>WHUA01000001.1 GCA_009377445.1 Alphaproteobacteria bacterium | reverse complement strand
TCGCAACCGCAGGAAATCCCTCTAGGCTCGCATGTATATCAAACCTTAGAGATGCACAGACCGAATAACCGTGATCGCGCCCAAAACAACGCCCCACGCCGCCCGCGCATCCCTTCCTACATATCTACAATGTCAAACAACAAAAAAGCGCGGGTAACCGCGCTACCCCTGCCGACGACGTCCTCCGCCGCCAGCGCGGACCGGGCTTATACGCAACCGGCAGCATAGTGTCAAATCCTTTGTGACAATTACTTTAAAATACGCCCTTCTTAAAAAACACATTGTTTGTCAATCTGTTATAATACCGGCCGAAACCCCGGCGAATTGCCGCCACGGCGACGCCATCGATCATTTTTGCGGTCGCAAAAAGCCGCCGCGCGCATGCCGACCGTTTACTCCGCCCGCAAGATTGGATATTAAAGCCACCGTCGACAGCATTTAGGCGACAGAACGCCGACTGATGAAATTTCAGAGTATCGCGGCATCGCTCGCGACACTGATTTTCGCCGCCTCCCCCTCCATGACCGCGCCGGCGCGGACCGATGCCGTGCCCGCTGCGCAGAGCGCCGTGGAACAGCCCGAGATTCTCGTCGCGCGGGACGACACGGAGAACCCCGGCTCCGAAGACAGATTCATCGACACGTGGTTTCCCGCCGTCAAGCCGGAGGCGGAACCCGAGAATCTCGACGACGTCGATACCGGGGGCCCGATCGACGCCAAGGGCATCCCCGAAGTGCCGCTGGACGCGCAATACCGCATCGAGCGCGGCGACACGTTCAAGGCGGTGCTGCTGCGCGCCGGCGTCGCGCCCGACGACGCCGACCGCGCCATTCAGGCCCTCACCAAGGTCTACGACCCGAAGCGCCTCCAACCGGGCATCGAAGTTTTCCTTCAGCTGCAGCCGCACAAGAAGAGCCACGTGCCGCTGCTGGTCTCGATCGATTTTATCGCCGATCCGGAAACCGACGTATCCGTGCTGCGGGAAAGCGACGGATCCTTCTCCGCGACGACCTACGAGCGCGCGCTGACGCCACGGCTCGCCTATGGTCGGGCTTCGATCAGATCCAGCCTCTACGAAGCGGGACAGGAGGCGGGCGTGCCCTCCGCGATCCTCAACGGCCTGGTAAATCTCTACAGCTTCGACGTGGACTTTCAGCGCGACGTTCAACGCGGCGACAGTTTCGAGATCGTTTACCAGCGCATGACCGACGAGGGCGGGACCGCCGTCATAGAAGGCGATCTGATGATCGCGTCGATGACGCTGAGCGGCGTCAAGACGACGCTATACCGCTTCAAGACGAAGTCGGGTTACGTCGACTATTTCGATCAGGACGGCCAAAGCGCGCAGAAAAGCCTGCTGCGGACTCCGACCGATGCGACGCGGATCAGCTCGGGCTTCGGAAGCCGCCGGCATCCGATCCTCGGATACAATCGGGTGCACCGCGGCATCGACTTCGCCGCCCCGAAGGGGACGCCCGTCTATGCCGCCGGCGACGGCGTGATCGAAAAAGCCGGCCGGTTCGGCAGCTACGGCAACTATATTCGCATACGCCATGGCGGCGGCTTCAAGACCGCCTATGCGCATCTGCGCGGTCTCGCCAACGGCATATCGGAAGGCGCGCGCGTCAAGCAGCGCCGGGTGATCGGCTACGTCGGCTCGACCGGCCGCTCCACCGGCCCGCACCTGCATTACGAGGTGATCAAGAACGGCGAGCAGGTCAACCCCCAGACCCTCCGCCTTGCGTCCGGATACCGGTTGAAAGGGGAGGAGCTCGCGGACTTCAAGAAAGGCATCGGGACGTTGACGGAACAGCTCGCAGCGTTTCGCGAACGCACCGCACGTAAAGAAAACTGACCCGCCGCCCACGCGCGAAAAATCCTAGCGCAGATCCGGCAGCACGCTCCGCAGCGCCGCCACGCAATCCGCGCCGAGCCTCCGGCAACGCGCGGGCGACCAGCCCTCGATCGCGTCCGGCGCGTTCGCATTGTCCTTGAACGGCATTTCCAGCGTCATCGCGAGGCAGCCGAACGCCTCGGCCAGTTGATTGGCGCACAGCGTGAGGTTCGGCTTCCCGCCGCGGGGATAGCCGTGCTCGGTCTGGAAATCGGGATTCGCATTCGCCAGCGATTCGAAGTAGGCGGCCTGGAGCCTGCGCTGCCGGTCCGACAGCGACGGCACGTTGTCGCCGCCGGCGATGAAGACATAGGGCAGCCCCTCGTCGCCATGCACGTCGATCGCGAAGTCCACGCCTGTCTCCCGCATGCGTTGGCGAACGTGGAACACTTCGGGGCTGCGCGCGAGCGTCGGCTCGGCCCATTCGCGATTGAGATTGGCGCCCGCCGCGTTGGTGCGGAGGTTGCCGAGGACGCTGCCGTCCGGGTTCATGTTGGGCACGACATACAGCACGGCGCCGGCAAGGATCGCGCCCGCCGCTTCGTCCGCCGGGTCGAGCATGCGGTCGACGAAGCCTTCCATCCACCATTGCGCCATCGTCTCGCCGGGATGCTGGCGGCCGACCACCCAGCAGGCGCGGCGGCCATCGCCCGGCGCGGCGCCAGGGTCCGCGATGACGAGAAGGTCGAGGTCGTCCCCGTTGACGGTCTCGCCGAGGACCGCCAGCGAAGCCCGCGACGAGGCCTGGCAGCGCGCCACGAAGTCGCGATGCCGCTCCCGCGCGTAGGGCGCGAAATAGGCGAAATAGACGGAATCCCGGTCCGGCTGCAGGCGGAAAGTCAGAACGCCTTCTTCGTATGCCGTGGGCACGCGGAACCAGTGCGACCTGTCGTAGGAAGCGCAGGCGCGGTAATCCTCCCAGCCCTTCGGGTAGGATGCCTCGCCTGCATTGAGGATGGAAAAGCGGCAATCCAGGCCGCGCACGCCGGACGCCCGGAAATGGAACCACTGGAAGAAGTCCGCCGCCGTGTCCTTGCGGATGCGGAGGCGGATGTCCGCGGGATCGTGCGCACCGACCACCTCGATGTTGCCCGAGTCGAAATTGCTGCTGATTTTCATGGCCTCTTCCGCGATTCGCCGGCCTTCGCCGGTCCGTGTTAAATAGTCGCACGCCAGATGGAACCTATGGCCAGGATAGACCAGCATGTTCGACAAGAGGGTGCAATCTGCAGCGGAGGCGCTCGCCGGCCTCAAGGACGGCGATACCGTCATGCTGAGCGGCTTCCAGCGCATCGGCGCGCCGGACACGTTGATAATGGCGCTGATCGAGACCGGCGTGAAGGACCTGACGATCATCGCCAACGGTACGGGGCATCCCGGGTCCGGCCTCGCCCACCTCGTCGAGGCCGGCCGCGTGGCGAAGGTGATCTGCAGCAGCGCGCGCGGCCGCGGCTCCGAGATGTCGCCCTTCGAGAAGGCCTGGTTCGGGGGAAAGATCGGGCTGGAGCTCGTGCCCCAGGGCACCTTCGCCGAGCGTATCCGCGCCGGCGGCGCAGGCCATGCCGGCTTCTATACGCCGACCGCGGTCGGCACCGATCTCGCCGCCGGCAAGGAGGAGCGCCGCTTCGGCGACCGCGACTACATCCTGGAAACCGCGCTAACCGCGGATTTCGCGATGCTGCGCGCCGAGCGCGGCGACCGGTTCGGCAACCTGATCTTCCACGGCAGCCAGGCGAATTTCGGCCCGGTCATGGCGACTGCCGCCGAGATCACCGTGGCCGAGGTCAACCACCTGGAGGAAAGCCCCCTCGATCCGCATGGCGTCCACGCGGCCGGCATCTTCGTCGACCGCGTCCTGCACGTTCCGGGCGGCGCATAGAAGGGGCATGAGCGAGACATGAGCAACCGACTCAACCGCAATCAGATGGCATGGCGCGCTGCACAGGACGTGGCCGACCGTTCCTACGTCAATCTCGGGATCGGCATTCCGGTTCTGGTGGCGAACTACATCCCGGGCGAGCGCTCGGTCATGCTGCAATCGGAGAACGGCATCCTGGGCATCGGCCCCGCCCCCGCCAAGGACGAGATCGATCCCTATTTCGTGGATGCGGGCGGCCAGCATGTCTCGCTGGCGCCGGGCGGCATGCTGACCGACTCCATCGGCGCGTTCACGATGATCACCGGCGGCCATATCGATGTGACCCTGCTCGGCGCGTTCCAGGTCGCCGGCAACGGCGACTTCGCGAACTGGAACGCATTGCTGGCAAACAAGGGGCCGCTGGTCGGCGGCGCGATGGACCTCGCCGCGGGCGCGCGCGAAGTCCGGCTCATCATGGCCCACACCACGCGCGAGGGCGAGCCGCGCCTCGTCGGGAAGTGCAGCTATCCGCTGACGGCGCGCGGGCGGGCCAGCCGCATCTACACCGACCTCGCGGTGGTAGACGCGACGGCCTCCGGCTTCGTCGTGCGCGAGATCGTCGAAGGCATGAGCCGCGACGCGCTTGCGGCAAAGAGCGGGGCGCCGCTCGCGTTCGCAGACGACTGCAGGACGCTTACGGCGCCCGAGCTCTAAACCGCGACGGCGATCAAGCCGCAGCCGCCAGCTCGCCGTTGATCAGGAGGCCGCCCTCGCCGGCCGAAACGCGAATCTTGTCGCCGTCGGCGATCTTGCCGGCCAGCAGCAGGTTAGCCAGCGGATTCTGAAGCTCCTGCTGAATGACGCGCTTCAGCGGCCGCGCGCCGTAGACGGGGTCGTAGCCCTTGTCCGCCAACCATTCCCGCGCCGCCTTGTCGAGATCGAGCGTGATCTTGCGATCCGCCAGCAGCGCCTGGACGCGCCGTAGCTGGATGTCGACGATCCCTGACATATCGTCGCGCGACAGGCGATGGAACAACAGAATCTCGTCGATCCGGTTGTAGAACTCCGGCCGCAAGCTGGCGCGTACGAAGTCCAAGACCTGATCGCGGACGGCGGCGGAGTCCTGCCCCGCCGGTTGATTCATCAGAATCTCCGACCCGAGGTTCGAGGTCATGACGATGAGCACGTTGCGGAAGTCCACGGTGCGGCCCTGGCCGTCCGTCAGGCGGCCGTCGTCGAGCACCTGGAGCAGGACGTTGAACACGTCCGGGTGCGCCTTCTCGATCTCGTCGAACAGCACGACCTGATACGGCCTGCGGCGGACGGCTTCGGTCAGCGCGCCGCCCTCCTCGTAGCCGACATAGCCCGGTGGCGCGCCGATCATCCGGCTCACCGAATGCTTTTCCATGTACTCCGACATGTCGATGCGGACCATCGCCTGGTCGTCGTCGAACAGGAACGCCGCGAGCGCCTTCGTCAGCTCCGTCTTGCCGACACCCGTTGGACCCAGGAACAGGAAGGAGCCGATCGGCCGGTTCGGATCCTGCAGCCCGGCGCGCGCGCGGCGGACCGCGTTGGAGATCGCGCCGATCGCCTCGTTCTGGCCGATCACCCGCGCACGCAATGCGTCCTCCATCTTGAGCAGCTTGTCGCGCTCGCCCTGGAGCATCTTGTCGACGGGCACGCCGGTCCAGCGCGACACGATGGCCGCGACATGCTGATCGGTGACTTCCTCCTCCAGCATCCGGCCGGCGCCGCTTTCCTCGGCCGCGGTGAGTTTCTTCTCGATCCCCGGAATGACGCTGTAGCGCAGCTCCGCGGCGCGCTCGAGATTGCCCGACCGCTGCGCACGCTCTTGCTCGAGGCGAGCCGATTCCAGCGCTTCCTTGAGCTGTTGCTCGTCCTGCAGCTTTCCCTTCTCGGTTTGCCATTGCAGCGTCAGTGCGGCCGACTCGCTTTCCAGCCCCTTCAACTCCTCCTCGAGCTTGACGAGCCTTTCCTTCGACGCCTTGTCGCTTTCTTTCTTCAAGGCCTCGCGCTCGATCTTGAGCTGGATGATCCGGCGGTCGAGCTCGTCGATCTCCTCGGGCTTCGAGTCGACTTCCATGCGGAGCCGGCTCGCCGCCTCGTCGATCAGGTCGATCGCCTTGTCCGGGAGAAAACGGTCGGTGATATAGCGGTTCGACAAGGTCGCGGCCGAGACGATCGCGCCGTCGGTGATACGCACGCCGTGATGGACTTCGTATTTTTCCTTCAGGCCGCGCAGGATCGAGATGGTGTCCGCCACCGTCGGCTCCGACACGAAGACCGGCTGGAAACGCCGCGCGAGGGCGGCGTCCTTCTCGATGTGCTTGCGGTACTCGTCCAGCGTCGTCGCGCCGACGCAGTGCAGCTCGCCCCGCGCGAGCGCCGGCTTCAGCATGTTCGACGCGTCCATGGCGCCTTCCGCGGCGCCCGCGCCGACCAGCGTGTGCAGCTCGTCGATGAACAGGATGACCTGGCCTTCCTGCGCGGAAACTTCCTGCAGCAAGGCCTTGAGGCGCTCTTCGAACTCGCCGCGGAATTTCGAGCCGGCGACCATCGCGCCCAGGTCGAGCACCAGCAGCTTCTTGTCCTTGAGCCCTTCCGGAACGTCGCCGCGCGCGATGCGCTGCGCCAGCCCCTCGACGATCGCGGTCTTGCCGACACCGGGCTCGCCGATCAATACCGGGTTGTTCTTGGTCCGCCGCGACAGGACCTGCATGGTCCGGCGGATTTCTTCGTCGCGGCCGATCACGGGATCGATCTTGCCGTCGATCGCGGCCTGGGTGAGGTCGCGCGTGTATTTCTTCAGCGCGTCATACTGGTTCTCGGCGCTGGCGCTATCCGCCGTCCGGCCTTTGCGGAGATCGTTGATTGCCTCGTTGAGTCCCTGCGCCGTCACGCCGGCATCGCTCAGAATCTTCGCGGTCGACGATTCCTGCGCCACGGCCAACGCCAGCAACAGGCGCTCGACGGTGACGTAGCTGTCGCCCGCGCGTTCGGCGATCTGTTCCGCCTGCTCGAAGAGGCGCGCCGTCTCCGGCGCCAGATAGATTTGCCCCGCGCCCGACCCTTCGACCTTCGGGATCCTGCCGAGCTCCGTCTCGACGGCCCCGAGCGCTTTCGCAGGATCGCCGCCGGCGGCGCGAATCAACCCGGCGGCAAGGCCTTCCTTGTCGTCGAGCAATACCTTGAGGATGTGTTCGGGCTGGAAGCGCTGGTGGTTCGACCGCAGCGCCAGGGTCTGCGCCGACTGCACGAAACCGCGAGACCGCTCCGTGTATTTCTCGAAATCCATTCTACGACCCCTCCATTTGTCCCCCTGCACAGGCGGGACGCCAAAGGTTCAAATCACGACTTGTTTGGACCCGTTACGGCGTCCATTGCCGATATATGGGGGCTTCACGGCCGCTCGCAAGTGGCGGGCCGGCGCGGAAACCGGAGGGTTTTCGAAATTTGTTGCGGTGCAGCAGTTAAGCCGCTTTATATGCTGCATTGCACAATTTGAGGGAGCCCACCCGCTGCGCATACGCCGTCCCCGCTCATTCACCCGCCCCTGGAAATGGATGGAGCAAGCCCTCGCGCTCGTGCGGAGGCAGGCGCCGCCTGCGCCTGCGTCTGCGCCAGAAGCGCCGGAACCGCATGACGCGGCCGCGCCGGAGCAGAAGTCGACGTCGCTCGGCCTGGCCCTGCAGGGAGGCGGGGCGCACGGCGCCTTCACCTGGGGGGTGCTCGACCGGCTGCTGGAATCCGGGCTGTTCCGCATCGAAGCGATCAGCGGCGCCAGCGCGGGCGCGCTCAATGCGGTCGTCGCGGCGAACGGCCTGCTCGCCAAAGGGCCCGACGCGGCGCGCGAGGATCTCGAAAAATTCTGGCGCAACGTCGGCGCCACGGCGGCATTCACGCCCTACAATCCATCCCTTCTGGACAAGATGATGAACGGATGGAACCAGGACGGCAGCGGGCGCCAACTGGGCCTCGACATCGCAACGCGCCTGGTCTCCCCCTATCAATTCAATCCGCTGGGGCACAATCCGCTGCGCGAGCTGCTCGGCGAAAGCATCGATTTCGAGCTGATTCGCCGTAACCGGCGGCTGAAGCTGTACATCGCCGCCACCGACATCAGCACCGGCCGCGCCAAGATCTTCCGCACGGGCCAGCTATCGCCCGACGTGCTGGACGCAACGACCGCGTTGCCCAGCATCCACCATGCGGTGGAGATCGATGGCGTGCATTACTGGGACGGAGGCTTCAGCGCGAACCCGCCGCTGATCCCCCTGGTGGAGCATGCCGGATGCCGGGATATCCTGTTGGTGCAGATCGAGTCGCCGCGCGACGAAAGCCTTCCGGTCACGCCGACGGAAATTCGCAGCCGGCTCGCCCGGCTTACGCTCATGGCTCCGTTGAACCGCGAGCTGGATGCCCTCCGCTGGGCCGAGAAGATGGCTGCCCACGGCGCCGGCGAGAGCGCCGCATCATTGCCGTATCCCCGGATGCATCGCATCGACAGCGGCGACGCGCTGAGCCCGCTCGGCCAGTTCAGCAAGCTCAATCCCGAATGGGCGATGCTGCAGCATCTGCGCGATATCGGACGCCAGCAAGCGGATGCCTGGCTGTCGCGCAAGGCGATGCATGTGGGCGAGCGTGCGACCTTCCGGCTGTGACTCAAGGGCCGGCCCCCGCCCATCGCAGGATGGGAAAGATCGCCGCATCCCGCTTTCGACCGGGAGATGTCCTAGTCGTTGTTTACGGGCTTCCGCCGGCGATTGTCGCGGCCTTCGGGCATCCGCGGCGCGTTGTCGCTGTCGCCCTCGAAATCCCCGCCCCCTTCCGGGCCGTCGGTCTCCGGAAACTCGATAGCGGATTCCGGCGCCATCGGGGCGCCCAAATGCTCGTCCCCGTTCATGCCGTTCGGCCCGGGGCGTTCGTTGCCGTTGCCATTGCCGCCGTAACCGGGATTACGGCGTTGCGCATCGGGGCCCAGTGGCTGCCCGTTGCCGCCGGGATGACGCAGCGCCCGCTCCTCCATATCCAAGGAATGGATACGGAAATAATGCTCGGCGTGCTGATAATAGTTCTCCGCCGCAATTCGGTCGCCAGCACTCGAGGCGTCGCGCGCCAGCCCGAGATATTTTTCGTGAACCTGGAATGCGTTTCCGCGGATCCGCACACTCGGCCCGTTGCTATCGAACGTCTGCTGACGATTTGGTCCCCGGCGCCCGCCACCATTGCGACCGCGCGTGCGTTTAGAGCCTTGGCCTGGTTTCATGTTTCCTGACACATCGAAGCTGGTTTCCGATTCCCGCTTGAACCTTGGACTATGTCATGCCGCGCTATACGGCAGACCCGTTCCGGCGGGTCTCCCCAAAAGACGAGCTTTCGAAGATAAGCGCGACCTCGGATGATCCTGCCATCCCGACAGGACCTTTTCGACGAGGCCTGATGTCGAAATTAGACCGTTCACGTCCTGCTTCCAACCATTTTTTTTGGTTAATCCGCATGGCTGCCATGGCAGATGATGCAGCGCGCCACGCCAGCCAGGTCAAACGCCGGATTCCCAAGCCCCAGGCCGGCCGCGCGGAACAGGGCCGCGACGGCCTCCCATTGCCCATATCCGACTTCGATCGCGGCGGTCCCGCCGGCCCGCAGGAGCCGAGGCAATTCCCCCGCGAGGCGCCGATAGGCATCGAGGCCGTCCTCGCCGCCATCGAGCGCGAGCCTGGGCTCATGTTGCGCCACCTCGGTCTGCAAGCCCGCGATCTCACCCCGCGGAACGTAAGGCGGATTGGCGAGAACCAGGTCGAACCCGCCCGCGAGCGCGCTGCCCCAATCGCCGGCGAAGAAATGCGCCCGCTGGCCGAGGCCGAGCTTGATCGCGTTCCCCCGCGCCACCGCCACCGCGGCCGGCGATATGTCGACGGCGACCCCGTGCGCGGCCGGCAGCTCCGACAGGACCGCAAGGAGCAGGCAACCCGTGCCCGCGCCCAGGTCGAGTACCGAGATCGCGGCCCCTCTCCGGCCCGAGACCGCGGCGAGCGCCGCCTCCACGACGGTTTCGCTGTCGGGACGCGGGTCAAGCGTATCGGGGGTGACCCGGAACTCCAGGCTCCAGAATTCGCGCCGGCCCAGGATATGCGCCATCGGAACCCCGCGCGTCCGCCGCCCGACGAGTTCGAGAAAGGCGTCGCAATCGGCCACCGGCCGTTCAGGATGGCCGATGATCGCCGCCTGATCGACGCCCAATGCATGCGCCAGCAGCAGCCGCGTTTCCCGGCGCGGGTCGTCGATCCCGGCCGCCTTCAGGCGAGCGGCGGCAGTGTCGAGGCAATCGGCTACGGTCGGCGGCGTCATTGCAGGTCCGCCAGGCGCGCCGCCCGATCCTCCGAAATCAAGGAGTCGACGATCTCGTCCAGCCCTTCGCCGTTGATGATGCGGTCGAGCTTGTGAAGCGTCAGGTTGATACGATGGTCGGTCACCCGGCCCTGCGGAAAATTATATGTCCGGATGCGCTCCGAGCGGTCGCCGCTGCCGACCTGGCTCTTGCGGGTCGCCGCCCGCGCGCTGTCGAGCTGCTCGCGCTCGATCTCGTAAAGCTTGGCGCGCAGGACCTTCATCGCCTGGGCGCGGTTCTTGTGCTGCGACTTGTTGTCCTGGCAGGTGACCACGACGCCGCTCGGAAGATGCGTGATCCGAATGGCGCTTTCGGTCCGGTTGACGTGCTGGCCGCCGGCCCCCTGGGCGCGGTAGGTGTCGATGCGAAGATCCTTCTCGTCGATCGTCACGTCGACCTCCTCGGCCTCCGGCAGCACGGCCACGGTCGCCGCCGAGGTATGGATCCGGCCGCTGCCTTCGGTCGCAGGCACGCGCTGGACGCGATGGACGCCCGATTCGAACTTGAGGCGCGCGAACACGCCCGGGCCGGTTATCGCGGCAATCGCCTCCTTGTACCCGCCGAGCTCGGTCTCGTTGGTTTCGATCGGCTCGAAGCCCCAGCCATGCGCCTCGGCATAGCGCTGATACATGCGGAACAGGTCGGCGGCGAAGAGCGACGCTTCGTCGCCGCCGGTTCCCGCGCGCACTTCGAGAATGGCGCTGCGGTCGTCGGCCGAATCCTTCGGCAGGAGGAGAAGCTGAAGCTCGCGCTCGACCTCGGGAAGCTTCTCCTCGAGCGCGCGGAGCTCCGATTCGGCGAGGGAGCGCATGTCCTTGTCGGTCGCGGCGTCGCCGATAATCTCCTCGAGGCCGGCGACCTCTGCCCGCAGCGCCCGCAGCGCCTTCGCCTTTTCCACGATCGGCGAGATCTCCGCGTACTCGCGCGACATCGTGGCGAAGGCGGCGGCGTTGACGCTGGCCGCCGACATGAGCGCCGCCAGCTCCTCCTGCCGCGCGATCACCGCGGACATCTTCTCGGCCAACCCCTTCACCTCAGTCTCGCTCCTTATCCGAAGGTCCGCCGAACAGATGGCGGATCAGCGCCTCCAGACGGCCCGCATCGGCGAGGCTGCGCTCGTCGCCCGCCGACACGATGTCGCGCATCGCGGTCAACGGCCGGTGCAGCAACCGGTTGACGAGCAGCCTCGTCGCCTGCGCGGCGTCGGCCCCGGGATGGTCGGCCAGCACCTGCTCGCGCGCCGCATCGAAGTAGCCGCGAAGCGCCACGACCGCAGGGATCGCGCCTTTCTCGGCAGCCCTGCGGCGCCAGTCGTCGAGGGCTTCGTCGACGATCCGCCACGCGTCCGCCGCCGCTTCCTGCCGGCGGCTCCGCCCCTCGAGCGCCACGCGCTCCAAGTCGTCGAAAGCATAGAGGAAGGCCCCATCGGCGCCTTCGACGTCCCGGTCCACGTCGGCAGGCACCGCGACATCAAGCAGCAGAATCGGCTTCCGCCGGCGCGCCTTGAGGGCTTCTTCGACCAGCTCGCGATTGACGATCCAGCGCCCGGTTCCGGCGGCCGACACCACGATATCGGCCTTGGCCAGGGCGCCGGCAAGCTCCTCGAACGGGGCGTAATGCAGCCCGGCCCGCCGCGCAGCCGCCTCGGTGCGCGCCATCGGCCCGGTGAGCGTGCTGTCGCGAAGCCCTGCCAGGCGAAGCTGTTCGTGGATCAGCTCGCCGATCTCTCCCAATCCGACCACCAGCGCGCTGCAATCGGCCAGGTCGCCATGCAGGTCCTGCGCGATCCGGGCGGCGACCGAGGCGATGGAGACCGGCTGGCGCGCAATCTCCGTCTCGGACCTGACGCGCTTGGCGACGCCGTAGGCCGCCTGAAGGATCGCATCGAGCTCGGGGCCGACCATGCCGCACTCGCTCGATATGCGGTGCGAAGCCCGCACCTGCCCGAGCACCTGAGGCTCGCCGATCACCTGGCTGTCGAGCGACGAGGCGACGGCGAAGATGTGCCGGAGCGCCGCATCGTCGAACAGCGTATAGGATTGCTCGCCGATCTCTTCCGGACCCACGTTTCCGATCGAGGCGAACGCGCCGCGCACCAAAGCCGCCGCGCTTTCGGCGGCAGCGCCGACCGCCTGAATTTCGGTCCGGTCGCAGGTCGAGAGGATGAGCGCCTGCTCGATGCCGGCGGCCCGGAGCCGCTCCAATGCGTGCGGCAGCATGGCTTCGTCGACGAAGAGCCGGTCCCGCAGCAACGCGGTGCCCGACCGGTGGTTCGAGCCGACGACGAAGACCCTGGCTGCATCGCGTGGTGACATGGCCACTCTATCGATACTGCGCGAGGAATTCCTCCAGCGACGGCAGGGCTACCTCTTCCTGCGTGCCCGAATCCATGTTGCGAACCGTCGCGGCGCCCCGCGACAGCTCGTCATCGCCGATCAGTATGGATGCCGACGCGGCGATGCGGTTGGCCCGCTTCATGCGCCGCCCGAGATTGCCGGAATACGCGAGGTCGACGCGCAGCCCGGACGCGCGCAGACGTTCGGCGAGCTTTACGGCCTCCGCCTCCGCCGCGGCGCCGACCGGAACCAGCGCGACCGGCCGCCTGGCCGCGGGCGCCGTGCCGCACAGCATCGCCAGCCGCTCCACCCCGGCAGCCCAGCCCACGCCCGGGGTATCGGAGCCGCCCATCATTTTGATCAGGCCGTCATAGCGCCCGCCGGCGAGGACCGTGCCCTGGGCGCCCAGCGCGGTCGTGGTGAATTCGAACGCCGTGTGGCTGTAGTAGTCGAGCCCGCGCACGAGCCGGGGGTTCGGCGCAAAGGCGATGCCGAGCGTCTCGAGTCCCGCCGTCACGCGATCGAAAAACGCGACGCTCGCGGGGTTCAGGTAATCGGCGAAGAGCGGCGCGTCCGCGACGATCCGCCGGTCGCCCTCGTCCTTCGAATCCAGGATACGGAGCGGATTTCGGGAGAGCCGCGTACGGCTGTCCTCGGACAAGCCGGCCGTATGCTCGCCGAAATAGGCGACCAGGGCCTGGCGATAGGATTCCCGGCTTTCATGATCGCCCAATGTGTTGATTTCCAGCACCGTCTTGCCGAGCACGCCGAGCGCGTCCAGTACGCGTACGCCCGCCGCGATGACCTCGACATCGGCCTCCGGCTGCGCCAGCCCGATGAGCTCGACGCCGATCTGATGAAACTGCCGCTGCCGCCCCTTCTGCGGCCGCTCGTGACGGAACATCGGCCCGGCATAGAAGAAGCGTACCGGCACCTGCTGGGCCAGCCCCTCGGAGATGAAGCAGCGCGCGACGCCGGCCGTATTCTCGGGCCTGAGCGTGATCAGGTCGCCGCCCTTGTCGGCAAAGGAATACATCTCCTTGGTGACGATGTCGGAAGCCTCGCCGAGGGTGCGCTGGAAGACCTGGCTGAACTCGAAGATCGGCGTCGCGATCTCCTCGTAGCCATAGAGCTCGACGATCCGCCGCGCCGTGCCGACCACGTGCCGGTGCGCCCGCATCTCGTCGGGCAGCAGGTCATGCGTTCCACGGATCGGCTGAAGAGAGGCCATTTTCGTCATCGGCGCCTGGTTCAAGTATCTGGCGACCGGGAAATTAGCAGCCCTGGCATGGGGAACAACTAAAATTGCGCGCCCCGAAGCGGTCCATAGCCGGAAGATCCAGGCCGGGTCGGCGGCTGGCGGGGATTACTGGCGGGGATTACTGTGCCTGTGGGGAAGGCAGGCCGCCCTGCGGCTGGCTCTCCAATCGGCCACTCGCGCCGTCACCGTCCGCCTTGCCCGACTTCAGAGGATCCGGCTCGAGCATGACGTTCCGCCGCACGGCGCCGAGCGGCCCGAGCGTCGGCGTGTCCTGACCGTCCACCACGATACGCAAACCCCCTGCATTGCCGGTCAGAAGCGTCAATCCGGCGCGATCGGGCACGCGATAGCTGTCCCCCTTGAACAGCACGCGCGTCAAAAGCAGCTCATCGGTCCTGCTGTCGCGGACCTCGACCCAGCTATCGGCCGCCGCGTGAATGACGATCCGCGATTCGCCGTACTCCGTGCCGTAGACCTTGGCCGGCAAGCGCCCGCTCTCGGCCGCCTCGTCCTGGACGGCTTCCAGTTGCGACGGATCGCCGCGCGAAGCGAGCTGGTCGGCCGGAATTTCCGACGGCGCGGGCGGAACTTCGGAATCGGACTCCATACTCGCCGAAGGGACCGCCTCCGGCGGCTCGGAGCGCGGCTGTTCCAGCGTAGCGGATGGCGCATCGGATGGGGCATCGGATGGCGGGCTCGCCGGCGCATCGGGCGCCGCTTGCGGCTCCGTCACGGCGACGGACGGCGACGGGACGCGGGCGCCCGCGCCGCTGTCCGTGCTTGCCGAAGGCGGCTGCGGCCTGGGCGCCGCCGTTGTCGTTTCCGAGCCGGGTTCCGGCGCGGGTTCCGGTGCGGCCGAGGGCACCGGGTTGATGTTGATCGCAGGTGCGGACGTGCCCGGCGCCGCCGATTTGCCCCTGATGATCTCGCTGATGCGGTTCGGGAGCTGCGGCACGATCTCCGCGACCTGCTGCTCGCCGGACGAAAGGTAGACCCATCCGCCGTAGATGGCGGCGGCAAGGAGAACGGCCACGACCAGCACCGCGCCGCTCGGAATCTTGCCCTCCGGCAGCGGCGCCGGGAAATGCAGGTCGGCGCGGGATTGCAGCCCCGCGGCCTCCGCCTTGAAGCGCTGGACCAGCTTGTCGCTGTCCAGGCCGAGATGATCCGAGTAGGTTCTGACGAATCCGACGGCGTAGGTCGGGCCCGGCAGCTCGTCCGGCCGGCCATCCTCGATCGCCTTGAGGTAGGGATAGCGTATCCGCAGCATCTGCGCGACATAGCGCAGGTCTTCGCCGCGCTCCTCGCGGCGCGAACGAAGCGTCGCACCTACCGTCTGGTAATTGCTGTCCGCCGCCTGAGACGGCGTATTGCCATCCCCGCGCGTATCGCTACGCGCGCTGCGGTCGAGCTTCCACAGGTTCTTCACCATTTGCGGAACGGTCCCCCGTTAACACACCCACCATAAAACAGCATGCGCGGCATCGCGCGTGCTCTCGCCCGTTCTACGGCCCACTCGCCCAAAGTATAGTACACGGCGCCGCGCCGATGCAGCCTTCATTTGCGGCAGGCCTGGCCCGAAAGGCTAAGACATAAATCGTACCAATCGGTTAACGTCTTTTCCGGCGATTCGCTCAGACGGAGATACCTCCGGCCGCCGCAAATTCGGCCAATTCGCCCCTGACCGTGTGGTCGGCCCGCGTCGTCAGCGACGCCAGGCGCTCGCTCAGGCGGCCGGCATCCAGCTTCTGCATCATGTGCCGCACCGCGCCGATCGCCCCCGGCGGCATCGACAGGTTGCGGAAGCCGAGGCCGATGAGCGCCATTGCCTCGAGCGGCTGACCCGCCATCTCGCCGCAGAGGCTGACCGGGACGCCGGCCGTCCGGCACGCGGCAACGACATCGCCGAGGAACCGCAGAACCGCCGGGCTGAGCACGTCGTACCGGTCGCTGACCCGTGGGTTGCCGCGGTCGCAGGCGAACAGGAACTGCACCAGGTCGTTCGATCCCACCGACAGGAAATCGACCTGGCGCAGCAACTGCGGAAGCTGAAAGTACAGCGACGGCACCTCCAGCATGGCGCCGACCCGCACCATTTTCGGCGGCGCATGGCCGCGATGGGCGGCGCGCTCGATCTCGTATTCCAGCATCGCGCGCGCCGCGTCGAATTCGGCCACTTCGGCGACCAGCGGGAACATCACGCGCAGCTCCTGGCCCGCGGCGGCGCGGAGCAGCGCCCGGATCTGCAAGCGCAGTATAGCGGGCCGGTCGAGCCCGATGCGCAGCGCCCGCCAGCCCATGGCCGGGTTCTCGTCCTCCGTCGCGCGGAGATAGGGCAGCAGCTTGTCGCCGCCGATGTCGAGCGTGCGGAAGACCACGGGCCGCCCGGACGCCTTTTCGTAGATCTCGCGATAGAGCTCCGTCTGCGTGCCGAGCCTGGGGAACTGCTCGCGGATCATGAATGGAATCTCGGTCCGGTACAGCCCGACTCCGTCCGCACCGCTTTCGTGCAGATGGTCGAGGTCGATGACGAGGCCCGCATTGATCTGCAATGAGATTGCCTCGCCGTCCAATGTGACGGCCGGCAGCGAACGCGACGCGGCGTATTCCGCGCGCTTGCGATCGCGGAATGCGATGCTTTCGGTGAACCGCTTCTTGAAGTCCTCGCTCGGCCGGACGTAGGCGACGCCGTTGTCGCCGTCGACGAAAACCGGATCGTTCGGCTCGACCTTGCCGATGACGCCCCGGACATTGCCGATGACCGGAATGTCGAGCGACTTGGCGACGATGGCGACGTGCGACGCGGCGGTGCCCTCGTCGAGGACGAGGGCCCGCAGGCGCGTCCGATCGTAATCGAGCAGCTCCACCGGCCCCATGGACCGCGCGATCAGGACCACATCCTCGGGCAGGCTTTCCCGCCTGCTCTCCGAGCCGTCGCTGCCGGTCAGGTGCTGCAACAGGCGGTAACCGAGGTCGTCGAGGTCGAGCAGCCGGTCCCGGATATAGGGATCCGTAACCTGCGCCATGCGCGCCCGCGTATCGTTCTGCACCTTGGCCACCGCCGCCTCGGCCGTGAGGCCGCTCTGGACCGCTTCGCGGATTCGCCTGATCCAGCCGTGATCGGCGGCGATCATGCGAAAGGCGCGCAGGATATCCAGCGATTCGCCTCCGGGCTCGCCCCGCGCGTCGTCCGACAGCTTCTGCTCCATGCTGTCCAGCGCAAGGTGCATCGCCCGCATCGCATCCCAGACGCGCACCATCTCGACCTCGGGGTCCTCGGCGATGGTCTGCGTGATCGGAGCGCCGCGCTCGTGCAGCACGGCCACCCCGGTCGCAAGGCCCGGGTTGATCTTCGTCCCTTCGAGCCGCACCGGCTCGGACGTCACCATGCCCATGGCTTCGTCGGGCAGCTTGAGATCGCCGCCGGCAATATGCTCGGCCACCACCATGGCGACGGTCTCGAGGGTCTCGATCTCCTCTTCGGTATAGTTCCGCTGCGTCTGGTTCTGCACCGTCAGCACGCCCAGCACGCGGCCGCTGCGGATCACGGGCACGCCGAGGAACGAATGGTAGATCTCCTCGCCGGTTTCCGGCCGATAGACGAACTGGGGATGCGATTGCGCATCGGCGAGCGCCAGCGGGCTCGCATGCGACGCGATGTTGCCGACCAGGCCCTCGCCGACCTGCAGCCGCGTGCGGAAGACGGCATCCTTGCGCAGGCCCTCGGTGCTGTAGAGCACAAGGGTCTCGCCGCGCATGACGTAGACGGAACACACCTCGGCCACCATGCCGCGCGCGATAAGCTGCGCGATGCGGTCCAGCCGCTCATGCGCATTGCCGCCACGCGCCATCGCGTCGCGCAATCGGCGCAGCAACTGTCGGGACCCGACCCAATGCGTGTCGTCGGCCATCCACCGGTCCGTTCGTCAGTCAAAAATGTTGTGGGTTCGCGCGCCAGGCGCGAACCACCGGTTCAGTCCGTATCCAGCCCGTATGCCGTGTGCAGCGCCCGCAGCGCCAGCTCCGTATATTCCTCGGCAATCAGCACGCTGATCTTGATCTCGGACGTCGAGATCACCTGAATGTTTATACCCTTCTCCGCGAGCGTGCGGAACATCGCCTGCGCCACGCCGGCGTGGCTTCGCATGCCGACGCCGATGACGGAGACCTTCACGACGTTCTGGTCCGTCTTGATTCCCTTGATGCCGAGCTCGGACTGGATGCGCTTCAGGATCTCCATCGCCCGCTCGAAGTCGGTCTTGCCGACGGTGAAGGTGATGTCCGTGCTCTTGCCGTCGGCCGAGGTGCTCTGGACGATCATGTCGACGTTGACGCTGGAATCGGCGAGCGGACCGAAGATGCTGGCCGCTACGCCGGGGCGGTCGGCCACGCCGAGCAGCGTGATCTTGCCCTCGTCCCGGCTGTATGCAATTCCGCTGACAATCTGCTGTTCCACGATCTCGCCCTCATCCACGACCAGAGTTCCGGGGCTGTCCTCGAAGCTCGACAGGACCTGCACCCGAACCCCCGTCTTCATTGCCAGTTCAACCGAACGCGTCTGCAGCACCTTGGCGCCCTGGGACGCCATTTCCAGCATTTCCTCATAGGTGATGCGCTCGATCTTTCGCGCTTTCGTCACGATGCGCGGGTCGGAGGTTTAGACGCCGTCCACGTCCGTATAGATGTCGCACCGGTCGGCATGCAGCGCCGCCGCCAGCGCAACCGCGCTGGTGTCCGACCCGCCGCGGCCGAGCGTGGTGATGCGCCCGGTCGGGGCCAACCCCTGAAACCCGGCGACGACGGCCACCTGCCCGTCGCCGAAACGGCGGATCATCTCCTCCGTCTGGATCGCCTGGATGCGCGCCTTGCCGTGCACGTCGTCCGTCTCGATCGGCAATTGCCAGGCGAGCCAGGAGCGCGCGGAAACGCCGATCGACTGCAGCGCGAGCGCCATCAGCCCGCAGGTCACCTGCTCGCCGGCGGAGACGACAACGTCGTATTCCCGGGCGTCGTGCAGCGCGTTGATATCGGTGACGAGCCCGACCAGCCGGTTGGTTTCCCCGGCCATCGCCGAAACCGCGACGGCGACCTCGTTGCCGCGCTCGACCTCGGCCTTGACCCGGGCTGCGGCATTGCGAATCCGATCGAGGCCGGCGACCGAAGTCCCCCCGAATTTCATTACGATACGTGCCATCTGTCGGATCCCAATTCGGACGTTTCGCGCGTCCGATCCATCACTTACGGTTGCCCCGCCGAGGCGGCGTATCCATACTCTGTGCCTACTGGGCATGCAAGGGGCCGGACCATGCATCGGCATGGGCCGGGACGACGATGGAGAACGAGGCAACGCGCGACCGGACCGTCGACGACGGAGAGATCGCCAAATTCGCCGCGATGGCGGAGGAATGGTGGGATCCGGACGGCAAGTTCCGGCCGCTCCACCGGCTCAACCCCGTCCGGCTCGAATTCCTGCGAGACCGCATCGCCGATCGATTCGGCCGCGACACGCGGGCAGACCGCCCGCTCGCGGGGCTCACCGTGCTCGACGTCGGCTGCGGCGGCGGCCTTTTGTGCGAGCCGATGGCGCGGCTCGGCGCAGCGGTGACCGGGATCGACGCCGGGGCAGGCAACGTCGAGATCGCCCGCGCCCACGCCGAAGCGATGGGACTTTCCATCGACTACCGCTTCGCCGCGGCGGCCGATCTCTCGGCGGCCGGCCGGACCTTCGACGTCGTCCTCAACATGGAGGTCATCGAGCATGTCGCCGACCGGGACGCCTTCCTCTGCGACTGCGCCCGGCTCGTCCGCCCCGGCGGGCTTATGTTCCTCGCGACCCTGAACCGCACGCCCAAGGCCTATCTGCTGGCGATCGTGGGCGCCGAGTACGTGCTGCGCTGGCTGCCGCGCGGCACGCACGCGTGGCGGCGCTTCGTGCGGCCGTCGGAAATGGCGGCGTCGCTCCGGCGCGCCGGAATGACGATGACCGAGCTCGCCGGCATCGTTTACGATCCCCCGAAGGACGGCTGGAAGCTTGCGCCGCACGACCTCGACGTCAACTACATGGCGGTCGCGGCAAAGCCTGGACAGGACTGATACCGGTGGCACAGAACCAAACCAACATGATGCGGGTCGCGATTCTCGACGACTACCTGGGGATCGCGCTCGAGTCCGCCGATTGGAGCCGCGTCCAGGCGAGCGCGGCGGTCGACGTCTATCGCGACAACCTCAAAGACCAGAAGGCGCTGGCAGACCGGCTCAGCCCCTACGACGTGTTGGTCATCATGCGCGAGCGGACGCACTTCCCACGCGGCCTGCTCGAGCGTCTGCCGAAGCTGAAGCTGCTGGTGACGACGAGCAGCCGGAACCGCTCGATCGACCTCGCGGCCTGCGCCGACCGCGGCGTCGTCGCCTGCCACACCGAAGGCGGCCACACGCCGACGATGACCTGGGCCCTCATCCTCGCGCTCGCGAAGCGCATCCTGGAGGAGGACCGCGCGACCCGCGAAGGGCACTGGGGCGTACGGCCCGGCCTCGGCCTCGCCGGCCGGACGCTCGGCGTCGTCGGGCTCGGCAAGCTCGGCTCGGCCGTCGCCCGCATCGGCAAGGCGTTCGACATGCGCGTGATCGCCTGGAGCCAGAACCTGACCGACGCCCGCGCCCGCGAGGTCGGCGTCGAGCGCGTGGACAAGGACAGGCTACTCCGCGAGTCCGACTTCGTCACGCTGCATCTCGTGCTGAGCGACCGGACGCGCGGCCTGATCGGGGCGGCGGACATGGCCAGGATGAAGCCCACCGCCTACCTGATCAACACCTCGCGCGGCCCACTCGTGGACGAGGACGCGCTGGCCGTCGCCGTCAACGAGGGCGTCATCGCCGGCGCCGGGCTCGACGTGTTCGGGATCGAGCCGCTGCCCGCGGACCACCCGCTCCGCACCCTTCCCAACAGCGTCGTCACGCCGCATGTCGGCGGCTTCGTGCAGGAGAACTACAGGCTGTGGTACGGCGGCGCCGTGGAGGATATCCTCGCCTGGCTCGACGGCGCGCCTATTCGCGTCATGAAGGAGCCGTCGGCCTGAGCCCCACCGGCGGCGCAAGCAATCGACAGATCAGAGGACGAAACGGATGGCCACGCCGAAATACATGGTCTTCAACGGTGACGTCGTTCCCTTCGCGGACGCCAAGGTGCATATCGCCTCGCCCGCCGTGAAATACGGCATCGGCGTGTTCGAGGGCGTGCGCGGCTATTGGAACGAGCAACAGCGTCAGCTCTATGTCTTCCGCCTGCGCGAGCATATGGAACGGCTGAAACAGTCGATGAAACTGCTGCGCCTCGAGGACAACTATTCGCTGGAAGACCTGGAGGACGGGGTGCTGCGGATGATCCGCGCGAACGAGTTCCGCACCACGATCCAGATGCGCGTCATGGCCATCCTCGACGGCATCGAGACGGAGCGGCACGGCACCGGGCCCGTCACCCTCTGCATCCAGGGATCGCCGAAGGAGCCGCACAAGTTCCTCGACCGCGGGCTGACCGCGGGCACCAGCTCATGGGTCCGGCCGAGCGACAATTCGCTGCCGGTGCGGGTGAAATGCAACGCGAACTACGTCAACGGGCGGCTCGCCGAGCTGGAGGCGAAGGCCGGGGGCTTCGACCGGGCGATCCTGCTCAACAGCCGCGGCAAGGTTTCCGAAGGGCCGGGCGCCACGATCTTCGTCATCCGCAAGGGACGGCCGATGACGCCGAACACCACCAGCGACATCCTGGAGAGCATCACGCGCGAGAGCCTGATGGCGATCCTGAAGGATGAGTTCGACCTCGCGACCGAGCAGCGCGACCTCGACCGCAGCGAGATCTATGCCGCCGACGAAGCCTTCATCTGCGGTACGCTCGCCGAAGTGTCGCCGATCGTCAGCCTCGACGGCGTGCCCGTCGGCGACGGCAAGGTCGGCCCGTTGACCCGCGCGCTGCAGCAGAAATACCTCGACATCGCCTACGGCCGCTCGAACAAGCATCCGGAATGGCGCACCGCGGTCTACGGCGGCGGGTGAGCGACGGCTATCGCCGGCTGATCAGGCCCCGGGGCGTCGAGGAGTAGCCCGTCAGCGTGCGGTCGGCGTGGTGCATGCGCCAGGAAAGCATCTTGCGGGCGTAGTCGAGCATCAGCGGCGCAAGGCCGGGATCCCCGGACCGGTTGCGAAACTGGCCCGGATCGTCCTCGAGATCGAAGAACAGCGGCGGCAATGCGTCGAAATGCACGTATTTGTATTTTTCGTCGCGGATCACCGCGAGGCTGCACTGGTCGATCGAGAGCCCGAAGGGGGGCGGGTTCGCCGCGCCGTCGTAACTGGGCCGGAAATCGAACTCGTAGTGCACCTCGTCGCGCCAGCCCGCGGGGGCCCCGCCGCGCATGAACGGCAGCAGCGACCGGCCGTCGCAGGCGCGCGGTGCGTCCCGGCCCAGCCAATCGAGGATCGTCGGCATGATGTCGACCGTCTCGGTGAAGCGGTCGACGATCTCGCCCCGGGTGCCGTCGGCTTCGGCAGATGGGTCGCGAACGATCAGCGGGATGTGAAACGAGTCGTCGAAATAGCCGATCTTGCCGAGCAGATAGTGATTGCCGAGCTGTTCGGCATGGTCTGAGGTGAAGATGATCAGCGTCTTGTCGTACTGCCCGCTTTCCTTGAGATAGGCGATCACCCGGCCGATCGCGTCGTCGACTTCGCTCATCAGGCCGTAATAGGCGGCGCGCATCACGCGCACCTCCTGCTCGCTCATCTCGCTGCCGAGGCCGGCGCCGTCGTGGAAGAAGCGCCGCTGCTTCACGCTACGGATGTAATGGTCGAGCAGTGGATGCTGCGCCGCTTCCTCCTCACGGGTCGCGGCCCTGACGGGCGGCGGCGCTTCGTCCGGATGGTAGCGCTCGTTGTAGGGATAGGGTGCGATGAAGGGCGGATGCGGCCGGAAATATCCCAGGTGCAGGAACCAGCGCTGCTTCGCGACGCCGCGCAGGTAGGCGAGGCCGTGCTCCGTCGTCCAGCTCGTATCGGACAGCTCGCGCGGAATGCGAGATGGCGCCCGTGTCGCGCCGCCCGTGGACTCGTGCCCCACGGCCGGCAGCCAGATCTCCTCGGCCTTGTCGGGAACCTCGTGGCCGCGCTGCCGCAGCCAGTTGAAATACGGGCGGCGCGCCGGGTCCATCGGCGCAATGGGCGTCCATCCCGCCATCGTGGCGCCGCGGAAGCGATACCGTGGATCGTCCGGCGACGTGGTGCGCGGGTCGGGCGAGGTGGTCGTATAGCCGACCAGCGCCGGATCGTATCCGGCCTGGCGCGCTTCGTCCGCCACGCTGCGGTGCCGCGCATCCATCGGCACGCCGTTCTGCACGACGCGGTGGTTCATCATGTAGAGGCCGGTCAGCAACGACGCGCGCGCCGGCCCGCAGGGCGCGCACTGGGTATAGTGGTTGCGGAAGGTCACGCCGTCCCGGCCGAGCGCGTCGATCGCAGGCGTCCGGATGCAGGGATGGCCGAGCTGGGCCAGCGTATCGCCGCGCCATTGATCCACGACGATCAGCAGGACGTTTTGAATCCCGGCCATGTTGTTGGTCCCTATCTCCGAAAGACGGCGACCGCCATCGTATCACCGGCGCTCATCGGCGCGTAGCCCGGATGGGGCGTCAGCCATTGGTGCGGGACGGCCAGGGAATCCGGTTGAACTCGACGCCTTCGTCCTCCAGCGACTTGGCTTCCTGATCGGTCGCCTCGCCATAGATGCCGCGCTGCTCGGATTCCTTGTAGTGGATCTTGCGCGCTTCTTCGGCGAAGTTCGGGCCGACGTAGTCGCAATTCTTTTCGACCTCGGCCCGAAGCTTGTTCAGCGTCTCGCGGAATTCGGCGGCGCGGCCCGCCTGGCCGCCGCGCTCCTTGCGCGACACGCCGGCAGCGATGTTGGGCGCCATGGGCGCCTTCTCGATCTTGTTGTCACCGCAGGCAGGACAGGAGACCCTGCCCTGCTTGGCCTGGCGGTCATAGGACTTGCCGTCCTTGAACCAGGCCTCGAAGACATGATCCTTTGCGCATCTGAGATTGAACGAAATCATGGTCGTAATATCCACAACCCGATCGAAATGGCAATCTTGCTGCCCCTATAAGGTAAGCAGCGGCGGCGGCTGCGCAAGGGCGGGAAGCGCATGAGCGCCGACGATTCCGGCCATCGGCCAGCCGGAGCGCCTTCTCCCTGGGTCCTGCGTTTCGCCGACCGGGTTCCCGCGGGCGGCACGGTCGTCGACATCGCCTGCGGCGGCGGACGGCACGGCCGCCTGTTCCGGGAGCGCGGTCACCCCGTGACCTTCGTGGATATCGACGTGTCGGGTGTCGCGGACTTGCAAGGGGCGCCGGGCGTCGAGATCGTCGAGGCGGATCTGGAAGGAAGCGCCGCGTGGCCGCTGAGCGGCCGGCGCTTTGCCGGCGTGGTCGCGACGAGATACCTGTGGCGCCCGATCCTGACCGGGATCATCGACCTGGCCGGCCCAGGCGGCCTCCTGCTCTATGAAACCTTTGCCCGAGGGAACGAGGCCTATGGCCGCCCCCGCAACCCGGATTTCCTGCTCGAGCCGGGCGAGCTGTTCGAGGCTGTGCGGGGCCGGCTCGAGGTGATGGCTTACGAGCAACGCGCCGTCGCCCTGCCCAAGCCGGCCGTGATCCAGCGCATCGCCGCGCTGTGTCCGCTTCCGCCTGCCTGACTCACGCCGCGTCGGTCGAAGCGAGCCGGTCGCCGGCCAACACCGGCGCCGGATAGCTGCGGTCGTGGGTCAGCGACGGGATCATCGAGCGCGCCTTGTCGACTTCGGCGAAGTCGATCTCCGCGACGATGACGCCCGGCTGCTCGCCGCCATCCGCGATCACGTCGCCCCAGGGGCCGACGACAAGCGAGTGGCCATAGGATTTACGACCGTCCTCGTGATCGCCGCACTGTGCCGGCGCGATGACGAAGCAGCCGGTCTCGATGGCACGCGAACGCATCAGGATGTGCCAGTGCGCCTCGCCTGTGCGCCGCGTGAAGGCGGACGGAACGGCGATCATCCGCGCCCCGGCATGGGCCACGCTGCGGTAGAGGTAGGGAAAGCGCACGTCGTAGCAGACCGTCATGCCGAGCGCGCCCCAGGGCGTCGGCGCGACGACCGCGCGGTCGCCCGGCCGATAGGTCCGGGATTCGCGGAAGGTCTCGCCGTTTGCGAGGTTCACGTCGAACATGTGGATCTTGTCGTAGGTCGCGACGATCGCGCCCGCCGAATCGATCAGGAAGGAGCGGTTGGCGAGCCGCGCGTCGCCCGGCAGCTTGATGGCGAGGGAGCCGACCAGCAGCCACACCTTCAGCTCGTCCGCCAGCGCCCGATAGGCCGCCAATGCCGGCTCCTGCTCCACGAAGCGCGCCGTCGCGACGGCCAGCTCGCTGCGGCGCTGGCACAGGTTCACCACCTCGGGCAGCGTGATGAGCTGTGCGCCCTTGGCGTGCGCCTCGCGCACGAGGGCGCTGGAAATCGCGACGTTTTCCTCGATCTTGGTCGTGGACGTCAGTTGGACGCAGGCCACGCTCAGCTTATCCGCCATGCCGTGTCTCCAATAGCGGGTCGAGCTTTCCGGACTTGTCGAGGGCATGCAATTCGTCGCACCCCCCGATGTGGCGGCCATCGATGAATATCTGCGGCACCGTCGACCGGCCGCCCGCCCGCTCGACCATCTCTTCCCTCTTCGCCGCATCCATCATGACATCATATTCCTCGAAAGACACCCCTTTCGAGTCCAGCAAGCGCTTGGCGCGAAAGCAATATCCACAAAAGGGGCTGGTATAGATCTCGACCTTGGCCATCAGAGGGTTCCCAGGAAAGCCGACAACGACGCATCTACATATGGCGGATCGGCCGTTTGGCAAAGCCCCTGCGGAAGTTTCCCGCCTATTGCGCCCGCACGACCCGGGCGAGGGTCAGGACATCGACCCCGGCCGCCCGGTGCCGGCGCAGCACCCGCGCGCATTCCTCCACCGTGGCCCCGGTGGTCAGCACGTCGTCGATCAGCAGGACCCGCTTTCCCGGCAGCTCGTCCCGCCAGCGCGGGTGCAGCGCGAATGCGCCCCGAACGTTGCGCCGCCGCCCCAATCGCGACAACCGCCCCTGCGTCGGCGTGTAGCGGCGGCGCACGAGAAGGTCCACCGCCAGCCGCGCCTCGACCGGCCCGGCCACTGCCGTCGCGAGCAGGGCCGACTGATTGTAGCGCCGCGCGAGCAGGCGCCAGCGGTGCAGCGGCACCGGCGCGATCAGGTCGGCGTCGGCGATCAGCGCCGCGCCCGCACGCGCCAGCCAGCGCCCGTAATAGGGCGCCGCATGCGTCTCGTCGGCGTGCTTGAAGCCGAGGACGAGCGGACGGCTCGCATCGTCGTAGCGGAAAACGGCCCGCGCGCGGTCGAACGCGGGGCGGGCCCGCGAACAGGCGACGCACAGCGTCCCTTCCGGCGCGGCGTAGGGAAAGGGAAATCCACAGCAGGCGCAACAGGGCGGCGCGAGGAGGGTAAGGCCCTTCCAGCACGCGCCGCACAAGGTGCCCGCGTCCTCGACGACGACGCCGCACGACAGGCAGCGCGGCGGCAGCACGGCATCGAGCGCAGCGCGCAGCGCGGTCACGCCGATCTGTGCCAGCGACATCGTTCCGTACCCCCTTCGCATCCCCGCGCGACTGTATGAGGCGCCGGGACGGCCGACAACCATTCCGTTTGCGCACGCCGCGCGGCGCCCATAGTGTGCCGGTATGAGCGACCCTATCCGCGTTTTCGACCGCAGGCGCCTGCGCCAGCACCGCGATCGGGCCGCAGGCGGTTTCCCCGCCCATGATTTCCTGCTGCGCGAGGTAGGGGAACGCATCGCCGAGCGTCTTGACGACATCAGCCGGAGCTTCGGCAGCGTGCTCGATCTCGGCTGCCATACGGGCGGGACGGGCCGTGCGTCGGCGCGATTGCGCCAGGCGGACACGATGATCCGAAGCGATCTTTCCTACGAGATGGCCCGGCGCGCCGGCCCTTGCGCGGTGGTCGCCGACGAGGAATTCCTCCCGTTCGGCGCGGACACCTTCGACCTGATCGTGAGCAATCTCAGCCTGCATTGGGTAAACGACCTGCCGGGCGCGCTGTTGCAGCTGCGCCGGGCGCTCCGGCCCGACGGCCTCCTGCTCGCGGCGATGCTGGGCGAAGGGACGTTGGGGGAGCTGCGCGATTGCCTGATGCAGGCGGAAATCGAGGCCAGCGGCGGCGTCAGCCCCCGCGTCTCGCCGTTCGCCGAGCTGCGCGACGTCGGCGGCTTGCTGCAGCGGGCAGGCTTTTCGCTTCCCGTGGTCGATCGCGACCGGATCGTCGTGACCTACGACAATGCCATGAAGCTGTTCGATGACCTGCGCGGCATGGGTGAGAGCAACGTGCTGACCGGGCAGCAGCGCCATTTCACGGGACGGGGCCTGCTGGCGCGGGCGGCGGAGCTCTATCACCAGCGCTACGCCGGCGCAGATGGGCGGATTCCGGCGACCTTCGGCGTCGTGTTTCTGCACGGCTGGGCGCCGCACGAGTCCCAGCAGCGCCCGCTGACGCCGGGCAGCGCCCAATCACGGCTTGCCAAGGCTCTGCAAAGCGAAGAGATTTCCGCAGGCGAGCCCGCAACGCCGAAGCCAGGGAACGACAGGGAGCCGTAAGCGCCGCGATGCAACTTTCAATCAGAGACATCGTCTTCGAGGTCTTCCGGTTCCTCTGGGAGAACAGGCTCGATCTGCTGCGCATGATGGCCGCGCCGGTTCTGGCCCTTTCGATCTTCGGCATCGGCTTGTCCGCGCTGCTTGCGAGCGGCACGCCCGAGGCGGAAGGCGCAAGCCTCAGCGGCCTGCACGTCCTCGGCCTGTTTCTCGCCGTGGCCCTTCCCACGATCTTCTACGTCATGTTCGCGGTCGCCTGGCATCGCCGCTGCCTGCGATCGGAGGAACAGACGACGATCCTCAGCGCCTTGCGCTGGGACCGGCGGAAGACGCTCTTCCTGGGGCGGTTTTTCGTGATCGCCCTGATTACCCTGGCGCTTGCCCTGCCGCCGGCGGTGATCACGATGATCGTCGGCGGGGGCACGGCGGCGGGGCTTGCACAGAGCGGCGTCGGCGGGCCGTCCACGGGCATCCTCTTCCTGCAACTCGGCAAGACGGTAATCGCCGTCGTCGTGCTGCTGCTTCAGGTCCGGCTCGCGATCTGGCTGCCGGCGGCCGCGCTCGATCACAAGCTGACCCTCATGGAGGCATGGGTGATGGGCCGCCGCAACAGTTGGCGCATGGTCGCGATCCTGATCCTGTCGATCGCACCCGCCATGCTCGCCGCCGTGCTGGTGAGCTCGGCGGTCGGCCTGTTCGCGCAAGCGACCGGGTTGGCGGGAACCCTGACGTTCCGCTTCGTCGCCAGCCTGGCGTTCAATTTCGTCTATTACATCGTGATCGCGGCGAGCGTGTCGGCTTTGTCGATTTCCTACCGCGAGCTGCGGCGCAAGCCGAGCCCCGGCACGCCGTATTACGTGTAGCGCGGCGCGCCCCGCCCGCGCTTCAGATCAGATCGCGAAGCAGCGCTATCAGCGGCGCATCCGCGGGCGGCATGGGGTAGTCGGACAGCCGCGGCGGACGCACCCAGGCCAGCTCCTGCCCTTCGCGCGGCGACGGCGCGCCCTTCCAGACGCGGCAGACGTAGAGCGGCATCAGCAGATGAAAATCGTCGTAGCGATGGCTCGCGAAAGCGATCGGGGCGAGGCAGCTCTCGCGGGTGTCGACGCCGAGCTCTTCCTGCAGCTCGCGAACCAAGGCCTCCTCCGGCGTCTCGCCGGGCGCGACCTTACCGCCGGGAAACTCCCACAGCCCAGCCATGCGCTTGCCTTCCGGCCGGCGCGCGATGAGCACCCGCCCGTCGGCATCCACCAGCGCGCCCGCGACGACGAGCACCATCGGCAGCGGGTCACCGGGCGTTCCTTCCTGCCAGCAGCCGTCGCGCCTTTCGCTCATGGTCCGGTCAGGTCCGGTAGTCGGCGTTGATCTCGATGTAGCCGTGCGTCAGGTCGCAGGTCCAGACCCGAGCGGCGCCCTTGCCGACTCCGACGTCGACGGCGACGTCGATCGACTTGCCGCGCAGATGCTGCTCCACCTTCGACTCGTCGTAATCGGGCACGCGCTTGCCGCGGCGCGTGATGGCGATCCCGCCGAACGAGATCGAGAGCCGGTCCCGGTCGGCTTTTTCGCCCGCCTTGCCGACCGCCATGACGATCCGGCCCCAGTTCGCGTCTCCGCCGGCGATCGCCGTCTTGACGAGGGGGGAATTGCCGATCGCAAGGCCGATGCGGCGCGCCGCCGCGTCAGTGGCCGCGCCCTTGACGTCGATGGTGACGAATTTCTGCGCGCCCTCGCCGTCCTTCACCACCTGCGTGGCGAGATCAACGAGCAGCGATTCGAGCGCCTCCTTGAAGCCGGCAATCAGCTTGCCCGATGCCGATTTGACCGCCGGATGCTTCGCCTGGCCGGTCGCGGCCAGCAGCAGCGTATCGCTGGTCGAGGTATCGCTGTCGACCGTGATGCAGTTGAAGGAACGGTCGCCCGCCCGGCGCAGCAAGGCCTGAAGCACCTTTGCCGGTATCGCCGCATCGGTGAAGACGAAGCTGAGCATGGTCGCCATGTCCGGCGCGATCATGCCGGAGCCCTTCGCGATACCGGCGAGCGTCACCTCGGTATCGCCGATTCGCGCGCGGCGCACGGCCACCTTGGGAAAGGTGTCGGTCGTCATGATCGCCTGGCTCGCCTCCGCCCAGCCGTTCGGCGACAGGGCCTGGTGCAGGCGCGGGAGCTGGCGGCTGATGTAATCCTGGCCCACCGGCACGCCGATGACGCCGGTCGAGGCGACGAACACCTCCTTCTTCGGACATTTGAAAAGGCGCGCCGCTTCGCTCACGGTGTGCGTCACGGTGCGGTCGCCGGCCTTGCCTGTGAACGCGTTCGCATTGCCCGAGTTGACGACGATGGCGCGCGCCCGGCCGCCCGAAAGGCCGCGGCGGCACCAGTCGACCGGCGCCGAGGGACATGCCGACCTGGTCAGCAGCCCGGCGATCGTGCTTCCTTTCGCCAGTTCGGCGACGAACAGGTCGCGCCGCCCGCTTTCCTTCAGGCCGACAGCCATGCCGGCGACCCGCACGCCGGCGATCGCCGGTATTTCCGGAAAGGTTTCCGGAGCAAGAGGTGATTTTGCAAACATGGCTGACCTATTTGGGCTTGGCGCCGGCGGCGGGCGCTGGAGGCTTGGCCTTAGGAAGATCCGGCAACGCCGTCTTACCGTCGAGCGAGAATCGCTGAACTTTGGTCTGCACACGATACTGACGAAGGAAATCTTCGCCTAGCTTTTCCCACACCTCGCGCTCGACCTGCGGCTTGACCTTCTCATAGGGCGGAATCTTGCGCGTCCGGATGTCTTCCACCTTTATGACGTGCCAGCCGAATTGCGTCTTCACCGGCTTGTCCGAAACCTCGCCCTTCTTGAGGCTGAAGGCGACGTCGGAGAACTGCTTCACCATCTCGGGCGCCGTGAAATAGCCCAGATCGCCGCCGCGCTGCGCCGACGGGCCGATCGAGTTCTTGGTGGCGAGCTGGGCGAAATCCTTGCCGCTCTTCACCTGCTGGATCATTTCCTTGGCCTTGCTCTCGCTGTCCACCAGGATGTGGCGCGCCCTGACTTCCTTGCCCGGCGGGCTCTTGCGCACCAGTTCGTCGTAATGCGCGCGCACGCGCTCCTCGGTCAGGTACTTCCTGATGAGCCGATCGAGGTAGACCTCGCGGATGATCTGATCCTCGGCGATCGCCATTCGGCGCTTGACCTCCGGATCCGCATCAAACTTCTCGCGCCGGCCGAAGATCGTCATCATCTTGCGCTCTATGAGCATTTCCAGGACGCGCTCGTAAGCCTTGTCCAAGCCCGCTTTCTGGATCTTGGGCGGCAAGGTCTTGTAGGCCGCCAGCACTTCCGCCTGGTATATCGGCTGGCCCTCGACAGTGGCGACAACCACGGTGGCAGGGTTCGGTTTCTTGGCTTTCGCGGCCGATTTCTGCGCCGCCGCGGGCGCCGCGGCGAATGCAGCGGCCAGCGCAACAATTGCTGCCATCGCACAAAGCCGGTTCATGCACTCTTCCTTTCAATGATCTGGCAGGCGAATCGCCGGCCGGCGGGCGGCAACACCCGCCGTACAGCGCGCATAATGCATATGTAGACAGCGAGAACAAGGCGCGCCATGGACGCCGGAACGGGGCCCCGCGAGGGCGGCGGATGCCCTCGCCGCCCTTCCGGCTGTCGTTGACAGATCAAGGGACTGTGCTTATGTCACTCGCACATGCGCGGAAACCCGGTGCTTTCGAGCGCCGCCCCTAAATCGAGGTCCTCATGCTCGGCGGATTGCTGAAGGCGCCCAACGCCCTACTCAGATCGGTGTTCGGCACGTCGAACGAGCGGCTGATCAAGCTAATGCAGCCTGCCGTCGAAGCCATCAATGCGCTGGAGCCCGAGCTGGAAAAGCTCTCGGACGAGGCGCTCCGCGCCCGCACGCAGCAATTCCGCGAACGCCTCCAAAATGGCGAGACCGTCGACAGCCTCCTTGTCGAAGCCTTCGCCACGGTCCGCGAAGCCTCCAAGCGGACCCTTGGGCAACGCCATTTCGACGTGCAGTTGCTGGGCGGGATGGTGCTTCACCGCGGCAAGATATCGGAGATGAAGACCGGCGAAGGCAAGACGCTGGTGGCGACGCTGCCGGTCTATCTCAACGCGCTCGAAGGCAAAGGCGTGCACGTCGTCACGGTGAACGACTACCTGGCTAAGCGCGACGCCCGCTGGATGGGCCAGATCTACACCTTCCTCGGCCTGTCCGTCGGCGTCATCGTGCACGAGCTGGGCGACATGGAGCGCCAGCAGCAGTATGCCTGCGACGTCACCTATGCCACCAACAACGAGCTCGGCTTCGATTACCTGCGCGACAACATGAAGTTCCGGCTGGAGGAGATGGTCCAGCGCGAATTCAACTACGCGATCGTCGACGAAGTGGACTCGATCCTGATCGACGAGGCGCGGACCCCGCTCATCATCTCCGGGCCGACGGACGATTCCTCGGACGAGTACAGGCGCGTCAATGCGTTGATCCCGAGCCTCGGCGATGCGGATTTCGAGAAGGACGAGAAGCAGCGCACGGTTGCGCTGACCGAGCCCGGCACGCTCCGGATCGAAGCCCTGCTCTCGGAAGAGGGCATGCTGAAGGAAGGTTCGCTCTACGACATCCAGAATGTCTCGCTGGTCCATCACGTGAACCAGGCGCTGCGCGCGCACAAGCTGTTCCAGCGCGACACCGACTACATCGTGAAAGACAACAAGGTCATCATCATCGACGAGTTCACCGGCCGCATGATGGAGGGCCGGCGCTATTCCGACGGGCTGCACCAGGCGCTCGAGGCAAAGGAACACGTCGAGATCCAGAACGAGAACCAGACGCTCGCCTCGATCACCTTCCAGAACTACTTCCGCATGTATCCCAAGCTGGCCGGCATGACCGGCACGGCCCTGACGGAGGCGACCGAGTTCGGCGAGATCTACGGCCTGGAAGTCATCGAGATGCCTACCAACAGGCCGATGATCCGCGACGACACGGACGACGAGGTCTACCGGACGCGCAAGGAGAAGCATAACGCGATCCTCGATCAGATCGAGGATTGCCACAAACGCAAGCAGCCGGTGCTGGTCGGCACGATCAGCATCGAGAAGTCGGAGGAGCTTTCCTCTCTTCTCGCCAAGCGCAAGGTGAAGCACCAGGTGCTGAACGCGCGCCACCACGAACAGGAAGCGTACATCATTGCCGAGGCGGGCGTGCCCGGCGCCGTCACCATCGCGACCAACATGGCCGGCCGCGGCACCGACATTCAGCTCGGCGGCAACCTGGAGATGCGGCTGGAGCGCGATCTGGCGGAAATCGAGGACGAAGAAGCCAAAGCCGCGAAAACCAAGGAGATAACGGCGGAAATCGCCGCGAAGAAGGCCGAGGTGCTGGCGGCGGGCGGACTGTTCGTGCTCGGCACCGAGCGGCACGAGTCGCGGCGCATCGACAACCAGCTCCGCGGCCGGTCGGGCCGGCAAGGCGACCCCGGCGCATCGAAATTCTTCGTGAGCCTGGAAGACGACCTGATGCGCATCTTCGGGTCGGAGCGGATGGACGGCATGCTCCAGAAGCTCGGCCTGCAGGAAGGCGAAGCGATCATCCATCCTTGGATCAACAAGGCGCTCGAAAAGGCCCAGGAGAAGGTCGAGCAACGCAACTTCGACATCCGCAAGCATCTGCTGCGCTATGACGACGTGATGAACGATCAGCGCAAGGTGATCTACGAGCAGCGCAAGGAGCTGATGCGCACCGACGACGTCAGCGGCGACGTCGCGGCGATGCGCCACGAGGTCATCGAGGGAGTCGTCTCCCGCTGCGTTCCCGAATCCGCGATGCCGGAGCAGTGGGATGTCGATACCCTTCACGAGGAATGTCAACGCCTCCTCAACCTGAATTTGCCGCTCAAGGCGTGGTCCGAGGAAGAAGGGATCGCCGACCAGGAGATCCGCGAGCGCATCCTCGACGCCAGCGACCGAAAAATGGCGGAGAAGGTCGCCAATTACGGCGCCGAGCTGATCCGCCACGCGGAGAAGAGCCTGCTGATGCACATCGTCGACCACACCTGGAAGGAGCATCTGCTGCAGCTCGACCACCTGCGCCAGGGGATCAACCTGCGCGCCTACGGCCAGCGCGATCCGCTGAACGAATACCGCCGCGAGGCCTTCGATCTGTTCGAGGAGATGCTCGTCCGCGTACGCGAGACCGTGACGAGCACCCTGGCCCAGGTCGAATTCCAGGTCGAGTCGGTGCCGGACGACCTGCTGTTCCAGCGGCAGACCGAGATGCATGAAACCCGCGAAGACCCGGCGCTGGCCGCCGCCGGCCGGGATATGGCCGCCTTCGAAGCCGACGGCGAGGTGCTGACGAAAGCGCCGGTCCGCAGCCGGGCCCCCATGGCCGCCGTCGATCCGCAGGATCCGTCGAGCTGGGGCAAGGTTCCGCGCAACGCGCCCTGCCCCTGCGGCTCAGGCCGCAAGTACAAGCACTGCCACGGTCAGATTTAGGCCCGCGCGGCCGCTACTGGATATTGGCGCAGTTGTCGGAAATCTCGCGGATCAGCAGCGTCACGCCCTGATCGCAGAATTGCTGCGTCGCCGGGACGCCGCAGACGCAAACCGCGTCGCCTGCCGCGAAGCCGCGCAGCGGGCCGGCGAGGGTGAGCAGGTCGCCGCCGTCGGTGCGCATCGCCTGACAGGTGTTCCCTTCGGCGGTAAGCCGGCCGCGGTAACAGCCGCCCGCCGCGGCGGTTCGCGTCTCCCCGCCGGAAGCGCGCACCGCTTCGCGAAAGGCGAGCGTCCCGCTCGCGCTGCGATCGGCGCTCAGCGCGCGGTCGCGGCTCCAGGCGAAATCCGGGGTCATGAACTTGTCCCACGTGTCGCCGCAGCCGGCGGCCAGTAGCAAGATCGGCAGCAGCATTGCGAATCGGTTCACGGCGTCACCTGTTTGCCCATTTCCAGGAACTTATCGCGGCGGCGGCGGCGCAGCAAACCGCCATCCTGCACGATCAACCGCTTGAGCTCGCTTTCCAGCGCGTCGCCGAGACGCCCGATGGTTTCCACCGGATCGCGGTGGGCGCCGCCGAGCGGCTCCGGCAGCACCCGGTCGATCAGGCCGAGGCCCAGCAGATCCTGCGCGGTCAGCCGCAAGGCTTCGGCGGCGACCTGGGTCTGCTCGGCGCTCCGCCATAGGATCGAAGCGCAGCCTTCGGGCGAGATGACCGAGTAGATGCTGTGTTCCAGCATCATCACCACGTCGCCCGTGGCAATGGCGATCGCCCCGCCCGAGCCGCCTTCGCCGATGATGACGCTCAACAGCGGCACCCGGATGCCGAGGCCCGTGTCGATGCAGCGCGCGATGGCCTCGGCCTGGCCGCGCTCCTCCGCGCCGACGCCGGGATAGGCGCCGGGCGTATCCACCAGACTGATGACGGGCAGCGAGAAGCGGTCCGCGAGCTCCATCAGGCGGCGCGCCTTTCGGTATCCCTCCGGCCGGGCCATGCCGAAGTTGTGGGCGACGCGCTCGCCCGTATCGGCGCCCTTTTCCTGGCCGATGATGACGCATGAGTAGCCCCGAAAGCGCCCCATGCCGCCGAGGATCGCCTTGTCGTCGGCAAAGCAGCGGTCGCCTGCGACGGGTGTGAAATCCTCGATCAGCGCGGCGACGTAGTCGTTGAAGTGGGGGCGATCCGGATGGCGCGCGACCTGCACCTTCTGCCAGGGCGTCAGCTTCTGGTAGGTCTGCCGCAGCAGCTTTTCCGTCTTGTCCTGCAGCTTCGACACTTCGTCGGCGATGTTGAAGTCGCCCTCGCCGGAGAGGTGGCGCAGCTCTTCGATCTTGCCTTCCAGCTCGGCGATCGGCTTTTCGAAATCGAGAAAATTCTTCATCTACCCGGCCAACGTCCCCCCAGATTGACGGGCGTTCCTAACATAGGACATGGCAAATTGACAGCAAGCACGGCGCATCCGCTCGCTCAGGCGCGCCGCCGCCTTCCCTTCGCGGCCGCGAGCGGGTGCTTGTCCCGCACCAGCGCCTGCAGGCGCTCGTCCAACACGTGGGTGTAGATCTGCGTGGTCGAAATGTCGGCGTGGCCGAGCATCTGCTGGACCGAGCGTAGATCCGCGCCATTCGCCAGCAGATGGCTCGCGAAGGCATGCCGCAGCACATGCGGGCTCAGCTTGCCGCGGTCGATGCCGCATTCGTCGGCCAGTTCCTTCAGCATCTGCCCGAAGCGTTGGCGCGACAGATGCCCCTCCTTGCCGCTCGAGGGGAACAGCCATGTCGCACGGGCGCCGGCACGGGCGCCGGCCGGGGCGAAATCGTCGCGCACCTTGCAATAGGCCTGCAGCGCCTTGCGCGCCGGGCGCGTCAGGGGAACCATCCGCTCGCGCTCGCCCTTGCCCCTGACGACGATGACGTCCGGGTTCCGCGCCACGGCCGCCAGCGGCAGGGTCACCAGCTCCGATACCCGGAGCCCGGTGGCGTAAAGCAGCTCGAGCATGGCGGCGAGCCGAAGGCCTTCCGACCCGGGCCTTTCATGCGCCGCGTCGAGCAGCCGCCCCACCTCCTCCTCGTCCAGCACCTTCGGCAGCGGCCGCCCCAGGCGGGGGCCGTCGACCATGGCCGTCGGGTCGTCCGGGCGCATGCCCTCCGCGAACAGGAAGCCGAAATACTGGCGCAGCGCGGAAAGCCGCCGGGCGGCGGTCGTCGCCGCGTAACCCGCCTCCGCCAGGCGCGTCACGTAATCCCTCACGTCGTCCGTGGCGACGCCGGTGGCATTGCGGCCGCGGCCCGCCATCATCGTGACGAACTCCCGCAGGTCCCGGCGGTACGCGGCGATCGTATTCGCCGACGCGCCGCGCTCTGCCGTCAGCATCTCGAGGAAGGGCTCCAGGCGCCAGGCGCCGGCCAGCTCGCGAGCATCCGTCATGCCGTCAAAGTCCGTTGACCAGCGCCGCTTCGAGCGCGAGCGTCCGGCCCTCCTGTTCGAGGCCGACCGTGCGCAGCGCCACGACCACATCGCGCAGCAGCGCCGCATCGGCGCCGAGCGTGCCGTCCGGTCCCAGCATCAGGATCGAAAGCAGGACCGTCTCGCCGACCCGGCGCGCCCGCATCGCATTCTCCAGCGCCGGCCAGTAAGCCGGCGGCGGAACGAAGACAGGCGACTGCCGCGGCGGCTGCAGCAGCGCGTGCCAATATTGCTCGGGAATCTGCATGCCGACCGCCTGCATGAGGACGAGCGCCAGGCCGGCCCGCTCGTAGGCAAGCTCCGCTTCGTTCTCGCGGAGCGCCACGAGCCATGCGGACATGCTCTCTGCGTCGTCCGCACGATAGCGCTCGTCGCCGGCCAGGAGCGCGAGGGCCCACAGCCGATCGCGCGACACGCGGGCATCCTGGTCGCGAAGCTGCCGCTCGCGCAGCAACGTCACCCAGGGCCGCGCCGCATCGCGCTCGCCGAGCGCCAGCAGACCCTTCGCCGCCTCGCCGGCAAACCACGCCATGTCCGCCGACACCGGGATATCCTTGAGCAGGTCGCGATAAAGGCGGACCAGCAGGAGAAGCTGGCCGTCCGTCCGCGCGAGTTCGAAGGCCTTTTGGATCACCGCCGCTCGCGCCGTCGGCACGGTCTGCCGCTGCGCCGACCGGTACAGCAGGGCACGGCCGCGCGGCGTCCAGTTCCGCTGCGCCGTCGAGAGCGCGGTGTTGAGCTCAGCTTCGTCGAACTCGACGCTCATGTAGATCTGCGCCAGCCGTCCTGTGTCGATGGCGCCGGCGAACGCGGCCCGTTCGGCGGCGCGCAGGCGAAGGTCGAGCTCGACGTTGGGACTGATGCCGATCGCGCGCAGCAAGGGCGGCGTGGCCTTCTCCACCGCGTCGGCCGGCAGCGGCGCATTCGCGCTGCGCAGCATCGCCAGGTGCAACGCCGTCGGAGACGGCAGGGATTCGATCCGCACGGGGCGCTTCTGCGCCATCATGTCGGCGATCGACAGGAAAACCTTGTCGTCGAAATCAGGAGTCTCGGCGAGGATGTTGGCGCCGAGCTGCGCGCCGTCGCTGTCGCCGGCAAGGAGCTGGCAGAAGATCGCAACGCGCTGCCAGTAGGAGCCGGCCAGTTTTGCTGCGTCGCGCTTGGCCGTGCCGCAGGCGCCGCCGGGATCGTTCGCGAGCAGCAAAGTCTCGACGTGGAGGCGGACGAGCGCCGAATCGCTCGATCGCATCGGCGACGCCAGGATCAGCGCCCGCGCCTCATCGATAAGCCCCATCGCCACGAGCCGCTCGGCGCGCAGCGCCAATATCGAAGGCGTGTCGCCGTCGCCGCCGGCGGTTTCCTCGGCAGGCGGCAGCGCGGCGGCCGTCAGCAGCAGCCGCTCGGCGAGCGCCCGCATCACGGGCGACCGGATCTCCGCGGGAATGCTGCCGATCAGGCGCTGGATGGCCGGCCGCGGCGTACCGAGCCACATGCCGGCGCCGAACCCGCCGGTCGCCGCGTCCAGCGTGCCGACCGCTTCAGGGTCGATCGAGCCCAGATCCTTCACCTGTATCTCGGGGAGCGGCGCGGCTTCCTGGGAAGGTCCGCGCCCTTCTTCGCCCGGCCGGACGCTCGGCGGCACGGGCGTCGACAGGTCGCGCCGCGGCATGAGACGCACCGGCGCCTCCTGCGCCAGGCGGACATCGGCCGCCGCAACGGACACAATGACGAGCGACGGTGCGACGAAGAGCGCCGCGAGGAGCCTTCCGTTAGCGCGGAAACCGTCCGTCATCGAGAACCTTCTCCACCGATTTGGATGGCGGCGGAATATCCCACGTCGCCAGGAACACGACGCCCGTGGCGATGAGAGCGAAGAAAACAACCAGGATCGTGAGAGTAAATCGGTTCATATGTTCGTCTGCTGAGGACGCAGCCATGGCCGTACCTTTCTGCACATGCGTTGGTAACGGGTTATCGGCTGCAAGGGCGTGTTGAATCTTTACGCTATCGCTGCACTATGGCAATCCTGCGGCAGCATACAGACCCATCGGCCGCGATTCAACGACCGAGGGACACAAACCGAAGAATATGCATGACCGCGAACCCGAGATCCGAACCGCCCGCAGCGCCGCCGAAGCCGATCGTCCTGGTGGGCATGATGGGCGCCGGAAAGACAGCCGTCGGCCGCCGGCTGGCGGCGCGTTTCGGCCTGCCGTTCGTTGACGCCGACGAGGAGATCGAAACGGCGGCGGGCTGCAGCATCGCCGATATCTTCGCCCGGCACGGCGAAGCCGCCTTTCGCGACGGCGAGCGCCGGGTCATCCGGCGCCTGCTGAAAACGCCGGCCTGCGTGCTGGCGACCGGCGGCGGGGCGTTCATGGACGAGCGGGTGCGTCAGATGATCAAGGAATTGGCCATCTCCGTCTGGCTGAAGGCCGACATCGAAACGCTCTGGCACCGGGTGCGCCGGCGCAGCCACCGCCCGCTGCTGAACACGGAAAATCCGAAAGAGACCCTTGAGCGGCTGATGCAAACCCGCTACCCGGTATATGCCGGCGCGGATATCACGGTCGAAAGCAGCGAGAGCCCGCTGGATGAAACCGTGGAGCGCGTCGTGCAGTGCCTCGAACGCTTCCTCGCAACGGACGCCAGGTCATGAACGCCACTGAAACCGTCACGGTCGATCTCGCCGACCGCCGTTATGACATCGTCGTCGGCGAGGGCGTCTTCGCCCGCGCGGGCGAGCTGATGGCCCCCGTCCTGCACCAGAAGCGCGTCATCGTCGTCACCGACAAGACCGTCGGCAAGCTGCATCTCGACGCGCTCGCCGTATCGCTCGGCAAGGCCGGGATCGCGCACAGCGCCATCGTCCTGCCGCCGGGCGAGCAGACGAAGGATTTCGCCCATCTCGAAAGCCTGATGAGCCGGATCCTCGACGCCGGGATCGAGCGGCGCACTGCGCTCGTGGCGCTCGGCGGCGGCGTGGTCGGCGACATTACCGGGTTCGCCGCCGCCATCGCGTTGCGCGGGCTCGAATACATCCAGATCCCCACGACCCTGCTCGCCCAGGTCGACAGCTCGGTGGGCGGCAAGACCGCCATCAACACGCGCCACGGCAAGAACCTGATCGGCTCCTTTCACCAGCCGAGGCTGGTCATCGCCGACACCGGCATCCTCGACACCCTGCCGGAGCGGGAGCTCCTGGCGGGATACGCCGAGGTCGTCAAATACGGCCTGCTGGGCGACGCCGGCTTCTTCGCCTGGCTCGAGGGGCATGGCGCGGCGGTGCGCGACGGCGATCCGGAAGCCCGGCGCCATGCGGTCGTGCGGAGCTGCCGCGCAAAGGCCGCCATCGTGGCGGCCGACGAGCGCGAGACCGGCCAGCGCGCGCTGCTCAATCTCGGCCACACCTTCGGTCATGCGCTGGAAGCCGAGACGGGATTCGGCGACGCCCTGCTGCATGGCGAGGGCGTCGCCATCGGCATGGTCCTCGCCTTCGACCTTTCGGTGCAGCTCGGGCTGTGCGATGCGGTCGACGCCGACCTGACCCGCCGCCACCTGGCGGCGATCGGCCTGCCGACGACGCCGGCGCACGCCCTCGGCAACATCTGGTCGGCGGAGGCGCTGATCGGCCACATGGCCAAGGACAAGAAGGTGGCGGACGGCAAGATGACCTTCGTCCTCGCGCGCGGCATCGGCGATGCATTCCTCAGCCAGGACGTGACGCGCGACGACCTGCTGACGCTGTTCGAAGGCGCGAGGCTGACATGACGGCGGAATGGCTGTTCACCGGCGCCGCGATCATCGTGCTGCTCGTGCTGTCGGCCTTCTTCTCATGCTCGGAAACGGCGCTTACCGCGTCCTCGGAGCCGCGCATGCACGAGCTGGCGCGGCAGGGCAACCTGCGGGCGCGGATGGTGATCGCCCTGCAGGAGCGCAAGTCGCGGCTGCTGGGCGCGATCCTGCTGGGCAACAACGTCATCAACATTTTCGCCTCCGCGCTGGCGACGGGCCTGCTGCTGAGCGTGTTCGGCGAGGTGGGCGTGTACTACGCGACGGCGGCGATGACTGTGCTGGTGGTCATTTTCGCCGAGGTGCTGCCGAAGACCTATGCGCTGGGCCATGCCGACCGCGTCGCCATCCTCGTGGCGCCGGCGGTCAAGCCGGTGGTGGCGGTGCTGGCGCCGGTCAGCATGATGGTGGGCAAAGTCGTCGAATGGACGCTGCGGGCTTTCGGCGCCAGCGCGAGCACCGAGCTGCTGCACCGCCATCGCGAGGAGGAGCTGCGCGGCATCATCGCCCTTCATGCAGGCCAAGACCCGGAAATCCGCCAGGAACGGCAAATGCTGCGGAGCATCCTCGATCTCGACGACGTCGAGGTCTACGAGGTGATGAAGCACAGGCGCAACGTGGAAATGCTCAATGTCCAGGAAAGCGCGAGCGCCCTGGTCGACCAGGTCCTGCGCAGCCAGTACACCCGGCTGCCGCTCTACGACGAGGGCCAGGACAACATCATCGGCGTCGTCCATGCCAAGGCGGTGCTCCGCGCGCTCGGGGCGGTCGGAAACCAGGCGGACAAGGTCAATCTGCGCGACGTCGCCGCCGAGCCCTGGTTCATACCCGATTCGACCAGCCTGCTGGAACAGCTCCAGGCGTTCCGCCAGCGGCGCGAGCATTTCGCCATCGTCGTCGACGAATACGGCGCGTTCATGGGCGTTGTGACGCTGGAGGACATCCTGGAGGAGATCGTCGGCGAAATCGACGACGAGCACGACAGGATCGTGGCCGGCGTCCGCCCGCAAGCCGACGGCAGCTACATCGTCAACGGCTCCGTGACCATCCGCGACTTGAACCGCGAATTCGAATGGCATCTCCCCGACGACGAAGCGACGACGATCGCGGGCCTCGTCCTGCACGAGGCGCGGATGATCCCCGAGCCGGGTCAGGTCTTCCGCTTCCACGAATTCCGCTTCGAGATCCTGCGGCGCCAGCGCAACCAGATCACCCTGTTGCGCCTGCGCCCGCCGATGGCGGCCATGCCGCCGGCCGCCGACGCTTGACTAGGTGCATTGCAGCATTATCTTTTCGCCGGACCACCCGTCCTTCCCTGATCCCCGACCTGCAGAGATGTCATGCCCCTATCGCCCCCCGAGCCGCGCGAGCACAGCCACACGCGATCCATCGAATGCCGCGGCTACCGGCGCCGTGACGGGCTGTGGGATATCGAGGGGCGCCTCGTGGACACGAAGCCGCATGCCTTCCCCGACGAGGAGGGCGGCATGCGCCCGGCCGGACAGGCGGTCCACGACATGTGGATCCGGCTGACGATCGACGACGACATGGTCGTTCGCGGCTGCGAAGCGGCGATGGAATCCCATCCATTCCCGGTGTGCCGCAGCGTCGCGCCGAATCTCGCGCGGCTGGCGGGCGTGCGGATCGGCAAGGGGTGGATGGCCGAAGTCAACCGGCTGATCGGCGGCGTCGAGGGATGCACCCATTTGCGGGAAATGCTGCCGACGATGGCGACCACTGCCTTCCAGACCATGTATGGCTACCGCATCCAGAAGGCGCGCGAATCGGGGCTGGGCCGGCCGAGACCAAACCCTGGACGGCCGCGCCACCTCAACGCCTGTCATGCCTTTCGCGAGGACGGCGAGATCGTGAAGAAGACCTTCCCGGAGTACTACACCGGGCGCTGATCGCTGCGCCTGGAGCGTGATGATATTGCGTTGATCTGCTCGAGGAGGCGTGGCCGCGTCGGGGCCGGCCCGCTCCCGCACGGAGTCATGGCTCTCGGCGCCGCACCGTCAACGCAGATACACCGCCTCGAAGCGCGCCAGCGGCGCCATGCGCGCGCGGTTCAGCGTGAGGCGGTCGCCGTTGAGCGAGTAGTTGTCCACGGTGCGCAGGACCTCGTGGAAAGCCTTCTCCACCTCCATCCCCATCGGACACGCCATCATGGTGGAGATGATCTGGCCGAAGCGGATGCGGGAGGCGGCATCGTCGAGCGTGTACGAGCCGGTGAAGCCGTTGCAGCCGCCGAAGCCGTTCACGCGCCCGCCTTTGGCCTTGAGGATCAGGTGCGGCTCGCGGTCCAGCGCAGGCACCGGCTGACCTCTCAGTTCCACCAGCTTCCAGTACTTTTCGATCACTCTGTCGGAGAGCTTGGTCAGGACATAGTGCTCCGCGAGAGGGCCGGTGGTGCGGGAGCCGTCGAGGGCAAGGCGGGTGAGCCTGTTCTCGCCCACGAAATACCGCGCAGGCTTTCGATCCGAGAACGTGATGGTGTTTCCCGCCTCGTTCCAGGTGAAACGCCCCTCATCCGATAACACCTCGTCATTCTTGCTGAGGTATTTGGTCTGCGTACGGTAAGTCCCGTCATCCGCCAGAATGACGACGGTCTCGATGCCGGGGCAGTCGGCGCAGGGCAGCACACCGCGATAGGCACCGGCCCAGTCGAGCGAATTGCGCGCGTTGTGCGCGGGATCGGGATTGGCGGCGCCCGAGGTATCGCCGGGCATGGCGCATCCGCCTGTGGTGAGGGCGGCGACCGCGATCAAGGCGAGAACGGGATGCAACTTCATGGGCGTCCGCTTCTTAAAATATCCGTGCGAATACAGCTTCCGACGGGCAACATATGCATGGAACTCTGGCGAAATTCAGGCATCGGCGGACGCTGCCTAATGACATTCCGCTCTAGCGCCGCTCCGAAGGGGCGATCGTCCTGAGCGCCAGCGCATGCACCGGGCCGGCTATCTCCTCCTCCAGCAGCCGATAGACGAGCCGCTGGCGCTCTACCCGGCTGAGGCCCTCGAAGGCGCCGCTCACCACCTCCACCGTGAAATGCGATTCTCCGCCCGGACGGGCGCCGGCATGGCCGGCATGCTTGTGGGAATCGTCGGTGATTTCGAGCCGCAGAGGCGCGAGGCCGCTGGACAGCTTTTCCCGTATCCGGTCCGCCACCGCCATGGGTCATTGCCTCCTCTGTCATAGGTCGAACCGGACCTTGTTCGGGACGCTATCCGCTGTCAACGGCGCTGCTTGCCTGTGTCGGGCCGCCCCGCCATATTAGCTGGGTGCGCAAGATCGAAAGCATACCCCTCAGCAGCAGACCGCGGCCCGCCACACGGTGCTGCGGCATGCCGGGTTGCGAGGCCGCAGGGGAATATCGGGCGCCGCGGTCGCGCGAGCATCTCGGCGAATTCGTCTGGTTCTGCCTCGATCACGTGCGCGAATACAACAGGGCGTGGAACTATTGCTCGGGCATGAACGAGAAGCAGATCGAGCAGGAGATCCGCCAGGATACGGTCTGGCGCCGCCCGACCTGGCCGCTCGGGGCGGCCTCTGCGGCTGCGAAGAGGCGTTTCGAGGCCGCCTGGCACGCCCATGGGTTCGGCTTCCGCGACGACCTCGAGGGCGGCTCGCACCGGACTGCGGAAGAAGCGCCGCGCGGCACGCCCGAGCAGAAGGCGCTGCGCTGCATGGAGCTCGCGCCACCCGTGAGCTTGACCCAGCTAAAGGCGCGTTATAAGGAACTGGTCAAGCAGTTTCATCCCGATGCCAATGGCGGCGACAGGTCCGCAGAAGAGCGGCTAAAGGATATCAACGACGCCTATACGACGCTGAGACGTTTTTTGACCGCCTGACTTGGTATCCCGATCGGCCCGCTTGGGGCCAATCATCCCGCTAATTCGACCGGATTTGTAGGAATGGCGACAACAGACACACACGAGCGCAGCAGAGCCCACGACCTGGACGCACCCGATATCGAAGTCTCGGTGCGCCAGACGTTCGGCATCGACGTGGCCATGACCGTTCCCGGCTTCTCCAAGAGCTCGGAATACGTGCCCGACATCGACGACGCCTACGTCTTCGACCATGACACCACGCTGGCGATCCTTGCCGGGTTCGCCTTCAACCGGCGCGTCATGATCCAGGGCTATCACGGGACCGGAAAGTCGACCCATGTCGAGCAGGTCGCCGCGCGACTCAACTGGCCTTGCGTCCGCGTCAACCTGGACAGCCACATCAGCCGTATCGACCTGATCGGCAAGGACGCCATCGTCATCCGCGACGGCAAGCAGATCACCGAATTCCGCGAAGGCATCCTGCCCTGGGCCTTGCAGAACGCCTGCGCGCTCTGTTTCGACGAGTACGATGCCGGCCGCCCGGACGTCATGTTCGTGATCCAGCGCGTGCTCGAGGTCGACGGCAAGCTGACCCTTCTCGACCAGAGCCGTGTCGTCCGGCCGCACAAGTATTTCCGGCTGTTCTCGACGGCGAACACCGTCGGGCTCGGCGACACCACCGGCCTCTATCATGGCACGCAGCAGATCAACCAGGGCCAGATGGACCGCTGGAACATCGTCACGACGCTCAACTATCTGCCGCACGACGAAGAGGTGAACATCGTCCTGTCGAAGGCCAAGAGCTACGACAACGACGAGGGCCGGGAAGTCATCAACGCGATGGTCGCCTGCGCCGACCTGACGCGATCGGGGTTCATCAACGGCGACATATCGACCGTGATGTCGCCGCGGACGGTCATAACCTGGGCGGAGAACGCCAGCATCTTCAAGGATGTCGGACTGGCCTTCCGGATGACGTTCCTGAACAAGTGCGACGAGACGGAGCGCGCCGCGGTGGCCGAGTACTACCAGCGTTGCTTCGGCACCGAGCTTCCGGAAACGGGGATCGCGGCCGCGATCGCGTAGTCCCGATGGATACACCGCGATGAGCGAAACCGAATCGCCGCTGGAAAGGTTCAAGCAGGCCACGGCCGCGACGGTCCGCGCGATCGCCGAGCAGGACGAGGTCGAGGTCTCCTTCTCGAACGAGCCGCCCGGCCTGAGCGGCAGCCGTGTCCGCCTGCCCATTCCGATGCGCGATCTGCAGCCGGCCGACGTGGCGCATGTGCGCGGCGAGGCCGACGCGCAGGCGCTGAAGCTCCGGCATCACAACGCCAAGATCCATTCCTCCGGCATGCCCGGCGGCGACGTCGCGCCGACGCTCTACGAAGTGCTCGAGCAGGCGCGTTGCGAGGCGATCGGCGCCAACCGGATGGTCGGCGTCAGCGAGAACCTGTCCGCCGCGCTGGAGGAACGCTACCGCCGCCAAGGCCTGCACCGGGTGAGCGAGCGCACGGACGCGACATTGCCGGAAGCGGTCCGGCTCATGGCGCGCGAGCATTTCACCGGCTCGCCGCCACCACCCGCCGCGCGCAAGGTCTGCGAGCTCTGGGAGCCGCTGCTCAAGGAAAAGATCGGCAAGGCCCTGACCGATCTCGAGAAGCACATCAACGACCAGCAGGCCTACTGCAAGGCGGTGCGGCGCCTGATCAGCGACCTCGACATCGATCTCGGCAACGAGTCGCCGGCCGACAGCAGCGACACCGAAGGCGACGACGACGCCGACAGCGACGACGCCCAGAACGAGGGCGAGGAGGAAGGCGAAGGCTCGGACGGCTCGGCCGACGCCATGGCGGATGCGGCCGACGCGGTCCCCGGCGACGACGACGCCGGGGAGATGATGCCGGACGACGCCGACGGCGACATGATGCCGACCCCCGGCAGCGAAGAGCCGGGCGATCCCGGCACGCCCTGGCGCCCGCAGCACGACCTGTCGAACGTCCCGCGCGAGCCCTTCTACAAGGCCTATACCGAGATATTCGACGAGGTCGTCCAGGCGGAGCTGCTGTGCGACCCCGAGGAGCTCGCCCGCCTGCGCCAGCTCCTCGACCAGCAGCTCGGCCACCTGCAGGGCATGATCGGCAAGCTCGCCAATCGCCTGCAGCGCCGCCTGATGGCGAAGCAGATGCGGTCCTGGGAATTCGACCTGGAGGAAGGGCTGCTCGACACCAGCCGGCTCGACCGGGTGGTGATCAACCCGCTGCATCCGCTGTCCTTCAAGATCGAGCACGACATGGAGTTCCGCGACACCGCGGTCTCGCTCCTGATCGACAACTCGGGCTCGATGCGCGGCCGCCCGATCACGATCGCTGCGATGAGCGCCGACATCCTCGCCCGCACGCTGGAGCGGTGCGGCGTCAAGGTCGAGATCCTCGGCTTCACCACCCGTGCATGGAAGGGCGGCCAGGCGCGCGAGAAGTGGATCGCCGACGGCAAACCGTCGAACCCGGGACGCCTCAACGACCTGCGCCACATCATTTACAAGGCAGCCGATGCCCCTTGGCGCCGCGCGCGCAAGAACCTCGGCCTGATGCTGCGCGAAGGGCTGCTGAAGGAGAACATCGACGGCGAGGCGCTGCTCTGGGCGCACAACCGCCTGCTGGCGCGGCCCGAACAGCGCCGCATCCTGATGGTGATCTCGGACGGCGCGCCGGTGGACGATTCCACGCTCTCGGTCAATCCGGGGAACTATCTCGAGCGGCACCTGCGCGACGTGATCGAGTTCATCGAGACGCGCTCCGAGGTCGGGCTCGTCGCGATCGGCATCGGCCACGACGTGACCCGCTACTACCGGCGGGCGGTGACGATCGTCGATGTCGAGCAGCTCGGCGGCGCCATGATGGAACAGCTCGCCGACCTGTTCGACGAGGAAGAGCCGCGCCAACGCCGCCAAAGTTACGGCCGCAGGCCCATGCGCCGCGCCGTCTGACGCCCCGGCTGCGTCAGCGCCGCACGCGCCGGCGCCCGCCCAATCCGAACAGCATCACGAAGATGAACGCGCCGCCGCCGAATCCGGCGCCCGCATAGACGGCAGCTTCCGCCGTCACGGGCACGGCCGGCTGGTAGACCGCGAACGCAGCCGACGCGACGTCCCAATCGAAATACTCGACGAAGCGGCCGGCGCGCCACCAGCGGTCCGTTCCGGTAAGCGCCGCATATGCCTCGTCGAGCGTCACGCGGCGCTGCACCAGCGCCTGAAGCGCTTCTCCTTCGCGCCGCACCTCCGCGTTGCCGTGCACGCGCAGCCCCCGGATGTAGTCCGGGGTGTTCTTCCGCGCCTCAGCGGCGCGCCGGTCGAGCGCCTCGACCTGAGACGTCACTTCGTCCAGCCGCCCGCCCAATCTTTGCATGTACTGCTGAAAGAACTCGGGAAACTGCGACAGCAGGACGGCCCCGATCAGTCCGAACAGCAGAAATCCGGTTTTCCGCATCGCCGGTCACTTGGTGCCGAACAGACGGTCGCCGGCGTCGCCGAGTCCAGGCACGATATAGGCATTCTCATTGAGCTTCTGGTCGAGCGAGGCGGCGAAGATCTGCACCTGAGGATGCGCCGACTCGACGTTGGCGACGCCCTCGGGCGCGGCGACCAGCACCATGAGGCGTATGTTCTGGTCGGCGAATCCGTGCCGGTTGAGCAAGTCGATCGCATGGCGCACCGAGTTGCCCGTCGCCAGCATCGGGTCCACGAGGATGGCGAGCCGGCCGGACGGCTCCGGCAGCTTGGCGTAATATTCGACGGGCTTGTGCGTCTTGGGGTCCCGGTAGAGGCCGATATGGCCTTGCCGCGCATTGGGTATGAGCTCGTGCAGTCCTTCCGCCATGCCGAGTCCCGCCCTGAGGATCGACACGATCACCGGCTTGCGCCCGGACAATATCGGCGCGTCCATCTCGGCAAGCGGGGTGACGATACGTTCGGTCGTCAGCGGCAAGGGCCGCGTCAGCTCGTAGCCCATCAGCAGCGATATCTCGCGGAGTAGCTGCCGGAACTGGCCGGTCGGCGTGTCCGCGCGGCGCATCAGGGTGAGCTTGTGCTGGATCAGCGGATGATCGAGGACGAACAGATTCTCGAATTTGCGATGCTTGCGGATGACGCCCTCCGTCGACGGTTGTTGGGACGGTTGCCAGGACGGCCGGTTGGATGGCGGATCATAGGCCCGGCCCGCCGCCTTTCCAAGCGGGGAGAACCGCTCGCACTTTTGCTAACGGGCGCCGGATCGCGCGGAAATGCGCCGTTTCCTCAAAGTGTTAATGCCCGCGTCCACCGGCAAAAATCGGCGGCGGGCGACAGAATTGGGATGCACAAGCGTTACGGTTTGACGTAGGCTCGGCACATGGTTGCCAAGGTGACCCAGCTGCCCCGTTCCGGCCGGCATTCCTCCTCTCAAGGCGAGGCGGGAGCGCGTGGCGAGTCGGGCCGTTCGCGACTGTACGCGCGCATCCTGCTGATCATCGCGGTGGCGGCGTCCCTCATCTGGACCGGCATCTGCTATTTCTACGTCAAGAACATGCTTGGCTGGGATCTGGCGACGCGGCTGCTGCCGCACGAGCTCGGCGCGCTCACGGCCGGCGCGGCGATGCCGCTGGCGGTCCTCTGGATCGTCGTCGCCTATTTCCGCCGCAGCCTGGAGATCCGTCACTATACCGAAGTGCTGCAGCGGCAACTGGAGCTCCTGACCTATCCCGGCGACGACGCCGAGGTGCGGATCGGCCGGATATCCGATTCGCTGCGGCGCCAGACGGACGAGCTGTCGCGGGCCAGCGACCGGGCGGCGGCGCAGTTTCAGAAACTGACGGACTCGCTGGAACGGCAGACCGCCGCGCTCGGCGGCGCCTCGGCGCGGGTATCCTCGGAGATGGGAAACATCGAGGGCGCGCTCGGCAGCCAGCTCAACGCGTTGGGCGCGCTCGCCGACCGTCTCGAGGACAGGCGCCAGGCCATCGCCCAAGGCATTGCCGAACAGACCGATCACCTGGACCGCGCCACCGACCGCGCGCTGGAAAATACCGACCAGATCAATGCCGCGCTGCGGCTGCAATCCTCCGACCTGTCGGGCGCCTCCGATCGCGCCGCCGATCAGGCGCGCAACATGGGGATGATGTTCAAGCAATATACCGAAACGCTATCCCAGTCCGCGGACGCCGCCCATGAGAAGACCCGCGCCATCGAAGAGATGATCAAGTCGGGCGTGCGGGACCTCGACAGCGCCGGCGAGGCGATCGCCGGCAAGGCGGTCGAAGTCATCAATGCGATGCGCGAGCACACCGGCCGCGTGTCGGAGCGATTGGAGCGCGCCTTCGAGGAGCATTCGAAGTCCGTCGGCACCATGACCGAGCGCGCCGGCGAGCGCGTCGAGCGGATGGCGGAGAGCCTCACCCGCCGCACCGCGACCCTGACGGAGAATATCGACACCGCCTTCGGCAAGCTCGGCCACGACCTCGATCGCCTGCTCGATTCAGCCGGCAGCCGCACCGCGGAAATCGAAGCCGCGATCAAGAAACAGTCGTCCGAGCTCACCGACCGCCTGGACACGGCGATCGCGACCGAGGCGGGCGCGCTCGCGGCCGCCGTGGACCGGACGAGCGAGAAGATCAACCGGCTTACCTTTGCCATGCGCGAGCAGGGCGATGAGCTCGCGGGCGCCGCGGAGCGGGCCGGCGTTCACACCAACAGCATTTGCGAATCCCTGGAGAGCCAGTCCCGGCAGCTCAAGGATATGACGGCGGCAGTGGCCGAGCAGGCGAAAGCCGTCGAGGGCGTGTCGAGCCTTCAGGCAAGCCACCTCGGCGACGCGGCGAAAGAGGCCACGGCGCAGATCGAGCAGGCGAGCGCCACCCTGCGCGAGCAGTTCGACCACCTCGGCAAGTCGAACGACCTCGTCGCGTCCCGCACGGAGGAGATCGCGGGCGCGCTGCGCCGCCAGACCGAGCACCTGACCGCGGCAGCGGAGACGACCGAGCGCCAGGCGCGGGAAGTGGACGCCCAGCTGGCAGCCCGGGCATCGGAGATCCGCGCCTCCATGCAGGACGGCATGCGCGACATCGGCGGCGTGTTCGATCCCGTCATGGACAAGACCAGGGAGATGGCCGAGGCCTTGCGCGCGCAGGCGGCCGAGCTGCGTGAAGCCGCGGATTGGTCGGCGGCCAACGCCGGCTCGATCGGCGAGATGATGGAGCGGCAGGGCGGCAACCTGCGCGAGGCGGCCGAAAAAGCGGCCGAACAGGTGCGCGAGATACGCGGCCTGCTCGACGGGCAGGCCGACAAGCTGGCCGACGCGGCCCAGCGCGCCGGAACCGAGGCCGACCGCATCCGCAATTCGCTCGGCAACGATGCCGAGGCGCTGCGCGAATTGGCCGGGACGTTGGCGGAACGCGCCGCGATGGTGGACACGCAGATCGCCCGCCACGCCGACGCGCTGCGGGAATCGAGCAGCGAGTCGCAGGTGCGCGCAGCCGAGATAGAAACGGGCCTGCGCGACCAGATCGCGGCCCTGTTGGGCGCGGCGGACACGGTGAGCGCCCGGATCGGCGATGCCGGCGGCGTCTTCGCCAATCAGACGGCAGGCATGAACGACGGGCTGCGCGAGGCGCTGCGGCTGATCGACGAGGTCGGCGAGCGCTTCCAGCAGCAGACGGAGCGCCTGACGACGGCCTCGGTCCGCGCCGGGATGCAGATCAACGACAACCGCGACGCGCTGCGCGCGGAGTCGCAGGAGCTGGTGGACGCGGCGCGCGAAGCGGCCGAGCGCATCAAGCTGATCGGCGACGCCTTTTCCCAGCAGGTCGGCAGCCTCACCCATTCATCCGACGGCGTATCGTCGCGGCTCGCCTCCCTCGCCGAGGGCTTCCGCCTGCGCACCAAGGAGCTGAACAGCGCCGGAGAAGCGGCCAACCGGCATGTGCGCGACATCAGCGACGGCCTTTCGCGCCAGGCGGAGATCCTGCTCAACACGACCAACGACGCGAAGCGCGAGATGGAGACAATCAGGCAGACGGTGGCGCTGCATGGCCGCGACCTGAAGGACTCCGTCGAGGCGGCGACGAAGAAAACCAAGGAAGCGACACAGGAATTCGACCGTCAGGCGGCCATGCTGACCCAGGCGTCGAGCGAAGCGGCGCGCCAGGCCGAGTCCCTGAAGGCGAAGGAGGAGGAGAGCCGCCGCGATCTCTTCCTGAAGACGGCGCGCCACATCGTCGAGGATCTGCATTCGACCTCGATCGACCTGACCCGCCTGCTCAGCTCGGATATTCCGGATGCCGACTGGAAGCGCTATACCCGCGGCGAGCGCGGCATCTTCACGCGCGCGCTTTTGCGCGGCCGCCAGTCGAACCTGGTCGCGCAGATCGCCGACAAGATCAAGCTCGACGAGGACATGCGCCGCTACGCGATGCGCTACATCGACTATTTCGAGCGGCTGCTGAAGGAATCCCAGGCGGTCGACCCGGAGAACCTGCTGCACAGCACCTTCATGACGGGTGACGTCGGCAAGCTCTATCTGTTGCTTTGCCGCGCCACCGGCCGCGACCCCTTCGGGGATTAGCCTCCGCCCCGGCTCAAACGCAGGCGATCGCCCGGACGTCCGCGACGCCGGCCGGCAGCGGCATGGATTGCCACGACTTGCCGCCATCCTCCGTACCGAAGACCTGTCCCAGCCGGGCCGCGCAACAGATGCGGTCGGGATTCCTGCTGCTGACGGCGACCGTCATCATCGTGCTGTTGACCGCGTGCCCGTGGTCCAGGCGCTGCCAGGTCTCGCCCTGGTCCTTGCTGCGGTAGAGCGAGCCCGTGTCGCCGCGCGCCGAAACGCTCAGCGCCGCATAGAACACATCCGGGTCGTGCGGGCTGACCATGATGTCCCGGCCATAGGCCAGATCGGAGAAGCGGCGGATGCCGAATTCGCGCCAGCTCTCGCCCCGGTCCCCGCTGATGAACAGCCCCATGCGGTTGGCGACCCAGACCTTCGCCGGCTGGGCCGGGCTGATCGCCAGCGCGTGCAGGTCCATCATCCCTTCCGTCTCGCTATCGCTCAGTATCTTGTTCTTGAGGTGCGGCGTCTTCGCCATCTCCACGAGATCGCGGCTCACGTCCTCCCATGTCGCGCCACCGTCGAGGCTGCGGATGATGCCGCCGACTTCCATCGCGGCATAGACCTCCTCCGGATTGCTCGGATCCGCCGCCATCCTGAGAACGCGAAGGGGAAAGCAGGCGGTGATCGCTCCGGCCGGCTGGACCGTCGGCAGCCGGCGCCAGTTCTTACCGGCGTCCGTGGTCTTGAAGATTGCGTTGTGATCCATGCCGACGTAGATCGTCGCCGGATCGCGCGGATGCAGGAGAATGGAATAGATGTCCATCTCGCCTGTCGCCAGCCCCAGGTCCTTCCAGCTATCGCCGCCGTCGCTGCTGTGGAACAATCCGAGCTGACTGCCGATACAGAGCGCCTCGGGATTGTCGGGCCGCGCGGCGATACAGTTCACTTGCATGTTCTCGGGAAGGCCGTTGGCAAGGCGCTCCCATTCGTTCTGCCCGGCCTTGCGCCGGTAGATGCCGCGCGTATGGGTGTTTCCGGAGCCGCTGGCGGGTTGCGCCGCGCCGACGAAGACGGTGCCTTCCATGTTCGCTCTCCCTGCTGCTTGGAACCCTCGTTTTCTCAGTCCGATTGAGCCCAGCATAGTCTTTCTCCCGGTTCCGGCCAATTGGCTTCAACAGTCCATCAGATGGGAAAGGTTGTTTTCATATGATAGTAATTATACTATATTCTCTATCATATGATAATAAATGAACGCCAATTCCATGCTCGATGACATCGACCGCCGCCTGATCGAAGCCCTGCAGGACGACGCGCGGCTATCCTATCGCGCCCTCGGGCGGCGCATCGGGCTGTCGCAGCCGGCGGTAGCCGATAGGGTGCGCCGGCTGGAGGAGGCGGGTGTCGTTAAAGGCTATCGCGCGCGCGTCGACCGTGGCTCCGCCGGCCTGCCGATCACCGCCTTTCTCCGGGTGACCTGCGCCGGGGACCGGTTCCAGGCGATCCAGCGCCTCGCCCGCGAGTTGCCGGCAGTGCTCGAATGCCATCATATCTCCGGCGAAGCCTGCTTCATGGTCAAGGTCGCGGAGGCCAGCCTCGCCGGGCTGGAGCGAACCGTGGAGCGATTCCGCGAGCATGGCGAGACGGTCTCCTCGGTCGTGCTGTCGAGCGTCGTCGAGGACAAGCCGCCTTCCCTGCAGTAGCGCGACGCGCTACGCTCGGCCATGGGATCGAGCCTGACGCATCTCGCCCTGCATGTCCGCGACCTAGAAGCCTGCGTGGACTTCTACCGCAGCTACTGCGGCATGCGCGTGACGCACGACCGGCCGACCGACGACGCCGGCAAGCGGATCGTCTGGATGGCCGAGCCCGGCCGCGAGCATGAGTTCGTCTTCGTGCTGCTGCCCGGCGGGCCGGGCCGGGAGCAATCCGATCGGGATTTCAGCCACTTGGGATTCGCCCTGGAAAGCCGGGAGGCGGTAGACGCGATCGCCGAGCGCGGTCGCCGGGCGGGTTGCCTGGTCTGGGAGCCGCGCCAGGAGCCCTATCCGGTCGGCTATTATTGCGGGCTCAGGGATCCGGACGGCAATTTCGTGGAGTTCAGTTATGGCCAGCCGCTGGGGCCCGGCGCCGAGGACGAAGCGGCCGAAAAGCGCGGCGGCGCTTGACGTGCCGGCCATGCTGCCATACAAGACCCGCCGGCCCGTCCCGCTGGGATGGATTGCCCGTTTGCCGTTTTGCACCCGAGAGATGGATTGAGACATGGCACGCCGCTGCACGATCACCGGGACGAAACCGATGTCTGGCCACAACGTCAGCCATGCGAACAACAAGACGAAGCGGCGCTTTCTTCCCAACCTCCAGTCTACCGCGATGCTGAGCGACGCGCTGGGCGAGATGGTGCGCCTGCGCGTCACGCCCAAGGGCATCCGCACGATCGAGATCAAGGGCGGCCTGGACGCGTTCCTGCTCGGCACGCCCAACCGCAAGCTGCAGACGGAAGCGCTGCGCCTGAAGCGCCGGATACTGCGGAAGAAGGCCAAAGCCGCCTGAGGCGGCGGGCACAGCCGCACGTCCGTGGATTGCCGCAACACGTGCGGCGATGACCAAATATGTTAGATTTCAATAAAGTCGTCACTCGCGGACTCGATCCGCGAGTCCATGCGGAAGGGCCCATCCGCCCGGAGCGCCGCCGATGAGCGCCCAGCCCACCGCCGGCCGCTACCCCGGCTTCGCTTTCGACGTGCTGGCCCGCGACAGCGGAAGCCGCGCCCGCCTCGGCCGGCTGGAGACGCCGCACGGGGCCCTCATGACGCCGGCCTTCATCTTCTGCGCCACCAAGGCCGCCATCAAGGCGGCGAGCCCGCGCGACCTGCGGGAGGTGAATGCCGACATCATCCTCGCCAACACCTACCATCTGATGATCCAGCCGGGCGCCGGCACGGTCGAGCGAATGGGCGGCCTGCACCGCTTCACCGGATGGAGCGGCCCGATGCTGACCGACAGCGGCGGGTTCCAGATATTCAGCCTCGGCCAGGGCGGGGCGTCGGACGAGATCAAGAACAGCCGGCACGACAAGCGCACCCCGCTGCTCACCAAGCTCACGGAAGAGGGCGCGACGTTTCGCTCGCCGCGCGACGGCGCCTACCACACGCTGACGCCCGAAACATCGATCGCCATCCAGCGCCAGCTCGGCGCCGACCTGATCGTCGTTCTCGACGAGTGCACGCCCTTCCACGTAGACCGCGACTACACCGCCCGGTCGCTCGCCATGACCCATCGCTGGGCCGACCGCTGCCTCGCGGAGTTCGAGCGCGGCCAGGACGGCCGGCAAGCGCTGTATGGCGTCATCCAGGGCGGGATCTACGAGGACCTTCGCCGCGAAGGCGCGGAATTCGCTGCGTCCCGCCCGTTCTTCGGCCATGCGGTCGGGGGATGCCTCGGCGATCACAAGGACCAGCTCTACGACATCGTCGGCTACGCGATGGAGCCGCGTTCCGACGCGCGGCCAGTGCATCTGCTCGGCATCGGCGGCATCCGCGATATATGGGAGGGCGTGGCGCTCGGCATCGATACCTTCGACTGCGTCACGCCGACCCGCATCGCCCGCCATGGCTGGGCACTGCAGCGCCAGGCCGACGGCCACCGGATCAACCTCAGGAACGCGCGCTTCGCCGAAGACCGCGACCCGCTCGATCCGGAATGCGCCTGTCCGGCCTGCCGCGACTTCTCGCGCGGCTACGTCCACCACCTGCTGAAGGCGGGCGAGATTCTCGGCATCCAGCTCCTCACGGTCCACAACATGGCGTTCATGACCCGGCTGATGGCGACCATCCGCGGCGCGCTTTCGACGGGGCGTTTCGCGGCGGCCAAGCGGGCGTGGCTCTCCTAGCCGCCTCGGCGCCTGCGCCCGCGGCATGCCGCCGCACCCACCCTTAAGCGGCCCGGATGACCGCAGGCGGTCTTGACGACCCCTGCGCACCGGCGGACACTATTTGTTGATAACGCGGAATAAAGCCGGAAAAGGGACGAAGGGGTGCGCATCTCGGCGCCGAAATTCGGGCACGGCCTGCTGCGCAACTGGCGGCTCGAACCGGACATCCTCTACTTGAACCACGGCGGCTACGGCGCGCCCGCCCTGACCGTCTCGCACGCCGCCGAGGCGTGGCGCCAGCGCACGGAGGCGAACCCCACGCGCTTTTTCGAGGAGGCGCTCGGGCCGGAGATCCGGCGCAACGCCGACCTGCTCGCGGAATTCCTGAACGGCAAAGGTGATGATCTCGTCTTCGTCGACAACGTGACCGCCGGCATCAATGCCGTGCTGCGATCCCTCGTGATGATTCCGGGGGACGAGATCGTCGCCACCAGCCACCTCTACCAGTCCTCCCGCCGCACGCTGGAATTCGTGTGCGAGCGCGCCGGCGCACGCCTGGTCCTGGCCGACATCCCCTACCCGGTCAGAAGCGAGGGCGAGATCATCGCCGGCATCATGGGCGCGCTCTCGCCGCGCACGCGCCTGGTCATGCTCGACCATGTCACCGCGAACACCGCGCTGCACCTGCCGGTCAAGACCTTGGCGCTGCGCTGCGGGGAGCGCGGCATCCCGGTGTTGGTCGACGGCACGCACGGTCCGGGCAACGTCGGCGTCGATCTCGCCGAGCTCGGCAGCGCCGGTGTCCGCTGGTACGTCGGCAGCGGCCATCATTGGCTCGGCGCCGCATTTGGCTGTGCTTTCCTATGGGTTCATCCCGACCGGCAGGGCTTGGTCCGGCCGACGGCAATCAGCACGCGCTTCGGCGAAGGCTTCACCGAAGCCTTCGATTGGCCCGGCGCGAAGGATTTCGGAGCCTGGCTATCGATGTCGGAAGCGCTGCGCCTGCAAGAGTCGTACGGCGAAGCGCGTATCCGCAACTATACGCACGGCCTCGCGGCGAAAGCGGCCGAGCTGCTGCAGAAACGCTGGGGCACGCCGCTCGGCGCGCAGCCGCCGATGTTTAGCGCCATGGCGTCGGTCGCGCTGCCGACGGACGTTCCGGCGACCGAGCGGGCAGCGGGCGGCATCCGCCAGCAACTGCGCGACGGCCACCGGATCGAAGTGACGATCACGCCTTTTGCCGGCCGGCTGTGGGTTCGGCTGTCCGCCTACCTGTACAACGAGCTGGAGGATTACGAGCGGCTCGCCGACGCCGTCATGGCGGTCACCGGCAAGGCGCCCCTCGCGGCGAGCGTTTAGCCCTCGCTACCAGACGAGCTTCGCCATCGCGTAATCCGGCCTTACGCCCTGTTGCCTGCACAAGGCGGTCACCGCATCCCGCGCCGGCGTTTCGCCGGGACGGATCCCGAGATCGAGGTAGTGGATTCCCCCGGCGATGAAGATCGTGGCCACGCCGGCCGCATTGCCGCCGCCGATGTCGTGGTGCAGGGAATCCCCGACGGCGATCGGGTTGCGCGCCCCGGGGACGAGCGCCAGGCAGGCGTCGTAGATCTCGCGGCCGGGCTTGCCGTAGTAGCGCACCGTGCCGCCGAGCGCTTCGTAGCGTTCCGCGACCCGGCCCGAGCACTCGGCGAGCTGGCCAGCCGGATCGACGCTGAAGAAATCCCGGTTCAGGCAGATCATCGGCAGGCGCCGCCGCACGCCTGCCTGCAGGGCCTCCTCGTAGATGCTGATAGTTCCGCCGCTGGTCCCGGAAAGCAGCAGGAAATCGGCCTCCGCCACCGTTTCGACGGCGCGGTAAGGCAGACCTTCCAGAAAGCTGGCGTCGCCGCCCCAGGTAAACATGTAGCAGCGCGGGCCGAGCGCGCGGAGAAACGGATCCCGGCCGTCTTTCATGTCGCGCCAGGAAAGCTCGCCCGAGGTCACCACATCCTCGTAGAGCGCCCGCTCGATGCCCATCCGCTCGAGATTCTTTACCGAGTGCGGCGAACGCTTCGACGAATTGGATATCAGAACGATGCTCTTGCCGGCGCGCCGAAGCCGGCGCATCGCTTCCACCGCCTCCGGATGCGCGGTCTCGCCGTCATGCAGCACGCCCCACTGGTCGAGCAGGAAAAGATCGTAGGCGCCGGCGATGGAGCCGATGCCGTCGATGAACCGGGTCGCGTTCAAGGATTACCGTTTCCCATGGTGAGGATCAGAAGCCGGCAAGGCTCACATCCGCTCCCGCCTGCCCTCCGCGGGCGGGATGTCGCGGATCTTCCGCGCCTCACCGAACAACGGACCCTGCCCAAATTCGATGTCGAAGTCCAGCAGCTCGACCAGCAATTGCTCGTTCGCGATATTCGTGACGACGAGTTCGATGCCGGCCGCATCCAGCCCGGATTTCAACCGGCGCAGCCGCGCCGCTTCCGCTTCCTCCGTGACCGCCGGCATGAGCGCGCCGATGTCCATCTTGACGAAGCGCACCCCGCCCTCGGCGAGCTGCATCGCATTGACCTCGAGGTTCCGCAGGCCGTCGATGCAGAGGTGGAAACCCTGATCGACGAGCGAGCCGAGGACATCGGCCCTCGCATCGTCGAGGTTCATCAGGTCCGCCTCGCGCAGCTCGAAGGCGATGCTGGAGACGAAGTCGTCCGCTTCGTGGAGATAGGACAGGAAATCGCCGAAGAACCCGCGATCGGAAAGACAGGCCGGCGGCACCCGGCAGAAATAGTAGCTGCCCGGCTCGGGTGTGCGGGCCTTGCCGGCAAGCTGCACGGTGCGGAACAGCAGCATGTCGTCGGCGACCTGGCCGAGCTTGTTGTCGCGCAAGACGGGCTCGTACTGCGCGGGCGCCAGAATGTCCCCCCTCTCGGAGGCGATCCGCAGCGTACAGTCGAAATGCCGCTGCTTGCGCTGCGGCAGCGTGACGATGGGCTGGAGGTGCAGCTCGAGGTTGCCGTGGCGCAAGGCGTCGCGCACCGAGTTCAGTATCTCGCGCTCCAGGAGCGTGCCCAGAACGACCGCCGTCTTGCCTTCCGCCGGTTCGCCGGCGCCGCCGCGGCCCGCCGTTCCGCCGGCATAGAGGCGCTGGACAAGGGAATGCAGCACCTTGACCTCCGAAGCGAGGGCGCTCGTTTCCGGGGCGGCCCGGTCCGGCTGGACGGCCGGACGCCGCGACGGCGGCTTTGCCGGCGGGTCCAGGCGACGCTCCACCACCGCCGCCGGGTCGTCCGGTATCGCCGGCGGCGCTTCCCGCCGCAGCGGGGGCGGGGAAACGGGCGCAGCCGCCTCGGGCACGGTCTCCAGCTCGGCGTAGTAGGAATCGTCCTGCGTGAGGCGGCGCAGGTCCGCCGCGAGCCGGTCCAGCTCCTCGGTGGCGTCCACGTATGCGCGGTGCAGCAGGGCCAGGCGGCGGCGATCCAGCGACGCCTGATAGCAGCGCGACGCCGTCTCATGCAGCAACGCGCCGGCCAGGAACACGACGGCTCCCGCCAGCCAGGCGACGCTGCGCGGGGTGTCCGGAAAGATCTTCGGCGCCATGTAGGCGATCGCCAACCCGGCAAGCCCATAGCAAATGAAATAGAAGAACTGAAGTGTCTTAGACATCAACCTGTCCGGCCGCCTGCCGCGTTGCGGCCTTTTACGAGTCGGGTCAGGTTACGCGCCCCACTGCCAGCCGACAATACCAACGCCGGATTAAGCATGATCCGCGCCCACCGCCTCGGCCACGGAGCCGAACCCGTCCGCGCGCAACAGCCGCGCGAGCTCCTGCTTGATGGCCGCCAGCAAGGGTGGCCCCTGGAGGGCGAGCCCGGTGTAGAGCTGCACGAGGGACGCCCCGGCCCGGATCTTCGCATAGGCGTCCTTGCCGCTGGCGATGCCGCCGACGCCGACCAGCGGGATGCGTCCGCCGGTCGCCTTGTACATCCGCGCAAGCTGCTCGGTCGAGGGCGCGAACAGCGGCGCGCCGCTCAACCCCCCCGCCTGGTCCCGGTGCGGCGATGTCAGCGAGCCGGGCCGCGCGACCGTCGTGTTGCTGACGATTAGCCCCTGCAGCGTGGTTTCTTCGGCCAGCGCCGCTATTCCGGCTTCGTCCTCCGCCGTCAGGTCCGGCGCTATCTTCACCAGCAGGGCCGGCGGGCGGACGACGGAATCGCGGATCGCGGCCCTGACGCGGCGGATCAGGCTGCCGAGCGCCTCCTTGTCTTGGAGCGCGCGAAGCCCCGGCGTGTTCGGCGACGAGACGTTGATCACGAGATACTCGACCAACGGCGCGAGGCGCCCCGCCGCGGATGCATAGTCCCGCTCGGCGTCGGCCGCGTCCTTGTTCCGGCCGATATTCGCGCCGACGATGCCGCCGTGCCGGTTGGAAAGGCGCGCCGCCACCCGGTCGAGCCCCTGGTTGTTGAACCCCATCCGGTTGATCAGGGCCGCGTCCCCGGGCAGGCGAAACATCCGCGGCCGCGGGTTGCCGGCTTGCGGCCGCGGCGTCACCGTGCCGACCTCCGTGAAGCCGAAGCCGGCGCGCAGCAGGGCGTCGAAGACCTCGCCGTTCTTGTCGAAGCCGGCGGCGATGCCGACCGGATTGGGAAAGTCGAGACCCCAGTAGCGGCAACGCAGGATGGCGTCGTCGGAACCGTTCTGCACCGGTCCGAATCCATGGTCCAATCCCCAGACGGTCAGCGCATGCGCGCTCTCTGGGTCGAGATGCCGAAGCAGCGGAAAGGCAAATCGCGACAGATCCATCGGGTCAATCCAAGGGAGGAAACCTGTGCAGCCCGTCGCCGCCGAGCGGCAGCGGCACGGCCCACAGCACCGCGGCGAGCGGCAGTTCGCCGTAGAGATGGGGAAAAAGGGCGCCCCGGCGGGACGGCTCCCAGCGCAGCGCCTCGCCCAGGCTCTCCGCGTCGGCCGCGACGAGCACGATGCCGTTCTCGCCGCGGCGATGGCGCGCCGCGCTCTCGGCAACCTGTTCGGCCGTCGAGAAATGGAGAGAGCCGTCGCGACGGTCGTCCGCCGTTCCGGCGTAGCGTCCCGCGCGCTCGGCTTCGCGCCATTCGGCGTCCCTGGCAAGATGGTAAATAACCGGCATTTCCGGACCCTATCCGACGCATCGGCGGCAAACAAGCGCGTGCGGCGGCCGGGTGGGTGCGTGGACGGCGGCGGCGGCCTGTGTTTAAGTGACGCTGGAAGGCACGGGAGCGGCGGACTAATGGCGATCTCCGATTTCAGCGACAAGCCGATCGAGGAAATCCATGCGGACCTGCGGGATGGCCGGATCACCGCGGTCGGGATCGCGGAGCGCGTCATCGAGAATTACGAGCGTCACGACCGCGCCCTCGGCGCCTACAAGACCTGGGACCCGGAAGCGCTGCGCGCCCAGGCGCAGGTCGCCGACGCCGCCTTTGCGGCGGACCTCGATTTCAGCGCGCTGCAGGGCCTCCCCGTCTCGGTAAAGGACCTGTATGGCGTCGCCGGTTACCCGACCTTCGCGGGCACGCCGAAGGCCCTGCCGGAGAAATGGGAAAGCGAAGGCTCGGTCGTGTCCGCGCTGCGCCACGGGCTGGCTGCGGTCACGGGAAAGACGCATACGGTCGAATTCGCCTTCGGCGGGGTCGGCACCAATCCGCATTGGGGCACGCCCCGCAATCCCTGGGACGCCGGGAAGCACCGCGCGCCGGGCGGATCGAGCGCCGGCGCCGGCGTCAGCCTGCTGACCGGCACCGCCGTCGTCGCGGTGGGGAGCGATACCGCCGGCTCCGTCCGCATTCCTGCCTCGGTGACCGGCACGGTCGGCGTCAAGACGAGCATTCACCGCTGGTCGGTTTCCGGCATCGTGCCGCTGAGCCCGAGCCTCGACACGGCGGGGATCCTGACGCGCACCGCGGCGGATGCCGCCGTCGCCTTCGCGGTGATAGACCCGCTTGTCGACGAGCACCCGCTCGCCTTCCTCGCGCAGCTCAGGGAGTGCGACATATCCGACATCCGCGTCGGCATCTGCGACTGGTACTTCGAAGGCAGCACCCCCGCCATCGCCGAGGCGACGCGCGAGGCGATCTCCGAGCTCTGCGACAAGGGGATGTCGGCAGTGCCGCTCGCCATGCCCGAGGTCGACGACGCGCATGAGATCTTCCGCCGCGGCGGGCTCGCCGCCGCCGAGTTCGCCGCCTTCATCAACGGCGAGATGGGCGACTACAAGGCGACGCTCGACCCGAATGTCGCCGCCCGCTTCGAGCGGATGGAGGCGATCACCGCCATCGACTACCTCACCCGCCGCAAGCGGCTGGAGGAGCTGGCGGTGTCCGCCGACGCGCGCATGGGCGAGGTCGACGTGGTGCTCGCGCCGACCGTCGCGATCTCGCCGCCCGACATCGCGACCATCGCATCCGGAAAGGAATATTTCGAGGCCAACATGGGAATGCTGCGCAACACGGCCCCGGTCAACCTGCTCAGGCTGTGCGCCGTCTCGCTGCCGGTGGCATTGGACGGCGAGCGCATGCCGGTGGGCCTGCAGGTGATCGCGCCCTACGGCGAGGACGAGCGGGCGCTTTCAGTGGCCTGCGCCATCGAGCGCGCGCTCGGGACCGCAAGACAAAGGCTGGGCGTGCCGCCGCTCTGCAGCGGCCGATGAAGGGCGTCGTCGCCTGCCCGCAGCCGCGCGCGGCCGACGTCGGCGCGGAGATCCTCGCCAAGGGCGGCAACGCCTTCGACGCGGCCATCGCCACGGCCTTCGCGCAGATGGTCGCCGATCCCTTCATGTGCGGCCTCGGCGGGATGGGCACCTTCCAGTATTTCCGCGCAAGCACCGGCGAGCGCGGCATGATCGACTTCCACGCGCGGGCCGGCGGCAAGGTGACGCCCGACATGTGGGCCGCGGAGAGCAAAGGGCGCACCGAAATCTCGGGCTATTCGCTGTTCGACGACTACCGCAGCGAGCTCGGCTACACCTCCATCCTGACGCCGGGCACGGTCGCCGGATTCTTCGAGGCGCACCGCCGCCTCGGCAGCCGGCCGTGGCGCGAATTGCTCGCCCCCGCAGCGAAGCTGGCGCGCGACGGGCTGGAGATGACGCCCTTCGCCGCCGATTTCCTGACCCGCGACATGATGCCGGGCATCCCCGGCGGAATGGCGCGCGTGTCGGCCACGGAAGCCTGCAAGCGCATCCACCTAAACGCGGACGGCCGCCTCTACCGGGTCGGCGAGCTGCACCGAAATCTCGACATGGCCGACACGATCGACAGGATCGCGGAGGGCGGCGCGGACGAGTTCTACCGCGGCGCGCTCGGCCGGCGCATCGCCGCCGACCTCGAAGCGAACGGCGCGTTCGTGACCGCCCGCGACCTGACGGAGTACCGGCCCGACTGCGGCGAGCCGGTGACCGGCACCTACCGCGGCTACACCGTCTGCTCCAACCCGCCGCCCGGCAGCGGCGCCACGCTGATCGAGATGCTGCAGATCCTCGAGCATTTCGACCTCGGCGCGCACGACCACGGCTCGGCGCCGCATCTCGACCTGGTGGCGCGCGCCATGTCGGTCGCCCACGTCGACCGCAACGAATATCTCGGCGACCCGAAGTTCGCCGACGTGCGGACCGACCTGATGATCTCGAAAGAGCGGGCGGCGATGTGGGCGGACAAGATCCGCGCCGGCGAGTTCCTCCGCACCGGCAAGGAGGAGCCGCAAAGCTGCACGACCCATTTCTCGATCTACGACGAGGCGGGCAACGCGGTCTCCTGCACGCACACGCTCGGCACCGGCTCCGGCGTCGTCACGCCGGGCCTCGGCTTCGTCTACAACAACTCGATGAAGCTGTTCGATCCCCTCCCCGGCACGCGCAACTCGATGGCGCCGGGCAAAGCCAGAACCACCGGCATGGTGCCGACGATCCTCTACCGCGACGGCAAGCCCGCGATCATCGTCGGCGCGCCGGGCGGCAGCGTCATCATCAGCGCGGTATTGCAGGCCATCCTCAACATCGTCGATTTCCGCATGTCGCCCGTCGAGGCGGTCACCGTCCCCCGCATCCACTGCGAGGGCAAGGCGCTGCACGCCGAAGCCCGGGTCGAGGGCGCCGTGTGCCGTGCGTTGGCTTCGATGGGCCATCAGGTCCGCCACAGCCCGATCAGCTTCGATCCGGTGATGTCGCGGGCGCATGTGGTCCAGGTCGACGGCAATACCTGGCGCGGGGCCGCCGACCCGCGCGGCGGCGGCGGCGTCGCCTACGCGCGTTAACTTTTCATTAACCTTTTGCTTCCACTCTAAGGTCGTCACCTCGGGCTCGCCGGCTTCCCGGCGGCTGACGGATTCGGCCGTTCCCGATAAATCGCGCCGAATACGTAGTTTATTTTCCTAAATTTGTATATATTTAGGTCTTTGATCCTAATATATCGCGGTGCTATAGTGTGCCGAGGACGGGGCACGGCGTACGGGGAGCAATAATCCATGCTACGGCATCAGGATGTGTGGGGGGCGATCGATCGTCTGGCCGCAGAAAACGGCTTGTCGGCATCGGCCCTGGCACGGCGGTCCGGCCTCGATCCGACCAGCTTCAACAAGAGCAAGCGCGTGGCGCGGAACGGCAAGCCGCGCTGGCCTACAACCGAGAGTCTCGCAAAGATCCTCGAGGCGACGCAGAAGACCATGGGCCATTTCGTCTCGCTGATGCACGACGGCTCCGAGGGCGGCGTGATGCAGCGGATTCCGGTCATCGGCTATGCCCAGGCCGGCCGCGACGGATTCTTCGACGACGCGGGCTACCCGACCGGCAGCGGCTGGGACGCAGTGGATTTTCCGAATGTCGGCGACCCCAACGCCTATGCGCTGGAGATTTCCGGCAACAGCATGGAGCCGATCTTCCGCGACGGCGACGTCATCATCGTCTCGCCCAGGGCGAGCATCCGGCGCGGCGACCGCGTCGTAGTGCGGACAAAGGCCGGCGAGATCCTGGCCAAATCGCTCAGCCGGCAGACCGCCAACCGGATCGAGCTGACCTCCTTCAACCCGGACCACGGCGCGATCGAGATAGGGCTCGACGAGATCGAGTGGATGGCGCGCATCATCTGGGCGAGCCAGTAGCCAATTGACGATTCGTGGGTGCGTAAATGACCTTCTTTTTCCCTCCCCCCTTGCGGGGGAGGGCTATCGCATTTGCGTATCTTGCACGAATGCCGTGCGTCCTTTGACAGGCTCAGGATAAGGGAGAATCTTAGTGGCATTGAGAAAAATCCTCATGCTGAGCCTGTCGAAGCGCGCACGCCGCTTGTCCCAATCGCCGCAAGCACCCTCAAATACGATAACCCTCCCCCACAAGGGGGGAGGACTTTGTAGCGAGCCGATTTAGAGAACCTTCTCTGAAAGAGGGCCTCATCCGGGGAGCGCATCGTCACGCCGCGGAAAGCCCTTCCGCCGACAAAGCCTGCCGGATCAGGGCCACCGTTTCCGGCACGCCATAGAGGGCGATGAAGGAGCCCATCCGCGGCCCCTGCTCCTGTCCCAGCAACACCTCGTAGAGGGCGCGGAACCAGTCGCGGAGCTGCTCGAAGCCGAAGCGCTTGCCGACCTCGTAGACCTCGTTCTGCAGCTCTTCGGCGGAAGCGCCGGCCGGCATCTTCGCAAGCGCCCCGGCCAGGGCCTCGATGGCCTGCCGCTCGGTACCGGTCGGCGCGCGGTAGCGCTTCGCGGGCTTCACGAAATCCGCGTAGTAGCGGATCGCGTGGCCGACGAGCTGATCGAGGATCGGATGGCTTTCCGGAGTCGCCCCGGAGACGTAGCGGCTGACGAAGCCCCACAGCACCGACTTGTCCTCGGTGTTGCACACGCTGGCGAGGTTGAGCAGCACGCCGAAGGTCAGCGGCACGTCCTCGGCCGGCGGCCGGCCGTCATGGATGTGCCAGACCGGGTTCTCGATCTGCCGCGCCGGCTCCTCGCCCGGATACTTGGCGAGGAAGGTGAGATATTCGTCGACATTCTTCGGGATGACGTCGAAGTAGAGCCGCTTTGCCGCGGTCGGCTTGCCGAACATGAACAGCGCCAGGCTGTCCTTCGGCGCATAGGCGAGCCATTCCTCGATCGTCAGGCCGTTGCCGCGCGACTTGGAGATCTTCTCGCCGTTCTCGTCGAGGAACAGCTCGTAGGTGAAGGTCTCGGGCGTCCGGCCGCCCAGCACGCGGCAGATGCGGCTCGACTGCTGCACCGAATCGATCAGGTCCTTGCCGGACATCTCGTAGTCCACGTTGAGCGCGTACCAGCGCATCGCCCAGTCCGGCTTCCATTGCAGCTTGCAGCGCCCGCCGGTGACCGGCGTCTCGACCTTCCGCCCATCCGCGCGCTGGTAGACGATGGTGCCCGCCGCGGGGTTCGTCTCCAGCACCGGCACCTGCAGCACGTGGCCCGTCTCGGGGCAGACCGGCAGGAAGGGGCTGTAGGTCCGCCGCCGCTCCTCCCCGAGCGTCGGCAGCATGATCTCCATCACCTGGTCGTAGCATTCGAGCATGCGCCGGAGCGCCGTATCGAAGCGGCCCGAGGTGTAGCACTCCGTCGAGCTGACGAATTCGTACTCGAAGCCGAAATCGTCGAGGAAGGCGCGGAGCCGCGCGTTGTTATGGGCGCCGAAGCTGTCGTGCGTGCCGAAGGGATCGGGCACCGCGGTCAGCGGCTTGTGCAGATGCTGGGCCAGCATCTCCTTGTTCGGCATGTTGTCGGGCACCTTGCGGAGCCCGTCCATATCGTCCGAGAAGGCGAACAGCCGGGTCGGGATGTCGCTGAGCCGCTGGAAGGCATGCCGCACCATGGTCGTGCGCAGCACCTCGCCGAAGGTGCCGATATGCGGCAGCCCGGACGGGCCGTAGCCCGTCTCGAACAGCACATAGCCCTTGTCCGGCGTCTTGCCGCCAACACGCTTCAACACCCGGCGCGCTTCCTGAAACGGCCAGGCCTTCGCATGGGTCGCGAGCTCGCGGATATCGGGCACGGCCGGCTCCAAGGGTTTCAAGTCAAAGGCTGCGAAAACCTAGGCGCGGTGCAGCGGGGCGTCAACCGCTTGCGGGACTATCTCTGCCGGCCCGCCAGGAACGCGGCAATCGCAAGCCCCTGTACCAGCGCCGCCGCGGCGAAGAGCCAAGGAGCCTCGCCTGCCTCGCCCGGCGCCAGCTCCCGGACGAGGCCGAAGGCGGCCGGGGCGAATGCATAGAAGCCTTGCCCGACGGCGACGATGAGGGCTACCGCGCGCAACACGTCGTCCCGGACGAATTCGACCTGGGCGATGAGCGGCGGCAGCGACGTGGCGTTGCCGAACCCCGCGCCGAACAGGACGACGCCGAGCAGCAGCAGCGGAACGCTCGCGCCGGCCGCGGCGATGAAGGCGACGGAGCCTGCGAGTTGCAAGGCGTAACCGATGCACGCCAGCATCCGCCGGTCGGCCCCGATGGGCATCAGCCAGCCGAGGAGCGTGCGGCCGGCGATCGCCATCGCCGTCACCAATCCCATCGCCAGGCCGGCCGGCTGCGCGCCGAGCGCCGGTGCGAGCAGGGAGTAGAGATGCGCGATCAATCCGATCTGCGCGAACAGTCCTAAGGCCATGCCGGCGGAAAGGGTGATGAACCGGCGATCGGCCCAAAGCCGGGAACCCGGCAACGGCTTAGCGGACGGCAGCGTGATGGAGACCCGCGCCGCGCCGGGCATGTCGCCGTCCGGCATCAGGCCCATCCGCTCCGGCGTCCGGGAAAACACCCGGTCGGCGAGCACCCACATCGTGACCAGCATCGTGAGGCCGATGGCCGCCGCCGCCATCGGGAACCCCAGCAGGCCGATCGCGGCGACCCAGAGCGGCGAGAAGACGATCCCGCCGACACTGCCGCCGTTGTAGGCCATGGCGAGCGCGGCCGGCCGGGCGCGGACGAACCAGGGCGAGACGATCGCATTGATCGCCGCCGCGCTCATCGCGCTCCAGCCCGCGCCGCTGAGCACCGCCGCGACGAAGAGCTGCCAGGGCGCCGCCGCGAGCGCCCAGCCCAAGATCCCCACGGCCATGCAGCCCGCGCCGGCTTTGGTCACCGCCGCGGCGCCGAAGCGCCGGTGCAATGCCGGCAGGCGCGCCCCGGCGGCGGCGGCGACCAGAAAGTGGACGGTGATCGCCGTCGAGATCAGCGCCAGCGGCCAGCCCCGTGCCTGCCCGACGACGCTGAGGAAAACCGGCGGCCCGTAGAAGCCCATCCCCCAGCCGAAGACGGCCAGGAGGAACGCCGCGCCTACCACGCGCCATCCGAAGAAGCCGCCCGTGCGCGTTACAGCCGTCATCCGATCGCCCGCTCTCTGCTCTGCACGGCGGCACTCTGCTCGGATGCGCCGGGAAATGTTACGGTGACGGCCGAAGCATCGGAACGGCGATCGGCATAGACTTGGATCGTCGCATCTTGGATCGTCGCATCAAGGAGCTCGACGATGGCCAGCAATGCCCTGTTTGCGGAAGTCGCCTCACTCGCGGGCGATCCCGCCCGCGCCGGGATGCTGCACGCGCTGATGGACGGCCGTGCGCTGACCGCATCCGAGCTGGCGCACGTCGCCGGCATCGCGCCGCAGACCGCGAGCGGCCATCTGGCGCGCCTGGCGGCCGCCGGCCTCGTGCGCGTCGAAAAACAGGGCAGGCACCGCTACCATCGGCTCGCCTCGCCGGCCGTGGCGCGAATGATGGAAAGCATCATGCAAGTGGCGTCGGACGCAGCGCCGATGCGGCGCACGGTCCGCACCGGTCCGCGCGACGCGGCGCTACGCGCGGCGCGGACCTGCTACGACCATCTCGCGGGCCGCCTCGGCGTAGCGCTCGCCGACGGGCTGGTGGCGGGCGGTCATGTCGAGCTGGCGGACGACGCAGGCCTGGTGACCGGCGCGGGCATAGGCCTGTTCGGGCGGCTCGGCATCGACATGGCCGCGCTGGCCACCGACCGCAGCCGACGCACCCGCCTCCTCTGCCGGCCCTGCCTGGACTGGAGCGAGCGACGGCCGCATCTGGCGGGCGCGGTCGGCGCGGCGCTCTGCACGCGCAGCTTCGAAGAAGGCTGGATACGCCGAATCGAAGGTACCCGCGCAGTGGCGATCACGCCGAAGGGCCAGCAGGTGTTTCGGGACGCGTTCGGTGTGCGGCACGACCGCCAGTGAGATTTCCTTCACACCGCCACCGGCCACGCCTCGCACCGGTAGGCGCTGTCCCAGAACATCCATTCGAACTGCGCGGAGCGCTTGAACCGGTCGAGCATGGCGCGCTGTTCTTCCGCTGACGCCGACACCGCGGCGCGATCCGCGATGGCGATCGCGGTCTTTACCGCCTCCCCGAACCCGGGATCGGAATAGGTGTCGATCCAGGCCCGATACGGATTATCGGGCTGCGCGATCCCGGCGATGTGGTTGCCGGCTTCCCAGTAGATCCAGAAGCAGGGCAGGACGGCGGCGACCAGTTCCGCGTAGCCGCCTTGCAGCGCGGTGGCGAGCAGGAAGTTGGTGTAGCCGTAACAGGTCGGCGACGGCTCGGCCGCGGCGGCCGTCTTCGGATCGACGCCGAATTTTTCGAAGAAGCCGCCGTGCAGCGCGCGCTCGACGACCAGCGCCGTCTCGGCGGCCTTCGCGAAGAACTGCATGGCCTCGATGTCCGGCGCCTTTGCCGAAGCGGCCGCCAGCGCCCGCGCGTACTGCGTCAGGTAGAGCGCATCCTGCGTCATGTAGAACTGGAAGCGCTCCTGGGACAGCGTGCCGGCGGCGAGCTCCCGGTTGAACGGCAGGTCGAGGGTGCGGCGGTACAGGGCGCTCGTTTCCGCCCAGGCGCGTTCGCTGAATGCCGTCATGCGATCCTCCGTATCGTCCGCCCCTACCACATCAGCAAAGGGCCCGCGCATCAACGTCGCATAGCCGGCGCCCGACCGCTATGATGCGCGCCCATGCTGCCCCGATCCGCCATACGCCTGCCGGAGGCGCCGACGCTCGTCGTCGGCGTGACGCGGTCCGTGTGGCTTTCCGCCGACGGCGAGGTCGCGGAGATCGGCCAGAAGGAGGCGGCGGCGCGCATCCGCGCGGGCGCGCGGCCATTGCTCTGCCATGCGCCCGCGGCGGCGCGGCGGCTCGGAATCGATCCCTTTCCCGCGCTCGACCTGTTGGAGCTGTTCGCCTTCGTGCGGCCGGCGCAGTTCTGCGTGCCGACGCCGCGCGGCCTCGCCGAAGCGCTCGACCTCGACCCGCCGGCGGCGCTCGCCGAAGCGGCAAGCGCGTTGCGCCGGACGGCGGTCCGGCTGCTGACCGAGCTGGCCGAGGACGCGGCGGGACGCGGCGCCCGCCCCACGGCGCAGGCGATGGCCGACGGCGGCTGGGCCTGGGGCGACGCGGTGCTCGACGTGCTGGGCGTGGACAGGGACGACCGCATGCGCTCGCCGGTCACCGGCCTCGACGTGTGGCGCGACCTCGCGGAATGGAGCGAGCACGCACCTTCCGCGCCGCCAGCCAGCCATCCGGTGAGCCCGGCCGAGGCGCGGCAGCGGCTGGCGGACCTGCTCGGCGCCGCGTCCGAGCAACGGCCGAGCCAGGCTGATTATGCGTCCGCCGCGACGGCGGCGTTCCTGCCGCGCGAGGCCGCGGGCGAACCGCGCTTCGTGCTGGCCGAGGCCGGCACCGGCGTCGGCAAGACGCTGGGCTACCTCGCCCCCGCCAGCGTGTGGGCGGAGAAGAACGAGACGCCGGTCTGGGTCTCCACCTACACCCGCAACCTGCAGCACCAGATCGACCAGGAGCTTGACCGCCTGTTCCCGGAGCCGGCGGCCAAGGCCAACCGCGTGGTCGTGCGCAAGGGACGGGAAAACTATCTCTGCCTGCTCAACATGGAGGAAGCGGCGCGCGGCGTCGGCGTCCGGCGGCGCGATGCGATCGCGCTCGGCCTGATGGCGCGCTGGGCGGCGCGGTCGCGCGACGGCAGCCTGACCGGCGGCGATTTTCCGGCCTGGCTGGTCGACCTTCTCGGTCCCGGACGGACGATCGCGCTCAGCGACCATCGCGGCGAATGCATCTATTCCGCCTGCGAGCATTTCAAGCGCTGCTTCATCGAGAAGAGCATCCGCAAGGCGCGCCGCGCCGAGATCGTCGTCGCCAACCACGCGCTGGTGATGACGCAGATGGCGCGCGGCTTGATGGAGGAAGGCGGCGGGCCGACGCGGTTCGTGTTCGACGAAGGGCATCACCTGTTCGACGCCGCGGACTCCGCCTTTTCGGCCCACTTCACCGGGCAGGAGGCGAGCGAGCTCAGGCGCTGGATACGCGGCGCGGAGGGGCGCGGACGGCGGCGCGGCAGGGGGCTCAAGCTGCGCGTCGACGACCTGCTGGGCGAAAGCGCGGACGCTGCCGACGCGCTCGACAAGATCATCGAAGCCGCCGCCGCGCTGCCCGATGCGGGCTGGCATCAGCGCTGCGCCGACGGGCGGCCGGGCGGACCCGCCGAGGCGTTCCTCGTGGCAGTCCGCCGCCATGCCTACGCCCGCACCGCCGAGACGCGCGGCCCCTACGACATCGAGGCGGATACGAACGATCCGGCGCCAGACCTGCTCGCCGCGGCCGGGCGGCTCGAGGAATGCCTGCACCGCCTGGAACAGGAGATATCGCGGCTGCGCAGCCACCTGATGCGACGGCTCGACCAGGAGGCGGACGACCTCGATACCGCTATCCGGATGCGCATCGAATCCGTCTGCCGGTCGCTGCAGTTCCGCGCCGAGCATATCTTGCGGGCGTGGCGGCACATGCTGGCGTCGCTCGCGGGCGAGAAGCCAGCCGAGTTCGTCGACTGGTTCTCCGTCGACCGCATCGATGGCCGCGAGTTCGATATCGGCATGCACCGTCACTGGGTCGATCCGACGACGCCGTTCGCCGGTACGGTGGCGGCGCCGGCGCATGGCGTGCTTGTTACCTCGGCGACGCTCCGCGACGGGACCGGCGATGCCGAGGCCGACTGGCGCTCCGCGGAAGGGCGCACCGGCGCCAGCCACCTGCCGTCGTCGGTGCGCGCCGCGGTCCCCTCGCCCTTCGCCTACGACCAGTTGACCCGCGTCTTCGTCGTGACCGACGTGCGGAAGGACGACCTGGCGCAGGTCGCGGCGGCGTATCGCGAGCTGTTCCTCGCGGCGGGCGGCGGCGCGCTCGGCCTGTTCACCGCGATCAGCCGGCTGCGTGGCGTCTACGACCGCATCGCCGGCGCGCTCGACGAAGCGGGGCTGCAGCTCTACGCGCAGCATGTCGACCGGGTGAACCTGCCGACGCTGGTCGACATCTTTCGCGCCGAGCACGACTCCTGCCTGCTCGGCACGGATGCGGTGCGCGACGGCGTCGACGTGCCCGGCGACAGCCTGCGCCTGATCGTCTTCGACCGCGTGCCCTGGCCGCGCCCGACCATCCTCCACCGCGCGCGGCGGCAGGCCTTCGGCGGCAGGACCTACGACGACATGCTGACGCGTCTGCGCATCAAGCAGGCCTACGGGCGGCTGGTGCGACGCGCCGACGACCGGGGCGTGTTCGTGCTGCTCGACCCCATGATGCCGTCCCGCCTCGGCGGCGCATTTCCCGAAGGCGTCGAGATCGTCCGCCAGGGCCTCGCGGACACGGTTGCCGCCTGCCGGGAATTCCTGGCGCGCCAAGCCGAAAACAAAGTGCCGTGATCGGCGCTTGCAGTTCGCCCGCCGCGTCGTCAAAGTCCGGCCCGGCCAATTCGAATCAAGAGAGACAGCAAGACATGCTCAACAAGCACGCCGCCTTCGTCTACGTCATGATCATGGTGTCGGCATCCGACCGCAACATGAAGAACGTGGAGCTTTCCTCGATCGGCGCGATCGTGAAGCACCTGCCCATCTTCGCGGATTACGACGTGGCGCGGCTGACGGAAACCGCGGCGGCCTGCGCCGATACGCTGGCGGGCCCACGCGGCCTGGACACCGCGCTCGACAGCGTGGCCAACAGCCTGCCCCGGCACTTGCGGGAGACCGCCTACGCGCTGGCGCTGGAGATTGCCGCCGTCGACCTCAGGGTCAAGCCGGCGGAGCTGAAAATCCTCAAGATCATCCGCGAGCGTCTCGAGGTCGACCATGCAACGGCGGACGCGCTGGAGAAGTCGATCCTCGTGCGCTACGTGGCGGATTGACCGATGGCCGCGGCCGGAGACGGAATCAGTTTCCGAGACGCCGCGCGGGAGGACCTGCCGAAGATCGTCGGACTGCTCGCCAACGACCCCCTCGGCAGCAAGCGCGAGCGCTTCGAGGACCCCCTTCCCGACTGCTACAGCCGCGCCTTCGACGCCATCGCCGCCGACCCGAACAACCGGCTGATCGTCGTCGAGCACGACGGCGCGGTCATCGGCACGCTGCAGCTCACCTTCATTCCGAACATGACCTACCAGGGCGGCATCCGCGCGCAGATCGAAGGGGTGCGCGTCGACGACGCCTACCGCAGCCGGCAGATCGGCAAACGGCTGTTCGAATGGACGATCGCGGAGGCGCGCCGGCACGGCTGCCACATGGTCCAGCTCACCGCCGACAAGACCCGCCCCGATGCGCACCGCTTCTACGAATCGCTCGGCTTCGCGGCGAGCCACGTGGGCATGAAGCTGTATCTTTCCGGCTAGATACGCGCGTCTGCGACGCGCTCCTCATGTTTCGACAAGCTCAACATGAGGTTTTTCCTTACAAACCAGCGTATTGACCTCATCCTGAGCCTGTCGAAGGATGAGTACGCTCCGATGTTACGAGGCGCTCCCTTTCCCTAGCTCGCGTAGGCCGGCATGTCCTGCAGGCGGCGGTAGGCGCTGAGGTAGTTCAGGCTGGTGCGGACGTCGATGACCGCGGGCCCCTTGCAGGATAGCGCCTCCTCGACCACCGGGGCGACATCCGCGTCGCTGTCGATCCTGAAGCCCCGCGCGCCGAACGCTTCGCCGAGCTTGGCGAAATCCGGGTTCTTCAAGTCGGTCGAGGTAACGCGGCCGGGATAGCGGCCTTCCTGATGCATGCGGATCGTGCCGTAGGAGCTGTTGTTGGCGACGAATATCTTGATCGGCACGTCGTATTGGACGGCGGTCGCCAGCTCGTTGCCGGTCATCATGAAGCCGCCGTCGCCGACGAAGGTGACGATCTGGCGGCCCGGCGAGCAGATGCCCGCGGCCACGCCCGACGGCACGCCGCCGCCCATGCCGCCGGTCGCGAAGCCGACGAAGTTGTTGCTCTGGCGGAAATAGAGATAGCGGTGCATCCAGCTACTGAAATTGCCGGCATCGCTGGTGACCACCGCGTCCTTGTCCATGCGCTCGTTGATCGCCGAGACCACCGCGCCGAACACGACGCCGTCGTTGGAGGAAACCGGGTCCCAGGCCGTCAGCTTGCGATGGATCTTGTTGAGGTCACCGATCCAGCCGTCGCGGCCCGTGGGAAGCTTGCCCGGGCCGCGCGCCAGCATCGCCTCCAGGAACAGCTCCGGCTCGGCCGCGATGCCGACCTCCGGATGCCAGACGCGGCCGACCTCGGCCGGGTCCGGCCAGACATGCACCATGGGGAGCTGCGGCACGGGCGCCGCGGGGAAGGTGAAGCTCTGGCTGACGGACGGGCCAAGCCGCTCGCCGAGCACGATCATCAGGTCGGACTTCCGCATCAGGTCGAGCTGCGGCTTCGGCGCGCGGTTGCCGAGGTAGCCTCCGTAGTTGGCGTGGTAGCTGTCGAACACGTCTGCGCGGCGATGGCTCGGCGAGACGGGAAGCTTGAACTTTTCGGCGAAGGACTTGAGCGCCGCCCGCGCTTCCGGCGAATGCACCAGCCCGCCCGCGATCACCAGCGGCCGCTCGGCCTTGGCGAGCATCGCCGCCACGCGGTCGACGTCGCCCGAATAGGGCGCCATGCGTACCCGCGACACAGGCTTCAGCACCGGCGCCTTCGCCGGCTCGTCCAGCATGTCCTCCGCCAGCGTGACGACGACCGGACCCGGCGTGCCGGCGGCGGCGAGATGGAACGCGCGCGCCGCGGTCTCGCCCAGCAGCTCCGGATTGTCGACCTCGAACACCGCCTTGGCCGTATCGGAAAAGGTCTTGGAATAGTTCAGCTCCTGCAGCGCCAGGCGGCCTTTCTCGAAGCGCTCGACCTGGCCGACGAAGAACACCACCGGGATCGCGTCGTGGAAGGCGCTATGGATGGCGATCGAGACGTTCGTGGCGCCGGGGCCGCGGCTGATGAAGCAGACGCCGGTCTTGCCGCGGATACGCGCGTCGGCGAGCGCCATGAAGCCCGCGCCGCCTTCGTGCCGGCAGACCACCAGCCGGATTCCCGGCTGATCGATGAGCGCATCGGTTACCGCGAGATAGCTCTCGCCCGGCACGCAGTACGCCACGTCCACACCGTGAGATGCCAGTGTCGCGGCCAAGAGCTGGGCAGCCGTTTGCGTCATGCGATTCCTCCAGGTTGGTATCGTTCAGGTCGGGATGCGCCGCACGAAGGCCCCTGCGCGGCTGCGCGTCGGCGTAGCTTATCGCAGGATGCCGCATAGACGCCAATAGCGGCGGCGGACGCCCGGCCCGGGCCTATCCCCGCCCCGCCGGGACCCGGCGGCGCGGCTTCTCGCCCGCCAGCACGGCGAGCGCGTTGCCGAACGCCGGAACATCCTCGCCCAAGGCCGAAAAGAAAGCGAGCTCGGACACGCTGACCGCCTCGCCGGCGCGCATGACCAGTGTCTGGCCACGCTCGGTGACGGCGAGAACCATGGCGCGCCCGTCCACGTCATGCGACCGCCGCGAGATCAGCTTCTGTCCTTCGAGCACCCGAAGCACCTGAGAGGTCATCATCGGATCCGTTCGGCAGTGCCGCGCCAGCGCGACCTGGGTAACGGGCCGCGGGCTGGTCGCCGCCAGAAACTGCAGCCCGGCGAGCAGCAGGAACTGGACCGGCGTAAGCCCGAACGGCGCAAGGATCTGTTTCTGCCGACGCTGCCAGCGGTTAACCACCTGCCACAGAAGATAACCCGTTGTCCGGGCGGGAATACCCTGTTCCATGGTCGCGACCTCTGCGTTTCGCGGCCGGCCTGCTGCCGGCAGCACCTCTGCGAGTTTGTCAGCACTCTGCCGTGACGGCTGCTATATGTTTGAATTTAATCAATTTTTAGTATTGCCGCAACAAAATGATTATCTACAATTGAAACGGGCGCAGATCAATCATTGGAGTTGCCAATGGCGAATCTTGCAGTTCAGCTCGCCGGATACCGACTGACGACGGCGGAGATCCTCTATCACATGCCGGACCACCCGCATCTGCTGCAGACCTTCGTCTGGCAGTTCATGGATCTTGCCCCGCGCTACCCCAAGCTGGCGGATTTCCTGACTTTTTGGGACCGCAACATCGACGGCAAGATCCACTCGGTGAAAGTCGCGGGACGGCAGATTATCGCTCCCGCCGAAGTCCGCAGCATCATCCACGCGGGCTATATCCACTGACGCATTGCAGCCCGGCCGCCGCATCGAGGCCGGAGCCCGGCGAAGCATCCATTTTTGATTCCCCCGGAGGATTGTTCTACCGTGCGGCATAAAGAAACGCCGCAATAAGAAATCGTAAGGGAAGGGAATGCTTCATGCCGTTGAACGTGGCGGTTGTCGGCTCCGGGCTGAGCGGCTTCTATACGGTGGCCGCATTGTTGAAATCGGCGCCTGACTGCCGCATCGACGTCATCGAGCGCCTGCCCACGCCGTTCGGCCTGATCCGGGGCGGCGTCGCCCCCGACCACCAGAAGACCAAGAATGTCTGGCGCGCCTACGAGAAATCGGCGCTGCAGGAAGCCGTTCGCTTTTTCGGCAATGTCGAGGTCGGCCGGGACGTGACCATCGACGAGCTGAAGCGGATGTACGACGCGGTCGTTCTGGCGGTGGGCTCGCCGCTCGACCGCAATCTCGGCATCCCCGGAGAGGACAAGAAAGGGGTCTTCGGCGCGGCTTCCTTCGTCGGCTGGTATAACGGCCATCCCGACTTCCGAACACTCGATCCGAACCTCGACGTCAAGGCGGCGGCCGTCATCGGCAACGGCAACGTGGCGATCGACTGCGCGCGGGTCCTCGCGAAAACGCCGGAGGAGATGGCGACGACCGACCTGACCGCTTACGCGGCCGAGGCCATCCACAACGCGCCGCTCACGGACATTTATATGTGCGGCCGGCGCGGGCCGGGCGATGCGAAATTCACCAATGTGGAGTTGCGGGAGATGGGCGAGCTTCTGGATTGCACGCCCGTCGTCGACGCGCGGCAGCTCGACGAGGGCGTTCCCGCCGATCTCGACGACCGCGACCGGCGCCTGCGCGAGCGCAATCTCGAGACGCTTCGCGAATTCACGGCGCAAACGCCGGCCGGGCGGAAGAAGCGCCTGCATTTCATGTTCTACGCCAGCCCGGTCGAAGTGCTGGGCGGCGAGCGGGTGGAAGGTATCCGGATGGAAAGGACGGCCGTCAGGGACGGACGCGCCGTCGGCAGCGGAGAGTATTTCGAGATCCCCTGCGGCCTCGTCATCGCCGCCATCGGCTACGACGGCACGCCCTTTCCGGGACTCCCCTTCGACCGGAAGCGCGGCGTCGTCGTGCACGAAAACGGGCGAATCGGCGACGGCGTCTATGCGGTGGGATGGATCAAGCGCGGCCCGACCGGCGTGATCGGAACAAACAAGCACGACGGCGATCTCGCGGCCGAGCAGATTCTGGAAAATGGGCCGGCCGGCGGCAAGCCGGGCCGCGACGCGCTGGAAGCGCATCTGCGGGGCAAGGGCGTCCGCTGGGTTTCCTATGCGGACTGGAAGAAGATCGACGCCGCGGAGATCGCGGGTGCGCACGCCGGGGCGCCCAGGCGCAAATTTTCCAGCGTCGAGGAGATGTTGGCTTTGCTCGGATGACTTGTATTGCAGGGGTTAAGGGAACACTGGACAAGCTTAACAAAAGGCCTACTTTAGCGGCGTTGGGGGCCGAAGCCTTTTGAGCCGCCGGCCCGTTTCGACGGCGCTTTCCGCCGGCATTTTCCGCCGGTGGGGCGAGGGATGGGCGCGCGAGGCGAAGGAACCCATAAGGAGGGTTTAAGAAGAATGTCAGCTGTTAGCGCGGAGCTCCCGCGTCATATCGACCGCCGCGAGTTAGAGTCCGTGGTCATCCGGTTCGCCGGCGATTCCGGCGACGGCGTGCAGATCACGGGCAGCCAGTTCACCGATACGACCGCCCTCGCCGGCAACGACCTGGCGACCTTTCCCGATTTTCCGGCGGAGATCCGGGCGCCGGCGGGTACGACGTTCGGCGTGTCGGCGTTCCAGATCAATTTCGGTGCGCGATCGATCGCAACCGCGGGCGATGCTCCCGACGTGCTGGTGGCGTTCAATCCGGCGGCGCTCAAGGTCAACCTCTCGGACATTCATCCCGGCGGCCTGATCGTGCTCGATACCGGCACCTTCAGCGCGCGCAACCTCGAAAAGGCGGGCTACGCGACGAATCCGCTCGAGGACGGGACGCTCACCAAGTACCGCACGCTCAAGATCGACATCTCGAAGCTGACCCTCGAAGCGGTCAAGGAGATGGGCGTCTCCTCCAAGGAAGGACTGCGCTGCAAGAATTTCTGGACCCTCGGCCTGGTTTACTGGCTCTACGGGCGCAGCCGGCAGTCGACCATCGACTGGCTGCAGCGCCGCTTCGCCAGCCGGCCGGAGATCGCCAACGCCAACATCGCGGCGCTGAACGCCGGCCACGCCTTCGCGGAAACGGCGGAGATGCCGGGCGAGATCAGCAGCTACGTGGTTCCGCCGGCGCCGCTCGAGCCGGGCGTCTACCGCAACATAACCGGCACCGACGCGATGGCCTGGGGCCTGCTCGCCGGGACCCAGCTCGCTGGCATAAAGCTGGTATTCTGCTCCTATCCGATCACGCCGGCCTCTTCTCTGCTGCACGCGCTGGCGAACCTCAAGCAGTACGACATCGTCACCTTCCAGGCCGAGGACGAGATCGCCGCGGCCTGCTCCGCGATCGGCGCCTCCTACGGCGGGGCGCTCGGCATCACCTCGAGCTCCGGTCCCGGCGTGGCGCTCAAGGGGGAGGCGATCGGCCTCGCGATCTCCACGGAGCTGCCGCTAATCGTCGTCAACGCCCAGCGCGCCGGACCGTCCACCGGCATGCCGACCAAGACCGAGCAGTCCGACCTGTATCAGGCGGTGTTCGGGCGGAATGCCGACAGCCCGGTGGCCGTGCTTGCCGCCCGCTCGCCGGCCGACTGCTTCGAGGTCGGCATCGAGGCGGTCCGCATCGCGACCAAATACATGACGCCGGTGATCGTCCTGACCGACGGCTACATCGTCAACGCGGCGGAGCCGTGGCGCATTCCCGATATGGGCGCCTATGAGCCGTTCCCGGTGCAGTTCCGCACCGATCCGGAAGGCTTCCATCCATTCCTTCGCGATCCCGAGACCCTGGCGCGCCCCTGGGTGAAGCCCGGCACGCCGGAGATGATGCACCGCATCGGCGGCATCGAGAAGTCCTTCTCCTCGGGCCATATCTCCTACGACCCCGAGAACCACCAGAAGATGACCGACGTGCGCGCCGCCAAGATCGACGGCATCGCCAACGACATCCCGTTGCAGACGGTCGAAGACGGCACCGAGGGCGGCGCGCTCGCCGTTGTCGGCTGGGGCTCGACATACGGCCCGATCTCGCGCGCCGTCGGCAATCTGCGGGCCGAGGGCGAGGACGTGTCGCATGTCCATCTGCGCCACATCTGGCCGCTGCCGCGCAATCTCGGCGACCTGCTCGGCAAGTTCGACCGCGTCCTGGTGCCCGAGATGAACAGCGGGCAGCTCGTGACGCTGCTTCGCGCGCAGTACCTGCTGCCGGCGGAAGGCCTCAATCAGATCAGCGGCAAGCCGTTCAAGATCAGCACGATCGAAGCGGCGATCCGCGAACAGTTGGAGAAGTGAGATGACCGTCCAGCAAGCCCCCGTGGCGCTCACGGCGAAGGAACTGACTTCCGACCAGGAAGTGCGCTGGTGCCCGGGCTGCGGCGACTACGCCATCATCAAGGCGGTGCGCAGCGCGCTTGCCGAGATCGGCACGCCCCGCGACCGCACAGTGTTCGTATCCGGCATCGGCTGCGCGGCGCGCTTTCCCTATTACATGGCGACCTACGGGTTCCACACCATCCACGGCCGGGCGCCTGCGATCGCGACCGGGCTCAAGCTCGCCAATCCCGAGCTCGACATCTGGGTCGTGACCGGCGACGGCGACTGCCTGTCGATCGGCGGCAATCACACGCTGCATGTGCTGCGGCGCAACGTCGACGTCAACGTGCTGCTGTTCAACAACGCGATCTACGGCCTGACCAAGGGGCAGTATTCGCCGACCTCGCGCGTCGGCACCAAATCGCCGTCGACGCCGATGGGCTCGATCGACAATCCCGTGTCGGCGGTCGAGTTCGCGCTCGGCTGCGGGGCGCGGTTCGTCGCGCGCTCGGTCGATACGCTGCAGAAGCACCTGCCGGTCGTCATGAAGCGGGCGCATGCGCACAAGGGCGCGTCCTTCGTCGAGATCTTCCAGAACTGCATCGTCTACAACGACGGCGCCTTCGCGCATTTCACCGATCGCGAGATCGCCGCCGACACGCAGGTCTTCGTGGAGCACGGCAAGCCGCTGCTGTTCGGCAAGGACAACGACAAGGGTATCCGCCTCAACACCAGCACGCTGAAGCTCGAGGTCGTGAAGGTCGGCGAGAACGGCGTGACGGTGGGCGACATCCTCGTCCATGACGAAACGAACAAGGTGCTGGCCACGCTGCTGGCGCAGATGCAACCGCCGTCCTTCCCGGTCGCGCTCGGCGTGCTCTACGCCGAGGAAGGCCTGGATTACACCACCGCCGTCTACGCGCAGGTCGCCGCCGCCAAGTCGAAGAAAAAAGCCGTGCCGATGGCCGAGCTATTGCGCAGCGGCCACACCTGGCGCGTCGGGGTGTAGGGCCGCACGATCCGAGAGGCTGCACCCATGGATGCCGCGGACTGATCCCCGGATCATGTCCGGGGAGTGGCATGACGTGAGTATTTGAATCCAAATAGAAATCGTCACTCCGCGGCTCGACCGCGGAGTCCACATGCGCGATCTTGCCGAACGCTGGGTGTTTTCTCGAACAGCCGCAGCCCGACGCACGGCGTCCATATCCGGGGCAGGCATTGCGGCGAATTGCCCGCTGGCCTGCGGATGACGCAGCAACGATAGTGCGCCATGGCCGAGACAATCGACAGTGCAACCGCCGTGAGGAAACCCGCCGTCACCGGCAGTCGCGCCGTCGTCGCGTGGCTTTTCGCCTGCGCCGGGCTGGTGGTGCTGATGATGCTGGTCGGCGCGATCACCCGGCTGACGGAATCGGGCCTGTCGATCGCGGAATGGAATCCGCTGATGGGCGCACTGCCGCCGCTGACCGGCGCCGAATGGCAGCGCGTGTTCGATCTCTACCGTGACACGTCGGAGTACCGCACGGTCAACGCGGGCATGACGCTTGCCGAGTTCCGGACGATCTTCTGGTGGGAATACCTGCACCGCCTGCTCGGACGGTTGATCGGGGTCGCCTTCGGGCTGCCGCTCGCGTGGTTTCTCCTGCGCTGGCGGATCGGGCGCGCGCTCGGGCTCCGGCTCTTCGGCTTGTTCCTCCTGGGAGGGCTGCAGGGCGGCATCGGCTGGTGGATGGTGAAGAGCGGCCTGGTCGACCGCGTCGACGTCAGCCATTACCGGCTCGCCACGCATCTCGGCATCGCCTTTCTCATCTTGGGCGCGATGCTGTGGGTGGCGCTCGACATTCTGCCGCGCCCGCGCGTGTCGGAGGCGCCCGCCGCGCTACGCCATGGCGCCAAGCTCCTGCTGGCGCTGATATTCGTGCTGGCCTTGTCGGGCGGCCTCGTCGCCGGGCTCGACGCAGGCTTCGTCTACAACGATTGGCCGCTGATGAACGGGGCCTTCGTCCCGGAGCTCTATGGCGCGATGCGCCCCTGGTGGCTGAACCTCTTCGACAACGTCGCCGCCGTGCAGTTCAACCACCGCATGCTCGCCTACACGGTTGCGCTCGCCACGCCCTGCCTGTGGCTGGCCGCACGGCGGAGCGACCTGGCGGCGGCGCTGCGGCGACCGGTCGACCTGCTGCTCGGGATGGTGGCGATCCAGGTTTCGCTCGGCGTCTCGACGCTGATGCTGGGCGTGCCGATCGCGCTCGGCGTGGCGCACCAGGGCGGCGCCATCGCCGTGTTCTGCCTCGCGGTGTGGAGCGCGCACACGCTCCACCGAAAATCGCGCTGACGGAGCCGGCCTAGAGCAACCTGCGTCCGATCGGACGCAGATAAGTTGCTCTAACCTTTTAAGATAGATCAATTTACCTGCAATCAGGTGATTCCACCTGATTGCAAATTGATCTAGCGCACGCCGGCCTACCGCGCCCCAGCCTTGTCGAGCACCGCGTGCAGCAGCACCTGGCAGCCCGCGGCGAGGTCTTCCAGCGTCGCGTTCTCGATCTCGTTATGGCTGATGCCGTCCTCGCAGGGCACGAAGATCATACCGGCGGGCGCAATCTTCGCGACATAGACCGCGTCGTGGCCCGCGCCGCTGATGATGTCGCTGTGGCTGTAGCCGAAGCGCTCCGCGCCTGCCCGTACCGCCGCGACGCAGCCGGCATCGAAGGGCGTCGCCTGGAAATCGAGGATCTGCTTCAGCTCGAGCTCGAGCTTGCATTGCTCGGCGATCGCCGCCGCTTCCTGCCGCAGCGCCGCATCCATCGCCCCGAGCCGCGCGTCGTCGGGGTGGCGGAAATCCACCGTCATGAAGACCCTTCCGGGAATTACGTTCCGGCTGTTCGGATGCACCTGCATCATGCCGACCGTGGCGCACGCATAGGGCTGGAAGTCATGGCCGATGCGGTTGACCGTCTGCACGACCTGGGCCGCGCCCACCAGGGCGTCGCGGCGCCGCGCCATCGGCGTCGGCCCGGCATGCGCCTCCATGCCGGTCAGCGTAATCTCATACCAGCGCTGGCCTTGCGCGCCGGTGACGATGCCGATCGTCCGCTGCTCCGCCTCGAGGATAGGGCCCTGCTCGATATGCGCCTCGAAATACGCGCCGATCGCGGGCGCGCCGCGCGCCGCGCCCTTATACCCGATACGCTCCAGCTCCGCGCCGAAGTTGTTCCCCTCCACATCCTCGGCCGCGTAGATGTCTTCAAGCGGAAACAAGCCGGCATAGACGCCCGAGCCCATCATCGCCGGCGCGAAGCGCGAGCCTTCCTCGTTCGTCCAGACCGCCACTTCGACCGGCGCTTCGGTTTCCACCGCACCGTCGTTCAGCGCGCGCAGGACCTCGAGGCCCGCGAGCACGCCGTATGCGCCGTCGAATTTCCCGCCGGTCGGCTGGCTGTCGAGGTGGCTGCCGGTCACCACCGGCGGCAGCGCGTTGTCACGACCGGGGCGGCGGGCGAAGATGTTGCCCACCGGATCGACCGATACCCGGCAGCCGGCCTGCTCGCACCAGGCGATGAACAGGTCGCGCGACTGCTTGTCGAGATCCGTCAAGGCGAGGCGGCACACGCCGCCTTTCTTCGTGGCGCCGATCCGCGCCATTTCCATCAGGCTGTCCCATAGCCTTTGGCCGTCGATCCGCAGATTTTCCATGCCGCACCTCGCGCCGTTTCAACGGATATGACTATAGATACGCCGCATGCCGCACGTCGACCTCGGCGGAATTGCGCCGATCCCCGGCATGGCGGCGGCACGGCGGCGGCACGGCGGCGGCACGGCGGCGGCACGGATTGTTGCAATGCAGCAACACCCTTTGACCGCCGATATGGGGTGCGACAATATGGCAGCGATATCTGCCTGACAGGCCTTGCAATTAACCGATCTATCTGCGATATATTGCATCGCAGCATGAGTCGTCCAAGCTCATGTTGCATTGCAAGGTAGAAATACCTTGCCGCACTTCTTGGGCGTTTCCTCCCTAGACTTGGGCCGTGCCAATTGGCGCGGCCCCTCTTTTTTGGGGCGTTGGATTCCGGCGAAGAGCGGCGGGTCAGACCGTCTGCCAGGCTCCGTCGACGCCCTGGCACGCCGTGCGCATGACGGACTCGCGGGTCTCGCCGATATCGAACACGACGACGAAATCGCGGCACAGCCGGCCCTGCTTGTCGCGGAAGGTCCGCATCGGCGTGATGCTGGCGCGGGCCGCGGAATCCTGACTGGACCAGTTCGTCGGCTGGCCTTCCTTGCCGTCCTGCAGGCTTTGGTACGTGGCGCGGTGCAGCGACTCTTTTTCGCGCCACAGCATCTCGTCGGTGATGAGATAGGCGGTGCCGGCGCTTACCCCGCCAATGGCGAGCGCGCCGAAGATGCCCTCCGTGCCGGGGCCGAAGACGCTCCAGCCGATCATGGCGCCGGCAAGCCCGCCGGCGACCGTCGCGACGGCCAGCTTGTTCTTCCGATCCGTCAGCGCGCAGCCGGAGACGAGATACGCGATTATGGCGAGGCACAGGATTTTCTTCATCCGGCCAATCCCTTTCGAATAAAAAAGGACCCTGGTGCCCAGCGGCATCCAGAATCCTCCTCCCTGTCGCGCGGACGCAACGTAGCATAATTCGCGCGGATTATTAAAAGGTTAAGTGAATCCGCCGCGCCGAAATCGGCGCGCCGCGATGCGATACGTCCTATTTCCCTCAAATTGTTTGGAATTTGCCGCTTGCCGACGCACGGTCCAGCGACCAGATTCATACATCCCCGCGTTGTCGGACTGAGTGGGCTCGACCAAATTGAAGTTTTCCAACCGCCTCGCTGGCCGTCTGTTCGTCGCCGCCGTCGTCGCCGTGGCCTTCGCCGGCTGCGCGGCGCAGAAGCGCGCAAAACGGTCGCCGCCCCCCGACCGGCCCGCCACGAGCGACGCCGGCCCGCCGCCGAATGTCAGCGTCTGCCGCGAATACGCCGACGGCATGGCCGGGCGGCAGATGGAGCGGGATTTCGATTCGATCTCCGGCAACTTCGAAGGCGGCAGCAGCCAGGTTTTCCAGGACTTCGCGCGTCTCGACGCGCAACGCTACTACCGCCAGCTCTACGAGTCCTGCCTGAGCCAGCACCGCTCCAGCGCGCCCGAGCCGGAAGGCCGCTGAGCGGGCGGATCCCCCCGGGACACTCAAGGGTTTTCAGCGCATTTCCGCGATTTATCGCCTTTCGATGCCGTGCTATACCTCCGCGCGAAGCAGCAGGAGCCGGTAGTGGCCCGAAAGTTCCCGAAGCAAGAGTTGCAGACCCCGGCCTGGACGCTGATACGGCGCCTGGCGCGCGATTATCTTAGCCATCATCTGGGCAAGATCGTTTGCGCCATTCTGCTCATGATCGTCGTGGCGCTTGCCACCGGGACGCAGGCCAAGCTGATCGAGCCGGCCCTGGACAAGGTGTTCACCCAGGGCGACACCACCTTGCTGTGGATCCTGCCGCTCGTGTTCCTCGGCGTCTCGGTCGTCAAGGGCTTCGCGACCTTCGGCCAGGCGGTCCTGATGCAGAAGACGGGGCTCCGCCTCTGCGTGATGATGCAGACGCAGATGTTCGACCGGCTGATCGGTGCCGACCTGAAATTCATCCATGGCGATGCGACGGGGAAGCTGGTCTCCCGCTTCGGCAACGACGTCAACTTCACGCGCGAGGCGACGGTCAAGACCTTCACGGGATTCGGCCGCGATCTCTTCACGATCATCGTGCTTACCGGCGTCATGATCCATACGCATTGGAAAATGGCGCTTATCGCGCTCGTCATCTTCCCCGTGAGCGTTTTCCCGATCTTGTATATCGGCCAGCGCGTCCGCCGCCTGTCGCAGCGGACCCAGGTGTCGCTTGGCGACTTCACGAGCTTCCTCGACGAGGTGTTCAAAGGCTTCCGCCAAGTCAAGGCCTATGGCATGGAGGATTACGAGCGCAAGCGCGCGCGCGACGTGTTCGAAGGCGTCTACGCGCTGCACTATCGCGAAGGCACCACGCGCTCGCGCACCTACCCGGTGATGGAATCGCTGGGCGGCCTGGTCATCGCGGTGGTCCTCGGCTGGGGCGGATACCAGGTCATCCACGGAGACACGACCGTGGGCCAGTTCATGACCTTCTTCGTCGCCATGGGCGCCGCCTACACGCCGTTGCGGAGCCTGGCGAATCTGAACGCCAGCCTGCAGCACGGCCTTGCGGCGGCCGAGCGCATCTTCGCCATGCTCGACTACGAGCCGGCGGTGGCGGAAGCGCCGGATGCGAAGCCGCTTCAGGTACGCGAAGGTCGCGTCGTGCTGAAGAACGTCCATTTCTCCTATGACGACGAGCACGTGGCCCTGCACGGCGTCACGATCGAGGCGCCGCCGGGGAAGACCGTGGCGCTCGTCGGCCCTTCGGGCGCCGGCAAGTCGACGATCCTGAACCTCATTCTGCGTTTCTTCGACGTGCAGCAGGGCGCGGTGGAGATCGACGGGCAGGACACGCGCGGCGTCACGCTCGCGTCCCTCAGGAAGTCGATGGCGCTGGTCAGCCAGGAAGTCACCCTGTTCAACGACACCGTGCGGTCGAATATCCTGTACGGACGGGCGGACGCCGACGAGGAAGCCGTGATAGACGCGGCGAAGGCAGCGGCCGCGCACGACTTCATCATGCAATTGCCGATGGGATACGACACGATGGTCGGCGAGCGTGGCCTGCGCTTGTCCGGCGGCCAGCGGCAGCGCATCGCCATCGCGCGCGCGATGCTGCGCAACGCGCCCATCCTGCTGCTCGACGAAGCGACCTCCGCGCTGGATTCCGAAGCGGAGCGTCAGGTGCAGACCGCCCTCGCGCGGCTGATGAAGGGACGCACCACCGTGGTCATCGCCCATCGCCTGTCGACCGTCACCAATGCCGACATCATCTACGTGCTGGAAGACGGGCGTGTGGCGGACAGCGGCACGCATCATCAGCTTCTCAGCCGCGACGGCGTCTACGCGCGGCTGTGCCGGATGCAGTTCGAAGACACCATGAGCCTCGGGGACGCTCCGGCCCCGAAGCCGCTCGCCGCCCGCGCCTGACCGTTGCGGCTGTTTCGGCGAACGGCAACCCTGGGCGCGGTGCAAGCCATCCTGTGCTGGGCCGCGGCGCAGTACATCCGGCTCGTCTGGCTCACCGGCCGCTGGCGCATCGAAGGCGAAGGCGAAGCCACCCGGATATTCGAGCAAGGCAGGCCGCTGATCATCGCCACGTGGCATGGCCGGCTGCTGATGACGCCCTTCGGCTGGCGGCATAGCGCCAAGTCGCATGTCCTGGTGTCGGCGCACCGCGACGGCCAGCTCATCGCGCGCACGCTCGCGCATTTCAGGGCGCAGACGATTACCGGATCGACGCGGCGCGGCGGGACGGACGCGCTGCGCAAGCTGCACCGCCTGATGCAGAAGGGTGGCGCCGTGGGCATCACGCCGGACGGCCCGCGCGGCCCGCGCATGCGCGTCAGCCCCGGCATCGTCCAGCTCGCGCGCCTCAGCGGCGCGCCGATATTTCCGCTCGCCTATTCGGCGCGGCCGCGCCATGTTTTCGAAACCTGGGACCGGTTCATCCTGCCGCTGCCCTTCGGCCGGGGCCTGTTCCTGTGGGGAGCGCCGATGACGATCCCGAGGGAGGCGGACGACGCCGCCGTCGAGGCCGCGCGGCGCACGCTCGAAGACCGGCTGAACGAGCTCACCAATCGCGCGGACGCGGCGCTGGGCCAGCCGCAGATCGAGCCCGCGCCTTCGCTTCCGGCCACTGCGCGATGACGGCGCTCGCGCTCTATCGCGCTGCGACGCGGCTGGCGCAGCCCTACCTCAATCGGTTGATTCGCCGCCGCACCGCCGCCGGCAAGGAAGACCCGGCGCGCGTCGCCGAGCGCCGCGGCGTCGCCTCCCTCCCGCGCCCGCAAGGACCGCTGATCTGGCTGCACGCCGCCAGCGTCGGCGAGTCGCAGTCGGCGCTGGCGCTGATCGCGAAGCTGCTGGCGGCGAACGCCGAGCTGAGCATTCTCGTCACAACCGGCACAGTGACATCGGCGCGGCTTCTCGCCACCCGGCTTCCCGACCGCAGCTTTCATCATTTCGTGCCGCTCGACGTGCCGGGCTGGGTCGATCCATTCCTCGACCATTGGCGGCCGGACCTGGCGCTGTGGATGGAGTCCGAGTTGTGGCCCAACATGCTGACCGGGCTGCGGCGGCGCGGGATTCCCGCCGTCCTCGTCAACGCGCGGATGTCCGCCCGCTCCTTCGCGAAATGGAGCCGGCTGCCGGGGGTCGCCGCGTCGCTGCTCGGCTGCTTCGATTTCTGCCTCGCCCAGAGCGAGGCGCAGGCGGACAGGCTGCGCAAGCTCGGCGCACCGAACGTCGCCTGCCCCGGCAACCTCAAATTCTCCGCCGCGCCGCTTCCGGCTTCGGCAGCGGAGCTGGGGGCGCTGGAGCCGGTCATGCGGGACCGAACGGTGCTGCTGTTCGCCAGCACGCATGAAGGCGAAGAACGGATCGCCGGCGCGCTGCACCGCCGTCTCCGTCCTTCGCATCCGGCGCTGCTGACGGTCATCGTGCCGCGCCATCCTGTCCGCGCGGCGGAAATCGCCCGGGACCTGGCCGCAGACGGCCTCACCGTCAAAAGGCGTTCGCTGCAGGAGCGGGTGGAGAAAGCCGACGACATCTATCTCGCCGACACGATGGGCGAGCTGGGATTGTTCTACCGCCTCGCCGGTCTTGCCGTGATCGGCAACAGCTTCGGCAATCACGGCGGCCACAATCCGCTGGAAGCCGCGCAGCTCGATTGCGCGACTCTTTTCGGTCCCGACATGGCGAACTTCCAGGCGGTCGCCGACGAGCTTATCGATGCCGAGGCGGCCGTCGCCTGCGCCGGCGAAGCAGCTTTGGAGGCTGCGGTCGCGCGATTGCTGGCCGACGACGGCGCGCGCATCGCCCTCGCCCGCGCGGCCAGGGCGGTGGCGGAGGCGAACCGCGATGTCGTCGACCGCATCGTCGAGCGGCTTCGTCCCCACCTCGACAAGCTGTCGCGCCGGTACGCGCCATGATGGCGCCCGGCTTCTGGCGGAAGGACGGCCTGCTGCCGGCGCTGCTCTCGCCCGCCGCGCGCTGTTTCGCCGCCGGCGGCTGGATTCGCCGCCGCATCGCCGCAGCGCGGTCCGTTGCGGCGCCCGTCATCTGCGTCGGAAACCTGGTCGCGGGCGGCGCGGGCAAGACGCCGGTCGCCGCCGCGCTGGCGGAGCGCCTGCTGGCGCACGGCAAGGCGCCGCACTTCCTGAGCCGAGGCTATGGCGGGCGCGAGCGAGGGCCGCTCCGTGTCGATCCCGCCCGCCATACTGCTGCAGATGTGGGCGACGAGCCGCTGCTGCTGGCCCGGACGGCCCCCGTATGGATCGCCCGCGACCGGGTTGCCGGCGCCGAGGCTGCGGTGCGGGCCGGGGCCGGGGTCGTCGTCATGGACGACGGCTTCCAGAACCACCGTCTGAGGAAGGACCTGTCGCTGCTCGTCGTCGATGGCGGCTATGGCGTCGGCAATGGCCGCGTCATGCCGGCGGGCCCTCTGCGCGAGCCGCTCGCCGCCGGGCTGGCACGGGCGGACGCGGTGGTGCTGATGGAGCCGGACGAATGCGGCGTCGCGGCGATGCTGCCGGCGTCGCTGCCGGTTTTGCGCGCATCGCTGCAGCCGATCGCGCCCGCATCGCTGGCCGGTCGCCGGGTGCTCGCCTTCGCGGGAATCGCCCGGCCGGAAAAATTCTTCGCCACCTTGGAGGCGATGGGCTGCCGGATCGCGGGGCAGCGGGCCTTCCCCGATCACCATCCCTACGGCGAGCGGGAGATCGCCGCGCTGATCGCCGAAGCGCGGCGCGCCGGTGCAGTTCCGGTAACGACGGAGAAGGACGCGGTGCGCCTGCCGGCAGCGCTCAGGAGCGGGATCGAAACCCTGCCCGTCGCGGTCCGCTGGCGCGACGAAGCGGCGCTCGACGGCCTGCTGGCGCGCTTCTACTGATCCGGCGACATCGGCGGCACGAGCAGGGCCGGATCGATGCGCGCATCGAACAGGTTCATGCGCCAGTCGAGATGCGGGCCCGAGGCGCGGCCTGTCTTGCCGATGGTGCCGATCCTGTCGCCCTGCCGCACCTTCTGGCCCTTCTTCACCACGACGTCCTGCATGTGCAGGAAGGCCGAGCTGAGGCCGTGGCCGTGATCGATGATGATGGTGCCGCCGGTGTAGTAGAGATCCTTCTGCACCAGCGTCACGACGCCGTCGGAAGGCGACACGACCTGCGTGCCGACAGGCGCGGCGATGTCGACGCCGTAATGCGGCTGGCGCGACTCGCCGTTGAGGATGCGCTGGCTGCCGTAGACGCCGCTGATGCGTCCCTTCGCCGGCCAGATCCAGCCTTTCAGGAAATACTCAGCCGCCGTGTCGCGGTCGCGCGCCGCCTTGATGAGCCGGTTCTCGCGCTTGATCCGCGCCTGCACCTCGGGCGGCGGCGTCACCATCTTGGGCGGCAGGCCGTCAATGCGCTGAATGTCGTATTTGCGCGGCTCGACCGACAGCGCTTCCTCGCGCCGGCTGCCGTCGGCGTAACGCAGCTCGAGCACCGCAGTCGGCCCGGCATCGCGCGTGAAGCCGATGACGAAGTCGCCCGCGGGAGAGACGCGGACGGTGCGGCCGTCGAACATCACCACGGTCCCCGGCTCGGTCCGGCCAATCATGAGTCCGCCCTGCACCCGCTTGCCGTCGAGGGTGAGCGATCCGGCTTCGGCGGAGACGGCCCAGAGCATCGCGGCGAACGCCGCCAAGGACAGCAACGCGCGACTCAAAGCAGGCGCCCCTGCCGCCGGTCCGGCCGCGCCGGCTTCGGCTTGTCTTTCGCTTCGGCCGACTTCCGTTCGGGCCCGGCGCCGGTGACCTGCGCGCCGACCGCGCCGTCGGCGAACTCGATCGACACCGCATCGCCCGTCGAGAGGGAAGCCGACACCGCAACCGCCTTGCCGCCGGCGTCGCGCACCACGGCGTAGCCGCGCTCGAGCACGCGGTGATAGGACAGGCTCTCCAGCATATCGCCGCACGCGGTTAGCCGCTGCCGCGCGTCGCGCATCGGGCGTGCGATCAGGCCCGGCGTCAGGCGGTCGGCGAAGGCTTCGAGCCGATCCTTCTTACCCTTGAGGAATCGGAGTCCCGCGCCTTTGAGGGCCTGCGCTTCGCGCTTCAGCTTGTTCTCCGACTCGTTGACGATCTGCTTCGGCGCCTTGATCTGCGCCGCCCAGTGCTGCACCCGCTGCCGCCGTTCGCGCAGCAGGCCGCGCGCCGCGTTCGCCAGGCGCTCGCCCGCCGTGTCGAGCTGCTGCGTCCGGTTGCCGATCAGGCTGTCGAGATCGGGCAGCCCGCGCGCGAAGCCTTCGAGGCGAACGCGGCGGTCGTCCATCCCTCGCTGCATGCAGGCGACCAGCCGCCGCGCGTTGTCCAGCACCATGACCTGCAGATCGGCGCGCACGGGCACCGCCATCTCGGCCGCCGCGGTCGGCGTCGGCGCGCGCCGGTCCGACGCGAAGTCGATCAGCGTCGTGTCGGTCTCGTGGCCGACGGCGGAGATCAGCGGGATCTCGGACGCCGCCGCCGCGCGCACGACGATCTCCTCGTTGAAGGCCCAGAGGTCCTCCAGGCTGCCGCCGCCCCGCGCGACGATCAGCACGTCGGGCCGTGGCACCCGGCCGCCCGGCGTCAGCCGATTGAAGCCTTCGATCGCGGCGGCGACCTGGCGCGCCGCGTTCTCGCCCTGCACCAGCACGGGCCAGAGCAGGACGTGGCGCGGGAAGCGGTCTTCCAGGCGGTGCAGGATGTCGCGGATCACCGCGCCGGTCGGCGAAGTGACGACGCCGATCACATCCGGCAGGAAGGGCAGCGGACGCTTTCGCGCGGCGTCGAACAGGCCTTCGGCGGTGAGTTTCTTCCGCCGCTCCTCCAAGAGCTTGAGCAGCGCGCCTTCACCCGCCAGCTCCATCGCCTCGATGACGATCTGGTATTTGGAGCGGCCGGGATAGGTTGTGAGCTTGCCGGTGCAGATGACCTCGAGCCCGTCTTCCGGCGCGATCCCGAGCCGACCCGCCGTGCCGCGCCAGCACACCGCGTCCAGCACCGCCGACTCGTCCTTGAGCGCGAGGTAGAGGTGCCCGGAGGCGGCGCGCTTGAAGCCCGAGATCTCGCCCCGCACGCGGACGTAGGAATAGGTTTCCTCCACCGTGCGCTTGAGCGCCTGCGACAGCTCGGAGACCGAGTATTCGGGAAGGTTGCCGGCGGCTGCGGATGAAATATCGCTCATCGGCTGCGTACCCTATGCTAAACATGTCAAAAAGCTAAGCCAAAACTCGAACCAAACGTCGCGGGGTGCGGATGAAGGTGTTGGTCGTCGGTTCCGGAGGGCGGGAGCACGCGCTGTGCTGGGCGATCGCCGCATCGCCGCTCTGCGACGCGCTCTACTGCGCGCCGGGGAACGCCGGGATCGCGGCGGATGCCGAATGCGTCACCATCGGCGCGGAAGACTTCGACGGCCTCGTCGCCTTCGCCCGAGAGAAGAGCATCGACTTCGTCGTCGTCGGCCCGGAAGCGCCGCTCGTCGCGGGCCTTGTCGACCGGATGACGGAGTCCGGAATCAAGGCCTTCGGCCCGACCGAGGCTGCCGCCGCCCTGGAGGGATCGAAGGGCTTCGCCAAGGACCTCTGCGCGAAATACGACATCCCCACGGCGGCCTACCGCCGCTTCGCCGAGCTGGAGGCCGCCAAGACTTATATCCGCGAACAGGGCGCGCCGATCGTCGTCAAGGCGGACGGCCTCGCCGCGGGCAAGGGCGTGACCGTGGCGCGAAGCGTTGACGAGGCGCTCGCCGCCGCCGAGGACGCGCTGTCGGGCCGCGCCTTCGGCGAGTCGGGCGCGGAGATCGTCGTCGAGGAGTTCCTGGAGGGCGAGGAGATCAGCGTCTTCGCGCTCTGCGATGGAAAGGCGGCGCTGATGCTCGCCGCCGCGCAGGACCACAAGGCGGCTTTCGACGGCGACAAGGGGCCGAACACCGGCGGCATGGGCGCGTACAGCCCGTGCCCGGCGATGACGGATGCGCTCGCCGCCGAGATCGAGGAAAAGTTCGTCCGCCGCACGGTTGCGGCGATGAAGGCGGAGGGACGGCCCTTCATCGGCATCCTGTTCGTCGGGCTGATGATCACGGCGGCCGGGCCGAAGCTGATCGAATACAACGTGCGCTTCGGCGATCCGGAATGCCAGGTGCTGCTGCTGCGGCTTCGGTCGGACCTGCTGCCGGCGCTGGTCGCCGCCTGCGACGGCATCCTCGATAGCTTCGACCTTCGCTGGTACGACGAGGTGGCGCTGTCGGTCGCCATGGCGTCCAAGGGCTATCCGGGACCCTATCAGAACGGCACGGAAATCCGAGGCATCGAGGCCGCCGAAGCGGACGGCCGCGTCAAGGTGTTCCACGCCGGCACCGCCCGCGGCGCGGACGGGCGGCTGCTCGCCACCGGCGGCCGCGTGCTCAGCGTGACGGCGCTCGGCGACAGCGTCGCGGACGCGCAGCGGCGCGCCTACGCCGCGATCGACAAGATAGACTGGCCCGGCGGCTTCTGCCGCCGCGACATCGGCTGGCGCGCGATCGCGCGGGAGAAGTAGCTACCGCCGCTCCTGGAAGAACTTCAGCAGCAGCGCCGCCGCCCGGCTCTCTTCGAGGCCGCCGTAGACCTCCGGCGCGTGGTGGCAGGTCGGCTGCTGGAAGAAGCGGGCGCCGTGCTCGACGCCGCCGCCCTTGGGATCGTAGGCGCCGAAGTAGAGCCGGCGGATGCGCGCGAAGGAGATCGCCGCCGCGCACATGGCGCAAGGCTCCAGCGTAACGTACAGATCGCAGCCTTCGAGCCGCGGCGCGCCGGAAGCCGCTGCCGCCTTGCGGATCGCCAGTATCTCGGCGTGCGCCGTCGGATCGTTCAGCGCCTCGACCCGGTTGCCCGCGCGGGCGAGGATCTCGCCGCCCGCCGGGTCCACGATCACCGCGCCCACCGGCACCTCGCCCCGCGCCGCCGCGTGCTCCGCCTCGCGCAATGCGAGCGCCATGAAGGAATGAGCCATGCCCGGCACCGTGCCGCCGGACGGGAAAGGCGTCAAGGTGTGGGAGATGTTACTGCTGTCGGGTTAAACATCCAGCGCTCGGCCAGATCGCGCCATGGACAACCCGGTCAAGCCGGGTTGTGACGATCTTTATTTGGAATCATATATTTACGTCATGCCACGGCTTGACCGTGGCATCCATGTATCGCCCACAACGACGCCAACCAGCTTGCGTCCCGATGTGGGCATTCAGTTCGGAAGCAACTTAAACCGAACAGCAGTGGGGATATGTGTCAGCTCGGAGCGTACTGGCCTCTACCAGTGTGTTGGATCTCGCCGCGTTTGACCATTTTTGCCAACTCGCTGCGGCACCAGTGCTGGTAGCGCAGCTGTTTATTTCCCGGCCATGCTTCGAGGAGGTGCGGCGTCAACTTTCGACGCCGGCGAACCTCGGCGTAGATTTCGTCCATTTCCATAGGACGACGGATAACGGCCTTCAGCGTCTCGGCCCAGGTTTCTGACATGTTTCAATCCTCCTGCCGCGTGCCCCCTAAGAAAATAATAGTCGGGCGATTGAGGGATGCCAAAATCAAACACGGTCAAGCCGTCCGCATCGTTTGCATTGCCCACCCGCGTCCCCTAAGTTCCCGGCCATTCCGGAGGACGACTGCCGACATGGGCGCCACTATCGCCGACGAAAAGCCTCAGCGTATCGCCAAGATCATCGCCCGGGCGGGGCTGTGCTCGCGCCGCGAGGCGGAGCGCTGGATCGAAGCCGGGCGGGTGGCGGTCGACGGCAAGGTCCTGACCAGCCCGGCGGTCGCGGTCGCGGCGGCCGCCCGGATCACGGTCGACGGCAAGCCCATGCGGGCGGCCGAGGCGACCCGCCTGTGGCGCTACCACAAGCCGGACGGCGTGGTGACCAGCACGCAGGACACACGCGGGCGGCCGACCGTGTTCGAGAAACTGCCGCCGGACATGCCGCGCGTGCTGGCGGTGGGGCGGCTCGACCTCACCTCCGAGGGCCTGCTGCTGCTGACCAACGACGGCGAGCTGAAGCGCCGGCTCGAGCATCCATCGACCGGCTGGGTCCGCCGCTATCGCGTACGCGTACACGGCACGGTCACGGACGACGCGCTGGCCGCGCTCGCGAAAGGCCTGACGGTCGAGAGCATACGCTACGGCCCCATTGTCGCCACACTCGATTCCACACGGGGCAGTAACTCTTGGCTTACCATGGCATTACGGGAAGGCAAGAACCGCGAGATCCGGCGCGTCTGCGAACATCTCGGCTGGACGGTGAGCCGTCTGATCCGCACCAGCTACGGCCCGTTCCAGCTCGGCACGCTCGAACGGGGGCAGGTCGAGGAGGTGCCCGCACGCGTACTCGACGACCAGACCGGCAGCGAGGTACGCCATAAGGCGAAGGCAAGCCGCGATGCGCGTAATCGGCGGTAGCTGGCGCGGCCGGCGGCTCGACGCGCCGGAAGGCAAGGCGGTGCGCCCGACCAGCGACCGGGCACGCGAGGCGGTCTTCAACATATTGGAACACGGAAAACACACGCAGGGCGGAGGCTCGCCCATCCCCGGCGCCCGCGTGCTCGACGTCTTCGCCGGCAGCGGCGCGCTCGGCATCGAGGCGCTGAGCCGCGGCGCGGCGCACGCGACCTTCCTCGACGACAGCCCGGCGGCGCTGGCGGCCGTCGGGCGCAACCTCGCGGCGCTCGGCGGCACGGGCGCGGCGACGGTGCGGCGGGCAGACTGCCTCGCCCCGCCGCGTGCGCAGGAGCCCTGCGGCATCGTCTTCCTCGACCCGCCCTACGGCGAGGGACTCGTAACGGCCGCCCTGGCCGCCCTCACGCAGGCCGGCTGGATCGCCGAAGGGGCGCTCTGCGTCGTGGAATTGAGCCGGGACGAGGCGTTCGTGCCGCCGGAGGGTTTCGCTGCGATGGACGATAGGCGCTACGGCCGGGCGCGGATAGAAATTTTGCAAGCGTGCAGGAGCTATTTCACAAAGTCCTCCCCCCTTGCGGGGGAGGATTTAGGTGGGGGGTACCGCGCCGATGTCGCGCGTGAAACTCCCCCCACCCCGACCCTCCCCCGCAAGGGGGGAGGGAGAAAACGCTAACGCGACTGGCCAGCCCTCACCGCCGCCCGAACAGCTTCTCGATGTCCGAGAGCTTCAGCTCGACATAGGTCGGGCGGCCATGGTTGCACTGGCCGGAATGGGGCGTCGCCTCCATCTCGCGGAGCAGCGCGTTCATCTCGTCGATGTTGAGCCGCCGGCCGGCGCGCACCGAGCCGTGGCAGGCGATGGTGCCGCAGACTTCCTCCAGCTTTTCTTTCAGGCTGAAGGCCTGGCCCAGCTCCGCCAGCTCGTCCGCCAGGTCGCGCACCAGCGCCGCCGCGTCGACCCGGCCCAGCATCGCCGGCACCTCGCGCACCGCGACCGCGCCGGGTCCGAAGCCTTCCAGCACCAGGCCGAGCTCCGCCAGCTCGCCGGCGCGGGCGACGAGCCGCTGCGCCGCCGCCTCGTCGAGCTCGACGATCTCGGGGATCAGCAGCCCCTGCCGCGCGACGCCGTCCGCCGCCAGCGCCTTCTTCATCCGCTCGTAGACCAGCCGCTCATGCGCGGCGTGCTGGTCGACGATGACGAAACCGTCCGCCGTCTGCGCCACGACATAGGTGCCGTGAAGCTGCGCCCGCGCCGCGCCCAGCGGATATTCCTCCGTCGCCGCCGCGGCCTCGGCTTCCGTCGGAACCCGCGCCCCAGGCGGCAGGTCGAGCGCGCCGGCCAGCGGCGCCTGATAGGCCGCGCCCTGTTCCGCCAGCCCGGCCGACATCGGCCGCGGCGAATAGCCGTACCCGCCTCCGCCGCCGCGCCAGGGGGCTGCACCCGGCGTGCTGCGGAGCGCGCCCAGCGCCACGGCGGACACCGTGGTCGAGGCGCGATGGCCGGCGGCGGCCAGCGCATGCTTCAGCGCGCCCACGATCAACCCACGCACCAGCCCGGCGTCGCGGAAGCGCACCTCCGCCTTGGCCGGATGGACATTGACGTCGACCGCGCGCGGCTCGATGTCGAGGAACAGCGCCACCAGCGGATGGCGGTCGCGCGACAGGAAATCCGCGTACGCGCCCCGCACCGCGCCGATCAGCAGCCGGTCCTTCACCGGCCGCCCATTGACGAACAGATACTGCATCGCCGCGTTGGCGCGGTTGAGCGTCGGCACGCCGGCATAGCCGCTGAGGCGGATGCCGTCCCGCTCGGCATCGACGGGCATCGCGTTGGCGGCGAATTCCTTGCCCATGACGCCGGCCAGACGCTCCAGCCGGCCTTCGAGCAGGTCGCCCTCTGCCGCCTCGAGGCGGATGCGGGCGCGCGTCTCGTCGCCGAAGATGAAGGCGATGTCCGGCCGCGCCATGGCGAGCCGGTTGACCGCATCGGCGATCTGCTGCGTCTCGCTGCGCTCGGAGCGCAGGAACTTGAGCCGCGCCGGGGTGGCGTAGAACAGGTCGCGCACCTCGATCCGCGTGCCGGCGGGGTGGCCGGCCGGGGCAGGGCCGGATTTGCGCCCGCCTTCGAGCGCGAGCGTCCAGGCGCTGTCGGCGGCGGCGGCGCGGCTGGTGATCGACATGCGGCTGACCGCGCCGATCGACGGCAGCGCCTCGCCGCGGAATCCAAGGCTGGCGATCGCCGACAGGTCGTAATCCGGCAGCTTGGAGGTGGCGTGGCGCTCGATGGCGAGTTCCAGGTCGTCGCGGCTCATGCCGCTGCCGTCGTCCGCGACCATGATGAGCGACTTGCCGCCGTCGCGGACTGTCACCTCGATGCGGCGCGCGCCCGCATCGATGCTGTTCTCCACCAATTCCTTGACCGCGGAAGCCGGCCGCTCGATCACCTCGCCCGCCGCGATGCGGTTGACGACGGTCTCCGGCAGCCGGCGGATGATCACCGGGCGCCCCCGCCCCGCTCTTCCCCGCTACGTTCTTCCATGTAGCGGCGCGCCAGCACCTTGCCCTGCTCAACGGCGGGCTGGTCGAAGGGATCGACGCCCAGGAGATGCGCGGCGATGATCGTCTCCAGCATGAAATGCATCATCAGGGCGCCCATCGCGCGCTCGTCGACCTTGGTGAGGCGCATGATCCGCACCGGCCGACCCTTGGCGACCAGCGTCTCCGCCGTCGCCCGCTGGCAGGCGTCGAGCAGGTCGCCCATGCGCCGGCCGCGCAGCGGCGACAGCGCCGGATCGTCGAACAGCGCGGTGTCGATCACCGGGCCCCGGCCCGCCGGCGCGCCCATCACGATGGTGTACATCTTGTCCTTCGGCCCATCGAGATAGAGCTGAAGCTGGCTGTGCTGGTCGACCGTGCCCATGGCGCGAAGCGGCGTCGTCCCTTTGCCGTCCTTGCCGATGCTTTCGGCCCAGAGCTGTCGGTACCACAGGCCGAAAGACGCCAGCCGGTCGATGTAGGGAAAGATCACCGACATGGACGCGCCGCGATGGCGCGCGAGGCCGATGGAAACCGCCGCGCCGACGGCGGGCGTGATCGAATTCATGTCTCGCTCGCCCAGCAGCGGGTCCAGCACCGAGGCCGCGCCGTCGCGCACCGCGGCAGCGTCGAGGCCCATGATCAGGGCCGGCAGCAGGCCGACGAGCGACAAGACCGAATAGCGCCCGCCGACGTTCGGGTCGTGGTCGAGCGCCGGCATCTGCAGCGACTCCGCCAGCCGGCGCAGCACGCTCTTGCCGGGCTCGACGATCGCCGTGACGTGGCGCTGCAGCGCATCCCGGCCGCGCGCGGCGGCGAGCCAGTTGAGGCAGCCATAGAGCTGGGTCAGCGTCTCCGCCGTGCCGCCGGACTTGGAGATGACGATGACGCCGGTGCGCGCCGGGTCGATCGCGGCGATCAGCGCATCGAAGCTGTGCGGATCGACGTTTTCGAGGAAATGGAGCCGCGGCGGCGTGGTGGGCGCAGGCCCGGCCAGCTCGCATAGGCTTTTGCCGCCGAGGCTCGACCCGCCGGTGCCGAGGACGAGGATATCGTCGAAATCGCGCCGGTAACGCTCGGCGACTTCGGTCAGGCCGGCGAGGTCGTCACGGCGCGCGGGCAGCCGCAGCAGCGGCAGGCTGCCGTCGCCATGCCGGCGCCGGAGGGCGTCGACCGCGGGGCGGGCCGCTTCCAGCAGGGCGGCGAAATCCGCGCGCGCGAGCCCGTCCGCCCCGATGGCGTCGGAAAAACAGCTTTCGACTTCGTGGCTATAGGACATGTGCGATCAAGGCGGGATATTGCCCGCCCCCTCCTCTGCACGCAACCAGATGCTGGAAGCGAATGAAAGAACGGGCGACTTCTGGGGCCGGCCCGGCGGCCGTCTCATAGAACGCCGCCGACTCGGAAAGCGTTGCCCCGGACGTTACAGGCGGCGCTACAGGGTCCCGACGTCCGGCGCCTTCGCCGTTCCCTTGAGCCCGTCGGGCTGGCCGACCACCGCGAACGTCAGCTTGCCCGGATCGAGAAAACGCTTCGCCACCCGGGCAATGTCTTCTTTCGTCACGGCGTCGATCAGGCTCGTCCGCCTGTCCAGATAGTCGATGCCGAGGTTGTCGAACTGAATGTGCAGCAGGATGGCCGCGATCTTTTCGGTGCTCGTGAAGCGCAGCGGGAACGATCCGTTGAGATAGAGCTTGGCGTTCTCGAGCTGCTCGTCGCTCACCCCTTCGTCGTGCATCTTCTGGACCTGGTCGCGGATCAGGTCCACCGACTTCGCCATGCCGGCATTGGCGGTCGCCACGCTGCCCATCCAGTAGGACGCGCCACGGCGCGACTGCAGATAGCTGTATATCGAGTATGCGAGGCCGCGCTTCTCCCGCACCTCTTCGTAGAGCCACGAGCTGAAGGAGCCGCCGCCGAGAATATGGTTCATCACGTAGGCGGCGTAGAAGTCGGGATCGTCGCGCTTGAGGCCGGGCAGACCGAAGATCGCGACGCTCTGCGGAACCTCGCGGTCGAGCACGAAGGTATAGCCGAGCGCCTTCGGCTCGGCCTCGGGCACCGTGTTCGCGGCAGCCTTGCCGGGCAGCCCGCCGAACGCGTCGTCGAGCAACTGCCCCAGCTCCGCCGCGGTGATGTCGCCGGATACCCCGATCAGGAGGCGATCTTTCGCCAGCCGGGATTTCACGAAGCCCTTGAGGTCCGCTGGGGTAATGTTCTTCAGCGTCTGTTCGCTGCCGGTAATCGGCCGGCCGTAGGGATGATTGGGGAAGACCGCCTGCTGCCAGACGCGCTGCGCCAGATAGCTGGGCCGCGAAGCCCGCCGCTTGATGCCCGCGACAATCTCGCCGGTCATGCGCTCGATGGCCGCATCGTCGAAACGGGGCTGCAGCAAGGCGAGCCGCAACAGGCGGACGGCCTCGTCGCGGTTGCGGTTGAGGGTCTTCAGGCTGCCGCCGAAGGTGTCGTAGTCGGCGTCGAAGTGAAGCTGGATCGACAGGTTCTGCAGCCGTTCCTGGAATGCCTGGCTGTCCAGATCGCCCGCGCCTTCGTCGAGCAGCGACGCCGTCAGATTGGCGAGCCCGGCCTTGTCCTGCGGCTCCAGCGCCGCGCCGCCGCGGAACAGGAATTCCACCGAAATGAGCGGTACCGAGGTGTCGCGCACGAACCAGGCTTCGATCCCGCCCTTGCTGACGACGCGCTCGACGGTTACCGCGCCTGCCGAGCCGGCGTACGCAACGATCGCAATCGCCGCAACCGGCAGGGCGACCAGAGCGCGGCGGACAGTCGCGAACAACTTTACCATCGGCAGCCTCTCAAGTGGTTTCTTCGGGCAGCAGGATCGCCACGACGCCGCCCTTGCCGATCAGCAGGGACCGCGCCGCCTTGTTCACGGAGTCGACGGTCACCTCGCCGATCCGCTCGGGCCAGGATTCGACATCCTCGATCTTGCGGCCGATGGCGAGCGCGCTGCCGACGATGCGAGACGGCGCGTCGATCGAATCGCGCGCGAACACCGCTGCGTCCTTGAGCCGCTGGATCGCCTGCGAGACTTCCGTTTCGGTGACGCCGTCCTCAAGCAGCTTCGCGATCTCGGCTTCCACGAGCTTCTCGACCTCGCCCACGTCGTGACCGGCCCTGGGCGAGCCATAGAAGCCGAACGTGCCGGGGCCGCGCGCGCCGGAATCGTACCACGCGCCGACGCTGGCCGCCGTCCGCTGCTCGACCGCAAGGGACCGGTAGAGCCGGCTGGTCGACCCGCCGCCGAGAATCTCCGCCAGCACCTGCAGCGCGTACGTGTCCTTGTCGGGGCCCGTGCTGTAGCTCGGCGCGATCATGCGGCGCGACCATGTCGCCTGTTGCACCTGTTTATGCTTCAGGGTGACGCGCCGGTCGGCGGTCGGCGGCGGCTCTCGCCAGTCGATGCGCGCCGGCACGGCGCGCGCCGGAATCCTGCCGTAGTACTTCTCGACCAGCGGGCGGACCTTTGCGACGGTCACGTCGCCAGACAACACCAGGATGGCGTTGTTCGGCGCATACCAGTCGCGATAGAAGGTCATCATGTCTTCGCGGGTCAGCGAGCGGATCTCATGCTCCCAGCCGATGATCGGAATGCGGTAAGGATGGTTCATGAAGAGCGCCGCGTTGGTCAGCTCGCGCAGCTTGCCGTTGGGGTTGTTCTCCACCCGGCTTCCCCGCTCCTCGAGCACGACATTGCGCTCGGGCTCGATCTCCTCGCTGGTGAGGACGAGTCCGGTCATCCGGTTGGCCTCGATCTCCATCATCTTCTCGAGGCGGTCGACGGCGACCGTCTGGTAATAGCCGGTGTAATCCTGCGAAGTGAACGCATTCTCCTGGCCGCCATTGCGGGCGACGATGGCGGAGAACTCGCCCGGCTTCAGCTTGTCGGTGCCCTTGAACATGAGATGCTCGAGGAAATGCGCCAGTCCGGACTTCGCGGGCGGCTCGTCGATCGCGCCAACGCGGTAATAGATGGTGTGGTTGACGACGGGCGTGCGGTGATTCGGTATCACCACAACCTGAAGCCCGTTCTCGAGGGTGAAGCTTTCCGGATTGAACACCGCGGCCTGCACCGGCGCCGACGCGAGCATCAGGGAAGCGCCCGCGGCAATCGCGGCAATGCGGATCGAAACAGCCATCATCCCCCATCCTCTCAGCGGCACGTCCTGAGATATGACTTCGCCGCCGCGCGAAAACAATAGCAGCAGCCGGCGATTACGCGCTTGTGACCGGCTCCGCGCCGGCGGGGCGCGAAACGAACCCTCCCGGCGTTATCCAACCGGGACTAAAATCGTTGTAAAGGCGTGCATTAAAGCGAGCGTGAGGATCGCGGGCTCCGGGGATCAGGGGCGCTTGGGCGCGCCTTCGGTCGGCGGGACGCCGAGCGCGGCGTTGCGGTTAAGGCGCTCCGCCTCCTTCTTCGCGTCGATCGGATTGCCGGCCGATTCGTCCTTGCGCCAAAACACCAGCTTGTCGACCAGGGAATCGTCCTCCTTCACCCGGCCGCTTTCGCGGTCGACGAGTATGCGGATATCGGGATCGACGTTGAGCGCGTCCGCGTGCTTCAGGAGCGCATGCTCGCCGCGCGAGAAGCCGTTCTCCTGCTGGCCGCCGTTTGCCCCCCCGGCGCCATTTGCGCCATTTGCGCCGTTTGCCCCACTTGTCGATGCGTAACGGGAATCGCCGTTGCGCACCGTCGCATCCAGCAACTGGCCGCGCGCTTCCTCGCGTGGGGAAACCTCGTTCGGGCGCTCCGCGCCGGTGCGTGGCGGACGCAAGGCATAGTCGGGCGGCTGGCTCAGAGGGGCGCGGGTGACGACGCCGAACTCGTCCGGCCCGCTCCGCCGCGAGCCGTCGATAAGCACGCAACCCGACAGCACGATCGCGGCCAGCGCCAGAATTCCCGTCTGTAACCCGCCCCGAATCCGCATTCCATTCCGTATCATGGTACGAGCCAAGCCGCCCCCTTTGATTCCGCGGTAATCTACCTGATTTTCCTTCGATTTTCAAACAACCCGTCGTAGAGGAGCAGGCCGACTCCGATGCTGATGGCCGAATCGGCAACGTTGAAGGCCGGCCAGTGGTAGCCGAATGCGTGAAAATCGAGAAAATCGACGACCGCCCCGAAGCGCACCCGGTCGATCACGTTGCCGATCGCACCGCCCAGCACCATGCCGATCGCCACCGCCGGCAGGCGGCTGCCGACCTTCCTGAGCCAGACGACGAGGACGACCGAGATGGCCAGGGCGAAGGCCGAAAGCACGATCGGCCCCCAATGCGAGTCCGAATCGAACAGGCCGAAACTGACCCCCCGGTTCCAGACGAGCACGAGATTGAAGAAGCTCGTGACCGCGACGGCCTGCGGCGGATCCATGAGGTCCGCCAGCACCCACCATTTGGTTAGTTGATCGAAGACCACGATCGGGACGGCGATGAGGAGACCGAGGCGCAGCATCCGGCGTCAGGCCGCATGCCGGCAGGTGCGCACGGCGTCGGCGCATCGGCCGCAGACGCCCGGCATATCGGGGACGCTGCCGACGTCCGGCAGAACCTTCCAGCAGCGCGCGCATTTCTCGCCCGCGGCCAACTGCGGCACCACGCCGACGCCGTCCACATCCGGCAAGGTGAAGGCTCCGGCCGGCGGCGGACCTTCGACCAAGGCGATGTCCGAGGTTATCGCGACATCGGCAAGATCGATTCCGTCGAGCGCGGCCCGATGCTCCGCCGTGACGTAGACCGCTGGCGCCGCCAGGAGGCTCGAGCCGATGCGCTTCTCGGCCCGCTCGATCTCGAGCGCGCCCAGCACGACGCGCCGCACGTCGCGGATCTTCTGCCAGCGCGCGACCAGCGCGTCGTCGCGCCAGGAAGCCGGAACTTCGAGGAACTGCCGCAGGTGCACGCTGCCTGTTTCCTGCGGAAAGCGGCAGAGCCAGGCTTCCTCGGCGGTGAAGCAGAGGATCGGCGCGAGCCATGCGGTCAGGCACTCGAAAAGGATATCCAGCACGCTCTGGGCCGCGCGGCGGCGCGGCGAGTCGAGCGCGTCGCAGTACAGGCTGTCCTTGCGGATGTCGAAATAGAAGGCGGACAGGTCGACGGCGCAGAAATCGTGCAGCGCCCGGAACAGCGCATGAAAGTCGTATTCCTCGCAGCACCGGCGGACATGGCGGTCGAGCTCCCACAGCCGGTGCAGCACCCAGCGCTCGAGCTCCGGCATCGCCGCCGGATCGACTCGCGCGGAAGACTGAAACCCGTTCAGATTGCCCAGCAGGTAGCGCAGGGTGTTGCGCAGGCGGCGGTAGGCATCCGTCTGATGCTTGATGATCTCGGGGCCGATCTTGAGATCTTCGGAATAGTCGGAATTGACGACCCAGAGGCGCAGCGTCTCCGCGCCCTGCTGCTCGACGACCTCCTGCGGCGCGACCACGTTGCCGAGGGATTTCGACATCTTCCGCCCATCCTCGGCCAGGACGAAGCCATGCGTCAGAACCTCGTCGTAGGGCGCACGCCCACGCGTGCCGCAGGCTTCCAGCAGCGAGGAGTGGAACCAGCCGCGATGCTGGTCCGAGCCTTCGAGGTAGAGCGACGCGGGCCAGGCGAGATCCGGCCGCCCTTCGAGGACGAAGGCGTGCGTCGATCCGGAATCGAACCACACGTCGACGACGTCGCGCACCTGCTCGAAGTTAGCGGGATCGTAGCCGTTGCCGAGAAAGCGCGCCGGATCGCTGGCGAACCAGGCGTCGGCGCCTTCCGCAGCGAAGGCCTGGGCGACGCGCTCGACCACGCCGGCATCGCGCAGCGGCTCGCCGGTGCGCTTGTCGACGAAAACCGGGATCGGCACGCCCCAGGCGCGCTGGCGCGAGATGCACCAGTCCGGGCGGCCTTCGATCATCGCATAGAGCCGGTTGCGGCCCTGCGGCGGGAAGAAGCCGGTCGCATCGATCGCGCTCAGCGCCTTCCGCCTGAGATCGTTCGCGTCCATCGAGATGAACCACTGCGAGGTATTGCGGAAGATGAGCGGCGCCTTGGAGCGCCAGGAATGCGGATAGCTGTGCCGCAGCCGGCCCTTGGCCAGCAGCCCGCCCGCCTCGGTCATCGCCGTGAACATCGCGCCGGTGATGTCGCCGGGCTTGCCGTCCGCGGTGTAGACGGCCATGCCGGCGAACAGCGGAACATGCGCGTAGAACCTGCCGTCCTCGCCCACCGTCTCCGGCACCTCGATCCCATGCGCCGAGCCGAGCACGAAGTCGTCGGCGCCGTGGCCCGGCGCGATGTGCACGAAGCCGGTGCCCTGATCCGTGGTGACGAAACCGGCCGGCAGCAGCGGCGCGTCATGGTCGTAGCCCCGCCCGCGCAAAGGATGCGCGCAGACGGTGCCGGCGAGCGCCGCGCCCTTGAAGGACTTGAGCACTTTGTGGCCGGTGATCTTGGCGTCCGCGCAGACCTGCTCCAGCAGGGTCTGGGCGACGACGATGCGCTCGCCCGGCCTGGCGAGGCTGCCCTCGCCGGCCGCCGTCACCTCGGCCAGCACGTAGTCGTAATCGGCGCCGTAGGCGATGGCCCGGTTGCCCGGCATAGTCCAGGGAGTCGTCGTCCAGATCACGATCGAGGCCCCGGCGAGCGCGGGGTCGCTGGGCTCGACGATCGGGAATCGGATATGGATGGTCGGCGAGGTGACGTCGTGATACTCGACCTCGGCTTCGGCGAGCGCGGTCTTCTCGACGATCGACCAAAGCACCGGCTTCGACCCGCGGTACAGGCCGCCGTTCAGCAAGAAAGCGCCGATCTCGCGCGCGATCTGGGCTTCGGCGGCATAGGCCATCGTCGTGTAGGGGTGATCCCAGTCGCCCAGCACGCCGAGGCGCTTGAACTCCTCGCGCTGCACGCCGATCCAGTGGTCGGCGAACTCGCGGCATTCCTTGCGGAACTCGACGATCGGGACGGCGTCCTTGTCCTGCCCCGCCTCGCGGTATTTCTCCTCGATCTTCCATTCGATCGGCAGGCCGTGGCAGTCCCAGCCCGGGACGTAATTCGCGTCCTTGCCCATCATCTGCTGCGAGCGGTTGATGACGTCCTTGAGGATCTTGTTCAGCGCATGGCCGATGTGCAGGTGCCCGTTCGCGTAGGGCGGCCCGTCATGCAGGATGAACTTCGGCCTTCCCTTCGCGTCCGCGCGCAGCCGCTGCCACAAGCCAAGCTTCTCCCAGCGCGCGAGCAGCTCCGGCTCGCGCTGCGCCAGCCCGGCTTTCATCGGAAAGTCGGTCCGGGGTAGCTGGATGGTGTCTTTGTAGTCGGTCATCGCTTCGTTTTCCGCCAGATCAATCTGCGATCAGGTGGCCACCTGATCGCAGGTAAATTGATCTGCTTAAAAAGGTTAGAGCAACTTACCTGCGTCCGATAGGACGCAGGTTGCTCTAGGCGCGCCATCCTATACGGGGAAATGCTCCGGTCAAGCCGCGCCGGCCGCCCTGGTCCGCAGAATCCGGCGCGCCGCGGCGCAGTCTTCCGCGATCTGGGCGCGCAGCGCGTCGAGCCCGTCGAAACGGCGTTCCGGCCGAATGTATTCGATCAGGGCGACCCGCAGGTGCTGGCCGTAGATGTCGCGGTCGACGCCGAAGAGGTGGGTTTCGAAAAGCAGCTTGCGCCCATCCACGGTGGGGCGGACGCCGAGATTGGCGACGCCGTCGAACCACTCCTCGCCGAGCCCCGCGCGCACGGCATAGACGCCGTAGGCGGGGCGCAGGTAGCCGCCCAGCGTCAGGTTCGCCGTCGGAAAGCCGATCGTCCGGCCGCGCCGGTCGCCGCTCACGACCCGGCCTTCGATCTCGAACGGCCGCCCCAGCAGGGCGGCGGCGTGGCCCGGCTTGCCGCCCGCGAGGTATTCGCGTATGCGGGTCGAGGAATAAACCTCGCCGTCGGCGGTGGCGACCGGCTCGACCACTTTCACAGCGCAGCCGGCCGGGTCCGGAACCAGCGCCTTCAGCATCGCGGGGTTGCCGCGGCGCTGGTGGCCGAAATGGAAGTCGTAGCCGATCGTGATCTGGTGCGGGGCCAGCGCCCGGAACAGCACGTTCCGGGCGAAGTCCTCCGCCGGCATCTGCGACATCGCCCGGTCGAAGCGAAGCACCAGCAGCACGTCCACGCCGAGCGCGCCGAGCTGGATGACCTTGCTGCGGAAGGGGGTGATACGGAAGGGCGGATCGTCGGGCCGGAAGAAGCGGCGCGGATGCGGCTCGAACGTAACCACCACCAGCGGCGCGCCGAGCCGGGCGGCGTCTTCCGCCGCGGCGCCGATCACGGCCTGGTGGCCGCGGTGCACGCCGTCGAAATTGCCCAGCACGACAACACCGCCACGCGCGTCGCCCGGCACAGTCTCATAATGACGCAGAATACGCATCGCCCTCGGTCCGCCGCGCCGGCCCGGGACAGAAAGTTGGGCCGGCTCTCGCGCGCGCAAAGATATAGCGGGCCGGGCGGCGTTTGTTTAGCGCCGAATGACGAACCCGGGGCCTCGGCCTCAGGCGGCCTGGCGCTTTTTCATTTTATTGCGTGAGGGAACGAGCAGGGTGGAGACGCCTTCGACGACCGTCTTGCCGGCGACGGTGCAGATCGACTTGGCGACGGCCCGGCTTTTCTCCAGGTTGATGTCGGCGATCGTCACCTCGGTCAGCACGGTTTCGCCCGGACGGACCGGGGCCAGGAACTTGACCTCCTGGTTCAGGTAGATACAGCCGGGTCCGGGAAGCTTGGTTCCGAGCACCGTGGAGATGAACACGGCGGTCAGCATGCCGTGCGCGATGCGTCCCTTGAACATCGAGTCGCGGGCGAATTCCTCGTTCAGGTGCAGCGGATTGTTATCGCCCGATATGCCCGCGAAAATGACGATGTCGGCTTCCGTGATGGTCTTCGCGTATGACGCCTTCATCCCAACCGAAAGGTCCTCGATGAAGTAGCCATGCAGATGCGCATGCCGGTCGAACGCTTCCATGTCCATATAGGCTTGTCCCTTTCCCAGCCGCCTTGGCGTATTTTGCGGCGCAGCAATTATGTGCGCCGCAATATAACGAAAGCTTAACGCTACCGCAATCGGGGGAAATGGTTAACGCCTCAGGCGCGCGCGAGGCCGGATCTGGCGCCGACGAAGCGACCGGCGAGGGCAGCCAGCAGGGTGACGATCATGAACGCGGCCGCCGCAATGAAGACGGCATCCGGCCGGCCCGCGTCCATGAACCAGCCGAACAGCAGCGGCGACACGCTCGATCCCAGACTCATGCCGACGGAGAGGAAGCCGAAGACCTTGCCCATCTCCGTGCCGGGCGTGATCGCCCGGACCATCATGTCGCGCGCCGGCTGCACGACGCCGAAGGCGAGCCCCGATACCGCCATCACCAAGATGAGCGCCGCCGGCGAGAGCGGCACGAACGCCGGCACGACGATCGTCGCGGCGGCGACGATCAGCGCGACCGAGGCCACGAGGTCGTGGCGTCCCATGCGGTCGGCGAAGAATCCGCCGAGCAGCACGCCGAGCGCGCTGGCGAACAGGAAAGCGGTCAAGGCCGCGTTGGCGAGCGTGTAGGGCGTGCCGTGCAGGTCGATCAGGCCGTTGATCGTGAAGGCGTAGATGCCGCTGGTGGTAAAGGTGATGGCGCAGAACAGCGCGAAGAACAGCAGCATGGCCGGCGTCAGCAGCAGCGACCAGCCGCGGCGTGCCGCGCCGCCGTCGTTGACCGCCGCGTGCCCGCCGCGCTTCGTGCCGGGGGCCGCCTGGCCCAGAACCGCGCTGTTCGCCGCCATGACCGCGAGCACGGCGAGCCCCACGGCGCCCGTGACGATCAGCGCCGCGCGCCAGCCCCACACCGCGGCCATCACGCCCATGGTGATCGGCGCCACGCTGCCGCCGAAGAAGCCGGCGAAGGTGTGGATGCCGAACGCACGCCCGACCTTCGCTTCCGACACGGTGCCCGACATGATGGCGTAGTCCGCGGGATGGAAGACGCTGTTGCCGATGCCGGCCAGGACGGCGAGCGCCACGAGCATCCAGTAGCCGTCGACCACGCCGATAAGCCCGACCGCCACCGCGTTGAGCCCGAAGCCCAGCAGCAGCAGGAGCCGCGCGCCGATCCGGTCGACGAGAAAGCCGACCGGCGCCTGGATGACGCCGCCGATCAGGTTGTAGGCGGTCAGCGCCAGGCCCAGCGCCACGTAGCTCACCCCGAAATCCTGCTGCAGGAACAGGAACAGCGGCGGCAGCGCAAGGAGATAGAAATGGCTGAAGAAATGCCCGGCCGAGATCAGCGCGATGACCTTGGTGTCGCGGCCGGCCGCCGCCGGCTTGCCGCCGAGCGCGCCCTGGTCAACGGTCGCCATCGCGCTTCCGCTTCTCTTCCCAGCGCCGCCGGTCATCCTCCTTGCGGCGGTCGAGCTCGGGCAGCAGCCCTTCGCGCTCGTCCTCGGTGAACTTGCCCCACTGGGCTATCTCCTTCAGCGTGCGGAAGCAGCCGAGGCAGAACCCGGTCTTCGGATCGATCTGGCAGACCGCGACGCAGGGCGTGGTGGGATAGGGGTACTTCGCCATCCGGTCAGGCCGCCTCGCCGAAATAGCGCCGCGGCGTGGTGCCGAGCGTGCGCCGGAACATCGCCGTGAACGCGCTCGGGCTGTCGTAGCCGAGATCGAGCGCCACCGTCGTCACCGACTGCCCGGCGGCGAGCATCTCCATCGCCCGCAGCAGGCGGAGCTGCTGCCGCCAGGCGCGGAAGGACATCGCCGTCTCGTGCTGGAACAGGCGCGCAAGCGTGCGCGCGCTGGCGCCGACGACGCGCGCCCATTGCTCGAGGCCGCGTCCGTCCGCCGGATCGTCGAGTAGCGCCTCCGCCACCCTTCGGAGCCGCCGGTCCTTCGGCATGGGCAACGCCAGGGGCGCCACCGGCAGCGCGCGGATCTGATCGAATATGACGGACATCAGTCGGTGCTCGGGACTGTTCGGCGCGAATGACTGGGGCATGTCGACGGCGGCGAGAATGAGCTCCCGCAGCAAGGAGGTAACATGTAGCACGCAGACCTCCGCAGGCAAGTCCGGCGCGGCGCCGATGCCGACATAGAGCGTGCGCATCGCCACCCGGCCCCGCGCGTCGATCCGGTGCTCGACGCCGCCGGGCAGCCAGACCGCCCGCTGCGGCGGGACGACGAAGGCGCCGTCCGCCGTCGTCACCGTCATCACCCCCTCGCTGGCGTAGACGAGCTGGGCGCGGCGGTGGCGGTGCGGCGGAATGGTCTCGCCGTCGGCCAGGTCGCGGCGATAGGCGACGACCGGCTGGGGCAGCGCTTCGAGGCGCTGCACCTCCGGGTTCAGGTAGGGCGGCTTTTGTCCGGTACGCGACATTCAATGGCAATATATCGCAAGATCGCCGCCGAAGACAGGCGCAGACTTCGCCCAACGGTGCATTCCGGCGGTGGGAGGACTCCATGGATCGGGATCGAATCAACTTCTTCTTCCTCAACATGGGCCATTTCCTGGACCATTTCTGCATGCTGGTGTTCGCCACCGTGGCGGCGCTCCGGCTGGCGACGGAATGGAACATGACCTATGCCGAGCTGATCCCCTACGCGACGCCGGGCTTCGTCGCCTTCGGCGTCTGCGCCATTCCGGCCGGCTGGCTCGCCGACAAATGGAGCCGCGAAGGGATGATGACGATCTTCTTCGTCGGCATCGGCCTCTGCACGATCCTCACCGCCTTCGCCGACACGCCGCTCGAGATTGGCATGGGGCTTTTCACCGTCGGCGTGTTCGCCGCGATCTACCATCCGGTCGGCATCGCCATGGTGGTGCACGGGCGCGAAAAAACCGGCGTGCCGCTCGCCGTCAACGGCATCTTCGGCAACATGGGCGTCGCCGCGGCGGCGCTGGTCACCGGCTACCTGATCGACACGGTCGGCTGGCGCAGCGCCTTCATCGCGCCGGGCGTCCTCGCCATCGCGCTCGGCCTCGCCTACGCGGCCTTCGTCTATTCGGACCGCCATGCCCGCGCGGCCGACATAGCCAGCGGCGCCGCCGCGAAGAAGGCGGCGGCAGGGACGCTGACCTTGGACCGCGCCACGCTGGTCCGGGTCTTTTCGATCATCATCTTCTCGACGGCGGTCGGCGGCATCATCTTCCAGAGCACGACCTTCGCCCTGCCGAAGATCTTCGACGAGCGGCTGACTGACATCGCGAGCACCGCGACCGCGGTCGGCGGCTACGCCTTCCTCGTCTTCGCGCTCGCCGCCTTCGCCCAGCTCGTCGTCGGCTATCTGGTGGACCGCTATTCGGTCCGCGTCGTCTTCGCCGCCGTCGCCGGCTTCCAGGCGGTGTTCTTCGCGATCATGCTGAACCTCACCGGCGTGGCAGCGCTGCTGGTCGCCTTCGGCTTCATGCTCGTCGTCTTCGGCCAGATCCCGATCAACGACGTGCTGGTCGCGCGCATCACGCGCAGCGAATGGCGAAGCCGGATCTATGCGGTGCGCTACATCGTGACGCTTTCGGTCGCGGCGACGGCGGTGCCGATCATCGCCGGCGTCCATTCGAGCTGGGGCTTCTCGGCGCTCTTCCTGGTGATGGCCGGTGCCGCCACCCTGATCTTCTTCGCCGTCCTGCTGCTGCCGCGCACCGCCGCGGTCACCGGCCGGCCGGCCGCCGCGCCCGCGGAATAGGCGGGCGCGCTACGCCGCCTCCGGCACGACCCGGGTGAAATAGATCAGGTCGAGCGGCGGCGGCGCGACCATCGTCTGCGTCAGCATGTCGTGCACCTGGCCCCGGTGGTGGGTCTGGTGGTTGAAGTAATGCTGCAGGATGGTGCCGTGCCGCGTCTCCTGCGGCTGGCCGGACGCGTTGGCGTACCGCTTCATCTCGCCGAGCGACTGCTCGCTCAGCGCATTCACATAGGCGATGATCGCCTCGTCCTGCGCTTCGCGCTCGCGCCGGAGGTCGGCGAAATCGGTGTAGAGCTCTGTGTCGAGCGGATCGGTGATTGGCGTCCGGCCCGGCTCGATGCGCGACAGCCACATGCGGTCGCACAGCAGCAGATGGTTCAGCGTGCGGTGGATCGAGCCGAAGAACGCCTTGCGGGCCAGTTTGCGCTCCGCATCGGACAGGTCCGCGCAAGCGGCGTATAGGCGCGCGTTCGCCCATTGGTTATACAGCGCCATCCTCCGGATATAGGGAAGCAGCATGATCGTCACCTCCTTGTCCCGACTAAGTCCCGACTTGTCCCAGGCGTCGAGGGTAGCGCAGCCGCGGCCGGCCTCAAAATGACGATGTTTCAGAAATGCATGAATTATTCTCAGGCACGGAGTCCCACTATTCCCTAAAATCTGTTATTTTCAGGTCATCATGCCGATACGAGACTGAACAAATATCAGCAAGCAATGCCCCGTCCCCTGCCCCCGATGACCGCGCTCAGGGCGTTCGAGATGACGGCCCGGCACAGGAGCGTGCAGCGGGCGGCCGAGGCGCTGAACGTGACCCCGTCGGCGGTGAGCCATCAGCTCCGCTCGCTCGAAACCGCGCTCGGCGTCACCCTGCTGCGCCACGTCAACCGCCAGCTCGTGCTGACCGAGGCCGGGCAGATACTGCTGCCGGGCCTCGGCGACGGCTTTGCCCGCATCGAGGCGGCCCTGACGGCGCTGGACGCCAGCAACCAGACCGGCGTGCTCACCGTCAGCATGCTGTCGACATTTGCCGTGCGCTGGTTCATCCCGCGCCTGCCGCGCTTTCAGAAGGCGCACCCGGAGATCCAGGTTCACGTCTCGACCGGCATGCGCACCGTCGATTTCGTGCGCGAAGGGATCGACGCGGGCATCCGCTACGGCCGGGGCGGCTGGCCGGGGCTGCGCTGCGACCGCCTGCTCGGCGAGACCATCGTGCCGGTCTGCAGCCCGGCGCTGGCGCGGGGCGAGCCCGCGCTCCGCCACCCCGCCGATCTCGCCCGCCACACGCTGCTGATATCCGAAGCGCGGCCGGACGACTGGCAGCTCTGGCTTTCCGGCGCGGGAGCAGCGGATATTCAGCCGGCGCACACCGCCCTGTTCGAGACGACGAATTTCGCGCTCGCGGCGGCGGCGAGCGGCGCCGGCGTCGCCATCGTGGCGCGCGAGCTGGTCGAGGAGGAGCTGGCGCTGGGCCGGTTGGTCGCGCCATTCGACCGGGCCCTGCCGCGCGAGGACGCCTATTACCTGGTGTCGCCGGAGGTGCGCGCGGGCGAGCCCAAAATCGCCGCTTTCCGGGACTGGCTGCTTCGCGAGATCGCTCCGGCCGACGGATAATCCGGTAGACTGGACTCCCGACAATTCGAGAAGGCAGACGGAGGAAACCCATGACGCAATTCGACGGCGAAGCGTTCATACAGCGCTTCAACACGGTGTGGGACGCGCATGACCTCGACGGCATCGCGGCCATGTTCACCGGCGACGTGATCTTCGAATCGTCCTTCGGCAGCAAGCCCTATGGCGAGCGGGCGGTCGGCCGGGACGCGGCGAAGAAGCTCGCCGCGACGATTTTCGAGCGGGTCCCCGACCTGCATTTCGCGGAGATCAGGCACACCGTCTCCCCGGCGCTCGCGGTGGTCGAATCCGTGACCACCGGAACGCCCGTGGACGGCAAGCCGTACGAAGCGCATATCGTCGACGTGCTGACGCTCCGCGACGGGCTGATCGCGGCGAAGCGCTCCTACCGCAAGGCGGTGATTTGAATCCATAAACTCCCTCTCCGCCCGGAGGGGGCGGAGAGGGTCCATCCGCGACGTTAGTCCGCCGCCGCCGACTGTGCGTCGAACAGCGTGCCGACGTAGAACTCGCGGCGCTTCAGATTGGCGACGAAGGCCTCGTCGAACTCCGGCGCCACCGATCCGGTCACCTCATCTGTCGAGAGCAGCGCCTTCGACCACGCCTTCACCAGCGGAAAGGCGTCGAGCACGCCGGTCTTCAGCTTGCTGTCGGCGATCGCGAAGCGCTGGAAAAACGGCGCATAGCCGGCGTCGACCATGCACAGCGCCCTGCCGTTGAAATAGGGGCCGTCGTTGCCGCGCTCGCGGGCGATGGCCTGCTCGAGCTTGGTCAACCGGGCGGGCGCCGCCTTGACGCCCTCGGCTACCTCTTCCTTGGACTTGGTGTAGTAGATGCCGCTGAGCCCCTTCGCGAAATCGGGCAGGAAGTCGGTCCAGGCCCGGTTGCGCGCGCGCTTGACCGGGTCCTCGGGGTGCAGCCGCGGCTTCACCGTCTCGTCCAGGAACTCGGAGATCGCGTTGGATTCGTAAAGCGGCTCCCCATCGACGTCGAGCACGGGGACCTTGCCGTGCGGCGAGATCTTCAGGAACCAGTCGGGCTTTTCGCGAAGGTTTATATAGGTAACGTCGAACTTGACGGCTTTTGCACGCAAAACGATCACGGCGCGCTGGACCCAGGGTCAAGTAACCGAGCTGATCAGATGATACTTGCTGGTCATGACATTCCTTCCGGTTGATCGGACAGGCGCCCGCGCAGGCGGGCCTTCCCTGAGAATAGCATAGTTCCGCCGCTTGCCCGGCGCGACAATTAATCAGTTGCGCCGTAGGCTTGAAAAACGTACCAATACGGTCCAATTTAATACCGTACCTAATTGGTCCTAATTTAACAGCCGGCGCGCTTCGACGGGAGGAGCACTCCATTGATCAGATTGAGCCGCATGACGGACTACGCCGTGGTGGTGATGTCGCAGATCAACCAGCATCCCGGCTCCGCGACGGCGCCCGAGCTGGCGCAGGCCACCGGCCTGCCCGTCCCCACCGTCAGCAAATTATTGAAACAGCTAGCGAAATGCGGGCTCGTGGAGTCCCACCGCGGCGTTCACGGCGGCTACAGCATGGCGCGCGACCTGGAAGACATCAACGCGATGGAGATCATCGAGGCGCTCGACGGCCCGGTCGCGCTGACCGCCTGTGTCGAGGGCGCCGAGGACATGTGCAACGTGCAGTCGCTCTGCCCGATGCGCGGCGGCTGGGACAAGGTGAACACGGCAATTCGCCGGGCCTTGACGGAAGTGACGCTGGCAGAGCTTTGCCCGCCTCGCGACTTTCTCGGCCCGCTCGAAGGGCGCAACAAGAAAACCACGGCGAGGGTGAGGTAATCGGAATGGCAGCGACGGCGAAAACAATCGAGCAGGTCAAGTCGATCGGCGGCAAGTACAAGTTCGGCTTCGTCACCGACATCGACCTCGATTTCGCGCCCAAGGGACTGAGCGAGGACATCGTCCGGTTCATCTCGGCCAAGAAGGACGAGCCGGAATGGCTGCTCGAATGGCGGCTGAAGGCGTATGGCCATTGGCTGGAAATGCCGGAGCCCAAGTGGGCGAAAGTGTCCTTCCCGCCGATCGACTATCAGGACTCCTTCTACTACGCCGCGCCGAAGTCGAAGGACGACGCGCCGAAGTCGCTCGCCGATATCGATCCCAAGCTGCTGGAGACCTACGCCAAGCTCGGCATCCCCCTGCAGGAGCAGGAAATCCTGGCGGGTGTCGCGGTCGACGCGGTGTTCGACAGCGTCTCGGTCGCGACCACCTACAAGGGCAAGCTGGAGGAGAAGGGCATCATCTTCTGCTCGATCTCCGAAGCGGTCCGCGAGCATCCCGAGCTGGTGCGGAAGTATCTCGGCTCGGTCGTGCCTTACGGCGACAACAAGCACGCCTGCCTGAATTCCGCGGTCTACACCGACGGGTCCTTCGTCTACATCCCGAAGGGCGTGCGCTGCCCGATGGAGCTCAGCACCTATTTCCGCATCAATGCGGAGAATACGGGGCAGTTCGAGCGCACGCTGATCATCGCGGACGAAGGTTCCTACGTCAGCTACCTCGAAGGCTGCACCGCGCCGATGCGCGACGAGAACCAGCTTCACGCCGCCGTGGTCGAGCTGATCGCGCTCGACGACGCCGAGATCAAATACTCGACCGTGCAGAACTGGTATCCCGGCGACGAGGAAGGCAAAGGCGGCATCTACAACTTCGTCACCAAGCGAGGCGCCTGCCGCGGCCGCAACTCGAAGATTTCCTGGACCCAGGTCGAGACAGGCTCGGCGATCACCTGGAAATACCCGAGCTGCATCCTGGAAGGCGACAACTCGGTCGGCGAGTTCTATTCGGTCGCGATCACCAACAACCGCCAGCAGGCCGACACCGGCACGAAGATGATCCATCTCGGCAAGAACACGCGCTCCACGATCATCGCCAAGGGCATCGCCGCGGGACGGTCCGACAGCACTTATCGCGGCCAGGTGAAGATCCTTCCGAAGGCGGAGGGCGCGCGCAACTACACGCAGTGCGACAGCCTGCTGATCGGCGGCGATTGCGGCGCGCACACGGTGCCCTATATCGAGTCGCGCAATCCCAGCGCGCGGGTCGAGCACGAGGCGACGACGTCGAAGATCGGCGAAGACCAGCTCTTCTACTGCCGCCAGCGCGGGCTCTCCGACGAGGAGGCGGTGGCGCTCATCGTCAACGGCTTCTGCCGCGAGGTGCTGCAGCAGCTTCCCATGGAGTTCGCGGTCGAGGCGCAGAAGCTGGTCGGCATCAGTCTCGAAGGCAGCGTCGGCTGACGCACAACAGCAAACTGGAAATCGGAACGAAATGACGGCACTGCTCGACATCAAGAACCTGCACGTCTCGGTCGGAGAGCGGGAGATCCTGAAAGGGGTCGACCTGACCATCAACCCCGGCGAAGTGCACGCGGTCATGGGACCGAACGGCACCGGCAAGAGCACGCTGTCCTACGTGCTCGCGGGACGTGAGGGCTATGACATAACCGACGGCACGATAACCTTCATGGGGCAGGACCTGCTGGCGCTGGAGCCGCACGAGCGCGCCTGCATGGGGATTTTCCTCGCCTTCCAGTACCCGGTGGAGATTCCCGGCGTCGCCGGCACGACCTTCCTCAAGACGGCGCTCAACGCGCTGCGCAAGTATCGCGGCGAGGGCGAGCTCGACGCCATGCAATTCCTCAAGCACGTCCGCGCCAAGGCCAAGGCGCTCGACATCAGCGACGAGATGCTGCGCCGCCCGCTCAACGTCGGCTTCTCCGGCGGCGAGAAGAAGCGCAACGAGGTGCTGCAGATGGCGGTGCTGGAACCGAAGCTCGCCGTGCTCGACGAGACGGATTCGGGCCTCGACATCGACGCGCTGAAAGTCGTCGCCGACGGCGTCAACGCGATGCGCAGCCCCGAGCGCAGCATGCTCATCATCACGCACTATCAGCGGCTGCTCGACTACATCGTGCCCGACCACGTCCACGTGCTGGTCGCGGGACGGATCGTCGCGTCGGGCGGCAAGGAGCTGGCGCACGAGCTGGAGGCGAAGGGCTATGCCCAGTACGCCGACGCGGCGGCAGCCTGAGCGCGCCATGACCGCCAAGACGAACGCGACGCAACCTTTCGCCGACCGCCTCGACGCGGCCGCAGAAAGCCTGCCGGGCGGTGGCCGGCCCTGGCTCGACCGGCTGCGCGCCGAGGCGCGTGCGGTCTACCGCGAGACCGGCCTGCCGGGACCCAAGGTCGAGGCGTGGAAATACACCAACCTCAACCGCCTCCGCCGCACCGGCTTCGCCGCGGACGCGGCGCCGGCGGCGAAGGTCGACACCGTGCCGGTCGGCAATGCGCTTTCCATCGCGGCGCATCAGGCAGTGCTGGTGAACGGACGCTTCCGGCCCGAGCTGTCGTCGCTGCCCGAAGCCGGCGACGGCGTCGAAGTCATGCGTTTCGCCGACGCATTGGCGCGGGAGCCGTCGCTGCTCGAAAGCCGCTTCGGGCGCATCGCGCCGCCGGCAGGCATGCCGCTCGTCGCGCTGAACACCGCGCTCGCTACCGATGGCCTGGTGATCCGCTTCCGCAAGGGCAAGACGGCGGAGATGCCGGTCCACATCGTGTCGATCGGCGCCGCGGCCGGCGAGCCCGTCATGTTCCAGCCGCGGCTGCTGGTCATCGTCGAGGAAGACGCCGGCGGCTGCATCCTCGAAAGCCATATCGGAACCGGCGACGGCATCTACTTCAGCAACGGCGTCGCCGAGATCGCGGTCGAGCGCGGCGCGATGCTGCGCCATTACAAGCTGCAGAACGAACACCCCTCCGCTTTCCACCTGGCCACCGCCAAGGCCGAACTGGCGGAACGCGCGCACTATGAGAGCTTCGTGCTGCAGGTCGGCGGCCGGCTCGCGCGCAACGAGATTCATGCCCATATCGGCGGCCGGCGCGTCGAATGCCGCCTCGCCGGGGCCTACCTGCTGCGCGGCGAGCAGCATGTCGACAACACGACCTTCATCGATCACGCGGCGCCGGAAAGCGTCTCGCGCGAGCTCTACAAGGGCGTGCTGGACGGAACCGCGCGCGGCGTCTTCCAGGGCAAGATCCTGGTGCGGCGCGACGCGCAGAAGACCGACGGCCACCAGCTCAACAAGGCGCTGCTGCTGTCGCGCGGCGCCGAGATCGACAGCAAGCCCGAGCTGGAGATCTATGCCGACGATGTGAAGTGCAGCCACGGCGCGACCGCGGGCGAACTGGACGACGATGCGCTGTTCTATCTGCAGAGCCGCGGCATCGACGAGGATACGGCGCGCGGCCTGCTGGTCGACGCCTTCGTCGGCGAGGCGATCGAACAGATCGCGCACGAGGCGTCGCGCACCGCGTTCCGCCAGGTGGTGGAAGGCTGGCTCGCCGAAGGCCGGTCGAAGAACCAACGCGACGGGGACAGCGAAGCATGAGCGAACGGGCGATCAAGAGCCGAACGGATGCAGCGCCACTCGACATCCAGCGCGTGCGGGCCGATTTCCCGGCGATGTCGCTCGAGGTGCATGGCCGGCCGCTGGTCTTCCTCGACAGCGGCGCATCGGCGCAGAAGCCGCGCGTCGTGCTCGACACGATGCGCAGGGTGTACGAGAGCGAGTACGCGAACGTGCACCGGGGGGCCTACTATCTCAGCGAACGGTCCACTGCGCTCTACGAAGGCGCGCGCGACAAGCTGCGCGATTTCCTCAACGCGCGCGACCGCAAGGAAATCATCTTCACGCGCAATGCCACGGAATCGATCAACCTGGTCGCCTACGCCTGGGGCCGGAAAAATCTGAAGGCGGGCGACGAGATCGTCATCTCCGCGATGGAGCATCACTCCAACATCGTGCCCTGGCAGATGCTGCGCGACGAGATGGGCCTCACGCTCAAGATCGCCCCGGTGAGCGACGACGGCGAATTCCTGCTTGACGCCTTCAAGGCCCTGCTGACCGACCGCACGAAGCTGGTCGCGATCACGCATGTCTCCAACGTGCTCGGCACGATCACGCCGGTGAAGGAGATCGTCCGCCTCGCGCACGACGCAGGCGCGAAGGTGCTGCTCGACGGCGCGCAGGCGGCGGTGCACCTGCCCGTCGACGTGCAGGACATCGGCTGCGACTTCTATGCGGTCACCGGGCACAAGCTCTACGGCCCGACCGGGATCGGCGTGCTCTACGGCAAGGAAGCGATCCTCGACGCCATGCCGCCCTTCATGAGCGGCGGCGACATGATCGGCTCGGTCAGCTTCGAGAAGACGACCTGGGCGCCGCTGCCCGCCAAGTTCGAGGCGGGGACGCCGGCCATCGTGCAGGCGATCGGCCTCGGCGCGGCGGTCGATTACATGACCGGCCTCGGCCGGGAGAAGATCGCGGCGCACGAGCACGACCTGCTCAATTACGCGACGCAGCGCCTCGCCTCTATCGACGGGCTGAAGATCTACGGCACCGCGCCCAACAAGGCGGCGGTGATCTCCTTCACGCTCGGCGACATCCACGCGCACGACGTGAGCACGATCATCGACCGCGCCGGGGTCGCCATCCGCGCCGGTCACCACTGCGCCGAGCCGCTGATGGAGCGCCTCGGCGTGGCCGCGACGGCGCGCGCGTCATTCGGCGTGTACAATACGCGCGAGGACGCGGACGCGCTCGTCAAGGCGCTCGAAACGGTGCAGGAGATTTTCGGCTGATGCTCGACGAACTGCGAGAGCTCTATCAGGAAGTCATCCTCGACCACGGCAAGAAGCCGCGGAACTTCCGCCGACCGGAACATCCGACGAACGAGGCCGCCGGGCGCAATCCGCTGTGCGGCGATCAGCTCGTCATCTATCTCGACATCGCGAAGGACGGACGGATCACGGACGTGGCCTTCGTCGGCAAGGGCTGCGCGATTTCGATGGCGTCGGCTTCGATGATGACCGAGATCGTCAAGGGCAGGACGGTAGACGAGGCGAAGAAGCTGTTCGAGAGCTTCCACCGCATGTGCACCCACGACCACGGCGAATCGCCGGAAGCGGACGGCGACGAGGATATCGAGAAGCTGCAGGTGCTGTCGGGCGTGCGCCAGTTCCCGGTGCGGGTGAAATGCGCGACGCTGCCCTGGCACACGCTTTCGGCCGCGATCGAAGGCGTGAAGGAAGTAAGCACGGAGGCGGGCGGGTGACGGACGACGGCCTGACGCTCAGGGATTTCATCCCCGGCGGCGCCGACACGGTCGCCCGGGCCGGAAAGCCGCTGCCCGCGGGCGCTGCGCCGGCGGAGCGCGAGGCCGTGATCGAGGCGCTCAAGACCGTCCACGACCCGGAAATAGCCGTTAATATTTACGATTTGGGACTTATATATGATTTAGACATCGGTGCGGACGGCGGGGTCCATGTGCGGATGACGCTCACCGCGCCGACCTGCCCGGTGGCGGGAACCCTTCCGGGCGAGGTGGCCCGGGCGGTCGCCGGGGTCGAGGGCACGGGCGAGGTCACGGTCGAGCTCGTCTGGGAGCCGCCCTGGGGCAAGGACAAGATGTCGGACGAGGCGAAATTCGCCTTGGATTTATGGTAAGATAGTAGCGAACCGAAGCCGGAGATAGAGACGCAATCATGCCAGCACCCTTGATGACACTGACGGATGCCGCGGCCGAGCGCGTGAAGCAGCTCATGTCCAAGGCCACCAAGCCGATCGTCGGGCTCCGCGTCGGCGTGAAGGCGCAGGGCTGTTCCGGCATGAGCTATTACGTGGAATACGCCGAGGAGAAGAAGAAGTTCGAGGAAGTGATCGAGGACAAGGGCGTGACCCTGCTCATCGATCCGGCGGCCACGATGTTCCTGATCGGCTCGGAGATGGACTACAAGGAAGACAAGCTGCAGTCCGGCTTCACCTTCAGCAATCCGAACGAGAAGGGACGCTGCGGCTGTGGCGAGTCCTTCCACGTCTGACGCGGCGATCCCGCAGGCCCGAGTGACGTGAGGCGGCGGCTCTGGCTTTCCTGGAGCAGCGGCAAGGACAGCGCCTGGGCGCTGCACGCGCTGCGCCGGCAGGCCGAGTACGAGGTCGCCGGCCTGCTCACGACCATTAACGCCGCGGCATCCCGCGTCGCCATGCATGCGGTGCGCGAAACGCTGCTCGAGCGCCAAGCCGAAGCGGCGGGCCTACCGCTGATCAAGGTGCACATCCCCTCCCCCTGCCCCAACGAGGCCTATGAGGCGGCGATGGCGGACGCGATGGCGCGTGCGAAGCGCGAGAAGGTCGCCGCCGTCGCCTTCGGCGACCTGTTCCTCGAAGACGTGCGCCGCTACCGCGAGGAGAAGCTTGCGCCGACCGGCATAAAACCGGTCTTCCCGATCTGGGGCCTGGAGACGAAGGCACTCGCCCGCGAAATGGTCGGGGCCGGGCTTCGCGCGCACATCACCTGCGTCGATCCGAAGCAGCTCGACGCGACATTCGCCGGCCGCACTTTCGATAGCTCGTTTCTCGACGACCTGCCGGAGAGCGTCGACCCCTGCGGCGAGAAGGGCGAGTTCCACAGCTTCGCCTGGTCCGGCCCGATGTTCGCGAAGCCGATCCCGGTCACGCCCGGCGAGATCGTCGAGCGCGACGGCTTCGTCGTCGCGGATCTGAAATTGGCGCGTCGCGGCGGAACGGCGCATGGACTCGCCGGTCAAGCCGGCGAGTGACGACCTAATATTCGCACTTCACACATAAATCGTCATTCCACGGCTTGACCGTGGAATCCATGGCACGGTGCTTGGGCCATGTACACAGCGGCAGATGGGGAAAGGTCCACATGGCGCAGCGCCCGAAATGCGTTTACCGGGTGATGCGCCATCCATTGGGGGCTGGCCTCTTGCCGCTTTACCGTTGCTTAACCGAGAGCGTATACGCAGTGCCGCGTTCCCACGCGAACCGGGGCAGGCTTGCCATGCGTCTCGTCGACTTGCGGACTGTGCTCTTCTGTCTCGTCTTCCTCCTCCCCGCCGCACCCGCGCCGGCGCAGGACTCGGAGCAGCCGGAGATCCATACCGGCTTCGCCGAGAAGCAGGCGGTGCGGGCGAAGTCCTTCATGATCGCCGCCGCCAATCCGCATGCCGCCGATGCCGGGCGGGACATCCTCGCCCGCGGCGGCTCGGCGGTGGATGCGGCGATCGTGGCCGCGCTGGTGCTGGGGCTGGTCGAGCCGCAGGCGTCGGGCCCGGGCGGCGGCGGATACCTGATGCACTGGACCGCCGCCGGGAAGCGTATCGACGCCTATGACGGGCGCGAGACCGCGCCCGCCGCGGTCGGCCCGGATTTCTTCCTCGGCGGCGACGGCCGGCCGCTCGGCCGCGACGAGGTCGCCATGGGCGGCAAGTCGGCGGGCGTGCCGGGGCAGATGCGCCTGTTCGCGGCGGCGCACGCAAAGCACGGCAAGCTGCCGTGGAAGGCGCTGTTCCAGCCCGCCATCGCGCTCGCGGAGCAGGGCTTCGCCGTGTCGCCCCGCCTCAACCAGCAGGTCCACTACAGCCGGACGAAGCTGCGCCATCCCGCCGCGCGGGCCTATTTCCTCGACTCGGCCGGCGACGCCTGGCCGGCCGGCCATATCCTGGTCAACAAGCCGCTGGCGGCGATGCTGCGCGCGGTCGCCGAGGGCGGCGCGGACGCCTTCTATACGGGCGCCGTCGCCGCGGACATCGCGCGCGCCGTCACCACCGCGCCGCAGCAGCCCTCGCCCATGACGCCGTCCGACCTCGCCGCCTACCAGGCAAAGCCGCGCCCACCGGTCTGCGTGTCCTACCGCCGCCACGAGGTCTGCGGCATAGGGCCGTCGACCACGGGCGGGCTGACGGTGGCGATGATGCTGCGCATGCTGGAGCCGTTCGACATGGCGGGTCTCGGCGCAAGCTCGCCGGAGGCGGTGCATCTGTTCCTCGAAGCCTCCAAGCTCGCGCATGCCGACCGTAACCGCTACATCGCGGACCCGGATTTCGCGGCCGTGCCGGTCGCGGGGCTGCTCGACCCCGGCTACCTCGCGGCGCGCGCCGGGCTGATCCGCCGCGATACGGCCATCGTGAAACCGGAAGCGGGCGAGCCGCCGATGAAAAAGTCGATGGATTACGCGCCCGATGACGCGCCGGAATCGCCGTCGACGACGCATCTCTCGGTGGTGGACGCGGCGGGCAACGCCGTCTCGCTCACCACCTCGATCGGCCGCGCCTTCGGCTCCGGCATCTTCGTGCGCGGCTTCCTCCTGAACGGCAACCTCACCAGCTTCGCCTTCCGGCCGGAGTCGAAGGGACGGCCCGTGGCGAACCGGGCCGAGGCCGGCAAGCGGCCGCGCTCCTCGATGGCGCCCGCGCTCGTCTTCCGCCCGGACGGCGGCCTGAGGCTCGCCGTCGGCTCGCCCGGCGGCACGCACATTATCGGCTACGTCGCCGGGGCGCTGGTCGCCGTGCTCGACTGGAACATGGACATCCAGGCCGCGATCTCCCTCCCCCACTTCGCCGCCCTCACCGCCAAGGCCGAGCTGGAAAAGGACACCGCCGCCGTACGCTTCAAGAGCGCGCTCGAGGCGAAGGGCCACAAGGTCTCGGTGCTCCACCTGACCAGCGGCCTGCACGGCATCGAGGTGATGCCCGACGACACGCTGATGGGCGGCGCGGACCCGCGGCGAGAGGGCGTGGCGCTGGGGGAGTGAGGGGGTGCGGCCCGCTCTATTTCAGGATCGCCCTGATCGTTCGGATTGGCAGGAACATGCGTAGCGCGTGGGACGGAAAGTCGATAAACCCGAAACTTTCGTAAAAGCGGTGCCTCTTCTCGATCTGCGCGCGATCGCCGTCGTCTAGAACATCCAGGACGACCGCGAATATTCCCATCTGCTCCGAAATCCGCGCGATCCTCTTGAGCGCATCGGCAAGCAATATTTTGCCGATGCCTTTGCCTTGGACGGACGCGTCGACACCGAAGGTCGAAAGGTATGCAGCCGCCACGGCGCCGTGCCGGGGGGCGCCCTTCTTGAATTTTTCGGGCAGGTCGTCTGCCTGTATCGAATGGCTATTTATCGAATAGTAGCCGAGGATCTTTGGGCTAACTTTTCCAACAGCAACCCAGACTCGCGTGAAATCTCCCTGTTGGTGCTTCTTCGCCGTCGATTTCAGGAAATTGTCGATTCGCTCCGTGCCGCACGAAAAAGCCGCTCGATCATGAACTTCGGGATCGAACGGCTCGATTTTGATTTGGGGCTCGGGCGGCGTGTCACTCGTCATTTACGACGAGAGCATCGTGCAGCTTCATCGCCTGCCGAAGCGCTTCGGTAGGAGCCGCCGGGTTTTCGAGCGCAGCCAGGAACACCTCGCGATCCTCGGCGCTCAGGACGGTCCGCTCATGCGCGACGATCGTTTCGCGCGCGCGCTCATAGGCTGCGTTCGTGACAAAGGCGGTCGCGTCCACGCCCAATAGTGCGGCGGCCTGTTCGATCGTCGCCTTAACATGCGGCCTCGTACGCTGCTCCATGCGCGCGGACTTGGGTTCGTCGAGAGCCGCCGCCGTATGCTTGAAAGGAAACATATCCGCTCTCCGTAGCGAAGGATTGCTATGGGTATATGTACGGTAAACCACCGTACATTTCAAGTGGTGAATGCTGGTCCGGCGCCGATTCGTCTTCACCCTTCGACAGGCTCTGGGTGAGGATGGATACGGCTTCCAAGCCTCATGCTGCGCTTGTCGAAGCATGAGCGGCTCGGTCTCAAATTTTCAGAAAAGAACTGGAGCGGGTGAAGGGAATCGAACCCTCGTCGTAAGCTTGGGAAGCTTCTGCTCTACCATTGAGCTACACCCGCGCCCCGTGCGTCCAGCGGCCGAAGCCTACGGCACTCGGAGGGCGTTTAGCAAGACGGAGAAGCCACCTAGCTGTCAGGCCGTGCGCGCCATTTCTTTTCAATTTAGGGAGACCCAGCAGGTACGTTTCTGCGTGTGCCTCTCCCACAGCCAGCCACCGACCTCTACAACACTGACTACATTCGAAATAATTGGCACTTGGCCTAAAACTGTTCTTAACCCGAATACGAAGGGACTCTCCTTGAACTCCCTATACCGCTGCAGCCTCTTAAGGTCTTGGGAAGCCTTAGTTATATCCCGACGAATGCGGCATTCCATCGACAGATTGTCGGCACGAGCACTTTGAAGCCACTCATCGAGAAGCTGCCCCAGACGCACGATTTCGGGGCAACTACTATATTCAATTGCCTCATATAGATTTCGCGGATCGGGCACAACGGTCAATTCGTCTCTGAACTGAACTCTAAGTAGTTGACATGTCTCAACAGCATTATCGGGGTTAGGAAGAGATTTAGCCCCATGGCGCTTCCTGTACCACCTTCGCGTGCCGACAGTATTATTCTCGCAGTTCGCAAGGAACAATGAAGCGACGAGGCGTACGTAGTAGTCATCTAGTTTGTCAACTAGCGCCTCAAATAGTGGATGGGAAAAGATCGATGCAACAAATTCATCTGCGAAGGTATCGGCTTCCCTATGCGCTCTCCACTCTTGTCCGGTAAGGTAATCAAATGGCAAGGGAGCGCCTAATCCATTGCTATACCAACCGGAATATACGTCCAATATATCAGGCAAAAATGTCGTGAACGCCCCAGCGATATGGCTCGGTTGTGGAGTATCCAGACTGCTATCGGCCAGGACCGTCACATGTTCCCCGTACGACGGATTGACCAATGTCAGTAACATCCTAGTTAGCCCCGGAGAATCGCTCAAACAAATACGCTCTGCCTCATCCTGGGCCTGAGCCAAGACTTTGAGAAAAGAACCCTTCCCGATGTCGTAGTAGCTTTCGGCAAAATTAAACTTGTCGAGCAAAGGTTCAGGCATCGGTACTGCGATCCGGAAACGATCATTTCCAGTAGCGGCTCCAATCTCTATGCGACCGTGACCTGGCCCGCACCCCTCAATTGTGCTCTGCACTTGAATTCTGCGGCTATCGATATGACTGATTCCGAGACCCGTCTTTAGCGATACACCATCAAGTATGTACTCAGAATTTGTCGCGGTTACAGTTGGGAAGAAACAGAGAAGAGGTAGAATTCCTCTGGGCACAACCCCCGAACCGTATCCAGCATGTAAAGGCATTAAATTTGCGAAAACATAGTCCTCATCTGTCAGCACGCCTTCCCTTGCCGCCTGCGCTTCAAGCTCATATTGCAATCCAGGGCTCAGTATAAGATTTGCTTTATTGCTCCTTAATCCGAGCATCTACCGTCCTCACGATCAACCGTTCTTTAAACAAAATATGTGATGGAACCAATTCTTATTCAACTCCCCCGGAGGCACATTCCATTTTCGCCTCATCGGTACACTCGTTAACATCCAACATTGGCATTTGAGATTACAGGCGATAGGCGGAGGGCAATTTGGCCGTACGGTTAAGAGCAAGTCGCCGTGGCTGAAGGTTCCTATCCTCGGCCGCGCGCAGCCTTCCCCCGCTCCGACAGCCAGATGCCCCCGAGCACGAGGGCGAGCGCCGCGGCGTGGAACACTTCAAAACGCTCGCCGAGCGTCGCCACCGCGAGGATCGGGGTCAGCACCGGGACCAGGTTCACGAAAACGCCCGCCCGCGCGGGGCCGATCAGCTCGACGCCGCGGATGAAGCAGATCTGCGCCACGATCGAAGGGAAGACAGCGACATAGGCGATGACAAGCCAGCCCTTCGCGGTCGGCCATTGCACGGCGCCGATAGCGATCTCCGCCGCGGCGAGCGGGAGCGAGGCGGCGAGCGCCGCCGTCGCGAGGCCGGCGAACAGGCCGAAGGCCGACACCGCGGCCGGGCGGCGCCGGAGCGCCACCGTGTAGCCCGCGTAGAGCATGCAGGCGATCACCATGAGCAGGTCGCCCTGGCTGATCGCCAGCGCCGCCAGCCGCTCGAAGCTGCCGGCCGACGCGATCAGCACGACGCCGGCCATGGTCACCGTCACGCCGACCGCCTGCATCGCCGTCACGGGCGTGCGGTATGCGGCGAACGCGCCGAGCAGCACGAACATCGGCATCGCGCCCTGGATGATGCCGAGGTTCACCGCCGTCGTGGTATGCGCCGCGAGATAGAACAGCGCGTTGAACGCCGTGTAGCCGAGCGCGCCCATCACCAACACGAACCGCCAATGCATGCGGAGGACCGGCCACTCGCGCCGGATGACGCGATGCGCGACGGCGGCCAGCAGCGGCAGGGTCACGAACCAGCGCAGCGTCGTCAGCAGCATCGGCGAGATCTCGCCGACCGCGAACCGGCCGACCACCACGTTCCCCGCCCAGCACAGCGACGTGCAGGTCAGGAAGAGATAAGCGAGCGCGCTCGATTTGTCGGCCGCCGCGGATTTGGCGTCGAGAGTCATTCGATCACCGTAACGGGAAATGCGGCGCCTCGGGAGGTCAAACATCCAGGTGCCGGCCGGATCGCGCCCATGGACTCCCCGGACAAGCCGGGGAGTGACGATTTATGTTTTAATTCATATGTTTACGTCATGCCGAGGCTAGCCGTAAGCCGCCACCTCGACGCGCGCGTCGTTGAAGCATGCGCCCTCGGCAATATCGGCTTTCGTCGCGGGCGCGAGCGCGGAGACGGTCTGGCCGTTGTCGGACGTTTTGAACCACGCGCCCTTCGCCGAGCAGACGACGCCCGGCCGTACCGCGTCGGTGATGCGGAGCGGGAGGCGCACCTCCCCCAAGTCGTTCCACACGCGCACCGTGGCGCCGTCCGCGAGGCCGCGCGCTTTCGCGTCGGCGGGGTGCATGTCGAGCAGCGGCGTCGCGTCGCAGGCTTTGACGCCGCCGAAGGTGGAGCTGATGCGCTTATCCGAGGACGGCGTGATGAGGGCCAGCGGGTAGGCGGACTCAACGGGCGTGTAGGACGGGAGGCGCTGGCCGAAGCGCTGCTCCAGGCCCTCCGACGCGAGCTCGGCCTTGCCGCTCGGCGTCTTGGGGAAAACGTTCCGGAACAGCACCGGTTCTTCGCCCCCGAACGTCATCGGGATCGCGCCGCCGGTCGGGACGGCGGCGGGGCGGACGCCCTGCATCCGCGCGTCGGCGCCGTCGATCGCGTCCTCGATCAATTCCTCGTCGCTCGCCGTGAACAGCGGGCCGCCGAAGCCGAACTTCGCGGCGAGGCGGCGGAAGATCTCGGTGTTCGGCAGCGACTTGCCGTAGGGCGGGATCACCGGCTCGGCGCGCTGCAGATACTGCTGGCCGTAGGCGGGGTAGATGTCGGCGCATTCGAAATGCGTCGCCGCCGGCAGCACCACGTCGGCATAGCGCATGCTGTCGGTCATCGCCACCTCGCAGCCGACGACGAACAGGTCCTCCTTCGCCAGCGCCCGCTTCATGCGGTTCTGGTCCGGATGCACGATCACCGGGTTGTGGTTGTAGATGAAGACGCCCTGGATCGGCGGGTCCAGCGCGTCGTCGAGGATGTGGCGGCTCACGTCGAGGATGTTGAGCGTGCGCGTCCCCGGCGGCACGAGATCGGGGCGCTGCAGCTTGTCCGGGGACTTCGGGAAGGAATAGCCCGCCGCGGCGAGTATCCCGCCGCCCGGCACGCCGAACTTGCCCGCCAGCGCCGGCAGGGCGGCGATGGCGCGGATGCCGGAGCCGCCGTTGCGGTTCCGCTCCAGCCCGTTGCCATAGCTGATCGCGGCAGGCGCCGCGTCGCGATACCAGGCTGCGAGCGTGCGGATGTCGTCGGCGGGAACGCCGCAGGCCTCGGCCGCGCGCGCCGCCGGCCATTCGCGCGCACGCGCCATGTATTCCTCGAAGCCCAGCACGTTCTTGGCGATGAAGTCGCGGTCGAGGCCACCCGTCCGCTCCAGCTCCACGGCGAGCGCCCAGGCGAGCAGCACATCGGTGCCGGGGCGGATCGGCAGGTACAGGTCGGCCCGCTCCGCCGCCTTGATGCGCTTCGGGTCGACGACGGCGAGCTTCGCCCCCTTCTTCCGCGCGGCGTTGAGGCGGGACATCAGGTGCAGGTTGGAGACGGTGACGTTGTTGCCCCAGACGATCACCAGCTTCGCCAGCGGGATCTGCTGCAGCGGCATGCCCGGCGCCGCGCCATAGACCGAGCGCCACGCCTCGTCCTTGATGCCGCCGCAGAGCGGCCGGCGGCTCAGCACGGTCGCGCCCAGCTTGTGGAAAAAGCGGAGCGACATCGAATCGTAGGCCAGCATGCCGTGCGGCCCGGCGTAGTTGAGCGGCAGGATCGCCTGTGCGCCGTGCCGCGCGATGATCGCCTGGAAGCGGTCGCGGATCGTGTCCAGCGCCTCGTCCCAGCCGATCTCGGCGAAGTCGCCCGCGCCTTTCGTTCCGGTGCGCTTCAGCGGCACGGTCAGGCGTTCCTTGCCGTGCACGAATTCCGGGTAATAGCGCGAGACCTTGTTGCAGAGCACGCCCTCGGTGATCGGGTTGGCGCGCGAGCCGCGCACCTTGACCACGCGCTCATCCGCCACCGTCACCGTCACCGTCAGGCTGCAGGTGTCCGGGCAGTCCATCGGGCACACGCTCGCTCTTTCCGCCGTCGCCGACATCGTCATGCGATATCTCCTTCCAGGATGCAGTCTATGCCCCGGATCGGCCCTGTCCCAGGGCCATTCGCGGCGCTTCGCGCGGGTCCATTCCGCCGGCGAAGAAGGCGTCGAACGCGCCGGCCAGCGTGGCCACGGCGCGGCGCATCGTCGGCTCCGCCACGCCGGCATAGCCCAGCATCAGCCCCTTCCGGGGCGGCACGTCGATGTAGAGCCGCGACAGCGCCGCCACCACGACGCCGCGGTCCGCCGCCGCCTTGGACAGCGCCACGTCGTCGACCGCATCGTCGAGATAGCCGATCAGGTGCATGCCGGACTCGTCCGGCGAGACCGAGAGGCGGCCGTCGAGCCGCTTGCGAAGCTCGGCCACCATCGCCGCCTGCCGCTTGGCGTAGAGCGCCCGCATCCGCCGCACATGCGCTGCGAGATAGCCCTCGGAAATGAAATCGGCGAGCGCCGCCTGCGCGACCGAGGACGGATGGCTGTCGACGAGCTGGCGAAGGCCGCGGAAGGCCTCGACGAGGTCCTTCGGCGCAACGAGATAGCCGAGGCGCAGCCCCGGGAACATCACCTTGCTGAAGGTGCCGATGTAGATCACCCGCCCGTCGCCGTCGAGCCCCTGGAGCGCGGCGAGCGGGCGGCCGGCGTAGCGGTACTCGCTGTCGTAGTCGTCCTCGATGATGACGGCGCCCGCGCCGCGCGCCCAGTCGAGCAGCTCGAGCCGGCGGGTCAGCGGCATGGTGACGCCGAGCGGATACTGGTGCGACGGCGTGACGATGGCGAGCCGCGCCTGGGGCGCACGCCGCCGCCCGGCCGCGACGTCGATTCCCTCCGCATCGAGCGGCACCGGCACCAGAGAAGCGCCCGACGCCGCCAGCGCGCCCCGGATGCCCGCATAGCCGGGGTCCTCGATCCACACCGCGTCGCCGGGGTCGATCAGCACGCGGGTCGCGAGGTCGAGCGCCTGTTGCGCGCCGGAGACGATGAGCACCTGCTCGGGGTCGCAGCGGACCGCCCGCGCCGCGCCGAGATAGGCGGCGATCGCCGCCCGGAGCGGCGCGTAGCCCGCCGCGTCGCCGCCGACCAGGAACTCCTGCTTCGGGTAGCGCCAGTGGCGGGCGAGCAGGCGCGCCCATTCGTCGAAGGGGAAACGCGCCAGCTCCGGCAGCGCGGGGGAGAAGGGCAGCGGCTGGGCGAAGCCGTGCGAACGGATGCCGGCGAGGAAACGGCCGCGCGCCGACAGCCGGTCCTGCGCGGGCGCCGCGCCGTCGCGCGGTCCCGCCTGCCCCGGCCGCGCGGACAGCAGCTCCTCGGGTAGCGTCGCCGAGACGTATGTGCCGGCGCCGGTCCGGCCCTCGACATACCCCTCCGCCAGAAGCTGGTCGAAGGCGATCACCACCGTGTTGCGCGATACGTCGAGGTCCGCCGCCAGCGAGCGCGTCGACGGGAGGCGCGTGCCTGGGCGCAGCCGGCCCTGGAGGATCGCGTCCCGGATCGCGAAATAGAGCTGGCGATACAGCGCCTCCTCCCGCGCCCGGTCGAGGGCGACGGTGCCGAGCAGGGCGGCGGCGTAGCGTTTTTTCATGGTGGCGAGCCGTATTGGTCCTGTCGAATTGGGGAAAATAGCCGCATTGTGCAGCCAATCAAGCGCGTGCCGGGGAGATCGGTGCACGTGGACTCCCCGGACAAGCCGGGGAGTGACGGTTTTTCTTTATTTTATAGATATTTAGACGTCATGCCGCGGCTTGTCCGCGGCATCCATGGCTGGGGGTCGGACACGAGCGCTCACGACATTGCTATCCTTCCCATGCCGGTTTTTCGGTTGAGTTCGCCGGTGCGCTTCTTAGAGTGTCGGCAGGGTCGCCGATCGCTCGCGACGCCAAAGGACAGCTCGATGACAGCCCTCAAGCCCGCGCCGGGCAACCCGCTCGATCCCGCCAAGTTCAGGGACCCCTTCGTCACCGCGGCGGGCGAGCGGCGGGCGGCGGTCGCGCTCACGGGGCTCCGGACGCTGTGGCTCAACACCGGCACCTTGTGCAACCTCGCCTGCGAGAACTGCTACATCGAATCGAGCCCGACGAACGACCGGCTCGTCTATCTGGCGCTAAACGAGGCGACGGAGTATCTCGACGAGATCCGGCGCGACGGCTGGCCCACGACCGAGATCGCATTCACCGGCGGCGAGCCGTTCATGAACCCAGCGCTCCCGGCCATGCTGAACGAGGCCCTCGCGCGCGGCTTCACGGCACTGGTGCTGACCAACGCGATGCGGCCGATGATGAAATGCAAGCAGCCGCTGCTGGCGCTGCGGCACGGATTCGGCGACCGGCTCTGCCTTCGCGTCTCGCTCGACCACTACGACGCGGCGCTGCACGAGCTGGTGCGCGGCCCGCGCTCCTGGCAGCCGGCGATCGATGGCCTCAGATGGCTGTCGGACGAGGGCTTCCACGTTCATGTCGCGGCGCGCGGCTGCTGGAACGAGCCGGAGGCGCAAATGCGCGCGGGATTCGCCGCGCTGTTCCAGCGCGAAGGCATTCGCATCGACACCGCGGACCCGGTCCGCATGATGATCCTGCCGGAGATGAACGCAGCCCTCGACGTGCCCGAGGTTACCGAGCAGTGCTGGGGCATCCTCGGTGTGTCCCCCGATGCGATGATGTGCGCGTCGTCCCGCATGGTGGTGAAGCGGAAGGGCGCGGCCCGCCCGGCCGTGGTGCCCTGCACGCTGCTGCCCTACGACGAGGCGTTCGAGCTCGGCCACACGCTGGCCGCCGCCGCCGGGCCGGTACCGCTCAACCACCCGCACTGCGCCCGATTCTGCGTGCTGGGCGGCGGCGCGTGCAGCCGGACGTAGTTACGCGTACATTCGCGCATGCGTCCGCAAGCTGGTAAGACTCTTCCCATGAGCTATCGATCCCCCTATGCCGGCCTGCGCGTGCTCGACGTCTCGCAGGGATTCGCCGGCCCCTATGTCGGCGGGCTGCTGTCGCTCTATGGCGCATCGGTCGTGAAGGTCGAGCCGCCGGAAGGGGACTGGATCCGCGGCATCGGCACGTCGTTCGGCGGCAATACCGCGCTCGGCGTGGTCGCCAACCGCGGCAAGCGCAGCATCGCGATCAACATGAAGGCGGAGGCGGGGCGCGCGCTGGTCCATCGCCTCGCCCGCGACGCCGACATCTTCATCGAGAGCTTCCGCCCCGGCGTCGCCAAGCGGCTCGGCATCGCCTATGCGGACATCCGCGCCCTCAACCCCCGCATCCTCTATCTTTCGATCAGCGGCTACGGCCAGCAGGGACCCGGCGCCGGCCGCCCGGCGGTCGATACCGTCATCCAGGCGAATTCCGGCTTCATGTCGGTGAACCGGGGCATGGACGGCGTCCCGCACCGCGCCGGCGTGCTGATCGCCGACACGGCGACCGGCATCTACGCCTTCCAGGCGGTCGCGGCGGCGCTCTTCGCCCGCGAGAAGGAGGCCGAGGGCCGCTACCTCGACGTCAGCCTGATGCAGGGAACGGCGGCGTTCCTCGCGCCCAAGATTGTCGAGTTCCATGCCGAGGCGGGCAGCCCGCGCGTTCTCAACGCGCCGGCGGGCAGCTACCGCACGAGCGACGGCTGGATCGCGCTCACCCTGGTCAAGGAGCATCATTTCGAGAAGCTCTGCCGCGCCATGGAGCGGGAGGCGCTGGCGCGGGATCCCCGCTTCCAAAGCTTCGCGTCGCGGGGCGAGCACGGCGACGCGCTTCGCGACATCGTCGCCGAGGCGCTCGCCGGCAGGACCACCGCGGAATGGGTCCGCCGCTTCACCGAGCACGAAGTTCTGGCCAGCCCGATCGCCGACTTCGGCGACTGGCTCGCCGATCCGCAGGTGGCGGGGACGGACGCGGCGCCCGTTGTCGACCAGCCCGGCATGGGCAGCGTTCCGATTCCCGCTATTCCCGGCACCGACCCGGAAGGATCGCCGGCCTCGCCCGCCGTCGGCCAGCACGGCCGGGAGATACTCGCCGAGCTCGGCTTCGGCAAGGCGGCGATCGAAGGCATGGTCCGCGACGGCGCCGTGACTCTTCCGGACTGATCGAAGGGAGACCGCATCATCGCGACCGAAGGCCCGCATCCGCTCGACGACCTTGACGAGCAATCGCACTATTTCGAGGACATGGCGCTCGGCCAGCGCTTTCCGATCCCGTCGCGGACCATGACGGAAGCGCTGTTCGCCGCATTCCAGCTCGCGTCCGCCGACAACCACCCGATCCATTACGACGTGGAGTATTGCCGCCGGCACGGCCACCCGCACATGCTGGCGCACGGCTTCCAGGTGCTGATCCAGAGCGCGCCGGGCGCCGGAACCTTCCCGGCCTATGTCGGCGCGGCGCTGGTCGGCTTCATCGAGCAGTCCTCGAAGTTCCTCCGCCCCGTCTATGTGGGCGATACGCTCTATCCCATGCTCGAAATCGTGGAGCTGACGCCGCAGCGCACGACCGGCGTGGTAGTGCTGCGCTCCGGCATCCGCAACCAGCGGGGCGAGGCCGTGATGGAGGGCATGATGAAATTCCTAATCCGCCGCCGCGACCCGGCCGGATAAGGGGAACGCACCGCAAATCCGCCGGGTATTTGGGCTTTGACATCGCGGCAGCGGGAGACGATATGATGCAAGTGCACTGCTGAGAAAGCCCGCCGGAGCAAAGGATGTACGAAAAACAAACACGGCAAATCCGCGTTACGGTGAAGCCCTTTTACCTTGAAGATCAATCGTCTCCGGACGAGAACCATTTCGTCTGGGCCTATCACGTGAAAATCGAGAATATCGGGCTCGAGACAGTGCAGCTCCGCAACCGCTATTGGCGCATCACCGACGCGCTCGGCCGGGTACAGGAAGTGCGCGGCCCCGGCGTCGTCGGCGAGCAGCCGGTCCTGCATCCCGGCGAGGAATTCGAGTATACCAGCGGCACCCCGTTGCAAACGCCGTCGGGTATCATGGTCGGAACCTACCAGATGGAGTCGGCGACCGGCGAATTCTTCGACGTCGCCATTCCCGCATTCTCATTGGACAGCCCGCATCAACCAATCCAGTTGAATTAGTCTCCACGGGCGGTATTTGACTCACGGCGCGTACGGCAAGAACATGACCTGCGTCCGCTGCTCAAGGAAGGAACCAACCGTGACGGAATTGAAACAAGTGAAGTCCCCTGGTCCGGAAGCGGTCGGGAAATCCAAGCCCGCGGCGCGCCCGTCGCGCGAGGAAGCCGAAGAGGCGGTCAGGACGCTCATCCGCTGGGCCGGCGACAATCCGAAGCGCGAAGGCCTGCTCGGCACGCCGAACCGGGTCGTGCGCTCTTACGAAGAATTCTTCGCCGGCTATCAGGAAGATCCCTCGGAGCTGCTCGGCCGCACTTTCGACGAGACCGGCGGCTACGACGAGATGGTGGTGCTGCGCGACATCGAGTTCTTTTCCCACTGCGAGCATCACATCGTCCCGATCATCGGCAAGGCGCATATCGGCTACCTGCCGGATAAGCGCGTGCTCGGCATCAGCAAGCTTGCCCGGCTGGTCGAGGCGTTCGCGCGGCGCCTGCAGATACAAGAAAAGCTCACCGCCGAAATCGCCAATACGCTCAACGATGCGCTGCACCCGAAGGGTGTCGCCGTCGTCATCGAAGCGGCGCATCAGTGCATGACCACGCGCGGCGTGAAGAAGCCCGGCGTGTCGTTGGTGACGAGCCGCATGCTCGGCTCCTTCAGGGAAGACGAGAAGACGCGGCGCGAGTTCCTGTCGATCATCGGCAATCCGGCCAGCCACAACTTCTCCTGATCGCAGGGCACGGGAAGCTCCACGGCGCTACTGGACAAATGCGGCGCGATGGCGGATTCTGCGCGCCTGATCGGCCGCACCGCCGCCAATCTTCATTGGACGCCGCGATCCCTTGACCGATTCCCGGCCAATCCTCTTCATCATCGGCATCCTGATGTCCACGATGGCATTGGCCATGTGCCTGCCCGCGGTGGCCGACGCAGCCGTCTACAATCCGGATTGGGAGGTCTTCGCCCTCGGCGCCGCCTTCACGCTGCTCGTCGGCGTCATGCTGATGCTGACCGCGCGCTCGTCCAACCGGACCCTGAATCAGCGGCAGGCATTCGTGCTCACCTGCCTGAGCTGGACGATGATACCGGCCTTCGCGGCCTTGCCCTTCGCCTTCTCGGAGATGGAGCTCAGCTACACCGACGCCTTTTTCGAGGCGATGTCGGGAATCACGACGACCGGCGCGACGGTGCTGACCGGCCTGGATTTCGCCCCGCCCGGCATTCTGCTCTGGCGCGCCCTGCTGCAGTGGCTCGGCGGCATCGGCATCATCGGCGTGGCGATCGCCATCCTTCCCATGCTGCAGGTCGGCGGCATGCAGCTTTTCCGCATGGAATCCTCCGACCGGTCCGAAAAGGTGATCCCGCGCGCGGGACAGCTCATCGCCTATATCGGATTCATCTATCTCGGCATGACCGTGCTCTGCACAATGGCCTATTGGATGGCCGGGATGACGGGGTTCGAAGCCGTCGCCCACGCGATGACCACGATATCGACGGGCGGCTTCTCGACCAGCGACCAGTCGCTCGGCCAGTTCGCGAGTCCGGCCGTCGACGCCGTCGCCGTCGTCTTCATGATACTGGGAAGCCTGCCGTTCGTTCTTTTCCTGCGCGCCGTCAGGGGCAATCCCGGCGCGCTGTGGCGGGACAGCCAGGTTCGCTGGTTTCTATCGATCACCGCAATCGCCGTCGCGATCATGACGATCCTGCTCTACGACGGGCGGGACATCGGCTTCGTGCATGCGGTGCGGCTCGCCGCGGTCAACGGGATTTCCGTCCTGACCGGAACCGGCTTCGCGACCGCCGATTACGGGCTGTGGGGCGGCTTCACCGTGACGCTGTTCCTGTTCCTGATCTTCGTCGGCGGCTGCGCGGGATCGACGACCGGCGGCATCAAGATATTCCGCATCCAGGTGCTGTACGCCACCGCGGTCACGCAGATCCGCCAGCTTCTGGAGCCGCACGGCGTCTTCATCGCTTATTACAACGGCAAGCCGATCACCGATTCGATCACCGATTCCGTCATGATTTTCTTTTTCTTGTACGTCGTCACCTTCGCGGCCATTGCGACCGGATTGGGTCTGATGGGGCTCGATTTCCTGTCGGCCATATCCGGCGCGGCGACGGCGATATCCAACGTGGGACCCGGCCTCGGCGATGTGATAGGGCCGGCCGGCACTTTCATCTCGCTACCCGACGGCGCGAAATGGCTGCTCAGCCTCGGCATGCTGCTGGGGCGGCTCGAGCTGTTCACGGTGCTGGTGATGCTGGCGCCCACATTCTGGCGGCGGTGACGGCGGACGCCCGCGTCAGCGCAGATAGCTCGCCAGGTATTGCCGGATCTGCTGCTCCATGACCGAGTCGACTTCACGGGCGATCTCCTCGACCATCTCAAACCAAAGCTTTTCGCGATCCGCCAACGACGCATCTTCGGCGACGGTTCGCGAGCGGGTGGCGCTCGCGCGCGCTATTCCCTGGCCGCGCGCGTCGGCAATCGTCACCGACATCGCCAGCTCGCCGACGTAGCGCTCCGTCTGATCGGTGGTGAATGCGCCGCGAAATCCTCCCGTCTTCTTCAGCTTTTCTTCGACCACGGTCGCTTTCTCGATGCGCACCACCGCCGTTCCGCTCTGCCCGACCGCCTTCAGGCGCTGACGCGCCCATTGCTCCGCTGCGCTTGCAAGCGTAACCGGAAGCTCGTGCACGATGGCGCCGCTCTCGGGCGCAGTCGCCGGCTGGCTCTCGACCTGGATCGAAGCCACGTCCAGGTTGAACGGCGTTTCGTGCGCAAAGCTGATTTCCGGAAAGCTCCGTCCCGGCACCTGGGTCTCGCACGCCGCCAGGAACGGCGCCAGCAGCATGATACCGAATAGCCCCCACGACAGTCTCATGGCTGTGCGACCTCCCCCCATTGCGTCCCCGCGGCACTATGCCCGCCGCGCGTTACCGCTTCAAGACGACCGTAAGCCGGTTACCTGCTCGCGGTCGAATACACGCGACTCGTTGCAGAACTCGCAGGTGACGACGATCTTGCCGTCCACCATCATTTCTTCGAGCTCGTCGTCGCGCAGCGCCATCAGCACGCGCTCGACCTTGCGGTCGGTGCAGCGGCAGGAGAACTGCAGCGACCGCGGCTCGAACACCCGCACGCCGTCCTCGTGAAACAGGCGATACAGCAGCGCATGCGCCGAGACGTCGCGCGCGATCAGCTCGTCGTCGGTGCAGCTTCCCAGCATGATCAGCGCCTCGCGCCAGGCTTCTTCCGTCGCGTCCTGCCGGTTGGGATCCTCGGTTTCGGGCGACCGCTGCAGCATGAGCGCGCCGGCGCGCCACTGGCCGTCGCGCGTCCGTCCGCCATGCAGCTTGACCACGGCGGAGAACTGGTCCGACTGCCGGAAATAGTGGTGCACGCAATCCTGCAGCGTGCCCCCGATCAGGTCGACGATGCCCTGGTAGCGCTCCGTATGAACGCCCTGGTCGACGGTGAAGGCGAGGTATCCCTTGCCGACGAGGCGCGGAATCGGCGCCCGCCCCGTGCCCGGCATCGGCGCGCCTTCGCGCAGCCCCGCATAGCCGCGCAGGTTGCCGTCGCTGGTAACGTCGGTGACGAGGAACTTGAGCGGGCCGTCGCCGGAAAGCTGCAGGGTGAACACGCCATCGAACTTCAGCGCCGCGGCGAGCGCGCCCGTGAGCGCCAGCGACTCCGCCAGCAGGCCCGCAACCGGCGGCGCGTAGTCATGCCGCCCGATGATCCTGTCCGCCGCCGGACCGAGGCGCACGAGCCGGCCATGAAATCCCGAGCCGTCCAACTTGAACGGCTGGACCGCATCGTCGCCCATGCCGATGCCCATGCCCATGCCCGTGTCCGACGGAATTACGTGAGACACCAGGTGAGGATTCCCTTTTGTGCATGCAGCCGGTTTTCCGCCTCGTCCCAAACGACCGACTGCGGGCCGTCGATCACCTCGGCGGTGACTTCCTCGCCCCGGTGCGCGGGCAGGCAATGCATGAAGACGGCATCCGGGCCCGCCAGCGCCATCAGCGCCCGGTCGACCTGATAGGGGCGCAGCATGTTGTGGCGATTCTCCGCCTCCTTGTCGCCCATCGATACCCAGGTATCCGTGACGACGCAATCGACGCCCTTCACCGCTGCCGCGGCATCGCCGGTCAGCGTGATCTTCGCGCCGTTCCGCTTCGCCCAGCCGACGATATCCGGGTCGGGCGGGAGCTGATCGGGGCAGCCGAGGCGAAGCGAGAAATCGAACCGCGCGGCCGCCTGTATCCAGCTCGCCGCGACATTGTTGCCGTCGCCGACCCAGGCGACCGTCCGGCCACGGATCGGGCCGCGGTGCTCTTCGAAAGTCATGACGTCGGCCATGATCTGGCAGGGATGCGTCCGGTCGGTGAGGCCGTTGATCACGGGAACCGAGGCATACTCGGCCAACTCTTCCAGCTTCTCAACCTTGTCGGTGCGGATCATGATGGCGTCGACATAGCGCGAGAGTACCCGCGCCGTATCGGCGATCGTCTCGCCGCGGCCGAGCTGGCTGTCGGCTTCGCTCATGAACAGGGTCTGCCCGCCGAGCTGGCGCATGCCCACGTCGAAGCTGACGCGGGTTCGCGTCGACGGCTTCTCGAAGATCATGGCCAGGACTTTGCCGGCGAGCGGCCGCTCTTCGGGCCCGGCGCCCGTCTTGTAGGCGACGCCCTGGTCGAGGATCCCGCGGAGCGTGGTCTTGTCGAGCCGGTCGAGATCGAGGAAGTGTTTCGGTTCGCTCATCCGGCCGGCGTCAGCGCAGCGGCGGCGCGATCGAGACAGGCGATCGCCTCGTCCACATGCGACTCCTCGATGATCAGCGGCGGCAGAAGCCGCACCACGTTGTCGCCCGCGACCACGGTGAGCATCCCTTCCTCGTAGAGGCGCGAGACCACCTTGCCGCATTCCGGCACGCAGACCAGGCCCTGCATCAGGCCGACGCCGCGCGCCTCCTTGAAGACCGCCGGGTGGCGCTTCGCCAGATCATCGAGCCGCGAGCGGAGATACTTGCCGACGCGGCCGACATGGTCGAGGAAGCCGTCGGCGAGCAGCACGTCGAGCACCGCATTCGCCACCGACATGGCGAGCGGATTGCCGCCGAAGGTGGAGCCGTGCGTGCCGGGCGTCATGCCCTTCGCCGCCTCGGCCGTCGCCATGAAGCAGCCGACCGGGAAGCCGCCGCCGAGGCCCTTGGCGATCGCCATGACGTCCGGCGCGATGCCGGCCCACTGGTGCGCCCAGAGCTTGCCGGTGCGGCCGATGCCGCACTGCACCTCGTCGAAGAACAGCAGCAGGCCGAACTCGTCCGCGACTTTGCGGAGGCCGCGCATGTAATCCATGTCGGCGGGATGAACCCCGCCCTCGCCCTGGATCGGCTCGACCAGTATCGCCGCCGTCTCCGGCGTGATGCTGGTGCGGAGAATGTTCAGGTTGCCGAACGGCACCATGTCGAAGCCGTCGTATTTCGGCCCAAAGCCGGCGAGATGCTTCTCGTTGCCCGCGGCGGCGATCGTCGCCAGCGTCCGGCCGTGGAACGAGCCGGTGCAGGTGATGACGCGCCAGCGCTCCGGGTGGCCGTTGGCGCTGTGGTACTTGCGGCAGAGCTTGAGGCCGCCTTCGACCGCTTCCGCGCCGGAGTTGCAGAAGAACATGGTGTCGGCGAACGACGTCGCGGCCAGCCGCTCGGCCAGCCGTTCCTGCTCGGGAATGCGATACAAGTTCGATACGTGCCAGAGCTTGCCGGCCTGCGCGCGCAACGCCTCGACCAAATGAGGGTGCGCGTGGCCCAACACGTCCACCGCGATGCCGCCGCAGAAATCGAGATAGCGGCGCCCATTCGTCGCAAAGAGATACGGTCCCTCGCCCCGCTCGAAAGCGAGGTCGGCACGGCCATATGTCGGCATTACCGCGGTGGTCACGGGGCTCACCTTTTCGTCATGCAGTCGGGTCAACGGAAAGCGCGGAGTATCAAGCGATTGCCCCTTGCCTGTCAACTTCCGCATGGGCGGGCCTGAGCCGGCGCAACGCCGCGGGAACGGAGCCGCGACATAAAAGCGGCGGCGCTTTTCAGGGCGCCGCCGCTCGAACCTTTGGTCGAGGCCAATTGGGAGGGGCAGGGTGGGCGTTCGACCAACGGTTCAGTAGAGAGAGAAGCTTTTGGCGCAAGCCAAAAAACGCTCCTCACAAACCCGATCATCGGCCTGGCCGGGCCATGGAGCAGTGACAGCCATCACAGCCGGCGAAATATCGGTTAATATCCGCCGAAGCTGCGGGCAGGAAAGCAATTTTGAGAACGAAATCCTCACGGCCGGGAAAGAAACCGCGCAAGGTCACGGCGGAATCCCTGGCGCGCGCCGCGCTTCACTACCTGGAGCGCTATGCGACCTCGGCGGCGAACCTGCGCCGCGTCCTGATGCGCCGCGTCCTGCGTTCCGCCGAGGCGCATGGCGGCGATCCCGCGGAAGGGGCGGCCATGGTCGACGCGCTCATCGCGCGCTACCGGCAAAGCGGATTGCTCGACGATGCGACATACGCCCGGCTGCATGCGGAATCGCTGCACCGGCAGGGCGCGTCGCAGCGGCTTACCCGCGCCAAGCTGGCGGGCAAGGGCGTCGACGCCGAGGACATCGGCCAAGCGCTCGCGTCGCTCGAAGAGGCGGCGCCGGAACCCGATCTCGCCGCGGCCTGCAACTACGCGCGCCGGCGGCGGCTCGGCCCGTGGCGCAGGAACGACCGCGAAGGAAGCCGCAACCGCGACCTGGCGGCGCTCGGCCGCCAGGGCTTCGGCTACGATGTGGCGCGCAAGGTCGTCGATGCGGAGGATCCGGAAGCGCTCGAGGGCGAAGCCGGCAACCGGAGGGGAGACTAGGTCTTGGGGCCGTCCTTCGGGCGGCGCTCGTTCCGCATGGAAGCGCCGCGCCCGGTGATGGCGACCAGCCGGCGGCGCGCCGGCGCCTTCGCGCGCACCGGCGTCGCGGCATAAAGCTGCTTGGACGCCTCGATGATCAGGACGCCGGATATCGCCTGGAACCAGCGATTGCCGGCGCGCTCGAATGCATACGCCGACTGCAGCACGATCCGCTTGCGCGACGGCGGCACGAACAACGCGCGCTCCTGCGCCGTCGGCGCGAAGAGGCAATCGCGCAGCAGGCGCTTGATCTGTCCCTGGCTGTAGGGATGGCCGTGGCCGAAGGGGGAGCGCTGCTCGAACCGCGCCCAGATCCCGCGCCGGTTGGGCACCACGACGATCAGCCGCCCGCTGTCCGACAGCACGCGCCATGCCTCGCGCATCATGGCGCGCAGGTTCTCGCTGTTCTCGACCGCGTGCACCAGCAGAAGGCGGTCGACCGACAGGTCCGAGAACGGCAGGTCGGTCTCCTCGGAAAGGCAGACCAGGCTGGGATCGCTTTCCGGCCAGTGCACGACGCCCTGCGGCGCCGGCATCACGGCCATGACGCAGCCCGCCTCTTCACGGAAAGCCCGGAGATAGGGCGTCGCATAGCCGACGCCGAGCACGGACAGCCCCCGGACGTTCGGCCATAGCTGGCGGATGCGGCGGGTGATCAGCCGGCGCGCCACCTGCCCCAGCCGGGACCGGTAAAACTCGCTCAGATCGATGACATCGGACCACATGACCGCGCCATTCTAGCAGACTGGGCTTGCATCCGCGCCGACAATACGAAAATCTCCCTGAAATCAACGTTAATGAACGGGAGAGCGCACCGTGAAGCTGCATTTCAGTCCCACATCGCCCTATGTGCGGAAGGTCCGCGTCGTCGCCGCCGAAAAAGGGCTCGACCGGAAGATCGAGCTCATGTCGAGCAGTCCCTGGGTGGAAAACGACCTGCCGAAATCGAACCCGTCCGGCCGCGTTCCGACGCTGATCGCCGACGACGGCATGGCGCTCTTCGACTCCCGCGTCATCGCCGAATATCTCGACGAGATCGGCGGCGGCGGCAAGCTCTTCCCGGCCGGCGCGGCCCGCTGGCCCGCGCTGCGGACGGCGGCGCTGGCCGAAGGCATCCTCGATGCCGGCGTGTCGATCGCCAACGAGCGCCGCAAGGACAAGGCGCATTGGTCGGACTGGTATATCGGCCGGCAGAAAGACAAGATCGGCCGCACGCTCGACACGCTGGAGCGCGAGGCCGGCAATCTGTCCGGGCCGGTCGACATCGCCCAGATCGGCGTCGGCGTTGCGCTCGGCTATACGGGATTCCGCAAGCACGTCGACGACTGGCGCAAGGGCCACCCGAAGCTCGCGGCGTGGTACGAGGGCTTCAGCCAGCGCCCCTCGATGACATCGACCGAGCCGAAGGAGCCCATCGCATAGCAATCCGGGCCGCGCCCTAGAGACGGCGCAACAGGTCCGGCAACTGCGCGAGGTCGTCGAACACGGCTTCGACGCCAGCTTCGCGCAGGATCGCGTCGTGGCCGGCCTCGATGTGGCTGGCCCCGATGAAGCCGAGAACGCGCATTCCGGCGGTCCTGGCGCCGCGCACGCCGTGCACGCTGTCCTCGATCACCACGCAGGCCGTGGGATCGACCGCCATCGCCGTCGCCGCGTGGATAAACAAGTCGGGCGCGGGCTTGCCCTTGGCGACCTGGGCGGCGCTGAACCTGCATTGCGGCAGGAAGAATGCATCCAGCCCGGTCGCGCGAAGCGCCAAATCGATCCACACCGGACTGCTGTTGGAGGCGATGCAGCGCGGGCGGTCCAAGCCGCGCAGCAGCGTATCCGCACCCGCGACCATCGTGAGCTCGGTCGCGATGCGGCGATGCGCCTGTTCGCGCACCATCGCTTCGAATTCGGGCGCAAGCGGCCTGCCCCGGTCCCCCTCGACGGCCTGGCGAACGGCGCGCACGTTGAGGCCGGTGAACCGGCGGTGGCTTTCCGCCGGGGTCAGCGGGTAGCCGAGCTCCGTCAGCACCGACGCCAGCACCTGGTTCGAGAGCACCTCGCTGTCGACCAGCACGCCGTCGAAGTCGAAGACGATCAGTTGCGGCGTCACGGTTCCTGGCGCTCCCTGGATGCAGCCATCACGTCGCGCGCGGCGAGCAGCGCGCCGCCCATGATCGCGGCGCAGGCGACGGCGACGGTCCAGCCCGCCTCCGCCCGGCCGAACGCGATCAGCAGCAAGGTGGAGATCAGCGGCGCGGCATAGGAGAATCCGCCGAGCGCGCGGATGTCGCCATGCTTGACCCCATGATCCCAGGCGAAGAAGGCGGCGCCCACGGGACCGAGGCCGAGCGCCGCGACAGCCAGCCATTCGCCGCCGTTCTCCGGCCAGGCCGTGGCCTCGAAGGCGAGATGGGCGACCAGCCCGAGCAGCGCCGTCGCCGCGCAGAACCAGGCGACCGTATCCGTCGGCACCGCCTTGAACCGGCGGCTCAGCACGGAATAGCCCGACCAGGTGAAGGCGCAGGCCAGCGCAGCGGCGTAGCCGAGGGCGAATTCGGCGCGGAAGACGACGGCGCCGCCGCCGGTCACGAGGAGCACGCAGCCGGCAAGCCCGAGCGTCGCACCCGCCACGTGCCACCAGCGCAACCGGCCGCCCGGCAGCAGCGCCGAGAAAACCACGATCAGCAGCGGCCAGAGATAGGCGATCAGGCTGGCATCGACCGCCGGCGCATTGCGCAGCGCCATGAAATAGAAGAAGTGGTAGCCGAACAGGCCGCCGATGCCGAGCGCCCACACTGCCGGCGGGTACCGCAGATAGGCGCGCGGGTCCTCGCCGCGGGCCATCCACTTCGCCGCGCCGAGCAAGGCGGCGATGGCGAAGCTCATCGCCACGAGCTGAAACGGCGGAACGCGGCCGGTCCAAGTGGTGAGAAGGGCGAGGCTCCCCCACAGCAGCACCGCCGTCCCGCCGATCAACGTCGCGCGGAGACGGCCGTTCACCGCCGCGACGCCGAAAGCCGGATGACCCGCCGGGTCTCGTCCCAGAGCCGATACTGATCGATGTCTTCGAGGCGAACCCAGCGCGCGGCGGCAGCGTCGGTTCCCGCCACCGCCTCGCCCGAAACCCACTCGGCCGTGAAGTCGACGAGGGTGTAATGGAACTGCACGCGGCCCTCGCCGTCCTTGCGCACCATATCCACCACATCGAGCAGGCCGGTGATCTCGATCTCGACCGCCGTCTCCTCCCGGATCTCGCGATGCGCCGTTTCCCGCACCGTCTCGCCCAGCTCCTGCTTGCCGCCCGGCAGGCTCCAGCCGCCCGTGCGCGGCCCCTTGCCGCGCTCGATCAGCAGCACCTCGTCGCCGCGCCAGACCACCACGCCGACGCCGACGAAAGGCCGGTCGGGATATTCTCGTGACATCGCCTCGATCCTTCTCTGCTCCGCCATCCTTTACACGGAGGCCCGGCCTGCGACAACGGCCCGGCCACTGTCTTCCCTGGCCGGGCCTTGACGCCACCCGGCAATGGGGTACGGTTCCGGCCCGCAGATCGCCATGCAGGAGTCGAGGATGAGTGACGCGATGGACTATCGATTGCTCGGCCGATCGGGCCTCAAGGTATCGAAGCTCTGCCTCGGAACCATGAACTTCGGCGACCAGACCGGCCTCGCGGCCGCGACCAAGATCGTCGATTCGGCGCGCAAGGCAGGCATCAACTTCATCGATACGGCGGACGGCTACGCCGACGGCAAGTCGGAAAGCATGGTCGGGCAAATCCTGAAGAAGGACCGGGACGACTGGATCGTGGCGACCAAGGTTGGCTCGAGCCAGGGCACGCCCCGGCGCCACAAGGGCCTGTCACGCAAGTGGATGATGGAAGCGATCGACAAGAGCCTCGCCCGCCTGCAAACCGACCGCGTCGACATCTATTACATGCACCATGTGGACTGGGAGACGCCGCTGGAGGAGAGCATCCTCGCCATGGGCGACATCATCGCCGCCGGCAAAGCGCTCTATTGGGGATTTTCCAATCACCGCCCGTGGCAGATCGCGGAGATCGTCCGCCTGTGCGATGCGCTCGGCACGCCGCGCCCGGTGATCTGCCAGCCTTACTACAACGCGATGAACCGGATGCCCGAGAACGACCTGCTGCCGGCCTGCGAGTATTTCGGCATCGGCGTGGTGCCTTACTCGCCGCTGGCGCGCGGGGTGCTGACCGGGAAGTACGAGCCCGGCAAGGCGCCGCCGAAGGACACCCGCGCCGGGCGCGGCGACAGGCGCATGATGCAGACCGAGTTCCGCGAGGAGTCGCTGGCCGCGGCGAAGAAGATCGCGGCGCACGCGGCGAAGCGCAACACGACGCCGATCGCCTTCGCGCTCAACTGGGTGCTCAACAACAGGCTGATCACGAGCGTGATCGCCGGCCCGCGGACGCTCGCCCAGTGGCAAGGCTATCTCGATGCGCTGGACTATGCGTTCACGGCGCAGGACGAGGCGTTGCTCGACAAGCTGGTCGCCGCCGGACATCCGTCGAGCCCCGGCTATTTCGACCCGCGCTATCCCCCGGCGGGACGCCCGACGCGAACGACCGCACCGGGCGATTAAGATCCCGTATCCCCAAAGTCCTCCCCCCTTGCGGGGGAGGATTTAGGTGGGGGGGTGAGTGGCACGTCGGAACTTCTCATGCACGCTGCCGTGCCATCCGACGAAGGCCCCCACCCTAACCCTCCCCCGCAAGGGGGGAGGGAATAGAATGGATGCTCAGGCGATGTACTGGCCGCCGTTCGCCGTCAGGGTCGATCCGGTGAGGAATCCGGCATCGTCGGAAGCGAGGAAGACGACGCAGCGCGCGACCTCTTCCGGCTCGCCGAGGCGGCCGACCGGGATCTGCGGAATGATCTTCGTGTTCAGTACTTCCGGCTGCACGGCGCGCACCATCTCGGTGCCGATATAGCCGGGCGCGATGCAATTGACCGTGACGCCCTTGGCCGCGCCTTCCTGCGCCAGCGCCTTGGTGAAGCCGATCATGCCGGCCTTCGCCGCCGAATAGTTGCACTGGCCGAACTGGCCCTTCTGCCCGTTGATCGAGGAGATATTGATGATCCGCCCGAAGCCGCGGGTCCGCATGCCTTCGTACACATTGCGCGTTACGTTGAAGACGCTGTCGAGATCGGTGCTGATGACCTCGCGCCACTGCTCGGGCGTCATGCGGTGGAAGGCTGCGTCGCGCGTGATGCCGGCATTGTTGACGAGCACGTCGACCTGACCGCGCTCCGACTGGATACGCTCGATGGCCGTCTTGCAGGCGTTGAAATCGCCCACGTCGAATTTATACACTGCGATGCCGGTCTTGCTCTGGAAGGCCTTCGCGGCCGTATCGTTGCCTGCGTAACTGGCGGCCACGTCGTAGCCGGCAGCCTTGAGCGCGACGGATATCGCCTCGCCTATCCCGCGCGTCCCGCCCGTGACCAATGCCACACGTGTCATAACGCTACTCCCTAGACAATCTAGCGCGACATGTGCCCGTGTTTTCTTGCGGCCATGTCGCCGTTCTCAATGCGCAATCTTACGCGCGCCCGTCACGGCGCGCGTTGATCCGCCTCAACCGTCTTCTTGGCGATCTGTCCTTCGCGCTCCGGCGCGCCTTCAGTCCCGCTCCACGCACATGGCGATTCCCATGCCGCCGCCGATACACAACGTCGCCAGGCCCTTCTTCGCGTCGCGCCGCTGCATTTCATGAAGCAGCGTGACGAGCACGCGGGTGCCGGACGCGCCGATCGGATGACCGAGCGCGATGGCGCCGCCGTTGACGTTGACCTTGCTGGTGTCCCAGCGGAGGTCCTTGTTCACGGCGCAGGCCTGCGCGGCGAATGCCTCGTTCGCCTCGATCAGGTCGAGATCGTCGACCGACCAGCCTGCCTTCTCCAGCGCACGGCGGCTGGCCGGGATCGGGCCGGTGCCCATGATCGACGGATCGACGCCCGCCGTAGCCCAGGACACGATACGCGCAAGCGGCGCGATGCCGCGCCGCGACGCTTCCTTGGCGGTCATCAGCACGGTCGCTCCGGCGCCGTCGTTGATGCCCGACGCATTGCCGGCGGTGACGGTGCCGTCTTTCGCGAAGGCCGGCCGCAGCCCGGCGAGCGTCTCGACCGTGGTGTCGGGTTTCGGGTATTCGTCGGTGTCGACGATCGTTTCGCCCCGGCGGCTCTTGATCGTCACCGGCACGATCTCGTCCTTGAACCGGCCTTCCTTCATCGCGTTGCCGGCCTTTTGCTGGCTCGCCGCGGCGAAGGCGTCCTGCTGCTCGCGCGTAATCTGCCATTTCTGCGCGACGTTCTCGGCCGTGTTGCCCATGTGGTAGCCGTTGAAGGCGTCCCACAGGCCGTCGCGGATCATCGTGTCGATGAACTGCAGGTCGCCCATTTTCTGGCCGTTGCGGAGATTGGCGCAATGCGGCGCCTGGCTCATGCTCTCCTGGCCGCCGGCGACGACGATCGAGGCGTCGCCGACCTGGATCGACTGAAAGCCCAGCGCCACCGAGCGCAGGCCCGAGCCGCAGAGCTGATTGATCTGATAGGCCGTCTTCTCGACCGGGATGCCCGCCTCCACCGCGGCCTGACGCGCCGGGTTCTGTCCCGCGCCGGCGGTGAGGATCTGTCCCAGGATCGCTTCGTCGACGTCGCCGCCTTCGACCTTCGCCCGCTTCATCGCTTCGCGGATGGCGACCGATCCGAGGTATGACGCAGACACCGAGCTGAGCGTTCCATTGAATGAGCCGACAGGCGTCCGCACGGCACTCGCGATTACGACATCCGACATCGATTGGCACTCCCTATCATCGAGCGTGCATGCTCATGCTGCACTGCACAATAAATGACTATAGAACCCGGCATGTTCCGAAAACAACCGGCTTCCGTTATGGCGATGATAGAACGCTGCGGACATTTTGTCGCGGCGGCCGTCGATCACTTCCGCGCGTGGAGCCAGGCCGCGATGCGCGGCCAGAGCGTCGTCTCGACGCCGCGGCTCACCATCATGCCGATGTGGCCGGCATCGGGCCGCATGACGGCCGCGGCCGGTAGGCGACGGCCCAGCGCCTCGGCGGATTCGGGCGGAACGATCCGGTCATGCGCGGGAATGACTACGAGCGACGCCAGGCCGAGCACGGCCGGATCGACCGTCTCGCCCGCGATGCGCCAGGCGCCCCGCGCCGGCGTGTTGTCGCCGTACCAGCCGGAGAGGCACTCCCGCGCCACCGGCGCCGACAGCGGCACGCCGTCGTTGAGCCAATCCTCGAGCGCGACGAAGTCCTGGGCGGCATCCGACCCGCCATCGAGCGCGGCGAAGGCGGAAAACTTGCGCTCCGCCAGCACCGGATCGAGGCTGGCGAAAAGCGCCTGGATGACGTCGACCGGCAACTCGCCGGTGGCGCTCATCAGCCACTCCATGCCCATCGCGACCGCCGAGAGGCTGGCCGCCTGACCGGGGCGGTCCGCATGGAAATCCCACGGCGTCGCCAGCAGGGCGAGGCCGCGCAGCGATGCCTGTCGGCGCTGGGCGAGCGCGACCGCCAGCAGGCCGCCCATGCAGTAGCCGAGTAGCAGGGGTCTTTCGCCGGTCAGGCTCAACACGGACTCCAGCGCCGGCTCCAGCCTGCGGGTCACATACTCGGTCAGATCGAAATCCCGCTCGGCATCGGACGGCGCCCCCCAATCAACGAGGAACGGCCAGAAGCCATTGGCGGAAAGCCAGCGTGCGAAGCTGCGTCGGGACGAGAGATCGAGGATGTAGGCGCGATTGATCAGCGACGGCACGAGCAGCACGGGCAGGGTCCCGCCGCTCTTTTCGCCGTGGCCGAAATCGCGCAGCGAGGTGGTCCCGGACGCCCACACGGCGGGCGGGTCCTGGACATCCCGGCGGTAGGGGTGATCGCGGTAGCGCTCGATCCCGGTCAGGAATGCATCGAGGCGGCGGCGGCCTTCCCGCTCGACGGCCGCGGCGAGCGCCTCAGCGCTTGCCTTTGCCAGCCTTTCCCTTAGCGCTTCCGCGTCCGTTCCGAGCGCCGGACTCCAGCGCATCAAGCCTTCCTTCAAGAGCGGCAAGGCGGCGTTCGAGGTCACGTAGGCCGACGCCGCCGCCATCAGGTGCAGCGGCAGCGGCCGGGGGCCGAGTCTCGGCGGGGGCGCGGCCGGCGGCGGAGACGGGGTCAAAGGGCGTCGATCCTCCCATCGGGGTCAGGGCTTGCATCGCGGCGGCCGCCGTCTGCCACCACGCCAGGGGGTTCGTCATCGCCTCCGACGCGCCCTCCGGCCCGGCCTGCCTACCCGTGGCCGACAGCATGCGGGCGACCGAGGCCATCGTGTCGGGGTCCGCCGCCATCGCCCGCAACTGATCCTGCCACAGGTCCAGGTAGCGCTTGGCTAGATCTTGCAGGTCGGGCGGCTCGGCCATGGCGGCACTATAGGCCCTGCCCCTGGGGTTTGCCAGATACGGCCCTTTATTTGCACTGCGGCAAGAAATCTCGAAAACTGCGGCGATCTTAACGTTTTGTATCCTGCGCTGCGATATGGAATCCTATAATCGCGCAGCCGCCCGCGTGGCGGCCCAACAGGGATGGCGGCCATGGCAACCAAGAACGAGCAGGGAAACACCCCCGTCACCATCAAGAAATACGCCAACCGGCGTCTCTACAACACGGCGACGAGCAGTTACGTGACGCTCGATCACCTGTGCCAGATGGTCAAGGACGGCGTCGAGTTCGTGGTGTACGACGCCAAGACAGGCGAGGACATCACCCGCGCGGTCCTGACCCAGATCATCGTCGAAGAGGAAGGCAAGGGCGACAACCTGCTGCCCATCAGCTTCCTGCGGCAGATCATCAGCTTCTACGGCGACAACATGCAGCGGATGCTGCTGCCGCGTTATCTCGAGCATTCGATGGATCTGTTTTCCGAGAACCGCGAGCGCATGCAGAGCTATATGAAGGAAGCCATGGGCGGCATGTTCCCGTTCGGCTCGCTGGAGGACCTCGGCAAGCAGAACATGGCGATCTTCGAGCAGGCGATGAAGATGTTCGCCCCGATGGCGAATGGGCAGAGCCAAGGCGCGTCCGCCAAGGAAGAGCCCGGCGGCAATGACCGCATGAAGGATCTGCAGAGCAAGCTGGACGAGCTGCAACGGCAGATCAACGACATCGCGAAGAAGTAACGGGCGAGGGCCGCCGGCCTAATCGGCGACCGCGACGGAATTTCCCACGGCGGCGGCTTGCGGCGCCGCGGGCGTGGCGATCATGCGCTTCGCCAGCTTGCTGCCCGGTCGGCCGAGTTGCGGCCGCCCGTAGTAGAAGCCCTGCATGAAGTCGACGCCTTCGGCCTTCAGCAATTCCGCGTCCTTGTCCGACTGCACGCACTCGGCGACCGTCTTGATGCCGAATCCGCCGGCCAGATTGAGGAGCGTGCGGATGAACAGGAGGTTGTCGGGGTTTTCGCCGAGATTGATGACGAAGGACCCATCGATCTTGACGACGTCGACCGTCAGCGACTTCAGATGGCGGAAAGAGGTGTAGCCCGATCCGAAATCGTCGAGCGCCACCTTGCATCCCAGGTCGCGGACGGCGGCGACGAAACGCGCCGAATCCTCGAAGTCGTCGAGCGCCGCCGTCTCGGTGATCTCGATCATCAGGCGCCGGGCGATTTCCGGCTTGCCCTTGACGTGGCTGACCAGCGCCCGCAGCCATGAGCGGTCGCTCGCGGTCAGGCTCGATATGTTCAGCGCGAGGGTGATGTCGGGGTCGTTGACGAGGTCCGCGACGGCCATCTCCAGCGTGTAGCGGTCGATCTCGCGCATCAGGCCGAGACGCTCGGCCACCGGCACGAAGGCGCCGGCCGACACGATCTCGCCCTTCTCATCGATCATGCGGATCAGGGTTTCGTAGTAGGAGACCTCGCCGGTCTCCGTCACCACCACCGGCTGATAGGCGAAGACGACGCGCTCTTCCTGAAGGGCCTTCGTGACCTGCTCGCCGATCAGCATGTACTCGCGCTGGCGGATCCGCTGGTCCTCCGACATCTCGAAATAGGCGAAGCAGTTGCGGCCGAGCCGCTTGGCGTCCTGCATCGCGCTTTCGGCGCTCGCCATCAGGTCGTGCGCCGTCTGGATGAGACCCGGGAAGCCGGAGCCGCCGATCGTGACCGTGACGTGGATCGGCCCGACGGGGGTCTGCACCGCATTCTGGCGGAACGCGTTGAGGACCTTCTCCGCCGCCGCGGCGATGCCGAGCTCGTCGGCGTTGCCGAGAACGATGCCGAAGGTATCGCCGCCGAGCCTGCCGATGACATCGGTCGCACGCATGCATTCTTCCAGCCGCCGGCCGACGCCGACGATCACCGCATCCGCCGTCTGACGGCCATAGGCGTCGTTGATCATCGCCATCTTGTCGATTCCAACGGCGAGAAATCCGCCGGCGACGCTGTAGCGCTCGGCATAGCGGAGCGCATGATCGGCGGATTCGCGCAGCCGCGACTTGTTGTAGAGCCCCGTCAGCTCGTCATAATTCGCCCGCTGTTCGAGCAATATCTCGTGCTGCTTCCGTCCGGTGATCAGGCGCAGCACGCCGTTCAGGCGCACCGGCTGGCCGGCCTCCGAGAACTCGGCCGCCGCCCGCTCGTGGATCCAGCAGAAGCCGCCCTTCTCCGTCCGCACGCGATATTCGCAGTCGAACGGCTCGCGCGTGGTGAAATGCTTGGAAAGGAACTTCAGCCTGGTCTTCAGGTCGTCGGGATTGATTCGCTCGTGATAGGCGTCGCCCGACGTCACCGTGTCCGGCGTGCTGATGCCGAACATGTCGGACGTGTTGCCGATCCAGGAAATATTGTCCCGGACAAGATCCCACGAGTAGACGACATCGCCCGAGCAGGCGATCGCCGCTTTCATGATTCTCGATTCGTCTGCCACTGCCCTGCTGGCACGCGGACCGTACCGCATGCACACCCCACCAATTGACGACATGTATTCACGAAAGTATTATCTCATTTATAGAATAAATTCTAGATTAATATTTCAATTAATTTGGATTCGTTTATTATTTCATATGGTTAAAGATAGATTAATTTATTGCACTACTGTGATCTCTCCTCATTATTATATTGCCATTATTTAAAGAAACGCGGCGCTGGCGTTGCGAGTTCCACTCACGGCCGCTTCGGCCCGGTTTCGGCGCCGGGGTCCGTCAGAAGAGCGGACAGGCGGCCCCATAACGGCGCCAGCCCCTCCGCTTGCGCCAGCGCCGACCCGGCCTCGAAGAGCTCGTAGAAAGGGCGGCCGCCCGCGATCAGTTCGCCCGCATCGGCGGCCGGGCCCGGCTTGGCCGGACCCATGACGACCGGCCGGGGCGCACACAGCAGCAGGACATCGTCGAGGTCCATCCAGCGCAGCAAGCCCGGCATCGTCATCTCCGCCGTTATCGCGCGCTGCCTAATGGCGTCGCGGAAGCGGCGCGGCGGATCGACCATGGCGACCGCCGCGATCCGTGTATCGAGCGCGGCAGCCAGCAGCCCTGCGGCCCCGCCGAGATTGTGGCCGATAACCGCGATGCGGCCGGCTCCCGCAGCGATCCCGAAGTCGCGGCCCAATACCCAGTTGAGCGCCGTGGAAACGTCGGACGCGTGCTGGCCCAGCAGGCTGTGGCCGAGCAGCATGCCGTGCACCGCGAGGCTGCGCAGCGGCGCGCCTGGCTGGCCGCCGTCATGCGGCCGGCGCTCGCCTGCCCCCATCAGTTCGATGCAGACCGCGACAAGGCCCCGCGCCGCGGCCTCGCGGGCAAAGTCGAACCCCGACTGGACCGCCTCCGCTTCCTTCGCACTATCCGCCTCGCCCCAGGATGCGCACATGCCGATGCCCTCGCCCTGCAGGCAGATGACGGCCGCGCGGGGCGGCGCGGCCGCCGTGCCCGGACGGATGACGCGGACGGGAATGTCGTGCGCGTGGCGGACACGGATATAGAGGCTCTCGTGGCGAAGTCCCGCGACGGTGCCGCGATCCTCGCGCCGCAACACCTGCGGCGGCCCGCCGAAGCGGCCATATCCCGAAAGCTCGGCGAGCTTCACCCGCGCGGCGTCCTGCCAGCGGCGCGGATCCGCAATGCCCGCCCGCGACCAGGCGAGCGCGCGCGGCGCCTTCGCCGCCACATGGGCCAGCATGTCATAGGGATCGAGGCAGAGATCGTCGGCAGCCGGCGTCGTTCCGTGCGCTCGATCCATGATGTTCGCCATGGCAGCACTATAGAGAGCATTCCTCGGCGTCCGCAACGGCACCGGAAATGCTTGAGCCTGCTGTGCGATTTCCGCGCCGGGAGCAAATTGGGCTATGCTTTCCCGCCATCCGATTCTCCGGCAAATTTCTGAGAGGTTCCGTCATGGAGCGAGCGACGACCAAGCTGCGCGCATTGCTGAAGGCAAAGCCATTCGCCTACATGCCTGCGGTTTACTATCCCCTGGGTGGGCGCATGGCGGCGGCGATGGGCTTCGACGCGGTTTATGTCGGCGGATACGTCACCGGCGGATCGCGCGCGGTCAGTGAGCCGCTTCTCACCATGACGGAGCAGGTGGAGACGGCCGGGGCGGTCGCAAAATCGATCGCCATTCCGACCGTCTGCGACGCCGGCGCGGGCTTCGGCGAGCCGCTGCACGTCACCCGCACCGTGCGGGAATTCATCCAGGCCGGCGTGGCCGGCGTCCACATCGAGGACCAGCTCTATCCCAAGCGCGCGCATTACCACAAATACGTGGCGCATGCGGTGCCGGTGGAAGAGTTCATCGACAAGATCCGGTGGGCCTGCACCGAGCGCGACAAGGTCGATCCCGATTTCGTCGTCATCGCGCGGACCGACACCTGCCGCTTCGAAGGCTTCGACGAGGCGGTCAAGCGCATCAACCTGTCCGCCGAGGTGGGCGCCGATCTCGGCCTGCTGTTTCCGCGCAACCACGAGGAAGCGGTGAAAGCGCCGAAGGAATGCAAACTGCCGCTCGTCTATGTGCAGAGCCGGGGCAATCGCGACGGCAGGCCGATCTATCCGATGAAGCAGCTCGAGGATATGGGGTACGCCGCCTGCATCGATGCCCAGCTCTTCCTGCTGGTGAGCTTTCATTTCGCCCAGCGCGCGATGCGGGAGATGAAGGAGACCGGCGAGTACACGGGCATGACCCATGAGGACAACGTCGCCGCGCGCCAGGCGATCGAAGACCTGATCGGCCTCGAAGAGTACTACGCGATCGAGGAGCAGACGGTCGAAGATCAGAAATGGGGCAAGCGCTAGGCGGCACGGAATGCGGCGCGCCGCTTGGCATCGCGCGGGCAGCCGAACATTGCCTTGCCTACCGGCATCGCCGTGGCGATGATCCCGCTGGCGCCGCCTTCCGGCCGGCGATACTGAAGAATTGGCACGTTCTGCATGAGCACGGCGACCGCGGACGCCCCGACCTATTCGCCGTCACTCACGGTGACGACGATTTCGGTCTGCCTCGCGGCCGGCATGCAGTCGATGGACACCTTCATCGCCGGCATCGCGCTCCCGAGCATGATGGGGGCGTTCTCGGCGGCGCACGACGAAGTGGCCTGGGTTCTCACCTCGTTCCTGATCGCCGTCGGCGTCTTCACGCCGCTCACCGCCTGGCTCAGCCGCCGGGTCGGGCGCAAGCGCCTGCTGCTGATCGCCATCGTCGGTTTCTGCTTCGCTTCGGTGATGTCGGGGATGTCGAACAGCATTCCGCAGATCGTGCCCGCGCGCTTTCTCCAGGGCATGTTCGGCGCCGCGCTCGTGCCGTTGTCGCAGCAGATCCTGCTCGACATCTATCCGCGGGAACGGCACGGCATGGCGATGGCTTGGTTCAACGTCGGCATGCTGGTCGGCCTGATCGTCGGTCCGTTCCTCGGCGGCTACATCACGGAATACTATTCCTGGCGCTACGTGTTCTTCATAAACCTGCCGACCGGCGCGGTCGCCTTCACCATGATCTCCCTTTTCGTGCGAGAGACCGAGCTGGCGCCGCGTCCCTTCGACTTCACCGGCTTCTTCGCCCTCGCCACGGCGCTCATATCGTTTCAGCTCATGCTGGACCGGGGCGAGCGCCTGGACTGGTTCGGCTCGACCGAGATCGTGATCGAAGCGGGCGTGGCGGCGGCCGCCCTCTATGTCTTCGTGGTTCACATCACGACGACGCGAAATCCCTTCGTCGACCCTACCTTGTTCAAGAACCGCAATTTCGCGATCGGCATGGTCTACATCTTCGTCCTGGCGATGCTCATGTTCGGCTTCCTCGGGATTTTTCCCGCGATGATGCAGAAGCATCTCGGCTATTCGATCTTCGCCTCGGGCATCCTCATGTCACCGCGCGGCATGACCACATTCGTCGCGTCCATCATCTCGGGCATGCTGTTCGCGCGCATCGGCCCGCGCCCGATCCTGTTCGTCGCGCTCATCATCATGGCCTTCTCGCTCTGGCACATGTCGACCTACACGCTCGATGTCGATTACGGGACCGTGCTCTTCACGCTCTGCATACAGGGGGTCGGATTCGGCATGATGTCGACCACGGTCACGGCCGCGGCCTATATGACGCTGACGCCCGAGCTGCGGCCCGACGGAACATCCTTCCTGTCGCTGTCGCGGCGCATCGGCGCCAGCATCGGCGTGTCCTTCCTGGTCAGCCAGCTACTGCGCTACTCGCAGGCGAATCGCGCCGCCCTCAACGAGAACCTCAGCCACTACAACGAGACGCTGCACCATCTTACGCTTCCGGACAGATGGAACCTCGTCAACGTCGAGGGGCTCAGCGCGTTTCAGCAGGAGCTCAACCGGCAGGCTGAGTTCATGGCCTATCTCGACGATTTTCGGCTGCTGGCGCTCATCGTCCTGCTGATCACGCCGCTCGTCTTCTTCCTGAAGATTGAATTGCCGGGAAAGAAAGAGCCGAAGGCTGGCTGAGCCGCTTCAGATATGCGCGACGACCTCGAGGCCCGGGGCAGCTTCGCCCCGCTCGACCTTTTTCACGGCCTCGACAAGCGCTTTGTTGACCGGCGTCGGGATGCCCGTCTCGTCGCCCTTTGCGGCGATCAGGCCGTTGATCAGCTCGATCTCGGTGCGCCGCCCCTTCCGCATGTCCTGGCCCATGGACGGTCGCTGATCGTCGCTCCGGTGCGCGATCTGCCTGTCCAGATCGGCGTCAACCTCGGCGCGCGCCTTGCCGCCGCCGTCGACGGCCGCGACCAGCGTTTCCGCCGTGACGCCTGCGATCTTCTCGAGCCGATAGCCGAGCGCCCAGCCGACGCGGATCGCCTCCGCGCCGAGCCGGAGCGAGATATCGCGGGTCTTGGGATTGCCGTCACGGTCCTTGCCGCTCAGGCCGGTCGCGGCCGACAGCCCGTTGCGCATCCCGTTGATAATCAGCTTCGACCAGCGCTCGCCCCAAAGATTGGTGGTCGCCTTGGCGGTGTCGGCGTGCCGCATCAGCGCCGCCACGTCCAGGGCCCGCCGCGTGATCCGGCCGTGCATCTCGCCGACCCGGAACGCGATGTGCTCCTCGTCGCCCAGCGGCACGTTGCGCTGGACGTGGCCGGGAGCGATCAGCTCGGCCGCGAGCAGGCTGGCGATGCAGCCGACCGTCCGCTCGGGACCGGCGACGCGGGCCACCGTCTCCTCGTTCATGCAATTCTGCAGCGATACGACATAGCCGTCCGGCGCGAGATACTGCTTGATCATCGCGGTCGCCCATTCGGTGTCGTAGGACTTCACCGAGATGAAGGCGATGTCGACCGGGCGGTCCTTGGACAAAGCCTGGACGTCGGTCAGGTGGATCGCCTTGACCGGCACGACGCAGCACTCCTGCGTGGTCACGCCGTCGAGGCGCAGGCCATGCGCGTTCATGCGGTTGACGTGCTCGGGCCAAGGGTCGATCAGGGTCACGTCCTCGCCGCCGCGGGCCATGTGCCCGCCCGCATAGCCGCCGATCGCACCCGCGCCGAGGACGACGATCTTCTTGCCCATGTTCTTCTTCCCTTCCGTTCGACGATGCAGCGGGCGCCAGCGTATGCGCTGCGGAATGCGACCGTCAAACGCACCGGCTCCGCCATGCGCCGATGCATGATGCGGCGGCAGATGATCCGCTCTACAGTAGGTCGCCAGAACCGAAGCGCATGGGACCGAGGCAATGCCGGAATCGATGAACCGTGGAAAGAACGCCTTCGACGTGGTGGTCGAGCAGGACGCGATGGTGCCGGTGCGCGACGGCGTGCGCCTCGCAACCGACGTCTACCGCCCGGGGCAGCGCGGCAAGGCCGCCGACGGCGCCTTTCCCGTCATCCTGGAGCGCACGCCCTACGACAAGACCGCCGTATCGCGCTCGGAGCTGCGGTTCGGCGCAGCAAAGTCCTTCGCGCGGCCGGAAGTCGCCGAGTATTTCGTGCGCCATGGCTATGTCGTCGTCTACCAGGACTGCCGCGGCCGCTACAACTCCGAAGGCGGATTCACCAAGTACCTGGACGACGCCGCGGACGGTTACGACACGCTGGAATGGATCGTCCGGCAACCCTGGTGCAACGGCAAGGTCGGCACCATGGGACTGTCCTATGCGGCACACACGCAGGCGGCGCTCGCCTGCCTCGACCCGCCGGGCCTCGCCTGCATGTTTCTCGATTCCGGCGGCTTCTCCGACGCTTACCAGAGCGGCATCCGCCAGGGCGGCGCGTTCGAGCTGAAGCAGGCGACCTGGGCCTACCGTCAGGCGGTCAATGCCGCAGCCGCCGCCGGCGACAGCGTCGCCCTCGCCGCGCTCGAGGGCGAGGATATCCGCGACTGGTTCACCCGCATGCCGTGGCGCCCGGGCCATTCGCCGCTCCGCTGGGCGCCGGAATACGAGACATATTTGTTCGAGCAATGGACCGCGGGCGCTTTCGGCGAGTACTGGAAGAAAGCGGGCATTTACGGCGCCGGATACTTCGACCAATACTCCGATGTGCCGATGGTGCACATGTCGAGCTGGTACGACCCCTATCCGCGCACGGCGACGGAGAACTATCTCGGCCTGTCCCGGCGCAAGAAAGGGCCGGTCCGCCTGATCCTCGGCCCCTGGACCCATGGCGACCGGGTCAAGAGCTTCGCCGGCGACGTCGACTTCGGCCGGGATGCGGTGATGGACGGCACCCTGGCGGAGGATTTCCTGGCGCTTCGGCTCCGGTGGTTCGACCGCTGGCTCAAGGGCGTCGAGAACGGCGTCGATCGCGAGCCTGCCGTGCGCTACTTCGTCATGGGCGGCGGCTCGGGACGACGGAACGCGGACGGCCGGCTGGATCACGGCGGAAGCTGGCGGGAGGCAGCCGACTGGCCGCTGCCGGACACACGCTTCACCGAATATTACCTGCACGGCGACGGCGGGCTGCGGCCCGGGAAGCCGGACGCGGACGAGGCGGCGCTGTCCTTCGACTACGACCCGAACAACCCGGTTCCGACGATCGGCGGCGCGATCTCGTCGGGATCGCCGCTGATGGAAGGCGGCGCCTACGATCAACGGGAGGCGCCGCAGTTCTTCGGCTGCAAGCCGCCCTATCTGCCGCTCGCGTCGCGGCCGGACGTGCTGGTGTTCGAGACGGCGCCCCTGGCCCAGGATGTCGAAGTCACCGGGCCGGTCCGGGCCGAGCTCTGGATATCATCCGACTGTCCCGATACCGACTTCACGGCGAAACTGATCGACGTGTACCCGCCCAGCGGCGACTACCCGCGCGGCTATGCGATGAATGTGACAAGCGGCATCATGCGCTGCCGTTACCGGAACGCGTGGGAACGGCCGGAGATGATGGAGCCGGGTAATGTATACCAGATTACCATCGAGGCGTTTCCCACCAGCAACCTGTTCAAGGCGGGCCACCGCATCCGCCTCGACATCTCCAGCAGCAACTTCCCGCATTTCGACGTCAATCCGAATACCGGCGAGCCGGAGGGGATGGCCAGACGAACCCGCATCGCCACGAACAGCGTCTACATGGACCGCACGCGGCCGTCCCATGCGGTTCTTCCCATCGCCGCTGCCGGCGGCAAGGCGGGCTGACCCCTTCCGGCTACCCTTCGGCCTTAACAGGCGATTAAGGTGTTCTGGTTAACATCCGGGATGGCGCGCTGGACGGAAGAGCGGCGGTCCCGAATATGAAGCCGGGCAGACAGTCTGGATCCATGCGGTATGCCGTGGCGGGCGCATTGCTCATCGCGGTGGCCGGCGCGGCGCTCGCCTTCGTGCACCATTTCCTCGTCACGCGCGACCTCAATACCCTCAACGAGCGCAACAACATCCTGCTAGCGCGCGTCTTCTCCAACATCATCTGGCCGGATATCAGCGACTTCGTCGCCACGGCCTATAAGCTCCCGCTCGATAAGCTGAAGACGCATGAGATAATCGCGGCGACCCGGGCGCGAACCACCGAGATGGCCGAGAACGTTCCGCTCCTCAAGGTCAAGATCTTCGACCTGAGCGGCTTGACGGTCTTCTCCACCGAGCCCTCGCAGATCGGCGAGATGAAGGCGACCTACCCCGGATTCGTCGCCGCAAGGAACGGGGAAGTCGCCAGCATCGCCGGCCCGCGCGAGAGGTTCAGCGCCATCGAAGGCGAAGTATACGACCGCCACATCCTGTCGAGCTACGTTCCGATTCTCAATACGGAGGGTGAGATCGAAGGCGTTTTCGAAATCTACACCGACGTCACCGAAACCGCCGCGCAGCTCCGCAATGCCGGCATGCTTCAGCTCGCCGTGGTCGCGCTTACATTTCTCCTGCTGTTCGAGATCGGGCTGAATCTGATTCGTCATCGCGACCGGATAATCACCGACACCCACGCCGAACAGTTGCGCTTGACCGAGTCGACGGTAGCCGCGGAAGAAGCAAGCCGCGCCAAGTCCGCGTTGCTCGCCAACATGAGCCACGAGCTTCGCACGCCGCTGAACGCCATACTGGGATTCGCCGAAACCATTCGGCTGCAGCCATTCGGTGCGATCGGCTCGCCGAAATACCTGACCTATCTGGAGGACATCTGGAAGAGCGGCCGCCATCTGCTGGATATCGTCGACAACGTGCTGGAGATGGCGCGCATCGACAACGGCAGGATCAAGCTGAACCTCTCGGGGGTCAGCATCACGGACCTCGCCGGCGGCGCCGTCCGGCTGGCCGACAGCATGACCGACGGACCGCGCGCCCCGATTCGTGCGAACCTGCCCAACGTGCCGGTCATGCTTCTTGTCGACGAGCAGCGCATTCGCCGGGTGCTGACGGAGCTGCTGTCCAATGCGCGCAAGTTCACGCCGCCGCATGGCTCAATCGAAATCGCCGCGAGGTGGCGCCGCACCGGAACGTTCGAGGTCGCCGTAACCGACACGGGCATCGGCATGGCGCCGGAAGATATCGGACGGGTGCTGGTGCCGTTCAACAAGGTCGATTCGCCCTATGCCAATGCCTCGTACGGGCCGCGGCTGGGCCTGCCGCTGGCACGGATGCTGACGGAGCTGCACGGCGGAACGCTTTCGATCGAAAGCGTGCTCGGCAAGGGAACCTGCGTCACCATCGCTTTTCCCGAACGCTGCCTTCTCGAAGAGCGGGACCCCGTCATCGCGACGCGCTACACCCGCTGACCGCCGGCTTGCCGCTTATCGGCCTTGACCGCCGATGCCGCGGTCAGCAGGATCGCTTTCCGTGGCAAGGCATGAGCGGTGTTTTCCAGGAATCGCGCCTAAAATTCCGCGACTTCATCGAATGTCTTGATCTGCCGGATTCGTTGCGCCTAAATCATGCGATGGACAATGGAGCTCCCCTGTCGCGTCGGCGCGGCGGCCGGTTGCGCTGGCATGCGCTTTTGACGCTGCTCCTCCTGCTGACGGCGTTCGGCGCAAAGGCCGAACCGGTCGACCTCACCCTTGTGCTTGCCGTCGACGTGTCCGACAGTATCGATATCGAAGAGATGCAGTTGCAGCGGCGGGGCTATATCAACGCCTTCGAGCGATCGGACATCATCGAGGCCATCAAGGCCGGCAAGCACGGCCGCATCGCCGTCAGCTATTTCGAATGGGCGGATTCCAGCGAACAGACGCTGGTCACCGATTGGATGATCATCGAAGATCTCCAGAGCGCAAAGGCCTTCGGCAGCAAGTTGAAGGAAGCGGCGGTGCGGAAGGGCCATTTCACCTCGATCAGCGCCGCGGTTTCCTATTCCCTCAACCTGCTTCGGCGCTCGCCCCATGAAGGCGACCGCAAGGTAATCGACATTTCCGGCGACGGCCGGAGCAACGATGGCCCGCCGCTGGCGCCTGTCCGCGCTTCCGCACTGAGTTGGAACGTCACGATCAACGGCCTGCCGATCGAAAACGAGCGAAGCCTGGACGCAAGCAACCTCGCGCCGGGCCAGATGGCGCAATACTACAAGGAAGAGGTAATCGCCGGCCCCGACGCCTTCATCGTGGTCGCGAAAAGCTTCGCCGACATCGAGCGCGCCATCAGCCGGAAGCTGCTGCGGGAGATCGCCGGCGACGAAGGCGGTAGCGCCAAAGCCAGCGCCTCGTCGCGATAGCAAAATCGGCGGGCTTCATTTCGCGTCGGATTTGGCGATAATGCATGCCGACAGCCAAGCAGAGGTATGCATAGATGCGATTGACATCCTTCGACAAAAACGGGCGACCGGCGCTCGGTTTCCGGGTCGGCGACGAAATCGTCGATCTCGAGGCGGCCGATACGGGCCTGCCGCGCAACCTGCTCGGATTTCTCCAGGCGGGTCCGGACGCCTTCGACCGCGCCGCGACGGTCGCCGCCAAGGCCGGCCGGGCGCTGCGGACGCCGTTCGAGAAACTGAAGTTCCATCCGCCGATCACCAATGCCGGTAAGATCGTCTGCCTCGGCCTGAACTACGCGGACCACGCCACCGAAGGTGGGCACGCGAAGCCGACCTACCCCTCGCTGTTCATGCGGAGCCGGACCAGCCTCGTGGCCCATAAGGAGCCGATCGTCCGCCCGCGCTGCTCCGAGCAGCTCGACTATGAGGCGGAGCTGGTGGCCATCGTCGGCCGCAAAGCGCGCCACGTCGCGGAAAAGGACGCGCTGTCGGTCATAGCGGGCTACTCCATCTTCAACGAAGGATCGATCCGCGAATACCAGCGCAAGACCTCGCAGTGGACCGCGGGCAAGAACTTCGATTCGACCGGCGGGTTCGGCCCCGAATTCGTGACCGCGGACGAGCTGCCGCCGGGGGCGGAGGGCCTCCGCATCCAGTCCCGCCTCAACGGTACCGTCATGCAGGACGCGAATACGAGCATGATGCTGTTCGACGTGCGGGAAACCGTGGCGCTGCTGACGGAGTTCATGACCCTCGAGCCGGGCGACGTCCTGGTCATGGGGACGCCGGCGGGCGTCGGCCATGCCCGGAAGCCCCCGGTCTGGATGAAGGCCGGCGACGTCTGCGAGATCGAGATCGAGCAGGTCGGCGTGCTGCGGAACCCGATCGTGGACGAAGCGGCGTAATTTCCTCCACGGCCGCCGGCAGGCCGGACTTCGGCTTGGCGCAACGGCATATTTCTGGCAGACACTTCCGCCAGGCAGGCTGCCGGGCGGGCGTCCCGCCTCGCGGAATTCAGCCCCGGAGCAAGATCGGATGAACGACGACGGCACGACGGAAGGCGAGGCGATCCGCGACTTCATCCGCGAGGCGATCCGCGCGGATCTCAGCGCCGGGCGGCACGAGACGGTCGTCACGCGCTTTCCGCCCGAGCCGAACGGCTATCTCCACATCGGCCACGCCAAGTCGATCTGCCTCAATTTCGGCATCGCCCGGGAATTTGCCGGGCGCTGCCATCTCCGCTTCGACGACACCAATCCCACCAAGGAGGAGCAGGAGTACATCGACGCCATCCAGGCGGATGTGCGCTGGCTAGGCTTCGACTGGGGCACCCACCTGTACCATGCCTCGGACTACTTCGAGCGGCTCTACGCGTGGGCGGAACGGCTGATCGGGGATGGCAAAGCCTATGTCGACGACCTGTCGGCCGACGAGATCCGCGAGTATCGCGGCACGCTGACGGAGCCCGGACGGGAAAGCCCGTTCCGCAACCGCCCCCCCGAACAGAGCCTCGACCTGTTCCGCCGCATGCGGGCGGGCGAGTTCCCCGACGGCGCGCGCGTGCTCCGGGCGAAGATCGACATGGCGTCGGGCAACATCAACCTGCGCGATCCGGTGCTCTACCGCATCCTGCACGCGCATCATCCGCGCACCGGCGATGCCTGGTGCATCTACCCGACCTACGACTACGCGCACGGCCAGTCGGACGCCATCGAGGGCATCACCCATTCGCTCTGCACGCTGGAGTTCGAGGACCATCGCCCGCTATACGACTGGCTCATCGAGAACCTGCCGGTGCCGTCGCGGCCGCGTCAGTACGAGTTCTCCCGGCTCAACCTGACCCACACGGTGCTGTCGAAGCGGCGGCTGGTTCAACTCGTCCGCGAAGGCCATGTCGGGGGCTGGGACGATCCGCGGATGCCGACGATCTCCGGCTTCCGGCGGCGCGGCGTGCCGGCGGCGGCAATCCGCGATTTCATAAGCCGTCTCGCAATCACGAAAAGCGACAGCACGATCGAGATCGCCATGCTGGACCACTGCATCCGCGAGATGCTGAACAAGACCGCGGAGCGGCGCATGGCGGTGCTGCGCCCGCTCAAGGTCGTGATCGAGAACTATCCCGAGGGCAAGAAGGAAGAGCTCGAAGCGGTCAATCACCCCGAGCGCCCGGACGTGGGCACGCGCCGCGTTCCGTTCAGCCGGGAGATCTATATCGAGCGGGAGGACTTCATGGAGGACCCGCCGAAGAAGTTCTTCCGCCTAGCCCCCGGCCGCGAGGTGCGGCTGCGCTTCGCCTACTTCATCACCTGCCGCGACGTGGTCAAGAACGCCGCCGGCGAGGTGGTCGAGCTGCGCTGCACCTACGACCCGGAAACGCGCGGCGGGAACGCGCCGGACGGCCGCAAGGTCAAGGCGACGATCCACTGGGTCGATGCGGAGAAATCGATTCCGGCGGAAGTGCGCCAGTACGGGCATCTGTTCGGCCGTCCCGATCCGGGCGCCGGCGGGGATTACCTGGCCGACATCGATCCGCAGTCGTTGGAGACGCTCGCCGGCTGCCGCCTGGAGCCGAGCCTGGCCGATGCCGCCGTTGGAGAGGCGGTGCAGTTCGAGCGCCTCGGCTATTTCTGCGCCGATCCCGACACGGCGCCGGGCCGCCCGGTCTTCAACCGCACCATCGGGCTTCGGGACAGTTGGGCGAAGGCCGCGGCGAAGGGTTGAGACCTTCGAGGCGCCGGTCGCAGACCCAGCCGTGGATTGCCGCAACAAGTGCGGCAATGACGATAAGTGTTTGGTTCATAATAAAGTCGTCACTCGCGGACTTGTTCCGCGAGTCCATGCGCGCCGGCTTATCCGCCCGATCGCTGCTGAACCGGACAGTAGTGGGACAAGCCGCGGCATGACGTGTGTAAATGGTTCAAGAATAAAAAGATCGTCTCTCCACGGCTTGTCCGCGGAGTCCATGCGCACCGGCCTCACGGCATTTCGATCACGAGATTATGGAAGCCGTCGACGCTGACCTTGGCGCCGGGGCCGACCACCGTGGTCGACTCCCGCTCCTCGACGACCGCCGGCCCTTCGAGCGTGTCGCCGGGATTCAAAGCGTAGCGGTCGTAGACCTTGCAAGGCGCGAAGCCCGTCTCGGCAAAGTAAACGTCGCGCTGTCCCTTCAGCGCCTTGCCGCTGCCGACCGGCTGGCCGCCGAAGTTCAGGGCGATGTTGGGCACGGGCGCCGACGCCGCCAGCCGCCAGTTCAGCGCCTCGATCGGCACCTCGCGCACCGTGCGCTCGAAAAGCCGCTGGTATGCCGCGAAGAAGGATTCGCGCAGGCCGGCCGAGGCGGCCGTGTCGAGCGTTCCATTCGGGGCCGGCACGGAGATCTCGAATCCTTGCCCGACATGGCGCATGTCGGCGCTGCGCGTCATCGTGATCTCGTCCGGCCGGGCGCCCGATTCGATCAGGAGATCGCGGGCCTCGTCCTCCATCTCGCCGAACAGCGCATTGAGATGCGGCCAGTCGATCTGCTCCAGCCGCGACACGTAGCTCCGTACGTAATCGATCGCCGGCGCCGCGACCAGGAAGCCCAAGGCCGATGTCACGCCGGCGCCGAGCGGCACGATGAGCCGCCCGAGCTTGAGCAGCCGCGCCAGGTTGTAGGCGTGCACCGGTCCGGCGCCGCCGAACGCGATCATGGCGTAGCGGCGCGGGTCGCGCCCTTTTTCGGCGAGATGCATGCGGGTGGCCGCCGCCATGTTTTCATTGACGATGTCATGGATGCCGACCGCGGCTTCGAGGGTCGACAGGCCGAGCGGCTTCGCCAGCTTCTCGCCGATCGCGCGCTCGACGGTGGTCATGTCGAGCTTCATCTCCCCGCCGAGGAAGTAATCGGGATTGAGATACCCTAAGAAAAGATCCGCATCGGTCACCGCCGGCTCCGTGCCGCCGAGGTTGTAGCAGACCGGTCCGGGGTTCGATCCCGCGCTGCGCGGCCCGACCTTGAGCAGCCCCATGCCGTCGATGTGGGCCAGGCTGCCGCCCCCGGCGCCGATCTCGATCATGTCGACGACGGAAACCTTGAGCGGCAGGCCCGATCCCTTCATGAAGCGGCGCACCCGGCCCGCCTCGAAATCATGCTTGCGGTCCGGACGGCCGCCGTCGATCAGGCACATCTTCGCGGTCGTGCCGCCCATATCGAAAGAGATCAGGTTCTCGACGCCGGTGAGGCCGCTGTAGAACGACGCCGCCATCGCCCCCGCCGCCGGTCCGGATTCGACCAGCCGGATCGGATAGGCCTGCGCGGAGCGCACCGTGGTGATGCCGCCGCCCGACAGCATGACGTAGAGCGCACCGTTCAGCCCCATGTCGCGGAGATTGTTGTCGAGCCGTTCGAGATATCGCAGCATCATCGGCTGCACGTAGGCATTGGCGCAGGTCGTGCTGGTCCTTTCGAACTCGCGGATCTCCGGCGCGACCTCGGACGAGATCGTCACCGGAACGCCGCCGAACGTCTCGGCGAGGATCGCCTTGGCCCGGCGCTCGTGCTCCGGATTGCGGTAGGCGTGCATGAAGCAGACGGCGATCGCCTCGACCTTCTCGTCCTCGACCAGCTTGCGTGCGACCTCGCGAAACCCTTTCTCATCGAAATCCTGCAGCACCGCGCCGTCCGGCGCCACCCGCCCGGCGACTTCGCAGCGGAGATAGCGCGGCACCAGCGTCGGCGGCGATTCGAGAAACAGATCGTACAAGTCGTAGCGAATTTCGCGCCCCATCTCGAGCGCGTCGCGGAAACCCATGCTGGTGATCAGCCCAACCTTCGCGCCCGTGCGCTCGATGATGGTGTTGGTCACCAGCGTCGTGCCGTGCACCACACTGCTGAGCCGGCGCGCGTCCGTCCCGGCTTCCTTCAGCAGCCGGGCCACGCCCTCGGTGATGGCGATACTCGGGTCTTCCGAGGTGGTCAGGCGCTTGCCGGTGAAGATGAGATCGCGGTCTTCGTCGACCAGCACAAAATCCGTAAAAGTTCCCCCGACGTCGACGCCGACGCGCACACGCTTGTCCATCGTTTTTCCAATGTTCCCTACGACCGGCCGTAGTCGCGGCTCGCGGCGGCCTTGGTTATGTAGCCGTTCTTGACGTCGTCGCGGATCTGCCCGCCGTCACGCTCGGATGGCTCGCCGTAACCGCCGCCGCCAGCGAAGCGCATGTGCAGCCGCATGCCGGGCGCGATCTGCGTGCGGGACTTCTGGTGCGGGATCGTCCCGTCGCTGAAGCGGATTTCGCTGGTGGCGCCGGGCTCGCCGCCGAGCACGCCCATCGCCGGATGACGCCAGCGGTCGGACAGCAGCGAAAGCTGCAGCGGCACGTCCGAGCGGTTCTCGATTTCGCATTCCTGCCCAAGCCCGCCGCGATACTTCCCCGCGCCGCCGGAATCGGTGCGGTACTCCTTCCGCCAGACGATGAGCGGCGAGATGCTCTCGAAGGCCTCGATGCTTCCCGCGCCCGAGTTGGTGGGAAAGGCGGTCGTCGAGAGGCCGTCCTTGTGCGGGCAGGCGCCCATGCCGCCGCTCGCGAACAGGATCTGCGAAAAGCGATTGCCCTGGCGGTCGAGGCCGTTGAACACCGCGCGCATCGACGGGGCGCTGCCGCAGTCGGCGAGCACCAGGTCTGGAATGGCCTGCGCCAGCGCCCGATAGATCACCCCGGCCAGGAGATGCCCGGTAAGCTGTCGCGCGTTGCATGGCGCGGGATAACGCGGGTTCAGGATGCAGCCTTCCGGCGCCGTGACCAGGATCGGCCGGTAGGAGCCCTCGTTGCGCGGCGTGCGCGGATCGAGCGCGCATTTGATGGGATAGGCGGAGTAGGCATAGGTGTAGTTCATCACCGTGTTGAGGCCGCGGCTGATCTGCTTCGAAGTCCCGGCGTAATCGACGGTGAGGTCGGAGCCCGCGACCGTGATCGTGCATTCGATATGGGTTTCGTCTTCATCGAAGCCGTCGGCGTCGAGCGTCGCATGATACCTGCCGTCCGGGACCGTCTCGATGGCGTTGCGCATGGCGGATTCCGCCCGGGTCTGCAGCGCCCGCGACAGGCCCTCGACATTGGCGAGCCGCGCATCCTCGAGAAACTCGGCCAGGCGCTTCCCGCACACCTGGTTGGCCGTCACCTGGGCGTTCAGGTCGCCCAGCACCTGATCCGGCAGGCGGACGTTGCCGAGGATCATGTCCAGCAGGTCCTGATTCGGCTTGCCCTCGCGGAGGAACTTCATTGGCGGGATGCGGATGCCTTCCTCGAACAGCTCGCGGCAGTCGGCCGACCACAGCGAGCCGCCGATGTCGGGCGAATGGGCGATCGAGCCGGAGAAACCGACCAGCTTGCCCTCGAAGAAGATCGGCATGGCGACGGTGATGTCCGGCAGATGCCCGGTCGCGAGCCAGGGATCGTTGGTGATCACGCAATCCCCGGGCTTCCACGTCTCACGCGGATACTTGGCGAGGAAATGCTTGAGCGTCCGCGGCAGGATGCCCGAAAAAGACGGAATTCCGCCCGTATTCTCGGACAGCGAATCGCCGTTGGCGTCCATCAGGACGGTCCCGAAATCGTTCGATTCCCGCACGATGGTCGAGAAAGAGGTACGCAGGAGCGCGGCGGCGGATTCGTCCGCGATCGAGATCAGGCGGCTCCATAGAATCTCGAGGGTTACGGGATCGAACTGATCGGAACTCGACGGCGTGGCGTTCATGCAGCGATGCTCCCGGCGGACCAATGAGACGACTATCTCACGGCGGGGCGCATGCCTCAATCGGCGGCGTGAAAATGGGCGGTCTGGCGTCCGGCTTCAGCCGAACGGCTTTTCCGCAAGAAGCGAGCGATGGATCCAGCCCTGCTTCGCCGTGCGGCCGATGGTGCGAACCTCCAGCCAGTCGCCCTTGTCGCTGACGATCTCGACCACGGTGGCCCGTTCGACGACTCCCACGACGTCGGCGTTGGTCGTCGGGGTCGACCGCAGGTTTGCCGAGCTCGGGCGGATGAACTTTCGCGTGCCGACGAGGGGAGAGATTTTTACCTCCGGCGTATGGCTCGGCGTCCACATGCGCTCGCCGATTCCCTGGACCTTGGCGGCGATGTCGCTGGTGATCGGCGCAATGCGCTGGATGAAGAACGGCTGAAGATACGGGTAGGCGTAGAAGCCCGCGACGACGAGAAGCAGCAACGCGGCGATCCGCACCATGCCGCGTATCGGCAGCCTGCCGATGGTCGAGCGGTATAGCTTGCGGAAAACACTGCCGCCGCCGCGCGCGCTGCGCCGGCTCGGCGCGGGCGGCATCTCGGCCTGGGGCAGCTTCTCCTGCAAATTAAGGAAAGGCATTCCCGACGGTTCCCCTGCCGCCGGCGCCGGCTCCTGGGACGGCGGCAGCGCGGCGCCGGGGTGCGCGGCGAACGCCTCCTGCGCCGCCTGATGCCATTCCGCCCTTGCGGCGGCGAAGCGCCGGTTCTCATCGGCCCGCCACTGTTCGTGGGCTTCCTCGAGCTTTTTCTCCGTGTGGTCGCGCCAGGCGTCGTCGCGCTCGATCAACGCGGCCTCGTGGGCGCGCTCCCATTCCCCCCGCGCCGCTTCGAGGCGACGGTCCAGGCCGGCGGATCCTTCCGACTGCGCCTCATTGACGCGCCGCTCGATCTCCTCCTGCCAATAGGCGTCCTTTTCGGCAAGCGCGGCCTCGCGCGCAATCCCGGCTTCCATGGAAGCCGTGGCGAGAGCCGCCTCCAGCTCCTTCTGCCACTCTGCCTGCGCGCCGGCCATCGCCTCCTCGCGCTCGCCGTCCCATTCGATGCGGGCGGCGGCAAGGCGCTGGTCCTGGTCGCGCTTCCATGCTTCCGATGCCTCGGCTAGGCGTCTTTCGTGTTCGCGCTCCCAATCGGACCGCGCCTCGGCCACCGCCGTGGCGCAGGCGTCGGCGATGGCGTTCTGGATTCCGCTCTCGACGGCGCCGACGCGCTGGCTCGCCGATTTCTCCAGCTCGGCCTGGATATCCGACAGGCGGCTCTCGAACTCCGTCTCGAGTTGCGCCTTTTCCTGCGCAACCGTCTGCTTCAGTTCGTCCGCGTGCTGCCGGCGCAGCGCTTCCAGCGCCTGCACATACTCCGCGTCGACGGCTTCCCGGGTTTCATCCTGCGCCGACTTGATCCGGGCAGCCTGCGCTTTTTCCTTCGCCGCCATCTCGCCGCGCAAGACGTTGATCCGATCATCGGCGGATGCCGCGGCATCCTTCTCCGCCCTCTTTACCGCATCGTCCGCGCGCGCCAGCTTGGCCATCGCCTCGACCAGCCTCGCATCGGTCGCCTGCACCGCCTTTTCGGCAGCGGCGGCGCGCGCTTCGGCCTTGCCCAGCTCGTTCTCCAGCGCTTTCGAGCGTTCCTGAGATTCGGCGTGCCCGGCCGCGGCTTCCCGGGCGGCCTTCTCCGCGTCCGCCGCGCGCTTCTCCATCGCGCGAAGACGCGATTCCCGGTCGGACAGCTCCTGGGCCAACGCAGCCTGGTCGACGGCTTTCGCGCCCGAATCGGATTTGGTCCGTCGCAGCATCTGCGCCTCGGCGGCGGCTTTTGCTTCGGCGACCTGCTTTTCGGCTTCCTGCTGCCAGGCTTTCCGGGCCTGGGCGAGGCTCTGCTCGGCTTCCTTCTGCCACTCGGCTTTGGCGTCCTTGATCTGCTTCGCCATGTCGGCGGCGTGCTTCTTCTGCGCCTCGGCCACGTGGCGCTTGCCATCCGCCTCGAGCTTCGCGCGCACGGTTTCGACCTGGGCGCTGCTTTCCGCCTCCCATTGCGCCTTGACCTCAGCCAGATCCGCTGCCGCAGTGTCAGGCTTCGCCTTCTTCGCCGGACGCTGGACCGGCGCAGCTTCGGCGGCCCGAGACTCCTCGGGCACCGCATGGGGCAGGCGCGGCGGCAGGGAGTCGGGATCGACTTCGAGCGCGAACACGGCGACCGTGTTGGCGAATCCGTCGTCCATCGCCAGCACGCGTATCCACAGCGTATGCGAGGTGAAGCCGCCATATGGCGGCACGTATTTCAGGCCATCCAGGTCATCGGTATTCAGCGACCAGGTCCGGTCGCCGTTGTTCTGGCCGCGATTCAGCCGCGCGCCGTTGAGCACGCCCTCGACCCGGACCGTCAGCCGGCCATGCTTGCGGTCGGTCGACACGGCGCTCGCGATGTCGAGCGGCACCGCGTCCAGCAGCGAGCCCGGCCGCGTGGTCGTGGCCTGCTGGGCTGTCCTGTCCGACCGTTGCTTTCGGTCTGCCATCGACTGACTTGCTCGTCCTTCGCGAAGTTGGCGCGGCCGGGATCCGGTCGCCGCATTTTTCCGCGGATTCCGTCAGCCATGCGGCAATAGAGGATCCGGGACGTCTTCCGCTGCCGATAGTGTCAAGAAACCGTTAAGGAAGTCTTCAAGCGGCGGCCAGGGGGCTGGCGCGGCAAAGTTTTTTCCTTTCCCGGCGCCACCCGCCGCGGAAGCCGGGCCAAACGGCCATTTCCGATAATAATATATATTTTTCAATTAGGTATGTTCATGTTTCTGCCTCGACTTCCGGCAACCCGGCCTCCGGGCGCGCGTTGACACGCTCCGCCTGCCTTACCCACAATCGCCCGAGGCTTCCCGCCCCGGAGGGGGCCGGCAACGAGAGGATCGCCGTGACCTACGCTTTGAACGAGGATCAGCGTCAGGTGCAGGATCTGGTGCGGCGGGTCGCGCGGGAGCGGGTCGCGCCACGGGCGGACGCCATCGACCGGACCGCAGAGTATCCGCAGGACATGTACGACCTGTTGCGGGAGCTCGGCCTGTTCACGCTACCCTTCCCGCCGGCCTATGGCGGCAACGGCAGCATGCTGTCGGCCTGCATCGCGATCGAGGAGCTCGGCCGCGTCTGCTACAACACGGCCTACCTGTTGCTGGTCCAATGGACGCCGTTCGGCGCGATCCTCGCCGGCGGAACGGAGGAGCAGAAGAAGCGCTTCCTGCCCGGCCTCGCCAGCGGCGCGCTGCGCGCCGCGATCTCGACGACGGAGCCGCAGAGCGGCTCGGACATCGCCGGCATTCGCACCCGCGCCCGCAAGGTGGACGGCGGCTACCGCCTGAGAGGCGCCAAGATCTGGTGCACCAACGCGCCGGTCTCGGACATCATCCTGGTCGGCGCACGAACGGGCGAGGAGCGCTCCGCCCGCGCCATCAACCTGTTTATCGTCCCGCGCGGCGCAAAGGGATTCGAGATCGGCCGCAAGGAGGAGAAGATGGGCGCCCGCGGCGTCCCCTCCTGCCCGTTGTTCCTCGACGAAGTGTTCGTGCCGGAAACGGACCGTCTTGGACCCGAGGGCGGCGGGTTCAAGATCGTTATGGAAGCGTTCAACCAGTCGCGGCCGCTGATCGGCGCCCGCGGCGTCGGCCTGGCGCAAGGCGCGATCGACCATTCCGTCGACTTCATCAAGAACCGCCACCTGTTCGGGCAGACGGTGTCCGACTTCCAGGGCGTGCGTTGGATGATCGCCGACATGGCGATGCAGACGGAGGCGGCGCGCAACCTGGTCTATCGCGCGGCGGCGATGGTCGATGCCGGCGTCACCGGCACGGAGCTTGCGCCGATCGTCGCCATGGCGAAATGCTTCGCCAGCGATACGGCGATGACGGTCGCCACCGACGCCGTGCAGCTTTTCGGCGCGTCGGGGATCTCGGCCGACTATCCGATCAACCGTTATTTCCGCGACGCGAAAGTGCTGCAGATCGTCGAAGGAACCAACCAGATCCAGCGCAATATCATCGCCAATGCCGTGCTGGGCAGGGCGAGCCGCTGAACAAAGGGAGCAATGATGGAAACCGTAGGACTAGGCTTTTTCTTCGAGGATCTTCCGGTCGGACGGAAGTTCAAGACCATCGGCCGCACGGTGACGGAAGCGGACATTACCAACTTCATCAACTGCACCGGCATGGTCGAGGTCCTGTTCACCAATATCGAGTTCCTCGAGAGCGAGTCCGACATCAAGGGGCGCGTCGCGCCGGGTTCCCTGGTCTATTCCTTCGCCGAAGGGCTGCTCGTGCAGGCGACCATGCAGCATACAGGCTACGCCTTCCTCGGCATGGAGCTGAAGATCGAGGGCCCGGTCTTCGCCGGCGACACGGTTCACGTCGAGTGCGAGGTCGTCGAGGCGCGGCTGAGCCAAAGCCGTCCGGGGCGCGGCCTCGTGCGGACCCGCAACCGGATCGTCAAGCAGGACGGCACGGTCGCCATCACCTACACGCCGCTGCGCATGATCAAGTGCCGCGACGCCAAGGCGGAGCACTAGCGGCATGAGCGGCCCGCTCGCCGGCATACGCATCATCGACATCACGATCAACGTGCTGGGCCCGGTATCGACCCAGATCCTGGGTGACATGGGCGCGGACGTCATCAAGGTGGAGACGCCCGACGGCGACCCGATGCGCCAGCTCGGGCCCGCGAATGCGCCGGGCATGGCGGCGATGTATATGAGCCTTAACCGCAACAAGCGCAGCGTCGTGCTGGACCTTCGCCGGCCCGCGGGGCTCGAAGCGCTGATGCGGCTGGTCGAGACCGCCGACGTCTTCGTGCACAGCCTGCGCCCGGGATCGGCCGACCGGCTCGGCGTGTCCTACGCGGCGGTTTCGGCGCGCAACCGCCGCATCGTCTATGCCTTCGCGCCGGGGTACCGCCCCGGCAGCAGCAATCGGGAGCGCCCCGCCTTCGACGACGTCATCCAGGGCGAGAGCGGCGTCGTCGCCATGGTCGAGCGCGCGAACGGCGAGCCGCGCTACGTGCCGATGGCGATCGCCGACAAGTTTTGCGGCCATACCCTGGCGTCCTCGATCGGGATGGCGCTGTTCAGCCGCGAGCGCACCGGCGAAGGCCAGGAAGTGCATGTGCCGATGCTCGACACGATGCTGTCCTTCAATCTGATGGAGCATCTGTGGACGGACTTCCTTGATCCATCCGCCGACGCGCCGGGCTACGCCCGCATGTTCTCGCCGCACCGGCGTCCGTTCGCCACCAAGGACGGCCATGTCTGCCTGCTCGCGGTCACCAACGACCAGTGGCGGCGCATGTTCGGCGCCATGGGCCGGCCCGAGCTGCTGGACGACCCGCGCTTTCGCACGCTGGCGCTGCGCGCGGAAAACATTACCGCCCTTTATTCCGTCGTCGCGGACGAGTTCCGCAAGCGCCCGAGCGCCGAATGGCATGAGCGCCTCACGGCCGCCGGCATCCCGAACGGGCCCGTCACGAAGCTGTCGGAACTGGCGAACGATCCCTATCTCCGGGAAACCGGGTTCTTCCGGAGTTACGACCACCCGGCCGCCGGCCCGTCCGTCATGACGGCGATTCCGGTGGAGTTCACGAAATCGCCCGGCAGCATCCGGCTCGATCCGCCGACGCTCGGCGAGCATACCGCTTCCGTTCTCGCGGCACTCGGCTACGATGCCGCCGCGATCGCCGAGGCTTCCGGGACCGAGCAATCCCGCCCCTGACCGCAGCCCATACCAATCGGAGTGCACCATGACCGACCGCTACAGCAAATACACCAAGTTCGAGTTCGACCGCCCTGCCGACCGGGTGCTGCGCATCACGCTGAACAACCCGAAGACCTATAACTCGCTCGACGCGGTCGGGCACCGCGAGTTTACCTACATCTGGCGCGACATCGACGACGATCCGGAGATCAGCGCCGTCATCCTGACCGGCAAGGGCAAGGCGTTCTCGTCGGGCGGCGACTTCGGGATGATCGAGGCGAACATGAACGACGAGACCGCGCGCATCCGCGCCTGGAAGGAGGCGCGCGACCTCGTCTACAACATCATCAACTGCAACAAGCCGATCGTTTCGGCGATCAACGGCGTCGCGGTCGGCGCGGGCCTGGTGGCGGCGCTGCTCGCCGACATCTCGATCGCCGGCAAGGCGGCCAAGATCGTCGACGGCCACACACGCCTCGGCGTCGCCGCGGGCGACTGCGCAGTGATCAACTGGCCGCTGCTCTGCGGCATGGCGAAGGCGAAGTACCTGCTGATGCTGTGCGAGCCGGTCGACGGCGAGACCGCCGAGAAATACGGCCTCGTCTCGCTCTGCGTGCCGGACGAGGAGCTGCAAGACAAGGCGCTGGAGATCGCCAAGCGGCTCGCCGCCGGCGCGCCGAGCGCCATCCGCTGGACGAAATACGCGCTCAACAACTGGTACCGCATGATGGGCCCGGCCTACGACGCCTCGACCGCGCTCGAGATGCTGGGCTTCGCCGGCTCCGAGGTGCGCGAAGGACTCAAGTCCCATCTCGAAAAGCGGAAGCCGGTCTTCGATCCGAACTCGCCGGTCTGAGGCAAATTCGATGGCCGAGCCGTGGAAAGTGGACGTCAGGGTCGAGGAGAGGAAAGAAGGGCGCGTCGCCTATGTCGCGATCGACAACCGGGCGAAGCTCAACTGCCTCGGCGCGGACTTGATGCGCGCCTTCATCGCCGAAGTAACCGCGCTCGGCGCGGACGCCGATTTGCGGGTCATGGTGCTGACCGGCGCGGGGGGAAAGTCCTTCGTGGCGGGCGCGAACATGCTGGAACTGAAGGAGCTGGACCCGGCCTCGGCGCGCGCGTTCCTCACCCTGGTGCACGGCGTCTGCAAGGTGTGCCGCGACCTGCCGGTGCCCGTCATCGCACGCGTCAACGGCCCTTGCTTCGGCGCGGGACTGGAGCTGGCGGCTGCCTGCGACATGCGGGTCGCCGCCGACACCGCCGTCTTCGGCATGCCGGAAGTCAAGCTCGGCGTGCCGTCGGTCGTGGAGGCGGCGCTCCTGCCGCAGCTCATTGGTTGGGGGAAGACGAAAACGCTCGTCTACACGGGCGAGACGATCGGCGCCGCGACTGCGCTCGCCTGGGGACTGGTCGAGAAGGTGGTCGCGCCCGGCGAACTCGACGCCGCCGTCGAGGAATGGGTCGCGGCGATCGTCGAGTCCGGGCCGCGCGCCATCCGCCTGCAGAAGGAGCTGGTGCGAAGCTGGGAAAGCATGCCGGTCACCGACGCCATCGCCGAAGGCATTCGCTGCATGGGCAAGGCCTATGAAAGCGACGAACCGAAGCGCATGGTCGAGGCGGGACTGGCAAAGCTGCGCGCACGCAGGAAATAGCGGCTGCAACAGTCGTTCAATAGTCGAGCTTGAACTTCACGCCGACGTCGCTTTGCCCGCTGCGCTTCACCTCGCTCTCGACGCTGATATTGGGGGTGAGCTCCACCTCGACGCCGACCGAGCTGGAATCCGGCGTCGCGCCCTGCTTGACGCCGACATAGACGTCGTCGGTGAGATATTTTCCGGCGCCGACGACGGGGACGCTGCCTTTCGACGTCTCGGTCGATTCGATCTGAAGCGTGTCGACACCGATGGTCTTGCGGACGAAATCCAGCACGCCGCCGCTTCCTCCGGCGCCGGTCAGCTCGGCAAGGGCGAGGCCGAGCTGCGCCGCCTCGTAGACGCTGAGATTCGATGCGCTCTTGTTGAACAGGACATGCGAGACGATCTCCTCCTGCGGCAGCGAGGGCGTGGACGACAGCGTGATCTTGGGCGTGGAGACCGGCCCCTCGACCTGCGCGCGGACGGTCAGGTCGCGTGCGCTGTAGACGGCGGCAACCGATATCTCCGGCTCGCCGCCGGCGTCTTCGGGCAGGAACAGGCTGCCGTCGCTGAGGTGGAAGGTCTTGCCGACCACCGTCATCTGCCCGCGCACGAGCGCCAGGTAGCCGGCGACCGCGGGCTTGCTTGCCGTGCCGCCGATCTTGATGTTGCCTTTCCACTCAGAATCGATGCCGCGCCCGCGCACGAAGACCCGCCGCGGCATGGCGATATCGATGGCGAGGTCCGCATCGAACGGCGGCGCGCTATCCACCTTCTTCGGCGGCGGCAGCGTGCCGGCGCCTCCTACTTCGACGACATCGAGCGTCACCACTTCCGGCGGCAGCCGGTCGAGCACGCGGATCTCGACCAGCTCCGTCGTGATTGCGCTTTCGATCCGCGCCTTCCGCAGCGATCCGGCGATCTTGATATTTCCACTCGCCGACGCCTCGACAACGTCGCGCCGGACCGCGGTGAGCTTGTCGAGCTTGGCCGACAGGTCGAATGGGAATCCCGCTTCGGGATCGAGCGCGATCGTGCCGGCGCCGTCGAGCTTTCCCTCGCCGCCGTCGCCGGCCGAAAAGCGCGCGATCCGCGCCTGCCTGCCGTCGAACGCAATGGCGAGGTCGAGCGGCCGCAAGACGGTCCCGTATTCCAGGCTCTCGTAATAACCGTTGGCGATGGCTATCGAGCCCTCGAGCGCCGGCCGCGCCAACGTGCCGACAAGCTTCATGTCGATCTTTCCAGGCCCGCGCAGGAGATGCTCGGTCGCCGGCACGAACCGCCACAGCTTCGCGGTTTCTCCCGCCCAGCGAAGGGTGCCCGAAACCGGCTGCTCGCGCGGCATGGAGAAATTCCAGCCCGGTCCCTCCAGGCGCAGCGGGATCGATGCTTCGACGACGGACGGGTCGCCGCTGCCGGCGTCGATCTTGCCGTCGAGCGCCAGGCGTCCGCGCCGCCAATCGCCGTCTAGTCCGACGGACATCGCCGGCGCATCCGCCTCGCCATTGAAACGGAGGCTTGGAATCGAGAGCGAGAGCTTGCCCACGGGCTCCGGCCACGGCCCCTTGAGCGTCAGCGCCGCTTCCGCCTTGCCGTCGAGCCCCAGCGGCCAGAAGCGGTCGATCAGCTTCAGCGGAACGCCGGCAGCCGCCAGCGAGATATCCGCGTCCCTTCTGCCGGTGCGCATGTGGCCGGTCAGCCGCGCCTCGCCGAAGCTCAAGGCGAGCGGCTCGGCCGTGAATCCCGTATCCGCCCAGGCGAGGTGCAGCGGCTGCTGCAGCAAGAACTTCTCGCCGACGAGCGTGCCCCGGAACGTCGCGACATCGAGCGCGCGCCGGCCTGCCTTTTCCGAGTACTCGGCCGAGGCATCCGCCGCCAACGGGCCTTTCCAGTCTCCCTTCGCCGCCAGCGACAGCTTCGCCTGGGTCAGCGAGCCCTCGGCCGTCGCGACGATCCGTTCGAATGCCGCCGCGCCGACGCCGGCCTTCGCGATCCGCAGCTCGATCTTGTTCCCGCTGCCGGCGCGCAGATCCCGCGCCGTCGCATCGACCGCCGCCTGCTCGACCGACACCACCGGCGCGCCGGGACCGCCGCGGAAACGCAGCCCATCGACCTTCGCGGCAGCGTCGAGGGATTGGCGCTTTCCGTCGGCGCGAAGCTTGACCTGCGCGCTCGCCTTGCCCGTCCCGTCGAGGCCCGCCGCCGCAAGCCAGGCGGTCAGGTCCGCGATCTCGATCCCCAAGTCGCCGGCGACCGGCGCATCCGAAAACGGCACGTCGAGGGTGCCGCGCAGCCGCGCCGTGCCGCCTTCCACCTGCAGATCTTTGAGCCGCAGGCGATCCTGCGCGAGCGCAACCTTCGTCTGCGCCGTCGCGGTGCCGACCGGCGTTTCCGATTTCACTTTGACCGTACCGCCGGGCTCGCCCGTCAGATTCGCAATGTCGTATTCCGCCGACAGCGCGCGCAGCGCGATGTCCCTCAGGCGCAGGGTCTGGACGGCAAGGCTGCCCGTGACGCCGAGCTCGTCCAGCGTTCCGCGAAGCTGCCCCGATGCACGGCAGGCGCAAGCGGCCACGACGCCATCGGCCAATGAAATCGGCTTGGCGCCGCCGATGCTCATGCGATAGGCGGCGGCAACGGCGCGGCTCGCGGTATCGAGCGTGCCGTCGAGTTGCACCTGGGCGGCGCCCGATTTCACGACGACCCGTTTCGCATCGAGCTTTCCATTCGTCAGCGACAGCGCCGCGGCGAGGTCCGCATCGCGCGCCAGCACGGCTTCGGCAAGCGCGCTGCCCAGCGCGAGATCCGCCGCCTTGCCGGTGATCGCAGCGGTCGCCGAAGCGCCGAAGCCGCGCACGGCAGCGTCGAGAGAGATCGAGGCGCGGCCTGCCAGCGGCATGCCCACCGTCGGCCGGAACGCTGCAAGATCCGGAATCGTGAGGGTCGCCTTGGCGGTGCCGTCGCCACTGTCCCAGTTGAACAGGCCATTGCCGGACAGCGCGCCAGGCCGCGCGGAGATCCGGGCGGTTTCGACGCGCAGCTCGGAGTAGCGATCGTCGACCAGGGCGGCGATCTGCAACGCTGCCTCGCCGCCCAGCAGCGCCTGAACGGCCGGCCGGCCTGTCCAAACCGCCGATTTGAGCGTCGCCGACCCTTCGAGCCGGCCGCTTTCCCGGCTGTCCGGCTTGAAGGTGAACGCACCGGCGGCGTCGGCCGCAACGACGTCCGGCACCGACAGGCGGTTCGCGTCGAAGCTCAGCCGCAGATCGGGCGCGGGCAATCGGCCCGATGCCGTCGCCTCGGCGGTCAAGGCGCCGACCGTCGCGCCCGCCGGCGTCAGCGTCAACGGCGTGCCGCCGGTCGTCCGCATCGATGCGCGCCCGTCTATCGCAAGATCGTCGAGCTGCAGCGTCCCGGTGGCGGCAAGATCGAAGGCCGAAGCCGTCCATTGCAACTGCGACAGCGTGACGGCGGCGTCCGCGTAGCTGCCGGCGGCGCGGAACCGGTGCTCGCCGGAAGCGATGCGCCGGAGGAAGCCGCTGCCGCCGTCCGGGATCGTCGCGGTTCCGGTAATGTCGAAGGCCGTCGCTGTCGCGTGGCGGATCGCCAGGTCGGCGCGCATCGATGCCGCGCGCTCGAAGGAAAGCGCCGCATGTCCCCGCCAGTCCGACAGCGCGCCGCCGCCCTTCGCCTCCGCGTTCAGCGGCGGCAGATCCGGAATGTCGAGCACGCGCGCGAGCAACCCGCCAGACGGCTCGGCAAGCGTCACGTCCAAGGTCAGCGCATCGCCCGACGCGCGGTACTCGCCCTTGGCTTCCAGGCTGCCGGCGTGGCCGTCGACGCGCCGGATCGAAAGCGCGCCGCGAACCATCGCCGCCGCTTCCGATTCCACGCGCCCGGCGACCCGCAACGCCGCATGCTCGCCAAGCACCGGCTCGCCGAGCGTCAAGTCCTCGACGCTGATGCGCGCGATGCGGATTGCCGGAAGGCTGCGGAGGGTATCGAGCCGTTCGGCGAGGGTGGGCTCCTTGGCAGAGGCTGCCGTCTCGGGCAGTCGATGCACCGTCGCCTCGCGGATATCGGCGCGGTCGAGCGTCAGCCTGCCAAACAGCAGATCGAATGGATGCCAATCGACCGCGACGGAACGCACCGTCAGCCAGACGCCGCCGGCATCGCTCGCCGTGATCCCGGAGAGCGCGATTTGCCGGAACAGATCGCCGTCCAGCCGCCCGACGGATACCTGCACCTCGCCCGGCGTGCTCGCCAGGCGGCCGATCTCCTGGGCGATCCAGGCCCTGCCGCCCTCGCTCCGCAGCCACAATACGCTTGCGATGCCGGAGACCGCGAGCAGGCCCAGCACGGCGAGAATAGCGACGGCGATGCGCTTCATCGCAAGCAATCAGAACGCCTGGCCGAAGCTTACGTAAAATTCGAAAAAGTTGTCCACATCCCTGCCATTGATGGGAAAAGCGACGTCGAGCCGCAGCGGGCCGAAATCCGTGAAGTAGCGAAGCCCCAAGCCGCCGGCCCAGCGCATGCCGGAGTCGAAGCTCGGGTAGGGCTCGTCGGATACCGCGCCGCCATCCAGGAAAGGCACGACGCCGATCTTCTCCGTCACGCGGATGCGCAACTCGCCGCTCAATTCCAGAAGCGTCCGGCCGCCCAGCGGATTGTTGTCCGCATCCAGTGGCCCGACCTTCTGAAACTCGTAACCGCGAACCGACCCCCCGCCGCCGGCATAAAAGCGCTTGTCCGCGGGCAGCGAAGAAGAGGCTTCGCCGACGATCACGCCGACCCGAGCCCGGCCGGCGAGAATGAAACGGGCGTCCTTGTCGACGGCGTAGTATGTCGAGCCGCCCGCCGAGGTGCGCAAGAACTGCAGCGTCTGGTCGCTCGCGCCCACATAAGGCGTCGCACTCAAATCGATCACGGCGCCGCGCGTCGGGTTGAGCGCGCTGTCCGTGGTGACCCGAGAGGCGCTGAGCGGAACGCCGAAGAGCTTGACCCGCTGATCGCCGTCGCTGTCCTGGAGAAAGTCGTAGCTCGCCGTCACGCCCAACGCTCCTCTCCACTTCTCGAACAGCGGCCGCTCCAGCGACAGCGTTCCCGCAATGCTTTGCTGATCGAAGGCGTCGGTATCGCGATTCGCGATCTCCGCGTTCGCCAGCAACGCCTGGTCGCGCTGAAGGAACGCCGGCTTGCGGAAATTGGCTCGCCCGACTTGCTCGACCAATGCGCCGGTGACGGAAAAGCCCAGCGTCTCGTTGTGCGCGAAGAAATTCCGGTGCTCCCAGAACACGTCGGCGCCGGGCCCAACGTCGGTCGAATAGCGCAGGCCGGCGCCGATCGAGCGATGCGGCGACTCCGCGACGTCGGCGGTCACCGGTATCCGCCCGTCGCCGTCGACCTTGGCGGCCTTCGTCACTTTCACGCTCGAAAACAGGCCCGTGCCGTTGAGCGTCCCACGCAAGGCGTCGAGCTTCCGCTGATCGAACGCCTCGCCTTCGGGCCAGACCGCCAAGCGCCGGATATAATCCTCCTGCACGGATTTCAATCCGGATATCTGCAAGGGCCCGAACACCGCCGGCGGTCCGGCGTCGATCGGAAGCTGCACGGTCATCTCTTTCGCATCGTGGCGTACCGTCGCCTTGAGCCGTCCCCCCTTCGCGAACGGATAGCCGCGCGCCAGGAGCACGTCCACGGCTTTCTTTTCCGCCGTCCGCACATCCGGCGCACGGGCGGGCATTCCCGGCGTGACACCGATATCCGCCAAAGACGGCTGCGCCGCGGTCCGGGGCGGCGGCGATCCTTCGTAGGCGATCGTAAACGCCGTCAGCTTGTAGCGGACGCCGGGCTTGACCTCGATCTCGACCGCGATCGGTTGCTTGTCCGTCTGCAAGCGGTAGTCGAGCGCGGCGTCGTAATAACCCTCCGACCTCAGGACTTCGCGCAAGCGGCCGAGGTCGTCCTGGGTGCGCCGCTCGAGCGCGGCGATCGTCGCCGGAGGCCGGTCGGCGAGCGCGACGAGTTGCGATGCAGACTTCAACAGATCGTGGAGATCGCCGTCCGGCACTCCGGATATGGTTGCATCATACTCTATCTCCCTATCGCCGCGTGCGTCCTGAACGGGCGCCGCTTCCTCCGCAGGAGGCCACTCCGCCTCCGCGAAGGCCGGACCGCCGGCCGACAGCGCGAGAACGCAGCAAAGCCATACAAAACACTTTCCGATACAATGCATTAAATCCGGCAGACCGACGCACGCTCACTGACGTTGAGACGAAGGGGACAGCCCCGAGCCTTGCGCCAAAGAGACTCGTTGCCGACCGATTAGTCAATGCTATGCGCCTGACTCCGGCAATGATGACCCTGGGCGGCGGAGGTGAGAAAATTTCTGGCGCTGGATTTCCTCGCACAATTCCCGCTAAGCTTGCCGGCAATCCAGTACAAGCAAGGTTCCCCGTTCCGCAGCGTCGCAAAGCGCAGCATTCAGCAGCGGTCTTAAAAAAGCCACGACTTGGTTCCGTAATGCCGGCCGTTTGCCGCCGGCCGCGGGCAAACTCGAAGGAAGAGTGCAGATGTTGAAATACGCCATCGGCCAGTCGGTACCCCGCACCGAGGACCCGCGCCTGCTGCGCGGACACGGGCGCTACGTCGACGACAACAACATGATCAACCAGGCATACGCGATCATGGTGCGCTCGCCGCACGCGCATGCGGCGATCAAGGGCATCGATGCGACAGCGGCGCTGGCGATGCCGGGCGTCGTCGCGGTGCTCACGGGCGCCGACTACGAGTCCGACGGCCTTGGTCATGTCGGCAGCGGAACGCCCATGAAGCGGCGCGACGGCTCGCCGATGTTCCGCCCGCCCCGTCCGGCGATCACCAAGGACCGGGCGCGCCACGTGGGGCAGATTGTCGCGGTCGTGATCGCCGAATCGGTCAATATCGCGAAAGACGCGGCCGAAGCGGTCGAGGTCGACTACGAGCCGCTTCCGGCGAACGTCGATACCGCCGGCGCCATGGCCACCGGCACCCCGGCGATCTGGGATGAGTGCCCGGACAACGAATGCTTCTACCGCGAGGTCGGCAACAAGGACGCGACCGACGCCGCCATCAAAGACGCGGCGCATGTCTTCCGCCAGCGCTTCGTCATCAACCGCATCCACGCCAACACGATGGAGCCGCGCGGCGCGCTCTCCTATTACGACCCGGGCGAAGGCCACTACACCATCCATACCGGCGTCCAGCGCCCCTATGCCTGGCGCACGCAGCTGACCAAGAACCTGTTCCGCATCCCGGAAAACAAGCTCAGGCTGATCACCGGGGACATGGGCGGCTCGTTCGGCATGAAAGGCGCGCTCTACCCTGAGATTCCGCTGACCGCCTGGGCATCGAAACGGATCGGCAGGCCGGTGAAATGGCGCTGCGACCGCAGCGAGGGTTTCGTCGCCGACGACCACGCGCGCGACAACGTCAGCGACGCCGAGCTGGCGGTCGACAAGGAGGGCAAGTTCCTTGCGCTGCGGGTGCGGACGGCGGCGGCGCTCGGCGCCTACGTCTCGCTGAACGGCTTCGGCCCGGCGACCAACAACCTGGGCGGACTGGCGGGCGTCTATACCTTCAAGGCGATCCATGTGGCCGTTTCGGGGGTCTTCACGAACACCTCGCCGCTGTCGCCCTACCGCGGCGCGGGCCGGCCCGAGGCGTCCTACATCGTCGAGCGCATGATCGAAATCGCCTCCCATGAGCTCGGCATCGATGCTGCCGAGCTTCGGCGGCGCAACTTCATTCCGCCCGATGCGATGCCCTATAAGACCGCGCTCACCTTCACCTACGACTGCGGCGAGTTCGAGAAGCTGATGGACAAGACGCTCGCGAAGTCCGACTACCAGGGCTTCGCCGCCCGCCGCAAGCAGTCGGAATCGGCCGGAAAACTGCGGGGCATCGGCCTGTCCTGCACGATCGAGCAGGCGGCAGGTCCCTCGACCGAGACCGCCGAGCTGCGCTTCGACCCGTCGGGAACGGCGATCGTCCTCGCCGGGTCGACGCCGCACGGCCAGGGGCACGAGACGATCTACAAGCAGCTTGTGTGCGAGAAGCTGGGGTTGGCACCCGAGGACATCCGCGTCATCGAGGGCGACACCGACAAGGTCTCGTTCGGAACCGGCACGGGAGGATCGCGCACGGCGACGATCGGCACGTCGGCGGTGCTTATGGCGACGGAGAAGGTGATCGACAAGGCGCGCAAGATCGCCGCCCACATTCTGGAGGCCTCCGAACAGGACATCGCCCTGGAAGACGGAAAGTTCACGATCGCCGGCACCGACCGCTCGGTCGCCTTCAAGGCGGTCGCCTCGGCGGCCTTCGCACCGGAAAAGCTGCCCGCGGGCATGGAGCCGGGGCTGTTCGAGATCGCCACCTACAACGCAACGAAGGCGAATTTCCCGAACGGCTGCCACATCTGCGAGCTGGAGATCACGCCGGAGACGGGTGCGCTCGAGATCCTGCGCTACACAGTGATCGACGACTGCGGCGTGGAGCTGAATCCCCTGCTCGTCAAGGGCCAGGTGCATGGCGGCATCGTTCAGGGGGCCGGCCAGGCGCTGATGGAGAACATCGTATACGAGGCCGACAGCGGCCAGCTCCTGACCGGCTCCTTCATGGACTACGCCATGCCGCGCGCCAGCGACTTCTGCGCCTTCGACGTGTCGGGCATGCCCGTGCCGACCAAGACCAACCCCTTGGGCGCAAAGGGCGTCGGCGAGGCAGGCACCGTCGGCGCGCTGGCGGCGGTGATGAACGCGATCAACGACGCGCTTGCGCCGCTCGGCGTGAAGCATATAGAGATGCCGGCGACGCCCGCAAAAATCTGGCAGGTCGTTCGGGAGGCTAAATCGGCCGCTTGACAGGCCCGGCCTGGCGGAGCGTTGATTGCAGCGTCCCGACCAATCACCATAATTGCGACTCGCACGGCCGAAAAGCGGCGGACAGACCGCTTGCGGTAGCGACGACCCCGAGAACAGGTTACTCTGAGACTGAGGACTAAATGGCACTGAAGCAGTTCGACGACAACGACATACCCGACGCAATCGAGTTCCTCGCGCAGTGGGTGCGGCGGCCCGCGGCGGTGGGCGCCATCCTGCCGAGCGGGAAATCCCTTGCGCATGCGATGGCGCGGCAGATCGATTTCGGCCGGCCGGGCCTGGTGCTCGACCTCGGCGGCGGCACCGGCACGATAACGAAGGCCTGCATCGAGATCGGCGTCGACCCGCGCAGCATCGTCGTCCTGGAAAAGGCGCCGTCCTTCTGCTCGCTGATCCGGGAACGCTTCCCGGAGGTCCGGGTCATCCGCGGCGACGCGCGAAACCTGCAAACCCTTCTGGAGGTGCGCGGAATCGGCCCTTTCAAGGCCGTGCTGTCGAGCCTTCCTCTGCTGTCCATACCGGAGATGCAGCGCAATCGCATCCTCGCCCAGGCGTTCGAGGTGCTGGTCCAGGACGGCGTCTTCGTGCAGTACACCTACGGGCCTCTGTCGCCGGTGCCGCGCTGCATCACGCGCTCGCTGGAGCTGGTCAAGGACCGGTCGGCCTGGGTCTTGCGGAACGTGCCTCCGGCCAGCGTCTGGCGCTACTCGCGCGCCAACGGTCGGCTCGCCGTCGGCAGCGCGGGCATCCCGGCGCCGGCCGTCTCGGCGGATGCGCAACAAGCCCTGCAAGCGATGGGATCGATTCAAGTAGTCGAGTGACCCCGCGGTCGGGAACGGCTGGGATGGAATACGCCAGACTTGCCGAGCTATGGCGCGGGCCCGCCCTGGAAAGCGTCCATTTCGGCGCGGCCGCCGTCGCCAATGCAGAGGGCGAGGTGATCTACGGCTGGGGCGACGCCAGCCTCGTATCCTTCCCCCGATCCGCGCTGAAGCCGATCCAGGCGATTGCCCTGGTCGAGACGGGCGCGGCCGATGCGTTGGGCCTCGCGGCCGAGGAACTGGCATTGGCCTGCGCCTCGCACCGGGGCGAGCCCATGCATACGGGCCGCGTCGAAGCATGGCTCGACCGGCTGGGGCTGGGAGAGAGCGCGCTCGCCTGCGGGCCGGATTTTCCCGCCAACCAGGAAGCGGCGGCCGGCCTGATCCGGACCGGCGCGGCGCCGTCGCGCATCTTCCACAACTGCTCGGGCAAGCACTGCGGCTTCCTCAGTGTGGCGCGGCACATGGGATGGCCGCTCGAAGGCTACAACGACCCATCCCATCCGACGCAACAGCTCTACCTCGACGTATTCTCGGACCTGCTAGGCTGCGATGCCCACGGCCTGCCGCTTGGCGTCGACGGCTGCACCCTTCCGGCGCCCGCTCTCTCGCTCGCCGGCATGGCGCGGACGATGGCGCGCTATGCCGCCGCGCGGGCCGGCGCCGCCGGACGCAAGCAGGCGATTCGTCGCTTGCAGGAGGCGATGCGCGCGCATCCGCGCCTGATTTCCGGAACCGGCGAGCCGAACGTCCGCATCGCGGAAGCCACCGGCGGCCGCATCGTCATGAAGGGCGGCGCGGAGGGCTACGTCGCGGTCTTCGTGCCGGACCAGGGGATCGGCATCGCGCTCAAGATCGCGGACGGCAATTCCCGCGCCCGGGTCGTCGCGCTGCTCGCTGTCCTGCGCGAACTGAAGCTGCTGAGCGGCAGCGAGGCGGCGGCGCTCGCCCCGCTCGCCGAGGTTCCGGTGCGCGACAGCGCCGACGCCGTCGTCGGCCGGATCCGCGCCTGCCCGCCGCCGCCCTTTACGGGTGCACGTCCTCGGTAAACCAGTCGGTCGGAAGCTCGTGGCCGAGGCCCCGCTCCTTCGCCCGCCGGTAGGCGACCGCGCCGCAGGCGGCGAACTGGTAGCCGGTCCCCATGTTGTTGAGGAAGCAGGTCGTCTGCGCGTCCGACGTCCGCCCCTTCAGCCGGCCGGAGATGAGGTCCAGCAGGGTCGGCAGCTTGGCGAAGCCGATCGCCTTCGACACCTCGCCGTCCAGGCCGGAGATATCCTTCATATCGGGAAGGTCGCTGGTCTCGAGCGCCTTGGCCTTGTGCTCGTGGTTGTGGATAAAGACGAGATCCGAGCGGTTGACCGCGGCGGGCTCGATCTCCGCCAGCTTGATCGAGCTGACGAGCATGCCGGGCTCGAGCCATCTCTCGAAGAACACGTGGCCGAGCGAGCTGGTCGAGCAGGCGACGATCTCCGCGCCCTTCACGGCCTCCTCGCCGGTCGCGGCGGGCGTCACGTCCAGGTTCAGCTTCTCGCTCCACTCGCGGCAAAAGCTCTCGCGGTTCTCGCGGCTGGGACTGAAGCAGCGCACCCGCTCGATGCCGCGCACGGCGGCGATGGCCATGAGCTGCGCGCCGGCCTGGAAGCCCGAGCCGATGATCGCCGCCGTCCGCGCATCCTGCCGCGCGAGGTATTTCGCGCCGAGCCCGTTGGTGGCGCCGACACGCATGCGCTGCATGTTGCCGTCGGGGAAAATCGCCAGCGGCTCGCCCGTCTCGGTGCTGAACAGCAGGACGAGGCCGACCCAGCGCTTGTTGGGCGCGGCCGGCACCTTCACCCGGCGTTTCACGCCGCCCACTTCCGGGTAGGTGATGATGTCGGAGTTGATCCGAACGGCGGCAGTGCCGAACTTGGGCGCGACGCCGTCCGCCGACTTGAGGCCATAGATCGCCCCCGGCGTCTTGGTCGGCGCGAGGCTGTCGGTCCGCTGCCGCACCAGGCCCCGCCCGGCGATGAGCTCGCGATTGGCGTCTTCCAAGATGTCCACGTAGTCCGCCATGGTGAGCAGGCGGTCGATGTCATCGTTGGAGAGGATGAGAGTCATGGCTGGTCCAGGGTGATTTCGATGGTTGGCCGCAGGATACTGGAAGGCCGCCATGAGCGCCAACCGATGGGCAGCCGCGCGGCCCGGCTAGGCATTCCTCGATCCCGTCGCCTAATATGGCGAAGACAACGAAAATCACGATGGACGGGAGTACGCAATGAACGGAGCCGAGAGCCTGGTGCATACGCTGCTGAAGGGCGGCGTCGATGTCTGTTTCACGAATCCGGGCACCTCGGAGATGCATTTCGTGGCCGCGCTCGACAAGATCGAGGGCATGCGCTGCATCCTGTGCCTGTTCGAGGGCGTGGTCAGCGGCGCGGCCGACGGCTACGCGCGGATGACCGGCAAGCCGGCGGCGACGCTGCTGCATCTCGGGCCGGGGCTCGGCAACGCGCTCGCCAACCTCCACAACGCCAAGAAGGCGCGCTCGCCCATCGTCAACGTCGTGGGCGAGCATGCGACCTACCATATCCAGTACAACACGCCGCTCACCTCCGACATCGCGGGGATCGCCCGGCCGGTTTCGCACTGGGTCAAGTCTGCGCCCGACGCGGCCTCGGTCGGGCCGTTCGGCGCGGAGGCGATCGCCGCCGCCCGGACCGCGCCGGGGCAGATCGCGACCCTGATCCTGCCGGCCGATACCGCCTGGGGCGACAACGCCGTCGTCGGCACGGTGCCGGCGATCCCGGAGCGCGAGGCGGTGGACGGCAAGTCGATCGAAGAGGCCGCCGCGGCGCTCAAGGGCGGGCAGGCGCTGCTGCTGCTCGGCGCGGGCGCCTTGTTCGAGGCGCCGCTGGAGGCCGCCGGCACCATCGCCGCGGCGACCGGCTGCAACGTCATGGCCGAAGGCATGAACACGCGCCTCCAGCGGGGCGCCGGACGACTGCCGATCAACCGCATTCCCTATCCGGTCCCGCAGGCGCTGGAAGTGCTGAAGCCCTACCGGCGGATCGTCCTGGTCGGCGCGGGGCGGCCGGCCGGCTTCTTCGCCTATCCCGGCATGCCGAGCCTGCTCGCGCCCGAGGGCTGCGAGATCATCACGCTGGCGCGTCCGGAGCATGATTGCGCCGCCGCATTGGCGGCGCTGGCGGATGCGGTGGGCGCCAAGCGCGGCACGGCCAAGCTGCAGACGCTGGCGCGGCCACCGCGGCCGACCGGCGCGATCACGCTGGACTCGATCGCCGCCGCCATCGGCGCCCTGCTGCCGGAGAATGCCATCGTCGCCGACGAGAGCGTGACGACCGGGCGCGGCTTCTACCCGCTGACCGCGGGCGCGCCGGCGCACGACTGGCTGCAGAACCGCGGCGGCTCGATCGGTCTCGGTGTGCCCTTGGCGACGGGCGCGGCGGTCGCCTGCCCCGACCGCAAGGTCGTCTGCCTCGAAGGCGACGGCAGCGGCATGTACACGCTTCAGGCATTGTGGACGCAGGCGCGCGAGAACCTCGACGTGACGACGCTCGTTTTCGCCAACCGCTCCTACAACATCCTCAAGGGCGAGCTCGCCAACGTCGGCGCCGGCAACCCAGGGCCGCGGGCGCACGACATGCTGACGCTCGACCGGCCAACCCTCGACTGGGTCGACATCGCCGCCAGCATGGGGGTGGAGGCGGAGAAGGCGCACGACGCCGACGAGCTTTGCCGCGCCTTCGAGCGCGGCCTCGCGGTCAAGGGGCCCTATCTGGTCGAAGTGGTCATCTGATCGATGCGGCTGGCGATCATCAACGACTATCAGAAGCTGGCCGCGGAATCGGCGGACTGGAAAAGCCTGCCGACCGGCATCGATGTCGACATCACGCATGGCCGCACGCCGGGCGGCGCGGAAGGGGTCGCGCTGCTCGCCCCCTACGACATCGTCGTCACCTCGCGCGAGGAAACGCGCTTCGACCGGGCGCTGGTCGAGCGGCTGCCGAAGCTGAAGCTGTTGGTGACGCATGGCCAGCGCAATGCGGCGCTCGACATGGTCGCGCTGGCGGCGCGCGGCGTGACCGTCTGCGGCACCGGCTACGGCTTCCCCGCAGCGACGGTCGAGCTGGCCTGGGGTCTCATACTGGCGCTGGCGAAGGGCATTCCGGCGGAAGATCGCGGCATTCGCGAGGGCAAATGGAACATCGGGCTGGCGGGCGGCCTTACCGGCAAGACGCTCGGCGTGCTGGGCCTGGGCGATCTCGGCTCCGGCGTCGCGAAGGTCGGGCAGGCGATGGGCATGAAGGTCATCGCCTGGAGCCGGAACCTGACCGCGGAACGCTGCGCCGGGACCGGCGTGGAGCTGGTCGGGAAGGACGAGCTGTTCAGCCGCGCGGATGTGCTGAGCGTCCATGTCGTGCTGGGCGACCGCACGCGCGGCATCGTCGGCGCGCGGGAGATCGGCCTGATGAAGCCGACCGCCTTTCTTATCAACACCTCGCGCGGCCCGATCGTGGACGAGGCGGCGCTGATCGCGGCGCTGCGGGCCGGCGCCATCGCCGGGGCCGGGCTCGACGTCTTCGACCAGGAGCCGCTGCCGCCCGGCCATCCGCTGCGCAAGCTGCCCAACACCGTTTTGACGCCGCATATCGGCGGCCGCACGCGCGAGAACTTCGCCGCCCGCTACAAGGATTGCCTCGAGGACGTGCAGGCCTGGCTTGCGGGCAAGCCGGTTCGCGTTCTCGCACCGTAGGCGACACGAGCAACATCAGGGAGGTCACCGCCATGCCCAAGCGAATGCCGGCCGTCAGCTTCGTCGCCGTTCCCGGCCGCCGCCGGGCGACGCTCGACCTCGCCGGAGAGATCGAGAAGCGCGGCTTCTCGGGCATCTATTGCCCCAGCATGCTGGATGCGCTCGCGCTCTGCCAGGCGCTCGCCTTCGCAACCAGGCATATCCATTTCGGCACCTCCGTCATGCCGATCTATTTCCGGCGGCCGCTCGACTATGCGCTGACCACAGCCTTCATCCACGAGGTGTCGGGCGGACGCTTCCACTTCGGCATCGGCGTGAGCCATGCGCCCTCGCTCGCCCGCATGGGCGTCTCCGGCGGCAAGCCGCTGACCGACATGCGGGAATTCATCGAGAGCTACCGCGCCGCGCCGCGGACGGGCGACAAGCCGCCGCTTGTCGTCGCCGGACTGCGCAAGCGGATGATCGCGCTGGCGGGCGAGATGGCCGAGGGCCTCGTCTTCGCCAACGGCGCGCTTTCGCACATGGGAGAATCGCTCGGCGTGCTGCCGGCGGCTAAGCGCAAGTCCGACGCGTTCTTCATCGGCAACATGCTGCCGACCTGCATTTCCGACGACGTCGAAGCGGCGAAGGCCGTCAACCGCCGCAGCCTGCACCATTACCTGGAGCTGCCGAACTACCGGAACTACTGGCGCGAAGCGGGATACGTCGAGGAGATCGACGCGGTGGAGAAAGCCATCGCCGCGGGCGATACCGCGCGCATCCCCGACATGATGGGCGACCGCTGGCTCGACGACGTCACCTTGTTCGGGCCCGCGAAGCGGGTGCGCGACCGGCTGGAGGCGTGGTACGACGCGGGCGTCCGCACGCCGATCCTCGTCCCGTCATCGGTCGAGGGCAACCAGCTCAAAGCCTTCGAGGAGATCTTCGCGACCTTCGCCGGCTGAGTTCCGCCGGCCGAACCTCGTCAGTGCACGCGGGTTATCTTGTAGCCGCGTTTTTCGAGCAGGCGCAGGATGCCGTTTTCGCCGGATAGATGCAGCGCGCCGACCGCGACGAAAGCGCCGCCCTGGTTCACATGGCGCGCCATGCGCTCCACCATGCGCCGGTTGCGCATCTCGATGAAGCGCTTCTCGAAGGATTCCACGAGATCGACATTGTTGCCGAGCATCGACAGCGACATGGCGTGCAGCTTGTCGAGGTCGCCGGCGATGTAGGCCTGCTTCATTTCCGCGAACAGGGCATCGATATTCGGGTTGAGATCGAGCGTCAGGCCGAGGCTCACGATCTGCTCCGGCTCCGGCATGTCGCTGAACAGGGCGATCTGCTCGTCGATCGTCTCCAGGCCGAATACCTTCTTGCCGCGCGCGTCCGCCGCTTGCTGCAGGGAGCGGTCGAGCGCCATGACGCCGGATGCCGTGCGGTTCAGCTCCGATACCGGGACGCTGAATATCAGCGCCGCCGCCCAGGGCCGGAACCGGCTCACCTGCTTGGCGGGCAAGCCATACACCGCCGCCCGCCGCAGCAGTTTCGCGTAGATCTCGGGACCGGCCACCTCGGCCAGGCTTGCGCCATCGGGCAGAAGCATCGCTTCGGCCATGCGCGCTTCGATCCCGGGAGTCGTGACCAGCTCCAGCAGGACGCGCGTGCTGGCGTCGAACGCTCTCGCGACCGGCGGCGGAATATGCAGAACATCCGGATCGGTGGCGTGCATGGTGGCGAAGACATGGCTCGGCGGAACGCCGGCCGCCGTCACCTTGAAGAGCCGGCCCTGGCCGTGGACGCGCTGTTCCTTCGCCGCGGCCGGCAGATCGAAGGCGAGAAGAAGCAGCAGGCCGCCCAGGACGGCGGCGATGCCACGCCGCGAGAATGGAAGCAGCCCCGTCATGGCGTCAGCGGACCCCTTCCGCCGCGCGGCCGAGGCACTCGATGCTGCGCAGCACCTTGTCCTGCGCGAGCCCGTCCCATTCCATGCGCAGCCTGAACAGATCGACGCCGAGCGTCTCGCGGTAGCGCTGCATCTCGTCGCGGACGAAGGCCGTATCGCCGATCAGGAAGCGGCCCTGCATGAAGGCGCGTCCCTGCTCCGCGACCTGGCCTTCGCGAAGGCCGGTATAGGCGAGATTGCGGTAGGCTTCGTACTTGCCGAGAAGCGGACCGCCGGCGTCCGCCATTGCCTCTTTCATCGTCGCGCCGACGTAGCATTCGCGGCCGATCGACTGCTCCTTCGGCGGCGGCAGCCCGGCGGCCGCGCGCTCGGCGCTGTACATCTCCAATTGCCGCGCGACTTCAGGCAGGCCGGTCGCGAACGTGACGAGCCAGCCGTCGCCGATGCGCGCTGCGCGCTTCACGGCGGCATCGACGCTGGCGCCGATCAGGATCGGCGGGCCGCCCGGCTGCTTCGGCTCGATGCCGATCTCGACGTCGCGCAGCGGAAAATAGCGCCCTTCATGCGTGATGCGCCCGCCGGACCACAGACGCCGCATGACCTCGATAGCCTCGGCGAAGCGGCCGACGCGCTCCGCCTTCGGCGTCTGCATCGCCGCGTATTCGCGGTCGATATAGCCGAGGCCGACGCCCAGCATCAGCCTGCCGTCGGCCAGCCAGTCCAGCGTCGCCATCTCTTCGGCCAGCAGCACCGGATTCAGCATCGGCAGCAGCATGATGCTGGTCCCGATCCGCAGCCCGCCGAGCTCCGGCGCGAGGCGGCCGAGCAGGGGAATCGTCTGGAGATGCCGCTCCGGCCCGGACAGGAAATGCTGCGCTAGCCAGACGGATTCGAAGCCGGCGTCGCGCGCCGTCTGAAGCTGCGCCAGGATGGCGGCGATTCGGGCCGGCGGGGCCTCGCCGCCGGACCAGCTGGTCTTGAGAACCAGGCCGAGCTTGACCGGCATGGGCTTCCCTCCTCGTCGCTGCGGCGCTACCGGATAGCGGACTTACGGTGCCATGTACAGGGGCGGCTGTCCTACGCTAGACTTGCAAGCGCAATACACGCAGAGGTTTCCGAGGAGAAACGTCCATGAAGGTCCACTCCATAGGGCACGTCGTGCTCAAGGTGCGCGACCTGGCGAGGTCGGTACCCTTCTATGTCGAAGTCCTGGGAATGAAGGAAGTCGCCCGGAACGACCGGAGAATGGCTTTCCTGATTTTCGAGGACAACCACCACGATATCGCGTTGATCGAAACCGGCACGGACTCGCCGGATGCACCGGAAGCGGCGCCGGGCCTGGCCCATCTCGCGCTCAAGATCGGCAGCACGCTGGAAGAGCTGCGCGACGCCAAGGGCTGGCTTGAATCGCATGGCGTCCCGATCAACCGCATCCGCGACCACTCGGTAACCAGGTCGATCTATTTCCCGGACCCGGACGGCAACGAGATCGAAGTCTTCGTCGAAAGCGACCCACGTGTCTGGCGCGAGGACCCGAAGCTGGTCAGCACCGCGGTACCGATGGCGCTTTGAAGCGCGGCCCCGGGGCGGTCCGGTTCGTACGTAGAATCGATCGGGCGCGCGGCCCGACCGGGCACGCCGCGTAGACGCAAAGGAGAAGCGGCAGCGCACAACATCGCGGCGGCGCAATCCCGTTTTCATGCAGGCCACACTCGCACCCCTGACGACGCTCTTTCTCGGCACGGCCATTCTCGTCGCGGGTCATGGGCTTTTGACGACGCTGGTGCCGATCCGCGTTAATCAGCTCGGCTCGTCGGCCGAGATGGCCGGCGCGATCGCTACCGGTTATTTCATCGGCCTGCTGGTAGGCGCCTGGTACAATCCGAGGATCATCCACGGCGTCGGCCGCATCCGCGCGCTCGCCGGATTCGCGGCAATTTTCGCGGCGACGTCCCTGCTGCTCCCGCTCGCGCCCTGGGCCCCCGTCTGGATTCTCATCCGCGCCGTCGCCGGCATCTGCCTCGCCGGCCTCACACTGGTAATCGAGAGCTGGCTCAACGCGGTGGCGAGCAGCCAGCAGCGCGGTCGCGTGCTCGCTATCTACATGATCGTATTCTATGGCGCATTCGGCGGTGGACAATTTCTGCTTTCCGCATACGACCCGGCCGGCTTCGAGCTGTTCGCCATCGCCGCGATCCTGGTGGGTATGAGTCTGGTTCCGATCGTCCTGACGCGGACGGAAGCGCCACGCGTCGCGGCGCCCGTGCCGCTGAACGTCTCGGAGCTATTGCGCGTTTCCCCCTTGGCCGTCGTCGGATCGGTCGCGTCGGGCCTCATCCTTGGCTCGTTTTACGGATTGGCGCCGCTGTTCGCGGTCGCCCGCAGCCTGCCGCCGAGTGGCGTTGCCCTGTTCATGGCCGCAGCGATCTTTGGCGGGCTCGCGCTGCAATGGCCGATCGGGCTGTTGTCCGACCGCATGGATCGGCGCTCAGTCATCCTCGGCGCGACCGCAGCAACTGCGCTCGCGAGCGGCGGCATCCTTCTTCTTCCGCTCGGTAACGTCGAGCTTCTTCTTGGATTCGCCGCCTTGTTCGGCGGCGCGAGCTTCACGCTCTATCCGCTCGCGCTTGCGCACGCCGGAGACCGTCTCGCAAACAACGAAGACATGGTCGGCCTTTCGAGCGGCATGCTGCTGCTCTACAGCTTCGGAGCCGCCATCGGACCGCTCCTCGCGGGACAGATCTTCGACATGTTCGACGGCGGCGGTCTGTTTCTCTTCGCCGCCGTTGTCGCGGCGGCGACGGTATGCTTCGGACTCTGGCGGATGCGGCAAGCGTCCGCGCCCATTTCCTCCGAGCAGGTGTCTTTCGTTGCAGTCCCCCGTACATCGCCCGCCGGCGCAGAATTGGACCCGCGTCAGGAAGTCAAAGAGCCCGAACTTGAATTCGGTGCCTAAACCGAGAAAGCTCCGGTTGAATGGCCCGCCAATAACCTATGTTAACTAACATAGGTTAAGCCGTGCGGCGCGCTGCGCTGATAAGCTTCGCCTGACCCGGGGAGAAAGGGGCCGGCAACGGCTATTCGCACATGAGTCCAATCGCCGAAAATCCCCTTACCCGGAAGTTGCGGATGTTCACCTTTCTATCCGACCGGGAGGTGAAATGGCTCGAATCGGCGACCGCGGAGATGAAGACGGTCGCGCCGCGCCATGAGCTGGTCAGCCCCGAGAGCGTGGGCAATGTCTTCGTTTTGCAGATGGGCTGGGCATACAGATATAAGGCGCTGCCCGACGGACGCCGGCAGGTGCTCAATTTCGTCCTGCCTGGCGATTTCATCGGGTTGCGAGCTCATTTCTTCGGCATCGCCGATCATTCCATCGTCACCCTGACCGACGCGACGATCTCGACCCTGTCCGCGTTCGACATCGCCAGTTTGTTCCAGGACTATCCCAAGCTTGCCGCCGCGATAACATGGTCGGCCGCGCGAGAGGAAGCGATGCTGGCGGAGCAGATCGTCCGTCTCGGCAGACGCAATGCGCTCGAAAGCATGGCCCACCTGCTGCTCGAGCTGCTCAACCGCCTGCAGGCGGTCGACGTCGTCAGTGGCTCTTCCTATGCATTCCCGATCACTCAGCATTTGCTGGCCGATACCTTAGGGCTGAGTGTCGTGCATGTGAACCGGACGCTGCGGAAGCTGCGTACTATGGGACTCGTGCGAATAGAGGCAGGGCGCATTTTCCTCCGGGACATTGCCCAATTGGAGCGAATTGCCGCCTTCGAAGGAAGCCACATCGCCGTCAAGCGAACGCCACCGGACACGGAAAAGCAGCTGGTCGATATTGAGGTCGCACGCTCGACACGCAAGCTTGCGAAGGTTCGCCGACGATAAATGCGGATCCTGAGCGATTCCGGCTGAGAATCTTGCCCGCAGATTAACCTATGTAAGTGTGACGCCGGCCCGTCTCCGGAATCATAATGCCCTCGAAACACACAAATCCAGGCGGACGCGCCGGTTGATTGACCGCGCGGCATTCTGCTTTGGCCCGCCAGCGATGAGCGGCGCTCGGAGAATTAACGGAAGGGCAAGCCAATATGCCCGGTTTCCCAGGGGGAGATGGCGCCAATTCGTTGTCATCATCCTGCATTGAGTGATCCCAACGGCAACGGTCCGGGGTGAACGCCAACTTGTACAAGTCCTTATGAGTAACATCACGATCGAAGATTCCAACGGCCGATGTACCACCGCCACCGACGGAGAAAGGAGCGAACTGCCGCCCTCGCTCTTTCGCCCACACGCGTCCGACGGATCCGCAATCTGGCGGTTCGTTAGCGACGCCGGAACGCTCGAACGAAATTCCGCCTACGCCTACATGCTGCTCGGCGCCCATTTCGGCGAAACCAGCGTCATTGCACGACGGAATGGAAGGGTTGTCGGTTTCGTCTGGGCCTACCTCGTTCCTGACCGGCCGAACACGGTATTCGTCTGGCAGATCGGGGTGGCCGGGAGCTGCCGTGGCCATGGTTTGGGCTCGACAATGCTGCAGGAGATATTGTCCCGCCCGGCCTGCAGGGAGGTCGCATTCATGGAAGCGACGGTGACACCGTCGAATCATGCGTCGATGGCGCTGTTCCGCGGCGTTGCCCGCAACCGCAACACAACGCTCGATCTGTCTTCCGGATTCGATTGCAGCGCATTCCCCGATCCCGGCCACGAGGCGGAGATGCTCGTCCGGATCGGGCCATTCAGTCCAATCGCCCAAGCCGGGGGCAACAGCAAGGAGTAAATACCGTGAAAATCTTCGAACAGCACGAATCGAACGTGCGATCCTACATCCGCGATTTTCCGACGGTCTTCGCCAAAGCCAAGGGCTACCGGCTCTGGGACGAACAGGGGCGGGAGTACATCGATTTCTTTGCCGGCGCGGGCGCGTTGAATTACGGACACAATCCTGACCGCATAATGGAACCCTTGGTCGACTACATTCGCCGGGACGGCATCGTCCACAGCCTCGACATGGCGACCAGCGCGAAAGCCGCTTTCATAGAAGGGTTCCAGGACATCATTCTCGCCCCGCGCGACATGCCGCACAAGCTGCTGTTTCCAGGGCCGACCGGGACGAACGCGGTCGAGAGCGCGATCAAGATCGCCCGGATTGCGACCGGTCGCAGCAGTATCATCTGCTTCACCAATGCCTTTCACGGCATGACATTGGGTTCGCTCGCACTGACGGGCAACGCAAAGAAACGCGAGGGCGCGGGGACCCGGCTCGACGGCGCATTGCGCATGCCCTTCGACGGATATCTCGGCGCCAACATCGACACGCTCGATTACTTCGCCCGGACGCTGGAAGACAACGGCAGCGGCGTCGACCTTCCGGCGGCCGTCATCGTCGAGACGCTGCAGGGCGAAGGCGGCCTCAATGTCGCCAGCACCGCGTGGCTGCAGCGACTGGAAGCGATCTGCCGGAAGCACGAGATCATCCTGATCGTCGACGACATCCAGGCGGGTTGCGGAAGGACGGGAACCTTCTTCAGCTTCGAGCCGGCCGGTCTCGATCCGGACATCGTCTGCCTGTCGAAATCGATCAGCGGCAGCGGTCTGCCGATGGCGCTGACCCTACTCAAGCCGCACCTCGATTGCTTCTGCCCCGGGCAGCATAACGGCACGTTTCGCGGCAACAATTACGCCTTCGTCACGGCAACGGAAGCGCTGCGGTACTGGAAGGACAACGCCTTCGAGAAGTCGATCAATGCGAAAGCCGCCAAGGTCACCGGCTGCCTCGTCGAGCTGGTGGACCGGCATCCGCCGCTGCAGGGGATCGTCGCTGGACGCGGGCTGATGCAAGGCATCAAGGTCGGTGTCGAGGGCCTGGCCGGTGAAATCTGCCAACACGCATTCCGCTTGGGCCTGCTGATGGAGACGTCCGGCGCCGACAGCGAGGTCGTCAAGGTGATGCCGCCGCTGGTGATCGAAGACGTTGGCCTCGAAAAGGGCCTATCCATCCTCGCCAAGGCGACGGCGGCGGCGCTCGGCCGCCGACGGTCCGGCGTCAGGCATGTGGCCTGAGCCATCCACCGTAGAAACGAGACGGAGCGCAAGATGATCGTCAGGAAACTAGAGGAACTGCTCGGCACCGACCGGGAGGTCGATGCCGCGAACTGGACCAGCCGCCGCTTTCTGTTGAAGAACGACGGCATGGGCTTCTCGATGCACGATACCGTCATAAAGGCGGGCACCGAGACATTCATCTGGTACGCCCACCATCTCGAAGCGGTCTACTGCGTCGAGGGACGCGGCGAGGTCGAAGCCGTCGACAGCGGCGAGGTCTACCCGATCGAAGCAGGCACCATCTACGCCCTCGACGGCCATGAGAAGCATTATCTCAGAGCCCATACGCAGATGCGCATGGTGTGCGTATTCAATCCGCCCCTGACGGGAACGGAAGTGCACGACGAGAAAGGCGTCTACCCGCTGGTCGCGGAAGCCGCCGCCGATTGAGGCTGCTGGAGGTCGTGACATGGACCAATTCGCCGACCGCTACCCTTCCCGCATTCTGCCGGTGCCGTCGATCGTCGACCGGACGGACCCGGTCGTCTGGGGCGACGGCGGAAGCGCCGGAGAGCCGCTCGACCGGGACCGCATCGCGTTCTTCGAACGCAACGGCTACCTTGCGTTCGAGCGGCTGATTCCGTCCGAAGAGATAGGCCGCCTCACGGCCGAGCTCGACGTTCTCTGGGCGGCCGCAGGCAAGAGCGACGACGCCAGGGTCGTGCGTGAGCCGGACAGCGATGTCGTGCGCTCCGTCTTTGCGATACATGAGAGCAATGCAACATTCCGCGCCCTGCTGCACGATCGGCGGCTGGCCGGCATGGCCGAACAGATACTGGGAAGTCCGGTCTACATCCATCAGTCTCGCATCAACTACAAGACCGGTTTCCGCGGCAAGGAGTTTTACTGGCATTCGGATTTCGAGACCTGGCATACTGAGGACGGCATGCCAAGGATGCGGGCAATCAGCATCTCCATCGCGCTTTCCGACAATCATGCGGTCAATGGGCCGCTCATGCTCATTCCGGAATCGCACAAGCACTACGTGACCTGCGTCGGCCGAACGCCGGACGATCATTTCAAGCAGTCGCTCCGCCGCCAGGCCGTGGGCACGCCGGACGACGCCAGCCTGAGACGACTCGTGGCGCAAGGCGGCATCGAAGCCCCTACCGGTCCCGCGGGCTCGATCGTCCTGTTCGACTGCAACACCATGCATGGCTCGAACGGCAACATTACGCCTTACCCGCGCAGCAACATCTTCGCGGTCTACAACAGCGTTGAAAACGCGCTGGTGCAACCCTTCGGTGGCACGAGGCCGCGCCCCAATTTCATTGCGAGCCGGGCGGCCGGGCCGATCGCCTGAGCCCAGCAACGATAAAGAGGCGCTGCGCTGTGATGATAACGAGCCAGCCAATCACATTTTCCCATTCCAATGCATGCGTAGGTGTCGCGAGCGTTGCCGTCGTCCTTTTGGTTGGCGCGATGGCCGCCACATGCGCCTCCGCCGCGTCCACGCTGGAGCAGGCGCGCGAGACGGGCAGCATTCGCATCGGCTTTGCCAACGAAGCGCCTTTCGGTTACGCGACGCCCGGCGGGGATGTCACCGGAGAAGCGCCGGAGATCGCCAAGCGGATATTCGAGCGCCTGGGGATCGATTCCGTCGACGCAATTCTGACCGAATGGGCGTCGCTGATCCCGGGGTTGCGGGCGCGCCGGTTCGACGTGATTGCCGCCGGAATGTTCATTACGCCCGCGCGTTGCGCACAGGTTGCCTTTTCCAATCCGACCTATCGCCTCGGCCAGGGATTTCTGGTCAAGGCCGACAATCCTCTGGACCTGCACAGTTACAAAGACGTCGCAAACAATGCCAAGGCGAAACTGGCGATCATAGCGGGCACGATCGAGCGATCGTATGCCCGGAGGGCCGGCGTTCCCGACGACAAAATCCTTACCGTGCCCGATCAGACAAGCATGCTCGCCGCCGTGCAGTTCGGCCGCGCGGACGCAGCGGCGCTGACCGCCTTGTCGATCCGGCGAATGGCAGGGAAAGGCGGCGACCGTGTGGAGGTCGCCTCACCGTTCGAGACGCCAGACTACGCCTATGGTTATGGCGCCTTTGCGTTCCGGAAAGACGACCTTGCCCTGCGCGATGCGGTCAACCAGGAACTGGCCGGGTTTGTCGGCAGCGACGAGCACTTGGCCCTTATCGCTCCCTTCGGCTTTACGCGGAACGAGCTTCCCGGAAAGACGGTCGCTGATGCTCTCTGTGGAGATTGAGCGGCAACACCATCCGACAGATCCCGAGAGCGAGTGCCGATGTTCGAATTCCTCCCCATCCTGCTCGACGGCGCGCGCGTAACCGTCGAAATCACCGTCGCCGCGGCGGTGATCGCAGTGCTTATCGCATTTGCCACCGGCCTCTCCCGACTATCCCGTTCGACCGCGTTGCGCGGCGTATCAGCCATATATGTCGAGCTGTTTCGCGGGTCGTCGCTTCTTGTGCAGCTATTCTGGCTGTTTTTCGTGCTGCCGCATTTTGGCATAACGCTGACACCCTTCCAGACGGCTGTGCTGGGCCTCGGCCTCAATATCGGCGCCTATGGCAGCGAGGTGGTGCGTAGCTCGGTTTTGGCTGTCCCCTCAGGTCAGAATGCGTCCGGCGCGGCGCTGGGGCTGACCCGTTTTCAGGTCATGCGCCACATCGTCCTGCCGCAGGCGCTCCTGCGTATGCTGCCGCTCTGGGGCAACCTGGTGATCGAGCTTCTCAAGGGGACGTCGCTGGTCTCTCTCATTACGGTATCGGATCTCACGTTCCGTGCGTACCAGCTCAATCAGGCGACTTTCCGGACAACCGAGATATTCACGATGGTGCTGGTAATCTATGGATCGCTCGCGCTTTTCATCGTTGCCTGCACACGTGGGCTGGAGCGCCTCTACGGCCGACACATGCCGGCGCGCGAAGGTATGTGATGCGCATCGATTGGATATTCGCCCTCGAAATTCTACCCGTTCTAGCCAAAGCTGCGTTGCTGACGCTCGGCGTCACTGCGGCGGGATTCGCCATCAGCATCGTGCTCGGGCTTTTCCTTGCGCTGCTGCGGCGCAGCCGACGACGCGCGATCGCTGCGCCGGCGGCCGTCTTTATCGAAGCCGTACGCGGCACGCCGCTGCTGATCCAGCTTTATTTCATTTTCTACGTGCTCCCCGAGTACGGTCTCATCCTGCCGGGGCTCGCGACGGGGATAGTCGCGCTCGGAATCCATTATGGGACCTATACGTCGGAAGTCTTTCGGGCGGGAATCGACGCCGTGCCAAAAGGACAATGGCAGGCGGCAACCGCTCTGGGGCTGACGCCGCTGAAGGCATTTCGCCACATCGTGTTGCCGCAGGCGATCCCGGCTATCGTGCCGCCCCTCGGAAACTACCTTATCGCGATGTTCAAGGACACGCCCTTGCTGTCCGCCATCGCGGTCGTCGAGCTGATGCAGCGCGCAAAGATCATCGGCTCGGAAAGCTTCCGCTATATCGAGCCGATCACGATCGTCGGGTTGTTCTTCCTGGCGATGAGCCTGGGCGCGTCTATGCTCGTCCGCGCGCTCGAGCGCTGGGTCCGCATACCTGCCACCGGCTAGATCAATCTGCAATCAGGTGGAGTCACCTGATTGCAGGTAAATTGATCTATCTTAAAAGGTTAGAGCAGCTTATCTGCGTCCGATAGGACGAAGGTTGCTCTAGCCTTACGCCGCCGGCTCCAGCACGGTCTCGAGACGCTTCAGCAGCTCCTTGCCGCGCTCGTCCGACAGCGGCAGCAGCGGCGGGCGCACGATCTTCCAGCGCGGCTCGCCGGTCTGGTGCGCCAGCATCCATTTCTGCGCCGGGATTGCGCCCATGTCCTGGAACGGCAGGCGGTAGGCGCGGATCTGCTCCTGCAACTCAGCCGCTTTCGGCGTGCCCGCCGCCTTGTAGCAGCGGATGATGTTCTCGGCGTTGATGTTGGCCGTCGCGCTGATGCAGCCGGGCGCGCCCAGCGCCAGCGCCTCGACCAGCGGGTTTTCCGAGCCCGGGAAGACGGCGATGCCCTTTACCTCCGTCAGCAGGCGCTTGGTGTTGTTCCAGTCGCCGGAGCTGTCCTTGATGCCGACCACGGCTCCGGGAAAGGCCTTGGCGAGCCGCGCCGTCAGCTCGACGCTCACCGGCACCTGGGCCACAGGCGGGATATGGTAGAGGTAGATCTTGAGAGCCGGCGAGTTGACGGTTCCGATCAGCGCGGAGAAATACTGGAACAGCGCCTCGTCCGACACGCCTTTGTAGTAGAAGGGCGGCAGCACCATCACGCCGGCGCACTTCACGTCGATCGCATGCCGGCAGAGCTTCGCGGTATCCTCCAGATTGGTGAGGCCGGTGCCGGGCACCAGCTTTGCCGGGTCGATACCCGCATCCACCATGGCCTCGAGCGTCGCCATGCGCTCGTCCATGCCGACGGAGAGCGCCTCGCCGGTCGTCCCGAAGGGCGCCAGCGCGGAGCAGCCGGCGGCGAGCATGCGCTGCGCGTGCTCGATATAGAGGTCCATCGCGATCGACAGATCTTTTTCAAACGGCGTGAGATTGGGGCAAATGAGGCCCGTTAGACCGGCCATGGGATAGTCCTCCATTCGGAAAGAGGGGCGGAACCGTGCGAAGCCCGAGAATAGCGCCGCCGCGCAGGAACGGAAAGCGCTCGGCGCGGCAATCCATACCCCAGGCAAAACAACCTGTTCAAGAAGATCCGTCGCCGTTGACCCTGACGCCCTTGGCGGTCAGCTCCTCGACCAGGCGCTCGACATGGTGGAAGGCCGTATTCCCGGCCGGGACCCCGCAGTAAATCGCCTGCTGCATGACGACCTCCTTCACTTCGGCCAGCGGGAAGCCGCTTTCCAGCGCCGCCCGCACATGCATGTCGAACTCCTCCCACCGGCCGATGGCCATCATCGTACCGATGACGAGGAGACGCCGTTCGCGGTGGCCGAGCCCGGGCCGGGTCCAGATCGCGCCCCAGCCGTAGCGGACGATGAGGTCCTGAAACTCCTTGGTCAGCGGCGAGGTCCGGGCAGCCGCGCGGTCGACATGCGCGTCGCCGAGGATCTTTCGCCGGACGGCCATACCGGCGTCGTATAGATCGTCGTCGTTCATGAGGCACCTGCATCCATCGATGCCGTCACTATATCAGAGCCTGAGCCCGCGCGAGACGAAGACCCGCTCGGATAATTCGAAGCCGCCCTGGACGGCCAGCGCCAGCACCGCGGCCGGAATCGCGCCCTCCAGAATCAGCCCCGTGTCGTCGAGCCGGATGCCCGTGAGGATCGGCTGGCCGTAGCCGCCCGCGCCGATCAGCGCGCCGAGCGTCGCCGTGCCGACGTTGATGACCGCCGAGGTCTTGATCCCCGCAAGGATCGGCCGTGCCGCGATCGGCAGCTCGACGAGCCAGAGCCGGGCGGTAGGCGGGAAGCCCAGCGATTCCGCCGACTCCCGGACCGAAGGCTCGATGTCGGCCAATCCCGCGTGCGTGTTCCGCACGATCGGCAGCAAGCTGTAGAGAAACAGCGCGACGATCGCGGGCAGGGTCCCGATGCCGAACAGCGGGATCATGAAGACGAGCAGCGCCAGCGCCGGGATCGTCTGGATCATTCCGGTCACGCCGAGCACCACCTGCCCCAGCCGCGGCTGCCGCGCCGCCAGGACGCCGAGCGGCAGCGCGACGACGATCGCCGCCAGCAGCGAGACGGCGACCAGCGTCAGGTGATCCGCCGTCGTGCGCAGGAGGCGTTGCGGCAAGCCGGCCTTGCCGCTATCGATCGAGACCCCGAAGGACGTTTCCAGGAACCGCGCGGCGGTGGCGCTCTCCGTCGCGCCCTCGAGCTTCACCGCCGCGTTCATCCGACGCATCCGGTCCGCATCGATGCGCCCTTCGAAGCGGTGGAGCGTCGCGACCGCCTCGGGCGAGCGCGTGGACAGCTCCGCGCGATACAGAATGACGGCCTCGTAGGACGGGAAATAATCCCGGTCGTCCTGCAACACGACCAGGTCATAGGCGGCAATCTCCGCGTCGGTCGTGTAGACGTCGGTCCCCGCCAGGTCGCCGGACCGGATTCCGCGATAAGCGAGATCGTGGTCGAGCCCCCTCACGCCTTCGAGCGCGAGCGCGTAACGCGCCCGCAGGCCGGGCCAGCCATCGCCGCGGTCCATGAACTCGTTGCTGAAGCCGAAGGCGAGATCGGGGTTCCGCCCGAGGTCGGAAATGGTCCTGAGGCCGCGCGCCGCGGCGATGTCGCGCCGGACGCCGATCGCGTAGGTGTTGTTGAAGCCGAGCGGCGCCGTCATGCGGATGCCGCGATGTATCAGGGCGTTGCGGATATCTTCCGCGTTGGAAAGCCCTTCGCCCGCGAGGATCTCGCGCGCGATCGTGCCGGTATATTCGGCGTAGGCATCGATCTCGCCGGTCAGCAGGGCGTTCCAGAGAATCCGCGTGCCGCCCAGTTCCGGGCGATGGCGCGCCGCCGTCCCCGACGCCTGCAGCAGGCCCGCGATGGCATCGCCCAGGATTATCGCTTCCGTGAACTTCTTGGAGCCGACGACGACCGGCTTCGGTTCCTCCGCCGCCGCCGCGCCGATGCCCGCAGCCAGCATCAGAAGCGGAAGCAGCCCCCAACCCACCGTCGATTTTCCGATGATGCCCAAGCCCCGTATCCATGCGCGTGCCGGACGGAAGCATAGCACCGCGACTTCCGGTGTCACGCGCAAGGGCGCCGCCCAGCCCAAGACTGGATTTGGCGGCTGTCGCGGCTTGGCGTATTTTGTCCGCATGCCGGCAACGCATCTGCCGCAGGGACAACCCAGGAGAGAGCACCCCATGAAGCTGTTTTTCAGTGGCAATTCGCCCTATGCCCGCCGCCCGCGCATGGCGATCCGGGAGGCCGGCCTCGCCGGCAAGGTCGAGGAAGTGAACCTCGCGGACCCGAAGGAGCGGTTGACGACACTGCTGCAGAACGGACCCGGCGCGAAGGTGCCGGCCCTGTTGACCGACGACGGCAACTTCCTGATCGAATCCCTGATCATCGCGCGCTACCTCGACGAGGCGTCCGGCGGCAAGCTGTACCCGAAGGACAAGAAGGAGCGGGAAGTCGCGCTGCAGGTCGAAGGCGTCGCCTCGCTACTCATGGACTCGCTGTTCCATCGCTCGCATGAAAAGCGTCGCGATGCGGGCGAACAGTCGCCCGGCGAGATCAAGAAGGAAGCGGAGCGCGCCAAGCGCGCCTATGACGAGCTCGAGAAGCTCCTCCCCAAATACGACGGCAAGGTCCACATGGGCAGCATCACGACCGTCGCCTCGCTCGGCTACGCCGACTGGCGGCACGCGGACGACGACTGGCGCAACGGCAGGCCGAAGTTGGCGGCGTGGTTCGAGAAGATGATGCAGCGGCCGGCTATGGCGGAGACGAAGCCGATATTCTGACATCGATTCGGACAGGAGAAACCGGATGAACGCGATCGACCTGAACGGACAGAAGGCCGTCGTCACCGGCGGAGCGCAGGGCATCGGCTTCGCCGTGGCGGAACGGCTCTGCCGTTCAGGGGCGAGCGTCGCCATTTGGGACATGGACGGCGCGCGTGCCGCCGAAGCAGCGAAGAAGCTCGAGGGAAAGTCCGCCGCCTTCGCCGTCGACATCACCGATCCCGCCGCCATAGAGCGCGTACTGGCGAAGACGGAGATAGAGATCGGCCCGGTCGACATCGTCGTCAACAGCGCCGGCATCGCCGGGATGAATACGACGGTCGACGCCTACCCGATCGAGGAATGGCAGAGGGTCATAAATATCAACCTCAACGGCACATTCTACGTCAACCGGGCCGTCGTTCCCGGCATGAGGCAGCGCGGCTACGGCCGGATCTGCAACATCGCGTCCATCGCCGGCAAGGAAGGCAATCCGAACGCCGCCGCCTACAGCGCATCGAAGGGCGGCGTGATCGCGCTGACGAAGTCGCTGGGCAAGGAGCTCGCCGGCTACGACATCGCGGTCAACTGCGTCACGCCGGCGGCGGCGCGCACGCCGATCTTCGACCAGATGACCGAAGAGCACATCCAGTACATGCTGTCGAAGATTCCGCGCAACCGCTTCGTCGAGGTCGGCGAGATCGCCTCCCTGATCGCCTGGATCGTCTCGCGCGAGAACAGCTTCACCACCGGCGCCGTGTTCGACATCTCCGGCGGCCGCGCGACGTATTAGGCCGTCACTTGCCGCGCGCCTTGGCTACTGCGCCCCGCAGCAGCTTGGCGCGGGCCGTCGCCGCCTCCATCATGAAGGCGAGATCGCTGTGGGTCGTCAGGAAGCGCGAGCCCATGCGGACGAACTTCTCCGCCATCTCCGCGCCGCGGATGCCGCCGATGCCCGGGAACTTGCCGTTGGCCAAGCTCGCGTCGATGATGCGGCGCGCCGCCTTCTCCAGCGCCGGGTGCTCGAACTGTCCCGGCATCCCCATTTCCATCAGCAGGTCGTTGCTGCCGATGTAGACGACGTCGATGCCGGGCACCGCGGCGATCTCCTCGACATTCTCGACCGCCTGGGGCGTTTCGATCATGACGGCAAGCAGCGTATGCTCGTTCATGAACCCGCTCGCCTCTTTGATCGGCAGGCTCTCGAAGCCGAGCTGGACATAGCCGCCCATCGCCGACCGATGCCCGAGCGGCGCATAGCGGCAGGCGTCGACGGCACGGCGCGCTTCCTCTGCCGTGTTCACATGCGGCACGACGACGCCCATCGCCCCGCCGTCGAGCACGCGCGAGATATGAAAGGCTTCGTGGCCCGGCACGCGGACGATCGGCGTGATGCCGGTGTCGAGGGCGGCGACGGATATCTCGACGGCCTTCTCCAGGGTGAGCGGGCTGTGCTCCATGTCGATGAAGATCCAGTCGTGGCCGCAGGCCTTGGCGATCTTGGCGATCTCTCCCGACCTGACCATCCGTACAGAGAGACCGAGCACCACCTCTCCGGCCCGCAACTTGTCGAGCACCGCATTCCGCGTCCTGTCCATCATGCGCGTTCCTCCCGTTCTGCCGCGTCGATTGCGTGAAGCGTAACACATAGCAGTAGCCCGGATGGAGCGGAGCGCAATCCGGGGTTTTCCCCACGAACGCATCCCGGATTTCGCTCCGCTGCATCCGGGCTACAGTTGCTGTGTCACCCAGCCGCGGAGATATTTTCTAATCATTCCAGAGTATTATAGCGCAAATGGGGCAATGGGCCAACGATCACGAAATTGTGATATCACGCACCGGGTGCGGCGACGAGGGAGTGTTGCCGATCCCGCCCGGCGGAGGCAGAGTCGCGGGAAGATGCCACGCGTCAGTTTCACCAATAACCTGCAGCGCCATCTGGACTGCCCCGCCACCACGGTATCGGGCGACTGCGTCCGGACGATTCTCGACGCAACCTTCGCAGAAAATCCGAAGCTGCGCTCCTATCTGCTGGACGACCAGGGCTGCCTGCGCAAGCACGTCAACATCTTCGTCAACGGCGCCGCGGTCCGCGACCGCGACCGCCTGACCGACCCGGTCGCGCCGGACGACGAGATTTTCGTGATGCAGGCGCTTTCCGGAGGATAAGGCGGACCGCGCTATTCGGCGGCGGTCTTCTGCGCCGCGCGCGCCAGGGCCGCAATATCCGGGATCGGCCGCGCGAGCTCCGCATCCTCCGCCGTGAACCTTTCGAGCGCCAGCCCCATCGCCAGCAATTCGAGATCGCCGCGGAACGGGCCGACGAGGTTGAGCCCGAACGGCATATCTGCCGGGCCGCGCCCCGCCGTGACCGTCAGCACCGGGTGTGCCGTCAGCGTAAACGCGGCGTTGACCGTGCCGCGGCCGGCGTCGGACGAGAAGTCGTATTCGTCGGGCGCGCAGCGGTCGTTCTCCTCGCGCATCGCCTGCTCGCGCCGGTCGACCTCGGCGAGCGTGAGCGGCAGATTGGACAGCCCCGGAACGATCAGCAGATCGAATTCCCGGAAAAAGTCGCGCAGCCTGCGGAAGACCCGGGTCTGCTCGGCCTGCGCCCAGGCGACGTCCTCGACGCTCTGCGCGAAGGCGCGGCGGAAGTCGACACGCTTGTACTCCGTCACGCTGGGCGGGTCCTTCTTGTACATTTCCACCAGTCCCGGAAAGAACTTGAGCGGCCGCAGGATCCAGTAGGCCCGGTTGATCTCGCCGAGCGGCGGGTCGCGCCATTCCACGCTTTGGAACAGCGGCTCGATCCGCTTCACTTTCTCCTCGAAAGACAACCGCATCGCCGGATCGGTTTTCACGAAGCCGAGGTCGCAGGAGACGGCGACGCGAAGGCTCTTGAGGTCCGCCGCGGATACCGCAAGCACCGCGTCGGAAGAAACCGGATACCGGTACGGGTCGGGGCCGTCGCCTTCAACCATGCCGGCAAGGAAGAGCTGCGTGTCCGCGACACTGCGCGCCATCGGGCCGCGCACGCTCGACGGGCTGAAGGCATGGATGTGCTCGTCATGCGCCACCAGCCCCGGCGTAGGGCGCAGGCCGCAGACGCCGTTCGCGGCGGCCGGACCGCGGATGCTGCCGCCGGTGTCCGACCCGCTCGCCAGCGGCGCCATCGAGGCGGACAGCGCCACGCCCGATCCGCCCGATGAGCCGAGCGACGAGCGCGCGGGGTCATGCGCATTGCGGCTCGTGCCGAACAGGCGGTTGCGGCTGGCGAGACCTTGCAGCAGCTCCGGCACGTTCGTCTTGCCGAGGATGACGGCGCCCGCGCGCCGGATGGCCGCCGTTGTGCAATCGTCCTCTGCGGCGATGCGGTCCTTCCATGGCGGAAAGCCCTGCGTCGTCGCCATGCCTGCGACATGATAGGACTCCTTCATGGCGACGGGCAGGCCGTGCAGCGGACCCAGCGGCTCGCCCCGCATCACGGCGGATTCGGCAGCCTTGGCGGCATCCCGCGCCTGATCGAGGCACAGCACGGCGAAGGCGTTGAGCAGGGGATCCGTCGCTTCGATGCGCCGAATGCAGCTTTCCAGCAGATCGACCGGCGAGAGACGCTTTTCGCCGATCAACCGCCTGAGTTCCGTCGCCGAAAGATCGCAGGGCTCCATTATCTCGTCTCCTTGGCCAGGGCTTCCGAGAATCCTAGCGCATCGCCGCCGGCCGCGCGAGGCACGGCAATATTCGCCATTGCCCTCGCGCACGATCCGCCGTCCAATGCGGCCCATGTCCGATACCAATCTTCCCCTGCCCCGTCTCATCAGAGGCCGCCCGGCGCTGGCGGCCGTGATCCTCGCCGCGCTTTTCGCCGGCATCGGCTATGCCCTGCGCTACGGGCTGGTGGAGCCCGAAGCGATCGGCAACATGTGCAAGAGCGCGGAGGCGGTGTGGTGGTGCCCGGTGCGGACGGGGTTCATCGTCGCGACGGAATGGAACGGCCTCGGCTATGCCGCGACCGCCTGCGCCCTCCTGACGCTCGCCTTGCCGCGCAGGGGAGCAGTGATCCTGGCTTTCATTGCGATGGCGATCGGCGGCGCGGGATTGGTCCTCTACAACGCGACCGAGGCGGGGCCCGGCTTGATCCTAGCGCTGCTGCGCCTGGCCTGGATCGAGAGCCGGCGCGCGTAGGGCCCGCCAGCCGGCGGCCAGCCACGGCAACGCCAGGGCGAGCACGACGACGATCCAGGCCATCGCTTCGTAATTGCGCGGCCCGTCCCAGGCGAACGGCCCGATGACGGCGAGCACGAGCGCGAGCCAGCCTTCTTCGCGCCGGTCTTCCTGCCAATCGCGCCGGCGCGGCGACGTCCACCAATGGAACAGCAGCAGCGCCGCCGGCAATCCCAGCTCGGGAATGAAGAAATCGCGATGGCGCCCGTCCACCGCCATGAGCAGCGCCGCCAAGGCGCCGGCGGCGAGGATCGGCCAGCTCACGAGCCCCAAGGCAATGTCGGGACTCAGCGTTTCCCGCGACGGGCGGCGCAGCCACGCCAGCAGGTCGCCCAGCCGCGCCGGCACGGCCTCGATCCAGCGCTTGCGGCGGTCGATGCGCGGCAGGCAGATCAGCGCGAAGGCTGCGACCGTCAGTGCGGACGCGAGATAGCCGCGGGCATATTCGAACCCATGCAGGCTGATCGTCGCGGTCTGCGCCGCCTGCAGCACCAGCGTCGACGCCAGCACCTGACCGAAGATACCGAGCGCGAGCCAGCGCAGGAGCGTAAGCCGCCGTCCCGGCATCAATCCCCAGGCCAGCACCAGCGCGGTCAGGGCCAGCGAGACGGCGAGCGCGTATTGCCAATGCGGCCATTCGCTGACGGGGCCGGTCAGCGGGAATTTCAGATCGAGGTTTCCGTCCAGCAGGCCCCAATAGCCGCCGACCGTCCCTTCCGGATTGCGCTTCCACGCCTGATCGACCGCCTCGATGATGTTGTAGGGAACGCCGATCGCCTCCGCGCCGCTGACGAACTCGCGGATGAAGCGCGCCTCGTTGACCAGGCTCGGCACGGCCGCGCCGCGCGTGCGCCCGGCGCTCGGCCAGCCGATCTCGCCGATGATCATCGGCTCGCCCGGAAATGTCCGCTGCACCCGCGCGATGATGCCGCGCACATGCGCCTGCACCTCGTCGATGCTGACCGGGGCGGGATCGTCCCAATGGGGCAGGATGTGGATCGACATGAAGTCGACCGCCTGCGCCAGCACCGGATTGCGCCGCCAGAACTCGAAGATGTCGGCATATGTCACCGGCAGGCCGCTGCGCGCCTTGACGTCCCGTATGATCGCGGCGAGCTGCTCGCCCGTCATCTCGCGCCTCAGCATCACCTCGTTGCCGACGACCATCGCCTTGATCGCGCCGGGATGCGCCTTGGCGAGCGCGAGCGCGGCGGCGATCTCCTTCTCGGTGTCTTCGGCGTTCGCGCTGATCCAGATGCCGAGATAGACCTTCATCCCCAGCTCTTCCGCGGCGCGCACCACTTCCCCTTGGGGCGGCAGCGAAGAATACGTCCTGAGGCATTCGGTGAAGGGATGCAGCGCCTTCAGATCGGCACGAATGCTCTCCGGCGCGACCTTGTAGGTGGACGGATCCAGGGGCGTGCTGGACCCGTCATAGGGCGTGTAGGACAGGCATTGCAGGCGCCCGCCGGGCGCGTCCGTCACCGCCACGGGGCTTCCCAGCCAGGACCAGAGGAAAAAAGCGGGGATCGCGGCCAGAAGAAATGCCGGCGCTATCAGTAGGCGATGCAATGGGGAGTCTCCCTGGCGAAGCGAGCGGAGCGGGATTGTAGCCCGCCGGTGAGCGAAATCCACGCCGCACGATGACGATATCCTGTCTTAACCCGAATCACGGCAAATCCCGGAACGATCCGGCATAGGCCCCGTTCGTCTTGCAAGAGCGGCGCTCGACGGCGCACGCCATGACGCACGGCCCGGAAGGAGGGAGAAATGACGGAGGAAAAGGAAAGAGTTGGCGTGACGAAGGCGCGCCAGGGCGTGACCGGGCACAACGTCCGCTACGTTCTCGCCATCTCGCTCGGCGTGGCGGCACTCGGGCTGCTCGCACTCGTGATTGCATTCGTCTAGGAAGGATAGGATCGACGCCTCTCGCCTGTCCGCCGCGCCTAATCCGCCGCGCCTAACGGGGGGCCTTCGGCGACTTTTCGTAGACCGCCATCGCTTCCGGCATGAGGGCCTGAATCTCCTGAATGCGCGATGCCGGCGCCGGATGCGTCGACAGGAATTCCGGGGCGCGGTCGCCGCCCAGCTTGCCGAAATTCTGCCACAGCGTCACGGCGGCGCGCGGATCGTAACCGGCCTTCGCCATCATGATGACGCCGATATGGTCGGCCTCGGCCTCCTGCTTGCGGGAGAAGGGCAGCACGACGCCGAGCGTCGCGGCGGAGCCCGCGAGCTGCGCGAGCTGCGCGCCCGATCCGGCCATTCCCAGGCCTGCGAGGCCGAGCTGCAGCGCCATCTGCTGCGAGACGCGCTCCGCGCTGTGCCGCGCGATGGCGTGGCCGACCTCATGCGCCATGACGGTGGCGAGCTGATCGTCGTTCTGCGCCACTTTGAACAGGCCGGTGTGCACGCCGACCTTGCCGCCCGGAAGCGCGAAGGCGTTCGGCGTGTCGTCCTGGATGACGTTGAATTCCCAGGGCAGGTCGGGACGCCCGCTTACCGCGGCGATGCGCTGGCCGACGCGGCGAACCCGCTCGTTCATCGCTTTATCGGGAGAGATCTTGCTCTCCTTCAGTATCTGCTGGTACGCGGCCAGGCCCATTTCGGTCGCCTGGCTGTCCGACATCAGGATCATCTGCTGGCGGCCGGTCACCGGCGCCGTTTCGCATCCGGTCACGGTTACGCCGGCAGCCACGGTCGCGGCGAGAAAAAGCGCTCTCGCGCCCCGCGCAGTGAAGGATGGAGGTCGCGCCGCCCCGCTCGCTCGTGCCATTCCAACTTCAGTCATCGCGTCCTCCATTCAAGCAAAATAAGCCCGCGCGGAATGGTTCCGCGCCGTTGCAGCGTATAGGTAGGCGTACGCGCGAGGATGCGCAATGTATTGGCTCTAAAAACGCGCGCGGATGCCGGTTGTTCCACCGCAGCGTTTACATTCGCAGCGTTTCACTTATGATAATCCGACATAGCGGACACGACGACAGGGACGGCGCCGGCCGATGGAGCTAGACCCGCTACTGCTGTCACGCATTCAGTTCGCCTTCGTGATCGCCTTCCACATCCTGTTCCCGGCGTTCACGATCGGCCTCGCCTCCTTCATTGCGCTGCTCGAGATACGCTGGCTGTTCACCAGGGAAGAGTTCTATCTGCGCGTTTCGCGATTCTGGACCCGCATTTTCACGATCTCCTTCGGCATGGGCGTCGTCTCGGGCATCGTCATGTCCTATCAGTTCGGCACGAACTGGGCGGAGTTCTCGGCGAGGGCAGGCAACATCATCGGCCCATTGCTCAGTTACGAGGTGCAGACGGCGTTCTTCCTCGAGGCCACCTTCCTCGGAATTCTTCTGTTCGGACGCGGGAAAGTTCCTCACCCGGTAATCACCCTGTCGGCGGTCATGGTGGCGCTGGGGACCCTCATCTCCGCCTTCTGGATCCTGTCGGCGAATAGCTGGATGCACACGCCCGCGGGATACGAGATGCGCGACGGCGTCGTTCATGTCACGAGCTGGTGGGACGCCGTCTTCAACCCGTCCTTTCCGTACCGCCTGTCGCACATGGTCGTCGCCTGTTTCGCGACGACGGGCTTCGCGGTGGTGGGCGCCAGCGCCTGGCAGCTCTTGCGCAGCGAGCACGCGGCGGAAGCGAAGCATACGCTGTCGATGACGCTGTGGCTGCTCACCCTGCTGGTCCCCTTGCAGGTCCTGATCGGCGACCTGCACGGCCTGAACACGCTGGAGCACCAGCCGGCCAAGATCGCGGCGATGGAGGGGCATTGGGAAACGCGGCAAGGCGCGCCGCTGGTGCTGTTCGCGATCCCCGACATGGCGGCGGAAACGAACCACTACGAGCTCGCAATTCCCAAGCTCGCCAGCCTGATCCTGACCCACGATCTCGACGGCACCGTTACCGGCCTGAAGAACTGGCCGCCGGCCGACCGTCCTTACGTGCCGATCGTATTCTGGTCCTTCCGGCTGATGGTGGGCTGCGGCATCGTGATGATGGGGATCGTGCTCTGGAGCCTCTTTCTCAGGTTCCGCGGGCGGCTGTTCGAGTCCGCGCCGTTCCTGCGATCCTGCCTGATCTGCACGCCGATCGGCTTCGTCGCCGTGCTGGCCGGATGGTTCACGACGGAGGTCGGGCGCCAGCCCTGGCTGATCCAGGGTGTAATGCGCACGTCCGAGGGCCTGTCGCCGGGCGTTCCGGCTTCGAGCGTCGTCCTGTCCCTGGTCCTGTACGCGATCACCTACGCGATCATCTTCGGCGCCGGCACGGTATTCATCGCCCGCATCGTCAACCGGGGGCCCGCATGATCGTCGACCTTCCGCTCATCTGGGCCGTCATCATCGCCTTCGCCGTATTCATGTACGTTTTCATGGATGGCTTCGATCTCGGCATCGGCATCCTTTTCCCCTTCGCCCCAAGCGACAGCGCCAGAACGCGCATGATGAGCACGATCGCGCCGGTGTGGGATGCGAACGAGACATGGCTCGTGCTGGGCGGCGGCGGCCTCTTCGCCGCATTTCCTCTCGCCTACGCCATCATCATGCCCGCGGTCTATATCCCGATCACGGTGATGCTGATCGCCCTGATCTTTCGCGGCGTCGCCTTCGAGTTCCGTCACTCGGCGGTCGCCAGCCGGCAGTGGTGGGACAGGTCGTTCCACATCGGATCGCTTGTCGCCACGCTGTCCCAGGGCTTCGTGCTCGGCGCCTTCGTCCAGGGCTTCGAGGTGAGCGGACGGCACTTCGGCGGCGGTCCCTTCGACTGGCTGACCCCCTTCAGCGCGATGACGGCAATCGCGCTCGTCTTCGGGTACGCGCTGCTCGGCGCGACATGGGTGGTTCTCAAGACCACGGACGAGCTCAGGGACTGGGCGTACAAGCTCATCCGCTGGCTGCTGCTGGGCGTCGTCGTCTTCATCGGCGCCGTGAGCATCTGGACGCCCTTCCTCGCGCCGTCGATCGCCGACCGCTGGTTCAGTTGGCCGAATATTCTCTACCTGTCGCCGGTGCCTTTGCTGACCGGCCTGCTCTTCATCATCCTGCTGTGGGCGGTGTCGGCGCGAAGGGACGGGGTGCCGTTCGTCTGCACGCTCGGCCTGTTCGCGCTCTGCTACCTCGGGCTCGGCATCAGCCTCTGGCCATGGGCCGTGCCGCCGAGCCTGACGATCTGGGACGTGGCGGCCGCTCCGTCCTCCCAGGCCTTCATGCTGGCCGGCACGGTCGTCGTCGTGCCGCTCATCCTTATGTACACCGCCTACAGCTACTGGATATTCCGGGGCAAGATGACGGGCGATATCGGCTACCACTGATCCGACGCGTGTGTGCCGCCGCGGCGAGGCATGATATCGTTCATGCCTTGCTTGGAAAGGGAGGGCTCTATGCCGCAAGCGGGACACAAGCCGAAATCGGATTTCGACACGCGCGCCAGCGCCGAGATGGAACGGCACCTGCCGACGCCGGCGTGGTCGACGCGCGAGAAGCTGGCGCTGAGCTGCCGCATGCTGGCGCGCGAGGAGCATGGCTCGGCGCTGGCGGGCCAGATCACCGCGCGCGGCGACAAACCCGGCACGATGTGGACGGCGCGCTTCGGGCTCGGCCTCGAGGAGATCCGGGCGAGCGACTTCCTCCTGGTCGACGACGACCTCAACGTCGTCGACGGCGAGGGAATGCCCAATCCGTCCAACCGGTTCCATCTCTGGATCTACCGCAAGCGGCCCGACGTAAATTCCATCATGCACACGCATCCGCCGCACATATCGGCGCTTTCGATGATCGGTGTGCCGCTCAAGGCGGCGCATATGGACACCTCGATGTTCTACGAAGACTGCGCCTATCTCGATCATTGGCCGGGGCCGCCGATCGGCGACGAGGAAGGCGAGATCATCTCGAATGCGATCGGCGACAAGCGGACGATCCTGCTCGCCCATCATGGCCAGCTTTGCGCCTGCGCCACGGTCGAGGAAGCCGCCGTGCTGTCCCTATTCATCGAGCGCGCGGCGCGGCTGCAGCTTCTCGCGATGGCTGCCGGGACGATCCGCGATCTCGATCCCGACCCGGCACGCCAGGCGCACGACTACCGGCTGAAGCCGAAGCCGCTCGGCGCGACCTTCCACTATTTCGCACGACAAGTGCTGCGCAGCGAGGCCGGCTGTCTCGACTGAACGGCGGCCACGCATTGCGCCTCCCCGCCCTCGGTCCGCTCCCGCAATCCGCCAAAGGAATGGTCGCGCCGTCATGAGCCAAGCCACCGCCCTGAGCGCCGCCCCGCTGAAGGGGATCGCCGCCATGATCGCCGGCGCGGCGCTGCTGTCCATGAACGACGCGGCGTCCAAGCATCTGGCGGAGGTCTATCCCGTCGGGCAGGTGCTCTGCTTCCGGCAGGCGGCATCCCTGTTGTTCATCGTGCCCTATGCGCTCCATCTCGGCGGCTGGTCCGCGTTCCGGATCGGAAACTGGATGGGCCAGGGAATCCGCGGGCTGCTGTTTCTCGCGACGGCCATATTCACGGTTCTCAGCCTCAGCCTTCTGCCGATCGCGACCGTGACGGCGATCGCCTTCGCGAGTCCTATCTTCGTCGCCGCGCTGTCGGTGCCGATGCTGAAGGAGCACGTCGGCTGGCGCCGCTGGATTGCCGTGCTCGCCGGATTCGCCGGCGTTCTCGTCATCGTCCGCCCCACCGGCGCGGCGTTCGAATGGGCGCTCCTGGTGCCCGTTGCGGCGGCGCTGGCGAACGGGCTTCGGGATATCTTCACGCGCCACCTCGCGCGCACGGACACATCCATCTCCATTCTTTTCTGGTCGACGGTCATCGTCGCGGGCGCGGCGGCGTTCAGCGCGCCCTTCGGCTGGCAGCCCCTGACGGGAGACGCCGTGCTGTGGTTCCTCGTGAACGGCGCCGTCGCGGCGGGCGCCCATTTTCTCATGATCGAGGCATTGCGCCTCGGCGAGGCGGCGCTGATCGCGCCTTTCCGCTATACCGCGCTGCTGTGGGCGACGATCTACGGATACGTGCTTTGGGGCGACCTGCCCGGTGCATGGGTGCTGGCCGGCGCGGCCATCGTCATCGCGAGCAACATCTACATGATCCAGCGCGAAACGCGGCGGCGGTGAGCTGGCGCACCCTGGCTAAGATCGTCGCCCCTGCCCAGCTCAGAATACCGACTTGATCAGCATGTTCGGCACGATCAGCGCAAGGATCGGAAAGAACAGAACCAGAATCAGGACGATGCCGTCGGTTATCAGGAATGGTATCGCGCCCTGCATGACTTTTACCAAGGGAACCCCGGTCGTGCCGCTGACCGCGAAGAGGTTGAGCCCGACCGGTGGAATCACGCCGCCCATCTCGATCGCGATGGTGACAAGAATGCCAAGATGAATCGGATTGATATCCAGCACGACCGCGACGGGAAAGAAGACCGGCACGGTCAGAACGAGGATGGCGACACCGGTCAGCCACATCGACAGGAAAAGCAGGACGAGGAGCAAAATGACGAGGAATGCCATCGGCGACAGATTGAGCGCAACGACCCAAGCTGCAATGTCCTGCGGCCACCCTTTGTTGGCGAGCAGAAACTGGAACACCCCAACGCAGCCGACCAGAAAGAAGACGACGGATGTCAAATTCACGGCACGAAAGGTTACCGGCAGCAGCTCCCTTACGAACTGGCCGCGCTTTGCAATCAAGCCATAAATCACCGCGTAGCCACAGGCCGCCGCGCCCGCTTCGGTCGGGGTGAACAGGCCGCCGTAGAGGCCGCCCAGGACGATTACCGGCATCAGCAGGGCAGGCCCTGCCTCCAGAAACGACCGAAGCAGGTAACTCGCATCGAACTTGCCCGCCGGCATGCCGAGATACCACGCCGCGAAGACGATGATGACCGCGTCGCTGATCGCCAGCATGAGGCCCGGCACGAAGCCAGCGAAGAACAGAGAAACGATCGATTCCTCGGTTAGGATGCCGAAGAGGATGAGCGCGATGCTCGGGGGTATAAGGAGAGCGATTCCGCCGCCGCAGGCGATCACGCCAGCCGCCATCCAGACAGGATAGCCGCGCTTGATCATTTCTGGATAGGCGATGACGCCCATTGCCGCCGCCATCGCCGTGCTCGATCCGGAAATGGCGCCGAAGAATACGCAGGCGATAAGCGTCGCGTAGGCGAAGCCGCCGGGAACCCAGCCGATCAGCGCGTCGGCCAATTGGAACAGCTTGCCGATGAGTCCGGTCTTCTCCATCAAGAACCCGGTATAGATGAAGAACGGAACCGCCATGAGCGTGTAGCTGTTCAGGAAGGAAAAGAATGCCCGAAAGACGGTCGCGGGCGACAGCATCGGGTCATACAGGATGTAAAGGATCGACGCGCCTGCGAGAGCGATGCCGATCGGTACCGCCAACACCATGAACAGGATCAACATGCTTCCCAGCGCGGCCATCGCCGTAAGCCCCCCTCTTGTGCGTTTCAACGCTGCGGCACGAATTTCTCGACCGCTATTCTTGTTTCTTCGACTTCATGATTTACGATATGAAGGTCGGATCGTCAGGTCCTGCTTCACCAATCAGATCTCCAAGCCCTCTTCGGTCTCCGCCCAAGGAAATACCTTGCGTCCGAAAATCGCTTGCACGTCCTGATAAAGCTGGAAGGCCGATGCCAGCGCCATGAGGACGAAACCGAGCAGCAGCATGGCTTGAAACGGCCACATAACCAGCAGCATGCTTTGCGTCGTAGCACCAATCATCCACGCACGCTCGACGGTGGGCCAGCCCCAACATGAAAAGGCGACGTAAAAGCACAATGACAGAAACGATACGACAGCGCGGACATACATTGCCGCGCGCAATTTCCCCTTTGACTTGAGCATATCGAGCACCACCGACATGGCGAGATGCGAGCGCCGGGCCTGAGTGACCGCAAAAAACAGCGATATAGACCCGACGATGAAATAAGTGACCGCGTCCTGTCCCCAGTGGAAGGTCACGCCCAAGATGTAGCGGCGGCCGATTTCGGCAAGAGCGAGTCCTGTCGCCCCTATCATTATCAGTGCAGCAAAGTATCCGACGATCTTATCCGTGAAGAAACGCAGGGCCCTGTATGTACTGTCGAGCATCTTTTCCATGATCCCCACCCTCGAAGAGGCAAGCTTCTCGGAGACATGCGAAGCGGGGAAGGCCACGTGGCCTATCCCCACTTGCAAACCTACATCGGCGCAGCCGGTTCCAGCTTCGCCAAACAGGTTCCTATCTCTTGGTGAAACGAGTGAACCAGTGCTCCAGCTTGGCACAATCGGTCTTCTCCAGCGGATCCGAGCCGATCGGATGCGCCTTCGATGCCGCCCGCGCATCCTTCACGAACAGATCGACCCACTTGTTGGCGTCTTTCGGTGTCTTGGTCTTGATCCATGCCGCCGTGGCGTCGCCGAGCTTGTTGGCGAAATCCTCTGCCTCTTTCTCGCTCAGGATATAGATGCCGGGCTTGGAAGGATCCTGCGTCTGGTACTTCGCGATCACGCGCTTATCGTTGCACCAGTTTATCTGCTTCTGGAACGGAAGCACTTTTTCCACCATCAGCTTCTCGATGGTATCTTGGGTCGGCTTGTTGAGCTTGTTCCACCACGCGAGACTAGCGCCGACCCAGTAGAAATCGCCCGATATGCCGTTGATGCCGGCGATCGTGAAGTACGGCGCCTGGTCCTTCGTGCTCATGAATCCGCCGAGGCTTGTCGCAAGCCCGTCGATGACCTTGGTCTCGAGCGCCGGCGGGACGTCGCCGAACGCCATCGTGACGGGATTAGCGCCCCAGGTCTCCAACGCGACGTTCTCGGCCGGCCCCATGCTCCGCAGCTTCTTGCCATTGAAATCTTCCGGCAATCTCAGGCGCTCTTGCGCGCCGACGCCGATATACATGCTGAGCTGGCCGGTCCCGAAGATCTTGACCTTGTGGATGTCCTTGAAGCGCTTGACCAGGAACTTATAGGTCTCGAAGGTCTCGATCTGGTTCATCGCTCCCGGCGTCGTCAGCAACATCGGGCCGTTCACGGCGATCATGTAGGGGTCGATCTGCGCCGTCTTGCCGAACTGTCCCCAAGTCATTTCCAGGTTGCCGTCGGTCATCGCCTCGACAGCTTCCGGAATTTTGTAGAGCGCGCCGGCGTAGTAGCTGCGGACCTCGCTTCCCGGAATGAGCTTGCCGAGCTCCTCGGCGAAGTATACCTGCGCGATGGCCGCTGGGTGCGGCGGCGGCGTCAGATCGGATACCAAGCGGATGGTGACCTTCTTGGGCTGATCGGCTGCAAGCGCCATCGATGTCAAGTGCGGCGCTGTAGTCAGCGCCAACGCACCGATGCCCAGAATCGCGGCGCCGGCGAGTAGTCGTACCTGTCGATTCGAAATCATTATGCTTTGCCTCCCATTGGGTTGGGGATTGTCGGCGTCCCCGATATTTTTTTACCCGTCTGACGGATCCTTGGCTACGCGGAACCTCCGAAGACATGATCCCAGGTTCATCATCACGCATTATTAGAAGCTGCATGGCGTGATGGGTCAAGCGTGGCTGCCGAACCAAGGCGACCGACGGCAACCCAGCCGAAAAGCCGCCGCTATCGATCGCGCCGCGGCGAGGGAAAAATGGGATGCCCTGATGGCCACTTGAAGCAGCCCGTTCACGACGCCTTGCGCAGCGCGTCGCGGGAAGCCTGTACGTCCTCGGCGTCGATCCCGGTGATGAGGCGCGCGCCGCGCTCGAAGGTGACGTAGCTCCACAGCCAGTTGAGCGCGACGACGATCCGGTTCCTGAGCCCGATCAGGAAATAGATGTGCGCCACGCTCCAGAAGACCCAGGCGAGCCAGCCCTTGAACGATAGCCGGCCCATGGCGACGATGGCGGATTTCCGGCCGATCGTCGCCAAGTTGCCCCAATCGCGGTAGCGGAAAGGCGCCGGCGCCTTCTGTCCCCGGACACGCCGGTCGATCACGCGCGCGACATACTGCCCGGCCTGCTTCGCCGCCGGCGCGACGCCCGGCAGCATCCTTTCGCCTTCGGAGAAGTGCGCGGTGTCGCCGACGACGAATATCTCAGGATGCCCTTTGACGGAGAAATCGCGCTCGACGATCACCCTGCCGGCCTTGTCGCACTCGGCACCGAGCCAGGTCGCGGCCGGCGACGCCATGACGCCCGCCGCCCAGATAACCGTCTCGGCTTCGATCCGCGCATCGCCGACGGCCACGCCATCCGCATCGCACCCCGTCACGGCTTTCCCGAGCAGCACTTCGGCGCCGAGCTTTTCCAGCGAGCGGCGTGCGAATTCCGAAAGCTCCGGCGGAAACGACGGCAGAAGACGCGGCCCTGCCTCGACCAGGACGATCCGCGCCTCGCGAGGATCGATATGACGAAAGTCCGAAGCCAACGCCTTCCGCGCCAGCTCGGCGATCGCGCCGGCCATCTCGACGCCGGTCGCGCCCCCGCCCACGATCACGAAATTAAGCAGGCGGCGCCTTTCCGCCGGATCGCGTCCGCACTCGGCCATCTCGAAGGCGAGCAGGATGCGCCGCCGGATCGTCGTCGCATCTTCGATGCGCTTCAGGCCCGGCGCGAACTTCTCCCAGTCGTCATGCCCGAAATAGGCATGCCGCGCGCCGGTCGCGATCACGAGATAGTCGTATCCCAGTCGGGCGTCGCCGACCATGACCTCCCTCGCGGAAAGATCGACGCCCCGCACGCTGCCGAGCTGCACGGTGACGTTGCTTTGAGATCTGAGGATGCCGCGGATCGGCCAGGCGATATCCGCCGGCGACAATCCCGCCGTCGCCACCTGATATAGCAGCGGCTGGAAAAGGTGGTGATTGCGGCGGTCCAGGACGACCACCTCGGCCGGCGTCCGCGCCAGCGCCTGGGTGGCGGCGAGGCCGCCGAAACCCGCCCCGACGATGACGATACGAGGGACGACACGGGGGCGGCGCGCCTTTTCCTGATTCTCCTGCATGCGACGATCCTCTCACCAGCCATATGGATGGCGCATCCGGCGGATCAACCGTGCCCCGGCGGGCGCGCCGGCTTCTTCTCTGCGTCACTCGTAGAAGACGAGGGTGCGGATTTCGATGCTTTCGCGCGGCGGGGCGCCTGCCGGCGTGCTGGGATCGTCGAACGCGCCGTGCGCCGTCCAGCGGGCGGTGCCGTCCGTCAGCGAATCGTAGCATTTCAGCAGCACGACCTCGTTACGCATCATGCGCGGGAAATAATACCAGCGCTGTTCCGGATTGTGGGCGAGGTAGTATATGCCGCCGACGCGGTTCTTATAGCGCCGCTCGGAGGCGATCAGGTCGCGATCGCGGATGCTGGCGTATTCGCAGATAGCGAGCGGCGCGGTTTCGACCGGCCCCTTGATCAGCCGCCAGACGTTGATCGAGCCGAAACGCCTGGACAGCCGTTGCCTGGCCTCCGCCTTCGGCAGCAGATCGCGTACCCGCTGTTCCGCGGCGGCGATGGTGAAGTCGTTGTGCACGTTGCGCGCCGGCCCGCGTACCTTGCGCGCCGTCTGCAGGCTGCCGTCGTCGATGCGAACGGTGTGGTCGAACACGATGGCCTTCACCGCGCCGGTCGCCTGCTTCACCAGCGCCTCCATTTCCGGGTAGTAGACCGCGCGGACTTCCGCCGTGTCGTAAAAATCGCCGACCGCCGTCTCATGCCGCGCGATGGAGAAGCCCTGCACGTCGAGGTCCAGCCGGTCCACGATAGGGCGGGCGTCATGGATCGACACCCGGTGCGCTTCGAATGTCCCGAAGCGCGTGTCTTCGCCGGATTCTGATTCGTTGACCAGGGTCACCGGCGGCTCGCCGGTGTCGACCCCGAATTGCACGGACGCCGAAACCTTGTCGAGCAAGGCCAGTTCGAGCGCGCTTGGCATGGTCCCTCCCTCTCGACGCAGGGCAATCGCAATTGCGTATCTTGCACGAATGCCGTGCGTCCTTCGTCCCTCGATAAGCTCGGGATGAGGAAGCTCAGGATGAGGGAGAATCTTCGTGGCATTGAGAAAAAACCTCATGCTGAGCCTGTCGAAGCACGCACCTCGCTTGTCCCAATCGCCGAGAGCACCCTTAAATGCGATTCTCCTCCCTGTCTATGCCGCCTTCGACCCGCGGCCCTCCGCGGGATATCCCGGGATCGTCAGCGTCTCGGCGAAGCTGCCGACATCCTTCGTTCCCGGCAGGGATTCCACGCCCGCCACGATGCGGTCGAGGTCGATGACGGGATCGACCATCGCGAGAAGCGCGCGCGCCTTCTCCGCCACGTCCGACATCGAGAGCGGCCGCTCGGGCGAGCCCGTGCTCACGATCACCGTTTCCTTCCGTTCGCTGCCGTCGCGCAGCCGGACCGTCACGCGATTAGGCATCGCGTCCGGCACGTAACGATCGAGGCTGGTGTCGAGCTCGGCATCGACGCGGTCGACGATGTCGAGGATGCGCTTGTCGCCGTGGTGGTCCGGGCCGTAGGCGTCGAAGCGCCGCGATCCGTAGGCCAACGTCGCGCCGACGATGTAGGGCATGCTGTACTGCGCCGCCATGACCGAGTCGGGACGTTTCATCTGATGCTTCTCGATGGACCCGGTCGGCGAATAGACCGTGATGCGGTCGATCGACTGCGGATCGAGCTTGAAGCCATCGGTTGCCGTCTCCAGCGCATCGATCAGCGAATGGAACTTGCGGCAGCAGGAATACGGCTTGAAGCTCATCTTGTGGATTTGGAACGGCTCTCCCGCGCGGCGCATGAGCAGCGACGGATCGGGATCGCGGCCGTAGAGATGGAAGAAGCCGTGCTCGCCCTCGAACGCGCGCACGGGCCCGGCGACGCCGAGGCTCGCGAGCTGCGCCGCAACGATGCCGTTTTGCGCGGGAATGCCGCCATGCATGCGCTTGACCATGGTGCCCTTGGGCTCGAAGGCGAACTGCGACGACCCGCCGGTCATCGACAGCGCGATGCCCCAGGCCTGCGCGAGCTGGCCCGCATCCAGCCCCATGAGGCGGGCCGCCGCGGCCGCGGCGCCGAACGGTCCATACAGGCAGGTGGCATGGAATCCGGTCTGCGTCGTCGCGAGCGCGCCCGCCGCCATGCCGAGCCGCGTCATGACCTCGTAGCCTGCGACGACCGCCGCCATGACGTCGCGGCCCGGCGACTTCCGCTCCGTACCGACCGCGAGCGCGGCGGTGATCACGACCGCGCCCGGATGGCTGCGCGAGTACTCGTGCGTGTCGTCGAGCTCGTAGCCATGCGCGGAGGTGCCGTTGACCAGCCCAGCCGTCGCCGCGCTCGCCCGGCCGCCGCTGCCGACCAGCACCGCGCGGCCCTGCCCGCCATAGGCGCGCGCCCAATCGGTGAGCTTGCGGCCCCAGGGCTGCACCGAGCCGCACAGCGTGACGGCCGCGTGGTCGAGAATCAGGCGCTTGAGCTGGCCGACATCGTCGGCGGTGAGCCGGTCCGCATCGAGAGCGATGAGATCTTCGGCCAGCGCGACGGAGGAGACGGCATTTCCGGTCATGGCGTTCATCCCTGCATGTCTTGTTGTCCTGTTGCCGGTTACTATAGCAAACTCCCCAAGGGGCCGCTCGCGACCGGAACACCGCGCTATGCGTCGAAATCGATCACCGTGCGGATCGCCTTGCCTTCGCGCAGCAGGTCGAAGCCCTCGTTGATCCGCTCCAGTGGGATACGCGCGGTCACGAGGTGGTCGAGCTTGAGGTCGCCCTTGAGATAGGCGCGCGACAGGCTCGGGAAATCCTCGCTCGGCCGTGCGCCGCCGTAGCTCGACCGCACGATATGACGCTCGCCCATCAGCGTGCCCCAGCGAAAGCTCACCTCGCGGTCGACGTTTACCTTGCCGAGCCAGACCACCTGCCCGCCCGGACGGCAGCCCTCGATCGACGCGCGGAAGGCCTTTTCGTTGCCCGCCGCCTCGAATACATAGTCGGCACCGCGTCCGGCGCTAAGCGATTTGACCGCGGCGAGCGGGTCTTCCTTGCCGGCGTTGCAGACATGCGTCGCGCCGACCTCGCGGGCGACCGCGAGCTTCCGGTCGTCGAAGTCGACGGCGAGGATGACGCCTGCCCCGGCCATCCGCGCGCCCTGGATGGCGCTCAAGCCGATCGCCCCGCAGCCCAGCACCAGCACGGACGAGCCCCAGGTAACGCGGGCGACCCGCGTCGCCGCGCCCACGCCGGTCATGACGCCGCAGCCGATCAGGCAGCCGCAGTCGAAGGGCATGTCGTCCGGCACCTTGATCGCGCTTTGCGATGGTACGATGCAATATTCCGAGAAGCCGCCGATGTACATCAGCGTATTGAGCCGCTGCCCCTTCCATTTCAGCCGGTGCGTTCCGTCGAAATGCGCGCCGTCGGCGCGGCCCTTCACGTAGGTTTCGCACAGAATCGGCTGGTTGTTCTCGCAGTAATAGCAATGGCCGCAATGCGGGTTCCAGGACAGCACGACGCGGTCCCCCGGCCGGACGTCAGCCACCGAGGCGCCCACCGCCTCCACCGTGCCGGATGCCTCGTGGCCCAGCACCATCGGCATCGGATAGCGAATCTCGCCGCTGAGAACCTCGAGGTCGGTGTGGCAGATGCTGGCGGCGCCGATGCGCACCAGCACGTCGTCCGGCTCCAGCGGCGCCGTCTCGACCGACTCGATAGTCAGCGGCGCATTCGCCGCGTGCATCACCGCCGCGCGGAACTGCATGCAATTCCTCCGTCGTTCAATTCGTTTGCCGCCGGAGAACGGCGGCGAAGCACGATTTCTACACAGTACGCCAGACCGCACAATAGGACCTCGATGACGCATTCATGCGGCGCTTCTGTTCCGACGGGGATTTGCTGTAGAATGGCGTCACGTCCCGCTCCGCCGGGTTCCGCTTGGCGCTTCGATCATACGCGTTGACCGCATTCATCTTGGGGCAAGCGCCGTTTTCGCTTGGTGATTTTCCGCGCGCCCCCGGCATCTGCGCCGGCGGGACCCGCTGCCGCGACCGATGAGGTATACTTGACCGCAACCGAGGCCCAATCATCCAGCACAGACGAACCGGAAGCCCTGCTGAAGCCCAGCGAGCGTGTCGCCGTCGCGCTTGGCATTCTTCCCGCCGGCATGCTGAGCGGCCTGGATACTTTCGCCGTCAGCGTCGCGTTGCCCAGCATGCAGGGGGCGCTCTCGGCGACCCTGACGGAGATTTCGTGGATCCTGACCTCCTACCTCGTGGCGTCCGCCATCTTCACGCCGCTCTATGCGTGGCTCAGCCGGCGGATTCCGCGCAAGCAGCTCTTCATGATCATCATCGTCGGCACCTGCGGAACGGCGCTGCTGATCGCGCAATCGCATTCGCTGATCGAAATCGTCATCTTCCGCTTCATACAGGGGTTTTTCGGCGCCGGCTTCAATCCGCTGCTGATGCAGACCGTGCTCGCCACCTTTCCGCGCGAGCATCAGGGCACGGCCTTCGGCTGGCTGACCACCGGCCGCATGAGTGGCATCATCGTCGGCCCGATCCTCGGCGGCGTGCTCACCGAGTACTTCAGTTGGCGCCTCGTGTTTCTCGCCAACCTGCCGCTCGGCATTCTCGCACTGCTGCTGATCTACCGATACGTTCCGTCGGGCCAGGCGGAAGCGCGGAAACAGTTCGACCTCTTCGGATTCATCTTCCTCAGCATCTGCATCGGCGCCTTCCAGCTCATGCTCGACTGGGGCGACAAGGAGGACTGGTTCGATTCGGACGAGATCGTCCTGCTCGGCCTGGCGGGGCTCGTGTCCTTCTACGTCTTCGGCATCCACCTGATGACGGCGCGCAACGCCTATCTGAATCCGCGGGTCTTCCGGAATCGGGAATTTCTGATCGGCCTTTTGCTGGGCTTCCTTCTCAACTTCATGGTCTTCGGCTACGCCGGCCTTATCCCGCCGATCCTTCAGAACCATATGGGCTATCCCGTGCTTACCGCCGGCATCGTCATGACGCCGCGCGGCGTCGGCACGATGGTGTCGTCGCTGATCGCCGGCTTCCTGATGCTCCGCTATCCGGCAAAGCCGATCGTCGCTGGCGGCGTCATCCTCATCGCGCTGTCGACGGCGTTGATGTCGACCTTCACGCCGGACATCGACATGTGGAGCGTCGTGCTGGCCATCTTTATCCAGGGCGCGGGCTTCGGCTTCCTGTCGGTATCGATCCTGGCCGTATCCTTCCAGTCGATGCCGCACTCCATGCGGCCGGATGCGACGAGCATCCTCAGCCTCTCCCGCCGCCTTGGCTCCAGCATCGGCGTCTCGGTCCTGGTCGCGCAGCTCGCCCACAGCACGCGGGACGCCCGCTCCGTGCTGATGGAGAACATCAGCATCTACAACGAGCGCCTGCACCTCATGCCGATGCCCGACAACTGGAATCTGGACAATGCGGAGGGCCTGCTCAGCATTCAGCGGATCGTCGACAAGCAGGCGGAGTTCATCGCCTACCTGCACGACTTCCGCCTGATGACGGTGCTGATGCTGCTGATGCTGCCGCTGGTATTCCTGATCCGGCCACCGGCCGAGCCGCCTTCCGCGAATTCCGGCAGCGAGCGGCGGGGCGGCGGATTCTAGGACAGCGGCGCGAGCAACGCGGTGACGTCCTTGCTGCGGCGGAGCGAACGCCATGCCGCGAAGCTGTCGGCCGCGGAATTGGCGGCCAGGCGGGGCTGGCCGGCGCAATCGGAGAACTTCGCCTCCAGGTCGGCCCAGCTCAACTCCCGTTCCGGCGAACCGGTCGGCTTGTCGACACGGACCGTCTCTTCCGCCCCGTCGCGGCGGCGCGCCGTGACCTCGACGAAACCGATGGTGCCGGAGCTGCGGGCGCCGGGGTCTTTCTCGCCGCCGAGACATCCGTCGCTCTCTTCCTTCCGCATACGCGGCAGCAGCGCGGCGATGCCGGGGCGGGCGACGCCTTCGTCGCCGTAGGCCGCCAGGTCGAAACGCCCGTCGAGTACGCCCACGGCAAGCGTGTATTCCATGCTGAACTTGCCTTCCAGGCCGGTCTTGGGGCTCGTATAGGGCAGCACGCGCAGCGCGCCGGGGGCGACGCGGCAGAAGATCGACTCCGTGTTGTCGGGCGTGAGCGACAGCGTCTCCCGCAGCGCCAGCATGGCGTCGATCGGTCGGTGCAGCGCGTAACAGCAAGGGTACTTCTTCAGCGCCAGGCCGGGATCGACGAAGATGAAGGGCCGGCCCAGGGCCTTGACGGCGCGATCCATGTCCGACTGCTCGGTGCCGTAGGTCGAAAAGAATCCGGCCGTGGCTTCCATCGCATCGGGTGCGGCGGAGAAGCCTGACGCCGCCAGGCGCACCGCGGCGACCGCGTTGCGCGCCGCCCATCCCGCGTGCAGCGGCTTCGTCATCGTGCCGAAGTTGCAGCGGAGCCCGCTCGCCGTGGACGCCGCGACGCCGAAGGCGCCCCGTGTCGTCGCCACATCGAGCCCGAGCAGGCGCGCCAGGGCCGAGACGGCGGAAAAGACAGCAAGCGTTCCCGTGGCGTGCCAGCCCCGCCGGTAATGCCCGTTGCCGATGCCGAGGCCGATCTTCGCCCCGGTCTCTACGCCGAAGATATAGGCTTCGAGGAAGGCCTGCCCCGAAGTGCCCTTCGGCAGGCAGGCGAACAGGGCGGGAAGCACGACCGTGCTGGGATGGGCCGGCATCATCGACAGCACGTCGTCGAAATCGAGCGCGTGCCCGAAGGTGCCGTTGACCATCGCCGCGATCTCGGCCGGCGCGGTCTTGCCGGTCGCCAGCACGGGGCGGCTGCCCTCGCCCTCGATCTGCCCGAGATAGCGCAGCAGCGGCTCGGACACGTCTGCGACGCTGCCCGCGAGGATGCAGCCGACGGTATCGACGATCGCCTTCGCCGCTTTATCGTAGGCGGCTTCCGGAATCGCGCTTGCCGGCGTCTCGACCGCGAACCGGGCGAGCGCCTCGGTCAGATTCGTTTTCTCCGTCATCGTCGTCTCCGGAATGGCCCGCTTGCCCTGGCGGCGCGCCAATCATATATCCGATCGGAGCCCGCCTTAACAAATCGAGGAGGCCCAATCCATGCCGGCAGCGCCGTCGATCGAGGTCCTGCCTTCGGGCAAAGCCCTGGGCGCGGAGATCAAGGGCGTCGACCTGACCAGGCTTTCGCCCGATGCATTCGAGCGCATCCGGCAGGCCTATCACGACCATCTCGTGATCCTGATCCGGGACCAGGACCTGAGCGATCCCGAGCTGATCGCCTTCGGCAAGCGCTTCGGCGAGCTGGAGCCGCCGGGCATGAGCATCATCGGCAAGCCCTATCTCGACGATTATCCGGACGTCCTGGTGATCTCGAACCTCAAGTCGGGCGACGGCACGCCGCTCGGCAATCTCGGCGACGGCGAGGCGATCTGGCACACGGACATGTCGTATCGGGAAACACCTGTTTCCGCCGCGATACTCCATGCCTGGGAGATCCCGCCCCGCGGCGGCGACACGTCTTTCGCCAATCAATATCGCGCCTACGACACGCTGCCCCACGACCTGCACGCGAAGATCGAGGGCCGGCTGATGGTCCATGACGAGACCTACAACAGCGCCGGGCAGATGCGGAAAGGCTTCGAGGAGGTCGCCGATCCGCGCGAGGCGCCGGGCGCGCGCCATCCGGTCGTCCGCACGCACCCCGTCACCGGACGCAAATGCCTCTATCTCGGCCGCAGGCGAAACGGCTGCATCCTCGGCCTCTGCCTGGAAGACAGCGAGGCGACGCTGGACCGGCTGTGGGCGCATGCGTCGCAACCCTCCTTCGCCTGGACGCATCGTTGGCGCGAGGGGGACGTGCTTGTCTGGGACAACCGATGCGTGCTTCACCGGCGCGACGGATTCGATCCGGCGAGCCGGCGGATGATGCACCGCGTCCAGATCAAGGGCGAGCGCCCGGCGTAGCTCTCCGCCGTTTCTGCATGTCCACCCGGAAAGTGGCGAAGGCCCGGCAATTTGACTCCGGCTCGCCCGGCGGCCCAATTTAGGGGCTAGATCCATGACCCCGAGGGCCCCGGAACCGGCATGCAGAGACTTTCGATACGCGGCAACGGAATTGACCTGTGGCGGGAAGGGAGCGGCCGCCCGGTCCTCTACCTCCACCCCGGCGATGGCTTCGTCGACGAAGACCCGTTCCTCGCCCTCCTGAAGCAGAAATACGACGTGCTCGCGCCCTGGCATCCGGGCTTCGGCCATTCGGATTTTCCCAAGGGCTGGGACTCGGTCGACGACCTCGCCTATTTCTACCTCGATTTCCTGGACGAGCTGGATCTTAAGGACGCTGTGCTGATCGGCGCCTCCTTCGGCGGCTGGATCGCGGCGGAGATGGCGGTGCGCGGCAGCCGGCGCATCGGCCGCATGGTGCTGATCGACCCGCTCGGCATCCGGCTCGGCGGCCCGACGGACCGCGACATCGCCGATTTCCACAACACGGATGCCGGGCTGCTCGAAAAGATGAAGTGGGCGAACCCGGAAGGCCGGCAGCGCGACCTCATGAAACTCGACGACCGGACGCTGACGGGAATCGTCCGCACGCGCGAGGCCTTCGCGCATTACGGCTGGCGGCCCTACATGCACAATCCGGTGCTGACGCGCTGGCTGCACCGGATCGCGATCCCGACGCTGGTCCTGTGGGGCGAACGGGACGGCATCGTCAGTCCCGAGTATGGCCGCGCCTATGCCGAGCGTATCCCCGGCGCGCGGTTCAAGACCATCGCCAACGCCGGCCACTATCCGCAAATCGAGCAGCCGCAGTCGAGCGCGGATCAGGTGCGCGCCTTCATCGAAGGCTGAGGGAGGAAGACTCAAATGCAGGTCTATCATTTTTCCGAGATGCCCTACCCGCAGGTCTGGGAAGGGCGACCCTCGCTCCGCGTGAGCATCCCCAACCGGGAGTACGACCCCGTCCTGGGCGCCGACCTCTACGAGCGCTTCTTCGACGAGTGGGTGCTGTGCGACGAGCTCGGCCTCAACATCATGGTCAACGAGCATCACGCGACGGCGACCTGCGTCAACCCGGCCTGCTCGCTGCCGCTCGCCATCCTGGCGCGCACGACGAAGAAGGCGCGGCTGCTGGCGCTCGGCGTGCCGATCGCCAACCGGCCAAACCCGGTGCGCGTCGCCGAGGAGATGGCGATGATCGACGTGATCTCTCGCGGCCGGCTCGACATGGGCCTGGTGCGCGGCTCGCCCTACGAGATCGCGCCCACCAACGCGCGGCCGGTCGGCCAGATGGAGCGCTTCTGGGAAGCGCACGACCTGGTCCTCAAGGCGATGTCCACGCGCGACGGCCCGTTCAGTTGGGAGAGCCAGAACTACCACTACCGCAAGGTCAACATCTGGCCGCGCCCGTATCAGGACCCGCATCCGCCGGTTTGGGTGACGGCGACGAGCCCGAGCAGCGCGCCGCGCATCGCCGACCAACGTCACGTCATCGCGACCCTGATCTCGGGCGTGATCGCCAAAGACCTGTTCAAAGCCTATCGCGACCGTGCGCGCGCGACCGGCTGGACGCCGACGATCGACCGCTTCGCCTATTGCGCCGTCGTCGGCGTCGGCGATACGGAGGAAGAAGGCCTGCGCCGCGCCGACCAGATCGCCGACTACATCCGCACCAGCCCCATCGTGGCGAAGGAGTTCGCGAGCCCGCCGGGCTACAAAAAGATCCCGGCCGAGATCGCCACCATCCGCGCCGGGCCCAATGCCGGGAACCGCCCCCTCAAGACGCCGGACGGCCGATTGATCGACCAGAAGAAGGCCACGGTGCGGGATTTCGTCGACGCGTGCAGCGTGTTCGCCGGCACGCCGGACCAGGTCTACGACCAGATCGCGCGCTTCTACGATCTGACCGGCGGGTTCGGGCACCTGCTCATGATGGGACAAGGCGGAAACCTGTCGCACGCGGACACGGTCGCGAACCTGACGCTGTTCTCGAAGGAAGTGTTGCCGCGCCTCCAGGAGCTGCACGACCGGCCGATGGCGATGAGCGCGGACTGAGACGGCGGCGCTATTCCTGCGGCGCCGTCGGCCCCGAGTCCGACACCGTCGTCCGCTGCAGGACGCGCTTGTAGCGCGCGATGTCGTAGGGCGTCGCCCGGTGCAGCAGGCAGCGGTTGTCGTAGACGAGAAGATCGCCCTCACGCCATTCATGGCGGTAGACGAACTGCGGTTGCGCGCAGAAGGCCATCAGCTCGTTCAACAGCGCCCGCCCTTCCTCGACCGGCCAGCCGACGATATGCGACGCGTGCGCGCCGATGAACAGCGTCTTCCGGCCGTTCACCGGATTGCTGCGCACGACCGCCTGGCGAACCGGCGGCGTCTCGTTCTTCTGCACCTCGTTCATCACGGTCGGGTCCACGAGGCTGCGCGAGTGATAGAGATTGTGGACCGCGACCAGCCCTTCGAGCGGCCGGCGCTTCGCTTCCGGCAATGCGTCCCACGCCCCGCGCATCGTCGTGATTTCCGTGGCGCCGCCCTCCGGCGGAACCACCCGGCCCGACAGCAGCGAGCAGAGCGCCGGCACGACGCGGTAGGAGCCGTCGGAATGGAACTGCTCGTTCGCCTTCTGATAGCGCATGCGCTTGTCGCCGGCCGGGATGAATGCGCCGGATTTGACGTCGAGGTTCGATTGCCGGGAGAAGGGCGTGCCGCCGCCGGGATTGTTGCTGGTCGCCCGCAGCAGCGGTCCGAAGCGCTCGCTGAACGCGATCTGCCGCTCGTCCGTCATGTCGAGGCCGCGGAACAGCAGCAGCGAGCGCTCGTCCAGCGCGGCGCGGATCTCGGCGAAAACCGTGTCGCCGACCGGCTTCGCCACGTCGACGCCGACGACCTCGACGCCGTATAGCGGGTGCAGCGTGCGAAGGTTGAGCGCCATTTGAACCCTCCTTCCTTTCCCGCATCATCTCCGGAAAGCCGGCGGCGGGCAAACCGGCGTGGCTCAGGCGGCCGGCGCAAGCGCCTCCAGCGCCTTCCAATCCGGCGCGGCGCTGCCGTCGGGGTTCAGCGGCTGGATGCACACATGCGTCGCGCCGGCATCGAAGTGCGCCTTCACCCGCGCACGGATCGTAGCTGCGCTTCCCCAGGCGACCATCGCGTCGAGGAAGCGGTCGCTTCCTCTTCCCGTCATCTCGTCCTCGCCGAAGCCGAGACGCAGCCAGTTGTTGCGGTAGTTCGGCATGACCATGTAGCGCGCGAGCGTTTTCCCCGCCACCTGGCGCGCCGTGCCGGCGTCGCCGGTCAGGCACACCATCTGCTCGACGCAGAGCCAGCGGTCGCGGCCGAGGATCGCCTTCGCCTCGACCGTATGCTCGGGCGTCACGTTGTAGGGCAGCGCGCCGTCGGTCTTGTCGCGCGATAGCGCCAGCATCTTCGGGCCGAGCGCCGCCAGCACCAGATTGCGCCCCGGCGCCTTCACGGCGACATCCGCCGCCGCCATCGCGTCGAGATAGGCGCGCATGGTCCCGAGCGGCTTGCCGTATCTATGGCCGCGCCGGCCCTCGACGAGCGGGACGTGCGAGACGCCGAGGCCCAGCACGAAGCGGTCGCCGTAGAGCGCGTTCAGCGTATTGTGCCCGGCCATCGCCGAGAAGGCGTCGCGCGCGTAGATGTTGGCGATGCCGCTGGCCACGGCAAGCTTGTCCGTTTCGCCGAGCAGAAAACCGCCAACCGAGAGCGACTCGTGCCCGGTCGATTCCGGATACCAGAACACATCGTATTTCAACCGCTCGACGCCCTGCGCCAGCTTGGCCAACTCGGCCCTGTCGAGAGAATGCGTCGGGAACCAGACGCCGTGTTTTCCCATCTTCATGGCCGTCGCTCCTATGCCGCGTTGTCCAGGAGAGTAGCACGCGCCAGTCTCGTGTGGCACGGCCGTGCTCGAACCGTCCCATCGCCCCATGGGCCACACAAAAACACCGTCATTCGCCGACTTGATCGGCGAATCCATGGGACCGAGCCGTGGACCACCCGGTCAAGCCGAGGGGAATCGCAATTGCGGGTGCACGCGACGATTGGGACAAGAGGGGTGCGTGCTTCGACAGGCTCAGCATGAGGTTTTTTCTCAATGCCACGAAGATTCTCCCTCATCCTGAGCCAGTCGAAGAACGCACGGCATTCGTGCAAGATGCGTAAAGGCGATTGCCCAGCGGTCAAGCCGGGTGGTGACGGGCAGGGGTAGGCCAAGGCGGATCATCATTTTGCACTCCGCGCAATCCACGATAGAGTCGCATCGGCGAGCCGCCCCAACAGGCGCAAGGGAGGATACGAAGGATGAGCATGGGCCTTTCCACGGAAACCGCATCCGACCACGGAAATCCAGGCTTCCAGGTGCTGCCCCTGTCCGGCCTGATGGCGGCGGAAGTGATCGGCCTCGACCTGTCCCAGCCCTTCGACGAGGCGACGCGGGATGCGGTGCACCAGGCCTTCCTGCGCTACCAGCTTCTCGTCTTCCGCGGCCAGAAGCTGACCAAGCCGGAGCAGATCGCCTTCACCGAGCAGTTCGGCGCGCTCGAGCGCCACACCAAGTTCAACCGCGGGATGGACGATTTCCCGCTGCTCCACGTCGTCTCCAACCTCGACGACGAGGGCAAGCCGAGCGGCACCGTCAAATCGACGCTCTGGCATTCAGACAAGTCCTTCCGCGCCGAGCCGTCGATGGCCACCATCCTGCACGCCGTCACCATGCCGCCGAAGGGCGGCGACACGATGTTCGCCAACATGTATGCCGCCTACGAGGCGCTGCCCGAAAGCGAGAAGGCGTTCCTCGAGGGCAAGAAGGTCGTGCATAGCTGGGAGCTGTCGCGCGAAAACATCGGCCGCGTCCTGTCCGAGGACGAGAAGCGCGACGCGCCGCCGAACAGCCACCCGCTGGCGCGCATTCATCCGGAGACCGGCCGTACGTCGCTGTTCCTCGGCATGCATGCCTCGCACATCGATGGCATGAGCTTCGAGGACGGCCGCGCGAAGATCCTCGAGCTGGAGGCGCACGCGACGAAGCCGGAATTCACCTTCCGCCATAGCTGGCGCATGGGCGACCTGCTGATGTGGGACAACCGCTGCCTGCTGCACCGCGCCGACCCGAATTTCGACGCGGCGACGTATCCGCGGGTGCTGCACCGGACCTGCCTCCGCGGCACGCCGACGCATTGATCGGGCGGTTGGGCAGGGACGGCCACAAACGATGACCCAGCCGCTGCTGTTCGCCCCGTTCGAGATCCGCGACGCGCGGCTGAAGAACCGCGTCGTGGTCGCGCCGATGCATCAGTATTCCGGCGTGCGCGGCTTTCCCACCGACTGGCATCTGATGAACGCCGGCCGGTTCGCGGCCGGCGGCGCCGGTCTGGTGATCGTCGAATCGACCAAGGTGGAACGCCGCGGCTGCGGCACGGTCGGCGACCTCGGCCTGTGGGACGACGCCTTCGTGCCGCACTTCCGGCGCCTCAGCGACTTCATCCGCCAGCACGACGCGGTGCCGGGCATTCAGATCGGCCATTCGGGGCGCAAGGCGCGGCGCTTTCGGCCCTGGGAAGGCGGCAAGCCGCTCGTGCCGTCGCCCGAGATCGACGACTGGGAAGCCTGGGAGCTTGTCGCGCCGAGCGCCCTGCCCAGCGGCCCGGGCGATCCGGAGCCGCGCGCGCTGAGCCGGGACGAGATCCCGCGCGTCGTCGAGGCCTGGGGCAACGCCGCGCGGCGGGCCGACGAAGCCGGCTTCGACCTGCTGGAGATCCACGGCGCGCATGGCTACCTGATCCACCAGTTCCTGTCGCCGATGGCGAACCGGCGGAACGACGACTACGGCGGCTCGGAATTGAACCGCATGCGCTTCGCCATCGAGGTCGTCGAGGCGGTGCGCGCCAACTGGCCCAACCACAAGCCGCTGTTCATGCGCCTCTCGGTGCAGGACGGGGCGGGCTGGGGACCGGACGAAAGCATTGCGCTCGCCAAGATCGTCGGGCCGAAGGGTGTCGACGTGATCGACTGCAGCTCGGGCGGCATGACGGGCGCGCCGGTCGTGGGCGACGGCCCGGTTACCTACGGCTATCAGGTTCCCTATGCCGAGCGGCTGCGGAAGGAGGCCGGCGTCATGAGCATGGCGGTCGGCCTGATCGTGCACGCCGACCAGGCGGAGGAGATCCTGCAGCACGGCCGCGCTGACTTGATCGCGCTCGCGCGCGAGATCCTCTACAATCCCAACTGGCCGATGGACGCGGCGCAGAAGCTCGGCGTCGACCCGAAATTCGCGATCGTGCCGCCGCCGCAATCCTACTGGCTCGCAAAACGCGCGAGCTCGGTCAAGGATATCGTGCCGTCGACCTACCGCCAGGGCATCGCCGGCAAACAATAACGCCAATTCGGAGGAGTCATATGCCACGCTTCGTGAAGCTCGCCCCCGAACAATGGGCGCCGGAACAGCGCGAGGTGGCCGACGCCATCGTCGCCGGGCCGCGCGGCGCCGTCGGCGGTCCCTTCCCCACCTGGCTGCGCCGGCCCGAGCTCGCGTCCCGCATCCAGAAGCTCGGCGAGTACATCCGGTATCAGCGCGAGTTGCCGGTTAAATTCGTGTCTATCGCGATCCTGCTCACGGCGCGGCACTGGAATTGCCAGTATGAATGGGACCACCACAGCAAGACGGCGGCAAAGTCGGGCCTGTCGCAACGCACGATCGACCGCATCCTGGCGAATCAGCCTCCGGAGGACCTGTCGAAGGACGAGATGGCGGTCTACGACTTCTGCCGTGCGCTGCACCGCGACCGCGCCGTCAGCGACGCGCAATTCGCCGCGGCGAAGGCCGCGATCGGCGAAGAAGGCGTCGTCGAGCTGCTCGCGATTTCCGGCTACTACACGATGATGGCGATGGCGCTCAACGTGTCGGAGGTGCCGCCGGCCAGCGGCGTGCGGACGGCGTTTCCGTAAGCGCTCCAACGCGCCATGCCACGATTCATTCCATGGCTGCGTGGTTAAGCCGAGTTCGGTTGGACACGACAGCGCCATGGACACCCCGGTCAAGCCGGGGTGTGACGATTTTCTTTTAATTTCAGATACATATCGTCATGCCACGGCGTGTCCGCGGCATCCATGCGCAACGCTTGCGCAACTGCCCAGAAGGCGTGAAGAATTAGCACGGCATTAGGCGAGGCAGGGGGGCACAGCATGGGCGATTTCTCGGTTGGCCAGTCGGTTTCCCGGTTCGAGGATCCGCGGCTGCTGCGGGGCGGCGGGCGCTATGTCGACGATGTCGCGCTCCCGAACATGGCGCACGGCTTCGTTCTCCGCTCGCCGCATGCGCATGCGGCGATCCGCTCCATCGATACGCGCGCGGCGGAAGCCGCGCCGGGCGTGCTCGCGGTCATCACCGGCAAGGGCTGGAAGGAGTCCCGCTTCGCCGCCAACATGCCGCGCGGCAACGGCCTGAAAAAGCGGGACGGCTCGCCGATGTTCGTGCCGCCCTACCCGCCCCTGGCGGTCGACCGGGTGCGGCGGGTCGGCGACTACGTCGCTTTCGTCGTGGCGGAAACGCGCAACCAGGCAATGGACGCGGCGGAGATGATCGCCGTCGACTACGAGCCGCTGCCGTCGGTCACTTCGACGGCGGGCGCGCTCGACCCTGAGGCGCACAAGGTCTGGCAGGATTGCCCGGACAACATCTGCTACGTCCATACCGAAGGCGACAAGGCCGCGACGGACGCCGCCTTCGCCAAGGCCGGCCATGTGGTCAGCCAGCAGTTCGTCATCAACCGCGTCAGCGCCAACAGCATGGAGCCGCGCGGCTGCGTCGGCGACTACGATGCGGCGAGCGGCCAGTACACGCTCTACACAACGCTGCAGGGATTGCAGCCCTACCGCTCGGTGCTGTCCGGCCTGCTCGGCGTTCCGGAAAGCCGTGTGCGCGTCATAGCCGGCGACATCGGCGGCGGCTTCGGGATGAAGTCCGCGATCTATAACGAGGTGCCGCTGACCCTCTACGCATCGAAGCTGACCGGCCGGCCGGTCAAATGGATGAGCAGCCGGTCCGAGGCGCTGCTGAGCGACGCGCACGCCCGCGACAACGTGACGGAAGCCCAGCTCGCGCTCGACCGGAACGGCAAGTTCCTCGGCATGCGCGTGAAGAACGTCGTCAACCTCGGCGCCTACCTTCAGGCCGGCGGCGAGAACTCCGGCATCAAGAATCTCGGCACGCTGGCCGGCGTCTACACGACGCCCGCCATCCATGTCGACGTCACCACCGTCTATACCAACACCAATCCGATGCGGGCCTATCGCGGCAACGGAAGGCCCGAGGCGGCCTATGTCATCGAACGGCTGGTCGATATCGCGGCGGACGAGATGGGGATCGACCCGGCGGAACTGCGCCGCCGCAATTCCATCGCGCCGGACGCCTTTCCGTACAAGACCGCGCTTTCCTTCACCTACGACTGCGGCGAGTTCCAGAAGAACCTCGACATGGCGCTCGCGCTTGCCGGCTACGACGGCTTCGAGCAGCGCCGCCGGGAGGCGCGGTCCCGCGGCAGGCTGCGCGGCATCGGCATCTCCAACACCATCGAGCGCGCAGGCTCCGAAGGCAACGAAGGGGTCGAGATCCGCTTCGATCGCCGCGGCTCGGTGACCATCGGCTCCGGCTCCATCAACCAAGGCCAGGGACACGAGACGATGTACAAGCAGCTTGCCGCCGCCTACCTCGGGATCGATCCGGCGGAGATGCGCTACGTCCAGGGCGACACGGACAAGGTTCCCGACGGCCGCGGCAGCTTCGGCTCGCGCTCGGCGACGATCGGCGGCACGGCAATGCATATGGCCGCCGGCAAGATCGTCGCCAAGGCGCGGCAGATCGCAGCGCACATGCTCGAGGTCCCGACCGAGGAGGTCGCGTTCGAGGACGGCATCTTCAGCACGCCCGCGACCAACCGCACGCTGACGATGAAGGAGGTCGCGCAGGCCGCCAACGATCCGGGAAACCTGCCGGACGGGATGGAAGTGGGGCTCGCCGCGACCGCCATCTATACGGCGCATGTGAACAATTACCCCAACGGAGCGCATATCTGCGAGGTCGAGATCGACGAGGAGACGGGCAAGGCCGATATCGTCGCCTACAGCGTCGTCGACGATGTCGGCACCGTGCTGAACCCGCTGCTGCTGAAAGGGCAGATCCACGGCGGCATCGCCCAGGGCGCAGGGCAGATCCTGATGGAGGACATCCGCTACGACGAGTCGGGGCAGCTCCTCACCGGCTCCTTCATGGACTACTGCATGCCGCGTGCGGACGACCTGAGCTACATCCAGGTCGAGAGCAATCCGGTGCCGACCAAGTCCAACCCGCTCGGCGTCAAGGGCGCGGGCGAGGCGGGCAACGTGGGCGCGCTTCCGGCGGTTGCCAACGCGCTGGTCGACGCGCTGTCGGTCTTTGGCGTCCGGCACATCGGGATGCCCGCCACGCCGGAACGCATCTGGCGCGCGATCCGCGACGGCAAGGCGAAGCGGGGCTAGAGCAACCTGCGTCCTATCGGACGCAGATAAGTTGCTCTAACCTTTTAAGATAGATCAATTTATCTGCAATCAGGTGATTCCACCTGATTGCAGATTGATCTAGCCGGCGATCTCCCGGTAGCGATCCTCGGCAAATCGGGCGGCGAGGAAGTCGAGGAACACCCGGACCTTGGCCGAAAGGTAGCGCGCCGGCGGATAGAGGGCGTAGACGCCGATGGGCGGAGGCTCGTATTCCGCCAGCACGGCGGCGAGGCGGCCCTCCTCCAGTTCCCTGCCCGCGATGAACGTCGGCAGCAGGGCGATGCCGAGATCGCGCAGCGCGGCGTCGCGCAGGACCTCGCCGTTGTTGGCGCACAGCACCGCCTTCACCGGCACCCAGTGATCGCGGCCGGCCCCGGTGAGCTTCCATTGCGCGCCGGTCGTGAGATTGCCGTAATGCAGGCAGTCGTGCCGGCGCAGGTCGTCGGGCGTCTTCGGCGCACCACGCTCGCGCAGATATGCGGGCGACGCGCACAGCACGCGGCGGGCCGGCATTATGCGGCGCGCGATCATGCTGCTGTCTTCGAGCTCCGCGATCCGTATCGTGATGTCGAAGCCTTCGGCGATCGGATCGACGAAACGGTCGTTGAGGACGAGCTGCACCTGAACGTCGCGATAGCGCTGCATGAAATCGGCGATGGCCGAGCCGAGGTGCAGCGTTCCGAACGACATCGGCGCGTTGATGCGAAGCTGGCCGCGCGGCGCCTGCTGGGCATCGGAAATCGCCAGCTCGGCCTCCTCGATTTCCGCGAGGATCGCCTGGCAACGCTCGAAATAGGCCAGCCCAGCGTCGGTCGTGCTGGTCTGCCGCGTCGTGCGGTGCAGAAGCTGCACGCCGAGCGATGCCTCCAGGTCCATCACGTGCTTGCTGACCGCCGAGCGCGACATGCCGATCTCGCGGGCTGCCGCGGAAAAGCCGCCATGCGTGACGACCTGGGCGAACACGCGCATCGCTTCGAGCTTGTCCATGGGGCGCCTTATTGTCTTTTATTTATGGATAATGAATCCAAATATAGATCAATTGTGCGTGAATAGAAACGGCCCAAATATCGTTGCAAGGACGGCGGCCATAGCCGCCCTCGAACCAGGAGACAGAGACGATGCTTACCGTAAGACATGCTGCCGACCGCGGCGTTGCCAGGTTCGGCTGGCTGGACAGCCGGCACAGCTTTTCCTTCGGCGACTATTACGATCCGGACCATATGGGGTTCGGGCCGCTGCGCGTGATCAACGAGGACCGCGTCAGCCCGCGCGCCGGCTTCCCGACCCACGGGCACCGCGACATGGAGATCGTCACCTACGTGATCGACGGCGCGCTCGAGCACAAGGACAGCACGGGCACCGGCTCGGTCATCCGGCCGGGCGACGTGCAGCGCATGTCGGCGGGGTCGGGCATCCGCCACAGCGAGTACAATGCATCCGCGGAGGACCCCGTCCACTTCCTGCAGATCTGGATCGTCCCGGAACGGGAAGGCCTGACGCCCGGCTACGAGCAGAAGAATTTTCCCGCGGACGCGCGCCGCGGCGGGCTGCGCCTGATCGGCTCGCGCGACGGGCGTGACGGCTCGGTCACGATCCATCGGGACGTCGATCTCCATGCCGCGACCCTGGCCGAGGGCGAAACCGTCCGCCACGACGTGCGCCCCGACAGAAAGCTCTGGCTCCAGGTCGTCCGGGGGTCGGTCGCGGTCAACGGCACCGGCGCGGATGCCGGCGACGGCTTGGCAATCGAAGGCGTCGAGCGCATCGACATCACAGCCAAGACGGAGGCGGAAGTCCTGCTCTTCGACATGAGCTGAAAAGCCGAGGGGCTGAAAGCCGGCGGTGTCCTCCCTTGCGCCCGATGGGGATTCGGGCGTCAATAAGGCGAACAGGGAGGACACCATGAAGCTGCTCTATTTCGACGATTTCAAGCTGGGCGTGCTCAAGGGCGACGCCGTGGTCGACGTGACGTCGCAAGTTCAGGACATTCCGCACACCGGGCCGCACGACCTGATCAACGGGCTGATCGAGCGGTTCTCCGACTACCGCAAGAAGCTCGAAAAGGCGGCGGCCGACGGCAAGGGCGTGCCGGTTTCCAAGGTGCGCGTCCGCCCGCCGCTGCCGAAGCCCGGCAACATCGACTGCATGGCCGTCAACTACATGGAGGACGGCACGCTCGAGAAGCCCGCGCCGATCAACGCCTTCCACAAGGCGTCGAGCGCGGTCATCGGCGATGGCGACACGATGGTGCTGCCCGACGTGCCGGCCACGATCTTCGAGGGTGAAGCCGAGATCGCCGTCGTCATGGGCCGGCACGCGAACCGCGTCAGCGAGAAGGACGCGATGAAGTATGTCTTCGGCTACGTCAACTTCATCGACGGCTCGGCGCGGGGACTGCTGCCGTCGAACAACACCTTCTTCCAGATGAAATCGCGCGACACCTTCGCGCCGATCGGCCCCTACCTGGTGACCGCGGACGAGTTACCGAATCCGCAGAAGCTGCAGATCCGGCTCTGGGTCAACGGCCAGCTCAAGCAGAATTTCAACACCGACGACATGGCCCACAGCATCGCCCGCTGCATCGAGTGGGTGACCTCGATCCATCCGCTGGAGCCGGGCGACATCCTGGCGACCGGCACGAACCACCGCGGCCTCAGCTCGTTCATGGACGGCGACAAGGTCGAGCTGGAGACGGAGGGCCTCGGCCGTCTGCGCTTCAACGTGCGCGACGACCTGAAGCGCACCTGGGCGCGGACGACACGGCTCGAGCATCACCAGAAGGGAGCGGAAGGACGGCACACGCCACAGCTCACGGGAAAGCACGCGCCGAAGTAGGCGATTCGGCGGAAAATCGCCGCATCTCCAAATACAAACCGTCACTCGCCGGCTTGACCGGCGAGTCCACGGCTGCCGCAGGAGATTCGCCGATCAAGTCGGCGAATGACGTCGGGTGTGGTCAGGTTAAACCACGCCCTCCTCGCGTAGCTTCGCGATCTCCTCCGCCGTCAGACCCAACTCGCCGCACAATATCTCATCGTTGTGCTGCCCTTTGCGCGGCCCCGCGTGGCGGATCTTACCGGGCGTCTCGGACAGGTACGGGAACGCGTTCGTCATCCGTACCGGACCGAGATCCTCGTCCTGCACCTCGACGATGTCGTTCCGCGCCTTGTACTGCGGGTCGTCGAAGATCTGCGCGATGGTGTAGGCCGGGCCGATCGCCGCCTCGGCCTTCTCGAATGCATCGATCACGACGTCGAGCGTGCGCGCGCCGATCCAGGAACTCACGATGCCGTCGACCTCCTCGATATGGGCGACGCGGCCTTGCGGCGTCTGGAAGCGCGGGTCTTCGGCGGCCGCGTTGCCGCCGCAGAGCGTCAGCACGCGCGTGACGATGGCCGGCGAGTTGGTCGACAGCGCGACCCAATGGCCGTCCTTGGTCTGGTAAGTGTTGCGCGGCGCATTGTTCTTCGAGCGGTTGCCCCAGCGCTCCTGCACCACGCCGAGCTGGTCGTACTGCATCGGCTGCGGCCCAAGCACCTGGAAAATCGGCTCGTAGATGCTGAGGTCGATATACTGCCCCTTGCCGCTGCCCTTCGCGTCGCGGTGGTAGAGCGCGAACATCGCCGCGAAGGTGCCGTAGGCGGCGGCGATGCCGTCGGCGAGGCCGAAGTTTGGCAGCGTCGGCGGGCCGTCCGGCTCGCCCGTGATGGCCGCGAAACCGCTGAAGGCCTCGGCGATGGTGCCGAAGCCGGGGCGGTGGCGGTAGGGACCGGTTTGCCCGAAGCCGGTAACGCGAACCATGACGAGCCGCGGATTGACCGCCTTGAGGTCCTCCCAGCCGAGGCCCCATTTCTCCATCGTCCCGGTGCGGAAATTCTCGATCAGGACATCCGCCGTCTTGACCAGCTCCTTGAACAGCGCCTGCCCCTTCGGCTCGCTCAGGTTGAGCGTCACGCCGCGCTTGTTGCGGTTCGCCATCTTGAACCACAGCCCGACGCCGTCCTTCTGGTAGCCGGTCTGGCGCAGCACGTCGCCGCGCGGATGCTCGACCTTGATGACGTCGGCGCCGAAGTCGCCGAGCAGCATGCCGAGCGTCGGCCCGGCGATCACGGTCGCCGCGTCGATCACCCGGAGGCCCGTGAGGGGCGGCTCGTTGTTCTGTGTCATGACGAAAACATCCAGTCCTTGCTTGGCAGAGGGGTCGTTTTATGAAGGTCCGCGCCGGATGGGGCAAGCAGTCGCGCTAATAGGTCGCCGAGCCGCCGACCGTGATGCGGTGCATCAGCCGCCGGTGCCGCGGCCATTCGTAGTCGCGCAAAGCGATGTGCTGCACCGCCGGGTTGTCCCAGATCAGCACGTCGCCTTTCCGCCAGCGGTGCCGGTACTGGTAGTCCTTCCGGATGATCCGCTGCGCGAGGTCCGCCAGCAGCGGCAGCGCCTCCGCGTCCTCCATGCCGACGATGCCGGTGCATTCGCCTTCGCTGACGTAGATCGCCTTGCGCCCCGTCACCGGATGGGTCCGGATCACCGGATGGAGCACGTCGGGCTGCCGGTCGCGCAACGGGTTGTCCTCCTTGCCGGTGCCGGTCTTCTTGCGCCGGCCGGACACGCGGTGAACCGCCCGGAGGCCCTCCAGCCGCCGCTTCATCGCCTCGGGCAGGCCGTCGTAGGCGGCGACCGCGCTGGCGAACAGCGTATCGCCGAGCACGCGGCCGGCCTCCTCCGGCACGTCGATCGCGTAGAGCAGCGTCGCGCGCGGCGGCGTCGCCGTGTAGGACATGTCGGTGTGCCAGACACGGCCCGCGTCCACATGACCGATGTTGCGCCCGTTCTCCTGGATGTTCGAGACCAGCATGATTTCCGGATACCGCGGATGCGCGTAGTGGGTCAGGAATATGATCTCGACCTCGCCGAACCGCTTGGCGAAGGCGATAAATTGCTCCTCCGTCAGATGCTGGTCGCGCAGGCAGACCACAGAGCGCTCGTTGAAGGCCGCTTCGATCGCCCGAAAGGTGGCCGCGTCGAGGCCGCGCGACAAGTCCGCACCCAGAATATCCGCCCCGATCGCCGATCCACTCGGCACCACCTGCATAGACGCGTCCATGTTCGTCATCCGTATTTTCGCTCGCGCCAGTGTCGCACCGATCCGGCTCCAAGAAAAATCCGGCGGTGTTCGGCTTGGTGCGCATGGAACTCACTGACACGGGAGCTTGGACAGCGCACGTCTTTGACGCAGTATCGGCGTGCGAGATCGAATGTGAGGACGTTTCTATGACGGACCGCCAGATGGTCATGGTCGGATTCCTGCAGGCGCAGAATTGCTCGAACTATCCCGCGTCCTGGCGGCATCCCGATTCCGCGCCCGATTTCCTGTCCGTCGAGTACTACCAGCGCATCGGCCGAACGCTGGAGGAAGGCAAGTTCCACCTCGCCTTCTTCGACGACCGGCTCGCCATGCCCGACCGCTATGGCGACGACTACAGGGAATCGGTGCGCAACGGCGTGCGCGTCGTCAAGATGGACCCGATCCCGATCCTCGCCGCCATGGGGGCGGTGACGCGCTGCCTCGGCCTCGGCGCCACCTATTCGACCACCTATTACGAGCCCTTCCATGTCGCCCGCGTGTTCGCCACCCTCGACCTGATGACCGGCGGCCGCGCCGGCTGGAACGTGGTGACGTCGCTGAACGATTCCGAAGCCGCCAACTTCGGCGCGGACAGGCTGCCCGACCACGACAGCCGCTACGACCGGGCGGACGAGTTCATGGAGGTGGTGCTCGGCCATTGGGACACCTGGGAGGCGGACGCGATCCTGCTCGACAAGGAGCGCGGCGTTTTCGCCGATCCGGAGAAGGTGCACCCCCTCGGCCACGAGGGGCGCTGGTTCCGCTCGCGCGGCCCATTCACGGTGCCGCCCTCGCCGCAGGGCCGCCCCATCGTCATCCAGGCCGGCCAAAGCGGGCGCGGCCGCGAATTCGCCGTCCGCTGGGGCGAGATCGTCTTCGCGATCTTCCCGAGCCTGGAGTTCGGCCAGCGCGTCTACAGGGAGACGAAGGCGCTGGCGGCAGCGCGCGGGCGCGACCCCGACGGCTTCGCCATCGCGCCAGCCATCTACGCGACGGTGGCCGAGACCCAGACGATGGCCGAAGACCAGGCGGCCCTCATCGAGGGGCTGGCGCGGCCGATCGACACGCTGGCCCTTCTCTCCGAGGCGCTCAACTACGACTTCGCCCGCAAGAAGCCGGACGAGGCGTTTACGGATGCGGAACTGGCCTCGATCAGCGGCCTGCAGGCGATCCGCGACCGCGTCGTGCGGCTCAGCGGCAAGAAGAACCCGACGCTGGACGACTTCGTGAAGTTCAGCGCCCGCGGCACGGTCAAGGAGCTGCCGCATTTCGTCGGCACGCCGAGCCAGGTCGCCGACCGGATGGAGGAGTGGTTCGCCGGCCGGGCCTGCGACGGCTTCGTGCTGGCGGCGACCCACATGCCGGGCGCCTACGAGAGCTTCGTCCGCCTCGTCGTGCCGGAATTGCAGCGGCGCGGGCTTTTTCACAAGGATTACGCGGGAACCACCCTCCGAAAGAACCTGGGCCTGGCGAAGCCAAAGCCCTCACGACCGCTTTGACGCGGACGGGTTCTGCGCTAGAATCGGCCCGGGCCACCTGCAACCCGGCCCATTCCAGCCCCCGATGGAGGATACGACGATGAGGGCAGTTGCCAATACCGAGGCGCGCGTCAAGGAAATCGTCCGCAAGGACGGTATCGGCAGGCGCCGCGACTATATCGGTTCGCCCGGAACGGTCGACAACAGCCCGCAGGCCTTTCTCGTCGAACGGCCCTATGCCGGGGCGCGCATCAACCCGCATTTCCACGACGTCGACCAGTTCCAGGTCGTGGTCAAGGGCGACGGCAATATCGGCAAGAAGGAAGTCAAGCCGGTCACCTTCCAATATGCGGACGCGTTTACGCCTTATGGCCCGATCGTCGCGCGCGACGACGGCATCTCGTTCTTCACGCTGCGCAATGTGGCGAGCGGCGGGCATTTCGTGATGCCGGGCTCGAAGCACCTGATGGCCTGCCGCGCCGGGCGCAACATCGCCGGCGTGTTCGAGGTCGGCGCGCGCCCGATGAAGCCGGGCGAGGTCGCGCGCGAGCCGCTGATGGGGCCGCAGGACGACGGGGTGGACGCCATCGGCCTTCGTCTGGGCGCCGGCGCCGAGGCCGAAGGGCCGGCATCCAACGGCGGCGGACAGTACATACTCGTCTGCGGCGGAACGCTGCTCCAGGACGGCAGGGAGATGGGCGCCGATTCCCTGATCCGCGTCGAGGCGGGCGAGCCTGCGCCGCGCTTCCGGGCCGGCACGGCCGGCGCCGACGTGCTGGTCATGCAGTTCTGCCGGCCATCCGACCGTCCCGGCTCGGACCCGAGCAAGCTCAATCGCGCCGCCTACGTGGACCGCCACGACATCCCTAAGGCGGAGTAGACCTCTCGCAAGTCCTCCCCCCTTGCGGGGGAGGATTTAGGTGGGGGGTCAAGAGCAAGCACGCTGGAGCGAGGCTGCGTCACACACCCCCCACCCCGACCCTCCCCCGCAAGGGGGGAGGGAGTTTTATTGGTGCCTCGACGCAATCCACCCTACCTGAAATGCGGCATCACCTCGTCGGCGATCTTCTTCATCGTGTCGAGCGACCATGGCGCGAGCTGGATTGAGAGCTCCTGCATGCCGTGCGCGCGCATGGCTTCGATCCGGCGAATGATCTCGCCCGTTTCGCCCAGCAGGCACAAATGCTTTTCCCGCTTGGCCGATGACTCGCGCTGCAGCGCCTCCCACGCCTTTTCCGGCGTCGCGCCGAACTGGATGACGGTGTTGACGTAGGCGCGGCCGATCTCGCGCGGGTCGCGGCCGATCTCGGCACAGGCCTTCTCGATCTGCTGCGTGCCCTCCGGGATCGTGCCGACGTCGGTGTGCAACCCGGACGCCTGCCACCCGTCGGCGTACTTCGCGACCCGGCGCGCCGCCCTCGGCGCCGCCGTCCAGGTCGCGATCCAGATCGGCGGATGCGGCTTTTGGATCGGCTTGGGATGAATCGTCACATTCTCGAAAGACCAGAACTCGCCCTTGAATGAGACGCAGTCGCCGGTCCACAGCTTCTTGATCGCCCGGACCGATTCCTCGAGCATCGCGCCCCGCCGGTTGAAAGGCACGCCGAGGGCCTTGAATTCCGGCTCGAAGGAGCCCGCCGCCAGCCCCGCGATGAACCGGCCGTTGCTCAGGATGTCGAGGGAGGCGAGCTCCTTCGCCGCGGCGATGGGATGGCGCAGCGGCGCCTGATAGGCCGCAAAGCCGATCTTGATCTTTTCCGTCGCGCCCGCGACCACCGCGGCGGCGCCGACCGAATGCAGGTTCGGCGTCGTTATGTAGAAATGGTCGGTGATGTAGACGGCGTAATAGCCCAGGCTTTCGGCGAGCTGCGAAAAACGGGCGATATCCTTGGCCGGGACCGGGTCGCCGGTCCCCGGCCGCAAACTCAGGCTGAACCTCATCTTTTGATCCTTACTCGGCGAACGCCGGTCGGTGGAACATGCGCTTGCGTCTGTGTACCTCCTGCCGCGGCATTCCGGCAAATTTGGCCGCCGCGCAACCGCCTGTTAGCGTAGAATGCAATAGCGGACGCACAGTTCAACCGAGGGAACGAAGCTTGAAATTCGGCCTGTTCGGCGGCGCGACCGCCAAGGTTGGAGGACACGGCGCGGCGCCCCGTCCGGGCGAGGCCGCAGAGCGGCTGCGCTTTTCCCATTCGGACGACAGCCACGGCTACCGGCAGCTCATCGACGGCGGCGTCGAAGCGGAGCGGCTCGGCTTCCACAGCATCTTCCTGGTCGAGCACCATTTCACCGGCAGCGCGCAGATCTCCGCCTCGCTGAACCTGCTGACCTACCTCGCCGCGCGAACCAGCCGGATACGGCTCGGCACCGCCGTCGTCGTCGTGCCCTGGCACAATCCCGTGCTGCTGGCGGAGCAGGCGGCGACGGTGGACGTGCTGTCGAACGGACGGCTCGACCTGGGCGTCGGCAAGGGATACCGGCCGAACGAGTTCCAGCGCTTCTGCATCCCGCTGGAGGAAGCGACGGAGCGCTTCGATGAATCGATCGCGCTGATCAGAAAGGCGCTCACGTCCGACGAGCGATTCTCGCATCACAGCAAGCGCTGGCACTTCGAGGACATCATCGTCGAGCCGCCGCCGGTGCAACGCCCCCATCCACCCTTCTGGCTCGCCGCGGGCCGGCCGGATTCCGTGCGCAGCGCCGCGGAAGACGCCTATTCCCTGCTGCTCGATCAGTTCGCCACCTTCGAGCTGACCTTGGAGCGTCTGCGCATCTATCGCGAAGCCGTCGAGGCGGGCGGACGACGGTTCGATCCGATGACGGTCGGCGTCGCCCGCGGCATCGCCATCGTCCGCAACGCCGAGGAACGCGAGCGCGCGCTCGGCCGGCGCATGCAGTCGCTCGACCGCATGAACCGCCTCGCGACGAAGGCCGACCGCAGCTACGTCTCGAGCATGGCGTCCGACCCGGACCTGCGCCGGGCCGCGGAGCAGGGCACCCTGATCGGCACGCCGGAAGAGATCATCGGGATGATCGAGCGTCTGCGCGACGGCGGCGTCGGCTACATCCTGCTGTCGAGCGCCTATGTCACGCCGGGGCTCATGCAGACCTTCGCCGAAGAGATCATGCCCGCCTTCGCCTGAGCCCCGCCCACACGCCGATGTGACAACGAATGGCCTTTGGGGTAGGAATAGTAGGCAGGTTTCGAGAAATCACCCCCGAATTGGTTTGCCGCGATGCTCTATATGGTGGCGTGCGACTTTGCGGACCCGGCCCAGGAAGACGCCTGGAATCATTGGTACAGCGGGGAAAAGCTCGACGACCTGCTGAGCAATCCCGGCTTCGTCGCGACCCAGCGCTTCAAGGCGGTCACCCCGCGGAAGGCGGCCTATCTCGCCGTCCACAGCATCCGTTCGGCCGAGGTGTTTACCAACCCGGCCTACAAAGCGCGCGGCGGCGGACGGTTCGGCGACTGGGACCCGGCGCTGATGACCGATTGGAGCCGCCGCCTGTTCGACGGCGTCGCCGAGTCGCCCGGCGTCGGGAAGAACGAATTGCTGCTGATCGCCGATGAGGAGGCCGCCTTGCCGCCCGGCATCGCGGTCACGTGGCTCGATGGAGTCGATTGGAGCACGGTCGGCCAATACAAGAACGCGGTGGCGTTAGACGCGTCGATTTCAAAGCGCGGCATTGCAGTCGTACCGAAGACTGGATCGTCCGAGATCTCGAAGCTCCGCGGCGTCTCGTTGTTCGAGCCGCTCACGGCGCTGAAGCGGAAACCGGCTGCATAACCTGGAATGAAGGAATTGACGAAATGGCTCGGGTCAACGCTGTCGACGCACTTGAAGTCATCCCCTCGGGCAAGGCCCTGGCCGCGGAAGTTCGCGGCATCGACCTTGCCCTGGAATCGCCGCAGGACGTGCGCAGCGCCCTGAAGAAGGCCTGGGCCGACAACCTCGTCCTGCTGTTCCGTAAGCAGAAGCTGACCGACGAACAACTGCTGGCGGTCGCCGACATCTTCGGCGGGCATCAATCGGCCGGGTCGCGCGACTACTTCATCAAGGCCGGCTACAAGCCGGGCGAGACGGACCGCGTCGCCAAGCATCCCGACATCAGCATCGTTTCAAACCTGGACAAGGAAGGCCGTCCGGTGAAGGTCACCGAAGCGGTCGGCAGCAGCGAGCTGGACTGGCATACCGACAACTCCTACGTCGACGTGCCGCCGGCGGGCAGCCTGCTGCTCTCCTACATCGTACCGGTCAAGGGCGGCGGCTTGACGTCCTTCAACAATCAATACCTCGCCTACGAGACCTTGCCGGCGGACCTCAAGAAGGAGATCGAAGGCAAGCACATCCGCCACGACAACCTCCGCAATACCGCCGGCCGGTTCCGCCCTACCGTGCAGGCGCCGAAGACCCGGGAAGACATCAAGGGCCCGGCCCATCCCATCGTCCGCATCCACCCGGTAACGGGCAAGCAGGCGCTCTATCTCGGGCGCAAATACGAGTGGCCGTCGAGCCATGTGGTGGAGCTGGACGACGCGGCGAGCGAGGCGCTGCTGGCGAAGCTGTGGCAGCATGCGACCCAGGACAAGCTCAAATGGACGCACGACTGGGCGGTCGGCGACCTGATCCTGTGGGATAACCGCTGCACCATGCACCAGCGCACCACGATCGACCACACCCAGCCGCGCGTGATGCATCGCGCGCTCATCAAGGGCGAGCCCGTCATCTCGGCCTGGAAGCCTGTCGCGGCCGCCTGACCGCAGAACCCGGAGAAAACGCATGGCGATCGCTCCCTTCCCACTCATCGAGATGAGCGGTCCGCCGCGCGAGCGCGGCCGCCAGTACGGCAGCCAGGCCGCCGACCGCGTCGGACGCAGCGTCGGCTATTACGTGGCGCAGCTTGCGGCGTCCGGCGTGGCCTGGCCGCGCGCCAAGGCCCTGGCGGCGGAATATATCCCGCTGATCGAGCGCTTCTCCCCGGCCTATCTCGACGAGATGCGCGGGATCGCCGAAGGCGCCGGCGTCGATCTTGAAGGCGTCGTCATTGTCAACGCGCGCACCGAGATGATGTTCGGCGCGAACAAGCAGGCGGAGGCTGAAACGGACGACGCCTGCACCGGCGCCATCGTCATGCCGGAGGCGTCGCGCGACGGCCGGCTGCTGCACGGGCAGAACTGGGACTGGCGCGAGGAATGCGTCCACACTGGCGTCGTGCTGCGCATCCGGCGCGAGGACGGACCCGATGTCCTCACCTTCACGGAGGCCGGCGGCCTCGCCCGCAGCGGCCTGAACGCCGCCGGCATCGCCGTTACCGGCAACTTCCTCGCCTGCGACCGCGACTACAAGCAGCAGGGCGTGCCCCTGCCGCTGATCCGCCGCCGAATTCTCGAAGCCTCGCATTTCGCGCTGGCTATCCACACGCTGGCGGCCGTGCCGCGATCCTGCTCCAGCAACATGATGCTGAGCGATGCGGCAGGGGAAGCGATCAACTTCGAATGCGCGCCGGACGAGCTGTTCTGCGTCTACTCCGAGGACGATCTCATCACGCACGCGAATCACTTCGTCCATCCGGCGGCGCAGGCGAAGCTGCGCGACACCTACCGCGCGACCTCGCCGGACTCGCTCTACCGCGACCGGCGGATTCGCAAGCTGCTGATGGAGAAGCGCGGCGCGCTGACGCTCGACGATCTGCGCGATGCGCTGCTCGACGACTACGGCATGCCCTACTCGGTGTGCCGTCCGCCGCGCGCGATGCCCGGCGGCCCGGTCAGCGTGACGGCGGCGATGATCCTCATGGATGCGGCCGTGGGGCTGCTGCAGGCGGTGCCCGCGCCTTACGCCAACCACACCGTCACCGAATACCGGCTCAAGGACAAGCCGGCAGGTCTGCGCAAGACCGGGTAATGCCGCTCAGGCGAGCTCGGCGCGGACGATGGCCGCTCCGTCGGCCATCGCTTTCATCTTGCCGTAGGCGACATCGCGCGGCAGGTATTTCAAGCCGCAATCCGGGGCCACGATGATTCTTTCCGCCGGGCAATGCGGCAGCGCGCGGCGGATGCGGGCGGCGACCTGCTCCGGCGTTTCCACCTCGTGCTTCGACAAGTCGATCACGCCGAGCATGATCCTCTTGTCCGGCAGCTTCTCCAGCACGGCGCAGTCGAGCGAGGGCTGCGCCGTCTCGATCGAGATCATGTGCGCCGGGCAGTCGTGGAACTCGGGCAGGAAGGAATAGCCGGCGGGCTTGTCCTTCACCATGGCCGCGTAACCGAAGCAGATGTGCACGGCGGTCTCGCCCTTCACCCCTTCCAGAGCTTTGTTGAGCGCCGCGAGGCCGTAGGCGCGCGCCTTGTCGGGCGCCGCCTGCATGTAGGGCTCGTCGATCTGGACGATATCGGCCCCGGCGGCGAACAAGTCCTTGATCTCCGCGTTGACCGCGGCGGCGTAGTCGAGCGACAGCGCCGCTTCGTCCTTGTAGTAGTCGTCGAACGCCTGCTGCGTCATCGTGAAGGGGCCGGGCACGGTCATCTTGATGCGGCGGTCGGTGTTGGCGCGGAGGAACTTCACGTCCCCGACCTCGACCGGGTGCCGCCGCCGGATCGGGCCGACGACGCGGGGCACGATGCTCTCTTTGCCGCTCCGGCTCTTCACCACGCCGGGGTTGTCGAGGTCGACGCCGTCGAGCGCGGTGGCGAAGCGGTTCGAATAGCTCTCGCGCCGCATCTCGCCGTCGGTGATGATGTCGAGGCCCGCCCGCTCCTGGTCGCGGATCGCCAGCAGCGTCGCGTCGTTCTGCGCCTCTTCCAGCCATTCCGGCGCGACGCGCCAGAGCTCGTGGATACGCACCCGCGGCACGCGGCTCTTCACCAGCATCGCCTTGTCGATCAGCCAGTCCGGTTGCGAATACGAGCCGACGAGTGAGGTCGGTAACATCTTTCCCTGCGAAGCGGCCATCGTTCCACTGCCTCCGGTTGACGTGGCACAAACCGTAACATGCGATCGTCGGGCCGGCCAAACTTCTTGCGCCGCGCGAGGCCGATAAGCCGCTCCGCCATTGGAACGCGAAGCCCTTTCGTGCGAGGCTATCGAATCCAGGGAGCATCCGGCAGAACAAGAGGAGCGCCGCCAATGAAAGCCGTCGAAGCGATTGCCGAAATCCTCAAGCGCGAAGGCATCGACATGATTCTGGGCTATCCCGTGAATCACGTACTGGAATATGCCGCCCGCGCCGATATCCGCAGCATCATCTGCCGGCAGGAGCGCATCGGCCTGCACATGGCGGACGCGATCTCGCGCGTCACCAGCGGCGACAAGCTCGGCGTCTTTGCGATGCAGCACGGGCCGGGGTCGGAGAACGCCTTCGGCGGCGTGGCCCAGGCTTACGGCGAGTCCTCGCCGATCCTGGTCCTGCCGATGGGCTACGCGACGCGGAAGGCGCATGTCCATCCCAACTTCAACTCGACCCTCAATTTCCAGCATGTGACGAAATCGGTCGAGCCGCTGATCAGCGCATCCGAAGTGCCGCACGCCTTCCGCCGCGCCTTCACGCGACTTCGGAGCGGCCGTCCGGGTCCCGTGATGGTCGAGATCCCGTCCGACCTGATGATGCAGGACCTTCCAGGCGAGCTGAGCTACACGCCGACGAAAACGCTGCGGTCCGGCGCCGACCCGCGCGATGTCGACCGCGTGGCGGCCGCCCTGGTGAACGCGAAGCGACCGGTCATCTACGCCGGACAGGGCGTCCACTATGCGAAGGCGTGGGATGCATTGCGGAAACTGGCGGAGCTGCTCGCGGCGCCTGTGACATCGAGCCTCGGCGGCAAAAGCGCCTTTCCGGAAGGGCATGCGCTGGCGCTCGGCTCGGGCGGCCGGTCCATGCCGAAGCCGGTGCACCACTTCCTGCAGAACGCGGACCTCATCTTCGGCATCGGCTGCAGCTTCACCGACACCAACTTCGGCGTCACCATGCCGAAGGGAAAGGCGATCATCCATGCGACGCTCGACCCGATCGACGTCAACAAGGACGTGGCCTGCGAGGACGCGCTCATCGGCGATGCCGGGCTGATCCTGGACGCGCTCAACGAGGCGGTCGCCGACCGGCTCCGCGGCACGGCGCGCGATGCGGGGAAGGTGCAGGCGGAAATCGCCGAGGTGCGCAAGCCGTGGTTCGAGAAATGGCGGCACAAGCTGCAGTCGAACGACGCACCGCTCTCGCCCTACCGGGTGATCTGGGACCTCGCCAACACGGTCGACCGTGCGAACACGATCATCACCCATGACGCCGGCAGTCCGCGCGATCAGCTCTCCCCCTTCTGGCAGGCGGACACGCCGCTGTCCTACATCGGCTGGGGCAAGACCACGCAGCTCGGCTACGGCCTGGGCCTCGCCATGGGGGCGAAGCTGGCGCAGCCGGACAAGCTCTGCATCAACGTCTGGGGCGACGCCGCGATCGGCTTCACCGGCATGGACTTCGAGACGGCGGTGCGGGAGCGCATCCCCATCCTGTCGATTTTGCTCAACAATTTCTCGATGGCAATCGAGCTGAAGGTCATGCCGGTCTCGACGGAGAAATACCGCAGCACCGACATCTCCGGCGACTACGCGGCGATGGCGCGCGCCTTCGGCGGCTACGGCGAACGGGTGACCGCGCCGAGCGAGATCATCCCCGCGATCAAGCGCGGCATCGAGCAGACGCGCAACGGCACGCCGGCGCTGCTGGAGTTCATCACCTGCAAGGAGACCGAGATCTCGGTCTTCTAACCGGTCAGCTCCGTTTCTTGCGCGGCAGGCTCTTGCGCCGGGTCGAGGCGAATTCTTCGAGCTGCGCCTCCGACATGGATTTGTACATGTCCTTGGAGGCGCCCTTCAGCTCCGACACCTTCAGCTCGCCTCTCTTGGCGGCGAGCGCGGCGCCGGCCGCTTTCTGTTGCGCTTTCGAAACCGCTGGCATGGGTTCGCCTCCTTTCCGAATTGGCGGTTTACGGTACCAACGGCGAGACGCGGCGGCGGGTTCCGGCCGGGCGGGCTGGAACATTCGACCCCTGCCTCCCGTTGATGATGCACGAACCAATCAGCACTGGAGGCACCCATGGCACAACTTGATACCAATGAAACCCATCGCCTGATCTCGGCGGACAAGGTTCAGGGAACGGTGGTGTACAACAGCAGCGGCGACAAGCTCGGCACCGTGGAAGATGTCATGATCGACAAGATGTCGGGCAAGGTGGCGTATGCCGTCATGTCGTTCGGCGGCTTCCTCGGCATGGGCGAGAAGTATCATCCGCTCCCGTGGTCGACGCTCGAATACGACACGGAGAAGAACGGCTACTGCGTCCCGATGTCGAAGGAGGTGCTGGAAAAAGCGCCGACCTATTCGCCCAGCGAAAAAATCGACATGAACGACCGGCAGTGGGGCGAGCAGGTACACCGCTACTACAACGTCGATCCCTATTGGGTGTGACGCATCCGTTCGGGTTCACGAAGGTTTCTCCCTCCCTCCTTGCGGGGGAGGGCAATCGCATTTGCGTACCTTGCACGAATGCCGTGCGTCCTTCGACAAGCTCAGGATGAGGGGGAATCTTCGTGGCATTAAGAAAAACCTCGTGCTGAGCCTCCTCATCCCGAGCTTGTCGAGGGACGAAGCACGCAGCCCGCTTGTCCCGACCTCTGAGACCTACCGCAAATGGCAGGCGACGCTGTGGCCGGGCGCGATCTGCTTCAGCGCCGGCGCTTCGACCATGCACCGCGCCTGGGCATACGGGCAGCGGGTGTGGAAATGGCAGCCGGAGGGCGGGTTGACCGGGCTGGGGACGTCGCCCTGGAGAATGCGCTTCTCGCGCTTGATCCTGGGATTGGGAATCGGCACCGCGGACAGGAGCCCTTCGGTATAAGGGTGCTGCGGATTGGTGAACAGCGTCTTCTTGTCCGCATATTCGACGATCTTGCCGAGATACATCACCGCGATGCGGTGGCTGATGTGCTCGACCACGGCGAGATCGTGCGCGATGAACAGATAGGAAAGCTTGAATTCCTTCTGCAGGTCCATCAGCAGGTTGATGACCTGCGCCTGGATCGAGACGTCGAGCGCCGACACCGGCTCGTCGCCGATGATCAGCTTGGGGTTCAGCGCCAGCGCCCGTGCGATGCCGATGCGTTGCCGCTGGCCGCCCGAGAATTCGTGCGGAAACGACTTCATCTGCGATTTGCGGAGGCCGACACGCTCGAACAGGCCGGCCACGCGGTCTTCCTTGTCCTTCCCTTCGGCGATCTCGTGCACGTGTAGCAGCTCGCCCACGATGTCGCCGGCCGACATGCGCGGGTTCAACGAGGAAAAGGGATCCTGGAAGATGATCTGCATTTCGCGCCGGTAGGGCCTGAGGTCGCCCTTGCCGAGCTTGGTCACGTCGGTGCCGTTGATCTTGATCGATCCTTCGGTGGGCTCGATCAGCCGCAGGACGGTGCGGCCGACGGTCGATTTCCCGCAACCGCTTTCACCGACCAGGCCCAGCGTTTCCCCTTCGCCGATCGAGAAGCTGACGCCGTCGACCGCGTAGACGTGACCGGCGGTGCGCGACAGGAGGCCCTTCTTGATCGGGAAATGCTTTTTGAGCCCGGCGACTTCCAGCACCGGGGCGTTGGCCCGCGCGGGTGCGGCGCGCGCCGGTCGCTCGCTCGCCTGGACTTCAGCCATTCTTGCCTCCATAGAGCCGTTCCGTGTGCCAGCATGCCGCCCAATGACCGGGGCGTTTCTGTTCGTAGGGCGGGTATTCCGCGTGGCATCGCGCATCCGCGAAGGGACAGCGGGGCGAGAAGGCGCATCCGGCCGGCAGATCGTTCAGCGCCGGCACGATGCCGGGAATCTCGGTCAAGCGGCCGGCCGCTTCTTCTTCGCCGGCCATGATGGCGAGCCGCGGCACCGACGCCAACAGGCCGTTGGTGTAGGGATGCAGCGGCTCGGCGAAGATACCGTCCACGTCGCACTCCTCGACCTTCCGGCCCGCATACATGACGACGACGCGTTGCGCCGTCTCGGCAATGACACCGAGATCGTGCGTGATCAGGATGACGGCGGTGCCGAGCTTGTCCTTGAGATCGAGGATAAGGTCGAGGATCTGCGCCTGTATGGTGACGTCGAGCGCGGTGGTCGGCTCGTCCGCGATGAGCACCTTTGGATTGCACGACAGCGCCATCGCGATCATCGCCCGCTGCCGCATGCCGCCCGAAAGCTGGTGCGGGTATTCCTTGGCCCGCTGCGCGGCTTCGGGTATCCGCACGAGACGCAGCATCTCCACCGCCCGCTTCATGGCATCGGCCCGCGACAGCCCTTGATGCAGCGTCAAGGCTTCGCTGATCTGATAGCCGATGGTCAGCACCGGGTTGAGCGACGTCATCGGCTCCTGGAAGATCATCGATATTTCGTTGCCGCGCAGGCCGCGCATCGCCGACTCGTCGAGCTCGAGCAAGTTCTCGCCGTTGAGGCGGACGGCGCCGGCGACGATCCGGCCCGGCGGGGTCGGCACGAGCCGCATGATCGAGAGCGCCGTCATGCTCTTGCCGCAACCGGACTCCCCGACGATGCCGAGCGTTTCCCCCTTCGCGAGCGTGAAGGACAGGTCGTCCACCGCCCTGACGACGCCGCCGCGGGTGAAGAAATAAGTGCTGAGGCCATCCACTTCCAACACCGTCTCGGCCGGATCGGGGACTGTTGTCACGCTATCCTCGACTGTTTCCATTCTTTCGATTGCGATGTCAGCCATTCGAATGTCCGGCAGCATGTTTCGTTTTCATTGTCCCGCACCCGCTCAGCTTCGTTGCCTGGGATCGAGCATGTCGCGCAAAGCATCGCCGAGCAGGTTTGTCCCGAATACCGCAAAGCTGATCGCGATGCCGGGGAAGATCACCAGCCATGGCGCCGAGCGGACGTATTCCGCGGCCGACTCCGACAGCATCCGGCCCCAGGACGGATGCGGCTCCGGCACGCCCAGCCCGAGGAAGGACAGCGATGCTTCCACGAGGATGGCCGAGCCGAGTTGCGCCGTGAACAGAACGATCAGCGGCGCCAGCGTATTCGGCAGGATGTGGCGGATGGCGATGCGAAGCTCGCTCATGCCGCCCGCGCGGGCCGCTTCGATGAAAGGCATCTCGCGCAGCGACAGCGTGCTCGAGCGGACGACGCGCGCAGCATGCGGCACCAGCGGGATCGAGATGGCGATGATGGTGTTCTCGATCGACGGCCCGAGCGAGGCCGCCATCACCAGCGCCATGACGAGCAGCGGCAATGCCTGCATGATGTCGATGAGGCGCTGCGTGATCAGATCGAACCAGCCGAGCAAATAACCCGACATCAGCCCGAGGAACACGCCGATGATCCCGCCGAGCAGGGTCGACGACACCGCGACGATGAGCGAGACGCGCGCGCCGTAGATTATGCGGCTGAAGCTGTCCCGGCCCATCTTGTCGGCGCCGAGAATATATGTGCTGTCGGGAGATTCGAGGGATGCCGCGGCGTTGGTCTGGAGCGGATCCATCGGCGCGATGAAATTCGCGAACACCGCCGAGAGAACGAAGACGATCATGATGCCGGCGCCCGCCGCCCCCAGCGGATAACGCCGTATGAAGAAGAAGACCGAGCCCCACCATCCTTCGACGAAGGCGCCTGCCTTGGCCAGTTCGGCTTTATGGTCGATGTCCGCCACTGCGTCAGCTCCTTTCCAGGAGTATCGTTATGTTAATCGGCATATTTGATCCGCGGGTCCAACACCGCGTACAGCAGGTCGACCGCGAAGTTGACCACCACCACGATCACCGCAATCAGCATCACGAGGTTCTGCACGATCGGATAATCCCGCTTGAGAATCGCCTCGACGAGGAAATGAGCGACGCCCGGGATGTTGAAGACGGTCTCGGTGATGATGAGTCCGCCGATGAGAAACGCCGCCTCGATGCCGATGATGGTAACGACCGGCAGGACCGCGTTCTTCAGGGCATGATGGTAGTTGATCGCGTTTTCGGACGCGCCCTTCGACCGCGCCGTCCGGATGTAGTCCTGGCGCATGACTTCGAGCATCGATGACCGAGTCAGGCGCATGACCAGCGCCGAGCTTCGAAATCCCACCGCCGCAGCCGGCACGCTGAGCAGCAGCAATTCATCCCATAGGGTCGCCGGCTCCTCGGTATAGATCGGCATCCAGTCGAAGTATCGCACGAACGCCATGAGGATCAGCAACGCCAGCCAGAACGACGGCAAGGACAAGCCGCTGAGACTGATTATGCGAAGGATGTAGTCGAGAGTCGTATTCTGCCTGACCGCGCTGATGACGCCGAGCGGCAGGCCGAAGGCGACGGTGAAAAGCAGCGCCAGCCCCGCGAGCTTCGCGGTAATCGGGATGCGGGGCGCGAGCTCCTCGGCCGCCGGCATTTCGGAAACATAGGAAATGCCGAGATCGCCTGTGAGCAGGCCGCCCATCCAATGCCCGTATTGCACGGGGATCGGCAGGTCGAGGCCGAGTTCGGCTTCGAGCCTGGCCTTTGCCGCCGGATCGACGAAGCCGGCGGAGTCGAACAGGATATCGGCGATATTGCCCGGGACGAGGCGCAGCATGACGAAGATGACGATCGACATGCCGATCAATGTCAGGATCATCAGGAAAAAGCGTCTTACCAGGTAAGTCGACAACGGCCACCTCCGGTGCGCCTCGCGGCGCAAGCAATGTCAAGGTTGCTTCTCATGACGGGACGGTATGGCTGCGCTTCGGCCGGCGCCGGCGATCCGTCGGACCGCCGGCGCCGGCCGTATACGCAGTTACTTATCGAGCCATACGTCTTCCAGACGCCAGCCGTTGTAGAGGCTGTTCGTCATCATGGTGAAGCCCTTGACGTAGGGGTGCCAGCACGTTGCGTTCTTGTTGTGGACGACGATCGGCCGCGCGCCGTCCTCCTGGAGCTTCGCGTCGATTTCCCAGACGAGCTTCTTGCGCGCGTCCTGGTCCGTCATCATCGACTGCTTGTCGAAGAGCTTCTGCAGGTCCTTGTTGCAGTAGCCGGTGTAGTTGCGCTGCGACCCGCAAGCATAGTTCTCGTAGAACTGCGCGTCCGGATCGTCCACGCCGAGGCCGGTCAGGTTGAGGCCGACCATGTAGTCCTTGCGCGCCACCTTGGCATGCCAGTTACTGGTTTCGACCGTTTCCAGCTCGGCGTCGATGTAGATCTCCTTCAGGTGGTCGATCAGGATGACCGCCGGATCGCGATAGGTGGCGATATTTCGGGTCGCAACCTTGACGTTGAGGCGTTTGTTCGGCCCATAGCCCAGGCCTTCCATGATCTTCCGGGCGGCCGCGCGATTGGCCGCGACGTCCGGCGAATAGCCCTTCACTTTTTGCAGAACTTCCGGCGGCATGCCCCATACGCCGTCCGGCGGCGGCAGGAGGGCCCCGCCGAGCACCAGCTGGCCCTCGCCGAGAATGTCGTTGAACGCCTTGCGGTCGATGGTCAGCGCCATCGCCTCACGGATCTTCGGATTGTCGAAGGGCGGCTTGTCGCGGTTGACGATCAAGTTGGTGCTGACGTTCGTCGTCCGCAGCTCGCAGATGGCTTTGGGCGCCTGGGCCTTAATGTCCTTCAGCAGCGGGATGGTGATATCCGCGTTGAAGGTCATGTCGAACTTGCCGGCGACGAAGGCCAATGTCCGTGTCGCGACTGCCTTGATGATCGTCCATTCGATGCCGTCGAGATAGGGCCTGTCCTTCTTCCAATAGTCCTTGTTCTTGGTGAATTTGATGTGCTCGTTCTGCTTGAGCTCGACGAACTTGAACGGGCCGGTGCCGATCGGGTGCGTCCGCATCTTCGCCGGAGGCACGTGGCACGGATAGATCGGCGAGTAACCGGACGCCAGCAGCGCGATGAAGGCCGGCTGCGGGTGTTTCAGGTGGAAGCTCGCCTGACCCTCGCTGTCCACCGTGACCTTGTCGAGATTCCCGAACCACGCCTTGCGGGGATTCTTACGAAGCTGCTGCTTGGCCTTGTCCAGGAGGAGATCGAAAGTGCATTGCACGTCCTTGGCGGTGAAGGCCTTACCGTCATGCCATTTCACGCCGCTGCGCAGCTTGAAGGTGAGCTGCGTGTATTTGTCGTTCCAGCTCCATTCGGTCGCCAGATCCGGAACGATCGTATCCAGACTGTTCGTGGGCTTGTGCTGGTCGTACATGACCAGATTGTTGAAGACCCCCATATAGGGTGACAGCGTGGAATTAGTCGCTTCTTCGATAATTGACCCGCTCGGCGGCGTGTCGCGGTGGTAGATCTTGAGAATGCCACCGCTTTTCTGTGCAAGGGCGGCGCCGCTGCCGGAAACCAGGCCAGCCAGCGATACTGCCACCATGGATAGGTATAATACCCGCATCATGAACGTGCTCCTCCATATCCTGTTTTCTCATTCTTATTGTTCTTATCGACCGAATGACGGTCTTTGAACCTAGCCTTCAGTTGAGGCTTCGAGTCAGCATACGCCATAATAATGGCAGTGGGAAAGTCCAAGTCGAATTACGGGCAAATTCGGGAGCTTGCTACCACCCTCGAGCCATCCGCTGCGCATTTCGCAACCGGCCGCCGTGGCGCCCTGTTGCCGCCGCGCAGGCTTCGGCTTGACAGCGCCGCCGGTGCGACGGAACTTATAGGCGAGACAACCGACGCCGGACCACCGCGCCGCAGGGCGCCTCAGAGCCGGTCCACCTATCCGCCCAACCACGCGCCATGAGGAACACCGATGAGCGACGCATCGTCGAATGTGCTCAGCCCGGACATCGTGCACCGGGAGATGAAGCAGAACGGAGTGACGGACGTCGTCTGGCTGCCCGACAGCGAGACGAACTGGCTATACCTGCTGATGAAGGCGGACCCCGACCTGCGCCTCGTCGGCGTCAGCCGCGAAGGCCATGCCTGCTCGATTGCCGCAGGCCTTTCCGCCGGCGGCCGAAAGCCGATCATCCTGATCCAGAACACGGGCATGATGGAGTCGGGCGATTCCATCCGCGGCTGGCTGATGGGACTCGATATTCCGGTGGTCCTCATGGTCGGCTACCGCGGCTATACGCGCCACGGCGTCAACAAGGACACCGCCGCCACCTATACCGAGCGCTTCATCAATGCCTTCGGCCTGCAATACTACCTGGTCGAGAGCGACGCCGACGCGCCGCGCATCTCCATCGCCTTCAAAGAGGCGGACCGCACCAAACGGCCGGTGGTCATCCTGGTCGCCGACGAATTCCACGGCTTCAACCGCTGAGACGGGCGAGATTCAGCCATGATGCACACCGCAGAACTGCTCGAATTCTTCAAGAAACACCGCGGCGACGCGGTCGTCATTCCCGGCCGCGGCGGTCGGCACTGGGTGCCGATCAGCGACAAGCCGAGCCTCGATCTGCCGATGGGCGACCCCGCCATGGGCGGCCACGCCGGCTTCGGCCTCGGCGTGGCGCTGGCGCAGCCGAAGCGCAAGGTAGTCCTGTTCGACTCCGAGGGCGACGTCCTGATGAGCCTCGGCATGCTGGTCACGATCGCCGAGCAAGCGCCGAAGAATTTCTACCACTTCATGCTCGACAACGCCTGCTACGCCACGACCGGCGGGCAGCCCGTGCCGAATGCGGAGAATGTCGACTATGCCGCCATCGCCCGCGGCGCGGGCTATGGGCGCGCCCACGCCTTTACCGAGATCGAGGATTTCAAGCGCGAGTTGCCGGCGATCCTGGACAAGCCCGGCCCGGTCTTCGTGGCGCTCAGGGTCTACCCCGAGGTGCAGAACGAGCCGATCGGCAAGCGCCGGCCGTGGCAGACGCGCACCAAGCAGGAAACGATCGACGACATGCGGCGCGAGCTTCAGATCAAGGCCTGACCGGCCTCACCCCGGCTGGTGCCGCTTGCCGAAGCCGGGCTTGCTCAACCCCAGGCCCGGCAGCTCCCACACCCCGGCGCCGGTCGGGTTGAGGTCCGCGCTGATATTCGCATCGATCAGGTAGGGCCGGCCTGCCGCGATGCCGGCACGGATTGCGTCCGCGAGGTCGGCCGCCCGGTCCACGCTCACGCCTTCGACGCCCGCCGAACGCGCCATCGCGGCGAAATCCGGGTTGTATGGCTGTCCGGTCTGCGGGTTCTTGAAGTCGGTAGCGAGCTCGCGCCCATCCAGATAACCACGCTGCAGCCCGCGGATCGACGCATAGGCGTAATTGTTCCAGACGACCCACACCACGGGGAGCTGGTACTCCACGGCGGTGCCGAGAACGCTGGCGTGCATGAAGAAGGCGCCATCGCCGCAGACCGAAACGCAAGGCCGGTCGGGCGCGGCGAGCTTCGCCCCCAGCACCCCGGCGACGCCGAACCCCATCGGGCCGAAACCCATCGACCCGATCAGCGAATCCGGCCGGGTCGGGGTGCAGAACTGGATCAGCCAGTTGTGGTGCACGCCGATGTCGCTCACCAGGATCGCATCTTCGGGCAGCGCCCTGTCGATCTCGTGCGCGGCGCGCTGGGGATGGATCGGCGTCGTGTCCGCGGTGAATCCCGGCGCGACGAAATCCTCCCACTCCCGCTTGTAGCCCGCGATCTTGTCCAGCCATGCGGCGCGGGCGGAGGACACCTGCTCGGTAATCGTGCGCGCGTCGAGCGCGGCGGAAATCTGGCGCAGGAAGGTGCGCACGTCGGCCATGAGGCCGAGCGCCACGGGATAGTTCCGGGCGATCTCGTCCGGGTCGATGTCCACATGGATGAGCTTGGTAGGCGGAATTGTGAAGGAATATCCGGGCAGCCAGGAGCTGGAGGTGCGGTCGTCGAAGCGGACGCCGAGCGCCAGCAGGACATCCGCCTGGCGGCAGGCGTGATTGGCCTGATAGGTGCCGTTGCGTGCGATCAGGCCGAGCGCGAGCGGATGCTTCGTGTCGATGGCGCCCGTGCCGCTGGCGGAGCAAGCGACGGGAATGCCCAGCCGCTCCGCAAGCGCCAGCAGGTCTGCCGCCGCGCCGCCATATTTCACGCCCTGGCCGACGAGGATCACCGGGCGCTCCGCGCCGAGCAGCATGTCGAGCGCCTTCTCCACCCCTTCCGGGTCGGCGCCGCAGCGGCAGCTTATGTTGGCATTCCAATCCAGGGCGTCCGGCGCCTGCTCGGCCCCTTCCTTGAAGATGTCGAAGGGCACGTCGAGCACCACCGGCCCCGGCCGTCCCGTCACCATCGTCTTCCAGGCCTGGCGGATCGCGAGCGGCACCATATCGCCGCGCGTCGGCTGGAACACGCGCTTGCAGTAGGCGCGCACGGTCGACGGGAAGTCCGCCTGGTACTGCCGATAGGTCTCCTGGAAGGCGCCGCGGTTGAACTGGCTCGTCGGCACGTTGCCGGTCACCGCCAGGAAGGGCACGGAATCGAAATAGGCGTTGGCGAGCGCGATCGGCAGGTTGGCGGAGCCGGGACCGCAGGAGGTGAAGGTCGCCGTCGGCCGGCCGCTGACGCGGTAGTACACGTCGGCCATGAAGCCCGCGACCGTCTCGTGGTGAACCGAGATCGTCGCGATGTCGTCCGACCGCTCGTAAAGCGCGTCGATGAAGCCGATGTTGCCGTGCCCGCAGAGACCGAAGGCGTAGGGTACCTTCTCCTGGATCAGGTAATCGACGATGACCTGTCCGCCGTTGAGCGTGTTGCTTGCCGCCATTCCTGTTCTCCCTGTGCTCCGGCGAAGCCGTCGGGCGTCCCAGGCATCGGCCGCCGCCCGTGTTGGCTTCACCGATCGTCCGGCAGGGTACGTCGATCGGCGGCGCGCGTCACCCGGCTGTTGCGGATCAGCCGACCGCGAGGAAAAGCGCCCCGGCGCCGACCAGGCCGCCGAAGGCGCGGATGCCCGTCTCGCCGAGCCGCGGATGCGTCCGCGCCGCCGCCCCGCATGCCGCGCCCGCGATAAGCAGCGATGCCGTTGCCGCCAGCAACCCGGCGACATACGTCCACATGCCCGGTTCCAGCGCCATTTCGGCGCCGTGGGCGTGGCCATGGATCAGGCCGAATGCGACCGCCGCGGCCATGACCCAGGCCGGTCCGAGCCGAAGATCGAGCAGCAGTGCGACGCCCAGCAAAAGGGCTGACCCGACGATGCCTGCCGCGACCGGATTTGGCGGATTGCCCGCGACGCCGAGCAACATGCCCCCGCCGACCGCGGCCATCGCGACGAGCAGCATGCGCCAGGAGGCGGCACCGCCGCGCCATCCGGCATAAACGCCCGCCGCCAGCATCGCGATGAGGTGGTCGAGCCCGAGGAAGGGATGGACGAGCCCTGCCGCAAATCCGCCGGAATGGCCGAGGCCCGTATGCGCGTCTGCTGCGCCGGCAAACAGCACCGCCGGAATTGCCGCCATTGCCGTTCGCAGGAATGGTTTCATTGCTCTCGCTCCCCTTTATGCCGCCGCGCGGCTCGGAAGTCCGCCGGTTTCGATGATGAAGTCGGCGATCGCGGCAAGACCATCGCCCTTCTTCAGGTTGGTGAAGACGAAGGGCCGATCGCCCCGCATCCGCTTCGCGTCGCGGCCCATGACGCCGAGGTCCGCGCCGACGAAGGGCGCAAGGTCGATCTTGTTGATGACCAGCAGATCGGAGCGGGTGATGCCGGGGCCGCCCTTGCGGGGAATCTTGTCGCCCGCGGACACGTCGATGACGTAGAGCGTGATGTCCGCCAGCTCGGGCGAGAAGGTGGCGGCGAGGTTATCGCCGCCGGATTCGATGAAGACGATTTCCAGGCCGGGAAAGCGGCCGGTCATCTCCGCCACCGCCGCGAGGTTCATCGACGCATCCTCGCGGATCGCGGTATGGGGACAGCCGCCGGTCTCGACGCCGAGGATGCGCTCCGGCGACAGGGCGCCGCTGCGGGTCAGGAACTCCGCATCCTCTCTCGTATAGATATCGTTGGTGATCGCGGCCACGTCGTAAACCTCGCGCAACCGCTTGCAGAGGGAATCGGTCAGCGCGGTTTTTCCGGATCCCACCGGCCCTCCGATCCCGACGCGCAACGGTCCGTGCATGCTTCGGCTCATGATCTGAACAACCTCGTGTACTGCGTTTCGTGCTGCATCGACATCCAGTCGGCCATCGGCGTCGCCGCGCCGAGGTCCTGCGGCGACCGCCGCATCGCCGCCTCGGCCGCAGCGACCACGTCCGGCTCGAGCCGCGCGGTGACGCGCTGTCCGTCAGTCTGCCCGAGCGGGATCAGCCTGAGGCCCGCCGACACCAGGTTTGCCGCGACGGCGTGCAGGAAGGCCGTCAAGGCTTCGCGAAGCGGCACGCCGTGGGTCGCCGCCGTGGCGCCCACGGCGACTGCATAGGCCGGCTTCCGGCCGAGCGCCACGATGAGCGCCGCGAATTCGTCCAGCCGCGGCTCCGGCCAGGCCGCGCGCGCCGCGGCGAGGAAGGCGTCGCCCTGGGCCGCGCTTTCGAGCGCCAGCTCCGCCGTTCCGCGCATCGCGTCGGCCAGCGCCGTCACCTCGGCAATTGCATCCGCGTCGCCGCTGTGCATCGCGGCATAGGCGTCGCGAAAAAAGTCGGCGTCGACCCGCCCCTGGCCCACCCGCAGCATCGCCGCCACCCAGTCGAACAAGCTAGCGGGATCGGCGACGAATCCGCTCTCCACCGCATGCTCGATGCCCGAGGAATAGGTGTAGGCGCCGACGGGAAAGGCCGGCGATAGCCAGACCGCCAGCCTGTATACCCCTGCCGCGGATAGTCCCTCAGTCATGCTCATGGCCGTGATGATGGTGACGGTGCCCGTGGTCGTGCCCGTGCGCGCTGCCCTCGGCATAGGCGCCGCCTTCCGGCGTGAAGGGCGCGGATTTCCGCTCGACGTTGCCGCCGAGGCCGATCACCATGTCTTCGATGACATGGTCGTAGCGGAAGCGGATCGCGCCGTCATCGAGGATCTGCACCGGAAGATGGCGGTTGCCGAGATGCCAGGCGAGGCGAGCGGTCGCACGCGGCGTCCCGCCCCGCACATCGACGACGTCCTCCGGCGCGGCGGCGATCGCGATCCAGCCGCCGTCTTCCAGCCGTAGCCCGTCGCCGTCGCGCAGCAGCGCGGCGCGGCCGAGATCGAGCAGGAAGTCCGTCCCGTTCTCGGTCCGCAGCTTCAGGCGGCGGCGATGCCGGTCGTCATAGGCCAATGTCACCCGGCCGACCGCCTGGTCGGCGGGCCAATGGCCGTCGTGCTCTACCTGCGTTGCCCGTTTCAGCATGATCAGAACAAAAAGTACCGCTGCGCCATCGGCAGCACCGCCGCCGGCTCGCAGGTCAGAAGCTCGCCGTCGGCGCGCACCTGATAGGTTTCGGGATCGACTTCCATGTGCGGCGTCGCGTCGTTGTGGATCATCTGCTTCTTTCCTATCGTGCGGATGCCGCGCACCGGCAGCACATGGCTCGCCAGGCCGAGCCTGTCCGCAATTCCCGCGCCGTGCGCGGCGGCCGACACGAAGCTGATGCGGCTCCGTTGCAGCGCGCGCCCATAACCGGCGAACATCGGCCGGTAGTGCACCGGCTGCGGCGTCGGGATCGATGCGTTGGGATCGCCCATCGCGGCGGCGGCGATGCTGCCGCATTTCAGCACGAGGTCCGGCTTCACGCCGAAGAACATCGGCTTCCATAGCACGAGATCGGCGAACTTTCCGGTCTCGACGGAACCCACGTGATCGGCGATGCCATGCGCCAGCGCCGGGTTGATCGTGTATTTCGCGATGTAGCGCTTGACCCGGAAGTTGTCGTTGTCGCCCCTCTCCTGCGGCAGCCGCCCGCGCTGCGCCTTCATCTTGTGCGCGGTCTGCCAGGTCCGGATCAGCACCTCGCCGACCCTTCCCATCGCCTGGCTGTCCGATGCGATCATGCTGAACGCGCCGATGTCGTGCAGGATGTCCTCGGCGGCGATCGTCTCGCGCCGGATGCGGCTTTCGGCGAAAGCCACGTCTTCGGGAATGTTGGCGTCGAGGTGGTGGCAGACCATCAGCATGTCGAGATGCTCGTCCACCGTATTGACGGTGAAGGGCCGGGTCGGGTTGGTCGAGGACGGCAGCACGTTCGCCTCGCCGCACACCTTGATGATGTCGGGCGCGTGCCCGCCGCCGGCGCCCTCGGTGTGGAAGGCGTGAATGTTGCGGCCCTTGAAGGCGGCGATGGTGTTCTCGACGAAGCCTGACTCGTTGAGCGTGTCGGTGTGGATCGTCACGGCGACGTCGGTCTCGCCGGCCAGCGTCAGGCAGGCGTCGATGGCGGCCGGCGTGGTGCCCCAATCCTCATGCAGCTTGAGGCCGCAGGCCCCGCCTTCGATCTGCTCGCGCAGCGCAGCGGGCAATGTCGCATTGCCCTTGCCGAAGAAGCCGAGATTGACCGGCAGCCCTTCCGCCGCCTCCAGCATGCGTGCGAGATGCCACGGGCCCGGCGTGCAGGTCGTGGCGTTGGTGCCTTCCGCCGGCCCGGTGCCGCCGCCCATCATGGTGGTGACGCCGCTCATCAGCGCGTCTTCCGCCTGCTGCGGGCAGATGAAATGGATATGCACGTCGATCCCGCCCGCCGTGACGATGCGACCTTCCCCGGCGATCGCCTCCGTGCCGGGTCCAATGACGATGTCGACGCCCGGCTGGACGTCGGGATTGCCCGCCTTGCCGATACCGGCGATCCTGCCGTCTTTGATGCCGATATCGGCCTTGACGATCCCCCAATGGTCGAGGATCAGGGCGTTGGTGATGACGGTATCGACCGCGCCCTCGGCCCGGCTCGCCTGCGATTGCCCCATGCCGTCGCGGATGACCTTGCCGCCGCCGAACTTCACCTCTTCGCCGTAGACGGTGCGGTCCGCTTCCACTTCGACGATCAGGTCCGTGTCGGCGAGACGCACGCGGTCGCCCGTGGTCGGGCCGAACATGGCGGCATAGGCTTGGCGGTCGATTTCGAATGCCATCGCCTCAGTCCCCCAAAGGCCCGTTGACGCGGCCGTTGAAGCCGTAAACCCTGCGCGCGCCTGCATAGCGGACGAGCTGCACGTCACGGCTCTGGCCGGGCTCGAAGCGCACCGCCGTGCCCGCAGGGATATCGAGACGGCAGCCGCGCGCCTTTTCGCGGTCGAAGTCCAGCGCCGCATTCGTCTCATGGAAATGATAGTGCGACCCGACCTGGATCGGCCTGTCGCCGGTGTTGCCGACCGTGAGGGACAGCGTTTCACGCCCCTCGTTGAGCACGATCGTGCCCTCCTTGCAGAAGACCTCTCCGGGGATCATCGGACGACCCTCGCCCGGATCGGCTCATGCACCGTGACCAGCTTCGTGCCGTCGGGAAAGGTCGCTTCGACCTGGATCTCGTGCAGCATCTCGGGAACGCCCTCCATCACGTCGTCGCGGCTGAGCACCGTCGCGCCGTCGCGCATCAGTTCGGCGACGCTGCGGCCGTCGCGTGCACCCTCGACGACATAGTCGGCGATCAGCGCAACCGCTTCGGGATAGTTGAGCCGCACGCCCCGCTCCTTACGCCCGCGCGCGACGATCGCGGCCATGGCGACGAGAAGCTTGTCCTTCTCACGCGGCGTCAGGTGCACCGTTTGTCCTCCCTCGCTTCAAACATGCCATAGCCTCGGCAATCGCGGCGCGAGGCCGCCGGCCGCCGCGCGAAGCCGCATCCAATAGGCGCCGAAGGCGCGGCGCACGTCGGCGGGCTCCCGGCCCAGCCAGCGTGCGATCAAAACCGGGCCGCACAGCGTGGCGCCGGACCGCACCCCAGGCGAAGCCGCAGCCTCTCGCGCCAGGCCGCGATGATCCGCCGCGTCCGGCCCGACGTAAATGGCGGTCGCATAAGCGCGCGCGCCCGCAAAGCCGGCGGCCGCATTCAGGCTGTAAGGAATTTCGTCGCCTGCCATGTGCAGCGCGTCGGCCCAGACCAGCCGCCCATCGCGCCGCACCGTCCAGCCATCCCGGACGAGGCCGTAGGTCATCGTCTCGCCGCGCGCGACGCGGCCGAAGACGAGCATCTCGCCAGCCAGCGTGCGGCCGTTTCCGGCGACGTCCAATGCCGTGTTGCGGCGGAGGCGCGCGCCATCGAACAGGATCGTCTCCTGCGGCAGCCATTCGAGCCAGGCGCCGTCGGCCACGTCGAGCGCGATCTCGACCACGCAGTCGCTGCCGAGCGAGCGGTAGACCTTCTCCGCCGCCTGGGCGACCGCGAGCAAGCGGGCGCCCCGGCCGACGGTGACCGCGACATCGAGCCGGTCGCCGCCGACCAGTCCGCCAGAGGTCGTGACCAGCGCGGCGACCGGGGGGTCTCCGGCAGCCGGGCGCGGAAACAGCACGCGGAGCGGACTCTGTTGCTCGAGAACGGCGAGCCTGCTGACGCCGTCCGCGGCGGCATAGCCGATGCGCGCCACGCCGCACACGCCTGACAACGGCGGCGCCAGCGCGAGTCGGTCAGACGGTGAGATAACGCCGTACATCCTTTTCCACCATCTCGTCGCGGCTTCCGGAAAGGACGATTTCGCCGCGCTCCATCACCGCGAAAGCGTCGGCGAGGTTGCGGGCGAACTCGAAATACTGCTCGACCAGCAGGATCGCCATCTCGCCGCGATCGCGCAAGAGGCCGATGACCCGTTCGATGTCCTTGATGATCGACGGCTGGATTCCCTCCGTCGGCTCGTCGAGGATGAGCAGCCGCGGCCGCGTCACCAGCGCACGCGCGATCGCGAGCTGCTGCTGCTGCCCGCCGGAGAGGTCGCCGCCGCGCCGCCGCAGCATGTCGCGCAGGACCGGAAACAGATCGAAAATCTCGTCGGGGATGCTGCGCTGGCTCCGTGGCAGCGGCGCGAAGCCGGTCCTGAGGTTCTCTGCAACGGTGAGGAGGGGGAATATCTCGCGGCCCTGCGGCACGAAAGCGATGCCGCGCCGCGTGCGCGCATGCGTCGGCAGGCCGGAGATCGGAGCGTCCTCCCAGTCGATGCCGCCGTGCGCGATCGGCTGCTGGCCGACGATGGCCCGCAGCAGGCTGGTCTTGCCGACCCCGTTGCGGCCGAGCACGCAGGTGACCGCGCCTTTCTTCGCAGACAGCGACACCTTCCGGAGCGCCTGGCTGGCGCCGTAATAGAGATCGACGTCGCGCACGGCCAGCATCGTTATCGCCCCAGATACACTTCGATGACGCGCTCGTCCTGCTGCACCGCTTCGAGCGACCCCTCCGCAAGCACCGACCCTTCGTGCAGCACGGTGACCTTGCTTTCCAGCGCGCGCACGAACTCCATGTCGTGCTCGACGACGACGAGGGAATGGGTCTTCGATATCTCGCGCAGCAGCGCCGCCGTCTGCGCCGTCTCGGCATCGGTCATGCCGGCGGCCGGTTCGTCGACCAGCAGCAGGTCCGGGTCCTGGATCAGCAGCATGCCGATCTCCAGCCACTGCTTCTGGCCGTGCGAAAGCGATCCTGCCGGGGCATCGCAAAGGTGCGTCAACGCCGTGGTCTCCAGGACGCCGTCGATCTTGTCCCTATGCTCGCCGCATAGCCTGAACAGCAGCGACGCCCGTACCGTGCGGTCGCATTTGAGCGCAAGCTCCAGGTTCTCGAAGACGGTGTGGCTTTCGAAGACGGTCGGCTTCTGGAACTTCCGGCCGATCCCGAGATTGGCGATCTCCGCCTCGTCCAGCTTCGTCAGATCGACCGAGCCTTTGAAGAAGACCTTGCCGGTGTCGGGCCGCGTCTTTCCGGTGATGACATCCATCATCGTCGTCTTGCCGGCCCCGTTGGGTCCTATGATCGCGCGCAGCTCGCCCGGATCGACGTAGAAGCTCAGCTCGTCGAGCGCCTTGAACCCGTCGAAACTGACGCTGACGCCGTCGAGATAGAGGATCGGCTGGCGCGCCTCGCCGGGCGCGCCGATCGCGGGCGGCCGCGCCGCCGCGGCGTTCACAGCACCCTCCGCGGGAAGAGGCGCGCGAGGAACGGCCCGCGCTTCGGCGATCCGTGCGGGCGCGGCTTCATGCTCGAGAGCGCGCCGACGATCCCCTTGGGCAGCAGCAGCGTGACAAGAACGAAGAGCGCGCCGAGGAAATAGAGCCAGATTTCCGGCGCCGCGCCCGTGAGCCAGGTTTTCGACAGGTTTACGAGCACGCCGCCGATCACCGCGCCGTAGAGCGTGCCGCGTCCTCCGACGGCGACCCAGATCACCGCTTCGATCGAGTTCGCGGGCGCGAACTCGCCGGGATTGATGATCCCGACCTGCGGCACGTAGAGCGCGCCCGCGACGCCGGCCATGCAGGCCGAGAGCACGAAGACGAAGAGCTTGTAGTATTCGACGCGGTAGCCGAGGAAGCGCGTACGCGATTCCGCATCGCGCACCGCGACCAGGACCTTGCCGGCTTTCGACGTGACGATGCAGCGGCACAGGAGAAAGCCGAGCGCAAGCGCGATGCAGGAGGAGACGAACAGGGCGTTGCGCGTCGCTTCGGCCTGGACGTTGAAGCCGAGGATGTCCTTGAAATCGGTCAGGCCGTTGTTGCCGCCGAAGCCGAAGTCGTTGCGGAAGAACGCCAGCATCAGGGCAAAAGTCATCGCCTGGGTAATGATCGAGAGATAGACGCCCGTGACGCGCGAGCGGAAGGCGAACCAGCCGAACACGAAGGCCAGCAGGCCGGGCGCGAGCAGGATCATCACCGCCGCATAGGCGAAACTGTCGAAGCCGTACCAGTAGAGCGGCAGCTCCTTCCAGTTCAGGAAAACCATGAAGTCGGGCAGCATAGGGTGGGCGTAGACGCCGCGCGTGCCGATCTGGCGCATCAGATACATGCCCATGGCATAGCCGCCGAGCGCGAAGAAGGCGCCGTGGCCGAGCGACAGGATTCCGGCATAGCCCCAGATCAGGTCGATCGACAACGCCAGCAACGCGTAACAAATATACTTTCCGAGCAGCGTGACCACGTATGTCGACACATGGGCAGCGGAGTCTTCGGGAACCGCGAGGTTGAGGATCGGCACCGCGACGGCGACCGCCGCGAGCAGCGCCAGTAACACGACGGCGCCGCGGTCGAGGATGCGAACGAGCGGGAACGGCTTCACGATTCGACCGCCCGGCCCTTGAGCGCGAACAGGCCGCGCGGGCGCTTCTGGATGAACAGGATGATCAGCACCAGGATGGCGATCTTGCCGAGCACCGCGCCGGCATATGGCTCGAGGAACTTGTTGGCGATGCCGAGCGAGAACGCGCCGAGCAAGGTGCCCCACAAGTTGCCGACCCCGCCGAACACCACGACCATGAACGAGTCGATGATATAGCCTTGCCCGAGGTTGGGACCCACGTTGTCGATCTGCGACAGCGCCACGCCGGCAATCCCGGCGACGCCCGAGCCAAGCCCGAAGGTCAGCGCGTCGATGCGGTTGGTGCGGATTCCCATCGCCGCCGCCATCGGCCGGTTCTGCGTGACCGCGCGCATCTCCAGTCCGAGCCGGGTGTAGCGCAGCAGCGCCAGCAGCAATGCGAACACGGCGAGTGCGAAGACGACGATCCAGAGCCTGTTGTAGGTGACGGTGAGGTGGCCGATCTCGAACGCGCCGCTCATCCACGCGGGCGAGCCCACCTCGCGGTTCGTCGGGCCGAAGAGCGAGCGCACCGCCTGCTGCAGGATCAGGGAGAGTCCCCATGTGGCGAGCAGCGTTTCGAGCGGACGGCCATAGAGGAAGCGGATGACGCCGCGCTCGATCGCGATCCCGACCGCGCCCGCCACGGCGAAGGCCAGCGGAAGCGCGATCGCCAGGGAATAGGCGAATAGAGCGGGATTGTAGGTGCGGATCGCCTCCTGGACCGCGAAGGTCGTGTACGCGCCGAGCATGACCATCTCGCCATGCGCCATGTTGATGACGCCCATCACGCCGAACGTAATGGCGAGCCCGATGGCGGCGAGCAGCAGCACCGATCCTAGCGACACCCCGTACCAGGCGTTCTGCGCGGTTTCCCAGAGCGCCAGTTCGCCCTTGATCGCGGCGATGGCATCGTCGGCAGCTTTCCGAACCGGCTGCACGGCGTCGGCCGGCACGGCGCCGAGAATGGCGAGCACATCCTGGTCGCCGCGTGCGCGAAGCACCTTGATGGCGGCGATCATATCCGCCGCTGCGGCATATTCCCGATTGAGCGCCGCCGCCGCCCAGGCCTGCTCCAGCGCAATCCTGACGGCAGCGTCCGTCTCCTTGGCGATGGCTTGCTCGAGCGTTGGGAGGAGCGTTTCGTCGCGCGACTTGAATACCGCCTGGGCGGCGTTGAGGCGCGCGCCGGGATCGGCAGACATGAGCGTGAGGCCGCCGAGCGCCGCCTGAACGGACCGCCGGAGCCGGTTGTTCAGGCGGACCTCCGCAAGGTCGGCGGGACGCTCGCCGGCGACGGCCTGTCCGGTCGCGGCGTCGTGCAACGTTTCCGCGTTGCCAGTGTAGTAGACCTTCTTGCTTGCAGCGCTGAAGTGCAGCCGCCTTTCCTGCAATGCGCCCAGAACCGTCGCCGCCAGGGCATGGCCGCTGGCAGCCACCGCGTCGATGGCCGTGCCGGTGTCGGTGAACGAGTCGCTGGCAAAGCCCGCCAGCGCATCCTCATAGGGTCCGGCGGCGGCCGGCGCGACGCCGGCGAGAAACACGCCGAGGATACAGAGAAGGGCAACGAGCGGATCGCGAATGACGCGCATGGGGTCGGCGGCTCCCGGCATCGCAATGCATGGCGGTGGGTAGAAGGGAGACGGCGGGGTCGCCGCCGTCTCCGTCGGCTCACGTCGTGCGGGAGTGGCTCAACCCGAGCCGCCGCATTTCTTCGTCGCCGTGTTGTAGTTGCCGCATTTGAGGCCGACCCAGTCGCCCTTCAGGTCTTTCGATCCGGGAAGGAAATCGGACCATGCGTCGCCGGGGACGAGGCCGGGCGTCTTCCACACCACGTCGAACTGGCCGTCGCCACGCACCTCGCCGATGAACACCGGCTTGGTGATGTGATGGTTTGCCAGCATCTTCGACATGCCGCCGGTCAGGTTCGGCGCTTCGATCCCGGGCAGCGCGGCGATCACCTTGTCCGGGTCGGTGGTTTTGGCCTTTTCGACCGCCTTCACCCACATGTTGAAGCCGATGTAGTGCGCCTCCATCGGGTCGTTGGTCACGCGCTTCGCATTCTTGGTGAAGGCGTGCCATTGCTTGATGAAATCGGCGTTCGTCTCGCTCTTGATCGACTGGAAATAGTTCCAGGCGGCGAGATGGCCGAGGAGGGGCTTCGTATCGAGGCCGGCGAGCTCTTCCTCGCCGACCGAGAACGCGACGACGGGAATGTCGGTCGCCTTGACGCCCTGGTTGCCGAGCTCCTTGTAGAACGGGACGTTGGCGTCGCCATTGATGGTCGACACCACGGCGGTCTTCTTGCCGGCCGAGCCGAACTTCTTGATCTCGGCCACGATCGTCTGCCAGTCGGAATGCCCGAACGGCGTGTAGTTGATCATGATGTCCGCCGCCGCGACGCCCTTCGCCTTGAGGTAGGCCTCGAGGATCTTGTTGGTCGTGCGCGGATAGACGTAGTCGGTGCCGGCGAGAACCCAGCGCTTAACCTTCTCTTCCTTCATCAGGTAGTCCACGGCGGGGATCGCCTGCTGGTTCGGCGCGGCGCCGGTGTAGAAGACGTTGCGCTCGCTCTCCTCACCCTCGTATTGCACCGGATAGAAGAGGATGCTGTTGAGCTCCTTGAAGACCGGCAGCACCGACTTGCGCGATACCGAGGTCCAGCAGCCGAAGACGGCCGAGACCTTGTCCTTGCTGATCAGCTCGCGCGCCTTCTCGGCGAACAACGGCCAGTCGGACGCCGGGTCTACCACGACCGGCTCCAGCTTCTTGCCGAGCAGCCCGCCCTTCTTATTCTGTTCCTGGATCAGCATCAGCATCGCGTCCTTCAGCGTCGTCTCGCTGATCGCCATCGTTCCGGACAGCGAATGGAGGATGCCGACCTTGATCGTCTCCGCGCCCAGCGCGCTCTGCACCGAAAACACGCCGAGCACCGACGCCCACACGAGGGCGCGCCTCACATATGTCAGGATGTCCTTCATCTCTTTTTGCTCCCAAGCGAATAATCCCTATGCAGGGGGAGAGGAGCAATCGACGTGCCAACGGCCGGCACTCGACCGCGTTGGGGCTAACCGGTTGAGTTACAGGAGGAAAAATTTATGACGTGCGGCGGTGGCTGAAAATTCGGCAGGATGCGTGCATAAAATTAAGGCAAATAAAAAGGGGGCGCGCCAGCGTGCCTATAATTTCATCAGGTGCGGATTTTTACCGCAGGCATGTTGACGCCGGCGCCTCGCCGCCGTGGATCACTGCGGGGCAGAGCCCTCGATCGTGCAGCGCTGCATGACGCGGCGGAGCGGCGGCGCGTAGTCGAAGCTAGCCTTGTGCTGCACCGCGCAATTGTCCCACATCAGAACGTCGCCCACGCGCCATTTGTGGCTGTAAACGAACTCCGGCCGGACAGCGTGGCTGAACAGCCGCTGCAGTAACGCTTCGCTTTCCGGCTCCGGAATGCCGAGAATCCTGCGTGTGTATCCTTCGCAGACGTAGAGGCATTTCCGGCCCGTGGAAGGATGCGTGCGGACGACCGGATGGACCGCATCCTCGGGATACTGCTCCAGCTCCTCCTCGCTCAGCACCTTGCGGGCGCCGAAATCATACGCCTTCCTGTTCCACATATAGCGATAGCTGTTTGCGGCCTCGAGACCCTGCAGCCGGCGCTTCACCGCTTCCGGCAGCGACTCGTAGGCCGCTGCCATTCCGGCGAAGTTCGTGTCGCCGTAAACGACGCCGTCGCGCTGCGGAACCTCCAGCGAATGCAGGATGGTCAGCTTGCTCGGCATCGCGAGATAGCACAGATCCGAGTGCCAGTAGCGGCCGGCGTCCTGCGATCCCAGGGGCTTGCCGTCCCTGGTGACGTTCGTGATCCAGCCGACCTCGGGGACGTCCTCATGATTCCCTTCGGTGCGAACGTTTATCTGGGGGGTGCCGAACAGGCGGGAGAAAGCGGCGAGCTGCGCCGGCTTCAGCTTCTGGTCGCGGATGACGACGACGGCGTAGCGGTCGAGCGCGGCTTCGACCTGTTTGAAAGTCGGCGTGTCGACGGGGACCGAGATGTCGATGCCGGTGATTTTGGCGCCTATGGCGCCGCCGCTCGAACGGATGTGCATACCGCCCATGAGCCCCTCCTGATTCCGCTGCTCCGATGTCCTCCAATTTTGGAACGGATTGGCAAATAAGGTCAAATTCCCATCAGTCTCAGCCGCTTCCCGGCGCCGCCGGAAGCTCGGCCAGCTCGATCAGGATATTGCCGGTCGATTGCGGATCGACGAAGGCGATGCGCGCGCCGCCATGGCCGATGCGCGGCTTTTGGTCGAGCAGCTTCACACCCTTCTGCCGCAGCTCTTCCAGTGCGCCGTCGATGTCCTCGACTTCGAAGCACAGATGAAACAGGCTCTGCCCGTTGGCGGCGATCCATTTCGCCGCGCCCGACTCCGGGCCCTCCCCCTGCAGCAGCTCGATATAGGTCTCGCCCACGGGATACATGGCGAGCCGCGTCGGCCCTATCCGCTCTTCGTACTCCATCTTCAAGCCCAGCGTCCGTTCCAGCATGGCCATCGATTCGGCCATACTGTTCACCGCGATCGCCACATGCTCGATTCGCTTGATCTTCATCCCTGGCCTCCTTCGTCCTGCGCTGTCCGTCCCCCCGCCATTCTCGCACCCGGAACGGCACGCCGTCATCCGGACAGGATGGGTTTGGAGAAAAACCGCGCCTTCTGTTCTAATGTCCCGGATGCAAGACACATCCGAGCGGACCAGGATGAGCAACTTAGCCACGACCGGTGACAAGACCGGCCACAACGCGGGGCTCGCGCTGCACCCCCTCGGTCACGCGCTCGGCGCCGAGGTCGCCCAGGCCGACCTGACGGCGGCGCTGGACGCATCGGCCGTCGACGCCATCCGCGCAGCATGGAACGAGAATCACATCCTGCTGTTCCGCGGCCAGACGCTTTCGCCGGATGCGCTGATCGCCTTCGCAGGGCGTTTCGGCGAGCTCGACCGCCACGACGCGACGCCGTTCTACCGGCTGGAGGGCCATCCCGAGATCCTGCTGGTCACGAACAGGATGATCGGCGGCAAGCCGTCGGAGACCCGCAACACGGGCCGCAACTGGCATTCCGACTATTCCTACACCGGCCGGCCGGCCGCGGCGTCCATGCTGTATTGCGAGGAAAAGCCGCCGGTCGGCGGCGACACCATGTTCTGCAACATGGTGCGCGCCTACGAGACGCTTTCGGACAAGATGAAGCGCATCGTCGACGGCCTGGAGGCGGTCTACGATATCGGCTTGACCGCCGGCATCAACGAACGTGACCCGCAAAAAACGGCAGAGTTGCGCCGCATCAATCCGCCGATCGCGCATCCGGCCGTTCGGACACATCCCTCGAGCGGCAAGAAGGCGCTTTACGTCAGCGAGCGCGCCTCCCACTTCCACGGCATGACGGCGGAGGAAAGCCGGCCGCTGATCCAGTTCCTATGCGCGCACGCGACCCGCCCGGAAAACGTCTACCGTCACCGCTGGCAGGTGAACGACCTCGTGCTGTGGGACAACCGGACGACCATGCATATCGCGCTCGCCGACTTCGACCCTGCCGCGCCGCGCCACATGCTGCGCACGACGCTGCTGGGCGAGCCTTCCGGCTTCGTGGTCGACGGCTAGCCCCTCTGCCGGCGGCCGGGACGCGCCGGCAAGCCGCCCCCTTGCGACGCCGATCGGAGTTTCCGCTATAGTGTTCCTCGTAGGCGTAGGCCCCCGCCCAGAGCCGGAGAGAACATCCGATGCCGTTGACCGTCACGCCCTTGACGCCGGTTTTCTGCGCCGAGATCACCGGAGTCGACATCACGAAGCCCCTTGACGACGCGACTTTCGCCAAGATCCGCTCGGCTTTCGACAATCATTCCATCCTGATCTTTCCCGACCAGCCGATGAACGACGCGCAACAGATCGCCTTCAGCGAGCGCTTCGGGCAGATCGAGCGCTCGGGCGGCGTCAATCCGGGCGCCGGCACGTCCTTCTCGCGGCAGTCCAACATCGACATCAAGACGGGCGCGGTGATTCCGAAGGACGATCGCCGCATGTTCTACCAGAAGGCCAACATGCTCTGGCATGCGGACAGCACCTTCAAGCCGGTGACCTCTCTCTGCTCCATCCTGTCGGCCCGCGAGATTCCGCCGGTGGGCGGGGCGACGGAGTTCGCATCGACCCGCGCGGCCTACGAAGAGCTGTCCGACGCGGAGAAGGCCGAGCTGGAAGGATTGATCGTCGAGCACGACTTCATCTATTCGCGCGGCCTCGTCGGCTTCACCTTCACGCCCGAGGAAACGGCGAAGTTCCCGCCGGTGCGCCACAGGCTGGTGCGGACCAACAAAAACACCGGCCGCAAGTCCGTCCTGGTCGGGGCGCATGCCAAGTGCATCGTCGGCTGGCCGGAGGACAGGAGCCGCGCGCTGCTGGACGGCCTGCTGGCGTGCGCGGAGAAGCCCGAGAACAGCTTCCGCCACGAATGGCGGGACGGCGACGTCGTCGTCTGGGACAACCAGGCGGCCGTGCACCGCGCGACGCCCTACGACACCGAGCGCTACCGCCGTGTCATGGAGCGCACCACCATCACCTTCGGCGGAGCGCCGGAGTTCCCGGTCGGAACACGGACCGCCGCGCGGGCGTGAAGGACCTTGCCGCCATGGGCAATCGAACCATCGAGATTAAAAGGCTCTCCGGCGCGATCGGCGCCGAGATCGCGGGCGTCGACTTGTCGCGCGACCTGACGAACCGGCAGTTCGACGAGATCCACCAGGCATTCCTCGACAACCTCGTGATCTTCTTCCGCGGCCAGGAACTGCCGCCCGACAGGCAGGTGGCACTCGCCCGCCGCTTCGGCAAACCCATGGTCTTCAGGTTCGCGAAGGGAATGGAGGAAGCGCCCGAGATCACCGAGGTCGTCAAGGAGCCGAACCAGAAGAAAGGCTTCGGCGACATGTGGCATTCCGATAGCTGCTATCTGGAGAAGCCGCCGATCGCCACCATGCTCTATGCGGTCGAGACGCCGCCCTATGGCGGCGACACGATGTTCGCCAATACCTGCCTGGCGTATGACGCGCTTTCCGACGGCATGAAGGCGATGATCGCGCCGATGCGCGTCGTCTTCAGTTCGGCGCTGAAGAGCGAAGGCGGGCGCGCCGCAAACCAGGCGCTGCGCGGCGGCATGACGGCGACGAACATGGACAAGGCGGATTCCCTGGAGGCGGAGCATCCCCTGGTGCGCACGCATCCGGAGACGGGGCGCAAGGGACTGTACATCAACACCCATCACGGCGTGCGCTTGGCCGGCATGACCGAGGAAGAGAGCAAGCCGCTCTTTACCTATCTCTGCAACCACATCGCGCAGCCCGAGTTCACCTGCCGCTTCCGTTGGACGCCCGGATCGCTCGCCCTCTGGGACAACCGCGCGGCCCAGCATTTCGCGATCAACGATTACCATGGCCAGCGCCGGCACATGCGGCGCGTGACCATCGGAGCGGCCTGACGCGAAGCCGATGCAGCCTCGGCGATTAGGCGGAGTCCTGCCGCCGGGTTAAGCTTTTCTCAAAGACGTGCAACGAGGTGGGGAAATGCGTGCGGATTACGTGATCGTGGGCGCCGGCTCCGCCGGCTGCGTGCTGGCGAACCGGCTGAGCGCGGACGGGTCGCGCGTCGTCCTGCTCGAGGCGGGCCCGCGCGACTATCACCCGATGATCCATATTCCGGCGGGCCTGCGCGCGTTGCTCACGCACCCGGTGTTCAATTGGAACTACACGACGGAAGCGGACGGCAAGACGGGCAACCGCAGCATCAACTGGCCGCGCGGCAAGACCCTCGGCGGGTCGAGCTCGATCAACGGCATGCTCTACGTGCGCGGAAACCCGGCGGACTACGACGGCTGGGCGCAGCGCGGCTGCCGCGGCTGGTCGTTCGACGACGTGCTCCCCTTCTTCAAGAAATCGGAAGACTTCCGCAGCGGCGGCGACGATTCGCACCGCGGCCGCGGCGGCGTGCTGGCGGTCGAGAGCTACCGCACCATCCTGCCGCTGACGCACAAGTTCGTCGAAGCGGCACAGCAAGCCGGGTTCCCGTTCACGCCCGATTACAACGGGCCGCGGCAGGAAGGCGTCGGCTATTCCCAGATGACGCGCAACGACCGCTTCCGCGCGTCGACCGCGCGCAGCTTCCTCGCAGAGGCGAGGTCGCGCGCCAACCTCGAGGTCGTCACCGAGGCGATTGCGACGGGACTGCGCTTCGACGGCAAACGGTGTACCGGCGTCTCCTATCGCCAAGACGGACAGGACAAGGAAGTCGAAGCCGCCCGCGAGGTGATCGTTTCCGGCGGCGCGATCAATTCGCCGCACCTCCTGCAGGTCTCCGGCGTCGGCCCCGCCGCTCACCTGCAATCGATCGGCGTGCCGGTGCGCCACGACCTGCCGGGCGTCGGCGGCAACCTGTCGGACCACTATGTGACGCGCATCTCGCATCGGGCGAAGGACGGCACGATGTCGATCAACCAGATGGCGCGCGCGCCGCGCGTGTTCCGCGAGATCTATCGGTATGCGCTCCACGCCGACGGCGCGCTGACATTCGGCGTCACCGCGGCGATGGTGTTCTGCCGCAGCCGCGAAGCGCTGAGCAGCCCGGACCTGCAGCTCCTGTTCACGCCGGCGAGCTATAGCGCGGTGGAGATCAAGACTTTCGACCGGCGCCCCGGCATGACCGTCGCCGTCTGCCCGGTGCGGCCGGAAAGCCGTGGCACGATCATGGCCAAGAGCGGCGATCCCCTGGAGAAGCCCGCGATCCGCCCGAACTACCTGACGGCGGAAAGCGACGTCCATGTGCTGCTGTCCGGCATGCGCCATACGCGCAGGATTCTCGGCGCGCCGGCGCTCGCGCCCTACAGCGAAGGCGAGATCGCGCCGGGTCCGGAAATCGACAGCCTCGACACGGCGAAAGACTACTGCCTCGAGCACGGCAACACGATCTATCACCCGGTCGGCACCTGCAAGATGGGTGAGGACCCGATGGCGGTCGTGGATTCGCGGCTCCGGGTTCACGGGCTCGCAGGGCTGCGCGTCGTCGACGCCTCGATCATGCCGACGGTCACCACCGGCAACACCAACGCGCCCACCATCATGATCGCGGAAAAAGGCGCGGCGATGATCAGGGCAGACAACCGCGCGGCGTGACTATTTCTCCAGCACCTTTGGCCAGTTCCCGTCGGCCTTGACGATGTTGCCGGCCGCGTCCTTTTCCCAGTTCTGCTGAACCTCGCGATTGTAGTTGAGGTAGAGCTTCTTGCCGACGATACGCCAGGCGCTGGGATCGGCGGAGACGGTATAGCCTTGTGACACGGCCCAGGCGCAATAGCCGCCGTATTGCGGCGCGTAGGCCGCCGGATCGGTCTTGAACGCCTCGAGGTTCTTCACGTTGGCGAAGCGCCAGGTCGCGCCCTTCCACTTGTGCTCGAAAGCGGCGCTGCCTTCCACCGGCTTGCCTTCGGTGAAATAGGCGACCGGATCGTAGCCGCTGACGGCGAGATTGCTGAGCGTCCCGGTATAGACGGGGTCCTTTGCCGCAACGGGCGCCGACAAAAGCAGGAAAGCGAGGAACGCAGAAGCGTAAATGCTCTTGAGCATATCCAGTTTCCTCCCAGAAACATGTAGCCATCTACGACAACGCCTTCAGCTCCTCGATGAAGCCGGAAACGACGCCGAGCCCCTTGTCCCAGAAGGCGGGATCGGTGGCGTCGAGGCCGAAGGGCGCCAGCAGCTCCTTGTGCCGCTTGGTGCCGCCCGCGCGCAGCATGTCGAGGTAGCGTTCGGCAAATCCCGATTCCGCATTCTCGTAGACCGCGTAGAGGGAATTCACCAGGCAGTCCCCGAACGCATAGGCGTAGACGTAGAAAGGCGAATGGATGAAATGCGGGATGTAGGTCCAGAAATAGCGGTAGTCGCCGTCGAAACGGAGCGCCGGCCCCAGGCTCTCGCGCTGCACGTCCATCCATATGTCGCAGAGGCGCTCCTCGGTCAGCTCGCCTTCCCGCCGCTCCGTATGCACGCGCAGCTCGAAGTCGTAGAACGCAATCTGCCGGACGACGGTGTTGAGCATGTCCTCAACTTTGGATGCCAGCATCGAACGCCGCCGCTTCGGGTCGCTCTCGCGGGCGAGCAGCGCCCGGAAGGTCAGCATCTCGCCGAATACCGACGCTGTCTCCGCCAGGGTCAGCGGCGTATCCGCCATCAGCGCGCCCTGCGGCGCGGCGAGCACCTGGTGCACGCCGTGGCCCAGCTCATGGGCGAGCGTCATGACGTCGCGCGTCCGGCCCTGATAGTTGAGCATGAGGTAGGGATGCGCCGACGGCACGGTCGGGTGCGCGAAGGCGCCGCCGGCCTTGCCCTCCCGCACGGGTGCATCGATCCAGGCATTGTCGAAGAAACGCCGGCCGATCGCCGCGAGCTCGTTCGAGAACGCGCCATACGCGTCGAGCACGATGCCCTTCGCCTCGTCCCAGCGGATGATCTTGTCCTCGCTCTCGGGCAGCGGCGCGTTGCGGTCCCAGTAATCCAGCTTGTCCTTGCCGAACCATCCCGCTTTCATCCGGTAGTAGTCATGCGAGAGACGCGGATAAGCGGCCTTGACGGCCGAAACCAGCGCATCCACCACTTCGTCTTCGACCTGGTTGCCGAGGTTGCGGGAAGACGGCGGGCGCGGAAAATTGCGCCACTTGTCCTCGACCTCCTTGTCCTTGGCCAGCGTGTTGGTGACGAGGCAGAAGATGCGTGCGTTCTGGCGCAGCACTGTGCCGAGCGACTTGGCCGCTTTCTCGCGCACCGCGCCGTCATGTTCCGACAGGAGGTGCAGCGTCTCTTCGCTGGTCAGCATCCTGCCGTCGTAGGGAAAGCGGAGGCTCGCCATCGTCTCGTCGAACAGGCGGTTCCAGGCGGCGCGGCCGGCGACGGACTTCTCGTGCAGCAGCCGTTCCATGTCCTCGGCGAGCTGGTGCGGGCGAAAGGCGCGCACGTCGCGCAGCCAGGGTGCGTATTTCGCGGCTTCCGGCGATTTCAGCTTGGCGTTTAGCGCCGCGTCGTCGATGGCGTTGATTTCGAGCGTGAAGAAGATCAGCTCGGTCGAGATCGCCGTGATGCGTTCCCGCATGGTCTGGAAGAACTTGCCGACCTGCGGGTCGGCGACGTTGCCGGAATAGACGAGCTGGGCATAGCTCATGACCCGGCCTGTGACCTCCTCCATCGCCTCGTAGGCCGCGATGGCCGCGCCGAAGGCGGGGCCGTCGAGCGCCGCAAGCTTTCCCCGGTAGGCGTCTCGGAACGCATGCGCCTCCCGCTCGACCCGGGCGAGATCCATCTTCAGGGCGTCGCTGTCCGGCGCCGGGTAAAGGTCGCCGAGGTCCCAATTCGGCAATTTGCCGAGTTCTTGCCCTTGCGTATCCGCCATCCGTCGCTCCGCTGCGTTATTTTCGTTATCCGGCCGCCCGGTTTCACCGCGGTGCCGCCTTACCGTATGTAGGTCTTGGGCGCGCGGATTTGAAGTAATTCGAGAAAGCAACTGCGCCCCAGCCGGTTTTGACACCGCCGCGGCCGGCATGGTTTCCTTATTGGAGATGTCGAAATCCCGATATCGCCCCAATACAGCGTTCACGAGGTAGTCATGCAGCGATCCCAGACCGTGGGCCCGCGCGGCCCGAATGCGCCGGCAGGTCCTACGCGGCGGACGGAAGCCTACCGCGATGCCGGGCTTGAGCTCATTCCATGCGACGCGCCGCTAGGCGCGGAAATCCGCGGAATCGACCTCCGCCGGCCGACCGGCGCTGCCACCAAGAAAGCGCTCAACGACGCCTGGTCCGAGCATCTGGTCCTGCTGTTCCGCGGCCAGCATTTCGTGGACGACCAGCAGCTCGAGGCCATCCTGAATTTCGGCGACCCGCAGCCGCCCAATCCCCGCACGCAGCCACCTGCCGGCGAGAAATACCCCGCGCTGCTGCGCGTGCAGCACATCCCCGGCAAGGGCGGCGCCGAGGAAGCGCGCCGTCTCGGCGCCGGCGAGGCGTTCTGGCATACCGACATGTCGTATATCGACGTGCCGCCGTCCGGCAGCGCGCTCTATGCGATCGAGGTTCCGCCCGACGATGTCGGGGGCCAGACCTGTTTCTCCAACATGTATCTCGCCTACGAGACCCTGCCGGCGGAGCTGAAGAAGGCGATCGAGGGCGGGCGCATCGTCCACGACGCAGCGCACAACAGCGGCGGCAAGCTGCGCCCCGGCTACGAGGAAGTCGACGACCCGCGCAAGACGCCGGGGCCGAAGCATCCGGTCGTGCGGACCCATCCGGTGACCGGGCGGAAGGCGCTGTTCCTCGGCCGCCGGCCCTATGCCTGGGTCGACGGCGCGGCGAGCGTCGCCGAGAGCGAGGCGCTGCTGAACCGGCTGTGGGCGCATGCTTCGGACGAGAGCTTCGCATGGTGTCACCACTGGCAGCCGGGCGACATGGTGCTGTGGGACAACCGCTGCACCATGCACCGGCGCATCCCGTTCGATCCCGGCTACCGCCGCGTCATGAGACGGGCGCAGATTGCCGGCGACCGACCGTCCTGAAGATCGATAGGCGCTACGCCGCGACCGGCGCATCGCCCTTGGTTTGCGTCCGGTGCATCATCCGCCGCTCCGCATCGTCGAAGGCTTCGCGGTAATGCATCGTGCAGCGGTTGTCCCAGATCAGCAGGTCGCCGACCGCCCATTCGTGCGCCCAGGTAAGCGCAGGATTGCCGCAATGCGCCCAGAGCGCGTCCCATAGCTGGGAATCGGTTTCGCCCAGAATGCCGGATGCGCCGGAGCGCCGGCCGAGATAGAGCGCCTTCCGCCCGGTAGCGGGGTGCACGCGGACCAGCGGGTGCCGCGCGCCGGGCGCGCGCTCGGGATCGGTCGTGCCGACGAAGGCGGCGAACTTCTTGCGCACCTCGCCTGCGCTGGTATAGGTCGCGTCATGCACCGCGACGCGGTTCTCGACACGCCGCTTGAGGTCGCCCGGCAGCGTCTCGTAGGCCTTGTACATGTTGGCGAGATGCGTCGCCCCGCCCCGCCTCGGGATCTCGAGCGAATAGAGCAGGCTCGCAGCCGGCGGCTCCGCCATGAATGACATGTCGGTATGCCAGATCGCCTCGCCGTTGCCGAGGCTGCCGACCGGCTCGCCGTTCACGGTGATGTTGGAGATGCACGCTAGCTCCGGATAGCCTTCGATCCAGTGCGAGCCGGACTTGTTGGGCGGCGCCATCTCCAGCTCGCCGAACAGCCGCGAGAATGCGATGAGCTGCGGATCGGTCAGCGACTGATTGCGGATGATCAGGGCGGAATGGCGGTGCCAGGCGTCGAGGATTGCGGCGCCGGTCCTGCGGTCGAGCGGCTTCGACAGGTCGACGCCGCGGATTTCCGCGCCGAGCCCCGCATCGATCGGATGCACCCCCACAATGGCCGAAGTCGCAGCTTGCATCGCCAAAGTTCCTTTCGCGAAAGGGCAATGCCGGGATTATGCCCTGCCGCCCCTCCTCCGCCAAACCCGCCCGCTTTGTCCCGATCTGCCATTCCCGGCTATAATGGGGGCGATCGCCGGTTCATGCTGGGAGTACGGGTTCATGCGCAATCACCGTCTCGACGTGCAGCCGATCGCGGGCGCCATGGGCGCGGAAGTACTCGGCGTCGATCTGTCGGAGGAGCTGGACGAGCCGACCTTCGGCGAAGTGCATCGGGCGCTGCTGGATCACGGCGCGATCTTCTTCCGCGACCAGGACATAACGCCCTCGCAGCAGATGGCCTTCGCGAAGCGCTGGGGCAGTATCCACCTGCATCCGCACATGCCGTGCCTGCCGGACCATCCGGGCATCATCGAGGTCGTCAAGAAGGAAACCGACGTCCATACCTTCGGCGGCAACTGGCATACCGACCAGATGTTCACGCCGACGCCGGCGCGGGTGACCATGCTCTACGCCAAGGAAGTCCCAGAGGCCGGCGGCGACACCGCTTTCGCCAATCTCTACATGGCGTACGACGCGCTCTCGGACGGGATGAAGGCGATGATCGCCGATCTCCGCACGATCAGCCTCTACGACAAGAAGAAGAAGCGCGCCGCGACCATGAAGCCGACGGAGCCGGAGAATGACCCCGAGCCGGCCGAGCATCCGCTGGTCCGCCCGCACCCGGAGACCGGACGCAAGGCTCTGTACATCTCCTACGAAGGGATCACGCGCCATATCGCCGGCATGACGGAAGAGGAAAGCCGGCCGATCCTGTCCTATCTCATGAATCACGCCACGCGGCCGGAGTTCACTTGCCGCTTCCGCTGGCGGCCGGGCTCGATGGCGCTGTGGGACAACCGGCGCGTCCTGCACCTCGCGATCAACGACTACAACGGCTACCGCCGCGTCATGCACCGCATCACCGTCGAGGGCGAGCGGACGCTCTGAGCGCCGGAACGTCTAGGACGGCATGACGCCGCCCAGCTCGTCCTCGATATGGACGCGGACGATGTCCTCGAAGCTGCTTTCCGCCACAAAGCCGAGATCGAGCGCGCGGCGTGTGTCGAAGCGCCGCGGCCAGCCGGCGATGATGCGCTGAACGAACGGGTCGGGCGCGCGGCGGATGCGGGCGGCGACTTTGTCCCCGGCGATTTTCCGCAGTGCCTCGATTTGCCCGCCCACCGTGACCGCGACGCCGGGCAGCGTGAAGGCGCGGCGCGGGCCTACCCTCTCGCCGTCGAGCGTGGCAGCGTGCAACAGGAAACCGACGGCCGCGCGCGGCGAGGCGTGCCAGTGCATCACGTCGTCGGATACCGGCAGCACCGCCTCCTGTCCCGCGAGCGGCTCGCGGATGATCGCCGAGAAGAAGCCGGACGCCGCGGCGTTGGGCTTGCCCGGCCGCACGCAGATAGTGGGCAGGCGCAGCGCCAAGCCGTCGACGAAGCCCTTCCGGGTATAGTCCGAGACCAGCAGTTCGCCGATCGCCTTCTGCGTCCCGTAGGAGGTGAGCGGCGCGGCGATATGCTCATCGCCGATCGGGTCGGGAAGCGGCGCGCCGAAGGCGGCGAGCGAGCTGGCGAAGATCACCCGCGGGCAATTGTCGGCGGCGCGCGCCGCTTCCAGCACGGCCCGCGTGCCGTCCATGTTGATGCGGTATCCAAGGTCGAATTCCTGCTCCGCCTGGCCCGACACGATCGCGGCCAGATGGAAGACGACATCGGGCTTGCCGGCGAGAAGCCGCGCCGCCTCGCCCGGCGCCGGCAGGTCGCCGGTCTCGACCATCACCGGCATGGCGGCCCCAGCCGGCGGCGATGCCGGCGCAATGTCGTAAAGCGTCAGGCTTTCGATCGTTCGGTCGCCGATACGACCCTCGCGGGCGAGGCGCTCTGCGAGCTTCCGGCCGATCATGCCCGCGCCGCCGAAGATGAGAACGCGCATATCTTCTCCTTCAGAGAGCACAGGTCCTGAAGCCGGCGAACACGTCGCGCCGCTCCGGGCCGAAATAGTTGCGATAGGCCGAGCTTGCCATACGGCTCCGCGTCATCCAGGCGCCGCCGCGCAGCACCCTAGTCTCGCCGAACAGCGGCTCGGAATATTCCTTGTAGTCGTCGGGCGTAAAACCGGGGAAAGGCCCGAATGTGTCCTCGGTCCATTCCCACACGTTGCCCAGCATCTGCCGGCAGCCCCAGGCATTGTCGCCGGCTGCGCAATCGCCGGCATCGGTACAGCCGAGCGCGAAGCCGTCGAGGTTGGCGTGCGCCGGCGTGGGCACCGCGTCACCCCAGGGATAGCGCGCCTTGACCAGCATGCCGCCGGCTCCGGGGCGCATCGCGGCGGCGAATTCCCATTCGGCCTCCGTCGGCAGGCGGCGGCCGGCCCAGCGGCACCAGGCGCCGGCCTCGTACCAGTTCACATGCACGACCGGCTGGTGCGGCGGCAACGACTCCCATCGGTCGAAGCGGCGCAGGAGCCAGCCGCCCGAACGGTCCGGCTTCCAATAGATGGGATGACCCGCACGAGCCGCCGCGCGCCACGTCCATCCCGCCTCGCACCAGAGGCTGCGCCTGTCGTAGCCGCCGTCCTCGACGAAAGCGGCGAAGGCGGCGTTGGTGACCGGCGCGCGCGCCATGCGAAACGCGGCGACGGCGACCGGGTGCGCCCATTTCTCGTTGTCGAACAGGAACGGCGCTTCCGGCGGCGAGCCCATTGGGAAAGCGCCGCCGGGAATATCGGCATCGCCATAGAGCGGACCGGAAGCCGGCATTCGCGCCGGACGCGGCAGATACGGCGCGAAGTGCGGCGCCGGGTGGGCCAGCGTCTGGCGCCCCCATATGAACGCCTCGTCGTGCATGTCTTCGTGAAAGGCCGTGAACTGGTACAGAAAGCTGTCGCGCTCGCTGCAGAGTCCCTGCGGCAACCGCGCGAGCAGGCCATCCAGCACCCGCGCCATGTAGTCCTGTATCTCGTCCAACGAATAGATCGGCAGGTCCCATCGCCGGTCGTGCGCGATCGCGATCGAATCGTACAGCCTGTCGCCCCGCTCCAGCATCGGCGCATAGCCATATTCGCGGCGCAGGATGAAATATTCGTGGAACCAGGCGACGTGGCCGATCTCCCACAGCAGCGGATTCACCGTCGCCAGCCGGGGGCCGATGAGCTGTTCTTGCGTCAGCCCGCCGATGAGTTCTAGGGTGCGCTGGCGCGCACTCTGCAACATTTCGGCAAGCTGTTCGGCATATACGCGCGCGGTCATAGTCAAAGGTTCTTTGCGGACGGGTGAAGATTAGCCTTGTGACGCCCGCCGGGAAACAATCGCGCGCCGGCAATCGAACGACGGCCGCGCGCTGGGCCCGGATACTGGCCGACCTGGGACATCGCGTGACGATATCCGAGGCTGCCGGCGGCGAGAAGGCCGACATGATGGTGGCGGTCCATGCGTGGCGTTCCGCCCGGTCTATTCGCGCGTTCTCGGAGCGCCACCCCGATCGGCCGCTCGTCGTGCTGCTCGCGGGGACCGACATCTATCGCTTCCAGCACAGCCATCCGGAAGAAACGCTCGAATCCATGGAACGCGCGACCATGCTGGTCGGGCTGCACGATCTCGTGCACCGCGCCATTCCCAGCCGTTTCGGCGGGAAGCTGCGGGTTATCTACCAATCCGCCTTGCCGCCGACCGCGCTGCGCGCCCCGTCGAGCCGTCGCTTCCAGGTCTGCGTCGCCGGCCACCTGCGTGACGAGAAAGACCCCCTCCGCGCCGCCTTTGCGGCCCGTCTGGCGCCGCCGGAATCGCGGCTCCGGGTGGTCCAACTCGGGCAAGCCCATGGCGAGGACTGGGCGCGCGCCGCCGAGACGGAGATGGCGAGCAACCCGCGCTACGTCTGGCGCGGAGAGGTGAGCGGCGGGGAGGTGCGCCGGCAGTTCGCCGCTAGCCATGCGATGGTCATCAGCTCGGTCATGGAAGGGGGCGCGAATGTCGTCTCGGAGGCGGTCGTCGCGGGACTTCCGGTGATCGCGTCGCGCATCGACGGCAATATCGGCCTGCTGGGGAAGGATTACGCCGGCTATTACCCGGCCGGCGACACCGGCGCGCTGGCCGTCCTGCTGCAGCGGGTGGAAACCGACCAGGATTTCCTGAAGCTCCTGAGCGCACAATGCCGGCAGCGGCGGCCGCTGTTCCGGCGGGCGCGCGAGCAGGCGGCGTGGCGCCGCCTGCTGGCCGAGCTCAAACGAGGATCGTGATCGGCTCCAGGCGATCGCTCGGCGGCAAGACACTGCCGACAATCGCGGCGCGCGCGTAGCCGAGCCGGCGCAGCGCGGCGACGCAGGCCTCCGCTCGGTCCGCCGGCACGCCCGCCAGCAGGCCGCCCGCCGTCTGCGGATCGAAGATCAGCGGATAGCGCGGGTCTTTGCCCGCCTGATCGAGATTGGCGACGGCGCGGCGGAGCCGCACGTTCTGCGGCTGCAGCGAGCTGACGATGCCCGCGCGCACCGTCTCCGCCGCGCCCTCCAGCAGCGGGATCGCGCCGAGGTCGAGCTCGACATCCACCCTGGACGCGCGCACCATCTCCACCAGATGGCCGAGCAGCCCGAAGCCGGTCACGTCGGTGCAGGCATGCGCGCCGTATTCCAGCAGGCATGCCGCGCCTTGCCGGTTCGATTGGATCATCGAGTCGAGTGCCGCGGTGATCCACCGTCCCTTCGCCTTGTGGCGCATGTCCGCCGCAAACAGGGTTCCGGTGCCGATGGGCTTGGTCAGAACCAGGCGGTCGCCGGGCTGGAGGCCGCCCTTGCGCAGCACCTTTGTACTGTCGATCAGGCCGTTGACGGCGAAGCCGAGGCTCAGCTCCGCGCCTTCGCTGGTATGGCCGCCGACCAGCGCCGCGCCGGCATCGCGCAGCACTTCCATCGCGCCGCCCATCATCTGCGTCAGCGTGTCCTCGACCTTCGCCTCGATGCCGAAGGGCACGGTGGCGACGGCGAGCGCCGTCTGCGGCTCGGCGCCCATCGCGTAGATGTCGCCGAGGCTGTGGTTCGCCGCGATCTTCCCGAACAGGTATGGATCGTCGACCATGGCGCGGAAGGAATCGACCGTGTGAACCATGACCTTGCCGGGCGGTATCGCGACGACGGCGGCGTCGTCGGGCTCGTGCAGGCCGATCAGGACGTCCGGACGCGCCACGGGATCGAGGCTGTTCAGCGCGCGCGCCAAAACGGTCGCGCCCACCTTGGCCCCGCAGCCGCCGCAGCGCATGGCGATGGCGGATATCTCCTTGATCGCGTCCGGGCCGGCGAGACCGGCGGGCAGGACGGGCGCGGCATCCTCCGCCATGTCGGGAAGCTCGTTGAACTTCCGCATGAAGCGGCGGTCGATCCAGTCCTTCAGCCGCCAGACGCCACGGCCTTGGGCCGACCAGACGCCGCGCGAGGCCACGGCATATTTGTCGCCGGTGGAGATCAGGCCGAGGAAGCGCGATTGCGGCCGGAACGGCAACGGAGCCTTACCGAGCAGCAGGCGGCGGAGATTGCGCTCCAACGGAGGGCCCTGGCGGACAGCGAAGACGCCCGACTTCGGCCGCGGGTAATTGACCATCGCCGCCACGTCGCCCGCGGCGAAGACGTCGGGATGGGAGACGGATTGAAGGCCGTCGCCGACCTCGATGAAGCCCTTTTCGTCCACGGCCAATCCCGCCTCGCGCGGCCAGTCCGGCGCGCCGGCGGCGGTGACCCAGAGGATTTCATCGGCCTCGTGCTCCTTGCCGCCCGCGGTCCGCAGCCGGCCCGGCATGACTTCGGCGACCGGCTCGCCGAGATGCACCGCGACGCCGCGTTCCGTCAGGACGCGCATGAAGCTGTCGCGAACCCGCTTGTTGTGCGTCGGCAGGATTTCCGGCGAGTCGCTGAACAGGTGGTATTGGATGCCGTCTTCGCCCCGCCCCGCCGCGGCCCGGAGCTGGCGCAGACGGAACTGGATGGCGAGCAGGATCTCGACGCCGCCCGCCCCCGCCCCCACGACGGCGATGCGGATCGGGCGCTCCTGCCGGACGGCGCGCTCGCGGAGCGCCTCCCAGCGGACGAGAAATCCGTTGATCGGCTTGACCGGGACCACGGCGCCTGTCGCCCCCGGCACGGATGCGGTGTTCGGATTGGAGCCGGTGTTGATCGACAGAAGGTCGTAGGGCACCGGCGGGCGGTTGTCGCACAGGACGCGCTTGCCGCCGAGATCGAGACCGACAACCGAGCTGTGGAAGAAACGCGCGCCGGCAAACCGCGCGAGCGCGCCGAGGTCGATATGCGTGTCGTCGAATCCGTAGTGGCCGGCAACGTAGCCCGGCAGCATCCCGGAATAGGGCGTGTGCGCGTCCCGGCAAATCAGGGTGAGCCGCACGCCCGGCATCGGCCTCATGCCGAAGCGCTTCAGGACGGCGACGTGGCTGTGTCCGCCGCCCACGAGCATGAGGTCCTTTACGACCGGGACATCGGAATTCTTCATGGCTTCATCGTTGTCCGAGGGCGGCGCACGGCGGGGCCGGTATACGCGGTCTACGAGCATCTAGGCATAGTCGTTTTCGACCGCGATCTCCATAGCGGTCATCGCTGCCGCGGACATGCCGACATTTCGCCGGAATGGCGGCATGGCATTATGCTGGCGACAGCAGCTTTTCGGCGAGGGCGATCCGATGCGGAGCTTGGCCTGCAGTTACGACCCTAAAGCGCGGTACGACATCCGCGAATTCGAAGAGACCTATCGCAGCGGCCCCGACGGCGATTGGCCGGTGCGCATCTATCAGCCGCAGGGGCCCGGCCCCTTTCCCGCTATACTGGACGTGCACGGCGGCGCCTGGACCACCGGCAGCTACCTGAACAACGAGGGAATCGACCGGGCGCTCGCGGCTTCCGGCATTCTGGTTGCGGCGATCGAGTTCCGCCAGGCGCCGCAGCACCCCTACCCCGCCCAGGTCGCCGACGCGAACTATGGGACGCGCTGGCTGAAGTCCCGGGCGGCCGGCCTCGACGCGGACCCTGCCAGCGTCGCCGGCCTGGGCACGTCGAGCGGCGGCCATACCCTGCTGCTGAGCGCGCTGCGCCCGGCAGACCCGCGCTACGGCGCGATGGCCGTGCCGAACGGCGCGGGCCTGGACGCCGCGCTGCTCTACGCCATTGCCGGATGGCCGGTGCTGGATTCCCACGCCCGGTATGTCTATGCCAAAGAAGCGGGCCAGGACCGCTTGATGAGGTCCTCGGAGAATTACTTCCGCACGGAGGCGGCGATGCGCGAAGGCAGCCCACAGCAAGCGGTGGAGCGCGGCGACCATACCGCGCTGCCGCCGACGCTGATCCTCCAAGGCACCAAGGACGACAACGTGCCGCTTTCCCTGTCGGAGCGCTTCGTTGCGGCTTATCGCGCTGCCGGCGGCTCGGTCGAGCGCGAGCTGTTCCCGGACATGCCGCATGCATTCGCCCGGCAGCCGGGGCCGGAAACGGATCGCGCCATCGCCCTGATGAAAGCGTTTATCGGCCGACAACTGAACGCGGCACGGCGGTAGAAAAGAAAGTGGCGGGTTTTCACCCGCCACTGGAGAACGCAAACAAACTTCTGGAAGGTCTTATAGGGTGGGGCTCATCGCCGGCTTCGCATCCGCTGCAAAGGCGCGGAAGCTGCAGCGGCCGGTGGCGCGCTTCCGGCGGTCGACCAGCTCGCGCTGGTGCCAGCTCCGCTCGCGTCCGTGCAGGGCCTTGCGCAGCGCCTCACGGCCACGCGAAACGCGCGACTTAATGGTGCCGACCGGCACGTTCAGGTGCGCGGAGATCTCTTCATAGGACATCCCTTCGACGCCGGCCATGATGACGGCCACGCGCTGGGAGTCCGGAATCACCTGCATCGCCCTGTTGAGCGCCTTCATGACCAGCGGCGATTCCTGCGCCGGCTGGGTCGCCAGGGTCGCCGCGGCGATATCGGGGTCGACCGGCATGCCGATGTGCTTCTGCCGGCGCGCATTCGAGATATGCACATTGTGCATGATGGTGAAAAGCCAGGCGCGGAGATTCGTTCCGGTATTGAAAAGATCGGATTTCGTCAATGCCCGGGCCACGCTTTCCTGGACCAAGTCGTCCGCTGCAATAGGGTTGTGCGACAATGCCAAGGCATATCGTCTCAGTTGCGGAACATAGTCCTCGATCTCTGCATATACCTGATTCATTTGACCCTCCAAGTCTTCATTCTTCAAATTTGTTTATGGCCGACGGTGTCGGTCATGTGATTGGGCCAAGATAGAGAAGCAACTGGACAAGACGATGGCGCTAACAGCAAATTCGGGTAACATAGTGTAAATGGCGACGCGTATTCGGTTACATTTGTAACATCCCAATCGTAGGGTTCCGGCCTGATGAGTGGGACGTGACACGCCCGGTCAGGAGAGATTCTCCATATGAATCAACCGCCGCACGTGCTCGTGGTGGACGACGACCCCGACATTCGATCGCTTATCAAGGACTACCTCGAGGACGAGGGATTTCGGATAACGACCGCAGGCGACGGGGCGCAAATGCGAAAGGCGCTGGAGAAGGAGCCGGCGCATCTCGTCATTCTCGACGTTCGCCTGCCGGGAGAATCCGGCCTCGACCTCGCGCTCCATCTGCGCCAGTCCAGCGAAGTTCCCATCATCATGCTGAGCCAGAAGGACGACGTGGTCGACCGCGTCGCCGGGCTCGAGCTCGGCGCCGACGACTATGTGCCGAAACCGTTCCATCTGCGCGAGCTGCTCGCACGCATCCGCAGCCTGATCCGGCGCAGCGAGGTCCGCGCCGACAGCGACGCGGCCCCTTCGAAGGACAAGGACAACGGCGAGGAGGCGCTACGGTTTTCGGGATGGCTCCTCAACACGCGGCGGCGCGAGCTGTTTTCGCCCGACGACGGCCTGGTCGAGCTTTCCGCTGGGGAGTTCAATCTCCTGGTGGCGTTCGTCGAGCGGCCGAACCGCATCCTGAGCCGCGATCAGCTTCTCGACATCGTCTACAACCGGGAAGCGGTGCTGTTCGACCGCAGCATCGACGTTCAGATCGGGCGCCTTCGCCGCAAGATCGAGGCCGACCCGAAGCGGCCGACGCTGATCAAGACGGTGCGCGGCGCGGGCTACATGTTCACCGGCGACGTGCATCGCGGCTGACCGGACACCGCCGGCGGCGGAGCCCTGGGCCGGCGGCGGCGGCGACGGCAGGCTCACGCGCCGGAGCCGTTTTCCTTCTTCAGGTGCTTTTCGAGCTTCCCGAGAAAGAACAGGACCGTGAACGCGAAGGCCGTCGTGATGCCCGCCAGGGCATACTGGCCGAGGCCGGATGCGATGCCGATTGCGCCCGCGACCCACATGCTGGCGCCGGTGGTGATCCCCGTTACGCCGCCGCGGCTCTGGATGATCGCTCCCGCCCCTAGGAAAGCCACCCCCGCCACCACGGCCTCGATCACCCGCAGCGGGTCGGTGCGGACCGTGTCTCCGAAGGTATCGGATGCGTCGACGATCGAGAACGTCATCAATGTCAGGCACGCCGCGGCGAGCGAGACCAGCATGTGAGACCGCATCCCGGCGGGCTTGTCGCGCATCTCGCGATCGACGCCCAGCACCATGCCGAACGCCATCGCCAGGATCAGCCGCAGCGCCGTCTCGGCCAGATCGGACTGCACCAGGTCGGGAAATCCGAGCTGGAACACGCCCTCTTCCATCATGGATGTTTCCTCGCCCGCCATTGACGCACCTCTCATCGTCTCAATGGAAAATCCGGCGCGGGGTCGGCCCGGCGCCGGATTTCAATTTTCGCATCGGGTAGCCTGCCCGGCCTAAAGCGGCGGCCGGCGGCCGCGCACGACGTGGACGACCAGGCTCGCCAAGAGGAGCACCAGGAATACGACGAACAGAATCTTCGCAATCCCGGCCGAGGCGCTGGCGATGCCGCCGAAGCCCAGGACACCAGCGATAATTGCGACGATCAGAAATACGAGAGCCCATCCAAGCATGGTCAAACTCCTTAGAGGTTAGCGCCGGAGGCCAGGCCTCCTTCAGCGGATACCGACTTGAACGCGCCTGTTTTCGGCAGCCGCCACGTCGTCGGCCGTTTGCTCGACCGGTTGCGACTCGCCCTTGGCGTCGACACTGATGGCGGAGGAGGAAAGGCCACGCTCCACCAGCGCCTCCTTGATCGCTATCGCGCGGCGCATGGAAAGATCCTGGTTGTAGCTGTCGGGACCGGCACGGTCCGCGTGACCCACCGCCGTGACCTGGTAGGACCCGCCGTCTTTCGCGAGAGCCGAGGCGAGGTTGTCGACCTTGCCGAGCTCGCCGCTCTTGATCGTCGCCTGATCGAAGTCGAAGAAGATCAACGTCTCGCGGCCGGCCGCCGTATCGGCGGCGCGGCTAACGTCCGAGCGCGCCTGCTCTTTAGCGTAGATCGTCCGCATGGCGAAAACGAAGGATTGCTTGCATGCAGTGATGTGATCCGGCTGGTAGTTTTCCTCGGCCTGCTCGAGCCAGCAGTCGTACTTCGCCTGAGCCGCCGCGGCCTCCATCGGATAGCGCGCCTTCACGTCGTGGTCGAAAGCTTCCATGAGGCGAGCGCGCCCATCATTGAGTTGCGTCGCATGCTGTTCGGGAACATCGCGCGTCCATACCTCGTCGGGAAGCGTGGGCTGATCCTTCGCCGCCGCCATCCCCTTTTCCGCATAGCGGTCCGCATCGAGGAAGTCGCCCATGCTCTCGGACTCGAATTTCGCAAGGGCAGTGTATTCTTTTGTCAGGTGCTGATTGAATTCGCTGCCCGTTGGCTGCGTCCGGCTCAATTCGTCCACCGATGCCGTCGAACACCCGGCGGCCAGCGCAAGCATGCCCGTCGCACACAGGCGCATTGCAAAGACCTTCATGTCGCAAACTCCTTTTGGTGCGCCCGCTGTCGTGCGCGGCATTGCGTCGCGGAGACACCGTTGTTGGCCATAACGAACAGGAAACGCCCGCGCTCGAAATGTGTTCCTTTTCCGGCGCCCGAAACCTATTCGCCTGAATGGGATAGGGGGCCGCCGAACGAGCGCGCCCGTTTTTTTGTGCCGCTTCAGGGAACGTCGATGTTGCGCATTCGTTGTTTCGATGAGCGGGCATTAACCAAACATGGCCCACGGAGCCGCGCATCGCGGCGCTCCGGCGGAATGCGATCCGCCTCAGGACCACCAAAAGGAGATTTCGTGATGTCGATACGACTTATCACCGCCGCAGCGTGCGTGGCTGCCTTGACCGGGCTGTCCGCCTGTGGCGATTCGAAATTGGACCGCGGCCTGAGCGGCGGCGCGATCGGCGCAGGCGCCGGCGCGGTGGGCGGCGCGCTTCTTGGTCATCCTGCCGCAGGCGCGGCGCTCGGCGGCGCGGCCGGCGCGGCGACCGGCGCCCTCACCAGCCCGGACGATATCGACCTGGGCAAGCCGGTGTGGCGCTGACGCGCGTTCGCTCCATCCAGCCGGCATGAAAATGAATGCGGAGACCGCAGGGCGATCTCCGCATTCTCATATTCGGGCGCATCGAGCAGCGCTTCTAGGACTTGGCGTCGTCCCACGCTTGTTCCAGGTCGGTCATGGCGTTGTCGAATTTCTGCTTGGCGCTTTGCCACGCATCGGCCGGAGCGGCCGCTCAATCCCGCCGCGAGCGCTTCGTGGCGCGACCCGCGATGATTCCGAGCGCGAGCGCGGACAAGACCACCGGGTTCTGAACGCTGGCGGTGAAAAGGCGAACAAGCGGGTCGTCGCTGGGCGGTCCGGTTCTCGCCTGCGCCGGTAATTGCGGAGCCGGCGCCGATGCGTCGGAAACGCCAGGGCCCCGGGCGCCGAACACGCGCTTGACCTTCGCGACGGCGACGAGCGCCGCGATGGCCGCCAGGATGATAAAGATTCCTGCGACGATCAGCGCGGCCTGGTAATCGGCCATCGATGGCCGCAGCGCAAAGAAGGCCGCGGCCGCCAGCCCTGCGACGCCGACCGACGATGCGATCAGCGCGGCCACGGTGAGGATTGCGACCGCGCCTGCCGAGCGCTTCACCGCAAGGAGCTTTGCGCGCACCGCTCCGGCGACGACACCGCCGGTCATCAGAAGCCTCAGCAGGATGGACACGACTAGCGGCGATCGAGGAGGTGACCGATAAGAATACCAATTCCGAAAGCGACGCACATGCTGGTCATAGGCCGCTCCCGCACCGCATCCTGCATGCTTTCCGCGGCTTGCCGGCCGCTCGCCACAGCCTGATCCGCGCGCTCGCCAAGCTCGTCCTTCAGCGCGCCGGTCTTTTCTTTCGCCAGCCCAGAAACGCTTGCGCTCAAGCTCTTCAGGTCTTCGCGCAATGACGCGAGATCCTCTTCGATCGACTTCGCAGAAGACGCCAGTCGGTCAGCCATCGCTACTCTCCTGTTGATCCTTCATTAAGCTGCAGGCATCGATTGCGTCGAGCCGCGTCCGATGCATCAACGCCCGTGTCTGACCGGGGTTCCGGACGGCGCCCTGGATACGCGCTGGATATGCGGACGGCGTTGAGGGCGGACGCGAATGCGCCGCGCGCAGACGTTCAGTCCTGGATGACGTGCGGAAGAAAGCGCGCGTCGTTTCCGGTGATGAGGCTCCGGTCTTCCCGCAGGCCGATGCCCGCTGCTCGGCTCGCGACCAGCCAGCAGCCGACCATCGGAAAATTGCCGTCGAAGTCCGGCAGCGGGTGGAATGCCTGGACGACCTGCCCGGCCCCGCCATAGGGCCCGGCCTTGCCCATTTCGACACGGCCGTCCCGGAAGAGCTCGACGTTATGCCCCTCGCGCGAGAACAGGGGCTTGCGGACGTAAGTGCCGCCCAATTCGCTCGCCCTCGGATCTTCCTCGAAGTAGGCGGGCAGCAGATTCGGATGGCCTTCGGCCATCGCCCAGAGCATCGGCAGCAATCCCTTGTTGGAGAGGAGCGCCTTCCAGGCGGGCTCGATGAAGTGGGTGCCGCTCGCGGGGATATGCCGGCCGAACTCTTCCGCCATCATCCATTCCCAGGGATAGAGCTTGAACAGGGTGGTGATGATGCGCTCGTCGCGGTCGGTGAAGCGGCCGAGCGGATCGATGCCGATCTCCTCCATGTCGAGAACGGCCGTCTCGACTCCGGCCTGGCGCGCGCAGTCCTCGATATAGGCGACCGTGCCCTTGTCCTCGGCGCTGCCCAGCGCGCCCGACAGATGCAGGCGCCCTTCGACGCCGAATTGCGAGAGCGCGCCGACCAGTTGCTCGTGAATCGAATTGAACTGGTCGCAGCCTTTCGGAATAAGGCCGCGATCGATCGCCTGTTCCAGCCACACCCATTGAAAGATCGCGGACTCGTAGAGCGACGTCGGCGTATCCGCGTTGTACTCAAGCATCTTCGCCGGGCCGTTCCCGTCATAGCTGAAGTCCAGGCGGCCGTAGAGGTTCTTCTCCTTGTGACGCCAGCTCTTCGCCACATAGTCCCAGAACGGCTCGGGAATGCGCAGGCGCGCGAGAACTTCTTCGTCCGCAGCGGCGCGCTCGACGAGGGCGAAGCACATCTCTTCGATCTCTTCGGCCGGGCCTTCGAGGTCTTCCTCGATCTGCTTCAGGCTGAAGCGGTAATAGGCGCTCTCGTCCCAGTAGGCCGCGCCGTCCATTGTGTGGAACTCGAACCCGTGCTCCTCGGCGGTCTGTTTCCAATCCGTCCGTTCGGCAACCGGGACGCGTTGCATGGCAGGCTCGGTCCGCTACGGATCGGCGCGCGCTTAGCCGGCCGCGGTACCCATCGATCGTGCGCTCGCCCCGAAGCCGCCGCGCGACACCGTCGACGTCTTCATCGCCGGCGCCCGCGCCGCCGATTGGGCGATCTGCGTCCGGCCGGTCGTCGTGCCGATCTTCTTGTTGTCGGCAGTGCGATAGGTTTTCGAGTCGTCCGCCGAGCGGTACAAGGGCTGCGGCGCCACGCCGCCGCGGTTCGCCATCATGCTGCCCATCATGTAGCCCATCATGAGCGGCATGAAGACGGAGCCGCCGCTCTCGGTCCGCTGCGGGGCCTGCTCGCATTTCTCGGCACCAAAGTCCGTCTCGCACGCGGCCTGGGACGCGTATTTCGGGGCGACCGCGGCGTGCTGGCTCTTGGCCGCGTTGTAGTTCGACTCGCACTGCTCGCGGGTCAGGTCCTTATCGGCAAGGCACTGTTGCAGATCGTCGAAGACGAGGGCTTCCACCTTCGGCTCGTCACACGCCGTGAGCGCAATGACGCTGATCCCCATGGTGATAAGGCCGATCGATTTCGAGCGTTTCATGACGATTTCCAATCCATCCAATGCCGCTTAGGCTGCAACGCCGCCATTGTGACGCACCCGGGGCGAAAGCGCCAGTGGCGTCGTTGATTAACCATGTTCGACGCTATCCGGCCTCCAGATGCCGGCGGATGACCCCGAGGAATTCGTCCCCATATCGCGCCAGCTTGGCGCGCCCGACGCCATGAACTTCCGCCATCGCCTCCAGCGTCGACGGCTTGAGCCGGGACATGTCGGCCAGGCTGCGGTCCGGGAAGATGACATAGGCCGGCACCGCCTGTTCCTTTGCCAGCTCGCTCCGCCGCGACCGCAGGGCCTCGTAGAGCGCCGGATCGACGTCGCCGAGGTCCAGCGGCGCCTTCCGGCCACGGCGCTGCTTGGAACCGTCGGACGGCCCCAACGTCTGCTTGCGCAGCTCGATGCGAGTTGCCCCTTTCAGGACGCCCCGCCCCTGCTCAGTGATCGTCCACCGCCCGTAGTTGGTGATGTCGAGCGAGATCGCCTGTGCCGCATAGAGCTGCCGGAAGATCGAGCGCCACTCCGGTTTCCCATGCTCCTTGCCGACGCCGAAGGTGGGCAGGCGGTCATGATTGAACTTCATGATCGCCTCGGTCGCATCGCCGCACAGCAGGTTGACTAGATGCTCGGTGCCGAAGCGCTCGCCGGTGCGGGCGATCGCGGACAGCGCCTTCTGCGCCGCGATGGTGCCGTCGACGACTTCGACGCCGTCGATGCAGAGGTCGCAGTTGCCGCAGGGCTGCGTGCTCTCGCCGAAATAGGCGAGCAGCGTCTGGCGCCGGCATCGCGGCGCTTCGCAGAGCGAGATGAGCGCATTCATCCGCTGCTTCTCGACGCGCTTCTGGGATTCCGGCGCGTCGCTCTGCTCGATCTGCATCCGGCGGAGGCGGATGTCGTCCAGGCCATAGAGGGTCAGCGTGTCGGCCGGGAGCCCGTCGCGGCCCGCGCGGCCGATCTCCTGGTAGTAGCTCTCGATGTTCTTCGGCAGGCCCGCGTGACAGACGAAGCGCACATCCGGCTTGTCGATCCCCATGCCGAAGGCGACGGTGGCGACCACCACCACCCCGTCCTCCTGCAGGAAAACGTCCTGGTTCTTCGACCGCGCGGCGGACTCCATGCCGGCGTGATACGGAAGGGCCTTGCGGCCGTCCGCGCGGAGATCGGCGGCGAGCTCTTCGGTCTGCCGCCGCGAGCTGCAATAGACGATGCCGCTGTCGCCCGGGTGCGCGTCTACGAAATCCATCACCTGCTTGCGGGCCGACAGCTTGGGCCGCATCGCAAGCCGCAGGTTCGGCCTGTCGAAGCCGTGCACGAACACCCGCGGCCTTTGCGGAAACAGCTTTGCGAGTATGTCGGCGCGGGTCGCGGCGTCGGCGGTGGCCGTCAGCGCGAGGACCGGCGCGCCGCCCAGCTCGGCGCGAAGCGCGCCCAGGCTCATATACTCCGGGCGGAAGTCGTGACCCCACTGCGAGATGCAATGCGCCTCGTCCACCGCCAGCAGGTTGACGCGGGACCGCTTCAGGAGATCGCGGATCTCCGGCTTGGCGAGCCTTTCCGGCGCGATGTAGACGAGGCGCAATTCCGACCGCACCACCTGCTCGAGGATCGCGCGGTTCTCGGCATAGTCGTTCGCCGAGCTCAGGCTCGCGGCGGAAATGCCGAAGGCGCGCAGCGACGCCACCTGGTTGCGCATCAATGCGATCAAGGGCGAAACCACGACGGTCACGCCGTCGCGCAGCAGCGCCGGCACCTGATAGCAGAGCGACTTGCCGCTCCCCGTCGGCATAACGGCGAGGACGTCGCTGCCCGACAGCACCGTCTGGATCACGTCCTCCTGGCCCGGCCGGAAGGATGCGAAGCCGAAGGTGGTCCGGAGAATGTTCCGCGCCTTTTCCAGATCGCTCATCGCGGCGGGCCTTCCTCCGTCTCTTCGCGCTTCATTTCCAGGGCGAGCCACTCCTCCTCCGCGGCGGCGTGCGCTTCCTCGGCCCGGCGCAGCGCGCCGGCCGCCCGCTCGAATGCCGCCGGGTCGCGGGCATAGAGGCCGGGATCGGCGAGCGCCGCCTGGGAGCGCCGCATCTCCGCCTGGAGCGCCTCCATGCGGCCCGGCAGCTTTTCCAGCGCGTGCTTCTCCTTGAAGGAAAGGCCGCGCCGGCGCGCCGAGGCGGAGGCCGCGTTCTCGGGTTTCGCCGCCGCGGCCTGCGCCTTGCGGGGCTTCGCCGCCGGCCGCTCCGCCGCCCCGTCGCCGCGCTGGGTAGCCATATCGCTGTAGCCGCCGGCATAGACCGCCCAGCGGCCGCCGCCTTCCGACGCCGCAGTCGCGGTGACGACGCGGTCGAGGAAGTCGCGGTCGTGGCTGACGAGGACGACCGTTCCGGCGTAATCCGCCAGCATCTCCTGCAGCAGATCCAGCGTCTCCAGGTCGAGGTCGTTCGTCGGCTCGTCGAGCACCAGCAGGTTGGACGGCCGCGCCAATGCGCGCGCCAGCATCAGCCGGCCGCGCTCGCCGCCCGAGAGGGCGCCGACCGGGGTGCGCGCCTGCTCCGGCGCGAACAGGAAATCCTTCATGTAGCCGACGACATGGCGCGCCTGCCCCGCCACGGTGACCGTATCGCCGCGGCCGCCGGTCAGGACCTCGACGAGCGGGCTCGCCGGATCGAGGCTTTCCCGCCGCTGGTCGAGGGTCACCATCTGCAGGTTCGTGCCGAGCCGGACCGCGCCCTTGTCCGGCGGCAGCACGCCCGTCAGCAGGTTGATCAGCGTGGTCTTGCCGGCGCCATTTGGGCCGACGATGCCGAGCCTGTCGCCGCGCTGCACCCGAAGCGAGAAGTCGCGCACCACCGGCGTGCCGCCGAAGGATTTGGATATGTCCTTCGCCTCGGCCACCAGCTTGCCGGAGACGTCGCCCGCCGCCGTCTCCAGCGCGACCACGCCGGTCGCCCGGCGCTGGTCGCGCCATTCCGCGCGCAATGCATGCAGCGCGCGCAACCGGCCCTGGTTGCGCTTGCGCCGCGCCGTCACGCCTTTGTGCAGCCAGTCCATCTCGGCGGCGATCTTACGGGAGAGCTTGTGGCGGGCGACCTCCTCCTGCTCCATGACCTGGTCGCGCCAGGGCTCGAACTCGGCGAAGCCGCGATCGAGCCGCCGCGTCACGCCCAGGCTCAGCCAGGCCGTGGCCCGCGACAAGTTCTGCAGGAAGCGGCGGTCGTGGCTGATCAGCACGAGAGCCGAGCGGGAGCCGGCAAGCTCTTTTTCCAGCCATTCGATGGCCGGCAGATCGAGATGGTTGGTCGGCTCGTCGAGCAGCAGGATGTCCGGCTCGGGCGCGAGCGCGCGGGCCAGGGCGCAGCGCCGCGCCTCGCCGCCCGAAAGCCGGTCCGGCGCTTCCGCGCCCGTCAGGCCGAGCCGATCCAGCAGCGCGGCCGCGCGATGGCGATCGTCGGACGGCCCCAGCCCCGCCGCGACGAAGTCGAGCGTCGTCGCGAAGCCGGCGAGATCCGGCTCCTGCGGCAGATAGCGCACGGTCACGCCCGGCTGCAGGAAGCGCTCGCCGGAGTCCGGCTGGATCATCCCGGCGGCGAGCTTGAGAAGCGTCGACTTGCCGGACCCGTTGCGCCCGACCAAGGCCAGCCGCTCGCCTTCCGACACCGACAGCTCCGCCCCTTCGAGCAAGGGCGTGCCGCCGAAAGTGAGATGAATGTCGCGGAGGAAGAGGATGGGCATGGCGGCGCAAACCTATCGCACCGCCCGCCCGGGAGAAAGGGCCGTCAGCTCGCGAGCGGCGCGATCTTTCCTTCCTTTTCCAGCAACGGGTAGATACCGCCCGCCTTCAGGATGTTGAGCAGCGGGACCGGCATCGCGCCGGCGCTGCATTCCTTGCCGCTGGTAGGGTTGCGGACGCGGAACGCCTCGAAGAAAACCTCCGCCGAGTCGCCTTCCTCGAATATTTCCGAGACGCCCGGCGCTTCCAATGCCGGAAAAGCGAAATTCACGGCATTCCGGTAAAACAGCCCGTTGATCGATTCCGCGACGACGCAGGCGAGGCCCAGATTCTTGAGCGAGCGCGCCGCCGGACGGCTCGACCCCATGCCGAAATTCTTGCCGCCGATCAGGATGTCGCCCTTCCGCACCTCGTCCGACCAGCCCGGCCGGTTCGCGGAAAAGACCCATTTCGGCTGTTCGGCGATGGTCAGGTAATAGGCCTGGATCGGCAGGATCAGGTCGGTGTTGATGTTGTCCCCGGCGACCCATACCCGGCCGCGGAAGACCATCGTTTCATCCGCCGTCATTGGAAATACTCCATGGGGCTCGCGATCTTGCCTGAAATCGCCGAGGCCGCCACCGTGGCGGGCGACGCCATGAAGATGCGCGCCGACGGATCGCCCATGCGCCCCTTGAAGTTGCGGGTGCTGGCGGTGATGCAGGTCTCCCCCGGTCCCAGCACGCCGAGGCTGCCGCCGCCGCACGCGCCGCAGGTCGCATTGGTGACCACGCCACCGGCGTCGACGATCGCCTGCACGTAGCCGAGGCGCATCGCCTCGCGGTAGATGTTCTGGGTGCCCGGCGTCACGATGAGGCGCGTGTTCGGGCTGACGCGCTTGCCGCCGAGGATGCGCGCGGCGATCGCGAAGTCGTCGAGCGTGCCGTTGGCGCAGGAGCCGATGAAGGCCTGGTCGATCGCGGTGCCGGCCACCTCGCCCACGCTGCGCGAGTTGTTCAGCACCGTGTCCGGAAGCGCCACCAGCGGCTCGAGGTCATCGAGCTTGATGGTGCGGCGGTCGAGATAGTTGGCGTCCGCGTCAGGCCATTGCGGCTCGAACGGCTGGCCGGTGCGCGCCCGGACGTAATCCAGCATGATGCCGTCCGGCTCGAAGGTCGCGAATTCGACGCTGAGCTCGGCCCCCATCGTGGTGATAGTGCGCCGCGCGTTCATCGAAAGGCCGGGCAGCGCCGAGCCGCCGAACTCGATGTTCATCGTGGCGTGGTTGCCGTAGCGGCCGGCCATATGGAGGAACAGATCCTTCGTGAAGACACCGGGCGGCAGCGTGCCTTCCAGATCGTAGCGAATCGTCTCGCCGACGCGGAACCAAGTCTCGCCCTTGCAGATCGAGTAGGTGATGTCGGGCGAGCCGACGCCGCGCGCCGCGACGTTGAACACCCCGGCGCTGCAGGTATGCGAATCGCTGCAGATCAGCACCGTTCCCGGCAGCCCGTAGCCGTAGTCGGCGACCAGCACGTGGCTGATTCCCTGCTCGCGCCCGATGTCATGGAAGCGGGTGATGCCGAACTTCTTCACGAACTCGCGCCCGCGCTTGTGCCCCTTGGCGCTCAGCACATGCGCGGCCGGCGCGCGGTGGTCGAAGACGACGACCACCTTGCTCGGGTCATGCACCTCGAGGATGTCACGCCAGACAGAGTCCATCAGATTGTTGTCGAACAGGATCGAAGTCTCGACCCGTACCGTCACCACGTCGCCCGGCCGCACGAGCTTCAAGTCGCCATTGCGGGCGAGGATCTTTTCGATCGCGGTCATTCCCATGCGAACAGCTCCCGCCCTATTCCGCCGCGCGCGACGGGAGGGGCTGCGTGGCGTAGCGCGCGTCCATCGCCGTCAGCTCGTCGAAACCGGTGAGCGCGTTCAGCTCCTCGAAGCTCACGAGAAGATCGGGCCGGTCGATCGGCTCGCTGCCGGCGAGCATCCCCTTGAACGCCTCCATCCCGTTCATCATGCCGCGCATCGCCGAAGTCGACAGCAGGCGCGGGTAGCTGACCGCCGCCACGCCCATCGCCTGCATCTTCTTCGGATGGATCAGCGGCGTCGTCTTCCGCGAGCGGATGCCGAGCCCCATGTTGACCGTCAGCGGCTTCGGCACATTGCGCGCCACTTTCTCGATGTCTTCGGCGGACATCAGCGCGTCGGCGAACAGCAGGTCTGCGCCCGCCTCCGCATACATGTTGAGCCGGTCGATCGCTGCGTTGATGCCGAGCGGCCCGGCCGCGTCGGTGCGGGCACGGATGCAGAAATCGGGATCGCGCTTCGCCTCGGCCCCGGCGCGGACCTTCTGCACCATCTCCTCCGCCGAGATGACCTGCTTGCCGGCCATGTGGCCGCAGCGTTTCGGCCAGACCTGGTCCTCGATCATCACGCTGGCGACGCCCGCGTCCTCGAAGGCGCGGACGACGAAATGCACCGTCACCGCGTTGCCGTAGCCGGTGTCCGCGTCGGCGAGCAGCAGCAGGTTCGAAAAGGCGGCGATATCGCGGCAGGCCGCGACGTTGTCCTTGAACGACATCACGCCCTTGTCGGCCCAGCCGAGATGGGATTCGGAGATGCCCGCCCCGGACGCCGAGGCGCAGGCGAAGCCCGCCGCCTCGACCAGCCGGGCGCTGTAACCGTCATAGGCGCCCGGGATGATGACGATCTCCGGCGCCGCCATAAGCTCTTTCAGGCGCTTGCCCTTACTCTTCATTTTCAGTCCTCTTGCATTCCGGCCGCTGCGTGGCCGCTCGTCTGTCGGCACAAAGTACAAGGTCTTCCGTATCAGGGGAAATCTCGTCCGTGGATTGCCGGCACAAATCCGGCAATGACGATAAATGAATGATTTGACATAAAAACCGTCACTCGCGGACTTGTTCCGCGAGTCCATCGGCGTTTCAGATCACGCCTTTGTCCTTGAGCGCGCGCAACCGTGTCTCGTCCAGGCCCAGCACGCCGCCGTAGATGTCCTCGTTGTGCATGCCGAGCGTCGGGGCGCCCGCCAGGTCCGGCAGCGGCCCGCTGGAGAAGACCACGGGATAGCCGATGACGACGTGACCGTCGACGGTCGACTTCAGCGCGCCGTGCTGCATCGGCTTCAGCGTGCCGCGGCGATAGAAATGATCGTCGGCGATGACCTCGGAGAGCTTGCGGATCGGGGCCACGGGCACGTCGGCTGCCTTCATCCGTTCGACGGCCTCCTTGCAGGTGAGCCGCCCGACGCGCTTCTGGATTTCGGCGCGCAGCTCCGTCATGTGCTTCGAGCGGTCGGCGCTCGGCGAGAAGCGCTGGTCGGCGAGCAGCTCGGGCGCCTCCAGGGCCTTGCACAGCCCGGCCCACTGCCCGGCGCCCGCCGCCGTCACGATGATGTCGGCGTCCTTGGTGCGGTAGAGCCCGGTCGGGCTGGTGCGGCTGTCGTTGCCCGCGCGGACGGGGTGGCCGCCCGCCAGCGCCTCTTCCAGCGGCTCCATGAACATCAGCGTCGCCAGCGTGTCCATCATGGAGGCGTCGAGATGCTGCCCTTCGCCGGTCTGCTCCCGGTGGCGCAGCGCGGCCATGATCGAATAGGCGGCATAGAGCGGCGTCACCAGGTCGCTGACGAAGATGCCGACGCGGGTGGGCGGGCCGTCCGGCTGGCCGTTGATGTCCATCATGCCGGCCATGGCCTGGATCTGGTGATCGTGCGCCGGGTCGCTCGAATACGGCCCCTCCTGGCCATAACCCGAGATCGAGCAATAGACGATGCCGGGATTGACGGCCGACACGTCGGCGTAACCGAGGCCGAGGCGTTTCATGGTGCCGGGAGCGAGGTTCTCGACCACGACGTCGGACTCCTTCGCCAGCTCGAGGAACAGCCGGCGGCCTTCCGGGTCCTTGAGATTGAGCGTGACGCTTTTCACGCCCTGGGTGCGCTTGAGGAATTTCGTCGCGATGTCCATGTCGGTCCGGCGCGTCGGATGCACGCCCTCCGGGCCCGCGAACGGGCCGATGCCGCGCACCGAATCGCCCGCGCCGGGCACCTCGACCTTGATCACCTCGGCGCCGAAGCGCGCGAGGTTCGTGCTGAGGAACGGCCCGGCGAGGTATACGGTCACCGCCAGCACGCGGATGTCGCTGAGTGGTTGCACGGTCCTGTCCCTTTCAAGCCGGCACGAGGCCGAGCGCGCTTTCCATGTATTTGCGGTGCAGCTTCGGCGCGCCGAGCAGGTGGTAGAGCGAGCGCGACATCTTGGTGTGCAGGGTCAGCCCGTACTCGCGGACGACGCCGATGCCCGCATGCACTTCATGGCCGAAGTCGCAGGCGCGCATGTAGCTCTCGGACGCCACCGATTTCGCCATGTGTACGCTGCAGGCGGCGTCGACGCCGCTGTCGAGCTTCCACAGCGCTTCATAGGTCGTCCACCGCGCGGCGTCGAGGTAGTTCACAATGTGGATGACGTGGTCCTGGACCCGCTGGAAGCGACCGATCGGCTGGCCGAACTGCGAGCGCTCGCGCGAATACTCCACGGACATGTCGAACACGGCTTTGCAGCCGCCGACCTTGTAGGCGCAGAGCACCGGGATCGCGGGCAGCATGGCGCGGCGCAAGCCCTCCCACGCGCGGCCGGCGGTTCCGACCAGATCGTCGCCCGCCACGCGCACATCCTCGAACGTCACCTCGCTGATGCCGGTGAGGAATCCGTCCAGCGTGCGGACGGCGACGCCCGGCGCCCGCGCGGCGACGCGCAGCAGACTCAGTCCGGCGCCGGACTCTGCGCGCACAAGCACCAGGAGATCGGTGGCGCCGGCCGCGTCGTGCACGAACAGCTTGCTGCCGGTGAGGCGATAGTCCGCGCCGTCCTTTCGCGCCGTCAGGCGAATTTGCTCCGGCCGCCAGCCGTATTGCGCCTCGGTCACCGCCAGGGCGAGCACGCGGTCCCCGGACGCCACCTCGGGAAGCCATGCCTTCTTCTGCGCGTCAGTCGCCGTCTCGAGCAGCGTGCGGGCGCCCAGGATGGCCGAGGAGAAGAGCGGCAAGGGCACCGGCCCCGTGCCGAGCTCCTCGAACAGCACGGCGACGTCGGTCATCGAATTGCCGGTGCCGCCGAATTCCTCCGGGAGCGCCATGCCGGTCCAGCCGAGCCCCGCCATCTTCTGCCAGAGCCCGTCCATCATCCCGCCGGGCTTGCGGTCGAGGGCGAGCAGGACATCCCGGTTGCAGTCGCTGCGAACGAAGTCGCGGGCGGATTCCTGGATGAGCTTCTGGGTATCGTCGAGCGAGAGATCCATCGCCGTCTCCTCCGCCTACCGCAACACGCCGGCTTTTTCGCGCTCGCGCCGGCCGATGCCGATGCGGCGCGATATGACGACGCGCTGGATATCCGTGGTCGCGCCGGGATGCAGCGCGGTGATCGCATCGCGCTGGAAATACTCCACCGCGCCCCGCAGCGGCCCCCAGCGCTCGTCCTTCGTCAGCACGTAGGGCCCGGCGATGCGCAGCATCTTCTCCGCCATGTCGAGGCCGGACAGCTTGCGCCTGAGGCTGTATTGCGCCCCTTCGTAGGAGCGCGGCTGGTCGGTGTGCGACAGCCAGTGATTGCGCAGCGCGAACAGGCGCGTGATCTCCGCCTCGACGAACATCTCGACCAGCTCCGAGCGCGCCGCCGGATCGTCGACGATGGCGTGCCCGTCGCGGCGCTCGCGGCACCAGTCGATGAACTCGTAGACGATGCGCCGGTCGGCGAGCCGCCCGACGCCGCCGTGCTCGACCTCGAGATGCGTGGTGGCGACGCGCCAGCCGTTGTTTTCGCCGCCGACGAGGTTCTCCGCCGGCACCCGCACGTCGTCGAAGAACACGGAGTTCTTCACGCCGCAGCCGCTAGCGCCTTCGCCGCCCGCGGTCAGCAGGTCCATCGGCACGACGCTGATGCCCGGCAGGTCCATCGGGATCATCAGCCAGGAGAGGTTCTTGTGCCGCTCGCCCTTGGGATCGGTGACAACGATCGTCCAGGAATAATCCGCGCCGTGCGCGCTGCCGACGAACACCTTCTGGCCGTTGACCACATAGGCGTCGCCGTCGCGGATGGCGGTGGTCTTGACGCCGGCGAGGTCGGAGCCGGCGCTCGGCTCGCTCAGGAGCTGCCAGGTGCGCACCTCGCCGCGGCAGATCGGCGGCAGGAAGCGCTTCTTGTGCTCGTCGTTGCCCCAGACCAGGATCGTCGGCGCCGCCATGCGCCCGCCCGCGTCGTAATAGGGCGGCAGCGACAGTCCGATGCGCGCCATCTCGTCATAAAGGATGAAGGTTTTTTCGACCGGCAGGTCGCCGCCGCCGTATTCCGTCGGCATGGTGGGATAGAGCCAGCCGCGCTCGCCCAGGCCGCGGCCGAGCGCGCGGCGCATCTGGTACTGCTCGAAGGACAGGTCGACGGCGTCCGCCGGATGCTCGATCGACGCCGGAACGTTCTTCGCCAGCCAGCCGCGCACTTCCACCCGGAACGCGCTTTGCTCGGGGGAGTCCTCAACCGCAAAATCCATGGCCGCGCTTCCTTCCGCTCCTGCCATCCGCGCAGCGGAAATATCTTCCGCCGACCGATGATACGCCGCGCACGGCCACGCCCCCAAATCGGGGGCCGCGTCTACGCCGACGCTGCGCCTTATGATCCGCGGCGCTGCGGGAGCGTCGTGATCGCCAAGCCCAACTCCACCGCGACTCCATGAAGCCGCCGATCATTCGTCCACAGCTCCGCGCCTGCAGTCAGGCGGGTCGCGGCGAGCAGGTGGGCATCGACGTACCCGACGCCGCGTCCGAACAACGCGTGGCGCCCGATGAAATGCAGGACTTCCGTATCCATGGCGATGGTGGCGTGCGGCAGGTCCGACAGGGCGCTCAGGACGATCTCGCGCTCGCGCAGATTGCCCAGAGCTAGCTCGCCGATGACGAAGGGGTGCGTCAGGACCATTACGGCGTCGAGCAGGGCGGCAAGCGCCTTGTCGCCCGCGCGCAGGTGATCGACCCAGACAGACGTATCGACCAGAATCAAGCCGAGGCCGGCCGTCGCCGCGGCGGCGCCTTCAGAGCAGGCTCGCTGCCGCCCAGCCGCGCCAGCCGCCGCGCGCTTTCGCGCTCGATGAGGGCTTTGAGCGCCTCGCGCACCAGACTGGACTTTTCCTCGATACCGGTGAAGGCCTGAGCCTTGGCTACGAGCTCGTCGTCAAGCGCGATGGTCGTGCGCATCTTCCGAATCCCTCCTGGTAGGCACGAATTTGGCATAAATTGATGTCTATTTCAATGCCTTTCGAGCTAAGTGGAGCTGGTCATAACCAGCGGTCTTTCCATGCCTGGAACATTAGAACGTCCCATAGCAGATATTGGTGATTGACCCTGCCGCCGAGATGCTGCGCCCATTTCTCGCGCACCATTGCCGGATCCAAAAACCCGTCGCCCACGAGGCGTCGCTCGCAGAGGAGCTCCTCGGCCCATTCGCGGAGCGGCCCCCTGAGCCAGTTATCGATCGGAACGCCAAAGCCCATCTTCGGCCGATCGATCAGCTTGTCGGGAATGTGCCGCGCCAGCACTTGGCGTAGTAGCCATTTCCCCTTGCCGTCCCGCACCTTCTGCGACGGCGGCAGCGTCCAGGCGAACGCCACGACCCTATGGTCGATCAGCGGCACGCGCGCTTCCAGCGACACGGCCATCGACGCACGGTCGACCTTGGTCAGGATGTCGTCCGGCAGATAGGTCCCGGTGTCGAGATACTGCATCCGCTCGATGGGATCCGGCACGTCGTCCCTCACCGCCGGATCCCACAGAATTCCTCGGTGCTCCTTGCCGCCGAGGACCAGGTCGTCCGGCTCCTGCCAATGACTGATCAGATAGCGATAGTAGCCGCTGAGCGGCTCGTTCAGGATCCCGGCCAGCTTGTGCACTTTGTCGCCGGCCTGCGGAACACGCCAGCGCTGCGGGACCATGCGAAACAGCGCCGACCAGGCCGATGGGGGCAATGCACGCATCATCGCGGAGATCGCCGCCCGCGCGCCTGCGGGCCAGCGATCGAGCACCGGGAAGAGCTTCATCGCCTGAAAATACCGAACGTATCCGGCAAACAATTCATCGCCGCCGTCGCCGGACAACGCGACGGTGACGTGGCGGCGCGTCATTTCCGAGACGAGATAGGTTGGGATCTGCGAGGAATCGCCGAAGGGCTCATCGAACATGTCGGCGAGCCGCGGAATGACTTCGCGCGCATGATGCGGCTCGACGTAGAGCTCGGTGTGATCGGTGCCGAGATGGGCTGCCACTTCCTTCGCATGCAGCGCTTCGTCGTAGCCCTGTTCGCGGAAACCGATGGAGAACGTCCGCACCGGCCGCGACGCATTCTTTTGCATCAAGGCGACGACGGTCGATGAATCGATTCCGCCCGAAAGAAACGCGCCGAGCGGCACGTCGGCCACCATCCGCCTGCGAACCGCATCGCTCAGCAACGTCTCGAGCGCGTCTGTGGCTTCCCTGTCGCTCATGCTCGACCGGTTCGCGAGCCCCGCGCGGACGACGTCTTCCAGCAACCAGTAGCGCTTCACCTCCGGCTCATGACCAGGGCGGAAGACGGCGAAGCTGCCGGGCTGGAGCTTCGACACTTCGCGATAGATCGTCCAGGGGCCGGGCACGTAGTTGTGCCGCATGTAGGAAGCCACCGCATCACGATCGATCTCCGGCTTCCAGCCATCATGCGCGCGCAGCGCCTTCAGCTCCGAGCCGAACAGCAAAAGCCGGCCGAACCAGCCCCAATACAACGGCTTGATGCCGAGGCGGTCGCGCACGAGATAGAGGCGGCGCTCCTTCGTATCCCACAGCGCGAAGGCAAACATGCCGATCAGGCGTGGCAACGTGGCTTCAACGCCCCAGCGGGCGCAGGCTTCGATGAGAACCTCGGTATCCGAATGCCCGCGGAATCTGGCGCCTAGCGCTTCGAGATCGGAACGCAGCTCATCGGCGTTGTAGATCTCGCCATTGTAGGTCAGTACCCAGCGGCCGTCGGCGGACAGCATCGGCTGATGGCCGGCATCGGACAGATCGACGATGGAGAGACGCCGGTGGCCAAGCGCCATCCCGGTCTCGTTGTCGTGCCAGTACCCGCTGCTATCCGGCCCGCGATGCACCATCGCGTCCGTCATCGCGCGAACGCTGTGGGCAAGCTCGCCGCCGCGCCGCGCCGGATCCCAGAGGCCGGCTATGCCGCACATGATTCAGGACCCTTCCGTGCCCGGGGCCGCGACATTCTCGAGATAAAAATCGTAGGTGCGCGCCAGACCATCGCGCAGCGCCGTCTTGGCGCGCCAGCCCAGCGCCTCGAGGCGGCCGACGTCGAGAAGCTTGCGCGGCGCGCCGTCCGGCTTCGAGGCGTCGTACCGCCGCGCGCCACGGTAGCCCACGACCTCGCAAACGGACCGCGCAAGCTCGTCGATGGTCACATCCTCGCCGGTGCCGACATTGATGGGCGGCTCGTCGGAATAGACTTTCAAGAGGTGCACCAGAGCGTCGGCGAGGTCGTCCACATACAGCAGCTCGCGGCGCGGCCGGCCGCTGCCCCAGACAGTCATATCCGGAGCCCCGGTCTCCTTTGCACGATGCGCCTTGGCGATCAATGCCGGAACGACGTGGCTCGACTCCAGATCGAAGTTGTCGTGCGGACCGTACAGATTCGCCGGCATGACGGAGATGAAGTCGCAGCCGTACTGGCGGCGGTAGGCGCGGCACATTTCGATGCCCGCGATCTTGGCGATCGCATACCACTCGTTCGTTGGCTCGAGCGGCCCGGTCAGGAGCGCCTCCTCGCGCATCGGCTGGGACGCCAGCCTCGGATAGATGCAGGACGAGCCGAGGAACAGCAGCTTCCTCACGCCGGCGGCACGCGCCGCCTCGATGACGTTGGTTTGGATGGCGAGGTTGTCGTAGATGAACTCCGCCGGCCGGGTATCGTTGGCCTGGATGCCGCCGACCCTGGCCGCGGCGAGAAATATCGCATCGGGCCGCTCCGACGCCAGCCAGCCCTCCGTCTCCGCCTGGCGGCGCAAGTCGACCGCGCCGCGGGGCGCCGTCACGACCGCGCAATTCTCGGACGCCAGCCGCCGGCAAATGGCCGAGCCCACCATCCCGTTGTGGCCGGCCACCCAGACGCGGCGGCCTTCCAATGCAAAGGGCGCTTCAGTCATGCCGGCTCCTACGCGCCTGCTCATCGCGCACTTCGATCAGGTCGGAGTCCACCATTTCGGCGACCATGTCGGTGAATTTCGTCGTCGCCTGCCAGCCGAGCCTGTCGCGCGCCTTCGACGGATCGCCGACGAGGCAGTCCACCTCGGTCGGGCGGAAGTAGCGGGCGTCGACACGGACCAAAGTCCTGCCCGTGGCCGCATCGATGCCGATCTCGTCCACGCCTGCTCCCCGCCACTCGACCATGCGGCCGGTCCGGCCGAAGGCGAGCTCGACGAACTCGCGGACGGAATGCTTCTCGCCCGTCGCCAGGACGTAGTCGTCCGGCGCCGTCTGCTGCAAGATGCGCCACATACCCACGACATAGTCCCGCGCGTGGCCCCAATCCCGCTCCGCATCCAGATTGCCGAGGTACAGCTCGTCCTGGAGCCCGAGGTCGATGGCCGCCACCGCCCGCGTGATCTTGCGTGTCACGAAGGTCTCGCCCCGTGTCGGCCCTTCGTGGTTGAAGAGTATGCCGTTGCTGGCATGCATCCCGTAGGCTTCGCGGTAGTTCACCGTGATCCAATAGGCGTAAAGCTTGGCCGCGCCATAGGGGCTGCGCGGATAGAAGGGCGTATCCTCGTTCTGCGGCGTTTCGCGCGCCTTGCCGTAGAGCTCGGAGGTGGAGGCCTGGTAAAAGCGCGTGTTACTCTCCAAGCCGAGGATGCGGATCGCCTCCAGCATGCGCAGCGGGCCGAGCGCATCGGCGTTGGCCGAGTATTCCGGCGTCTCGAAGCTGACCATGACATGGCTTTGCGCGGCGAGATTATAAATCTCCGTCGGCTGCACCTGCTGAACGAGCCGGACGATGTTGGTGGCGTCGGTCATGTCGCCGTAATGCAGCGTGAACTGAATATCCTTCTCGTGAGGGTCCTGATACAGGTCGTCGACCCGGGATGTATTGAAGGAGGACGAGCGCCGCTTCACGCCGTGCACCTCGTATCCTTTGCCAAGCAGAAGCTTGGCCAGATATGCGCCGTCCTGTCCGGTCACGCCGGTGATGAGTGCGACTTTCCTGGGCATTCTTTGTTCCTCATCAAGCACGGGGCGGAAACTTCTTCGCGACAGTCGATGTCACCGTTCGGGCATGCAAGCAGGCGCTCAAGTAGCGTTTCAGTGCGGGCCACAAGGCGGTCTGCGGAAAATTTTTCGGCAATTCTGCTCCTCGCCCGCTCGCGCATCTCATCGGGCGCACGCGCTAGAGAGTCGATCAGGCGATCGGCGACGTTGTAGACCTCATCAGGCCGGCATGCCCCCGGTCAGGATGTCGTAAACAGCCCCCACGCGATGGGCATAAGTATGCCCGTCCATCACATGGGCACGGGCCGCTTCCGTGATCTCAAGACGCCGGCGCTCATCACGGAAAGTTTCCATCACCTCGGAAATATTCGAGAAATCCGACGTTAAGCGGATGTAATGGACATCGGGAGTGAGAATGTCGTTATAGCGCCCTTCTAGAAGAATCTGGCATGTGGCGGTGCCGATGGCGTCGAAATGTCGCGAGGAAATGCACTTGCCGTGATGCTCCGGAATGGACCGTCCAGCAAAGAATTTTTCGTGGATCCCGTCGAATGCCAGTGCCTCGGTGACGGTGGATTCATGGCGAATCGGCCCGCGGCTCAGCATCTTGCGCAGCCAGCGCCGCAATCCGAAGGGCAGCTTGTGGCCGAGTAGGCGCAGCGGGCTGTCATTGGAGATCATGAAGCCCCGTCCGGCGTGGCTTTCCGCCGTCCAGGCGCGGATCGCCTCCATGGTGGCGTCGTCACGCTCAATAAACCAGGAGCCGGCTTCGGTGGAAACCGTGCCCCGGCAATCACTGAGAAAGGCGGCCCATCCGTCGCAGTTGAGCCGCTCGGTCGAGATATCGACCGTCAGATCCGGCGCAAACTCGTGCCGGGTGAAAAAATCATGGACGCGGTTGCGGTCGTCATCGCCGAGATGGGCGAGATATTTGACCGCCCGCACCCCAATGTCGCGGCCGCGTTCGCCATGGGGAACCTGCGGGCGGAAGACCTCCGGGTTGAGGCCGTGGGGCAATGCCACGACGCCGCGCTCCGCGAGGCCGCCAAACAGATATTCACCGCTCTCTGGCAAGAGTTGGGTAGCAATATAGTCCGGTCGGATGGTGGCGAAGACCGCGCGTTTGGCGCTGATCGGCGAGCCCGGCAGGTTGACCTCGTTGCCGACAAAGGTCAGCAGCGGGCAATTGCGCTCCGCGAGCACCGAGGCCACCGGCTCGAGATATCGGGTGGTGTCGCCATTGGTCGAGTGCAGAAGAATGACCGCATCGGTTCCCTTCAACGCCGACCGCAGCCGCCGGGCGGCATTGCCGCCGGCGATGTTGACGCGTACCACTTCGAATTGCGGCGAGGCCAAGAAAGCCGCCTTCCAGTCGTCATAATAGCTGAGACGATCGGTATATTCGGCGCTCACCACCAGGGCGCGGAGGACCGATGGCCTCGTGCTCACGTATTCGCCCTGAAGAGATTGGAGACGATGAGATCGGCGGCATTGCCCCTGCCATATTCGTCGATGGGTTGGCGCGGCTGTTTGTAATCGGACGCTGACCACAGCCGGTTCCAGCCCGCCTCCACCGTTTCCACCCATTCGGTCTCGCCGCGCAGGGTGACGCAGGGCTTGCCGTGGAAATAGGCCTCTTTCTGCACGCCGCCGGAATCGGTGTGCACATCGACGCAGCCGTCGAGCAGCACACTCATGTCGAGATAGCCCACCGGCTCTATGACCTTGAGGGCTTTGAGCGAAACGCCGAAGCGGGCGGACGCCTGCGCGGTGCGGGGATGCAGCGGCAGTACGACCGTGCGTTCCGCCGCCACCTTTTCCAGGTGGGCGATCACCGCACGCAAGCTGGCCGCGTCATTGGTGTTTTCGGCGCGGTGGACGGTAGCCAGCGAGTAGCGACCGGGCTCGAGGCCGAGCCGGACCAGAATATCGGAGCCGGACCGCGCCCGCTCGCGCGCATCAAGCGCGGCGTCATACATGACGTCGCCGACATGAATGACCCCGTCGCGAACGCCCTCATCGGCAAGATTCTTCACCGCCGCGTTGGTCGGGCAATAGAGCCGGGTGCTGACATGGTCGGTCAGGACGCGGTTGATCTCCTCTGGCATGCGACGATTGAAGGAACGCAGCCCCGCCTCGACATGGGCAACCGGGATATGCAGCTTGGCTGCCGCCAGCGCCCCGGCCAACGTCGAATTGGTATCGCCATAGACCAGCACCCAGTCGGGCTTCTCTTCGATCAGGATCGTCTCGATGGCGCCAAGCATGCGCCCAGTCATCTCGCCGTGATTGCCTCCGGCAATGCCGAGGTGATGGTCCGGAGCCGGAATACCCAGTTCCTCGAAGAAGATGTCCGACATGTTGGCGTCGAAATGCTGCCCAGTATGCACCATGATCTCGGAAATCCCATCCTGGCGCGCCATGGCCCGGCTGACGGCTGCCGCCTTGATGAATTGCGGGCGGGCACCAACGACGGTGACAAGCTTGAGCATTATGGCGAGCGTCTCCTAGAGCGCTACCATGAAGCGGTCGTGCTGGCGGATGCAGCGCTCGATCAGATCACGGTTCTCGCGGGTCCAGACCACGGTGCGGGCGATGCCCTCGATCACTGGGACTTCCGCCGTAAAGCCGATCTTGTCTCTCGATTTCTCGATCGAACCGAAGCGCTTTCCCGAGCGGTCCCAGTCGCGCGCCGGGCGCAGGTTCACCGGCGTGCTATTGCCGGTTTCCGCATTGATGATTTCGGCAAGTTCTCGGATCGTCGTCTCGACACCTGAGGCTAAATTGTAGACGTCGCCCGGCTCGCCGCGCGCCGCCGCACACATCAGGCCCCGCGCCATATCCTCGACGAAGATGAAATCGCGGCTGGCATTGCCGCCATTGTCCAGCGGCAACGCCTCGCCATTGAGCGATTTCCAGATGAAGGTCGGCGCCACATTGCGCCAGACAGTATGCGGTGTGCCGCGCCAGCGCCCGGCGCCGAGCACCTCGCGCGGCCCGTAGACATTCTGAAAGCGCGCTTTGACCAGCGGCAGGCCGTGGCGCATCCAGTAGTAATTGCCGTAGAGCTCGCCGATCAGCTTGGAGATCGAATAAGGGCTGTCGTGATAGAGCGAGACCGGCGCGTCCTCGTTGGTTGCCTGCGCGGTGTCATAGGTTTTCTCGGCCACGGCGCAGCCGGCGGCGGCATAGACCACCTTCTTCAGGCTCTTGATGTCCTTGAGCCGCTCGAACAGCTTGAGGCTGGTCAGCGTATTGTTGTCGTGATCGGCTAGCGGATCAGCAATCGAGGACTGGTTGCCGTGATAGCAGGACAGGTGGAAGACGAAATCGAGATCCTCGGGAAGGGCGCGCAAGATGCGGTCGTCGGTGATCGGGCCGAAGCGGAAATCGACCCGCGGATCGTCCGGCACATTTGTGATGTCCGATGACAAAAGGTTGTCGACGATGATGACGCGCGCTGGGACCTGTTCCAGCAGCTTGAGCACCAGATTGGAGCCAACAAAGCCGGCGCCACCGACGACAAGGATCGTCATCTTGTTAAAACTCAGTTCACTCATGAGCGAGGAGCCTCTTTAATCCTTCTTGGGCGCAGCGAGATGGCTGTAGACGTCGGTGACGCCATGGGCATCGTACCAGGCCAGCATCCGCGCAATTGTGTCCTCAAAGCCGATTTGCGCACGCCAGCCAAAGGCGGCCTCGGTGGCGGAAGGATCCAGCACCACGGCGGGAATGTCATCCTCGCCGGGCGGCACCACCGGCACCTCCCGTTCGGGCGAAATGCCGAGATAGGCAACCACCGCGTCATAGACGTCCTTGATCGAGCGCCCCTCCCCCGTCGACACGTTGAAAATGCCGGTGGGGGCTTCGGGCGCGATGGCCAGATCCACCAGGCCAAGGAAATCCTCCATATCGAGGAAATCCCTTACCGTGCTGCTGCAAAAGCAGTTCTGCCCAGCCTTGAGCCGTTTGTAAAAGGTCGGGATCGGGCCAATGGCCAAGCGTGGGCCAGTGACATTGGCAAGACGCAGCGAGACCAGCGGCAAGCCGCTCATCGCCAGATAATGCTCGCCGGCCGCCTTGGAGATGCCGTAACTGGTGAAAGGATGCACCGGGTGACCGACGGGGATCGGCACCTCGTGCGGGCGGCCATAGGCCAGCGCGGTCTGGAAGTGGATCAGCCGCTTGGCGCCGGCCGCTTTCGCCGCCTGGGCGACATGGATGGTGCCCATCACATTGGTCGCCGCGTCCTCCTCCCAGTTCGCCGGGTCCTTGTAGGATGCGGCCGAGTGAATAACCATCTCGGGCGCGAACTCGGCAAAGGCCTTGTCAACCAGAGCCTTGTCGACAATCGAGCCCTCGATAACCGTGAGTCCCGGCACCGGCGGCAAGTTGCCGCGCTTGCCGGTGGCCAAATTGTCGATGACCTGGATTTCGTGGCCCTGCGGCAGATAGCGGTCGATCAGGTTCGACCCCAGGCAGCCGGCACCGCCGGTGATCAGCATCCGCACCGTCTTGTCCCCCTCGTCCAGCGATTGGTCAGGCCCGATTTTCCCCGATCTTCAGATGGGTGTAGCCGCCGGTGACGCCGTGCTCTCGGTAATAGGCCACTGCCGCGCTCACGATCTCCTTCAGCGGCGTGAATTCGACTTCGCCGAAATCGGCGAAGGTACGGCTGGGATCGAGTAGGATCGAGGGCGCATCGTCCGGCGAAAGCTCGCGGATCTCAGGCTCGGGATAGTCGTTGATCCCCATGGCTTCCACAACGGAATCGTATAGTTCCTTGATCGCCACATCCTTGCCGGAAGAGAAGTGATAAGCGCCATGGCCGACGCCGTCGACCGCCTTGATGACATTGCGGGCGAGATCCTTGACAAAGACGAAATCGCGCCGCGCCTTGGTAACGAAGCAGCGCTTCTTTTCCGACAGGCGCTGGAAAAAGATGGGCAGCGGCCCTGAGACATTGCGCGGGCCGACCACGTTGGCGAGGCGGAAGGTGACATAGTCGAGACCCGACAGCTCAAGATAATCCTCCGCCGCAGTCTTGGAGATGGCGTAGCTGGAATTGGCCGGGAACTTCGGGTGGTCAAGCTGGATTGGGTTCTGCAGCGGCTTGACGCCGTAACACAGCGCGGTCTGGAAATAGACGAAGCGCCCAGTCTTGTTGGTGAGCGCCGCGCGCACCAGATTGACACCGCCGACGCAATTGGTGAGCGTATCCGAATGCCAATCCTCGGGATCCTTGTAGGAGGCGGCGGTATGCACGATGACGTCGGGGCGGAAATTGCCGACGAGCTGGTTGATCAGCCCCTGATCGGCGATCGAGCCCTCGACGAAGGTCAGGCGGTCATGAGATTCCGGCAGATGCAGGCGGCGCCCGGTCGCCATATTGTCGATGGCCACCACCTCGTCGCCGCGGGCGAGCGCCATTTCGGCCACATGCGAACCCACCTGGCCACAGCCGCCGGTCACAAAAATTTTCAACCCGTCACTCCTTCCGTTTCCTCTTCCGCTTGCCCCTCGAGCAGGCCGCGATAATGCGCTGCCCGGTCGTGGAAAGCCTGATGCCATAATTCGAGGCTGAGCAGCCCCCAAGTCTTGCGCGAGAACGGCGCCGCCTTGTCGAAATCGGCAAGCACAGCCTCGGCGTTGATATAGGGCCGGTGGCGGTCCCGCAGATTGGTGAAGATGTCCACGGTCATGCCGCGCAGCTCGCCGCCGAACCATTCCTTGAGCGGGACCGGGAAGCCCATCTTGTCGCGCCGGTTGAGCACACTGTCGGGAATGACATCGGCAAAGGCGGCCTTGATGAGATGCTTCATGCGGCCGCCGGAGAACTTGATATCGGCGGGCACGGTGGCGGCGAATTCGACCAAGGCATGATCGAGCAGCGGCACCCGGCTCTCCAGGCCATGGGCCATGCTCATGCGGTCCTCGACCTGGAGCAGCGCCGGCAGCAAGCATTTGAAATCGAAATGCGTCATGCTGTCGAGGTAGGCTTCCTTGCGCACATTGGCCTGGTTGTTGAAGATCGCCTGGTACCTCTCGAACACGCCTCTCATATCGAGAGCATCCCAGTCGATTTCGCTCTCAATGTCATTGGTGCGGTTGACGAGGCGGAAATAGCGCTCGTCCAGCGGACCGAACAGCCCCTCGCGCCAGAATTCGCGCATCAGCGGCTTGTATTCGCGCAACAGCCCCAGATTGGGCACGATGGACTCGATGGTGACGACATACTGGCCGTTCTTGTAAGTGCCATCCATCGCCGCCTTGACGCACTGCTCGAAGTAGGCCAGCAGGTAGCGCGCATAGCCGCCGAAGATCTCGTCACCGCCCTGGCCGCCAAGCACCACTTTCACATGCTCGGCCGCCAGCTTGGACACCATGAACTGCGGGAATGAACCCGGGCCTGCGGCGGGAAAGTCGAGATGGTAGATGACGTCGGCGATATTGTCGCGGAAATCCTCATGGGTGATGTCGGCGATATGGAGGTCGCCATTCATGCGCTCCGCGACAAGACCGGCGTAGTCGCTTTCGTCATAGCCGGGAAACTGGGTAAAGCGGCCATGGAAGGCCTTGCGGTTGCTTTCGTCATGCCGCGCCGCCAACAGTCCCATCAGGCTGGAATCGATGCCTCCCGAGACATAGGCGCCGACCGGAACGTCGCTGCGCAGATGCACGCGCACGGAATCGTCCACCAGTTCTTCCAGCCGGCGCTCGAAATAGGCCTGGCTGTGGTCGTAGTCGATCTCGTGGCGCACATCCCAATAGCGCCGGACCGTGACCGCGCCATTTTCCACCGTCAGCGCGTGGCCGGGCAGAAGCTGCTTGATGCCCTTGAACAGCGTGTGCTCGCCAATAGTGTACTGGAAGGTCAGATATTCCGCCAAAGCACGGGGATCGGTGTCGATCTCGGGCAGGAAGGGCAGCAGCGCCTTGGCTTCCGAGGCGAAATAGAACACGCCGTCGACCACCGTGTAATAAAACGGCTTGATGCCGAATCGGTCGCGAGCGCAGAACATGCGCTGGCCGGCCTCGTCCCACAGCGCGAATGAAAACATGCCGCGCAGATGGTCGACGACATCGCGGCCCCAGCGCGCATAGCCGGCAAGGATGCATTCGGTGTCAGAATGGCTGTGGAAGGACCAGCCGGAAGCAAGCTGCTCTCGCAACTCGACATAGTTATAAATCTCGCCATTATAGGAGATGGCCGTGCCGTTGGCCCCTTCCATGGGCTGGCGGGCTTCTTCGCTGAGATCGATGATCGCCAGGCGGCGATGGGCAAGTCCCGCCTGTCCTCCCGCCGCCTGCCACAGGCCGGCGCCGTCCGGGCCGCGATGGGCGATCAGTCGGCTCATCACCGCAAGGCGCGATTTGAGCCGCGGCAGCCCACCGCCCTTCAGTTCAACAATGCCCGCTATTCCACACAAGGTTTCCGGATCCTTTGGTCAGATTTCCGATTCGATTCTTGCCGGCTCATCTTATGACCCGGATTTCCGGCATCGATCCGGCATCGGGCGACCGGGACAGAGATGCCTGATTTACCGAGCGGCTTATTTCACGAGCTTGCAATACAGGTCAAGGCCGAGATAAGGCCCAAACAGCCGGCAGGCAGTCGGTCGCGACAGATATTTCAGAATCGACTCGGCTCCAATATTTTCGGCCGTGATATCGCAGCGTGCAAAATCACGAGCCAAATATGCCAATTCAGCCCGGGCCGCAAATTCGGTCTGAGGCGCACCGCTTCCGGCAGCATTGGCGTCGTAGGCTCGGCGCATCCGCTCGTCAGTCTCGTTATGGCTGACATAGCGCGCCGGGTCCGACATCTTGCGCCGCAATGTCTTGAACGGACTAAGGACCCACTGCCGGTAAGATGTCCCGTTGTAGACCATTACCGTAGCGCCGCCACCCGACTTGAGCAGGCGATGTACTTCGCGCAGGGCCCGATCCAAAGCGCCGGTGTGGTGCAGCGAACCAATGGCAACGACGTAGTCAAACGCGGCATCGGGAAATGGCGCATCGAGGATGCTGCCCCTGACCGCCGTCCCCTTGGCGTTGGTTTCGGCAATACGGCGATTGGCCATAGCGACCGGGCCTGCGGCAATATCGAGGCCGGAATAGATGGCGCCGCTGTCGGCGATGCGCTGAGCGACGGTGCCATAGCCAAGCCCGACTTCCAGGACCTTCTGGCCGGAGAAACTTTGGAACGGGATATGGGTTTCCAGGTATGGGTAGAAGTCCATGTACCATTCGTCAAACCGGCGCAGGCTTTCCATGCTGTCATCGGTAATGCCCAACGATTGCGCCAGCTGTGTTCCGCACAACTCGTTCCAGAATGCGCTGTTGGCCTGGTCGATCTGCTTCTGGGCCGACGCGGACGAAGCCGGACCGATCGTCTTCTTATTTTCCGTATTCACCATCGGACGGATATCTCTAATCCAGCAGAATCCGGCGCAAGTGCGGCTTTAGCCATCTCGTCACCCGCCGCGCAAGCCACAATACTGGCCGCTTGACAAACCCCGGCAATATGCCATCGAGCAAGCGAAATACCGTACCTGCAAGCGCCTGCATTCTTATGGCGATCTGAACCCGGCGCTTGCGGCGCGCAGCCAATTTCTTGCTGCGACGCTCCAAAGCCGCAGCTTCGCCGCGATCGAGTACGACGCTCGGTCGCTGGCTGCTCTTGGCACATTCCTCCGAGACCACACGATCGAAGTGCCGGATAAATGCCGCAAAGGTCCATGCCCCGGAACAGGCAACCTCGTAAGCTTGGTCGATGATGCGACCGGCGCGCTTCGGATCGCGCAGCACCGCCACCACCTCATCCATATTGGAGTGATCGCGCTTCAAGGCGACGTAATGCCGGTTTGCGGTAAGCGCGCCGGAGTACTCTCCTTCATACATGATCATCAGGGTGCGCAGCGCGGCAGCTTCGAAACAGCGCGGCGAGATCACGTGGATGACGATCTCGCCATCCCGCCCCTCGAGGAACCGGTCGCGCACCTCATCGAAGGACGCATTTGGATTGGCCGCCTCAAAAACATCCACCGCCGGGGCGACATTCCCGGAAAAGTCGATGAAACTGGCGCCGCTTTCCGTCCCGAGCGTCGCCTTGGCATTTGCGATGAACTCGATCCACTTTTGGCCATAGATGCGGTCACGTTCGGTTGTCGAGATGTCGCATTTGAGCCCGAAAGACGCCGCATCGGCAGTAAAACGGGCGCCGATGACCCATTTTTCCTGACCGAAGGCCCCACACCAGCCCGGCAGCTTTCGCGCCCTGTACGAAACATCGATCGACCGATCCTGGTAGGCAGGCACCGCAACCTTTGTCAGGCCCTCCGGCACGAAGCCGGTCAACGTCTGCTCGAAGCGCACCCGGTCCATCCAAGGGTCACGGTAAATCTTGCGGATCACGTCCTTGTTGACGACGGTAAAGACCGTAGTGATGCCCAGATCTCTTATCGCGGCGCTGGTTGCGGCCACCCACCGCATTTCATCCTGGATGAAAAGGATTTTAGGGCCTTTGTATTCCCTCAACTTCTGCCGCACATCGTCTTCGATGTAACGCGGTTGCGAAATAACCAGTGAATAGTGAAAGGCTATGCAGTCAAATCTGGCAAAATCGAGTTCAATCGTGGAGAGTGCGATTGAGTCCAGTTGCAGAAGGTCATGTTGGCTATAGGTCTTGAATGCATCGAGATGCGCTCCAACCGTTCCGATGAAACGGAACTGTTCGCCATGGAGCATCAAGATGGTCTTTCTCATTCCTTGGGCGTCTCGGAACGGGTTGATGATGTTGGGATTCGGCCCGAAAAAAGTATGGCCAATATCGCGTGCGCTTGCTTTATCCGCCGTCCGATCCGCGAACCTTTGAAATCGCTGAACGCTTTGCCTGACGGGGTATGTACGTTCTCGAGGTCGCTCAGCCGGCACTCCACGCCCGACAAACAGTCGCGAACCGAAGGAAACCCCGCCAGCCGCGTCCAGAGCGTCCCGCGGCCCATCGAAGAGGGTTCACGCTCCGCGAGGACGCGGTTGGCGACCGAGTCCAATGCCTGGACATAGTTCGCAAACTGCAGCGCGGGATCGTCGGCGACGCGCCGGTAGGCGCGCTCCGTCAACTGCGCGAGGTATGAGTCGTCCTTCAGCCACTTTACGACCTTGGCTTCGTTCGACCCGTCGCGCTCCAGCGGGATGTAGTGCTCCCAGGGTTGCAGGACGCCGCGATAGTCGCCCGGATACATCACCAGCGCCGTGCGACACATGATCGCCTCGAAGACGCGCGGGGTAATCGTCTTGTGGACGACATTGCCTTCATGCGGCCTGACCACCGCATCCCAGATTTCGTCGTCGCCGGCTCTGGGGTGCCGACGCCGGTATTCGTTGACACTCTCCTCGATCGTCCCGTCGAAATCGAAGACCGTGGCGCCGCCTTCTGTCGCCAGCGCCGCGCGGCCCCGGGTCAGGAGGTCGTTCCATTTCGCGCCATAAACCCGCGCTTCCTCGCGCGTGTCGCAATCCACGTTGAGGCCGTAATGTTCGGCCATGCGTACCGCCTGCAAGCCGATGCCGGCCTTCTCCTGACCGAACCGGCCAAGCCAGATCGGCAGCGGCCGTCCGCGATAGACGAGGTCGAATGGTCGGCCCGCGAGCGGCGGCGTATCCACCTCGCGCAGGCGGTTTGAGATATAGCCCGGCAGGCCCGAAACGAACCGGAGGCCTGCCACGTGTTCGTGGTGATAGGTGCGGCGGATGTTCTCCGGCGTCAGCGAAGAGAAGACGGCATCGATGCCGAGCCCAGCCATTCGCCGGGTCATCCGGTCGACCCAGCGACACTCGTCCTGGATAATCTGGATCTTCGGCCCGGGGAAGCCCTGTACCGCCGCGGCGATCGCCGCCGGCAGGTAGTAGTCGAATAGAATGCAGATCGAGTAATGGATCAGGATGACGTCGTAGTCGAGCGATCCGATCACCCACCCCTTGCGGTAACAGATCGGATTGACGACTGTCACCCGGTGACGGGAGTGTTGCTTGATAGAGCGGATGTGGTCGCGCACGGCGTCGGCGGGGTGCGCATCGTCCGCCAGCATCAGGATGCGCAGACGCGGGTCGGTGGGCCGCAGCAGGGCGGCGGCTTCGTCGACGGTCCCGATGATCGGGCCGTGGGCGGTCGCCCCGTCCATTGCCCGATCTTCGTAGCGTACCGGTTCGGATTCCGGCATCACACCGCTGCGTCGAGCGTCTTGATGGCGCATCGTTCGATCTTGTCCGCGATGACGTCGAAATAGACGTCATGCCCCTTGCGACTCAGATGCAGACCGTCGGCCAGCAGGAGACTCGCAAGCCTTTCGCGGTCGTCGCCTGCAATGTCTTTAAAAGATGCCTCGATGTCGATGAACACGACGTCGTCGGCCGCCTCTGCAGCGACCCGGCGGACAATCGCGTTGTACTCGCGATTGCTTTCTTCATACGTCTTCGGCGCACCCGGAAACAGCTCGCGGTCGCGGGTCGTCGGGTGGTTGTTGTGCAGGAAGATCCAATTGGCTCCGAAGGCACGGCCACGGTCGATGATCTCTGCCAGGTTGGCGGCGAAGCCGGCCGGACTCACGCGCGGCAGGCCCCTGTCCGTCTGCCAGTAGTTGCAGTCGTTCATGCCAAACTGGACAATGAGGACGTCTACCCCATGCGACTGAACGTCGTAGGGCATTCGCTCCAGCGCCTGGCGGGTGGTGTTGCCATTCACCGAGGCGTTGGTGACAACGATCTCGCGGTTGCGGTCTTCGGCGATCCGTTCCAGGCGGCCGGCAACCCGGGTCACCCATCCGTTGTAGATCGACACCCCCTGGCCAACGCAGATCGAATCGCCAAAAAAAGTCATGCGCAGCGGGCCGTGATGGTTCATATCCGTCATTGTTTCAATCGCCTGCCCCGAAGCTTCAGTCACGGTCACCCTTGAGGACTGCCAGGCAGACCTGGCGGCCGTTGGGGTAGACCGATCGGGTTTCCGCCGTCAACAGGCCGAGGTCCGGCTCCACGACCCGGTCCACGTACCGGCCTAAGACGCGCGCGGTCATGGCGCCGTCCCAGGCCAACATGCAAAAAATCTCGTCCCCATCCTCGCGCCGCGTCATGTAGAATCGGCCCTGCGGGTAATAGGTGAGCGATAGCCGCACCTCGCGTGAGATCGGGAGCATCTTGTCGAGGAACATAGCGAGCCGCTGATCCACGTTTGGAAATAGATCGTTGGCGATGACTACGTCGTAGTGGCCCTCGGGCGCGAACTCGTACCAGTCGACGATGTGAATATACGGGCGATCCGCCTGCGCCCGGGCGCGTTCGACCTCGGGCTCGTCGACGTGGGCCATCAGATCGATCAGTTCGTAGCAGTGCCGCGCCGCGAGCACACGGGTCAGGCAAGTCACCCCGCCGCCAACGTCGAGGACTCGGCGCCCCTTGTCGCGGCGGAGAAGGTCGCCGTACATGTGATCGAAGATCAGCCGTTTCGGTGCGCTGTCACGCAGCCAGCGCTGGCAGACCAGCGCCTCTTCGCCCTCGTCGCTGCATGCATCCATCAACGCGCCGATGGGATCGTCGACGAGGAATCGCGCGACGGCATCCTCAGTCAGGAGTTCCATTTGCCTTCAGCTCGCATTCTTCCCGGATGCCTGTCGGCGGAAAAGCGTTCTGCGTGCTCCGCCAGATAGCGGTCGATGGCTTCTCCGTCCTCCGCCGGCAGGTCGACGTCGCCGGCGCGGCCGATCTCGACGGCGGAGGCGCCCTGGACGGTCGGCCGTTCCAGAAAAGCACCCAGATCGGCCAGGACAGTGTCGGGATCGCCGCAGAAGTCCTCGTACCAAACCTCCCGCCACCGCCCCTCGGCATGGTGGTTCAGCCCGCCCGCAACGGCGATGTTGAACTCGTGCTGGTTCTCCACGACTTGCGCCGCCGGGGGTATTCGCCGCAGCTCCTCGATGTTCCCGGGCGTGGCGGAATTCCACTCGCGGGCTGACCCCTTCGTGCGGTAGCGCGCCGCCAGGTCCGATTTCGCTGCGTCCGCCGCATCGCGCCTGATCCAGATGAAGCGGGCGGAAGGCAGCGCCTTGGCCAGATAGCGCACCCGGAAGCAGTTCCAGGCATTTTTGATCACCAGCGGCGCGCCGAATAGAGCCTCGGCTGCGGTGAGCGTCGCCAGAAAGTGCGGCTCCATCCCCTCAAGAATGCGCGCGCTGACCAGCGCGGAGGGATGCCCGCCGCCAAACCAGCGCGTCATCACCGCCGAGCCCTCCGATGGCTGAAATGGTCCGTCGGTCTTGCCGTACTGGCTGGCGTAGCGAATCCGCACAGGCACCGCCTTCTGGATGGCAAGCCCGACGGCCGGAGTCCGCGCGAAATGGTCATTGGTGAGGTTGGCTATGTACGGCAACGAAAACCGGCTGCACAGCGCCTGATACAGAAGCGTGCTGCCGGTGCGCGGCGCGCCGAGAATGAAGATCGTCGCCGGCGAGGCGTCCTGCGTGGCAACGAGTGACTGCAGAAGCGTCGCTTCGGCCTGATCTACTCCATTCATGGGAGCGGTATCTTCAGGCACTCGTCCGCGCATCGCCGACATCGGCGACCTTCTCCACAACCGTGACGATCTCGACCGGCCGCAGCAGCGCGCGCACGATTGGCTTCGGCAGGTCGATAACGTCGGACCAATGACTCAGGTTGCGATCGACATACTTGTGAAGCGCCGTGATCAGCAGTCGTCCGACCGTCGATTTCATCACCCAATCGCGCGGCATGTAGGGCGAATAACCGTCCAGATGAGACGCGGTGATGCGAAATCCCGCCTGCTCGAAGTAGATTCGCAGGATGTCTTCGTTGAAGCTTCTGAGGTGGCCGAATTGATGGCCATATCCGCGATGCGGAGAGTAGTTGAGCAGGCCTTCCCGGTAGGGAACCCGGATCGCGGCGCGCCCGCCCATCACCAATGCCCGGTTGATGCAGTACAGGTACGAACCGACATTGAGAACGTGTTCCATGACATCGGTCGACACGATGAGGTCGAACTCGTTCTCGAAGGGAAGCGATTCCGCGTTTGCAAGATAGGGCTCGACTTTCGGCGTATCGATGAAGCGCGCGAGATAGGATATTGCGACGTCGACCGCCACGATCCGGTCGGCACCATTGCGCAGCAACGCGTCACACAGGAAGCCCTGTCCGATTCCGATCTCGCATATGGAAGCACCGGATACGTCGCCGACATAGGCCGCAAGATTCGTCGCCTGCCGCGACAAAAACGTGCGATCGATATTGCTTTCGACGATGTTCTTCTTCGCGAGTTCCTCATAGTTCGCCGTATAGTCCTGGAGCGTCCTGTCTTCACGTTGAGAATTGCTGAGAAAATCACGCACACCATTCAACTCGCGCGCCTGCCACTCGCAGGATGCGCAACGCCGAAACTCGGTCGTTAACGAGGCCGTCAGGCAATTGGGGCAAATCTGCATGAGGAGGTTCAGCCGTTGGTCTTTGCCTGGAATGCGTTTTCGATCGTATCCGGCTCGTCCGTTTGCCAGGTCCAGTCGGGCGTCAATACGATCCGGCTGTTGTCTCGTCGGGCAGATTTGACGCGGAACTGATAGCCGCGGGACAGGATGTGGTAACGGTGGCCCCGCGTCGGCAGTGCAGGGTCGTAGTCGTGATACAAACCGGCCGACAGAATGTATTTTCCCTGACCTATGGGATTGTCGCTGACCCACGCAACAATCCGATGGTGGGCACCGTCGAATGCGTAGCTCCGTTCCGGTTCGACAATGCGAGTGACGACGTCACCGCTGTCGTCGTACATGACGAACAAACACGAACAGGGAAAACTACCGCTTCGTTCCGAACTGATCGTGGCGACGAAGCCGAAAGGCTGCCCGGTATTGATCGTGTCGACCGGGCTCCCGTTGTCATCGACAACACTCAGGCTGTCGATGTGCAGCGGCCCATCTCCACCCCAGTCGGCTCCGGTGCCTTCACCAGTACCCGTTTTCTCGAGTATCCACCTTGGTACTTCCTTCAGCTTCCCCGAGCCGGCGCTTTCGCCCGGCACCACGCGATCCTGCTCCAATCGGTAGATGAACTCCTCGTATTGGTTGACGATGTCGAGCGGCTTGCCGGCCGAGACGATGTGCCCGCCGTCAAGCCAGACCGCACGGGTCGAGAATTGCAAGATTTGCGCCATCGAGTGCGAAACGATCAGCAGGGTGGCGTCTTCGTGCGTCAGGCGCTTGATCCGTTCGACGGATTTTCCTGCGAAATACGCATCCCCTGCCCCCAACACCTCGTCGATGATCACGATGTCCGGCTTGATCGCGGTCGCTGCGGCGAACTGCAGGCGCGCGCGCATGCCGAGCGAGTACGTTTTGACCGGCTGGTCGATGAAATCACCGAGCTCGCAGAAGTCCACGATGTCAGCAACCGCTTCCTCCAGAGCGTCGTCGGTGAGGCCGTTGTAGACCAGGGACGCACGGATGTTCTCCATGCCGGTGAACTCGCCATGAAAGCCCAGCCCCGTCTGCATCAGCGCCTGTACCGCGCCGTCAATTTCGATTGTGCCTGCGGTCGGGGCAAAATTACCGGTCATGAGCTTCAGCAAGGTGGTCTTGCCGGCCCCGTTGCGGCCGACAATGCCGACCCGCTCACCGCGCTTGATTTCCAGGTCGATACCGTCGAGCGCCTTGAAGGTTTTGTAATGCGCCTGCCGCCAAAATCTAATCCTTGAGAATCCCAGTACATCCAGCGCCTGTTCCGACAGGCTGTCGTAAAGGCGATAATCCTTGTGAATGCCCGAAAGGCGAATGGCGGGCTTTGCGGAATGGTCAGGCATAGTCGAAGAACACCGTCTTGGCGCGGCTGAACACGTAAGCGCCCAGCAACAGGCTGGCGACGCTGAACAGGACCATGCCGAGGATAATGGGCCACTCAGGCAAGGCGCCGAGAACGATCAGGCTCTGCAAAGAGACGATGAAATAGGCCAACGGATTGAAGTAGAGCAGCAGCCGCAAGGCATCCGGCAGCATGTCCGGCGTGTAAGCGATCGGGCTGGCGACCAGGAGTATGATTGTTACGTACGTCAGAGCTTGCTGAATATCTTTCAGAACAAGGTTGGCCAATGAGAGAATCCAGGTCAGGCCGGCAAGAAACATCATGAGCAGGATCAACACAACCGGCACCAAAAGCCAGGTCCATGAAGCCTTCCCCATGAACAATCCACCGGTCAGTATCAGGGCAATGGCAATGGAGGTGGTGATAAGCGAGCTCAGAACCTCGCGCATTGGAACCAATTCGGGCGGGAACACGGTACTCAAAAGCACGCTTCGATCCGCAGCGAGAGAAATTGCGCCCTGTGTCAGTCCCTGGCTGAAATTGATCAGGGGCACCAGGCCTGAGAAGATGTAGAGAACGTAAACGCCTGCCTCCATGTTCGCCGGCCGTATCCGAAAGACCACAAGATAGACAGCGCTGTATATCGCCAGAAGCAGCATCGGCCCGAACACCAGCCAAGCCAGGCCGAAAGCAGTTCCGGCATAGCGCTGGCGCAATGCAATGCGCACTGTCCGGATGAGCATGGAACGGCGGCTCCAGATCAGCCGCAATGGATCGACAAAAGCCGGGAGAGCAGTATTCATGCGCCAGCCACGCCAGCCGTCGTCTGGCCGATGCCGTTGCGGAGGGCTTCGATGACCCGGCCCTGAGTATCCGCGTCCAAATAGGGGTGCATCGGCAGGCTGAGAACATGGGCCGCGAGATGCTCTGAATTGGGTGTGCCGCCCGGTGCAGCCGGATACTTTTTATATCCGGTCTGACGGTTCAGCGGGATCGGATAATATATCGCCGTAGGTACGCCTTGCGCCTTGCAAGCTGCAGCCAGCGCCTCTCGATTCTGGGCGACAATGGTGTACTGAGCCCAGGCAGAGGTACAGTCTTTCGCTACACGAGGTACGGTGAATATATTGTCGAGGGCCGCAGCATAGCGGTTCGCAACTTGCTGCCGAGCAGCCAGCTCGTCTTCAAAAATTGCAAGCTTTTCGATCAGTATCGCCGCCTGGATCGTATCCAATCGCGAATTCAGACCGACACGTATGTTATCGTACTTATCTGAGCCCTTGCCATGAAAGCGCAAGGAACGAAGCAATGCTGCCTGTTCCGGATCGTCGGTGAAGATCGCGCCGCCATCTCCGTAGCATCCAAGAGGCTTTGCGGGGAAAAAACTCGTTGTCGTGTAGCTGGCCAAGGCGCCGACACGGCGATGCTTGTAACGGGCGCCAAATCCCTGCGCCGCATCAGCCACGACAGTCATGCCATAGCGAGCCGCAATCGCATTGATGCCGTCGTAATCCGCCGGGTGGCCGAATAGATCAACGGGGACAACGACGCGCGGCCTGAGACCGAGGCGCTCGGCTTCGGCGATGCCTGCCTCGAGACTGGCAGGGTCCATGTTGAAATCACGTTCACGCACATCGACAAAGAATGGCGTGGCGCCTGCCAGTGGCACAATCTCGGCTGTCGCTACGAAGGTGAAGGCGGGCACGAATACGGCGTCTCCGGGCCCCACACCCTCCGCCATCAATACGAGCTGAAGCGCATCTGTCCCATTGGCGCATGTAATGCAGTGTTTAGCGCCGCAAAAATCCGCCAACCGGGTTTCGAGCTCTTCCACTTCTGGGCCCAGGATATAGTTGCCGTGAGCAAGCACCCCGGCGACGGCGCGGTCGATCCGATCTCGTATTCTGGCTTGCTGAGCCGCCAGATCGATGAAAGCAATGGTGTTCATTGGGCTTCTTCCAGTTGATCCGGCCCGACAAGCCGATAGCGCGAACCGTCTATACTGCATCTCAGATCTTCACCTAACCGCGCACCGGCCTTGCTCATCCAGCCGATCCGTCCGGCGGGCACCCCTGCCATGAGAGCAAAGGCGGGAACATCTTTGGTTACGACAGCACCCGCCGCGATAAAGCAATAGGCGCCCAACCTGTGTCCGCAGACAATTGTTGCATTGGCGCCAATTGTCGCACCCCGCTCAACGATGGTGGGCTTGTATTCACTCTTGCGTTCGATTTCGGCGCGTGGGTTGATGACGTTGGTGAACACGCAGGACGGGCCACAGAACACGCCGTCTTCCAAGGTAATGTCATCGTAAACGGATACACTGTTCTGGACCTTGACATTGTTGCCAAGGATTACCCTGTTTCCGATGAACACGTTCTGCCCTAGCGAACAATTCTCACCAATAACGGCGCCGCCGCAAACGTGAACCCAGTGCCAGATGCGGCTGCCGGGACCAATGCGGGCGCCGTCATCGACAATCGCGGTGGGGTGGATACTGGCTTCCGGCAAGCCCCCGGCGCTCATTTGCCGGCCTGCCGCATCATCGGGTGCTGCTCGCCGCGGCCCGGTTCGAGATCGGCCGTGCGCATGGCCGACACCATCTCGATCGACGGGCGCACATCGTCGAGACCGAAGCCGTTGCCGGCGAGGATCGTCTGGTAGCTCGCGGTGTGAAGATCGGTGAAACCGCCGGAAAATTCCACATTCTCGCCATCGACGGTGACCGCGCGATAGGTCGATTGGCCATTGGCAAGCCCTGCGGGCAGGTCGTTGCGGTCGACGGAGAGAAACCAGCGGATATCGGCCTTCTCGCACTGCATAAAGCCGGCCATCTGGCGCTCGTTTCTGAGATGCAGCGCGCTATCGGTGACGGCACCGAAAACGAAGCTCAGCATGTCGAAGAAATGTACCCCGATATTGGTGCCAACGCCGCCAGATTTCTTGTCGTCGCCCTTCCAGGACTGGTGGTACCAGCGCCCGCGCGAGGTGACATAGGAGAGATCCACCGAGTGGCGCTGATTGGGCATCTCCACCTTCTGCTTGAGCGCGATGATCGCGGGATGAAGGCGCAATTGAAGGATGGTGTTGATCCGGCGCCCGGTGCTGGCCTCGATCTCGGCGAGGCCGTCGACGTTCCACGGATTAAGCGCCAGCGGCTTCTCGCAGATAGCGTCGCTGTCCGAGCGCAGGGCAAAGCGCACATGGGCATCGTGCAGGTAGTTGGGCGAGCAGATGCTGACATAGTCGATGCGCTCACCGCTGCGGCGCAGCCTATCGATATGGCGGTCGAAGCGCTCGAATTCGGTGAAGAAGTGGGCATCGGGAAAATGGCTGTCCATGATGCCGACGGAATCATTGGGATCGACCGCAGCCTTCAGAATGCCGCCCACGGCGCACATGGCTTTCATATGACGGGGCGCGATATAGCCGGCAGCACCGATGAGTGCAAAATTGGTCATGGGGTAAGAGCCCTTCTTCTCCGCATGTTGGGTCGCTTTGCTCATGCTACCGCACTCCGGGTGACGACGGTCTCGCCTCCCGAAGCGGCAATTCCTGGTCCGGCGGCCGACGCCATGCTTCAAGCGACGGCCAGGGCCTCCGGGTCGATCAGGGCGCGCCCCTCGTCGCCCCTCGTCATGTTTCACCGCCGCTCTTTTTCGGCGCGGCAATGGCCTGGACAAGAATATTCGGCACCAGCACCCGCGCGGCGCCGAGCTCGGCCATCGCCGCGTCATGGGCCGCCTGAGCACCCGCGATGTCGGTGATCAGCGCGCCGTCGAAGGGCTCGGCCACCGCGCCGATTTTCGATACCAGCGGCAGGGACGCGAAGGTCTCCTCCCCGCCATCGGCGCCCTCATCGACCAGCGCCACGATGCGCAATGGATGGTGCAGCGCGCAGACCAGCGCGATCTCCGCCATGTCGCTGCGCCCGATCAAGATCAGCGATTTCCAGCCCCTGGCCGCCGCCACGCCCAGCGCCTCCTCGCAGGAGGCCCGCGCCTGGCGGAAGAAATCGAAGGAATAGAACAGGTAGCTGGCCGTGAGGCGCGACTTCTCGGCAAAGCCCTTGGGGGTCAGGTAATAGGCGTAACGCCGCTTCGGCACCTGCTGGACCTTGATCAGCCCCTTGTTGACGCAGCGCTTGAGATAGGCGTTGACCAGGCCGACGGCGATGCCGAGATCGGCGGCGATGCGGCGCTGGGTGATGGCGCGGTCGCCATCGACGGCATTGAGCAGGCCCAGCGTAATGCGCGCCGCCGCCTGCCGCTCGTCCGGGATATCGGAACTGGCCATTTTCCCTCGCGATCCCGCCAAAAGGCGGACCGTTGCCGCCGTCCCCAAGGTCAAGTTCACCGCATGAACATATACTTTGTTCACGGCGTGAATGTCAAACAGCCATTCATGTCAGACGTGAGCCTGGCGGAATCGCGATGATTGCTGCTGTGATCCTGGCGCTCTCGCCAGGCACTCTGGCGCTGTGGATTTGTCGCTGGCACCGATAATCCTTGCCAAGTCAGGCCCGCGTCCGACGCGCTTGTCCAACCCGGACTTCGTCTCGGACGCCTTGGCCGATGGACCTATTCGGGGATACCTTAGATCAGAATAAAATATTATATATCAGATAGTTATACATGGCGGTGCAGGCAGTCTGCAGCGAACCCGTCTCCGGGCCGATTCCCTGCTAAACAGGGAAAATACAGGGATTTTTGCCAGATTCAGCCTTTCGTACGCGGGCAATTACCGGATTAAAGCCCAAATCATAGGCACTTAGAAGAAATTTCTCTTGTATGCCGAACAGGGAATCTAGCGTGCCCTTGCAGGGAAAATTTCTCAATAAGCAGGGTAAAGATGTGAAGAAGTTGCGACGACCCAGCTTACGGCAGCATGGGTCATTTCCGCGGTCGTTGATCCGGCACCAGGCCGTATTTCTCCCCCAGGGAATCGACGAGCCACGCAAGATCCTCCGCCTCAGCGATATACCCGAGCAAACGCTGCCAGCTCAGGCGGCGTAGCAATCCCGGGATAAGGGCATGCGGCAACCGCGGCCTCCCATTGCCTGCCCGCCGTGCCCCCGGCCTGGAAAGCAGGGTTACGGACGTCGTACACGACGAGCACGTGACCGCTGGCCGGGTCGAGGCTACCGCCAAGCATCACCGCAGCGGCAAGTGCGTTCCGCGCCAGCTGGTACCCGGCCCCAAAGGGACATGGTACGTGATCGCGATCGGCCGGCCAGGCAAAGACTCGCGGCAGGTGGTCCCAGTACCGGATACCGATCGACGTCAGGGCGCAGCGGCCGGCCCGCCCCGCCTGAATACGATAGGTGCCATCGCAATGCTGGGCGGCGTAACTGGCATCGCCGGGCTGCAATCACCGATATGAAGATCCGCGACTTCCGCACCGAGTGGCAGAGATACTATCGCACCGAACCGCCGCCACGGCTAAGCGGTGATTTGCTGACCCGCGGCATCGCTTGGAAGATCCAAGAGGCAGCCCATGGCGGATTGAGTAAGATGACAAGGCGCCGACTTCACAGCTTAGCCAATCAGCTTGCCGCGGGTCGCAGCGTGCACGCCCCCACTGATCTGGCGGACACAGCGGGAGTAATGACTGAGGTTGCTGCTTAGCGATCACATTCTCAACAGGGTCAAATATATGGACATGATTCTTCATCACTACGACCAATCTCCGTACTCCGAGAAGATACGGCTGATTTTCGGTCTCAAGAATCGCTCGTGGAAGTCCGTCATTGTTCCAATGGTCTTGCCGAAGCCATTGCTCATGCCGCTTACCGGCGGTTATCGACGCACACCAGTTTTACAGATCGGGGCGGATGTCTACTGCGACACTCTTCAGATCACAGCGGAGCTTGACCGCCGCTTTCCCGAACCGCGAGTGACCGAAGCCTCATGCCACGGATTTTCCAGCATACTCAGCACATGGGCCGAGCGCGTTCTGATGTGGCCGACGGCCCGATACGTTACCGGCGCGAATCGCGATGCACTGCCAGCGTCGTTCTTCGCCGATCGCGCTGCAATGCGGGGCCACTCCGCTCCCACCGCCGATGAAATTGATGCAGGGCTATGCCACCAGCGGCACCACTTGTGCTTGATGCTTGATTGGATCGAAAACCTGCTTGCCGATGGAAGAGGGTTCCTGATCACCGACCGCCCCGTTCTCGGCGACCTGGCCGTGTATCAGCGACTTTGGTGGCTCGGCGCTCTTGGCGGAAAAGCTGCAGATGTGCTTGATCCGTATCCTCACATCAAAGCTTGGATGGGTCGGATCGCCGCCGCTGGGCATGGTCAACGGACAGAGATAACACCTGAAACCGCCCTCGAGGTTGCCCGAAGCGCCGAACCGCAGCCGCTCCCATCTGGGGAATGCGACCCGAGTATCGAGATCGGAGCAGAAGTCGAGGTGGTCACGGAGGACTTTGGCACGGACCCCGTCCGGGGATCGGTAATCCGCGCTACGGCCGAACAGATATCGATCAGACGGTCGGACCCCGCCGTCGGAGCAGTTCACGTACACTTCCCTCGGCTGGGCTATGAGGTGAAGTCGGTCTGAACAACGCAAACTGCCTTACATGAGGACGACAGTCAGCGTACGGCCGGCGCGTCATGTGGCGTGGCTTGGCAGAAGGTCGGAAACTGCGAGCAACCGTCACGCTCCTACATCACTGATAGGCATCGCCAGATTATCGGGGATGTGTTCCCCGTCAGCACCTATGGCCCAGATTTCAGGTTGTGATTTAAGAAGGATTTGGGTCTCGTCGTAGTGACGAAGGAACGAAGATGAGACCCAAATCCTCGAGCGCCAAAAAGCCTGCGGAGCAGGTAGTGAAGGATATCCGGCGTGCGACCCGGCGGCATTTTTCGGCGGAAGACAAGATCAGGATCGTGCTGGAAGGCCTGCACGGCGACGACAGCATCGCCGAGCTATGCCGCTCGCGGCGCTGGCTGGTCTCGTACGCGATCAGACCATGCCAATCCGAGACCGAAACCCGATCCAGCTCGGCCCCTTCTCCATCACGCCGTATCTCGTCGACCACTCCGCCTACGACGCCTACGCTCTCCTGGTCGAGGCCGATGGCCGTCGCCTCCTATACAGCGGTGATTTCAGGGGGCATGGGCGCAAGGCATCCCTCTTCGAGAGACTTCTCCGCGAGCCTCCACACGAGGTCGATGTCCTGCTGATGGAGGGAACGACGATGAGCCGCGGCGGGGCCGCAGAAGGATTCCCGACCGAGTCTGATCTGGAAGCAAGGTTCGTGACCCATTTCCGCGAGACCGAGGGGCTCGCGCTCGTCTGGACGTCCAGCCAAAACATTGACCGTCTTGTCACGATCGTTCGAGCATGCCGTCAAACTGGACGGCAGCTGATCATTGATCTCTATACGGCGGAGGTCCTGCAGGCCACCGGCAATCCGAACATTCCCCAGGGTACGTGGGACGGCGTCCGGGTCTTTCTGACCCACGGCCAAAGACGCACCGTCAAGGAGCACCGCCTCTTTGATCTCGTACGCCGTTACAAAGGCAATCGCATCTTCCCTGAAAACCTCGCCACCGAGGCCGCACAATCCGTGATACTCTTTCGACCCGCTCTTCGACGAGAGCTCGACGCGGCGGGGTGCGTCGACCGAGCGCGGCTGGCCTATTCCTTGTGGGAAGGGTATCTGCGGGATCCGCGCCAAACGCCGCTCCTCGCCTGGTTGACGGAGCGAGGCATAACGATGGAAACCATCCACACCTCCGGGCATGCTTCCCCCCGAGACCTCGCGCGCTTCGCCCAAGCGATCGATCCACGGTATCTCGTACCCATCCACACCTTTGCGCCGGATAATTTCGACGCTCTCTTCCCGCGGATCGAAACGAAGAGCGAGCCTCTGTTCCGTTCCATCGCATCGAAGCCAAGGGCGTTCATGACATCATCCGGAGCAACGACAACGTGATCGACACGGAAGTCGCTTTCGGCGACGAGGGCAGCCGTATCGATATTGCCGCATTCCGCCCGGGCGGCCGCGGGGTAGAGCTCGTCATGTACGAGGCGAAGCATTTCTCGAATCCTGAAATATTTGGCGAGCGTCCGAAGGTCGTCGATCAGATCCGACGGTATCGCGAGATCTTGTCGACGCCACATCGTGCGTCGGAGATATGCAAGTCCTATCACCGCATTGTCGAGAACATCGCGGCGCTCGAGGGCTTGCCCCGGTCGGCACCCGCGGCCCGCGCGCCTCCCCACGGCAAGCGCTACGAGGTACCAGCGCTGGCACGGGTTAAGCCCGTCCTCGAGCGGCAGCCCCGCGGGTCCTCCATTACGGTCATTTATTGCGTCGCGTATTCGGTCATTTTTACGGTCACCGGGCTGCTTCCGTGGGCGTTCCCTCGTGTTGACCGAAACCTGTCGAGCTGTTCTCCATCGGCCCAGATACCTCGCGTTGGACGAGGGCAGGCGCGTTCAGCCTCAGTATTTCTTCAGCTGACCAGGTGGAACGCCGCCGTGACCTGGCGGTGGATTGACGATTTGCTTCACCTGACCCGGCGGCAGATGACCCGCAAAATGGCAAGCACTCAATGTACCTGCCACGAGAAGGCTAAAAGCCACCAGATCTCGGATTTGTCTCATTGTCATGGCGTTTAGTCCGCGTGTTGCCGATCGCTAGTGCGCACCATGGTGGCGTGCAGCGTCGGTCGCCGGGAGGAATAGACGCGGGTCCTCGAGAGCCGAAATGGAATAGAGACGCACACCGAGGTCGAAGCGGGAGACCCTGACGCGGGTTCGGGCATGCGGTAGATCGCCTTCGGGCGTCTTGAGTTCCATGACTTCGAGGATATAGTCGGGCGCATCCGCTTTTTTCAGCTTCGCGCCAACTTCGATCTTATTCTGCATTTCGTCCTCCATCTTGTTTCCTCTTATAGTTAAGTTTCAGGAAACATCGTTACCAAACGGTAAACACACCCATGAACTATCTGATGGAGAGCAGAAAAAGCCCGCCAAGAAGGCGGGCCAGTGCGAGGAAAACAATGCGCTCCAGCAGTCATATATTTGAAACTGTTTGACTCGACGTAAAAAGTCCGCTCGGTGCGAGGCAGAACCAACGGGGCCCCATCGACAGCATTGCTAACGTGCTATCCGGGTCTCGTGGGTGGTGGGAAATGTCAAGAACACTGGGCCGGCGCTCATTGAGCCGATCGAATGGCGTGCGTCCAACCTTTCTCGGATTAGTCCAAAGGGCGCTGGAATACAATCCTTTTTGAAGTTGCTCGACCGGTCGCGTTTGCCCATTCTGGGCAGAGCCAGGAAGAGGAATTCATGCCCAGATACAGGCAACATCCGAACAAAAAGAAGAAGAGCATCGGCGGTCAATATGATGACTGCGATCATCCAAACCTGCAGCGAAGAGGAAGGTTGTGGTACGCGATCATGGCCGTACCACGCGACGTGCAGCAACGGTTTCGGAGTGGGGGCAAGAGGAAGATCCGCTTCGTTGCATCGCTGGAAACGGACAGCAAAATCGAGGCGGCGGAACGGTTGCCGGCCTACATTTCCCGCTGGCGTTCCGAGATTGCCAACGCACGCCGCACCAATCGGGATGATGAAGCGGCCTTCAACGGTGGCGCTTTTGGATGGATGAACTCGCTTGATCGCATCGAAAATGCACTACCAGAGTGAAGGAAGAGTGGGTGTGAGAGCCTGCCGTACGATTTTACAGATCGACGCCCCGGCCAGCACGGTGGGCAAGCATCAACAGCGTAGCCGGTACCGACCCGTCCTGAGCGGCCCAACGAACTCAATCAAGCCGCGCTCCTTCAGCGCCGCCACGTCCCGCCGCGCTGTCTTCTCCGACACGCCCCAGCAGCGCCGGAGGTCATCGGCCCTGACCTCCTTACCTGCGGCAAGCGCCTCGAGATACCAGCGCTGACGCGGTTTGAGCCCGTCCTCGGGCGGCGGCTCAGAGGCCCCCCAATTATGGTCATTTATTGGGACATTTGTTCGGTCATTTTTACGGTCATCCAGACCCTTCTCAGCCGGTCCTTTCTCCCGAGCAGCTTCCTTGGGGCGGTTCCCCGGAGGGCCGGCCTCCTCTCGATCGATCAGGGCCATGACCTCGGCGATCATGCGGTGCACTGCCAATACCCGAGCGGTAACCATGGCGTCGCGGCGACCAGCCGACGCGAGAACGGCTTCGTACACGGTCTCGGATTCACGCATCAGAACAATTAGACATGCGCCGCCGGGTCCATGATAGCCGGCGAGCCAGTGCTTGACAGTGCGCTCGCTGGCGCCGGTCCAACGCATCACAGTCTTTGTCGCCTGATGGCTGCCGCCTAGCTCCTTTCGCAGCGCCGTCGCGACCATCGTCGCATAGTTCATGCGACCGCTTTCTCGGTCATTTCCTCCTGGAAAAAAGTTGCCCTTTTTCGGAAACATCTTTCCAACCCTCCACATCTAGAATTGACGGCGCGGAGACCAGGAGCGGCGGCATCCGTCCTCAGCGCTCACGCATGTCGAACGCACGACCGCAGGGCCTCGGCCCTGATGCGGAAGGACCAGAATGATTGACTGAAGGGGATGATCTTGGCGGCGGCGGAAGCAACGAGACGGACGCACCCCGTGTCCGTGGCGCCCAGTATGTCCGGATGTCCACCGAGCACCAGCAGTATTCGACTGCGAACCAGGCCGACGCCATCCGCCAATATGCAGAGCGGCGTGGCATCGAGATCGTCCGCACGTACGCGGACGAGGGTCGCAGCGGGTTGCGCCTCGACGGCCGCGCCGCCCTCGAGCAACTGATCGCGGACGTTCAGAGCGGCGCGGCGGACTTCACCGTCATACTTGTTTACGACGTGAGCCGCTGGGGCCGGTTCCAGGACGCCGACGAAAGCGCCTACTACGAGTACATCTGCAAACGCACCGGCATTGCCGTCCAGTACTGCGCCGAGCAGTTCGAGAATGACGGCAGCCCTGTCTCGACCATCGTCAAGGGCGTGAAACGGGCGATGGCAGGCGAGTACAGCCGCGAGCTCTCGGCGAAGGTCTTTGCCGGTCAGTGCCGGCTGATCGAGCACGGTTATCGTCAAGGGGGCGCGGCCGGGTACGGCCTCCGCCGTCGTCTGATCGATCAGGGCGGCACGCCCAAGGGCGAGCTCACACGGGGCGAGCACAAGAGCATCCAGACTGACCGCGTGGTCCTCGTCCCCGGACCACGCGCCGAGGTGGGCACCATTCGGTGGATGTATCGCGCCTTTGTCGAGAACGGCAAACCGGAGCGCGAGATTGCAGATCTCCTCAACGTGCGCGGCGTCGTCACCGACCTCGGCCGCCCCTGGACGCGCGGCACCGTGCACCAGGTGCTGATCAACGAGAAGTATGCCGGCGACAACGTCTGGAACCGAGTCTCGTTCAAACTTAAGAAGAAGCGCGTCCGCAACAACCCGGACATGTGGATCCGAGCCGGCGCCGCATTCGAGCCGATTGTCGATCGAGAGCTGTTCGATGCCGCCCAGGCCATCATCGTCGAGCGCTCGAAACGGCTAAGTGACGACGAGCTGCTTGACGGCCTGCGCCGCCTGTTCGAGGCCCAAGGCTACCTCTCGGGTCTGATCATCGACGAGACCGACGACCTGCCGTCGAGCAGCACCTATCGGCACCGCTTCGGCAGCCTCATACGTGCCTACCGTCTCGTCGGATACGCGCCGCGCCGCGATTACCGCTATATCGAGATCAACCGGGCGCTCCGAGGTCTGTATCCCGAGATAGTCGAAGAAATCGTGGCGGGTCTGCGCCAGGTCGGCGCCATCGACGGGCGCGCGGAGGAAACCGACCTCCTCGAGGTGAACGGCGAGTTCTCCCTTTCCGTCGTCATCGCTCGCTGCAAGGAGACGCCGGCCGGCGCTCTGCGCTGGCGGCTGCGCTTCGATACCGGCCTCTATCCCGACATTACGATCGCCGTGCGGATGGACGCTCGCAATCGGCGGCCGCTCGACTTCTATGTCTTTCCCAAGATCGACGTCGCGAGCGCCCAAATCCGGCTCGCCGAGGAGAACGGGCTCTCGCTCGACGCCTATCGTTTCGAGACGCTCGACGTTCTCTACGAGCTCGCCGCGCCGGTTTGCATCCGGGAGGTTGCCTGATGACTATCCCCTCGCACGCTCAGACCATCGAGATGGTCCACGTCGATGCGATTCATACCCTCAACCCACGCGCCCGTAATCGGCGGAGACATCGCGAACTCGTGGACAACATCGCGTCCGTCGGCCTCAAGCGTCCCATCACCGTAAGTCGCCGAAAGGCAGGGGGTGCCGTACGCTACGATCTCGTCTGCGGTGAAGGGCGGATCGAAGCTTTCCGCATGTTGGGAGAGACGGAAATCCCGGCCGTCGTCATCGAGCTGGCGGAACCGGAATGCCTGGTGATGAGCCTCGTCGAAAACATTGCGCGGCGACCGCACCGACCGATCGATCTCATGGCGGAGATCGGCAATCTCGCCAAGCGTGGCTACAATGATGCCGAGATCGCCGCAAAAATCGGATGCTCGCGAAGCTGGGTAAACCACGTCGTTACGCTTCTCGAGCGCGGCGAGGATAGGCTGGTCGCGGCCGTCGAGGCGGGTCTGATCCCGATCGCAATGGCGACTGAGATTGCCCAGGCTGAGAGTGAGGAGGCGCAGACGATCCTGTTGGAAGCCTACGAAAGCGGCAAAATTCGGGGCAAGAAGTTAGCCGCCGTGCGCCGACTTCTCGACTTGCGCCTCAGAACAAGGAAGGGAGTCACGGACAAGGGACTAGGCCGGCGTTCGCATACGAAGCGCCTTACTGCGGACGACCTCTTGCGCGTCTATAAGCGCGAGACGGACCGACAGCGGCTGCTGGCACGCAAGGCAGATTTTACGCAGGCGCGGCTCCTCTTCATCGTCGAGGCGATGAAGGACCTCCTGGCTGCCGAGGGCTTCACCACCCTCCTCCGCGCCTAGGGGCTCGCCACGATGCCGCAGGCACTCGCTGACCGCATCGCTGGGGAGGCCCGGAAATGATAGGAGATAAAACGGGCCATGGTGTGAGATTCGGCTTCGAACGCGAAAGCGTGATCGTTCCCATTGCGCAGCTGCTGCCGCTCAAAATCATGCGTCCCGGCACCAAGGAGAGCGGGAAATACGCACAGATTCTTACCTCGGTGCGCGCCGTGGGACTTGTGGAAGCGCCGGTTGTGGCGCCCGACCGCAAGCATCGGGGCCGATATTTCCTGCTCGATGGTCATCTGAGGATCGAGGCGCTCAAGGACCTCGGGATCAGCGAGGTCGAATGTCTCATTGCCACCGACGACGAGACTTACACTTATAACAAACGGATTAACCGGCTCCCGCCCATCCAGGAACATCGGATGATTCTGCGCGCCATCGATCGCGGCGTGTCAGAAAAGAGGATCGCAGAGGCCTTGGGGCTTGACGCGCAGACGATCAGGAAACGCACACGCATGCTCGACGGTATCTGGCCCGACGCGACCGAGGCGTTGAAGGATACACCCTGCCCAGCGGCTACACTCGACGTCCTCAGGTGCATGGCGCCAATGCGCCAACTGGAAGCGGTCGAGCTGATGAGAGGGCAGAACAATTACACCGCCACGTTCGCCAAGGCGATCCTGGCTGCGACGCCCGAAGCGCAGCTTGTCGATCCCCGGAAGAAGAAGCTGCGCGGAGAACGAGCTGTCACCGCAGAACAGATCGCACGCTTGGAGCGGGAGCTCGCAAGCCTCCAATCGCAGGTGAAATCAGTCGAGGAGACCTACGGTATCGATAACCTGCACCTGACGGTCGCCAAAGGTTATATCCGCAAGCTCCTCGGCAATGCGCAGGTCGTGCGCTGGCTGTCACGGCATCGCCAAGAATATCTGACCGAGTTCCAGTCGGTCGCGGAAATCGAGAGCCTCGTGCCGGTGACGACTGCGGCGGAATGACAATCGCCGATGGGGACCCGGACCCGACCTACCTTCTTCGAAGGACCAGCGGGGTGCATACGAGGTCGACTGCCCTGTGGAGTGGATCGACCGCATCTACATAAACCCGTGGCTTCCGATGTCCGTGGCCGACAGCGTAATCGCTACACTCCTCGACCTACCCGGCTGCGCCAATCTGGACATCAGGCACTCACGCCTAATCGACAGCACCACTTGGAAGCGGGCGGGAAATCGAGCGGCAGGAAAGAAGACGGGAAAGCGACTCAAGTTGTCGCAGCTGCGAACGCGTAAGAAGCCGGCCTAGAGCCCGATGCAGTTCTTCAGCAAGGGCACCTTTGTCACGATCACAGAAACCAAGACATCGGCCATCCGGGCGACAAATCCGTCTGTCGCTTTTCCTGTTAGGCATTTGGCGGAGCACGAGAACTGCTGAAGGGCGTGCTATGGAAATTGACCGCAACACAATCGAGGGATTCGCGCGCCGTGTGCGCAAGAATCTCGATTTTATGATCGTTGCCCGTGAGAATGACGAGGACATCCACATCGTCACCCAGCTCACATGTTCGCTGCTCGGCCTGATCGTCTTCCCCTACGGACACTTCAGGCGGGTCGGGTTTCTTGATTTCAAGACCTTGTCACTGGACGATCTGGTCGAAGACGGTTGGCCTGCATGGGCCTTTCATGTCGGTGAATCTGAATCCCTAGACAAACATCTGTCTCACCTACGCAACGCCCTTTCGCATCGCCGCGTCTGCTTCTCGTCGGACAATCGATCGCTCGCCGGAGTCGAAGTTACCTTCTGGGACCGTCCAAATGAAAAGGCACCCGACAATTGGTCGGCATCGATCGATGGCGCTGGTCTGCTGGAGTTCGTCGAACGCCTCTCCACGCTCATTGACAGTCGAGCTTAGGGACATTGGCAATCCCAAATGTTCCCTTCCCGCGCATAGGACCGAGCGGTGGTTTTGCAGCGGGGCACAAGCACAGGCTGCGGGTTGCTAACGGTCCGGCAGCGAGGGGCCGATACAGTCTGTTTATGGGACAACCTTTATGGTCGGCATTCTGGTCCTTGCTTTCGATGGAAACGCCGTCACCACGCTTCATCGCGCGCAAAGAGGTACTGAAAAACTCGCTCGTAGAGACATTCAGGCGCCGCGGCAAGATATCCCCTGACAACTCCGTCTCTGCCGGTCGACTACCGGCTTACACCGGCCCCTAAAGGGCGGAAAAGTCGGCGCTATTCGGGCGCACCTCGGACGACGAAAATACATTCAATATCAGAGACTTGTGTGTGGCGGAGCGAACAGGATTCGAACCATCAGTATCCAACGATGCTAGACAGTTCTAACGCATTGATAATTCTGGTATAATCGGCGTTCTCAATGATCTCGTATTCACAATTTTATCCGGGCGCGTTCATCGAAGAGACCGGACCCGACAAGACCGTTCATTTCATCGGCGCAGAGATACAGTTTCAATTCCAAGCGAACGAGCCATCGCAGGATCGTGGCCCATGACGTCAAAACGGTTCTCGGGTGCTTGAGAGACAGATGGGCCATCTAACAGACTCACGCGAAAATCAGGGGATACCCCGGCGCTCTGACTGCGGACCTTGGCCGCATCTTCACGTCGTTCCAACTGATGCCGCACAATCCTAACAGCCGGGTATTGGCGCGCCGCATGCCAGGTCATTGTCGCGGTAGGCTGATTGCCAATTGCGCGCCGACTCGAGTTGCGGGCACTGAAGAAACAGTGCCCCGCGGGCATCAGCCCCATTAAGGTCGGCGCCCGCAAGATCAGCCTTGAAAAGATTGGCACGCCCGAGGCGGGCACCCACGAGGCTGGCGTTCCTGAGATTGGCGCCGCGGAGGTCGGCGCCCGTGAGATCAGCGCCGGAAAGATCGACGCCTTCGAGGGCAAGGCCACGAAGCGCACCGTGCGAAAGGTCGACCGGCGCTTCCGGAGACCTTGCCCGCCAAGGGTTCCATGCCTGGGGCCCTTGCTTCAATAACGCGACCAGATCGTCAATGGCCATCACCTGGCTCCGCAATGAGGTAATCTGGCAAGCGCGTGTCGCCATTGCGGATTGTGCACCTGATCTGCTCCATGGTCAGCCATCGCGCGCCGCGGAGATCGGCCCCTGACAGATCGGTGTCGTCGAACGTGGCGACACGCAAATATGCACCTCGGAGATCGGCGTCTTTGAGCGACGCCCGTTTAAACATTGCGGCACCCATTTGGGCGTCCCGAAGGTCCGCCCTACATAGGCGGGTTTCTTGGAACGATGCACCGCGCAGGTTTGCACGGCGCAGATCCGCGCCGCTCAGGTCTGCGCCATCGAGAATGACACCGCTCATATCGGCATCGTGGAAATCCGCGTCGCGGAAATCCGCGTTCGCCAAAATGCCAAACTCAATGTCAACCTTCGCCAAGCAGGCACCTCTGCCGTCAGCATCGGTCAAATTGATCCCGCTGAGCCGTCCATGAGTAAGGTCGGCCGCGGTGAGGCGCCCAGCCCGCATCGACGCCCCGATCAAGATGGCGCGCCGTAGATCGGCGTCGGTGAAGTCGGCTCCCGTCAGGTTCGCCCGCTGCAGTCGGATATGCCAAAGCTTCCTACCCGTGAAGCCGTTTCCTGCCAGATCGGTCGAGTCGAGATTCGCCCGTCTGCCCGATCGTTGCTCGGATTCCACATAGAGTTCATGATCCTCAAGAACCTGCGCGAGCTTCTCGGGCGCAATCGATCGCAGACGGGAATGAGCGGGAAAATCAATGTTTCCCGCGAATGGTGAGCGCGGCCGGCTGGCGTCAGCCATGTGCACGATCCTAACAGATACCCGTGGTCAAGCCCATGCCTCGGGCGAGGCGGCCGAAGCCCACATGGTTCTAAATTTAGTGCCCCGCGCTCCGAACGCGGCCACGCCTGTCGGTCGCCGGATCGACTGAACCCCGGCGCGACGGCTCGGAGATCGTAGGACCGCGGATCAATCTCGATTACATGGTCGATTGCGGTCAGAAAGTTGCGACGAGTGCCTCGATACGTGCCTTCGCATCCTTGAGAATCGGCACGCCGTCACCGACCAGCAGTGTCTCGAAATCGAGCACCAGGAGGCGACGAACGCTCGCCCGAAGACGCGCCGGGTCGTCCATCTTCGAATCCGGCAAGAGCGAGCAGCGACCGGGCGGCGTGCCAATTATGGCATCGCCGACCACCAGCATGCGCCGTTCCGGCCAGTAGAGCGCCACCTCGCCCGGAGATTTGCCCGACGCATCGACGACCTCAAAGGCACCAATCCTGTCGCCGAAGTCGAGCGCGGCGTCGAGCTTAACTGCCTGATCGCGGGCGTGGGCGGCGTCGTCCGGGTGAATCGCGACCGGGGCGCCAGTCAGCGAGCGGATTTCATTTGCCGCGCGGCCGTGGTTGCGGTTGGTAAGCACGATGCGGGCGACCCCCAGACGCACCAGATCCTCCAACGTCGCCGCATCGGGCGCCACCGGATCGACACAGAGATTGCCCTCGGGTTGGACGACGAGATAGCCATTGAAGTCGTAGCCATGCGGCTCGGAAGACCGCGACCATATGTATACGCCGCTGAGGATTTCCTGCATCGGAGCCGCACCGTCTCCCCTGCTGACCCTCGCTCCCGTCCTTGCGCCTAGTAACGGTCAGTCTAGGCGCGGGACGGGCCGCGGGCAACGTTCCTTCCATCGGGTTGCCTATCACGGTCGGGCCTGCCGCATCCGCTCCGACAACGGGCGTGAGCTCAGCGCCAGCTTCGGAATGAAAACCGAGTTTGCCGGGAGCTGGGTATACCAAATGAGCGCCCGGATGACGTTTATTGCGGTGAGTTTGCCAGGCCAGTATCGCTTCCGCCTTTGAAGGAGGCTTGGGGCTGGCTGTTCGAGGCAATGATTTCTTTTGGTGGTCGCCCGTCGGAAGTGGATTAAATCGATCGGCCGAAAAGAGATTTCAAACAGATCCGAACAGAGTCCGGTGCCTGCGGGACGAGATGAGATAACGCTACGGACCTACGCGCTGTATTGGCGCTTGCTCGATCCCGGACCGTTCAAGAGCTATTTTTCGAACTAGCCTGCGTTTAGCCGTGGGAGACTTACGCCCGTCGCTATGGTGCCTGAGCCAATGGCAGCACAACCACTGTAAGGCTTCTCGCATTCGAAGAGGTGCTGAAAAATGGCCGGTATTCACGCGCGAAGAGGTACTGAAAAACTGCCACGCAGAGACACTTGGGCACCGCGGCAGGATATTCGCTGACAATTCCGTCTCTGCCGGTCGACTGCAGGCTTACACGGGCCCCTAAAGGGCGGAAATGTCAGGCCTATTCGGCCAGACCCCGAATTCCAAAAAACCCTTATATATCATATACTTATATGTGGCGGAGCGCGCGGGATTCGAACCCACGGTATGCCTCTTGTAAGTCCTTGGATTTACGCGTTTTTTAGCACAGCCTTGGTCGGGAGACCCCCCTTTTCGGTGGTCTTTCCACTGGACTTCCGCGCGCAACAGAGCGGTACTATCCCGGGCCAAGAATAAGACCTTCGCCCTTCGCCCGGCCCCGACGGCGCGCCGTCCGGGGCTTCGGGCGGTGGGAGGCCGCGTATCGGACGCGGCCGGAAACGAAGGAAGGCCGATGACCACAGCAGACACAAACGGCGGCGCCATTGACGGCACGCCGGATACCGTTTCAGCCAGGCTCCAGGCCCTTGAGCAGATGGACTACACCGACCTGCGCCGCGAGTGGCGGCGGCTCTATCGCGCCCAGCCGCCGATGCGCGTGGCGCGCGAGCTGCTCAAGCTCGGCGTCGCCTGGAAGATCCAGGAGCAGGCTTATGGAGGCCACAGTGTGGCCACGAAGCATAGGCTCGCCGGTCTGGCGAAGACTCTGGAACGGAACGGTGACGTGACCCGGAACCGGGTCGCCCGGCTCAAGCCGGGCGCCCGGCTGGTGCGTGAATGGCGCAGCGAGAGCCACATCGTGGTCGTCCGCGAAGACGGCTTCGAATGGAAGGGCAGGCTCTGGCGCTCGCTATCGGTCATTGCCCGCGAGATCACCGGCGTTCATTGGTCGGGCCCGCGCTTCTTTGGGATGACGGAAAGAACGAAGAGCCCCGCCGAGAACGCGGAGTCCGACGATGCGTAAGGCCACCAAGGCCGCAGCCCGATCCGCCCGGATCCGTTGTGCGATCTATACCCGCAAGTCTCATGAGGAGGGGCTCGAGCAAGACTACAACTCGCTCGATGCTCAACGTGATGCCTGCGAGGCCTATATCCTCAGCCAGAAGCATGAAGGTTGGAGCTGCCTGCCCGAGATGTACGACGATGGCGGCATATCGGGCGCGACCATGGAGCGACCGGCTCTGACGCGACTCCTCGCCGACATCGAGGCGGGCCGGATCGACACGGTCGTGGTCTATAAGGTCGACCGCCTGACCCGCTCGCTCGGCGACTTCGCCAAGATCGTCGAGGTGTTCGACGTCCACGGCGTCTCGTTCGTCTCGGTCACGCAGCAGTTCAACACCACGACCTCGATGGGCCGGTTGACCCTCAACATGCTGCTCAGCTTCGCCCAATTCGAGCGCGAGGTCACGGGCGAGCGCATCCGCGACAAGATCGCCGCCTCCAAGAAGAAGGGTATGTGGATGGGGGGCCTGCCGCCGCTCGGCTACGACGTGAGGGACCGCAAGCTGGTGGTCAATCATCGCGAAGCCGAGACGGTCCGCCGCGTCTACCGGCGCTATGCCGTGCTCGGCTCGGTCTGGGCGTTGAAGGACGAACTCGACCGCGACGGTATCGTGAGCAAACTGCGCATCGACAAATACGGTCGCAGGACGGGCGGCAAGCCGCTGGCCCGCGGGGCGCTCTATCTGATGCTGCAGAACCGCATTTACCGCGGCAAGATCGTGCACAAGGAAAACAGCTACCCCGGCGACCATGACGCCATTATCGACGAGACCCTGTGGGACGAGGTGCAGCGGAAGCTCACGGACAATCGGATCGACCGGGCAACCGGCGTCGGAGCGGCGCAGCCAAGCCTCCTCGCCGGACTGATCCACGACGATGCCGGCGCCCGGATGATCCCGAGCCATGCCAACAAGAAGGGCACCCGCTACCGGTACTATGTCTCTCGCGGGCTCGTCCGGGGTCGGCGGTCCGATGCGCCGCGCGGGCGCCGCGTCCCCGCGGGCGATCTCGAAGTCCTCGTCGAGAATCGCCTGCGCCAGTTCCTGGCGAGCGAGGCGGAGGTATTCGGCGCGATAGAGTCCCAGATAACGGACGTGAATGAATGCACGGAGCTTTTCGCCCGCGCCGCCGACCTCGCGGACCGCTGGCCCAGCCTCACGCCGCGGGACCGACGTGCTGTCATCTCGACCCTTGTCGAGCGCATCGACGTCCTACGCGAAACGCTGGAAATCCGCATTCTGCCAAGCCGGCTGCCCGCGGTCCTCCGGGATGGGAACGAGTGGCGGCATCGCACACAACCAGCCGAGGCCGATTCGCCCAGCGTCACCTTGATGGTGCCGGCCCGGCTCAAGCGGACCGGCATGGAAACCAGGCTGTTGATCGACGGCGTGGGCAGCGGCGCGCGCCGTAAGCCCGACCACAGCCTATGCCGGGTTCTCGTCCACGCCCACCGGTATCATGCCATGGTGATGCACAACGGCGGGAGGACGATGGCAGATCTCGCCGCCGAAGCCGGCGTCGGCGGGTCCTACTTCTCCCGCATCCTCCGGCTGGGTTTCCTCGCGCCCGACATCGTCACGGCGGTCCTGCGCGATCGGCATCCGGTCGAGTTGACAGCCAAGCGCCTTGCGAACGAAGTTCGGCTCCCCGGCGCCTGGGAAGAACAGCGCACCCTGCTCGGGATCGATTGATCGCCGGTCGGATTCCCATGGCCATTGTCAGGCCTTGCTCTTCCTCGGCCCTTGCGCCTGCCGCCGCTAACCCGGCTCAGCATCGCTTCGACCTTGTCGGTCTCCATGTCCGCCGCGTCGAACGGCTCGATCTCCTGCAGGATTATTCGGATCTGGACGATGTCGCCTGTTTTGCCTTCGGCCACGGCCGCCCCGTTCATCCCTGATTACGCCGGCTGGTCCGGCGCGTACGTCGCCGCCGCGCATTTTGCCGTACCACCAACACCTGCGTAAGAGACCTTTGCGATATCGGCCCCCCGTTCGCCGCATCCGACCGGTCTCAGGTGCCGACTACGACACGGATCATGGCGCCAACCGGCGGAAAAGAGTCGCGAATTTCGACTTGTCGCAGAAACATAATATTATTATGTATTAATGACTTAAGGTCTGGCGGAGAGGGAGGGATTCGAACCCTCGGTACGCTTACGCGCACAACGGTTTTCGAGACCGCCCCGATCGACCACTCCGGCACCTCTCCGTCGGGCGGTACCGGCGACGCCGGCCCGATTTGAATGCGGCGGAACCTACCCGATGCCCAGCCGGGCCGCAAGCGTTAGCCGTCCTTTGGAATTATTGCTTTCGCCCTAGCGGAGGCGGACAGTAGCGGCATGTCCGCGGCCACGACCCGACCGGTCATCCCCATCGTCGACTTGGGCAATTCGTCGCCCGAGGCGCTGGCGGACATGCATCCGGACGGGGCGGCGGAACTGGTCGCCGCGGCCCGGCGGATGCTGCCGGGGCCGCTGTTGCCGATGCTGGACACCCTGTCCCGCCGTTGGGCCGTGCGCTCCAACAACCCCTACCGCGAGGAGGTCGCGCGGCTGTCGGCGCGCATCGGCACCGGGGCGTGGTTCATGAACTTCTGCTTCGAGTGGGGCTGCACGACCGGGGTGGCGCCCGATCCTTCCGCCCCCGGCATGCGCATGCTGCGCACGCTCGACTGGCCGTTCCACGGCGTCGGCCGGCGCGTGCTCGTCGCCCGGCAGGAAGGCCCGGCAGGCAGCTTCCTCAACGTCACCTGGCCCGGCTTCGTCGGCGTCGTCACCGCCGCGGCGCCCGGCCGCTTCGCGCTCGCCATCAACCAGGCGCCGCTGGTCAGGCGCGGATACCTGCCGCTCGCCGCCGATTGGGCGGTCAACCGCGTCCAGGTCTTCCGCAGCCGCCACCTGCCGCCCGTCCATCTGGCGCGCCAGGTGATGGAATCCTGCCGGACCTACGAGGAAGCCAAGGAGACCCTGGAAACCGCGCCGATCGCGCTGCCGGCCTTCTTCGCCCTCGCCGGCACCGGCGCCAGGGAGGGCTGCGTCATCGAGCGCACCGAGACCCGCGCCTGGGTCCACCCGGCGCCCGCCGCCATCGCCAATCACTGGCTGACGCAGAGCCTCCGCGGGCGTCCGCGCGGCGTCGACAGCCGGCGGCGGCACCGCCTGATGAACGGGCTCAGCCGGCTCCCCGCCGAGGGCTTCGACTGGATGGTCGAGCCGATCCTGAACCGCGATACCCGCCTTTCGGTGGTCGCCAACGCGGCGACGGGCGCGCTTCTGGTGCAGGGCTGGGAGGTCGACGGGGCCGCCACCGAGGTCCTGGCGCACCGCGAGCCGGCGGCGAATCCCGCCGAGGCGCTGAAAACGGTACTTCTCCGTTGACTTGGGGGATCGCCCGAGTATAGTCGCGCCGCAAGTCCAGGAGCCCCGTGCGTCCCGGATTTCCCGGTATTTGGAACAACCAAATTCACCGGGCGATCAGCGGCCGGGATCGGAAAACAGCGAGAAACAGTATTATGTTTGCAGTGGTCAAGACCGGCGGCAAGCAGTATCGGGTCGCCGCCAACGACATCATCGCCGTCGAAAAGCTGGATGCCGAGCCGGGCGCCGTGGTCGAGCTGACGGACGTGCTGATGGTCGGCAACGAGACGGCGCAGACCGCCGGAACGCCGATCGTCGCGGGCGCGACGGTCGCGGCCGAGGTCGTGAAGCAGGCGCGCGCCAAGAAGGTCATCATCTTCAAGAAGAAGCGCCGCAAGGATTACCGGCGCACGCGCGGGCACAAGCAACATCTCACGGTGCTGCGCATCACGGAGATCCTGACCGACGGCAAGAAGCCGGAGAAGCGCGCGGCCGCCAAGCTTGAAGCCAAGCCCCAAGCTCAGACCCAGGCGAAGCCCGCAGCGGCGAAGGAACCGAAGGCCGATAAGCCGAAGGCCGCCGCCAAGAAGCCGGCTGCGAAGAAGCCCGCAGCCAAGAAGCCGGCGGCGCGCAAGCCCGCCGCGAAGAAGTCCAAAGAATAAGGAGTAACGCAGCATGGCACACAAGAAAGCCGGCGGCAGCTCACGCAACGGCCGCGACTCAGCGGGCCAGCGCCTCGGCGTGAAGAAGTTCGGCGGCGAGGGCGTGCTCGCCGGCAACATCCTCGTGCGTCAGCGGGGCACCAAGGTGCACCCCGGGCGCAACGTCGGCATGGGCCGGGACCACACGCTGTTCGCGCTGTCCGAAGGCAAGGTCCAGTTTCACAAGACGCGCGCCCGCACGACCGTCCACGTCGAACCGATGGTCGTCCCGGCTGCCGAATAACCGCGGTGGGTGAGCCACCGCAGGTGGCTCCCATCGACATCGATCCGGTTCAAGGAGGGAGATGGGAGACCATCTCCCTCTTTTCATGCCCTCCCGAGGACTGGCCGGATATGACAAAGCAACTCCGCACCGAGCGGCTTCTCCTCAACCCGTTCCGCGCCGAGGACGCGGCGCGGGTCGCAGCCCTCGCCGGAAACTGGAAGGTCGCCCGCATGACCGCGCGCATACCCCACCCCTACCCGGAAGGGCTGGCCCGGCAATGGATCGCCGAACAGGCGCTCGGCGAGGAATTCCTCTGCGCGATCCGGTTCGAGGAAGAGCTGGTCGGCGCGGTCGGTCTCGAGCGGACGGCGGCGGGACAGCATGAGCTGGGCTATTGGATCGGCGAGCCATGGTGGGGCATGGGCATCGCGACCGAGGCGGCGGGCCGCATCGTCCGCTTCGCCGCCGAAGACTCGGGCGCCGACACTGTGTACGCGGGATATCTGTTCGATAATCCGGCCTCGGGCCGCGTCCTTGCCAAATGCGGCTTCGTCCATGCGGGCGAGACGATGCAATGGTGCGAAGCCCGTCAACAGGCAGTAAAGTGCCACCGCCTGACGCTGGCGATAGGGGGACGCGGGCCAGGCATGGCAGACGTATCGGCGAAACGATGAAATTCCTCGACCAGGCCAAGATATTCCTGAAGAGCGGCGACGGCGGCCCCGGCTGCGTCTCGTTCCGGCGCGAGCGCAATATCCCGCGCGGCGGCCCGGACGGCGGCGACGGCGGCCGCGGCGGCGATGTCGTCGCCGAAACGGTCGACGGGCTCAACACCTTGATCGATTTCCGCTACCGCCAGCATTTCAAGGGCGCCAGCGGCGAGCACGGCAAGGGCAAGCAGCGCTTCGGCGCGGCCGGCGCGGCCGTGACGCTGCGGGTGCCGCCGGGGACGCAGATCCTGGCCGAGGACAACGAAACCCTGATCGCCGACCTGACCCGGCCGGGGCAGCGCGTCGTCCTGCTGCGCGGCGGCGACGGCGGCTTCGGCAATCTGCACTACAAGAGCGCCACCGCGCGGGCGCCCCGGCGCGCCGAACCCGGCCACCCCGGACAGGAGATGTGGGTCTGGCTGCGCCTCAAGCTGCTGGCGGACGCGGGCCTGGTCGGCCTGCCGAACGCCGGCAAGTCGACCCTGCTGGCGGCCGCAAGCCGGGCGAAACCGAAGATCGCCGACTATCCCTTCACCACCCTGCATCCGCAACTCGGCGTCGTCTATGTCGACGAGCGCGAGTTCGTGCTTGCCGACATTCCGGGCCTGATCAAAGGCGCGCATGAGGGGCACGGCCTCGGCGACCGGTTCCTCGGCCATATCGAGCGCTGCGGCGTGCTGCTGCATCTCGTCGATGGGACGGCTGCGGACGTGGCGGGAGACTACCGCACGGTGCGCGGCGAGCTCGAAGCCTATGGCGCCGGGCTGGCGGAAAAGCACGAGATCGTGGCGCTCAACAAATGCGACGCGCTGGAAGACGACGCGATCGAGGCGCGCCGGAAAGCCCTGGCGAAGGCGAGCGGCCGGCCCGTCTTCACGCTTTCCGGCGTCACCGGAAGCGGCGTCACGACCATTTTGCGCACCCTGCTCGGCGAGATAGACCGCGCGCGCGCGGACGCGGCGGCGGCCCTCGTCGAGGCGGCGGCGATGCCGGCGAAAGCATGGACGCCATGAAGGAGGCGTTGCGCTCGGCGAAACGGCTGGTCGTCAAGATCGGCTCGGCGCTGCTGGTCGACGAGGACAGCGGCGACCTGCGCCGCGACTGGCTGGATGCGCTGGCCGACGATGTCGCGGAATTCCACCGCCGGGGCCAGCAGATACTGCTCGTCTCCTCCGGCGCGATCGCGGTCGGGCGCCAGCGCCTCGGCCTCACCCGGAAAGACCGCGTTCTGCGGCTCGAAGAAAAGCAGGCGGCCGCCGCCACCGGCCAGATCAGGCTGGCGCACGCCTATGAGCAGGCGCTGGCGCGACACGGCATAACCGTCGCGCAGATCCTGGTCACGCCGGACGACACCGAAGAGCGCCGGCGTCATCTCAACGCCCGCAACACGCTGATGCAGCTCCTCGCCTTCGGCGCGATCCCGGTGATCAACGAGAACGACACGGTCGGCACCGCGGAAATCCGCTTCGGCGACAACGACCGCCTCGCGGCGCGCGTCGCCGCGATGGTGAGCGCCGACACCCTGGTGCTGCTGTCCGACATCGACGGCCTCTACGAGCGGGATCCCCGCACCGACGCGGCCGCGCGGCGGCTCGAGGAAGTCGCGGCCATCACGCCCGAGATCGAAGCGATGGCCGGAACGGCGCCGGCCGGCTATTCCTCCGGCGGCATGGTGACCAAGCTGCAAGCGGCGAAAATCGCGACAGCGGGCGGCTGCCGCATGGCGATCGCGGACGGGCGCGCGCTGCACGCTCTCAAGGGGCTCGACGCGGGCGCCGCCTGCACCTGGTTCGTGGCGACCGGGAATCCGCTGACGGCACGCAAGAGCTGGATTGCCGGAGCGCTCAATCCCGTCGGCGCCATTACCGTCGACAAGGGCGCCGAGCGCGCCCTGCAGGAGGGCCGGAGCCTTCTGCCGGTCGGCGTGCGCGCGGTCGCCGGCCGGTTCGAACGGGGCGACGCCGTCGCCATCGTTACGGTCGAAGGGCGGGAAATCGGCAAGGGGCTCAGCGCCTATTCGAGCGAGGACGCCGCGCGCATCGCCGGCCACAATAGCCGTGAAATCGAAGCGGTCCTTGGCTATCGTGGCCGTGGCGAAATGATCCACCGCGACGATCTGGCGCTCAGCGCGCCGTCGAGGAGGGCGCAAGATGGCTGAGGCAACCGAAGACAGGCAAATGTCCGTCGAAGCGGAGGTGCGCCGCATAGCCGCCGCCGCGCGCCAGTCCCTTCCCGCGCTGGCCAAGGCCGGCCGGGCGGCCAAGGATGCGGCGCTGCGAGCCGCAGCCGCATCGATCCGCGCGAACGCCGCCAGGATCAAGGAAGAAAACGCCAAGGATCTGCGCCTAGCCGGGCAGAAGGGGCTGAGCGCGGCGATGCGCGACCGGCTGCTGCTCGACGACCGGCGGGTCGAGGATATCGCCAAGGCGCTGGAGGCGGTCGCCGACCTGCCCGACCCGGTCGGCCAGACGATCGCGGAATGGGAGCGGCCGAACGGCCTTCGCATCGCCCGGGTCCGCGTCCCGCTCGGCGTGATCGGAATCATCTACGAATCCCGGCCGAACGTGACCGCCGACGCCGGCGGGCTTTGCCTGAAGTCGGGCAACGCCGCGATCCTGCGCGGAGGCTCGGAGAGTTTCCATTCCTCGACCGCCATCGCCGAATGCCTCAGGGACGGGCTCAGGCGGGGCAACCTGCCGGCGGACTCCATCCAGCTCGTGCCGACGCGCGACCGCGAGGCGGTCGGCGCCATGCTCCGCATGTCCGATCTCATCGACATCATCGTGCCGCGCGGCGGCAAGTCGCTCATCGAGCGCGTCATGAAGGAGTCCCGGATTCCGGTCATCGCCCATCTCGAGGGAAACTGTCACGTCTATATCCATGAGAAGGCCGATCCGGAGATCGCGCGGCGCGTCACGCTGAACGCGAAGATGCGCCGGACAGGCGTCTGCGGCGCCGCGGAATCGCTGCTGATCGACCGCGCGATCGCCGCACGGCAACTGCCTGCGATCGTCGACGACCTGGCCGGGGCGGGCTGCGAGATCCGGGGCGACCCGGCGGCGCAGTCGATTGACGCCCGCATCGTTCCCGCCAGCGATGCCGACTGGGACACCGAATACCTCGACGCCGTCATCTCGCTGAAGATCGTGGACGGCCTGCCGGCGGCCATCGAGCACGTGAACCGCCACGGGTCGCATCATACCGACGCGATCATTACCGAGGATGCGGAAGCGGCGGAGCGTTTCCTTGCCGAAGTCGACAGCGCGATCGTCCTGCACAATGCCTCGACGCAGTTCGCGGACGGGGCCGAGTTCGGCATGGGCGCCGAGATCGGCATCTCCACCGGCAAGCTCCATGCGCGCGGGCCGGTCGGGGCCGAGCAGCTCACGAGCTTCAAATACGTCGTGCGCGGCGACGGGCAGACGCGACCGTAAAGCGCCTTTCTAGGATATCTGCAACTGTGGATTGTTATCTCGGAATAGTAAGATACGACTCGAACTTCTGCATACTACCAACTGTTGATCTTCGGCACCCACCTACGTCATAATGGCAACTACTGACGCCCCCTGCAGATGAACGGGATATATGGCGCCAACTGACCCGCCCACCGCGCATTTGTCCTATCTGAAATCGGTTCTCGATTGTACGAACGACGCGCTGTTCGTGACCGAACAGGATCCGAACGGCCCGATGGGCAGCCGTATCTGTTTCGTGAACGACGCCTTTTCGCGGCTCACCGGCTATTCCCTGCGCGACGCAACGGGAATGCCGCCGACATTCCTGTGCGCCGAATACAACAACCCGAGCGTGATCGATCAGGTCGGCGTGGCGTTCGAGCAGCGGGAAAAGGCGACTTTCATGCTGCTGAATTCCCGCAAGGACGGAAGCAGGTTCCGGGCGGAGTTGTTCATAAATCCGCTGTTCGACAACGGCGGGTCCGGCCATGTCGTGGCGATCCAGCGCGTCCATCCGGACAATGCCGTTGACGACGCGGGCTCCGACGCCGTCGAAGGGCGTTTCCAGTCCCTGGCGAACAATCTCAACGAGGCCATACTGATATACCGCGACGGGCAGCCGCTTTTTGCCAACCATGCCTATGTCGAACTGTTCGGCTTTTCGACCATGGCCGAGGCGCTGCGCGAAATCAGCCCGTTGATGAATTTGCCTTCCGCCGATGGGCAGCCGCCGCCGGGCCACGCCCAGCCGGTTCATTGCGAGGCGCTTCGCACGGATGGACTGCCGCTTCAGCTCGTGATGCGCAGTCATGTCATCGACTGGCGCGGCGGGCCCGCCGTCATGCTTACGATCGATCGCGAGAAACCGGCCCGGCACCCGGCGCCGCGACCGGCGGCATCTTCGCGCGCCCGCAGCGTCCCCGCGGCCGCAAGCGCATCGCGACCGAAATCGGATGACTCGCTGCTGCTGCGCGAGCTCATGGATTCGGTCCCGGTGATTCTCGCCCATAAGACGCGCGACCTGCGCTACTCCTATGTGAACAAGACTTATGCGGACTGGGTGGGGCTGCCGCGGGATCAAATCGTCGGACACCATGTCTGCGCCGTGCGGAACGAGGCGCACTATCAATTGATGAAGTCGCGGCGCGCGGGGGTGCTGGCCGGCAACACCGTTCACTACACCACGCAATGCGAATTCCCCGGTCGCGGCCTGTGCGATCTTCGCACCACGCTGATCCCGCAGCGCAACGCGGCCGGCGAGGTGGAGGGTTATTTCTCCCTCGTTCAGGACATCACCGATCTCAAGGACATCGAGCGCATGCTGCGCCAGCGCGAGCAGCAGCTGCACGTCATCATCGATTCCGTTCCTGCGCTGATCTCCTATCGCGACCGGAACCTGCGCTATCAGTACGTCAACCGGCAGTACCACGAATGGTACGGCGTACGCCGCGAGGACATGATCGGCCGCCATATGACCGAGTTCGTGGATCTCGACCGGTTCCGGCTTCTCAAGCCCTATATCGATCGCGTTCTCGCCGGTGAGCACGTACGCCATACGCTATCCGTCGTTTTCCCCAGCGTCGGCAAGCGTACGGTCCATATCAATTTCATTCCGCACAAAGACGAACATGGGCACGTCGTGGGATTCTTCTCGTTAAGCCAGGAGCTGACGCCGGGCGACGAGAAGCCGCACTTGGCCGGCCGCCGTGTGGACCATCGGGCGGTAGAGAATACGGCCGACTCTATCGGCGGCGAGTAGCGCCCGCGGCGGCGTTCCGCTGCCGGGCGGGACGTAAGCCACTTGGCGGAGCATGCTCCTGCTTGTACGGTTGATCGAACGCCGGCTTCGGTTCTTCCTCGGTTCGCCATCGACCATCAGATGCAACGTTGTGTACCCATTTGCGTTCCGCGCGCCGACACGGACCGTTTGGAGCGTCCGGCGCCGCGGCGCCGGATCGGGCTGCTCGGCGGTTCCTTCAATCCCGCCCATGCGGGCCACCGCCACATCAGCCTGATCGCCCTCCGGCGCCTCGCGCTCGATGAGGTATGGTGGCTGGTCTCCCCGCAAAATCCGCTCAAGCCGGCAAAGGGCATGGCCGCTCTCGCGCAGCGCATGGCGTCCGCACGAATTGCCGCCAACCACCCGCGCATCCGGGTGACCGACATCGAGCGCCGTCTCTCGACGCGCTATACGGTGGACACGGTGCGGGCGCTGAAACGCCGCCATCCAGGCTTCGCATTCGTATGGCTCATCGGCGCGGACAACCTGATCCAGATGCCGGCGTGGAAGTCCTGGCAGGCGCTGTTCGGCGCCGTTGCCGTTGCGGTTTTCGCGCGGCCATCCTATTCTCTCAGAGCTTTGGCGGGACAGGCAGCCTACCGGTTTGCGCGAAGCCGCCTGCCGGAGCGGCAGGCCCGGCGTCTCGCAGAGCAAGAGCCACCAGCTTGGGTTTTTCTGCGTATCAGGCTGCATTCCGCGTCTGCAACCGAAATCAGGGCCGCGGCACGGCGCAGCAGGAAGAAGCCAGGACGGGCTGGCGCGGCCGCCGCGCGCGGCGTTTGAGCCGCGGAGATCGAACAACGAGGAAATGAGCCATATCTGCCAATAGTTCGACACCGATGGACAGCCGGTCAATGCTGTCCCTGATCGAAGAAATCCTTGACGACAATCAGGCTATCGACGTCGTCTCGATAGACCTGGAGGGTAAGACCGCCATCGCGGACAGCATGGTCGTCGCATCGGGGCGTTCGAGCCGCCACGTGGGCGCGATGGCCGATCACCTCCTCGATCGCTTGCGGAAAAGCGGTGTGAAAGGCGTCTCGGTCGAGGGCCAGAAGCATTGCGATTGGGTGCTCGTCGACGCGGGCGACGTCGTGGTCCATCTGTTCCGACCGGAGGTCCGCGATTTCTACAAGCTCGAGAAGCTTTGGGGCGACGCGGCGGCGCCGCATCGGGATCGGATCAGCCAGGCGGCGATATAGCCAGGGGCGGGCCCGGGCGCATGCGCATCGTCATCGCAGCCGTGGGTCGCCTTCGCCGCGGTCCCGAATTCGACCTCGTCGAAACCTACCGCCGCCGCATGCATTGGCCCGTATCGATCCGCGAGGTGGAGGAGCGGCGTCCACTTGCCGCCGCCGAGCGGCAACGCCGCGAGGCGGAGCTTTTGCGCGCCGCCGTGCCCGATGCGGCGGCCCGGGTCGCGCTCGACGAGCACGGGATCCAGATGGACAGCAGGCAATTCGCTGACCGCATCGGCGCGTGGCAGGAGGGCGGACGGCGCGATCTCGCGTTCGTAATCGGCGGCGCGGACGGGCTCGATGCCGCGTTCTTGGCCGAAATAAACCTTAAAGTTTCATTGGGAACAATGACTTGGCCACATCTTCTCGTCCGCGGCATGTTGATGGAGCAGCTTTACAGGGCGCAGCAGATCCTGGCTGGCCACCCTTACCACAAGGGCTAGCCACATAACGTTTTCTTGGCGCTGGAATCCGGTTATTCTCCGCCCCACATTTAGACCCAGGAGTATCGACCGGTCGGCATGGAAAAATCGGCTAAACCGCGTCCCGTCCTGTTGTGCGTTTTGGATGGGTGGGGCGAGCGCAAGGAACCCGAAGACAACGCCATCGTGCTGGCCGATACGCCCGTGTGGGACCGGCTGAGCGCGGCCTGCCCGCGCGCGCGGCTCGACGCGTCCGAAGGCCATGTCGGGCTGCCGGCCGGCCAGATGGGCAATTCCGAGGTCGGCCACATGAATCTGGGCGCCGGCCGGGTGGTGATGCAGGATCTGCCGCGGATCGACGACGCTTTCGCCCAAGGGTCGATACCGGCCCTGCCCGCATTCGCAGAATTCGCCGCGGCGCTCCGCAAGAGCGGCGGCACCGCGCACCTTCTGGGACTTCTGTCGCCCGGCGGCGTGCATTCGCACCAGGCGCATATCGCCGGGCTGGCGCGGCTCCTAGCCGAGGCGGGGATACCCTGCGTCGTCCACGCGCTGCTCGACGGGCGCGACACGCCGCCGTCCAGCGCCGTGGAATACATGCGCACCTTCCTCCGAGACGCGCCGGGCGCGCGGGTCGCCACCGTCACCGGCCGTTACTTTGCGATGGATCGGGACAAGCGCTGGAATCGGGTCGAGAAGGCTTACCGGGCGCTGGTGTTCGCCGACGGCGCGGCCGCCACGGATCCGCTGCAGGCGATCGAAGCCTCGTATGCGGCAAGGGTTACGGACGAATTTATGCTCCCGGCCGTGATCGGCGGCTACCGCGGCATGCGGGACGGCGATGGCCTCCTGATGGCGAATTTCCGGGCCGACCGCGCGCGCGAGATACTGACAGCCCTGCTCGATCCGGCCTTCGACGGTTTCGATCGCGGCCGCCCGGTGGCGTTCGCCGCCGCGCTCGGCATGGTGGAATACTCCGAGGCGCTCAATCGGTTCATGAAGGCGCTGTTTCCGGCGCAGCGGCTCGACAACGTGCTGGGCCAGGTGCTCGCCGACGCCGGGCGCACCCAGCTCCGCATCGCCGAAACCGAGAAATACGCGCATGTCACTTTCTTCTTCAACGGCGGCGCCGAAGCCGTCTTCCCGGGGGAAGAGCGGATACTCATCCCGTCGCCGAAGGTGGCGACCTACGATCTGAAGCCCGAGATGTCCGCGGCCGAGGTTACCGACCGGCTCGTCGAGGCCATCGGCAGCGGAAGGTTCGATTTCATCCTGGTCAATTTCGCAAATACCGACATGGTCGGCCATACCGGCGACCTGGACGCGGCGATCAAGGCGGTCGAGGCAGTGGACGCGTGCCTCGGCCGTCTCGACAAGGCGCTCCGTGCCGCCGGCGGCGTCATGCTGATCACGGCGGATCATGGAAATGCCGAACAGATGACGGACAAGAGCACGGGGCAGCCGCACACGGCGCACACCACCAACCTCGTGCCGCTCGTGCTTGCGGGCGGCCGTAGCGGCGTCGCGCGGCTGGCGAACGGCAAGCTCGCCGATATCGCGCCGACCGTGCTGGACCTGCTCGCGATCGAGCAGCCCGCCGAGATGACAGGAAGGTCCTTGATCGTACATGCCGGGGAGCAGCGTGAGGCGGGTTGACCGACCCTTTCCAGCAGCCTGGCTGGCCCTTGCCGGGGTAGCGCTTGTCATGCTCTGCCCCGTCGCGGCGTTTGCGCAAGACCGCGGCGACCTCAATCGGCTCGAGGGCGAGATCAAGACCCAGCGCAGCCGCGAAGCCGAGCTCACGCGAAAATCCCAGACGCTGGCCGCCGAGCTCGCCGAGCTGCGGCAGCGGGCGATCGGCGCCGCCCGGGCGACCCAGGACAGCGAGTCCCTGCTGACGCGCCTCGAACGCAAGCTGCGGGAGACGCAGGACGACTTGCGCCAGCAGGAGGAAGCGCTCGCCCAGCGCCGCCAGCAGATCGGCGGGACCCTGATCGCCCTCGAAAGGCTGTCGCGCAACCCGCCCCGCGCCCTGCTCCTGTCGCCAAACAAGCCGATGGACGTCGTGCGCCAGGCGATGTTGCTGCGGACATCGTTGCCGATCATACAGGATCGCGCGGAAACGCTTCGCGAGGGCGTCGCCGAGCTTGCGGCGACGCGCGACGACATCGACCGTCAGCTCGAGGAGCTCAAGGGCGCTTCGGACCTCTACACCGACCAGCGGGGCATGCTCGACGGCCTGATCGATCGCAAGGCCGACCTGCTTCAGGACACCGAGACCGAGCGGAAGCGCACCGCGCAGCGGCTGAAGCGGCTGACGCGCGAAGCGGAGACGCTGAAGGATCTGTTCGCCCGGCTCGAAGCCGAACGTCCGGCGCCGCCGCCGGCCGCGCCGGCGGAGAGCGGGCACGCCGAAGCGCTTCCCGCGCCCAAGGAGGAGCAGACCGCGTCGCTCACCGCGCCCCGGCCGAACGCTCTTCGGCAGTTTCCGGTCCAAGGGCCGATTACCCTGCCGGTTCGCGGCGAGCTCAGCCGCCAATACGGCGAGAACACGCCTTACGGTAACACGGCCAAAGGCATCACCATCGAGACGCGGGCGGCGGCCCGGGTTGTCGCGCCCTATGATGGTAAGGTCGTCTTCGCCGGCCCGTTCCGCGGTTACGGTCAAATCTTGATAATTGAGCACGGCGGCGGATATCATACGTTGCTTTCCGGCATGGAGCGCGTCGACACCAGCGTCGGCCAGTGGCTGCTTGCCGGCGAGCCAGTTGGCGTAATGGCCAAACCGGGCGGTGCAAATCCGCGATTATATTTCGAGCTCCGTCGAGAAGGACAGCCGATCAACCCGTTACCTTGGTTCGCCGAATATCGGGGCAGGGAGCGGGGATGACGAGCGTGTCGTGCGAAAACGGAGCTGAGTACTACGCAGGTCAATTGGAAAGGATTCAAGAGGCATGAAGCGCCTGATGCCGGGTGTCGTAACCGCAGTCGCCGGTGGAGTCGTTCTGGGATTCATCGCCGGCGCCGTCGTACCGACGGTTTTTGCCGCCGAAAATAGCAAGTCCGACACCTACCGGATGCTCGAGCTGTTCGGCGATGTTTTTGAGCGGGTCCGCAGCGACTATGTCGAAAACGTTTCCGACGAAGAGCTCATCGAAGCCGCCGTCGAGGGCATGCTGACGCATCTCGATCCGCATTCGACCTTCCTCAACAAGGCCAAGTTCCGCGACATGCAGGTCCAGACGAAGGGCGAGTTCGGCGGTCTCGGCATCGAAGTAACGATGGAGAAGGGCTACGTGAAGGTGGTCTCGCCGATCGACGAGACGCCGGCCGCCCGCGCCGGCATCCAGGCGGGCGACCTGATTACGCATCTCAATACGGAGCCGGTCCAGGGGATGTCCCTGAGCGAGGCGGTCGAGAAGATGCGCGGGCCGGTGAAGACCGACATCGTCCTGACGATCCGCCGCGGTCACCAGGCCGCCTTCGACGTGACGATCACACGCGACAAGATCCGCATCCAGTCGGTCCGTTCGCGGGCCGAGGGAAAGATCGGCTACCTCCGCATCACCAGCTTCAGCGAGCAGACGGACAAAGGCTTGAAGCGGGCGATCGAGCGGCTGAAGAAGGAAATGGGCGACGATATTGCCGGCTACATCCTCGACCTGCGGAACAATCCCGGCGGGTTGCTTGACCAGGCGGTGACCGTGTCCGACAGCTTCCTCGAACAGGGCGAGATCGTCTCGACCCGCGGCCGCAAGGAAGACAGTGGGCAGCGGTTCTACGCCACCGCGGGCGACCTGATCGACGGCAAGCCGCTGGTGGTCATGATAAACGGCGGGTCCGCCTCCGCCTCCGAGATCGTCGCCGGCGCGCTGCAGGATCACCGCCGCGCCATCCTGCTCGGCACCAAGTCCTTCGGGAAGGGCTCCGTCCAGACGATCATCCCACTCGGGCGAAGCGGCGCGATCAAGCTGACGACGCAGCGCTATTACACGCCGAGCGGCCATTCGATCCAGGCCAAGGGCATCGACCCCGACATCATGGTGCAGCAGGCAAAGGTCGAAGCGCTCGATTCCGTGCAGCCGCGACGCTCCGAACGCGATCTTCGCGGCTCGTTGCGGAACGAGGAAGACGCGGATCCGAGCGCCGTCACGCCGGACAAGGAAGGCGAGCAGAAAAAGCCGGACGAGCAAAAGAAGGACGGAACCCAGAAAAAGCCGGATCAGCCGGGCGCGGGCGTCAAGAAGGACGGCAAGGACGACGCCACGCCGGAGACGGATGAAACCGCGAAGAAAGATCCGCAGGCCGAGGATTATCAGCTCGCCCGCGCGATCGACCTGCTGCGGGGCATCGCTCTCTACAAAGGCCGCATGGTAAATTAGGGGTTAGATGACCTGAAGCTCTCGCTGTTCAAGTCGCGCGGCGACGACGCCGCGCCGGGGGATCACCCGGACATGCTGCCACAATCCGATGGCGGCCGCGGTCTTCTGTCGACGCTGTTGTTCGCGGCTTGGGTCCTCACCTTGACCTCCCTTGCCGGCGGCGGCGCATGGCTGTACCTGACGAACGGCCACGCCGCGATCCAGAAAGGAAGTGGGCCGCAGGTCACAATGTCCCTCAACAGCTTCCACAATTCCGATCCGGTCGGAAAGGAAAACGCCGCGGTGGATGCCGAGCCGCCGGTCACAGACGGCGACGCGTCGACGAAAAACCGCCCGGCGGGTCCGGCCGGCCAAGGCGGCACGAAGGTCGCGGCGGCGGGCCTGCACCCGCATCCCGACCCTCTGCTCATCGAGAAGAGCGATCTCGGCCCGCTGCCGATCATCGGCACGGACGGGCGCGCGCCCTGGCGCGTCTATGCCCGTCCTTTCAGCAGCATCGACAGCCGCCCGCGCATCGCCGTGGTCGTCACCGGCCTCGGCGTATCCGAACAGGCGACCAGAAGCGTCATCGAGGCGCTGCCCGGCGCGGTGACGCTCTCCTTCGCGTCGTTCACGAAGAACCTTCCGGAGTGGATCGACAAGAGCCGCGACGCCGGGCATGAGGTCCTGATCGATCTGCCGATGGAACCGATGGATTACCCGCGCAGCGATCCGGGGCCGCATACGTTGCTGACGACCGTGCCGATCGACCAGAACCTGCGCCGGCTCGGGTGGATTCTCAGCCGCGCGACCGGCTATGTCGGCGTGTCGATCTACATGGGCTCCGGCCTCGTCATAAAGCCGCGCGTGCTCAGCCCGATCCTGGCGGAGATAAAATCGCGCGGGCTGATGCTGGTCGACACGAAGGAAAACCCGATCGGGGCGACCTCGGACATGGCGAAGGAAATGAACCTCGCCGTGGCGGTCGGCGACGCGTTGATCGACCAGGACCTCGCTGCCGAAAAGATCGATTTGCAGTTGGCCGAGATGGAGAAGCGCGCGCGCCGGGAGGGCTCCGCCGTGGCGCTTGCCCGGCCCTATCCGGTCACGGTAAACCGGCTGAAGGAATGGACCGCTTCGCTCGAGGGCAAAGGTATCGCGCTCGCTCCCGTTTCCGCGCTTCCGGCCCCGCAACGGACGCAATGACGGCGGTGGCTTCCGGCGATCCGCGCCCCTATCGGCCGTGCGTCGGGATCATGCTTTTCAATGCGGCCGGCAAGATATTCGTCGGCAATCGCATCGATGTCGCGGGCGAGCACTGGCAAATGCCGCAAGGCGGCATCGACGACGGCGAGACCGCCGACCAGGCCGCCTGGCGCGAGCTGCGGGAGGAAGTCGGGACCGGAAAGGCGGAGCTGCTTGCCGTCAGCGCCGGCTGGCTGAGCTACGACCTGCCGGAGGATCTGTCGCGGCGGGTATGGCAGGGCCGCTATCGCGGTCAGACGCAGCGCTGGTTCGCCTTCCGCTTCACCGGCGACGACGGCGATATCGACCTTGACGCCCACAAGGCCGAGTTCGACGCCTGGCGCTGGGCCGATATCTCCGAGCTGTGCGACATGGCTATCCCCTTCAAGCGATCCGTCTACAGCCAGATCGCCGCCGAGTTCGCTCCCTTCGCGTCGCCGGACCGAGGCGCGGCGGCGAAAGCTACCAATTGTTAACCTTCTTTCCGTAATTCATGTGCGGTAGCGGCCCGCAATCCCGACCAGACACGGCCGCGCGGCAGACCGGCGCATGACCGATTCGGCGACAATCTCCAGTCTCGTCCAATTCTCGGGACAGCCCATCCCGGGCGCGCCGCGCGTCCGGCCGGAATCCGTTCATCCCCCCGAGCGGCGATCGCCGGATGGCCCACCTCGATCGCCGTCAAAAACGGAGAGCAACGCGGCGCTTCCGGCCCCCTTGCTCAGCGGCGAGACCCGGCTGGCTTCGCAGCAGGCAGGCGCTCCTTCGGCCGAGCCGCGCGCGGCGGCCCCATCGGCCGGCGCGGAGGCGCTCACCGAGGAGGAAAAGAAGAAGGTCCAGGAACTGCAGAGCCGCGACCGCGAGGTTCGCGCGCATGAGCAGGCGCACAAGGCAGCCGGCGGGCCCCACGCCGGCAGTCCGACCTTCAAGACGGTCCGGGGACCGGACGGACGTTCCTATGCGATCAGCGGCGAGGTGAAGATCGACACCAGCGCGGTCCCGAACAATCCCGACGCCACGATCCGCAAAATGGAACAGATAAAGCGGGCGGCGCTGGCGCCGTCGAACCCATCGTCCGCGGATCGTCAGGTCGCCGCAGAAGCCGACGCGAAGATTCAGAAGGCGCGCCTGGAGAAACGGGAGATGGAAGCGGAGGAACGCGAGAAGGCCGCCGGAGCCGGGGGCGCGCCGGGAACGAGCGACAGAACGAGCGACAGAACGATCGACAAGGCGGCCCGAGGCGCCCGCCACAATCTTCTCGCTTGATCCAGCGAGGAATATTAAAGCCGGCGAAGGTTTAGGTTGGCGCGCGCGGACTCCCCGGACAAGCCGGGGAGTGACGATTTTTATTTATATTCATATATTTAACCGTCATGCCACGGCTTGGCCGTGGCATCCATCGACGGGTCTGCAATGACGCAATCAGGGATTCCCGGACCCGTGCCGCGGCGCATCCCTACCGCCTTCGGCTACTGGTAGACTGCGCTTTCAACGGCCTCGATCTTGGCTTCGGCGACCGCGATCCGGCTTTCCAAGAACTGCCTTTCCTCGTCCGACGAGGCTGAGCCGAGGTCCTCGCGCAGCTCGCGGATCTGGGCTTCCACCGCCGCCCGGTCGATCTCCTCCAGCCGCTCCGCCTCTTCCGCCAGCACGGTGCAGCGCTCCGCCGTGACTTCGGCGAAGCCGCCGGCCACGAAAATCCGGTCGGTCACCGCGTTGCCCTGGTAGACGGTTATCGTGCCCGGCCGCACGGTGGAGATCAGCGGCGCATGCTCCGCGAGCACGCCGAAGTCGCCTTCGGTCCCGGGCACGACGACCATGTCGACGGCCTCGGAAAGCAGCAGGCGCTGCGGCGAAACCAGCTCGAAGTTGACTTTGTCGGCCACCGCACGCTCCCTTGCGCTTACGCCGCCTCTGCCGCGAGGCGCTTCGCCCGCTCGACGGCCTCTTCGATCGCGCCGACCATGTAGAAGGCCTGCTCGGGAAGGTCGTCGTACTCGCCGTCCACGATCGCGCGGAAACCCTTGATCGTGTCCTGCAGGTCGACCAGCTTGCCCGGCGAACCGGTGAAGACCTCAGCGACGTGGAAGGGCTGCGACAGGAAGCGCTGGATCTTGCGCGCGCGCGTGACCGTCAGCTTGTCGTCTTCCGAAAGCTCGTCCATGCCGAGAATGGCGATGATCTCCTGCAGCGACTTGTAGGTCTGCAGCACGCGCTGCACGTCGCGCGCGGTGCGGTAATGCTCCTCGCCGACCATGCGCGGATCGAGAATTCGGCTGGTCGAGTCGAGCGGGTCGACCGCAGGGTAGATGCCGAGCTCCGCGATCTGCCGCGACAGCACGGTCGTCGCGTCGAGATGCGAGAACGCCGTCGCCGGGGCCGGATCGGTAAGGTCGTCAGCGGGCACGTAGATCGCCTGCACCGAGGTGATCGAGCCCTTGGTGGTCGTGGTGATGCGCTCCTGCAGATTGCCCATGTCCGTGCCGAGCGTCGGCTGGTAGCCGACCGCGGACGGGATACGGCCGAGCAGCGCGGACACTTCCGAGCCTGCCTGCGTGAAGCGGAAGATGTTGTCGACGAAGAACAGCACGTCCTGGCCTTCCTCGTCGCGGAAATATTCGGCCACCGTCAGGCCCGTCAGGCCGACGCGGGCGCGCGCGCCCGGCGGCTCGTTCATCTGGCCGTAGACCAGCGCCGCCTTCGATTCGCCGTTCACGTTGATGACGCCCGACTCCATCATCTCGTGATACAGGTCGTTGCCCTCGCGCGTGCGCTCGCCGACGCCCGCGAATACCGAGTATCCGCCGTGCGCCTTTGCCACGTTGTTGATCAGCTCCATGATCAGCACGGTCTTGCCGACGCCCGCGCCGCCGAACAGGCCGATCTTGCCGCCTCGCGCATAGGGCGTGAGCAGGTCGATGACCTTGATGCCGGTGACGAGCTGCTCGGTTTCCGTCGACTGCTCGACGAAGGACGGCGCCGGGCGATGGATCGGATAGGTCTTCTTGGCGTTGACCGGTCCGCGCTCGTCGATCGGCTCGCCGATGATGTTGATGATGCGGCCGAGCGTCTCGGGACCAACCGGTACCGAAATCGGCGCGCCGGTGTCCTCGACCTCGCGCCCGCGCACCAGGCCGTCGGTCGTGTCCATCGCGATGCACCGGACCGTGCTCTCGCCGAGATGCTGCGCCACCTCCAGCACCAGCTTGCGGCCCTGGTTCTGTAGGTGCAGAGCATTCAGGATCTGCGGCAGCTCGCCGTCGAAATGCACGTCGACGACGGCGCCCATGACCTGTGTGACCCGACCGGTCGCATTCTTCGCCATCAATCCACTCCTATGGGTCTGCCCGCGTCAGAGCGCTTCCGCGCCCGAAATGATCTCGATCAGTTCCTTCGTGATGAAGGCCTGACGGGTTCGGTTGTAGTTCATCGTAAGCCGGCTGATCATGTCGCCGGCATTGCGCGTCGCGTTGTCCATGGCCGTCATCCGCGAGCCCTGCTCGGACGCGAACGACTCCAGGAATGCCCGGTAGAGCTGGACCGCGAGGTTGCGCGGCAGCAGCTCGCTGAGGATGTCCTCTTCCGAAGGCTCGTATTCGTAGGCCGCCCCGCCCGCATCGCCGTTCGCCGCTGTGCCGCTGTTGGCGGGCGGTGCGAACGGGATGAGCTGCTGCGGCGTCACGGTCTGTGTCAGGGCCGAGACGAACCTGTTGTAGATGACGGTGCAGACGTCGAACTCGCCCGCCTCGAACATCGCCGTAATGCGTTGGGAAATCTCGACCGCCTTGTCGTAACTCGGCACCGGGCGCGCAATGTCCTCGACCTGGGCAACGAGCGCAGACGGATATTCGCGCCGCACCAGGGCGGCCCCCTTGCGGCCGATGCAGAAGATCTTCACCTGCTTGCCCTGGCCCTGCAGGTCGCGGAAGCGCCGGCGCACCTGCCGCATCAGGTTTATATTGAAGCCGCCGCAGAGCCCGCGGTCCGTCGAAACGAACACGAGCAGGTGGGTGTCGTCCTTGCCGGTTCCGGCGAGCAGCGGCAAGGAGCCCAGGCCGCCCGATGCCCCTGCGAGCGAGGACAGCATGCGCTCCATCCGCTCCGAATACGGCCGCGCCGCCAGCGCCAAGTCCTGAGCGCGCCGCAGCTTCGCGGCCGCGACCATCTTCATCGCGGAGGTGATTCGCCGCGTCGACTTGACGCTCGCGATCCGGCTCCGAAGGTCTTTCAGGCTAGGCATCGATCAGCGGCCCGTGCTTTCCCGCGTTCAGGCGAAGGATTTCGTGAAGCCGCCGACGATGTCGTTGAGCTTCTGTTCGGTTTCCTTGGAGATTTCTCCGTCGGTGCGGATCTTGGTCAGCAGGTCCGAATGCTTCGAGCGGAATTCCTCGAGCAATCCCTCCTCATAGCGGCCGATCTTCGCGATCGGGATGCCGTCGAGATACCCGCGCACGCCGGCGAAGATCGCGACCACCTGCTGCTCCACCGGAATCGGCGAGTATTGCGGCTGCTTCAGCAGCTCGGTCAGGCGCGACCCGCGCGCCAGCAGCCGCTGCGTCGAGGCGTCGAGGTCGGAAGCGAACTGCGAGAAGGCCTCCATCTCGCGGAACTGCGCGAGCTCGAGCTTGATGGTGCCGGCGACCTGCTTCATTGCCTTGATCTGCGCGGCGGAACCCACGCGCGAGACGGACAGGCCGACGTTGATCGCCGGACGGACGCCCTTATAGAAGAGGTCGGTCTCCAGGAAGATCTGGCCGTCGGTGATGGAGATGACGTTGGTCGGAATGTAGGCCGACACGTCGTTCGCCTGCGTCTCGATGATCGGCAGCGCGGTGAGCGAGCCTGCGCCGAGCGCGTCGTTCATTTTCGCCGCGCGCTCGAGCAGCCGCGAGTGCAGGTAGAACACGTCGCCGGGATAGGCTTCGCGTCCCGGCGGGCGGCGCAGCAGAAGCGACATCTGCCGGTAGGCCGTCGCCTGCTTCGACAAGTCGTCGTAGATGATCAGGGCGTGCATGCCGTTGTCTCGGAAGAACTCGCCCATGGCGCAGCCGGCATAGGGCGCCAGGAACTGCAGCGGCGCCGGATCGGACGCGGTCGCCGCGACGACGATGGTGTACTCCATCGCTCCGTAGTCTTCGAGCGTCTTCACGACCTGCGCCACGGTCGAGCGCTTCTGGCCGATGACGACGTAGATGCAGTAGAGCTTCTTCGATTCGTCGCCGGACGCGTTGACCGGCTTCTGATTGATGATCGTGTCGATCGCGACCGCGGTCTTGCCGGTCTGGCGGTCGCCGATGATCAGCTCGCGCTGGCCGCGGCCCACCGGGACCAGCGCGTCGAGCGCTTTCAGCCCGGTCTGCACCGGCTCGTGCACCGACTTGCGCGGGATGATGCCGGGCGCCTTGACCTCGACGAGGCGGCGCTCCGAGGAATCCAGCGGTCCCTTGCCGTCGATCGGGTTGCCGAGCGCATCCAAGACCCGCCCCAGCAGCCCCCGGCCCACCGGCACGTCGACGATGGCGCCGGTCCGCTTGACCGTGTCGCCTTCCTTGATTTCGCGGTCCGAGCCGAAGATGACGACACCAACGTTGTCGCTTTCCAAGTTGAGCGCCATGCCTTTGACGCCGCCGGGAAATTCGACCATCTCGCCGGCTTGCACATTGTCCAGCCCATAGACGCGCGCCACGCCGTCGCCGACGGAGATGACCTGACCGACTTCGGCGACATCCGTTTCCGCGCCGAAATTCGCGATCTGCTCCTTCAGGATGGCCGAGATTTCCGCAGCCTTGATTTCCATCAGGCGGCCCCTTTCATCGCGAGTTTCATCTTCTGAAGTTGTGTCTTGAGGGAAGAATCGATCATCCGGCTGCCGACCTTGACGACCAGGCCGCCGATCAATCCGGGATCCACCGCGAGCGACAGCGCGACCTTGCCGCCGATCGCCGTGCGCAGCGCCGTCTCCAGCGCCATGCTCTGGCTCTCGCTCAGCTTGCGGGCGGAAACGACCTCGGCCGTGACTTCGCCGCGCCGCTGGGCCAGCTTCGCCAGATAGGCCTTGATGATGGCCGAAAGCACGAAGAGGCGCCGGTTGGCGGCAACCAGGCCAACGAATTTCTGCGTGAGCGCATCGACGCCGATTTTTTCGAGCAACGCCGCCATCGCGCGGGCGGAGTCGGCGCGGCTGACGACCGGGTTGGCAATGAGCCGCCGCAAGTCCGCGCTCTCGCGCAGCAATGCGTCGACGGACTTCAGATCGGCCGCGACCTGGTCCAGCTTTCGTTGCTCGTCCGCCAGCTCGAACAAAGCCAACGCGTAGCGAGCGGCAACTCCCGTATCGCCTGCCTTAGATGCCAATCTGGGATTACTCCAGAACTCTCTCCGGATACGCCGCGAGGCGCGGCCCCCTCAATACTCCCCTGCGCCTCGGAATACATTCGTCGATTCCGAAAGCGAGCGGTGTTTAGCACATGGATATATAGGGCGCAAGCCACGTGGGCCGGACAAGTAAGCCACGGAAGAAATTAGAGAAAGCTGTAAGGATCGATATCGATCTGGATGCGTACGGAGGAAGGGGCGCGGACCTTCGTCAGCCACTCCGACAACAGCCGCTGGATACTCACGCTGCGCGGCGCCTTGAGCAGGAAACGCCGGCGGTGCCGCCCCCTGAGGCGGGCGAGCGGCGCCGGGGCCGGACCGAGCACGCGAACCTCGGCGAAACGGGGCGCGGCCCGCGCCAGACGCTGGGCGGCCGCGTCGACCGCCGCCTCGTCGGGCCCGCTCACGATCAGCGCCGCCAGGCGCCCGAAGGGCGGCCAGCCGCCGGCCCGGCGCTGCTCGGCCTCTTCCTCGATGAAGCGGTCGCGGGCGCCCTCCGCAAGCGCCGTTATGACGGGATGGCCGGGATTATATGTCTGCAGCAGCACGCGGCCCGGCTTCGCCTCGCGCCCCGCACGCCCGGCCACCTGGTGCAGAAGCTGATAGGTGCGCTCGGCCGCCCGCAAGTCGCCTCCCGTCAGGCCGAGGTCGGCGTCGATCACGCCGACCAGGGTCAGCATGGGAAAATGGTGGCCCTTGGCCACGATCTGCGTGCCGATGAGGATGTCGATCTCGTGCCGCCGCATGCGGCAGATCATCTCCTCGACCGCGGCCGGCCCCCGCACGGTGTCGCTAGTCAGGCTCGCCATGCGCGCTGCCGGAAAAAGGGCATGGACTTCTTCCGCCAGGCGCTCGACCCCCGGGCCGCAGGCAACGAGGCTGTCCTCCGCGCCGCATTCGGAGCAATGCTCCGGATAGCCGGCCGAATAGCCGCAGTGATGGCATTCCAGGCGCCGCGCGAGACGGTGCTCGACCAGCCAGGCGGTGCAGTTCGGGCACTCCATACGGTGCCCGCAAGCGCGGCAGAGGGTGAGCGGCGCGTAACCGCGCCGGTTCAGGAACAGCAACGCCTGTTCGCCCGCCTCCATCGTGTTCCGCAGCGCGTCCTGAAGCGGCGGCGACAGCCAGCGCTGGCGCGGCGGCGCATCGCGGCGAAGATCGACGACCGTCACCTCCGGCAGCCCGGCGGCGCCGTGCCGCGATGGCAGGTGGATCAGGCGATAGCGCCCCTCCTCCACGTTCACGACGGTTTCCAGCGACGGCGTCGCCGATACCAGGACGACGGGTATCTTTTCGATGCTGCCGCGGGCCACCGCCATGTCGCGGGCATGATAGGCGATGCCGTCTTCCTGCTTGAACGAGCCGTCATGCTCCTCGTCGACGATGATGAGCCCCAGGTCGCGGTAGGGCAGGAACAGCGCCGACCGCGCGCCGACCACCACCGCTGCCGTGCCGTCCGTCACCGCCCGCCAGGTGCGCCGGCGCTGCGTCTGCGTCAGCTCGGAATGCCATTGCTGCGGCGGCGCCTGGAACCGGTCGGTGAAGCGCTCGAGCCAATACGCCGTGAGTGCGATTTCCGGCAGCAGCACCAGCACCTGCCGCCCCTGGCGCAGCGTCTCTGCGATCGCTTCGAAATAGACCTCGGTCTTGCCGGCGCCGGTCACGCCGTCGAGCACGGTGACGGCGAAGCCGCGATCGGCGGCCGACCGCACGAGCCTGTTGGCGGCGTCGCGCTGCTCGCCCGTCAGCGCGAGCGACGGCGCCGACGGATCGGGCTTCAGCGGGCGCGGCGCCGCCATTTCCACCTGTTCGAGCACGCCCGCCTGCGCCAGCCCCGTCACCACGCCGACGCCGACGCCCGCCTCGCGCGCAAGCTCGACGGTCGGCCGCGGGAACCCGTCCGCAGCGGCCGCAATCACGCGCTTTCGGGCCGGCGTCATGCGGATGTCCGGCACGTTTCCGGCGAGACGGTACGCCATGCGCGGCTTGGCCGGGAAGAGCGCGTCGGTCACGCTCATCGCCATGCGCAGCACCGAGCCGGGCGGCGCCATGGTGTAGCGGGCGACCCAATCGACGAATCGGCGAGTCGATTCGGGCAGGGCCGACACCTCGAGCCTGTCGGTGACCGCCTTCAGCCGGCTGTCCGGAACCTCTCCGGCGTTGCTTTCGGACCACACCACCCCGATCGCCTCGCGCCGGCCGAAAGGCACGGAAACGAAGGCCCCCGGCTGGATTTCGAGCTCCGGCGGAACGCGGTAATCGAATACGCCCGGCAACGGCAGCGGCAGAAGTACCTGCACGCGGCGCAGTTCCCCATTGATCGCAGCGCCATTTGTGGTATGCGGGACCGGCATCGGCTAGAGTGTAGCCAAACGCGGTCGGCGCGCCATATTGAAGCGTAGACCGATTAGAGGAGCCGCAGCGACCAATGAAATTCTTCGTGGACACTGCCGAGATCGACGACATCAGGGACCTCGCCGCCACCGGCCTGGTCGACGGCGTGACCACGAACCCCTCTCTGATCCACAAGTCGGGGCGCAACTTCTTCGAAGTGATCGCCCAGATCTGCGACATCGTCGACGGGCCCGTGAGCGCGGAAGTCGCGGCGACCGATTTCGATACGATGCTTGCCGAAGGCAAGAAGCTGGCGAAGATCGCGAACAATGTCGCCGTCAAGGTTCCGCTGACGCATGACGGCCTGAAGGCCTGCCGCGCGCTCACCCAGGCGGGCACGATGGTGAACGTCACGCTTTGCTTCTCCGCCAATCAGGCGATCCTGGCGGCGAAGGCCGGCGCGACCTTCGTTTCCCCCTTCATCGGACGCCTCGACGACATCGCCGTCGAAGGCATGCAGCTCATCGCCGACATCTGCACTATTTACGACAACTATCCGAACTTCACGACAGAGGTGCTCGTTGCATCGGTGCGCAGCCCACTGCACGTGCTGGAGGCCGCCAGGATCGGCGCCCATGTCGCGACGGTGCCGCCATCCGTGCTGCGCCAGATGGTCAACCATCCGCTGACCGAGAAGGGTCTGGCCGCGTTCGTTGCCGATTGGCAAAAAACCGGACAGTCGATCCTCTAGGCCGCCGGAATGACGCAAAAACTCAGAGGCGCGAAGTCCGATCCGGGGGCGCTTTCCGCGGATCGGGTGATCGAGTTTTTGCGCCAGAATCCCGATTTCTTCGTCAAGCATCCGGATACGCTGAAGTCGATTCAGGCTCCCGCACGCGAGCTCGGCGAAGGCGTTTCCGACCTGCAGCAGGCGATGATCGACCGCCTGCGCGGCGAGATCGAAAAGGTCAACGGCGATCAGCACGACCTGCTGTCGGCGACGCGCGCGAACATGCAGACGCAATCGCGTATCCACGCCTGCGTCCTCGGCCTGCTCGGCGCGACGTCTTTCGAACAGCTCATCCAGACGGTGACGACCGACTTCGCGGTCATTCTCGACCTCGACATCGTCACGCTGTGCATCGAGGCGGAAAGCAGCGCGGCGCTGCCGATCCGAACCCGCGGCCTGATGATGCTCGCGCCCGGCATGATCGACGCCATTCTCGGCGCCGACCGCCGTCTTGCGTTGCGCGGCGACATCGCCGGCGACCCCGAGCTGTTCGCGGGCGGGTCCACGCTGGTCCGCTCCGACGCGCTGGTCCGGCTCTCGATCTCGCCGGCGACGCCGCCGGTGCTGCTCGCGTTCGGTTCGCGCGATCCGCATCGCTTCGACACCGGCCAGGCGACCGAGCTGATCGACTTCCTGGGAAGCGTCCTGGAGCACGTCATCCGCATATGGCTGCACCTGCCCGACTGAGCCGCGAGGTCCCGCTCGCCGACCTGCTCGATTCGAGCCTCGCGAAGGCGGTCGGGAATTGGCAGCGATGGCTGTCGGACGAGCGGCGCTGCTCGCCGCACACCTGCGACGCCTACGCCCGCGATCTTGACGGCTTCCTGCGCTTTCTCTCCGGCCATCTCGGCGGAGCGGCGCGCCTCGGCGATCTCGAGACGCTCAAGCCGGCGGACTTCCGGGCCTGGCTCGCCCGGCTTGCCGGAAGCGGCCGCAAGCGCACGTCGACCGCACGCGCGCTGTCGGTCGTGCGCGGCTTCTTCGCCTGGCTCGAGCGCAACGGCCTCGCCGCCAACCACGCGATCCGCGCGCTGCGCACGCCGAAGATTCCGCACTCGGTGCCGAAGGCGCTGACGGTCGGCGAGGCCGCCGAGACGATCGACATGGCGGGCACGATGGCGGCGGACGACTGGATCGGGCTCCGCGACATTGCGATCCTGACGCTGCTGTACGGCTGCGGGCTGCGCATCGCGGAGGCGCTGTCGCTGACGCGCGCCGAAGCGCCGGCCGGCGACGTCATCACCGTCACCGGCAAGGGCAATAAGCAGCGCATGGTGCCGATCCTGCCCGTGGTGCGTGATGCGATCGATACCTATCTCAACGCCTGTCCGTGGCGCATGGAGCCCGGCGATCCGCTGTTCGTCGGCGCGCGGGGCGGGCCGCTGCGCGCCCGCATCGTCCAGCGCCAGATGCAGGCCCTGCGCGCGCTGCTCGGCCTGCCCGAGACGGCGACGCCGCATGCGCTGCGCCACAGCTTCGCCACGCACCTGCTGGCGATGGGCGGCGATCTGCGCTCGATCCAGGAGCTGCTGGGCCATGTCTCGCTGTCGACGACGCAGCGATACACGGAAGTCGACGCAGGCCGCCTGCTCGACGAGTACCGCGCGACCCATCCCCGCGCCCGTTAGCCGGGCGTATCCGAAGCGGACGGCCGGTCGCGGCCCATCGTATAAATGAACAGCGGCCCCAGCATCAGCAGGGCGGCGATGACGCTGAAGGACATCCCCCAGGCAACTTGGCTTTGGCCGCCGCCGGCGAGGTCGAGCACGACGCCGAACAGGATCGGCCCCAGCATGGATCCCACGAAGCCGATCATCGCATGCACCGCCATCGTCATGCCCCGCAGCGCCGGATCGGCGGCTTCGACGACGCCGGCGGTAATGGTCGCGGAGTCGGCGACGACGAGAAAGCCGTAAAGCAGCACCAAGGCGATCACGACCGCATAGGGCAGCGCCGCGCCGAAGCCGATGACCACCGCGACGACCGCCGATAACGACATCGCCGCCAGCAGCACCGGCGGCCGGCCGAGCTTGCGCGCCACCTCGTTGCCGAGAACGCTCCCCGGCATGCCGAGCAAGCCGGCTATCGTGGCGACGATCGTCGCGCGCACGCCCGTTCCCGTGGCGCCGGGCGGCTGCAGCGACATCGAGAAGACGAGATAGGCAACGACCCAGGACCGCAGCATGAACAGCTCGGCATTGTGCACACAGTAGGCCAGCGTGTAGGCCATCACCTTCCTGTTGCGGAACACCGGGCGGAAGTCGAGCAGGCCCGTCGCGGGCTTCGCGCCGGCGGCCGGCCGTGGCTTCAGAGCCTTCGCCGCAAGCAGAAGGGCAAGGGCGGGACCGATCGCGGACAGAAGGAAAGCCCAGCGCCAGTCGAGCGCCGCCGCGATCTCGCCCGCGAACAGAAAGGACAGGCTGCCGCCGATACCGAAGCTGGAGGTGTAGAAGGCGACGCCTCGGCTCTGCGCGGAGGCGGGAAGACGGTCGGTCAGCGCCTTGAGGCCCGGCATGTAGGTGCCGGCAAGGCCGACCCCTTGCAGGAAGCGCCAGACGCTGCCCGTCCACAAGCCATCCGCCAGGAAGGCGAAGCCGATCGCAGAGATCCCGCTCACCGCCATGGAGAACAGGTAGATGCGCCGCGCATCCATCCGGTCGGTGAGGCTGACCAGCACGGGAACGGCGACAACGTAGCCCGCGTAATAGACGCCGCTGATCCAGCCTACCTCGGTGTTGCTGAGCGCCCATTCCGGCTGGAAGACCGGAACCAATGCGGGAAAGGTGGCGAAAGCCGCCATCCCCAGGATCTCGGCGGCGCAAACGGCCACGAGCAGGAGGCGTGGCGACGGATCGGGCATGACGGTCGGCCGGCTGGTTGATGGCGAGCGCACGGGGCGCTCGCATATTCTCATGATTTTCGAAATTTATGAAAGCCTGTTGCGATCGGCCAGATGATGATCATCGCCGCCAAGGCCGCGAATGCCGCGATCCATGCCCGCGCGTCGGTCTCGCCGCCCGACCAGTCCAGCGCCGCCCCGAATATCACCGGCCCCAGGAACGCGCCGGTGAACCCGAAGACCGAATGGAGCGCGAGCGCCGCGCCCCGGTGGCCGAGGTCGGCGCCTTCGACGACGCCCGCGGTAATCGCGCCCGCATCCGCGGGCACGAGAAAGCCGTAAAGCAGTAGCAGCGAGACGACGATCCAGAAAGGCGCGCCGGCGAAGACGCCGAGCAGGATGCCCGTGCCCGACGACAGCAGCATGATCGTCCCTACCAGCACATCGCGGCGCAGAAAGCGCGTCGCCTCGCCGGCAAGCACGATGCCGGGCAGCCCGAGAAGATTCACGACGGCGGCGATCACGGTCGGCGAAAGCCCGGACCCGGACGCGCCCGCCGGCTGCTGCGCCGCGGCGAAGGCAAGAAAGGCGATGATGAAGGCCCGCATCGTCGAAGACTCGGCGTTATGCAGGAAGTAGCCGGCGAAATACCGCAGCAGCGAGGGCTTCCGTATCTGTGCGGCGAGCCCTTTCAGGCGGCTGCCGGTCTCGGGCGCAATTTTTCGCGGCGGCAGGATCAGCCAGCCGATGACGAGTCCCGCCACCGGCCCCGCCGCCAGGGCATAGAACACGCCACGCCAGGAAAGCGAGGCGGCAGCGATACCCGACACGAGAAAGGAGAAGCTCGCGCCCACCGTGAAAGTGGCCATGAAGAAGGCGACGCTCCGGTCGCGCATCCGTTCGGGCACCGCGTCGCTCACCGCCCGAAGGCCCGGCATGTAGGTGCCGGCGAAGCCGATGCCTTGCAGGCAGCGCCACAGGCTGCCGCTCCAGAAACCGTCGGCGAGCGCGGCGAAACCGATATTGGCGAGCGCGCTCATCGCGACCCCGGCGAGAAAAATGCGCCGCGGGTCGACGCGGTCGGTCGCCACGGTCAGCAGCGGTCCGGCGCCGACGAAGCCCGCGAAGAACACGCCGCTGATCCAGCCGGCTTCGGCATTCGACAACGCCCATTCGCGCTGGAACAGCGGCAGCAGTCCGGGAAAAGTGACGAAGCTCGCCATGCCGAGCACCTGGGCGGCGAACATCGCGGCGATCAGCCCCGCGGGGCCGATGCGGATCATTACTTCCTGCCGAGGATCTTGCGCGCGTAGCGCGCCGCGCGTACCCGCGCTTCATCCAGCGTCGCGCTCAGCTTCGGATAGCGCCGTTGCAGCGTCAGCATCTTCTTTCGTACCCAGGGCGATTCGAGGGACAGCATGTAGGAGCCGATGGCAAGGAAAAGCACGCCCTGCAGTATCGGCAGGACAAGGCCGAGTATGCCGAGGAAAATAAAAACCCACCCGGCGGCAATAATCAACCACCGCTTCCAGCGCGGGCGGCGGCGGGCGGGGAGCGTCTCCTTGTCGGGCAGCTTGGCGGGCAGGTTATCCAAGGGCGCTTGCGTCAGATGTGCACGGCTCGTCCGTCCACGGCCAGCGCCGCTTCCTTGACCGCCTCGTTCAGGGTCGGATGGCCGTGGCAGGTGCGGGCCACGTCCTCGGCCGAGCCGCCGAACTCGATGACGGAGACGATCTCATGGATCAGCGTGCCGGCGTCCGCGCCGACGATATGCGCGCCCAGCACCCGGTCGGTCTTCGCGTCCGCCAGGATCTTGACGAATCCCTCCGTCGTGGCGTTGCAGCGTGCGCGGCTGTTCGCGGTAAAGGGAAACTTGCCGACGCGGTATTCGACGCCCGCCTGCTTGAGCTGCTCTTCCGTCTTGCCGACGGACGCAACCTCGGGCCAAGTATAGACGATGCCGGGAATCGCATCGTAGTTGATGTGCCCGGATTGCCCGGCGAGGATCTCGGCGCAGACGGAGCCCTCGTCCTCCGCCTTGTGCGCCAGCATCGGGCCGCGCACGCAGTCGCCGATCGCGTAGATGCCGGGCACCGACGTGGCGAAGTCGTCACCGATCTCGATGAAGCCGCGGTTGTCGGTCTTCACGCCCACGGCCGCAAGGCCGAGCCCTTCCGTGTAGGGACGCCGCCCCACGGACACCAGCACCACGTCGCATTCGATCTCTTCCGAGGCGCCGCCGTCGGCCGCGGCCACGGTGAGCGTGACGCCTTTCTTCGACGCCTTCGCCCCGGTTACCTTGGTCTTGAGCCGGAACTCGAAGCCCTGCTTCCCGAGAATGCGCTGGAATTGCTTGGAGACCTCGCCGTCCATTCCCGGCGTGATGCGGTCGAGAAACTCGATCACGGTGACCTTCGCGCCGAGGCGGCGCCAGACCGAGCCCATCTCGAGGCCGATATAGCCGCCGCCGATAACGACGAAGTGACCCGGCACCTTTGCGATCTCGAGCGCGCCGGTCGAGGTGACGATCTGCTTCTCGTCGACCTCCACGCCTGCCAAGGGCATGCTTTCCGAGCCCGTGGCGATCAGGATGTTCTTCGTCTCGAGCGTCCGCTCGCCGCCGTCCGCCAGCGCGACCGTCACCGCGCCCGCCTTGGCGATCCGGCCCGCGCCCTTCACGTATTCCACCTTGTTCTTCTTGAACAGGAACTCGACGCCCTTGGTGAGGTCCGTCACGACCTTGTCCTTGCGCGCCAGCATCGTCGCGAGGTTCAGCGCCACCGACCCGACGTCGACGCCATGCGCCTTCAGATCGTGGACCGTTTCCGCATATTTCTCCGAGCTCTGCAGCATCGCCTTGGAGGGGATGCAGCCGACGTTCAGGCAGGTGCCGCCGAGCGCGCCGCGCTTCTCGACGCAGGCGGTGCGCAGGCCGAGCTGGGCCGCGCGGATCGCCGCCACATACCCGCCGGGACCGCCGCCGATGACCACGAGATCGTATCCGTCGCTCATTGAAGAACTTCCTGACTTGCTTGTTGGCAGGTATTTCGCGCCCAGGCCCGGGACGACACCCCGCCGCTTACACGTCGATCAACAGCCGGTTCGGCTCTTCCAGCATTTCCTTCATGCGGACGAGGAACGTCACCGCCTCGCGGCCATCGACGATGCGGTGGTCGTAGGTGAGCGCGACGTTCATCATGTTGGCGACGACGATCTCGTCGCCGTCGACGATCGGCCGCTTCTGGATCTTGTGCATGCCGAGGATGCCGGACTGCGGCGGGTTGAGGATCGGCATGGAATTGAGCGAGCCGTAGACGCCGCCGTTCGAGATGGTGAAGGTGCCGCCCGTCATTTCCTGCACGGTCAGCTTACCGTCGCGCGCGCGGCGGCCGAAATCGGCGATCACGGTCTCGATCTCGGCGAAATTGAGCTTATCCGCATCGCGCACCACCGGCACGACGAGCCCCTGCGGCGTGCCGACCGCAACGCCGATGTCGTAGAAATTCTTGTAGACGATCTCGTCGCCGTAGATCTCGCCGTTCACCGCAGGGATTTCCTTCAGCGCGACGATCGCCGCCTTGATGAAGAAGGAGAGGAAGCCCAGCCGGACGCCGTACTTCTTCTCGAACATCTCGCGGTAGTCGGCGCGCAGCTTCATCAGCGCGTCCATGCGGACTTCGTTGTAGGTCGTGAGCATGGCCGCGGCGTTCTGCGCTTCCTTCAGGCGCTGGGCGATGCGCTGGCGCAGGCGCGACATGCGCACGCGCTCTTCGCCGCGCGGATCCTGCGGCCGGGGCGGCAGCTCGCCCGCGGGAACGAGCGCGGGCGCCGCGCTCGGGCGCGGCGTCGCGGCCGGCGCCTTCGCGGCGGTCTTGGCGCCCTTCTCCAGATGATCCAGCACGTCGCCCTTGGTGAGCTGCCCCTTCGGGCCGGTCGCCGGAATCCGCGACGGATCGAGCTTGTTGTCGTCGACCAGCTTGCGCACGGCCGGCGACAGCGGCTCGCTCCCGGAGTCGCCCGCCTTCGTCTCGGGCGCCTTCATCGCGACGGCGGGTTTCGCGGCGGAGGGCTTGGCAGGCGCGCCCGTTCCGGCGCTGATCACCGCGATGACGGCCCCGACTTCCACGTCGGCGCCCGCCTCGACCCGGATCTCCGACAGCGTCCCCGCCACCGTCGAGGGAATCTCGACCGTCGCCTTGTCCGTCTCCAGCTCGACGAGCGGCTCGTCGACGGCGACCGCGTCGCCGACCTGCTTCAGCCACTTGGCGATGGTTCCTTCGGTGATCGATTCGCCGACCGCCGGCACCACGACCTCGATCGCGCCGCCCGAGCCGTTGGCGGGCGCAGGACGCGGCTCCGCCGGCGCCGACTTCTTCTCTTCGGCCTTCTTCGACTCGGTCTTCGCCTTCGCCTTGGCGGGCTTCGCGGCGCCGGCCTCGTCGACGCGGCCAAGCACCGCGCCAACGGCGACATCCGTGCCGTCCTCGACCAGAATCTCGCTCAGCACACCGGCGGACGGCGACGGCACTTCCAGCGAAACCTTGTCCGTTTCCAGCTCGACGACCGGCTCGTCGACCTCGACGGCATCGCCGACCTTCTTGAGCCATTTGGCGACGGTCGCCTCGGTGACGGATTCGCCGAGCGCGGGGACCGTAATTTGCACCGTCATATTCTGCTTGCCTCCGTGAACGGCGACGCCGCCGGTTCCAATTGGTCAGCTTGCCTTGCGGCTTTCCGGGCGCGCCCGAACCGCCGCGGACGCGACCGTGAGCGCCTCGGTGACGAGGGCTTCCTGCTCGCGCAGGTGATTGCGCGCGAGCCCGGTCGCCGGCGACGCGGCTTCCCGCCGCCCGACATAAATGGGGCGTCCCGCGCGCATTCCCACCGTTTCCATGACTTCCTCGAGGCGCGGACTGACGAAGCTCCAGGCGCCCATGTTCTTCGGCTCTTCCTGGCACCACACCAGCTCCGCCTGCTGGAAGCGCTTGAGCTGTTCGCCGAGCGTATTCGGCGGGAAGGGATAGAGCTGTTCCTGGCGCATGAGGTAGACGTCGTTGATGCCGAGCTTCTCGCGCATTTCGAGCAGGTCGTAGTAAACCTTGCCCGAGCAGAGCACGACCCGCTTGATGTCGCCGTCGCCGACGAGCGCCGGCGTTCCCTCGGCATCGTCCGGCAGCACGCGATGGAAGGTCGTGCCGGGCCCCATCTCGTCGAGCCGCGAGACGCAGCGCTTGTGCCGCAGCAGCGACTTCGGCGTCATGATGATGAGGGGCTTGCGGAAATTGCGCCGGATCTGGCGGCGCAGCACATGGAAATAATTGGACGGGCGCGTGCAGTTCACGACCTGCATGTTGTCCTCGGCGCAGAGCTGCAGGTAGCGCTCCAGCCGCGCCGAGCTGTGCTCCGGGCCCTGGCCTTCATAGCCGTGCGGCAGCAGCATGACGAGGCCGCTCATGCGCAGCCATTTCGATTCGCCCGAGGATATGAACTGGTCGATGATCACCTGCGCGCCGTTTGCGAAATCGCCGAACTGCGCCTCCCAGACGACGAGGGCGTGCGGCTCGGCGAGGCTGTAGCCGTACTCGAAGCCCAGCACGCCGAACTCGGACAGCGGGCTGTCGATGATCTCGAACGGCGCCTGGCCGTAGCGGATATGCGCGAGCGGCGAATAGCGCTCCTCGGTCTTCTGGTCGATCAGCGCCGCGTGGCGCTGGCTGAAGGTGCCGCGGATCGTATCCTCGCCGGAGAAACGCACCGGCGTCGCTTCGCACAGCAGTGTGCCGAGCGCCAGCGCCTCCGCCGTCGCCCAGTCGATATCCTCGCCCGTCTCGATCATCTTGCGCTTCGCCTTCAGCAGGCGAATCAACCGCGGGTGCGCATTGAAATTGGGCGGCACCTCCGATATCGCGTAACCCACTTCCTTCAGCAGGTCGAACTCGACATGCGTGTGGCCGCGCCGGTCGTCGCCGGACGCGACCTGCAGGCCCGCCCACTTGCCTTCGAGCCAGTCGGCCTTGTTCGGCTTATAGGATGCGGCGGATTCGAATTCCTGGTCGAGATGACGGCGGAACTCCTCGACCATCCGGTCGCCTTCGCCACGCTCGATCACGCCCTGCTCTTCCAGCCGCTTCGCATAAATCGTGCGGGTCGTCGGTTGCTCGCGGATCTTGTTGTACATCAGCGGCTGGGTGAACGCCGGCTCGTCGCCTTCGTTATGGCCGTGCCGGCGGTAGCACATCAGGTCGATGACCACGTCCTTCTTGAACTTCTGGCGATATTCCATCGCGATCCGCGCGGCATGCACGCAGGCCTCCGGGTCGTCGCCGTTCACGTGCAGGATCGGCGCGCCGACCATCTTCGCCACGTCGGAGCAATAGGGCGAAGAGCGCGAATAGGAGGGCATCGTCGTGAAGCCGATCTGGTTGTTCACGATGAGATGGATGGTGCCGCCGGTGCGGTAGCCGCGGAGCTGGGAGAGGTCGAGCGTCTCCGGCACGATCCCCTGTCCGGCGAAGGCCGCGTCGCCGTGCAGCAGCAGGCCCATCACCTTCTCGCGCTCGGTATCGCCGCGCTGGCGCTGCTTGGCGCGCACGCGGCCCAGCACCACCGTGTTCACCGCTTCGAGATGGCTCGGATTCGGGCTGAGCGACAGGTGGACGATGTTGCCGTCGAACTCGCGGTCGGCCGAGGTCCCGAGATGGTATTTGACGTCGCCCGATCCTTGCACGTCCTCGGGATTGGCGGGATTCCCCTGAAATTCCGAGAAGATCGCGCGGTACGGCTTGAGCAGGATGTTGGCGAGGATGTTGAGCCGCCCGCGGTGCGGCATGCCGATCACCACCTCGTCGATGCCGAGCTGCGCGCCGCGCTTGAGGATCTGCTCGAGCGCCGGGATCGTGGACTCGCCGCCGTCGAGGCCGAAACGCTTGGTCCCGGTATACTTCCGGTCCATGTACTGCTCGAACACTTCCGAATGCGTCAGCCGCTCGAGAATGGCCTTCATGCCGATCTCGGTGAATTCGGTGCGATTGCGGATGCTCTCGATGCGCTCCTGGATCCAGGTTTTCTCGTCCGGCTCCTGCTTGTGCATGTATTCGACGCTGATCGTGCCGCAATAGGTGGCGCGGAGGAGCGAGACGATTTCGCGCAGCGTCGCGGATTCCAGCCCCAGCACATAATTTATGAAAATCGGGCGATCCCAGTCGCGCTCCGAAAACCCGTAGCTCTTGGGATCGAGCTCGGGATGCGGCTCGGGCTTGTGCAGCCGCAACGGGTCGAGGTCGGCCTCGAGATGGCCGCGGATCCGATAGGCGCGAATCAGCATCACGGCGCGGATCGAGTCGAGCGTGGCGGCGCGCACGTCCTCCGCCGACGTGCCGCGCACGCCCGGATACGCCGCAGGGACCGGCGGGGCCTTCATGCCCGCGGTCGCGTCGGACATCGTCGGATGATGGCCGTTGGTGCCGATCACGGCGGTCTGCCGGGGCGCCCAGCTTGCGCCGCGCAACTCGCCGAACATCGCCTTCTGGTCGTCGCCGAGCGTCGCGAAGATCTCGGCCCAGCTCGGATCGACCGACCTGGGATCTTCGAGATAGCGGGCGTAGAGCTCCGCCAGATAGGTCTCGTTGACGCCGTAGAAGAAGGAACTTTCGCCGCTGTAGCTTGTCATTGCTGTCCTCGCCCGGTATTTCGCCTCCCGGCCCGAGCTACCCCTTCATCGCCCGCAACATGGTCGTCCCGAGCTCGGCTGGGCTGTCGGCGACCTGAATGCCCGCGCTGCGCAGCGCTTCGATCTTGTGGTCGGCCGTGTCCTTGCCGCCGGAGATCACCGCGCCGGCATGGCCCATGCGCCGGCCCGGAGGCGCCGTCTTCCCGGCAATGAACCCGACGATCGGCTTCTTGGTTCCGGAGGATTTGAGAAATTCCGCGCCCTGCACCTCGGCGTCGCCGCCGATTTCGCCGATCATGATGATGCCCTTGGTCTCGTCGTCGGCGACGAACATCTCGAGGCATTCGACGAAGTTCGTCCCGTTGACCGGGTCGCCGCCGATGCCGATGCAGGAGGTCTGGCCGAGGCCGGTCACCGTCGTCTGCGCCACGGCCTCGTAGGTCAGCGTGCCGGACCGCGACACGACCCCGATGCAGCCGCGCCGGTGAATATGGCCCGGCATGATGCCGATCTTGCACTCGTCCGGCGTGATCACGCCGGGGCAGTTGGGACCGATCAGCCGCGACTTCGATGTCTGCAACAGCCGCTTCACCTTGACCATGTCGAGCACCGGGATGCCCTCGGTGATGCACACGATCAGGGGGATCTCCGCATCCAGCGCTTCGAGGATGGCGTCGGCCGCGAATGCCGGCGGCACATAGATCGCGGTCGCCGTGGCGCCGGTCTTCGCCACCGCCTCGGCGACGGTATCGAACACGGGCAGGTCGAGATGCGCCGTGCCGCCCTTGCCCGGCGTCACGCCGCCGACCATCTTGGTGCCGTAGGCGATCGCCTGCTCGGAGTGGAAGGTACCCTGCGCGCCGGTGAAGCCCTGGCAGATGACTTTGGTGTTCCTGTCGACGAGCACCGCCATCAGCCTGCCTCCTTTACCGCTTTGACGATCTTTTCGGCGGCGTCCGCCAGGTTGTCCGCGGAAATGATCGGCAAGCCGGACTGCGCCATGATCTTCTTGCCGAGCTCGACGTTGGTGCCTTCGAGGCGCACCACCAGGGGCACCGAGAGGCGCAGCTCCTTCGCCGCGGCCACGACGCCCTCGGCGATGATGTCGCATCGCATGATGCCGCCGAAGATGTTGACCAGGATGCCCCTGACGTTGGGATCGGACAGGATGATCTTGAACGCCGCCGTGACGCGCTCCTTGTTCGCGTTGCCGCCGACATCGAGGAAGTTGGCAGGCGCGCTGCCGTAGAGCTTGATGATGTCCATCGTCGCCATGGCAAGGCCGGCGCCGTTCACCATGCAGCCGATATTGCCGTCGAGCTTGACGTAGTTCAGCTCGTGCGCCGAGGCCTCGAGCTCGGCCGGGTCCTCCTCGGTCTCGTCGCGCATCTCGGCGAGCTGCGGATGACGGAACAGCGCGTTGTCGTCGAAGTTCATCTTCGCGTCGAGCGCGATGACGTCGCCGGCGCCCGTCACGACCAGCGGATTGACCTCGACGAGACTGGCGTCCAACTCGGTGAGGGCGCGATAGATGCCCGTCAGCATCTTGACCACGGACGAGACCTGCTTGCCCTTCAGCCCGAGGCCGAAGGCGACCTTACGCGCATGAAATCCCGATATGCCGGTGATGGGATCGATCGCGACCCGGACGATCTTCTCCGGCGTGTGCGCGGCGACTTCCTCGATCTCCATGCCGCCTTCCGTCGAGGCGACGATCGTGATCCGGCTCGTCGCGCGGTCCAGCAGCATCGCGACATAGAGCTCGCGCGCGATGTCGCAACCCTCTTCGACATAGAGGCGGCGGACTTCCTTGCCGGCGGGCCCGGTCTGCTTCGTCACCAGCACATGGCCCAGCATGGCGGCGACATGTTCCTTGACCTCGCCCGGCGATTTCGCGAGCCGGACGCCGCCCTTGCCCTTGGGGTCGTCCTTGAAGCGCCCCGCGCCGCGGCCGCCGGCGTGAATCTGCGACTTGACCACCCAGACCGGCCCGCCCAGCTCCTTGGCGACGCCGTCCGCCTCCTTGGCGGAAAAGGCCACGCCGCCGCGCGGCACGGCAACGCCGAATTCCTTCAGCAGGCTCTTGGCCTGGTACTCATGAATGTTCATGGATGCCCGCTTTCGACAACAATCTCATGAAGTTGTTACTTCGCGAGAATGCCCGATCTCCGCGTCAAAGAATATGTCTTTATCCAAACCGCAGACACGGTTTGGTGTGGTAATTAGGGTCATGCGAGTCCCATGCAACCGCCGCCGCAGGGCCAGAGCTAGCAGAAAACCATTATCTATTTGTTACCAAATACCTTATTTGGCCTTGGCAGATCCCGCCTTCTTCTCCGCCTTCTCGAGGCGCTCGCACTCCGAGATCAGCGTGCGAACCGCGCCGACCGAGCTTTGGAACTTCTTCTTCTCCGCCGCATTGAGGGTGATCTCGACGATCCGCTCGACGCCCTTTTCGCCGATGACGACCGGCACGCCGACATAGAGACCCTTCAGGCCGTAGGCGCCCTTCACATAGGCGGCGCAGGGAAGAACGCGTTTTTTATCAAGAAGATATGACTCCGCCATCGAAATGGCCGAGGACGCCGGCGCATAGAAGGCCGATCCGCTGCCGAGCAGGGCGACGATCTCGCCGCCACCATTTGCCGTGCGCTTGACGATGTCGTCGATGCGTTTCTTGGTGGACCAGCCCATCTTGATCAGGTCCGGCACCGGGATGCCGGCCACGGTCGAGTAGCGCACCAGCGGCACCATGGTGTCGCCGTGGCCGCCCAGCACGAAGGCCGTCACGTCCTTCACCGAGACGTTGAATTCCTGCGCCAGGAAGAGCCGGAAGCGCGCGGAGTCGAGCACGCCCGCCATGCCGACCACCCGGTGATGCGGCAGCCCGCAGGCATTGCGCAGCACATGCACCATGACGTCGAGCGGGTTGGTGATGCAGATGACGAAAGCATCGGGGCAGTTCTTCTTGATCCCGTCGCCGACCGCCTTCATGACTTTCATGTTGATGGCGAGGAGGTCGTCGCGGCTCATGCCGGGCTTGCGTGCGATGCCCGCGGTGACGATGACCACGTCGGCGCCGCGCAAGGCGCTGTAATCCTGGGAGCCGGTGACGTTCGCATCGAAACCCTCGATCGGCGACGCCTGGGCAATGTCGAGCCCCTTGCCCTGCGGCACACCCTTCACGATGTCGACCAACACGACGTCGCCGAGGTTCTTCAGTCCGGCGAGTAGCGCCAGGGTTCCGCCGATGTTGCCGGCGCCGACCAATGCGATCTTGTTCCGTGCCATGGTATTCCCCGTCTCCGGTTTTGCTGGGTCGCAGACGCTCATCGCGACGTGAGATTTTCGGTTAACTACAGCGTATTGCAGGCCAGGGCAAGGGCGGCGCGCTCAGTTTCCCGTCCCGACCGCGCGCTCGCGCCTCCCGTTCATCCGAAGGGCGATCTTCCATCCCGAGTCGCCGAGCCCGCGCGGCAGGCTGCGCATCACCGGCACAGTCTCTCCCGTCGGCATGTAGGAAAAATCGACGCCCAAGCCGAGCATGCGACGGCGGACCATGAAGGGGCCGACCTCGGACCACCGGTAACGCTCGCTCCTGTACATCTCGCGCACGAGGAAGCCTTCGCCATCGAGCCAAATGCCGGTGCATCCCGGCAGATGCGCCGCCATGATGACGACGGCGCCGACCAGGACGAACGCAGCTACAAGCATCGCGCCCTCGAAATCCTCCGCGTCCATGCGCAGCAGGCCGATGCCCAGGATCAGGCAGCCGAGCGCGAGAAAGCCGTCCTGCAAGAGAGAAGGCCGGATCGTGTCCGAATCGTCGACGCTTCGGCGGAACAGGCTCATTCCGCGGCTTCGCAGTGTTCGGATGCGAGATAGTCGTTCGACTGCATCGCCATCAACCGGCTGATCGTGCGCTCGAACTCAAAGGAATGGGTTTTGCCCACGTAGAGATCGTGCGGCGCCGTCGCCGCGGACATCACCAGCTTGACCTTGTGCTCGTAGAGCGTGTCGATCAGGGTCATGAACCGCTTCGCCTCGTTGCGCCTGTCCTCGGTGAGCCGGGGCACGCCCTCCAGCATGACGGTATGATAGCGGCGCGAGATCGCGATGTAATCCTCCGCGCCGAGCGGCTGGCCGCACAGCGCGCCGAAGGAGAACCATGCGACGCCGCGCGCCGTGCGCGGGACCGGAACGATGCGCCCCTTTACGGTGATTTCGTCGCCGCCCGCTTCGGAGCCCGCCGTCAGGTCATCGAAGACGCGCTGCATCGTCTGCGCCGCCGCCGGGCCGAGCGGCGCATGGTATACCCGCATCGCCTTCAGCCGCGCCAGGCGATAGTCCGTCGGCGAGGCGAGCTCGAGGCAATCCAGCCGCTGTTTGAGCAGGTCGATGAAGGGAAGGAAGCGCACCCGCTGCAGGCCGTTCCTGTAGAGATCGTCCGGCGCAAAATTCGACGTCGTCACCACGACCACCCCGTTCTGGAACAGCGCCGTGAAGAGGCGGCCCAGGATCATCGCATCCGCGATGTTGGTGACGTGGAATTCGTCGAAGCAGAGGAGCCAGGTATCCGCGGCGATCTTCTCGGCGATCTGCGGCAGCGGGTCGCGGTCGCTTTTTCGCTCCGCGTCCTGCCGCCAGGCATGCACCGCGTCGTGCACCTCGATCATGAATTGATGGAAATGCACGCGCCGCTTTTTCGCGACCTGCGCATGCTCGAAGAAGATATCCATGAGCATCGACTTGCCGCGCCCGACAGGCCCGTAGATATAGAGGCCCTGCGGCGGCTCCTCTGCGCGGCGGACGAATCCGAGCCGCGCCGCCCAGCCCTGCGGCCCCTTGGACGGCTCATAGCCGCTCAGCGCCTTGTGCAGGCTCTGCAGCTTCTCGGCCGCAAGCTCCTGCATCGGGTCGGGCTGAAGATCGCCCGCCCGGCGCAGCGCGCGATAGGCAAACAAAGGACCGTCGACCATAGGCTTCGGATCGGTTGCTCCGCTGTCCGACACGATAACGGCAATGCAGGAGTTTAAGAAATCAGGCAGGCCAAACAGGCCCCGGAGCTACCATTTGTACATCACGGAGAGCAGCAGGTCATGCGACACATAGTCGTCCGCCGCGACGCTCTCCCCCGTCGGGAAGTCGCCGGTGCTCGCTTCGCCCAGGTTGATGTAGCGATAGGCGAACTCGGTGCTCCATTTTTGTGCAAAAGCCCAGTCGACGCCCAGCATGACGCCCCAGGCGATGTTGTTTTCGGTGTTGCTCTGCTCGGTCGTGACCGACGTTCCGATGTTCGTGCGCTCGACGTTGCTGTGGTTGCGGGCCCAGCCGACCGTGCCGCCGAGGAACGGCGTAAAACTGCTCTTGTTGCGGTATTCGAACAGGATGTTGACCAGCAGGTTGGTGCTCTCGAGATTGTTGTTGTAGCCGACGGCCGGCGTCCCATCGTCGCGGAAATCCCAATCGAACCGCACGCGATGCACCATTTCGAGCTCGGTCCGGAACGGCAGCCTGCTCCAACGGTACCCGATGACGCCGCCGCCGCCGCCGACGTAATCGGTTCCATGCCGCTCCGCATAGGAGCCGTTGAATCCGGTCGCCTCGACATTCTCCAGGTCCGTGACCGCGCCGATGAGACGCAGCCCGGCGTAGAATCCGGCGCGGTCATCCGCCCAGGCGGGCGTCACGAACATCAATGCGAAAAGGAGTACGGCGATTCGCCACGGACACGGCATGCGGAGCCCCCACTTAATTGTTTTTTCGTACCCCTCGGGCGGCGGCAGTGTGCGTCGAAGCGAATGCGAATTGCAAGCATCGCCCGCGCCGGAGCGTGAAACAGCGGCTCTATTCGGCGACGGCCGCCGCGCCGCCGGCGGGCGATCCGAACCGGGCTTCCATTTCGCGCCGGACACGAACGATTTCCTCGGCGGGGTCGAGCTGCACGTCGCCGGTGCGGACGCAGGCGCCCGCTTTCACCGGCCGCGTCAACCGGCAACCATGCGCGAGCCCGATCGGCAGGGCGGACAGCGCCTGCGAGCGCGCCGCCGGCATCAGCTTGCCCCACACCATATGGCCGCCTTCGCCGTCGAGCACTTCGCCGGACGCCAGATCGCGCTTCGCCACGGCGGCGACGTCGCCGCGCCAATCGGCCGAGGCGCCGGTCGGCTCGCCGCGGAGGACCGCGCTGGCGACCGAGATGCCGAGCTCGAGGCCGATCAGGTGATACGGCTTGTACATCGCCGCGTACCGGCCCGACGCATCCGTCTTGAGACCGTATTCCGAGAAGCAGCGCGCGACGTAATCGCTCGGCGCCTCGAAGACGGCGTAGACGCCCCAGCGCAGGTCGCGATCCAGCGTCCCGCCGTCGCGGGCGATGCTGGACACGACCTCGACCATGCCTTTGCCTTGCAGCACGCCCCCGGCGGCGCGGGGCTTGAGCATGGCCGGCAGGTCGTCGACGCCGCAGGGCGGGAAGGCGAGCCCGTCGTCCGGCGGCGTCAAGCCGGTCGCGTTCGCGACCGTCGCCATCTCGATCGCCGACTTGGTTCCGTCGAGGAAGGAATTGAACATCTGCGGGTTCATGCCGCCGGCCCGGGCCTGCTCGGGGGTCAAGCCGTAATAGCCCCAGACGGTGTCCGGCGTGGAGGCATGGTATTCGGGAAGATACTTCGTGCCCTTGCCGGCGCAGACGACGTCGAAACCGGCGGCGCGGGCCCAGTCGACCATCTCGCAGATCAGCGCCGGCTGGTCGCCATAGGCCATGGAATAGACGAGCCCCGCCTTCCGCGCGCGCTCGGCAAGCAGGGGACCCGCCAGCACGTCCGCCTCGACGTTGACCATCACGATGTGGCGGCCGTGCTCGCAGGCCAGCGCCGCATGGCGTATGCCGGCGGCGGGGCTGCCGGTCGCGTCGATCACGGCATCGAGGCCGTCGGCCGCGACCAGCTTTTCCGCATCGTCGGTGATGAAGGTGGCGCCGGTCGCCAGCGCCCTGTCAAAGGATGGCGCGGCGTAGCTTTCCTCAGGCCAGCCGACGCGGGCCAGGGCCGCCCTCGCACGATCCGGCGCCAGGTCCGCGATGCCGAGCACATGGAGTCCCGGCGTGCGGATCGCCTGCGCGAGAAACATCGAGCCGAACTTGCCCGCGCCGATCAATCCGACGCGAACGGGGCGGCCGGTCTCCGCGCGCTGCTGCAGGAGCTTGAATAAATTCATCGGCGGCACTCCGAGCGGGTGGGCAATCCCATTCCACCGTCGAAGTGTAACTGCCGCAATGCCGTCGGGACAGCCTTTCGGCGCGCGGCGATCAGGAGATCGCACCCGCCCAATGGAACTTGGCGGCGATCTTGGCAAGCGTCATTCCGGGACGAAGGAGGATCGCGCATGCCATGGATCCCAGGAATGCGGCGATCCGGCCGTTCGCGTAGTTCACCGCGGACCGCTTGAAGAAATGGTCGCCCCAGAGGCAGCGCTCATGCATACAGCGCTGCCAGAACGGCATCCGCGCCAGGATGTCGAAGAATTCGTCGAGCGAGACTTCGGGGACGCCTTCCTTGTAGCGCCTGAGGTTGAACTGAACGTATTCGTTCAGGAGCGTCGTCATCCGATGCTTGCGCACGGAGAGCGATCCTTCGTGAATGCGGTAATTGAGCAGGAACTCCGGCTGCACGAGGACGCAATGGCCTTCCCGCGCGATCCGGGTCCACAGGTCGAGGTCTTCGCACCCATCCAACTTGTCGCGATAGCCGCCGACCGCGGCGGCGACGGACTTCCGCATGATCACCGCCGGATGATGGAAGCCGATCGAATGGCCCCGGCCGAGCGTCGCGGCAACGGCGGCGCGCGTCGTAAGCTCGGAGCGGAACTGCCCGATCTTCCGGCCCTGGCCGCTGATGTAGTTGACGAAGCTGGACGCGACGGCGATGTCCGGATTCGCGGCGATGAACGCCAATTGGCGCTCCAGGCGGTTCGGCTGCATCGTATCGTCGGAATGCATGATGGCGACCCATTCGGTGCTCGCCGCGCCGAGGGCGTAATTCAGCGTTCCGCTGATTCCCCGGTGCTCGCAGGCGTGCACGGCGATCCGCGAATCGCGGGCCGCATATCGCCGCACGATTTCGAGCGTATCGTCGGTCGAGCCGTCGTCGACGATGACGAAGGCGAAATCGCGGAATGTTTGCGCCAACACGCTTTCGATCGCCGCGCCGAGATGCTTCGCCGCATTGTAGGTGGGCATTACGACGGATAGTTCCACCGATGAGTCCTTGTAACCCCTGCAGGCTTGCGGTCCAGCCGCAGTAAACAGCCGGCATTCGCCAGGAGTCCATCGGGGAACCCGTATTGAGCCGAGGTCATTGGGGGCCGTCCTTTTTGAGTATCGCTTCTTCGCGGGCCGCCATCAGCTCCGCCAGTTCGTTGTCCCCCGGCCGCGCGCTGCGCCGGAGAGCGGCCACGACGCCGGCCCGGTCTTCCGCCGTACGGTTTTGATTCAGCTTGAATTTTCCTTCAATGCGCTCGATCGGCATCTCAAAGGTGACGATCGCGCGGAGCTGTCCCGAGACGTAGCTCTCCGGCAGGCCGTCCATGGTCCAGGGCTTCTCCGCCCCGGCCTCGTGCGCCGCGACGAGGCGCGCCTGCTGGTCGCGGACAGCGGCGGGGTCGGCGACGATGCGGGGCCTGCCGTAGATGTGCACGGCGACATAGTTCCAGGTCGGCACCAGCCGCGTCCCCGCATACCACCGCGGCGACACATAGCCGTGCGGCCCTTGGAAGACGCACAAGGCCTCGCCGCCCTGCTCGAAACCGCGCCATTGCAGATTGGCGCGCGCCATGTGCGCCACGAGCCGGTCGCCCTCGAGCAGGAACGGCAGATGCGTGGCGAATGGCGCGCCGTCGACCGTCGTGATCAGCAGGCCGAAATTGTTGTCGCGGATCACCCCGTAGAGGGTTTCGCGGTCGGTTTCCTCGAAATAAGGCGGCAGGTACATGGCATGCTCCCGGTTGGAGAAGGCGGCGGTGATTTAGCGATCCGCCGCGCCATGGAACAGGGCCAATTCGCGGGCTGCGGCAGGGGCCACGGCCTTTGCCTCGCCATCAGCTCTCGCGCCGGGCCATGCCGTTCCACGCACGCCGAGACGTTACCAGAAGTGCGTCCAGCGGCAGCGCCACGCATTCGCGCAGCCACGAATACGCATAGCGCCCCCGCCCCACCGCACGGGCGTCGTCCGACGCGGCGCCGTTCCGGCAGCGAACGCCGTTCAGGCGGAGCAGCAAGCGGCACCTCGGAAGGTGATAGCGGCTGCTGCACAACAGCACCCGGGCGACATCGCCGCGCCCCCTGAGCATCGCGGCGCAGAAATTTGCCGACTGGCGCGTATTGCGGGCCCGGTCCTCGATCAGGATCTGATCGTCCCTCGCCCCCATTTCCAGGAGAAGCCGGCGCATCACCACCGCTTCCGCAGGCGGGTGGCGGACGAGCCCGCCCGTGACAAGATAGCGCACGGCTGGCGAATTTCCGGCCATTCCGACGGCCGTGCGGATGCGGCGGCGCAGCGTGCCGCTCGGCGAGCCGTCGGGGCGGACGGCCGCGCCGAAGACGATCACGTAGTCGAAGCGTGGTCCGCCGTCAGCCAATGGCCGTGTTCGATCCCGGTTGCTACTGCCTTGCCACCATGAGCTTCTTGATCTCGGCGATCGCCTTCGCCGGATTCAGCCCTTTGGGGCAGGTTTTAGTGCAGTTCATGATCGTGTGGCAGCGATAGAGCCGGAACGGGTCTTCGAGCTGGTCGAGACGGTCGCCGGTCTCTTCGTCGCGGCTGTCGGCGATCCAGCGGTAGGCTTGCAGCAGGATCGCCGGCCCGAGGTAGCGGTCGCCGTTCCACCAATAGCTGGGGCAACTCGTCGTGCAGCAGAAGCACAGGATGCATTCGTAGAGCCCGTCCAGCCTGCGCCGCTCTTCCGGCTCCTGCAGCCGCTCGCGGTCGGGCGCGGGCGACGTCGTCTTGAGCCACGGCTCGATGGCGGAAAGCTGCGCATAGGCCGTGGTGAGATCGGGCACCAGGTCCTTGACCACCGGCATGTGCGGCAGCGGATAGATCTTCACGTCGCCGCCGATGTCGCTGATGTATTTGGTGCAGGCAAGCGTGTTCGTGCCGTCGATGTTCATGGCGCACGAGCCGCAGACGCCTTCGCGGCAGGAGCGGCGGAAGGTGAGCGTCGCGTCCACTTCGTTCTTGAGCTTGATCAGGGCGTCCAGCACCATCGGGCCGCAATCGTCGAGATCGATGGTATAGGTATCGACGTGCGGATTCGCGCCGTCGTCCGGATTCCAGCGATATATCCGGAATGCCTTCGCACGCTTCGCCCCGGCTGCGGCCGGCCACTTCTTGCCGTCTTTGACCTTGGAATTGGCGGGCAGCGTGAACTCGGCCATGTCGTCGTCTTTCTTGCAGGCTCGTAGAAATTATCGGCGTCTCAATATACCCGCGCCTTCGGGGGAAATGACTGGACCTCGTTGGTCAGCGTCTGCATCACCACCGGGCGGTAGTCGATCCGCACGTTGCTCTCGCCGTCGCACCAGGCGAGCGTGTGCTTCATCCAGGTCACGTCGTCGCGGTTGGGGAAGTCTTCGCGCGCATGCGCGCCGCGGGATTCCTCGCGGTTCGCGGCGGAGGTCATGGTGACGACCGCCTGCGACAGGAGATTGTCGAGCTCGAGCGTTTCGACGAGATCCGAGTTCCATATCATCGACCGGTCGGACACGTGCAGATCCTGGCGCCGCTGCACGGTCTGCTGAAGCAGGCCGACGCCTTCCCGCAGCACCTCGCCGGTGCGAAACACGGCGCAATTGTTCTGCATGATGCGCTGCATCTCGAGCCTGAGCTCGGCGGTCGGCGTGCCGCCCTTGGCATGGCGGATACGGTCGAGGCGATCGAGCGACGCCTCGCCGGCGTTCTTCGGGAAAGGCTTGTGGCTGCCGTTCGGATCCACCGCTTCCGCGCAATGCAGCGCCGCGGCGCGGCCGAAGACCACAAGGTCGAGCAGGGAGTTGGAGCCGAGCCGATTGGCGCCATGCACGGAAACGCAGGCCGCCTCGCCGATCGACATGAGCCCGGGAACGACCGACATGCCGCCGTTCTTTCGCGTCACGACCTCGCCGTGAAAATTCGCCGGCACGCCGCCCATGTTGTAGTGGCAGGTCGGAAGAACGGGAATCGGCTCCTTCGTCACGTCGACGCCGGCGAAGATGCGCGCCGTCTCGGAGATGCCGGGCAGCCGCTCTTCGATCACGTCGGGGTCGAGATGCTCGAGGTGAAGGTGGATATGGTCCTTCTTCGGGCCGACGCCGCGCCCCTCGCGGATCTCGATCGTCATCGAGCGGCTGACCACGTCGCGGCTCGCCAAGTCCTTAGCCGACGGGGCATAGCGCTCCATGAAGCGCTCGCCTTCGGAATTGGTCACGTAGCCGCCTTCGCCGCGCACGCCTTCGGTGATCAGGCAGCCGGCGCCGTAAATGCCCGTCGGGTGGAACTGCACGAACTCCATGTCCTGCAGCGGCAGGCCGGCGCGCAGCACCATGCCGCCGCCATCGCCCGTGCAGGTGTGGGCGGAGGTGCAGGAGAAATATGTCCGGCCGTAACCGCCGGTCGCGAGGATCACCATCTTGGCGCGGAAGCGATGGATCGCCCCATCGTCGAGGTTCCAGGCCATGATGCCGCAGACGTCGCCCTCATCGTTCATGATCAGGTCGAGCGCGAAATATTCGATGAAGAACTCGACCTGATGCTTGACCGACTGCTGATAGAGGGTGTGCAGCATGGCGTGGCCGGTCCGGTCCGCGGCGGCGCAGGTCCGCTGCGCCGTGCCCTCGCCGTAGTTCGTCGTCATGCCGCCGAACGGCCGCTGGTAGATCTTCCCGTCCTCGGTCCGGCTGAACGGAAGCCCGTAATGCTCCAGCTCGATGATCGAGGGGATCGCCTCGCGGCACATGTATTCGATTGCATCCTGGTCGCCGAGCCAGTCGGCGCCCTTGACCGTGTCGTACATGTGCCAGCGCCAGTCGTCCGGACCCATGTTGCCGAGCGCGGCCGATATGCCGCCCTGGGCCGCGACCGTGTGGCTGCGCGTCGGGAAGACCTTCGTCACGCACGCGGTCTTGAGGCCCGCCTCGGCAAGCCCGACCGTGGCGCGGAGGCCGGCGCCGCCTGCGCCGACGACGACCACGTCGTACTCGTGATCGATGATGGGATATGCTTGGCTCATTGCCGTCTCTCCGTCGCCACGCGGCTCAAAAGGCCACTTTAAGAACGGCGACACCGGCGGCGACCGCCAGCGCGAAACTGGCGAACTTCACGCCGATTATGCAGCCGATCTTCGCCGCTTCACCATGAATATAGTCCTCGATGACCACCTGCAGGCCGAGCTGCAGGTGATGGAAGGTCGCCACGATCAGCAGCAGCATCAAAACAGTCGTCAGCGGCGATGCGAGCCAGTCGGCGACGGCCGCGTGGTCCGCGCCGACGAGGCGGATCAGCGACGCCACGAACCAAACGGTCAGCGGCGCCAGCGCAAGCGCGGTGACGCGCTGCATCCACCAGTGATGGGTGCCGCCCTTGGCGGACCCGAGACCCCTGACCCGGGCGATCGGCGTGCGTGCGCTCATCCCAACGCTCCGGCGGACATGTATCCGGCGATCCAGACCGCAAGCGTCGCCGCGACCGACGCCGCGACAACAGCGTAGCCGGACGCCCGCGCCGCCGGCAGCTCGAAACCGATGCCGGCATCCCAGAACAGATGCCGTATGCCGTTGAACAGGTGATACAGCAGCGCCCAGGTCCAGCCGAACAGCAACAGGCGGCCGAACCAGGAACCGACGAAGCCATGGACCGCGGCGAACGCATCGGGGCCGCTGGCTACGGCGAGCAGCCAGCAGACCAGCAGAAGGGAGCCCGCCGCCAAGGCGATCCCGGTCGCGCGGTGCGTGATCGACAGCAACATGGTCCATTGCCATCGGTACACCTGGATATGCGGCGACAGCGGCCTGTTTCCCGAGTTCATGCCATCCTTCCGGAATTCTGAATTGCGGCGCCGGATTCCGTACGAGTTATGCCGAGTTGCGGATCGCGAGACGTGATGCATTCGCGGACGCAGCGCCCGTCGTCGCAGACTCAGGCGCGCCGAAACGCGAAGCTTTGAATAGGTCGGATTGCGGTACTAGTCAACGGCGGAGCGCCCCAGGGTATTCCTGCCATGCTTCACCGGTAAGGCTAACGCGCTGTAATCGTTCCCCGTCAGTATTCGGAACATTTTCCTGTGGGGAACTGTGGGGATAAGCGGTGGATTGTTTGTGGTTCGTTTGTCGTTTTATTCACAATTTTTTTGAGAATCGTCTATTTTTATTATGGACTTATTTGCCGACGCGCGCGACCATTCCATCGGTACGTGAAAGCGCTGAAGATTCTTGTTTGGCGTCTGCCGGACGCGCGAGGCCGAAAGGCCAAAGGTGTGCCGGCCGATGCAAAGCCGGAGCTTCAGGGGCCGATGCGGGTCTTCGGGTCCGCACGGCCGGATCAGGTTTCCGCGCTGGCGCCAAGATGCCTTCGGGCGGTCGAACGCCAAGGGCGGAACCGAGACAGGCTCGAGCGACCGTGGCGTTCAATCCGTAGCGGCTTGCGGGCCGCCCAGGTTTCAGGATGCCATGCGATGCGGCGGCGATGCGGCCGGAGCTTCCGGTACGAGGAGTCGGCGCAGCGATGGTCCAGCCGCTTCGGTTTGCCCGGATCGCAAGACCGGCAGGCGGAAGATCGGCAGGTCGCGGCCGACGAGGCAGCGGCCTGGGGATTAGGTTGCGGGTCCGCCATCTTTCGCCGGTTGCCTCCCTGTGCCCGGCGGAAGGGAGGGTCGACGGGTTTCCGCCCGCCGGGCCGGTGCGGCGCCAGCCACGCGTTGGCAGGCGCTGCGGATAGTGGCGGTTTCTCCGGGGACGGCGCGTCGCGCGCCGCGACGGGATCGAGCGTGTTCGTCGGCCTGCGTTTCGACGGGTGGCGACACCGCGGTCGGAACGCGGTCCATCCGCCGCCGGCAGCGTCTTCGCCAGGGTGTCTGCCGGTTTTTGGATGGAGCCAGGGTCCGCTTTCGCGGCCGAGAGCCTGTCGGCTCGGAAAGGCGTCGGGTAGGATTGTGCTCCGGTGGTCCCACCAACTCCGGAATGCAGACCCGACGCCTTTCTTATATCAACCTGCCCGCAATGTCACAACCAAGAATTCCACTGACCCGGCGAATTATACTGGGTCTGTATTGCAGATTTTCTGATTTCACATTGTCGGAAACAACTTTGTCTAAGCGAATGTTTCACGCCGTGGCTTTTATTCTCTGACCATTGGACCGTGACTTGTGTCAACTTCCGGCGAGGCGGTCCGCCATGGCGAGAAGCCGCTGCGCCTCACGGACATGCAGTTCCTCGACCATTTTCCCGTCGACCTTGATGACGCCCAGGCCTTCCGCCCGCGCCTGCTCGAAAGCGTCCGCAATCTTCCGGGCCCAGGCGACTTCTTCCGCGCTCGGGCCGTAGAGCCGGTTCGCCGCGTCGATGGTCTTCGGGTGGATCAGCGACTTTCCGTCGAAGCCCAGGGTCCTGCCGCGCCGGCAGCTTTCGGCGAAGCCTTCGTCGTCGGCGAGATCGTTGTACACCGCATCGATGACGGCAAGCCCATGCGCCCGGGCCGCGAGGATGCAAAGGCCGAAGCTCGTCAGAAAGGCCGCGCCGTCGGGCGTCTGGCGACAACGCAGCTCGAGCGCCAGGTCGTTCGTGCCCATGATCATGCCGGCGATGCGGGGCGATGCCGCGGCGATATCCGCCGACCGCAGGATTCCGAGCGGCGTTTCCATCATGCACCAGATCGCCATGCTTGCCGGCGCGCCGGCGTCCGCGAGGCGTTTTTCGGTGTCGCGCACGGCTGCGGCGCTCTCCACCTTCGGCAACAGGATCCCGTCGGCGCCCGACGCCGCGATCGCCGATATGTCGGCATCGAACCATTCGCTGCCGAGCCCGTTGATGCGGACGATCAGCTCCTTGTCGCCGTATCCGCCCGCCGCGATGGCGGCCGTAATCTGGTCGCGCGCGAGCGACTTCGCCTCGACCGCGACCGCGTCCTCGATATCGAAGATGATCGCGTCGGCGGCCAGGCTCCGGCCCTTATCGATGGCGCGGGCATTCGATCCGGGCATGTAGAGCATGCTGCGGCGTGGGCGGTAGGCGTGCGTCATGGCGAGGTACATGGCGAGGTATCTCCGGCTTTGCTGATCTTGCCGACTATATCGCGGGGCGCCGCGCCCGCAATGGCGGGGCGGGTCCGATTGGCATAGATTGGCCCGGCTATGGGCATCCTTTCCGTTCAGTCCGCGGTCGCCGCCGGGCATGTCGGCAACAGCGCCGCCGTTTTCCCGCTGCAGCGCCTGGGCTTCGATGTCTGGCGCGTCGATACCGTCGTCTTTTCGAATCATCCCGCCCATGGCCGCCACCGGGGCCGGATCGTGCCGAGCGGCGATGTCGAGGCGTTGCTCGAGGGGCTCGGGGAGCTCGGCCTGTGGCCCCGTTGCGAAGGCGCGATCTCGGGCTACCTCGGCGCGGCGGAAACGGGCTTGGCCGTCACGGACGCGGTACGCCGTATCCGCGCCGTGCGGCCGGACGCGCTTTACCTCTGCGATCCCGTGATCGGCGACCACGGGCGGCGGTACGTCGAGGACGGCATCGTCGGTTTCTACCAACAGCGGGGCATCGCTGCCGCCGACGTCGTGACGCCCAACGCCTATGAGGCGGAATGCCTGACGGGCATCGGCGCATCGAGCGTCGACGGCGCGCTCGCGGCGGCGCGCGCCTTGCGAAGCATGGGCCCGCGTACTGCGGTGGTGACGGGGATCGTCGACGGGGACGCCGTCCACACCATCGCCGACGACGGCGCCCGCGCCTGGCGCGTCGCCACGCCGCGCCTGCCGGTTGCCGGATACGGAGCCGGGGACCTTTTTGCGGCGCTTCTGCTGGGGCGGCTGCTGCGGCGCGCGGTCCTGGCGGATGCCCTTTCCCAAGCCGTTTCCGCCACGCATGCGGTCCTCGCATTGGCCACGGACGGAACGCCCGACCTGCCGCTCATCGCCGGACAGGACGCGCTTCTCGCCCCGCCGCGGCTCTTCACGGCTGAGCCTATCCGCTAAATAAAATGTGCGCATATTATATTATCTGCAAATGACCAATTAATATGTGCGATTATTATTTGGCCAATAAAAAGCGCCGCCTGGGATTTTCCGGCGGCGCTCTTCAACGAATTGACTGGGGCCAGCGGCCTCTACGCGGCTTTGCGCTGCAGATAGCCGCCGATCAGGGCCTCGGCGATCTGCACGGCGTTGAGCGCCGCGCCCTTGCGCAGGTTGTCGGAGACGACCCACATGGACAGGCCATGCTCGACCGTCGGATCCTCGCGCAGCCGGCTGACGAAGACGGCGTCCTCGCCGGTCGCTTCCTTCGGCGTGACATAGCCGCCGTCGTCGCGCTCGTCCAGCACCACGACGCCGAGCGCGTCGCGCAGTGCGGCCCGCGCCTCCTCCGCCGAGATCGGGCGCTCGAACTCGACGTTGATCGCCTCGCCGTGCCCGACGAAGACCGGGACGCGCACGCAGGTCGCCGAGACGGCGATCTTCGGATCGAGGATCTTCTTCGTCTCGACCATCATCTTCCATTCTTCCTTGGTCGAGCCGTCATCCATGAACTTGTCGATATGGGGGATGACGTTGAAGGCGATCTGCTTGGTGAACTTTTCCGGGCGGATCAGCTCGTTCATGTAGATCCGCCGCGTCTCGTCGAACAAAGAGTCCATCCCATCCTTGCCCGCGCCGGAGACCGACTGGTACGTCGCCACGACGATCCGGCGGATGCGCGCGATGTCGTGCAGCGGCTTCAGCGCCACCACCATCTGGATCGTCGAGCAATTCGGATTGGCGATGATGTTCCTCTTCGCATAGCCGGCGATCGCTTCCTCGTTGACCTCGGGCACGACGAGCGGAACGTCCGGGTCCATGCGGAAAAAGGAGGTATTGTCGATCACGACGGCGCCCGCCTTCGCGGCCCGCGGCGAATGAACGGCCGAGACCGAGGCGCCGGGCGACGACAGCACGATATCGGTGTTGCGGAAGTCGTAGTCGGCGAGATTGCCGACCTTCAGGATCTCGGTATCGCCGAAGGACACCTGTTTGCCGATGGAGCGCTCCGACGCCAGCGCTACCACATCGTCGACCGGGAAGGCCCGCTCGGCCAGGATCTGCAATATCTCGCGGCCGACATTTCCGGTCGCCCCTACCACTGCCACACGATAACCCATCGTCACAGGCTCCATCAGCTCGCCGCCCCGGGGCTCTGGCCCGGCGGCGGTCGGTTCAATATCCGGCTTCACCTAAGACGGCGGACGAGGAAATACAAGCCGCCACAAATGCAAAACCGCGGAGTTCGCTTTGCGCTCCGCGGTCTTCTGACATCGTCAGGAAAGCCGCCGGCGCGCAAGCGGGCCGGCGGTACACGCCGGCCTTATCCGCCGGGTTTACCCGGCATCGGTGTCTGAGTAGTGCCAGTGCCGGTCATGACCGTCTGCTGGCCGTTGCCGTCGGACGCGCTCGCCGGGCATGCAACGGCGTTTCCCGCGATCACGAGAGCCCCGAAGGCGGCCAGGATGGCTGTGACAAGCCTATGCATCGCTGCAACTCCTCATCGGACCAACGGGCGGGATATTAACGCCCGCCTCGGCAAATGGAAACGGGAATTTCACGCCGCCGACTTGTCGAGCTCCTTGAGCAGCACGTCGACCATCACGTTGGTCGAAACCTTGGCCATGCCCGCCGACATGATATCGGCCGTGCGGACGCCGCCGTTCAGAATCGACTGGGTGGCCTTCTCTATCAGCGACGCCTCGTCGGCCAGACCGAAGGAATAGCGCAGCAGCATCGAGAAGCTGAGGACCGCCGCCAGCGGATTGGCCATGTTCTTGCCGGCGATGTCGGGCGCGCTTCCGTGCACCGGCTCGTAGACGGCCAGGCGGCGGCCCGTCGCGTCCGGCGCGCCGAGCGATGCGGAAGGCAGCATCCCGAGGGAGCCCGTCAGCATCGAGGCGCAGTCCGACAGGATGTCGCCGAACAGGTTGTCGGTGACGATCACGTCGAACTGCCGCGGGTTGCGGACGAGCTGCATGGCGCAGTTGTCGGCATACATGTGCTCGAGCTCGACGTCGCTGAATTTCTCACGGTGCAGCGCCGTGACCACTTCGCGCCACAGGACGCCGGTGGCCATGACGTTTTCCTTGTCCACCGAAAGCAGCTTATTGCGCCGGGTCCGCGCGAGCTCGAAGGCGACCTCCGCCACGCGGCGAATCTCCGATTCGGTATAGGCCTGGGTGTCGACGGCGCGGCGGCCGCCGCCGGGCATGGTTTCGATGCCGCGCGGCTGGCCGAAATAAATGCCCGACGTAAGCTCGCGGACGATCAACAGGTCCAGCCCCTTCACGACCTCCGGCTTCAGCGTCGATGCCTCGAGCAAGGCATCGAACGTCACGGCGGGACGAAGATTGGCGAACAGGTCCATTTCCTTGCGCAAGCGCAGCAGCCCCGCCTCCGGCCGCAGGTCGCGCGGCAGGTCGTTGTATTTCGGCCCGCCGACGGCGCCCATCAGGACGGCGTCGGCCGCCTTTGCCATCGCCAGCGTCTCGTCGCTCAGCGGCGTGCCGTATGCGTCGCAGGAAGCGCCGCCGAACGGCCGCTCGTCGACTTCGAAGCGGACGGCCCGGCGCGACTCCATCCAGCGGATTACCCGCTTTACCTGATCCATCACCTCCGGACCCACATAGTCGCCCGGCAGAATCAGCAGTTTCTTATTGGCAGCCACCCTTTTTCTCCTTCATCGCAGCATGGCGTCGTCATCGCATATCCCCGATTCGCGGCAAGTGCCAGCCATCACAGGAGCTTGGCGGCTCCCTATCGGGGCGGTTCGTGCGGCCGGTCAGTCTTGTAGCGCGCGAACGTCGACGAAGCGACCGGCAATCGCGGCGGCTGCCGCCATCGCCGGGCTCACGAGATGCGTCCTGCCGTCGCGGCCCTGGCGGCCTTCGAAGTTGCGGTTGGACGTCGAGGCGCAGCGCTCACCCGGCGCGATGCGGTCTTCGTTCATGCCGATGCACATGGAGCACCCAGGCTCGCGCCACTCGAAACCGGCGTCGCGGAAGATGCGATCGAGGCCCTCGGCCTCCGCCGCCGACTTCACCTGCCCGGAGCCGGGAACGACCATGGCCCGCACGCCCTCCGCCACCCGCCGGCCCTGCGCCACTTCGGCGGCGGCGCGCAGGTCCTCGATTCGGCTGTTCGTGCAGGAGCCGATGAACACCCGGTCCACGGGGATGTCCGTCATCCGCGTGCCGGGCGCGAGGCCCATGTAGCGCAGCGCCTTTTCCATCGCCAGCCGCTTCATCGGATCGGGCTCGCGCATGGGATCGGGAATCACACCGCCGACCGCGACCACGTCCTGCGGGCTGGTGCCCCAGGTGACCTGCGGCTCGATTTCGGCGGCGTCGAGGCGCACTTCCTTGCTGAAGACCGCGCCGTCGTCCGACCTGAGCGTCCGCCAGTGCGCGACCGCGCGATCCCATTCCGCCCCGTGCGGCGCGCGGGGCCGGCCCTTCAGGAACGCGAAGGTCGTCTCGTCCGGCGCAATCATGCCGGCGCGGGCGCCCGCTTCGATCGTCATGTTGCAGACGGTCATCCGCCCGGACATCGGCAGGTCGCGGATCGCCTCGCCGGCATATTCGATGGCATGCCCGGTGCCACCCGCCGTGCCGATCTTGCCGATGATCGCCAGCACGACGTCCTTCGCCGTGCAGCCCGCCGGCAACGGCCCATCCACAGTCACCCGCATGCTCTTCATCGGCTGCTGCAGGAGCGTCTGGGTCGCCAGGACATGCTCGACCTCCGACGTGCCGATGCCGAAGGCGAGCGCGCCGAAAGCGCCATGCGTCGCGGTATGGCTGTCGCCGCAGACCATCGTCATGCCGGGCAGCGTGAAGCCCTGCTCCGGTCCGACGACATGGCATATCCCCTGCCGCGGATCGAACATGTCGAACATCTCGACGCCGAACGCCGCGCAGTTCTTCACCATCGATTCCAGCATGATGCGCGCGCTGTCCTCGGCGATGCCCTTGGCGCGGTCCTGCGTCGGCACGACGTGGTCGACGACGCCGAGCGTCGCTTCCGGCCGCCTGACCGGCAGGCCGGCGAGCCTGAGCCCTTCGAAAGCCTGCGGCGTCGAGCCTTCGTGAATCAGATGACGATCGATATAGATCAGGCTGGTGCCGTCCGCTTCCGGCGAGTCGACCAGGTGGTTTTCCCAGATCTTCTCGACCAGCGTGCGGGGACGGACGGCCATCGGGCTAGCTCATCAGGTCGCGGACGTCGGTGAGCCGCCCGGTGACCGCGGCCGCGGCCGCCATCGCCGGGCTCACCAGATGGGTGCGCGAATCGCGGCCTTGGCGCCCCTCGAAATTGCGGTTCGAGGTCGACGCGCAGCGCTTGCCGGGCGGCACGCGGTCCGGGTTCATGCCGAGGCACATGGAGCAGCCCGCCTCACGCCATTCGAAGCCCGCCTCGCGGAAGATCCGGTCGAGGCCTTCCTTTTCCGCCTGATGCTTGATGATGGTCGAGCCGGGCGAAACCATGGCGCGGACATGCGCCGGGACCTTGCGGCCCTTGGCGACGGCCGCGGCGGCGCGCAGATCCTCGATCCGGCTGTTGGTGCAGGAACCGATGAAAACGTTGTCGACCTCGATGTCGGTCATGGGCGTGCCGGGAGCAAGCCCCATATAGTCGAGCGAGCGCTTCATCGCCTTGCCCTTGGCCTCGCTCGGCGCGTCCTTCGGGTCGGGCACGACGCCGGTGATCGGGACGACGTCCTCGGGGCTCGTCCCCCATGTGACCTGGGGCACGATCCTGGCAACGTCGATCCGGACCTCGCGGTCGTAGACCGCGCCCTCGTCGGAGGGCAGCGTCTTCCAATAGGCCACCGCCTTGTCCCAGGCCGCGCCCGAGGGCGCCATCGGCCGGCCCTTCAGATAGGCGAAGGTCTTTTCGTCCGGCGCGATCAGGCCGGCGCGCGCGCCCGCCTCGATCGTCATGTTGCTGACGGTCATCCGCCCCTCCATCGAGAGGTCGCGAATGGCGCGCCCGCAATATTCGATGACGTGGCCGGTGCCGCCCGCCGTGCCGATCTGGCCGATCACGGCGAGGATGAGGTCCTTGGCGGTGCAGCCGAAAGGCAGCGGATCGTCGACCAGCACCCGCATGTTCGCCGGCCGGTGGGCGCGCAGGGTCTGCGTCGCCAGCACATGCTCGCCTTCCGACGTGCCGATGCCGAAGGCGAGCGCGCCGAACGCGCCATGCGTCGCGGTATGGCTGTCGCAGCAGACCAGCGTGACGCCCGGCAACGTGAAGCCCTGCTCCGGCCCGATCACGTGGACGATGCCCTGGCGCGCATCGAGCATGTCGAACAGCGGCACGCCGAATTCCTTGCAGTTGAGGCTGAGCGTCTCGACCTGCAGGCGGGATTCCGGGTCCTCGATGCCCTTGTCCCGGTCCGAGGTCGGCACGTTGTGATCGGCCACCGCGAGCGTCGCATTCGTCCGGCGGACCCGGCGCCCCTCCATCCTCAGCCCTTCGAAGGCCTGCGGCGAGAGCACCTCGTGCAGCAGGTGCCGGTCGATGTAGAGCAGATAGACGCCGTCATCCAGCTCGTCGACGAGATGGCCTGCCCAAATCTTGTCGAACAGGGTGCGAGGCGCTGCCATGACTATCCTTCTTCCCGGCGCCCGCTCAACGGTACAGCCAGGGCTGATCCTGACGCTGCTTCGCCTCGAAGGCGTCGATCTTCGCGCTCTTCTGCATGGTCAGCCCGATGTCGTCGAGGCCCTTGAGCAGGCATTCGCGGCGGAATTCGTCGACCTTGAACTTCACCTTCGGGCCGTTCGGGCGCGTGATCTCCTGCTTCTCGAGATCGACGGTCAGCTCCGGGTGCTCCCGGTCGGACGCATCGGCCATCAGCGCGTCGAGGTCCTTCTTCGAGACCGTGACCGGCAGGATGCCGTTCTTGAAGCAGTTGTTGTAGAAGATGTCGGCGAAGCTGGTCGATATGACGCAGCGGATGCCGAAATCGAGCAGCGCCCAGGGCGCGTGCTCGCGCGACGAGCCGCAGCCGAAGTTGTCGCCGGCGACGATGATCTGCGCCTTGCGGTATGGCTCCTGATTGAGGATGAACTCCGGCTTCTCGCTGCCGTCGGTGTTGAAGCGCAGCTCCTCGAACACGACCTTGCCGAGCCCGGTGCGCTTGATCGTCCGCAGGTGGAGCTTCGGAATGATCTGGTCGGTGTCGATGTTGATCATGTTCATCGGCGCCGCGATGCCCGTGATCTTGGTGAACTTCTCCATTCCTGCTTCCTCCGTTTCGATCAGCGCCGCCGGCCGCGCATGACCCAGATCATCGCCGGGTCCGGCGTCTCGTCCATCCGGCTGCGCAATTCGCTGCGTCCCGCCCCGTCCCGGCCGACGCGGCCCAGGTCGACGACCCATCCCCTGCTGCGAAGGTCGCGCCCGAAAAGGCGATCTATGCCTTGCAGGTCGGCTGGCAAGCCGCCGGCATTGTCTTTCTTCGAGAATCCCGAGGACATCGTCATTGCATCAGATCCCGCACATCCGTCAGATGACCCGTGACGGCCGCCGCCGCCGCCATCGCCGGGCTCACCAGATGGGTGCGGCCGTCGCGGCCCTGGCGGCCGACGAAATTGCGATTGGTCGTGGACGCGCAGCGCTCGCCCGGCTCCAGCCGGTCGGTGTTCATCGCCAGGCACATCGAGCAGCCGGGCTCGCGCCATTCGAAGCCGGCTTCGATCAGGATGTCGGCGATTCCCTCGCGCTCCGCCTGCTCTTTCACGAGGCCCGAGCCGGGGACGATCATCGCGCGCACGCCATCGGCGACCTTGCGGCCTTTGGCGACGGCGGCGACCGCGCGCAGGTCCTCGATCCTGCCGTTGGTGCAGGAGCCGACGAAGACGCGGTCGATCGAAATGTCGGCGATCTTGGTGCCGGGGGTGAGACCCATGTAGTCGAGCGCCCGCTTCATGCTGTCGCGCTTCGCCTCGCTCGCGGCGTTTATCGGATCGGGAACGACGCCGGTGATCGGCACGACGTCCTCCGGGCTCGTGCCCCAGGTGGTCAGCGGCACGATCTCGGACACGTCGAGCGTCACTTCCTTGTCGTAGCGCGAGCCCTTGTCCGACGGCAACGTCTTCCAATACGCGACCGCCTCGTCCCACATCGCGCCCTTCGGCGCCATCGGCCGGCCTTTCAGATAGGCGAAGGTCTTCTCGTCCGGCGCGATCAGGCCGGCGCGCGCGCCCGCCTCGATCGTCATGTTGCTGATCGTCATCCGCCCTTCCATCGAGAGCGCCTCGATCGCCGGGCCGGCGTATTCGATGACGCAGCCGGTGCCGCCCGCGGTGCCGATCTTACCGATGATCGCCAGGATCAAATCCTTGGCGGTGCAGCCGAAAGGCAGGTTGCCGTTCACCATGACGCGCATGCTCTTCGCCGGCGCCTGGATCAGGGTCTGGGTGGCGAGCACGTGCTCGACCTCCGACGTGCCGATGCCGAAGGCGAGCGCGCCGAACGCGCCGTGCGTCGCGGTATGGCTGTCGCCGCAGACCAGCGTGGTGCCCGGCAGGGTGAAGCCCTGCTCCGGGCCGATGATGTGTACGATGCCGTTACGCGAGTCGGTGAAATGAAACAGCTCGACGCCGAACTCGGCGCAATTGGCGATCAGCGTATCGATCTGGAGCTTCGAATCGTCGGGAATGCCTTCGCTGCGGTCCGTCGCGATATTGTGGTCGATGACGGCGAGCGTCAGGTCCGGGCGGCGCACCTTGCGCCCGGTGACGCGGAGCCCTTCGTAGGGCTGGGGCGTCGTCACCTCATGGGTGAGGTGGCGGTCGATGTAGAGCAGGCAGGTGCCGTCCTTCTCGACGTCGACGACATGCCCATCCCAGATCTTCTCGAACAGCGTCCGCGGCTTGCTCATTCCCTTTACTCGGCTCCCGCGGCGGCTTCGCCGGCCGCCGCTCGTTATTCGCGTACCCGGCGTTGCGCCGGCGGGCTACGCCTCCGTCCCTCCGTCACCGTCCCGGCTCTCGGCCGTGCCGGTTTCCGGCACGGCCACGCCCTGCCCGCGGCGCTGGCTCGTTTCTTCCGCGATGCGAGCGGATTTACCCCGGCGTCCTCTAAGATAGTACAATTTCGCGCGCCGCACAGAACCGCGGCGGACGACCTCGATTCCCTCGACGCGCGGGCTGTAGAGCGGGAAGACGCGCTCCACCCCTTCGCCATAGCTGATCTTGCGCACCGTGAAGGCGCTGTTCAGGCCCGCGTTCCTGCGGGCGATGCAGACGCCCTCGAACGCCTGGATGCGCTCGCGGGTGCCTTCGACGACCTTCACGTTGACGCGGATCGTGTCGCCGGGCCGGAACTCCGGAATCTGACGGCCGCCCGTCAGCTTCGCCAGCTGCTCTTTTTCTACTTCTTGAATGATATCCATCTTTCCGTCCTCGCTCTCTAAATCTGCGCGTCCTAAATCCGCGCGACCGCGCGCGCCCAGAGATCGGGCCGCCGTTCCCGCGTGACGCGTTCAGCCTGTTCGCGCCGCCAGGCGCGGATATTCTCGTGATGCCCGGACAAAAGGACCTCCGGCACCCTGCGGCCCTGCCATTCGGCCGGCCGCGTGTAGTGCGGGTATTCCAGCAGGCCCGCCTGAAAGCTCTCTTCCTCGAGCGATTCCTCCGCGCCCATCACGCCCGGAAGCAGGCGCACGCAAGCATCGATCAGCGCGATCGCCGCAGGCTCGCCGCCGGACAGCACGAAGTCGCCGAGGCTGACCTCGACGACGTCATGGGCTTCGAGCACCCGCTCGTCGACGCCTTCGTAGCGGCCGCACAGCACGGTCATTCCCGCGCCGCGCGCGAGGCCGCGCACCGTTTCCTGGTCCAGCGGCCGGCCCCGAGGCGTGAGGTAGATTACCGGCCCGGGCGCGCCCGCAACCGATTCCAGCGCGGCGTGGACGACGTCCGGCCGCATGACCATGCCCGGCCCGCCGCCGAAGGGCGAATCGTCGACCGTGGCATGGCGGTCCGGCGCGAAATCCCGGATATTGACCGTGCGGAGCGACCAGAGGCCGTCCGCCGCCGCCTTGCCCGCCAGCGATTCGCCGAGCGGCCCTGGAAACATCTCCGGGAAGATCGTCAGCACGCGGACGTCCCAGCTCATGTGCCGGCCTCCACACGCTCGTCCTCTGGGCGCTCGTCTTCCGGCCGGGCATAAGTCTCCGACGGCGGATCGATCACGACAAAGCCATGCTCCAGGTCGACCTCGGGAACGACCGACTTGGTGAAAGGCAGCAGCTCGACGCGCCCGCCGGCGGTGCGGATCTCGATCATGTCGCCGGCGCCGTAGTCGTAGAGCGCGGTGACGGCGCCGATCTCGCTCCCGTCCTTCGACCGGGCGGCCAGGCCGATGAGATCCGCGTGGTAGAACTCGTCCGCATCGGGCGCGGGCAGCCGGTCGCGCTCCACATGAAGCTCGACCCCGCGCAGCGCCTCGGCGGCGTTGCGGTCGGCCACCCCGTCGATGCGCGCGAGCAGCATGTCGCGGGCCGCGCCGGTCACCTCGATGCGGAAACGGCGCAGGCCGGCGGCGTCCGTGACCGGCCCGTAGGCCGCCACGTCCTCGGGATCGGCGGTGAAGCTCTTGACGCGCACGAGTCCGTTGACTCCGTGCGCCCCCGCTATCACCCCGATGCAGACCTTGCGATTCTGCATGTCCGCTTGCTGCGCCATGGCTCCGTTCAAGGCTCCGTTCCAGGCTCCGTCCAATACCGGCGGGCTCAGCCCTCCGTCTTCTCTTCCTCTGCGGCCGGCGCAGGCTCGGCTTCCGCTGCGGCAGGCGCAGGCTCGGCCGCTGCCGCCGCCGCCGCGGCTTCCTTCGCCGCCTCCGCGGAAGCCTTCTGCTTCTCCTCGCGCGCCGCCAGCCGCTCCAGCGTCTTGGGCCGGGGCGCGCTCTTCTGCGGCTGCTCGCGCCAGGTCGGCATGGCGATGATCTCCGCCTGTCCCAGGAACCGCGCGACGCGGTCGGACGGCAGCGCGCCGACCTTCAGCCAATGCTGGATGCGCTCGGCCTGCAGGGTGATCCGCTCGGGGTGATCCTTGGCGAGCATCGGATTGTAGGTGCCGACCCGCTCGATGAACCGCCCGTCGCGCGGCATGCGGGAATCCGCCACCACGATACGATAGAAGGGCCGCTTCTTGGCGCCACCGCGCGCCAACCGGATTTTCAATGACATCGCTTTTCGTTTCCCTCGTCTTTCGTCGAATATCTAGAATCGGGGCGGCATGCCGGGCATACCCGGCATCGGCGGAAACCCGCCGCGCAGCATGCCCTTCTTTCCCATCTTGCCGACTTTCTTCATCATCTTGTTCATCGTCATGAACTGCTTGAGCAGCTTGTTCACCTCCGGCACCGTGGTGCCGGACCCGGTCGCGATGCGCCGCCTGCGCGAGGCCTGAATGACCTGCGGCCGGCGGCGCTCGTGCGGCGTCATCGACTGGATGATCGCCTCCTGGCGCTTGACGATCGACTCGTCGATATTCGCCTGCGCCAACTGGTTCTTCATCTTGGCGACGCCCGGCAGCAGGCCCATCAGGCCCGACATGCCGCCCATCTTGCGGATCTGGCGAAGCTGCTCGGCGAGATCGTTGAGATCCATCTCGCCCTTGGCGAGCTTTGCGGCGAGCTTTTCCGCATCCTCGGCCTCGACGGTTTCGGCGACCTTCTCCACCAGGCTCACCACGTCGCCCATGCCGAGGATGCGGCCGGCGATGCGGTCGGGATGGAAGGCTTCCAGCGCGTCGAGCTTCTCGCCGACCCCCAGCAGCTTGATCGGGCAGCCGGTGACCGCGCGCATCGAGAGCGCCGCGCCGCCGCGGGCGTCGCCGTCGACGCGGGTCAGCACGATGCCCGTGAGGCCCAACCGATCATGGAAGGCCTTGCCGACATTGACCGCGTCCTGGCCGGTCATGGCGTCGGCGACGAGCAGCGTCTCGAGCGGCATGGCGGCGTCACGCACCGCCGCCACCTCGTCCATCAGCGCCTCGTCGACGTGCAGCCGCCCGGCGGTATCAAGCAGGACCACGTCGTAGCCGCCGAAACGTCCCGCCTCCATCGCGCGCCGCGCGATCTCGACCGGGCGCTGCCCGGCGACGACCGGCAGCGTCGCCACGCCGGCCTGCTCACCCAGGATCTTGAGCTGTTCCTGCGCCGCGGGCCGGGCGACGTCGAGCGAGGCCATCAGCACCTTCTTGTGCTCGCGGTCCTTGAGCCTGAGCGCCAGCTTGGCCGTGGTCGTCGTCTTGCCCGAGCCCTGCAGGCCGACCATCAGGATGGCGCCCGGCGGGTCGGCGGGCAGCATGACGTCCTCGCCCTCGCCGCCCAGCGTCTCGACCAAGGTGTCGTGGACGATCTTGACGACCATCTGGCCCGGGGTGATCGACTTCAGCACCTCGCGGCCGATGGCCTTTTCCTTGACCTTGGCCACCAGGTCGCGGACCACGGGAAGCGCGACGTCGGCTTCCAGCAGCGCGACCCGCACCTCGCGGAGCGCCGCCTCGACGTCCTGCTCCTTGAGCGCGCCGCGCCGCTTCAAGCGGTCGAGCACGTCGCCCAATCGGGTGGTCAGACTGTCGAACATGAGCCGTCCTGTGCCATATCCTGCGCCATCGCCTCGCTTCGCCTGCCCCGACCAGGGCCGGACAACGCGAAACGCGCCAGTGCGCGAACCTCGCGGACTGGCGTAGCCCCTCGGGACCTACGGGTCACCTGCTTTTCTCTAAAGGCTGGCCGGCTTGTACTCCTGCGATGGAACCGAGTCAAGCCGACTACCCGGCCCGAAAACCCTTAATTTCCTAGACTTGCGGCCCGCCGCGACCATATAAGGCGGGACGGCAGGGACAGGAGCCATGATCCCCTTCACCAAGATGCACGGCCTCGGCAACGACTTCGTCGTGATCGATCGGCGCAAGGGCAAAATCGCCCTTTCCGCCGAGCGGATGCGCGCGATCGGCGACCGGCACCGCGGGGTCGGGTTCGACCAGCTCGTCTTCGTCGATCCGCCGAAGAACGGCCAGGCCGACGTCGCCTTCCGCTTTCATAACCAGGACGGCAGCGAGGCCGGCGCCTGCGGCAACGGCACGCGCTGCGTCGCCGCCGCCGTGATGGCGGAGACGGGTGGCGATACCCTCGCCATCGAGACGATCGCGGGGCTTCTCCGCGCGGAAAAACGGGGCGATGGGCTCTATGCCGTCGACATGGGCGCGGCCCGCACGGGCTGGCGGGACATCCCGCTCGCGCGCGACTGCGACACGCTGGCGCTGCCGCTCGCGGTGGGCCCGCTCGCCGATCCGGTCGCCGTCGGCATGGGCAACCCACACTGCGTCTTCTTCGTCGGCGACACCGAGGCGGTCGACCTGGAGCGGTACGGCCCCGAGATCGAGCGCCATCCGCTGTTCCCCGAGCGCACCAACGTCGAAGTCGCCTCGATAACGGGCAAGGACAAGATCCGCCTTCGGGTCTGGGAGCGCGGCGTCGGCATCACGCTGGCCTGCGGCTCCGGCGCCTGCGCCACGGGCGTCGCCGCCGCCCGCCGCGGGCTGGCCGGCCGCACGGTCGAGATCGACGTCGACGGCGGTGCACTGTCAGTCGACTGGCTGGAGAACGGCCATGTTGTGCTGACCGGGCCGGTCGCCGTCAGCTTCAAGGGAGAGCTCGCCCCATGAGCCGCGATCCGCAGGTCGTCACCTTCGGCTGCCGGCTCAACGCCTTCGAGTCCGAGGTCATGCGCCGGCACGCGCGGGATGCGGGGCTCGGCAATGCCATCATCTTCAACACCTGCGCCGTGACCGCCGAAGCCGAGCGCCAGGCGCGCCAGGCGATCCGGAAGGCAAGGCGCGAGAACCCCGGCGCCCGCATCATCGTCACCGGCTGCGCCGCCCAGGTCGGCGCGGACGGTTTCGCCGCGATGCCCGAAGTGGACAGCGTCATCGGCAACGGCGAGAAGCTGCGGCCCGAGAGTTACGCCGGCGCTGGCGGCCCGCGTGTGGATGTCGGCAACATCATGGCGACCGAAGAGACGGCGCATCACCTGATCACCGGCTTCGAGGACCGCGCCCGCGCTTTCGTCCAGGTGCAGAACGGCTGCGACCATCGCTGCACCTTCTGCATCATCCCCTACGGGCGCGGCAACAGCCGCTCGGTTCCCGCGGGCGCGGTGGTCGAGCAGGCGCGCCTTCTGGTCGAAGCCGGGTACAACGAGATCGTGCTGACCGGCGTCGACATCACCTCTTATGGCGCCGATCTGCCGGGCCGGCCCAGCCTCGGCCAGCTTGCCCGCCGGCTGCTGACTTTGGTGCCGGAGCTGCGGAGGCTGCGCCTCTCCTCGATCGACGCTGTCGAGGTGGACGACGACCTGCTCGATCTGATCGCCCGCGAGCCGCGGCTGATGCCGCATCTCCACCTGTCGCTCCAGGCCGGCCACGACATGATCCTGAAGCGCATGAAGCGCCGCCACACGCGGGCCGATGCGGTCGCGTTCTGCCGGCGGGTGCGCGACCTCCGCCCGGACGTCGTGTTCGGCGCGGACCTGATCGCGGGATTCCCGACCGAGACGGAGGAGATGTTCCAGGCCTCGCTGGACCTCGTCGCAGATTGCGGTCTCACCTGGCTGCACGTTTTCCCCTATTCGGCGCGGCCGGGCACGCCGGCCGCGCGCATGCCGCAGCTTCCGAAGCCGGTCCGCCGCGAGCGCGCCGCCCGGCTGAGGGACGCAGGCGCAACGGCGGCGGCGGCCTTTCTCGCCGCCCGCGTCGGAAGCACGGCGCAGGTCCTGGTGGAGCGGGACGGTAGGGGACGCACCGAGCATTTCGCCCCGATCGCGCTCGACGCGCCGGTCGCCGACGGCACGTTGGTCAGAGCGCGCGTCGCCGCTGCGAGCGGCGACAGGCTCATCGGGCAGATCCTGAGCGGGGCCGCCGCATGAGCGGCCAAGGCTGGCTCGGCCGCCTGCGCGCCGGCCTCTCGAAATCCTCCAATCGGATCGTCGACGGCATCTCGTCGGTCTTCACCCGGCGAAAACTCGACGAGGAAGCGATCGAGGGTCTCGAAGAGGTGCTGATCGCCGCCGACGTCGGGCCGGCGACGGCAGCGAAGCTCGCCGGAAAGATCGCCGACACGCGGTTCGAGAAGGACGTCACGCCCGAGGCGGTGCGCCGGGCGCTCGCTTCCGAGATCGCCGCCATCCTCGCCCCCGTCGCGAAGCCGGTCGGAATTGACCCGGCAAAGAAGCCCCACGTGATCCTCGTCATCGGCGTTAACGGCACCGGCAAGACCACGACCATCGGCAAGCTCGCCAAGGCGATGCGCGACGACGGCAAGCGCGTCGTGCTGGCGGCGGGCGACACCTTCCGCGCCGCCGCCGTGGAGCAGCTCAAGATCTGGGGCGAGCGCAGCGGCTGCCCGGTGATATCCCGCCCGCAAGGCGCGGATTCGGCGGGCCTCGCCTACGACGCCTTGCAGCAGGCGCAGCGGGACAATGCGGACGTGCTGCTGATCGACACCGCGGGCCGCCTGCACAACAAGGCGAACCTGATGGCCGAGCTCGAAAAGGTCGCCCGCGTGCTGAAGAAGCTCGACCCGGAAGCGCCGCAGGATTGCCTGTTGGTGCTCGACGCGACGACCGGCCAGAATGCGCTCAGCCAGGTTTCGACCTTCCGCGAGATGCTGCCGATCACCGGCCTGGTCGTCACCAAGCTCGACGGCTCGGCCAAGGGCGGCGTGCTGGTGGCGCTGGCGGAGAAATTCGCCATCCCGATCCGCGCCGTCGGCGTCGGCGAAGGCGCCGACGACCTCAAGCCCTTCGATGCCGACGCCTTCGCGCGCGGGCTCATGGGCCTCGAAGCGTAGAACCTGCCGGCGGACCGGTCAGACGACGATGTTGAGATAGAAGCCGCGCCGCGGCACGTCCTTGCGCGGCTCGCCGTTCGCGTCTTTCGCCAGCAGGACATCGAGCCTGCGCGCGGCGGCGTCGACGTCGGCCGGGTGGTGCGTGCCCGCGGCCGCATATGTGGGCCGATCGGCGGTCCGCTTCGGCGTGTCCTGCCGCGCCGGCTGCTGCGGGATGGTGGCGCCGCCCTGAACGGCGGGTGTCATGGACGGACGATTGGGCGGCGTGGTCACCATATCTTGGTATATACGGCGCTCCGTATCGCCATATCAAGCCGAAGTTTCGCCTGCCGCACGTCAAATCGGCGCAATCAACCCGGCATTCCGGAAGGTCTCGACCGCGGCCGACGCGTCGGCCAGCCCATGGCGGCGCGCGGTCTCGGCGAGCTCGTCCGCGGAAAAGAAGTCGCGCGACAGCACCCAGTCCGCCAGCTTCGCGTCGGCCTCGCCGAGGACGGCCTTGCCGCCTTGCGTCTGCAGCTGATGGGCGGCGCCGCGCCGCACGAGCCGCGCCTTGAGGCTTTGCACCCGGAAGATCACGGGGTCGCTGCGGTCGGGCAGATCGTATTGCGGATAGCAGAAGAGGAAGGCGCGATCGTGCTGGAACCGGCGCAAGCCATCCGACGACGCCGGATCGGCGACGATGTCCCGCATACGGTCCGCCAGCGCGCGCACATGCGCCTCGTGTGCCGCTTCGTCGTCGAACGGCGGGAAGGGCTTGCGGAACAGCGGATCGTCGACGAAGGCGTCGGCGAGCTGCATCAGCACGTCGTGCCCGGTGGCCTGCGTCACACCGAAGGTAAGATGGAGGCTCGCTTCGCTCGATGCCAGGGCGTCGTGATACTGCCCGCGCGGCAGGTAGAGCAGGTCGCCCGGCGTCAGCTCCGGCGTCATGAGCACCGCGCCCTTCCGGCGCTCGTGGAATTCCTGCGGATAGCCCGTCGTCTCGAAACCGGGCGCTTCGACCGGCTGCTCGAAGCGTCCCTCGTAGACGCGCCACCGCTTGCTGCCCGTAATCTGCAGCACGATCACGTCGGTGGTGTCGAAGTGGGACGCGAAGCCCTGCTGCTCGCGCCAGGAGCAGTAGAGGTTGCAGGTCGTCGGCCCGCCGAACCAGACCTGCAGCGCCGCCGAGACGGAGGCGACGGCCGGCGAAAGGCATTCGACGAAGTCGAGCACGATGGTCGCGCCGTCGCGGAGATGGCGGCGCACCTTCGCCGGGTCGGCCTCCAGCGCCGCCTGCCCTTCGCGCCCGTAGACGGGCCGGCAAAAATCTTCGGCGGCAAGCGTGTCGCCGTCCCGCGCGATCTTCACCGTCCGGCTCGTCCAGACGTTCGGCATGTTGAGGAGGGTATTCAACGCGCCCCAGGAGAAGACCTGGGCAAACTTGCCGCCGCCGCCCGGCACGTGCAGCGGCCGGCTGTCGTGGTGGCGCTCGAAGAACTCTTCCGCGCTCACCGGCGCCAGCATCTCGCGGAAGGTAATCGCCTGGCCGGTCATCGTCGCTCGCGTGTGCCGTCTGCCGGGCGGCATGATAGCGGCGGGCGTGCCGGGCTGCCACCCCGGATCGCACGCGAAGCTAGGCGGCCCGGAGCGCAGTTGATATAAACCGCCGATGTCCGAACGCGCCCCAGGCTGGCTGAAGCCCTTCGTCGACTATTCCCCGCTCGTCGCCTTCTTCGCCGCCTACCTCGCGGCGGGCCTGTTCGCCGCGACCGCCGCCTTGATGGCGGTCACCGTCGTGGCGGTGGGCCTGTCGCTGGCGATCGAGCGCCGGCTCCCGATCATGCCCGTGGTCACAGCGGCCGTGGTCATGGTCTTCGGCGGTCTCACGCTTTGGCTCAACGACGAGCGCTTCATCAAGATGAAGCCGACGATCGTGCAGGCGCTGTTCTCGCTGGTGCTGTTCGGCGGACTGCTGTTCGGGCGGCCGTTGCTGAAGCCGCTCCTGAAATCGGCGTGGCAGCTCACGGACCGCGGCTGGTACATCATCACCGTGCGCTTCGCGCTCTTTTTCGCCGCCATGGCGATACTCAACGAGATCGTGTGGCGCAGCTTTTCGACCGACGTCTGGGTCAACTTCAAGATATTCGGGATACTGGCGCTGACCTTCGTCTTCACGGCTTTCCAGGTGCCGGTGATCACCCGCCACCAGATACCGGAACCCGTGAACCCATCGGAAGGCGCCGATTCTCAGTAATTGCCCGCCTCACCGGGTGGATTGCTCCGCGGCGCGAAGCTCGCCTCGCCGCGCACCTCTTGGAAATGATGCAGCGCCCAGCGCACGGACGGGAAAGCGAGATCGCGCCACGGCAGGTCTTCCCAATCGAACAAGGCGACTTCCAGGCTCTCCTCGCCCGCCGCAAATTCGGGCCGGCGCAGAACCGCGCGGTAGATGAGCTGGACCTGGCTGATCCGCGGCACGTTGTAGACCGCGAGCAGCGCGTCGATCTCGATATCGGCGCAGGCCTCTTCGGTGGCCTCGCGCCGGGCGCCGTCGATCGCCGATTCGTTGAGCTCGAGAAAGCCCGCGGGGATGGTCCAGTGGCCCTTGCGCGGGTCGATCGCGCGGCGGCACAGCAGAAACCTGTCCTGCCAGGTGACGACCGAGCCGACGACGACCTTCGGGTTCTCGTAGTTGATGAAACCGCAGTCCGGGCAAACGAGGCGCAAGCGGTTGTCGCCCGCGGGTATCTCCCGCACGCGCGGTCCCCCGGGCGGTCCGCTTGTCTCAGCCATTCCGGTACTGTGAATCCTGCCGGCGGCGGAGGCAAGCCTCTAGCCGCGGGCTGTCCGCCGGTGGCTGGCTTGGATCAGACTTTGATGTCGAGGAGCTGGCCGCGGCCTTGCCGGTTGGCCGAGGCGGTATCGTCGCCGGAAGCGGCCTCGCCCTTGTCCGACGGCTTGACCGCGTTTCCGGTCTGGGTCTGTTCGCCGGCGACCGGCGCGGGCTTGCGCTGGTCGGCCTGCAAGCCGGCGGAGCCGATGTCCGTCGCAGAAGGATGGGCAGGAATCGAGCCGTTGATCTGCATCGCGAAACCCTTCGTGTAACGCTTCAGGCGACGCGGAAATTAGGTCCGGCGAGTAAAGATAGCGTTAAGAAATCCGGCGCGTCATTTCTGAAGCGCCGCCACGCCCGGCAGCTCCCTGCCTTCGAGCCATTCGAGGAATGCGCCCCCCGCGGTGGACACGTAGGTGAAATCGTCCGCGACGCCCGCCTGACGAAGCGCGGCCACCGTATCGCCTCCGCCGGCGACGGAAACGAGGGTGCCGGCCCGGGTGCACATCGCGGCAGCCTTTGCGACGGCAATCGTGCTCCTGTCGAAGGGCGGAAACTCGAATGCCCCGAGCGGGCCGTTCCACAGCAGGGTCCGCGTATCCTCCAGCCGCTTCGCCAGCGCCGCAGCGCTGTCCGGCCCGATATCCAGAATCATCTTGTCCGCCGGCACGCCGGCGGTGCGGACCGTCGCGCTCGCCGCGCCTGCCTCCAGCTTGGCGGCCACAACGACGTCGGACGGCAGCACGATCTCGCAGCCGGCAGCGTCCGCCTTCGCCATGATCGCGCGAGCCGTGTCCGCGAGGTCGGCCTCGCACAGGCTCTTCCCCACGTCCGTTCCCAGCGCATTCAGGAAGGTATTGGCCATGGCGCCGCCAATCACCAGCGCGTCGACCTTCTCGATCAGGTTGCCGAGAACATCCAGCTTGGTCGAAATCTTCGCGCCGCCGACGATGGCCAGCACCGGGCGCTGGGGCGATCCGAGCGCCGCCTCGAGCGCCTCCAGCTCGGCCTGCATATTGCGCCCCGCGGCGGACGGCAGCAGGCGCGCGATGGCCTCGGTCGAGGCGTGCGCGCGATGGGATACGGAGAACCCGTCATTGACGTAGGCGTCGCCGAGCGCCGCCAGTTCACGGGCGAACGCGGGGTCGTTCTTCTCCTCGCCGGCATGGAACCGCAAATTCTCCAGCAGAGCCACATCGCCGTCGCCGAGGCCGTCCACGACCTTCCTGGCCGCGTCCCCGACACAGTCCCGGGCGAAGGCGACCGGCCTACCCAGCGCACGCGACAGCGCGTCGGCGACCGGCGCGAGCGACATCTCCGCCACGGCCTTGCCCTTGGGCCTGCCGAAATGGGACAGCACCACCACCCGCGCGCCCTTGGCGACGAGATCGCGCAGCGTCGGCACGAGGCGCTCGATCCGCGTGGCATCCGAAACCTTCCCGTCCTTGACGGGCACATTGAGGTCGCCGCGCACGAGGACGCGCTTCCCGGCAACCTTCAGATCGTCGATCGTTTTGAACATGAAACCCGTGATTTTCTGCTGCTCATCCTGGAAAATGCAGTACAGGATAAGATATCCCGCCGCAACTCCCCGGACGCCCGGCCCCGGCGGATCGTGCGGCGGATCGTGCGGCGGATCGAGCCATGGAAGAAACCGAAACGAGGATCTCCGCGACCACCGCCCTGGACAGGGCCTCCTACCGGCTTGCGCAGCGCCTGCGGACGCTCTGGTTCTCGGGCAATTACGCCTTGACCGCCCGCCTGTCGCCGCGGACGGAGGGCGGGCCGCAGCCGGTCCGGCTGCCGTCCTGGCAAGCGGTCAACGACGACCTCGGCGATCTGTTCCGGCGCGACTGGCAAAACATAGAGGCGGGGCTGTATCGGATGCCGCACGATATGTGGCCGAACCCGGTCCCCGTCCTGCGCCGGGCCGCGCACTACTTCCGCGACCTCGAGGCGGTCAACCGGCGCAAGCAGGCGCGCCGCGGGAACGAGGTGTCCGGGCCGGAGACCCTTGGCCGCTATCCCCGCTACTACCTGCAGAACTTCCACTATCAGAGCGACGGCTATCTCAGCCGGGACTCCGCCGCGCTCTACGATTACCAGGTCGAGGTGCTGTTCACGGGCGGCGCGGATGCGATGCGGCGACAGCTTCTCGTGCCGCTGCGCGCCGCATTCGCGAACATCCCGATCCGTTCGGCGCGAATGATCGACGTCGCCTGCGGCACCGGAAGGTTCCTCACCTTCGTCAAGGACAACTACCCGCGCCTGCAGGTGGCGGGCGTCGACCTCAGCGCCCCGTACCTGGAAGAAGCGCGGCGCCAGCTCCGTCACTGGTCGCGCGTCGGGCTGGCGGTGGCGCAGGGAGAGCGGCTACCCTTCGCCGACGCCTCGCACGACATCGCGAGCTGCATCTTCCTGTTCCATGAGCTGCCGCGCGCCGTCCGCCGCCGCGTCGCGGCGGAGATGGCGAGGATCCTGCGTCCCGGCGGCATCCTGCTTTTCATGGACTCGATCCAGCGCGGCGACCGCGCGGATTTCGACCCGTTGCTGGAGCGGTTCCCGCACGCGATGCATGAGCCGTACTTCGCCGACTACATAGAAGACGACCTGCGGGGCTTGTTCCGGGAGCGCGGCTTCGCGCTCGCCGGCGAGGAGCGGGCTTTCTTCGCCCGCATGATGGTCCTGCGGCGGGCGTAGAGCTTGCCTCTCGCCAAAGGCGGCGCAATCCTCTAAAAGGCGCTGTCCTTGGAAAGACACAGGAATTGGCGGCTGACCGCGGCAACGGCCAGCATGCCGGACGGCAACCGGTTCATCCCATGACAACGGCGGAACGGCAGGTCTCATCGGCGGCAGGGCGCATGGCGGATCGGGCCGGTGCGCCCGACCTGACGATCGTCGTTCCGGTCAAGGACGAGGCGGGCAATATTCGCGCCCTGCTCGGCGAGATGGCCCGCGACCTCGCGGCGCTCCGCTTCGAGGTGGTCTGCGTCGACGACGGCAGCGCCGACGGCACCGGGGCGGAACTGCGCGACGCGATGCGCGAATACCCATGGCTGCGCACGATCCGTCACCGCCGATCCTGCGGCCAGAGCACGGCGATCCTGACGGGCGTGCGCGCGGCGCGGACGGAATGGGTCGCCACCATCGACGGTGACGGGCAGAACCCACCGGCGGAGATCGCAAAGCTTATCCGGGCGCGCGACGCCGCGGGCGGCGCGGTCGCCATGGTCGCGGGGCAGCGGGAGAAGCGTCACGATTCATGGTTCCGGCGTCTGTCGTCGCGCATCGCCAACGGCGTTCGCCAAGCCCTTCTGAAGGACGGCGTGAGCGATACCGGATGCAGCCTGAAGCTGTTCCGGCGCGACGATTTCCTCGCCCTTCCCTATTTCGACCATATGCACCGGTTCCTGCCGGCGCTGATCCGGCGGCAGGGCGGCCGGATCGTCACCACGCCGGTCGGGCATCGGCCGCGTGTCCAGGGCCGGTCGAAATACGGCTTCCACAATCGCTTTTGGCCGGGGCTGATCGACCTCGCCGGCGTGCTCTGGCTGAAACGCCGGGCGCGGATTCCGCTGATCGACGACACGGACTGAGCTGGCTTCAGTCCCGACGCCACCATGGAGAACGTCCCCTTGCCGACCGCAATCGACCGCTTCGCCGCCCGCTACGGCCGTCTCGCCATGTCGCCCCGAGGCGTACTGGCGATCTGGGGGACGGTGCTGGCGATCCTGTTCGTCATGCGCGCCTTCGTCTTCACCGGCACCGACGCGGACGATGGCGAGCAGCTGATCTACATGCAGTCCTGGGCGCTCGGTTACGGCGCGCGCAACCCGCCGGTCTTCACCTGGCTGATCATCATGGTCCAGCCTCTGTTCGGCGTGACCATCGCGGCGGTGGTGTTCGTGAAGTTCGCGCTGCTCGCCGGCTGCTTCTATGTGCTCTACCGGTCCGGCGCGATCGTCTTTGCCGACCGGTCGCTTGCGGCGCTCGCCGCGCTGTCGCCGGTTGCGCTCTACTACGTGTCTTGGGATGCGACCTTCCACTACACCCATTCCGTGATCCTGGCGTTCGCGATCTGCCTCACCTTCCACCAGCTACTCGTGCTCGATCGCCGCAGGGACCTCCGATCCTACATACTGTTCGGCTTCGGCATCGCCTTCGGTCTGCTCTCGAAATACAACTACCTCCTCTTCCTCGGCGCGCTTCTCATCGCCGTATTCATCGAGCGGGACACGCGCCGGATACTGCTCGACCGGCGCATGCTGCTGGCGGCGGCTATCGGCGTGGTGGTCGCCGCGCCGCACTATTACTGGTTATGGCAGCAGCGCTTCTGGCTGTCGGCGATCGCCCAGGACCGCTTCAATCCCGAGGGTCCCGCGAGCGGGCCCCTGAACCTGGCCGGCGTCTTCGAGACGTTCAGCGCGGCGGTGAACTTCCTGCTTCCGCTGGCCCTGCTCTACCTGCTGTTTTTTCCGCGCGCGTGGGGGCCGGCCGGATTCAAGGATGGGCCCGGCGCGCGCTACCGCCGGGTCCTCGAGCTTCTGATCGCCGGCATCCTCGTGCTCACGGTCGCGGGCGTCATCGGGTTCGGCGCGGTGCGGGTGCGCAATCACTACATGTTCCTGCTGATTCTCTTTCCGCTTCTCGCGCTCGCGCGGGCGCAGGCGGCGGGGGCGAGCACGCGGGCGCTCAATCTTTTCGCCACCTCGCTGCTGGTCTTCGCGGTCGTCGTGCCGGCCGGAGTGGTCATCAAGTATGTGATCGACCCGATGCGGAGCGGCAAAGCCTACTACCACGTGCCCTATGCGGAATTCGCCGGGCGGATCAGGGCCGCCGGCTTCAGCCAGGGAACGATCGTCGGCGACTGGTTCGGCTACCCGCTGGCGGGGAACTTCCGCCCGTATTTTCCAAAGGCGCGGATACTCAATCTCCTCGGCTGGCAGATCGCGCTGCCCCAGGGGGAAATTCTGCGCCGCCTCATTCCGCCGCCGAAGGCGGATGCCAACGGGCAATGCCTGCTGATCTGGACGCCCTCGGCGGACGGCGCCCGCAAGCAGGCGGTCCTGAAGAAAGCCGACCTGCTTCTCGGCGTGAAGCTGCCGCCGGACACGCCGGCGCAATCCCTCACGGCCGAGATGCACAACGGCCGCGGCCGCACGCTCACCATTGCCTATATCCTCCTGCCCGACGGCAGCGGCAATTGCCGTTGACGCTGCGGGCTTGCTCCGTACGCCGAAGTTTCGTCTAGTTGAGCCTCAGGTTGCCGCGGCGCCGTTCCGGCAGTGCGGCCGGCTCGACGGAGAAGCACCAGATGGCGGACAGGCCGAAGCATGGACTAGCACGCGGGCTCACCAATTACGGTGACGCCGATTTCTCGCTCTACCTCCGCCGCTCCTTCGCCAAGTCGATGGGTTACTCGCATGCCATGCTCGACCGGCCGGTCGTCGGCATCGCGCATTCCGCCAGCGGCTACAACAACTGCCACCGGCATTTCCCCGAGCTGATCGACGCGGTGAAGCGCGGCGTCCTCGCGGCGGGTGGCCTGCCGATCGAGTTTCCGACGATCTCGCTCGGCGAGGTGTTCCTCAACCCGACCAGCATGATGTACCGCAACCTGATGTCGATGGACGTGGAGGAGATGACCTGCGCCCAGCCGATGGACTCGGTCGTGCTGCTGGGCGGCTGCGACAAGACCCTGCCGGCGCAGCTCATGGGCTCGATCTCGGCCAACGTCCCGGCGATCCACGTGGTGGCGGGCCCGATGATGACCAGCCTTTACAAAGGCGAGCGGCTCGGCGCCTGCACCGACTGCCGGCGTTTCTGGGGGCGTTACCGCGGCGGGGAGATCTCGCAGCAGGAGATCGGCCGCGTCGAGGACGGCCTCGCGACCACGGCTGGAACCTGCGCCGTCATGGGCACCGCGAGCACGATGGCGTGTCTCGCCGAGGCGCTGGGCATGATCCTGCCCGGCACGGCATCGATCCCGGCGGTCCACGCCGACCGGCTGCGCGCGGCGGAGGCGTCGGGCATGCGCGCGGTCGCGCTCGCCAAGGAAGGGCTGACGCCGGACCGCATCGTCACGGAGAAGTCGGTCGAGAACGCGCTTCGCGTCCTGCTGGCGATCGGCGGCTCGACCAACGCGATCATCCACCTGACGGCCGTCGCCGGGCGGCGCGGCGTCGAGATATCGCTCGACCGCCTGAACGAGATCAGCGACGAGACCCCAGTGCTGGTGGACCTCAAGCCGACCGGACCCTACTACATGGAAGACCTGTTCGCGGCGGGCGGGCTCGGCCCGGTGCTGCGCGAGCTCAGGCCGCTGCTGCATCTCGACTGCCTGACCGTGAGCGGCGAGACGCTCGGCCAGCGGCTCGAAGCCGTGCCCGAATACGTCGACCACAAGGTCATCCACAAATTCGACGACCCGGTCTATCCGGAGGGCGGGCTGGTGGCGCTGTTCGGCTCGCTCGCGCCGGAAGGCGCGATCCTGAAACGTTCCGCCGCCGACCCGTCGCTGTTCGAGAAAGAAGGCCGCGCCGTGGTCTTCGGCTCGCTCGACGACCTCGCCGAACGCATGGACGACCCGGACCTCGCCGTCGACGCGGACGACTTCCTGGTGCTGCAGAACGCCGGGCCGAAAAGCAACAGCGGCATGCCGGAAGCGGGCTACCTGCCGATCCCCGGCAAGCTCGCGCGGAAGGGCGTGAAGGACATGGTGCGTCTGTCGGACGCGCGGATGAGCGGCACGGCCTTCGGCACGATCATCCTCCACATCGCGCCGGAGGCCTCGGTCGGCGGCCCGCTGTCGAAGGTGCGGAACGGCGACCGCATCCGCCTCAGCGTCAAGGAGCGGCGGCTCGACCTGCTCGTCGATGCGGCGGAGCTCGCAAAACGGACGCCGAAAGCGGATCTCGCAGATCCGACGCGCGGCTACAAGCGGCTCTATGCCGACCACGTGCTGCAGGCGCCGCTCGGCTGCGATTTCGATTTCCTGCGCAAGTCGGGAAAATAGAGGGCGGCGACGGCGGGAGTTATAGCGGCGAGACCTTCCGCGCCATGATCGGCTCGTAGACGCGCAGCGTGGCGGGATGCGCAGCGGCCAGCGTCTCCCCCGTCGCGCGGTCCGCAACGGCGATACCGAGCCGCGGCACCGAGCGGTCGAGGCCGCAAGACTCCATCCAACCGAACGCAGCGCCGCCGAGGCGACGAGCGTCCGCGTGGTCCTCGAGGACGAGAAGGCAGGAGTCGATTTCGACCGCCGGCGCTTCGTCGATGCCGGCGAACAGGTTGCGGCACCAGTTCGTGATGCAGCCTTCCCAGCCGCCAAAGACGCCACCGCCGACGCTCGTGTACTGGCGTCCGAGGACATCTTGATCGCGGAGCGTGTGCATCGCGAAATAGGGCGCCGCCATCGGCATCATCGCGCGGAAGCGTTGCGAGGTGAGCCATCCGGGAAGCCGGAGAAGATTGTCGAGCTTCTCGCCGCTGTAGTGGATGTTCCACTCGTCCTCGCGCGCGGCGTCGGTGAAGGCGCATTCCACGGTATAGATCACGTTGCGCCTCCCGCCGCGCCCAGATCAATTTACCTGCAATCAGGTGGAATCACGTGATTGCAGGTAAATTGATCCATCTTAAAAGGTTAGAGCAACTTATCTGCGTCCGATCGGACGCAGGTTGCTCTAGAAGACCGAGCAGGCCACCCGGCCCTGGATCGCGAAGTATCCTTTGGTGAAGGCGACTGCCGCATCCGGATCGAACGCCGTGCAGCTATAGAGGACGACCGACAGAAAGCGCGGCTCGGTCCAGAAATAACCCGATATGCCGCTGTTGATCAGCGGCAGGAAAGAATCGAATCCGGCATTCTCCGGCCGCCCCTGCCCCGCCGCCGGGCTGAACACGATGGGCTCGCCATAGGGCGTGAGGCCGAGCTCCGCGGAGAGGCCGAGGAGGTAGCCGCGGACCATCTCGGCGTCCACCTCGATGTTCCAGCGCGCCTCCATCAGGAGGCGCTGGCGGAAGATTTCCGGGGCGAGGTCTTTCATGGTCGGCATGGGTATTCGGCGCACTCCGCACCACTTGCGGGTGCAGCCGTACTTAAGCCCAAATCCTGGGCTGCCGCCTAGTGGCATTTTCCATGGCATTGCCCGTGACGGCTGTCACCGACGAAAGGTCCGGACAACGTTAGGGTGCGAATGCGGATGGCAGGAGAACGCCTGTCGGACCGTCACGAAGGCTCATGAAAGGTGCTCCCATAATGATCTGGCGCAAGAAAAGCGGCAAGCCCGTCGCTGCCGACTACCCTGCCGAGAGGACGAACCCGAACGATTTCCTCGAGGCGATGATGCAGTTCGGCGTTTTTGCGCCCATTCTGCTCGAGACCTGGGGTGCGCCGCAGAAGCGCCCCAAGGGCCGCCGGACGTCCTGAAACGCTACCCGTTGTGATTCGGCACTAAAGATTGAAGAATGGCGCGCCGGGCCTGGGGAGGCCGGCGCGCCATGATTCTGCGACGGGACAGGAACGCATCGGCTGCCGGAGATGGGCGATGAGCGCGGGCGACGCCGCTCCGCCCGTCTCCGGCCAGGCCCCCGGCCAGGCCCCCGGACAGGCGCCCGGCCAAGCGCCCGAATGGACGCCCGATCAGCCGATGGTGCGGCTCGCCGAGGTGCGCAAATCCTTCGGCGACCTGGACGTGCTCAAGGGCGTCTCCATGGCCGTGATGAAGGGCGAGGCCGTCTGCATCATCGGCCCGTCCGGCTCGGGCAAATCGACCTTGATCCGCTGCATCAACGCGCTGACCGAGATCGACAGCGGCTCGATCACGGTCGAGGGCATCGAGGTCAGCGACCCCGGCCTCGACAAGCTGGCGCTCCGCCGCAAGGTCGGCATGGTGTTCCAACAGTACAATCTATTCCCGCACAAGACGGCGCTGGAAAACGTGATGATGGCGCCGGTCCACGTCCTGAAGCAGCCGAAGGCGGAGGCCGAGGCGCGCGCCCGCGCGCTGATCGGCAAGGTACGGCTGGAGGGGCGCGAGGACTACTATCCGGGCGAGCTGTCGGGCGGCCAGCAGCAGCGCGTCGCCATCGCCCGCTCGCTCGCCATGAGTCCCGACGTCATGCTGTTCGACGAGGTGACCGCCGCCCTCGATCCCGAGACGGTAAAGGAGGTGCTGGTCACGATCCAGGAGCTGGCCGAGGATGGCATGACCTGCATCCTGGTCACCCACGAGATGGGCTTCGCCCGCAGGCTGGCCGACCGCATCTATTTCACCGACAACGGCGTGATCGTGGAGCACGGCCCGCCGGAGACGTTCTTCACGGAAGCGAAGGACCCACGGACGAGGGCGTTCTTGAGCCAGATTTTGTGAGCGTTTATGTTTCTTGAAAATTTTCCATGAAACAATTATGTTAATTCGGCTTCCTGATGTCCGAAGCACCGGAAGCATCATAGGGGTCGGGACGTGAGCAACGCGGTTGCCAAGACAATCGAGGATCTGAGGGATCGCGGCGGCCTCAAAGGCGTCGACGTGGCCAATATTGCCGGCGTGTCGAAGGCTACCGTCACGCGTTGGTCGGCAGGCACCTATTCGCCGCAACCCAGGACGCAACTCGTCCTTTCCGATCTGCGTTTCGTGGTCGAAAAGCTGTCCGAATTTTATGCGCCCGACGAAATACGGGTCTGGCTGAACTCACGGAACGAGCTATTGAACGGGCGGCGCGCCATCGACCTGATCCACGATCAGCAGACCGAGTTGGTCCTCGAAGCGATCGAGCGTCTGGGCGATCTGACTTATCTCTGAACGTGCCCGCCGAACACGCCCACGATCCCGACCTATTGGATGCTCTGGAGTCGATGGAGCATGGGCCATTCGCAGGGATCGTCTGGCGCGTCGCCTGGGCGACACGAAACCCGCTCGCCGGCAGCACCGCCGGAGGCCGGTGGCATCCGCCGAATGACTTCGAGGCACTCTATACGAGCTTGGAGCAGTTCGGCGCCATGGCCGAGGTCTACTCCCATCTGTCGAAGGCTCCGGTATTCTCTTCGTCGCATGTGAAGATTTGCAGGCTCGGCGTGTCCACGGAGCGGACATTGGCCTTTGCCGATATCGCAGCGCTCGGTCCGCTGGGCGTGAAACCGGATGAATTCCAAAAAGGCGCCTACGCCCGCACCAGAGAGGTCGGCTCGGCAGCCCGATTCCTGGATTACGATGCGCTGTTGGTTCCAAGCGCCAGATGGCCTTGCGCCAATCTGGTTCTGTTCCTGGACCGGCTGAAGGATCGCGATGCAGTTACTGTCAAAGAAAGCTTCGACGTAAACTGGCCCGCATGGCGCGAAAGCATGGCGGCGCGAAGGACCGTTCCATCATAATGGCGCGCCCGACAGGACTTGAACCTGTGACCCCCAGATTAGGAATCTGGTGCTCTATCCAGCTGAGCTACGGGCGCGCTTGGCGGCCTTATAGCATATCCGGCGCGGGCATTTGAACGGTCACGGCAGCAGCGCATGCAGCGGGTGGGCATAGAAAACCGTCATCGTGGTCGTGCCGGGGTCGTCGTCGCCGATGCCGTAGTTCGAGAGATAGTGCATGCCGATTCCGGCGCGGCTGCGGTCGTCAAAGCGCCAGGCGAGCTCCGCGCCGTTGCGGAACTCGACCGCGCTGCCCAGGTCCTGGCCATCGCCGTCGTAATAGAGGCCGACCCCGCTGCTCGGCGTGAGCACGAGGCGCGCGCCGAAAAAAATGTCGAGGTTGAGGGCGGTCCAGCCGTAGAGCGAGGCATCGGTCGTCGCCGCCACGCCGAAGGACGGCCGGATGTGCCAGAAATCCCAGCTCGGCCCGGCGCGGTATTCGAAGCTGAAATAGCCGGCGTTGTCACGGTCGGACGGGATGACACCGATCGCGCCGGCCGAGAGCTTCAGGTGCCCCGGCTCTTCGTCCGCCCGCGCCGGCGCGGGCGCGAGCGCCAGCAGAACGAGAGCGCCGCCCGCGATCCGGGCGGCCATGCCGAACATCCTCTCCACCGTCGTCCCCCTCACCCGAGATTGCGGAAATGGTTGGTCGCCTCCAGCAGCGCCGCCCGGATGCCGGGCTCCATCGCCGAGTGCCCGGCGTCGGGAACGATGATGTAATCCGACTTCGGCCAGGCGCGGGCCAGCTCGTCCGCTGACAGGATCGGGCAGACCACGTCGTAGCGGCCCTGTACGATCACGCCGGGAATGTCGGCGAGGCGGTGCGCGTCGTGCAGCAATTGCCCCTCCGGCATGAACATGCGGTTCGTGAAGTAATGCGCTTCGATCCGCGCGAGGCCGAGCGCAACCCGCGGATCGCCGAACGCGGCCACCGTCTCGGGGTTCGGGCGCAGCGTCGAGCAGGCGCCCTCGTATTGGCTCCAGACCCGCGCCGCCGCCATGTGCACATCGGGGCTCGGGTCGGTAAGCCGGCGGTAATAGCCCGCCAGCAGGTCGTGCCGCTCTTCCGGCGGCAGGTATTCGGCGAAGCGGCGCCAGGCTTCCGGAAAAATCCGGCGCATGCCGATCATGAACCAGTCGACCTCGGACTGGCGACACAGAAAAACGCCGCGCAGCACCAGGGCGAGGCAGCGCTCGGGATGCGCCTCCGCATAGGCGAGCCCCAGGCTGGAGCCCCATGAGCCGCCGAACACGAGCCAACGCTCGATACCGAGACGCTTGCGCAGCGCTTCGATATCGCCGACGAGATGGCCCGTCGTGTTGTCGGTGAGCTCACCCAGCGGGGTGGAGCGGCCGGCGCCGCGCTGGTCGAACACGACGATACGGTAGTGCGACGAATCGAAGAAGCGGCGGTGCGCCGGCGTGGCGCCCGACCCGGGACCGCCGTGCAGGAACAGCGCCGGCACGCCGTTGCGGTTGCCGGACTGCTCCCAATACATCGTGTGGCGGTCGTCGACGCGGAGCCAGCCCGTCTCGTATGGCTCGATGTCGGGATAGAGATCGATTTGGACGACGGCTTCCACTGTCTTGGACTCGTTGAACTGGCTCTGCGGATGATGCGGCCGCTGCGGGCCGGCGCACAGCCGCTGCGACAAATCTAAGCCGCGCCCGCAGCCGGTGCAAAGTCTCCTTTGCGGACAGGGCGTCCGTCCCGCATATACTGGACCGATGCTACGCCGCCTGTTCATTCTCCTCGTTCTTGCCGGCACGCCCTTCGCGGCCGGCGCGGACGAGATCCTGCTTCCCGGCGGCCTGAAGGCCGGCGGCTCGGCCATGGCGGTCGAGGTCATCGACGGCGACACGCTGACGCTGGACGATGGCCGCGAAGTGCGGCTGGTCGGCCTGCAGTCCCCGAAGCTGCCGCTCGGCCGGCGCGGCTTCAAGACCTGGCCGCTTGCCGGCGACGCCAAGGCGGCGCTCGAACGGCTCGCGCTCGGCCGGCGGCTCGCGCTCTATTACGGCGGGCGCGAAACCGACCGCCACCGCCGCCTGCTGGCGCATCTGACGGACGCGGAAACCGGACGCTGGATTCAGGGGGCGATGCTCGCCCAAGGCATGGCGCGGGTCTACACCTTCGAGGACAATCGCAGCGCAATTGCGGAAATGCTGGCGATCGAGCGCGCCGCGCGCGCGGCGAAACGCGGCATCTGGTCGCACCCCTACTATGCTATACGCACGCCGGAGACGGTGGCGCGCGACGCCGACAGCTTCCAGCTCGTCGAGGGCACGGTGCGCGACGTGGCGGAGCGCAAGGGCAAGACCTTCCTCAATTTCGGGGCGGACTGGCGGAGCGACTTCACCGTGCTCGTGAAAAGCCGCGACAACAAAGCGTTCCGCGCCGCCGGCATGGCGCTGAAGGACCTCGAAGGGCGCCGCATTCGCGTGCGCGGCTGGATCAAGTCCTGGAACGGGCCATTGATCGAGGCGACGCACCCCGAACAAATCGAAACGGCCGGGCAAAGCCCGGCCGCTCGTTAAACCCGTCTACCGACGAAACTCAGGTGGGGAAACTCAGGCGTCGACCATCTCGACCATCAGGTCGCCCGGCTCTTCCGGCCTGTGCTCGATCCGCCGCTCGATGTGGCTGCGCAACTTCTCCAGCGCCCGCTGCTCGAGCTGGCGCACGCGTTCCTTGCTGACGCCGAGCGACCGGCCGAGCTCCTCCAGCGTCGCCCCGTCTTCCTGCAGGCGGCGCTGACGGATGATCGTCTGCTCGCGCGCGCTGAGCTCGGTCAGCGCTTCGTTCAGCCAGCGGGAGCGGGTCTCGGCGTCGCGCAGCCCGGTGACGACTTCTTCCGGCGTCGGCCGCGTGTCGGCGAGGAAGTCCTGCCAGTTGCCGTCGCCTTCTTCCGCGAGCGGCGCGTTGAGCGACTGGTCGCTCGCCCCGAGGCGTACTTCCATCGTCTCGACGTCCGCCAGCGGCACGTTCAGTTCCGTGGCGATGAACTCGCGGCCTTCCTGGCTGAGCTGTCCGCCCGTATCCTCGCTGATGCGCGCGCGCAAACGGCGGAGGTTGAAGAACAGCGCCTTCTGCGCGGCGGTGGTGCCGGTCCGCACGATCGACCAGTTGCGCAGGATGTAGTCCTGCATGGCGGAGCGGATCCACCAGGATGCATAGGTCGAGAAGCGCACGCCGCGGCTCGCCTCGAAGCGCGCCGCCGCCTGCATCAGGCCGACGTTGCCTTCCTGCACGAGGTCGCCCATCGGCAGGCCGTAGTTGCGGAACCTGCCGGCAAGGCTGATGACCAGGCGCGTGTAGGCGCGCACCAGCTTATGGAGCGCTTCCTCGTCGCCCTGTTCGCGCCAGCGCCGCGCATAATCATACTCCACCTCGCGCTCGAGCAAGGGTTCGCGCATCGCGGCGCGAATGAACTGGAGGTTCGCGCGCTGGGTCTCGGGATCGTCTCTGTATGCCATGACACATCCTTTCGGCGTTGCCATGACCAGCCTAGCCGGTCGGTTTGAATATATTATCAAATTAGTCGGGTTTTAAGAACCCTTTTTATGGAATCGTTCTAATATTTTTGATAGAGGCTGATATGCAAATAAAGAATATCACGCAAATTTGAATAAACTTTAACAGCAAAGCCCGGATACCTGATCGGACCATAGGGTCGATCCGGCCGCGCTATGCCTCGATCCGGTCGAGGACCTCGCCCGACGGCGCGAGGCACAGCCCGATGAGCGGGCCGCCGAAGCCGCAGCCGCCGTCCACCGTGACGGACCAAGGCGTCGCAGCAAACCCGCGGCGGACCGGGTCCAGCCCGCGGATCACCAGGCGGAACCCGGCATAGGGCCCGGCGATGGATTCGAAACCGCGGCTTTCCCACCAGAACCCGTCGGTCTGTTCGGCAAAGGCCCGGCCGGGGTCGATGCCGGCATTGACGAACAAAAGCCCGCCTCCATCGGTGCGCGCCGAACGCCGGAGGCCGTTGAGCATCGCGATGTGACCCGGACACCGCCGCATCCTCTCGCGCATCTCGCCGGCCCAGCGCGTCAGCGCCAGCGCGCCGCCACGCGCCGCGGACCGGGCGCTCACGGCATCGCCGCCATAGGCGCGGATGGTGGCGTCAGCGCCGTGCGCCAGCGCCCAATCGATCACCTCGAGCGGATTGACCGCAAACTGGATCTGCAGAAGCTTCTGCCAGATCTCCTCCTGCTGGCCACGCAGGCATATAAAATCGTCCTCGTGGACGAATGGCGGCCGCGCGAGAAACGCCCCGCGAAATCGCAGCAATTCATCCACCGTCTCGGCAATCTCGGGGCCGTAACCGAGCAGATCGCCCAGATAAACGATGCAATCGCCGTATTCGATCCGTCCGGCCAGAACATCGTGCAGCGCGCCGAGCCGCGCCGCCTCGCCATGCACCGCCCCAACAGCCCAGATCCGCCGCGCATTGCAAATGACCGCGCCAGGGCCCGTGCGCTCCGCGCGTCCACCTGCGCGTTCGGGGCCCGGCTCGCCAAGCCGCCCCGCCGCCATACCGAATTCTGCCATGCACCCCCCGCAGAGCAGACACGCTCGCCACGCAATGCCTCCTTGGAGGACCGGCGCGCCGTTGTCGCGTCTTCCGGAACGACCCTATGCGGCCTTGAGCATTTCCTCAAGCTTCTGCGCGGCCGCCTCTTCGTCGATCGACTCGACCGCCGCCAGCTCGCGCGAAAGCCTCTCCAGAGCGGCCTGGTAGATCTGCCGCTCGCTGTAGGACTGATCCGGCTGCCCGGCGCTGCGGTGCAGATCACGCACGACCTCGGCGATCGACACCGGGTCGCCGGAGTTGATCTTGGCTTCGTATTCCTGGGCGCGGCGGCTCCACATGGTGCGGCGCACGCGGCTCCGTCCCTTGAGCGTCTTCAGCGCCGTCTTCATCTCCTCCTTCGAGGAGAGCTTGCGCAGGCCGGAATCCTCGGCCTTGCCGAGCGGCACGCGGAGCGTCATCCGGTCTTTTTCAAAGCTGATCACGAGGAGCTTGAGAGCGAATCCCTCGATCTCCTGATCCTCGATACCGGTCACCTTGCCGACTCCGTGGGTCGGGTACACCACCCAGTCGTTCTTTTTGAAAGTCACTCGTGCGTTCATTTGTGCTTCTCTGAGTCGTTTCAAGTCCGCTGTTTGTCCGACGGCGTCCGGCTCCCCGCGGAATAGCGACATCCGCACCTCGGACAGCGGCCACAGGCCGCCGCCACCTCGAGCACCGTCATTTCGTCATTGGGATTGAGGCAACCCCGGGAAGTCCTGTTCTGCGGGGCGCCATACGGGCGAGGGCCGTTGCGCCCGCCTTCAGCCAAATCCCACCGAAGCGATATCGTTGTAAATATATCACAAAAATGGCGATTTTCCCAGGCCCACATCGCCGGGCCCGGCGCCGCGCGGCAAAACGCCGCAAACCGGCCGAAGCCGAACCATCTCAGCCCTTGCCGGGATCCGGGCTGAAGTACTTGTCGAATTTACCGGCTTCGTCCTTGAACGCGTCGGCGTCCGCCGGGGCGTCGCCCTTGCGCGTGATGTTCGGCCATTTCGTCGAGTAGTCCCGGTTCAGCTCGAGCCACTTCTCCGCTTCGCCGTCGGTATCGGGGACGATCGCCTCGGCCGGGCATTCCGGCTCGCACACGCCGCAGTCGATGCATTCGTCGGGATGAATGACCAGCATGTTTGCGCCCACGTAGAAACAGTCGACGGGGCAGACTTCGACGCAATCCTGATACTTGCACTTGATGCAGCTCTCGGTGACGACGTACGTCATTAGGATACTCCTTCCCCTATATTCTTATTTTGCGCCAGCGGCCGGGTCCGGCAAACGCCCATCGTCCCTTTTCCGTTTTGCGCCATTCCGATCGACGACCCGCTTCCGGGCCGCTCCACTTTCCTGATCAGTGACATACAAAAGACCGGCCACACGACGCAACAGGTTCCCTTCGTAAGCGTGCAGCGCGCCGTCGGCGTAGGCCACCTCCCACAGCATTTCCACGATGCCGACCCTGTCCTCATGGTCGAACCGGCGGGAGATGCGCTGGGTGAAAGCGTAGCTGTCGACCGACTCCTCGCTTTTCCGGGTCGCCGTCTCGATCAGCGCCCCCACCTGGTCGCCGGAAAGCGAGAAGCGGCGGGACAGCAGCGCCGCGATCCGGCTTCGCTCCTCCGCCCCGAACCGGCCGTCGAGCCGCGCGGCCTCGATCAGGAGCGCTGCAACCGCCTGATGCAGACCGTCGAGCTCCCGGCCGGCGACCGGCCCGTCCGAACGGAGACGCCCGTTCAGTATCCCTTTGATAAGCTCAAGCATTGTCCGGGCGTAGCACAGATCGGCAGGGCGGAAAACAAACTAATTGCCACACTGCGAACGTTGGTCATTATCCCCCGCCCGGCATAATCTGGGGCGTTACCCGTCCCATTGGAAGGCCCGCGCGCTTGCCCGAGACACCACGATCCGCAGCCGGATTGCGCTATCCCGCCACGCAGCGGAATCGCGATCCGATCCTGGCCGTCCTCGCCCGCGTCCTGCCGCGCGCCGGGGTCGTGCTGGAGATCGCCAGCGGATCGGGCGAGCACGCGGCCTACTTCGCCACTCACCTGCCGGGGATCGCGTGGCAGCCCTCGGACCGCGAACCGGCCCTGCTTTCCAGCATCGTCGCGCACGCCGCCGCAAGCGGCGCCGCCAACATTCTCCCGCCCGCGCTGCTCGACGCCGGCAGCGCCGATTGGCCGATCGCACGGGCGGACGCCATGGTTGCGATCAACATGATCCATGTGGCCCCGTGGGGCGACTGCTTGGCCCTTCTCCGGGGCGGCGCGCGGACGCTTCCCGCGCGGGCGCCGCTTTTCCTCTATGGACCGTTCAAGCGCGCCGGCCGGCACACCGCGGCCAGCAACGAAGCCTTCGACCGCTCGCTCCGCGCCCAGGACGCGCGCTGGGGCGTCCGCGACCTCGACGAAATTGCCGAAGCGGCGGAGATCGATGGTCTCTACCTCGACGAGGCCGTCGAAATGCCGGCCAACAATCTGGGCGTGGTGTTCCGCAGGCGCGGGTGAAGCTGCCTCAGTCCAGCCCCTCGCCCTCCGTCAGGCGGTCGAGCGCGCGGCGGTCGCGCTTGGTGGGCCGGCCGCTGCCCCGCTCGCGCGCGCCGGCGGTTGGCAGGCGGGGCGTCGAAGGATCGCGCGGTCGTGGCGGATCGAGGTCCGCATACAGCGTCTGCGCCTCGCTCGCCGGCCCCCGCCTTTCGCCGAGCGCGGCGATCTCGATGACCCGGATATGCGGCCCGAGGGAAAAAGTGAGGACATCGCCCGGCTGAACCGCGTAATTCGGCTTTCTCACGACCGTCCGGTTGACCCGCACATGTCCCGAGCCGATGCATTTGACGGCCAGGGTCCGGCTCTTGAAGAAGCGCGCATGCCAAAGCCACTTGTCGATGCGAAGCCGAGCCCCCGGCTCCGCCGTCACTTTGCGGTCACCAGAGTCCGGAGGGCGGCGAAGGGCGATCCGGAATCATGCAGATCTTCGCCGCCGCCAAGGCAGCGGCCGTTCGCGTCCCCCGCGCCGGTCTTTTCGCGGCTCCTTTTCCCGCCGCGCGCGGGCCGGCGCTTGAGGACGAAGACGTCGGCGCCTTCCCCGCGACGGGCGCGAAAGCCCAGCCGGCCCAGGATCGCGGCGAAATCGGCCCCGCTGCATCCGGCCATGCGCGACAGCGTCTCGGTCTCGCCGAAAGGCCCGCCGCGCGCCTCCTTGTGCAGCTGCGCCGACAATTGCTCCAGCCGGTCGTAGCGCACGGCAACCGGGCCGATCACCAAATACCCCAGTGCCGCCCAGCACGCGTCGCTCGCAACCGATGCCGGCTGGCAGGGCCCCATCGCTTCCGTTCCCGCGCCCTGGGCCCGGCCCGCCGCGTCGCCGCCATAGGCGTTCCACAGCACCAGGCGCAGCTGCACGGCGGCGGGCTTGAGAAGCGACGGGAAATACACCCCCTGCGCGCCGAAGCGCAGGCCGAGCGCGGTCAGGGCCGTGCGATCGGCGCGCGCCATCGTGGCGATCAGGCTCCGGACCTGCCGGCGCGGCACCGAGCCGAGCTGCTCGGAAAGCTGAAAGACGAGCCCTCTGGCGGGCGCGGCGATATCCGCCTCCGCCGCGCGGAACAGGGGTCCCAGCCGCCTTCTGAGATGCCGGTCGAGCCAGCCCGAAAGGCGCAGTCGGACGGACTCGCGCGATGGGTTGTCGAGCAGCTCGTTGCGCAGGATCTCGATCTCCGGGGTCAGCAGGCTGCGGCCGCGCGCCAGCCGCGCCACCTCGTCGCCGCGCCAGGTCAGCCGGCCGTGACCGGTCAGAAAGAAGCTGCCATCGTCGTCCGCGACCAGCCGGCCGACGCGGCCGGGCATCGCCTGCGCGACCGCGCGGCGCGCCGCCGTCACGAACGGACGGCCCCGCTCCTCGTCGTCATGCGGGACGAAGCTCAGGCCGGCGACGCGGCCGATCTGCTCGCCTTCGACGATCACGTCGTCGGCTGCGGTCACCGCGGACAGCAGCTCGCCGCCGTCCTTCCGCCGCCGCTCGCTCAGCGCGTGGCGGCGATCGACGAAGCGTTGCGTCAGGCGCTCGTGCAGCGCATCGGAAAGCTTGTCCTCGATGTCGCGGGCGCGCTCCTGCCAGTGCGCGGCGTCGTCGAGCCAGTCGGCGCGGTGGCTGATATAGGTCCAGGTCCGGATATGCGCGATGCGGTTGGTCAAGGTGTCGATGTCGCCCGCGGTGACGTCGAGCCGGTCGATCTGACGCGCCACCCAATCGACGGGAAGACGCCCGGTTTGGTCCGGTCCGCCAGTGAGCGCGAGAAAGATCCGCTTCAGCAGCAGCGCATGGTGATCCGGCATCACCTTGCGGAAGTCCGGAATCTGGCAGATATCCCATAACAGGCGCACAGCCGCGGGGTTCGTCGCCCGGCCGGCTATCTCCGCGTCCTGCGTCAGCCGGGCCAGCACCACCTGGTCCTCGCCGTCGCGCGCGCGGAGCAGCTCCGGGCGCGGCGGCGGGCGGTCGAGGCTCCTCAGCAGCGCCGTCGCCGACGACATGTCGAGATCGCGATTGCGCCAGTAGAGGCGGTGTACCACGTCGAAACGGTGCGACTCCACCGCCTCGACCGTCTCATCGTCGAGCGGCGGCATGTCGTTCGTCGTGCCGAAGGTGCCGTCGTTCATGTGACGGCCCGCACGCCCGGCGATCTGGCCGATTTCGGCGCGCCACAGCGGCCGCGGGCGGCGGCCGTCGAACTTCCGGAGGCCGGCGAAGGCGACATGGTCGATGTCCATGTTCAGCCCCATGCCGATCGCGTCGGTCGCCACCATGTAGTCGACCTCGCCGGCCTGATACATGGCGACCTGGGCATTGCGCGTGCGCGGGCTCAAGGCGCCCAGCACCACCGCCGTCCCGCCGCGCTGGCGGCGGGTCAGTTCCGCCAACGCGTAAACCTCGTCGACGGAGAAGGCGACGATGGCGCTGCGCCGCGGCAGCCGGCTCAGCTTCCGGGGACCGGTGTAGCGCAGCGTCGAGAGGCGCTGGCGCGTCTCGACCGCGACTCCCGGCACGAGGTGCTGGATGAGCGCACGCACCGTTTCCGAGCCGAGGAACATCGTTTCCTCGCGGCCGCGCGCGTGCAGCAGGCGGTCGGTGAAGATATGGCCGCGTTCGGCATCGGCGCAGAGCTGGATCTCGTCGACCGCCAGGAAATCGACCTGGAGGTCCAGCGGCATCGATTCGACGGTGCAGACGAACCAGCGCGGGCTGGGCGGGACGATCTTCTCCTCGCCGGTGATCAGCGCGACCGAGCGGGCGCCCTTGGCCGCGGCGATGCGGTCGTAATTCTCGCGGGCGAGCAGCCGCAGGGGAAACCCGATCATCCCGCTGGCATGCCCCAACATGCGGTCGATCGCGAGATGGGTCTTGCCGGTGTTCGTGGGACCGAGAACGGCCCGTATGCAGCCCGGCGCGAAACTCGACATGGCGACCATTTAGATGGCATCGGAACGGCCGATGGCAAGAGAAATTGCCGCGCCGCGCCGTCAGTGCCCCTCCACCAGTGGCACGAAAGCGACGGGCAGCCGGCCCGATTTGCTGGCGCGGCCGTCCTCGTCCTTCTCGACCAGCGTGAGAAGCTGCGTGAAGCCGGCCCGTCCTATGGGCACGGCCATGCGCCCGCCCGGGGCGAGCTGTTCGACGAGCGCCTCGGGATAGTCCCGCGCGGCAGCGGTCACGATGATGGCGCCGTAGGGCGCATCCTCCGGCCAGCCGGCCCTGCCGTCGCCGGTCCGGAACTCGATATTGGCATAGCCGAGCCGCCCGAGCCGCTCGCGCGCCGCATCGGCGAGCGACGCCACCACCTCCACCGTATGGACCCGCGCCGCCAGCTCGGCGAGAATCGCCGTCTGATAGCCGCAACCGGTGCCGATCTCCAGCACGCGCGCATCGGGCGTCAGCGACAGCAGATCCGTCATCACGGCGACGATGTAAGGTTGTGAGATCGTCTGCCCATGGCCGATGGACAGCGGCCTGTTGAGGTAGGCGAGATCCCGCGCCGATGCCGGCACGAATTCCTCCCGCGGCACCTTGCGGATGGCGGCGATCACGCGCGGGTCGAGGGCGTCCTTGCCGAGGTAGCCGCTCGTCTCCCGGATCTCGTCGGCGATCTCCGCAAGCAGGCTTTCGCGCGCCGCCGCGATCTTATCCTGCTGTTCCGGCATGATTCCCTCCGCTGACCCCCGGCCGCTGGTCTTGCACGCCGAGCGCCCGAAACACATATAGGCCCCGGGCATGGATGGTGCGAGAGGGCAGTCTGATCATGGCGAAATCTGCGGCGAAGGAGAAAGGGTCGAAACCCGGCGGCGGACCGGAGACACTGCAGTTCCGGGCCGAGGTAAGCAGGCTGCTCGATATCGTCGCGCACTCGTTGTACAGCGAGCGGGAAATCTTCCTGCGCGAGCTGGTCTCGAACGCTTCGGACGCCTGCGACCGCCTGCGCTATGCCGCGCTGACCGATCCCGACCTGGCCAAGGGCGACGGCGAGTACCGCATCGAGATCCGGCCCGACAAGGACGCGAAGACGCTCAGCATCGCCGACAACGGCATCGGCATGGACCACGACGAGCTGGTGGACAATCTCGGCACCATCGCGCGCTCCGGCACCGCCGAGTTCGTCGGCAATCTGTCGGGCGACGGCGCCAAGGACGTGAGCCTAATCGGCCAGTTCGGCGTCGGCTTCTATTCGTCCTTCATGGCCGCCGACACGGTCACGGTCACGACGCGGCGCGCCGGCGGTGACCGGGCCTGGCGCTGGCGCTCGGACGGCAAGGGCAGCTTCACGGTCGAAGCCGGCGAGCGCGACGGGCGCGGCACCACCGTCACCCTTCACTTGCGCGAGGATGCGGTCGAATTCCTCAATCCCGAGCGCCTGCGCGGCATCATCAAGACCTACTCCGACCATATCCCCGTGCCGATCAAGCTGACGGCGGACGGCGGCGAGGCCGAAACGGTCAACCAAGCGTCGGCGCTCTGGACCCGGCCGCGCAATGCGATCGACGCGAAGCAATATGCCGAGTTCTACCACCACGTGGCGCACGCCATGGACGATCCTTGGCATACCATGCATTTCCGCGCCGAAGGCGTGATCGAGTATACCGGCCTGCTGTTCATCCCCGGGACGCGCCCGTTCGACATCTTCCATCCCGATCGCAAGTCCTCGCTCAAGCTCTACGTCCACCGCGTCTTCATCACCGACGACTGCCCCGAGCTGCTGCCCGCCTGGCTTCGCTTCCTGCGCGGAGTCATCGATTCAGAGGATCTCGACCTGAATGTCAGCCGCGAGATGCTGCAAAAGAACCCGGTATTGGCGAAGATCCGCGCCGGGCTGGCGCGGCGCGTACTGGGCGAGCTGCAGAAGAAGGCCGAACAGGAGGCCGAAAGCTACGCCACGTTCTGGGAAAACTTCGGCGCCGTCCTGAAAGAGGGGCTGTACGAGGACTTCGCCTACAGGGAGCAACTGCTCAAGGTGGTCCGCTTCCGCTCCACCGGGCAGGACGGCCTGGTCAGCCTGGCGGAATATCTCGGGCGGATGAAGGAAGGCCAGCAGGCGATCTACTACATCTCAGGCGAAGACATCGACGCGGTGACGCGAAGCCCGCAGCTCGAAGGCTTCCGCAAGCGGGGCGTGGAAGTGCTGCTGCTGACGGACCCGGTCGACGAGTTCTGGATTCCGTCCGTCGGGGTTTACGAGGGCAAGCCCTTCAAATCGGTGACGCGCGCGGGCGCCGAGCTGTCGGCGATCAAGGAGGACGGCGCAGCAGCCGGGGACAAGACGCAGGACGCCGCGCCGAAGGGTCTCGGCGTGCTGCTCGCCTTGCTCAAGCAGACGCTCGGCGATGCGGTCAAGGATGTTCGCAGCTCGGACCGGCTGACGACCAGCGCGGTCTGCCTCGTCTCCGACGACAACGACATCGACATGCGGCTCGAGAAGCTGCTCAAGCAGCACAAGCAGCTCGACCAGTCGTTCGCCCGCATTCTCGAAATCAATCCGGACCACGCGCTGATCCGGAGCCTCGCGGCGGAAGCGGAAAGCGCCGGCGCGGCCGACCGGCTCGCGGATGCGGCGTATCTGCTGCTCGATCAGGCGCGATTGCTGGAAGGAGAATCGCTGCCGGACCCGCAGGCTTTCGCGCGCCGGCTGGAAGGCATGATCTCGAAGGGATTGGCGTCGTCCGGCGGATAGCCGGCGGCGGTCAATAATCGAATGGCAGAGCCGCGGCGGCGAGGATCGGTCCCTGATCGTGCGCCTGCACGAGAACCGCGCAGCCGCCATCGCCTTCCTTGCCCGCGAGCGAAACGTCGAACTTCGCGGCCTTCCCGGACCACGAGCCGAGCGGCACGATCTCCCGTACGACATTGCTGTTCTTGGCGGTGCGGCCGCTGTTTTCACCGCTCCGGATTTCGGTGACGTGCGGCTTGTCGAAAATGGCGAGCACCACGTCGTAGCCGGCCTTGCCCGCTCCCGGCCCGACCGCAACGATCAGCTTGTCGCCGTTGCGCTTGACGGAGATGGACGGGCCCTTCGTGTTGTCGGCGGCATATTGCTGAATGAAGGATTCGACCTCGTCGCGGTGCGAGCCCACGACATGCGCCTTGCCGTGGATGACCATCTGCGGCGTGTAGGCGTAGCGTCCCTTGAGCGTTTCGACATACTTCTTTTGCCGGCTGGTGAATTCCGGCTTGGCGAAGCTGTCCTTCCAGCCGATGTAGTCCCAGTAATCGACGTGGAACTCGAGCGCGATGACATCGTCCCGATTCGCGAGCTCGCTGAGGAATGCCTCGGCGGGCGGACAGGATGAGCATCCCTGGCTGGTATACAGCTCAACCACGATCGGCGAGTGGCCGGCGGGATCGGCCGCCATGGCGCCTGCCGCCAAACCGGCGAGCGCGATAACTCCGAAAGCGAGGGATGCGAGCCGTGTCATGATGCGCGAAACATAGGAGCGTCGCCTAGCCTGCACGAATCAAATTAGGGTGAGACGGCGTGAACCTCCGGCGCGGGAACAGGCAAAAAAGCGGCGGCGAATGGTTAACGGTGGGGCGCCCCGCGGGCGCCCCACGCCACCGGATTCCGGCCTCAGGCGGCCTTCGTGTCATTGACGATCTGGCGCAGCACGTACTGCAGTATGCCGCCGTTCACGTAATAGTCGACCTCATCGAGCGTATCGATGCGACACGTCAGCGTGATCTGCTCCACCTTGCCGTTGGTGCGGGTGATCTTGCAGGCTACGTCCATGCCGGGGACGATGCCCTTCTCCAGGCCCGTGATGTCGAACATCTCTGAGCCGTCGAGCTTGAGCGTCTGGCGGTTCATGCCGTCCTTGAATTGCAACGGCATGACGCCCATGCCGATCAGGTTCGAGCGGTGGATACGCTCGTAGCTTTCGACGATGACCGCGCGCGAGCCGAGGAGCCGCGTGCCCTTCGCCGCCCAGTCGCGCGACGACCCCATGCCGTAGTCCTTGCCGCCGATGATCACGGTCGGCACGCCTTCGCGCATATAGAGCGTGGCCGCCTCGTAGATCGACATCACCTGGCCCGACGGGTAGTGCTTGGTGACCCCGCCCTCGGTTCCCGGCGCCACCGCGTTGCGGATGCGGATATTGGCGAAGGTGCCGCGCATCATCACCTCATGCGCGCCGCGGCGGCAGCCGTACACGTTGAACATGTTCGGCCGCACCTGATGCTGCAGCAAATATTCGCCGGCCGGGCTGTCCTTCTGAATCGAGCCGGCGGGCGAGATATGGTCCGTCGTGATCGAGTCGCCGAGGATGAGAATCGGCCGCGCCCCGTGCACGTCCTGCACGGCTTCCGGCTGCATCGTCATGCCCTCGAAGTAGGGCGGATGCTGGACGTAGGTCGATCCCGGGTTCCAGTCGTAAAGCTCGCTGTCGCCGCCCTGGATCTGCTTCCACTTCGCCGGGCCTTCCTCCACGTTGGAGTAGCGCTTGCGGTACATTTCCGGCGTCAGGAATTTCGCGATGGTGTCGCGGACCTCCTTGTTCGACGGCCAGATATCCTTGAGGAAGACGTCGTTGCCGTCCTTATCCTGGCCGAGCGGATCCTTGTACATGTCCACCTGGAGCGTTCCCGCCAGCGCGTAGGCGACGCAGAGCGGCGGCGAAGCCAGGTAGTTCATTTTCGACATCGGATGAACGCGGCCCTCGAAGTTCCGATTGCCCGACAGGACCGCCGCGACGGAGACGTTCCCTTCCTCGATGGCGTTGTGGATGGGCTCGGGCAGCGGGCCGGAATTGCCGATGCATGTGGTGCAGCCATAAGCCACCAGATCGAAGCCGAGTTGGTCGAGATAGCCCTGCAAGCCGGACGCCGTCAGGTAGTCGGTCACCACCTGGCTGCCAGGCGCGAGCGAGGTCTTGACCCACGGCTTGACCTGAAGGCCCTTCTCGACCGCCTTCTTGGCCAGCAGGCCGGCGGCCATAAGCACCGAAGGATTGGAGGTATTCGTGCAGCTCGTGATCGCCGCGATGACCACGTGGCCGGGCTCGATGGAATAATCCGTGCCCTTGACCTTGGTCGCGGTGCCGGTGCCCATCTCGGCCATCGCCGCATTGGCCGACGCCGCGACGCCGCTGAGGGCGACGCGGTCCTGCGGCCGCTTCGGCCCGGCGAGCGACGGCTCGACCGTGCCGAGGTCGAGCCCCAGCGTATCCGTGAAGACCGGCTCCGCGTCGTCGTTGCGCCACAGGCCCTGCTTCTTGGCGTAGGCTTCGACCAGCGCGACGGTCTTCGCGTCGCGGCCGGTGAAGCGCATATAGTCCAGCGTCACGTCGTCGATCGGGAAGATGCCGCAGGTGGCGCCGTATTCGGGCGCCATGTTCGAGATCGTCGCGCGATCGGCGAGGCCGAGCTTGGCCACGCCGGGACCGTAGAACTCGACGAACTTCTGGACCACGCCCTTGGCGCGCAGCATCTGCGTCACCGTCAGCACCACGTCGGTCGCGGTCACGCCTTCCCTCGGCTCGCCATGCAGGCGGAAACCGACGACTTCGGGAATCAGCATGGAGACGGGCTGGCCGAGCATGCCGGCCTCGGCTTCGATGCCGCCGACGCCCCAGCCGAGCACGCCGAGGCCGTTGACCATGGTCGTGTGGCTGTCGGTGCCCACCACCGTGTCGGGGTAGGCGACGAGCTTGCCGTTGCGGTCCTTGCTCGACCACACGCCGCGGGCGAGGTATTCGAGATTGACCTGATGGCAGATGCCGGTGCCCGGCGGAACCACCCGGAAGTTGGTCATCGCGCTCTGGCCCCAGCGCAGGAACTCGTAGCGCTCCATGTTGCGCTCGAACTCGAGCTCGACGTTCTGCTCGAAGGAATTGGCGTCGCCGAAGGAATCGACGCTGACGGAATGGTCGACGACGAGGTCGACCGGCGTCAGCGGATTGATCTTCTGCGGATCGCCGCCGAGCGCCTTGAGCGCGTCGCGCATGGCCGCAAGGTCGACGACCGCCGGCACCCCGGTAAAGTCCTGCAGGAGGACGCGGCCGGGCCGGAAGGCGATTTCCTGGGTCGAGCGGCCGCTATCCAGCCACGCGCCGAATGCCTTGATGTCGTCCGGCTGCACCGACCGGCCGTCCTCGAACCGCAACATGTTCTCCAACAGAACCTTCATGGAGAACGGCAGTCGCGAAAAATCCAGGCCGAGCGCCTGTTCGGCGGCCTCGATGCTGTAATAGTCGTATTCGCTGCCGCCAGCCTTGAGTGTGCGGCGCGTCTTCAAGCTGTCATGACCAATACCAGTCACGGCTCAACTCCCTGAATATGAGATTCTGCTGCGCGATTCGAGGAGCCAGACTGCCCCCGCCATCCGCATGGGTTCGGCTCGTTGTTTATACCGTATCCGGCCGGATTGGAAGCGGCAGGAAACCGGGGGCTCACCCCTGCTGCGGCCGGCGCAGCGGCGCCGCGTCCAGCGGCAGCGGCGGCCCGAGCCACAGCGCATGCTCGAAATGGTCGGCGACGGCGTCGCCGGTCGTCGGATGCACGAGGACCGACAATGGCCCACGGTTGAGGGCGAGGAAGGGAACCACTTCCGCGAACCGGTCGACGCCGAATGCGACCTGATACATCGGGGCCGTGTGCGGGCCCACCGGCTTGTGATGCCATCGTCCGAACGCGATGTCGAACCGCTCCTCGAGGCCGGCGCGGAGCGCAGACGCGGCTTCCTCCGTGCGCGCCTCGAAATAGACGTGCGCGTGATAGCCCTTTATGCGATCGGTATCTTTCATGCCATCCGCCTAGATCAATTTGCAATCAGGTGGAATCACCTGATTGCAAATTGATCTATCTTAACAAGGTTAGAACAACTTATCTGCGTCCGATAGGACGCAGGTTGCTCTAGCGGTCGCGTATCAGCGAATAAACCAGGAACAATGCAGACGTAATCATGATGGCGAGGCCGATCAAGGTCGGCGCGTAGGTGCCGTACCGCACTAGCCCGACCCCCAGGTCTATGGCGAAGGCGATGACGAAGAACGCGACGTAGATGCGCCGTTTCTCGACGGCGGTCGGTCTGCCATCCCCTTCCCCTCTCGCCATGTCCCCCTCCGGGCGCCGCTCGCCGGCCGATTTTACCGGGCTCGGGAAGCAGGTTAGAATTCCGGCACCGCCACGGCAAGATTTGTCGTCGGCAAGCCGGGCCGAGCCGAGCCGCGGCTCCACCCCTCGCGCATCCACTCTCGAAGGAGCAATGTCGGACCATGTATGACATCGTGCTGACCGGCGGCCGCGTCGTCGACCCGAGCCAGGGGCTCGACGCCGTGACCGATGTCGCGTTTTCGGACGGCAAGGTCGCCGCGCTCGGCCAGGGTCTCGGCGGCAAGGGCGCGAAGTCGACGCGCGACGTCTCCGGACAGGTCGTGGCGCCAGGCCTGATCGACATTCACGCGCATGTCTACTGGGGCGCCACCTTCCTCGGCGTCGAGGCGGAGCGCGTGGCCCGGGCGAGCGGCACGACCACCTTCGTCGACGCCGGCTCGGCCGGCGCGGGAACCTTCCACGGCTTCCGGAAGCTGATCATCGAACCCTGCCCACTGCGCATCGTCGCCTTCCTCAACATCTCGCATGCCGGGATTTTCGGCTACGGCCCCGGCTTCATGGTGGGCGAGTCGGCGGAGCTGCGGCTGCTGCACGCCGGCGCCTGCGTCAAGGCCGCGCGCCAGCACGCCGACCTCATCTGCGGCGTCAAGGTGCGGCTCGGCAACAACGTCTCCGAGCTGGTCGGGATCGGCGCGCTCGACGTCGCGGTCGAGGCGGCGGAGGAACTCGGCCTGCCGGTCATGGTCCACATCGGCGCGCCGCCGCCGCGCCGCAAGGACATCCTGGACCGGATGCGGCCCGGCGACATCCTGACCCATTGCTGCCGCATGTTTCCGAACGCGGCGACCGACCGCGAGCGCAACATCCGCCGCGAGGTCGAAGAGGCGCGCGAGCGCGGCATCGTCTTCGACGTCGGGCACGGCCGCGGCTCCTTCGATTTCGACGTGGCGCGCGCCATGGTCGACAACGGCTTCATGCCGGATGTGCTGTCGAGCGACGTGCACGTCCACAGCATCGGCGGTCCCGCCTTCGACGTGCTGGTGACGATGTCGAAGTTCCTGTCGATGGGGGTTGCGCTGTCCGACGTCGTGGCGGCGGCGACCTGCAATCCGGCGCGCGCGATCGCGCGGCCGGAGCTGGGCTCGCTGAAGCCGGGCTCGCCGGGCGACGCCGTGGTCCTGGCCGTCCACGAGGGCGCGTTCGAGTACCGCGACAGCCTGAACAAAACGGTGACGGGCAAGAAGCGGCTGGAGCCGGCGGCGATGATCGTCGGCGGCAAATGGTGGGAATGATCTCGGAGGAAGCATGAAGGAAGTTCGGGTGCTGGCCGCGTCCGGCGTGTGCGGGTCGGGATTTCGCGAAGAGTCGCTCGAGGAGGCGATGGGGCGGCGCCCCCATTTCATCGGCTGCGACGGCGGCTCGACCGATCCGGGGCCGTACCCGCTCGGCGCCGGCACCACCTCCTTCCCCGCCGTCTCGATCAAGCGCGACATGCGCCTGATGCTGCTGGCGGCGCGGAAGGCCGGCATTCCGCTGCTGATCGGCTCCGCCGGCACGGCGGGCGGCACGCCGCACGTCGCGGCGGTCCGCCGGATCGTCGAGGAGATCGCCCGGGAGGAAGGCCTCAGCTTTCCGATGGCGGTCATCCACGCGGAGCAGGACAAGGACTACCTGAAGAAGCGCCTTCGCGAAGGGCGGATCAAGCCGCTCAAGCCCGCGCCCGACTTCGACGAAGGCGTCATCGACCGCGCCGAGCGCATCGTCGGCATGATGGGCGAGGATCCCTATCTGCGCGCCCTCGACAAGGGCGCCGAGGTCATCCTCGCCGGGCGGTCGAGCGACTGCGCGATCTACGCCGGCATTCCGGTACGCGAGGGCATTCCGGCCGGCATCGCCTGGCATGCCGCGAAGATCCTGGAATGCGGCACGGCGTCGGTGGAGCAGCGGAAATCGCCCGACTGCCTCATGGCGACCTGCCGGCCCGACCATTTCGACGTCGAGCCGCTCGACCCGTCGCTGCGCTGCACGCCGCAGAGCATCGCGTCGCACAGCCTCTACGAAAATTCCGACCCCTACCTTCACGTTGAATCGAACGGAACGATCGACCTGACCGCCTCGCAGTACAAGGCGCTCGACACGCGCCGTGTCCGCGTGACCGGCAGCAACTTCCGCCCGGCCGAGACCTATACGGTGAAGCTCGAAGGCTCGGAGAAGGTCGGCTATCAGAGCGTCATCGTCGGCGGCATCCGCGACCCCTTCATCATCCGCCAGATCGACGACTGGGTGGAGCGGCTGCACGCCCGGGTGCATGCCCGGGTGGCAGAGATCTACGGCGGCAAGCTCGGCCGCGACAAGTATTTCTTCAACGTCCGGGTTTACGGCAAGAACGGCGTCATGGGCGCGCTCGAGCCGGTGAAGGAAATCACCACGCACGAGCTCTGCCTCCTGCTCGAGGTGACGGCGCCGACCCAGGAGATCGCATCGGCCATCGCCTCGGTGACGCGCCACCAGGCGCTGCACCTGCCCATCCCGGAATGGAGCGGCCTGATCACCGGCGTCGCCTGCCCGTACAACCCGGCCTATCTGGAGCGCGGCGCGGTCTACCGCTTCTGCGTCAACCACGTGGTCGAGCCGGACGATCCCTATGAGATGTTCCCGACCGAATACGTGAACGTGCACTAACCCCGAGGAGACGAGACGACAATGGCCACGATCGGCGAGCTCGCCCGGCTGATCCGCAGCAAGAATGCGGGTCCCTTCGTCCTTACCTTCGACATCATGTTCGCCGACCGCGAGGTCTACGAACGGGTCAAGCAATCGGGCGCGCTTTCGCGGGAGGCCGTCGCGGCCCGCTATAACCTGCCGGCCGCGGATGTGCAGTTCTTCGTCTGCGACAACGCGCTCGCCTTCAAGGCATCGATCCCGCGGCCGTTCTTCCAGGGCGACATCCTGGACAGCGACGGGCACGGCGGACAGCAATACGCGCCGCTGATGGATATCGAAATACCGGGACAGTGACGGAGAGGGGCGAACCGCCCACCTCAAATTGATAGAGCACTGATCGAATGTAACATTTGCGCGCCCCACTGTTGCAAAATTGCCTTAATCTTGCCTTATTCCCATCAAATCGAAGCCATACTCCCGGTATTAACTGACCAAGCTGAGACCTCCCCTCTCAGACGAGGCTACGCCAAACAGCCTCATTCCTATACGGCCTTGGCGTAAGGTCGTTCACTCCTGGCGGTCGTCGGCCCACCCCCGGCGACCGTCTTTCTTTTTGGCCTCCTGCATCATTCGCTCTATACCTTGGCGGTCCCGCCAACGGTCGCCGTGCGCCATGCCCGATTGCTTCACCGGCCAAGACATTTCCTGCATCCGCGGCGAGCGTCTCGTCTTCACCGGCCTCTCCTTCCGGCTGAGCGCGGGCGGCCTGCTGCTGCTGCGCGGTCCCAACGGCAGCGGCAAGTCGAGCCTGCTGCGGCTGGCGTCGGGACTGGCCCGGCCGAGCGCCGGCCTGATCGCGTGGAATGGAGGCGACATCGCGGCCGACCGCGCCGCCCACCGCGCGCGCCTCGCCTATGTCGGGCATGCGGATGCCGTGAAGCCCGCGCTGACGGCCGCGGAGAATCTCGCCTTCTGGGCCGGGCTGCGCGGCGGCGGCGACGTCGGGGGCGCGCTGCGCAGGCTTGGCCTCGGCGGCCATGCCCATGTCGCCGGGCGCTTCTTGTCTTCCGGCGAGCGGCGCAGGCTGGCGCTGGCCCTGCTTGCGGCGTGCCGCGCGGAGCTGTGGCTGCTGGACGAGCCGGCGGTCGGCCTCGACAGCGCCTCGGTCGCGGTCCTCGAGGCGCTGATAGCCGGGCACCGCCGCGGCGGCGGCATGGTCGCGCTCTCGACGCATACGGAAATGGATCTCGGCCGGGCGGAAACCCTCGACCTCGCCGCCTTCGCCGTCGCGCGTGCCGCACCCGAGCTGGAAGAGGCCTGATGCAAGGTTTCCGGCACATGCTGCTCCGCGACCTCCGCCTCGCCTTCCGGCAGGGCATGGATGCCTTCATGGCGGTAACATTCTTCGTCATCGCGGGGGCGCTGTTCCCGCTCGGCGTCGGCCCCGAGCCCGGCGCGCTGGCGCGCATCGCCGGCGGCGTCATCTGGGTCAACGCACTGCTCGCCGTGCTGCTGTCGCTGGACCGGCTGTTCCAGCAGGATTTCGAGGACGGCGCGCTCGACCTCCTCGTGCTCTCGCCCGTGCCGCTCGAAATTGCGGTGATCGCCAAGACGGCGGCGCACTGGCTCACGACGGGGTTGCCGCTGATCGCCGCCTCGCCGCTGCTGGCGGTCCTGCTCAACCTGCCGGCTTCGGGCTATCCGGTGCTGCTCGCCGCCATGGCGCTCGGCACGCCGAGCCTCAGCCTGATCGGCGCGATCGGCGCGGCGCTGAGCCTGGGCGCCCGCCGCGGCGGCGTGCTGATGTCGCTGCTCGTGCTGCCGCTCTACATTCCGGTCCTGATTTTCGGTGTCGCCGCCGTCGACGCCGCGACCATGGGGCTGAGCGCGCGGCCCCATCTCATGTTCCTGGGCGCGATACTGGCCACGGCGCTGCCGTTGGCGCCCTTGGCCGCCGCCGCGGCGCTGCGCCAGGCGGTGGAGTGACCGTCCGGAAACCGGCCCTGTCCGGCCCCGCGAATTGGCCCTCCCGGCATTCGCGCGCCCCGATATAGCTACGCTTGCGCGGGACAGGACGTTCGTCGCAGTATCCCCCGCGATTTGTCCAATCAGGTGGATTCCCAGATGGCATTGGCAAGAGCGGACGGCTGGCGCACGCCGCTGATCGTCTTCCTGGCGGCATGCATGCTGCTGTTCGCCTCGTTCGGCGTGCGCGCGACGTTCGGGCTGTACCTGCAGCCGGTCAGCGGCGACCTCGGCTGGGGACGCGAGATCTTCGCGCTCGCCATCGCGATCCAGAACATCGTCGTCGGGTTGGCCCAGCCCTTTACCAGCGCCATCGCCGACCGCTGGGGCACGGGCCGCACCGTGATCGCCGGCGGACTATGCTATGCTATGCCGCGGGGCTCGCGCTCATGGCGCATGCTTCGACGCCGATGCATGCCTATCTCGGCCTCGGCGTGCTGATCGGGCTCGGCCTCAGCGGCACCAGCTTCGCCATCGCCTTCGGCGCGGTCGGCCGCGTCGTCTCGAACGAGCGGCGGGCGCTCGCCCTCGGCATGGCCGGCTCGATCGGCTCGATCGGCCAGTTCGCGATGGTGCCGATGGGACAGGCGTTCATCTCGGCTTACGGCTGGTCGACGGTGCTGCTGATCCTGAGCGTCGTCGTCCTGGTCACCATTCCGCTCGCGGGCGTGCTGAAGGGCAAGCCGGCCGAGGTCGGCGCGGCGCAAAGCCTCGGCGAAGCCTTGCGCGAGGCGAGCGGCCATGGGGGATACCGGCTGCTGATCTGCGGCTTCTTCGTCTGCGGCTTTCACGTCGCCTATATCGGAACGCACCTGCCCGCCTATGTGGTCGACAAGGGCTTGCCGCCGCACATCGGCGCCTGGGCGCTCGGCCTGGTCGGGCTGTTCAACATCATCGGCTCGGCGCTGGCTGGGGTCCTCGGCGGACGGATCAGCAAGCGCTATCTGCTGAGCAGCCTCTATTTCTCCCGCGCCCTGCTGTTCTCCGCCTTCCTGGTCACGCCGGTCACGGAAGCGAGCGTGCTGCTGTTCGGCGCGATCATGGGGCTGATCTGGCTCAGCACGGTGCCGCTCACCTCGGCCTTGGTGGCGCAGATCTTCGGTCCCCGCTACATGGCGACCCTGTTCGGAATCGTCTTCCTCAGCCACCAGGTCGGCGCGTTCCTGGGCGCCTGGCTCGGCGGCTACGTCTACGACCTGACGGGATCGTACACGATCGTCTGGTGGATCGCGGCGGCCCTCGGATTGATCTCGGCGGCGATCCACCTGCCGATCAACGAGAAGCCTTTGCCGCGCGTCGCCGCCGCCGCCGCCGAATAAGGCGTTCAGCGGCGCGACAAAATTTCCCCGCGAACCGGGGGCAAAAGGCTCTATATAATCCCGGTGATGCATCGCTTTGCGAACCCCAGCCGGTTTCTCAGGGCGGCAAACGCCGTTCTCCCCTGGTGCGCCGGGCTTACCGTCCTGCTGCTCGCGGCTGGCCTTTATTTTGCGCTGCTCGGCTCGCCGCCCGACTACCAGCAGGGCGAGACGGTGCGCATCATGTACATCCACGTGCCGTCCGCCTGGATGGCGCTTTTCGTCTATGGCTGCATGGCCGCGGCGAGCGCGTCGGCGCTGATCTGGCGCCATCCGCTGGCCGACCTGATCGCCAAGTCGGCGGCGCCGATCGGCGCCGGCTTCACGCTGATCTGCCTGCTGACGGGCTCGCTGTGGGGCAAGCCGATGTGGGGCGCCTGGTGGGTCTGGGATGCGCGCCTTACGTCGGTGCTCGTCCTGTTCTTCCTCTATCTCGGCTACATCGCGCTGGTGAACGCCTTCGACGACCCCGTCCGCGGCTACCGCGCCGCGGGCATCCTGGCGCTGGTCGGCGTCGTCAACCTGCCGATCATCAAATTCTCCGTCGACTGGTGGAACACGCTGCATCAGCCGGCCAGCGTGATGCGCCTCGACGGACCGGCGATCCATCCCGCCATGCTGTGGCCGCTGCTGCTGATGGCGGGCGGCTTCATGCTGTTCTTCGTGACCGTGCTGATCCTGCGGGTGCGCGGCGAGATCGCGGCGGCGAAGGTCCGCAATCTTCAGCTCAGCCTGGCGCGGGGATAGGGCAATGGACCGGCTCGGCGAATTCCTCGCGATGGGTGGATACGGCGGCTATGTCTGGGCAGCGTACCTGATCGCCGCCGCGGTGCTGGCGGCGCTGCTCATCGCGTCGCTGCACAGCGTGCGCGGACAGGAAGCGCGCCTCGCCGCGTTGCGCCAGTCCCGCCGCAGCATCGCCGAGGACGACGCGTGACAGCCGGAACGCCCAGCCCGGGACGGGCGATGACGCGCAAGCGCCGCCGGCTCTACGCCGTGCTCGCGGGGCTGGTGATGCTCGGCATTGCGGCGGCGCTCGTGCTCACCGCGTTGCGCGACAGCGTGGTGTTCTTCTACAGCCCGAGCGATCTCGCCGGAAAGCCGCTTGCCGCCGGCCAGCGCATCCGCATCGGCGGCCTGGTCGCGGCGGGCAGCGTCGCCAAGAGCCCGGACGGCGTCGCGACGCGGTTCACCGTGACCGACATGAAAGCCGATATCCCGGTGAGCTACAGCGGCATCCTGCCCGACCTGTTTCGCGAGGGACAGGGCGTCGTCGTCGAAGGCCGGCTGGAGCCGGGCGGCGCATTCCAGGCGAGCGAGGTGTTGGCGAAACACGACGAGAACTACATGCCGCCCGAGGTGGCGGATGCTTTGAAGCGCGCGGGACGCTGGAAACATGCCGACGAACAGCCGGCCAAGTAGGCGGAGCCATCCGCGATGATCGCCGAGCTCGGCCATTTCGCCTTGATCCTGGCGCTTTGCGTCGCCGTGGCGCAAGCGATCCTTCCTTTGGCGGGCGCTTCCCGGCGTGACGCCGGCTGGATGGCGGCGGGAAGCTCGGCCGCGGTCGTGCAGCTCCTGCTGATCGCCGCCGCCTTTGCGGCGCTCACGCATGCCTTCGTCACCAGCGACTTCTCCGTGAAGCTGGTGGCCGAGAACTCCCATTCGCTGAAGCCGCTCATCTACAAGATCTCCGGCGTGTGGGGGAACCACGAAGGCTCGATGCTGCTCTGGGTGCTGATCCTGGCGCTGTTCGGCGCCCTGATCGCGCTGTTCGGGGGCAACCTGCCGCCGACCTTGCGCGCCCGCGTGCTGTCGGTGCAGGCGATGATCGGGGCCGGCTTCCTTGCCTTCATCCTCGCCACCTCAAATCCGTTCGCGCGGCTCTTCCCGCCACCCGCCGACGGCAACGACCTCAATCCGCTGCTGCAGGACCCCGGCCTCGCATTTCATCCGCCGGTGCTGTATGCCGGCTATGTCGGCTTCTCGATCGCCTTTTCCTTCGCCGTCGCGGCGCTGATCGAAGGCCGCGTGGACGCCGCCTGGGCGCGCTGGGTCAGGCCGTGGACGCTGCTCGCCTGGTCCTTCCTCACCGCCGGGATCGCGCTCGGAAGCTGGTGGGCCTATTACGAGCTCGGCTGGGGCGGCTTCTGGTACTGGGACCCGGTGGAGAATGCCTCCTTCATGCCGTGGCTGGTCGGCACGGCGCTGCTGCATTCGGCGGTCGTGGTCGAGCGGCGCGACGCGCTCAAGAGCTGGACGATCCTGCTCGCCATCCTGACCTTTTCCTTGAGCCTGATCGGAACCTTCCTCGTGCGCTCGGGCGTGCTGACCTCGGTGCACGCCTTCGCCACCGATCCCGGCCGCGGCGTGTTCATCCTGGCGCTGCTGGTGATCGCCATCGGCGGCAGCCTCGCGCTCTACGCCTGGCGCGCGCCGCAGCTCAAGGGCGGCGGCCTGTTCGCGCCGCTCAGCCGCGAAGGCGCGCTTCTGCTCAACAACCTAATCCTCGCCACCGCGGCGGCGACCGTCTTCATCGGCACGCTCTATCCGCTGGTTCTCGAAGCGGCGGGCGGCGGCAAGGTCTCGGTCGGGCCACCCTATTACAACGCCACCTTCGTGCCGCTGATGGCGCCGCTCGTCGCGGCGATGGCGGTGGGGCCGATGCTCGCCTGGAAGCGGGGCGACCTGTCCGGCGCCCTCGGGCGGCTCAAATTCGCGGCGGCGACGGCGCTGGCCGCGCTCGCCGCGGCGTCGGCGCTGACCTGGGGCCGCCCGGTGCTGGGCGCGATCGCCATGGGCGCGGCCGCCTGGATCGCCGTCGGCGTCTTCGCCGAGCTGGCGGGTCGCATCCGTCTCGGCGACCTGCCGCTCGGCCAAAGCCTTGCCCGCGCGCGGGGTATGCCGCGCAGCGCCTGGGGCATGACGCTGGCCCATCTCGGCCTTGCCGGAATCATCGCCGGGGCGGCCGGGGCCGCGCTCTGGAGCGAGGAGAAGATCATCGCCATGCGGCCCGGGCAGACGGTCGATCTCGCCGGCTACAGCCTGTTGTTCGAGGGCGCGGAGAGCCGCAACGGCCCGAACTATACCTCGGTGCACGGCGTTTTCGCGGTGAGCCGCAACAGGACGCCCGTCACGAAACTCGAGCCCGAGAAGCGCCGCTATGTCGTCGGCGGCCAGGAGACGACCGAAGCCGCGATCCGCACGACCGCCGCGGGCGACCTCTATGCGGTGATCGGCGATGCGCAGAAGGACGGCGGCTATGTGGTCCGGATCTATTACAAGCCGCTCGTCGCCTGGATCTGGGCCGGCGCGGCGGTCATGGTGCTGGGCGGGCTGATGTCGCTGAGCGACCGCCGGCTTCGCATCGGCGCGCCCGCGCGCCGCGAGCGCGATCTGGCGCCGGACGCGGCGCCGGCCGAGTAACGCAAACGAGAAATCGCATGAAGCGCGCGCTGTTCCTGATACCGCTGCTGCTGTTCATCGGCCTTGCCGGCTATCTCGGCTTCGGGCTGACGCGCGACGCGCGGATCCTGCCGTCGACCCTGATCGACAAGCCGGCCCCCGACTTCGACCTGCCGCCGCTGCTGCCCGGCGGCCAGGGGCTGAAGACCGCCGACCTCGGGGGGCAGGTGAGCCTGGTCAATGTCTTCGCCTCCTGGTGCGTGCCGTGCCGCGCCGAGCATCCGATCTGGGCGAAAGTGACGAAGGACGAGAGGCTGCCGATCTACGGCATAAACTGGAAGGACAAGCGGCCGCAGGCCCAGGCCTGGCTCGAGCAGCTCGGCAACCCCTATGCGCGCGTCGGCTTCGATCCCGACAACAAGGCGGGCATCGAGTGGGGCGTCTACGGCGCGCCCGAGACCTATGTCGTCGACCGCAACGGCCGGGTCCGCTTCAAATACGTGGGCCCGGTCTTCGAGGAAACGCTGAAGAATACGATCCTGCCGCTGGTCCGGAAGCTGCGGGAGGAATCGTGATGCGCCTCATCCGCCCGATGCTCTTCGGACTGGCCGCACTGCTCACCGCCTTCGCGGCAGCGGCGGTGCAGCCGGACGAGATGCTGAAGGATCCGGCGCAGGAAAGCCGTGCGCGCGCGCTGTCGGCGGAGATCCGCTGCCTCGTCTGCCAGAATCAGTCGATCGACGATTCCGACGCCAGCCTGGCGCGCGATCTGCGGCTGCTCGTGCGCGACCAGATCAGCCAAGGCCGCAGCGACGGCGAGATCCGCGATTTCCTGGTCGAGCGCTACGGCGCGTTCGTGCTGCTCGATCCTCCTTTCCGCGGCTCGACGCTGGTGTTGTGGCTCGGGCCCGCGATCGTGCTGCTCGCGGGCGCGGCAGGGCTTGCGATCTATTTCCGCAGCCGGCGCCGAAGCGCCGCCGACGCCGTCGCGCTGAGCGACGACGAGCGCGCCCGCCTGGAGCGGCTGCTCGACGATAGAGACCGCCGCGCATGATCTTCTGGATCGCCGCCCTGCTCCTGACGCTGGCGGCCGCCGCCGCGCTCCTCCTTCCCATGCTGCGCCGGCGAGCCGGGCCTAGGGACGCCGCAGACCATGACGTCGAGGTCTACCGCGATCAGCTCCGCCAGATCGACCGGGACCGCGCGGAGGGATTGATCGGCGACCGGGAGGCGGAGGCCGGCCGCGCCGAGGTCGGCCGGCGCCTGCTGGCGGCCGATGCCCGGCGCGCCGGCGCGCAACTGCAACGCGCCTCGCGCCCGGCGTGGGGCGCCGCGCTGGCGGTGGGCGTGCTCGTGCCCGTCTGCGCCCTGCTGCTCTATTCCGATCTCGGCGCGCCGGGGCTGCCCGGCTTTCCGCATGGCGAGCGGGGCGCGCAAGGCGACAGGACGCCGGAACTCCGCACCCTGGCGGCGCAGATCAAAAAACGCCTCGAACAGGACCCGACGGACGCCAGGGCGTGGATCCTGCTGGGGCGCACCTTTTCCCAGCTCGCGGAGCACGACAAGGCGGCGCAGGTATATGAGAAGGCGCTGGCGTTCGACGGCGGCAACGCCGATCTCCGCGCCGCCTACGGCGAGGCGCTGGTCCTGGCCGCCCAAGGCATCGTCACGCCCGAGGCCCGGCAAGCCTTCGAGGCGATCCTGGCCAAGGCCCCCGGCGATCCGCGCGCGCTCTTCTATCTCGCCACGGCCGACGAGCAGGCGGGCAAGCTGCAGGAAGCGCTCGGCCGCTGGACCGCGCTGCTCGCGGCGTCGCCGCCGGATGCGCCCTGGACAGGCATCGCCCGCGAGCGGGCGACGAAGACCGCGGCGGCGCTCGGGCTCGACCCCGAGAAGGCGCTGCCGCCGCCGGCGAAGGGTCCGACCGCCGGCGACGTCGCCGCGGCGCAGTCGATGACCCCGGAGGAGCGGCGCGCCATGATCGAGTCGATGGTGCAGCAGCTCGCGGACCGGCTGAAGGAGACGCCGGACGACCTGGACGGCTGGCTCCGCCTCGGCCGCTCCTACACGGTCCTCGAGAAGCACGCGGACGCGCGCGACGCCCTGGCGAAGGCGGCGCAGCTCGCGCCGCGCAACGCGGATATCCTGCTGCTTCAAGGCCGCGCGATCCGCTCGGCGGCAGGTGAAAAGGAGACGCCGGAATCGCTCGCCGTCATGCGCCGCGTGCTCGACATCGATCCGAGCAATATCGAGGCGCTCTGGCTCGTCGGCCTTGCCGAGATCGAGGCGGGCGACCGCGCCGCCGGCGCCGCGAAGATGCAACAGGCGCTCGACCGGCTCCCCGCCGATGCGCCGAACCGGGACTCGCTGATGCAGCGGCTGGAGGCATTGAAGGCGGGTAAGAAGTGACGCGAAACCGATAGGGCCTCGCCACCCGTCCGTGGATTGCCGCAACAAGTGCGGCAATGACGATATGTGTTTGGTTATAAAAAGTATCGTCACTCGCGGACTTGTTCCGCGAGTCCATGCGCACCGGCGTAGAGGTGGCGTTCCTGCGGCTTGCGATTCCCGCTATAATCGTCGGCGCGACCATCTTCGGAAGGCTCCACCATGACCGGCCAAAGCTTCACCATCGGACTGCTGCTCTTCCCGCGCCTCACCCAGCTCGACATGACCGGGCCGTTCGAGGTCTTCAATCGCCTGCCGGGCGCAGAGGTTCACCTGATATGGAAGACGCTCGATCCGGTCCACGCGGATTCCGGTCTCGGGCTTCTGCCGACGACGACGATGGCCGGCTGTCCGAAGCTGGACGTGATCTGCGTCCCCGGCGGGCCGGGAGTCGGCGCGCTCATGGAGGACGAGGAAGTATTGAGCTTCCTGCGGAAGGCGGCGAGCACGGCGAAATACGTCACCTCCGTCTGCACCGGCTCGCTGGTGCTGGGCGCGGCCGGGCTGCTCGAGGGACGGCGGGCGACCAGCCACTGGATGTCGCGGCCCTTCCTGAAGTCGTTCGGCGCGGAGCCAGTCGACGAGCGCGTCGTCACCGACGGCAACGTGATCACCGGCGGCGGCGTGACCGCCGGCATCGACTTCGGGCTCGCCATCGCCGGCGCGGCATTCGGCCGGAAGGTCGCGGAGCAGATTCAGCTCTCCATCGAATACGATCCGCACCCGCCCTTCGACGCGGGCTCGCCGCGCACCGCCGATCCCGCGCTGGTCGAGGACACGCGCACGCGCGGCGCGGCGCGGCAGAAAGAGCGCCAGGCGATCGTGGACCGTGCGGCGGCGCGGCTCGGGCACGGCTGATCCGTTTCGAGCGAGGACCGCCGGGTCCTCAAAGGAAGACCTGGCAGCCCTCGTTTGGCATGCGCCGCCCGCCGGGGTAGGGTCGGCTGAATGTCCGCTGCTGCAACCTCCGCCATCGGGCCGGAAGCCACGACCTTCTTCGAGCGGGCGATGGTCCTGGCTACGGCCACGCTTACCACCATGCTGGTCGGCATGATGCTGGTCGTCACGAGCGTGATCATGCCCCAATTGCAGGGCTCGCTGTCGGCGACGCAGGACCAGGTCGCCTGGGTCATCACTTTCAACATCATCGCGATCGCCGTGGTCACGCCGCTGACCGGCTGGTTCGCCAACCGCTTCGGCCGGCGCAACGTCATGGTGTGGAGCACGCTCGGCTTCGTTGTCGCGACGATCCTGTGCGGCACCGCCGACAGCCTCGAGGTCCTGGTGCTCTACCGCATGATCCAGGGCGTCTTCGGCGCGCCGCTCAACCCGCTGTCGAACGCCATCGTGCTGGACACCTTTCCGCGCGAGCAGCACGGCACGGTGAACTCGATCTACGGCGTCGGCGTCGTCGTCGGCCCGATGATGGGCCCGATCATCGGCGGCTATCTCGCGGAGGCCTACAACTGGCGCTGGGCCTTCGTCGCCGTCGGCTTCGTCGGCACGCTTGCCGTCGCCGGCGCCTGGCTTTTCATTCGCGACGACCGGCGCGCGCCGCCGCGCCGCCTCGACTGGACCGGTTTCGTCGCGCTGGCGCTCGCGATCCTGTGCTTTCAGCTCATGCTCGACCGCGGCGAGAGACTCGACTGGTTCGCGTCCTACGAGGTCATCATCGAGGCGGGCCTAGCCGTTGCCGCCTTCTACATCTTCATCGTACACAGCCTGACGGCGCGCCGGCCCTTCCTGAACCTGCGGCTCCTGCTCGATCGCAACTTCGCGATCGGCCTGCTGCTCGTGCTGATCTTCGGCATGATGAACTTCACGCCGATGGCGCTGCTGCCGCCGCTGCTGCAGAACCTTGCCGGCTATCCCGACGACACCATCGGCTTTCTGCTGGGCTACCGCGGCTTCGGCGCATTCCTGGGCTTCTTCGCATCGATCTGGGTCAACAAGCTGGACCCCCGCATCGGCATGTGCGGCGGATTTCTGATCCAGGCGCTGTCCGGCTGGATGATGATGGCGTTCGACGTCAACCTGACGTCGTTGGACGTGCAGTTGACCAGCGCCATGCAGGGATTCGCCGTCGGCATGATCTGGGTGCCGCTGGTAGTGGCGACCTTCGCCACGCTGGCGCGCGAGCACCTCAACGAAGCGACGGCCGTGTTCCACCTGATGCGGTATATCGGCAGCAGCGCCTTCATCTCGATCAGCGTCGCGGTGGTGCTGCATACGGGGCAGGAGAACTACGCCCGCATGACCGAGTTCGTGTCCGTGTTCAACGACGCGCTGATCGATCCGTCCTGGGCCGGTCCGTGGGGACTCGACAGCCTGCGCGGCCTCGCATCGCTCAGCGGCGAGGTCGGGCGGCAGGCCGACATGATCGGCTACATCAATGCATTCACCGCCTATACGGTGCTGAGCCTGGCCGTGTTGCCGCTGGTTTTCTTCGTCCGCGTGCCCAGGAGAACGCAGGGCGAGGACGGCGCGCCCTGACGCCGCCGGTCAGGCGAAGCCGTGCCGCCGCATCGCGCTGCGCCGCGCGCGCCGGGCCGACAAGATGCCCGCGGCAACGGCGACCGCCATGCCCAGACCGAGCACCCAATGCGGCAGGACGTCCAGCGCCGCCAGCAGCAGCGCGAAAGTCAGCACGGTAAAAGTCGTCCAGGTCGCCACGGCGGAACGGGCGACCAGCCGGCGGCGGCTTTCGGAGCCGGCGCGCCGCAGCGCTTTCAGGAAACCGGCGTACATGGCGACGCAACCGGCGCCCATTACCGCCGGGATCGCGATCAGACTCATCATGCTTGCATCCACGAGACACCTGCGCTTCGGGATACGGCCACAGCGCGGCAAGCATCGGCCGCACGGGTTAACAAGGCGTTAACGGCCACGCGGTCACGCTGCCGCCGGCGCCCCGTTTCCAGGGCGCCGGCGGCAGTGCGCATCAGGCAGGCAGCCGCGCGTCACGCCTGCGCAAGAATATTTTGGCAATTTCCATCCCGACGAGCAGCGAGGAAGAGACCGCCACCGCGACCAGCCAATCCGACGCTGTCAGCGGCACCGTATGGAACGCCGCCTGCATGGCCGGAAGGTAGACCACGAGCACATGCGTGGTCAGCGAGAAGGCGATCGCGACAAGCAGCCATTTATTTTCGAGGAACCCGCGGAAGGCGCTCTTCCTTCGGGAGCGGCAGTTATAGACGTCGAAGAGCTGGTACATCATCAGCGTCGTGAACGCCATCGTGCGCGCATGCGCCTCATCGGCCGCGTTCGGCTCCGTCCCGGCCGCGAACAACGTGAACAGTCCGCCGGGATAGTATGCGTCGAGCACGCCGACGACGCCGACCATCATCAGCACGCCGACACAGGCAAGGCGTATCCAGTCCTCGGTCAGGAGAACGCCGGAACCGTGCCTTCGCGGCCGCCGGTTCATGACGTCGCTGCTCTTCGGGTCGATGCCCAGCGCGAGCGCGGGCGGGCCGTCGGTGATCAGGTTGATCCAGAGAAGCTGCGCCGCGAGCAGCGGCAGGAACAGGCCGAGATCGGCCGACGTCAGTCCGAGCATCCCTGCGAACATGACGCCCGCGAACATGGTGAGCAACTCGCCGGAATTGGTCGACAACAGATAGATCAGATATTTCTGGATGTTGTCGTAAATCCCCCGCCCTTCCTCGATCGCCTTGACGATGCTGGCGAAATTATCGTCCGTCAGCACCATGTCGGCGGCTTCCTTCGACACGTCGGTGCCGGTGATGCCCATGGCGACGCCGATATTGGCCGTCTTGAGCGCCGGGGCGTCGTTGATGCCGTCGCCGGTCATGGCGACGATGTGACCTTTGCGCTGGAGCGATTCGACGATTCGCAGCTTGTGGTCGGGATCGACGCGGGCGAAGACGCGCACCTGATCGACCATGGCGTCGAGCTCGGCATCTCCCATGTTGCGCAGCTCGGCGCCGATCGTGGTCCGCGAGCCGGGCTCGGCAATCTCCAACTCGCGCGCGATGGCCTCCGCGGTCGCGGGATGGTCGCCGGTGATCATCACGGTCCGGATATGCGCCCGCTTGGCGACCGCGACCGCTTCCTTCACCTCGGCCCGCGGCGGGTCGATCATGCCGACGAAGCCCAACAGCACGAGGTCGTCCTCGATGCTCTCCGGCAGCTCGATCTCCACCGCAATGCCCTCCGCGACGATCCGCGGATCGATGCCCAGCGCGTGGGCCGGCACGGTGCGGGACGCAATCGCCAGCGTGCGCAGCGCTTGCGATGCGAGCGTATCGTTTCGCCGCGAGAGCGCGGCGCGGCGGGCATCGTCGAGCGGCAGGATTTTGCCGTCCTCTTGCAGGTGCCCGCACTTCTCGAGCAGGATTTCGGGCGCGCCCTTGACGAAGACGCGCAGTTGACCTGCGTTGTCGGGATCGCGATGCACCGTCGTGTGGCGCTTGCGTTCGGAGGTGAACGGTATTTCCGCGATGCGGGGAAACCGGGCGAGATCCGCATCCGGCAGCCCGAATTTGCGCGCCGCGACGAGCAGCGCGCCTTCGGTCGGGTCGCCCTGCACCTGCCAGCGCCCTTCGCTTTTCCCGAGCGCCGCATCGTTGGCGAGCGCAGCGGCGCGCAGCGTTTCGCCGACGGCATCGTGAACGGCCGAGCCAGCGGCCAACGGCGCGTCACCGATGGTGAATTCGCCTTCGGGGATGTAGCCGCTGCCGCCGACGTCAACCAGTGCACCGCCTGTAGCGATGGCGCGCACGGTCATCTCGTTGCGCGTCAGCGTGCCGGTCTTGTCGGAGCAGATGACGGTCGCCGCGCCGAGCGTTTCCACCGCCTGCAGCTTCCGCACGATGGCGTTCGCCGCCGCCATGCGCCGCACGCCGAGGCTCAATCCCACGGTTACGATTGCCGGGAGCGCTTCGGGGATTGCGGCGACCGCCAATGCCACTGCGAACAGGAACAGGCTGAGGACGGCATTGAGATTCGTGACCGGGCTGCTGAGCAGTCCCGTCGCGAAGACGATCGCGCAGATGCCGAGCATGATGACGGTGAGACGCTTGCCCGTGCGATCGAGCTCCTGCTGGAGCGGCGTCGGAACCTTCTCGGCCGACTCGAGCAGGCCGGCGATGCGCCCGACCTCGGTCGCCATGCCGGTGGCGACCACCACCGCGCGGCCGCGGCCGTAGGTCGCGACCGTGCCGGCGAACAGCATGTTGATGCGGTCGCCGATGCCGACATCCGCGTCGACGGGCCGTGCGCTCTTTGCCACCGGCACGCTCTCGCCGGTCAGCGGCGCCTCGTCCGCGTAAAGGTTTGCGTCCTCGATGATGCGGGCATCCGCCGGGATCTTGTCGCCGGCCTCGATCAGGACGATGTCGCCGGGGACGATCTCGTGGGCCGCGATCCGCTGGCGCTCGCCGCCGCGCACCACCGTCGATTCGGGAGCGGCGAGCGCCATGAGCGCCCTGACCGAGCGTTCCGCCCGCGACTCCTGAAAGAAGCCGAGCACGGCATTCAGCGCGACGATCGCCATGATGACGATGGCTTCATAGGGTAAGGCGCTCTCGCGCGGATCTTGCAGAAGCCATTCGGCGACCGAAATGACCGTGGCGACCAGCAGGATGATCACCAGGAAGTTCTGGAACTGTTCGAGAAGGTGCCTCCACCACGGCGTCTCGGGCGCGCTCTTCAGGCGATTGGGGCCGTATTCCTCAAGGCGCCGCTCCGCCTCGGCGCCCTGCAAGCCGGCAACGCGGTCGGAGCCGAATTGCGCGACCACGACTTCGGCGCGCTCGGCATGCGGCATCGTCGACACGAGGTCGGCGCGCGCGACGACATCTCGAGTTGGGGAATCGTCCAGGTTCGGGGACGTGCGATCGGTCAGCTTTCGATTCAGGTTCACCAGCAATCCTCATGCGGCAACGGCGGCTCTTCGCGAGCAATGCGCCGGATGTATCGGGGCCGTATGGACCCACATCGGTGGTCGTTCCGGCGAGCGGATGGAGCGGTGTCAGTTCGGCGGATCGCGGGGGAAAGGATCCGCCAGATGCGCAAGCTGCCCCTCAAGGAGAGGCAGGAACTGAGCCGGCTCGCTCAGCATTGCCGCGCCGCAACCGAGAAACGCAAAGGCTCCCGCGGCGTCCCAGATCGAGAATCCTGCGGCGTTGCGATCCGAACCGGCGGCGAACGCAACAAGCGCCGTGCAGCCGGAAAAGAGAATGAGCAGGATGCCGAGCGCCGGCAGAACCAGGACGCCCGGCAAAGCCCATATCAGGGCGAAGCTCGTCCCGATCGTCATGGCCGCCACGACCGAAAGCGAAACATGGTCTTGGTGTATTTCGCCGCGGAAGACGGGCGGCATATCGAGCCTGACGCGCGATCGGGCCAACGCAACGCTCCACTTGCCGGGCTTGCCGTCGCCGACGGCGAGCTCCGGTGAGTTTCACAAGGTCATATTGAAAAGTAGTGAGTTCGGGCCGGCCCGTGTATTCGTACCGATCGGGTAGTAGAACTACGCGGTGAGGTGGCCGAGCCGAATTGCCTGGCGGACCAACGCGGCAACGCTTTCCGCGCGCATCTTTTCCATCACCTGGACCCGGTAGCTTTCGACGGTCCGCGTGCTGAGCGCGAGCCGCGCCGCGATGGCATGGCTCGTATAGCCTTGAATCACGAGATCGAAAACTTCCCGTTCCCGCTGCGTCAGCCGCTCGAATTGCGCGTGAAGCTCCTGCAGGGACTGCTGCTGGATCTGGCGCTCGAACGCACGCGCCAGCCCGCGATTGATGGCGGCGACGAGCTGCACGTCGTCCACCGGCTTCTCGATAAAATCTTCCGCGCCGGCCTTGATTGCGGCGACCGCCATGGGAACGTCGGCGTGACCGGAAATGAGCACGACCGGAAGCGCGCTCTGCCGCCGGGTCAGCTCTTCGACCAGCTCGATCCCGCTCATGCCGGGCATTCGCACGTCGGCCACGACGCAGCCGGCGCGCGAAGGATCGCATTCGCGGAGGAATGCGTCGGCCGTTTCATAGGTCTCGACCTTGTAGCCGAACACGTCGAGCATCTCGCCGAGCGCATGGCGGATCGACTCCTGATCGTCGATGATGAAGACCACCGGCGTCGCCATGCCTAACGCGCCGCCTGCCGCGCCTCATAGGGCAGCGTAAATCGGAATTCGGTCGAGCCCGCCTCGCCCGCGTGAAGCCAAACCCTGCCGCCGTGCGCCTCGAGTATCGCGGCGCAGGTTGCGAGGCCGAGGCCGAGGCCATCCGCCTTGGAGGTCGTCAGCGGGCTGAAGAGACGCCCCGCCTGGTCCGGATCGACGCCCAGGCCGTTGTCGGTCACCCTGAATTCGATGTGCGGCCCTTGGTTCGACAAGATCCCGGCGATGCGGATGCGGCCATCGGCCCGGCCGGATTGCACGATCGAATCCAGGGCATTCTGCGCGAGGTTCAGGATAACCTGCTCGAGCTGAATGCGATCCGCATGCAGGACCGGCAAATCTTCCGCCAGATCGAGCTCGATCTCGATCCCGTGCGCCGTTGCCGCCGGCCTTACCAGGGTCAGTGCGTCGTCGAACACTTCTTTGACGTCGATGGTGCTGTAGCGGGGCTGGCCGCGGCGCAGAAACTCCCGCATGCGGCGGACGATCCCCGCGGCATGATCGATCTGCGCGATGGCCGTCGTAATGTTGGCCTCGGCCCGCCGCTGGTCGCCGGCCGGCATGCGGAGCAATTCCTGCGCGGAACGCGCCAATGCGCGCGCGGCCGCCATTGGCTGATTGATTTCATGGGCGAGGGCCGACGTCATGCCGCTCAGCAGGTGAAACCGCGCCGCACGGTTGGCTTCCGCTTCTTTCTCCATGAGCCGGACGTTCGCCTCGCGGTAGGCGCGGTCGGACCGCTGGCGTTCGCCCACGACCGCGCCGACGACCAATCCGGTCAAGGTCAGGACGAACATCAGCGTCTGAAAATCCGTGAAGGCACCCGCATCGTAGCCGACGCTGTGCACCACGGCGACGAGCGCCAACTGCGTCATCATGAGGACGAGACACGCGCCATCGATCGCATGCCGCGCGGCCGCGACGACGACCGGCAGGAACAGCAGATAGAAATACTGCAATTCGTTCAACTGCTCGGTACTTGCGATCGCCCACAGCGCCAGCGCGACGATGGCCGCGTAGAGCGCGCCTTCGAACGCGAGCTCGCGAAGCACGGCGTACGGGAGGTGGCGCCACCACAGCACGAAGCGCACGACAACCGGCGTCACCACCGCGACGCCCAGGATGTCGCCGACGAAAAGCGGGACCACGGCTTCGACGACCTCGTTCAGCGCCAGCGAGCCGTTCGCCACGAGGAGCAGGGACAGGACGCCTGCGACCCCGGCGGCGCCGCCGACCGCCAGGCCGATCAGCACGAACACGTCGCGCAGATGCGGCAGGCCGACGTCCAGCGCGAAGCGCCGCCGCGCGGCGCTAGCCAGCAATGCATAGCCCAGCGAATAGATCGCGCCGATCCCGACGATCACCGGCCACGCGAGCTGGCTGTCGACAATGGCGAGCTCGACCACGAGAACGCCGACGAACAGCACCAGCCCGTAGCTCGGCCCGATCAGCAGCATCGACGCGAAAAGGACGCCCAGCCCCGGGTTCCACGGCGTTACCGGAACGCCTTTGTACTCATGGATGAAGCTGACCCATTCCAGGACGATGTAGGCAGCGAGGAATGCGGGGGCCGCACGCCAGTTGTGGCTGGCCAATCCAGCGCGAACACGGCCGAGCCTGCCTCGAATATCGAGCGCCGCCGGGCCGATTCGTCCGATGCCGTCCTGCCTCACGGATGTCCTGTCGCTGTCGCTTTGGGTCAAACGAAAAGCCGCTCGCTTTCCAGGCCGCGATAAAGCTCGGCGACGAACGCGCCGTAGCCGTTGAATATCTGTGTCGGAACGCGCTCGCCGGTGCCGAGCACGCGCTCGGTCGCCTGGCTCCATCGCGGATGCGGCACCGCGGGATTGACGTTGGCCCAGAAGCCGTATTCCTGCGCCTGGAGGCGCTGCCAGAAGGTGATGGGCCGCATGTCCGTGAACTCGAACGCGACGATCCCCTTGGCCGACTTGAAGCCGTATTTCCAGGGCGCGGCGAGGCGCAGCGGCGCGCCGTTCTGCTTGGGAAGCGGCTTGCCGTAGATGCCTGTCGCGAGAAAAGCGAGCTCGTTCGTCGCTTCCGCCATGGTGAGGCCCTCGATATAGGGCCAGGGGTACCATGCCTCGCGCTGCCCGATCGCCACCTTCATGTTCTGGAAGCTCGCCATCACGACGTATTTCGCGCCCGACAGCGGCCGGGCCATATCGACCAGCGCGCGCATGGGAAACCCGCTCCACGGCACGGCCATCGCCCAGGCTTCGACGCAACGAAGACGGTAGAGCCGCTCTTCCAGCGGCATCTTCGCGATGAGCTCGTCGATGCCGATCTGGATCTCCTTCTCGACCATGCCGCCGATGGTCACTGTCCACGGCCGGATCGGCAGCTTGCGCGCCCGCTTGTGGATATTCTTGGCCGAACCGAATTCATAGTAGTTGTTATAGGTCGTCGCTTCCTCTTCCGCCGTGATCGCGCGGTCGATGGCGTAACGCTCGTTGCGCGGGACCGGGTAGAGATGCGCCGTCGGGTCGGGCGCATTGGCGATCGCGATCTCTTCCTCGCTGTCGCAACCGAGGAGCGCGGCGGGCGCCGCCAGGAGGACCGGTCCGGCGGCGGCGGCCTTCAACAGCCGGCGCCGGTCCCGGAAGACCGATTCCGGCGTGGCGGCGGCTTCCGGCAGCTCCCAACCCCGGCGCATTCGCGTAAGCATCACGGACCTCCATCGATGGGACCCACGCCATTCTATCACATCGGGCGGGGCGCCGGCGGCGGGACGGCGCCGCCGTCCCGCCGCGCCGTCAGAATATAGAGGGCCGCGACGAGGAGTTGGGCGCAGAGCCACCAGCTTTGCCAGACGCTGAAGCTCAACTGCCCCAGCACGAATGTCCCCGTTACGGCGCCCGCGCCGCCGGCGAGCGCCGCGCGCGGTACCGGTATTCGCAGCAAGCCGAGAAGACAAAGCGCATAGAGTGCCGCATAGAGCACCGCCCCGACGGCGCCGAGCTCGAGCCAGAGATGCAAGGTCGCGTTGTGCGGATGAAGGGGCATCAGTTCGATCTTCGCACCGGGGCCGAACCAGGTTACCGCGAATATGTCGGCATAGCGCGGATCGCCGTTCGCCCGGTTCTCACGGTCCGGCAGCAGGCGCCCCGCATGCAAGCCCCAGCCCAGCACGGGCTTTGCCCGAATCTTTTCCGAGACATACCGCCAGATGATCATGCGATGCCCGATCGAGCCGCCGACGACCCAGCCTTGCGCTTTCAGATGGGAGGGCAGGTCGAGCGCCCCCAAAGATATGGGCAGGGCCAGGAACGCCACCGGAAGCAAGACCGCCAGCGTCCGGACGGATTTCCGTCCCAGCCATGCGACCGCCGCATAAGCGATGAGGCCCATGCCCAGCGCCGCGATGCTGGCGGTGCTGCCGCCCACCACGATCGAAACGACCGCCGCCGCGACCGCCGCCAAAGTCAGCCGCGAGATGGGCAGCGCGTTCAACGTGGCCAATAGCGCCAGGACCAACAGCACGGCCACGGAGCTGTAGGCGGTCACCGGACTGGCGATGAGAATATCGGCGACGATTCCGGCCGGGCAGAGCTGCAGCCATATCTGCCTAAATCCGACAAAGGCGCTGGCGAGCAGGACGCCGGCGGCAAGCCCGCGCGCCACGTCCCTGCGATCCGCCGATGCCAGGGACGCAGAGAGCTGGCAAAGCAGCACGCCGGCCGCAACGGTCAGCGCCAGCCGGGCGAACCGCGCGAGGGAATGCCCGGGATCGATCGACCACGATGCCGACAGCAGCGACCATGCGAGCAGCAGCGCAAGGCCGGCGGCCAGTGGCGGCCAGATGCGCAATTTCCAAGGCCACGCAGCGACTGCCGCCGCCGCCAGGGTGGCCGCCATCGCCAGCGGTATGACCTTGTAGTCGATGACGGCGGCGGGGGGAAAAATCAGCGCGGCGTAGGCGAGCGGATTGCGGAGAGCGCGTGCGTGCATGGCGCGTAAGCTGCACGTTTTTGCAGCGCTTTGGCAAGCGCCCTGCGACGCTGGCGCACGTATTCCGGGCGGTTCGCTAAACGACGATTCCGGGCGGCAGTGCACGCACGTGACCGGCGATTTCGCCCGGCCGCGTGAACCAGACGGTCTGCACCTGCGGATGGTTGACGATATGCTCCAGCGCCTGGCGGAGCTGACGCAGGCGGAAGGGCTGGCCGACGATGAACGTATGCAGGGCCAGCCCCATGACCAGCGGCTGCTGCCTGGACAGGTCCACCATCTGGTCGAACTGGTCGGTCAGCATCTGGCGGAAATCCGCCGCGGTATGCCGCCGGTTGAGATGCGCCGGCGAATCGTTGATCTCCACCGGATAGGGCACGGAGAGGATCGGCCCGGCGCGCGTCCGCATCCAGAAGGGCTGATCGTCGCACGGCCAGTCCATCAGGTAGCTGTAGCCCGCCTCCTTCAGCAGGTCGGGCGTGACCCTGGTTTCCGAGATCCACGGCCCCATCCAGCCGGCGGGCGGATTACCCTCATGCCGCGCGATCGTCTCGGTCGCCTCGCGGATGAGCGCGGCCTCGGCCCTTTCGTTCAGGTCGCCCTGGCGCTCGGAATTGGTGCGTCCGTGGCCGACGATCTCGTCGCCGCGTTTGCGGATGCGCGCGAGGATCTGCGGCGCGTGGTCGTACACCGCGGTGTTCAAGAGATGGCAGGCCGGCAGCCGCAGCTCATCCAGCAGGTCGAATATGCGCCAGACCCCCACGCGAAGCCCGTAGTCGCGCCAGGCATGGTTCCGGGCGTCGGGCGCGGGCGCCGGCTCGGTCGGCGTATGGCCCATGCCGGTTCCAAAGGCGAAATGCTCGACGTTGAGGGCGATGTAGAAGGCCAGCCGTTTCCCATCAGGCCAGGAATAGTCCGGGCGCTCGACGATCGGCGAATAGTCGAAACGGTCGTGCTTCGGCAGGTCCATGGCGCATCTCCCGTCTGCAGCCGCACGCGTCGGGATGCGGCGCGTGCCTCAGAGCGGCGGCGGGTCCTCGGCGACGACCCGGTCCGCGAATTGCGTATCGACGCAAGTTTCGTAGGAAGCGGCCTTCCCGATCAACCCGCCGGAAAGCATCGCCGCCTGGAGGCGGTCGAAGCCGTCGCGCGGCAGAAGCGGAGTCCGCCCCCAGATGTCGAGCGCCAGATAGCGCGCGATACAGGCCGTCAGTATCGCCCCGCTCGTCTCCGGAAAGAACCCGGCAACCGCCTGCGCGATCTCGCCCGGCGCGTGCGAATGCAGCCATTTCTGGGTTCGATATACCGCGCGCGTCATGCGGAGAATCTCATCCTCCCGGTCGCGGAGCGTGCCGCGCGGCGCATAGAATGTCGTGTAGGAGCATGCCCCGCGGGTCGCCGCCGCGTTCCAGATATGCCCGGCCCCGTCGGCGACGAGCTGCTCGGCAAAAGGCTGAAAAAGCTGAACGACGTCGAGCCGCCCTTCGCGCAGCGCCGCCGCGTTGCCCGGCATCGTGCCGTCGGCGACCCGGCTCACCGACGCAGGATCGACGCCGGCGCGCCTGAGATCGTCCTGCAGGCACATCCAGGGCGTCGGCACCTCGGAAACGCTGGCGAATCGCAGTCCCGGAAGGTCGGCGAACCGGAAATCCTCCCTCGGCGCGCGGCCGACGAGGAAAAAGGGATCGCGGGCGACGACTTCGCAGAAGCCGGCGATCGGGCTTTGCGGATCGCGGTCGTGGCCGACCATGAGCCGCATCGGCCCGCCCCAATAGACGTTCGCGTCCTCGCCCGCGCGGTGCGAGACCCGGTAGTCGAGGTCGGGGCTGTTGGTCAGGTTGACCTCGACGCCCTCGGCCTCATATGCGCGGAGCGCATGCGCCAAGTAGAAGGGCGTGTAGAAGACCGCCCGAAAGGACTCGTAGAGCGCGATCGCCATCAGGCGGTCTGCGCCAGGCGGCGTTGCTCGAAGCCGGCGGGAGAACGCCCGCCCGTGTCGTCGCCCAACGCGGCGACATGCAGGATATCGCGATTGAGCTGGTCGATGCTCGACGCCCCGGTCAAGCCCATGATGCGGTCGATTTCCTCGCGCAGGATGGCGATCGCGCGGACCGCGCCCGGCTCGCCGGCGGCCGCCGTGCCGAAGAGCGTGGCGCGCCCGATCCCGACCGCGTTCGCGCCGAGCGCCAGCGCCTTCACGACGTCGGAGCCGCGCCGGAAGCCGCTGTCGACGATGACCGTCGTCCGGCCGCCGACCCTGTCGACGACCTCCGGCAGCACTTCGATCGGCGCCATCGAGCTGTCGAGGTTCCGCCCGCCGTGGTTCGATATGATGACGCCGTCGGCGCCATGCTCGGCCGCCAGCGCCGCGTCGTCCGGATGGAGGATGCCCTTCACCAGGAGCGGTCCCGGCCAGATCTTCCGCAGCGCCTTGATATCCTCCCAGTTGAGGCTGTCGTTCTTGAGGATCGACTTCTTGAAGGTCTTGTCGACGATCGTGGCCATGATCTCGGGCGGATAGTTCTCGAAGCGCGGCATGCCCTTCGTCAGCAGTTGGCGGAGGAAGACCGCAGCGAGCCAGCCCGGCTTCTTCATCACGTCGATCACGTTGCGCGCGTTGAAACGGATCGGCACCTCGAAGCCGTTGCGATGGTTGTATTCGCGATTGGACGAGACGGCGCCGTCCACGGTGACGATCAGAGCCTCGAAGCCCACGCCGCGCGCGCGCTCGACCAGCTTGTGCGACAGCGAGCGGTCCGACCACATGTAGAGCTGGAACCACAGCCGCCCGCCGGCCCTCTCCGCGATCGTCTCCATCGATGTCATGGAATTCGTGGCCACCGTGAAGGGAACGCCGGCGGCGGCGGCCGCTTTCGCCATGCCCACTTCGCCGTCGTACCAGAGCAGGCCGGCCGTCCCCGTCGGCGCGATCATGATCGGCATGTCCTGCTTCTTGCCGAACAGGGTGGTCGCCTGGCTGCGGCGCGAGACGTCGGCGAGGACGCGCGGCTTCAGCTTGATGCGCTCGAACGCCGTCCGATTGTTGCGCAAGGCCACCTCGTCCTCGGTGCCGCGGTCGACGAACTCGAACACGCCCTTCGGAAGGCGGCGGCGCGCCATCTCCCGCAAGTCGGCGATATTGTAAGCGCCAAGCGAGTCCTTCATTGCACGTTCTCCGCTTTCATTCAGGTGCCGAGGGGTCGCGGCCATTCTCGCGTTTCCGGAACGGATGCGAGGGAGCCCCTCCTCTGAGAGATCTACCGAGACTCGACCACAAAATTCAGCGGCGTTCAAATGGCGGCCGGCAAATGGCGGCCGGTTCGGATACCTAGCCGTAGCCCGGCGGGGGCACGAAGCCGGCGATGCGCTCCGCCACGAGCCGGCTGAAGCCGATTGCCGTCTTGTCCCTGAGGTGCCCCGCGACCGCCTGATAGCCGACAGGCAGCCCAGGGGCGACGAAGCCTGCCGGCCCGACCGTCGAGGGCAGGTAGACCAGCCCGCTGTATCCCGCCCAGAAGAGCTGATCGGTCGTCGCGACATCGCGGCCGTTCACGGAAATCGTGCGGTAGTGGCGCGCACCGGCCTGGTCGTGCGGCCAGGCGGCGGATGCCGCCGCAGGGCAGAGCAGAATGTCCCAGTCGCGGAAGAATTCCGCGAAGGCGAAACGGAGCGCATGCCGCTCGTTGTTGAGGGCGAGCCACGCGCGATGCGACATGGTGTTGCCCCGCGCCGCCCGGTCTATGTAGGAGCCCGGCTCCACCTCCGACTGCAGCGATCGCCATTGGGCGATCTCCTCGTCGGTCAGGCGGCCGGAGGTCGCGGCCCGCAGCAACAGGATGTAGACCTCGTGCAGGCGGCGCGTGTCGACAGCGGGCTGCGCCGTATCGCTGACGGTCGCGCCGGCCTTCGCCAGGGCATCGGCCAGGTCCTGCAATTTTCCGGCATAGGCCGTATCGACCTCGCAATTCGGGTCCGTCAGCTTGACCGCCACGCGGAAGCCCTTGAGGTCCGCATGGGGACAGGGTGGCAGCTCGAGACGCCAGCCGGCGTCGTCCAGCAGGTCCGGACCGGCCATGACGTCGAGCGCGAGGTCCAGGTCCGCCGCCCCGCGCGCCATCGGCCCGATCACCGAGATGTCGGCGGGCGCGACGCCGCCGGGCAGCGCCTGGCCGCGCGGCGGCACGATGCCGTAGGTCGGCTTGTGACCGAATACGCCACAGTAATGCGCCGGATTGCGGATCGACGCGCCGATGTCGCTGCCCGCGTCGAGCCCGGTCAGCCCGGCCGCCAGCGCCGCGGACGAGCCGCCAGACGAGCCGCCTGGGGTCAGCGCCAGGTCCCAGGGATTGTTGGTCGTGCCGTAGATCGCGTTGTAGCTCTGCCAGTCCGCCAGGTTGAGCGGTACATTGGTCTTGCCGAACAGCACGGCCCCCGCGCCGAGCAGGCGGTCGACCGACAGCGCATTCGTGTCCGCGATGTTGCCGGCGAGCGGCGGCTGGCCCCAGGTCGTCGGCGCGCCGGCGAGGTTGTAGGACTCCTTGATCGTCATGGGGAGGCCGTGCAGCGGCCCCCACACTTCGCCCTTCGCGAGCGCCGCGTCGGCTGCCTGCGCCCGGCGGCGGGCGGCGTCGGCGTCCATCCAGATAATGGCGTTCAATGCCGGATTGAAGGCTTCGACGCGCGCGAGAAAGTGATCGAGCAGCTCCGCGCAGCCGATCCTGCGGCTTCGGATCGCCGCCGTCAGCTCGACCGCTGTCGCGAAATGTAGCTGTTCCATGCCTTGCCCCGCGCCGCCCATTGCCGCCCACTGCCGCCCATGGGCCAGCTTACCCGAATGCGGCCGCGCGGCAATCGTCGCCGGCTCAGGGGCGCTTGGCGGCAGGCGCACCGCCCCACAGCCACCCCATTCTCCGATCCGCCCGCGCGAGCTGCCGCCGCAGGCAGGCTCTCGTATCGGCCTGCCCGGCGGATTCGTCATGCCGCCACACCGCGAGCGTGGCGAGGAACAGCATCGTGAGGCCGATCTCCTCCATCTGGCGGCGCCGGCCCGTCGCATCCAGCCGGGCCGCGTCCCGCAGCCAGTTCACGAGGCGGGAGAGATTGAAGATCATCGGAACCCAATGGTGCGGATGCGACAGATAGAGCTTCTCGCCGAGCATCTGGCCGGTAACCGCCCGGTGGGGCGCGAGCGCGTCGAACCAGCGCATCAGCAGCAGGTGCAGCCGTTCCGGCGGCGGCATCGTATCGAACCCGTCGGGCGGCGGCGCCAGCATGGCCTGCCGCGCCCGCTCGAACCAGGCGTCGGCGACCGCATCCAGGTCCCTGTAGCGAGCCGCGACCTCGGCCATCGAGACGCCGAGCCGGTCCGCCACGGCGCGCAGGCGCACATTGCGCCAGCCGGCCTCCTCGGCCAGGAGGATGGCCGTATCGACGATGCTTGACCCGTTGATATGTCCCTCGCCGCTCATAGCACCGCTTTGTCTTGCCACCGGCCGCCCGCGACCGCTATCACGGTCGGCGAAGGCGACACCCTGACCCTATGAGACATGTGATGCAGAGCGATGCCATGCAAGCCGCGGCGGCGATTCTCGCCGATCTCCGCCTGAGGGCGAACGGCCGGAACGAGCCGCTCGCCGAGCTCCCCGAAAGCTGCCGGCCGGCCACATTGGACGACGCCTACGCGATCCAAGCCATCTTGCGCGCGCGCCTCGAGAAGCGAGGCTCGGGAGCGCCTTGCGGCTGGAAGATCGGCTGCACCACGCCGGTGATGCAGGCCTATCTGGACATTCCGCATCCCTGTGCCGGAACCCTGTACCGGGCGTCGCTTCACGAGCGCCAGGCAATGCTGAAAGCGGCCGATTTTTTCAAGCTCGGGCTGGAGTGCGAGATCGCCGTCAGGCTCGCCGCCGATTTCGACGCGCGCGCCGCCGGCCGCGGCGGCCGGGAGATCGCATCGGCCGTCGGCGGCGTCATGGCCTCCGTGGAGATCATCGAGCATCGCTTTCGCGATTTCACCGCGGTCCCGCCGCCGAGCCTCGTCGCCGACGACTTCTTCTCCGCCGGCTGCGTCGTCGGCGAGGCGCGCCCGCTTGCCGAGGTGGGCGATCTGGCGACCCTTTCCGGCTTCTTCAAGATCGACGGTGCGCCAGCGGCGGAGGTCGGCGTCGGCGCCGCCATACTCGGCCATCCACTCGATGCGCTGCGCTGGCTGGCCGAGCACCTGGCGTCGCGAGATGCCTGCCTCAGGGCCGGCGAGATCGTCACGCTGGGAAGCGTGGTGAAGACGATCTATCCGGCGGCCGGCACGCGCGTCGAAGCGTGTTTCGACCGCCTGCCGCCGGTCGCGCTCCGCATCGAGTGACGGGGGATCGAGCCGATTTTGACGCGCGGACGGGGCGCGGCCTAAAGTGCTGCCGACGGCCTTAACCGAAACGAGGTTTCGTCGTGGCGGAAGACGGCAGCATAAAATTCCTGGAAGCGGTGCGCGAACGCATCGAAGACACGCTCGATGCCTGCACGCGCTGCGGAAAATGCGTCGAGGCGTGCCCCATGACCGTGCCTGCCGGGCTCGACCCGGCGAACGGCCGCGCCATCGTGGGCGGCATGCTGGACCTGCTCGCCGGCGGGCGGGGAACGCCGGACGCCGAGCGCTTCGCCGAAGTCTGCACGAACAGCGGCAAATGCATCCCGGCCTGCGATTACGGCGTGAACCCGCGCTTCATGGTCAATATGGCGCGCATCGCCGCGAAGGAGCGGCTGGGCGAAGACGTGGTGCGGCACGGCGCCAAGAAGTATTTCAACAACATGAACCGCTCGACGCGGATGATCTCGCGCCTCCTGTTGCCGCCGGAGGTTCACGCGCGGCTCAATCCGCCCTTGTTGCCGGAGGGCGGCTATGCGGCCGAGCCGCCGGATATCGTCTTCTACTCGGGCTGCAACGTCATCAAGACGCCGCACATCGCGCTGCTCATCCTGGACGTGCTCGATGCGCTCGGCGTCACCTACGAGGTGATGGGCGGCGCGTCGACCTGCTGCGGCATCCAGCACTTCAAGCAGGGCGACGCGAAGATCGCCGGCCGCATCGGCTTCGGCACGATCGAGCGGCTGGGACGGCCCGGCGCGGCGCGCGTCATCTCCTGGTGCCCGAGCTGCCAGATCCAGATCGGCGAAGTGGCGCTGCCGGCCTACGCGCAGTCCTTCGGCTCCATGCCGTTCGACCTAAGCCCGATCACCGAGTTCTTCGTTGAAAAGCTTGATGAATTGCGCCCCCTGTTCGTCCACCGGGTCGAGAAGCGGGTGGCGCTGCAGGAGCGCTCGGCCCTGCCCGGCATCAATGCCGCCGTGAAGAAGGTGCTGCGCGCCATTCCCGGCCTGGAGGTGATCGAGCTGGACGTGCCGGTCGTCAGCACCCAGGCGAGCCATCTCAGCGTCCTGCCGAAGTTCAAGGCCGAGCTGCGCGAAAGGGAGTTCCGGGCCGCCGCCGAAACCGGCGTGACGACTTTCGCGTCGATCTTCCACGGCTGCCATCGCGAGCTCATCAAGTTCCAGCCGCAGGTCTCGTTCGAGACGCTCAACTTCATGGAGCTGATCGGCGAGAGCATGGGCATCCACATTCCGGATCTCTACAAGCGCCTGCGGCTGCTGGGCGACATCGATGCGATCGTCACCGATACGGCCGACCTGATCGGCGCCTACCGCCTCGATCTCGATACCGTGCGCGACGTATTGGCAAAGGACGTACTCGACGCCGTGCCGCCGCTCGGGGAGGGCGCCAGGGCTAGCTAAGCAGGAGGCTGAGGCGATGACACAGGCGCGTGGCCCGCTCGACGGCGTAAAGGTCGTGGCCTGTTCGACGGCGCAAGCCGGAACGGTTCCCTACATGCTGATGGCCGACCTGGGGGCGGAGGTCATCAAGATAGAAGTGCCCGAGGTGGGCGACAATTCGCGAAAGTCGGGCCGCATTCCGGGCTTCCCGAGCACCTATTTCGAGACCAACAACCGCGGCGTAAAAAGCCTCACCCTGAATCTGAAGTCCCCCGAGGGCCGGGAAATTCTCTATGGCCTCGTGAAGCGGGCGGACATCTTCGGCCAGAACTTCCGGCCCGGCGCCGCCGAGAAGAACGGCTTCGGCTACGAAGACCTCAAGAAGATCAATCCGAAGATCGTCTACGTCTCGATCTCGGGCTATGGCCCGAAGGGTCCCAACGCCAAGCTCCCCGGCACCGACTCCATGGCGCAGGCGCTCGGCGGCATCGCCGAAGCCTATTCGATTCCAGGCCAGCCGCTGAAGACCGGCATCGTCTCGGTGGCCGACGAGACCTGCGCGATCCTGGCGTTCGGCGGCATGCTGGCCGGGCTCTATTGCGCCAAGACGACCGGCGTCGGGCAGAAGATCGAGACCTCTCTGCTCGGCGGGCAGATCCGCCTCATGGGCTGGACGCTGACAACGGCCATGTGGCGCGGGCAGAACCCGGTTACCGGGCAGGCGCGGATTTCCGGAACCGCCGAACGCCCCGGCATGAGCGCCAGCTTCAACGACCGCGACGGCAAGCCGTTCGTGTTCCAGCTCAACGGCGCGCCGAAGTGGAAGGCGGCGCTCGGCGCGCTCGGCTTCTACGACCAGATGGAGCGCAAGGGATTCGCCGACCTGGGCGTCGCCATGACGTCGGAGGAGAAACGGACGTCGCTGCTCAAGGCGCTCGACGAGCTGTTCGCGACGGGCGGCCGCGACGAGTGGGTGAAAATCCTGCGCGACGCGGACATCGTCGCCGCGCCGATCAACACCCTGCTCGAAGCCGCCGACGATCCCGACGTTCTCGCCAATCGATACATCACCGAGGTCGAGTATCCGAAGCACGGCAAGAAGGTGAAGGTGCACGGATCGCCGTGGCATTTCTCCGAAACGCCGCCCAGGATCGGAATCGCACCGGAGCTGGGCGAGCACAATGTCCCGATCCTGAAGGGCCTCGGCTACAGCGATGCCCAGATCCGGGAATTCAAGGACAAGAAAATAATCTGAATTTTGCGGCACGTAAGCGACGCCACACTGTGCCTGACCAATACGAGCGCACTCGTCCGGGGCGAAGCGTTGCTTTTGCGCATCTAGCTGGTAGCTTGATTGGACGCACTGGGAACTTGCTACTCGATTGAAGCCTGAAGATGGGCGACGCCACTCGTGGTGCGCTAACAGCAAGGAGGGAAGGAAACGAACTTGGAGGCATAGAAACAGATGAATAACGCACGCAATCTCTGCCGAAAGCTGGCTCTCGCCGCGTCCGCTGCAGTGCTCGGGCTCGTAACGCTGGCCAGCACCGATGCAATGGCGGTGGACTTCTCCGACAAGCAAATCACGATCATCGTACCCTTCAGCGAAGGCGGCGGTACGGACAGTTACAGCCGCTTGATGGCGCCGCTTTTCGAAAAGCACCTGCCGGGCCATCCGACCATCCTCGTCTTGAACAAGCCGGGCGGCGGTGGCCTGACCGGCGCGAACTACTACGCCGACCATGCGGAAAAGGACGGAACGACCGTTCTCGCCCTGTCCACGTCGAGCCAGTCGAACTGGATGCTCGGCGATCCGCGGGCTCAGTTCGACCTGAAGGACTTCATTCCGATCATCCTCTCGCCGCGCGGCATCACGCTCTACACCCGTGGCAATCTCGGCATCCAGGACGAGAAGACCTTGAAGGGCAAGATCAAGAAGCTCGGCAGCTATTCGCCGGAAGAGCTGAACTTCGGCGGCAAGACGCCGACCTCCGGCGACCTGGCGCTGCGGGTGGCCCTGAGCCTTCTCGGCGTGGAAGTGAACAGCGTCTGGGGTCTCGGCGGCAACGGGCCGATGGCGCTCGGGTTCGAGCGCGGCGAGTTCACGGTCAACTATGACAATACGCTCTCGTTCCTCCAGAGTCGCAAGAAGATGATCGAGGAAGGCATGGCCGTGCCCCTGTTTACCTTCGGCGTCATGGACGAGAACGGCAAGATCGAGCGCGATCCGGGCCTGCCGGACGTGCCGACTGTTCCGGAATACTACAAGGCCGTATTCGGTAAGGAGCCGTCGGGTGCCGCTTACGGAGCCTGGAAGTCGCTCATGGGCGTCAGCGTGCCGCTCTCGAAGTCCTGGAATCTGATGGCGGGTACGCCCAAGGATGTCGTCGAGGCATGGCGGACCGCGGCGAAGGAAGTCTATGCGGAGGTGATGAAAACCCCTGCCGGCAAGGAGATTTTCGGGCCGTACAAGAACATCATGAGCGACGCCGCAATCCGAATCCGCGACGAAGGCACCACGATTTCGCCTGAAGCGGCCAAGTGGCTCGCGAAGTATGTGAAGGTCCGCTACGACGTGAACATCGACAACATACGGACTGGGTCGTAAGAGACCCGCACTGAACCAAATACCGCCGCCCGGCGAGGTTTCGCCGGGCGGCGCTGTTTCGGGCTCCGCGATCTTGCCCGATGCACGTCCAACCGCCGGTACTGAATGACAATCGTTATTTGATTTGCAGCGGATCGGCCTTTGGCGCGTTAACAGGTTCAAGGAGAGGGAAACCAGATTCGCAGGCGTCCTTTCAGTCGGCGCCGGAAAGAGATCCCTCATGCGCGCACTCACCGTAATGCCCGGCCGCGCCGGCTCGGCCCGCCTGGACGAAACCCCGGATCCCGCCGCGGACGAAGGACCGGTTCTGGTGCGTACGCTCGCTGTCGGAATTTGCGGCACCGACGTGGAGATTGTCAGCGGCCGATACGGCTGGGCGCCACCCGGACAGGATCGGCTGATCATCGGGCACGAGTCGGTCGGACGCGTCGAAGACGCGCCGGCGAATTGCGGCCTTTCCACCGGCGACCTGGTGGTCGGAATCGTCCGGCGACCCGATCCCGTCCCCTGCCGCTATTGCGCCGCCGGAGAATGGGACATGTGCGCCAACGGCCGCTATTCCGAGCGCGGCATCAAGGAGCTGAACGGCTACGCCTCGGACCGTTTCCGGATCGAACCAGCGTTCGCCCTCCGTATCGACCCGTCGTTGGGCCTTCTCGGCGTGCTGCTGGAACCGGCGAGCGTCGTCGCCAAGGCGTGGGACCATGTGGAGCGCATCGGCAGCAGATCGGGTGCATGGGCGCCCCGCACCGTGCTTGTGACCGGCGCGGGGCCGATCGGATTGCTGGCCGCGCTCATCGGCCAGCAGCGCGGACTCGAGGTGCACGTCATGGACCGCGTGACTTCAGGGCCGAAGCCGCAGCTCGTCCGGGATCTGGGAGGCACTTATCATGCCGGGCATCTGCCGGACGATATCGATTTCGCGCCCGACGTCATCATCGAATGCACGGGAGCGCCGTCGGTCGTTCTCGATGCGCTCAACCGGAACACGCCGTCGGGAATCGTGTGCCTCGCCGGCATCTCGTCCGGACAGCACCGCATTCACCTCGATGTCGGCGTTCTCAACAAGAGCATGGTGCTGGAGAACGACGCGGTGTTCGGGTCCGTGAACGCCAACCGCCGCCACTACGAGATCGCGGCGGAGGTTCTGGCCAAGGCGGACAAGGATTGGCTGTCGCGGCTGATTTCGAGACGGGTTCCCCTGACGCATTGGGCGGAGGCCTTCGACCGCCATCCGGACGACGTGAAGGTCGTCCTCGACTTCACCCTCTGACGGGCCGGTCGCATGGCTTCCCGCATCGAAGACTACGCCCTGCTCGGCGATTGCGAGACGGCGGCGCTCGTCGCGAAGGACGGATCGATCGATTGGCTCTGCTGGCCGCGGTTCGATTCGGACGCCTGCTTTGCCGCGCTGCTCGGCACGCCGGACAACGGCCGATGGCAGATCGCGCCCGTGGAGGCATCGGCCCGAACCTCCCGGCGCTATCGCGGAGATACCCTTATCCTGGAGACACGGTTCGAAACGGATGAGGGATCGGTCCTCCTGATCGATTTCATGCCGCTCCGCGGACAGAACTCCGACGTGGTTCGGATCGTCGCGGGCGAGCGCGGCGCCGTCAGGATGCGCACCGAGCTCGTCATCCGCTACGGTTACGGCCAGGCCGTGCCATGGGTGAGCCGGCTTGCCGACGGCACGCTCCAGGCCGTTTCCGGCCCCGATATGATCGTTCTCCACGCCCCGGTCCGCCTTCGCGGCGAGGGCCTCAGGAGCGTCGCGGAGTTTACCGTCGCGGCGGGCGAACGGGTGCCGTTCGTCCTCGCCTACGGGCCATCCCACCTTCCGCCGCCCGCGGCAATCGATGCGGAAGCGGCGCTCGAACGGACGGAGAGATTCTGGGCCCGCTGGTCGGCAAAGAGCGAAGTGGCGGGCGAATGGACGGAAGCCGTCCGGCGCTCCCTCGTCACGTTGAAAGCGCTCACATACGCGCCGACGGGCGGCATCGTGGCGGCGCCGACAACGTCGCTTCCGGAGCAACTGGGCGGCATGCGGAATTGGGACTACCGGTTCTGCTGGCTTCGCGACGCGACCCTGACCCTGCTCGCGCTGATGAACGCCGGCCACTTCGGCGAGGCGAAGGCGTGGCGCGACTGGCTGGTGCGCGCGGCGGCGGGCTCGCCGAGCCAGATGCAGATCCTCTACGGCATCGGCGGCGAGCGCCGCATGACCGAATGGGAAGTCGAATGGCTGCCCGGTTACGAGGGATCGAAGCCCGTCCGCATCGGCAATGCGGCGCATGGGCAGCTCCAGATCGACGTCTATGGCGAGGTCATGGATGCCCTGCATCACGGCCGCCGGGGCGGACTGGCTCCGAGCGACAGCGCATGGGCGCTCCAGCGCGCGTTGCTCGACCACCTGGAATGCGTCTGGCGGGAGCCCGACGAGGGGATATGGGAAGTGCGGGGCGGACGCCGTCACTTCACGTATTCCAAGGTAATGGCCTGGGTGGCGTTCGACAGGGCGATAAAGGGGATCGTGGAATTCGGCCTGGACGGGCCACTCGATCACTGGCGGGAATTGCGCGACCAGGTGCATGAGGATGTCTGCCGCCACGGCTTCGACAGCGGCCTCGGCAGCTTCGTGCAGTCATACGGCTCCAAGCAGCTCGACGCCAGCCTGCTGCTGCTGCCGATCGTCGGCTTCCTGCCCGCATCCGACGTCAGGATCCGCGGCACCGTGGAAGCGATCGAGCGCAGCCTGCTCGTGGACGGGCTCGTGCTGCGCTACCACACGGCGGAAGCTGCCGATGGTTTGCCCGCGGGCGAAGGCGCTTTCCTCGCCTGCAGCTTCTGGCTGGCCGATGTCTACGTGCTGATGGGCCGCGTCGAAGATGCGCGGCGCCTGTTTCAACATCTGATATCGCTGCGGAACGACGTCGGCCTGCTCGCGGAAGAATACGATCCCGCAATCCGCCGCCAGGTGGGAAATTTCCCGCAGGCCTTCTCGCACATCTCGCTGCTGAACACCGCGCAGAACCTGAGCCGGACGAAGAAGCCCGCCGAGCAGCGCTCGGACGGAGCGGCCGCAGCCGCGCCGCGCCCGAAGAAGACACCCGGTGCGGCAACCTAGCAGCGAGCGGGCGCATGCGAGTCGCAAATTCATATCGGCGATCCCGATATGAAGGGCGAAAACATATCGTTTGTCTTGTCTGACGGCCCCTCCCACATCTGAAGCGACGATGACGTCGCGAGACCGCATTCGGCTCCGAGCGGCTTCCATCTAGGCTCCGCATGGCGCGCTCTCGAAAGCGCGCCAGGGCGAATTCACCACAGGGACATGGGAAACGCACTCATAAGGTTTGCCGGCGTAGGCAAGACATTCAATTCGAGCGAACGAATTGTCTGCGCCGTCGAGAATGTCGATCTCGACATCGCCCGGGGCGAGCTGATCACGATCGTGGGGCCGTCGGGCTGCGGCAAGTCGACACTGCTGAATATGGCGGCGGGCCTGTTCCAGCCGAGCGCCGGCGCCGTCTTCTACGATGGGGCGGAAGTCACCGCCTATAATCTGAAGACCGGATACATCACGCAGAACGATCACCTTCTGCCGTGGCGCGATGTCGCCGGAAACATCGCGGTGCCGATGGAGATCCAGAGCCGGTCGCGGCCGGATATCAGAAGCCGGCTCGAAGAGCTCGTCGGCCTCGTCGGCCTGAACGGCTTCGAGCGCTCGTATCCGTCGCAGCTCTCCGGCGGCATGCGCAAGCGCACCGCGCTTGCGCGGCTTCTGGCGTACGACCCCGAAACGCTGCTGATGGACGAGCCCTTTGCCGCCCTGGACGCCCAGCTTCGGCTGAACATGCAGATCGAGCTTCTGAAAATCAGCCGCCGCCTCAACAAGACCATCATATTCGTTACGCACGACCTCGACGAGGCGGTCGCGCTCGGCGATCGCTGCGTCGTCTTTTCGCCGCGTCCGGGAACCATCCGCCAGATCATAAAATCGCCGCTGCCCCGCGACCGCGACCTGCTGCAGTTACGGCACGACCCGAGCTACATCGCATTGACCGCCGACCTCTGGGACATCATCACGCCGACCCTCGCCCAGACCCGCGGGGAAGCGAACTGAGGAAGCATATGAAGGGCGCTCCAAGCACTTTCCGGATCAACGCGCTGCGTCTTGCGCTGCTGGCCGTGATTCTGATTGCCTGGCAGTTGGCTTCGGGAACGCTGGTGCCGATCTTCTTCATCAGCGAGCCGACCGCGATCGCGGCGCAGCTCTATATCTGGATCGCCGACGGCAGCCTGTTCTTCCACACCCTGATCACGGCCACCGAAGCGTTCGCAGGTTTCTTCCTGGGCGGCGCGCTGGGGATCTGCACGGGCGTCCTGCTCGGCCGCGTCAAGCTCCTCGCCGATCTGCTCGATCCCTTCATCATGGCGTTCTACAGCCTGCCGAAGATTGCGCTGGCGCCCCTGTTCATTCTCTGGATCGGCATCGGCATGGACATGAAGATCGCCCTGACGGCGGTGATCGTCTTCTTCCTCGTATTCCTCAATACCTACACGGGCGTCCGCAACGTCAGCAGGGAGCTGATCGCCATCCTGAGCCTGATGGGCGCGAACGAGCGCCATGTGCTGACGAAGGTCGTCATTCCTTCCGCGATCACCTGGGTGTTCGCCGGATTGCGGATCTCGGTGCCCTATGCGCTGATCGGCGCCATCGTCGGCGAGCTGATCGCCTCCAATCGCGGCCTGGGTTACCTGCTCACCAGCTCCGCGGGCCAGTTCGACACGAGCGGCGTCTTCGCCGCGCTGATCGCGATCATGATCCTGGCGTTCATCCTCAACACATTCGTGAAGCTGGTCGAGAAGAAAGCTATGCCTTGGAAGTCATTCGAGGCCACGCGCGACGTGACGATCTGAATCCAAACATACGGAGAGGTGTTCCATGCGAACGCGTAGCGAACGAACGGTGAAGCGAACAGCCGCAGGAAAATCGTTGGGCCTGTTTTTCGCCGGGCTCTTCGTGTCCCTGGCGATGGTGGGCGTACAGTCGATACAACCCGCCTATGCCGCAGACCGCGTCAACGTGGTGATGTCGAGCTTCGGCTTTCTTTACTTGCCGGTCCTGGCGGCGGAGCAGCTCGGCTATTTCGACGAGGAAGGCATCGACGCCACCATTACCGCCACCCAAGGCGGCTCCAAGGCGCTTGCCGCGGTAACCGGCGGCGATGCGGACATCTATGTCGGCGCCACCTCCTCCGCGCTGCGGGCGCGGGACAACGGCGCGCCGGTCATCGTCTTCGGCGCGGACATGGCCCAGTACGCCAGCAATATCGCGGTCAGGAGCGATTGGGCGAAGAAGTTCGGCATCACCGAACAGAGCTCGTATCAGGAAAAGCTCAAGGCATTGGAGGGCATCACCGTCGGCGTGACATCCGCCGGCAGCGGCACCGATCAGCTCGTGCGGTTCCTCGCCAAGGAAGCCGGCTTGCGCGCGGACAGGGATATGACGATCACGGCGCTCGGCTCCGGGCAGGCGATGATCGCCGCATTCTCCCAGAACCGGATCCAGGCATTCACGCATTCGGCGCCGACGGCCGAAGAAGCCGTCAAGAACCATGACGGCCTCATGCTCTTCAACTTCTCGCAGGGCGAGGTCAAGCCGCTCGACGGGTTCCTGTACATCTCGCTGATCGCCCGCGAAGACTGGCTGAGCGAACACAAGGACCTCGCGGTGCGGTTCCTCCGCGCGGTGCAGCGGTCGCTCGACACGATCCACGACCCGAACCAGACGGCGAAGGCGATGACGGCCGTCCACGACAAGTATCACCGCCAGACGGAACCGGAGTTCTATAAATACGTTTGGAACAATACCGTCACGGCGTTGCCCAAGTCGGTCGAGTTGAGCGCGGGGGCGATGCAGCGCGTCGTCGACTTCGTGAACGAGTTCGAGAAGAAGCCGTTGAAGGCCGGCATGGTCGACAATGCATGGACGAACGACTATGCGGCAAAGGCTGTCGGCAGCCTTCGCCAGAAGTAAGAAATCCGCTCCCTGTGGGTTGGCTCGCGCGCAGAACGGCGAGCCAACCCGAAAGGCATTCGGATCGTCGGCACCGCATCGAGGGAGGATCGACCATGAGCGCAGAACAGTCGCAGCCGAGCGGACCCGACCTCACCCAGGGCGTTCTTCTCGCCGACCTTGCCGATGGCGCCATGCTGCTGGGCCATGTCGGCGACGACGCAGTGCTGCTGGCGCGGCGCGGACAGGACGTGTTCGCGATCGGCGCCACCTGCACGCATTACGGCGGGCCGCTCGCGGAGGGGCTCCTCGCCGGGGACACGGTGCGCTGTCCCTGGCACCATGCCTGCTTCAACCTGCGTACCGGCGAAGCGTTGCGGGCGCCGGCCCTCAACCCGGTCCCGTGCTGGCGCGTCGAGCGGCAGGACGGCAGGATCGTCGTCCGCGAGAAGGCCGCCGCCGCGGCGAAGCCGGAGCCGCTGCCCGCGGCAGGCATGCCTGAATCGATCGTCATCCTGGGTGGCGGGGCGGCGGGCAATAGCGCCGCCGAGACGCTGCGCCGCGAAGGCTATGCCGGAAGCATCGCGATGGTGAGCGCGGATTCCAGCGGACCCTACGACCGCCCGAACCTGTCTAAGGACTATCTCGCCGGCAATGCGCCGGAAGAGTGGATCCCGCTGCGCGGACCGGAATTCTATCGGGATCACGGCATTGATCTGCGTCTCGGCGCGCGCGCCGCGGCGATCGATACGGCGCAACGGGAAGTCCGCTTCGAAGACGGCAGCCGCTGTTCCTACGACGCGCTCCTCATCGCGACCGGCGCAGAGCCGGTGCGCCTCGACCTGCCGGGCGGCGACCTGCCGCACGTCCATTATCTTCGTTCGCTCGACGACAGCCGCGCCATCATCGAGAGGGCGAAGTCCGCCCGGCGCGCGGTCGTCATCGGCGCGAGCTTCATCGGGCTCGAAGTCGCCGCCTCGCTGCGCGCGCGGAAGGTCGAGGTCCACGTCGTGGCGCCCGAGGCGATTCCGATGGAACGCATCATGGGGCGCGAGATCGGTGAACTCGTCCGCACGATGCACGAGGAACACGGCGTTCAATTCCATCTCGGAACGACGGTCACGTCGATTGGCGACACGAGCGTCGAGCTCAAAAACGGCGAAACGCTGGCGGCCGACCTTGTCGTCGTGGGGGTCGGCGTCCGGCCGGCGGTCGGCCTTGCCGAAAAGGCGGGACTTACGATCGACCGCGGCGTCGTTGTCGACAAATATCTCCAGACCAGCGCGCCGGGCATTTTCGCGGCAGGCGACATCGCGCGCTGGCCCGATCCGCACACGGGCGACACTATCCGCGTCGAGCACTGGGTGGTCGCGCAACGGCAGGGACAGGCCGCGGCGCGCAACATGCTCGGGCGCCGCGAGCCGTTCGACGCCGTGCCGTTCTTCTGGAGCATGCACTACGACGTCCCGATCCTCTATGTCGGCCACGCGGAGAAATGGGACGAGGCCGAGATCGACGGGCGCGTCGAGGACAAAGATTGCCGGGTGACCTACCGCCGCGCCGGCCGGACCCTCGCCGTCGCAACGATCGGGCGCGACGCCGAGAGCCTGCGCGCCGAGGTCGAGCTGGAGCGGCAGTTGGCCGGTGCGACGACGTCTGCAACCTGACTTGGGTCAATGCAGAGAATGTCGCGCTGCACAAGCCTGGAGCGTTGAAACTCCTTCGCCGCTGATCGGCGTCGGTTCATAAGAGGTCCCAGGATGAGCCTGTCCGAAACGCTCGCCGAAGCCGTTCTCGCCACGCGCTCCGACGCGATTGTCGCCGCGGACAGGGAGGGCATCATCCGCTTCTGGAACCCCGGCGCGGAGCGCATCTTCGGCCATTCGCGCAGCGAGGCCATCGGACAATCGCTCGACATCATCATTCCCGAACGACTGCGCGAGCGCCATTGGGACGGTTACCGCCATGTCATCGAAGGCGGCGAGAGCCGCTACGGGCAGGGCGACATTCTCGCGGTTCCGGGGATCACGAAGGATGGCGCCGGCGTGTCGCTCGAGTTCACGATCGTGCCGCTGCGGGACCGGTCCGGCCGGATGACCGGGCTGGCCGCGATCATGCGCGACGTCACCGGGCGCTTCGAGGCTATGCGCGCGCTGAAGCGGAAGCTCGCGGAAGCGACGCCGAAGCCGCCGCGCTGACGATCGATCCCACTCGGTTGAGGCTTTGAGTATGGCGCGGCCGTTCTTCACCATCGGACACTCGACACGCACGGTCGGCGCGTTCGTCGATCTGCTGAGCGATGCGGGAGTCCGGCTGGTCGTCGACGTGCGCACGGTCCCGCGGTCGCGCACAAACCCTCAATACAATGCGGATGCGTTCGCCGAGGCGTTGACGGAGCTCCGAATCGGCTATGCGCATCTTGCGGCGCTCGGCGGATTGCGCGGGCGCGCGAAGGACGTGCCGGCGGCGGTGAACGGGTTCTGGCAGAACCGAAGCTTTCACAATTACGCAGACTACGCCATGGGCGACGGCTTCCGTTCCGGTATGACCAGGCTGCGCGCGCTGGGACACGATACCGAGTGCGCAATCATGTGCGCGGAGGCCGTGTGGTGGCGATGTCACCGGCGTATCATCGCCGACTACCTGATTGCCGGCGGCGAGTCGGTCTTCCACATCCTCGGGCCGAACCACGTCGAGCCGGCGCGCATGACGGATGCAGCCAGGCCTGGGCCGGCTGGCGCCCTGACCTATCCGGCCGATGCCTGAATGCAGGAACGCCCGCACCCACGGCAATAATTCTGAGCGCCTTTACCTCGGGCGGAGCAGCGCCTGCGCTTCCTCCAGCATGGTTCGAAGCCGTTCGCCGGCGGGCACTATGTTCGTAACGCCTTCGACCGATTCGCCGGCATAGAGAGCCATCGCCGCGAAATCGCCGGTCATGGACCGAAGCGGGGAGTCGGTGCTGAACAGATAGATCGGACGCCCCTCTTCCTCGCCGATGGTCTTCGTCGGGCCCGAGAACGGATCGCCCGCTTCGCCGCGCGTGACGCTGTTGGCGATCACGCGGACCATGGCGCCCCGGGGCCAGTTTATGTGGAAAGAGTCGGTCAGCACCGTGTCCCCGGCGCGCGCCGATACCAGCCGTTGCTTGTGGTAGTCGTGGGCGAAGGATTCATGCGTGGCCATGAACGCGGTGCCGACGACGACGCCTTGCGCGCCGAGCGACAGCGCGGCGGCCAGCCCCTTGCCGTCCGCGATCCCGCCCGCCGCGAGCACCGGTACGCCGGCATGCGCCACCACCTTCTGAACCAGTGTGAAGACGCTTTCGCGGCCGCGCACGTGACCGCCCGCCTCCGAGCCCTGCGCGATGAGAATATTGGCGCCGGCATCCTCCGCCGCGATCGCTTCGTCGGGCGACCCGACCTGATAGGCGACGATGATCCCTTCGTCCCGAAACCGCCGGACGACATCGGGATATACATTCCAGAAAAGCGCCACGGATGGAATCTTCGCCGCGATGCAGGCATCGATCTCCGCGTCGAGCAACGCTCGGCCCGTCGCGTGCGGGATGAGATTGACCCCGAAGGACGAGCCGGTGCGGGCGCGGACACGATCGATCTCGGTCCGGATCAGGGCCGGCGGTTCGCGTACCATTCCCAGAAATCCGTAGCCGCCGGCCTCCACCACCGCCGCCACGAGCTCGGAGCGCGCCACGCCGCCCATGCCCGCCAAGACGATCGGGTGCGCGCATCCGAGAATATCGCAGACCGGCGTGTGGAGTTCGCCCTGCGTCCACTTCTTGTTTCGTGCGGCCATCTTCCTGATCCTCCTTCCCTGCTACTTGCACGGGCTGGAATAAAGCTGGGATGCGTCTATAGAATTGACAAACGATAAGTAGAAGCGCTTGATATCGACATCTTCGATATAATATGGACGGCGCCGACGGGATGGATACGGAGCTCGCCCGCACATTCATGATGGTCGTATCGGCGGGAAATTTCATTTCCGCGGCCGAGCGCCTGCATGTAACGCAATCGACCGTGAGCGCCCGCATCCGGTTGCTGGAGGAACAGCTCGGCTGCTCGCTCTTCATCCGCAACAAGGCCGGCACCACCCTGACCGCGTCCGGCAAGCAATTCCAGAAGCACGCGGCGACGCTCGTGCGGACCGTCGAGCGGGCGCGCCAGGATGTCGGAATACCCCGCCGGTTCCGCGCATCGCTGACGGTCGGCGCCCGCGTCGGCCTGTGGGACCGGCTCCTCGTCGATTGGCTCGCCTGGATGGCGGACAGATTGCCCGACACATCCGTCAGGGCGGAGATCGGCTTCGAGGACGACCTCATGTTCGGCCTGGTCGAAGGCCGCATCGACATCGCGGTCATGTACGCGCCGCAAAGCCGGCCAAGCCTGAAAGTCGAGCGGCTGTTCGACGAACAGCTCGTCTATGCCACGACGTCGCGCGAGCTGAAACTCGGCCCATTGCCCGAAGACGGCTATGTGTTCGTCGATTGGGGGCCGGATTTTTATACGCAGCACAGCATAATCTTCCCCGAGTTCACGGGCGCGCGGGTCACTGCAAGCGTCGGATGGCTGGGCTTGCAGCACATCCTTCACAGCGGCGGCGCCGGCTATTTTCCGATGCGCTCGATCCGGCCGTATATCGAGTCCGGGCAGATCCGCGTCGTTCCGGACGCGCCGCAGCTTCATCTGCCCGCCTACATGGTCTATCCCGCGGCGATCGAGTCCGACATCCCCGAGCCGGCGCTCGACGGCATCCGGCGCATCGCGGTCTCGATGGCGTCGCCGGGCGCCATTGCCGCCTCGGCTTGAACGGCGAGACCCCGTTGCGCGGATAGGAAGGCGCCGAACGATCGCCGGAGCGGGGAACCGCCCCTTTTCAAAGACCCATGACCAATGCGATTGTAGGCGGGTTACCCGCACGTCCAAGACCTTCACCGACATCTCTCCGCCCCACATGCCATTCCCCGCCCGCAAGGCGGGACGGGAGCGGAATGCACGATAGGCTGGCCCGAAAGTCGCCGGCAGCGGGAAACAACGGCGTCGAAAGGGAAAAGCGCCCGGATTAGGCGGGCGGCTCACGAATTCGGTACACTGCTAAAAATGTCAGGAGGACGAAAGATGGGTGCGAAAATAGCTGTTATGGGGACGGGTGCGGTCGGCGGATACGCCGGCGCGCACATGGCGCAGGCGGGCGAGGACGTGACCTTCGTCGATCCCTGGCCCGAAAACGTCGAGACGATGAAGAGCAAAGGGCTGAAGATCAGCCACCTGCGCGATGTGCCGGAGTTCACGACGCCGGTCCGGGCGATGCACCTCACCGAGATGCAGAGCCTTGCCAAGGAGAAGCCGATCGACATTGCCTTCGTGTGCATGAAGTCCTACGACACCGCCTGGGCGACCACGATGGTCAAACAGTATCTCGCCCCCGATGGCTTCATCGTCTCGCTGCAGAACTGCATCAACGAAGAGACGATCGCCGGGATCGCCGGCTGGGGCCGCGTCCTCGGCTCCATCGCGAGCTCGATCACGGTCGACCTCTGCGAGCCGGGCCACGTGCGCCGCGCCGCCGGCAAGAGCGGGGACAAGCACACCGTGTTTCGCGTGGGCGAAGTGCACGGACGGATCACCGATCGCGCCAAGGAGGTCTGCCGCCTGGTGGCGCTGTCCGATTCGGCGAAGGTGACGGGGAATCTCTGGGGCGAGCGCTGGTCGAAGCTGGTGACCAACGGCATGGCGAACGGCATGTCGGCCTGCACCGGGCTCATCAGCCGCGACATCCTGATGGACGACGGGTTGCGCCGCTTCGGCGCGCGGCTCGGCAGCGAGGCGATCCGGGTCGGGCAGGCGCTCGGCTATGTGCTCGAGGAGATCCACCATATCGACCCGGAGGTCATCGCCCGGGCCGGCGAGGGCGACGCGAAGGCCATCGCCGAATACGACGAGCATCGGCTGGCCGAGGCACGCAAGCCCGGCGGCGGCGCGCACCGGCCCTCCATGGGCCAGGATATGGTCAAGGGCCGGCGGACAGAGATCGAGCAGCTCAACGGGTTCATCGTCGGCAAGGCGAAAGAGATCGGCGTGCCGACGCCGGCGAACGCCGCGCTGACCGACATCGTAAAGCGGGTCGAGAAGGGCGAGCTGCATCCGGACAAGCGCCACATCCTCGATCTCCGGCTGAACTGAGCGGCGGCCGATAACCGGGAAAGGCGGGCGCCGCGGACAGCGCGCCCGCCGCCTCCGCCGCCACGGATGCGGCGCTGGAAGGGAGCGCCGCGGAATATCGCGACAATCTACCCGACGGCCCCTATTTTTACATATATTCCTTGTGTTTTATATCAACCTACATTTCTGATATCATTTTGCTGCTGGGTGTTTGGAAAGGAAGAGTTCGCCATGGGCTGTTGCGAATCCACCCAACCGGACCTGATCGGCGTTCCCGAAGAACTGCAAAAAGATCTCGAGGTCGATCGGCGGACGGCGCTCGGCGGCATTCTTGGTGTTGCGGCGCTGGCCGTGGCCGGCGGCGGCGCGGCAAAGGCCGACGCCGCCAGCACCAAGCTCAAGCTCGCATTCTGCGGTCAGCTCCTGTGCGTCATTCCTTATGAAGTGACGCGGGCCCGCGGCCATTTCGCGGACCAGGGTCTCGACGTGCAGCTCGTCTACACGCGCGGCGGCAATGCCGCCATGCAGGCGCTCGTGGGCGGCTCGGTCGACTACGCCGGGACTTCCTTCGACGTCGCGCTGCAGGCATTCGCCAAGGGCGCCAAGATCCGGCGGTTCGCCTCGACCGGCAGGCTTCCGCTCTTCGCGCTGGCGGTCGCGCCGAAGCAGAAGGACGCGATCAAAACGATCGCGGACCTCGAAGACAAGACGGTCGGCGTCTCGGCGCTCGGCAACGCCGATCATGCCCTCATGCTGTTCCTGCTGGAACAAGCCCGCGCCAACGCCAAGAATGTCCGGTTCGCGGCGCTCGGCACGAACCTGTACGACGCGCTGCGTCTCGGCCAGGTCGATGCCGGCATGGTCCAGGAGCCGGCGCTGAGCCTGATTGTCGAGGCCGGGGGTGGGGTCCTGGTCAACGCCATGGACATCGCGGACGCCACGCGGTTTCTCGGCGGTTCATATGAATTCATGGGCGTCACGGTGCGCGCCGAGGAGCGCGACCGCCGCCTCGACGAGATGAAGAAGCTTGCCGTTGCCCTCAAGAATGGGCTTCACGACACCCGCACGATAGCGCCGGACGAGGTCATCGCGGCGCTTCCCAAAGCCCTCGTTGCCGGCGGCAACATCGATCAGCTCAAAACCATCATCGCGCGCTACCGGACGTCGCTTTATCCGGAAACCGTGACGATCGACATGGCTTCGGTCGAACGGGTTCGGAAGGCCCATATCGCCGCGCATATCCTGGCTCCGGGCGCCGTGGACCTGTCGGTCCTGATGGATACAGCCGCCCTTGGAAGCTGACTGTCAGTGCTTCGTGTCGAGGATCTGACGCTCGGCTACGGCGGGGAGCCCATCCTGAAGGGGGTAAGCCTGACCGTCGATTCCGGCCGCTTCGCAAGCCTCATCGGTCCTTCCGGCTCCGGCAAGACCAGCATTCTGCGGGCCGTCACCGGGCTTCAAAAGCCGGACAGCGGAAGCATTGCGCTCGACGTGCCGCAGAACGCCGTCGGATTTCTGTTCCAGGACGACGCGCTGCTGCCGTGGCGGACGGCGCGGCAGAATGTCGCGCTCGGTCTTCGAATTCACGGCATGGCCCGCAAGGAAGCCGAAACCAGGGCCGATGACTGGCTTGCAAAGTTGGGGCTTGCCGGGTTCGGTGACCGCTTCCCGCGCCAACTCTCCGGCGGCCAGCGGAAGCGGGTCGCCATCGCCCAAGTGCTGGCGCTGGAGCCTCGCTTCCTGCTGATGGACGAGCCCTTCGCATCGCTCGACGCCATCGTCCGCACCAACATTACCCAGGAGCTGATCGGCTGGGTCGAGCGCGAGAACTTGACCGTCCTGCTCGTCACCCATGACCTCGAGGAGGCGATCAGCCTGTCGGACGTGGTCTACGTCCTGTCCCAGGGACCCAATGCCCGGATCCGGTCGCGTCATGAGGTCAATATCGCCCGGCCGCGCGATCTGCTCGGGACCCGCGACGATCCGCAATTCCCGGCGCTTCTCAAGAGACTATGGGACGAGCTGTCCGCCGAAGCCTATTCGGAGACCGTTGGGGAAGCCGCGCAATGACCGTGCGTCTCAATACGGCGCCGGTGCGCCGCGTGCTGATCCTCGCGATCCTGATCCTCATTTGGGAAGGATGCGCGCGCGCAGGCTGGATCGATCCTTTCTACCTGCCGGCGCCCTCCGCTGTCGCCAATGTCATCGTGACGCTGTTCGCCGATGGCGAGATTTGGCCCCACCTGGAAGCCACATTCGGCGCCGCGGTAATCGGCATCGGCGTGGGGCTCGTGCTCGGTATCGTGCTTGGTTTCGGCGCGGCGCTGCTTCCGTTGCTGGCCGAACTGCTGGAGCCGGTGATGATCCTTCTAAACGCGATTCCCCGCGTCATCCTGGCGCCGCTGTTCGTGATCTGGCTCGGCATCGATCTCGGTTCGAAAATTGCGCTGGCGGTGATCCTGGTCGTCGTCCTGATTTTCTTCGCCGTCTACAACGGCATCAAGGAAGTCGACCAGCGCCTCATCGAGCGCGTCCGCACATTGGGCGGAGGAACCTGGGTGCTGGTCCGCGAGGTATACGTCCCATCGGTCACCGCCTGGGTCCTCGGCAACCTCAAGGTCGCCGTCGGATTCGCCTTCACCGGCGCGGTCGTGGGGGAGTTCGTCGCCTCGAGCCGCGGACTGGGCTATCTGCTTCAATTCGCGCAATCGACCTACAATGCCGGGCTGACCATTGCGCTCATCATTCTCATCATGACCTTTGTCATGGTGCTATTCACACTATCGGAACGGCTGGAGCGCCGGCTTCTCCGCTGGCGTTACCGTTGATCGGCCCCTAGATCGGGAGTCTCTTATGAGCACGGCCGCGATTGCCACGCTACTCGTTGAAAATCTCGAGCTCGATATTGCGCCCGTGGCGCTGGCGTTCATGGATTCCGCGCCCGCCGGCGTGGACGCCCCGAGTGCGGTCTCGCCGTCTGCCTGCGGCTTTTGGCGGCAGGCGGAGAAAGGCGTCTACTTCGCCCCGGCCGACGCCCATTTCAACTGCCCGGTCGGCGCCATGGTCATGGGCTTCGATTTGCCTGACCCGGTTTCCGAAGAGCTCATGGGGCTGGTCGGCAGCATGACCAAATGCGGCTACATCGCGGCCGACGAGCCTGGACATATCCCCACCAGCCAGAAGAAGCGGGCAAAGGGAATCCTCTACGGACCCCTCGCCGACTTTCCGGTCGCCCCCGACGCCGTTTTGATCTGGCTCAAGCCCGCCCAGGCGATGATCCTGAGCGAAGCCATCGGCGGGGCGACCTGGGGCAACGACAGGCCGGCGAAAGTATTGGGCAGGCCGGCCTGCGCCGCCATTCCCGATGCGATGGGCGCCAGCCGGACGACGTTCTCGCTCGGTTGCGCCGGGATGCGCACCTTCACGGCCATCGACCCCGATCGGCTCCTCGCCGTCATCCCGGGCGATGCGCTGGAGTCGCTTTCCGCCGAAGTGAAGCGTTTGAGGGACGTCAACGACGGCATGGAGGCGTTCTACAAGGATCGTGCTGCGCGCCTCGAGCATTAGAGCCTTTCATGTTTTAACGGAAGCGTATCCCGCGTTCTCGAAGTAGTTGGCACATTCGCTTGGCCCGATTGTGCCGACGAGATATCCGAGGTGACGCCAGGTGTCTTCGACCTCTCTCATTTGGGCCTGACGCGGTGTCATCGGCAGCGGCGCTGCTACGTCGAACATCCGCCTTTGCGGGCGATCCGCGCGCGGAACCAATCGTCGAGCATCGACTTCTCGTATTTGAGCGGATCCATGGAGGAACGCATCGCCGCATTCATCAAATAGGCCTGGTCCGAAACGAACTCTTCCGGGCAAGCAACGCGCCGCCCATTCTCATCGAGCACGTAGCGAAGCTTCATCCGTGGCCAGGTGATATCGCGAAGAATGCGGACGTCGTAGGCATACGGCCGCCACCACTCGAAACGGCCGGCCAGGTCGATATCCAGGACTTCGATCTTGAGCGTATCGCCCGGCTTCAAATATCGCTCGCCGAGACGCTGTAGATGCTCCCGAATGCCCCGCAAGGCCGGCTCTTGGCCCTTGGCCCCATAGCCGTTGTAGAGGCTCGCATCGCTGTAGGCCTCCGGATGCAAGAACACCACCTCGACGGCCGCGAGACACGGCGACGCCGTCGCGAGGAATGCCGATACGAACAGTGCAAAGCTTTTGAGCCGATGCATGATTGCCCCCGTGCAGCAGTTCCACGTCGCAGTATACGCCTTCAAACGAAGTAATTGCTGCCGTTCGCATATCAAATCCCGTTGAGATGCCGATGCGGATCGTGCCGGGCGTGGTCATGATTTCACCGTGTCATCGCCGGCCGCCGACCTCGTCGATATGCTTTAGAAAGTCTGCCGGGTCTTCGTAGACGCGGTAGGCGCCCGCCCGTTCCAGCTCCTCAGGCCCGTATCCTCCCGACAGAAGGCCGATGCCGAGCGTGCGCGCCCGCTGCGCCGCCAGCATGTCCCAGACGCTGTCGCCGACGACGCAGGAGGATTCGATGGCGACGTTCAGCCGGCCGGCCGCGGCGAGGAACAGGTCCGGGTCCGGTTTCGCGTATTTCACCTGGTCCCGCGTGACGACCGCCGCCGCGTCGGGATCGACGCCGAGGGTTTCGAGGACGGGCCGCGCCGTCTCCATTCTGCCGCTCGTCGCGACGGCCCAGGGAATGCCGGCGTCGCTCAAGTACCGCAGCAGCTCGCGCGCTCCGGGGAGAGGCCGGATGCGGCCGGAGCGCCGGTTGTAGATCGCCGCGTGGGCATGCCGCAGCCGGTCGGCGCGCGCCGCGTCGATCCGGAGGCCCGTCTCGCGCAGCAGCATGTTGGTGAACAGCCCGCCGCTCATGCCGATCTTGCGGTGGATGCGCCAGAAGGACAGCGCAATCCCCTCCGCCTCCAGCGCCTCGTGCCATGCCGCGACGTGATCGTAGACGCTGTCGACCAGCGTGCCGTCGAGATCGAAAAGGAATGCCGTCTGCCGACGCTCTGCCATGACGCCACCGTCCTCATCTGGAGACATTGTGCGGCCGGATCGAAGCGGATAAGTCTTAGGTATGCCGCTTCCTGCTGGGCGCAACGGCGGGAGCGCGGATTCTCCTTCCGTTCCGGGGCTGCGGCCGGGCCAAGGCCCGAAACAGCCGCCCGCTCATTTCCGAGATGACCAAGCCATGACCGCATCCAAGCCGCCCCTGCTTCCCGACGCGACGCGCGACCTCGCCCGCTTTTCCGCCGGCCTTCGGTTCGAGGACCTTCCGTCCGAGGTCATCGAGCGGCTGAAGCTGTCCGTACTGGACAGCATCGGCGTGTGCCTGCACGGCGTCACCTTGCCCTGGACCAAGCATGTCCAGGCCATGGTCGAGGCCGAAGGGGCGCGGGCGGAGGCGTCGATCTTCGGAAGCGGCAAAAAAACGTCCGCTGCGAACGCCGCCCTGGTCAACAGCACCGCCGGTCACGCCTTCGAGCTGGACGACATCCACAAGCAGTCGATCATCCATCCCGGCTCGCTCGCGCTGCCCGTGGCCCTGGCGCTGGCGGAAGCCAAAGGCGCGGCGAGCGGCCGCGATCTCCTTGCAGCGATTGCGGCCGGCTACGAGGTCGGCGCGCGCGTCGGCAACGCCGCCACGGTGCGGCTGCTCCTGAACGGGTTCCATCCGCAGGGCACGTCGGGCGCCTTCGTCGCCGCCGCGACCGCGGCCCGCGTGCTGGGCCTCGACGCGGAGCGGACGGTGCATTGCCTCGGCATCGTCGGCTCCCAGGCCAGCGGGCTGATGGCGGCACAGGAAGGCGCGATGGTAAAGCGCTTTCATTCCGGGCGCGCGGCGCAGAGCGGCGTCTATGCGGCGGAACTGGCGCGCCGCGGCTTCACGGGCATCGAGGACGTGCTGGAAGCCGCCTACGGCGGGTTCCTGGCGACGCACTCCGACAATCCCGCGCCCGAAAAGCTCGTCGCCGGGCTCGGCAGCGAATGGGAAACGCTGAACGTGGGCTACAAGCCCTATGCGGCGGTGACGAGCATCCACACCGCGCTCGACGCCCTGCTGCAGATCATGCGGGACCACGCGCTCCGCGCGGACGATATCGCCGCCATCGAAGCCTCGGTAAGCCAGCCCACCTACGTCCATTGCGCCTGGGAGTACAAGGCGCAGGGCCTCACAGCGGCGCAGATGAACCTCTACTTCGGCCTCGCGCTGATCGCCATAGACGGCAACGCCTTCGTCGAGCAGTACCGGGAGGCGCGGCTGAAGGACCCGAAGCTGCTCGGCTTCATCGAGCGGATCAGCGCGCGCGTCGATCCGGAGATCGAGGCGATGGGCGCCGCCTTCCGCCACGCCGCGCGCATTACCGTGACTACGCGGGACGGCCGGGTCCTGAAGGCCGAAATGCTCAACCGGCGCGGCAGCGCGGAGAACCCGCTGACGCCCGGCGACGTCGAGCGCAAGTTCCGGGAGGTGGTTCGGTCCTGCCTGGACGCGCGGCATATCGGGCGCGTCGTCGCCATCGTCCAGGACCTGGAGAAGCAGGACGACGCCGGCGAGCTGATCCGGATCATGGGCGCGCCGGCAAATCGGGGATAGTGAAAGACGCCGCGGTCCGCGGAAGCCCTCCAATTGGCGTCTTGCCAAGATTACCTAAGCGTGCATATCCTTTGATCATAAAGATCGGCTGGAACGATTGTTGTCGGATGCCTGATGCCTTAATTCGCCGGCATGGCGAGAAGGTGTTTACCAATGGTGCAAGCCGCTGCACTGGAAGCTGAGCTCAAGACCCCGAAAATTTTTGGGGTGGAGCGGGCTAGTGGCTTTCAGAAGCTCATTCGGCGCCGCTCGACCCTTGCGTTTCTGATGACGTTGCCGCTGATCCTGGTCATCGTTGGCCTGGTCGCGTGGCCGTCGGTCTACTCGATCTATCTTTCCTTGCTCAACAAGAAGATGACGAGTTTCGTCGGCATCGGGAACTACACGTTCCTTCTGCGGCGCGAAACTTTCCAGATGGTCATTTTCCAGACCTGCTTCTTCGCCATCGTAGCCGTTATCGCCAAGGCGCTGATCGGCTTCGTTCTTGCCCATTTGATGCATAACATTCCCTCGAAGACGCAGCGCGTTTACCGCGGACTCCTGCTGCTTCCGTGGGTGATCCCGGCGGCCATGTCGACGCTCACTTGGTGGTGGCTTTTCGACCCGTCATATTCCGCCTTCAACTGGGTGCTGAACGTATTCGGCTTCCCGTCCGTGCCGTGGCTGGGCCGAACGTGGTGGGCGCGCTTCTCGGTGATTCTCGTGAACGTCTGGATCGGCGCGCCGTTCTTCATGATCATGTACCTGGCCGCCCTGAAGTCGGTTCCGGAACAGCTTTATGAAGCCGCCGCGATCGATGGCGCCACGGCCTGGCAGAAGCTGATCCACATCACGCTGCCGATGATGCGGAACATTATTTCGATCACCATTCTGTTCAGCCTGATCCTGACCTTCGCCAATTTCGACATCGTCCGGATTCTGACGAACGGCGGCCCACAGGATCAGACGCATCTGTTCTCGACCTATGCGTTTCAGGTCGGCATTCAGTCGGGAGACATCCCGCTCGGCGCAGCGGTGAGCCTGTTCATGCTGCCGATATTGGCGATCTTCGCCTACTTCATCCTGAACGGGGTCAATAGGCGGACCAAGGAACAATTGTAGTCATGAGCACCGCATCGAGCGACGCCCCGCTGTCCGTTGCCGTCCCGCTTCGCGACAAGAGCATGCGGCGCGAGCGTCTTTGGGCGCTGTGGGGAAGCTACGGCGCCCTGACGTTCTTCGCTTTCCTGTTCCTCATTCCGCCGATCTATACGCTGACCACCAGCCTGAAGACCTCGGCGGAAATTTCCTCGCGCCAGGGCAGCCCATGGCTGGTGCAGCATCCGGTCCTGGATAATTTCGTCGAGCTGCTGTCGTCGCCGACCTTCCAGGGCTTCATCTGGAATTCCGTAAAGATCACCGTCGTCGTGGTGATCCTGAGCATAGTCATTTCGATCCTGGCAGCGTTCGCGTTGGCCCGCATGCGTTTCTGGGGCAGCGCCGCACTCGCGACCGGCGTCTTCCTCACCTACCTGGTGCCGGAGAGCCTGCTCTTCATCCCCATGTTCCAGATCGTCGGCAAGCTCGGCCTGATGAACAACACCTGGTCGCTCGTGCTGCTCTATCCCACGCTCACGGTTCCATTCTGCACGTGGGTCATGATCGGCTATTTCAGCTCGATACCGAAAGAGCTCGACGAGGCCGCGCTGATCGATGGCGCATCCTACCTGCAAATGCTGGTCAAGATATTCATTCCGGTCGCCATGCCGGGAATCATTGCAGCGACGATCTTCGCTTTCACCGTGAGCTGGGGGCAGTTCCTCTATCCGTTGGCGTTCCTGTTCAGCTCCGACCAGATGGTGCTGACCGTCGGCATCGTCACAGAGCTGATCCGTGGCGACGTCTTCCAGTGGGGCAAGATTATGGCGGGGTCGCTGATCGCCGCGCTCCCGCCGGTGATCATCTACGCTTTTCTCATGGACTATTACATTTCGGGTCTGACTGCCGGCGCAACCAAAGGCTGACGGGGTTCACAAGGCGCCAGGAAGAATTCACAGAACAACAATAATCCAGACAGGGAAGAAGCGAATGGCCCAGGTTTCGATTCGCAATATCCATAAGGTCTTTGACGGCGACGTGCAGGCGGTCAAAGGCATCGATCTCGAGATTTCGGATCACGAGTTCGTCGTTCTGGTCGGGCCGTCCGGCTGCGGGAAATCGACAACGCTGCGCATGATTGCCGGGCTCGAGGAGATCTCGTCCGGCGACATCCTGATCGGCGACCGTGTTGTCAACGATGTGCCGCCGCGCAATCGCGACATCGCCATGGTTTTCCAGAACTACGCGCTCTATCCGCATCTGAGCGTGTTCGACAATATGGCGTTCGGGCTCAAGCTTCGGAAGTTCTCGCGCGACGAGATCAAGCGGCGGGTGGACGAAGCCGCCCGCATTCTCGACATCGCGCCACTGCTGAACCGCAAGCCGAAAGCGCTATCGGGCGGGCAACGCCAGCGCGTGGCGATGGGTCGGGCGATCGTGCGCAACCCGCAAGTCTTCCTCTTCGACGAGCCGTTGTCCAATCTGGACGCCAAGCTTCGCGTGCAGATGCGGACCGAGATCAAGCTGGTGCACCAGAAGGTCAACACGACCACTGTCTATGTCACGCACGACCAAGTCGAGGCGATGACGCTCGCCGATCGCGTTGTCGTGATGAACCAGGGCATCATCGAGCAGGTAGGGCCGCCACAGGAGCTCTACCACCATCCCAAGACGCGTTTCGTGGCGGGATTCATCGGCTCGCCCGCCATGAATTTCCTGCCGTGCCGGGTCGTGCAGCACGGCGATGGGCTGGCGGCGCGCGTCGGCGACTCGATAGTTCTGCCGTTCCCCGCCGCACGCTGCGACCGCTACGCGAAGTTCAAGGACAAGGCGATGACGGTCGGGCTGCGCCCGGAGCACCTGACCGAGGTGCGGGACAATCCGAAGCCGGGCACGGAACGTGTCGATGTCCGCGTGGACGTGGTGGAGCCCATGGGAATGGAGACCATGGTGCATTTCACGGTCGGGCGCGACGCGATGTGCGCGCGGATCGATCCCAATACGCCGGCAAAGGCGAATGAGATGCTGCCACTCCAGGCGGACATGAACAACATGCACTTGATGGAGCCGGATTCGGGCCGCGTCGTCTGACACGGAAGGGAGCGATAGGCCGAGATCCGCGCGAACCGCTGCGAACCGGCCATCCACGAAGTCGATTCGAGGGAGAAGACGACCTAGACAAAACAAATCAAACAAAGGGAGTAGCGGCCATGCAAAAGCAAAAAATGACCCGAATGACCCGCCGTCGCGCGATGCAGGTGACGGCTGGCGCGATTGGCGCTGCAGCGTTGCCCTTGGTGCATATGCGCACGTCCCGGGCGGCCGGTTCGCTGAAGATGGGCATCTGGGACCACTGGGTGAAGGCGACCAACCCCGTCATGAGGGGGCTTGTCGACGAATGGGCCAAGAAGAACAAGGTGGAGGTGCAGCTCGACTTCATTCCTTCGACCGGCAGCAAGATATACCTGACCCAGGCGGCGGAGTCGCAGGCGCGCGCAGGCCACGACATCCTGGCCTTCGACCAGTTCAACGCGCATCAATACGGAGACAAGCTCGTACCGGTCGACGATGTCGTGAACGGGCTGATCAAGCAATACGGCCCGGTCAGCAAGGCCACCGAATATCTCGGAAAGGTGAACGGTACGTGGAAAGGCGTGCCGGTCGCCTGGGGCTCGGCGTCGCTGCCGGTCTGCGCGCGCATCTCCATGATCAAGAAAATCGCGGGCGTGGACGTGACCCAATGGTATCCGGCCAAGCCCGTGCGGACCGAAAGCTCGGAAGAATGGACCTACGCCAAGCAGTTGGAGATTGCGAAGAAAGCCAAGGCAGCCGGCCATCCCTTCGCGCTCGGCTGCGGCTCCAACAGTACGGACGCCAACCAGACATGGGGCGCGACCTTCGGCGCCTTCGGCGCGCATCTGATGGATGCCAAGGGCAACATCACGGTCGATAGCGACCCCGTGAAGGAGTGCCTGGACTACGTCGCGCAGCTCGTGTCGCACCTGCCGCCCGAGCAGATCAGCTACGACGACGCGGCCAACAACCGCGCCCTGATTTCCGGCGCGGCCTCGATGATCTGGAATCCGCCGAGCGCCTGGGCGGTCGCCAAGCGCGACAAGCCGGAAATCGCCGCCGATTGCTGGACCTTCCCCAATCCGAAGGGAAAGATGGGGCGCCTCGTGCCGCACCGGCCCTATTTCTGGGGCATCTGGCAATGGGCGCAGAACCAGTCCGCGGCGAAGGACCTGATGACATTCCTGATGCAGCGCGAAAACATCGAGAAATGCGCCGTCCCGGCCGCCGGCTACGACATACCGCCGTTCCTGTCCATGTCGGACTTCCCCGTCTGGTCCGAGATCGAGCCGCCGAAAGGAACGGTCTACAACTACCCGGTCCGGCCGCACCACAATGCCGAGCATTACATCGTCGCGTCGAGCGCACCCGTCGAGATGGCGGTGCAGATCTGGAGCCGCTATGTCTTCCCGTCGATGGCGGCGCGGCTGGTGCAGGGCCAAAAGCCGAAGCAGGTGATCGACTGGGCGGCGCAGGAGCTCGAGGGCTTCCGCCGCGGATGAAATGCCACATGACGGCAGGCTTCGGATCGTGGAGAGCCGGAGCCTGCCGCACGAGCGGACGATCAAAAGCAGTGGAAAGCCGCGGCCGCTCGAGAATCACCGACTATTGGATATAAAAAGAGAAATCTTGGTGGTGCGCTCCTTATCTGGCGTCCGGATCAGCGGCCAATCGTCGGCCGCAGCCAGACTCCGGGACACAAGAGCGTCAGCAAGAGAAATGCAAGCAGCCCGCCGCCAGCCGACGTGAAGGTACCGGAGAACGGTGTCAGGAACGCCGCTGGATCGACACTTTCGCCGGCCGGCGTAAAGGCGGCAAAAATGAGCGTCAGGCATGTGGCCCCACTGACGACGCCAACCGTGCGGGTCACCATGGCGAGACTGCCGGCGACGCCACGGTCGCTCAGCGGCAACGTGCCCGTGACGATGTCCATATAGGCGACCTGGAACAAGCCGAGCCCAAAGCCGACGGCAACGAGGCTTGCCACCATTGCAACTATAGGCACGGCGCTCCCCCACTGCCCGATCGAGAGCAGTCCGCCGCCGGCCAGCACCGCCCCGGCGAAGGCAAGGCGCGGCGCGTCGACGCGTCCGAGCAGCCGGCCTCCCAAGGGGCCAGCCATAACCAATCCGGCAGGACTCGTCGCCAATACCGCACCAGCCAGGACGACAGGAAGGCCGGTCACCCGGTCCAGGAAATACGGCACGAGAAACATCACCGCGAACCCGACCAGATTGACCACGGTGTTCGTGAGGTTGATCACCGAGAAGCGAAGATCCCGGAACAATCCAGGTCGCAGGATCGGTTCCGGCGCGCGGCGTTCCTGCAGCACAAAGCCGATCGTGCAAGCTACGGCCGACACGGCGAGCAAGATTGGCAGGAGCGCGCCCTCCCCCGCGGCATGGCGCGCCTGGTTGACGGCGAGGATGAAGCTGCTGAGTCCCGCGATCAGCAAGGCTGCGCCGGCGGCGTCGAACGAGCGAGGCGTTGCCGACAGCCGCGCGCGCGGCAGCAGAAAGAGGAACAGCAGCGTCGCCGCCGCCAGAGGAGCACGGAACCAGAAGACCGAGGCCCAGCCCCATTCCGCGATCAGCAGGCCGCCGAGCGACGGTCCGAGCGCGCTGCCGATGCCAAACATCATCGTATAGGCGCCGAGTACCCGGGCGCGCTGCGTTTCCGGAAACAGCATGGTCGCGAGCGCCGGGCCGCAACTGAGCACCAGGGCCGTACCTATGCCCTGCATCACGCGGAAGACGAGGAGCATGCCGAAAGTGCTAGCCAATCCACATAAGACATATGCGATCGCCGATAGCGCCAGCCCGGCGCCAAATACCCTTCGATGGCCGAAAAGGTCGCCCAGCTTGCCGAACACCAGCATCAAGCTTGAATAGGTGAGCACGTAGCAGATGACGACCCACTGGATCGCCTCAAGCGGCGCATCGAAGGCGCGCGTGATGAAGGGAAACGCAATGTTGACGGAGGAATCCAGCGGCGCGCTCAATATGCCTAGGCCGACCACCAGGAGTGCTGCTGTTGCCCGATAGTTGGCCGGCGCGCCACCGCGAGCCGAAGGAATTCGGACGGCTTCAGGCGAGGGCTTCCGCCGTGGTGCGTCAGCACTCACGGAAGTGGGTATTTTGCTAATGGGCACGTCGTCCCGATCACGGCAGCGGGCCTGTGTCACGCATTCGAATGCCTAAGATACTAACCGTACCGATCGCACCCGCACAGGACCTTGCGGGTGTCCTGAAGCGGGCTTCACGTCTCGCCAGCGTCAGACGGAAATGCGTGGAGACGCCGATGTCGATCGGTGCACGGTATAGGCGAGCCCGCACTCATCGAGCATAATGTGGACCTTGCGGCCGTTCGGCATCGGCCAAGTGTAGAGATCGACCATGAGCATGCTCCGTGGCTTGAGGCGATGGCTGCCAAATTGCCCCGTGCCGGCGGCCTGCAAAGCCCGTTCCGGGCTGTGGCATCGGCCGCAACTGGCCATGGAGCGAGGCTTCGCCCTTCTCCTGGGCCTCGCCTTGGTTGCCGGAACGGCGAACGGTGCCGAGCTGTCCAAGGCCCCGCTCGGGGAGGAACGCGGCCCTGGCGGGCAGATCACGTTCGATGTCCTGACCTTCAACACCTTTCTGCTGCCGGTCCTCCCGGATTCCCAGGACGTCCGTGCGCCTCTAATGGCCGACCATCTCAAGGGCTACGACGTCGTCCTGCTGCAGGAGGCCTACAGCAATCGTCACCGCGAGATGGTGCTGGACGGTCTCGCCGACGACTACCCGTACCAATCGGAGGTGCTGGGCCGGGACCGCTGGCTCGCACAGGACGGCGGGGTCGTCATCCTGAGCAAGTGGCCGATCGAGGACCAGCGCGAGCGACTGTTCGGGCCGCTTTGCCAGTCGCACGACTGCTGGGCGGACAAGGGCGTCCTCTACGCCCGCATCAACAAGCTGGGCCGACGCTTTCACGTCTTCGCGACGCACCTACAGTCCCGATCTGCCGGGCGGGCGATCCGCCAGCAGCAGATGGCGATCATCCGGGACATTATCGACGATCTGGATCTGCCCGAGGACGAGCCGGTGCTGATCGGCGGCGATCTCAACACCGACCGCTTCACCAACGAGGCGACGGGGGCGTTCACGCGCATGATGGGGATTCTGGAGGCTGTCCTGCCCGGCCCGCCGCGTGGGCGCGGATACGAACCGACCCGGTCCGGCCGACTCATCGATTACGTGCTCTACGAGAAGAACCACCTCCAGCCGATCGAAGCGTTCAACGCCGTCAAGCCGGTCGTCTCGAATGGGCTGCCATTGTCCGACCACTCCGCCGTGCATGGCCACTTCGTCTTCGGACACGCGCGTGAACCGGTGCAGGCGAGGGAGACCAGGGACCTCAAGGCCTTGGAAACATGGTGGAGCCGAGGGGAGTCGAACCCCTGACCTCTACAATGCCATTGTAGCGCTCTCCCAACTGAGCTACGGCCCCATGGGGAATACCGGCCGCCGGCGAGCCCGCGGCGCGGTCAGACCCTTATAGGAACGCCACTATCCGAGGCAAGCGAAAAATAGCGCCTGCGGGCGGACGGTCAATCGGCGTCCTTTTCCTTCGCGGGATCGACGTCCTCCACGAATTCCTCGAGGTCCTCGTCGTCCGCCAGATCGCTCGCGTCCTCGAGCACGTCGTCCTCGTCCTCGTCGACGTCCTCGATCTCCGCGTCCGCCGCGATATCCAGCTCTTCGTCGGCCACCACGGCCTTCACCGGCTTGGGCTTGGCCGCCTCTTCCTGCGGCGCGCTGCGCGACCGCTTGAGACGGGTCACCTGATCCGGATCGATCGTCGTGTGGCACTTCGGACATTCGATCGGCTGCCGGCCGAGGTCGTAAAACCGCGCGCCGCAGCCCGTACATAGACGTTTGGTGCCCCATTCCGGCTTCGCCACGCTTTTCTCCTCAGCTCGGCCTTGCATTGCGGCTGCCAATTGCCACGATCTCCACGCCGTATCAAGCCAAAACTTAACGGCGGAGGGCGCTCCTTCGTATGACCCACACGGTCTAGGAGCGATGCCGGCTTTATGCTAGAGAAAGCGCCATCGAATCCCGACCCCCGGCGCAACGACCCAGGAAACGGCTGTTCCCGTGCAACCGCTCATCGCGTATCCCGCAGGCTCACTTTCCGGCGACTGCCGCGTCCCGGGCGACAAATCGGTATCGCACCGGGCCGTCCTGATCGGCGCGCTCGCCATCGGCGAGACGACGGTCCGCGGCCTGCTCGAAGGCGAAGACGTGCTGCGCACCCTCGCCGCGATCCGCGCGCTCGGCGCGCGGGCGGAGCGCACCGCCGACGGCGCATGGCATATCCGGGGCGTCGGGATCGGCGGCCTCGGCGAGCCGGAGGACGTCCTCGACATGGGCAATTCCGGCACGGCGGCGCGGCTGCTGCTGGGCGTGCTGGCGGGCCATCCGATCACCTGTTTCATGACCGGAGACCACTCGCTGCGCTCGCGGCCGATGAACCGGGTCGCCGACCCGCTGCGCCGGACCGGCGCCGAGATCGCCACGCGAAGCGGCGGGCGGCTGCCGCTCATGATAACCGGCGCGGCCGACCCGGTGCCGATCACCTACCGGCCCCCCGTCGCCTCGGCGCAGGTCAAGTCCGCCGTCCTGCTGGCCGGGCTGAACGCGGCCGGCGAAACCACCGTCATCGAGCGCAGCGCCACGCGAGACCATACGGAGCGGATGCTGCGGCATTTCGGCGCCGATTTCCGCATCGCCGAGGTCGAGGACGGCACGGCCATCACCGTCACGGGCCAGCCCGAGCTCACGGCATCGGCCATCGACGTGCCGGCGGACATCAGCTCCGCCGCCTTTCCGCTCGTCGCCGCCCTGCTGACGGAAGGCTCGCGGGTAACCTTTCCCGGCATCGGCATGAACCCGGGACGGACCGGCCTTCTCCAAACGCTGCACGAGATGGGCGCCGCGATCGAGCAGACGAACGCGCGGCAAGCCGGCGGCGAGCCCGTCGCCGACCTCGTCGTCCGGCACGGGGCGCTGAAGGGCGTCGAGGTGCCGGCCGAGCGGGCGCCGTCGATGATCGACGAATACCCCATCCTCGCCGTCGCCGCCGCCGCCGCCACGGGAAGAACCGTCATGCGTGGCCTCGCCGAGCTGCGCGTCAAGGAAAGCGACCGCCTCGCCGCCATCGCCGGCGGGCTTGCCGCCTGCGGCGTCGACGTCGAGGCGGGCGAGGACTATCTGGTGGTCGACGGCCGGGGTGGGCGGCCCGCGGGCGGCAACGCCAGGGCCGTCGCATCCCATTACGACCATCGCATCGCCATGAGTTTCCTGGTCCTCGGCACCGCCGCCGAGAAGCCGGTCCTGGTCGACGACGGCCGCGCCATCGCCACCAGCTTTCCAGGCTTCCTGCCCCTCATGCGCTCGCTCGGGGCCGATATCCGCTCCGCCGAGGCAGAGGGCACGGCCCCATGATCGTCGCCGTCGACGGACCGGCGGCGTCCGGCAAGGGCACGCTCGCCCGCCGCCTCGCCGCCCATCTCGGCTATGCCCACCTGGATACCGGCAAGCTGTACCGGGCCGTGGGCCATGCGGTTCTTGCCGCCGGCCAAGACCCGGAAGACGCCGCGGCCGCCACGCGCGCGGCGAAATCGCTTCGGATCGAAAGCCTCGGCGATCCGGCGCTTCTCGGCGATGCGGCGGCGGCGGCGGCCTCGAAAGTGGCGGCCATTCCCTGCGTCCGCGCCGCCCTGTTGCGGTTCCAGCAGGATTTCGCGCAGAGCCCGCCCGGCGAGGCGGCCGGGGCGGTCCTGGACGGTCGCGACATCGGCACCGTGGTCTGCCCCGGGGCGGAGGCGAAGCTGTTCATCACCGCGGAAGTGGCCGTGCGGGCCGAGCGCCGCCATAAGGAGTTGATCGGCAGCGGCCAGCCCAGTATATATGCGCAAGTCCTGCAGGACTTGAAGGAACGTGACGCACGGGATTCGAACCGGGCCGTAGCGCCGCTGCGGCCGGCCCGTGATGCGAAAATGCTCGACACGAGCGCGCTCGATCCCGATGCGGTTTTTGCTGCCGCGCTGGCGTATATCGAGAAACGCCGTAGCGAAGATACCGCCACGCGCTGATTTCCTGCCGGACAGACTATGACAAGCATCGCCCGGGCCGCCCGCGCGCAGACGCCTGCGGGGCCCATTCTGCGGCGAAGACCGCCGGAAACAACCGGCTGGCATGAAAACGATCGAACGATGGAAAGGAACTGAAATTCACATGGCTGCCGAACTTGCTCAGAAGGAAAGCTTCCAGGATCTGCTCAATGAGTCCCTCGGGGCGCATGACGGGCTGGAAGGGACCGTTCTCAAGGGAATGGTCGTTGCGATCGAGAACGACTACGTGCTCGTCGACGTCGGGCTGAAATCCGAGGGCCGCGTGGCGCTGAAGGAATTCGGCCAGCCCGGGCAACCGCCGGAGATCAAGACCGGCGACACGGTCGAAGTCTTCCTCGAGCGCATGGAGGACAAGAACGGCGAAGCCGTGCTGTCGCGCGAAAAGGCGCGGCGCGAAGAGGCGTGGATCGAGCTCGAGAAGTCCTTCAACGAGAGCAAGCGCGTCACCGGGACGATCTTCGGCCGCGTGAAGGGCGGCTTCACGGTGGACCTGCAGGGCGCCGTGGCGTTCCTTCCGGGCAGCCAGGTCGACATCCGGCCGGTCCGCGACGTAACGCCCCTGATGGGCACGCCGCAGCCCTTCCAGATCCTGAAAATGGACCGCAGCCGCGGCAACATCGTCGTCTCGCGCCGGGCCGTGCTCGAGGAAAGCCGGGCCGAGCAGCGCAGCGAGCTGATCCAGAACCTGACCGAAGGCCAGGTGCTGAAGGGCGTCGTCAAGAACATCACCGACTACGGCGCCTTCATCGATCTCGGCGGCGTCGACGGCCTGCTGCACGTCACGGACATCGCGTGGCGCCGCATCAACCACCCGTCCGAAGCGCTGCAGATCGGCGAGACGGTCGAGGTTCAGGTCATCCGCTTCAACGCCGAGACGCAGCGCATCAGCCTCGGCATGAAGCAGCTCGAGGCCGATCCCTGGGAAGGCGTCGAGGCGAAATACCCGGTCGGCACGAAGTTCAAGGGCCGGGTCACGAACATCACCGACTACGGCGCCTTCGTCGAGCTGGAGTCCGGTATCGAGGGCCTCGTCCACGTCTCCGAGATGAGCTGGACCAAGAAGAACGTCCATCCCGGCAAGATCGTCTCCACCAGCCAGGAAGTCGAGGTCATGGTCCTCGACGTCGATCCGCAGAAGCGGCGCATCAGCCTCGGCCTCAAGCAGTGCCTCGGCAACCCCTGGGACACCTTCGCCGCGCAATTTCCCGCCGGCACGGTCGTCGAAGGCGAGATCAAGAACATCACGGAGTTCGGGCTCTTCATCGGCCTGTCCGGAGAGATCGACGGCATGGTCCATCTGTCCGACATCGACTGGAACCGCTCCGGCGAAGAAGCGATCGCAGCGTTCAAGAAGGGCGACGTCGTCAAGGCGAAGGTGCTCGACGTCGACATCGAGAAGGAGCGCATCAGCCTCGGCATCAAGCAGCTCGGCGACGATCCGTTCGCATCCGGCGTCGGCGACATCAAGAAGGGCGACACGGTGACCTGTACCGTATCCGCGGTGCTCGACAACGGCATCGAGGTCAAGGTCAACGACACGCTGCACGGTTTCATCCGGAAGTCCGATCTCTCTTCCGACCGGTCCGAGCAGCGGCCGGACCGGTTTGCGCCGGGCGAGAAGGTCGACGCCAAGGTTACCGCGGTCGACAAGTCGAACCGCAAGCTCAACCTCTCGATCAAGGCGCGCGAGGTGCAGGAGGAGAAGGAAGCGATGGCCGAATACGGCAGCTCCGACTCCGGCGCGTCGCTCGGCGATATTCTCGGCGCGGCCCTGCGCTCCAAGCAGCAGGAGGAGCGGCAGAAGTCCGACGGCGACGAAGATAGCGGGAAAGAATCCTGACGCCCGCCCATCGCCGCGCGGATTCGATGCCGGAATGCAATTTTGCGATAACGCCCGCCGCCCGACAGCGGCGGGCGTTTCCTATGTAGCGACGTCCAGACCGGAAAATCTACAACCAGCGCGATTGCAACGCGAGCCCGGCCGCCTTGTTGCTTGACGCCCCGCAACGGGTCTGGCACGCTTTCAGGGGGCAGGATTCGTTCCGTTCGAGGCGAAATTCGGCTGATACATGAACATGTTTGCCTGAATGTTTGCGTGGACGGCCACAATGCATGTCGGGGGTACGGGGGTCCGATGACCAAATCACAGCTCATACAAAGAATCGCGGAAATTAATCCGCACTTGTATCAAAGGGACGTCGAGCGAATCGTCTCGACGGTGTTCGACGAGATCTCGACGGCGCTGGCGGACGGCGACCGGGTGGAATTGCGCGGCTTCGGCGCCTTTTCCGTCAAGGTTCGCGATTCGCGCGTCGGACGCAATCCGCGCACCGGCGCGACCGTGCGCGTCGCCCGCAAGGCCGTTCCCTTCTTCAAGACGGGCAAGCAGCTACGCGACATGCTGAACTTAGGCTCGCCGTCCTCCTGACCCGAGGCATGCCCCCGACCGGCTATACGACCGGCTCGACGGCTGGGCGAGGCCAGCCAGATCAATCTGCAATCAGGTGGAATCACCTGATTGCAGAAAAATTGATCTAGTTTAAAACCTAGAGCAACTTATCTGCGTCCGATAGGACGCCGGTTGCTGACGCAGGTTGCCGATGCAGGTAGCTCTGGGGAGCCACGCCGAATGAAGGTCGTTTTCGGGATCTTCTCCGCCATCATCGTGATCTTCACGATCGATTTCGTCATGTCCAACGGGCAGCCGGTAGCGTTCGGCTCATGGCTGCTGCCCTGGCAGGCGGAAATACCGGCCGGGCTGGCGGTGCTGTGCGCGCTCGCGCTCGGCCTCCTCGTCGGCGGGTTCCTGACGTGGAGCACAGGCAGCCGCGCCCGGCGGCGGGCGCGTCATGCCGAGCGCCGGGTCGAAGCGCTCGAGCGCGAGCTCGGCAACCTCGCCCGCCGCGCCGAAGCGGCGGAACGGGAGGCCATCACCATGGCCTTGCCGCCGCCGTCCGTGGCCCACGCCGATGGCGCCGCGGTGGGCGCCACCCGGCAATGACACGCGCCCCGGCTCCGGCCGACGCGCTGCTCCACTGGCTTTTCGACGAGACCCTGCCGTACTGGTGGCGCCACGGCTTCGACCGTGACTGCGGCGGATTTCACGAGCGGCTCGACGCCGAGCGCCGTCCCGTCACCCGCGACGGCAAGCGGGCCATGGTGCAGGCACGCCAGATCTACGTCTTCGCGCAGGCCGCGCTGCTGGGCCGCATGGACGAGGGCGCCGATCTCGCCCGCGCGGGCTTCGACTTCCTTTGCGGGCACTGCCGTCATCCGGCCGGCGGCTGGCGTTTCCGGGTCACGCGCGCGGGCGATCCCATGGACGACACGCGGGACCTTTACACCCAGGCCTTCGCGCTGTTTGCGCTGGCCTGGCGTCATCGCCTCGACGGCGCGGGCGCGGCGCGGGCTCTCGCCGAGGAAACGCTGGATTACCTGGACCGCGCGATGGCGCACCCGTCCGGCGGTTATCGCGAAGGGACCGACCCGTCCGGGCGCCCGACATCCGGCCCCCGCCGCCAGAACCCACACATGCACTTGTTCGAGGCCCTGCTCGAATGGCACGCGGCAACCGGCGATACGGCCTGGCTCGTCCGGGCGAGGTCCATCGCCGGGCTGCTGGCGGCGCGCTTCTGCGCCGGCGGCGCACTTCGGGAATATTTCGCCGACGATCTCTCCCCGGCCGACGGCGACCAGGGGCGCCTCGTCGAGCCGGGCCACCACTACGAATGGGCCTGGCTGCTGCACCGCTACCGGCAGCTCAGCGGTGACGCACAATATGCCGAACTTGCCGCAGGCCTGTACGACTTCGCCGAGGCGCATGGGATCGATCCCGTGAGCGGCGGCGTCATCGATGCCGTGGATTGCGACGGCAGGCCCGTGCGGCGCAGCCGGCGCTTCTGGCCCCAGACCGAAGCCGTCAAGGCGCACATCGCGCGGCTCGAAGCGACCGGCGAGCCCGCGTCCGCGCGCCGGCTGGACACGCAGGTCGACTCGCTCATTCGCTCCCACATGGCGGGCGTTCCCGCAAGCGGCTGGCGCGAGCATCTCGGCGAGGACGGATCGACGTTGGTGCCCGATCTTCCTGCGTCCAGCCTGTATCACATCACCCTCGCGGCCGCCGAGCTGGACCGCCTGCAACGCGGCGGATGACGCCCCGGTCCGCCATCGTCGTCGGCGCAGGCGTCATGGGCCTCGCCGCCGGCTGGGCGCTCGCCCGCAGCGGCGCCCGGGTCACCATCCTGGACCAGGCCGCGATCCCAAATCCCAGGGCCGCCTCCTACGACGATCACCGGCTGATCCGCGCCGCCTATGGCGGGCGCACAGGCTACATGCGCCTCGCGATGGAGGCCCATGGCGCCTGGGAGGTCCTGCAACGCGAGGCGGGCGAGCGGCTCTATATCCCGACGGGCCTGCTGGCGCTGAGCGCGCCGGCCGACACCTGGGCCCGGGAGTCGGCGGCCGGGCTCGCGGCCGCCGGCGTCGGCGTGCGGGAGCTGCGCCCGGCCGAGCTCACCAGGGCATTTCCCCTGCTAACCGGCGACGGTCTCGCGACCGCTTTCCTGTTCGACGAAGGCGGCGTCCTTCTGGCGCAGCGGATCCTTCTGGCGCTCGCCCGGCTCGTCGCGGTGCATGGCGGCGTTCTCCGGCCGAACTGCCCCGCCGTATCGGTCGATGCCGAAAACGGCCGCGTTGCGCTCGCCGATGGCGGCACGGCCGAGGCCGAGCTGGTGATCGTGGCGGCAGGACCCTGGACGCCGCGCCTGATGCCGTCATTCGCCCGCCGCGTGACGCCGTCGCGCCAGCCCGTCGTCTATCTCCGCCCGCCGCCGCAGGCAGCCGGGCGATGGGCCGCGATGCCGATGGTCCTGGAGATCGATCCCGATGCCGGCTTCTATCTCGTGCCGCCTGCCTCCGGCGCCCGCCTCAAGGCCGGCATTCACCGCTTCGGCGGCGGCGGCGACGCGGACGACAGCCGCGAGGCGACGGACGCGGAGATCGCCGCCGTCCTGGACGCCTGCCGCATTCGGCTGCGGGATTTCGGGGGCTATGCCGTGGAGCGCGGCGCGGCCTGCTACTACACGGTCGAGCGCGACGAGCGCTTCATCGTCGAGCCGCTCGGCCCGCGCGGCTGGATCATGACGGGGTTCTCGGGCCACGGCTTCAAATTCGCCGCCCTGCTCGGGCTCGAGCTGGCGGATGTTCTGGCCGGGAAACGGGATGCGCGAGCCTTCACGGCGCGCGCCGCCGGGCGCGCCTGAGGCCTTTTCCTGGCACCGGCGACGGTGTAAAGGATCGGCCATTCCGATGCCGCCGGAGCACCCCATGCCGAGCCCGATCCTCGTCGCCCTGGACACCACGAGCACGCCCGAAGCGGTCGCGCTCTGCGAGCGCCTCGCGGGGCTGGTGGGCGGCGTGAAGCTCGGGCTCGAGTTCTTCAACGCGAACGGGCCGGAGGGCGTCCGGGCGGTATGCGAGACGGGTCAGCCGCTGTTCCTCGACCTTAAGTTCCACGACATCCCGAACACCGTGGCCGGCGCGATGCGCGCCGTGGCGCCGCTGCGGCCGGCCATCGTCAACGTCCACGCCTCCGGCGGGCTGGCGATGATGAAGGCGGCGCGCGAAGCCGCGGAGGAAGCCGCCGATGCCGCCGGGGCGCCGATGCCGATGGTCATCGCCGTCACGGTTCTCACCAGCCTCGACGACGCCGACCTCGCCGCCGTCGGCCAGCGCAACCCGGCGGCCGCGCAAGCGGTGCGCCTCGCCGAGCTCGCCCAGGAAGCGAAGCTCGACGGGGTCGTCTGCTCGCCCAAGGAGATCCTCGCCATCCGCAAGGCCTGCGGCCAGGCCTTCAAGCTCATCGTGCCCGGCATCCGGCCACTGTGGAGCGCGGCGGGGGACCAGAAGCGCTTTTCCAGCCCGGCGTCGGCGCTCGAGGACGGCGCGGACTATCTCGTCATCGGACGGCCGATCACCGCCGCGCCCGATCCGGCGGAGGCAGCCCGCCGCATCGCCGAGGAAATCGGCGGCGCATGACCGTCACCGCAAAGATCTGCGGCATCAACGATGCGCTCGCGATGCGGACGGCGGTCGAGGGCGGCGCGAGCCATGTCGGCCTCGTTTTCTATCCGCCGAGCCCGCGGTCCGTGACGCCGGCCGAGGCGGCGGCGCTTGCCGCGATCGCGGGGACGCGCGCCGTGCGCACCGGGCTGTTCGTCGATCCGGACGATCGGCTGATCGACACCGTCCTTGCCGATGTGCCGCTCGACCTGATCCAGCTTCACGGCAAGGAAAGCCCCGAGCGCGTGCGGTCGCTGCGCCGGCGCACCGGGCGGCTGGTCATGAAGGCGCTGCGCATCGGCAGCGCCGCGGATGTCGGCGCCGCCGAGGCCTATCTCGACGCCGCCGACTGGCTGATGTTCGACGCGCTGCCGCCGAAGGCGATGAAGAACGCGCTGCCCGGCGGCAATGCGGTCGCGTTCGACTGGGCGCTGCTGTCCGGCCGCGCCTGGCCGCTGCCCTGGATGCTGGCGGGCGGAATCAATTCGAACAACGTGGCGGACGCCGTCAGGCTGTCGGGGGCGCGCGTCGTCGACACCTCGTCCGGCGTCGAGGACGCGCCCGGCCGCAAAAGCCCGGACAAGATCAGGGCTTTTCTCGCCGCGGTCGCTGCCCTGTAAATCGTCATACGTTCCAATATATTGGAGCGAGACGCCGATTTCGCTTATGGACTCCGGGCCGGGCCGTGCAGTATTACCGCATTGCTTCCCGCCCGAGCCGAGCTAACTTGTGTGACCGGAAGAGACATGGCCCAACCCAATTCCTACCGCGCCGGCCCAGACGAGGGCGGACATTTCGGGATCTTCGGCGGGCGTTTCGTTGCCGAGACGCTGATGCCGCTGATCCTCGAGGTCGAGCGCGCCTACGGGGAAGCGCGGCGGGACCCGTCGTTCCAGGCCGAGCTCGACGAGCTTCTGACCTTCTATGCCGGGCGGCCTAGTCCGCTCTATTTCGCGCGCCGGCTGACCGGGCATTTCGGCGGCGCGAAGATCTACTTCAAGCGCGACGAGCTGAACCACACCGGCTCGCACAAGATCAACAACTGCCTGGGCCAGATCCTGCTCGCCCGCCGCATGGGCAAGAAGCGGATCATCGCCGAGACGGGCGCCGGCCAGCACGGCGTCGCGGTCGCCACGGTCTGCGCTCTCTTCGACCTGCCTTGCGTCGTCTACATGGGCGCGACCGACGTCGCGCGGCAGCGGCCCAACGTGTTCCGCATGAGTCTGCTGGGCGCGGAAGTGCGCCCCGTGACCAGCGGCCGGTCGACCCTCAAGGACGCGATGAACGAAGCGCTCCGCGACTGGGTCGCGAATGTCGAGGACACCTTCTACATCATCGGCACCGCCGCCGGCCCGCACCCCTATCCCGCCATGGTCCGCAATTTCCAATCGGTGATCGGCAACGAGGTGCGCGAGCAGATGACGGCGGCCGAAGGGCGCATCCCCGACACGCTGGTCGCCTGCATCGGCGGCGGCTCGAACGCGATCGGACTGTTTCACCCCTTCCTCGACGATGCGTCCGTCCGCATGTTCGGCGTCGAAGCCGCGGGCAAAGGCATCGCGACGGGCGAGCATGCGGCGTCCATCACCGGCGGCCGCCCCGGCGTGCTGCACGGCAACCGCACCTTCCTGCTGCAGAACGAGGACGGCCAGATCACCGAGGCCCATTCGATCTCCGCCGGCCTCGACTATCCTGGCATCGGCCCGGAGCATTCCTGGCTACACGACCGGAAGCGCGTGCAGTACGTCTCGGCGACCGACCAGGAGGCGCTCGCCGCCTTCCAGCTCTGCAGCCGCATGGAGGGGATCATCCCGGCGCTCGAGCCGGCGCACGCGCTGGCCTATGTCGCGAAAATCGCCGGCGACCTGCCGCGCGACCATCTCATCTGCATGAATCTGTGCGGCCGCGGCGACAAGGACATCTTCACCGTCGCCGACGCGCTCGGGATGAAAATATGACGGGGCGCATCGAGGCGCGCTTCGCGGCGCTGCGCGCCGCCAAACGGGGCGGTCTCGTCACCTTCGTGACGGCCGGCGACCCGGACCACGAGACCTGCAAGCGGCTCATCCGGGGCCTGCCGGAGGCGGGCGCCGACCTGATCGAGCTCGGCATGCCCTTCACCGACCCGATGGCCGACGGCCCCGCCATCCAGGCGTCCTCGCAGCGAGCGCTACGCGCCGGCGCGTCGATGCGGCGGACTCTCGACATCGTGCGCGACTTCCGCGGCCACGACCGCGAAACGCCGATCATCCTGATGGGATACTACAACCCCATCTACATCTACGGCGTCGAGGCGTTTCTCCGCGATGCGGTTGCGGCCGGCGTCGACGGGCTGATCATCGTCGACCTTCCGCCGGAGGAAGACGGCGAGCTGTGCCGTCCCGCGCTCGCCGCCGGGATAAGCTGGATCCGCCTCGCCACGCCGACGACGGACGACAGGCGGCTGCCGGCGGTGCTCTCCAACACCAGCGGCTTCGTCTATTACGTCTCCATCATGGGCACCACCGGAACCAAGAGCGTTCCCGAGGCCGAGGTGCGGCAGGCCGTCGCGCGGCTTCACCGGCACACGAAGCTTTCGATCGTTGTCGGCTTCGGCGTCAAGACGCCGGACGATGCGCGCGCCGTAACGGCGGCGGCGGATGCCGCGGCCGTCGGCTCGGCGATCGTAAGCCGCATCGCCGCCAAGCTCGACGCGAACGGCAAGCCTGCGCCCGGCCTCGTCGAGGATGTGCTCGGCTTCGTGCGCGCGCTGGCGGACGGAGCGCACGGCGCATGAACTGGCTCACGAATTTCGTGCGCCCGAAGCTGCGCGCGCTGGTCAACCGCAAGAGCGTCCCGGAGAACCTCTGGGACAAATGCCCGAACTGCAGCCAGCTCATCTTCCATCGCGAGCTCGAGACCAACCTGTACGTCTGCCCGCACTGCAATCATCACATGCGGCTGAGCGCGGAGAAGCGCCTGAAGCTGCTGTTCGACGGCGGCGACTATCATCGCATCGAGCTGCCGAAGGCGCCGGCCGATCCGCTGCGCTTTCGCGACCAGAAGCGCTACGCCGATCGCCTCCGCGACGCCCGCGCGCGCAGCAAGGAAGACGATGCGATCGCGGTCGCGCATGGCACGGTCGGCGGGATCCCGGTCGTCGTCGCGGCGCTGGATTTCGGCTTCATGGGCGGATCGATGGGCATGGCCGTCGGCAGCGGCATCGTCGCCGCCGCCCGGCTCGCCGTCACCCAGCTCGCGCCGCTGATCGTCATCCCGGCGTCGGGCGGCGCCCGCATGCAGGAAGGCGCGCTGTCGCTCATGCAGATGCCGCGCACCGTCGTCGCCGTCCAGGAAGTGAAGGAAGCGGGCCTGCCCTATATCGTGGTCCTCGCCGATCCGACGACGGGCGGCGTGACCGCCAGCTTCGCCATGCTCGGCGACCTGCACATCGCGGAGACCGGCGCGATGATCGGCTTCGCCGGCGCGCGCGTCATCGAGCAGACGGTGCGCGAGACGCTGCCGGAGGGATTCCAGCGCGCCGAATACCTGCTGGAGCACGGCATGGTCGACATCGTCGTGACGCGGCGCGCGTTGCGCGATACGCTTGCCCGCGTCCTGTCACTTCTGCTGCGGCGCGAACCGACGCCGGACCTCTTGGAGCCGCCCCGGACCGAGAGACTGCCGGCTGGCCGCCGCCCGCCCGAGGATAATGCGCATGTTGCCCTTCCCGACGACACCCCGGGCGCCTGATCCGTCGGTGGCCGCGGCGTTGGCGCGGCTCCACCAGCTTCACCCGAAAGTGATCGACCTGTCGCTCGGGCGGACTCTCGGCCTGCTCGAGAAGCTCGGACGGCCCCAGGACCGGCTGCCGCCCGTCGTCCATGTCGCCGGGACGAACGGCAAGGGCTCGGTGATCGCCAATCTACGGGCCATCTTCGAAGCCGCCGGGATGGCGGCGCATGTCTATACCTCGCCGCATCTGGTGCGCTTCAACGAGCGTATCCGGCTCGCCGGAGAGATCATCGGCAACGCAGACCTCGTCGCGCTGTTCGAAGAATGCGAGCGGGCGAACGGCGGCGACATCATCACCTTCTTCGAGATCACGACGGCCGCGGCCTTGCTGGCCTATTCGCGCACGCCGGCCGACGTGCTGCTGCTCGAAACCGGTTTGGGCGGGCGGTACGACGCGACCAATGTCATCGACCGGCCGGCGATGACGGTGATCACGCCGGTCTCGATGGACCATATGGATTTCCTCGGCGACACGATCCGCCAGATCGCGGCGGAGAAGGGCGCGATCCAGAAGCGCGACGTCCCGTCGGTCATCGGCCCGCAGATGGGGCAGGCGGCCAAGGTCATCCTGGCCCAGGCCGAGGAGGCCGGCGCGCCGGCCTTCGTGTTCGGGCGGGATTGGCGCATCCGGCCGCACGGCGCCGGTTTCCGCTACCGATCGGTCAGGATCGAGCTCGACCTGCCGGCGCCGGGCCTCGCCGGCCGTCATCAGCTCTTCAATGCCGGTACGGCGGTCGCCTGCGTGGAGCAGCTCGAGGGCTTCGAGATCAGCGACAAGGCGATCTTCGACGGATTGCCGGCGGCCGAATGGCCGGCCCGAATGCAGCCGCTGACGGAAGGGGCGCTCGGCGCGATGCTTCCGGCGGGATGGGAGCTGTGGCTCGACGGCGGGCACAATCCGGGCGCGGGCGCCGCGCTCGCGGAAACGGTGTCGCGTTGGAAGGACAAGCCGCTCCATCTTGTCATCGGCATGATGCGGCGCAAGCCGGTGCAAAATTTTCTGAGGCCGCTCGCGCCGTGGGTGAAGTCGGTGCGCGGCGTCGCAATCCCGGGCCACGAGGAATGCTACTCCGGCAGTGAGCTCGCCGAAGCCGCGCTCGAAGTCGAGATTCCTGAAGCGAAGGCGGCGCTGGACGTGGAAGCGGCGATTGCGGATATCATGCGGGTGGAGAAAAAGCCGGCGCGCATCCTGATATGCGGCTCGCTCTATCTCGCGGGCGCCGTGCTGGCGCGTAACGAAGACACCGAGCCCATGCGCACCGCCGGCTGATGCGGCCGCGCGGCGCCGGCAAGCCGGCATGAAAAAGCCCCGTCTTTGCGACGGGGCTTCCCATTTCAGTGTAACGGGAAACTTAGATCACGGATTCGAGCCACTGCACGAGCTGGCTCTTCGGCAGGGCGCCGACCTTTGTCGCGGCAACCTGGCCGCCCTTGAAAACCATCAGCGTCGGAATGCCGCGCACGCCGTATTTCGCGGGCGTATGCGGATTGTCGTCGATGTTCAGCTTGGCGACGGTGACTTTGCCTTTCATGTCACCGGCGATTTCTTCGAGCGCCGGCGCGATCATCTTGCAGGGACCGCACCATTCCGCCCAGAAATCCACCAGAACGGGCTGGTCGGAATTCAGGACGCTGGTCTCAAAGTCGTCGTCGCCAACGCGGACAGGTGTACCCATACGCTAGTGCTCCTCTCTCGACAGCGCGCCGGCTGGCGCGCCGCGTTTACCACCTTTGGAGAAATCTAGGTAGCCGACCGGTAGCGGTCAAGCAACCTGTTGTCGAGCGCCATCAGGCGAGGGACGGCGGTCCAGAGCAAAGCGCAGGAAACCGGGCGATCCGGCCAAAGCTCGCTCAGAACCGCGCGATAAGCCGCCATCTGACGGATATAGGCCGGCGCCACCCGTTCTGGAGTCTCCGGCGGCGGGCGGGAGGTCTTGTAATCCAGTATCATGATACCGCTTTCGCGGACCACCAGCCGGTCGACCTGCCCGGAGATGACTTCCGGCCCGTCCGGTCCGGCGACGGTGCCGATCACCGGCACCTCGGCCATGCTGTCCGGGCCGAACAGGTCTGCGAAATCCGGCGTGGCCAGTGCGGCGAGAACCTCCGCCGCGATCTCCGCCTGCTCCTCGGCCGAGAGGCCGTGCGCCGGGCGCGCCAGAAAGCCGCGGCAGGCCCGGTCACGGTCGCCGGCCGGCAGGTCGGGCAGGACCTGCAGCAGACGATGGATCACGATTCCGCGATGGAAGCGGTCGCCGGACGGCAGGCCCAGCGGCGACAGGGTCGCCGGCTCGGCCGCCGACGGGCGCGAGGGCGCCAAAGGCCGGGGCGGCGCCGGATCGGGCTTCGGCAGGCGAAGCATCCAGTCCTCGGTCCGCGCTTCCGTCTCCCGCCCGACCGTTCGCGTCCCAATCATGTCCGGCTCTCCGGTCTGGCCATTGGCGAGACGCAGCCCTTCGCCCGCCCAGCCATCGCCTTCGATGTCCGCGGTGAAATCGAAGGCGCACGGCTCCGCAATTCCGGACATGCCGCCGTGGACGAGGTTGTACCAGCACTTCGCCGACGGCTGGCGCGGGCCGTGCCAGCCGCACACGTGGAGCCTGTCCTCCGCCCGCGTCATCGCGACGTAGAGGAGCCGGCGATGCTCTTGCTCGTCGCGCGACTTCGCCTCCTCGCGCAGCGCACGGCAGAACGCATTCTCGTTCGCGCGGCCCGGCGGCCAGAGCGCAACGTCTTCGTGCCAGACAATCTCCCGGCTATGCGTGGGGACCGCCATCGTGTCCGGCAGGATGACGATCGGTGACTGCAACCCCTTCGCGCCATGCACCGTCATGACGCGCACCTCGTCGCGCCCGGTCTGCTCCAGGTCGCGCTTGATCTCCGCCGAGCCGGCCTCGAGCCATTGCAGAAAACCCTGCAGCGACGGCACGTGCGACCGCTCGTAGCCGAGCGCGAGCGTCAGGAACTCGTCGACCGGATCCTCCGCCTCCGGCCCGAGCCGCGACAGCAGCGCCTGCCACCCGGTCGGCCCAACCGCCGTCGGCCCGCCGAGCAGCCGCGCGAACATCTCGAACGGCGGCGCCTGGTCGGCGCGCGACAGCAGGCCGGAAAGCCACGCGTGCGCCCGGGCGAAACGCTCGTTGCCGGCGGACATCTCCCCCAGGCGCCGCCATACCGACGACGCGCCGCGCCCATGGCACAGCGGGAACAGGTCGTTGTCGTCGTCGAAGCCGACGAAGGGGCCCTTCAGCACAACCGCGAGCGTAAGGTCGTCCTCGGGCAGCAGCAGGAACCGCCCGAGCGCCATCAGGTCCATCACGGCGAGCTGCTCGGTCAGCGCCATGCGGTCGACGCCCGCGACCGGCACGCCGGCGGATTTAAGCTCGCGCACCAGCGTCTCCATGAAGCCGCTGCGCCGCCGCAGCAGGATCATCACGTCGCCCGCCCGGACCGTGCGGCCGTGCGAGGGCAGCGGCTCGCGTCCGATCCAGCCGCAAAGCTTCTGCGTCACGAGCTTCGCCAGCCGGACCTCGGGGGCGAGTCGATCCCGCCGCCGCACCGGCGGCTGCCATTCCGCGTCGCCTTCTTCCACCGGACCGACCGCGGGCCAGACTTCGACCAGCCCGGCCTGGGCGGCGCGATAGGCCTTGTGGCGCAGCTCTTCGCCAGGCTCGACGACGCCGTCGCGCGCCGGGTCCGCCGCGAACACGGCGTCCACCGCATGCAACACCGACGGCGCGGAGCGGAAGGAGATGTCGAGGTCGACCGTGTCCCAGCCTTTGCCGGCGTCGGTCGTCCGTTTCTCGAAATATTCGCGGTAGGCGCGGAAGAAGGCCGGCTCTGCGCGCTGGAAGCTGAAGATCGACTGCTTCGTGTCGCCGACGGCGAAGATCGTGCGGTCGACGTCGCGGGCGCCCATTCCGGCAAAGAACTCGTCGGCCATCGCGGCGACCACTTCCCACTGGTCGGGATTAGTGTCCTGCGCCTCGTCGATGAGAACGTGATCGAGACCGCCGTCGAGCTTGAACAGCACCCAAGCGGCCTGTCCGTCGCGGTCGGAGCGCAGCAGATCCCGCGCCTTGTAGATCAGGTCGTCATAGTCGAACTGCACCCGCAGCGATTTCGCGCGCGCGTAGCCGCGCAGGATGGCGCCGCCGAGTTGCAGCAGCGCCGCCGTCGCCTGCGCGGTCGCGGCGGTGCGGCACTGTTCGAGCACGGCCGACACGCGCTCCGCCTCGCGTTCCAGCGCGGCGAGGGCCGCCGGATTCCGCTCGCCGGATTTCTTGTCGAGCAGATTGGCGTAGACCGTGAGCTGGCCGGTCAGGAACACGCGCAGGTATTCGTCGAACCGGTGCACGCGGCCCGGCCGGTCTTCGGCCAGCCAGTCGGCGAGAAGCCGGCCGCGCGGCTGGAAGGACTTCGTGCCGCCGAGCAGCGCCTCGGCAGCCGCCTTGAGGCCGGCGCGGTCGAACGTCCCATCCTGGCAAGCCGCGGCGACGAGACCGGACTTCGTGACGCCAGCATCGATCCCGAGCGTCCGGTAGACGGCGTCGCGCGCGGCGGCGAGGCTTCCGTCCTCGCCGATCAGCCAGCGCAGCCGGCCCCGCTGCGTCAGCAGGCCCTGCAGCAGGTCGGAAAAGCGGTCCTCGTGCAGATAGGCGGTGAGCGTTTCGAGGGCGGCCCGGCTCTCGTCGTCGCCGAGCACCGCCGCCAGCACGTCGTCGCGCGCAGCCCGCAGCAGCTCCGCCGCGCTGCGCTCGTCCATCACCTGGAAATGCGGCGGCACGTCCGCCTCGATCGGGAAGCGCCCCAGCAGCGATTCGCAGAAGCTGTGGATCGTCTGGATCTTGAGGCCACCGGGAACGTCGAGAACGCGGGCGAACAGGCGGCGCGCCATGCCGACGGCCGCATCGGCCGGCGGCGCGCCGGTCAGCCGGGCGAGATTTTCGCGAAGCGCATCGTCCGGCGCTGTCGCCCACTCGCCGAGGCTGAGGTTCACGCGGTTCGCCATCTCCGCCGCGGCCGCCTTGGTGAAAGTGAGGCAGAGCAGCCGTTGCGGCTGCGTTCCCGACAGCAGAAGCCGCAGCACGCGGTCGGTCAGCACCTTCGTCTTGCCGCTGCCCGCCGACGCGCCGACCCAGACGCTGGCGACCGGATCGGAGGCCCGGCGCTGCTGGCGGTCGGGATCGACCGCGTTGTTGTCGGCCGGGTGGGCGCCGGTCATGGCTCGCCGCCGCCCAGCAGCCACTCGCGGACGCGCGCGAGATGATCGTAGTCGGGATAGGCCAGCGGCCAGTCGGGCTCGGGGGTCGAGACGTAAGGCGCCGCCGGGTCGTCGAAGGCCGCGATCAGGCGCACCAGCCTGTCGCGCGCCGCCGCCGCGAGCGCCGCCACGTCGCCGCTTATTTCATGCACCGCGCCCGGCGGCTCGCCGCCCGACAGACGCCAATGCGCGAGGCGCTCGACCGGCAGGGCGGCGACGCCCGCGAAACCGCCGGCCGCCGCGATGACCGCTTCGAGAGGAAGCTGCGGCGCGTAGCCGGCCTCGATCTGAGGCTTGCTCGGCACGCCCCCCGTCTTGTAGTCGATGATGGAGAGCACGCCGCTTTTCATGGTGTCGACGCGATCGGCATGCGCGGTCAGCAGGAATTGGCCGGCCGGCGCGGCGATCTCGTGCCGCCCGGATACCTCGGTCCGGCTGGAGCGGATCGAAGGGCGCGCCGCCCGCTCCTCCGCGACGAACCAACGCGCGATCCGCACGAAGCGCGGCCACCAGAAAGCGCGCACCGCCGGACGGGCCAGCGCCGCGCCGAAGGCTTCTTCGCCCAGCGCGAGCAGCTTCGCCTCCGCATCCGCCGGAAGACCGTCGGGATGGGCGCGCAGAAACGCGTCGAGGGCGCCGTGGATCATCGTGCCCCGGTCCGCCGCGCCGGGATCGGCCTCGAGCGGATCGAGCGGCGACAGGTTGAGAACGTAGCGCGCATAGATGCTGTAGGGATCGCGCATCCAGGTCTCGACGCGCGTGACCGACAGCCGCCGCGGGCGCGCCGCGACGGGCGGGCACGGAGCCGGCGCCTTGATCGGCCGGTGCCCGTCGACGGCGATCAGCCCTTGCTGCAACCCGAGCCACGCGCCGTCCGGCGCGAAAGCCTCGCGCAGGCCGCAGCCGTGCAGCACGGTCTCCAGCCGCAGCAGCCAGCGGGACGGCACAGTCGGCGTGCCGTCCGTCTTCTCGGCGCGCGTCAGGACCACTTCCGGCGCGGCGGCGAGCTGGACGAAATCATGCGCGGCAAGGCCGATCCGCCGTTCCGGCAGCGGCAGGCCGAATGCGTCCTGCATCGGCCGGCTCATCCAGGGATCGGGGGCGAGATCGCCGGGCCACACCCCCTCGTTGAGCCCGCCCAGCACGATCAGGTCGGCGTGCTGCAGCCGGGCTTCCAGCGGACCCCAGATGTTGAGACGCGGGTGCCGGCCGTAGCGCGGACGCACCGCCGCGCCGGACATCAGCGCATCCAGCATGTCGGGATAGCTCGCGGGCGGAATCGGCGGCGCCGCATCGGCCGCCCGCAGCAGCGCGTTCATGAACTCGGCCAGCGCCTCGCCCGGTTCCCCGGACCAGAGCCGCGCGGGGCCGGCTTCCGCCGCGCCGGCAGCAAGAGCTTCCGCGCCCCGGATGTGCCCTTCGACGAGGTCGCGGAACGAAGCCTCGCGGCGACGGCAGAGGCCGATCAGCGGCTGCAGGGCCGCCGCGAGCGCATCGAGCAGCCGGCCCATTTCGGTGAGCGCGGCGGCATCCGGCCGCGGGCTCGCTTCCGCGGCGGCCGCCAGGGCGCTGCGAAGCCCTTCGATGCCGCCGGCGGGTTTCGGCCCGCGCAGGACCCAGCGCTCGAGCAGGCGGGCGGCACGCCGGAGCGCGTCCGGCGCCATGCCGGCCGCCGCGAAAGGATGCTTGCAGAGCGCCAGCAGCGCGACCGGCGCGAAGCCCTCCGCCACCACGGCGGCGACCTGCCGGAAGAAGACGCCGGGCGCGGTCTTGTCGAGCGGCGTTCCGGCGGAATCGTCGATGTCGATGTCCCAGCGGCGCAGCGACGCGGCGACCCGGCGCGCGAGACGCCGGTCGGGCGTCACCAGGGCGGCCGTCTTGCCGTCGGTCTCCAGCGCATGCCGCAGCAGAAGGGCGATGACCTCGCCCTCTTCCTTGTCGCCCGCGCACACGACCCGGGTGAAGGATGCCCCATCGGCGCCGAGCGCCGTTCGGGCGGTCGCCGCGAAACCGCCGAGCGCGCGCCAGCGGTCGGTCGTTTCCGCCGGCCGCAGCGCCTCCGCCAAAAGCGCCGACCGCGCTTCGGCGGTGGGATGGCGGAACGCGGCGTGCGGCCATTCGCGGACCTCCTCGAGCGCGACGCCGAGCCGGTCGAGCAGGCGCGCCATGCCGTATTGCGGATGGGTCTGGTCCTGCCGGATCGCCTCCCATGTCTCCCCATCGGCCGCGCGATCGAGGCCCGGCAGCACCACGCGGCCCTGCGGCAACCCGGCGATGACGGCGAAGAGATCCGCCGTCGCCGGCACGCTGCCCGTCGAGCCTGCCGCGATCACCGGTCCGGGCGGCGACTCGTTCGCCCAGCGTTCCGCGAGGCGGCGCAGCAGCAGGTTCCGGCGCTCGGCCGGGTCCAGGCAGCCCTCCCCGGCCAGCATCGCGGGCCAGTCCCGCGTGACGATCTGCAGGAAGTCGAGCGTCAGCAGCCAATGTCGCGCCAGCTCGAGCGGCGCGAGAGATTGCAGCGCATCGAAGGAAAGCCGCTCGGTCTGCACGCGGTCGATCAGCCGCGCCAGCTCCCCGGCGAGGCGCACCGCATGGTCGGGCGTCATCTCGGCCTGCCGGCCCGCCTCGGGGCCGGCGTTCCATTCGAGGATGCGCCGCGCGAGCAGCAGCAGGCGGCGCTGTTCCGAGATCGCGGGCGGCAGGTCTGCGGCGTCCAATCCCGGCGCCTCGCCGAAGGAGGCGATGTCCGGCTCGACGTCGCCGATCGCCTGCATGCGGGGAAGCAGCAGCGGACGGCCGCCGGTGACGCGCAGGAAGCCTTCGCGCAAGGCGCGGCAGGCGCGCCGCGTCGGCAGCAGGATCGTGTAGCGCGCGAGCGCCAGCGGCTCGCTGCATTCGGCAAGGACGCCGGCCGCCAGCGCATCGACGAATGCCGCACCCGCCGGGATGGTGTAGAGGCCGTTCGGCGCCGTCATCCCCGCCGCCCCGCGCGCCGCGCGAAAAACGCCTCGGTATGCGCCAGATCTTCCGGCGTGCCGACGTGGAACCATTCGGCGTCATGTTCGACACCGAACAGCCGGCCCGCCGCCTGCGCCGCATCGTACAGCACATTCAGCGAGAAAGGCCCTTCGGGCGCGCCTGCGAAAATCCGCGGATGCAGGATCTGCACGCCGGCAAACAGGAAAGGCGCCGTCTCGCCCGGTGCCCGGCGGCGCAGCCGGCGGTCCGCGCCCGCGTGATAGTCGCCGGGACCCGCGTAGCCGATCGCCGCCCCCACCGGCTGCAGCAGCAGCAGCGCATCCATGCGCGACCCGTCCCAAGTGGCGGCGAGCCGGGACAGCGCCGGGTCCGGCCCGTCGAGCCACACCGCGTCGCTGTTCACGACGAAGAAGGGACGCGCCCCCAGTTCCGGCAAGGCCCGGCGAACGCCGCCGCCGGTCTCCAGCCGCTCCTGCTCGTGCGAGATGACGATGCCGTCCCGTCCCGCCAGATGGCGATGGATCGTTTCGCCGAGGTAATGTGTGTTGACGACCGTCCGCCGCACGCGCGCCGCCGTGAGCCGGTCGAGCGCCCAATCGAGCAAAGTGCGGCCGGCGAGCTCGACCATCGGCTTCGGCTTGTCGTCGGTCAGCGGCCGCATGCGCGTGCCGAGTCCCGCCGCAAGAACCATCGCAGTGTCGATGGTCATGGCGCCCCCTTCGCGCCGGGCGTGATGCGCGTCCCCACCGGCAGCTCGCGGTCGAACCAGGCGCGCAAGCCGGTCAGCGCCGGATGGCGAAGGTCGCCTTCGAGCCACTGCCAGACGCGCGGGATGTGCTTCAGGTAGACCGGCTTGCCGTCGCGCCGGTCGAGCCGGGTGAAGATGCCGACGATCTTGGCGCTGCGCTGCGCGCCCATGACGGCGTAGGACGCGCGGAAGGCGTCGCGGTCGAGCGCGGGAAAGGCGTCGAGGTAGCGCGCGATCATGCGGCCGGCGAGGCCGGGCGGCACGTCGCGGCGCGCATCTTCCAGCAGCGATACCAGGTCGTAGCTGGCCGGGCCCGTCACCGCGTCCTGGAAATCGAGCAGGCCGCAGGCCGCGACGCCTTCCCGGCCGCCGAGCAGCATCAGGTTGTCGACGTGATAGTCGCGCAGCACGAGGGTGCCGGGCGCGGCCCTCGCCACGGCGAAGGTATCGCGCCAGAGCGCGAGATACTCCTCGCGCAATCCGGGCGCGGCCGGCACGCCGCGCACCGCCGGCAGATACCAGTCGACCAGCAAGGCGGCCTCGTTCGACAGCCGCTCGTCGTCGTAGGGCGGCACGCCCGCCGCCATCGGCATCTCGAAACGGCGGTGCAGGTCGATCAGCAGGTCGGTCGCGAGCGTGTAGAGCGCCGCCTCGTCGCCGCCCGCCGCGAGCACGCGGGTATAGGTCTCCTCGCCGAGGTCTTCGAGCAGGAGCAACCCCGCGGCCTCGTCGGCGGCGAGGATGCGGGGCGCGCTGAAGCCCAGCCGCCCGAGCAGCCGCGCCACCCGGAGAAAGGGCCGGACGTCTTCCTGCGGCGGCGGCGCGTCCATCAGCATCGCGCGGTCGCCGTTCCGATCGAGCCGCACGTAGCGCCGGAAGGAGGCGTCGCCGGCGAGCGGGCGCCGCGCCGCGTCGGCCCAGCCGTGCCCGGAAAGAAAGCGGTCGATGACCGGCGTCCTGTCAGCCATCGGCATCCGTCCCGAGCGCGCCGCGGAGCCGCGCCAGGCGCCCGCGCCAGGAGGGGCCGGCGATCAGCGTGATGCGCCGCTCGCTCGCGCCGCCGCCGGGCGGCGTGTTCAGGCGGATGTCTAGGCGGTCCGCCGGGAGCAGCCGGCCGAGCCGCTCCGGCCATTCGATCAGGGTGACGCCGCCGGCGAAGGCTTCTTCGATCCCGAGCTCCCACGCTTCGTCGGGGGCCTCGATGCGGTAGAGATCGAAATGATAGATGGTGCGTCCGGCCGCGGCATAGGTCTGCACCAGCGTGAAGGTCGGGCTCGGCACTTCCTCGTCCGGCGCGGTGAGGGCGCGGATGAAGCCACGCGCGAAGGCGGTCTTGCCGCTGCCGAGGTCGCCCGCCAGCGCCAGCACGTCGCCGGCAATCGAGACATGGGCGACCGCCGCGGCGACGCGCGCCGTTTCCGCGTCGCCGCGGGCCGTTACCGCGAGTTGCGCTTCCTGTTCCCGCCCCTGCTGCATGGGCGCATATCTAGCATCGACCGGCCGGCCAGCGGAAGCGGCCTATGCGGCGCTCAATAGCGATAATAGTCGGGCTTGTACGGGCCTGCCGATGGAACGCCGATATAGGAGGCCTGCTCCTTCGACAGCTTGGTGAGCTTCACGCCGAGCTTCGCGAGATGCAGCGACGCGACCTTCTCGTCCAGGTGCTTGGGCAGCACGTAGACCTTCTTCTCGTAGCTCTTGGCGTTGTTCCAAAGCTCGAGCTGCGCCAGCACCTGGTTGGTGAAGGACGCCGACATGACGAAGCTCGGATGGCCGGTGGCGCAACCGAGATTCACGAGCCGGCCTTCCGCCAGGACGAGCAGCCGCTTGCCGTCGGGGAACTCGATCTCGTCGACCTGCGGCTTCACGTTGTGCCACTTGTAGTTCCTGAGCGCGCCGATCTGGATTTCCGAATCGAAGTGGCCGATGTTGCAGACGATCGCCCGGTCCTTCATCTCGCGCATGTGGTCGAGCGTGATCACGTCGACGTTGCCGGTCGCGGTGACGAAGATGTCGGCCTGCGGGGCCGCGTCTTCCATCGTCGTGACCTGATAGCCTTCCATGGCGGCCTGCAGCGCGCAGATCGGATCGATCTCCGTCACCATGACGCGTGCGCCCCCATTGCGGAGACTGGCCGCCGAGCCCTTGCCGACGTCGCCGAAGCCGCAGACCACCGCGACCTTGCCCGCCAGCATGACGTCGGTCGCCCGCTTGATGCCGTCGACCAGGCTTTCGCGGCAGCCGTAGAGGTTGTCGAACTTGGACTTGGTCACCGAGTCGTTGACGTTGATCGCGGGAACCGCCAGCTCGCCCTTCTTCGCCATATCATAAAGGCGATGCACGCCGGTCGTCGTTTCCTCGGAGATGCCGCGCACCTCCTTCAACAGCGCGGGGTATTTGTCGTGCATGAGCTTCGTCAGGTCGCCGCCGTCGTCGAGGATCATGTTGGGCCGCCAGTCCTTCGGCCCCTCGATGGTCATCTCGATGCACCACCAGAACTCCTCCTCGGACATGCCTTTCCAGGCGAAGACCGGAACGCCGGTCGCCGCGATCGCCGAGGCCGCGTGATCCTGCGTCGAGAAGATGTTGCAGGACGACCACCGCACCTCGGCGCCGAGCGCCGTCAGGGTCTCGATGAGCACCGCGGTCTGAATCGTCATGTGCAGGCAGCCGGCGATCCGCGCGCCTTTCAGCGGCTTCTTCGCGCCGAACTCGTCGCGCAACGCCATCAGGCCGGGCATTTCCGTCTCGGCGATGGCGATTTCCTTGCGGCCCCAGTCGGCCAGCTTGATGTCGGCAACCTTGTAATCCTGAGTGCCTGTCATGTCCTCGCTTCCAATGATGTGCCGGCAGCGCGCCGGGTCATGCATGCGCCTAGATCAATTTACCTGCAATGAGGTGGAATCACCTGATTGCAGGTAAATTGATCTATCTTAAAAGGTTCGAGCAACTTATCTGCGTCCGATAGGACGCAGGTTGCTCTAGCCGGCCCGCAGCCAGCCGCCGGGATATATCAGCGGTCTGTGGCATCGGCAAGGCAGGGGGCTGCTTCAGCGCTCCACACGGATGACGGGGTAGAAGGCCACGTAGTCGCGGATGTTCGCTGCTTCCGGCTTCGGCTGTCGGTAGGTCCAGGCGGCGTTCTCGGCCGTCTTTCCGCCGGCCTCGACGGAATAGTAGCTCGCGATGCCCTTCCAACCGCAGACCGTGGTGTGCTCGGTGGGATGAAAATGCTGCTTCTTGAGGGCATTGGGCGGGAAGTAGACGTTTCCTTCGACGATCTCGACGTCTTCGCTCTCGGCGATGACCGTATCGTTGAAAACCGCGCGCGCCATCGGCTTCTCCCTTGTTTCGACTCAGGGTTCGGGCTCCTGACAATATGGGGCGGCGGCACGGGATGGCCACCCGCCGCTGCGCTCATTCCTCGTCGAAGCCGTCCGCCACCAGGGCCGCGATCGCATCGGCGGCCGCTGCCTCGTCCGGGCCGTCCACGACCAGCGTGACGATGCTGCCGGTCGCCGCCGCGAGCATCATGAGGCCCATGATCGAATCGCCGGAAACGGTGTTTCCGTCCTTCGATACCGTCACTTTCGATTTGAAGGAGCCAACGAGCTTGACGAACCTGGCGGCGGCCCTGGCGTGCAGGCCGCGCTCGTTGACGATCTCAAGGGGCCTTTCGATCATCCGCATTCGCCGGCGCATCGCCGTTCTGTTCGGCCAGCAGGTTGGAGGCGACATTGATGTATTTGCGCCCGGCCTCCTGCGCGCTCGCGACGGCATCGGCGAGGCTGCGGTTGTTGCGGATCGACGCCAGGCGGATGAGCATCGGCAGATTGACGCCGGCAACGACCTCGACATTCGCCTGGTCCATCACCGAGAGCGCCAGGTTCGACGGCGTGCCGCCGAACATGTCGGTGAGCACGGCGACGCCCGCACCGGTATCGACCTTGGCGACGCTGTCGAGAATGTCGCGGCGGCGGCGCTCCATGTCGTCGTCCGCGCCGATGCAGACCGCGCACAGATTCTGCTGCGGGCCGACGATATGCTCCAGCGCCGCGATGAACTCCTCCGCCAGGCGTGCGTGGCTGACGACGACGATACCGATCATGCGCCCGCTCCCAAAGAACCCCCCATTCGCAGCCCCTACAGCATGTCGCGACCGCCGCCGCCATGGATGTCGCGGTGGTGCAGCCGGACGCGCCAGTCGCGGGCAAGCAGCCAGTCGTTCAGTTTCCGCGCCACGTAAACCGACCGGTGCCGCCCACCGGTGCAGCCCACGGCAATCGTCAGGTAGCTCTTGCCCTCCTGCGCGTAGCGCGGCAGGAGAATTTCGAGCATTCCCGTGAGGCTGTCAAAGAATGCCTGAAAATCCCCGTCGCCTTCTATCGCCTTCTGAACCGCCTCGTCCTCGCCGGTCAGCGGCCGCAATTGCGGATCGTAATGCGGATTCTTGAGGAACCGGACATCGAAGACGAGGTCGGATTCCCGCGGAACGCCCTCGCGGAAGGCGAAGGACGTGACGAACAGGCTGAGCCCATAGCTCTCCTCCGGCGCGAAATACGCGCTCAAGGTCTCCTTGAGCTCCCAGGGCGACTTGCCCGTCGTGTCGATCACCACGTCCGCCCGGGCCCTGAGCCGCGCGAGCAGCCGCCGTTCGAGCTGAATCATGTCCGGCACGGCCTTCGACGAGTCCAGCGGATGGCGCCGCCGCGTCTCGGCGTAGCGGCGCAGCAGCACGTCGTCGTCGCAATCGAGAAAGACGGTGCAGACGTTGTAGCCGGCCTCCCGCGCCAGCCGGTCGAGCTCGTCCAGGACCGGATCGACGCCGAAATCGCGGGTCCTGATGTCGACGCCGATCGCCAGCGGCCGCGCCGCGACCGCGGCGGCCCCGCCGTGCGCCGGTTCTTGCGCGGGACCCGGCGCGGGACCCTGCGCAGGCCCGGCGAAGCTGGCGAGAAGCGACAGCGGCAGGTTGTCGACCGCTTCGTATCCGATGTCTTCCAGGCTCTTCAGCGCCGTCGTCCGGCCGGCGCCGGACATGCCGGTCACCAGGATGACGCGCCGCTCGCGGCGTTCCGCATCGGCCGGTTTCGCGCTCTTTTCCGTGCTCACCGCTCGATCTCCTGTGGCGCGAGACGCAGCGCCAACCGCAGCTTTGCGGGCGCCGACGCCTCGAACGGAGCCAGATGCATCAACGGTATGGCGACACCCAATAACACCGTTTCCTCGGCCTTGGGAAGCCGCTCGGCCTCACCCCGCCGGACGAGGTCGACGACGAGGCGGAGCGGCGCCGGCCCCGCGCAGGGCAGCCGGACGATGCCGAGGCCGCGCACTTCGATCCGGCCGGCGATCGCCGCGGGCGCCGCCACCATGATGTCCGCGCCCTGCCGCGACAGGGTAACCCGGTCGTCGGCCACCAGCGTGGCGCCGCCGTCGATCAGCCGAAGCGCCAGGTCCGACTTGCCGCTTCCGGAAGGGCCGCGCAACAGTACCGCGTTACCGCCGATTTCCACGGCTGTCGCGTGAAGCGTTTCCATGGCTGCGAGGGTGATGCCGGCGGGCCGCAAAGTCAATTTGGCCCAGATGTCGTCACTCGCGGACTTGCTCCGCGAGCACGACGGCGCTTGCTATTGCACCGGCAGGCGCACCGTGAAGCGGGCGCCCGTCACCTTCTTCGCGCCGTCATTGGGGCCCTCCTTGGGGCCGTCGGCGGCGTAGAGGTTCATCGCCCGGATCGTGCCGCGATGCGCTTCGACGATCTGCTTCGAGATCGACAGGCCGAGGCCCGAATGCGTCCCGAATTTCTCGCCCTTCGGGCGTTCCGTGTAGAAGCGGTCGAAAATGGCGTTCATCTTGGATTCGGGGATGCCCGGCCCCTCGTCCTCGATGATCACCTCGACGAGGCCGTTCGTCCGCGAGGCCTTGAGCCGGATCGTGCCGCCGGGCGGGCTGAAGCTCTGCGCATTGGCGATCAGGTTGCGCATGACCTGGACCAGGCGGTCCTCGACGCCGGATACGTGCAGGTTCGCGCCTTCCGGCACGTCGACCTTCAGCACCGGGCCGTTCGGCAGGCGCGTGGTCTCGTACATGTCGCCCATCGCCAGTAGCATCCGGCCGATGTCCACGGGCTCCGCCTCGGCGCGGCTCAGCTCCGCGTCCAGGCGCGACGCGTTCGAGATGTCCGTGATCAGCCGGTCGAGACGCTGGACGTCTTCCTGGATCACCGACATCAGGCGCTGAAGCTGCTGCGGGTCGCGCACGCGGGCAGCGGTCTCGACGGCGCTGCGCAACGAGGTGAGCGGGTTCTTGATCTCGTGGCTGACATCGGCGGCGAAACGCTCGATCGCGTCCATGCGCTGGTGCAGCGCGTCCGTCATCTCGCGCAGCACGCCCGACAGCTCGCCGATCTCGTCGCCGCGGTCGGTGAAGTCGGGGATCTGCTGCGACTGCGGGCGATAGCCGCGCCGGATGCGCTCGGCCGCCGCGGCGAGCCGCAGCACCGGCTGCGCGATGGTCTGCGCCAGGTAGAGCGACAGCAGGATCGTCGCCAGCATGGCGCCCGCGAAGACGCCGAGCACGGTCAGCCGGATGGCGCGAACCGACGCCTCGATCTCCACCCCGTCCTTGGACAGCAGCAGCACGCCGATGACCTGGCGATAGCGCTGCACGGGAATGGCGACGGTCAGGATATAGCCGCTCGTCCCGCCCGCGCGCACTACGCCGATGATCTCGCCCGAGAAGGCGCGCTGCACCTCCGGATAGTCGTCCGACCGCTGGTCGGCGCGCTCCTGATACGGCTCGAGCTTTTCGCCGTAGGACAGCCAGCCGACGGTGACGTCGATCGCGTCGATCAGCCAGTCGAGCAGCCAGTTCGATTCGCGCGGCGGCGGCAGCTCCTGCACCTGCACGACCCAGCGCCCGCCGAGCAGCCGGCTGCTGTCGGCCGCCATGTCGCCGGAGTTGAGGAACAGCCGCGAGCGGATGCGCGACGCGGCGCTGAGCCGCCGCACGATGTGGCGGGCCGGTTCGAGGTCGATAAACTGTCCGCCGGTGGGCGTGATCTCGATCGCGCTTTCGCCGATCGCGCCCGCGATCATCTCTCCCTGGCTGCGCAGCGATTCGAGGTCGCCGTCGATCAGGCTGTCGCGGTACGGCCCGACGTAGAGCAGGCCGCCGATCGGAATGAGGAGAGCGACGACGTTGACGGCGAGAATCCGGCGCGTGAGCGGCGACACGACGCGCCGGGCCGGAGGCGCCATGCTCTTCGGCTCCTGGTCCTCGCCGTCCCGGCTGCGATCCTTCATGCCACGCAATGCGAGGCGCGCCACCACGCCCGACCGGTGCAGACCCTTGCGGATCGCATTCAGCGCAGCCTCATGCTCCATTCCGGCCGAGTCTCCGGCTAGATCAATCTGCAATCAGGTGGAATCACCTGATTGCAGGTAAATTGATCTATCTTAAAAGGTTAGAGCAACTTATCTGCGTCCGATAGGACGCAGGTTGCTCTAGGTCTCGCTATACCGATAGCCGACGCCATAGAGCGTCTCTATCTGGGAAAATTTGTTGTCGACCTGGCGGAATTTCTTGCGCAGACGCTTGATGTGGCTGTCGATGGTCCGGTCGTCGACATAGATGCTTTCGCCATAGGCCGCGTCCATGAGCTGATCGCGGCTCTTGACGTGGCCCGGGCGCGCGGCGAGCGCCTTGAGCAACAGGAACTCCGTCACCGTAAGCTGCACGTCCTTGGCGTCCCAGGTGCAGGAATGGCGGTCGGTGTCCATCACGAGCTGGCCCCGGACGAGGACAGTGTCCGCTTTCTTGACGGTCTTGTCCTCGGCGAGCTCGGAGCGGCGCAGCAGGGTGCGGATGCGCTCGATCAGGAGGCGCTGGGAGAACGGCTTCTTGATGTAGTCGTCCGCGCCCATGCGCAGCCCCAGCACCTCGTCCACCTCGTCGTCCTTGGAGGTCAGGAAGATGACCGGCAGGTTGCTGCTGCTCTTGAGCTTGGTGAGAAGCTCCATGCCGTCCATGCGCGGCATCTTGATGTCGAGAATCGCAAGGTCGACCGGCTGATGGACCAGGCCCTGGAGAGCCTCCTCGCCGTCGTTGTAGATCCGGACGCGGTAGCCCTCGGCCTCGAGTGCCATCGAAACCGACGTCAGGATGTTCTTGTCGTCGTCGACGAGTGCAATCGTCTGTTGCATGTCAATCTCCCGCCCAAATTATCGTTGTTGTCCGGCGGCGCGGACAATCCAACTTTCCTATGGCAGTATTTGGGCATGTTAACGGCTTTCTGACGGCCCGAGCGAAGCAGCGCAAGGGTTTGGCGCTGCGTCGATATGTCCACTCGCGGCACGTTCCGCGACCAGTATATCAAAATGATTAATCCGTCGTTGAAGTTTATCGGTGAGCGCGACTCGCCTCGGCTTCGCCGGGAAGGAGATGGAGTCCAGACATGAAGCCGGCGCCCTCGCTACCCGTTATAGGCGTCATGCTGGCCACGCTCGCCGCGATCGCCGTCGCGTCCTGGGTAGCGTGGCGCTGGATAACGCCGGATGGCGGACGGGGCGGACAGGGCGGCGTGATGCGGGCCGAGATGGACATCGGCGGCCCCTTCGAGCTGGTCGACCAGCACGGCCAGCCGGTAACCGACAAGACCTTTCGCAGCAAGTATCTGCTGGTGTATTTCGGCTACGGCTACTGCCCCGACGTCTGCCCCACCGAGCTTGCAAACATCGGCGCGGCGCTGGATATCCTGGGGCCGAAGGCGGAGACGGTGAAACCGCTGTTCATCACCGTGGACCCGGAGCGCGACACGCCCGCATTCCTTTCCGACTACGTGGCGAACTTCCATCCGCGGCTGACCGGGCTGACCGGAACGCCCGAGCAGATCAAGGCCGTCGCCAAGGCCTACAAGGTCTACTACGCCAAGGCCGACCGGCCGGGCGAGGGCGAATACCTGATGGACCACACCAGCTTCGTCTACCTGATGGGCCCGGACGGACGGTTCCTGTCGCTCTTCCGGGGACAGACCGATCCCAAAACCATTGCCGAAACCATCACCCGCTTCATGGCGGAGCGCGGGGCGGTGACATGGCTGTGGCCGCAGCCTGCGTCGTAACCCGAAATGCCTGCCCGGCCGCGGCGTTTGACGGGCCGGAAGAGCGGCCCGAATATAGCCCATGAGCCCGGCCCCCGAAGACGAGACCGATCCGGCAGCCACCTGCCGCCGGCTCCTTCGCCGCAGCGCCACCGCGGCCCTCGCGACCGTGGAGCGGGGCGGCGCCGGCGGGCCCTACGTTTCCCTCGTCCAGATCGCCCTGGCGCATGACGGCTCGCCGCTCCTGCTGCTCTCCGGCCTCGCCGAGCACACGAAGAACATTGCCGGCGACAGCCGCGTGTCGCTCCTGTTCGACGGCACGCGGGGGCTCGACGACCCGCTCGCGGGCGCCCGGGTGACCCTGCAGGGCCGGATCGAGCCGCTCTGCGGCGCCGCGGCCGACGACAGGCTGCAGCGCCGCTATCTGGCGCGCCATCCGGAGGCGGCGTCCTATGCCGCCTTCGCCGATTTCAATTTCTACCGCGTCGCAACCGAGCGCCTGCACCTCGTGGCGGGGTTCGGGCGGATTTGCTGGCTTGCGGCGGGAGACGTGCTGCTCGGCGCGGCGAAGCTGGGAACGCTGGCGGAGGAGGAGGACGGCATCCTCGCGCATATGAACGCCGACCACGGCGACGCGGTCGATCTCTACGCCAGTACGGCGGTCGCCGGAGCGCCCCCGGGATGGCGCATGACGGGCATCGATCCGGAGGGGGCGGACCTTCGCCGGGAGGGCGCCGCCGCGCGCATCGATTTTCACGAAACGGTCAACGACGGCGCATCGGCGCGGCGCGAATTAGTCCGTCTGGTCAAAGTGTTACGAGTCCCGGCCGCGACGGAAAGGGGCGATTGACCGAACCATGCAATCACCACAATCACCAAGTATTTGTACTATTTTGGAGTAGTTGATTCGGCACCGGATGCCGGATATCAATCCCGCAGCACCAAAGAGCGCGCAAACGCGCAGGATTCCATAGCGGCACCGCAGCCGTCTGGGAGGAGCACCGAAAGTGAACCGAAAAAGCAAGTTTGACTTGAAAAATCACGGCATTGCCAACGCACGCGCCGAGCATTGGAATCTCGATGCGGCGCCGCTCTACGAGGCGACCCTCGCGCGGGGCCTAGGCAGCATGTCGGCCGGCGGCGCGCTCGTGGTCGAGACGGGCAAGCATACGGGACGCTCTCCCAGAGACAAATTCCTGGTCGAAGAGCCGTCCAGCAAACACAACATATGGTGGGGGCCGGTCAACCGCCCGACCTCGTCGCAGAATTTCGACAACCTGCACCGCCAGATCCTTTCCTACTTCCAGGGCCGCGACATCTACGTGCAGGACCTGTTCGCCGGCACGGACCCGCAGTACCGCCTGTCCGTGCGCGTGATCTCCGAAAGCCCGTGGCACAGCCTGTTCGCCCGCAACATGTTCCTCCGCCCTTCGGAGAAGGAAGCCGCGGAATTCGTTCCCGAGTTGACGATCCTGAACGCGCCCTACTTCCACGCGGTTCCGGAGCGCGACGGCACGAATTCCGAATGCGCGATCATGATGAACTTCGCCGAGAAGCTGGTGCTGATCGCCGGCTCGCAATACGCCGGCGAGATCAAGAAGTCCGTCTTCTCCTACCTCAACTACGTGCTGCCCGAGCGCAACGTCCTGCCGATGCATTGCTCGGCGAACATCGGCGCCGGCGGCGACGTCAGCATCTTCTTCGGGCTCTCGGGCACCGGGAAGACCACCCTGTCGGCGGACGGCACGCGCGCCCTGATCGGCGACGATGAGCACGGCTGGTCCGATAACGGCATCTTCAATTTCGAAGGCGGCTGCTACGCCAAGGTCATCAACCTGTCGGCGGAAGCGGAGCCCGAGATATACGCGACGACGCGCCGCTTCGGCACGATCCTCGAGAACGTAGTGATGGACCCGCGCACGCGGCTGCTCGACCTCGACGACGGCTCGCTGACCGAGAATACGCGGGCCTCCTATCCGATCGACTTCATTCCGAACATCCGCGAGTCCGGCATGGGCGGACAGCCGGACAATGTCGTCATGCTGACCGCCGACGCCTTCGGCGTCCTGCCGCCGATCAGCCGGCTCAGCGCCGACCAGGCGATGTATCACTTCCTCTCGGGCTACACCGCGCGCGTCGCCGGCACCGAGAAGGGCGTGACCGAGCCGCAGGCGACCTTCTCGACCTGCTTCGGCGCGCCGTTCATGCCGCGTCACCCGTCGGTCTACGCCAAGATGCTGGGCGATCGGATCGAGAAGACCGGCGCGAAATGCTGGCTCGTCAACACCGGCTGGTCCGGCGGCGCCTATGGCACCGGCAAGCGCATGAAGATCGCCTACACCCGCGCCATGGTGCGCGCTGCGCTGGACGGCCGCCTCGCCGAGGTCGGCGTGACTCCGGATCCGAACTTCGGGCTGCTGGTGCCGCAGGCCTGCCCCGACGTTCCGGCCGACGTGCTGCAGCCGCGCGCGACCTGGAGCGACAAGGCGGCCTACGACACGACCGCACGCGACCTGCGCGGCCGGTTCGAGAAGAACTTCAAGCAGTTCGAAGAATACGTCGACGAAGACGTCAAGCAGGCGGGCATCTACGCCGCCGCCTGACGCGACCGAACGCTGCGGCAAGGATCGAGCGGCCGGCCCGGAAGGGCCGGCCGTTTCCGTTCCGGCGCGCGGTATGCCATCACCGGCGCGTCAGCTGAAGATATCCCGCGACACGGCGCCGATGATGGCGTAGCGCGCGCCCTTGCCGGCCGCCACCAGCAGCAGGAACAGCGGAAGGCGGACCCGCGCCATTCCCGCGACGAAGGTGATCGGGTCGCCGACCACCGGCAGCCACGCGAGAAGCAGCGACCAGATCCCGTAGCGGCGGAACCAATCCATGCCCTTTTCGAGGCGGTCCTCGCCGACCGGAAACCATTTGCTGTGGCGCCACCGAAGGCAGAACCGGCCGAGCAGCCAGTTCACGACGGCGCCGAGCGTGTTCCCGGCGGTTGCGACGGCAACGAGCATGACGGCGTCCAGGCCATTGGCTGCGATCAGCGCCGCCAGCACGACCTCCGACGACATCGGCACCAGGGTCGCGGAGACAAAGGCCGACAGGAAAAGGCCGAGGACGCTCGCTGCGGTCATCCGTCGCCGTTCCCGGCCATGCTAAGGGCGCGTGGAAAGGATGAGCCGCGGCGACGGCTTCTCGACGCCGTCGATCCGCCAGACATAGACGGGCGCGGCGCCTTCCACCATTTCCGTCGCGTTCTGTTGTAATACCTTCGCTTCGGTCTGAATGCGAAGCTGGCCGCGCATGACGAGACCGGACGTCGCGAGCCGCTGGGCGTCCGCCGTATTCGGCTTGTCGCCGTAGATGTCGACCGTGCCGTCCGCGCGCCGCTCCATCGACAGGAGCCGGGAATTGATGCGGATGAAGGTGTAGCTCTTCTCGCTCAGGATGTTGCCGACGCGCTTGTAGCGAACGCGGAACGTTGCGCTGTCGACATAGCTGATTTCCTCGAACCCCCTGTCGCGCGCGAGATCGTCGGTGACCGCTTTCACCTGTTCGGCGACTTCCGATTGCGACAGGCCGCCCTGGGCGAGCTTCTCCCGCAGCGGCAGATAGGTGAGCTGCCCGGTGTACTGAAAATTGTAATTGCCGTCCGGCGTGATCCGGAGGTCGGCGGTGAAATCGCTCGGCAGATAGCAGCCCGCGAGCACGATCGCGATCAGGAGCGAGCAGAGCCGGCCCGGTGACATCGATCTTTCCAACCGCGCCCCGAGCCTCTACGGACGCGGCGTGCGCGGCAGGCTGACGCCGATCATGCAGTCGCGCGTGACCAGCTCTTCCAGCGCCGCGGCGGCCATCCCCTCGGTCCCGGCCGGCCGCATCGGCAGGACGAGATAGCGCAGGTCCGCGGTGCTGTCGTGCACGCGCACCTCGACATCGTCGGCGATGACCGTGCCGAATTCGGCGAGAATAGCGCGCGGCTCGCGCACCGTGCGGCTGCGGTATTCGCGCGACTTGTACCAGTCCGGCGGCAGGCCGAGCAGCCCGCGCGGATAACAGGAGCACAAGGTGCAGACGACGACGTTATGCACGGCCGGCGTATTCTCAATCGCGCGGATCGGTATGTCGCCGGCAGTCGCGCCAACCGATTCGGCCGCCGCGTTCACGTCTTCGAGCAGCAGCGCCTTGAAATTGGGGTCGGTCCAGGCGCGGGCGACCAGCCGTGCGCCGTCGGACGGGGACCGCGCGTCGAGCCATTCGAGCTGCTCGCGCATCTCGTCCGGCGTGATCACGCCCTTGTCGATCAGCACTTCGCCGAGCGCCTGCGCCATCACCTGGTATTGGCCGAAGGGGGCATCCTCGATATCCGGCTGAAAGGTCCGGGCGTGGTCGTGATCGTGGCTGTTCCCATGATCGTGCCCATGATCGTGCCCGTGATCGTGATGATCATGGCCATGCTTGTCGGGACCGGTCATTGCTGCCCTTCCTTGTCGGGTTCGAGCCAATTCTCGTAGATGTCGACGATGGCCGTGTCCTTGGCGGGGCCGTCATAGCCGGGCCATAGGTCGGCCTGCTTGAAGCGGACGCGGTACAGCGGCAACGCCGGGCCGTCGTAGCGCCCGTAGGCGAGCTCTTCCGGGTTGCGGTACTCGCCCGCGATCGCGTCCACCACGCCCGACTTGCCGCGCGCGAAATAGGGCGTGCGCACATGGCCGGGCGGGAACGCGCGGCGGATGCGCACGATATCGCCAATGTTGAAACGCGCCGTCACCGATTTTGCTCCTTGCTCCACCGCCGCTCGACTTCCGCCATCTTGCGGCCAAGCTCATCGACGGTAAACACGTTCTTCTGCAGCAGCGCGTTGGTGATGGCGGCGCACCGGCGCTCGTGATAGCTCAGCTTGTCGTACACGCCGGGACCGAGATCCTCGGCGTTGCGGCGGATCTCGTCGGTGCGGAGCAGCTTGCGCTTGGCGACCAGCGCCCGGATCGCGTCGATCCGCATTTCCCAGGCCGCATGTGGGGGCTCGTCGCGGTCGACCGGCCCGGCCGCCAGCCCGCCCATGTCATGCACGCGTCTCGACGCAGTCATCCGCCAATTCCTTCGAATACCTCAACTCACTGATCGACATGGGCATTTTTGCCCGAAATTCAGATCGTGAGGGACCATACCATGCATCGAATCCCGTCATCAACGCCCGGCGGCTATTTGCGCGCCTCCGCCCAGCGTCGTTCGACCTCGGCCATCTTGCGGCCGAGCTCGTCGACGGTGATGACGTTCTTCTGCAGCAGCACGTTGGTGATCGCGGCGCACCAGCGCTCGTAATAGCTCATCTTGTCATACACGCCCGGGCCGAGGTCCTCGATGTTGCGGCGCATCTCGTCCGTCCGCAGCAGGTCGTGCTTGGCGCAGAGCATGCGGATGGCGTCCACCCGCTTCTCCCACGGCTCGTGCTTGTGCTCGCCGCGATCGACCGTGTCCGCATCCAAGCCACCCATGTCGTGCACCCTTCTCGGTCCGTTCATCGTCTTTCCCTCGCAGCCGGCCGCCTAGATCAATCTGCAATCAGGTGGAATCACCTGATTGCAGATAAATTGATCTATCTTAAAAGGTTAGAGCAACTTATCTGCGTCCGATAGGACGCAGGTTGCTCTAGGTCAGCGGGTTCATGCAATGCTCTTTGTAGGCCGGCCGCTGGCAGAGCCTGTCGTACCACGCTTCGAAGTTCGGCATCGACGGCCGCTCCTTGACCAGATTGAACCAGCGGAAGGCATGGACGCCAACCGGGATGTCGCCCAGCGTGAAGTGCTCGCCGGCGACGAACTTCCGTCCCGCGAGATGCTTGTCCAGCATGCCCCAGACCTTGTAGCCGCGCTGGATCGCCGCTTCGATGGCCTTCATGTCGCGCTTCGCGGGCTCGGTCCGCACGAGGCCCCAGAAGATCGGCGTGATCATTCCGCCGACGACGCTGAGCTGCCAGTCCATCCACTTGTCGGCCTCGGCGCGGGTCTTCAGGTCGTCGGGCCAGATGGTCGAGCCCGGCGCGTGCTTGGCGGCGAGATAGCGGCAGATGGCGTTGGATTCCCAAAGAACGAAGCCGTCGTCCTCGATGGTCGGCACCAGGCCGTTCGGATTCTTGGCGAGATATTCGGGCTTGTCGTTGCCCCCGAACGAGCCGCCGATGTCGACGCGCTCGAATTCGAGCTTCAGCTCGCCGCAGACCCACAATACTTCCATGACGTTGGACGACGTCTTGCGCCCCAGAATCCTCAGCATTGGCTCCTCCCGGTTTGGCCCTGTTCGCTCGGCTGCGGCGCCGATGCTTGCGACGATACTAACACTCTTCCCCACCGCGCCGCGATCACCGGATCGATCGAGCCGGGCGCGCGGCCGGTCTTAGTGCGCCTCGTCCCAGTTGTCGCCGACGCCGGCCTCGACGACGAGCGGCACGGCGAGCGTGACCGCGGGGCCGGCAGCCGATTCCATCACACCACGCATGGCAGCAACGGTGTCCACGACCTGATTCTCCGGCACCTCGAACAGCAGCTCGTCGTGCACCTGCAGCAGCATGTCGGCCGCGAGCCGCTTTTCCCGCAATACGTCGGGGATACCGATCATCGCCCGCTTGATGATGTCGGCCGCCGTCCCCTGGATCGGCGCATTGATCGCCTGGCGCTCGGCATAGTTGCGGCGCGCGGGATTCTTCTCGGCGATGCCGGGAATATGGATGCGCCGGCCGAACAGCGTTTCGACGCGCCCGCTCTTGCGGCACTCGGCGCGCACCGTGTCCATGTATGTCCGGATACCGGGATACTTCTCGAAATAGGCCTCTATGTAGGCCTTCGCCTCACGCTGCTCGATGCCGAGCTGGCGCGCCAGCCCGAACGGGCTGATGCCATAGATGATGCCGAAGTTGATCGCCTTGGCCTTGCGCCGGACGATTGGATCCATGTCCTTCATCGGAACGCCGAACACCTGCGACGCGGTCATCGCGTGGATGTCGGCCCCGGCGTGGAAGGCCTCGATCAGCGCGTCGATGCGCGCCATGTGGGCGACGATGCGAAGCTCGATCTGGCTGTAGTCGAGCGACACCAGCTTGCAGCCCTCGCGCGCCCGGAACGCCTGGCGGATCTTGCGGCCTTCCTCGGTGCGGATCGGGATGTTCTGCAAATTCGGATCGGTCGAGGACAGCCGGCCGGTCTGCGCCCCCGCCATCGCGTAGGAGGTGTGGATGCGCCCGGACTCCGGGTTGATCTGTTCGACCAGCGTGTCGGTGTAGGTGCTCTTCAGCTTGGCGATCTGCCGCCATTGGAGCACCTTTTCCGGCAGCTCGTAGCCTGCGGCGGCCAGGTCTTCGAGCACGTCCTGGTCGGTCTTGTAGGCGCCGGTCTTGGTCTTTCCGGCGCCCTGCATGCCGAGCTTGTCGAACAGGACCTCGCCGAGCTGCTTCGGCGAGCCGATGTTGAAGACCTCGCCGGCCAGCCTGTAGATCTCGTCCTCCATCGCGCCCAGGCGCTGGGCGAAGTCGCGGCTGAGCCCGCGCAGCGCCGCCGGGTCGACCAGCACGCCCTTGCGCTCCAGCGCGGCGAGCACCGGGATCAGCGGCCGCTCGATCGTCTCGTAGACGCCGACCATGCGCTCCGCCAGCAACCGCGGCTTGAGGAAGCGGTGCAGCTTGAGCGTGACGTCCGCATCCTCCGCCGCATACGCGCATGCCTTGTCGAGCGGCACGTAGTCGAACGTCACTTGCGCCTTGCCGGTGCCGACGACGTCTTTGTATTTCACCGTGTTGTGGCCGAGATGCCGCTCGGCGAGCTCGTCCATGCCGTGCTTGCCGGCGCCGCCGTCGAGCACGAAGGACATCAGCATGGTGTCGTCGATCGGGTCCACCTCGAGGCCGTGCCGCGCCAGCACGATCGAGTCGTACTTGATGTTCTGGCCGATCTTGAGCACGGCGGGATCGGCCATCACCGGACGCAGCGCGTCGATCGCGTCCTTCAGGCGGATCTGCTTCGGCGCGCTCGCGGCGGCCGCGCCCGCGCCGGCAAGATCGAGCGCCCCCTGGCCGTTGCTGACGCGATGGGCGAGGGGAATGTAGCAGGCGCGTCCCGGCTGCACGGAAAGCGAGATGCCCACGAGCGCGGCGCGGTTCGCATCGAGCGACGTCGTCTCGGTGTCGACCGCGACGTATCCGGCCTCGGTCGCCGCCACGATCCACTTCTCGAGCGCCGCCAGATCCTGAACGCATTCGTATTCGGATTTTTCCGGCGCTGCCGGCGCGGTCTCGGCGGCGGGCGCAATGCCATGCTTCGCCTCGACGCGCGCCAGGATCGACCTGAAGCCCTGTTCCTCGAGAAACCTGGTCAAGGCTTCGACATCGACCTCGACGCGGCAGAAATCCACAAGCGCACGCTCGACCGGCACGTCGTCGCGCAACTGCACCAGCCGGCGGGAAAGACGGGCCATGTCGGCATGGTCGAGCAGCGTCTGGCGGCGCTTCGGCTGCTTGATCTCGCCCGCCCGGCTCAGCAGCGTCTCCAGATCGCCGAATTCCGCCAGGAGCTGCGCCGCGGTCTTGACCCCGATCCCCGGAACGCCCGGCACGTTGTCCGACGAATCGCCGGCCAGCGCCTGGATCTCGACCACCTTCTCGGGGCCGAGCCCGAACTTCTCGATGACCTGGGGCGCTTTGATTTCCTGGTTCTTCATGGCGTCGAACATGGAGACGCGGTCGTTGACGAGCTGCATCAGGTCCTTGTCCGACGACACGATGGTCACCTCGGCGCCCGCTTCCTTCGCCAGCCGCGTGTAGGTGGCGATGATGTCGTCCGCCTCGAAGCCCGGCATCTCGATCGAGGGCACGTTGAACGCGCGCACCGCCTGGCGGACCAGGTCGAACTGCGGCACCAGCTCTTCCGGCGGCTCCGCCCGGTTTGCCTTATACGCCGGGTAAATGTCGTTGCGGAAGGTCAGCCGCGCCGCATCGAAGATCACCGCGAGGCAGTCGGCGTCGGTGTCGCCCAATATCTTCATCAGCATCTGGGTGAACCCGTAGACCGCGTTCACCGGCGTGCCGTCCGGCCGGGTCAGCGGGCGCACTGCGTGGAAGGCGCGGAAGATGAAGCCCGACCCGTCGATCAGATAGACATGCTTTGGCGCGGTTGACATCGGCGATGCTGAATCCGGTAGTAGGGGGAACCCGCGTCAGGATGCCGGATCGATGGCCGGGCGGCAAGACGCGGCGGCGACCCCGGCTTCGAGGAGGCCATTCATGATGATCGACGCGCTGGCGCCGCTTCTGGGCGTCGCCGATATCGACCGCAGCATCGCTTTCTATACGAAGATCCTGCCCTTCCAGGTCGCGCAGCGGACCGAGGCAGGCGGCAAGATCCTGTGGGCGCTGCTGCAATGCGGCCCGGTGAAGATCATGCTCGGCCGATCCGGCCGGGAGGGCGGCGATGCCGGCGTCGTCCTTTACCTCTACGTGGCCTCGGCGCGGGACTGCCACGCGGCCCTGCGGGCCAAGGGCGCCGCGCCGGACGCCATCAGGCTCGGGTCCCACGGACTGGAGGAATTCCGGCTCCGCGATCCCGACGGCTACGAGCTCGCCATCGCCAGCCCGGCGCTGCGGATCGCCTGACGCGCCGGCTCACGCGCAAGTCAGTGCCCGGCCGCGGCCTTCGCCCCCGCCTGGAGCTTGAACCGGCGCCCGCAATAGGGGCAGTCGACGTGCTGCTTGTCGCCCATATTGAGGAATATCCTCGGATGGCCGAGCGCGCCGCCGCCGCCGTCGCAGGCGACTTCCTTCGTTTCGACCTCGCAAGTCTCGGGGGGCTCCATCGCCACGTCGTGCTCCATTCCTCGTTTCCGGCGCCGCCGGATCTGCCATACTAGCATGATTGACCGCCGCGCCCGCCGGATGATACCGAAAGCGCAGCTAGGTTCAACATCAGCTATTGGGTATCGCCGGACCCGCGCAATGGCCGACCTCGTCCCCTTCCGAGCATTGCCGCGCCGAGGCCCGGAGGCTGGCGCGTGAGGGCGCTCCGGTCGGCCGCATTCGCGTTTTGCCTGCTCCTGGCCGCGGCCTGCACCCCCCGGGTCGTCGCCCCAGGGCCTATCGTGCAGGACCCGGCCTTCACGGCCGGCCATCTGCAGATGGCGGACGGCGCCGTTCTGCCGTTGCGGTCGTGGGCGCCGCCCGGGAAGCCGCGCGCCGTGGTGCTGGCGCTGCACGGCTTCAACGACTATTCGAAGGCGCTCGAAGCGCCGGGCCAGTTTTTCGCGCGGCACGACGTCCTCACCTACGCCTACGATCAGCGCAGCTTCGGCGACGCGCCGAATACAGGGATCTGGCCCGGAACGGACGCCCTGACCGCGGATCTCCGGACCGCCGCCCGGCTGGTGCGCCGGCGGCATCCGGACCTGCCGCTGATCCTGCTGGGCGAGAGCATGGGCGGCGCCGTCATCATGGCCGCCCTCGCCGAACAGGACCTCCCGGAAGCGGCCGGCATCGTCCTCGTCGCGCCCGCCGTCTGGTCCCGCGACGTCATGCCCGCCTGGCAACGCACGGCCCTCAACCTCGCCGCTCACAGCATCCCCGCCATGCAGTTCACCGGGAGCGGCTTCGGCAAGATCCCGTCGGACAACATCGCCATGCTGCGGAAGCTGTCGCGGGACCCGAAAGTCATCAAGTGGACCCGCGTCGACGCGGTCTATGGCCTCACGAACCTCATGGACGCAGCGTATGACGCGGCGCCCGCGCTGCACGGCAACATACTGATCCTGTTCGGCGAGCAGGAAGACATCCTGCCCGAGGCCGCCATGCGGCAGTTCGAGCTGCGCCTGCCGAAAGACCAGTGCGGCATCCGGCTCGCCTCCTACAAGTCCGGCTTCCACATGCTGCTTCGCGACCTCAAGGCCGAGAAGGTCCTGCGCGACATCACGGCATGGGTCGGCGACGCGCAGGCGAAATTGCCGTCGGGCGGCGAGAAGCCGCTGCCCTACGCCGTGGCGCAGCGCCCGCCGTCTGGCAAAGAAGGGGATGGCGCCACGGCCCCGCATGCCTTAAATTGCGCCTCGCCGATCAGGCACGCGCGCCCGTAGCTCAGCTGGATAGAGCGACGCCCTCCGGAGGCGTAGGTCAGGGGTTCGAATCCCTTCGGGCGCGCCAAACTTCCAAAAAAACCAGTCGATTACAACTGATCAGCAGCACCGAGTTGTTTCGGCGCGGCCGGATCTGGCTTTGGGACCCACGGCTCGCCAGCGATGTTGCCCCCACCGCGCTCCCTTTCCCAGCGCCGGCGGTTCCTTGCCCGCCATGCCTGCCGTCGCATATTGGACAGGAACCGCTCGACAATTATACCAGCAAAGATCCCGCCCAGCAGAACGGCGATCAGCAAGTAAGGCTTGTCGATTAGTGCGATAATCTCGGGCGGCATGCCAGCAATCTAGCTTTCCCACCGGCTGTAGAACTGTTCGCAGCGAGGAGGCTGTCTTTCCGTTCAAGGGTCAAGACCGCCTTTGCGTTTCTCCGCACAGCCGACGATTGCCGGATTGAAATGCACGACGGTGTCGTCCTTCTTGCCGCCGGCAAAGGTGAGGGGAAATTCGGGGAGCGTTCGGGTCCGGTCGTCTGCCCGTCTAATATTACTATTCCCGTACAGCCATCCAGATGTATCGAGCGGCTGCTCCGAGGGAGGCGGAAATCGCAGCGAGAAAGATGGTGGCTGAAAGAACATACAGGATAATGGCGACACCCATGCCGGCGCCTTCGCCGAGAAATGGACCTATGGCAAATTCGGCCACATAAGGCAGGGCCCAGGCACATATCGCGGCAATGGCGCTGCGGATGAAAACACGGTTCGGCCAGCAGAATGCTGCGGTCGCGATTGCGAGACCTATGATAACCGCAATGGCTACGATGAAATAGACCGACACATCGATGCTCCCCCTAATGCTCCAAACTTCCGCGCACCCAATTCCATACCCGAAGATACCCGATAGCCATATGCAGGCCTCGAATCCTCGCATGCCGGCGGCTGTCCAGCCCGGAGACATAGGTAACAGAACGTCCAATCCTTGAGATAGCGCGCCCAGAGCGACGCGGCTTCCGGACTGGAGGGATCGGCTGCGGCGAGCGCGTTCATCGCCGAGATGCCGGCCGCTGCCGGTAGTGATCCGGCAGCAGATCAATTAAGCACCCAATGCCTCGACATGGCGCGCGAGTTTTTCGAGCGTCTGGTAACCGTATTCGACTGCACCGAAGCCGATGCCCGCGTCGCGCTTTGCTTTGGTTGGATGCAACTGACGCAATGTAATCACCGTCTTGCTATCGCGCTGTTCATCGAAAGTGATGGTTGTCCGGAACCGCCCCGGATCGTCATCGCTGTCCACTCCGTGATCGAACTCGATCAGAGTCGGTCGTTCGATACGACGGAATTGCATCCGGTTGGTGAAGCGCTGGCCATCAGGTGCAATCATGTCGAAGCGCCACAGACCGCCGACGCATATGTCGATCTCCTTGGTCTCGATTTTAAAACCGGTTGGCCCGAACCAGCTCGGCAGATGTTTCGGGTCGGTCCAGGCAGAAAACACAACGTCGCGTCGCGCATCAATTACCCGCGAGAGAACGATTTCGCGATCGAGCGCCCATTGCGAGAGCGCAGCGTTGGCGGACGAGGTCATGATCAAATCCTTTGATTGGGATGGGCATGTGACAGTGGTGTCAATGACGCGGGCGAACTCCCGGAGATCGTGGCGGCAGCAAGGAGCGTCCGCCGTTTGCGGAACTCAATCATTTCAACCTTCGCTTCCGGGACTTCTTCTCAATTGTCTTCACATAGGCCTCGAGCCGATCCAGGCGCGCCTCCCAAACCGCACGCTGCTCGGCCAGCCAACGTTCAGCATCGGTCATGGCGGCCGGCTTCAGCCGGCAGGTGCGAACGCGCCCACTCTTCTGGGATTCCACGAGGCCGACGGCCTCCAGCACCCGGACGTGCTTCATCAGACTAGGCAACGCCATGTCGAATGGTTGGGCGAGCTCCCCGATCGAGGCCTCGCCCTCGCCCAGACGCTCAAGGACCGCTCTTCTGGTTGGGTCGGCAAGAGCGCCGAACACAAGGTCGAGACTCGATGATAAGTTATCCATACGGCTAACTATATATGCGTGCCGAAGGGCCGTCAATAACAGTTATCCGTCTGGCTTACTAATCGTGCGGAGGGAGGCGCCGCCTGTGACGGCGTAAGCTAGAGGGGGTGGTGTTCGGTGGCGCGCGGCGTTCGCATTAGTGAATTGCCACCTTCGGTGGCCAATGCCTTTATGGCAAGCTAGCGCCAGAAGCAGTCGTTCGGCCTCACAGCCTAGCTGACCGGAATGGTGGATAACGGACCTCTGGTTATTCGCCACACCGTCAAAGCGGCGCGCAGTTTGTGTCCAACCTCGCTTCTGCATCACAGCGGCTCAAGGTATTCTGAAGAACCTGGGATGGAGATTTGGCAGCATGGCGAAGATCGTCTTCGGAATGAACCAGTCCCTGGACGGCTATGTCGACCACCAGGGATTTGCGCCAGATCCCGCACTCTTTCGTCACTGGATAGAGCAAGTGCGCGGCCTGGCGGGCAGTGTGTACGGCCGCCGCATGTACGAGGTCATGCGCTATTGGGACGAAGACCATCCTGAGTGGACCCCGGAGCAACGTGACTTCGCGGCGGCGTGGCGGAGCCAACCGAAGTGGGTCGTATCACGATCGTTGAAGTCAGTCGGCCCCAACGCCACGCTTGTCGAGGATGACATCGAGGCGGTGATGCGCGGGCTGAAGGCCCAGCTCGTTGGGGAGATTGCCGTTTCCGGACCAGAGTTGGCACGAAGCGTAACCGACCTTGGTCTTATTGATGAGTATCGACTCTACTTCCATCCCGTCGTGCTTGGTCGCGGCAAGCCATTCTTCGCCGGCCCCCGGCCGCCGCTCCGCCTTGTGGCCAGCGATCGAATTGGCGAGGACGCGATTAGACTGACCTACGTTCCTGCTTAATCACGCAACTCGCCCGACGGACTGCGCCGTCGCGTCAGGTCCGCTTTGGGTCACGACCGGACCTTGCCTTTCTCCGCACAGCCGACGAGCGAGCGCGTCCCTACCCCGTCAAGCTGGTCCCGACGATTAACATGATAGCATCGTCAATGGCGGTTTCTTACAGTCAATTCCCGAGAGACTGCCGCCAGGAAGGCTGAACCCCACCAGAAGCGCTCCAAGAGCACGCCACCAACCAGCGGCCCTGCGGCCATCTCAAGCGCGAACATCGTCGCCCACGCCGATTGCCCGCCCGAGCTTCTTCGAAGAAGCGGCCGATATTGCCCTCTACCTCGACGACGGCCGCGCTGTCCTGGCGCCGGGAACGTTCTAAGCGCCATCACACTTACAACGATGACGGGCAGCGGCGGCGGTGCGTCGGTACGGTTAGCGGCAGCCCATTTCGGATCGGTATCTCGTTCCTCGAAAGAGGGCGAATCGGCGGTCCGATTCCGCAAATCGGGTACTGTGCTAGGCGTGCGTCAACCTGTGGTCTGCCGCAGCCGAAGCGGCGGCCGAAGTACCGCAAATTTTATAAATTGTCCGTACAAATTTTTGTTGTCGCGTCGCTCTACCCGCCCTAAGATCGCCCACGATGAAATTCAACAAGAAAAAACTCTACAAGGCTAGGGAGCGAAAATGCCTGATGTGTGCCAAGCACTTCAGGAGCGAGTGGTCGGGCAATCGTGTCTGTAAGAAGTGCCGCACTTCCTCCGCTTGGAAAGAAGGCAACATGACCTCCACGGACCCCGTTTGCTCTGCCGGCGTTCCGGCTAGCTAGCCTTCTGTAGAAAAGAAATTGGATGGCAACAGGCGGCCGGCGCCCTGCACATGGCGCTGGCTGAACGGAGAGAGTCGTCCCTCTCGGGACGGCAAGCGTCCGGTTCCCGTTGCCGGTTTCAGTGACCGGTTCCGCAAATGGCGCGCGGACCGGAACAGGCGAGGTGTCTCAACCGTAGCTCGCAATATCAGCCGAGCTTATCCTCCCGAACGCCTGCGCGAAATCGCTGACGGACGGGCGTTCTTCCCGCCCGCTCTCGATACCCGAATTCCGTAGGAACGGCACGCAGCCGAAGCTGGCTCAGCCGCCGCCCATTGCCGTTGGCGGACCGGCGCCATCGGACGGCGCCGCATGCGGGCGCTTCCGTGCGCGCACGCTGTGGAGGATCCAGCCGATGAGCATGCCGAGCGCGAAGGCCACGACGATCAGGATCGCCCTGGGCAACGCGAACGACCAGAGCAGGAACTGTACCTCGACGTCGGCGACGTTCTGGATTGCGAAGACGAGCACGATGCCGATCAGGACGATCGCGACGATCGGGCGCAGCTTATGCGCCATCGCCTGTTCTTCCGGGCCGATTGGGCGGCGTCTTTTGCACCGCCACGCGTTGGCGCCGGCGCAATATGAACAGCAGGTGGGTCGCGGAAACGAGCATGGCCATGCCGACGACCACGGCGATAAAATAGGTCTCGTAATGCTCGACGTGCCCGATCATTCGTTCCAGAACCGAGCCGAGCATATAGCCCCCGGTCGAGAATATGATCGCCCAGATCGCGGACGCCAGCATATTGAGCAGGATGAAGCGCAGCGGGGTTACGCCGCTCATTCCGATCGCGAACGGGCTCACGGAGCGGATGCCGTAGATGAAGCGAAAGCTCAGGATGAAGACGGTGTGGTGGCGGCGGAGAAGGCGAAGCGCGCGCTCCGCGGCGGGACGCCATGCCGGGCGCTTCTCGAGCAGCCGGGCGCCCCATCGCCGCCCGATGAAGTAGCACGCGGTGTCGCCGGCCCAGGTTCCGACAAAGGCGCAGATCGCGACATACCCCAGCGCCAGGTAGTGCCGGCTGGCCAGGTATCCCGCCACCAGCACGACCGTTTCCCCTTCGAGAAACGTGCCGGCGACGATCGCCGGATATCCATAGGTCGCGACCAGTTCTTCCATCGTTCCGTGATTCGTTGCCGCATGTGCCGGTGGGGGCGAGGCGGGGTCTTTCGGCTGGCGCCGATACCTGTCGTCAGTAGCAGCGCGTGCGCACGCCCCACTGTGTGCTGCCGTCGGGCAGATAGCGGTACACGTTGTCGCTGCGGCAGACCGGCGCGGGCGGCGGCGCATAGTAGACCACCGGCGGCGGTCCGTAATAGACCGGCGGCGGTGGGTAATAGACCACCGGCGGCGGCGGGCCATAGTAGTAGCCGGCGCCGTAATACGGCCGGCTCAGCAGCGCGCCCGTCAGCAAGGCGCCGCCGATGACGCCCGCAGCGAGGTAAGCCCCGCCGTTGTGGTGGTGATGATGGTGGCGATGATGCCGTGATCCCGCCTCGGCCGTGCCGCCGGGAATGGCGAGGGCGAGAGCGACAAACCCTGCAACGACAACGTTACGCATCGTTCGTGTCTCCATGACGCCTTTTGACACCCTGTGACACCCAATGACGCCCGCACCCAAGGCCGGGGGTCCAATATATGGACGGACCGGTAAGATATCTATTCCGCGCTATTGTTCCGGCAAGCGCGGCGTAGTCAAGCGGGAACGCGAGCCGCCGACCCGCCGCTTGCCGCCGAACAGCCCCCGCAGCCCGCGCCACAGCTTCGGCAGCAGCCAGATCGCCCCGAGAAGGAAGGCGCCGAGCAGGGTCAGGAAGATCGCCGGCGCGAGCAGGGCCAGGATCAGGCCGCCCAGCACCAGGACATCCTCGAGAAAGGAGGCGATCCAGTTGCTGAACGGCTCGGGCGAGGCGTTGATCGCGAGCCTGCCCCCCGCCTTCGCGGCATGGCTCGCCGCCGCCAGCGTGCCGCCGGCGAGCAGCGCCGCGGCGACTTCGTAGCCTTCGCCATACGAGCCGATGGCGCCCGCCGCCAGCAGGGCGCCCGCGGGAATCCGGATGAAGCTGTGCACCGCGTCCCACAGGGAATCGACGCCCGGCACCTTGTCCGCAACGAATTCCACGGCATAGAGGAAGCCCGCGACCGCAAGCGCCGCCGGGTGGGACAGCACCGCGAGATCCGGCGGCAGGGTCACCAGACCGAAGGCGTGCAGGCCGCCCAGCAGAAGCACCGCCGCATACAGATTGATGCCGCTGGCCCAGGCGGCACCGAGGCCGAGCGCGAGGAGGTTCAGCGCCTCCATGGCTCGGCGGGCCCGATGCGGTCCGGGCGCGGAGAAATCCGCGGCGGACGGCTCAATTCCGGCGCTCCGGCGCGGCGCCGCCGCCGCCACCGCCACCGCCACCGCCAAGGGCGTCGGCGATCTTCCTGTCCGTGTTGTACTGGCTCAAGGCGTAGACGGCCCAGATCGCGGCCGGCAGCCAGCCGATCAACGTGATCTGGAGGATGAGGCAAATTATCCCCGCGAGCGGCCTGCCGATGGTGAAGAAGAGAACGAACGGAAGAAGAATGGCGATGATCAGGCGCATTGCTGGGCACTCCTTCGATCCGGCCAGCATACCGTCCGGCCCGGGCTGCGGCTAGCCGGCAGGCGGCTCTTTTGTACCCGTTTTGTTCGTGATAGGATTTCGCCATGACCGGTCTTTCCCGCGATTCGGCCCCCAACTCGCCCATCGAACCATCCGGCGATTGCGATGTGCCGGACGTCGTCGCGCTGTCCGCGCCGATCGAAGCGGCGGCGTTTGCGCCGGACGACGTGGCGCGCGCGCTGGCCCGCGGCGTCTGCCGCATGCTGGGCGAGGCGGGACAGACCTGCCTCTTTGAATTCTCCTTGCGCAACGGGCGCCGCGCCGATGTCATCGCCATGGCGCCGGACGGCAGCTTCACGATCGTCGAGATCAAGTCCTCCGTGGCCGACTTTCGCACCGACGGCAAGTGGCCCGAATATCTGGACTTCTGCGATCGTTTCTATTTCGCTGTGCCGGAGGGCTTTCCCCGGCAGCTCATTCCGCAGACCTGCGGCCTGATCGTCGCCGACGCGTACGGCGCGGCGATCCTGCGGCCGGCGGAGGAGGCGCGGCTCAACGGCTCGCGGCGCAAGGCGCTGACGCTGCGCTATACGGAAACCGCCGGGCGGCGTCTGATGCGCCTGCTCGACCCGGCCAACCCGCTTTGAGCATCACGGATTGCGGCGGTCGATCCGCTCCAGCTCTTCCCAGAATTCCTTGAACAGCTCCGCGCGGATGCGCTTCTCGTCTGGATCGCCCTGCACGCCGTCGGGATGGTACATCCGGGCGAAGGCGGTGCGCGCCTGCTTGAACTTCACGTCCGGCGCGCCGCCGTGGTCCTTGGCGCCGAGATTGCCGTTGCCCGGCGGGTCGTCGGTCAACGGCTCGCCCAGGCGCCCCTTGAGCCGGCGCACCTCCGCCTTGTAGTAGCCGACGGTATTGTCGAGCGCCTGCTCGGCGTCTTCCAGCGCGATCCGGCATTTGCGGAGGCTGTAGCTGAGCTCGGTTTCGCGGCTGCGGCGGGCCTGATACACGACATAGGCGCCCAGCAGGACGATCAGCGCCGGTATCGCGAGCGCAAGCAGGTCGATGCCGGTCATGTCATGTCCTCCGGCCGCGGCCGCGACCCGTGGCGGCGATGCGTCACGTCGCCATCCGGCGGATCGTGTCGCTCGTGCTGTGGCCGCTCAAAATGTCGGCCAGCACGACCTTGCCGCCCCACGACTGCACTTCATCGGCGCCGACGACCTGGCTGAGGCTGTAGTCCGCGCCCTTGACGAGCACGTCGGGGCGAAGCGCATCGATCAGCTTGAGCGGATCGTCCTCGCCGAATATCACCACCAGATCGACCGAGGCCAGCGATGCGAGCACCGCGGCGCGGCTCGTTTCGCTCTGGATCGGCCGCTCCGCGCCCTTGAGCCGCTTCACCGACGCGTCGCTGTTCAGCCCGACCACGAGCCGGTCGCAGGCCGAGCGCGCCTGCTGCAGCAGCGATACGTGCCCCGGATGCAGCAGGTCGAAGCAACCGTTGGTGAAGCCGACCCGCCAGCCGCGGCGGCGCCAGGTCTGTGCGCGCTCGGCCATCGTCTGCCGCGTCACGACCTTCGCATCGGCGTCCATGAATTCGGATTCGTGCAACGCGCTCAGAATCTCCGCCGGGTGGGCGACCGCCGTTCCGACCTTGCCGACCACGACGCCCGCGCCGAGGTTCGCCAGCTTGGCTGCCAGCGCGAGCGGCGCGCCGGCGGCGATCGACGCCGCCACGATGGCGACGACGGTATCGCCTGCGCCGGAAACGTCGAACACCTCGCGGGCGCGCGCGGGCAAGTGATGCACGGCGTCGCCTTCGACCAGGGTCATGCCGCGCTCGCTGCGGGTGGCGAGCACAGCCGCGATGCCGTGCGCCGCGATCAGTTGGCGGCAGGCGGCGACCACCTCGTCGTCCTTTTCGGTCGGCATGCCGGTCGCCAGCGCCAGCTCGAGGCGGTTCGGCGTCAGCAGCGTCGCGCCGCGATACTTGCCGTAGTCGCGCCCCTTCGGATCGACCACCACGGGCCGGTCGGCGGCGCGCGCGAGATCGATCAGCGCCGCCGCGAGCGCATCGTCGATCACGCCCTTGCCGTAGTCCGACAGCACCAGCGGCGCGTCCGGCACTTGCTTCAGCGCCGCCGCCGCGTCGGCGAGCAGCGAGCGGCTGTCCGCATCCGCAATTGCGTCGGTCGTCTCGCGATCGGCGCGCAGGAGCTGCTGGTTCCCGGCGAGGAAGCGCGTCTTGACGCTGGTCTGCCGGCCCGGGATCGACACGAGGCGCGGCGTAAGGTGCGGCTCCTGCGCCAGCAGCGCGGCGAGCTCGCGGCCGGCGCGGTCGACGCCGATCGCGGCGACGAGCTCAGCCGTCACGCCGAGCGCGACGAGGTTGCGCAGCACGTTGCCGACGCCGCCCAGCATGGCCTGCTCGCGCTGCACCTCGAGCACCGGGATCGGCGCCTCGGGCGAAAGCCGGTTGACCCGGCCCTCGATATAACGGTCCAGCATCAGGTCGCCGACGCAAACGACGCGCGCCTGGGGCAGCCGCGACAGCAACGCCGAAATCTGCGATGCGTCGGCGGCGGAAGAGTCGGTTTTGCGAATGATGGTCGCGTCCGGATTCGTCATGTCGTCATACAGCGCCGATCGTTCAGCGGAGCCTCGTTGCGCGCTCGCTAATCCATTCACGCCGGGCGCGCAACCATAACATGACGCCGGTGTCAGGTGTGGAGAAAGCTCTTCGACCGGCCGTGCAGCACGGCGGCCGTCAACCGTCCGGACCAGACCGCCCCGGTATCGACGGCGATCCGGTTGCAATGCACCTCGGCCGCCTCGACCGGCGTGTGGCCGTGCACGACGACGACCTCATGCTCGTCGGGCGAGCCGAGGAACGGCTCGCGGATCCACAGGAGATCGTCGTCGCTTTGCCGGTCGAGCGGCACGCCCGGCCGGATTCCGGCATGGGCGAAAAAGTAGTCGCCTTCGCGATGCGAGACCGCCAGGGCTTTCAGGAACTCGAGGTGCGTGTCCGGCAGCTTCTGCGCGAGCGACCGCGAGAGCGCAGCCATGTCCTTCGCGCCACCGTCCTTCGCCCCCTTGACGCCATAGCTCGCCAAGGTCGCGTCGCCGCCGTTGGTGACCCACAGCGGGCCCACTTCGGGATCTTCCAGGAACTGCAGAAAGAAATCTTCGTGGTTGCCCATGAGAAATATCTGCTCGAGGCCGGCGAGCGGGCCGTCGATCAGGCGCTCGATGACGCCGGCGCTGTCCGGGCCGCGGTCGACGTAATCGCCCAGATAGACGACGAGCTTCCGCGTCTCGGCGGCGCGGTGCGCGTCCTTGGCGATCCGCGCCTGCAGCTTGCCCAGAAGATCGGCGCGGCCATGGACGTCGCCGATCGCATAGATCCGCGTATCCGGCGGCGTGCAGGCGTTGGTTGGTTCTGCTTCTGCTTCCTGTGACATATGACAACCCGGCAGATCCGAATGAGCGGCCGCCGAAACGCCTGGAACCGATGCAGGCGGATCGACGGTCGTGCCCTGTCCGATCTATCCAAAGCCTTTATCGTTAACTTAGCGTAAATCCCTTTTCCTTAAAGTTCGGGCGGCAGGAATTTGTTCACCGCCCCAAGAAAAGGCGCAGGCGAGGTATGAACATCACGGCCGCCCAGTTGACCCAGCACGCGACGGTCAGCCAGGAATATCTGTTGCTGAGCTATCTCCAGCGGCTGGACCGCCACCGCACCGGCCGCCGGGCGGTGCATATCCACCTCTCGAACCTGCGCGACCACAACCGCAAGAGCCACCATATAAAGATTGCGGGGAATACCTTCGAAGGCCTCGTCCGGCATTTCGAAGGTCAGATGTTCGCGCTCGCCAACGGGGACCTGATCTTCGTCTGCACCGGCGCCAGCGTCGAGGAAATGGACGACGCGGTGATGCGCCTCCGCTTCCTGTTCAGCGACGATCCGCTGGCGATACTCGACGTCGCCGACAATTTCTCCACCTGGTACAATCTCGAGATCCAGTACCACGAGCTGCTCGCGATCACCGAGCGGCTCTACGAAGCCGAACAGACGCGGCAGGAGCGCCTGCGCACGCGGTCCGCCCAATGGGGCGAGAACGAGGACGGCGCAGTGCGGCCGGCGATCACGCCGGCGCAGCTTCACCGCCTCGAGGACTTCCTGAAGAGCGCCGATCTGTCCAGCTTCGTGCGCCGCCAGCAGGTCTGCGCGGTGACGGCGGAGGCAAGGCCGAAACGAATTCTCAAGGAAATCTACGTCTCGATCGACGAGCTCGCGGCGACCGTTCTTCCCGACGTGAATCTGTCGCGCAACAGGTGGCTGTTCCAGCATCTCACGATGACGCTCGACCGCCGCATCCTGAAGCTGCTGACGCGTGCGGAGGACACGGACCTGCACTCCTCCTTCAGCATGAACCTGAACGTCGGCACGCTGCTGTCGCCCGAGTTCCTGCAGTTCGACTCCGAGCTTCGCATGGGCGGGCGCGGCACGATCGTCATCGAGCTCCAGCTCGTCGACATCTTCGCCGACATCTCAGAGTTCTTCTTCGCGCGGGATTACCTGAGCGAAAAGGGCTACAGGCTCTGCATCGACGGCGTCACCCACCACAGCCTGCCGCTCGTCGATCGCAAGGCGCTCGGCACGGACCTCATCAAGGTCTTGTGGAGCCCCGCCTTCATCGACGAGTCCCCGGACGACGGAAAACGCGACCGGTTCCGGCACGCGATCGAGCGCTGCGGGAAATCGCGCGTCATCCTGGCGCATTGCGACAGCCCGGAGGCGGTCCGGTTCGGCCACCAGCTCGGCATCACCCTGTTCCAGGGCCGCTTCCTCGATACGCTCATGCAGGAAGAGGGCCGCTTCGGCATGTCGAGCTTCACGCTCTGATAAGGCCTCAGCCGCGCGGCGCGTGCTTGTTCAGGATGCGCTGAAGCGTGCGGCGGTGCATCTTGAGCCGCCGCGCCGTCTCCGACACGTTCCGGTCGCATTGCTCGAACACGCGCTGGATATGCTCCCAGCGGACGCGATCGGCGGACATCGGCTCCTCCGGCGGCGGCGGCAGCGCCCGCTCGGTCTCGAGCAAGGCCGCGGCGACGGTGTCCGCATCGACCGGCTTGGTCAGGTAATCCACGGCGCCTGCCTTGATGGCCCGGACCGCGGTCGCGATATTGCCGTAACCGGTGAGGATCACGATGCGTATGTCGGACCGGGCGGCGCGCAGCGCCTGCACGACCTCCATGCCGTTGCCGTCCTCCAGCCGCAGGTCCACCACCGCATAGGCCGGCGGGCTGGCGCTCCCGAGCTCGATCCCTTCGGCCACGCTCGCGGCGACGATGGTGGCGAAACCGCGCTGTTCCATCGCCCGCGCCAGCCGATTGCGAAGCGGCGCGTCGTCGTCGACGATCAGCACCCGCCTTTCGCCGGACAGCGTATTGGAATACTCCTGCATTCCCTATCCCTCGCCCTTAGTGGCCCTGGGGAGCATTTTCCCGCTCCAGGATAGCCCTCGGCCAACGAATGACAACCTCCGCGCCGCCCCCCTCGAGGTTCGCGAAGAACAGCTCGGCGCCGAGCCGCGCCAGCAAAGTCTGCGCAATGAAGATGCCGAGCCCCATGTGCCCGCTGTCGCTCGCACGGGTGGAGATGAAGGGCTCGCCGATCGCCGCCAGAACGGCCGGCGGAAACCCGGGACCGTCGTCCTGGACGCCGACGACGACGTCGCGCTCGTCCCAGCGGAGCGTCACGGTCACGGTGCTCGCGGCAAACTGTGCGGCGTTCTGGATCAGGGTGCCGAGGCCGCTGAGGATCTCGGGGCTGCGGCCGAGCATGGGTTCCTCCCCCACGACGTCGTCCTCGATGATGATGTCGATCTCGACCGGCCCGCCCATATGCGCCTCGGCCGCCGCGTCCACAAGCTGCGAGAGCGGCAGGCGGTCGAAGGGCTCGGCGCTGCGCTTCTCGGGCGTCCGGGCGATTCCGGCCAGGATATCGCGGCAACGGGCCGACTGGCTGAGCAGAAGCTCGACGTCTTCCGCCAGCGGGCTGCCCGGCGGAATCTCCCGCGAGAGCTCCTTGGCGACCACGGCGATAGTGGCGAGCGGCGAGCCCAGCTCGTGCGCCGCCGCCGCCGCGAGCCCGCCCAGGGCGGAAAGCTGCTGCTGGCGGGCGAGCAGGGTGTGCGTCGCCGCCAGCGCGTCCGACATGCGGCGCGCTTCCTCCGCCACCGACCAGACATATGTGGAGATGAAGACCGACGCGACGGCGAGCGCGGTCCAGATGCCGAGGACGTACACGGGCGGCAGCTCGAGCGGCCCGGGCGACCATGGCAGCGTCGTGCGCAGCACCGCGAGGACGCTGATGCTGACCAGCGCCAGCAATGTCAGGCCGATCGTCGCGGCGCGCGACAGGATGGTCGCAGAGACCATCACCGGGGCGATGATGAGGATGGCGAAGGGGTTCTGGAGGCCGCCCGTGACGTACAGCAGAAGCGCGAGCTGCACCACGTCGAAGCCCAGCAGCAGCGCCGCAGTGCGATCGTCGAGCCGCGACCCGGAGGCGCGCCGCAGGGACAGGTAGAGATTCGAGAGCGCCAGCGTCAGGATCACCGCCAGGCAGATCGGCAGCGGCAGATCGAAGCCGAGGCCGAGATAGACGACGAGAATGGTGACGGTCTGGCCCGTCACCGCGATCCAGCGGATCAGGATGAGCGTGCGCAGGCGCAGGCGGTTGCGCCGGGTCACACCCGGCAGCGCCACCGAGCGCTGGGTGCGCATTGCGTCGCTTGCTTCCGCCGTCATCGCGCTAAGGCAGCATGAGCGGGCGTCCGGCGCAAGCCCAACCGTTTGACGCGCCGCGACCCTTGCCATCGCCACGAGGCCGGTCCATATAGCGCCGGTGCCGCACTCTCCACCGGTCATCGAAGTTCGCAACCTCTGCCGGCGCTTCGGCGACGTCGCCGCGGTGGACAACGTCAGCTTTTCCGTGTCCGCCGGCAGCGTGACGGGCCTGCTGGGCGCCAACGGGGCCGGCAAGACGACGACGATCGCCATGCTGCTGGGCCTTCTGCTGCCGACTTCGGGAGCGATTTCGGTCCTGGGCGAGGACATGCTGCGCCACCGCTACCGCGTGCTCGGCCGCATGAACTTCTCCTCGCCCTATTTCGACCTGCCGCAGCGCCTGACGGTGCGCCAGAACCTGACGGTCTATGCCCGGCTCTACGGCGTGCGCCGCGTCGCAGATCGCCTCGCCACGCTCGCCGGCGAGCTGGAGCTGGAAGACATGATGGACCGGTCGTTCCGCGGCCTTTCCGCCGGGCAGAAGACCCGCGTGCTGATGGCGAAGGCGATGATCAACGAGCCCGAGCTGCTGCTGCTCGACGAGCCGACCGCGAGCCTCGACCCCGAATCCGCGGACCGGATACGCGGCTATCTCGAAAGCTACCGCGACAGGACGGGCGCCGCGATCCTGCTGGCCAGCCACAACATGCCGGAGGTCGAGCGGCTGTGCGATCAGGTCCTGATCATGCAGCGCGGCCGGATCGTCGACCGCGGCCTGCCGGCGGACCTGGTCGCCAAGTACGGCCGCCAGACGCTCGAAGAGGTGTTTCTCGACATCGCGCGCAACCAGGGCGACCGCCGCAAGTCGGGAGCCGCGGCATGAGCGCCGATTCCGCGCAGCGCCGCGGCGCGATCGCCTCCTTCTCGCTGCGCCGTGTCTCCGCGCTGGTGCTGCGCTACGGCTATTTGCTGATGGGATCCTGGCCACGGCTGCTCGAGCTGGCTTACTGGCCAAGCGTGCAGATCATCCTCTGGGGCTTCATCTCCAAATACTTCGTCAGCCAGACCTCCTGGGCGGGAAGCGCGGCCGGGGCCCTTCTCGCGGCGGTCCTGCTGTGGGACATCCTGTTCCGCGGCCAGCTCGGCTACACCATCTCCTTCATGGAAGAGCTATGGTCCCGCAATCTGGGCCAGCTTTTCATCAGCCCGCTGAGACCCTACGAGATGGTTCTGTCGCTGACCGTCATCAGCCTGATCCGCACGCTGATCGGCGTCATTCCGGCCGCGGCGCTCGCCATTCCGCTCTACGGCTTCTCGCTGTTCGACCTCGGCCTGCCGCTGGTCGCCTTCTTCGGCAACCTGATGATCACGGGCTGGGCGCTCGGGCTGTTCGTGACCGCGCTGCTGCTGCGGGTCGGGCTCGGCGCGGAAAGCGTCGCCTGGATGGCGCTGTTCCTGATCGCCCCGGTCAGCGCGATCTACTACCCTGTGGACGTGCTGCCGGCGTGGCTGCAGGCGGTCGCCTGGTCCCTGCCGCCCGCCTACGTATTCGAAGGGATGCGCGCAATCCTGTTCAATGGGGTATTCCGCGGCGATCTCCTGGTCGGCGCGATGCTGCTCAATCTTGTCTACCTCGTGCTCGGCGGGCTCACCTTCACGCTGAGCTTCCGCCTCGCGCGTCGGCAGGGCCTGCTGCACCAGCTCGGCGAGTAGCCGTTCACGCGTCCGGCTGAGCCAGCGCGCCGCGCAGCAGCCCGAGGACGAGCAGCGCGGCGCTGCCGTCCTCCACAGAGATGCCGAGATCGAAGACCGATTCCTTGCCGAGCCGTTCCTGCAATTGCCGGCATGCGCCCGCCGCCGGCTGCTGCGCGAGAACGCAGTGGTCGAGCGCCGACCGGTTCAGGCAGTGCAGCGCCGCTGCCGCCGCCAATGCGGCGAAGCCGTCCAGGATGACCGGAACCCGGGCGACGCGCGCCGCCGCCAGCGCCCCCGCCAGCGCCGCGAGGGCATGACCGCCATGGCGCGCCAGTGCGGCGAGCGGGTCGCCGCCGGCTTCGTGGAACAACGAGCCCGACAGGCGCGCCGCGGCCTCCGAAGCGCCCGGCCCGGGCGCGGCGAGGCAAAGCAGATCGAGCCCTTCCTCGACCGCCGTCATGCCATACGCCATGGCTGCGGCGCATTGCTGCTGCGTCAGCCCACCGGCGCCGGCCCCGATCGCCATTTCGTAGACGCGCAGCTCCGCGTCGTAGGCGCGGCACAGCGCATTCGGCCGCGCGCGGCCTGCCCGCAGCGCGTCGAGCGTCGATGCCGCATCGGCATCGCCGGACTCGCCCCACCGGCCGAGAAAAACCGCCGCGCGCGGCCGTTCGAGCCGGGGCGGAATCCGGCCGGTTCCGGCGCCCATCCAGGCTGCGAGCCCATCCAGCAGGCCGAGCGAGCCCGCTTCCGGAACGCTGGTATTGCCGGAATCCGGGGCGTGGCCATCCCCCCAGGCCGGAAGGCCTTCGATCAGGCCGCGGATCTCGGCGAGCGACGGGTCGAGCGTATCGGTCATCTCTCGATTCATTGGGCAGGCATCGGAACGCGCAGGCGCGGTATCGCCCGCAGAGGCCATGGCCGTCAACAAACGATCATGCGATGCCCGCTTGGCCCCGGCCGTCGCGACAAGTATAACCTGATGTCCGTCCACTGCCCCTTTTCCGAGTGACGATCATGACCGAAACCCGTTGGTGGTGGATCCGCCACGCGCCCGTCATCCAGAGCGAGAACAGGATCTACGGCCAGACCGACCTGCCGGCCGACTGTTCCAATGCCGCCCTGTTCGCCGCGCTGGCGGAGACCCTGCCCCGCGACGCCGTGCTGGTGACGAGCGACCTGCAGCGCGCCATCCAGACCGCGGCCGCGATCGCCGGCGCCGGCCTCGCATTGCCGAAGTCGATCCTGGAGCCGGCGCTGCGCGAGCAGCATCTCGGCGACTGGCAGGGGGAGCTGCGCCTCGAATTCGCCGCCAAGCGGGGCCGCGACATCCGCCGCTTCTGGCTCGCGCCCGCCGGCGAGCGGGCGCCGAACGGAGAGAGCTTCGCCGATCTGGTCGCGCGGGTGATCCCGACGGTCGAGCGGCTCACCCGGGCGCATGCGGGGAAGGACATCGTCTGCGTCGCCCACGGCGGCACCATCAAGGCGGCCCTGGCGCATGCGCTGTCCCTCGACTACGAGCGCGCTCTGTCCATCAGCATCGCCAACTGCTCGGTGACACGGCTGGATCACATGCTCCACGAAGACCCAGCAAGCGCCTGGCGCGTCGCCATGGTGAACTGGTCGCCTCATCTATAGCCGCTGGAATCGCGCCCGGCCCGCTGCTAGGCTCCCCGCATGGACGACGCGGACCTCTCGGGCTCACCCATCATATTCCTCATCGTCGGCGGCGTTCTGCTCGCGTTGTTCATCTACCTGTTCCAGTCGAGCCGGAAGTCCATGGACCGGGCGGCGGCGCCGCGCCGCAGCGTCGCCTATGAATGCGTCGCGACGCCGCTCGGCAAGGCCGACGCCGAGCTTCGCGGAAAATTCCCGTCGCTCGCCGCGCTCGCCTCGGAGGACGGCGTCGAGCTGGTCCGGTTCGGGCTGTTCAATTGGGGCGAGCTCGCGCTTGCGCAGGAGCAGATCGCGGAGCCGATCGCGGTGCGCTTCGGCGCGGGCAGCGAAGTGCTGTCGGCCGAGCTGGGCGAAACCATCAAGGCCGACATCGCCCTGCCCGAGCCGCCCACGGTCGATGGCGGCACGGTGACTTTCCCGAGATTTGCGATCCCGGCGCGCGGCACGGTGATCTTCAACATCATCGTCCGCGGCAAGGGCCGGCCCGAAGCGGTCGCCGGCACCATCGAAGGCAGCGGCCCGATCCGCCGGCTCGGCTAGAAGACCGGAAGGGTATCCGCCCCGGTGGACATTTCGCGCCCAGTGTGATTCGCTCTTGCTGCCAGCACTAACATCCAATGACGGGAGTTGCCCGATGTACCGACCTTTCGTCCGCCTTTGCTTGATTGTCGCCCTGGCTGTCGCTGCGTCGACGCCGCCGGCATTCGCGGCGCCGGAGCAGGAGGGGCTCGTGGACAAGGCTCGCGTCGCCGTACAGGGCTTCGCGCGGGATCAGGAAGTCGGCCCGACGGTGCGGAACCTGATGAAATCGGCAAAGGCCGTCGTCGTCTTCCCCTCCGTGCTGAAGGGCGCCTTCTTCGTCGGCGCGGAAGGCGGCAGCGGCGTCCTTCTCGCCAAAGGCGATGGCGGCCGGTGGAGCTATCCCGCATTCTACACGCTGGGCGGCGCCAGCTTCGGGCTGCAGTTCGGCGGGCAGTCTTCGGAAATGATTCTGCTCATCATGACCAGCAAGGGAATCAATTCGGTCATCAACAACGAAGTGAAGCTCGGCGGCGACGTCAGTGTCGCGGTCGGCCCCGTCGGCGTCGGCGCTGAGGCATCGACGACGACGAACCTTCGGGCGGACATCTACAGCTTCTCGCGCAACGCGGGCGCCTATATCGGCGCGAGCATCGAAGGCGCCGTCATCCATCCGCGCGTGGAATGGAACCACAGCTACTACGGCAGCAACAACGCCACGGCGAAGGGCGTCGTGCTCGAGGGCAAGTATTTCAATCCGCAGGCGGACTCGCTCCGCGAGGCGCTGTCCGCCCTCAATTGACGGACCGGCGTCCGGGCCATCGCCTTCATGTCCCGGCTGTTCGACGCGTATGTGATGGTCGACTGGAGCGCCGCGGGCGTTCCCCGCCGGGGGCGCGACAGCATCTGGTATGCAGTGCTGCGCCACGATAGCGCCGGGCTGCGGCTGGAAGAACTCGAAAATCCGCCGACGCGCGACCGGGCGACGCGCGAGCTCTGCGCCCGGCTGGCGGGGCTCCTCGACGCCGGGGAGCGGGTCCTGGCCGGCTTCGATTTCCCGCTCGGGTTTCCCTGCGGCACGGCCGCGCGCCTCGGCTTCCGGGACCTCGCCTGGCGGCACATGTGGCAGGCGCTGAGCGACGGGCTCGAGGACGCGCCCGACAATCGCAACAACCGCTTCGATCTTGCGGAAAGCCTGAACGAGCGGCTTTCCGGAGAGGCCTTTCCCTTCTGGGGCAACGTGCGGGAGGAAAGCCGGCGGTATCTGCTCCGGCGCGGCCGCCGCCCGCACGGCGCGGACGACCTCGGCGAACGGCGCCTCTGCGACCTGCGGCTCCGCTCGACGCAGCCCGTATGGAAACTTGCCGGCGCCGGCGCCGCCGGAAGCCAGGCGCTGACGGGGATACCGCGCGTGTGGCAGATGCGGCGCGATCCGCGATTGGCCCTCGCCACGCATATCTGGCCGTTCGAGACCGGGCTGCGGTTCGACTCGCGTCCACGACTCCTGCTCGCCGAGATCTATCCATCGCAGGTTGCCGTCGCCGCCGCGCCCGGCCAGCCCAAGGACGCGGCGCAGGTCGTGGCGATCGCGCGGCATTTCGCCGCGCTTGACACCGCGGGAAAGCTGGAGGAATTGTTCGGCGGCGGCGCTGCGCTCGGCGCCGCGGAACGGCGCTGCATCGAGCAGGAAGAAGGATGGATTCTCGGCGCGCTTGCCTCTTGACTCATTTCGGCAATCGTCAGATTACAGCGCCATGAAAGACTTCCGCGAACTCGATGTGCTTCATGCCGCCCATGACCTCGTCGTCGAAATACACGACCTCAGCCAGTCCTTTCCCGAGAGCGAATCCTTCGGCGTCACCCGCGCCATCGCGCACGCCGCGCTCAACATTCCGCGGAGCATCGTTCATGCGTGCGGCCGCGGATCGAACGACGACCTCAAGCAAGGGCTGCAACAGGCGTCGGGATACGCGAGCGAGCTGGAATACCTCATGCTCCTCGCCAGCGAGATCGGCGTCATCGACGACGAAACGCTCGAAGAGCTGGTCGCCACCTTGACCGATTTCAAAACCAAGCTCTCCGAAGAGCTGGGCGCGCTCTAGAGCAACCTGCGTCCGATCGGACGCAGATAAGTTGCTCTACCTTTTAAGATAGATCAATTTACCTGCAATCAGGTGATTCCACCTGATTGCAGGTAAATTGATCTGGCGCGCGAGCCGCGGCGCGTCACCCTCTCGCTCCCGCGCGGCGCAGCATCTCCTCGATCCGGCGGTCCCGGCCGTCGCGCGCCCAGTCGAGCACGCTTTTCCCGGTGTAGTCCTGCAGGCTCATGTCGGCCTTGTGGCGCAGCAGGAGCTGGACGATCGGCGCGCGGCCGGCGCGCACGGCGAGCATGAGCGGCGTCATCCCGTCGCGCGTCTGATGATTTACGTCCGCCTTGTGTTGAAGCAGGCGCTCGGCCGCCGTGCGGTGCCCGCGCTCCGCGGCCCAGCACAATGCCGTCTTGCCGAAGCCATTCTCGTGGTCGATCCGCGCGCCGCTGGCGATCGCGAGCTCGACCAGATCGAGGTGGCCGTTCGCCGCGGCGATCGTCAGTATGGTTTCGCCGCCCGAATTGACGGCGTCGATGGATTCCCCCTTCTTCAGGAGATAGTCCACGGCCCCGGTATCGCCGCTCTGCGCATAATCGAAGATCGGGTTCCAGCCGATGGCGGCCTGCGCGGCGCCGGCATGAGCGAGGAAGGCGAACGCCAGGACGGCGAGGAGCCGGGCGGGGCCGCGCCTGGCCGGCCGCCGCGCGGGATATGCGGTTGTTCGGCGAAACATCTTCTCCCCTGCCTGCCGGTCCCCCCACCCCCCGCGCCGTGGGGTATCCTGCCAGACAAAGGCGGCCGCATCAAAGTCTTCGCGCCGTCCTGGTTTGCGCTTCCGGCAAACTCCCCAGATGTGGTAGGTTCTGCATCCGGGCGCTCTTACCAACGGTCCTGCGATGGAGCTTCCCTTCTGGAAGAGCAAGCGTCTCGACGAGATGACCGCCGAGGAGTGGGAATCGCTCTGCGACGGTTGCGGGAAATGCTGCCTGCACAAGCTTGAAGACGAGGACACGGGCGACATCGCCCTGACGAACGTCGCTTGCCGGTATCTCGACCTCGGGACCTGCCGTTGCGGCGATTATGCCAACCGGCAGAAGAACGTGTCCGATTGCGTACAGCTCACGCCCGCAGCGGTCCCTGGCCTGCGGAGCTGCGCATACCGACTGGTCGCGGAAGGGCGCGACCTCCATTGGTGGCATCCGCTGGTATCGGGGGACCCGGGCACGGTTCACGCCGCGGGCGTCTCCGTGCGGGGCGAGGCGGTCTCCGAAGACGCGGTCGACGACCTGGAAGACCATATCCAGGGCTGGCTCGACGAAGTGCGCGATCCGTTCGGCAAGCGGGCTGCGGGGGGACCTTGCCGGTAACCCGCGAAATTTGCCTCAACCTCGGCGGCCGCCCCATCACGGTGCCGATCAGGCGGCACCGGCGGGCGCGGCAGATCACCATTCACATCGACGCTTCGCTCGGCGGCGCGAAGATCATCATGCCTCTCTATGCCGCGCTGGCGGATGCGAAGGCGGCGGTACGCGAACACGAGGACTGGCTGCTCGACCGGCTGGCCAAGCTGCCGCCGCGGGTGAGCTTTGCCGACGGGGCGATCATCCCCTTTCGCGGCGTCGATCACCGCATCAGGCACGTGCCCGGAGTGCGGGGCGTGGTGGAATGCGTCGACGGCGAGATCCGGGTGTTCGGCCGCGCCGAGCATCTTTCCCGCCGCGTGACCGATTGGCTGAAGAGCGAGGCCGCGCGGGCGATCTCGCCGCTCTGCGTCGGCAAGGCGGAAAAGATCGGCCGCCGCGTCCGGCGGGTCATCGTCCGCAGCCAGCGGAGCCGCTGGGGAAGCTGCGGCGCGAACGGCCATCTATCTTTCAACTGGCGGCTCATTCTCGCGCCCGACTCTGTGCTCGACTACGTCGTCGCGCATGAGGTCGCGCACCTTCTCGAGATGAATCATTCGCCGGCTTTCTGGCGCGCCGTGCAGCGGCTCACGCCGCATATGGAGCGGTCGCGCGAATGGCTCAACGGCAAGGGCCAGCAGCTCTACCGGTACGGATGACGGGCTAGAGCAACCTGCGTTCTATCGGACGCAGATAAGTTGCAGTTGATCTAGCGCCGCGTCAGGTCGGGCGGGACGCCGGACAGCGGATGGACCGGAACGCCCTTCAGCGCCTGGCTCATGAAGAGCTGCCACATGCGCGCCGCGAGCGAGCCGCCGCTCACGTCCTGCATCGGCGAGAAGTTGTCGTTTCCGAGCCACACCCCGGCGACCAGGTCCGGCGTATAGCCGACGAACCACGCGTCGCGATTGTCCTGGTTGGTGCCGGTCTTGCCGGCGGCGGGCCGGTCGATGCGCGCCGCCTTGCCCGTGCCCCAGCGCACGACCGCCGAGAAGAGATCGTTCAGCCCCGCGACATACTCCGCGCCGATCACGCGGCCCGGCCCGTCGCCCCGCCGCCGGTACAGCACGCGCCCGGCGCCGTCGCGTATCTCCTCGATGCCGTAGGGCCAGACGCCGGCGCCGCCGTTCGCGACGGTCGCATAGGCGCCCGTGAGCTCGAGCAAGGTCACTTCGTGTGCGCCCAGCGCCAGCGACGGGTCGGCGCGGAGCGGCGAGGTTATGCCGAGCCGGCGCGCCGCGCGGATCACCTTGTCGCGGCCGACCCGCTCGGTCAGCGCGACGGCGACCGCGTTCGACGATCGCGCCGCGCCTTCGCGAAAGGTCACGTCGCCGCGGTAGACGGTCCCCGCGTTGCGCGGCGACCAGCCGTCGACGGTGATCGGCCGGTCGGACACCTGATCGTCGGGCCGGATGCCGGATTCGAGCGCGGCAAGGAAGACGAACAGCTTGAACGCGGAGCCCGGCTGGCGCAGCGCGCGGGTCGCCCTGTTGTACTGGCTTTCGCCGTAGTCGCGGCCGCCGATCATCGCGCGCACCGCCCCGTCCGGGCTCAAGACGACCATCGCCGCCTGCGACACCCTGAGCTTGGCGCTGTCGGCGAGCACCTGCGACGCGGCTTCCTGGGCATCGCGCTGCAGGCGTGGATCGATCGTCGTGCGGATGACCACGTCGCCGGACACGAAGCCGATATAGTCGTCGACGCGGTCGAGAATCCAGTCGGAGAAATATTTGGCGCTCGTGTTGTCCACCCGGCTGGGCCCGAAGCGCACCTCGTCGCGCCGCGCCCGCGCCGCCGCCGATTCGCTGAGCCAGCCCGAGCGCGCCATCTGCGCCAGCACGAGGTTGGCGCGCTGCGCCGCACGCTTCGGCGCGACGATCGGATTGTCGCGCGACGGCGCCTTGACGAGGCCGGCCAGCACGGCCGCCTCGAACAGCGTCAGCTTTTCCGCGCCGCGTCCGAAATAGCGGTGCGCCGCGGCGTCGACACCATAGGCGCCGGCCCCGAAATACACGCGGTTCAGGTAGATGCCGAGAATCTGGTCCTTGGTGAACCGGTGCTCGAGCCAAAGCGCCACGAGCAGCTCCTGTAACTTCCGGCGGAATGTCCGCTCGCGGGTGAGGAACAGGTTCTTCGCGAGCTGCTGGGTGATCGTACTGCCGCCCTCGCGGATGCCGCCGGCGCTGAAGTTGCGCACGGCCGCGCGGATGATCCCCAGCACGTCGACGCCCGGATGGTCGTAGAACCGCCGGTCCTCGATGGCGAGGAAGGCGCGCGGGACATGGGGCGGCAGGTCGCGGACACGCACCGCGTCGCCGTGGATGTCGCCATAGCGGGCGACGACGGAGCCGTCCGCCGCCAGCACCGTGACGATCGGCTTGCGAATGGTCGCGCGCTCGAGGTCGGCAATGTCGGGCAGGTCGCGGGCATACCAGGCGATCACCGCGGCCGCGCCGAGCACCAGCCAGACGGCGGCCGTGAGGGCGAACCACACGAAGCGGGAGAGGAAGGGACGCGACGGCTCTTCGGGCGGCGGCCGCCGTCCCGCGGGCCGGATGCGGTCGCGCCGGTCGGCGCGGAGCGGCGGGGCGGCGCGTTTCGACCGCCTGTTGTTGCTGGGCCGTTTGCTCATCCCCGCATATATAGTACCAATCGGGCCCGGTTAACCATGCATCTTGAGGCCTGCCTCGGGATTTCGCGCCCGGAAAGGCCGGATTCCGAGGCCGGCCCCGTTCTTTTGAATTATTCGAAAGAGTTCGATATTTGCGCTGTTCAAATGGCTTTATTTTTGCTACTGCCTTTACATGCGGATCACTTGGCCTAAGTCAAAGCGCATGAATGTTCGTCCCTATACTGGCGTCCTCGACCGCCTGAAAGCCGCAGGGCTTCGCCCGACGCGGCAGCGGCTGGCGCTGGCGAAACTGCTGTTCGAATGCGCGGACCGGCACGTAACGGCCGAACAACTGCATTCCGAGGCGCATGCGGCCAATATCAAGGTGTCGCTGGCCACCGTCTACAACACGCTTCACCAGTTCACCGCGGCGGAATTGATGCGCGAGGTGGTTGTGGAGTCCGGGCGCTCGTATTTCGACACCAACATCACCGATCACCATCATTTCTTCCATGAGGACGAGGGCGAGCTGACCGATATTCCGGCGGCAGCGCTTTCCGTCGCACGGCTTCCGGCCACCCCCGACGGGACCGAGGTGAAGCGCGTGGACGTGATCATCCGGCTGAAGAAATCCTAGCCTAACTCAACTCGATAAAAATCAGTTTAGATTAATTCTAATCTGTTGACTCCGGCTCTTTGCTGGTTCATATAAGAGAGGCGCGCCCGTCGCCGCCGGATATTCCCTGTCCCGGCGCGCCGCCGGGCCCGCATTCGGACGCACCGTTCGAACGGTTGGAAAGGGAACGACTACCAGGAGGGACCGATGTCCTTGAAAGGCACGAAGACCGAAAACAATCTGAAAGACGCATTCGCGGGCGAGAGCCAGGCGAACCGCCGCTATCTCTATTTCGCGCAGAAGGCCGACGTCGAAGGCTACAACGACGTGGCCGCCGTGTTCCGCTCGACCGCGGAAGGCGAGACCGGCCACGCGCACGGCCATCTCGAGTTTCTCGAGGAAGTCGGCGACCCCGCGACGGGCAAGCCGATCGGCGGCACCTCGCTGAATCTCGCCGCGGCTATCGCCGGCGAGACGCACGAATACACCGACATGTATCCGGGCATGGCGCGCACCGCCCGCCAGGAAGGCTTCGACGAGATCGCCGACTGGTTCGAGACGCTGGCGAAGGCCGAGAAGAGCCACGCCGGCCGTTTCCAGAAGGCGCTGAACGACATCGACTGATCCGTCGCGATCGGCACGCCGGACCGGGCCGGGGCGCTTCGCCCCCGGCCACGGTTGCGGCGGCGCGGAAGCGGCAACGCGGAAGCGGCAACTGGGCGCCGCGGGTATATCTGTGCATAGCTTTGCCTAGAGGGGACGAACAGCCATGAGCGAAGGCAGCCTCGAGGCGCCGACACGCCACCGCATAGCCTGGGACGATCCGGATTTCTACGACGCGGAAAAGCTGGACGCCGAGCTGCGCCGGGTGTTCGACATCTGCCACGGCTGCCGGCGCTGCTTCAATCTGTGCGACAGCTTTCCACGCCTCTTCGACCTGATCGACGCCTCGACGACGGGCGAGCTGGACGCCGTCGACAGCAAGGATTTCAAGCCCGTCGCCGACGCCTGCACGCTCTGCGACATGTGCTTCATGACCAAGTGCCCCTATGTGCCGCCGCACGAGTTCGACCTCGACTTCCCGCACCTGATGCTGCGCTACCGCGCGGTCGAGCAGCGCAAGGGCGTGCGCGGCTTCGCCGAGACGCAGCTCACCAAGACCGACCGGAACGGCAAGCTAGCCGGCGCCGTGGCCCCGCTCGCCAACTGGGCCGCGGGCGAAGGCAATGCGCTGACGCGGCCCCTGCTGCAGGCCATGGGCGGCGTGCACAAGGAAGCGGCGCTGCCGAAGTTCAACGGGCGCAGCTTCGTCGCCCGCGCCAAGGCGGACCCGGTCGAGGTCGACAGGGACGCCCCGGCCTACGGCCGCAAGGCGGTGATCTACGCCACCTGCTACGGCAACTACAACAACCCGGAGATCGGCGTCGCCACCCGCGCCGTGCTGGCGCGCAACGGCGTCGAAACCGAGGTCGTCTATCCGGGCTGCTGCGGCATGCCGCAGCTCGAACAGGGCGACATCGCCAAAGTCGCCGAGAAGGCGGGGCGCGTCGCGGCCGAGCTGCGGCCGTGGATCGACAAGGGCTACGATGTGATCGCGCTGGTTCCGAGCTGCGCCCTGATGATGAAGTTCGAATGGCCGCTGATCGCCGGCGGCGACGAGAACGTCATGAAGCTCTCCGAGGCGACGCACGACATCTCGGAATACGTCGTCGGCATCGCCAAGAAGGAAGGCCTCGCCGAAGGGCTGGGCAGGATCGACGGCGGCGTGTCCATCCACCTCGCCTGCCACGCGCGAGCCCAGAACATGGGCGCCAAGGCGGCCGAGATGCTGCGCCTCATGCCCGAGGCGGACATCGCGGTGATCGAGCGGTGCTCGGGGCACGGCGGCTCGTGGGGCGTCATGACGGACAATTTCGAGACCGCGCTGAAGGTGGGCAAGCCGGTCGCGCGCCAGGCGGTCCGCAATGCCAAGCATTTCCTGGCTTCGGAATGCCCGCTCGCCGGCCTTCATATCGCCCAGGGCATCGAGCGGCTGGAGGGCGACAAGCCGGAAATCGAGACCGTCGCCCATCCGATCATCCTCTTCGCCCGCGCCTACGGAATCCCCATATAGCCGCAAAGCAGGAGACGGAATCAGGAGTCGCCAGAGATGACAGCCAAGACCGAGATTACCCGCGCCGACATTCTGCCGCTCGAGGAGTTCGCGAAGATCCGCAAGTCGAAGCGGCAGGAGCTGGTCGACGTCAAGAAGAGCCGCCGAATCGAGGTCGGACCCGTCGCCACCTTCTATTTCGAGAACTACCACACCATGTGGTGGCAGGTTCAGGAGATGCTGTTCATCGAAAAGGGCGGCGAGGAGCAGATTCCCGACGAGCTGGCCGCCTACAATCCGCTCATCCCCAAGGGTCGCGAGCTGGTCTGCACCGTCATGTTCGAGATCGACGAGCCGGTCCGGCGGGCCAATTTCCTGGCCAAGCTCGGCGGCGTCGAGGAAAGCGCGTTCCTGGAGCTCGACGGTGAGAAGATCGCCGGCGTGCCGGAAGCCGACGTCGACCGCACCTCGGAGGAAGGCAAAGCCTCGTCGGTGCAGTTCATACACTTCCCCTTCACCGACGGCCAGGTGCGCAAATTCCGTGCCGACGGCGCGCAGGTGGTGATCGGCTTCCGCCACCCGCAGTATTCCCACATGGCGATTGTGCCCGAGCCGGTGCGGCAGGCGCTGGCGGCGGATTTCAGTCAATAGATGCAGTGAGTTCGTGGGTGCGCGGATCAAGTCCGCGCACGACGGGCAAGTTATTTATCCGAATAACGAACGTCATACGCGTGCTCGACACGCGCATCCACGAAACCTCGTTGTGAATCCCTTTACTGCAGCTTCTCGCCGGGCGGGACGCCCCACACGCCATCGCGCTTGACCCAGCCCTCGTAACCGTCGGCGTCGACCTCGCACCAGTCGACGCGGCAGCGGGAGACCGTCACGACATAGCCGGTCGCCAGCCGCGCCACGGCCACGGAATCGTCGGTCGCGTCCTTCCGGAGCGTCTGCCCCTTTCCCAGCATGATGAGGCTGCGCTTGGACGACAGCATGGCGCGATGGACCCAGCCTTCCGCCCCTTCCCAGTCGCGGATCTTGCGCCAGGTGTCGTATTCCGCGATGACCTGGACCGGCATGTTGCGCTGGACGAACTTCCATTTCACCGGATAGCGCACGCCGGGCCCGGCGCGCACGTTGACGTCGTCGGCCCGGAGCGAGCCGAAGCGCGTGACGTCGCCTTCTGTCGTCCGGGCGACCTGACTGTCCTGTGCAAAGAGCGACGCCGCCGGCGCGAAAACCAGCGCCGCGGCAATGTACCATCTCATCAGACGCAGAGAGCTCATAACCCACCCTAAGACCAACCCACGCAACACACCGCGTCCGGCCCTATAAAAGGGCGGGATTCGTGCCGGGTCAAGCATGTTGCGTCGACGGCGCTGGACAATACCGGCCACGCCTGTGTAAACCGCTGTCCATTCCTCAGATGCCGAGGCGACGGACAGTGCCGAAGAAGAAACCCGCCGTGGTCGTCACGCGCCGGCTCCCCGAAGCGGTCGAAGCGCGCATGACGGAGCTATTCGACACGCGGCTGAACCCCGGCGACCGGCCGATGTCGCAGGCGGCCCTCGCCGAGGCTGTGCGGGCGGCGGACGTGCTGGTTCCGACCGTGACCGACCGGATCGGCCGCAAGGTCATCGCGGCGGCCGGAAGCAGGCTCAAGCTCATCGCGTCGTTCAGCACCGGCGTCGACCATATCGATCTCGCCGCGGCCCACGCGCGCGGCATCACGGTGACCAACACGCCGGGCGTGCTGACCGAGGATACCGCCGACATGACCATGGCGCTGATCCTCGCCGTGCCGCGCCGCCTGATCGAGGGCGAGCGGGCGGTGCGCGACGGCAAATGGACCGGCTGGAGCCCGACCTGGATGCTGGGCCACCGCATCTGGGGCAAGCGCCTCGGCATCATCGGCATGGGCCGGATCGGCCGCGCGGTCGCGCGCCGCGCCGCCGGCTTCGGCATCTCGGTGCACTACCACAACCGCCGCCGCGTGCATCCCGACGTCGAGGCGGAGCTGAAGGCGACCTACTGGGAAAGCCTCGACCAGATGCTGGCGCAGATGGACATCGTCTCGGTCAACTGCCCGCACACGCCGGCCACATACCACCTGCTGTCCGCGCGCCGGCTGCGCCTGCTCAAGCCGGACGCCTACATCGTCAACACCAGCCGGGGCGAGGTGATCGACGAGGACGTGCTGGCCGAAATGCTGCGCACGGGTGCGATCGCCGGCGCGGGCCTCGACGTGTTCGAGCACGAGCCCTCGGTCAACCCAAAGCTGCTCCGGCTCGACAATGTGGTCCTGATGCCGCACATGGGCTCCGCCACCATCGAAGGGCGGCAGGCGATGGGCGAGAAGGTGATCATCAACATCCGCACCTTCGCCGACGGGCACAAGCCGCCGGACCGGGTGCTGGTTACGGAGTACTGAGGGTCCTGTGCCGGAAGCTCATGCTTCGACGGGCTCAGCATGAGGAATTTTCCTTTTTTGGCAATAAGTTGCCTCATCCTGAGCCTGTCGAAGGATGAGGTGCTCTCGCTCTTAACTCAATGCGCCTCTACCGGCGCCAATCCCTCGATCGTCGGCTGCGTGCCGCACAGCGCGCAGGCGGGGTCGCGCTTGACGGTGAGGGTGCGGAAGCTGCCGGACAGCCCCTCGTAGAGCATGAGCCGGCCCGCCAGGCTGTTGCCGAGGCCGAGCAGCTCCTTCAGCACCTCGGTCGCCTGCAACGTGCCGATGACGCCCGCGACCGCGCCGAAGATGCCCGCCGTCTCGCAGCGCGGCACCATGTTGGGCGCGGGCGGGCTCGGGAACAGGCAGCGGTAGCAGGGCCGGTTCTCGCCCGCCTCGAAGGCCCGGAAGGTGGAGAGCTGGCCCTCGAAGCGCAGCAGCGCGCCGGACACCAGCGGCCGTTTCGCGAAATAGCAGGCGTCGTTGGCCAGGTAGCGCGTCGTGAAGTTGTCGCTGCCGTCGGCGACGAGGTCGTAGCCCGAGATCAGCGCGAGCGCGTTTTCCGGTGTAAAGCGCTGGCGGTGCGTCTGCACCTCGATCTCGGGATTGATGTCGTGCAGCCGCTCGGCGGCGCTCGCCACCTTGGGGTCGCCGATATTCTCGGTGCCGTGGACGATCTGGCGCTGCAGGTTCGAGGTATCGACCACATCGAAATCGATCACGCCGAGCGTGCCCACCCCGGCCGCGGCGAGGTACATCAGCACCGGCGAGCCGAGCCCGCCCGCGCCGATCACCAGAACCTTCGAGGCGAGGAGCTTTTCCTGGCCTTCCTCGCCGACCTCGTCCATCACGATGTGGCGGGCATAGCGCTCGAGCTGCTTGTCGGTTATCGCCATGGGCCTCACTCTACAGCCGGTCGAACAGCGGCGTCGACAGGTAGCGCTCGGCGAAGGAAGGCAGCACCACGACGATGCGCTTGCCGGCCATGCCGGAGCGTCCGCCCACTTCGAGCGCCGCCGACAAGGCCGCGCCGGACGAGATACCGGCCGGGATGCCCTCGATCCGCGCCACCCTGCGCGACATGGCGAAGGCCGACTCGTTGGCGACCGTCAGCACCTCGTCGATCAGTTCCGTGCGGAGGATCGAAGGGACGAATCCGGCGCCGATCCCCTCGATCAGATGCGCGCCGGCATAGCCGCCCGACAGCACGGGGCTGTCCTCGGGCTCGACGGCGATCATGCGGAGCTGCGGGTTGCGCCGCTTCAGGATTTCGGCGCAGCCGCTGAGCGTGCCGCCGGTGCCGACGCTGGCGACCATCGCGTCGACCCGGCCGCCGGCGTCGCGCCAGATCTCTTCCGCCGTCGTGCGCGCGTGAACGGCCGGGTTCGCCGGATTGTGGAACTGCTGCGGCATCACCGCGTCCGGCAGCTCGGCGACCAGCGCCTCGGCGCGGCGGATGGCGCCCTGCATGCCGTCCCGCGCGGGCGTCAGTTCCAGCTCGGCGCCGAGGAAGGTCATCATCTTGCGCCGCTCGATCGACTGCGACTCCGGCATGGTCAGGATCAGGCGGTAGCCTTTCGCGGCGCACGCGAAGGCGAGTGCGATGCCCGTGTTGCCGGAGGTGGGCTCGACGATCACGGTGTCCGGCCCGATCCGCCCGGCCTGCTCCAGCGCTTCGATCATGGCGACACCGATGCGGTCCTTGACCGAGCCCATCGGGTTGAAGAATTCGAGCTTGGCCAGGATTTCCGCCTCGACGCCGGCGTCCGCCGCCAGGCGGGAGAGACGCACCAGCGGCGTCGCGCCCACGGTGTCGAGGATGCTGTCGTAAATCCGGCCACGGAACTCTCCGCCTTCGGCGGCCATCGTCTTCGGTCCGATCTGTGGATTGGGCGATTATACGGGAAAGAAATGTAGTTGCCGCGGATGCCGGCGGCAAGGACGGCAGGCCATGGCCCGGACTAAATCCGGAAATCCGGCCGTGCCCGGCCGTGGCCCTCGACGCCGGCCTCGCGCGCCTTCCGGCACAGATCCTCGACGGTGACGGTGTCGAGCCGGCGGATCGCCTCTTCCTCGAGCGCGTCCCAGATCGGCGCGAGCACGCGCTGGCCGAGCTCCGAGCCGGCGCCGGCCTCCTTCTCGGCTTCGGCGCGCTCGATCTCGGCCACGGCCCGCACCACTTCGCCCAGCACGATGCGCCGGCGCTCCCGGGCGAGCCGGTAGCCGCCGCGCGGGCCGCGGACGCCGCGCAGGATGTTGGCGCGGACGAGCTGCTGTAGCACCTGTTCGAGGTAGCGGCGCGGCACGCCCTGGCGGTCGGCGATGTCCCTGCTCTGCACCGGCGTGTCGGAGGCGTGGTAGGCGATGTCGAGCACCGCCTCCACCGCATGCATGAGCTTGCGCGTGAACCGCATCACTTCCGCGCGGCCCCCGTCCCGGTCGACCCGAAGCCGCCCGCGCCGCGCTCGCTGCCGGGCAGGTCTGGGACCTCGCTCCAACGCAGCCGGCTCACCGGCGCCACCACCATCTGGGCGATGCGCATGCCGCGCGTCACGACGAAGGGCGCGTCGCCCAGGTTGGCGAGGATGACGCAGACCTCGCCGCGGTAGTCCGCGTCGACCGTGCCGGGGCTGTTGAGCACGGTGACGCCGTTGCGGAGCGCCAGGCCCGAGCGCGGGCGCACCTGCGCCTCGTAGCCCTGCGGCAGGGCGATCGCGAGGCCGGTCGGCACGAGCGCGCGCTTGCCCGGCTGGAGCGTGAGATCGCTATCGACGGCGGCGAGAAGATCGAGCCCGGCGCTGTCGGCCGTGGCGTATTCCGGAAGCGGCAGGCCGGCGCCGTGCGGCAGCCGTTTGACCTCGACATCGACCACGGTCATGCGCCCTTTCCGGCCGGGCGGAAGGGCAGGTCGCGGAAATGGTCGGCGACCTGCTGGGCGAGCCGGGTCGCGGCGTCGGCCTTGCTCATCTTCGGCCAGTCCTCGACGCCGTCTTCGCGGATCAGGTGGAGCCGGTTGCTGTCGCCCCCGAAGGTGCCGCTGGCCGGCGACACGTCGTTCGCCAGCAGCCAGTCGCAGCCCTTGCGTCGGCGCTTCTCGGTCGCGTTCTTCACGATGTTCTCCGTCTCCGCCGCGAAGCCGACGACGAGGCTCGGCCGGCGGTTGCCGGCCGCCGTCGACAGCGTCTTCAGGATATCGGGATTCTCGACCAGCGTCAGCGACGGCGATTTCCCGTTCTTTTTCTTGATCTTCTGATCTTTCGCATCCTTGACCCGCCAGTCCGCCACCGCGGCGGCGCAGACCGCCACGTCGACCGGCAGCGCCTGCTCGCAGGCGCGCAGCATGTCGCGCGCGCTCTCGACGTGGACGGCCGACAGGCCGGGCGGATCGGGCAGGGTGACGGGGCCGCTGACGAGGATCGTCTCCGCGCCGAGGCGGCTCAGCGCTTCGGCGATCGCGTGGCCCTGCTTGCCGGACGAATGATTGGCGATGAAGCGGACCGGATCGATCGGCTCGCGCGTCGGGCCGCTGGTGACGAGCGCGCGGCGCCCGGCGAGCGGCCGGTCCGGCATGGGCGTCGCGAAGAACTTCAAGATGGCCGCGACAATGTCGGGCACTTCCGCCATCCGTCCTTCGCCATACTCGCCGCAGGCCATGTCGCCCGAGACGGGGCCGACACGCAGCACGCCGCGTTTTTCGAGCGTCGCGATATTCGCGCGGGTGGCCGCATGCTCCCACATCCGGACGTTCATCGCCGGCACGATCATGACCGGCTTGTCGGTCGCGAGCAGCGCCGTGGCGGCGATATCGCCGGCCAGCCCCGCCGCCATCTTGGCCAGGATGTCGGCGCTCGCCGGCGCCACGACCAGCAGATCGGCTTCGCGCGACAGCCGGATATGGCCCATCTCGGATTCGTCGGTGAGCGAAAAGAGCTCGGTGTAGACCTTGTCCTCGGACAGCGCCGCGAGCGAGAGCGGCGTCACGAACTGCGCGCCGCCCTCGGTCAGCACGCAGCGCACGGACGCGCCGCGCTCGCGCAGCCGGCGCACCAGGTCGAGCGCCTTGTAGGCTGCGATCCCACCTGAGACGATGAGGAGTATGCGCCTGCCTTGAAGCATCGGAGCTGGTCCACCCTGTGCGGCGCCGCTTTTCACATCGGGCGGCTGTGAATAATACCTAATGCCTGAAGCCGCGCGCGGCAAGCCCGGCTTCGGCCCGCGTCATTATCGATGGCGAATGGTGAATCCGCCGTTAACCATGGCCGCTCACCACAACAGGCCCAGCAGCAGGCCGGCTGCGAGGCCGGCGATCGCGAGAAGCCAGCCGCGGGCAGGGCCGCCGCCGTTTCTCCGCTCCAGCGCCCGCACGGTTTCCGGGTGCAGCCTGAGCCCGTCTTCCGTCACCACGAGCGAGGCGCGCCGTGCGAGACGGGCGACCTCGGGCAGGCTCGCCGCGGCCTGCGCCGCATCCTCGGCCAACTGGCGCAGCCGCGCCTGCGGGCCGCGGTTCTCCATCATCCAGTCCTCGATCAGCGGATGGGCGACGACCCACATATTCGTTTCCGGATCGAGCCGCCGCCCGACGCCTTCGGCGACCAGCATGGTCTTCTGCAGCAGCAGGAGCTGCGGCTGGGTCTCCATGTTGAAGCGCTCCGTCACCTCGAAAAGCTGCGCCAGAAGCCGGGCGACCGAGATATCGTCCAGCGGCAGGTCCTTGATCGGCTCGCCGATCGCGCGGCAGGCCTGCATGAAGGATTCGCGCGACTGGCCGCGGGCGATGTAGCCGGCGGCGAAATGGACGTCGGCAACCTGCCCGTAGTCGCCGTTGAGGAAGCCGAACAGCATGTCGGCAAGGTAATGCCGCGTCTTGCGGTCGAGACGCCCCATGATTCCGAAATCGACGGGCAGCAGCGTGCCGTCGTGGCCGACGAACATGTTTCCGGGATGCATGTCGGCATGAAAGAAGCCGTGCTCGAAAACCTGGCGGAAGAATGCCCGGGCCGACCGCGCCAGCACTTCCCGCGCGTCGATCCCGGCCGCGGCGAGGCGCTCGACCTCGTTGATCGGGATGCCGTCGACGCGCGCGAGCGTCAGCACGCGGCGCGAGGTGCGGCGCCAGTCGACCCGCGGCACCTGGAAGGACGGGTCGCCGGCCATGTTGTCGGCGAGCTCCGACGCGGCGGCGGCTTCCATGCGCAGGTCGAGCTCGTCCTTCACCCATTCGGCGAAGGCCTCCACGACGTCGACGAAGCGCAGCCGCCGCAATCGGGGAAAGGATCGCTCGACCAGATTCGCGAGCCAGCGGAACAGGTCGATATCGCGGGCGAACTGCACCTCGATGCCGGGGCGCAGCACCTTGACCGCGACCTCCTCGCCTTCGGCGGTCACCGCAAAATGAACCTGCGCGATCGACGCCGCCGCGACCGGCGTCTTGTCGAATTCGCGGTAGAGCGCGGCGAGCGGCGCTTCCAGCTCGCGCACGATCGTCGCCACGGCCTGCTCCGCCGGGAAGGGCGGCATGCGCGCGTGCAGCGCCGACAGGTCGACCGCCACGTCCTCGCCGACCACGTCGGAACGCACGGCCAGCGACTGGCCGAATTTGATGAAGCTCGGCCCCAGATCGATCATCGCCGCCGCCAGCCGCTCGCCCGGCCGGCCGCGCGTCCGGACGGTGACCGAGCGGCGCAGCACCCAGAGCAGCGCCGGCGAGGCGCCTGCCTCTTCGAGCGGAAACAGCGCGTCATGCCGCGCGAGCGTCCGGGCGATGGCGACGAGCCGAGCGAGGTTGTTCAGCGTTTTGAGCATATGCGGGCCGCGGCGGGCGCTAGATCCGCCAGGCGGAATGAATGGCCGCGATCCCGCCGGTCAGGTTGCGGTAGCCGACGAGGCTCAGGCCCGCTTCGCCGAGCATTTCCGCCAGCCGGTCCTGCGGCGGGAAGCGGCGGATGCTTTCCACGAGATACCGGTAGGCGTCGCGGTCGCCGGCCACCACCGCGCCCAGCGTCGGCAGGACGCTGAAGGAGTATCGGTCGTACGCCGCCTGCAGCCAGGCTGCGGAGACATGGCTGAACTCGAGGCAGAGGAAGCGCCCGCCGGGCCGCAGCACGCGTCGCGCCTCGGCGAGCGCGCGGCCGATATGCGTCACGTTGCGCAGGCCGAACGCGATGGTGTAGGCGCCGACCGACGCATCGCCGAGCGGCAGCGCCTCCGCGTCCGCCACGAGCCAGTCGATCGCCGCCAGCACGCCCCGGTCGATCGCCCTGTCGCGCCCGACCTTCAGCATCGTCTCGTTGATGTCGCAGACCGTCGCATGGCCGCCGCCCGCGTCGAGGAAGCGCCGCGCGATATCGCCCGTGCCGCCCGCCACGTCGAGGAGATGCGTATCGGGGCGCGGCCGCAGCGTGTCGATCAGCGCCGACTTCCAGAGGCGGTGCACGCCGCCAGACATGAGATCGTTCATCAGGTCGTAGCGGCCGGCGACGTTGTCGAAGACCCCACGGACGAGTCCCGCCTTGTCGCCTGCCTCGACCTCGCGAAAGCCGAAATGCGTGCGCTCTTCACCGGGATCGCCCCTCGGGGCAGGCCGCCTGCTGTCGTCGTCTGACATGGCGTGGACGATAGCGCAGGCGGTAATTCTTTGCTAGAAGTTGCGCCCATGCCTGAGCTTCCGGAAGTCGAAACGGTCTGCCGCGGGTTGCGGCCGAAATTGGAGGGTCACGTTCTGATCAGCGTGACCCAGCGGCGTCCGGACCTCCGCTTTCCCATGCCGCCCGATTTCGTCGCGCGCCTCAGCGGCCGGCGCATCGAGAGCCTCAGCCGCCGCGCCAAGTTCATGCTGGCGACGCTCGACGACGGCACGGTGCTGATCGCCCATCTCGGCATGTCCGGCCGGATGACGATGCACGACGGCCTGCCGCCGCCGCACGGACCGCACGACCACGTGGAGTTCGTGACCGACGCCGGCTGCACCATCCGGTTCTGCGATCCGCGCCGCTTCGGGCTGATGGACCTCACCACGACGGCCGAGCTCCACCGCCACCGCATGCTGCGGGACCTGGGGCCGGAGCCGCTTTCCGGCGGATTCTCTCCCGGCTATCTCGACAAGGCTCTGGCCGGCCGGCGGACGCCGATCAAATCAGCCCTCCTCGACCAGAAAGTCGTCGCCGGGCTCGGCAATATCTATGTCTGCGAAGCGCTGTTCCGGGCGGGCGTGTCGCCGCGGCGCAGCGCATACACCGTGCCCGGCCGGAGGACGCGCAAGCTGGTGCCGATCATCCGCGACGTGCTCGAGGAGGCGATCGCGGCCGGCGGCTCGAGCCTGCGCGACTATGTCCAGGCGTCCGGCGAGCTAGGCTATTTCCAGCATCGCTGGCAGGTCTATGGGCGCGAAGGGGAGCCGTGCGGCCACGGCGCCGCGCCGGGCGGGCCGAACCGGGCCTGCGACGGCGAGATCCGCCGCATCACGCAGGGCGGCCGCTCCACTTTCTATTGCGGAAGACACCAGAGGTAACCAGAGTATCAACGTGATGTCCCGACTCCTCCGCAGCATCGTCGCCCTCGCCTGGCTCCTGCTGGCCGTCCAGCCGGCATCGGCCGGGGAATTTCTGGCGGGATTCGACGATCTTCCTGTCATGCCGGGACTCGCCGCGGTGGACGGCGCAGGGATCGTGTTCGATACCCCGGCCGGCCGCATCATCGAAGGCTACGCCGCAGGAACGGTGACGGAAGACGCGGTACGCAGCTTCTATGGCAAGACGCTGCCCCAGCTCGGCTGGAAACCCGTCGCCAGGGACGAGTATCGCCGCGAGGGCGAGCATCTGAAGATCGGATTCAAAGGCGAGGACCGGACGCTCACCGTCCGGTTCACGCTCTCGCCGGGTAAAAACGCCAGCCGCGGCGGATAACGCTCGAGGAAGCGCCCAAGAGGCTCACACAACCGATGAACACGGGAGTCTTGTCTTATGCCCTATGACCACATCCTCGTTGAGCGCCACGGCGCCGTCGGCCTCGTCACGCTGAACCGGCCGGACGCGCTCAACGCCCTGTGCACGCCATTGATCGAGGAGCTCGGCCGGGCGCTCGACGATTTCGAGGCGGACGGCGCCATCGGCGCGATCGTGCTGACCGGTTCGGAAAAGGCCTTCGCGGCCGGCGCCGACATCAAGGAGATGCAGCCGAAGAGCTACATGGACTGCTACCTCGAGGATTTCATCACCAAGGGCTGGGAGCGCGTTTCGCAGGTCCGCAAGCCGATCATCGCGGCGGTGGCGGGCTATGCGCTCGGCGGCGGCTGCGAGATGGCGATGATGTGCGATTTCATCATCGCCGCCGATACCGCCAAGTTCGGCCAGCCTGAGATCAACCTCGGGATCATCCCCGGCGCCGGCGGCACGCAGCGGCTCACCCGCTTCGTCGGCAAGTCGAAGGCGATGGAGATGTGCCTGACCGGGCGCATGATGGACGCTGCGGAGGCCGAGCGGTGCGGCCTTGTGAGCCGGATCGTTCTCGCCGCCGACCTGCTCCCGGACGCGCTCAAGACGGCGGCGAAGATCGCGGCCCTGTCGCGCCCGTCGGTCTTCGTCGCCAAGGAGTCGGTCAACCGCGCCTACGAGACCACGCTGGCCGAAGGGATCCGGTTCGAGCGGCGCCTGTTCCATTCCCTGTTCGCGACCGAGGACCAGTCGGAGGGAATGGCGGCATTCATCGAGAAGCGGAAGCCGCAGTTCAAGAACCGTTAGGCGGGGCGGGCGGCGCCGCGAAAGGCGCGCCAAAATGCGTCCGAGTCGCCGGATGCGCGCCGGCACGGCTTGCCGCGCTTGACGCGCTGTCAGGCGGCTATTATAAGCCGCTGCTTCCGGAGTCTGCCGTCAATGGCGGGTGGGCCCGGGCAATCCGCCCACCGATGAGTTCCGAAGAAGAAGGTTTATTGCGCAATGGCACATACGATCAGCGCCAAGAAGCGAATCCGGCAGACCGAGCGCCGGACAATTCAGAATAAGGCGCGCACGAGTCGGATTCGCACCTTCGTGCGGAAGGTCGAAGAAGCGGTGCGCGCGGGCGACAAGAAAGCCGCGGAATCCGCCTACAAGGCAATGATGCCGGAGCTCCACAAGGGCGTATCGAAGGGCCTGCTTCACCGGAACACGGTCGCGCGGAAGCTTTCGCGGCTTTCGGCACGCATCAAAACCCTCTGAACGGCGGCGGGCGCGTTCCGCCCGCGCTGTTGCAAAAGTGAAACATTGTTGCCCGCGCCGATCCGGCGCGGTTTTTTTATTTCTTGTGAAGTCTTCGGGACTTCGCTCCGCATCATGTTTTGGGCTTGCTTCTGTCAAACGAATTATTTGCCGGGTGCGCCGCGAAAGCGCCTTGAAAGCCGTTGAAGACATCCGGGGCCGCCGGTACATTGACCGTCTCATCTGTCAGGGAGAACTGTGCCAACAACTGTCATGCGGGACCGATCCGAGACAAGGTTCCGCCGAGAGAGCGACTGAACGGCCGAAAAGCAACGAAGCGCCGCGCTCTCGAGAACCGGCAACGCAACCGGTACGTGTGTTTGGTCTGGCGCCGCATTAAGGCACGTGGCGTAAGTGGGGGATGTTCAGTTTCCGGGCGCATCTTGACGGCGCGCCCTGTGGCTCTCCTGTTCCAAGCACGCGTCAGAGCTGGCATCGAGCTTCCAGACAATTGGCGACTGCCGCAAAACGTCGATAAGGATCGCGTCCGCAGCCGCCTGAGACGGGGTGTCGGGTGTCGGGCGGTTCCCGCCTGGGGGAATCGTCAACTGCGACGGTGCATGCCGTCGCGGGCAGACGGAGGGGTACAGTTTGGTAATGGATAAATCGCTGTCGGCGGAGTGGACGAGGATTCGGGGGCGTCTGCGGGCGGAGTACGGGGAAGCGGCCTACCGGAGCTGGCTCAAGCCGCTGACGCTCTGCGGGTATTCGGACAACCGCGTGAAGCTGTCGGCGCCGACGCGGTTCATGCGCGACTGGGTCGATTCCCAGTACGGCGACAGGCTGTCGCGCCTCTGGAAGGGCGAGATCGAGGAGATCGAAGGCGTCGATCTCATCCTGGAGGGGGGCATGCCGAGCGCGCCCGCAGCCTTCCAGGTGCAGGTTGCGGCGAAGACGGCGGCGGGTGCGGGTTCTGGCGCGGGCAACGACATCGGCGCGCCGCTCGATCCGCGATTCACCTTCGCCAATTTCATCGTCGGAAAACCGAACGAGCTGGCTTTCGCCGCCGCGCGCCGCGTGGCCGAGGCGAGCGCCGTGCCCTTCAACCCGCTGTTTCTCTACGGCGGCGTCGGCCTCGGCAAGACCCACCTCATGCATGCCATCGCCTGGCAGATACGGGAAACCCGGCCCGACCGGCGCGTCATCTACCTGTCGGCGGAAAAGTTCATGTACCAGTTCATCCGCGCGCTCCGGTACAAGGACACGATGGCGTTCAAGGAGCAGTTCCGCTCCGTCGACGTGCTCATGATCGACGACGTGCAGTTCATCGCCGGCAAGGACAACACGCAGGAAGAGTTCTTCCACACCTTCAACGCGCTGGTCGACCAGAACCACCAGGTCATCATCTCGGCGGACAAATCGCCGAACGATCTGGAGGGCATGGAGGAGCGCATGAAATCCCGGCTCGGCTGGGGCCTCGTCGCCGATATTCACCCGACGACCTACGAGCTCCGGCTCGGCATCATGCAGGCCAAGGCCGAGCAGCTCGAGGTGCCAATTCCCCAGAAGGTGCTGGAGTTCCTGGCGCACAAGATCACGTCGAACATCCGCGAACTGGAAGGGGCGCTGAATCGCATCGGCGCCTATGCGAAGCTGGTCGGCCGGCCGGTGACGCTGGAGAACACCCAGGATGTGCTGCACGACATCCTCCGGGCAAACGACCGCCGTGTCACCATCGAAGAAATCCAGAAGCGCGTCGCGGAGCACTACAACATCCGCCTGTCGGAGATGTATTCGGCGCGGCGGGCGCGCGCCGTCGCGCGGCCGCGCCAAGTGGCGATGTATCTCGCCAAGCAGCTCACCGCGCGATCGCTGCCGGAAATCGGGCGGAAATTCGGCGGCCGCGACCACACGACCGTCATGCACGCGGTGCGCAAGGTCGACGAGCTGCGCTCCACAGACCGCGGTTTTGCGGAAGACATCGAGCTGCTGAGGCGGATGTTGGAGAACTAAATATGCGATCGGCGGCCGCCGCCGGTTCGCGGCCGCCCGCGAAAGCAAATTATCGTTTAAAAACAGCCCGCTAAAATGACAGCATCGAGCCCGGATTCGCGCCAAATTTGATGCGGCGCGCGCCGCGTTGTGCTATATTTTGTCCCCGTTCGCGAAACACCATCTCATTCTGGTCGATCGCTTTCGAACGGGCCGGCAGAAGCCGGCATCGGACGGGGATGTATCGCCCGTTTTTTCGGCAATGGGAACGAAACACAGAACACATGAAGCTCACCATTGAACGCGCCGAGCTCCTCCGATCCCTCAACCATGTGCAGAGCGTGGTCGAGCGGCGCAACACGATTCCGATCCTGTCCAACGTGCAGATGGATGCGTCGGGCGGGAAGCTTCGGCTGACGGCGACCGACATGGATCTTGCCGTCGTCGAATCGGTTCCGGCGGCTGTCGCGGTGGACGGAAGCACCACCGCGCCCGCGCACACGCTCTACGACATCGTCCGCAAATTGCCGGACGGCGCCCAGATCGAGCTCGACGCGTCGGGCGACGCAGAGCAGCTTCAGCTCCGCGCGGGCCGGTCCCGCTTCACGCTGCAGACGCTGCCGCCCGGCGATTTTCCGCAGATGACCAGCGGCGACCTGCCGCATCGCTTCAAGTTGCCGGCCGCCGAGCTGCGCAGCCTGATCGACCGCACGCGCTTCGCCATATCGACGGAAGAGACCCGCTACTATCTCAACGGCATCTATCTTCACATGGCGAAGAAAGACGACCTCGAGATGCTGCGCGCCGTGGCCACCGACGGCCATCGCCTGGCGCGGGTCGAGCTGCCGCTGCCGCAGGGGGCGGCGGGCATTCCGGGCGTCATCGTTCCGCGCAAGACCGTCAACGAGCTGCGCAAGCTCATCGAGGAAACCGGGGATGACGTGGAGCTCGCGCTCTCGGACGCGAAGATCCGCTTCGCCTTCGACGACGTCGAGCTGATCTCGAAGCTGATCGACGGCACTTTCCCCGATTACGATCGCGTCATTCCGACGGGCAACGACAAGACGCTCGAAGTCGACTGCGGCAACTTTGCCGCGGCGGTCGACCGGGTCGCGACGATCTCCACCGAGAAGTCGCGCGCCGTCAAGCTCCACGTCGCGAACGGCCTCGTCACGCTGACCGCTTCCAGCCCGGAGAGCGGGACCGCGACCGAGGAGATCGAAGTGGACTACGGGCAGGAAGCGATCGAGATCGGCTTCAATGCGCGCTATCTCCTGGACATTGCCCAGCAGATCGAAGGGGAGACGGCGCAGTTCAGCATGGCGGACGCCGCATCGCCGACCGTCATCCGCGACTCCGACGATCCGAGCGCGCTCTATGTGCTGATGCCGATGCGCGTCTAGCTGCGGAGGTTCGGCGATTCTCGCTTCTGCGCATCAATCTGCTGCGCCGGGTCCGGTCGCATTAGCGGTGTTCCGGCTTCGACTGACCGGTTTCCGCTGCTATGAAAGCGCCCAGCTCGATCTCGACGCCCGGCCCATCGTGCTGACGGGCGCCAACGGCGCGGGAAAGACGAACCTGCTGGAGGCGATCTCGCTGCTTGCGCCGGGACGCGGCCTGCGCGGCGCGCGGCTCGAGGAAATGGACCGCCACGGCGCTCCGGAGGGCGAGGGCTGGACCGTGGCGGCAACGGTCGCCACCCCGGGCGGTATGGTCGAAATCGGCACCGGCCATCGGCCGGAAACGGTGAACCGGAGGGTCGTCCGCATCGACGGAAAGCAGAGCAGGAGCCAGACCGGCCTGTCGGACCATGTCAGCGCCGTCTGGCTGACGCCGCCGATGGACCGCCTTTTCACCGAAGGCGCATCGGGCCGGCGGCGCTTCCTCGACCGGCTCGTTTTCGGCTTCGATGCCGCGCATGCCGGCCGCGTGAGCGCCTACGAGCATACGCTGCGCGAGCGGGCGCGCCTGCTGCGCGAGGGCGGCGACGCCGTCTGGCTCGATACGCTGGAGGGCGACATGGCCGAGCGCGGCGTCGCGATCGCCGCCGCCCGGCGCGAGCTGACCGCGCGCCTCGCGCGCCTCTGCGAGGCCCCCGCCGGTCTTTTTCCGGGCGCCGCAGTGGCGGTGACGGGCCAGGTCGAGGAATGGCTCGACGACGGCCCGGCGCTTGCCGCGGAGGAGCGCCTGCGTGCGGCGCTGCGCGACAGCCGGCCGCAGGACGCCGCCGCCGGGGGCGCCGCCGTCGGTCCGCACCGCAGCGACCTCGCGGTGCGGCATCTGGGCCACGGCATGCCGGCCGCGCTGTGCTCGACCGGGGAGCAGAAGGCGCTGCTGATCGCCATCGTCCTCGCCAATGCCCGGCTGCAGACCGCCGAGCGCGGCCGCGTTCCGTTGCTGCTGCTGGACGAAGTGGCGGCACATCTCGATGCCGGCCGCCGCGAAGCGCTGTTCGCGGAGATACTAGCCCTCGGCGCGCAGACCTGGTTCACCGGCACCGACCGGTCGGTCTTCGACTCTTTTTCCGCCGGACAGGCGCAATACGTTGCGGTCCGCGCCGGCCGGCTCGAGCCGGCCACCGGCCGGGTTCCCTTTTGAACGCCACTGCAGAGACGACTCCTATGAGCGATACCGCCGAAAACGCCGGTCACGAATACGGCGCCGATTCCATCAAGGTCTTGCGCGGCTTGGATGCCGTGCGCAAGCGCCCCGGCATGTATATCGGCGATACCGATGACGGCACCGGCCTGCATCACATGGTCTTCGAGGTCGTGGACAACGCGATCGACGAAGCGATGGGCGGATACTGCGACCGCATCGAGGTCACGTTGAACGGCGACGGGTCGGTGACGGTTTCCGACAACGGCCGCGGTATCCCGGTCGACATCCACGAGGAGGAAGGCGTTTCCGCCGCCGAGGTCATCATGACCCAGCTCCATGCCGGCGGAAAGTTCGACCAGAATTCCTACAAGGTTTCGGGCGGGCTGCACGGCGTCGGCGTCTCGGTCGTCAACGCGCTGTCATCGGTGCTCGACCTCACGATCCGGCGCGACGGCAAGGTCCATTTCATGCGCTTCCGCGACGGCGACCCGGAGGCCCCGCTCGCGGTGACGGGCAAGGGCGGCGCGGAATCGGGCACCACCGTGACCTTCACGCCGTCCGTGGCGACTTTCACCGCGACCGAGTTCGATGCATCCACACTGGAGCACCGGCTGCGCGAGCTGGCCTTCCTCAATTCCGGCATCCGCATCGTCTTCACCGACGCGCGGCTGCCGGAACCGAAAGTCGTGACGCTGCACTACGAGGGCGGCATCGAGGCGTTCGTGAAGTATCTCGACCGTTCGAAGACGGCGCTTATCGGCAAGCCGATCAACATCTCCGGCGAGAAGGACGGCGTCGCCGTCGAGATATCGATGCAATGGAACGACAGCTATCACGAGACCATGCTGTCCTTCACCAACAACATCCCCCAGCGCGACGGCGGCACGCATCTTGCCGGATTCCGCGCAGGGCTCACCCGCCAGATCAACAACTATGCTTCGGGTTCGGGCATCGCCAAACGGGAAAAGATAAGCGTAACCGGCGACGACGCCCGCGAAGGCCTGACCTGCGTCCTTTCGGTGAAGGTGCCGGATCCGAAATTCTCGAGCCAGACCAAGGAAAAGCTCGTGTCTTCGGAAGTCCGGCCGGCGGTCGAATCGGTGGTCAACGAGAAGCTCGGCCAGTGGTTCGAGGAGAATCCGGGCGAGGCGAAGCGCATCGTCCAGAAGGTCTACGAGGCGGCGGCCGCGCGCGAGGCGGCCCGCAAAGCGCGCGAGCTGACCCGCCGCAAGGGCGCGCTGGACATTACGACGCTGCCGGGCAAGCTCGCCGACTGCCAGTCCCGCGACCCCAAGGAATGCGAGCTGTTCATCGTCGAGGGCGATTCCGCCGGCGGCTCCGCGAAACAGGCGCGCCAACGGCGGCATCAGGCGATCCTGCCGCTGCGCGGCAAGATCCTCAACGTCGAGCGCGCGCGCTTCGACAAGATGATCGGCTCGGCGGAAATCGGCACCCTGATCGCAGCGCTCGGCACCGGCATCGGCAAGGAAGATTTCGATGTGGATAAAGTGCGCTACCACAAGATCATCATCATGACGGACGCCGACGTCGACGGCAGCCATATCCGCACCCTGCTCCTGACGCTGTTCTACCGCCAGATGCCGCAGCTTATCGAGCGTGGCTACCTCTACATCGCGCAACCACCGCTCTACCGCGTGAAAAAGGGCAGCTCCGAAGTCTATGTAAAAGACGACCGCGCGCTGGAGGACCACCTGCTGCGCGAGGGCCTCGGTGATCTTTCGCTCAAGCTCGCCGACGGCGCCAGCCTGATCGGCGAGGATCTCTGGCGGGTCGTCGATTCCGCCCGCAATGCCAAGCATCTGCTGGAAACGATGGCCCAGAAGGTCGGCAACCGCGACGTGGTAGAGCAATCCGCGATCGCCGGCGCGTTGAATGTGGACATCCTGTCCGACCCCGTGCGCGCCGCCGAGGCGGCGAGCTACATCGCCAAGCGGCTGGACAACATCGCCGATCCGCTCGAGCGCGGCTGGATCGGCGCGCCCAATGCGACCGGAGGGCTGGCGTTCTCGCGCACGCTCCGTGGTGTCACGCAGCGCTATGCGATCGACAACGACCTGGTGCGCAGCGCCGACGCCCGGCGCCTCGATGCGATGGCGGCCGTGTTTCAGGAGTATTACGGCCGCACGCCGTCGCTGGTCACGAAGGACGGCGAGACGCGGATCGGCGGCCCGGTACAGCTCGTCGAACGCATCATGGAGCTGGGGCGGCGCGGCCTCAGCATCCAGCGCTACAAGGGCCTGGGCGAGATGAACCCGGAGCAGCTCTGGGAGACGACGATGGACGAGCAGGCGCGCGTCCTGCATCAGGTAAAAATCAGCCATGCGGACGACGCGGAGGAGGTCTTCTCCACGCTGATGGGCGACCTCGTCGAGCCGCGGCGCGAGTTCATCCAGTCGAACGCGCTGAAGGTGGCGAATCTCGACGTCTAAACCGCAGGCGAGAAACCCTTTGACAACGCCGGCACGCATGCGGTCCGATGGCAGGAAGGAGCCATTGCGGATCGGGACGCGGGAAGCCATGCGCCGCGCAGGTTGAGGCGCGGGCGTGAAATCGTTGCGTTATGGCGTGATTGTGTTATGGCGTGACCTGCGATATTGGTAACGTGACAATCGGAACAAGAGGTTGGGGGGCACGCCTGCTTTGACGTTCGCCAGGAAGAGCAGTTACAGCTTCGAGGAGCTGATCGAATGCGGGCACGGCCGCCTGTTCGGGCCGGGCAATGCACAGCTTCCCCTGCCGCCGATGCTCATGCTCGATCGGATCATTCACATATCGGAAACAGGCGGCATCCACGGCAAGGGTGAAATCGTCGCCGAGTTGGACGTCAAGCCGGAGCTGTGGTTCTTCCGCTGCCATTTCGAGGGCGACCCCGTGATGCCGGGCTGTCTCGGCCTGGACGCCATGTGGCAGCTCGTGGGGTTCTTCCTGGGCTGGCTGAACGGCATCGGCCGCGGCCGGGCGCTCGGCGTCGGCGATGTCAAATTCAGCGGCCAAGTCCTCGAAACGGCAAAGAAAATCACCTATCACATCAACATGAAGCGCGTCATCATGCGCAAGCTGGTCATGGGCATCGCCGACGGCATTCTGAAGTCCGATGGCCAGCCGATCTATGACGTAAAGGACATGCGGGTCGGGTTGTTCCAGGAAGGCTCCTGAACCGACGCGGTTCTCGCGAGGGCAGTATGCGGCGAGTGGCGGTTACCGGACTGGGCATCGTGTCCAGCATTGGCAACGACAAGGACGAGGTCCTGCGGTCGCTCAAGGAGGGCCGGTCGGGGATCAAGTTCTGCCAGGAGTATGCGGACCGCGGCTTTCGCAGCCACGTTCACGGCGCGGTCGACATCGACATCGACGCGCATATCGACCGGAAGATCCGGCGCTTCATGGGCGACGGCGCGGCCTACAACTACATCGCCATGGCGCAGGCGATCGCGGACGCCGGCCTGACGGAGAGCGAGGTCTCGAACGAGCGCACCGGTATGGTGATGGGCTCGGGCGGCCCCTCGACCTCGAACCTGCTGCTGGCCTGGAACACGGCGCAGGAAAAGGGCGCGAAGCGGGTCGGCCCGTACATGGTGCCGCGCACCATGTCGAGCACGAATTCGGCCACCCTCGCCACGCCCTTCCGCATCAAGGGCGTCAACTACTCGATCAGCTCCGCCTGCTCGACCAGCGCGCATTGCGTCGGCAACGGCATGGAGCTCATCCAGTGGGGCAAGCAGGACATCATGTTCGCCGGCGGCGGCGAGGAACTGCACTGGACGATGACCGTGCTGTTCGACGCCATGCCGGCGCTCTCGTCCGGCTACAACGCGACGCCGGAACGCGCGAGCCGGCCCTACGACGCCAACCGCGACGGCTTCGTCATCGCCGGCGGCGGCGGGGTCGTGGTGCTGGAGGAGATGGAGCACGCCAAGGCGCGCGGCGCGAGAATCTATGCCGAGGTCGTAGGCTACGGCGCGACTTCCGACGGGTTCGACATGGTGCAGCCCTCCGGCGAAGGCGCGGCGCGCTGCATGAAGCAGGCGCTCGACGGGCTCAACATGCCGGTCGGCTACATCAACGTCCACGGCACCTCGACGCCGGTCGGCGACATCAAGGAGCTCGAGGCGATCCGCGAGGTCTTCGGCGACCACATTCCGCCGCTCAGCTCGACCAAGTCGCTCACGGGACATTCCCTCGGCGCCACCGGCGTGCATGAGACGATCTATTCCCTCCTGATGATGAAGCATCGCTTCATCGCGGCGAGCGCGAACATCGAGGAGCTCGACCCCGGCGCGGCCGGTTTCCCGATCGTCCGTGAGCGCAAGGACAACGTCGCGCTCGACTGCGTTATTTCCAATAGCTTCGGCTTCGGCGGCACCAACGCGACGCTTGTCTTCAAGCGTCACGACGCCTGACCAGCGGCCAGGGAACAGAGAGGCAGCCCATGGCGCAAACGCCGCCCGTCGGGGCCGGCATCGGGTGATCGGGATGTCGGGAGCCGGTCTTATGTCGGGACGCCGCGGCCTGATCATGGGCGTCGCCAACGACCATTCGATCGCCTGGTCGATCGCCGAAGCCGCGCATCGGCAGGGGGCAACCCTCGCATTCACCCACCAGGGCCCGGCCTTCATGCGGCGGGTCGAGCCGCTCGCCGAATCCGTCGGCGCAACGCTGATAATGCCCTGCGACGTGTCCGACAAGGACAGCCTCGACGAGGTGTTCAACAAGATCGGCGCCGCCTGGGGCGGGATCGATTTCGTGGTGCACGCCATCGCCTATTCGGACAAGAACGAGCTGCGCGGCCGCTATTTCGAGACGAGCCGCGAAAACTTCCTTAATACGCTCGACGTATCCTGCTACTCCTTCACGGCGGTGGCGCAACGCGCCGCGCCGTTGATGAGCGCCGGCGGATGCCTCGTCACGCTGACCTATTCAGGGTCCGAGCGCGTCATGCCCAACTACAACGTCATGGGCGTCGCCAAGGCGGCGCTCGAGGCGAGCGTGCGCTACCTCGCGAGCGATCTGGGCGGCCGCGGCATTCGCGTCAACGCCATCTCCGCCGGCCCGATGCGGACCTTGGCGGGGTCGGCGATCTCGAGCGCACGAACCGTCTACAAATGGCAGGGCGAGAATGCGCCGCTGCGCCGCAACATCACGGGAGACGACGTCGGCGGGGCGGGCGTGTACCTGCTTTCCGACCTGTCGTCCGGCGTGACGGGCGAAGTGCTCTATGTGGATGCCGGGTACAACGTGATCGGCATGCTGAACCTGCCGGAAGACTGACCGGGGCCGGACGGCGCCTGCGCGATGCGGGCGGTGCGGGCGGCAAAAGAAAAACGGGCGCCGGAATTACCGGCGCCCGCTGTCTTTTCATCGGTCGGATGCGTCAATGCGCGGCGCGATGCCGGTCGCGTCGCTGCGGCCGGCGTGCGCCCCGCTCATCGCCGTCGCCCCCGCCGCCGCTGCGCGGCTCGACGGGGATCTCCTCGCCGGTTTCCTGGTTCACCGCGCGCATCGAGAGCTTGACCTTGCCGCGGTCGTCGACGCCCAGCACCTTGACCTTGACCTTGTCGTCGACCTTGACGACATCCTCGACCGACGGTACGCGCTCCTGGCGCAGCTCCGAGATATGGACCAAGCCATCCCGGTTGCCGAGGAAGTTGACGAAGGCGCCGAAGTCGACCGTCTTCACCACCTTGCCCTGATAGATCTTGCCGACCTCGGGCTCGGCGACGATCGAGTTGATCCACTCGATGGCCTTTGCGCCCGCCTCGCTGTCGACGGCTGCGACCTTGACCGTGCCGTCGTCCTCGATGTCGATCTTCGCGCCGGTGACCTCGCAGATCTCGCGGATCACCTTGCCGCCCGTACCGATGACTTCGCGGATCTTCTCGCGCGGGATGTGCAGCGTGGTGATGCGCGGCGCATGCTCGGACACTTCCTCGCGCGCGCCGGTGATCATCTTCGCCATCTCGCCGAGAATGTGCATCCGCCCTTCGCGCGCCTGGTCGAGCGCGACGCGCATGATCTCCTCGGTGATCGAGGTGATCTTGATGTCCATCTGCAGGGCCGTCACGCCGACCTCGGTGCCGGCCACCTTGAAGTCCATGTCGCCGAGGTGGTCTTCGTCGCCGAGGATGTCGGACAGCACGGCGAAGCCGTCATCTTCCTTGATCAGCCCCATCGCGATGCCGGCGCAGGCGCGCTTGATCGGCACGCCCGCATCCATCAACGACATGGACGCGCCGCACACCGTGGCCATCGAGGAGGAGCCGTTCGATTCGGTAATTTCCGAGACGATGCGGATGGTGTACGGAAATTCCTCCTTGGCGGGGATGAGCGGCCGTATCGAGCGCCATCCCAGCTTGCCGTGGCCGATCTCGCGCCGGCCCGGCGAGCGCAGGAAAGACGCTTCGCCAACCGAGTAGGGCGGGAAATTGTAGTGCAGCATGAAATGTTCCCGGTACTCGCCCGCCAGGGCATCGATGATCTGCTCGTCCTGGCCGGTGCCGAGCGTCGTCACGACGAGCGCCTGCGTCTCGCCGCGCGTGAACAGCGCGGAGCCGTGGCTGCGGCCCAGGATGCCGACTTCGCAGTTGATCGGCCGGATCGACCTCGTGTCGCGGCCGTCGATGCGCTGGCCCGTCTTCAGGATATTGCCGCGGACGATCTCCTTCTCGAGGCTCTTGAAGACCTTCGCCGCGAGGTCGACATCCGCGGTCTCGCCGTCTTCCTCGGCGATCTTCGCGAGCAGGCTTTCCTTGGCCTTGGACAGCGCTTCGACCCGCTCCTGCTTGACCGTCTTGGCGTAGGCGTCGCGAAGCTGGGCCGCGACCATCGACTTCGCCCGCTCCTTCAATTCCGGCAGGTTGGCCGGCGGCGGCGTCAGGTCCCACGGCTCTTTCGCACAGGCTTCCGCGAGCGCGATGATCATGTCGATCACCGGCCGCATTTCCTTGTGGCCGAAGGTCACGGCGCCGAGCATCACTTCCTCGTCCAGCTCCTGCGCTTCCGATTCGACCATCAGGACGCCCTCGTGCGTGCCCGCGAGCACCAAGTCGAGCGCCGAGTCGCTCAGCTCGTCCGTCAGGGGGTTGAGGACATACCGGCCGTCGATGTAGCCGACGCGCGCGCCGCCGACCGGCCCCAGGAAGGGGATGCCGGAAATGGTCAGCGCAGCGGAGGCGCCGACGAGCGCGACGACGTCGGGGTCATTCTCGAGGTCGTGGGTCAGGACGGTGCAGATGACCTGCGTTTCGTTGCGGAACCCGTCCGGGAACAGCGGCCGGATCGGCCGGTCGATCAGACGCGACGTCAGGGTTTCCTTCTCGCTCGGCCGCCCCTCGCGCTTGAAGAAGCCGCCCGGGATCTTGCCGGCGGCGAAAGTCTTTTCCTGGTAGTTCACCGTCAGCGGAAAGAAGTCCACGCCCGGCTTTATCGTTTTCTGAGCGACCGCCGTACACAGGACCTGCGTGCCGCCGTATGTTGCAAGCACGGCGCCATCGGCCTGCCGTGCGATCTTCCCTGTTTCCAGTATCAGGGGGCGTCCGCCCCAGGTGATTTCTTTTCGTGTGATTTTGAACATCTATCTTCCCTTCACAATCGATCCCGCGGACACCACGTCGGCACGGGATGGCGCCACCCGGCATTTCCGTTCTCTCAACCGGGGGGCAGTTGCGCGGCCGGCCATCCGGCCGCGCCGTACATGCACGAATCACGCGCGGCGCGGACGTTTTCCAACGCCGCGCCCATACATCCGGATCCGTGCCTCAGCGACGCAGTCCAAGGCGCTTGATCAGGGCCTCATACTGCGATTCGTCTTTCTTCTTGACGTAGTCAAGCAGCCGGCGCCGTTGCCCGACCATGACCAAAAGGCCGCGGCGGGAATGGAAATCCTTTTTGTGAGACTGCATGTGGTCGGTCAAGTTCTTGATGCGTTCGCTCAGCACCGCGATTTGCACCGGGGCGGAGCCGGTATCGTTCGCACCCTTGGAAAATTCCGTGATGAGCTCTTGCTTGCGCTCGGCTGTAATCGACATCGGTCACTCCATCCATTCTAGAGGTTCAGCACCCTGAGCGGATGGACCTCGCCAGCCGTATACCGGGTCAGGGCAATCGGTTTGCCCTTGTCCAGCGCCAGCACCGTATCCCCGTCGTTGAATCCGGCAATACGTTGGAGGTCCATTTTCCGAAGCAGGGATACGGCCTGCCCACTGCGCAGGCGCCTCGCTTCGCCATCGGTCAAGGCCAGGGCCGGGATGTCGTCCAGCGCGGTCTCGACCGGCAGCATATGCTGCAAGACGGCGGCACTATCCTCAAAAGATCGCAGCGCGTCCAGAGAAATCGCATTCTCCTCGCGAAACGGGCCGACCCGCGTCCGGCGCAGCGCGGTGATGTGCCCCACCGTGCCCAGGGCCAGCGCGATATCGCGGCCGAGGCCCCGCATATATGCCCCCGGCCCGCAGGTAACCTCGAAGACCGCATGGTCGGCGTCCGGCGTGGCGACGAGGTCGATCGCCTCGATCAGCACGGCCCGCGCCTCGAGATCGAAGCTCTCCCCGCCCCGGGCCAGGTCGTAGGCGCGCTGCCCCGCCACCTTGATCGCGGAATAACGGGGCGGCACCTGCTCTATCTCGCCGGCGAAGCGCGGCAGCACGGCCCGTACCGCCGCCGCCTCGGGCCGGACGTCCGAAAACGCCACCGCCGCGCCGTCCGCGTCGTCGGAATCCGTGCCGATGCCCCAACGCAGCGTAAACCGATAGGATTTCGTTCCGTCGACGATATAGCGCATTGTCTTGGTCGCTTCGCCCAACGCGACCGGCAATACCCCCGTCGCCAGCGGATCGAGCGTTCCGCCATGGCCGGCTTTGGCCGCATTGGCGAGCCGCCGCACCTCGTTGACCACGGCGGTGGAGGTCGGTCCGGTCGGCTTGTCGACGATGAACCAGCCGTTGACCGGATCGCCGCGGCGCCTGCGTCGGCCCATATCAGTCCTCGGTCCCGTCGCGCGGTTTCCCGTCCAGGTCGCGAACCACGTCCGGCGAGCGGAGGATCTCGTCGATCCGCGTCGCGGCATCGAAGCTGGGATCGCGGCGAAAACCCAGATTCGGCAGAAAGCGCAAGCGCAGCGCCTTGCCGATCCGGTTTCGCAGGAAGGCCGAGGCCCGGTTGAGCGCTTCGATCGCCGTGTCTGCCTCGGTGCCGCCGAGCGGCATGACGAAGGCGGTCGCGTTGCGGAGATCGGGGCTGACCCGGACCTCCGACACGGTGATGCTCACGCTCTGCAAGGCTGGGTCGTGCAGCTCGCCGCGTGCGAGGACCTCGGCGAGGCAATGGCGAATTTCCTCGCCGACGCGCAGCTGTCGGACGGACGGCGCGCGGGTTTTGTTCGTCGGTGACATTTGTCCGTTTGACTGCCTATTGCCGGCGGGCGCGTCGGCCGGCGCCGCGAAGCGGCGCCGGATTTGCGCTTACAGCGTGCGGGCGACCTCTTCCACCTGGAAGCATTCGATGACATCGCCCTCCTTGATGTCGTCGTAGTTCTCGAACGCCATGCCGCATTCGTACCCCTGCTGAACCTGCCGGACGTCTTCCTTGAAGCGCTTCAAAGTCTTGAGGTTGCCTTCGTGGATCACGACGTTGTCGCGCAGCAGCCGCACCTTCGCGCCGCGCCGCACTTCGCCTTCGGTCACCATGCAACCGGCCACCTTGCCGGCCTTGGTGATGCTGAAGACCTGCCGGATCTCGGCGTAGCCGATCTGGGTTTCGCGTTTTTCCGGAGCGAGCAGGCCGCCGAGAATCTGCTTTATGTCGTCGATCACGTCGTAGATGATCGAATAGTAGCGGATGTCGACGTTGTCGCGGCGGGCGAGCTCGCGCGCCTGCGGGTTGGCGCGCACGTTGAAGCCGATGATGATGCCGCCCGACGCCTTGGCGAGGATCACGTCTGATTCCGTGATTCCGCCGACCGCGCTGTGCAGCATGCGCACCTTTGCTTCGTCCGTCTCGATCTTCTGCAGCGATCCGATGATCGCTTCGACCGAGCCCTGAACGTCGCCCTTGATGACGACCGACAGCTCGGCGATCTCGCCGGACTTGATCTGGCTGAACATCTGCTCGAGCGTGCCGCGCGCGCCCGCCGCGTGCGTGACGCGCTGAAGCTGGCGGCGGCGGTATTCGGAAATCTCCCGCGCGCGCGCTTCATCGTCGATGACGTTGAAGTCGTCGCCCGCCGAAGGCGTTCCCTGGATGCCGACCACTTCCACCGGGACGGACGGCCCGGCCTCCTCGATCTGGTTGCCCCGGTCATCGACCAGGGCGCGCACGCGGCCCCATTCCGCACCGGCGACGAACACGTCGCCGCGCCGCAGCGTGCCGCGCTGCACCAGGACGGTCGCCACCGAGCCGCGGCCCTGCTCCATCTTCGCTTCGACGATCGCGCCGTGGGCCTTCGCGGATGGGCTCGCCTGCAGCTCCAGCACCTCGGCCTGCAGCAGTATGGCTTCTTCCAGCTTGTCGAGATTGGTTTTCTTGATCGCGGAGACCTCGACGTCGAGCACGTCGCCGCCGAGCTTCTCGACGACGATTTCGTGGCTGAGCAGGTCGTTGCGCACGCGATCGGGATCGGCGCCTGGCTTGTCCATCTTGTTGATGGCGATGATCATCGGCACGCCCGCCGCCTTGGCGTGGGCGATCGCTTCCGCCGTCTGCGGCTGCACCCCGTCGTCGGCCGCGACCACGAGCACGACGATGTCGGTGACCTTCGCGCCGCGCGACCGCATGGCGGTGAAGGCCTCGTGGCCGGGCGTGTCGAGGAAGGTTATGCGTTGGCCGCCCGACAGCTCGACCTGATAGGCGCCGATATGCTGGGTGATGCCGCCGGCCTCTCCCGCGGCGACGTCCGTCGCCCGGAGCGCGTCGAGCAGCGAGGTCTTGCCGTGGTCGACATGGCCCATGATCGTCACGACCGGCGGCCGCGGCATGAGGTCGGCCGCTTCTTCCGCCTCGGCGCCGATGCCGAGCTCGACGTCGGCCTCGGAGACGCGCTTGACCTTGTGACCGAATTCGGCCGCCAGAAGCTCCGCGGTGTCCGCATCGATCACATGATTGGCGGTCGCCATGACGCCGCTCTTCATCAGCGACTTCACGACATCCGCGACCCGTGTCGCCATGCGGTTGGCCAGATCCGACACGGTGATGGTGTCGGGGACGATCACTTCGCGCACGACGCGATGCGGATCGTTGCGCCGCTGTTCCGCCAGCAGGCGCTGGCGCTCGCGTTCGCGCGCGCGGCGCATCGACGCGAGGCTGCGCGCCCTTTCGGACGAGCCTTCGCTGTCCGCTTCGGCCAGCGCCTGGCTGATCGTCAGCCGCCCGGTATCGCGGCGGCGCGGCATGTCGCGCCCGCGGCCGGGCGTCGGGCGCTTCACGTCGCTGCGCACTTTCCGCCCGGGGCGGCGCGCGCTCTCGTCGTCTTCGCTCTCCTGCGCCTCCTTGGCCGGCTCGCGTACCGGCGGCGCGTCGCCGTCGGGGCGGCGCAGCGCGACCTCTTCCACCGTCTCCGCGGTGCGCCGGCTTTCGTCGTCCACGCGGCGGCTATCTTCCTCGACACGGCGGCGGTCGTCCGCCTCCTGCCGCTTCCGGCTCGTCTCGGCCTCGGCCAGCCGCTGGCGCTCTTCCTCGATCTCGTCGATGCGCTTGCGCTCTTCGTCGGCGATGGCGGCATCGTGCAGCGCGCGGACCCGGGCGGCGCGCTCGCGCTCCGTCAGGTTGCGGTTTTCTTCGAGCTGCATGGCGGCTTCGAGGTGGAGCGGCTCGTGCTCCTGGACCACCTGCATGCTGCCGCCGGCGCCGCGCTCGAACGTCCGCTTCTTGCGCACTTCGACGGTCACCGACTTGGTCCTGCCATGGCTGAAGCTCTGGCGGACCTGTCCGGTCTCCACCGTCTTCTTGAGCTCCAGCCGCCCTGGCCGGCTCAGCGTAAGTTTTCCGTCTTGTTCGTTATTCTGCGTCATCCGCTCCTCATTCGGCAGATTGCTGCCGGAAACCGGAAAGCCGCCGCGACGCGGCTTCCAACTGTTCTGCGATTTTCCCCGATGCGACGACCGCGTGCACGACCTGCTCGCGCCCGAACGCCTGTCCCAATTCCTGGCGGTCGAGCGCCGAGGCAACCGCCACGCCGTAGCCGATGCGCTCCATCTTCCCGCGGCCGTCATCCGCGCCGTCGGCCGCGGCCAGCAGAAGCCCGGCCGATTCCTTGGCCAGGAAGGCGCGCACCTTCTCGAAGCCCGCCACCGCGCCGCCGCTCCGCCGCGCGAGGCCGATCAGGTCGAGACAGCGCCGCAGGAGCTGCGCTTCGACGAGGTCGGCGATCCGCGGGTCGGTCTTGACCTGACGGCGCGCCGCGCGGGCGAACAGGCCTTTTGCCGCCGCCGTCTCGACCGATGCCCGGTCCGCTGATATCCAGATGCCGCGGCCGGGCAGCACGCCCATGACGTCCGGGACCACGACCCCGTCCGGCGACACCACGAAACGCAGGAGAGCCGCGGTCGGCTTGCTTTCGCGCGTGACGATGCAGCGCCGCATCGTCGCCACCTCGTCCTTCGCGGTAGCCCGCCGCCGTTGCACGGTCATCGACTCTCGATTCGCCTGTAGCATCATCCCGTCCGGATCTCGCCGTCCCGCCTATCCTGCCAGCCTATTGCTGCGGGACGTCGGCAGCCGCCGCGGCTTCCCGCCGCGCCGCTTCCGCCGCCCGCGTCGCCGCCAGCTCCTCTTCCGTGAACCAGCCGGCCGCGACGCGCGCGCGCATGATGATGTCGCTCGCGTCGGTCTGGCTGACCTCGTAATCCCGCAACAAGCCTTCCGCGGGGTCGGAGACCTCGTCGGCGGCGAGATCGGCGAAATCCTCCAATGTCTTTATTCCGCGCTCCCCCAGCGTGACCAGCATCGCCGGCGTCAGGCCGGTGACGCCGACCAGGTCGTCCTGCACGCCGAGATCGCGCGCCTGTTGCGTAAGACGCTCGTTCTCCGCCTCGAGATAGGTGCGGGCGCGACGCTGCAGCTCGCCGGCTATGCCTTCGTCGAAGCCCTCGATCGAGGCGAGCTCTTCGATCGGGATGAACGCCACTTCCTCGACGCTGGTAAAGCCTTCCGTAACGAGGAGATGGGCGATGACGTCCTCGACGTCCAGCGCATTGACGAAGTTTTCGCTGCGCGACTTGAATTCCGCCTGCCGGCGCTCGGATTCCTCGCGCTCGGTGAGGATGTCGATTTCCCAACCCGTCAGCATCGAGGCCAGGCGGACATTCTGCCCGCGCCGGCCGATGGCCAGGCTGAGCTGCTCGTCCGGCACGACGACTTCGATCTTGTGCGCGTCTTCGTCGAGCACGACCTTCGAGACCTCGGCCGGGGCCAGCGCATTGACGACGAATGTCGCCGGGTCCGGCGACCAGGGAATGATGTCGATCTTCTCGCCCTGCAGCTCGGCCACGACCGCCTGGACGCGGCTGCCGCGCATACCGACGCAGGCGCCGACGGGGTCGATGCTGCTGTCGTTCGAGATCACCGCGATCTTGGCGCGGCTGCCGGGATCGCGGGCGACCGCCCGGATCTCGATGATGCCGTCGTAGATTTCCGGCACTTCCTGGCCGAACAGCTTGGCCATGAACTGCGGATGGGTCCGCGAGAGGAAGATCTGCGGGCCGCGCTGCTCGCGGCGCACGTCGTAGATGTAGGCGCGGATGCGGTCGTTGCGCCGGAAATTCTCGCGCGGCAGAAGCTCTTCGCGGCGCACCACGGCCTCGCCCCGGCCGAGGTCGACGGTCACGTTGCCGAACTCCACGCGCTTGACGATGCCGTTGACGATCTCGCCGACGCGGTCCTTGTACTCCTCGAATTGGCGCTCGCGCTCGGCCTCGCGCACCTTCTGCACGATGACCTGCTTCGCGGTCTGGGCCGCGATCCGGCCGAAATCGATCGGCGGCAGGGGATCGACCAGGAACTCGCCGAGCTGCGCGTCGGCCTTGTGCTCCTGCGCTTCGGCGAGCGTCAACTGGGTCGCCTCGTTTTCGACCGTTTCGGTCACTTCCATGTAGCGCGCCAGGCGGATCTCGCCGCTCGTCCGGTCGATCTGAGCGCGGATGTCGTTCTCATGACCGTATTTCGAGCGTCCGGCCTTTTGGATCGCCTGTTCCATGGCCTCGAGGACCTGATCGCGATCGATGCCCTTCTCGCGGGCTACCGTGTCGGCAACCGACAGCAACTCCGTCCTGGGAAAGCTACTTGTTTCAACCGTATCCATGCTGTCCACAATCCTGTCTGATCCTTGATCCTCTGCAAACGGCGGGCGAAGGCGTCACCGGCGGCGTCATCGCGCGGCCGGACCGCTATCGTCCGCGCCGGCGGTCCGGCTTGACCTGGCCATGGCCGGGCCCGGCCATCTCCTCCGGCATTACCAGCTTGGCCCTCTCGACCTCGCCGACCGGCAGCTTCAACGTCTCGCCTTCCATCTCCAGCACGGCATGCCCGTCCTCGAGGCCCTTCAAAAGACCGCGAAAGCGGCGCCGTCCTTCGATCGTCTGGCGCATCTCGATCTTCGCCTGATGCCCGGCGAACCGTTCGAAGTCGTGCGCCCGCGTCAGCGGCCGGTCGATCCCGGGCGAGCTGACCTCGAGATCGTAGGCGCCGGCGATCGGGTCCTCGACGTCGAGCAGGGCGGACACGGCCCGGCTTATCTCGGCGCAGTCGTCCACGGTCATGCCCTGCTGGTCGGCGCGCTCCGCCATGACCTGCAGCCGGGAATGCTGCCGGCCGCCCGACAATTGGACCCGGACCACCTCGTACCCCATGTCGTCGAGCGTCGGCGCGATGATACGCTCGACGCGCGACGCGGCGTCCGTTGTCTCCATCAGAGCCTTTCCTGGTCTCGCAAACTGTCCCATGAACTAAAAAGGGCGGGCCGTTGGCCCACCCTATACTCGATCATCGTTGCGATCGTATGGGTTATTTTGTCAAATATTTAAGCGTTTTTCGCCCGTTCCACAAGGTTTTTGTTGCCATTTCGGCGGTCCCCGCAGGCGGCGGCGCGCCGCACGAAACGCAGATAGGCGCAGAACGCGCCGCGATCGATCGCCTTACTTTCATACCGCGTCGGCGGCCAGTCGTCCGGCCGCGACCGCCAGTCGGCCGGTCCCGCCGCGAGCCATCGGAATCCGTCATGGGCAAGGCAATGCAACAGCATCCAGCGCAGATAGCCCATGTGATCGGTCGCGAGGCGCAGCTCCGCCCCCGGGCGCATCACGCGGGCGAGGGCGTCGAGCTGCGCCGGCGCAATGAAACGGCGGCGCTGGTGGCGGCTCTTCGGCCACGGGTCCGGGAACAGGACGAAGACCCGCCCGATGCTGGCGGCCGGCAGCCGCTCGATCAGGACGCGCGCATCGTCGTGGAACACGCGGATGTTGCCGGGCGGCGCGTCCGCGTCGTCGATCCGTGCGACCAGGCGCGCGACGCCGTTGAGGAAAGGCTCGCAGCCGACGATGCCGATATCGGGATGAAGCTGCGCCTGACGAAACAGGTGCTCGCCGCCGCCGAAGCCGACCTCGAGCCACACGTCGCGCACCGGCCCGGCAAACGCTCCCGCCGGCGATTCGGACAGCCGCTCCAGGTCGACCGCGATCTGCGGCAGCAGCCGGTCGACCTGCTCCTGGCGATTGGGGCGCAGCCGCCTGCCGCGGCGCCTGCCGTAGAGTATGCGCTTGCCGTCCATCACCCCTGCCGATCGCCCTTGGTGGAAATACGGCGGAAATACGGCGGAAACCCCGGGCTGGCAGCGTCAGGTAAGCGCCGCCTGCAGCGCGTCGACCAGATCGGTTCGTTCCCAGGAAAAGCCGCCTCCCGCGTCCGGTTCCCGGCCGAAATGGCCGTAGGCCGCGGTCCGTGCATAGATCGGCTTGCTCAAGCTGAGCCGTTCGCGAATGCCGCGCGGGCTCAAGTCCATGACTTCCTGGATCGCCCGCGTCAGCCGCCCGTCGTCCACCTTGCCGGTGCCGTATGTCTCGACATAGACGGACAGCGGCTTGGAAACGCCGATTGCATAAGCCACCTGGATCAGGCAGCGCGACGCGAGGCCCGCGGCGACGACGTTCTTGGCGACGTAGCGGGCGCCGTAAGCCGCCGAGCGGTCCACCTTGGTGGGGTCCTTGCCGGAGAAGGCGCCGCCGCCGTGCGGCGCAGCGCCGCCGTAAGTGTCGACGATGATCTTGCGGCCGGTCACGCCGGCGTCGCTGTCCGGGCCGCCGATGACGAAACGGCCGGTCGGATTCACGTAGAACTCATCCTCGCCGCACATCCAGCCGCGCGGCAGAACCTCGAGGACGAAGGGCCGCACCAGTTCACGCACCTGATGCTGGTCGAGCTCCTCGTCGTGCTGCGTCGACACGACGACCGAAGTCGCGCGCACCGGAGCGCCGTTCTCATACAGCAGGGTCAACTGGCTCTTGGAATCGGGGCCGATGCCCGGAAGCTTGCCCGCATGGCGCGCCTCCGCCATGCGGCGGAGGATCTCGTGGCTGTACTGGATCGGCGCAGGCATCAGTTCCGGCGTTTCGCGGCAGGCGTAACCGAACATCAGGCCCTGGTCGCCGGCGCCCTCGTCCTTGTTCCCGGCGGCGTCGACGCCTTGCGCGATATCGGGCGACTGGCTGTGCACGTAGCACTCCACCGCCATGTTCTTCCAATGGAAGTTGTCCTGCTCGTAGCCGATCTCGCGCACGGCCTTGCGCGCAAGCGCTTCCATCTTGCCGTGGTCGATCGATTCCGGGCCGCGCACCTCGCCGGCCATGACGACGCGGTTCGTGGTCACGAGAGTTTCGACGCCTGACCTGGCTTGCGGACCGGTCGCCAGGAAGACGTCGACGATTTCATCGGAAATTCGGTCGCAGATCTTGTCGGGATGCCCTTCGGACACCGACTCGCTCGTAAACAGATAATCCCCCCTGGCCACTCTCGTCTCCCGGGTTCAGTTGTCCAAACGAACTGGCGGCCCCGCTGCCGCGCTTGGCATCGCAGGCGCGGCAACGGGCCGCCTTCGCCGGAAGCTTCTTGCAAGCTTTCGTAGCACCGTCAAGGCGTTTGACGCCTGCCATTTCGAAGTCCGGATAACGCTTTCAAGACTCAGCCGACATCGTTGACGTTGGCCAGCGCCTTGGCGAGCTCGAACACGCGCTTGCGCACGAGCGGATCCTTGATCCGGTAATACGCGCGCACGAGTTCCAAAGTTTCACGTCGCGCCATGGGATCCACGTCGAAGCCCCCATGCGATACGTTGTCTAGGTCGAGACCGACTGCGGGCGACCTTTCCGGCACGTCCTGCGACATGTCGTCGAAGAAGAACGACACCGGGACATCGAGCACGCGAGACAGATCGAACAGGCGGCTTGCGCCGATTCGATTCGCTCCTCGCTCGTATTTCTGAACTTGCTGGAAGGTCAGGCCCAACGCATCTCCGAGCTTTTCTTGACTCAGTCCTAGCAAGGTTCGGCGTAAGCGGACGCGACTTCCAACGTGTACATCGACCGGGTTGGGTTTGCCCGTGCGGCGGACGGAGTGCCGCCCTTCCGGGTTCTTAGTCATTAGGATTCAACCCCCATTTTTTTAAAATTATCAACAGCCTCGGGGCGTCTTTAAATATTCCAATGGCAGCCCAGGGTCAAGGACGCGGCGGTTTATGCGTTTCATTCGCACGAGAGTTTCAACGCATTCTGAGCACGACGAGTCCCGCAGAAAAAACCGCCAGAATTATGGCGAAGATCCAGTCGCCGAATCGTCCATAGGGGGTCGGCTCCGCGATCGGCTTCGGCAGGCGGAAATCGAGCACGCCCTGCTGCGCGAGGCCGATCCGGCCGATCTCGCGCCCGTACGCGTCGACGACGGCGGAGATCCCGGTATTGGCGGCGCGCACCAGCGGCAGCCCTTCCTCGACCGCGCGAAGGCTGGAAATGGCGAGATGCTGATGCGGGCCCGCGGTCACCCCGTACCACGCATCGTTGGTGAGGTTGAGGAGCCAGGCCGGACGCCGGGACCGATCGACGACCGCGCCGGGAAAAATCGCCTCGTAGCAGATCAGCGGGCTTACCGCGGGCAAGCCGTCGAGCTGCAGCGTCCGCGGGCCGTCCCCTGCGGAATAGTCGACGGCGCCGTGCGCTATCTTGTCGATCGGAAGATAATCCCGGAACGGCGCGTACTCGCCGAACGGCACGAGGTGCGACTTGTCGTAATGTCCGACGACGGCGCCGTGAACATCCAGGGCCACGACGGAGTTCCATATCCTGAGCGGCCCGGCCGTGCGCCTGGGCGCCCCGGTTATCAGAAGCCCGCCCAGCGGAATCGCGCGGGCCATGGCCTCGCGGTAGGCGGGCTGCTCCTCGACGAAGAAGGTCGCCGCATTCTCCCCCCAGATCACGTGCTTGACCCAATCCGGGCGGTTTTCCACGCTCAGCCGCAGGTTCAGAAGGAGGTTTTTTTCGCGCCTGTCGCTTTTCCATTTCTCGCGCTGCGGAATCGCCGCCTGGACGATGCGCATGCCGCCCTCCGGCTGGACCGACTCGCCAACCGCCGGCGCGCCGCCGAGGCGAACGGCGCCGCCGGCCCAGGGAAGGGCGAGAATCAGCAACGCCGCCAGACCCGCGCCGAACCGCGTTTTCCGGTCCTGCTGGGCCAGCGCCGCGGGAAGCGCCGCGGACAGCACCGCGGCGAAGGACATGCCGTAGACCCCGGCGAAGGCGGCCGACTGCATCAGCGCGGCGGAGCCCAGCCAGCCATGCCCGGCGAGGTTCCAGGGAAACCCGGTCAAGATGTGGCCGCGCAGCCATTCCGCCGCCGTCCAGGCGGCCGCCAGCCAGAGCGCCCGTTCCAGATGAGTGCGGCCGGCCGAAGCGACCGCGCCGGCAGCCCCGGTGAAGACCGCAAGGAAGGCGGGCAGGCCGAGGACGGCGAACGGCACCATCCACGCTGTACGGTCGCTGAACACCAGCAGCGCGTTGCCGATCCAGTAGAGGCTGGCCGCGAACCATCCGAAGCCGAACCACCAGCCGAGCCAGAAGGCGTCGCGCCGGCTTCGCGCGCCGCCGATCATCCAGACGAGGGCCGGAAATGCGAGATAGTAGACCGGCAGGAAAGAGACCGGCGGCAGCGCCAATGTCGCGGTGGCGCCCAGGAAAAAGGCGGTAGCGCGGCAGCGCCATCCCGTCAACGCGGCCAACCGGGCAGCCAACCGGTCCGGCAGTAAGGCTAATGTCCAAGCCCGCGCGGCAGGCGCGGGCGCGTCATTCATCGTCGATCGGCCGGTGCGGCAGATTGCCCAGGCGAAGCGTGCGGATCCGGCGCGGGTCCGCGTCGATGACCTCGAACTCCACGCCCGAGGGCTCGTGCACGACGACTTCGCCGCGCATCGGCACGCGGCCGGACAGGCTGAAGACGAGGCCGCCGAGCGTATCGATATCGTCCTCCCGCTCTTCGTCGGTCCGGATCGGCCCGACTTTGGCCTCGAATTCGTCGAGCGGCAGGCGCGCATCGGCGACGATGGTTCCGTCCGCGCGCTGCTCCATCGTCGGCCGGAAGGTTTCGTCGTGTTCGTCCTCGATCTCGCCGACGATCTCCTCCACCGCATCCTCGATGGTGATGAGCCCGTCGACGCCGCCGTATTCGTCCACGACCAGCGCCATATGCGTGCGGGCCAGTCGCATCTGCAGCAACAGATCCAGCACGCGCATGCTCGGCGCGACGAACAGGACCGGGCGCGCGATCTCGGGCAGCATCTTCCTCTTGCCGGTATTCTCCAACGAGGCGGCGAGCACGTCCTTGATGTGGACCATGCCGATCACTTCGTCGAGCGAGTCGCGGTACACGGGAAGACGCGAATGCGTTTCCTTCGCCATGAGCACGACGACCTCGTCGAGCGGCGTGGTGCATTCGACGGCAACGATGTCGGCCCGCGGAACCATCGCGTCCCCCACCGTCACGGCGCCCACCGTCAGGATGCGCTCGATCAGCTGCCGCTCGCGCGGATCGATCGGCGCGTCCCGCTCCTCGTGCTGCTCGATCAGCTCTTCGAACGTCTCGCGAAGGGTGGAGCCGCCGTTGCGCCCGTTGCGCAGGCCTTTCAGCCACCGTCTTATGCCGCCCGGCTTGCGCGGGTCCGTGGCGGCGTCGGTACTAGACGGAGGCTCTATGGATTCTGATTCGTCGTTCATCGTCGTTACCGCAGCGAGGCGCATTATTCCGCCGCCTCGCGACAGCGATAGGGGTTGGCAATCCCGAGGCCGGCAAGCGTCCGCACCTCCAGGGCTTCCATCGTCTCCGCTTCGGGATCGGCCTCGTGGTCGTATCCCAGCAGATGCAGGACCCCGTGCACGACCAGATGGCTCAGGTGCGCGGCCACGGACTTGCCCTGCGCCTCAGCTTCCCGCACCACGACGCCGTCTGCAAGCACCACGTCGCCGAGCATCCGCGGCAGGGGGCCTCCGGCCGCCGCGCCGATCGCAAACGAGAGCACGTTGGTCGGCCGGTCGACATCGCGATGGCGCAGGTTCAGCGCCTGCACCGTCTCGTCGTCGGCAAGAAGGATGCTGACCTCGGCCGCGCCGCCCGCGCCCGTTGCGCCGAGCGACCGCCACGCGGCTTCCGCGGCCGTGCGCGCGACCGCCCCGGCATCGGGCAGCAGGCGCTGCCAGGCGCCCGCCGAAACCGTCACGTCGACCGTCAGCGATGCCGTCATTTTCCGCCATCCGGCGTATCCGCGCGCGACCGCCGCTCATACGCGCCGACGATGCGCGCGACCAGGGGATGCCGCACCACATCGCGCTCCGTGAAGTGGATGAAGCTCACCGACTCGATGCCGTCCAGGGTATCGGCCGCATCGCGCAGGCCCGACTTGACCCCCTTCGGCAGGTCGACCTGGCTGAGGTCGCCGGTGACCACCATGCGGCTGTTCTCGCCGAGACGCGTGAGAAACATCTTCATCTGTATCGGCGTTGTATTCTGCGCTTCGTCCAGGATCACGAAGGCGTTGGCAAGCGTCCGTCCCCGCATGAAGGCCAGCGGCGCGATCTCGATCTCGCCGGTTTCCAGCTTCTTCATCACCTGGTCCGCAGGCAGCGCATCGTACAGCGCGTCATAGATCGGCCGCAGGTAGGGATCGACCTTTTCGCGCATATCGCCGGGCAGGAAGCCGAGCCTTTCGCCCGCCTCGACCGCCGGACGCGACAATATCAGCCGGTCGACCCGGCCGGTGATCAGCATCTCGACGGCGAAGCAGACGGCAAGATAGGTCTTCCCGGTGCCTGCCGGCCCCAGCCCCAGGACCAGCTCGTTGCGCTGCATCGCTTCGATGTAGCGCCGCTGCATCGGCGTACGGGCCGATATCCGCTTCTTCCGGGTCTTGATCGTCGGCTCGTCGCCGGCCGGTCCCTGGTCGCCGTCCACCGCCATGCGCAGCGCTGCGTCCACTTCCCCCGGGTCGACCGGCTGGCCGGCCTTCACCCGCTGGTAGAGGCGCAGCATCGTGCGCCGGGCGAGCTCGGCGCCCTCGGCCGGCCCGCTGATGATGAGCTGATTGCCCCGGCTGGTCAGGGAAACGTCCAGCCGCTGCTCGATCTGCGCCAGATGCTTGTCATGCGCACCGTACAGCAGCGGCAGCAGCCGGTTGTCGTCGAAATCGAGCTGCACGGATACGGGCTCGGCGGATTTGGAAACCTGTCTCACGCGCACGCCGTCTCCTCCACCATCCTGTGAGCTGCGCCGGCGCCGGCTGTGCCGGCAATCTCCCCGCGCAGACTGTTGGCCGTCACGCCGATTATGCGTACCGGCGCCGTGCGGCCCACCAGGCCGGCGGGCGCCACCGCATGCACCGGCTGCAGATAGGGCGACCGTCCCCGGATCTGGCCCGGGTGCCGGCCCGCTTCCTGGAACAGCACCGGCATGACGCTGCCGACGGCGCGCTGATTGAAGGCATCCTGTTGCGCGCGGAGAAGCTGCTGCAGCCCGGCGAGGCGCTCGTCCTTCACCGGTTCCGGAACCTGCTCGCGCGCGTCCGCCGCGGGCGTCCCCGGCCGCGGGCTGTATTTGAAGGAGAACGCCTGCGCGAACCCAATATCGTTCACCAAGGCGAGCGTCGCCGCGAAATCCTTGCCGCTCTCGCCCGGGAACCCGACGATGAAGTCAGAGGACAGCGCGAGGTCGGGGCGCGCCCGTCGCAGCCGCTCGACCAGGCGGCGGTAGTCGTCGGCCCGGTGCCGGCGGTTCATCGCGGCGAGCATCCGGTCCGAGCCGGACTGCACCGGCAGATGCAGGAACGGCATGAGTTTCTCCACGTCGCCATGGGCGGCGACGAGGTCGTCGTCCATGTCGCGCGGATGGCTGGTGGTATAGCGGATGCGCTCCAGGCCCTCGACCAGCGCCAGGCGCCGGACGAGCGCGGCGAGCCGCCATTCGCCGCCGTCCAGCCCGTGGCCGTGGTATGCGTTGACGTTCTGGCCGAGCAGCGTGATCTCGCGCACGCCCGCGGCGGCGAGGCGTTCCGCCTCGGCAACGACGGCCGCCGCAGGCCGCGAGCGCTCGCCGCCCCGCGTATAGGGAACCACGCAGAAGGTGCAGAAGCGGTCGCACCCCTCCTGGATGGTGAGAAAGGCGCTGACGCCCTGGGGCGCCGCCTCTTCCGGCAGGAAGTCGAACTTGTCCTCGGCCGGGAACTCGGTGTCGAGGAGCCGCGTGCCTTCGTCCCGCGCGACCCGCGCGACCATATCGGCCAGCCGGTGATAGGTCTGCGGCCCGAAGATGATATCCACGCAGGGCGCCCGGTCGAGGATCTCCTCGCCCTGCGCCTGCGCGACGCAGCCGGCGACCGCGATCAGCATTCGCCGGCCGCCGCGCGCGCTTTCTTCCTTGAGCAGGCGAAGGCGGCCTATCTCGGAATAAACCTTTTCCGCCGCTTTCTCGCGAATATGACAGGTGTTGAGGATGACCAGATCGGCGCCGCCCGGCGCATCGACCGCGCGATATCCCAATGGCGCCAGCAGGTCCGCCATACGCATGGAGTCGTAGACGTTCATCTGGCAGCCGTAAGTCTTGACGTAGAGCTTTTTGTCCACCGTCAGCGACCTGACCGCCGAACGGAGACGCCCCGGCCTCGGGCTTTGCCTGCAGAACCTTTCTTCAATTCAGTAGATTCCGGACTTCGATCCCGTTCAAATCTCTAATTTCGCTCTGGTTTCGCCATTGGAAGACGGACTTTCTCAATTTTTCATATACTCATATCTCTCGCGCGGTTTCAAGTATGGCGCTGTTGGGCCAGATCGGCAGGGCGAACCGACCCGCCGAAGCGCGGGTATCGGCAGGCGGCCTAAACGCGATTCGCCCCGAGAGAGCGTCCGACAGGCCGCGGGCCGCCTGTGCCTGGCAATGGCGCGCCAATTCCTTGCGCGATGCGAACTGCGACAGGCGCACGGGCTCGTGGAAGACGACGTCGATGCCGGCCCCGCCGGTCCCGAGACAGCCCCAGAGATGGCGGACCAGCGTCATATCCCCGTACCACGCGAAACAGGGCCGGAGGCGGCGTCCCATCGGCATGCCGCCATGGCGGCTGTAGGCGATGGTGACCGGCCGCACCTCGACCTCGCGGCCGTCCACCGCCGCGTCGGCCGCGGCGAACAGCGTGCTCTTGAACGGCAGCACGCGGTTGCCGTCGCTGCTGGTGCCTTCGGGAAAGACGATCAGGCTGGCGCCCGACCGCAGCACCCGGCGCAGCTCGTCCGGCTGGCAGCGCGCGCCCTGCGGCCGGCGCTCGACGAAGATCGTGCCCTGGAGCATGCTGAGCGCGCCGATCACCGGCCAGCGGGCCACCTCGGACTTGGCGACGAACCGCGCATCGAGCAGCCCGCCCAGCACCGGCACGTCGAGATAGGAAGCATGGTTGCAGACATACAGCACCGGCCCCGCGGCGTCCGGAAGGCCATGGGCCCGGACATCGATCGCCAGCAATCCGCAGCACATCCGGTGCCACAGCCGGGGCAGGACGCGGGCGAGGGGAACGGACAGGCGAAGGGCGCAAAGCTGCAGGAGCGCCGCCCCGGCCGTGACGCCGACGAGCGCCGCGGCGCGCATCGCGGCCCGCAGGTGCGGCCATGCCCTGGACGTCCCGCCGGACATCCCGCCGGCCTTCCCGAAAGTCGAGGCATCAGGCGGCATTCAGCGACGTCACCTCGCAGCCGTAATGGCGGGCATACTTGGCCGTGAGGCAGGACGCCTGGACCACGACACAGACATCGGTGCAGTCGAATTGCCGGTCCACGACGGCGCCGTCGCCGACGAATCCGCCGAGCCGCAGGTACCCCTTGATCAGCGGCGGGATCGCGGTCAGCGCCGCGGCCGGATCGATCGCTTCCTTGGCCAAGCCGTCCATGGCGACGAAGCGGCCCGGCAATGCGCGGGGGCGGATGTGGCGCGGCGCGAGATGAAAATGGTGCAGGTAGGCGAGCGGCAGCCGTAGCTTTTCCGGGTCGGCGCCGGGCAGGCTGCCGCAGCCGAACAGGAGCTCGGCCCCGCATTCGCCGAGATAGGCGGCGATTCCCCGCCACAGCAGATTGATGACGCGCCCGCTGCGGTAGGCCTCGTCGACGCAGGAGCGGCCGAGCTCCAGCACCTCGCCGGGCCACGCCTCGAGCCGCGAGAGGTCGAACTCGCCGTTCGAGTAGAACCCTCCGGCCCCCACGGCGTCGCGGCGGATCAGCCGGTAGGTGCCGACGACCGCATCCCGCGGGTCGCGCCGGCTCGTGTCCAGCACCAGCAGGTGGTCCGCCTTGTCGTCGAACCGGTCGAAATCCCGGCGCTCCGCGGTCATGCCCGCGGTGGGCAGGGCGCGCTGTTCGCCGTAGAAGATCCGATAGCGCAGAGCCTGCGCCGCCCGAATCTCCTCCTCGCTGTCCGCCAGGCGCACCAGGAGCGCGCCGGAGCGGGCGGCGATCGCCGCCCGGTCGATGCTTCGCGGACGGTCCGCCGGGGACTGTTTCGTTGGGAACTGGGGGAACTGGGGGAATTGGGGGAATTGCGGGAACTGCATGTTGCGCCTGCTCGAATGCCCTGCCTCGCAACGGGAGGCAGCAGGCGCTGTGTATCGCACCGCAGTGTTACGGTTCGAATTGCCGTATCGTTACGATTTCGAGGCTTTCGCGAGCAAGGTTCGCCGCTTCGCGGCGCTAATACTTGGTCTTTTTCTTTCTTTTACTCGATACGCCGTAGAGCTCGAGCCTGTGGTCCACGAGATCGTAGCCCAGCTTCTTGGCCACTTCGCGCTGCAGGCGCTCGATTTCTTCGTTCTGAAACTCGATTACGTCGCCCGTCTCCACGTCGATCAGGTGGTCGTGGTGACGCTCGGTGTGCTCCTCGTAGCGCGAGCGGCCGTCCCGGAAATCGTGCCGTTCGAGGATGTTCGCCTCCTCGAACAGGCGCACCGTCCGGTATACGGTGGCGATGCTGATGGCCGAATCCATCGCGCTGGCCCGCCGATAGAGCTCCTCCACATCGGGATGGTCTGTCGCTTCCGACAGCACGCGGGCGATGATGCGGCGCTGGGCCGTCATCTTCAGCCCTTTTTCGGCGCAAAGCTTTTCAATTCGATCGCGCACGGCAACCCCGCAATACCGTCGTAATTTGATCAACCATCATAACACGAAAATGCCGGTTCGCCGCCGACTTTTCTGCCGGCGGCGCCGGCAACGGCGCAATTGCCGAATGGGCGTCCGGCAGGCCGGGTCAGGCCTGGCGGCCGCGCCGCGAACGGGTGCCGAGACCGATCTGCTTGGCGAGACGGCTCCGCTGTTTCGCGTAGTTGGGAGCGACCATCGGATAGTCGGGCGACAGCCCCCACCGCTCCCGGTATTCTTCCGGCGTCATGTTGTAAGCGGTCTTGAGATGCCGTTTCAGCATCTTCAGCTTCTTGCCGTCTTCGAGACAGACGATGAAATCGGGCGTGATCGATTTCTTGATCGGGACGGCCGGCGTCGGGCGGTCCGTGCTTCCGCCCTCGCTCCCGCCCACCGATGCCAACGTCCTGTAAACCTGCTCGATCAACCCCGGCAGATCCGAAAGCGCTACGGTATTATTGGAAACATGTGCGGCGACTATCTCGGAAGTAAGGCCGAGAATTTCTTCCCTCTTTACGTCATTCGTCGATGACTCTGTCATCTTACCGTGCCCCTTTATTGATTAGGTCACCACCATGACCCTTTTCCGCAGTTTTTCGCGGAAACCACTCCTGTCTTTTTATTCTTTGTATTGGTCTCGCCGACTAACCGATTCTGAGTGTCGTTAATAGCCGAAGAAACATCGTTAGTCATAATCTAGCAAGCATTTGGCGGTGGGAGCAAGAGATGGTTATTTTTTCTAATATTTCAATTAAGAATCAGATTTCTTCACGGTACGACGCATGATCAACGCAGCAATGGGCAGCTTACTCTTGCGCCGATAGTAGCCGGGCCTGCGCCCGACCGGCCGGAACCCGGCGCTCCGGTAGAGCGCGGCGGCGGCTGGATTGTCCTCCGCGACTTCGAGGAAGATCGCCTCCGCCCCGAGCGCGGCGGCGCGGACCATCGCATCGGCGAGCAGCGCCCCGCCGATCCCTGCGCGGCGCCGTTGCGGCAGCACGCCGATGCCGACGATCTCGGCCTCGCCGGCGATGCTGCGGGCCATGACGAAGCCGGCGGCGGCGCGGCCTTCCGCAGCCCCGGCCTCCGCCTCCACCTCCACCTCCACCCAGGCGATCGACGCCCACATGCCGGGCGATGCGAGCAGGCTCGCGCGCACCGGGGCGGCGAGCGGCTCGTCGAGGCATTCCGTGTAGAGCGCGTCGAGAACCGCGCCTTCGCCCTCGGCAAGGGGGCGGATCTCGACCACGGTCAAGCGCCGCGCGCCGGCAGCGAGACGTCCGGCGCGCGCAGATACAGGGGCCGGAGCGGCGATCCGAGGGGCGGCGGCGCGCCCTGCCAGCGCGCGGCCGCCAGCCGGGCCAGCACCGCCGCCTCGGGGCGGTCGTGGCCCTGCAGGCGGAGAACCTCGCGGCCGGCCGCCCGCAGCGCCGCCGCGGCCGGCCCGGCCCCGTCGCCCGCGAGCGCGACCGGGCCGGCGGGGAGGCGGGCGGGAAGGTCGGCCGGCAGAATCGCCTGCGGCTCGGTCAGCGGGGCCGGGATCGAGGAATCGGGGCCGGCGCCGAAAAGCTGGCAATAGACGTCCGCCCGCTTGGCGTCGAGCGCGACGAGGAGCGGCCGCCCGGAAGGGGGCTGAGCCGCGGCCACGACCTCGAGCGTGGTCAGTCCCACGGCGGGAATGCCCGCCGCCGCGGCCATCGCGCCCGCTGCCGCCAGCCCGATCCTGACGCCGGTGAACGCCCCGGGTCCGGCCGTGACCGCGATGAGATCGAGATCCGCGAAGCCGCGCGGGCAGGCGGACAGGGATGCCGCGAGCACCTCGGCCACCATCGGCATCAGCGCCTCGGCGTGCCCGCGCTGCATGTCGGCGCTGCGCTCGGCCACGATCCGGCCGCCGGCGAGCAGCGCGACCGAACACGCCGAGGTGGCGGTATCGATGGCGAGCAGCTTCATCCGCGCCCCATTCCCGGCCTCATCGAGTTGTCATGCGAAGCGGCAGGCCTCCTCGAAATCCAGGCGCGGCGACCGGGGGGCGAGGCCGGTGCGGTCGCCGTAGCCGATATTGCACAGAAAATTGGAGCGCACGCTGGTGCCGGCGAAGAAGGCGCTATCGACCTTTGCGTTGTCGAAGCCCGACATCGGCCCGCAGTCGAGCCCGAGCGACCGGCAGGCGAGCATGAGATAGGCGCCCTGCAGCGTGCCGTTGCGGAATGCCGTGGCGTCGATCAGGGGCTGGTTGCCGGCGAACCAGGAGCGGGCGTCCTCGAAAGGATAGAGGCGCGGCAGGTACTCGTAGAATTCCAGGTCGTGGCCGATCACCGCCGTCACCGGCGCCGTCATCGTCTTTTCCACGTTCGAAGGGATCAGGCAGGGGCGCAGCTTTTCTTTGCCCGCCTCGGAGGCCACGAAGACGATGCGCGCCGGGCAGCAATTTCCGCTCGTCGGCCCGAGCTTCCAGAGATCGTATGCGGCGCGCAGGGTGGCCTCGGCGACCGGCCGGCTCGTCCACTTGCGCACCGTCCGGGCGTTCCGGAAAACCGCGTCGAGCGCGGCATCGTCCACCGTCATCGTTCCATCCTCCCGTCCCCCCATCCTCCCATCCTCCGAGGCGGCGGCGCGCGCCTCGCGGGCGCGCGACGCTTGTCGCCGCCGGCAAGGCGGCCTATACCTGCGCGCCAAGGTCGTGCAAACCGAGTGCTTGCCCGAATCAAGCATGATTTACAACATTTGGCGATTGGCGCGGCTCTTCGCCGCCGCTGCATCGGCCGCCGCGCTGGCCCCGTGTGTGCTGGGCGCGCTGGGCGCAGGCGCCGCGAACGCGGCGGATTCCGCCGTCATCCTCATCTACCACCGCTTCGGCGATGCGCGCTATCCGGTGACGAATGTCCGCCTCGAGCAGTTCGAGGCCCATATCGCGGCGCTGACCGCCGGCAAATACGCGGTGCTGCCGCTCCCCGAGATCGTCGCTGCGCTGGCGGGGGGCAAGCCGCTGCCCGACCGCGCGGTGGCGATCACGGTCGACGACGCCTATCGCTCCGTCTATGCCGAGGCGTGGCCGCGGCTGCGGGCGGCGGGGCTGCCGTTCACGCTGTTCGTCGCCACGGAGCCCGTCGAAGCCGGCCTGCCCGACTACATGACCTGGGACCAGATCCGCGAGCTTCGCGACGGCGGCGTCACGATCGGCGCGCATTCGCACAGCCACCTGCACATGGTGGACGCGACGGCGAAGCAGAACCGCGAGGAGATCGAGATATCGAACCGCATCCTGCGGCGCGAGCTCGGCGCGAAGCCGGCGCTGTTCGCCTATCCCTTCGGCGAAGCCGGCAACGCGGTCATGGCGTTGGCGAAGAAGAGCGGCTACCGGGCGGCCTTCGGGCAGCATTCCGGGGTCATTGCGCCCGGCCAGCCGCTGTTCTACCTGCCCCGCTTCCCCGTGAACGAGGCGCACGCGGCGCCGGAGAGGATGCGCCTCGCGCTCGACGCGCTGCCGCTGCCGGTCCGGGACGTCGCGCCGGCCGACCCGCTCATCGCCGCCGGCGCCAACCCGCCGGTATTCCGGTTCACTTTAGGAGAGGCGGCGGGCGATGCCGGACGCCTTGCCTGCTATCACTCCGAGCGCGGAAAGATGGCGCTGCAACGGGCCGGAGAGCGCCGGATCGAGATCCGCTTCGATGCCCCGTTTCCGAAGGGCCGGTCGCGGATCAACTGCACACTGCCAGGGCCGGATGGCCGCTGGCAGTGGTACGGAACGCAGTTCTACGTGAAGCCGTAGCAGGCGGCAGGGCAGCCGGTCGTTTTCTAGCGGTTTTTAGACGTCGGTTGCCTGCAGCGCCGGCCCGTCATGCAGGCGGGCGCCGTCCAACGGCTGCAAATCGTTCGCCGTGATGATGCTGCGCAGCAGGTCGAGATACTGTCCCTTCAGCTCCGAATAGGCGCCGAGCGTGGGAACCAGCGCCATGCCCGCAAGCTGCTTGCCCTCGGCGCGCAGCATCAGGCGCTTCTCGCGAAAGTCGCGATAGGCATTATGCGTATTCAGGTTATGGACATAGGCGCGAACGGAGTCCGTAAGAAGCTGAAAGCTCTTGATCTTATGTGTCTTGCCTGCTTCGCGCCCATTGGGAACCAAGCCTTGCTCGTCACCCCAGGCCCACTGACCGAACACGGCATTGCCTTCGAGGATGAAACGCGAGGTGCCCCAGCCGCTTTCGATCGCCGCCTGCGCAAGCGCGAGCGACGGGGGAACGGCGTCGACCCTGCGCAGCAGCAGGTCGATACGGTCGGGATCGAGGTCATATTCCGCGGCGATCGCGCCCAGGCGGTCCTGCTGCTCGCCGGTCAGCGGCTGCCCGGCGGCGAGCTTCGCGTCCATCACCAGAAGCTGCGCGCGCTGCTGCTGCACCCGCTCGTTCGCCTCGAGCACCAAGGGCAGCATGACCCGCAGGAAGACGTCCTTGCGATGCGTCGTGTGCGTGACGTCCGCGAGCCCGGCCGGAACCCGGGCGAGGAAGATGCGTGGGACGGAGGTCGCGCCGGTGCGGACCGCGTCGAGATCGTAGCCGATCGTCGCGAAATGCTGGCGCAGCGCAAGCGGCGAGCTGAAAGCCAGCACCGAAGCCGGCTTGCGCATCCCGAGGTTGGCCCGTTCCAAAATCGAGCCGAGGTTCACGCCCGAAGGAGCGAAGGTAGCGACCGTTCCGATTACGACGGCCCCTGCCGCCGCAAGAGCCAACGCACGTGAACGTGCGATTTCCGCGAATTGCGCTCGAGTACTCGCCGTTGCAACCCTCATCACCTCGCTCCTCTCCGGAGTGCCGTTCCGCCGCGCCCTATATTCCGATAGCGCGGACTTCCACGACCTCCGGAATGTAATGTTTGAGCATGTTCTCGATGCCCATTTTCAGCGTCGCCGTCGAGCTCGGACATCCCGAGCACGAGCCCTGCATGTGCAGGTAGACGACGCCGTTCTCAAATCCGTGATAGACGATGTCGCCACCGTCCATCGCCACCGCGGGGCGCACCCGCGTATCCAGAAGCTCCTTGATCTGCGTGACGATCTCGTCGTCCTCCGCCGCATCGGCTTCGCTGCCGGCGTCGGGCGCCGCGTTCATGACGTCCCGGCCTGCGGTGAAGTGCTCCATGATCGCCCCCAGCAAGGCGGGCTTCATGACGTGCCACTCTTTCTCATCCGTCTTCGTGATCGTGATGAACTCGCGCCCGAAGAACACGGCGCCGACGCCGTCGACCTCGAACAGGCGCGCCGCCAGCGGCGACCGCGCCTGTGCATCCGCGGCATCGGTGAAATCCGCCGTGCCTTGCTCGAGCACGGTAAGTCCCGGAAGGAACTTGAGCGTTGCCGGGTTGGGCGTCTGTTCAGTCTGGATGAACATCTTAATCCTCTTTCTCCGGGTGTTACCCCGGCGATGTCTCGAAATAGTGCGTCGCCGCCATCGGTCGGAACAATCTCCCTTTCGCGGTAGTCTGGAAGACTCGGCGCACCGGGGTTGCGCTTAGGGATCTAGGAATTTTTCACGTTATTTCAATCAATTCCTCGTCCGTGAGGTCCCCTGGTACTATGGTAATGGGGACCCGGCACTGACGGGTTTTCTTGCCGAGCAGGTAGCTGATGATCGGCCCCGGCCCGCTGGAGTCGGCGTTCGCGGCGAGCACAAGCACGGAGATCGACGGCTCCGCATCGATCAGCGTCACCAGCTCTTCGCGCACATCCCCTTCACGGATATAGAGGATCGGGTAGCTGCCGGCCCATTCGAATACCTCCGCCCCGAGCTTCTGGAGGAGCTGCTCCCCCTCCTCGCGCGCCTCCTGGCGCATCAGGTCGCCGACCGCCGCCCAATGCTGGAAATTGGCGGGATTGCTGACATAGAGCAACGCCACGCGGCCGCCGTTGTTCCGCGCCCGGCGGCAGGCGTAATGCAGCGCGATCGGCATCTCCTCGCTGTCGTCGACGACGACGAGGAAGACACGCTCCTTGCGCCCGCTCTCCTTGAGCCCGTCCGGGGACGCCGCTGACGGCGCGCCCGCGGGAGCCTGTGCTTCTCCGCTCATAGACCCCTCGTCCTTTCCCCCGGCGCACAGTCTGCCATCCGCCCTCCGGTCAGGCAATCACAGATAACGCGGCGTTAACCATACCTTAAACCATTGAATAAGTTTGATTTTATCCCTCATCCTGAGCTTGTCGAAGGATGAGTAAGCTCTGGGCGCCGGAGCCGCTCATGCTTCGACAGGCTCAGCATGAGGCCGAGTATCCGCCGCTCACGGGCAGTTTCGTAGCGAACATCCCGAATTGCGCTTCTCTCCATCCGCGCTGCGAATCGCACGAGAAACGCCTTGGCTACGGCTGGGCTAGGGCTGGGCTACGGCTGTGCTACGGCTGGACGAAGCCGACGCGCTCGTAAACTTCCTCGATCACCGGGCGGGAAACGGCGCGGGCACGCTCGCCCCCCTTGCGGAGCACGCCGTCGATATAGCCCGGGTCCTTGACCAGCCGCTGCATCTCCTCGCCGATCGGGCCCAGGATCGAAACGGCGAGATCGGTCAGTTCCTGCTTGAATAGGGAGAACTGCATGCCGCCGACCGCGGCCAGCGCGGCCTCCCGGCTCTTGCGGGAAAGCGCCGCGTATATGCCGATCAGGTTGTCCGCCTCCGGCCGGCCTTCCAGCCCGGCGGCTTCCCGCGGCAGCGGCTCCGGATCGGTCTTGGCGCGGCGGATCTTGAGGGCGATATCGTCCGGACCGTCGGTCAGGTTGATCCGGCTGTATTCGGACGGGTCCGATTTCGACATCTTGCTGCGGCCGTCGCGCAAGGACATCACCCGCGTCGCTTCGCCGAGGATCATCGGCTCCGGCAAGGGGAAGAGATCGACCTTGAAGTCGCTGTTGAATTTCTGGGCGATGTCGCGCGCCAGCTCGAGATGCTGCTTCTGGTCGTCGCCGACCGGCACATGCGTCGCCTTGTAGGCCAGGATGTCGGCCGCCATCAGGTTCGGATAGGCGTAGAGCCCGACGGAGGCGTTCTCCCGGTTCTTGCCCGCCTTCTCCTTGAATTGCGTCATGCGGTTGAGCCAGCCGAGCCGGGCGACGCAGTTGAAGACCCAGGCGAGCGTCGCGTGGTCGGGGTTGACGCTCTGATTGAAGACGATGTTCTTGTCCGGGTCGATGCCGGCGGCGATCAGCCCGGCCGTGACCTCGCGCGTGCTCGCGCGCAGCACGTCGGGCTCCTGCCATAGCGTGATCGCATGCAGGTCGACGATGCAGTAGAGGCACTCGTAGGCGCCCTGCAGGTCGACCCAGTTGCGGATCGCGCCGAGATAATTGCCGAGATGGAGATTGCCGGTGGGCTGAATGCCCGAAAAGATGCGGTTCATGGTCCCTCGCTTTGGACACGCGGATCGGCGGTGAGTCCCCAGCTTTGGACGCGGGGACGGAAACGAACGGCGTTATCGCTGGTGCGGAACGGGCGGTCAAGCCTGCCGGCTACGGGAGGCGGTGGCGCTGCGACCGCGGCACGAACTGGGACTCCGCGACGTGGCGGACGCCGGCATCGGCGCTTGCGGCGCAGACCGGCTGCAGCGCCAGCAGGAGTCGCCCCGCCGCCGTCTCGCCCCAGAACCAGTCGGCGAGCGCGCGGCTTCCCGCCCCACCGGGGCGCGCCGTAGCCGCTTCGAGATACCACGACCGCAAATCTTCGCAGGCGAGGCGAAGCGCCTCGCCGAGAGTGACGGCGGCAACCGGGTTCGCCGGAACGCCGTCGAAGAAGGCGTGGAGGAACCGCGCCACCCGTTCGATCTCCAGGCCGGAAACGCCGAAGGTCGTGCGGCCGCGCCGCTCGCGGGCGTAGGCGTACCAGGGCGCGAGCCGGGCGATTTCGCGCAAGACTTCTTCCAGCATCGCCGGCTCTGCCGCCGCCTGCGGCTTCGGCAGGTTTATCGGGCAGGCCCAGCCCGTCCCGTCGTCCTCGGGCGCGGCGGGCGCATCCTCCGGAAAATCTTCCAGGACGACCGGCCCGTCCTTGCGCGCCAGCAGGGCCAGCAGCGCGCGCAGCACCTTGGTCTGAAAGGCCGCGTCGCCGGGCGCGCCAAACGGCCGGCCCAGCTCGAAAGGGACCCACAGGAAGCGGGGCGGGCGCATCGCTTCCGTGTTGGCGCGGACAAGACTGATGCCGGCGGTGGCGATGCCTTGCTTTTCCAGATAGTGCGCGACCGCGCCGACGGCGCGGGTGCAGTTCGGTCAGACCGGCGACAGCAGGACGGCGTTGACCGCGTCCTCCTTCAGCATCGCCGCGAGCTCGATGGCGGTCGGCTCGATCTCCTGCGGCAGCCAGCCCGCCCCCATCACCGAATAGTGGAAGCGCGCCACCGAGCCGATCTCGCCCTCGGCAGCCAGCTCACGCAGGCGGTCGATCGGGAAGACGACGTTGGTGTCCTGCTGAAAACCGGTGCGGTCGAAATTGACCGAGCTGTGCGTCATAACGAGCTCGCTCGCCGGCAGATCGCCGGGAATGACGCGGTAGCCGGTGTCCTGGATGTCGAAGCTGCGGTCGCCGAGGCGGTGCAGGCCGGCGCTGGTGACGATCGCGATCCGGCGCTCGCGGAGCGGCGGCCCGGCAACGAACGGCTCGCTGCCGAAAGGCGGGCATTCCTTCGCCAGAAGGTGGCGGGCGTCCACGTCGGCGAGATCCGTCAGCCTTACCATGATCCCTCTATTCCCGCGTCAGTCTGCGATGAAGGCTAGAGCAACCTGCGTCCGATCGGACGCAGATATGTTGCTCTAACCTTTTAAGATAGATCAATTTACCTGCAATCAGGTGATACCACCTGATTGCAGATTGATCTAGCGCCTGCGCAAGGAAGCGCGGAGATCGCCGAGCCGCGCCGCCCCCGTCGCCTGGACGACGGCGCCGTAGGCCGCGAGCCCGGCGGCGACCAGGAGCGCCAGCGCGAGAATGCGCTGCTCGGCGCCGCCCGCAAACAGGGGCGCGAGCGCCCGCTCCGCCGCCCACAGCGCCGCGGCCATGACGAGCGCGGCGCCGGCGATGCGCGGCGCCGCCGACCGCAGCTTCGCGTCGAATTGGAGCTGGCCGCGGCGGCGCAGGACCACCGCGAGCATCGCCGCATTCAGCCAGGCCGAGCACGCCGTCGCGAGCGCGATGCCGACATGGGCGAGCACCTGCATCAGGATGACGGCGACCACGACGTTGGCAGCCATCGACAGCACGGCGATCTTGACCGGGGTCTTGGTGTCCTGGCGGGCAAAGAACCCGGGTGTCAGCGCCTTGATCAGCACGTAGGCCGGCAGGCCGGCGGCGAAGGCCACGAGCGCGCCCGCCGTCGCCGCCGCGTCGGCCGCGCCGAACGCGCCGCGCTGGAAGAGGACGCCGACGATCGGGGCGGGGATGGTGAGCAGCGCCGCCGCGGCCGGCAGGGTCAGCAGCAGCGCGAACTCGATGGCGCGGTTCTGGGTATGCGTCGCGGCGGCTTCATCGCCGGCGCTGAGGTGGCGCGACAGCATCGGCAGCAACGCAACGCCGACCGCGACGCCCACGACGCCGAGCGGAAGCTGATTCACCCTGTCGGCGAAATAGAGCCAGGACACCGAGCCCTGCGGCAGCATCGAGGCCAGGATCACGTCGACGACGAGGTTGACCTGCACCACGCCCGCGCCGATCAGCCCGGGCGCCATCAGGCGGAACACGCGCCGCACGCCCGGCGTGAGGCGGGGCCGCGGCAGCCGCACCATGATCCCCGCGCGGCGGCAGGCGACGACCAGCAGGACGAACTGCCCGGCGCCCGCGATGGATACTGCGACCGCGAGCGCATGCCCCGGAAGCTCGACATAGCCGCCGCGGACGAGCGTGAGCGCCGCGATCAGCACGATGTTGAGCACGATCGGCGCGGCGGCGGCGGCCGCGAAGCGTTGCAGCGAGTTCAGCATCCCGGCGAGGAGCGCCGCCAGCGACATGAAGGTGAGGTAGGGGAAGGTGAGCCGCGTCAGCTCGATGGCGAGGTCGAATTTCTCCGGCTGGTCCGAGAAGCCGGGGGCGATGGCATACATGAGCCACGGCATGGCGAGCTGCACCACGAAGGTGAAGCACAGCATGAAGGCGGCCATGACGCCGGCGACGTTGGCCGCGAAGCGCCGTGCCGGACCGGCCCCTTCGCGCACCAGGCGCTCGCTGAACAGCGGCACGAAGGCGGAATTGAAGGCGCCTTCCGCGAACAGGCGGCGGAAGAAATTCGGGAACTTGAAGGCGACGAAGAAGGCGTCCGCCACCATGCCAGCGCCCAGGACGCTGGCCAGCAGGATGTCGCGGACAAAACCGAGGAGGCGGCTGGCCATCGTCCAGCCGCCCAGCGTCGCGATCGCCCGTGCCAGCGCCATCGCGGAACCGTCAGCGCGGCGGAGAAATGCGGAAGGCGGGAGGCACGGCGCTCAGGCCCGCCGCGTCAGTGCGCCTGCGGCAGGTCCATTTCCAGGATCGCCATGTGAAACGCGTAGGAAACCTCCCCGTCATCCTCGTCGACGTCACGATAGATCACTCCGATGAACTCCTGACCGAGGCTGACCTCGACCGACCCGTCCGGCTTCGGCGTGCCGAGCCTGAGCCGCTCCGTTCCGAATTTCTCGCGGAGATAGCCCTGCAAGCGCAATACCTCAGTCTGGTTCATTTTTTCACTCCGGTTTATCGGCTTGGTTTTCCGGCCGCTTTGTATCATTCCGCCGCGTCGGCGGCAGCACTCCGTTTGCCGCGCCGGGATTTTTTGCCCGACCGGTTGCCTGTCTTGGCCTTGACCGCTTGTTTCGCGCCCGTCAGCCGCGGCGTCTTCTTTTCCGCCGGCCGCGGCGGGGCGCCTTCGGCTTTCTTCCGGGGCTTCGCCGGCGCGCACTCGGGATCGCCGAGCGCGGCAAGCAGGCCTTCGTGGATCGCCTGCACTTTCGAGGGGTGCTCGACCTTCATGCCGAACAGGTCCTTGACGTAGAACACGTCCACGACCTGCTCGCCGTAAGTGGAGATCTTCGCGGCATAGACCTGAAGGCTGAGATTGGCCAGCGCGCGCGTGACCGCGTACAGCAGGCCCGGCCGGTCGCGCCCATTTACCTCGATCACCGTGTGGCGGTTCGACGCCTTGTTGTCGATCAGCACCCGCGGCTCGACTCGGAAGACTCGCGTCCGCGCCTGCAGCGTCCGGCGCTTGCCGAGCTCCGCGAGCGGCCGGAGCCGGCCCGACAGCGTCTGCTCGATGAGCACCGAGAGGCGGGCCAGCTTGTCGGGCCGGGAGAAGGCTTCGCCCGCCTCGTCCTGGACCAGGAAGCTGTCGAGTGCCATGCCGTTGTTCAGCGTGTTGATCTTCGCGTCGACGATATTAGCGCCGGACACCGCGAGCGCGCCGGCGATCCGGCTGAAGATGCCCGGATGGTCGGCGGTGTAGATGGTGATCTCGGTGACCGCGCGCTCCGTCTCGACCCGGCGGTCGATCGCCAGCGGCAGCCCCGCCGCCTCGGCCTCGCGGATGAAGCGCGCGTGCTGGGCCAGCGTCTCGCCGTCATAGGACAGCCAGTAAGCGGCGTGGCCGCGCTCGACATGCGCGTCCAGCATTTCCTTGGGCCAGTCCGCCAGGCGCTCCCTGAGCTCGGCGACAACGCCGTCGGCGAGGTCCCGCCGGCTTTCCGACGCATGGCCGCCCGCCATCACCGCCTCGGCGCGATAGTAGATTTCGCGCAGGAGCGCCGCCTTCCAATTGTTCCACCGGCCGGGCCCGACGGCGCGGATGTCGGCCACGGTCAGGCACAGCAGCAGGCGAAGCCGCTCGGGCGATTTCACCACCTCGACGAAATCCTGGATCGTCTTCGGGTCCGTCAGGTCGCGCTTGAAGGCGGTGTTGCTCATCAGGAGATGATAGAGCACGAGCCAGCTCACGGTTTCGGTCTGCTCCGGCGTGAGGCCGAGCCGCGGGCAGAGCTTCTTTGCGATCTCCGCGCCGATTTCCGAATGGTCGCCGCCACGGCCCTTGGCAATGTCGTGCAGCAGCGCCGCGACATATAAAACTTCGCGCGACAGCACCTTGTGGACCAGCTCGGTCGACAGCGGGTGGTCCTTGGCGAGCTCGCCCTGCTCGATCCGATTGAGGATGCCGATGGCGCGGATCGTATGCTCGTCGGTCGTGTACACGTGGTACATGTCGTACTGCATCTGCGCCACAACGCGCCCGAAATCGGTGACGAACCGCCCGAAGACGCCCGCCTCGTTCAGGCGCCGCAGCGTCAGCTCGGCGCCCTCCGGGGCGGTCAGCATGCGGAGGAACAGCCGGTTGGCCTCCGGGTCGCGGCGCAGCTTGTCGTCGATCCGCCTGAGATTGCGGGTGATCCGCGTGAGGGCCTCGGGATGAATGTCGAGCTTGCGGCGGTGCGCGACCTCGAAAAGGCGGAGCATCTCGATCGGCTTCTTGGCGAAATGGTCTTCGGAGGAGACGGAAATGCGGCCGCCGCGCACGCTGAACCCCTCGACGTCGCGGCTGAACAGGCCGGTCGCACGCCTGAGCAAGCCGCGCCGCTGGTGGCGCGCCTCCAGCGCGGCGCAGAAGATCCGCGTCAGGTCGCCCACGTCCTTGGCGACCAGGAAGTAATGCTTCATGAAGCGCTCGACGCCCGACGTGCCGGCGTGGTCGCGATAACCCATGCGGCCCGCCAGCTCGGGCTGGAGGTCGAAGGTCAGGCGCTCCTCCGGCCGGTCGGCGACGTAGTGCAGATGGCAGCGCACCGTCCACAGGAAGTCCTGCGCCTTGTCGAAGCGGGCAACTTCCTGGCGGGTGAAGAAGCCTTCCTCGATCAGCCGCGCGACGTCCGTGACGCCGTAGAGATACTTGCCGAGCCAGAACAGCGTATGGAGGTCGCGGAGTCCGCCCTTGCCGTCCTTCACGTTCGGCTCGAGCACGTAGCGCGAATCGCCCATGCGGAGATGCCGCTCGTCGCGCTCGCGCAGCTTCGCCTCGACGAAGTCGGGCCCACTCGAGGCCGCGACCTCCTTCAGGAAGCGGCGGCGCAACTCGCGGAACAAGGACTGCTCGCCCCACACGAAGCGCGCTTCCAGGAGGCCGGTGCGGATCGTCATGTCGGCCTTGGCCTGGCGGATGCAGTCGTCGAGGGAGCGCGTGGCGTGGCCGACCTTGAGGCCGAGATCCCACATCGTGTAGAGCATGTGCTCCACCATCTGCTCGCTGCGCGGCGTCTTCTTGTAAGGCAGCACGAACAGGAGATCGACATCCGACTTGGGCGCCAGCTCGCCCCGGCCGTAGCCGCCATAGGCGACGACCGACATCTGCTCGCCGGACGTCGGGTTCGCCACCGGATAGATCTTCTCCGCGGCGACGTCGTAGATCACGCGGATGAGCTGGTCGATCAGGAAGCAGTTGCCCTGCACCGCCAGGGTCCCGCTCTGGTCCAGCTCGAAGCGGCGGCGGATCTCCATGCGCCCGGCGTCGAGCGCCTTGCGGTAGAAGCTGAGCATCGCCTGGGCGCGCGCGCTCTCCGGCATGTCACGCTCATAGGCCGCGATCGCGGCGGCATGCAGCGCCGCCCGGTCGATGATCGCGCGCCTGTCCTTGAGCTTACGCATCGCTATGATTTGCTCTACGCGGCGCCGGAATGCAAGGGGAACTGGGGCTTTACGGCTCGCCGCCGGCCGCTGCGAGGCGCTTCAGCCGGAAGACCAGATCGAGCGCTTCGCGGGGGGTCAGCTCGTCGGGATCGAGGGCGGCCAACGTCGCGTCGAGCTCGGACGGCGCGGCCTTTGTTTCCGTGCGCTCGCGCTGCGCCAGCGCCGCGAACAGCGGCAGGTCTTCGGCGAGGCGGGCGATGGCGCCCGACTGCTCGCCGTTTTCCAGCGTCTTGAGCACAGCCTCGGCCCGCTTGATGACGGCCGGCGGCAGGCCGGCGAGCCGCGCTACGTGGATACCGTAGGAGCGGTCGGCCGCACCCGGCGCCACTTCGTGCAGGAAGACGACGTCGCCCTCCCATTCCTTGATCCGCATGGTGTAGGGCTTGAGCGCGGGCAGGCGGCCTGTCAGCGCCACCAGCTCGTGGAAATGGGTGGCGAAGAGAGCGCGGCAACGGTTCACGTCGTGAAGATGCTCGACCGCGGCCCAGGCGATGGAGAGGCCGTCGAAGGTCGCCGTGCCGCGGCCGATCTCGTCCAGGATGACCAGCGAGCGCTCGGTCGCCTGATTCAGGATGGCCGCGGTCTCGACCATCTCGACCATGAAGGTGGAGCGCCCGCGGGCGAGGTCGTCGGCCGCGCCGACGCGGCTGAACAGCCGGTCGACGATGCCGATGCGCGCCTCCGCCGCCGGCACGTAGGAGCCGATCTGCGCCATCACGGCGATCAGCGCGTTCTGGCGGAGGAAAGTGCTCTTCCCCGCCATGTTGGGGCCGGTCACGAGCCATAGGCGACGCTCTTCGTCGAGATCGCAGTCGTTGGCGACGAAGGTCCCGCCCTCGGCCGCCGCCAGCGCCTGCTCGACCACCGGGTGGCGGCCGCCGGTAATCCGGAACTCGCGCGAGTCGGCGATGACGGGGCGGCAAAAGCGGCGCTCGGCCGCCAGATCGGCCAACGCCGCCGCCACGTCCAGCTCGGCCAGCGCCGCGGCCGCCAACGCGATGGCGTCGGCCCGCGCCGTCACTTCGCCGGCGAGATCGTCGAAAAGCTGCAGCTCGATCGCGACCGCCTTGTCGGCCGCCTCGGAGATGCGCCGCGCCAGGTCCGCCAGCTCGGTCGTGGCGTAGCGCACGGCATTCGCCATGGTCTGCCGGTGGATGAAATCCGCGCCCATCCTGTCGGCGAAGCGGGGCGTCACCTCGATGAAGTAGCCGAGCACGTTGTTGTGCCGCACCTTGAGCGTGTCGGCGCCGGTCGCCTCGCGGTAGCGGCGCTCGAGGTTGGCGATCAGGCGGCGGCTCTCGTCGCGCAGCTCGCGCGTCTCGTCGAGCGCGAAGGCGTAGCCGCGGGCGATGAAGCCGCCGTCCCGCGCATTCAGCGGCAGGTCTTCCGCCAGCGCGCGGCCGAGCCGGTCGACCAGCACGCCATGCTCGCCGAGACCGGCGAGCGCGTCGGCGATGCCGGCCGGCGGCGGCATCCGCCCTTCCGCCAGCGCGCCCTTGAGCGCGGCGGCTTCGGCCAGCCCGTCGCGGATCCCGGCGAGATCGCGCGGCCCACCCCGCCCGACCGTGATGCGCGACAGCGCGCGCTCGATATCGGGGCAGCGGCGGAGCGCGTCCCGCAAGGCCGCCCGCGCCGCGCCGTCCGTGCCGAACCATCCGACCATGTCGAGCCGGCGCTCGATCGCGGCCTTGTTCGTGAGCGGCGCCGCCAGCCGGGCGGCCAGCAGCCGCGCCCCGCCGCCGCCGACCGTGCGGTCGATCACGGCAAGCAGGCTGCCCTTGCGCTCGCCCGAAAGGCTCCGCACCAGCTCCAGGTTGCGCCGCGTCGCCGCGTCGATTTCCATCGCCGCGCCGACGGAGAGCCGGCGCGGCGGCGCAAGGCGCGGCAGCTTGCCGACCTGGGTCAGCGCCACGTAGTCGACCAGCGCGCCGGCCGCGGCCAGCTCGGCGCGGGCGAAGTCGCCGAAGGCGTCGAGCGCGCCCACGCCGTAGACCGCTTCCAGCCGGCGGCGCGCATTCTCCGAATCGAAGCGGCTGTCGGGCTGCGGCGTAACGCGCTCGGCCCATTCGTCGAGCGCGCCGCCAAGCGCCCCGGCCAGTGCTTCCGGGGCCATCAGCTTCTCGGGCGCCAGCACTTCGCCGGGGTCGATGCGCGCGAGGGCGGCGGCGAGCGCCGGTCCGCCCGCGACCGGCTGGGTGAAGAAGTCGCCGGTCGAGATGTCGAGCCAGGCGAGCGCGAGCTCGCGGCCCGAACGGGCGAGCGCGGCGAGGAAATTATGCGCGCGGGCATCGAGCAGGCCTTCCTCGGTGAGCGTCCCGGGCGTCACCAGGCGCACCACGTCGCGCTTCACGACGGACTTGCCGCCGCGCTTGCGGGCCTCCGCCGGGTCTTCCATCTGCTCGCAGATCGCGACCCGGAAACCCTTGCGGATCAGGCGCGAGAGGTAGGCGTCCGCGGCATGCACGGGAACGCCGCACATCGGCACGTCCTCCCCGTCGTGCGCGCCCCGCTTGGTGAGCGTGATGTCGAGCGCCGCCGCCGCGGCGACCGCATCGTCGAAGAACATCTCGTAGAAGTCGCCCATGCGGTAGAACAGGAGGGAATCCGGGTGGGCGTCCTTGAGGCGCAGATACTGCGCCATCATGGGCGAGGGCGCCTGCTGGCGCGCCGTGGGGGATTTCGGGATCGGCCGGGTCATCGTGCGAGACGTTAACACGCCCGCTTCGCGGCGGTCATGCCACTTGCGGCGGAAAAATGAATCCAGATTGCGACGCTGGCAAAACCGGTTTCGTTCGTGCAAGTATGAGTCCAGTAGGGAACGGCAGCGCCGCACCTCCAGGTGGCGGAACCGCTGCACGCCATCACCCAGGAAAAAACACAAAGACGATCGGCAATCGACAGACCATGACAAACGACAAGATTTCGAAGCAGGAAGCCCTGCTGAAGCAGGACGCTCTGCGCATGCATGCGCGCGGCCGGCCCGGAAAGATGGAAATCCGCGCGACCAAGCCGTTGACGACCCAGCGCGACCTGTCGCTCGCCTATTCGCCCGGCGTCGCCTATCCCTGCCTCGCCATCGAGCAGGATCCGTCGCTCGCCTACGACTATACCGCGAAGGGCAACGTCGTCGCGGTCATCTCGAACGGCACGGCGGTGCTCGGCCTTGGCAATATCGGCGCCATGGCGTCGAAGCCTGTCATGGAGGGCAAGTCCGTCCTGTTCAAGCGCTTCGCCGACATCGACGGGATCGACATCGAGGTCGACAGCGAGGACGTCGATACCATCGTGAGCTGCGTGCGCGCGATCGGCAACAGCTTCGGCGGGATCAACCTCGAAGACATCAAGGCCCCGGAATGTTTCGAGATCGAACAGCGCCTGCGCGAGCTTCTCGACATACCGGTCTTCCACGACGACCAGCACGGCACGGCGATCATCACGCTGGCCGGGCTGCTCAACGCGCTGGACCTGACCAAGCGCGACATCAAGAAGGCCAAGCTGGTGGTCAACGGCGCCGGCGCGGCGTCGATCGCCTGCGTCGAGCTGATCAAGTCGATGGGGGCGGCGCACGACAACGTCATCCTCTGCGACTCCAAGGGCGTCATCTATCAGGGCCGCACGGACGGCATGAACCAGTGGAAATCCGCGCATGCCGCCAACACCAAGCACCGCACGCTGGCCGAAGCGATGGAGGGCGCGGACGTCTTCATCGGGCTCTCCGTCAAAGGGGCGGTATCGCAGGCGATGGTGAAGTCGATGGCGAAGCGCCCGATCATCTTCGCCATGGCCAACCCCGACCCGGAAATCACGCCGGAAGACATCGAGGCAGTGCGCGACGACGCGATCGTCGCCACCGGCCGCTCGGACTATCCGAACCAGATCAACAACGTGCTGGGATTTCCCTACATCTTCCGCGGCGCCCTCGACGTGCGCGCATCGACCATCAACGAGGAGATGAAGCTGGCCGCGGCGAAGGCGCTGGCCGGCCTCGCCCGCGAGGACGTGCCGGACGAAGTGGACGCGGCCTATAGCGGCAAGCGGCTGCGCTACGGGCCCGGCTACATCATTCCGGTGCCGTTCGACCCACGCCTGATCTCGCGCGTGCCGGAAGCGGTGGCGCGCGCGGCCATGGACAGCGGCGTCGCCCGCAAGCCGATCGCCGACATGGACGCCTACCGGGCGCAGCTATCGGCGCGTCTCGATCCGTCCATATCGAGCCTGCAATTCGTCTTCGCCCGGATCAGCGAGAACCCGAGGCGCGTCGTCTTCGCCGAGGGCGAGGAGGAACGCGTGATCAGGGCCGCCGTCGCCTATCGCAACGCGGGCTACGGCACGCCGCTCCTGATCGGGCGCGAGGACGAGGTTCTCGAGACGATGGGCAGGCTCGGCATCGAAGCCAACGGCGGCATCGAGATCCACAATGCGCGGCTGAGCGCCCACAACAAGAAGTACACGGACTTCCTCTATGGCCGGCTGCAGCGGACCGGCTACCTCTACCGCGACTGCCAGCGGCTGGTGAATCAGGACCGCAACGTGTTCGGCGCCTGCATGGTCGCCATGGGCGACGGCGACGCCATGGTGACCGGCACCACCCGCAGCTTCGCAACCGCGCTCTCCGACATCACGCGCGTCATCGACCCGAGGCAGGGCGAGCGGCTGATGGGCGTCACCATCATGCTGGCGCAGGGCCGGACGGTCTTCATTTCCGACACCAACGTGCACGAGGTTCCGACGCCGGAGGAGCTGGCCGACATCGCCACGCAGACCGCCAGCTATGCGCGCCAGTTCGGCCAGGAGCCGCGGGTGGCGCTGGCGTCCTTCTCGGATTTCGGACAGCCGATGCGCCCGCAGATGGAACGCGTCCGCGACGCGGTCAAGGTTCTAGACGGCCGCCGGGTCGATTTCGAATACGACGGCGACATGCAGGCCGACACCGCGCTGAACTTCGAGCTGATGCAGAAGCTCTATCCCTTCTGCCGGCTCACCGGACCGGCCAACTGCCTCATCATGCCGGCGCTGCACAGCGCGAACATCAGCTCGAAGATGCTGCGCGTGCTGGGCGGCGGCACGGTGATCGGCCCGCTCCTGGTCGGGCTCGCCAAGCCCGTGCACATCGTGCAAATGGGCGCGACGGTCAACGACATCGTCAACGCCGCGGCGCTGGCCGCCCACGACGCGATCCGTTGATGACGCGCGCTTCGACGAGGGTCCGCCATGCCCGAGCGACAGACCGGCCGCCTGCTTCTCGCTTCGGCGATCGTCGCCGCGCCGGGCCTTGCCGTCGTCGCAGGCCTCGCGCTCCTTGATCTCCTCGCGCCGGGCCCGGCAATCGCATCCGCCATCGTGCTGCTGGCGGCCGGCGGGCTCATGGCCTGGCGGCATCTGGCGGGCCTTGCCGTGCTCAGGCGGCGCATCGACCGCCTCGCCACGCATGGCGAAGACCCCAAGGAAGAGGCGCCGACCGTTCCGGACCTGGCATTGTCGCTCCGCCGCCTGGCGCGGCGCTGGCAGGAACAGGAGAGCCGCCTCGCCGACGCGAGCAAGGCAGCCGACCGCATCCTCGACGCCCTGCCCGATCCGCTGATCGTCGTCGATCGGGCGCGGCAGGTCGTGCGCGCCAATCGCGCCGCGGAGGAGACGTTCCAAACCCGCCTCGCCGGCCGCGATCTCGCCGCGGGCCTGCGTCATCCCCGCCTGCTCAACGCCGTCGACTCCGCGCTCGGCGACGGGCAGAGCCTCGCCGCCGAGATCGTCCTGCCGCCGCCGATGAGCCGCAATTACAGCGCCCTGGTCGAGCCGCTCGGCGAAGGGGGCGCGTCGGGGGCGCTCATCCTTCTGCACGACCTGACGCCGATCCGCATGGGCGAGCGGATGCGCGCCGATTTCGTCGCCAACGTCAGCCATGAGCTGCGCACGCCGCTGTCCAGCCTGCTCGGCTTCGTCGAGACGTTGCGCGGCCCGGCGCGCGACGACCCCGAGTCGCGGGACAAGTTCCTCGCCATCATGCACGAGCAGGCCGAGCGCATGTCGAGGCTGATCGAGGACCTGCTGTCGCTTTCGCGCATCGAGATGGACGAGCACACGCGCCCGCGCGGCCGCGCAGACCTGCGCCAGGTGCTCGGCAACGTCCGGGACATGCTGTCCATGAAAGCCGCCAAACGCCGCATGCGCATCGAGGTCGACATCCCCGCGGCCTTGGGACCGCTGCCCGGCGATGCGGACCAGCTTACCCAGGTGTTCCAGAACCTGATCGACAACGCGCTGAAATACGGCCGCGAAGGCACGACGGTCGAGGTCACGGCGTCGGAAACGGGCGAGGGCGAGCTGTCGGTCGCGGTCACCGATCACGGCGAAGGCATCGCGCAGGAGCACCTGCCGCGGCTGACCGAGCGCTTCTATCGCGTCGACGCCGCGCGCAGCCGGCAGCTCGGCGGCACCGGCCTCGGCCTGGCGATCGTCAAGCATATCGTGAACCGCCACCGCGGCCATTTGTCCATCGACAGCAAGATCGGCCAAGGCACCCGCTTCACCGTGACCTTGCCGTGCGAGCGGGCCGAGGATCAACGGCCGGGGCTGTCATAAAACCGTCACCTGTTCGTAGTATTTGAGTCTCCGCGCGGACCTAAATTCGGCCCGACTGCAGCAGGCCGTCACACGGCTTTCACAGAAGCCGGTGCGACCGGCCCTACCCGCTGCTGGTCGTGCGAATGCAGAGATTGACCGAATTGTCCACGACGTACGGAGCACATACCGTGATCAAGAGAACACTCCTTCTAGGCGCCCTGGCCACCATGGCCGTCGCCGGCGCCGGCGCCGCCGAGGCGCGCGACCAGATCAACATCGTCGGGTCGTCGACCGTTTACCCCTTCTCCACCGTCGTTGCCGAGCGTTTCGGCAAGGGCAGCGGCTTCAACACGCCGAAGGTCGAATCGACCGGCTCGGGCGGCGGCCTGAAACTGTTCTGCGCCGGCGTCGGCGTGGGACATCCGGACATCACCAACTCCTCGCGCCGCATCAAGAAATCCGAGGTCGAATCCTGCGCCAAGAACGGCGTCACGGACATCACCGAGGTCAAGATCGGCTATGACGGCATCGTCGTCGCCAACTCGAAGAAGGCGCCGCAGGCGCAGTTCACCTTGCCGCAGCTCTTCCTGGCGCTGGCCAAGCAGGTCCCCGAAGGCGGCAAGGACGGCGGCAAGCTCGTCGCCAACCCGTTCAAGAAGTGGAGCGACATCGACAAGTCGCTGCCGGACGCGAAGATCGAGGTGCTCGGCCCGCCGCCGACCTCCGGCACGCGCGACGCCTTCAACGAGCTCGTCATGGAAGTCGGCTGCGAATCCTTCAAGGCATCGACGAAAGACCTCGAGAAGAAGGCGCATCAGGCGGTCTGCCAGGGCATCCGCGAAGACGGCGCCTACATCGAGGCCGGCGAGAACGACAACCTGATCGTCCAGAAGCTCGATGCGAACCCGAACGCCTTCGGCGTCTTCGGCTTCAGCTTCCTCGACCAGAACGCCGACAAGATCCAGGGCAGCGTGGTCGGCGGCGAGCAGCCGACCTTCGAGAACATCTCGGCGCAGAATTACCCGGTTTCCCGGCCGCTCTACTTCTACGTCAAGAAGGCGCATGTCGGGCAGATCCCGGGCATCAAGGAATTCGTCGCGGAGTTCACCAGCGAGAAGGCATGGGGCCCGGACGGCTATCTGTCCGACCGCGGCCTGATCCCGCTGCCGGACGCGGAGCGGAAGAAGACCCGCACCGACGCCGTGGGCATGTCCAACCTCTCCATGTAGCCGTTATCGGCGGAAATCCGGCAGTTCGACTGCTGCCGGATTTCCCCGCCACTTCTCGTCACGACAACGATAAATCGAATGCAACGGCGAACACGGAGCAGCGCGCGATGCAACTAACCGTCCTGATCGGCGTCCTGCTTCTGCTCACCTGGGCCGGTTTCGCCATCGGGCGCCAGCGCGCCCACGCGGTCTCCGGCAGGAACAGCCGGAACCTGCACTCGCTGCCCGCCTACTACGGCTATTACGTCATGGTGTGGTGCGGCATCCCGGCCTTCCTGACGGTGCTGCTTTGGCTCGTGCTCGAAAGCTCCATCATCACCTCGCTCGTCGTTTCCGCGCTGCCTCCCGACGCGCAATCCCTGCCGCCGTCCCGGCTCAGCCTGCTGCTCAACGACGTGCGCAACCTGGCGGCCGGTGGCGCGACGAGCGCGACCGCCAGCCCGGAGGTGCAAGCCGCGGCGGAGCACTACCGCAGCCTGAAAGCGACCAGCTTCGCCGCCATGGCGGTCGTCTGCGTCACGCTGCTGATTGCCGGCATCGCCTTCGGGCGGCGCTATATCCATCCGCAGCTCCGTGCGCGCAATCTGGTCGAGCGCACGATCATGGTCTTTCTGATCGCGGCGTCCACCATCGCCGTGCTCACGACTATCGGCATCGTGCTCTCGCTGATTTTCGAAGCGATGCGGTTCTTCCGCATGGTGTCGCCGATCGAGTTCCTGTTCGGGCTGGAATGGAGCCCGCAGATCGCCATGCGCGCCGACCAGGTGGCGTCGGCCGGCTCGTTCGGCGCGGTGCCGATCTTCGCCGGAACCGCCCTGATCAGCGCGATCGCCATGCTCGTCGCGGTGCCGATCGGGCTGCTGTCGGCGATCTACATGGCGGAATACGCCGCACCCCGCTTCCGCGCCGTCGCCAAGCCCGTGCTCGAGATCCTCGCCGGCATACCGACGGTCGTCTACGGCTTCTTCGCGGCGCTGGTCGTCGCCCCGTTCCTGCGCGACGGCGGGCACTCCATCGGGCTCACGATCTCGTCGGAGAGCGCGCTCGCCGCCGGACTGGTCATGGGAATCATGATCATCCCCTTCGTGTCGTCGCTTTCCGACGACGTGATCACCGCGGTTCCGCGGTCGATGCGCGAGGGATCGTACGGGCTCGGCGCGACGCAGTCGGAGACGATCCGCCGCGTCGTGCTGCCGGCGGCCCTGCCCGGCATCGTCGGCAGCGTCCTGCTCGCGGTGTCGCGCGCCATCGGCGAAACGATGATCGTCGTCATGGCCGCCGGCCTCACCGCGCGGCTGACGGCCAACCCCTTCGAGGCGGTGACCACGGTGACGGTGCAGATCGTGACCCTGCTGGTCGGCGATCAGGAATTCGACAGCCCGAAGACCCTTGCGGCTTTCGCACTGGGCCTCGTCCTGTTCATCATCACGCTCGGGCTCAACGTCATCGCGCTGCGCGTGGTTCAGAAGTACCGGGAAAAATATGACTGAATCCATCTTGCAAGACCGCACCGGGCGTAACACCGCCGACCGTGTTCAGGCGGGCCTGAAGCGGCGCTACGCCGCCGAGCGGCGGTTCCGGATCTATGGCCTGATCTCGATCCTGACGGCGATGGGGTTCCTCGCGGCCCTTCTGACCAGCATCGCGGGCAACGGCTATGGCGCCTTCCTGCAGACCCATGTCCGGCTCGACATCCTGTTCAGCAAGGCCGACCTGGACCCGGGCGGAACCGGCGACCCGGCCGTCCTGAGGCAAGGCGATTACGATGCGCTGATCAAGGACGCGCTCGCCCATCGCTTCCCGGACGTGACGTCGCGCGCCGACAAGCGCAAGCTCAACGGCATGATCAGCGCGAGCGCCGGCTTCGACCTCGCGCAGATGGTGGCCGACGAACCTGAGATCGTCGGCACGACGCAGCGCATCTGGCTGCCGGCGACCGGCGACATCGACGTGTTCGTCAAAGGCAATGTGTCGGAAAAGGTCCCGGAAACGGAGCGGCGGATCAAAGACGTCGAAATCGGCTGGGTCAAGGCGCTCCAATCGACGGGCGACCTGGAGCTCAAGTTCAACACGCGCTTCTTCACCAGCGGCGACAGCCGCAACCCCGAGGTTGCCGGCATCTGGGGCGCGGTCGTCGGCTCGCTCTTCACCCTGATCATCACGCTGGCGCTCGCCTTCCCGCTCGGCGTCATGGCGGCCGTGTATCTCGAGGAGTTCGCGCCGAAGAACCGCTGGACCGACCTTGTGGAGGTCAACATCAACAACCTTGCGGCCGTTCCCTCGATCGTCTTCGGGCTGCTCGGACTCGCGGTGTTCCTCAATTTCTTCCATCTGCCGCGCTCTGCGCCGCTGGTCGGCGGCATGGTGCTGGCGCTGATTACCCTTCCGACGATCATCATCGCATCGCGCGCCGCGCTCAAGGCGGTGCCGCCGTCGATCCGCGAAGCGGCGCTCGGCGTCGGCGCCAGCAGGATGCAGACGGTGACGCATCACGTGCTGCCGCTGGCGATGCCCGGCATGCTGACCGGCACCATCATCGGCATGGCGCATGCGCTCGGCGAGACGGCGCCGCTGCTGATGATCGGCATGGTAGCCTTCATCGTCGACATCCCGACGAGCCCGCTCGACCCGGCGACGGTGCTGCCGGTTCAGGTCTACCTGTGGGCGGACAGCGCCGAGCGCGCCTTCGTCGAGCGCACCTCGGCCGCGATCCTGGTCCTGATCGCCTTCCTGATCTGCATGAACCTGCTGGCGATCATCCTCCGCAAACGCTTCGAAAGACGGTGGTAAGATGACAAGACATCTCGAACTGAAGACGGCGGTTATGGACAAAAAAACCGAAGACCGGTCGGAAGCTGCGCTCGGCAACATTCCGAGCACGAAAATATCCGCGCGCAATGTCAATGTGTTTTACGGCGACAAGCAGGCCCTCATGGACGTCAACTTGGACGTCAACGCCCGCGAAGTGACGGCCCTGATCGGCCCGTCCGGCTGCGGCAAGTCGACTTTCCTCCGCTGCCTGAACCGGATGAACGACGTCATCGACATCTGCCGGGTGAGCGGCGAGATCGTGCTCGACGGCCGGGACATCTACGACCGCTCGATCGACGTGGTGCAGCTTCGCGCACTGGTCGGCATGGTCTTCCAGAAACCCAACCCCTTTCCGAAATCGATCTTCGAGAATGTGGCCTATGGCCCGCGGATCCACGGCCTCGCCAACAACGGCGAGGAGCTCGACGAAATCGTCATGTCGAGCCTGGAGCGCGCCGGCCTGCTGAACGAGGTGAAGGATCGTCTCGCCGAGCCCGGCACCGGCCTTTCGGGCGGGCAGCAGCAGCGGCTCTGCATCGCGCGCGCCATTGCCGTCTCGCCGGAAGTCATCCTGATGGACGAGCCGTGCTCGGCGCTCGATCCGATCGCGACCGCGCGCATCGAGGAATTGATCGACGAGCTGCGCGCCAACTTCACCATCGTCATCGTCACCCACTCGATGCAGCAGGCGGCGCGGGTTTCGCAGCGCACCGCCTTCTTCCATCTGGGCAGCCTCGTCGAGGTCGGCGACACCGTCGACATCTTCACCAACCCGTCGGACAAGCGCACCCAGGACTACATCACCGGCCGGTTCGGCTGAGCGGAGAATTAAAGTGGCCAATCCAAGCGAACACATCGTCAAGTCGTACGACGAGGAGCTGAAGCACCTCAACAGCCTGATCGGTCGCATGGGCGGCCTCGTCGAGACACAGCTCGACGGCGCGATCCAGGCCGTCCTTCGCCGCGCTCCCGAATCGGCGGAGGTCATCGTCAAGGGCGACGCCCAGGTCGATGCGCTGGAAACGGAGGTCGGCGCGCTCGTCGTCCGCCTGCTGGCGCTGCGGCAGCCGATGGCCGTCGACCTCAGGCACATCGTCTCCGCGCTCAAGATCGCGGCCGACCTCGAGCGGTTCGGCGACCACGCCAAGAGCATCGCCAAGCGCGCGATCGCGATCAGCCAGGTGCCGCGCATTCCGGCGCCGGGCCTCGACCGCATGGCGCGCATGGTGCAGGCCATGATCAAGGACGTTCTCGACGCCTATCTCGAAGGCGACACCAACAAGGCCGTCAAGGTATGGCGGCGCGACGCGGAGGTCGACCAGCTCTACAACAGCCTGTTCCGCGAGCTGCTGACCTACATGATGGAAGACCCGCGCAACATCACCGGCTGCGCACATCTCCTGTTCATCGCGAAGAACGTCGAGCGCATGGGCGACCACGCGACGAACATCGCCGAAACCGTGCATTACCAGGTCAAGGGCACGAAGCTTCCGGACGACCGCCCGAAAGGCGACGACCCGAGCTTCACCATCGCCGAAGGCCAGGGCTAGGAAAGCGGCGCGCGCGGCCATGAGACATCGCATACTCATCGTCGAGGACGAGGCCGCCCTGGTCACGCTCCTCCGCTACAACCTCGAGCGCGAAGGCTTCGACGTGTCCGAGGCGCGCGATGGCGACGAGGCGCTCGTCGTCATCGACGAGAACCCGCCCGACTTGATCCTGCTCGACTGGATGCTGCCGATGACCAGCGGGATCGAGGTCTGCCGCCAGATCCGCCGGAAGCCGGAGACGCGATCGACGCCGATCATCATGCTGACCGCGCGCGGCGAAGAAGCCGACAAGGTGCGCGGACTCGAAAGCGGCGTCGACGATTACGTGACGAAGCCGTTCTCGCCGGCCGAGCTGCTGGCGCGTATCCGCGCGCTGCTCAGGCGGGCCAACCCGGCGCCGAGCGACGAAACGCTGCGCTGCGGCGACATCCGCATGGACCTTGCCGCGCACAAGGTGCATCGCGGCGAACGCGGGGTTCACCTGGGCCCAACGGAATTCCGCCTGCTGCGCTACCTCATGGAGCACCAGGGTCGGGTGTTCAGCCGCGAACAGCTTCTCGACGCAGTCTGGGGGCGCGACGTGTTCGTCGAGGCGCGCACCGTCGACGTGCATATCCGCCGCTTGCGGAAGGCGCTCAACAGCAGGGGCGAGCAGGACATGATCCGCACCGTGCGGGCCGCGGGCTATTCCATCGAATGCCCGGCGCAGGCTTAGCTTCATAGCCCGCATGAAGCGAAGCGCAATGCGGGGTGTCGGTTCCCGGATTTCGCTGGCGCTGCATCCGGGCTACGTCTCTCGAAGGCGGCCCAACTCACGCGCGTAGTGCGCCGCCGCGTCCGCCCCGAAACAGCAGAAGATCACGCGCCGGATGCGTGGGAACCGCTCGAGCTGCGCCGTCACCGCCGCCACGGCGATGACGGCGGCGCGATCCGGCGGAAACCGGTAGACCCCCGTCGAGATCGCCGGAAAGGCGAGCGACGCTATTTCGTTTTCGGACGCCACTTCGAGCGAGCGGCGGTAGCAGCTTTCCAGCAGCGCATCTTCGCCCTGCCCGCCCCCGTGCCAAACCGGCCCCACGGTATGGATCACGTAGCGGGCTTTGAGGGCATATCCCTGGGTTAGCTTGGCATCGCCCGTGCGGCACCCGCCGAGGCCACGGCATTCCCGCAGCAGCTCCGGTCCGGCGGCGCGGTGAATGGCGCCGTCCACCCCGCCGCCGCCGAGCAGCGATTCGTTCGCCGCATTGACGATGGCATCGACGGCCAGCGCCGCGATATCGCCCTCGGCGATCTCCATATTTCCCGGCATGCCCAGGCTCCCGCGTTGTTCGGAACCATTATCGCACGGCGCGCGGCAATCCCCTGATCCGGCGCAACCGGGCCACGTGCGATCGGAGGGCTCAATCGGCGGGCGCGCCTTCCCCAGCCCGGGCGGATACCGGCGGGTAGCGCCGCATCATCCACACGAGCAGCAGCAGCCCCGGCAGCGCCGCGGCCGTGGTGAGCAGGAAAAAAGTCACCCAGCCGGTCTGATCGGCGAGCCAGCCGCCGCCGGCCGCCAGCGCGGTGCGCGCCGTCGCCATCAGCGACGACAGCAAGGCGTACTGCGTCGCCGTGTAGGCCACGTTGCAGAGGCTCGACATATAGGCGACGAAGGCGGTCGTCCCCATGCCGCCGGTCAGGTTCTCGACGCAGATGGTGACGACGAGCATCGGCACGGAATAGCCGACCCAAGCGAGCGCGGCGAAGACGAGATTGGACAACGCCTGCAGCACGCCGCAGAAAAGCAGGCTGCGGAGGATGCCGAAGCGCGCCACCATCCAGCCGCCGAGCCCGGCGCCGAGCAGCGTCATCGCCAGCCCCCAGCCCTTGCTGATGACGCCGATTTCGGCCAGCGAGAAGCCCATGCGGAGATAGAAGGGCGTCGCCATGAAACCGAGCAGCGCGTCGCCGTATTTGTAGAGCACGATGAACAGCAGGATCACCGCCCAGCCCGGACGGGTCATGAACTCGACGAAGGGACTGACGACCGCGCCGTGGATCCAGACCGCAATCGCGCGAAGCGCCGCCGGAGTGCCGGAAAAACGGCGGGCCGCGTCGGCTTCGAGGCGTTCCGATTCCACGCTCGAGCGCCGCTGCGGCTCGGGATTGAGCAGCACGGTGGCGACGCCGACGAGCATCACGGCGGCCATCGTCCCATAGGCCATCGTCCAGCCGCCATAGGCGGCGATGAGCAAGGCGCCGCCGCCCGACACCAGCATCGCGATGCGATAGCCGAAGACGAGGTTGGCCGCGCCCGCGCCGAGCTTCGGCTGGTCGACGATCTCGGTGCGGTAGGCGTCGATCACGATGTCCTGCGTCGCCGAGGCGAAGGCGACGATGACGGCCCAGAACACGGTCCGCGCGAGGCCGTCCGTACCGGCGGGATCGACCGGCGCCATGCCGGCGATTGCGACCATGAGCGTGCATTGCGCCAGCAGCATCCAGCCGCGGCGGCGGCCGAAGCGCCTGGTCAGCACGGGCAGCGGCAGGCGGTCGACGAGCGGCGACCACAGGAATTTCAGCGAATAAGCGATGCCGACGAGGCCGAAAAGGCCGATCTCGGTCAGCGAAACGCCTGCCTGCTCGAGCCTAGCCGCGAGCGTGGCGCCGGTCAGCGCGAGCGGCAGGCCGCTGGAGAAGCCGAGAAAAAGCAGGGACAGCACGCGGCGGTCGCGATAGACCGCGAGCGAGGAGCGCCATTCTCCGTTCATGCCGCGGCGCTCCCGGCGCGCGCCGTCATGCGCCCAGCTTCTGCTTCACGAGCGCGCGGAGATCGGCCGCAGGCCGCGCGCCGTAATGCTGGATGACTTCGGCCGCCGCCACCGCGCCGATGCGCGCGCAACGATCCAGGCTCATGTTCCGCGTGTAGCCGTAGAGAAAGCCGGCGGCGAACTGGTCGCCCGCGCCGGTGGTGTCGATGACGGCGCCGACCGGCTCCGCCTCGACGATATGCATCTCCTCGCCGCTCACCACCACCGCGCCCTTCTCGCTCCGCGTGAGGCACGCGACCCGGCACTGGCCGCGCACCTGCCTGAGCGCGTCGTCGAAGCCGTCGGCCTGGTAGAGCGAGCGGATCTCGACCTCGTTCGCGAACAGGATGTCGATATGTTCCTCCACCAGGTGGCGGAAGGCGGCGCGGTGCCGATCGACGCAGAAGCCGTCGGACAGGGTGACCGATACTTCGCCGCCGGCGTCATGCACGATCTCTGCCGCCTCGGCGAAGGCCTGCTGCGCCGCCGGCTGGTCGAACAGGTAGCCTTCCATGTAGACCACCTTCGCGTTCCGCAGCACGGCGCGGTCGAGATCGCCCGGCGCGAGCGTGCAGGCGGCACCGAGATGCGTGCACATCGTCCGCTGCGCGTCGGGCGTCACCAGGACGAGGCAGCGCCCGGTCGGCGGCCCGCCGTCCGCGGCCGGCGTGTCGAAATCGCAGCCGATCGCCCGCATGTCGTGGCGGAAGACGCCGCCGAACTGGTCGTCCGACACCTTGCCGATATAGGCGCCGCGCCCGCCGAGCGATGCGAACCCGGCCATCGTGTTGGCGCATGACCCGCCGGACGCCTCGATCCCGGCCGGCATGCGGCGGTAGAGCGCGTCGGCCGCCGCGGCATCGACCAGCGTCATCGAGCCCTTGGCGAAGCCGCTGGCGGCGATGAAGGCATCGTCCGTCTGCGCCACCACGTCGACCAGCGCATTGCCGATCCCGACCAGGTCGTATTGCGGCATCGTTTTTCGTACTCCTTGAAAGACCAATACATTTTATTCCCTCTCTGCCCCTCAGGGGCGGAGAGGGTCAGGGAGAGGTGGGGGTTGGCACGGCAACAGCGAGAGCGCCACCTCACCCGGCGCGCCTCGCGCGCCACCCTCTCCGCCCGTCGGCGGAGAGGGTTTTCGCCCGGCCGAGTATAGCGGCGCAGGTGGGCCGGGCAACCGGTGCTTGCCCGACCGGAGCGCGCCGTATTAAAGAGGCTGCATGATTGCGCAATTCATGAAGGCGGCGGCGCAGCTCGACGATCCCCGGCTCCGCCGCGTGCTGTGGCTCGGCATCCTGCTGTCTCTGCTGGTCTTTATCGGCCTCTGGGCCGGGCTCTGGTGGCTGTCGGCGGTGCTGCCGCTGGATGCCGTTCCCGGCGTCCAATGGCTCGCGGACACACTGGGCGCGGCCTTCGACTGGCTTGCCGGGCTGCTGTTCGTCGGCATGCTTCTGCTGCTGACGCTGATGCTGTTCCCCGCGGTGATCACGGTGATCGTCGGGTTCTTTCTGGACCAGGTCGCGGACGCCGTGGAGGCGCGCCACTATCCGGGCCTGCCCGCGCCCCGGCCCGTATCCGTGCCGGAGACCGTCGTTTCGAGCGCCCGTTTCGCCCTGGTGGTCCTCGCCGTCAACCTGCTTGCACTGCCCCTGTACGTTCTGCTGCTGTTCGTGCCGCCGATGAACCTGGTGCTGTTCTATCTGGTGAACGGCTATCTGATCAGCCGCGAGTATTTCGAGATGGTGGCGCAGCGCCGGCTCGACCCGCCGGCGGCGAGCCGGCTGCGGCGGGGCCATCGCGGACGCCTGCAGCTTGCCGGGATGCTGCTGACGCTCCTCATGACGATACCGCTGGTCAACCTGCTGACGCCGGTGCTGGGGACCGCCTTCATGGTGCATGTGTTCCATGGCCTGACCGCGCGGCGCGGCCGCTGAATGCGACAAGCAAAGAAGGATTCCGTGGCGGCCGCGCAGAATCGTCGTATAATCAAATCAAATGATTAACGCGCTCGACGGCGTCGCCGTAAAAAGAAATCGCCGCCTGCGCAATAATGAGCAGGATGCACCCATGGCCGAGAACCGGAAACCACCCCAATTCCCGTCGGAGATTGCCCGGCGCATCGTCAGCATGCCGGGCGGGCTGCAGGGCGATCCCGTCCATAACGAGGGCCACAAGAAGCTCGTCGTCGGGCGCGAGATCACGCTGGCGGGCGAGATCACCGATTGCGACGTCCTGGTGGTCGAAGGGACGGTCCGCGCCTCGCTGCAGGACAGCCGGCGGTTCGAGATCACCGAGAGCGGCGTCTTCGAGGGCAAGGTCGAGATCGACGTGGCGGAGATCAAGGGACGGTTCGAAGGCGAGCTTACCGCGCGCGGCCGCCTGCTGATCCGCCGGACCGGCCAGGTCATCGGGCGCATCCGCTACGCCGAGCTCGAGATCGAGCGCGGCGGGCAGATTTCCGGCGACGTGCAGGTGATCGCGGATGCCTCCGTGCCGCGCCTCACCGACGAGATCAAGCGCTCGCGCTTCGCGGGCGACGGCGACACCGGCCTCCACCTGGAGCGCGAAAACGACATCCGTGCCTGATCTCCGTCCTTTGCGGCCCCTCCTCGCGGCCTTGATCTGCATTGCGTTCGCCGGCGGCTGCCAGACCACCGGCAAGACGGTGGCGGCGTCGGCCGGCGCCGCATCCGACGGCGCCGCTGCGCCGACGGGCACGGTTACGGGCGTCGGCGAGGCCCGCAATCCGGCAGGGAACGCAGCCGCGATGCACGTCGTCCGGTTCAATTCGGATGAATTCATGGGCTACAGCCCGGAGCGGGTGTTGCCGATCCTCGGCGCGCCCGACTTCGTCCGCCGCGACGGCAGCGCCCAGATATGGCAGTACCGCGCGACCAACTGCATCCTCGATCTCTTCCTCTATACCTCCGGCAGCGAAACGCACGTGAAGCACGCCGAGCTGCGCCCCAGGGTTCCGGGGGCGGAGCCGCTTGATAGCTGCTATTCCCGGATGCGCCAGGAGCGCAGGGCCCAGCCCACCGGCTGACGGGCGCGCCTCACAGCGTTTTCGCCTTGTATGCGCAGAGGTCGCTCACCACGCAGACCGGGCAGTTCGGCTTACGCGCCTTGCAGACGTAGCGCCCGTGCAGGATGAGCCAGTGGTGGGCGTGCAGGCGGTACTTCACCGGCACCGCCTTCTCCAGCTTCAATTCGACCGCCAGCACGGTTTTCCCGGGCGCCAGGCCCGTGCGGTTGCCGACCCGGAAGATGTGGGTATCGACGGCGATGGTCGGCTCGCCGAAGGCGATATTGAGCACGACGTTGGCGGTTTTCCGCCCGACGCCGGGAAGCTGCTCCAGCGTCGCGCGGTCGCGCGGCACTTCGCCGCCGTGCTCCTCGATCAGCTTCCGGCTGAGCCCGATGACGTTCTTGGCCTTGCCGTTGAAGAGCCCGATCGTCTTGATGTAGTCGCGCACGCGCGCCTCGCCGAGCGCCAGCATCTTCTCGGGCGTGTCCGCCACGGCGAACAACGGCCCGGTCGCCTTGTTGACGCCGACGTCCGTCGCCTGCGCCGAGAGCACGACCGCCACCAGGAGCGTGTAGGGATTGATGTAGTGGAGCTCGCCCCTCGGGTCCGGGTTCTGCGCCTCGAGGCGGCGGAAGAACTCTTCCACATTGGCCTTTTTCATGCCGCGAGAGTAGCCAAGCCCCCGGCGCAAGCCAAGCGCCCCTCTGGACGAAGCGGCGTTTGCGATAGATATTGTTGCCAGCGAGATGTCCGAGCACGCAACAAGACACGGCACCGATCGGGGGTCGATCTTCTTCGACGCGACCCTGCAGCCCAACCGCAGCCTGAGCCGGGCCGGGTTTCGCATTCTCATGCTTATCGCGGGCACGTCGGTGCTGGTCATCGGCGTCCTGTTCGTGGTCGCCGGCGCCTGGCCGGTTTTCGGCTTCTCCGGCGTCGAGCTCCTGCTGCTCTACTTCGCCTTCCGGCTCAACTACCGGTCGGGGCGCGCTTACGAGCGGGTGCGGCTGACCGAGCGGCAACTCGAGGTCATGCGGGTCAGCCCCCGGGGCGTGGTCGGCCGCTGGGAGTTCGAGCCGACATGGCTGCAGATATCGATGGACGATCCGCCGCGCCACGACAGCCAGCTCAGGCTGTCGAGCCACGGCCGCTCGCTGGTAATCGGCGCCTTCCTGACCCCGGCCGAGCGCGCGGAAGTCGCCGAGGCGCTGCGCAAGGCGGTCGCGGAGTGGCGCAATCGCTGGAGCCGCGCCTTCGCCCGGTGAGGCGCTATTTCGGAGGCGCTATTTCGCGAACCCCAGCACGTGCTTCATGCTGTAGAGGCCCGAGGGCTTGCCGCGCGTCCACAGCGCGGCGCGCACCGCGCCGGCGGCGAAGACCTGGCGGCTCGCCGCCTTGTGGCCGAGCTCGACCCGTTCGCCTTCGCCCGCGAAGATCACGGTGTGGTCGCCGACCACGTCGCCGCCGCGGAGCGTGGCGAAGCCGATCTGGCCCTGCGGCCGCGCCCCGGTATGGCCGTCGCGCACCGCCTGGCGCACCTTGGCGAGATCGACGCCGCGGCCCTTCGCCGCCGCCTCGCCGAGGCTGATCGCGGTCCCCGACGGCGCGTCGACCTTATGGCGGTGGTGCATTTCGAGAATTTCGACGTCGTAGTCGGGACCGAGGATGCCGGCGACCTGCTCGGTCAGCGCCAGCAGCAGGGTCACGCCGACGCTGAAATTGGACGCGCGCACGACCGCGACATGACGCGCGGCCAACCGCACCGCCTCTTCCTGCTCCGCGTTCAGCCCGGTGGTGCCGGCGATCAGCGCCGCCTCCGCCTGCGCGGCGAGGCGCGCATGCTCGGCGGTCGCCGCCGGCACGGTGAAATCGATCACGACATCCACGTTGGCGATCATCGCGGCGGGATCTTCGATGATAACGACGCCGAGATCGCCGATACCAGCAACGGCGCCCGCGTCCTTGCCGAGCGAATGGCTTTTCGCGCCTTCCGTGGCGCCCGCCACGCGGCAGCCGGCGGTCGCCGTCACCTGGCGCACCAGCATCTGGCCCATGCGGCCGGCGGCGCCCACGATACCGATCTTCACGTCGTCGCTCATCATCCACCTCCCTGGGGTAGATGAATCCGTTGTAGCCGAAGCGGGGGCGGAGAGGAAGCGGCGAAGGGCGGCGCCCTATTCCGTCAGGTCTTCCCAGAGCTCCTTGACGCGGGAGAAGAAGCCCTCCGATTGCGGGCTGTGCGTCCGGCCGGCGCCGGCTTCGTCGAATTCGCGCAGCAATTCCTTTTGCTTCCGCGTGAGCTGCACCGGCGTCTCGACCGAGGTCTCGATATACATGTCGCCGCGGCCCTTGCCGTTCAGCACCGACATGCCCTTGCCGCGCAGCCGGAACTGCTGCCCGGACTGCGCGCCTTCCGGCACAGAGACCTTGGCCATGGTGCCGTCGATCGTCGGCACGTCGACCGTGCCGCCGAGCGCCGCCGTCACCACGGTGATCGGCACGCGGCAGAAGATATCGGAGCCTTCGCGCTCGAACAGCTCGTGCTGGCGTACTTGCAGGAAGATGTACAGGTCGCCCGCGGGCGCGCCGCGCACGCCGGCCTCCCCTTCGTTGGCAAGGCGAATGCGCGTGCCGTCGTCGACGCCGGCCGGGATGGCGACCGAGAGCGTCTTTTCCTTGTGTACCCTGCCGTTGCCGCCGCAGGCCTTGCACGGCTTGTCGATCACCTGGCCGTGCCCGGCGCAGGCCGGACAGGTCCGCTCGATGGTGAAGAAGCCCTGCTGGCTGCGCACCTTGCCGTGGCCGCCGCAGGTGCCGCAGGTGGTCGGCCGCGCGCCGCCTTCGGCCCCGCCGCCCTTGCAGGCCTCGCAGGCGACCGAGGTCGGGACGCGTATCTCCACGGTCCTGCCGTGAAACGCGTCCTCGAGCGAGACTTCCAGATTGTAGCGGAGATCGGCGCCGCGCGCGGCGTTGCGCCGGCCCGGACGGCCGCCCATGAAATCGCCGAATACTTCGTCGAAGATGTCCGAGAAGCCGGACGCGAAGTCGAACCCGCCCGGGCCGCCGGGACGGCCGGCGCTTTCGAAAGCCGCGTGCCCGAACCGGTCATAGGCGGCTTTCTTGTTCTTGTCCTTGAGGACCTCGTACGCTTCCGCGGCTTCCTTGAAGCGGGTTTCCGCTTCGCCGTCGCCCGGATTGCGATCGGGATGGAACTGCATCGCGAGCTTGCGGTAAGCCTTCTTTACGGCTTCCGCGTCCGCGTCACGCCCAACCCCCAGGACGTCATAATAATCCCGCTTTTCCATCGACCACCCTTGACCGGAAACTCGGCCTCCGGAAGCGTTATCTGCTTCCGGAGGTCCGGCCTAGCTTACATTCGATCACGGCGAGACCGCAGCGATCAGGCAGACTTCTTCTTGTCGTTCTTGTCGTCGTCGACTTCCTCGAAATCGGCGTCGACGACGTCTTCGCCCTTGCTGCCGGCGGCGCCGTCCTTGTCGGACGCGGCTTCGTCCCCTTCCGCCGCCTCCTGGCTCGCCTTGTACATCGCCTCGCCGAGCTTCATCGACGACTGCGACAGCGCCTCGGTCTTGGACTTGATCGCGGCCGCGTCGTCGGCCTTGACCGCTTCCTTGAGCGCGGCGAGGTCGGCCTCGATCGCGCCCTTCTCGGCCTCGCCGACCTTGCCGCCGTACTCCTTGAGGCTCTTTTCCGTGCTGTAGATCAGGCTGTCCGCGATGTTGCGCACCTCGACGAGCTCCTTGCGCTTCTTGTCGTCAGCGGCGTGCTCTTCGGCGTCCTTCACCATCTTGTCGATGTCGGCGTCGTTGAGGCCGCCCGAGGCCTGGATGCGGATCTGCTGCTCCTTGCCGGTCGCCTTGTCCTTGGCCGACACGTTGACGATGCCGTTGGCGTCGATGTCGAAGGTGACTTCGACCTGCGGCATGCCGCGCGGCGCCGGCGGGATGCCGACGAGGTCGAACTGGCCCAGCAGCTTGTTGTCGGCCGCCATCTCGCGCTCGCCCTGGAACACGCGGATCGTCACCGCGGTCTGGTTGTCCTCGGCCGTCGAGAAGGTCTGCGACTTCTTGGTCGGGATCGTCGTGTTGCGGTCGATGAGGCGCGTGAACACGCCGCCCAGCGTCTCGATGCCGAGCGAGAGCGGGGTCACGTCGAGCAGCAGCACGTCCTTGACGTCGCCCTGCAGCACGCCGGCCTGGATCGCCGCGCCGAGCGCCACGACTTCGTCCGGGTTGACGCTGCGGTTCGGCTCCTTGGCGAAGAAGCTCTTCACCGTCTCGATGACCTTCGGCATGCGCGTCATGCCGCCGACGAGGATCACGTCGTCGATTTCGCTCGCCTTCATGCCGGCGTCCTTGAGCGCCTTCTTGCAGGGCTCGATGGTGCGCTCGATCAGCTCGTCGACGAGCGCTTCCAGCTTGGCCCGGCTCAGCTTCATGTTGAGATGCTTCGGCCCGGACTGGTCGGCGGTGATGAACGGCAGGTTGACGTCGGTCTCCATCGCGCTCGACAGCTCGATCTTGGCCTTCTCCGCCGCCTCCTTGAGGCGCTGGAGGGCGAGCCGGTCGCCGCGCAGGTCGATGCCGTTTTCCTTCTTGAACTGGTCGGCGAGATAATCGACGACGCGCTGGTCGAAATCCTCGCCGCCGAGGAAGGTGTCGCCGTTGGTCGACTTCACCTCGAACACGCCGTCGCCGATCTCGAGCACGGAGATGTCGAAGGTGCCGCCGCCGAGGTCATAGACCGCGATCGTCCCGGTGCCCTTCTTCTCCATGCCGTAGGCGAGCGCGGCCGCGGTCGGCTCGTTGATGATGCGGAGCACCTCGAGCCCGGCGATCTTGCCGGCGTCCTTGGTCGCCTGCCGCTGCGAATCGTTGAAGTATGCGGGAACCGTGATGACCGCCTTGGTCACCTCTTCGCCGAGATAGGATTCGGCGGTCTCCTTCATCTTCTGCAGGATGAAGGCGCTGATCTGGCTCGGCGCGTAGGTCTTGCCGCCGGCCTCCACCCAAGCGTCGCCGTTGTCGCCGGCGACGATCTTGTAGGGGACCAGATCCTTGTCCTTCCTGACTTCCGCATCTTCGGCGCGCCGTCCGATCAGGCGCTTGATCGCGAAGAACGTCTTCTCGGGGTTGGTGACCGCCTGACGCTTCGCGGCGTGGCCGACCAGGCGCTCGCCGGAATCGGTGAACGCGACCATCGACGGCGTGGTGCGGAAGCCTTCGGTGTTCTCGATGACCTTCGCCTGCGAGCCTTCCATGACGGCCACGCAGGAGTTGGTCGTTCCCAAATCGATGCCAATGACTTTGCTCATATCGTCCTTTTCCCCTTTCGGCGAACCCTCGACGGCCGGCCGAGCGTTTCAATGCCGGCTCCGGCGGCCTGACCATCAGCGCCGCGCTGGAGGGTTCCCACTCACGGTCTGCTAAAGCAACACCCGCTATATAGGGAGGGGCGCGAAGCTGTGCAAGAATTCCAAAGTACAGTTTTTGCGGCGAAACCGGTTGAAAACAGGCCGAAATCCGCCACGCCGCCGGGCCCTTTGCGAAGGCCGCGCCGTGAAATAGGTTAACGCACAGATATGATCATCTCGGCGAGCTACAAGACCGACATTCCGGCTTTCTACGCCGACTGGCTCCTGGCCCGGCTGGCGGCGGGATTCTGCCGCATGACCAACCCCTGGGGCGGGCAGACTTGCGACGTCGCGCTGACGCCGGACGCGGTCGACGGCTTCGTGCTGTGGACGCGCAATATCGGCCCTCTGGCCGGGCGGCTCCCGGCGGTCGCGGCGGTCGCGCCCTTCGCCGTGCAGTTCACGGTCACGGGATATCCGCGGGCGCTCGAATCCAGCACGATCCCGGCCGGCCGGGCGGTCGGGCAGATCCGGCGGCTGCGCCAGGACTTCGGGCCCCGGGCCGCGGTCTGGCGCTACGATCCGGTCCTGTTCACCAGCCTGACGCCGGCCGCCTGGCATCGCGAGAACTTCGCCGCGCTCGCCCGCGCGCTCACCGGCTCGGTCGACGAAGTCGTGGTTTCCTTCGCCCATGTCTACCGCAAGACCCGGCGCAACCTGGACGCCGCGGCGGCCCGCGGGGGATTTGCCTGGGAGGACCCGGAGGCCGCGGCGAAGAGGGCGCTGGCCACCGAGCTGGCGGCGATCGCGCGGAACGCCGGCATGACGTTCAGCGTCTGCGCCCAGGCGGATTTTCTGCCGTCGGGCGGCGCACCGGCGCACTGCATCGACGCCGCGCGGCTTTCCGATATCGCCGGCCGCCCGATCGCGGCCCGGATCAAGGGCAACCGCCCCGATTGCCTGTGCCATGCGTCGCGCGACATCGGCGCCTACGACACCTGCCCGCACGGCTGCAGCTATTGTTATGCGGTGAGCGCGCCCGCGGCGGCGAAGCGCCGGCACGCCCTGCACGACCCGTCCGGCCCCTTCCTGTTCCCGCCGGCTGGCGAAGCCCAGTCGGCTCAGGCGTCCCCGGCTCAGGCGTCCTCGGCGAGGCGGATGCCCGCGAACATCCAGCGCTGATGCGGGTAGAAGAAATTGCGGTAGGTGATGCGGATATGCCCCGGCGGCGTCACGCAGCTTCCGCCGCGCAACACCATCTGATTGGCCATGAACTTGCCGTTGTACTCGCCGATCGCGCCGGCCGCCGGCCGGAAGCCGGGATAGGTGCTATAGGCGCTCTGGGTCCACTCCCAGAGATCGCCGATCATTTGCCGGGCCTGCCGGCCGCCGTCTTCCGCGGAAGCGGGATGCAGTTTCCCCGACCCCAGCAGGTTGGCGCCGCGCTCGATGTCCCGCGGCAACGCCGCCGCGGCGCACTCCCACTCCGCCTCGGTCGCGAGCCGCTTGCCGGCCCAGGCGGCATAGGCCGCGGCCTCGTAATAGCTCACATGCCCGGCCGGCGCCGCCGGATCGAGCGGACGCAGGCCCGAAAGCGTGAACTCGAGCCAGGCGCCGTCGCGCTCTCGCCAATAGAGCGGCGCCCGCCAACCCTCCCGCCGGACGGTCTCGATGCCGTCCATGAACCAGAATTCGGGGCGCGCGTAGCCGCCGTCGCGCATGAAGCCGAGATACTCGCCGTTTGTGACGAGGCGCGATGCGATGCGGAAATCCCGCAGCATTACTTCGTGCCGCGGCGCTTCGTTGTCGAACGCGAAACCGCCGCCGTCATGGCCGATCCCGCGGACCCCACCATCGACGCCGACCCAGCGGAGCGGCGCCGCTTGGCGCAGCGCCGCCGCCGCGGCCGGCGCATAGGCCGGATGGAGCGGGTTGCACGAAAACGCATGCTTGATGTCCATCAGCAGCAGCTCCTGGTGCTGCTGCTCGTGGTTCAGGCCGAGCGCAATCAGCGGCGCGGCCGTATCGTCCGGCGGGCCGGCGATGAGCCGGCCCATCGCCGCGTCGACATGGCGGCGATAGTCCATGACCTCCCGCAGCGGCGGCCGGGTGAGCAAGCCGCGCTGGGGGCGCGCATGGCGCGGCCCGACCCCCTCGTAGTAGGAGTTGAACAGAAAGGCGAAATCCGCGTCGAACGGCCGGTAGCCCCGGAGGCGCTCCTTGAGCAGGAATGTCTCGAAGAACCAGGTGGTGTGGGCGAGATGCCATTTCGCCGGGCTGGCATCGGGCATCGACTGGACCTGCTGGTCCTCGGCGGAGAGCGGCGCGGCAAGCGCCTCGCTGCGCCGGCGCACCGCCTCGTACCGCCGCAGTAGCGGTTTAGCCGGGTCGTCCGATGCTGCTTGCGCCGTCTCGATGACCTGTCCTCCCGTGGCCCCTCTTGCGCCCACGTTTACGCCGTCGTGTCGACGCGCGCGTGCGGGGCCGGCGGCGTATCCGGGTTGCCCTTGGCGACGGCCACCATTGCCGGCCGCAACAGCCGGTCATGCATGACATATCCGGGCTGCAGGAGCTGCACGATGGTGCCGCTCGGCTGCCCGCTGTTCTCCAACTCGTACATGGCCTGATGATATTCGTGGTTGAACGGCTCGCCCAGGGGCTCGATTCTCTTCACGCCATGCTTCTCGAAAGCGCCGAGGAGGTCTTTCTCGACCATCTCCACGCCGATGACGAGGTTCTTCACCTGCTCGTCCCGCTCGCGCAGTTCGGGCGGAACGCTTTCGAGGGCGCGGCGCAAGTTGTCCGATACGTTCAGCAAGTCCTTGACGATGCCGCTGGCGGCGTATTTGCGCGCCTCCATCACCTCGCGCTGCGCGCGGCGGCGGGTATTTTCCGCATCCGCGAGCGCCCGCAGGCTGCGATCCTTCAGCTCGGAAAGTTCCGCTTCAAGCTGCTGAACGCGCGCTTCCGCCGGCTCCCCTGCGCCGGCATCCGGCGGCGCAGAACCTTCCGGCGCACCACCGGCGCCGCTGGCTTCCTCTCCGTCCAGGGTGTTCTTTTCGTCGGTCATCGGGCCTCTTTCGTCCATCGAGTTCCAGTCACTTGGATAACAGGCCGCTCACGATCTTGGCCGTGTAGTCGACCATGGGGATGATTCGGGCATAGTTCATGCGCGTCGGGCCGATCACGCCGATGGCGCCGACAATGCGCTCATCCGACTGCGAGAACGGCGCGATCACCATGGAGCAGCCCGCCATGGAGAACAACTCATTCTCGGAGCCGATGAAGATCTGCACCCCTTGCGCCACGTCGGCGGCATCGATGAGGCGAAGCAGCGCCTCCTTGGTTTCCAACGCTTCGAACAGGCCGCGGATCCGCTCGAGATCGGTCATCGCCGTCACGTCTTCGAGCAGCTTCGCCTGACCGCGGACGATCAGCACGCCCCTGTCGAGGCCGCCCTCGTTGTTGGCCCAGACCGCCAGGCCGTTTTCCACGACCTTGGACGCGAGCGCGTCCAGCTCCGAGCGATGCTCGCGGATCTCGCCCTGCACGTCGGTACGGCATTCCGCCAGCGTGCGCCCGATCATCCGCGCGGTCATGTAGTTGCTCGCCTCGACCAGGCTGGACGCCGGCATGCCGAGCGGGACATCGATCACCCGGTTCTCAACGTCGCCGCCTTCGCCGACCAGGACGACGAGCGCCCTGCCCGGCCCGAGGTTAACGAATTCGATGTGACGCAGCCTGCCGGCCAGCTTGGGCGCCATCACCAGCGCCGCGCATTGCGACAGGCCGCTGAGCAGCGAGGACGCCTGTTCCAGTACCTGGCCGGCGTTCAGCCCCGAGCTCCGGCACTGCGCTTCGATGATGGTCCGCTCGTCGCGCGTGAGGTTGCCGATCTCAAGAATGCCGTCGACAAACAGCCGCAGCCCCGCCTCCGTCGGCAGCCGGCCCGCCGATGTGTGCGGCGCATAGAGCAACCCCAATTCCTCGAGGTCCGCCATGACGTTGCGGATCGTCGCCGGCGACAGTTGCAGCCCGGACCGGCGCGACAATGTCCGCGAGCCGACGGGCTCGCCCGTTTCGACATAGGTCTCGACCACGTGGCGCAGTATTTCGCGCGACCGCTCGCTGAGCTTGTTTGGCATTGTGCCGGGGAATGTAGTAACCGGCCTCCGGACCGTCAATGCACGGCTGCTGGACGCGGCCGGCCGCAGGGGTTAGCTTGCGGCCCGCAACCGAGAGGAGACCCCCAATGCGTCCGTCCGGCCGAGCGAATGACGAGCTTCGCCCGATCATCCTCGAAACCGACGTCTCGAAATACGCCGAGGGCTCCTGCCTCGCCAAGTTCGGCGACACCCATGTGCTCTGCACCGCCAGCATCGAGGATTCGGTGCCGCCCTTTCTCCGCAACAGCGGCGGGGGGTGGGTCACCGCGGAATACGGCATGCTGCCGCGCGCGACCGACACGCGGAACGACCGGAGCCGCACGCTGCGGTCGGGCCGGACGCTCGAGATCCAGCGCCTGATTGGGCGCAGCTTGCGGGCGGTCACGGACCTCAAGGCCTTCGGCGAGCGCCAGATCAAGGTCGATTGCGACGTCATCCAGGCCGACGGGGGCACCCGCACGGCGGCGATCACCGGCAGCTATGTCGCGCTCTACCTCGCCTTCCAGCATATCCAGCGCATCGGCGTGATCCCCAGGGTTCCCATGTCCGGCCAGATCGCCGCCGTTTCCTGCGGCATCTGGAACGGCGCAGCCGTGCTCGACCTGGATTATGCGGAGGATTCGACGGCGCAGACCGACGCCAACTTCGTGCTGACCGACCAGGGTAATATCGTCGAGGTACAGGGCACCGCGGAAGGCGAGCCCTTCTCGCGCCAGGATTTTCTGTCCCTGCTCGACCTGGCGGCCGTCGGTATCGACCGGCTTTGCGCCCGGCAACGGGAGGCGCTGGGGCTCTGACCATGCGGCGGCGCTTCTCCGGCGGCCGGCTGGTGATCGCCAGCCACAACCCGGGCAAGGTGATCGAGATCGCCGAGCTGCTCGGTCCCTATGCGGTCGATGTCGTCTCGGCGGGCGCGCTCGGCCTGGCCGAGCCGGAGGAGACGGGCATGACATTCGCCGAGAACGCCGCGCTCAAGGCGCACGCCGCGGCCGCCGCCTCGGGCCTTCCGGCGCTGGCCGACGATTCCGGGCTCGTCGTCCCGGCGCTCGACGGCGCGCCCGGCATCTATTCCGCGCGCTGGGCCGGTCCCGGCAAGGATTTCCGGATCGCCATGAAGAAGGTCGAAACGGCGCTCGCCGGAAAGGACGACCGGCGCGCGCACTTCGCCTGCGCGCTGGCCGTCGCCTGGCCGGACGGCCATGTCGAGTCTTTCGAAGGCGTGGTGCACGGCGTGCTGGTCTGGCCGCCGCGGGGAACGCGCGGCTTCGGCTACGATCCCATGTTCCAGGCGGACGGCCGCACCGAAACCTTCGGCGAGATGGAGCCGTCGCAGAAGCACCGGATCAGCCATCGCGCCCGCGCCTTCCGGCTGCTCGTGGACGGCTGCTTCGGCGGCGCGCCATGACCGGGAAGCCGCTGGCGCTCTACGTCCACTGGCCCTTCTGCCTGTCGAAATGCCCCTACTGCGACTTCAACAGCCATGTCCGCGAAACGATCGACCAGGATCGCTGGCGCGCCGCGCTGCTCGGGGACCTCGAGGCGGCCGCGGCGGCTGGGGGGCGGCGCGCGCTGACCAGCATCTTCTTCGGCGGCGGCACGCCGTCGCTGATGGCGGCGCGGACGGCGGGGGCGATCATCGAGCGCGCCGCCCGGCTTTGGAGCGTGACGCCCGATACCGAAATCACGCTGGAGGCGAACCCCACGTCGGTGGAAGCCGGCAGACTAGCCGACTACCGCGCGGCCGGGGTCAACCGCGTCTCGCTCGGCGTCCAGGCGCTCGACGATGCGGCATTGCGCTTTCTCGGTCGCGGGCACAGCGCGGCCGAGGCGGTGCGGGCGGTGGAAGCGGCGGCGCGGATCTTCGATCGCTTCTCCTTCGACCTGATCTACGGACGGCCCGGCCAGACCGCGGGCGCCTGGCGCGCCGAGCTGGCGCAGGCGCTCGCGCTCGCGGACGACCATCTGTCGCTCTATCAGCTTACGCTCGAGCCTAGAACGGCGTTTTTCCGCCGCGCGCAGGCCGGCGAGGCGCTGATCCTCGACGAGGACGGGACCGCGGCGCTCTACGAGCTGACCCAATCGCTGCTCGCCGATGCCGGCATGCCGGCCTACGAGATATCGAACCACGCGAAACCGGGCCGCGAATGCCGGCACAACCTGGTCTATTGGCGCTACGGCGACTACCTCGGCGTCGGCCCGGGCGCGCATGGCCGCCACACGGCCGAAGGCGCGAAGGTCGCGACCCGGCGCATCCGCTCGCCGGAGGACTGGCTCGGCGCGCTGGAAAGCGGACAGGGCGCGCTCGCGGAAGAGACGAGGCTCGACGCGCGGGAGCGCTTTACCGAGCTGATGATGATGGGCCTCAGGCTCGCCGAGGGCGTGCCCATGGCGCGCATCCGCGCGGTATGCGGCGAGGGCGCCGAGACGTGGATCGACCGCGGCAAGCTGCGCGATCTCGTCGATGAAGGATATCTCGATCCTGCAGCGGGCGTGCTGCGCGCCACCGTCGCGGGCCGGCAGCGGCTCGATGCCGTGCTCGCCCACCTCCTGGCGTGAAAGCCGGCGTGAAAGCCGGATCGGAGCCCGGCTTCAGTTCGTCATCGGCGCGAAGACCGTGGGCGGAGCCTGGATCATCTGCACCCCTGCCTTGCGGACTTCGAGGATTGCGAACTTGCGCTGCGCGACGCCGTTTGCCTCGAGGCGGAATAGCCCGTCGACGCCTTCGAATCCATTGGCGATGGTCAGCGCCTCGAAACCGAAGCGAGGCTCGCCGCCGTCCTGGGCGAGCGTGGCGGCCAGCGCCGTCGAATCATAGGCGAGCGACGCGAGCCGCGCCGGCGCCCGTCCGAAGGCTTCCTTGAAGCGCTCCTCGAACCGCTGCCGCGCCGCCGGCGCCGGCGCGGCGAACCAGGATCCGGTCAGCGCAGGCTCCGCCTGAGGCTTTTCGATCTCGTCCCAGTTGCGGAGGCCGAGGAAGCGCACCGCCGGCAGGTCGACGTCGTAGTAGGAAAGCAGGGACGCAAGCGAACGCAGCGTCTGGCCGGTCGCCGGCAGCAGCATCGCGTTGAAATCGACATCGCCGATCGTGTCGCGATTCTCCAGCCGCTTCAGCGCCTGGCGGGAAACCTCGTCGTGCTGGCGCTGCAGCAGCGCGCGCTGCTGGAGCAGCGCCGTTCGGCGCTGGTCGTAGTCGGCGACGACCTTGACATCGCTGCTGAAGTCGCCGGCGTTCGGGTCGTAGAAGTGGGTCCGGACCAGGGTGCCGTTGCGCGGCAGAAGCGCCGTCCGCATGGTATCGACCACCGCGTTACCGTAGGCGTCCTGGGGCGCCAGGACGGCGTGGCGCATGAGGCCCTTGGCGACGGCGAAATCGACGATGGCCTCGACCTGCTGCTGCGGCACGAAGCCCATGATGAAGACGCCGTTGCCCGCCACGCTCTGCGAGTTGGAAAACGAAACGACGTGCACGCCGGCCGTGCGGGCGAGCGGGGCCACCGCTTCGACGGAAGCCGCAAGCAGCGGGCCGAGGATGAGCTGAGCGCCGCCGCGGATCGCCTGTTCTGCCGCCGCCGCCGCGCCCTCCGCCGTGCCCTTGGTATCGAACGGCATCAGGACGAACTTGTCGTCCGCGATCTCGAACACGGCCATTTCGGCGGCATTGAGCATGGACTGGGAAAGCTCGGCGCTTGCCCCGGAAAGCGGCAGCAGGATCGCCACGCGCACCGTTCCGTCCGGCGGGATCGGCAGGCGCTGCAGCGGCGCCCCGGCGGCGCCCTCGCCTGTCCGCAGGTCCGGCAGCGGCGGAAGCGGCGGCAGGCCGCTTCTGCTCTGGTCGCCGGCCCTGCCGCCGTCTACAGTTGGGCCGGCACAGGCCGCGAGCGCCAAGGCAACCAGCGCGGCCAACACCAACTGCAAGGCAGCATGAGATGCCCAGCAAGAGCCGGACCGATTTCCGCTCAACTGCACCGGGCGACCCCCATCGTCGTGAGCTGGTTGGCGACACAGAAGGTAGCGAGCCTAGCGGCGACGCGGCCGGAAGTAAACCGGCGCCGGGTCTTTACCTGGTCCCGACGCCGATCGGCAACATGCGCGATATCACATTGCGGGCACTCGATATATTGCAGCATGTCGACCTCATCGCCTGCGAGGACACGCGGGTGACGGGCCGGCTGCTCGACCATTACGGCGTGCCCACGCCGGTCACCCCCTACCACGAGCACAATGCCCGGCGGGTGCGGCCGGAGCTGCTGCGCCGGCTCGCCGCGGGGGCCAGCATCGCGCTCGTGAGCGACGCCGGCACGCCGCTGATTTCCGATCCCGGCTACCGCTTCGTCCGTGAGGCGACGGATGCGGGATATCCGGTCACGGCGCTTCCCGGGCCGTCCGCGGCGCTCGCCGCCCTCACCGCGTCGGCGCTGCCGCCCGACAGGTTCCTTTTCATCGGCTTTCCACCGCCGCGCGCCAGCGCCCGCTTGCAGGCGTTCCAGGAGATCGCCCAGGTCCGCGCATCGATCGTCGCCTTCGAGTCGGCGCGGCGCCTTACCGGCTGCCTCAACGACATGCGCGAGGCGCTGGGCGAGCGCGAAGCCGTCGTCGCGCGCGAGCTGACCAAGCGCTTCGAGGAGCTGCGCCGCGGCACGCTCGCCGACCTCGCCCGCCACTACGCCCAGGCCGGCCCGCCGAAGGGCGAGGTCGCGATCGTCGTGGGCCCGCCCGGCGACCGCCAGCCGCCGGGAGACGGCGTCATCGACGGCCTGCTGCGCGAGGCGATCCAGGGCCGAAGCCTGCGCGACGCCGTCGATATCGTGGCCGAGCGGCTGGCGCTGCCGCGCCGCGCCGTCTACGAGCGTGCGTTGGCGATGAAGCCGGGGGCGATGAAGCCGGGGCAGCGCCGGTGACCCGCGCCGCGCGCCGGCGTGCCTGGCGGCGGGGCCATTGGGCGGAAGCGTTGTGCATCTGCGGGCTGACGCTGCAGGGGTATCGCGTGCTGGCGCGCCGCGTCCGCTATCCGGTGGGCGAGATCGATATCGTCGCCAGGCGCGGCGCGACGCTGGCGGTGATCGAGGTAAAGGCGCGCCGCCGTGCCGCCGACGCGGCCGAAGCCGTGACGCCGAGGCAGCGCCGCCGCATTGCGCGCGCCACGGAATGGCTGGTCGCCGAGCGCCCGTCCCTCGCCCCCCTTGCGGTGCGGTTCGACGTCATGCTGGTGGCGCGATATCGCTGGCCGCGTCATATTCAAGGCGCCTGGCAGCAGGAGAGCCGGTAACATAGTGTTGCGATTCCGCCCGATTTTGTTGTACAGCGCAGCCATGGCGCCGATTTCCCCAACGCCGGCACGATCCCGCCACCGGGCGGCGTATCGTGCGGCATGCCGTGCCGCGTGCTTGGCCGCTGCCTTGGCAGCTGCCTTGGCAGCCCTCGCCGGCTGCGGCCCCAGCACCATCATCGGCGCCGGCGCGATCGCCGGCAACGCCGCGATGCAGGAGCGCGGTTTCGTCAAGACCGTGGAAGACACGGCGACCGAGACAAAGATTTCCACCAATCTGCTGTCCTACAGCGCCGAGCTGTTCATCGACGTTTCGGTCGAGGTATACGAGGGCCGCGCGCTGCTGACCGGAAAGGTGAAGCGGACGAACGACCGGATCGAAGCGGTGCGCATCGCCTGGAACGTGTCCGGCGTTCGCGAGGTCATCAACGAAATCCAGGTCGAGGACACGAGCGACCTGCTCGATGCCGCCCGCGACCAATGGGTGACGGCGAAGCTCGCTACCCAGATCACCCTCGACAAGCAGATCAAGGCCGTCAACTATTCCATCGAGACGGTGAACGGCACCGTCTACGTTATGGGCATCGCGCAGAATCAGGCGGAAGTCGACCGGATCCGCAATCACGCGCGGCAGCTTACATATGTCCGGCGCATCGTGAACTACGTGCGGATCAAGGATTCCAAGGCCGGCACGGGTTGAGCCGGCGATGGCCACAGGCTCCGAAAGAGCGCGGATGAGCCGGAAGTGCGATCCTAGAGAGATATTGCGCCTTGTCGGCGCCGGGCCGGACGACGGCATCGATTTGGCGGAGTGCGCGCTTGCGCTCGCCGCGTTGGAATTGCCGCAAGCCCCGCTCGACCGGTATCGCCGCCACCTCGCCGACCTGGCCGGCGACGCGGCGGCAGCGTGCAAGGATGCCGGCAGCCTGGGGGCGCGCTGCATCGCGCTGAACGAGGCGGTCCACGCCCGCCACGGCTACGAAGGCGACACCGCGACCTACGACGACCTGCAGAACGCGAATTTCATGCGCGTGATCGACCGGCGCAAGGGGCTGCCCATTGCGCTCGGCATCCTCTACATCCACGCGGCGCGAACCCTCGGCTGGAATATCGTCGGCCTGAATTTTCCCGGGCATTTCCTGCTCCGGCTCGACTGCGCGGGCGAGCGCGCCATCCTGGATCCCTTTCACCGCGGCCGGATCTGCGGCGCCGGCGAGATGCGCGCACTGCTGAAGACGATGCAGGGCGCCGAGGCGGAGCTGACCGCCGACCACTATCGCCCGGTGAGCGACCGCGACGTGCTGCTGCGGCTGCAGAACAACGTCAAGCTGCGCCTCGTGCAGATGGAGCAGACGGCGAAGGCGGCCGCGACGGCCGAAGCCATGCTGCTCTTCGCGCCGCGCCTGCATGCGCTGCGGCGGGAAGCCGGGTTGTTGCATGCGCATGCCGGCAATCTCGGCCACGCCATCGCCGCGCTCGAATCGTTCCTGGAGCATGAGACGGGCGACGCGGCCCGGCATGAGGTATCGGCGCATCTCCAGCGGCTGCGCCGCCGGCTCAACTGAGGACCGATACGGAACGGCTGTGCCCTTGCCCATGCGCTCGCTATAGTCTGCCGAGCCCGACCGCCCTCGAGTGTTTGCCCCGGATTTTGCCCAGGAGTTCGCCATGAGCCTTGCCGTCGCCATCCAGATGGACCCGATTTCCGGCATCAACATAGACACCGACAGCACCTTCATGCTGGCGCTGGAGGGGCAGAAGCGCGGGCACGGGCTGTTTCACTATGTGCCGCAGGATCTTTCCTTTCGCAACGGCCGGCTGATCGCGCGGATCCAGCCGCTCGAAGTCAGGCGGGAGCGCGGCAATCACTTCACGCTCGGCCCGGCGGAGGTCATGGACCTGGCGACGATGGACGTGGTGCTGATGCGCCAGGACCCGCCCTTCGACATGGCCTACATCACCGCGACGCACCTGCTCGAGCACGTCCACCCGAGGACGCTGGTCGTGAACGACCCGGTTTCAGTGCGCAATGCGCCGGAGAAGCTGTTCGTCACCCACTTCAGCGAGCTGATGCCGCCGACCCTGATCACCAGCAACCGCGACGAAATCGTCGCCTTCCGATTCGAATACAAGGACATCATCCTCAAGCCGCTGTTCGGCAACGGCGGCGCCGGGGTCTTTCACTTGGCGCCGAAGGACGAGAACCTGAACGCGCTGCTCGAGATGTTCACGATGATGTACCGCGAGCCGATCATCGTGCAGCGCTACCTGCCGGAGGTCCGGCAGGGCGACAAGCGGATCATCCTGGTCGACGGCAAGCCTTCGGGGGGCGTCCTGCGGGTGCCGCAGGCGGGCGAGGCGCGGGCGAACTTTCACGCCGGCGGCCGCGGCGAAAAGGCGCCGCTCACCAAGCGCGAGACGCAGATCTGCGACGCGATCGGACCGATCCTGCAGGACAAGGGCCTGATCTTCGTCGGGATCGACGTCATCGGGGATTATGTCACCGAAATCAACGTGACCTCCCCCACCGGCATCCAGGAGATCAACAATCTCGACGGCATCGCCATCGAGTCCGACATCTGGGACGCGATCGAAAAGCGCGCCAGGCGCCGCTAGGCGCAGGCGTCGGATCACGCGCCAAATCAGGCGGAAATATCGAACAGGTTGCTGAGGCCGAGCGACAGCAGCGTGCCGCTGGCGTCGAAGCTGAGCGTGTTCTGGAGGGTCTGGTTGAAGAGCAGCTGCTGGCGCTGAGCGATCAGGGCGTCCTTCGTGGTCGCGGCGGTTTCCCGGCTCATTATCTTGCTGGCGAGCGCCGAATGATCGTTCACCAGCTTTTCGTTGAAGTCGCGTTGCGCCGTGATCTTGGTCAGCTCGCCTTCCATGATGGCAATGTTGAAGCGCAGCTTGGAAGATGCGGCATCGAGGTCCGACAGCGCCTCGTCGCGCAGATCGGCGTCGGTGAACTTGCCGTAGAGATAGGAATGAAGGACGCCGAGGCCCTTGCGCTCCAGCGTCCCGGTGACGAAGGGGTCGGACTCCCCGGCATGCGTGATCGATATGGCGCCGGTGTCGGAATCGTAGTCGACAGTATCGGCGGCCGAGATCAACTCGCCTTCGACCTCGTCGTCGAACGGGAATTGCTGCAGCAGCGAGCCGTAGAGGTCGGCGAAGTGCTTGTTGCCGTCGCCGTCCGTGACGACATAGTCGCTGCCCGAGTAGATGCCGCCCACGGTCTTGGTCACCGGGCTGTCGGGCTTCGTTTGATAGGTGATCCCCGCAGGCTCGAATATATCGCGGATCGAGCTGCCGATGAGGTTGTCGAGCGTGCCGCCCGACCGGACTTTCGAGTTCAGCTTGCCGAGAAGCTGGTCGAAGGTCTGGGCATGCTTGCCCCGTTGCGTGTCGTCGATCGTATCGCTTTGCGCCAGCACGATCTGCTTGCGCATGTCGCTCAGGATCGCCTTGAGTTCGACGAGCTTGTCGACGGCCCTCGCCGTCGCGCGCACGGTCCGGTCGAGCTTGGACTGCAGCCGCCGATAGTTGCCGGCGCGCTGCTCGGCCGCCCGCGCCTCGCCATTGATGTTGTTCGGGTCGTAGGGCTTCTTGCTCGCGTTCGCGCGCTGCGCCGACGCGGTCGCCACGGCGGCGGCCTTCAGCCCGCTCGCGGTCGAGACGCCCGGCAACAGCGCGAACAGCCCCGCGCCGAGCTGGCCGCTGATGGAGTTGAACCGGTCGAAGTCGAACGCCACGCCCGAAAGTCCTCGCGAAAGCTCACGACCCGGCAAATTTTGCCTGGCCGTAGGCAGATTTTGCCTATTAACCTATTGTATGATAACAGTTTTTTCAAAAACCCGCAAGCGCCGGAGTTCGCTGCGATTCACCGCGCGGCCGGTCCGCCCGTGGCGCAGCGGCGATACCTGTCCAGGGCGGCGCGCTTTTCGTCCGCGATATCCCGGAGCAGCGCCTCCTTGGCCTTGATAAGCTCGTATTCTGGCGACTCCGCCACGGCGATGTCGGCGTCGAAGACCACCGCGACCGAACCGGCCTCGCTCTCCAGCTTGTCGAGCTGCCGGTCCCTAACGGCGGCGCAGGCGGCTTCCGTCCGGATGCCGGAGTCCGCGCCGCCGGCGAGCGACGGCGAAGCCCAGAAGTGGAGCGCCATCAGCGCTGGCGCGAAAAGGCAGGCGGCAGTGGTTTTGCCCATGGCTCCGAAGTACCGCGCCGCCGGAGCGGACGCAACCGCGCGGATGCCGGTCAGGGCCTTTGGATCTCGCTGCCGCCGCTGTCGAAGAAGACCGTGAGGGAAAGGATCATGTCGACGATCTTGGCGTCCGTCGCCAGCGGCAGGCGGACGCGCTCGAGCTCGTAGTAGTTCTTTTCCGGCCGCATCTTCGACCGGCCGCGCGACCAGCTCGGCTTGCCGGTTTCCACGAGGTCGATGAAGACGCCCGGGTCGAAGTCGGGCAGACGCTCATCGAACCATTTGCCGGTGTTGTCCTCCCCGGCGTAATTGACGATCAACGTGCCGACCAGGCGGAACCGGAAACGATAGGGATTTCGGCGCACGTCGATCAGCCAGATATTCGGCAGCAGATGCGGGATGTCGATGGGATCGATATGCTGCCGGCCCGGCAAGCCCCCGTCCTTCGGGTGCACGGATCGCCAATAGTCGAACAGCGCCCGGACCTTAGGATGGCAATCCTCCGGGATCAACTGGCTGAAAGGTGACCGCGGTGCTTCGATCATGGCTCGGGCCGGGGGCAAGGGCTCCCGAATTAGCGTTAATTTGATTAAACATTGCACGAATTTCTTAAGAAACCCGTAACGGAGCCGGACCGAATCCCGCCCCCTGTTCCAGCCCGTTCCCAGTCCCGGTCACGCGCTTGCCGGGCGTCCGGCGGCGGATGGTCACGCCGCTTTGACCGCCGAGAGAAACTCGTTCACGTGACCGGTAAGCTGGTTCGCGTGCTGGGCCAGCTCCCCGGCCGAGCTCAGGACCTGGCTCGCCGCGCTGCCGGACTCGGCGGCGGCTTCCTTCACCCCGCTGATGTTGTTGGAGACGTCTTCGGTTCCCCGTGCCGCCTCCTGCACATTGCGGGCGATTTCCTGCGTCGCCGCGCCCTGCTCCTCGACCGCCGAGGCGATCGTCGCGGCGATCTGGCTGATCTCGCCGATCGTGGCGCCGATGTTGCGGATGGCGTCGACGGCGAGCTTCGTCGCGTCCTGGATCTGGGCGACCTGCGTGCCGATCTCCTCCGTCGCCTTGGCGGTCTGGTTCGCCAGGCTCTTGACCTCGGATGCGACCACGGCGAAACCCTTGCCGGCCTCGCCCGCGCGCGCCGCCTCGATCGTCGCGTTCAGCGCCAGCAGGTTGGTCTGCGAGGCGATATCCTGGATCAGGACCACGACCTCGCCGATCTTCTGCGCGCTGTCTGCGAGCGCCTGGACCGTGGCGTCGGTGTGCTTGGCGTCCTCGACCGCGCGGCCTGCGATCTCGGCCGATTGCTCGACCTGCCGGCCGATCTCGGATACGGACGCCGACAGCTCGTCCGCCGCCGTCGCCACCGTCTGGACGTTGGCGGTCGCCTCCTCGGACGCATCGGCGACGGCCACGGAGCGCGTATTCGTCTGTTCCGCCGTCGCAGTCATCGATTCTGCGGTTGTGCGCATTTGGGTGGCGGAAGCGGACAGCGCCTGCACGAGCGAGCCGACCTTGGCTTCAAACGACCGGGTCAGCGCTTCCATCTGCTGCGCCCGGTTCTCGCGCGCCTCCCGCTCCGCCGCCCGCTCGGCCCCGAGCCGCTTGCGCTCGATGCCGTTCTCTTTGAAGACCTGCACCGATTTCGCCATCTCGCCGATCTCGTCGCTGCGGTCGAGGTCCGGCACGGCGACGGAGTAGTCTTGCTCGGCAAGCCCGCGGACGACCGTCCGCATGCGGCGGATCGGTTCGATTACGCGCCTGGCGAAGCCGAAATACAGGATGGCGAGGAAGGTTGCCGCGGTGAGCGCGACCATGATCTCCGCGACGGCATAGAGCAGGGCGGCACGGGATTCGGCGGCGGCGACTTCCCGGAGCGCGCGCTTGGCCATCATGCTCTGGAACAGGCCGATCGACTCGCCGATCGCCGCCTTGTTGCGGTCGTAGTCGGCGCCGAAGACGAAGGATCGCGCCCGCTCCAGGTCGCCCTTCTCGACGGCGGCCATGGCTTCCCCTTCGAGCTTGATCAGCGCGTCGGACTCGCGCTTCGCCTTCTCGATGAGGTCGAGCTCCGCCTGCGGCGCATTGAGCGTCCGCAGCCGGTCGACGACGTGATCGCGCGTCCGGTATTCCTTTACTTCCTGCCAGTAGTTCTCGTGGTGGATCTTGGCGCCGGAGACCGAATAGCGGCGCACCTCGTTCGTCAGGTAGTCGGAGGCCTGGGCGAGCTGGAAACCGAGCTGCTTGAATTCCACCTGCCGGCGCGCCGCCTCGCGCTCGTCGTCGAGGCTTTCGCTGGCGAGCCACAGGCAGAGTCCCGTCGCGACGCTGAGGCCGACGGTCATGGCATAGGCATACCTGGTAAACGTGGAGATGCGCATCGTCTTGAGGTCCTTCTCGCAACACATCGCGCGCGGCTCCGCCCCCTTGGCGCCGCCACGCGGACGGCGCCCACTATCGGCCAAAAACCATGCAATAAGGTTAACGCCGCCGCTGCAACGATTGCGCCGACGATTACCCGGGCGGCAATGCCCTTCCCCTCGGACACCCCGGCGGTGTATCGGTAGTGTTCGCGGGGAGGTAGAACTTTGGCGGCCCATGTAAATACCGTTGCCTTTCAGGGCATCGAGACGCTTGCCATCGACGTCCAGGTCACCATGGCGAACGGGCTGCCGGCCTTCACCAATGTTGTATTTTTTGACCCAAAATTATGGCCAGTAACCTATTGGAATAAATATAGTATTTGCCGTTAACCAAGATCAACCAAACCGGGCGAAACGCTAGACATATAGATTTCAACCGCTAAGATAATACTGCTCCGGCTATGCCGGCCGGCCCGATGAATCCCAGAAAACCGAGGAAGCTTTGAACGGTCTTAGCCAATAGATCGGCCGCGGGCGCGTGCGCTCCGGCCGACAACGCATGGAGCGCTCTATGAGCATCTTATCCGACTACTCCCTGACCGCCGGAGACGTGGCCAGGATATGCGGCGTGACGCCAGACACGCCGGCCAAGTGGCGTCGCGATGGTATCGGCCCTGCGCCGGTACGACGCGGTGGCAGGAAGTGGCTATATAGAGAAGATGAGACGTTGGAGTTCGCGGCAAAGCGAATGGCGTTTGAGCAGGCGCGTGCAGCGTTGCAATCGCCGGCAAAGGTGACGGTCAAGACCAATGCGCCCCTGCGCCAACGTCTGAGCTACGGGATCGTAACCGCGACTGTGGAGGGCCGCGTAACCTTCCAGGACGCGCGCGTACTCGCGAAGTCGCTAGGCTACCCTTCGCTGCACGCACTTGATGCACATGGCGTGGCCGCTGTAATCAGCGGGCTCGACCGACTGGGCCGGCAACGTGCGCAAGAACGCAAGCCTAAGCCGCAGTCGAATCCGAAACGGAAGGCACGCGTCAGCGCCAAAGCGGGGAGTGCTGCGCAATGACGACTCCCCCCGATGATTCGAATCTTCCGCCCGTCGACTCCGATATCTTGCCGCAGACGACGGATGATGACGCGACCATGGCAAGGCTTGCCGCCGCGTTGTTCATGGCAAGCCGGAACTTCCGGGTATTCCTTGCAAAGCCGAACGGCCGCGCACCGCTGTTCAACAATTGGCAGTCGCTGGCGACGACCGATGAAGCGCAAATTAGGCAGTGGTGGTCGGACCATCCCGACGCAAATATAGGCATAGCGACAGGCGGCGGAATCGTTGTCATCGATCTGGACGAGAAGAACGGCAAGCGCGGAATTGAAATGTTGTGCTCGCGCCTCGGCATCGAACGCTGGGAATTGGAGTCGGAGACATTTGTCGTTCGGACTCCATCCAACGGGCTCCATCTATACTACCTCTCGCCGGAGCCCTACGCCAACGCGGTCAACCTTCTCAACGGAGTCGACGTGCGCTCGGACGGCGGGCTGGTGATCGGACCCGGCAGCACCATAGACGGTAAGCCGTACAAGATTGTCAGCGACGCCCCGTTGACGTCAATACGCGACGACTTGATACCGATCTTAGGCAAGCCGCGCATACGCGTCGCACAGCGCGAGCCCGCCGCCGGCTGGGATATTCCCGCGGCAATCGATCAAGCGATTGGCTATCTCCGGAAGCGCGAGCCGGCAATCGAAGGGCAGGGCGGCAACGCTCATAGTTACGTGACCGCTGTCGAGTTAAAAGACTTGGGCATATCGCAGGACAAATGTCTGGAACTGCTGTTCGCGCCGATTCATGACGACGGCCGTAGCTGGAACGAAACTTGTATTCCGGAATGGGACTCCAACGAATTGGCGGTCACGGTCGCGAATGCATACCACTACGGAAAGGACGCGCCGGGATCGAAGAACGCGCATCATATAACGCTGCTTAATGATGCTGACGATCCGGCCACCGGCATTCCCGACGATCTACCGGACACCGCGCCTTCCGGCATGAGCGCACCGGCGCGTGCCACGCTTGCGCAGCGGTTCAGCCCGATGAGTGAAGCGGAGCAGGATGCAATCCCCGATCCCGTTTGGCTCATTAACAGCGTGATCCAGGTACACACGATCAACTTTTTCGTCGGGCCGTCGCAATCCTACAAGACATTCTTGGTTATGGATTTGTGTCTCTCCGCTGCGTCGGGCTTGGCATGGTGCGATAGCGGGAAGGGCGAAGCCCATAGCATGCGCTACCGGGCGAAGCGACCGCTGACGACAGTGTACATCCCCGGCGAAGGCGCGGCCGGTGTGGCGAAGCTCAGGCGCATAGCATGGCGGAAGAAACGTGGCATAGATGAATCGATCCCGTTCTATGTAACGCGCGAGATGCCCCGCTTCGCCGATGCGGATCACATTCAAGCATTGGCAGACTCTATCGACGCGGCCGGGATCAAGCCAGATATCCTAGTCATCGATACCCTCGCGCGTGCCATGGCCGGCCTGGACGAAAATTCGGCCAAAGATACGGGCGTGATCTTCGAGCACCTGGACTATCTGAAACGCCGCTTCGGCTGCGCGGTGATCGTCATACACCACAGCGGCAAGACACCGGGTAAAGGGGCGCGAGGCTCCTCCAATATCGACGCATCCGCCGATGCGGTGTTCGAGTCCGAAGGCGACAAGCAGACGCGCACGGCCACGATTTGGAACAAGAAGCAGAAAGACGCGGAGGCATGGCGCGAGCCGCTGTACTTCCGGGGCGACCCGGTTTCCATCGGCCGGGCAACCGAGCCGGGGATGATGAATCAGTCTCTGGTCTTCTACCGGATAACCGCTCAGGCGGCACCCGCGGCCCTTCAGAACCTGGATAGGCTACAGGAGGTAGAAGCGGCGTTGCTCGCCTGCGCCGGAGCCGGATGCATCGGCACCAACACCTTGGCCGAGGCAATCGTCAACACGCGGCTCCTCAACGAGCCGGAGAAGGAAGCGAAGGTGCGCGCCAATACCGAGATGTGGCACAAACTTGTGGAGAACGAAGCCCGGACGCTCCGGCGACAGACCAGGCATACCGAGAAGGGCAAGCAGGTACCGGGCGGGCTGCTGTCCCGCTTCCTGATGTCCGAGCCGGACGCAAAAGACCTGATTTGGACGCTTCCGCCCGAAAATTCCGACAAATAAGGACGCTACACGCGCGAATCCCCGGATATCCGCGGGTCTCTTGCGTGTGCCGTGCCTATTTATGCGCAAGGATTTCTGCGGACACATAGGCTGTCCGCAGAGACCCTTGCGGACACCTCTGCGGACAGTTCGGCGGCCACCTCTGCGGACAGTTGCGGACAAATCTGCGGACACCGGACGAGGTGCGGCGAAAGCGAGGTTTTCCGTGGGTTTCTTGCGTGCAGCGGACATACTGCGGACAGTCTGCGGACAGTGTCCGGACATACAGTTGGACAGTCTGCGGACACACTCTCTCCCCCCTATAAGGGGGAGAGTGTCCGCAAGCCCCGGATAGGTACTTGGCGAATTCTCGATTCGGTTCGCACTACCGAATCTCTACCGGGGAGGGCCGCTCGGCTGTAAGCATCTTGGTCTCGCGTACGCACGTGAGTCTGATATGCTCAGGTAGGGAGCTTCATTACATGCGAGCCTACGGCCCCGGACAGCTCGTACAAGCCTACCCAGCGGCCGGACCGGTCAGGCGGGCCGCTCGTGGCTCGCGCTCCGGCCGCCAATCCGGCAGGCGCAGCCGGCTTGGAACAAAACATCAACCAATCAAGGCAGTCATTCGGCTAGTGCTAAACTTTTAGATAAATGCCTGAGACTTTGGAAGGACATACCGCACGTTAACCATATCCGTAAACCATACGGCGGGTACCGCCATGCCGCGGGGAAGGGGCAGGAGCCACGGCCAAGCGGTCGACCTTGCCCATGCGACCTCCGCCGCCGCGCTCGCCTACGGCCTTCTGCCGGGCTTCTGCGAATGTCGAGTCTCTTCGCAGGCGCAGCAGGCGTTAACTATCGTACCACAACATCTAGGAGCCGCACCGGAGCCCGCCGTTTTCGGCCCTATCTCCCTGTCGCAACAGGCTAATCCGTAAGAACCAAGAGAAAACAACATTTCCTCTCGGATGTTAACGACTCCTTAAGGTTTGCCCGCCATACTCAGGATCGAAACTGAAGGAGTCGGCCATGAAAGCCAAGGTTTTATGCGAAATCGAGTTGGGCCGCGTGCTCGATATCGCGGACATGCAGGAAACCGTCGCCGTCCTTCTGAGCCATCGCGCCGGGCTCCGCGCCTGTGAAATCGCGGCGACGGATTGGGCTTGGCTCAGGGACGCATCCGGCGGGCTTGCCGAGGATATCGACATATCGCCCGCGGCAACCAAGGCCGGCACAGGCGGAGCCCGCCTTCCCTTGCCGGCAGACCTGCGCCGGGCGCTGCTGCGGCTCAGTGCCGCCCGCCGCCATCCCCGCAGCGGCCCAGTGCTCCTCAACGCCCGTGGCAAGCGCCTGAGCGCTCATGCCGTAGCCCAGCGGCTCAACCGGCTGTATTCCGCGGCCGGCCTGGATGGCTGTACTTCGCACTCCGGCCGGCGGACGTTCGCAACCCGGCTCGCGCCCAAGCTGCCCATTGCGGACCTTCAAAAGGTCATGAGGCACGCCGATGCGAGCACGACCGTCCGCTACATCGATCCCAGCGCGGATGCCGTGATCGCGGAGGCCGTGCGCGCCCTGAGCGCCTAGACCTTCCTGCCTCGATACTGCGGGCTCGCGCTCGCCAGTCTAGCCGGCTGGCGCGCTCGCTCCTTTATCACAGTGAATTTGTGTGATTAAAATACCTTAGCCTTGGTTAACAACAGGTTAATAGGGATGATGCGCATTAACCTTCGTTAACGAAAGGTTAAGACCCGTTTCAAAGTAAGGCGGGTACCCATGCTCCCTCTTGCTGTACGGATTTTACATCGGGGCTCCGGATCACATTTGTCATGTCTGTCATAAGCGTGCGAACCATTCGCATGCGCTTCCGGAATCATGTCGCTGAAAAATTTTGAGTCTGAGCCGGCCGGTCCCTATAGGCCGGTCCGGTCGACACCGCCCATGGGGCTACTCAGGCCGGGGGCTGTATGAGACCATCCCCGAATGAACGAGAACCGCAAGCTGTGGAACAATGGTCACGGTCAGGCGCATCGCCCGCTGACGGCCGCCCGCCGTGCGCTGTTCTTGAAGGTCTTGGCGGAAACCGGCTGCTACCGTTCCGGAGCACGCGCTGCAACGCCACACTCGACGGGCAAGGCATCGCCCGGAGTCTCGTCGTTCAAGGCGCTTGAGAATCGCGACGCAACTTTCCGTGCGGCCGTTGACGATGCAATCGAAGAGGCGAAAGCCGCTGTCGAAATGGAGATCATGCGCCGCGGGCAAGAGGGATGGGAAGAACCGGTTTTTCAAAAAGGAATGAGAGTCCTAGATATCGCGGAGGACGGCACGGCCAAGCCGGCGACGATCCGGCGATACGATAGTAATCTTCTTTTGGCTCGCGCCCGCTCGTTGATGCCGGAGAAGTACAGCGAGCGCAAGCAACTCGAAATCAGCGGCACCGTCCAGCATGTGGGCTGCTTGATCACCCCGCAAGATGTCGCCGGACTCTCGCGCGAGCTTCAAGCAAGCTTGGCATCCGTGTTGCGCCAACTGGCGATTAATCGCTGCGAGTCCGACGAATCCGAACTGCCGATGATAGACATAACTCCCGAGCCTGCGCCGGTTGAACCGGTCAAGCTCGGTCGACAAGGTTTCACGTCCAAGAAACCTCCGGGACGAAAACGCAAATCGAGTCCACATAGTGAGCCGGCTGCGTCGGCAAAAAAAGCCGTCGACGCGGAACCGTCCGGCGGCACAAAAAACCAGCGTGCGCGTGATACCGCACAAGCGCAGCCGTCTCACCATGTGGATTCCGTCGAGCCTGAGGCTTGGGAATTACTAGGCTGATTGCGCTACGGCAGCGCCATCGTTCCAGCCCTTAAAAATAGAGGTTTATCATGCGCGCGTCAGACTTGCTCAAGCACATAACGGTAAAAAACCGGACGATCCCGCCCGGTCGAATGCTACAGCATGCGCGATTCCTGCCGATCTTCTGTGCGCCGGAAGCGCAGCCGGAATTCCACGGTCAGGCGATGTACCGCGAGGCATTCGCAAACACGCCCGATGGTCACGCCGCGTGGGAAGCCGAATGTCAGCAGATGATTTTCATGCAGGAAGAGCAATTACCTCCAGGCGGTATCACTGCCGACAGCAAGCCTGAACATGAATCCGAAGCCGGCGAGGAACTGCGGGACGGGCCGGTTATGCTCGACCGCGGATCATGAACGCTACACCTTCCGTACTCAGTAGAACAGCCGATGAAGCGCTCCATGGAGTCGAGATTCCACGCGGCGGCAAAGAAGGCATGTCTCCCCAACAGCAGCTTTGGCAGGCCGTGGTTGCGCTGGCATGGCAAGACGCGTTCGTGCATTCGGATTGGGTACTTTGCAATGGTAAAGCCCGCGGTGCGGAAGAGCGAGCGGAACGCGGCAACCGTGCAAGAGCTACCGCCCGGCGCTGGCTGATGGTCACGTGGGGTGCGCTTTGCGAAGACCGACAGATAGTCTGCGATCTTGCTGGAATCGATGAGCCGCTATTGCGCAAGATTTCAATTGCAAAATGGACACAGGTCAAACAGCAGAAACAGCGGGAGAAGCCGGAGGAGCCCGCAGTCGACCACAAAGCACTCGCTACGGCCGCACGCGTCAATCTTGATCGCGCTTTCCAGCAGTTGCTTCAGCGCACCGGCGATATTGACGAGTCAGACGTTGACGAAATCCTCCGTGAGTTGGCCGAAGACGAAACGGAGCAAATGTTGGTGTCGACCGCGTGAACGGTCGGAGGGGGTTGTCAGGCCCATATCTGTAGATCATGCTTCAACTATTCCACATCGACTCCTCGGGAATCGTCGGCTGTGTATGGCACAGCCGGCGGTTTATCCGAATAAATCGGCGGAACAGCGTGACGCTACCGTTGATGGATCGGAAGCAAACTCGGGAGACGATCAATGAGTCAACATGCCAAATGCGAAGCATGGAAAGGATGAAGTGTCATGCCAACGTCCAAAGAGAAAGTCATTGCGGGAATCAAGGCGCGAAATTTGAGGGAGCTTGGACAACGTGGTCTGGAGTCCTATGCCGGAAAACCGCAAAGCCTCAAAGACCTGATCGAAACCGCGTCGAAAGCCGATCTTGCAGCCCAGCGATTCACGAAAACCCTTGACCGTTTGAAAGCCGACATTGCGAAGGAAACCGAACGCGCTTCAGCGCAATACGAAGCGTTGACCCGCCTGCCCCGTGCGGAGCGCCAGAAATTACAGCGCGATCATATGGCGAAGTTCCGGCTCGACCTAATCAAGGCATCCTCCGACGAGCGATACAGCGTGCTCAAAGAAGCACGCGAGCATGCGGACAACATGTCCGCCGTGGCAGACCTCTATGCATCACCAGTGCATATGCTGGTTCAGCATGGGCTCGGCGGAGAAGCCCGTAGCCGTTACTTCGAACAAATCCGCAGCGCAGGACCAAACGAGTTGACGACTTACGCTCGCCGGGCTGTAAACCTTGGCGACCGCGATTTAGCTGCGGCGGTTGCGCAGCGCTACGACAGTCTCGATTCATCGCAGCGCAAAGCCGCGGGCTTCAGCAAGAACGACCTTGCGAACGCGGCCGCTGGTGCGGACTTCGTGAAGGCATCGGAAGCCTTCGCCATCGCCAAGAACCGATTCAATGAGTCTATCCAGGCTAATCGTGCCTTCGAGTCCGGCAAGACCATGGGCGGGAATAGCATTCGTGCTGCGCTCGACCGCCGTGCCGAAGGCTTGCTCGACTCAGCGGAGGAATAATCATGGCCACCAAGATCAACGACGAAATGGCGGCATGGCTAACGCAATCCTCACAATGTTTCGCGAGAAGGTAATCAATCTGCAGCGCATCCCCGACGTGCTGAAGGAATGGAACGAGCCGAGCTTCGAGGAATTCGCAGAACGCGACGCCTGGCGGCTCTTCAACGCAACGACGTTCGCTTTGACTGGTCGAATTGTTGACCGGCCAGAAGCTACTCCAAAGCTCTTCAAGATCATCGACGCCGTATGCGAGACGGTGCACTAACTCACAAGCCCTGCGGACTATGCGGGGCTTTTCTTTTGGCGAACGCCGCCGCATCAGTATGCTAGGTTGTTTGCGGAATCCGACCAACGAATACAGCCTTGACCGACACTCGGACCAAAGAGCAACGCCGCCGCATCATGCAGGCGGTAAAGGGCAAACACACCGGCCCCGAGTGGATCGTACGGCGTATGCTGTATCGTCTGGGGTATCGCTACCGGCTCCACCCATCGAACCTGCCGGGGAAACCCGATATTGTGTTCCATGGTCGGAAAAAGGCGATTTTCGTCCACGGATGCTTCTGGCATGGCCACGGGTGTCGTATCGGACGGCCTCCGAAATCCCGCCTCGACTATTGGTTGCCAAAGCTCGAAGCGAACAAAAGGCGAGATGCGAAGAAAGCCGATCAATTGGTGAGAAGCGGGTGGTCAGTCCTCACGGTTTGGCAGTGCCAGACGAGAAATCTAGAGGAGCTAGAGGCAACGTTGATGAAGTTTGTGGATAACTCTGAAATTCCGATCGACATAGGGCCTGTTGACTGCTAATCTACCCTATATGTTGATCGCGGGAACTGGGGGGAGTATGCGTCCGATCGGAATTGACTTATTCGCAGGAGCGGGCGGTCTAAGCCTCGGATTCGAGCAGGCGGGTTTCGATGTTGCGGCAGCCGTTGAGATCGACCCGGTACATTGTGCCGTGCATAAGTTCAACTTCCCTGACTGCGCCGTCATCGCCAGATCGGTTGAGGGCTTGACTGCGGCCGAAATTCGTCGGACGGCTGGCATAGGGAACAGGCGTGTTGATTGCGTTTTTGGCGGTGCCCCTTGTCAAGGATTCTCTCTTATCGGGCATCGCGCACTCGATGATCCTCGCAACCGACTGGTCCTCGATTTCGTGCGAATCGTTGCCGAGCTTAACGCTCGTGCGTTCGTATTCGAAAATGTGAAAGGTCTGACGATCGGGCGTCATAAGGTCTTTCTGGAAGAACTGGTAGCAGCATTCGACCATGCCGGATACGAGGTCCGAACGCCGTGGCATGTTCTGGACGCAGCCGATTTCGGCGTCCCGCAGCACCGCGAGCGTCTCATTTTGGTCGGGGCGAAGAAAGGAAGCGAACTCCCGGAATACCCATGCAAAAGGACGAACGCGGCAGATTCGAAGGAGCGTTCAACCCATCTCGCCATGGGGCCGAGCTGCCGCGACGCCCTCGGGGATCTTCCCGATGCGGATCGGTTTGAAACGTTGACCGGCTCCGACCAAGTTCGCACAAGCGCTCTCGGTGCGCCAAGCCCGTACGCCGCTGAGCTGCGCTGCTTAACGAACGACTGTTGGCACTACGGCTATATCCGTCACTGGAATCCGAGCTATCTGACGTCGAGCGCTCGTACCGCTCACACGGATATTTCCCGTCGTCGATTCGAGGAAACCGAAGCTGGCGCAGTCGAACCAATCAGCCGGTTTTATAAACTCCATCCTGATGGTCTATCGAACACGTTGCGAGCCGGGACTGACGGTGCCCGTGGTGCGTTCACGAGTCCGCGCCCTATACACTACGGATATGATCGGTGCATTACGGTCCGTGAGATGGCGCGCCTCCACGGGTTTCCGGACTGGTTTCGGCTCCACGCGACGAAGTGGCACGGGGCGAGGCAAATCGGGAACGCGGTTGCGCCGCCGATGGCGAGGGCAGTTGCGGAAAAGGTCATGGAGGCATTGGGCGCGCAACCTATGCGTCCTGAAGGCTCTCTGAAACTAGGGGAAGAGCCTCTGCTCTACATGGAAATGTCGGAAGCAGCCGCCCACTTCGGTGTCAAAGCGCCGAACGGCCGACGTGATCGGAAGAGCGGTGCCAAGAAGCGCAAGCAGCAGGAGATCGAGGACGCTCGGCTCAAAATGCTAGAGGTCGCTGGTGGCTAAAGCGAGCGCAAGCGTTAACCGTTATAAAGCGCTCATCGAGCGAATCTTCTTCGAGCATTGGGCCGAAGGCATCACTGAGTTCGAGTTCGCCCGGGAAGAGATCATACAAAATGCGGCAGACTTGGACATTGCGTTGCCGCGTAACCTCGGTGACATTCCTTACTCCTTCCGCTATCGAATACCGCTTCCTGACGCAATTATCGGTACGCAACCCCCAGGACGAGAATGGATAATCGAAGGTGCCGGCAGATCTCGCTATCGTTTTAAGCTGGTCCCAACTACACGAATCACTCCCCGTGCGGATCTCGTGCGGATTGCTATTCCCGACGCTACACCGGAATTAATCCGTGCCTACGCCCTGGACGACGAGCAGGCTCTTCTCGCGATTGTTCGCTACAATCGTCTGATCGATACCTTCCTCGGGCTGACGACATACAGCCTTCAAAACCACCTTCGCACTACCGTCAAAGGAATTGGGCAGATCGAGATCGACGAGCTGTACATTGGCCTCGACACGCGCGGATGCCATTACGTGATTCCTGTGCAGGCAAAAGGCGGGAAAGACCAAATAGGCGTCGTCCAGACGACACAGGATATCCGCTTCGTCGAGCAGAAGTTCCCTGGGATGCAATGCCGGGCGATTGCCGCGCAGTTCATGGAAGGTGGCATTGTTGCGCTGTTCGAATTGACGCTCCAAGGCGATGAAGTGAAGGTCGTCGAGGAAAGGCACTATCAGCTTGTGCCCGCCGATAAGCTCGACCCTGACGCTATTCGGAATTACCGGACTGACTGACCGGTTGCGTTTACCCCACTGATTCGCGCTTCAGGATTCATGTAGCGGTTGCGGCATGAGCTGTTCGCGTGTGTGGTATAATGGGTCTTGATTTCTTGAATACGCTTCGCACAACACTTTAGGGGAGCGTTATGGACGACTTCACGTGGGCCAGTTTTGGTATTGGCATTCTGGAGACCGCGATAGGTGCGGCACTCGGCTTTGGGCTTGGTCTCGTCGCATTCCACTACCAACACAAGCGAGAGAAGGACACAGAAGCCAACGAGGCCAGAGAAGCCGCGCTTAGCGCGCTTAACCGTGTCACACAAACGGCGGGCCTGAACATAGAGGCGCTCGCTAATCTCAAGCTTCAAATCATTGAAGATATCAAGCCAGAAGTGGCAACAATGAAAGAGGCGGTCGAAGCGTGGTACGATGCCGACGGTGCGGAGCGTGAAGCGCTGTTTCACGAAATGAGGGCTATTTCGGCGACGCTGCGATCCTTTTACCAAACCTTCACGCCACTTCCGATCATGCCAGCACCAGACTTTCGAGAATTCTCATTGCTGACGCGGGAGATGCCGGTGCTCACGAACTACCTTCATCGTGCAATGAGTACGATGCACGAGATAAATGAGCATATTCGCGAGCGAAACTCACTAGTCGCCGGCCACGCTTTTGAAAATGCAAATGGGATAACGGCTGAACGATTCATATATTACTCATCAATGCTTTCTGGTCTCGGAGAGTATCTGTGTCAATCGGTAGATAATGATTTAGAGTTTTTCCGGCTGACGATGGAGCAAGTGGACCGATATATGAAGGCAAACAATGAAGGTGCAAACTATTTGGGCTTTGTTCTTGTTGACAAAGCGAAACAAGCCCTTCCAAAGGAAAATCTTTTCCCAGCGCTTCGTGAGCAGATGGTCACATTCGATAAGCCAACCCAGACCAGTTCCTCCTGATTGTGACTGTCCGCTTCGCCAGATAGGTGGCATTTAGCACTTTGCGCCCGGCGCGCATCGTATCGAGCCGGTCACCTTCCCGTCACGGTCGCGCACTTCCCAACGGTTCAGCACCGGCCCTGTAGGCTCCCGCAGCGTGTGCGTTAGACGGCCGGCGCGGTCGCGCACTTCCCAGCGATTCAGCACCGGGCCGGTAGGTTCGCGCACCGTGCCGACAAATTTGCCGGAGCGGTCGCGTAGTTCGTAACGTTCGCCGGCCGATGCGGATGAAGCTGTGAAGATTACCAAGGCAACGGTCAACACGGTCTTGAACATGGCGCTTGCTCCTTTGCTGGTTCGCTCTAGGCCGCCCGCGGCTCGACCACAATTGGCTGCCCCTTCTCAATGACGATGCGGCTGACGAGTCTCTTTATCTCCGTGCTGATTCGCGTAATCTCAGCCCCGATCACGTCGCCAAATTGATCCGGCTCGACCGGCTGGTGGTACCACGTCACAAACTCGGCCCATGCATCGCTCGGCCGACTCTTAGCTTGCTCTTCGATATCGACCCTTTCAGCCTTGAGCGCACGGAGTCGCCGTTCATGATCGGCTAGCCGCTTCTCCGCCGATTCGGACGGCACGCGCTCTAAAGTGTCGAGCAACCGTGCGATTGACTCCTCCGTCTTGGCTATCTCGCCGTCGATGCCATCGATCTTAGAGTCCGTTTCCCGCGCACTCGGCATCGAATCGACGTGGGCTTTGAGATATTCGGGAAGGTTGTTGAGCACGAAGGACAGAATGTGCTCATACCGGACGGATGGCGCATCGCACTTCTTAAGCCGGCGCGAGTTGTCACAAGCCAGATACTCGCCACCGTGGCGCGTCCCGCCCTTGTTGACGTAGTGCATCGGCCCGCCGCATTTCCCACAGACGCATATGCCCGCGAGCAGATTCCGCGGCAGCCCGTCCTTCCGCTTTGGCGATATCCCGGCCGGCCCGCGCTTCACTCGATAAAAGTCTGCGTCAGACACTACGCGCGGGAAATAGTCTTCAATAACCGGGCCGTCCGGTACTCGCTGTCTCTTGCCGCTGTCGAAAGAAACTTTCCTCGGCTGGAACCGGCCGATCACGGCTTCATTGCTCAAAATGCGGGCGATATACCCGTCGTACCAACCGTTCGAGTCGCCGAATGGTTTGACGCCCTCCGCATTGAAGCGCCGGGCAATCGCGTTCTTGCCAAGCCCCGACAGCGCCATGGCGTATATCCGCCGGACGACCTCCGCGCGCTCCTCGATAATCTCGAATATTTTGGAGCCATTGTTGCCGACGACCCGCAGCCAAGCCGGAGCGATAGCCGTCAGGACTTCGCCACTGGTGGCGGCCCGGTCTTTCTTCGCCTTCCATGCAGCGCGGAGGCGCTGGCCCTTCATCGCCGACTCGTCATGCGCGCGGCTCATCACCAGTAGAGACAGCATCAGGTCCGGCAAGTTGTTCAATGACTCGGCCGTGTAGACCTTCTGATCGGTCAAGGTGACGACCGTCACGCCCTTCTCTAACAGGGCGGAGAATCGATTGAGGGCGGCCATGATCTTGTCGCGGCTAAGCCGGTCCAGGTTCTCGACCAGGAGGTAGGAGCCGCGCGGCACCCGGCCGTCATCGACGGCGGCGATGAACTCGCCTAACGCCCCGTCGACGGCATTGGCTCCGCGGAAGGCACTGACGCCTAGATCATGGAACTTCAAGCTGTCGTCCAGGTCCAGCCCATGCGCAGCCGCGTATCTCTCCGCCGATTCAGTCTGACGGCGGAATGAATCGCCCTGCGCTTGCTCGGGAGTCGAAAATCGGAGGTAGCTGTAGGCTTTCGTCATGGCCGGTACCCCTTTGACAGACATGACAATTTTATAGCCGATTTCCGGCCGCCCGGTCAATAAAAACAACGTTGACCGTGGTCGGGCTGCCGGATAAGGCGGTCGGCGAGAGCCGCGAGCGCGTGCGCGCGGCCTTGGGCGCGCTCGGCCTCGGCCTGCCATCGAAGCGGATCACCGTGAACCTGTCGCCGGCGGACGTGCAGAAGGAAGGCAGCCATTTCGACCTGCCGATCGCGCTCGGCCTGCTGATCGCGATGGAGGTGCTGTCGGGCGAGGAGGTAGGGCGCTATGCGGCGCTGGGCGAGCTGTCGCTCGACGGCGCGATCGCGCCGGTCGCAGGCGTGCTGCCGGCCGCCATCGGCGCGCATGCGGAGGGGCTGGGACTGATCTGCCCGGCGGCGTCCGGCGGCGAGGCGGCCTGGGCCGGCGAGGTGGAGATCCTGGCGGCGCCGAGCCTGCTGTCGTTGATAAACCATTTCAAAGGCTTGCAGGTTCTGACGCCACCCGAGCCGGCGCAGGGCCGTGTCGAGGCCTCAGCCCCCGACCTTGCCGACATCAAGGGCCAGGAGGCGGCCAAGCGGGCGCTCGAAGTCGCCGCGGCCGGCGGCCACAATCTCCTACCTTCATTTTAGATTGACCGGAAAGCCGGAAATCGGCTATAAAAATGGCATGTCTGTCAAAAGGATGGCTGCCATGACGACCTGCAAAGTTTGGGAATTTTCAAACCCGAAATGCATTGTCACGGTTCTGTTCGATTCAGAGCCGCAAGAATACTTTGTGTTAGTTGAATTCCACGAATCGTCTCCTGTCCGTACATCTATTTGCCAAACCGATGACGAGGAGCACGCCATCAATATTGCCAAGAGATTTTTGCAGACGGGTTACAGCCGCCCGGAGTCGGGATCATGAACAATACGACCAATCACAAGTCGAACCGCCCCAAGGCTTATTCTTACCTTCGATTCTCGACTCCCGAGCAAGCGCAGGGAGACTCATTCCGCCGTCAGACTGAATCGGCGACAGCCTACGCTGCTGCGCATGGGCTAGACCTGGACGACAGCTTGAAGTTTCACGATCTAGGCGTTTCAGCCTTCCGCGGAGCCAATGCCGTCGACGGTGCGCTCGGCCAATTCATTGCCGCCGTCGATGACGGGCGGGTGCCGGCCGGCTCTTACCTTCTAGTCGAGAACCTTGACCGGCTGTCCCGCGACAAGATCATGACGGCCCTAAACCGCTTCTCAGCCCTGCTAGAGAAGGGTGTGATCGTCGTCACGCTGACCGATCAGAAAGTCTATACGGCGGACAGCTTGAACAATCTCCCCGACTTGATGCTGTCGTTGTTGGTGATGAGCCGAGCGCATGAAGAGTCGGCGCTGAAGGGTCAGCGGATCAAAGCCGCGTGGGCTAATAAGAAGGCGAAGGCAGCAAACGGCAAGCACGTGCTCACGGCCCGCGCGCCGGCATGGCTACGGGTCGTCGGCTCCAATGGTGATAAACGGTTTGAGCTACGGCCGGAGCGTGCCGAAATCGTCAAACGCATCTTCGCCATGGCGCTTGCCGGACACGGCAAATCCTACATCGCACGCCGGCTCAACGAAGAGCGTATCGAGCCTTTTGGCGACGGCCCGTCAGAAGCCCGCAAAGCCAATGGATGGCACGCTTCATACATCCAGAAGATTTTGCGCAATGAAGCCGTGATCTCCCGGTTTCAGCCGATGAAAGTTTCCTATGATGGCGGGAAAAAGCAGCGCGTTCCGGACGGCCCGCCTTTGGACGATTACTTTCCGCGCGTCATATCGGATTCTGACTTTTACCGGGTGAAACGTGCGCCGGCCGGGATATCGCCAAAGCGGCCGGGATCGTTGCCGCGGAATGTCTTGAGCGGCGTTTGCTTCTGCGGTCGCTGCGGCGGACCGATGCACTACGTGAACAAGGGGCCGTCGACCAAGGGCGGGCAGTACCTCGCGTGCGACAACTCGCGCCGGCTCAGGAAGTGCGACGCTCCGTCCGTTCGCTTTGAACCTGTTTTGAACTTTGTGCTCAACAATCTTCCGGAATATCTGCGAGCCCATGTCGACTCGATCCCGAGCGCAAGCGAAACCGAAACCAAGATCGATGCTATCGACGGAGAAATCGCCAAGTGTGAGGAGTCAATCGCGCGGTTGCTCGACACTCTGGAACGCGTGCCATCGGAGTCCGCAGAGAAACGGCTTGGCGAGCACGAGCGGCGACTCCATGCGCTCAAGACCGAAAGGGTCGATATCGAAGAGCAAGCGAAGTGCGGGCCGGGCGATGCATGGCAAGAATTCGTGACGTGGTATCACCAGCCGGTCGAGCCGGATCAAATCGGCGAAGTCATCGGGGCCGAAATCACGAGAATCAGCGCGGAGATTAAAAGGCTCGTCAGCCGCATCGTCATTGAGAAGGGGCAGCCTATAGTGGTCGAGCCGCGGGCGGCATAGCCGAGACGGCGGGCAAAAGAAAACGGCGGCATGGTGCGCCGCCGTTTCGGTGCAGGGGATGGAGAATCAGCGCTTGCGGATACGCCCGATTTCACGGCCGGAGCGGTCGCGCACTGAGTAGTGATCCATGACCGGCCCGGAAGGCTCGCGGATGGTGTGCGTAACCTTGCCTTCCCGGCCGCGCACTTCCCAGCGATTGAGCACCGGGCCGGATGGCTCGCGCACGGTATGGGCCACGCGGCCGTCGCGGTCGCGTATCTCGTAGTCGCCCGCCGATGCTGATTCGGCCCACATGGCAACGGCCGCCAAGGCGATCAACGAGGTAAAAAGGATTGTCTTGATCTTCATCTAACACACTCCTTTTCAGCCACAGCAGTATACACCAAATCGACTGTTTTCTCTATTAGATTCTATAGTTAATGGCGTGTTTAGAGCGGATAAAAAGAAGCCCCCGGCCGAAGGAGAAACAGCCGGGGGCCAAGTGGGGGAGTTTGGCGATTTACTGCGAGCGGATTCCGTATCCTCCTATGCCGCTCGCGAACTCTGACACGAGCCGGGCGTCGGCTGTCACGTGGTCGCCGAGCCGGCGCGGCTCGCTGGTGACGGGCCACGCGAGTTCGACCGCCACCATTATGGAAAGCAGGGTCAGCAAGTACATGGGCAAGAGGTATGCCCCGGCCGCCCGCGCTTGCTTGATCTTAAGCACGCCACGCGGGACGATCTTCGGCCGCGGTGCCGGCATGTCGACAACCGGGGCCGTCCGCCGCACCAGCGGAAGACGGCCAAGCACATTGCGGGCGCTCATTATCGAGCACCGACAAGGAGCCGCCGGACCGGCCATACATTGAGCCGCGCCGGATCGACGTTGTAGCGGCGGGCCAGCACGGCAGTCCACGTGCGGACTTGCTTGGCCGTGTAAAGCTCGCACCGAAAGCCGCCTAGCTCGCACAGAAAGACAATCTGCCAAGCGGTCGACTCAAATTGCTTTTGGGATTGCGTCGGAAGAGAATCCGACTGTATGACGGCATTAGCCGTGTCCATGATGTTGCCTCATCGTGGTTGCGGTCAGACCTGGGGGAGTGTTGAAGCACTCTCTCAGGTCGCTATGTAGTCTCGAACTCTGCACCGTCACTTAGACATTTTGCGCAGAATCCGAGACGCCACATTGTGAGTCGGAATCGTTAATGAAAGGTTAACCGTGGGGGACCGGTTAGCCTTTGTTCAACCTTTGCGGCGCACGATTCGCCGGACGATCCAAATAGCAAGGAGTCCGGTTATGAAAGATTCAAAAGCGATTCGATTATTGACTCAGCTATGCACTCTCCCGGTCGAACTCGCCAAAGGTGTTTCCACACTTGAGAAGCTCAAATCTATTGCGGGTCCGCTTTGGCAGGTATCCGAACCGCGCACCGTGAAACGCGGGGGCCGGGAACGCAAATTGTCGCGATGTGTGCTCATCATTAGTGGTCCGCAGTTTCGAAATCTGCAAGGGCCGGAAAAGGAAAAAGCTATCAAAAAAGAGCGCGACGAGTTCGCCCGTAGACTAGTGGCTGCCGATATGACCTAGCACCATCCCGACTCACAGACATTGCATAAGCAACGCTCGGTGCTCGGCTGCGGTATAGTTAACGGTCGCCGTGGTTTGCTTGCATTTTTCTTGGGGCATGGCAGTATTCGACGCAAGCTATTGCGGTCGCTGCTACGGCGGTCGCCTTCTACTGAGGATGCCCGATGACACAGCACGGGAGTGCAGCAGTCGCAGACGATTGGGCCAAGTCTTTTGATGTCTACGGCGACAACGCGACGGATATCCGACGGATTGTCGAGCGCTTATGGGGACGCGGAGTTGATTCACATACGCGACTCGCGGCCATGCTTGACGAATTGACGGGCCAGCCCCCGCATATTTTTTGGCCGGTGTTCTGCGAGGTATGGAGTACCTGCGATAATAATTGGATGTTCCACGACAATCTGCTTAGGCGCTTGCGCTACCGGCACGCCCGCACGCCAAGCTATGCATATCTACCCGACGACAAGCGCGCATTCTTCGACGCTCTGCCCGATATTGTGACTGTGTACCGTGGTTGTTCTGCTAATCGCGTGAAACGCATTTCATGGACGACGGATTTAGCCGTGGCAACAGGCTTTGCGCAAGGTCATCGCTGGATACCCGTGCACGATCCTGTAATCGCCAAGAGTACGATTCCGAAAGCGTCGATATTCATGATGATGTCGGACCGAGACGAAAAGGAAATCGTATTAGACCCCGCGCAACTGGGAGACATCGGAATTGTCGTTCGCCGCAGCCAAGTTGTAAGCTCGCACCATGTGCGGTCGCTTCACACAGCATTACAGTTGGGCTGAGGTAGTCAGATTCCTCCGCATGATTGATACGCGATTAACCTTCGCCTAACCTTTGGCCGGCAACCTGTGGGCATCCGAAACCCACAGGGGGCGAGCAAATGCCATGCATTGCCGTATTGGGGTGGGGCTCCTTAATATGGGACCCCCGCGAGCTTCCAATTCAACGCCAATGGTTTGATGACGGCCCGCTAATTCGAGTCGAATTCGTACGTCGATCTCGGGACGACCGGATAACACTCGTGCTCGACAGCCAAGCGCGGCCGGTTCGCTCGCTGTGGGCGATCATGGACAACATGAGTCTGGATGATGCGAAGTGCGCGCTTAAGGAACGGGAAGGATGCCAGAAGATTAATGCTATCCATTCTTCGGATCAGGAAAGCGCCAAGCGTGACAAGATTCTGGACTTGGACGCATGGGCTGAAGCACACAGTGTCGAGCATGTCATCTGGACAGGTCTGCCGCCAAAGTTCGATAATCAGAATTCACGCCCTGATGTGAATCAGGTGATCCGGCATTTGCACGGCTTGCGAGGCGCAAAGCGCGACAATGCCGAACGATATATTCGACGCGCACCGCGGCAAATCGATACGGAATACCGGCGCGCAATCGAGGCTGAATTCGGCTGGACATACTTCGGTAACGATGAAGGAGTCCGGAGCTAGCCCTTAAAAGGGCCTATAGTGCTTTCAGTGAACGCGTCCGACTGGAGTCTACTCCGCAGCCGCGGAATAACCGCGGAGGAACTTCGGCAAACCCGAGCTTTCGCCAAATGGTTCCATTGCCGACTGCTTGGCTCGCAAGGTCGCGATGTTCACGCGGTAATGAGCAACGCTTTTCTGCATGAGCTTGCGCCGTGCCTCGCACCATTCCGGCGGGCCGTCGAAGCCAAAGGACAGGCGATGCGACTCCCAAGCGCACGCGGTTTCAGCGTCGCGGAGTCGACCCTTTAAGTGTGTTCGCTGGTCCATGTCGTTTCTTCTTTTTACCGCAGCGTCGTGGTTGCGCTGCTTTCCGCTGCGCAGTCATGTCGCCCGCGAAACCGCGTGACCGGGAAATGATAGGTGATAGCGAAGACCAAGAGTCAGGTTGCCTCTTTGGATTGGAACACGCCCGCCCGCGGCTAGCTGCTGCCCGAATTCCGATGCCGTACAGTCGAGCTTGGACGTTCGATGCGCCAGTTCAATGCAGGCCGCCGGACTACCCGCAATGAAGAGTCCGGGTTTGGAGTCGGCGAACGCGGCAATCGCCTGAAAAAGTCTGCTGGCCATTGTCGTTACTCCGGCGCATCGAGCGCGTTGCCTTCGGACCTTCGATCTAGAGCGCGGCGCACGGCATTGCTGCCCGTGGTCTTGCCGGACTCGAATGCGCGATTTGCGTTTAGCGATTCGTTGAATCGGTTACGGGCGATAGCGAAGGCGCCACTCGACTTCACAAAGTCGGTACCACAAATCGAGTTCGCCAAATCGTTCTTGGAAAACCCGACTGCCTTGCGTTGCGATGAATCGAGGCTATCGTACCGCTGCGCGACGGCCGCTGCGAGATCGCGGTCCCCGAGGTTTGCCGCCCGTCGAGCGTAGGTCGTCAACTCTGTCGGTCCGGCATGGGCGATCTGCTGGTAATACCGGCTACGCGCTTCTCCGCCGAGATTGTGCTGCACCAGCATGTGGACAGCGCTTGAGTAAAGGTCACTTACGGCCGCCATGTTGTCCGCGTGCTCGCGAATCTCTTTGAGGATGGCAAAGCGCTCGTCGGAGCTATTCTTGACCAGTTCGCGTCGGAAGTTTTTCAGGTGGTCCGCTTTGAGCCGTTGGCGTTCGGCGCGGGGCATGGACGTGAACGCTTCGAACTGTTCGGATGACCGCCGCTCTTCTTTTGCGAGGTCGTTCTGCAATCGCTGTACAGTTAGTTGAAGTTTCTTGGCTGCGAGGTCAGCCTTAGACGCGGTTTCGATCAGGTCTTTAAGGCTTTGCGGTTTTCCGGCATAGGACTCAAGTGATCGATTCCCGAGTTCCCCAAGGTTTCGAGCTTTGATCCCGGCGATGATCCGTTCTTGTGACGTGGGCATGACATTTCATCCTTCCCGTGCTTCAGTCGGCACGTTGACTCAAGTTTTCGACACCCTCGGGTTTTCGTTCCGATCTACCTGCGGAGGCGTCACGCCTTCCCGCGGGTTTATTCGGAGAACCGGCCGGCCGGATTCTATCCGCACCGGCGGTCCCCGCATGGAGTCGAGATGGATTGTCAGAATAAGCTTGCGGAATCGGTTTGTGTAGGGGGCCCGACCGATTCTGCATTTCCCCTGACGGCTATGAAAAATCGCCTACGCGGTCGACGCCAACGATGACGATTCCATTTCCGCGAGTTCGGAAAGCTCGTGCTCGACATCCGACTCGTCAAGATCATCAGTGCGGCCGAGTAACTGGTTTAAGAGCTTGTCTAGATCGTTCCTAGTACGCTTGGCCAGTGCGGCATGGTCGACAGTCGACTCCGTCTCCGCCGGCTTCTCCGATTGCGCTTTCACTTTTTTCAGCTTCGCGAGCGCGAGCCGGCGGACTAGATCGCTATCAACGCCAGCCATGTCGCAAATTAGCTCGCGGTCTTCCTGGCATCGGCCCCACGATATCGTCAACCACCTTCTCGCTTCGTTTCGGCGGCGCTCGCCCATCGCTTGCCGTTCTGCCGGACCTTTGGTTTTGCCATTGCAAAGTACCCAGTCGGAATTTTCGAAGGCGTCTTGCCATGTCTGAATCAAGAGCGCTTGGAAAAGTTTTTGCTCCGGCGATATGTCGCCCGCACTGGGTTGCTGCACACACCCGCCATGAAACACTTCATCGGCTTCCGCGGCGATGACAGACGGCGTGGCGTTCATGATCCGCGGTCCAGAGAGATAGGACCGTCCGGCAGTTCTTCATCGTCGGCAGGCTTGCTATCTGCCGTGACCCCGCCCGGTGGTAAAAGCTCTTGCTGCACGAACATGGCCACCTGCGCAGCTTGCTCCCATGCGTCTTCGCCGGCACGGTCGCGAGTAAACGTTTCGCCGTACATGGCGCTTCCGTGGAATTCGGATTGCTGCTCGGGACACATCAGCACAGGCAACCATCTCAAATGCCGTAGAATTTTTCCCGGCGGTAAAATACGATTCTTGACCGTTATATGTCTGAGCAAATCTGACGCGCGCATAAAAACCTCTATTTTAAAGGGCTAGAATGACCATCAGCCCAGCAACTCCCAAGCCTCAGGATCGACGGAATCCACATGGTGAGACGGCTGCGCTTGCTCGGGATAAAGCGAGCGCTGGTGTTTTTCGCCGCCGGACGGTTCCGTGTCGACGGCTTTTTTTGCCGACGCAGCCGGCTCACTATGTGGACTCGATTTGCGTATCCGATTCCCAGGAGGTTTCTTGGACGTGAAACCTTGTCGACCGAGCTTGAGCGGCTCCGGCTTCGCAGGCTCGGGAGTAACGTCGATCATCGGAAGTTCGTGCTCGTCGGACTCGCCGCGGTTAATCGCCAACTGACGCAACACCGATGCCAAGCTTGCCTGAAGATCGGGCGACAACTGCGCAACGTCCTGCGGGGTGATAAGGCAGCCCACATGCGTCACGCTACCGCTGATTTCCAGTTGCTTCCGTTCCGAGTATTTTTCGGGCATCAATGCCCTTGCCCTAGCTAAAAGAAGATTTGAGTCGTATCGCCGGATCGTGGCCGGGACTTGCTTACCGGTCTCCGGATCGATTTGGTAAACGCGTTCGCCTTTGCCAAAGACGGGATCGAGCCAGCCGTCCTGCCCCCGTCTTTTGATCTCCATTTCGACCGCGGCTTTCGCCTCTTCGATTGCATCGTCAACGGCCGCACGGAAAGTTGCGTCGCGATTTTCGAGCGCCTTGAACGACGAGACTCCCGGCGATGCCTTGCCCGTCGAGTGTGGCGTAGCCGCACGGGCGGCGGATCGATAGCAGCCGGTTTCCGCCAAGACCTTCAGGAATAGCGCACGGCGTGCCGGAGTCAGCGGGCGCGTCGCGAGTCCATAAGGTGTGTTCCAATTTTTTCGTGTCTCGGTCATGGCCACATTGTCTCACGATGGCCACGATCTTTTTAGCCCCTAGCCCGCCATGTCGTCCGCATCGGCCCTATAGGGTACCGGGGGATCAACTCTAAAATATTTTCAGCAACATGATTCGGCAACCGAATGCGAATGGTTCTTACTCTTACGACCATTCCACAATTAGTTGAAAAAGGGGCTGACCGGGTTTGACAGACATGACAAATGTGAATCGAAGTCTCAAATTAAAATTCAGGGATCACGGGGGAGCATGGGTACCCCCTCCTTTTCAAAAGGGATGTTAATCTTTCGTTAACCATTCGGGTTCGTTAACCTTTTGTTAACCATATATCTTAACCTCTCGTTAACCATATTTGTTAAGGATTCATTAAGGTTAATAAAGGGGTAAGGTTAACGAAAGGTTACCAGCGGCCGGAGGCTAGGCGCGCGGTCTACCGGGCCAGCGAGTGAATAGCGTCGGTCAGTTCGTGGTCGCTCACGGCGTCGACATACAGCAGCGTCGTAGCGGGGCGCGCATGGCGGAGGGCCTTCTGCACACTCGGCAGATTGACCTTCGAAGCCAAGGCGGTCCCGAAGGTCCGCCGGCCTGAGTGCGAGGATACGCCGTGCAATCCCGCCTTCTCGTACAGGGCGTTGAGACGGAAGCGAACCGCATCCGGGGTTAACCGGCCTAGATGATCGTCACACAGCACCGGCCCGGCAAGCGGCATGCGTCGAGCGCGCCAGAGTGCCGCCAGGGCGTCCCGGAGGTCAGGCGTGATCGGCAACCTACCAGCGCCGCAGCGGCCTTTCGAGGAGATCGGCGGTAGGTCGACGTACTCCCCGATCAGGCCGCGGGCGTCGAGCACCATCGCCCAATCGAGCGCGGCAAGCTCCTTAGCGCGGAGCCCGCAGCGGAAGGACGTCAGCACGGCAACCCGCATCATCGGCCGGGCGTGGGCGAGCACGTCTTGAAGCTGGGACTCGGTCAGTATCTTGGCGCGCATGGCGTTCTCCTTCGTTTCGCCAAGTATTAGACCATGAAAGTCTTAATAAATCGTTAACATCCCATCGGAAAAAGCAAAAGCGATAGTATATTTACCACGATCTAAAGCATTACTGCCGATTCTCCTGGATTTTCGTCTATAATCGCCCGATCTAGTCTTCCTCTATATTGCACGTGCGAAGTAAACCCGGCCCTCTACATCTTGTGTGCCCTTGGTTAATGTTCCAATTGTGGCTTTTTATGGTTAATGGACTCGACCTTGGTAGACGCCCGGCGGGCCGCCACTGGTGAGCGCTGCGCCAAGGGGCGCTTGGATGGGGCCGGCCGCTCTACGGCCCTTGCCCGGCCTTCTCCGGGGCGTCCGGGTAGCAATGCTATGGTTAGCAAATATGGTTAACGAACCCCCTGGGGTTTCAACAATCTCTGTCGAATGTCTCAGGTATTTATCTAAAATTGTATGACTAGCCGGCTGGCCTTCCGGAAGCTGCCTTAGTTTATTCATGTTTTGTTCCAAGCCGAATGACCCTGCCGGAGCCGGCGGCCCTGGGATTGGTGGGCGGGAGTGGCCATGGAACGGCCGCTGGTGCGCGTCCTGACCGGGCCGGCCGCTGGTTTATAGGGGCTGCCCCGAGGTGCTCGCCAACGACATGGACGGCCTGCCGGGCTGCCCCGGCTCCGCGGTGTCGCCCGCGGCGGTATGTGCTCGGATTGAGCATATACTATGAAACTGCCTACTCTGGTATGCAGGACTCACACGCACACGCGAGGGCTTCCCGCTTACAGCGAAGCGGACCTCCCCAGGGCGAAATTTGGAGAGAGTCAGGGGAAGTGGGCTTACGCCAACGATCAGAACCGGTCCACCATTGGTCCACCTTCGGTCCACCATGCCGAAATTTTCAAACCCTTGGATTCCCTTGGAAAACCCACCCGGTCCAACTGGTCCACCTTTTTCTTAATAAAGTATATAGAGATAATAGTAATACAGCGTCCCCCACCAACGGCCACGCCAAACTCCCGTAAGAAGAGACTATGGGGCGAGAATCCTGGACCACCCTGGACCACTTGGGCAACCCGAGGATTTCCGCGGGTTTCCGCCGCCCACCTTCCTGGTACCGGTCCACCCCTACCCTGGACCTAAAGCTCGTCAACGTATTCCAGGTCCGCCCACGAGCATTTCAGCGCATCCGCCACGACCGTTCGACAGGTTTTGCGGTCCGGCAACCACAGGCACCGGCCACGGCTGAAACCGCTTCGCGGTCGGGTCACCTTCGCGTGGTCGCGGAGGGTTTCGTGCATCCATTTCCAGAACATCGTGCCGTTCGGCCGCTCGCGTATCTCCCGGCAGAATTCTTCATAGTCCCGCAGCAGAACGTGTTTTGGCGTTTCGCTTTGGAAGATCGAATCCCCGTCGGCCCCGCCGGAACTCGGAACGCGGTCGCCGCGGAGCACCGACAGAAACCACTTTGCGGCCGGCTCCAGCGATTCGAGGGCTTGCTCGACTTTCGCCTGTGTCATCGGCGGGCGGTGCAGGGTTTTGCGGTCGTACTTATAATGCAGCAGGTAGTGCAGAAGGTGCGCCGGCCCGTCTGCTTTCTTGGCGGCATGGATTGGGTCCCAATAGTCCCAGTCGTCTTTCTTGGCGGGCGATACGTCGAGCACACACCAGCGGCGATCTCCGGCGGCGGCGGGAACAGCCCAATGCTTGTTCGAGAACGCCAGTAGGTGGACGTGGTTGCTGACGGTGATCATCGCCGCGTATTTCGGCTCTACCGGCATTTTGTCGGATGTAATCATGTCTTTGAGAACGGCTTCCGCGGCCTTGTCGCCGGCAAAGAAAGTTTCTTCGGCATTCAGCAGCACCACCGGTGCAAGGTGAAAATTGAATCGTCCCGTCACCTGTTGCGGCTTGGACAGGCTCATTGCATGGTCGCCGAAAATCCGGCAGAGATAATCATACAGAATGCCTTTTCCCGCTCCGAAGTCGCCGCGCAAAGCAATTGCAATACCCGGCTTGTCGCCCGGCCGCTGCACCAAATCCGCTAGCCACGCGAACACGAAAGCAATCAGTGTTTCGTTCCCTTGGCAAACGTTGTCGCGGATATGAGTCAGCAACGGCTCATGCGTTGAACCTTCCATCGGCTCAATCGCGAATCCCTGCCACATATTATGCGCGCGGGGCGGGACTCTGAATTGAGAATGCGTTGGCTCGAACACGATTTCCGATATCTCACGCCGCCTGAATGACGACAGCCATAAGTCCGAAGATGGGATGAATTTCGTTTTCCCGTCGCCCGCGTCGACTTTGACCGGGCGGTTCTTGAGCATCCGAACGAATGCATCCGCCTTGATGAATGCCGGCATGTTCGGCTTTTTCAAATTGACGATAGAGCCGGCATTCGCTCCGCCCATGACGACAGCAAAGACGATGTTGAGGATTTTGACGACTTCGGCGGGCGTTTCCGCGTTGTCCAAGCCGAGGCCGTCGATTCCGTTCGCGGGCGCATCGTCGGCGGGTGACTCCGAATCGCCCGCTTCGATACCTTGGGAAGCGTCGAAGGCTTCCATGGCTCCGCCACCCTTGGCACCGGGCCGGTCCTTGCCGTATCGAAAACAATTTCCGACCACGACTTTCAATTCCGGTGCATCCCAAGCGGGCAGACAGCAATCATTCCAGGAGCGGCCGTCTTGAAAGATTGGTGTGAGCATCAATTGCAGACACGCGGCCTCAGAGATTCCGAAATCCTTCACAAGTGCTGCTGTCGCGTAGGTATGTGCGTTTCCGCCAATGCCTTCAATGGCCGGGCTTCGCTTCCTGAGAAAGTCGAGCGCACGAGTAATAGCGAATTCCTGATCCAGTTCGAACATCGGTTTGCTGGAATTCTGTTGGCGTTCGCGAGGCAAATTGAGGATGGGCTTTAGATCGTCTCGCACGGGCGCTAACCGAGTCTCGATATCGCTAATGACCGTGTAGGGAACGCCATCGATTACGCTTCCTGCTCCTACGACATATCCGCCCGATGCTCTAATATCGACTCCGTTGAGCACGCCGACTGCATCGCCGTAAGGCTTGTCGGAGAGGTAGTAAAGATGGATACCGCCGCTTGTAGTGCGGACAGCGAAAGTTTCTTTGGCCAAATCTAGTATGTCGACGCCAAGACGCGCGCACAGAGTTTCGATTCCGTGCTTGCCGTTCTTCTCGTCAAGATCGAGCATGACATGGTGTTCGCCCGGCCATATACCTACGTTGGCGTCAGGCTCGTCCGCCCACCATGCCCTGATTTGATCCAGGTCGAGCGTTGCGCTCTTGAATCCGTTCGACCCGAACATCGGAATTTTGCTGTTAGGCGACAGCGGAAAAACCGGGATGCGCAGTTCGCCGGCAACGAACAGCGCCCAATCGAGTTTCGACTGCGGCATGGCGTCCGTCGTCTCCTGCACGATATCGGAGTCGACGGCGGGCGGGATGTTTGAATCATCGGGCGCGGTCATTGTCGAACTCCGTATCGTTCCCGGTTCGATGGTTCGGCCGGTTCTCGTCTTCCTGAGGCTCGTCTTCTTGAATCTCGTCTACGAACTGCTCCGGTCGGTTCTCGCGCTCGGCAAGCTCCTTCATCGCATCGTCGCGCAGTTGAATGAACTCACCGCCCCATCGTGCGGCTGCGGCAGCAAGCACTTGCGTATCGTGTTTCTCGAACAACTCGGCATACCGGAATATTTTTTTACACCCGGATATGAAACCCGCGCGCATACCCTTCGCATCTTTAGCGGTCAAAGCGTTCGCGTCTTCGATGCACCATACAGCGTCCGCCGCATTGAGAAGCGGGTGATCGAATTCTTGATCCCTCAGACTGACTGGTCCCATTTCAATCATGATTAGCCGCGGATACCCGTAACGATCCGTATGGATGGCGCTGACGCCCCAATAGTCGTCTGAGCCGTTCGACCGCTCGTAGATCATGGCCGGGCCGATCAGGATTCTATCGTGATCGGAGTCTGCGAAGGCTTCCGCCATGCCTTGCACGTTGATCCCGCTCATCGCACTGCACTCCCCGACTTAACATTGGCGTCGACACGTGCCTTCCGTTTCTTCGGCGGATGTTTCCACGGCGCGTCGAAGGCCGGTCGCGGGCGTTGCGCGGCGCGCTTGTCCATCTCCGTAAGAAGTAAGTCGATCCCGCGGGCGTCCAGGTGGTTTAGCGACTTGTATCCGAGTCGCGACGCAATCTTTTTGGCGTCGCCCATGGTAACCTTGCCGAGGACCATCGCCTTGACGATACCGCCGCTGAGTCGCTGACGGAGCTTAGGTGAGTCTTCTACCCTTGGTGCCTTGGGGTTTTCGCGCTCCTGCTGCTTGGCCAAGCGCTCGGCTGCGAATTGCAACGTTTCTGCTTCGTTATAAAAGAGCTGCCCATCAATCTTTACCGCGCGCGGCCCGATGCCTCTCTGCCGCCAGTAGCCGGCGGCCGGTTTTGTTACACCGCATATGCGGGCGAAATCCGCTGCTGATATGCATTCGTTGGGGTTCACGTCAAACTCCACCGTAAAGCCGGGCGCGCGAACGCAATCCGGCTGGTTGATCCGGTCGTTCGGTTTTCTACGGTGGACTTCGGTTTTCTGGGGGCTTTCCGGACCGGCGAAGGTCCAGTGCGAGGATGAGACTACCACATCGACGGCCTGTCCGAAAAGCCTTCCCGGCCGCGCGTTAACCTTTGCCGGTTTGACAGACGTGACAACAGCAGATTGAATGGCATTCGCCGTTTCTATCGTTAACCAGATTTTGTAAATATTTGGCGCTCTGGCCCATCCCAATTCCGCCAAGTCTGGCAATGAGTCAAGGTCGGTGGTCAATCATACACAATAGTCTGATGGTCGGGCCTCCGGGCTCGGGCAAATCGATGCTGGCGCAGCGGCTCTCGGGCATCCTGCCGCCCTTGTCGGCGCGGGAAGCGCTGGAAGTCAGCATGATCCACAGCGTGGCGGGGCTGCTCGGCGGCGGCGCGATCACGCGGCGGCGGCCGTTCCGCGACCCGCATCATTCGGCCTCGCTGCCGGCGCTGGTCGGCGGCGGCCAGCGCGCGCGTCCTGGCGAGATCAGCCTCGCGCACAACGGCGTGCTGTTCCTGGACGAGCTGCCGGAGTTCTCTCGGCATCTTCGTTGGTTTTGAGGCAGTTAGCCGCACTGGTAACAAGGCAACGCGGCCATGCCGCTGCGGCTATCTCGACGATCCGGCGCAGGCCTGTTCGCGGGCGCCGCGCTGCGGGCGGGAATACCAGGCGAAGATCTCGGGCCCGCTGTTCGACCGCATCGACCTGCATGTCGACGTGCCGTCAGTGAGCGCGGCCGACCTGTCGCTGCCGCCGCCGGCCGAAGGCAGCGCCGCCGTCGCCGCCCGGGTGGCGAAGGCGCGGGCGATCCAGGCGCAGCGCTACGAGACGCTGGCGCCCGAGCGCCGCATACTCACGAACGCGGAAGCCGACGGCACGCTGCTGGAGGAAGCCGCCGCGCCCGACGCCGACGGCCGCAGCCTGCTGACCACCGCGGCCGAGCGGCTGAAGCTGTCGGCCCGCGGCTACCACCGCGTGCTCCGCGTCGCCCGCACGCTGGCCGACCTGGATGGGGCGGCGGCGGTGCGGCGCATCCACATCGCGGAGGCGCTGAGTTATCGGAGGGTGGCGCCGGGAGTTTGACCGGTTTTTTGCAGACCCACCGGCGATAAATATCAGAAATTGCAGAAACTTGCCTCTAGTTACATCCAAAATCTTGATTTTGGGATGTAACTCCTTTAACCTCTAGTTACAGCCAAAAACCGAGTTTATGGATGTAACTATGGCGACGCCTTATCCTACCTCGATGCAAAGCGTCTATCTCGATCTTCTTTCGCGGCATCTCGACCAGCGCGTAAACGAGCTCGGCGGCACGCCATTGTTGCGAGAAATCAAAGGGAAGGGATATTGGTACACCCAAATAGCGATCAAAGGTCACAAAGTTCAACGTTATCTCGGTCCAGACAGCGACGAGATGCGAGAACGGATCGGTCGAGCGCGATCGGCCGTCGAAGATCAGAAATCCGCCCGTAGCGCCAATCGCGCGCTCGTGCGGCAGTTGGAAAGCATGGGGGCCCCTCGTCTCGACAGAAATACGGGCTCGCTTCTTAGGGCCATGGCGGCCGTCGGCGTCTTCAGGCTGGGCGGAACCCTGGTCGGTACGCACGCTTACCGACTCTATGCGCTTGAACTTGGGGTAAAATTATCCGGTCTCTTTGAAGCGACGCAGGACGTGGACATCGCATCATTCGAAAGATTGTCCCTGGCGATCGAGGATAAAGTCGATCCCTCTCTCGTCCAATCGCTGCATTCGCTCAATATGGAACCCGCGCCTGCGCTCGATCCGGCGCGCCCCACCAAATGGATCACGAAGGGCGGCGGGCCAGACATCGAGTTTCTGGCGCCCAGCTTTACGGAAGAAGAGGGGCCGATAAGGCTCGATGCGTTGGACGGATGGGCCCACGGGTTCCATTACTTAAACTATCTCATCGCCGAGCCCATCGACGCTGTCGCCTTATATCTCGACGGCGTCTTGGTGCAAATACCGCGGCCCGAGCGATATGCGATTCATAAGCTGATCGTCGCCCAGCGACGCAAGAGATCGGACCGGGCCAAGGCGCGCAAGGACCTCGATCAAGCACGAGACCTCATCGAAGCCCTATCCATAGACCGTTATGACGATCTCAAAGACGCATACGAGACGGCGGCGGCGATCGGCCCGAAATGGCGACAGGCGATCGCGAAATCCTTCGAACGGCGACCCGACATCAAGAACCTTTTGAGCTTTGCGTAGGCGCGAAAAGCTTGCGGGACGGAGGATCTTGCCGGAAGGGTGACGCGGATTAGCGCCGAACCGCAATCCGGCGCCAAATATCCGGATCGATAAAATCCGACAGGGAAGGGATGCCGACATGATTCGAGGAATCGAGCTGATCGTGCGGGACGTGGAAGAGTTCGTAGCTTTCTTCCAGAAGCTCGGCTTCGAGCAGATCGCACGGACCAAGCATCATGGCGACGCGGCCGAGCTGAAGCTGCCGGGCGAGAACCAGACGATCTTCGAGATCCATCAGGCGGGCGGCGAGGAAGTGATCGCAATCCGGTGATTTCACCTGATTGCAAATTGATCTAGGAAAGCTCCCGGCGCGCGAGGCTCTGCGCCGCACCCGGCGATCCGCTGGGCATTTTTGCCCGGCGCGTTCGCGACCCGTCCGTTGCACCTGCGCGGAGCTTGGCATGTCCTGCCGAGAGCGACCGAGATGCCGGCATCCGGACGGTCACGGTCGTGCCGTTGTACTTTATGCTGTCGATTTCCAGAACACCGCCATGCAGCTCCGTCAGCGCTTTCGAGAGCGGAAGCCCGAGGCCGGTGCCGTTGTATTTTCGATTGAGATCGCTATCGATCTGTCCGAACTTGAGCAGCGCCTTCTCGACCTCGTCCGGCGCCATCCCGATGCCGTTGTCGCGCGTCAGGAATTCGAACTGGCCGGAATCGGCCTGTTGAACACGCAAGGAGACGCGGCCGCCCGGCCGCGTGAACTTGATGGCGTTGCTGAGAATGTTGACCAGGATCTGCTTGATCTTGCGCTCGTCCGCAACCAACAGCGGCAGCCCGTCCTGGATGTCGAGCGCGAGCTCGACCTTGCCCTTCTCCGCATGCGGCCTGACGAGGACCACGAGCGCCCGCACGACTTCGGCTACGTCGATTTCCTCTTCATAAAGGTCGTCTACACCTGATTCCACCTTGGACAGGTCGAGGATGTCGTTGATCAGCGACAGCAGATGGCGCCCGGAGTTGCATATATCGTTCGCATAGGCGCGATAGCGCTCGGAGCCGAGCGGCCCGAGGACTTCCAATTGCAGTGTCTCGGAGAACCCTATGATTGCATTGAGCGGCGTCCGGAGCTCATGGCTCATATTCGCGACGAACTCGGACTTCGAGCGGTTTGCGATCTCCGCCTGTTCCTTGGATCTCATCAACGCGAGACGCGCTTCGGTCTCGGTGGTGACGTCGCGGCCGGTGCCGCGATATCCGCGGAACGCGCCGCCGCTGTCGAAAACCGGCTTGCCGGACACGGCCGACCATCTGCCGCGCCCGGCACGGTCGGTATAGCTGTAGCGGATGTCGCGAAAAGGCCGGCGGCTGCTCAAGTCGGCAAAGAGGGACTCCGCGACATCCGCGTCGATCTGCACCGCGCTGTCACCGACGCAGTCCAGCAGCGCCTGGAGCTGCTGCGCCGACGCGCGGATGGGATCGTTGGAAGAATACTGGAATCGGAGATCCTTGTCGGTCGACCAGAACCAATCGGACGCGATCTCGGCGTAATCGCGAAATTTCTCCTCGTTCTCGCGCAGGATCCGTTCGTCCTCCTGGCTGCGAAGTTGTCCGACGCGCTTGTTCCAGATCGCGAGACCGAGAAATCCGCAACCGAACGCGCCCACGGCGACGAGCAGCACGACGAACCACTCCCGGATCTGCCCGAAGGTCGGAAAGCTGCGGATCGCAAGCACGAAGGACGCGTTGTTCTCGGTTATCGGGATCCACGACACGAAGGGATCGACGAACGGCAGTCGGTGACCCGCTCGCGCAGGAACGTGACGGAACAGCGGGACATCGGATTCGACATCGCCCGTCCCGGCCGCAAGGAAACTGATTTCCAGATCGGCGTATTCCTGAACGAGCGTCTCGAAAAACCGATGCGGGTCGAGAACGAGCATGATGACGCCGCTTGCTTGCGCCTGCCGGAGATCTGTGGTGGCGGGCAGGGAATGGCCGAAGTAGAAGGCCTTGAAAATGAGGATATTCTTACCGAGGTTGGGCAGCTCGACGGCCTTCGAAATTGTCACCTCACCGCTCGCGATAGCCGTCGCTACGGCATCGGCCAGGTGCCGGTTGGACAGCAGATCCAGGCCGACGAGCGACGCAAGGATCGGTCCGAACGGCTCGATGACGACGATCGGCAATAAAGACGACCGCTCAGGGGCGGGGGCGGGGGCGGGTGCGGCGCCGGCGCCAATCTCGAACTGACTGAGGCTGAACTGGAGGTATCCGTTGCGCCGCATCTGTTCTTCGAAGGCGTCGCGGCCCTTCGGATCGAGGATGTCGGCTTGCACGATTGCGCTGACGAAAGGGTAGGCGGCAAGGAGCTCGCGCGACTGGCCCGCGAACTCGTAATCGTCGAGTTTCTCGCTCGAGTGATGCAATCCGGCCAGCGACGTGAGGATGGTGTCGGTATTGCCGAACTGGTGCGCAAGCGTCCGCTGCAGGCTGACCGCTCGCTCGTCAAAGGCTTTTTTCGCCGTGCTCAGGTCGAGCCAGACAGCCAGTGTCGCGAGGGAGATGCAAGCCAGGCAGGAGAGGACGACAAAACCACCGACCTCATAAGTCTTGAACAACCAGCGCTTACGGTTTGGCCTCAAGCTGCACTACCTTCTTCGCCTTGCGCATCATGCTATCCGGCAACGTGAGGTTTGCTGCTTCTACGATTCTCGGATTGATCCAGATGTCGCGCCTGTTGTTGGGGACGATTGGAATCGCCGAGGGTGAGATGCCGCCGAGAATTGCGAGCGCGGCCTTGCCCGCCCATTCCCCGTGTTCCTCAGGCATTTTGGTGACGCCGGCGATGACGAGCGGCATCATCCATTCATGATTGGTGACGCTGAGCTTGCGCGTCGTCGCGAGAACGCCCTTCAGCGTCCGCTCCGCATCCCAGTCGTTGATGCCCGCGTTGCTGCCGACGATGACCAGGTCCATTTCCTGTGCCCGTGCGTAAGCCTCGAGCCATTTCTCGTTGGTGTCGACCAGCGCCGAATCGAGCTCAAAGCCGAGCTGTTGGCTCGCTTCCTTGAATCGTTCGAGATTCTTCCGCTCCGTCAGGGTGGCCGCGCCGATATAGAACGCGCGGCGGAGATTCGGCACGATGTCGATGGCGTGGTCCAACATCGGAACGATCGGCGCCACCTCGATCATCCCGGTCACGTTGGAATAGGGAAACCCGTATTCTTTCGCCGTCCAGTTGACGCCGCAGAACACGAACGGCAGCGCGTGATCCTTGTAGTAGGGCTTGATCAGATATTTCGCGGCGTTGTCGTCGGCCGTGATCACGATATCCGGTTTCCAGGAGTCGATGATCGCCTTCGCTTCGAGCGCGCTTTGCGCCTTCGCCTCGGGGGATTGCCGCCGCTTGGTGTCCATGTCGAACTGCCGGTATTCGCACTTGCCGTCCAGGACGGCGCGCAACCCGCGCTCGACGCCGTCCGACCAGGCGTAGCCGCGTTTGTAGGAGGAGACGAACAGGCACTTCTTCTCGGCGGCGTCCGCGCCCGAAATCCCGCCATCCACCGCAACGGATGCGAGAAGCGCGCAAGCCGGAACGGCCAGGAGCCATTTTGCTCTCGACATGGATTCAGTCCTTTCGCTGAGCCCCCGGCTAGTTCGGGACCGACGTCCGGTTCAGCAATTGTGGACCCTACGGCCCGTGCGTATTGTCAGTTGAAAACCGTCCGCATATGGAAGTACTTTATGGTTGAGGGGATTAATTAATAGTAAACGGCGGCTGGCTATTGCCGCGGCTTCGGGCTGAACCCTGGATCGGGCAATGTCGGCAAACAGGTTGGATATCCTTGGCGATGCGACGGTAAAACCCCAGGGTTTCCGCGGGAGCGCATTCGGTGGTCGCTTTGCCTGGAGGCGCGCCGATCTCGACGATGACCGCTGCTATGCCCCGTTGACCGGCGAGGCCGAGACCGAGCTCGACCGGGTCGCGGAGGTTGTGGCGGGGCGCCCCCTCGACGCCGAGATGCCCCGCGCGCAGGAGTTCGAGCTGGAAGCGACCGCCAAGCTCATGGCGGATATCGGAAATCGCATTTTCCACGGTATCGGCTTCGCGATGCTCGATCGCCTGCCCGTGGAGCGGTGGGGCGTGCCGGCGAGCCGTTCCGTGGCATGGCTGTTGACCAGCCTCTTGGGGCCCATCGTCGAGCAGAAGTTCGACGGCACGCGGATCTACGATGTCCGGGACAAAGGCAAGAAGCTGACGCATGGCGTTCGCAGGTCGATCACGAATCTCGAGCAGGAATTCCATACCGACGGCGGATGGCTGCCTGGCACGCCGGAAATCGCCGTATTAGCGTGCCTGCGGCAGGCGAAACAGGGCGGCATGAGCCGAGTGTCGAGCCTGGCGACTGTGCACGACCAACTTCTCGACAAGGCGCCCGTCCTGCTTGCACAGCTCTACAAGCCCCTCTGGTGGGATCGCCAGGCCGAGCACGCCCAAGGCGAGCCGCCGTGCAGCCAGCGCGCGATCTTCACGTCGGATGGCGGAGGTATCGATGCGCGCTACTATGACGACTACGTCAGGCAGGGCCACCGGTTGATGGATTCGCCGCTCGACGAAACGACGCTTGCCGCGCTCGATGCTCTCAAGGCAGAGATCGAGGCGCCGGAACATTGCTTCGACTTCTTCCTCGAGCCTGGACAGATCGAGTTCGTCAACAACCGCCTCATCGCGCACGCGCGCACGAGGTTCGAGGACACGACCGGATCCGACCAAGGGCGCCACCTCATCCGTCTCTGGGTTCGCCGGACAGGCGGAACAGCCTTGGAATCAACCGCCTAAAAGCGACCGGCGTGAATTTTCAGATCGAATGGGTCCTGGCAGCGGCGATATTGCTCGTCGCCTACCTGGTACGCGGGATCGCCGGCTTCGGGTCCGGGCTGATCGCGGTCCCGCTGTTGGCAATGACCTTTCCCGTACAGATCGTCGTGCCGGTGGTCGTGCTGTTCGACTATCTCGGGTCCGCCAGCCAGGGTATCCGCAACCGCGACAAGATCGCATGGCGCGAGGAGCTGGCGCTCATCCCGTTCACGCTTGCCGGCGTCGCTCTCGGGCTCACCTTGCTGCAATCCCTTGCGTCGACCACGCTACGGCAGGCGCTCGGCGCGTTTGTCATCGTTTATGCGGTGTATCAGATCCTTCCGCTGCCGGTATTGAAAGGCTCGCGGCTGTTCGCGGCGCCGTGCGGATTTCTCGGCGGGGCGATCGGCACGCTCTTCGGCACGGGCGGACCGTTTTACGTCATCTATTTCGGCTTGCGCATGTTGGACAAGGACGTTTTCCGTGCAACCTTCGCGGCGAATTTCCTGATCGACGGCGCGATCCGGCTCGCGGCATTCGCATTCTTCGGCTTTTTCGCCGGCAAGGTCGCGTGGGCGATCCTGGCCGGGATACCGGTCGTCGCCGCCGGGTTGTGGCTCGGCGGGCGCGTCCATTCGACGATGTCGGCTGCGGCGTATACGCGTATCATCAGTATCCTGCTTCTATTCAGCGGCGCCGTCCTTCTGATCAAAAGTTGAGCCTTGCGCCCATGCGGCTTCGGCGGCTTCGGCGGCCGCGCCTTGCACGCTTCGAAGCGGAGGACGATTTGCCTCCTGCGCCCAACCGGCGCCAAATAAGCGGATAGAGAGAAACCGCTCAGGGAGGGACGCCAAAATGATACGCGGGATAGACCATATCGAGCTGATCGTGCGGGACGTGGAAGAATTCGTGGCTTTCTTCCAGAAGCTCGGCTTCGAGCTGATCGCGCGCACCAAGCATCACGGCGACGCGGCCGAGATGAAGCTGCCGGGCGAGAACCAGACGATCTTCGAGATCCATCAGGCCGGCGGCGAGGAAGTGATCGGCATCAACCACATCGCGCTCAAGGTCGACGACGCCAAGGCGGATTACGAGCAGTTCCAGAGGGCAGGGGTCACCTTCACCCGCGGGCCCAAGTTCATCGAGCCGACAGGCCGCACCACGGTCGAGCTGCGCGATCCCGACGGCTGGCGCTTCCAACTCGTCGACGCGGAGCGCAAGGCGCCGGGCTGAACAGCGCCGCGCTCAATCGTCCTCGAAGGCTTCGTCGGGCAGACGCTGACGCCCGCGCATGCGCATGATCAGCGGCGGCGCGATCAGCGCGGCGGCCGTAAGGCCGAACAGCAGCATCGCGATCGGCCGCGTGCCGAAGAGCCACCATTGCCGATCGAAGATCAGCAGCGCCTGCTTCAGCGAATTCTCCGCCAGGCCGCCGAGCAGCAGGCCCATCGCCACCGGCACCGGCGAGTAGCCGAAGCGGCGCATGACGTAGCCGAGGAAGCCCGCCGCCAGCATGATGTAGACGTCCACCATCGTCTGGTCGAGCGAGTAGGAGCCGACGACGGCGAGCACGAACACGGTCGGCCACAGGAAGGTGTTCGGCATCAGGGTGACGCGCGACCAGATCTTGGCGCCGGCCAGGCACATCCAAATGCAAAGGACGTTCGCCGCCATCATGGTCGCGAAGATCGCGTAGATGAAATGCGGCTGCTCGTTGAAGAGGTGGGGGCCGGGGCGGACGCCCTGGGCGAGCAGCCCGGCGAGGACGACCGCCGTCGCGGCGCTGCCGGGAATGCCGAGCGCAAGGGTCGGCACCATGTCGCCGCCGCTCGATGCGTTGTTCGCGGCTTCCGGCGCCGCCACGCCCTCGATTGCGCCCTTGCCGAACTCCTCCGGGTGGGACGACCAGCGCTTCGCCTCGTTGTAGGAGATCAGCGCCGCCACCGTGCCGCCCGCGGCCGGAAGAATTCCCACGAAGGCGCCGATCAGCGAGGAGCCGGCGATCGCCTTCCAGCATTTCCGGTAGTCGTCGCGCGTCGGAAGCTGGATGACCTTCAGCTTGATGTGCTCGACCGTTTGATTCAGCCGTTCCGACTGCTCGAGCAGCTCGCTGATCGCGAACAGCCCGACCAGCACGGGCACGAACTGGATGCCGGACGTCAGCTCCGGCATGCCGAAGGTGAACCGCTCGGTCGACGTCATGATGTCGATGCCGACCGTCGCGAGGAGGATGCCGAACGCGCCGGCGACGAGGTTCTTGACCGGGGAGCTGGCGCCGATCGAGGCCAGCATCGACAGGCCGAATATGTACATCGCGAAGTATTCGGGCGGCCCGAACTCGTAGGCGAGGCGCGCCAGCGCGGGCGCAGCGAGAACGAAGACGATGACGCTGAAGATGCCGCCGATGCCGCTCGCGACCGTCGCCATGCCGAGCGCTTTCCCCGCCTCGCCGCGCTTCGCCATCGGATACCCGTCCCAGCAGGTTACCGTGGACGAGCCGGAGCCCGGCGTGTTGACCAGGATCGCGGGAATCGCGCCCGAGTAGGCGTTGGCCGAAAACAGCGACGCCAGCACCGCCAGCGCGGGGATCGGCTCCATCGTCACCGTGAAGGGCAGGAGGAGCGCGATCGCCATCGTGGAGCCGATGCCCGGCAGAATTCCGACGATGATGCCGCCGATGGTGCCGAGCACGACCATCAGCATGATGTAGGGATCGAGAAGAACGGCGATGCCCGTGAGAAAACCTTCCATCGGCTATCCTCGCCTCACGTCAGGAAGTCGACGAGGATGCCATGCGGGAAATGCACCCGCAGAATCGTCGAGAAGATGATGAAGATTATAATCGTCTGCAGGACCGAGTAGACGGCAAGCCCGACAAGCCGCCGCTCGCCCCACAGCCACCCCATCGCAAACGTCGCGAGCGTGATGGCGATGAAGAAATCGACCCAGATCAGCACAGGCAGGACGGCGATCATCAGCAACGAAGTCCGGTAGACTATCCGGTCCACCGGGTCGGGCGCGTCGGTCGAGCCAGCCCGCGATTCCCAGCCGACGAATAGCGCCAGCGCCGCCATCGTCATGATCACGAGCTGCGGGAAGCCTGCCGGCTGCAAGCCCTGGGCTATCGCGTCCGGCACCGTCTCGAAGGTCAGCGTGATGGCGTACGCGCCGGCGCAGAAGGCGAGTATGCCGGCGACCGCCCACAGGTCGCGATAGGTGCGAGGCGACCCTCCGGTCGCCTCGCGTTCAGTCGAAGACCCCGTCGATTCAGGGCTGCCGTTATTCACTTCATCAGACCGAGCGCGGTGAGCGCCTCCTGGGTATCCTTGGCCATGTCGTTGACTTCCTTGGTCCATTCCTTGTAGTCGCCGACGCTGTCCGGCGACGCCCCGATGTTCTTGAGATACGCCTGGTAGCCGGGACGTTGCAAAGACTTGAGCAGCGCTTCCCGCAGAATCTTCACCCGCTCCGGCGGCGTCCCCTTCTTGACCATCCAGCCGCGCACCGTCGAGATCGCGTAGTCGACGCCGATCTCCTTGGCGGTCGGAACGTCCGGCGCCGCCGGCTGGCGCTTCTCGGAGAGCACGATCAGCGGCCTGACCTCGCCCGCTTTGATCTGCGCCTCGGCCTCCTGGTAGTTCAGGATGCCGGCGTCCACGTTGCCGCCGACCAGCGCGATGGTGATCTCGCCGCCGCCGACCAGCGGAATGACGGACGGGTCCTTCACGCCGAGCTTGCGCGTGAACTGCCAGGTGGTGATGTGGTCGCCGCCGCCGACGCTGGCGATGCCGTATTTGATCGTCCTTTTCTTGTGCGCCTCGATGAAGTCCTTCGGCGTCTTCCACGGGCTCTTGGCGCTGACCATGATGAACTGCGGATCGGACGTTCCCCGCACGAGCGGGACGAGATCGTCGAGCGATTTGAAAGCGGATTTGCCGCGAATGATGGTCGCGATCTGCGTGCCGGTGAAGGTGAGGATCGTGTAACCGTCGGCCGGGCGCTGATTGACGTAAGCATGCGCGACGGCGCCGCCGCCGCCCCGCTTGTTGACCAGCGCCAGGTCGGTCTTGAGGACCTCGCGCGCCTCCTTCATCATCATCTGCGCCATGATGTCGGTGCCGCCACCGGCGCCGGCATGGGTGATGACCTCGATCGTGCGCGACGGAAACTTTTCTTGGGCAATGGCGGAACTGCTTGCGGCCGCAATGACGGCTGCGACGGCCGCCATGAGCGCGTGGCGCGGCTTGAACATCGATTTCCTCCCTGGGGAGCGGCGTTGATTGGCCGCTCGTTCTGGCTGATTCGTTGAGCTTTAGAGATTTGGCCGAACGCCGAGCGCTTGTCAACTTATCGTGCCGGCGGGAAGGGCGGGCATGGGCGAGGTCCGGGCGCGGCGGCTGCGCGCGCCCGGCCCCGTCGGCCGACACGGTCCGCAGAGGGGGATCGGAAGGTTGCCGGCGAGGCCATCTTTACCGGCCGATCGTGACAAACTGATTTTCGCTCCGTGGCCTTTTCGTGGAGTTCCCGGGGGAGTTCCCGGGGCCGGCCCATCCGGACCGGACATTCTTTCGGCCACAGAGGCCCGCCGCCGGCCATTAACGGTTTGATAAAACCTCACGATTAGAGTTTCCGCCGCCGGACAAAACCGGCGGACATCCGGATCGGCCCGCATGCGCACGCCTTGGCAATCCTTCCGCGTCGACCTCGGGCGCGCACCGGTCAGGCTGTGGTCTGCCCTCGGCCGCCTCGAAGCCTATGGCGACGTTCTCCGCAGCCTGCCCGCCGCCGCGGCGACGCGGGCTCCAAAATGGCGCGACCTGGCTGCGCGCGCCACCTTCGCCGCGGAAGCCGCGGCCGCCGGACAGCCCTTCGCCGACCCGGACGCCGCCGCCGTCGTGGCGGCGCTCTATGGCGGCATCGACCGGGACGCCGACGCGGGGCAGGGGCCGCTGACGCCGCAGACGCTCTGCGCCGACAACGCCGCGCTCGCCGAATTCGCCCGCGCCGCGGGTTTGCTCGGCGACGGCGGCGGGAAGGGCGGCGGCGCGTCGCTCGCCGACCAGCTCGCCGGCGGGCCGGGAAGCTGGGGCCGGCTCAGCCAGCTCTGCGCCTGGCTCAACGGGCCCGAATTCGAGCCGGAAAAAGGGGAGCATGTGCAGACGGCCGTGATCAAGGCGCTGGGCGCGCATCTCTTTCTGCTGCGGCTCGCCCCGTTCCGGCATTGCAACGAAGCCGCCGCCCGCCTGGCGGGATACCGCATCCTGCGGACGGCCGGGCTGCCGGCCGCGGCGGCCCACCTGCCGGCCGTCCATTTCGCCGCCACCGCCGGCCGCTACGGCGAGCTGATCGCCGAGGCGGCGGAGTCCGGGGGCGCCACCTTCGCCTTCATCGGCTACGCCGTCGACGGCATCGCCGCGGGCATGCGCCGGCAGATCCTGGAGCTCGGCGCGGCGCAGCAGGCGAATGCCTGGCGCGACACCGTCGCGGACGCCTTCGACGGGCGGACGCGCGCCGGCGATGCCCGCCGGCGCATGCTGGTCGAGGCGCTCGACGGCGAGGACGCGGCGGTCCGCATCGGCCGGCTGCGCTACCTGACGCCGAAGCTGGCCGAAGCCTACGCCCGGAAAAGCGCGAAGACGCTGTCGCGCGACGTCAAATGGCTCGAGGAGAGGGCGCTCGTCCAGCGCACGCTGCACGGGGTAAGGGTGCTGCGCGCCGCCTGAGCCGTCTTCGCCCGATTTTGCACCTTCCGCCCCGCCGTGTTATCGCCAAGCGCATAACAGCACGGAGGAGGGAACGCCATGCGGCTCGAGAACAAGGTCGCCGTCATCGTCGGCGCGGGCCAGACGCCCGGCGCAACGATCGGCAACGGCAGGGCGACCGCGCTGCTGTTCGCGCGCGAAGGCGCGAAGGTATGGGCGATCGACCGCGACCTCGCCTCGGCCGAGGACACCGTGGCGATGATCGGGAAGGAAGGCGGCACGGCGGCGGCGGCAGCGGCCGACATCACCGACGAGGCGGCGATCAAAAAGGCGCTCGACGGCTGCGTCGCCAAATGGGGCCGCATCGACATCCTGCACAACAATGTCGGCCTCAGCCTCGCGGGCGGCGATACGGTCATGGAGGAGATCACGCCCGAGGCATTCGACCGCGTCACCCAGATCAACCTGCGCGGCATGGTGATCACCTGCAAGCATGTGCTGCCGGTCATGAAGCGGCAGAAGAGCGGGTCGATCGTCAGCATCTCGTCGCTGGCGGTGCTGGAGAGCTACCCCTACGTCGCCTACAAGACCTCGAAGGCCGGCGTCGTCGCGATGACGGAGCAGATCGCCTACATGCACGCCGCCGACGGCATCCGCGCGAACGTCATCCTGCCGGGCCTGATGAACACGCCGATGGCGGTCGAGGCGCGCGTGGCGGCGCTCGGCAAGACGCGCGAGCAGATCATCGCCGAGCGCGACGCCAAGGTGCCGCTCGGCCGGCGCATGGGTACCGGGTGGGACGTCGCTTACGCGGCGCTGTTCCTGGCGTCCGACGAGGCGCGCTTCATAACCGGCGTGTCGCTGCCGGTCGACGGCGGCTCGCACGTTCGGGTCGGCGGGGTGTAGGAAGCTTTTCCGGCTCTTCCGGCTCTTCGGACAAGGCGCGGCCTTTCGCCGCGCCGCCTTGCGGACGCGGCAAGCCGTCCCAATCTACCGGAATATCGTTCCGGAGCGCGGCCTTAACGGCGGCTTAACGGACGCCGGGCGAATATCCGTTTTGCGGGATGCTGAGATAGTTGGCCATATTATCCTCAACCCGCAACGGGGCTCGGGCAGGGCGTTGGCTTCTCTCCGGCGCCCTGTCCGGCCCCACCTTCCGGGCACGCCTATCGTCGCTTCCCGTTCGCGTGAAACAGCCGCACCGCGAGAGGGCCGTTCGGCATCGGCGCCGGCCGGAGCATGGATGCCGCGGATAAACCGCGGCATAACGTAAGACGATGATTCTAATTTAAATCGTCACTCCGCGGTTTATCCGCGGAGTCCATGGGCGCGTTTCGGCGACCGCCGCCTCAGCGCCCAGCCTGCAGCATGGCGCCGAGCGGCCGGCCGCCGAGCAGGTGGACGTGGAAGTGCGGCACCTCCTGGTGGCCATTCGCGCCGGTATTGGCGATCAGCCGGTAGCCGGCATCGAGCACGCCGGTCTGCTCCGCCACCGCGTGGACCGCGCGCATGAAGCCGGCGATCTCCTCTGCGCTCGCCTTCTCCGAGAAATCCGAGCTGGATTCGTAGGCGCCCTTGGGGATGATCAGCACATGCACCGGCGCCTTGGGATGGATATCCCTGAACGCCAGCGCGTGGCCGTTCTCGTAGATCTTGTCGCAGGGTATCTCGCCGCGCAGGATCTTGGCGAAGATGTTTTGCGGATCGTAGCTCATCGTTCCCTCCCTTCAGCCGCAGGGAAATTGCATTTGAGGGTGCGCTCGCGGCGATTGGGACAAGCGGCGTGCGTGCTTCGACAAGCTCAGCACGAGGTTTCTTCTCAATGCCACGAAGATTCTCCCTCATCCTGAGCCCGTCGAAGGACGCACGGCATTCGTATGCGATTGCCTGGACTTCAGCCGGCCGGCGTTCCCTGAACCATCGTCGATGTCTCCCGGCGCTTCGAAAGCGCTTTCCAGACCGCGTCGGGCTTGACCTTCTGGTCGGCCCACAGGACCAGCAGGTGGTAGAGCAGGTCGGCGCTCTCCTCGGCCAGGCGCTCCTTGTCGCCGCGCATGCCTTCGATCAGCGTCTCCACCGCCTCCTCGCCTACCTTCTGGGCGATCTTGGCGACGCCGCGATGGAAGAGCTGCGCGGTCCGCGAGGTCTTCGGATCGGCGCCCTTGCGGCTTTCGATCACCGCATAGAGCTCGTCCAGGATGTGGGCGCTGGCCGCCCGTGCATCGTTGCGTGCGTCGTCGGCTGCCACGGCTGAGCCTCCAGAATGTCCGGTGGGAAATGTGACTAGCAGAAAAGTCCGGGCTTGTCAGGGGCGAACGGGAATTCCCGCCGCCGCCATATGCGCCTTCGCCTCGGACACGCGGTATTCCCCGAAATGGAAGATCGACGCCGCGAGCACTGCGGAGGCGTGGCCTTCCCGCACGCCGTCGACCAGGTGGTCGAGCGTCCCGACGCCGCCGCTGGCGATCAGCGGCGTCCGGATGCGGTCGGCGACGGTGCGGTTGAGCGCGTTGTCGAAGCCCGCCTTCGTGCCGTCCCGGTCCATCGAGGTCATCAGGATCTCGCCGGCGCCGAGGGCGACCATGCGCTCCGCCCAGGCGACGGCGTCGATGCCCGTCGCCTTGCGGCCGCCATGGGTGAAGATTTCCCACGTGCCGGGGGCGGTCGCCTTGGCGTCGATGGCGACGACGATGCATTGCGCGCCGAAACGCTCGGACGCCTCGGCGACGAATTCCGGGCGGTGTACGGCGGCGGTATTGATCGAGACCTTGTCCGCGCCCGCCAGCAGCAGCTTGCGGATATCCTCCACCGTGCGGACCCCGCCGCCGACGGTCAGCGGCATGAAGCACTGCTCCGCCGTGCCGCGGACCACGTCATAGATCGTCTCGCGGTTCTCGTGCGAGGCCGTGATGTCGAGGAAGCAGAGCTCGTCCGCGCCCGCGGCGTCGTAGATCTTGGCCTGCTCGACCGGATCGCCCGCATCGACCAGGTCGGCGAAGCGCACGCCCTTGACCACCCGGCCGGCGTGGACGTCGAGGCAGGGGATGATGCGGATCTTCAGCATGCGCCCGCCTCCGTTTCGGCCGCTGCCTTGTCTTCGGCGAGGTCTTCGGCGAGCGCCGCGAGCGCCGCGCCGAGGTCGATCCGCCCGTCGTAGAGCGCGCGGCCGACGATGGCGCCGGCGATGCCCGGCGCCGTCGCCAGCGCCCGCAGGTCGGCGAGCGAGGCGACGCCGCCGCTGGCGATGACCGGCGTCGATACCGCCCCGGCGAGCGCCGCCGTCGCCGCCACGTTCGGGCCCTGCAGCACGCCGTCGCGGTCGATGTCGGTATAGACGATCGCCGCCGCGCCCGCGTCCTCGAATCGCAGCGCCAGGTCGCGCGCTTCGAGGTCCGATACCTCGGCCCAGCCTTCGACGGCGACGCGGCCGCCGCGCGCATCGATGCCGAGCGCCACCTTGCCCGGCCATTCGCGGCAGGCGTCGCGGACGAGCGCCGGGTCCTTCACCGCGACCGTGCCGAGCACGACGCGCGATATGCCGGCGGAGAGCCACATCTCGATCGTCCGCATGCTGCGGATGCCGCCGCCGAGCTGCACCGGCCGGTCGCTCGCGGCCAGGATGTCCTCGACCGCGGCCGCGTTGACCGGCCGGCCTTCGAAGGCGCCGTTCAGATCGACCACATGCAGCCACGCCGCGCCCGCTTCGGCAAAGCGGCGCGCCTGGTCCGCGGGCCGGTCGTTGAACACGGTCGCCTGCGCCATGTCGCCCCGCACCAGCCGGACACACTGGCCGTCCTTCAGGTCGATCGCGGGATAGAGGATCACGGGCGCGTTCCTTCCGCGATCAGGGCCTGATTGACCACCTTCGTGTAATAGTGGCCGGCGATCCACCGGCCGGCGACGCGCGCGTAGTAGGGATGCGTCGCCAAGCGGCGGTAGCCGAGCGCTTCGTAGAGCGCGATGGCCGCTTCCTGGGTTTCGCGGACATCGAGATTGACGATGGCGAAGCCTTCCTCGTGCGCCGCCTGCTCGACCGCCAGAACGAGCCCGCGGGCGAGCCCGTGCCCGCGCGCCCAGGGCGCGACGAAGGAGGTCGTCATCGCCGCGGCATGGGCCTGGGCCTCGTTGTTGCGGGTCGGGCGCACGAGCTGGGCCGAGCCGCCGATCACGCCGTCGAGCCGGGCGACCAAAAGGCGGCGCTCCGGCACCAGGATGACTCCCTGCCAGTACGCCTCAAGCACGTGGCGCGGCGGCGGCTTGAGCCAGCCGAAGCCGCCGCCGTCGAGGATCGCCGCCTCGGCCGCGTCGCACAGGTCGTAACGGTCCGCGCCCTTGAGCGCGGTAACCGTCTCGACCATGACCTGGGTTGCCGTTTCCGTCATTGCGTCGTCATTGCGTCACGGGGACCAGCGCAGGAAGTTTCCGATCAGCCGCAGTCCCGCCGCCTGGCTTTTCTCGGGATGGAACTGGGTGCCGACCATGTTGTCGCGCCCGACGGCCGCCGTGATCGAGCCGCCGTGATCGGCCGCCGCCAGGACATCGCCCGCATCGCGCGCCGCCAGGTGATAGCTGTGCACGAAATACACGTCGGTCCCGTCGCCCAGCCCGTCCAGCACCGGATGCGCCCGGCGAACGGTCAGCGCGTTCCAGCCCATGTGCGGCACCTTGAGCGCCGGGTCCGACGGCGTCACTTCCCGGACCTCGCCGCCGATCCAGCCGAAGCCGGGATGGCGGCCGTGCTCCAGCCCGGCGTCGGCCATGAGCTGCATGCCGACGCAGATGCCGAGAAACGGGCGGCCCTTGGCCACGACCGCCTCGGTCAGCGCGTCCAGCATGCCGTCGAGCTTCTCCAGCCCGCGCCGGCAGTCGCCGAAGGCGCCGACGCCCGGCAGCACCACGCGGTCCGCCCGGGCCACCGCATCCGGGTCGCTGGTCACCAGAACCGGCGCGCCGGCCTGGCGCTCGAACGCCTTGGCCGCCGAGCGCAGATTGCCCGATCCATAGTCGATGATGGCGACGGTCATTCTCGATCAATTCCGGCTTCGTCGATTGCGGTCCGCCCGGCGCGCGCCGGCCGCCCCTTACATCGACCCGCCCAGCACGCCCTTGGTGGACGGGATGACATTGGCCTGCCGCGGATCGATGTCAATCGCCTGCTTCAGCGCGCGCGCCAGGCCCTTGTAGCACGACTCCACGATATGGTGGCTGTTCTCGCCGTACAGGTTTTCCACATGAAGGGTTAACCCGGCAGACTGGGCGAAGGCCTGGAACCATTCCTTGAACAGCTCGGTGTCCATCTCGCCCAGTTTCGGGCGCGTGAACTTCACCTTCCACACCAGATAGGGGCGGTTGGAGCAGTCGAGCGCGACGCGGGTCAGCGTCTCGTCCATCGGGATGAGCGCCTGGCCGTAGCGCACGATGCCCTTGCGGTCGCCGAGCGCCTTCGATACAGCCTCGCCGATGGCGTAGGCGGAATCTTCCGTGGTGTGGTGGAAATCGATGTGCAGGTCGCCCTTCGCCCGCACCGTGAGGTTCATCAGGCTGTGGCGCGAGAGCTGCTCCAGCATATGGTCGAGGAAGCCTATGCCCGTGCTGACGTCATAGGCGCCCGTTCCGTCCAGGTCGACCTCGACCCGGATCTGGGTTTCCTTGGTATTGCGCTCAACGCTCGCCTTCCGCATGGCGGCCTCTCGTCCTTTGCAGGGCGGTCTTTTATCACCCCGCCTGCCAAAGGGCCAGCGGCGAAAGCCCGCGCCCGCCAACGGGCTATGCCCCAAATTCCCCGGCCGGCCCACCCTTGATCCCCCGCCGGGAAAGGGCCACATGGTAGCGGCGACAACGCGGCCGGCGTCATCCGGCGGCACGTTCCCCACGCTAACCAGCAGCCCCGTGAGCAATCTCGCATGAGCGATCCCGCAACCTGGCACGGCACGACCATCCTCTCCGTCCGCAAGGGCGGGAATGTGGTCATCGCCGGCGACGGTCAGGTCAGCTTCGGCCAGACCGTGATCAAGTCGAACGCGCGCAAGGTGCGCCGCCTCGGCGACGGCAGCGTGATCGCCGGCTTCGCCGGCGCCACCGCGGACGCCTTCACCCTGTTCGAGCGGCTCGAGGCCAAGCTGGAGCAGCATGCCGGCCAGCTCACCCGCGCCTGCGTCGAGCTGGCGAAGGACTGGCGCACCGACCGCTACCTCCGCCGGTTGGAAGCGATGATGGCGGTGGCCGACAAGACGGTCTCGCTGACCTTGACCGGCAACGGCGACGTGCTGGAGCCCGAGGACGGGCTGATCGGCATCGGCTCCGGCGGCCCCTATGCGCTCGCCGCCGCGCGGGCGCTGATGGACGTCGACGTGCTCGACGCCGAGGAAATCGCCCGCCGTTCGCTGAAGATCGCCGCCGGCATCTGCATCTACACCAACGAGAGCATCGTCGTCGAAAAGCTATGAACAGTTTCAGCCCCAGTTCCAGCCCCAGTTCCAGGCCAAGTTTCAGCCCGAGTTTCAGCCCCAGGGAGATCGTCTCGGAGCTCGACCGCTTCATCGTCGGGCAGGACGCGGCCAAGCGCGCGGTGGCCATCGCGCTGCGCAACCGCTGGCGCCGCCAGCAGCTTCCGGAAGAGATGCGCCAGGAGGTGCTGCCGAAGAATATCCTGATGATCGGCCCGACCGGCGTCGGCAAGACCGAGATCGCCCGCCGCCTCGCCAAGCTGGCGAACGCGCCCTTCATCAAGGTCGAGGCGACCAAGTTCACCGAGGTCGGCTATGTCGGCCGCGACGTCGAGCAGATCGTCCGCGACCTGGTCGAAACCGCCATCCACATGAGCCGCGAGGAGCACCGCAAGTCGGTCGTCCCGAAAGCGGAGGTCATGGCGGAAAAGCGGGTGCTTGACGCCCTGGTCGGCGAGAACGCCAGCGAGGCGACGCGCCAGTCCTTTCGCAGCAAGCTCAGGGCCGGCGAGCTCGACGACAAGGAAGTCGAGCTCGACGTCGCCGACACGGGATCGCTCGGCCTGCCCACCTTCGACGTGCCCGGCATGCCGGGCGCGCAGATGGGCATGATCAACCTCAACGAGATGCTGGGGAAGGCGCTCGGCGGGCAGCGCACCAAGCGGCGGCGCATGCCGGTCTCCGAATCCTACGACGTGCTGGTGGCGGAAGAGAGCGACAAGCTGCTCGACGAAGAACAGGTCGTGCGCGCCGCCATCGAACAGGTCGAGCAGAACGGCATCGTCTTCATCGACGAGATCGACAAGGTATCGGCGCGCTCGGACCGCCACGGCGCGGACGTCAGCCGCGAGGGCGTGCAGCGCGACCTGCTGCCGCTGATCGAGGGCACGACCGTGTCGACGAAATACGGCCCGGTGCTGACCGACCACATCCTGTTCATCGCGTCGGGCGCGTTCCACCTCGCCAAGCCGTCCGACCTGCTGCCCGAGCTGCAGGGCCGGCTGCCGATCCGCGTCGAGCTCAAGGCGCTGTCGCGCACCGATTTCGAGCGCATCCTGCGCGAGCCGGAGAACAGCCTGATAAAGCAGTACACCGCGCTCCTGAGCACGGAGAAGGTCACGCTCGACTTCACCGAGGAGGCGATCGACGAGCTGGCCGCGCTCGCAGCCGAGATCAACGAGAACATCGAGAACATCGGCGCCCGGCGGCTGCACACGGTGATCGAGAAGCTGCTGGAAGAGATCAGCTTCACCGCCACCGACCGCTCCGGCGAGACCATCACCATCGACGCCGACTTCGTCCGCAAGAACGTCTCCGAGCTGGCGAAGGACGCGGATCTGTCGAAGTTTATTCTGTAGCGCGCGCGTCCGGGCCCAATGGAAGGCCGCCGCGCGCTCAAGAATCCGTCCGTGGATTGCCGGAACAAGTCCGGCAATGACGACATTTTTTGAATTAAATGAAGAAATCCGTCACTCGCGGACTTGTTCCGCGAGTCCATGAGCGTCGGCAAGCGCGCCTTGCGCCCAGGCGTAACGAATCTCCCTACCCCTTCTTCTTCACCTCCGCCAGCATGCGCGAGATCGCGTCCGGCGGGAGGTCGGCGATGCGTTCGGCGAGCAGGTTGGCGAGCTCGGTCGCTTCCGGGCTCAAGCCCGAGGTGTCCACCGTGACGCGCGGGTGCGAGAGGCGGGCGAGGCGCTGCAAGGCCTCCGCCTCGTCCCAGATGATGTTGAAATAGGCGCATATCTGGTGCTGCAGCAGCAGGCTGGGGCGGCCGCGCTTGCCGTGCTCGAGGGCGGAGAGATAGGCCGGCGAGACTTCCAGCGCCACCGCCATCTGGGTCAGCGTGACGCCCTTGAGGCGGCGCATCTCGCGCAGTCTTTTGCCGAACGGGGTCATCGGAGCCGCTTCAGCAGGATGTAGAGCGCGCCTTCGCCGCCGTCCTTCGGCTGGGCGTGGGAAAAGGACAGGATGCGCGGGCGCAGCTCGGCCGCGTTCAGCCATCGCGGCACCGCGTCCCTGAGCACGCCGCCTTCCTGCCGCCAAGCCCCCTTGCCGGTCACCACGAGGACGCAGCGCCGCCCGGCGGCCTGATGCGCCTCGACGAAGGCGACGAGCCGGCCATGCGCCTCCGCCTGGGTCATGCCGTGCAGGTCGAGGCTGGCTTCGATCTGCATCTGTCCGCGCCTGAGCTTGTCGGCAGTGCGGCGGTCGACGCCGGGCGACGCGCCATGCGACAGCGCCTGCGCCCGGGGGGTAGCCGGCGTGGCCGGCGGCGCGGGCGCTTTGGCTTTGGCCGTCGCGGCCGGCTTTCGCGGCTTTGCGGGAGGCGGAGCGGCCGGCGGCGCGGCGGAAGGCGGCTCGCCGGCGCTGCGCTTGGCGAGCGGCTTCACGTCGCCGGTCACCTCGCGCCACAGCGCCTTTTCCTCGCTGCTCGGCCGCCGGTCATTACCGGGCATCGCCGTCCTCGATCAGCACGATGTGGAGCCGGCGCGGGCCGTGCGCGCCGAGCTGGATGGTCTGCTCGATATCCGCCGTGCGCGACGGCCCGCTGACGAAGTTCACCGCGCGCGGCATCGCGCCCGCGGCGCGCAGCATGGCCCAGCCTTCCTCATACGGGCCGACGATCCGGCTCGCGCGCAGCACCACGACATGCGTGTCCGGCAGGAAATTGAGCGTGGTCGGATGGTCCGGCCCGGAGCGCAGCATCAGGGTTCCGGTCTCGGCGACGGCGGCGAAGGCCGGGGTCAGGCCCACCTCGTCATGCCCGTCCGAGCGCCCAAAGGTGACGGTCAGCGCCGGCCGGTCGCGCCAGGGAATGGCCTCGATCTCGGGCGAGGGCGCGGCGCGCAGCGTCGCCGGCAGGTTTTCCCGCGCGAGGTATTCCGCGACCGCGGCCGGGACGGCGTCCGGCGAAGCCACCCGGTCCACCGTGGCGCTCAGCGTCAGCGCCTGCTCGACGAACAGGTCGACGAGGGCGGCGGGGCCGCGGTCGACCCGTTTCGGGATCGTGCCGCGCGCCTTGAGTTGGAGGCGCTGTTCGGCGACGGCATGGAAGGCGGCATCGCCGTTGCCGCCGCGCGCGCGGCGGATGGTGGCCAGGATCTGGTCGCGCGCATCGCTCATCGGGCGCCTCCCGCCTCGTCCCAGCGCTGCTGGAAGGTCTTGCCCTGCGGCGCCGGCATGTCGCGGTGGCGCGTCCAACCGCCGGCGAAGGGCAGCCTGCGAAACCGCCCACGCCGGCTGCCCGCCAGCGCGAGGAGGCGCACGCCGAGGCCCACCGTCCAGCGGTAGAAAAGCGGCCGCTTCGCCAGAAAGGCCCAGAGCGCCAGCGCGAGGCGGGGCAGGGGCGGCATCAGGCCGCGGTCGAAGGCGCGCTCGCGGTAGTGGCGCATCAGCTTCGGCAGCGGGATGCGCATCGGGCAGACCTCCTCGCAGCGCCCGCAGAAGGTCGAGGCATTGGGCAGGTCGGAGGCTTCCTCGACGCCGATCAGCGTCGGCGTCAGCACCGCGCCCATCGGCCCGGGATAGACCCAGCCATAGGCATGCCCGCCGACCGCGCCGTAGACCGGGCAATGGTTCATGCAAGCGCCGCAGCGGATGCAGCGCAGGATGTCCTGCAGCTCCGTGCCGAGCAGCGCGCTTCGTCCGTTGTCGAGCAGCACGACATGAAACTCGCCCGGGCCGTCTAGGTCGCCGGCGCGGCGCGGCCCGGTCGAGAACGTCGTGTAGGCGGAGAATTCCTGCCCCGTCGCCGAGCGCGCGAGCACCCGCAGGATGGTCGAGGCATCCTCCAAGGTCGGCACGATCTTCTCCAGGCTCGCCGTCACGATGTGGATCTTCGGCAGCGTCTGGGTCAGGTCGCCGTTGCCCTCGTTGGTCACGATCACGGTCGAGCCGGTCTCGGCGATCAGGAAGTTCGCGCCGGTGATGCCGACATCCGCGTCGAGGTAGCTCTGGCGCAGCATGGCGCGCGCCTCGTCGACGAGCGCGCGCGGCTCGTCCAGCTTGCGCCCGGCGTCGAGCGTCCTGTGGGTGGCATAGAAGGAGTCGGCGACCTGCTTCTTCGTCACGTGGATGGCGGGCGCGATGATGTGGCTCGGCGGCTCGTGGCGAAGCTGGATGATGTATTCGCCGAGGTCGGTCTCGACCGCCGTGATGCCGTTGGCCTCCAGATAGTCGTTGATCGCGATCTCCTCGCCGATCATCGACTTGCCCTTTGTGACGGTCTTTGCGTCGACAGAGCGGCAGATCGCGAGGATCGCCTGCCGCGCCTCGTCCGCCGTGCGGCACCAGTGCACATGGCCGCCCGCTGCCGTCACCTGCCGCTCGAAGCGCTCGAGATAGAAATCGAGATGCTCCAGCGTATGGTCCTTGATGGCGCGCGCCTCGTCGCGCAGCTTGTCGAACTCCGGCAGCCGCGCGACCGCCGCCGCGCGGTTGACGACGAAGCCCGCCTTCATCCGGGCCAGCGCCTGCTGCAGGTCGGGGTCGACCAGCGCGTGCCGCGCGTTATCCTTGAAGGATCGGCTGGTCGCTTCCATCGGCGTTACGCGCCGTTCCCGTCGCCGATCGCCGGATCGGCGGTCATGCCCGCGAGTACCTCGGCGACATGGCGCACGCGCACCGCCGATCCGCGCCGCTTGAGCTTGCCCGCCATGTTCAAAAGGCAGCCGAGGTCGCCCGCCAGCAGGGTTTCCGCGCCCGTAGCCTCGACGGCTTCCGACTTGTCCTCGACCATGCGGTTGGATATCTCGGGGTATTTGACGCAGAAAGTGCCGCCGAAGCCGCAGCAGGCCTCCGCGCCCGGCAGCTCGACCAGCTCGAGCCCGGCCACGCTCCGCAGCAAGCGGCGCGGCTGCTCCTTGATCGCGAGCTCGCGGAGGCCGGAGCAAGAATCGTGGTAGGTCACCCGTCCAGGGAAGCGCGCCTCGACACGTTCGACGCCGCGCACGTCGCGGAGGAACGAGACCAGCTCCCAGGTCCGCCGCGCCAGGCCGTGCGCGCGGTGCGCCGTCTCCGCCTCGTCATCGAACATCGCGGGATAGTGCTCGCGGATCATCCCGGCGCAGGAGCCCGACGGCGCCACGACGTAGTCATAGGCCTCGAAGGCGTCGATCACCTGGCGGGCCAGCGCGCGGGCGTCCTTGCGGTCGCCGGCATTGTGCGCAGGCTGGCCGCAGCACGTCTGCAGGCGCGGCACGAAGACGGCGCAGCCGGCCTGTTCGAGCAGCTTCACCGCGGCGAAGCCCACCGACGGGCGGAACAGATCGACTAGGCAGGTGACGAAGAGTCCTACACGGGGCTTGTCGGTTTCGCTGGACGGCATCGCATCCTCCCTGCCGCCGAGAATGGCCGCAGCGCAGACGAAACGCAACGGGGGAGGGAAGTCCGGCCCGGCCCAGCCGACTCAGCTCTGGGCGAGACGCTCCGCCGCCGACACCGGCAGCAGCAGGTAGTAGCGGCCGCGGCTTTTCATCTTGCCGGCATAGAACAGCGCGTCGGCGCCATAGCCCCAGAAGAAATCTCCGCGCACGACGCCCTTAATCGCGCCACCGGCGTCCTGCGCCACGAGCAGGCGCCGCAGCGGCCGCTGCGGCTCGGAGGGCCAAGTGGTGTCGAGCCAGACCGGCAGGCCGAGCGGCACGTAGCGCCGGTCGACGGCGAGGCTCCGGCCCGGCGTCAGCGGCACGCCCTGCGCGCCGATCGGCCCGGCTTCCGGCGGCACGCCCTCGATGACGCGGAAGAAGATGTAGCGGGGGTTCAGCGCGAATAGCGCGACGGCCTTCTGCGGATTTCGCCGGATCCAGTCGCGGATGTCGTTCCACGACGCCTGCCCCGGCTTCAGCTCGCCCTGCTCGATCAGCGCCCGGCCGATCGATTCATAGGCCCGCCCGTTATGCCCGGCGAAGCCGACGCGGACGACGCTGCTGTCCGGCAGCACGACCCGGCCCGAGCCCTGCACATGCAGCATGAAGACGTCGACGGGATCGTCGATCCACAGCATTTCGAGGCCGCGGCCCTTGAGCGCGCCGTGCTCGATGTCGCCGCGCGAGTAATAGGGCAGGAGGCGGCCCGCCTCGACGCGGCCGACGATGCGATGGCCCTTGAGGGACAGGTCGAAGGCGCCGAGATCGGCCTGGACATAATCGTTGGGCAGGCGGTAGATCGGCACCGCGAATTGGGCGCTGGGCGCGCGGGCGCCGCGCAACTCGATCTCGAAATAGCCGGTGAAGAGTCCTTCGTCGCCTTCCGGGCCGGACGCCGCGAAGGGGCGGAAGGCGCGTTCGAAGAAGCGGCGGACCTCGTCCGCGGAGACCTGGGAGAGCGCCGCGGCCTCGGCGCAGGGCGCACGCCAATCGGCAGGCGCAATCGCCAGGCCGCTGTCGTTGCCGGCGTTCTTGGCCTGCTCGTCGGTCAGGACGGGGCAGGAGCGGAGGAAGGCCGTGAGCGCCGCGCGATGGTCGTCCTCGCGCCAGCCCGGCAGCCGGTCGTAGCCGAGCGCGGTGAGCTGGAGGCCTTCCGGCTTGACCGGCGGCGGCTCGCACCCGGCGAGAAAAGCGAACGCGAGCGCCGCCGCGATCAGCCGAAGAACGGTCCCGTCGCGAAGCATAGCGGGCATGCGGCCTTGGATGTCAGTGGATGTCAGTTCGGGCTGCGGGTGGCAACCAGTTGCCAGTTGGGATTGGACGACCGCGCGTCGTGGCGGAAGGTCCAGATGTCCGTCACCTTCTCGATGGCGTTCGGATCGCCTTCCACGACGTTGTGCGCCTCGTCCCGCGTCGCGTTCACCTGCTGGCTGATGTATTTCACGGTGACGTAGGCGTTGCGCTTGTCCTCGAGCTTCGCCTCCACGATCTCCGCCACGTCGATGCCGACCAGCGTGGTTTCGCGCGTCTGGTTGGCGCGCTCGCGCGTGCGGATCGCCTCGGCGAAATTGTCGTAGACGTCCTGGCTGAGCAGCGAGCGCAGCGTCTTCATGTCGCCGAGGGCGAAGGCGGTGATGACCATCTCGAAGGCGGCGCGCGCCCCCTCGAGGAAATCTTTCCGGGTGAAGCTCGAATCCGCCAGCTTGATCTGCGTGAGCGCGGCGCCGAGCGGCGTATCCGGCTCTTCCTCATGCAGCGGCGCGCCGCGCTGCGGGATCGCGACGACGTTGTCGTTGCCGCCTTCCGCGCCGGCCTCCTTGCCGCCGAGCCGGCCGAAGGGCTCGCGCCCCTGGCGCTCGTGACCGGTCCGCTTGCCCAGCACGCTGCCCAGCCGATAGACGAGGAACGCGGCGATCATCGCGAACAGAATTATGTCGAAGTACTCGAACCCGCCGCTCATTCGCTGAAATCTTCTCCCGTGGGCATGACTCATCGGTCCCTTCCGGACCGGCCTTCTTCGTTTCCCGCCCGACTTCCGTTGAACGTGCGGGCTTCCGACCTTAGGTTATGTGTATCGACCCGCGCAAGCACCCGGCGCTTGGTTCCGGCGGATTTCAGGGCGTAGACGCCCGCCGGCTCACTCATGTTAGATAGGGAGTTCGCCGGGAAAGGGCAAGCATGGCAATTTTAATACTTCTCGCGGTCCTCTGCATCCCGATTGCCGAGATCGCCGTCTTCATCAAGGTGGGGCAGGCGATCGGCCTCGGCTGGACGCTGGCGCTCATCGTCCTGACCGGCGTGCTGGGGGCAACGCTGCTGCGCCGTCAAGGACTTAAGGTGCTGTCGCAGACGCAGCAGAAGCTCGATCGCGGCGAGCTGCCGGTGGGCGAGCTGTTCGACGGGCTGTGCGTGCTGGCCGCGGGCGCGCTGCTGCTGCTGCCGGGGTTCCTCACGGATATCGTGGGCCTGCTCCTCTTCATACCGCCGCTCCGGCTGCTGCTCGGCACGCTCGTCCTGCGCGGAATCCTGCGCAGCCGCCATACGCGCGTCTGGGTCAACGGCGCCGAGGCCGGCCCCGGCGGCCGGAAACGGCCGGGCGGCGGCACCGTCATCGACGGCGAGTATACGGATGTGACCGGCCGCGGGGATACGCCGGAACGCATCGGCCATCGCCCAGATGCGCCGGGCGCGAGCCCCTGGCGGCGCAGCTAGGAACGGCCGGAGGGTTTCCGACTGTGTTCCTGCTGCGGCACGGCCAATCGCATTTCAACCTGCATTACGGCAGCACGCGCGAGGACCCGGGACTGCGCGATCCGGGGCTGACTGAGCTGGGCCGCCGGCAGGTTGCGGCGGCCGCGGAGATCCTCCGCCGGCACGAGGTGCGCGCGATCGTCGCGAGCCCCTACACGCGGACGCTCGAAACCGCCGAGATCGTGGCGGAGACGCTTCGGCTCGCCGTCGCCGTAGACCCGATCCTGGGCGAGCAGGCCGTGTTCACCTGCGATATCGGCACGCCGCGCGCCGCGCTGGTGGAACGCTGGCCGCGTCTCGCCCTGGACCACATCGCCGACGAATGGTGGCCGCCGCTGGCCGAGAGCGAGGCGTCGCTGGAGCGGCGCTGCCGGGCGTTCCGCGCCCGCATGGCCGAAGGCGGCGCATGGCGCGGAACCGTCGTGGTGACGCACTACCATGTGATCCGGGCGTTCCGCGCCCGCATGGCCGAAGGCGGCGCATGGCGCGGAACCGTCGTGGTGACGCACTACCATGTGATCCGGGCGCTGACCGGCCATGTCCTGCCGAATGCGGGCCTTGTGCGCTTCGATCCCTGCGGCGAGCATCCCGGCGGTGGCACGGTTGTGCCTGTTCCCGATCCATGCTAGCCAGCGGGCCATCAAAAACGGAGCAGGCTTGAGGAGCACGCGATGGCCAGCGATACGACAGACACGGGCGCCGGCGCAGGGAACGCAGCCGCCGGCCAGGCAGAGCCCCGCAAGAGCCTGCCACTCTATTTCTCGCTGCAGTTCATCAAGGACCTGTCCTTCGAGAACCCGCGTGCGCCGGAAGTCTACGAGAATTTCCAGGAGCCCGAGGTCAACATCAACGTCAACGTGGGCGCGCGAAACCTGTCCGGGCGCAGCTTCGAGGTGACGCTCCGCCTGTCGATCGACGCCAAGGGCGGCGGCGAGACGACCTTCCTCGTCGAGCTGGAATATTGCGGCATCGCCCATGTCGGCCCGGACGTCGAGGAACAGGCCGTTCAGCCACTGGTGCTGATCGAAGGCCCCCGCATGCTGTTCCCCTTTGCACGGGCGATCATCGCCAATCTGACGCGCGACGCCGCCTATCCGCTGCTGCTGCTCGGCCAGATGGATTTCGTCGAGATGTACCGCAACGGCATTCAGCAGGCCCAGCGCGGACGCGCCTGAAGCCGCGCATCAGCGCCGCCAGATGGGGTCCGCCAGCGCCGCGACCAGTTGCGCGTGCGCCGCTTCTTCTTCCGCGCTCGGCGCGTGCGGGCGTGCCGGGCGCAGCGGCCGTACGATCCGCGGCGCCCGCGACAGCGTCACGGCCGCCTCCGTCGCAAGCGCCAATCCCGGCTGCCGGCCACCGATCAGCTCCAGGTAGACCAGCGACAGCAGCTCCGCATCGAGCAGCGCGCCATGCTTGTCGCGCGCGCTGTTGTCGATCTCGAAGCGGCGGCACAGCGCGTCGAGGCTTGCCTGCGCGCCGGGAAACCGCTGGCGCGCCATCTGCACGGTGTCGATCGCGCGAGCGAGCGGAATGGCCGCGTGCTCCAGGCGCTCGAGCTCGGCATTGAGGAACTTGATGTCGAAGCCGGCATTGTGGATCACGAGCTTGGCGTCGCCGATGAAATCGAGGAACGCCTCCGCCACCTCCGCGAACACGGGGTGCTGCGCCAGAAAGGCTTCCGACAGGCCGTGCACCGCGAAGGCCTCGTCCGGCATTGCGCGTTCCGGGTTGACGTATTGATGGAACGTCAGGCCGGTCGGGATGTGATTGACCAGCTCGATGCAACCGATCTCGATCACCCGATGCCCGGCATTCGGATCGAGGCCCGTCGTTTCCGTGTCGAGGACGATCTCACGCATCGCTTGTCACCGTCTTGCTGTCATCGCGGCGGCCAATGCTTACCATGGCGGCACGAAAATGTGGCGACGATTTCCGCGAGCCGGTGAAACGTCAGCCGGTAGCCGAGCCCGGTCGGCACGATGTAGGTGGCGCGCCGTTTCTTTTCCGCTTCCGGCATCTGCCGGGCACGGATCTCGTCGAGGCGGGCGCGCGTCATTCCGGGGCGCCGCAGCACCCGGTTCGCCTGGATGAAGGCGGGCGCCGAGACGAGTATCGTCGCGTCGCAATGCCGGTCGCCTTTCGTCTCGTAGAGCAGCGGCACGTCGAGCGCCACCGACCACCGCCGCCGCGACGCCCAGCGCCGGAGGAAGCGCCCTTTCTCCGCCGCGACCATCGGATGGAGGATCGCCTCGAGCCGCTTCAGCGCAGCCGGGTCGCCGAACACCCGCGCGCCGAGCGCCGCCCGGTCCACGGCGCCTTCCTTCACGACGCCGGGAAACGCATCCCCGATCCGGCGGACGGCGCGACCGCCGCGGCCGATCAGCCGATGCACCGCCGCGTCGGAGTCGTGCACCGGCACGCCGAGGCGGCGCAGCATGCCGGCGGCCGTGCTCTTGCCCATCCCGATCGATCCGGTCAGTCCGATGACGAGCATGAGCTGCAGCCGCCCGCGTTCAGCCGAGATCGTCGAGGACGAAGCGGCGCAGCGCCTCGTCGACCTCGGGCCGGACGCCGAACCATTGCTCGAAGCCCGGCTGCGCCTGATACAGCAGCATGCCGAGCCCGTCGACGGTGGGGTTGCCGCGCGCCGCGGCGTCCCGCAGCAGCTTCGTCTGCAACGGCGTGTAGACGATGTCGGTGACGACGGCGCCCGCCGGCAGCCGCGCCAGGTCGAGGTCGAGCGGCCCGTGGCCCTGCATGCCCAACGTGGTCGAGTTCACCAGCAGCGCCGCATCGGCTAGAGCGGCGGCGCGGGCGTCCCAGTCGACGGCCACGGCCTTGGCGCCGAGCGCCGCCGCGAGCGATTGGGCCCGGCTTCGCGTCCGGTTGGCGATGCGGACCTCCGGCGCGCCCGCATCGATGAGGGCGACGGCGATCGCGCGTGCCGCGCCGCCCGCGCCGAGCAGGACGGCCGGCCCGGAGCCGGCGTCCCAGCGCGCCGACCGGCGCAGGTTCTCGATGAAGCCGAAGGCGTCGGTATTGCTGCCGATCAGCCGCCCGGACGGATCGACCACCACCGTATTGACGGCGCCGATGCGGCGCGCCTGCGCGTCGACCTCGTCGCATGCCGCGAGCGCGGCCTCCTTGTGCGGCACGGTGACGTTGATGCCGCGAAAGCCCAGCGCCGGCAGCGCGCGGAACGCGGCGGCGAATTTCTCCGGCACGACCGCGAGCGGCACGTAGACGCCGTCGATGCCGTGCCGTTCGAGCCAGAAGCCGTGCAGCCGGGGCGACCGCGAATGGGCGATCGGCCAGCCGAAGATTCCCGCGATCTTTGCCTTGCCGGTGAGAATCATTCCGCGACGATCCCGTGGCCGCGCAGGAAGCCGAGCAGCGGCAGCAGCGGCAATCCGAGAATGGTGAAGAAGTCGCCCTCGACCCGGCTGAAGAGCTGCGAGCCGAGCCCTTCGAGGCGATAGGCGCCGACCGTGCCGCAGACTTCCGCGCCGACCGCCTCGAGGTATCCATCGATGAACGCGTCGCTGAACGGGCGCATGGTGAGCGTGGCGCGGTCCACATGCTGCCACAGCCGCGCGCCGGCGCGCACCACCACGGCGGCCGTGATCAGCTCGTGCGTCCGGCCGCGCAGGCTGGCGAGATGGGCGCGGGCGTGATCCAAGTCCGGCGGCTTGTCGAACCAGACGCCGTTGCAGTCCAGCATCTGGTCCGCGCCGATCACGAACGCGTCCGGGTGGCGGCGCGATACCTGCTGCGCCTTCAGGTCGGCGAGCGCCGTCGCGACATGCGCGGCGTCCGCCCCTTCGGCGCGGAGCGAATGCTTGACCTCCTCCTCGTCGACACCGGCGGGAACCTGCCGTATCGCGAGCCCGGCCTGGCGCAGCACCGCCGCGCGTGACGCGCTGGCGGAGGCGAGCACCAGCTCGGCTGCATCCTCACCGCTATTCACTGCCGCCGTTTTCCTTTTCGTAGAGCTGCAAGATCGAAGCCGCCGTCTCCTCGATCGAGCGCCGCGTCACGTCGATCACCGGCCAGCCGTTCGCGGCGAACAGGCGGCGGGCGGCGGCGACCTCTTCCCGCACGGTTTCCGGATGGACGTAGTCCGTATCGTCTTCCTGCGCCAGGAGCCGAAGCCGGTTCCGCCGAAGCTGGATGAGCCGTTCCGGCGTCTTGGTCAGGCCGATGACCAGCGGGCCGTCCGTCTTCGCGGCGGCGAACAGCTCCGGCGGCGGCGCCACGCCAGGGACCAGCGGCACGTTCGCGACCTTAAGGCCGCGGTTGGCGAGATACATCGAGGTCGGGGTCTTCGACGTGCGCGATACGCCGACCAGGATCACATCCGCATTCTGCAGGTTCCACAGCCCCTGCCCGTCATCATGGTTGAGCGCGAATGTCATCGCGTCGATGCGCTCGAAATATTCAGAGTCGAGAACGTGCTGACGGCCCGCTTCGCCCCTGCTTTCGATCCCGAGGTAGCTGGTGAGCGTCCCCATCACCGGATCGAGCACCGGAATGCAGGGAACGCCGAGCCGGCGGCATCCCTCCTCGAGCGCCCGGCGCAGCGGGTCGTTGACGATGGTGAACATGACGACGCCGGGGTGCTCCGATACGCTGGACAGCACCTTGTCGACATGGCCCGTGGTGCGCACCAGGGTCCAGTGATGCTCGTGCGGCTCGACGCCCTCGAACTGCGCGATGCAGGCGCGCGCGACGCTGTGAATCGTCTCGCCGGTCGCGTCCGAAACCAGATGGAGATGGAATTCGCGCGCCGCGCCGGGACTCTGGGCTTTTTCGGTCACGAGGTCCTCTGCCTCAGTCCTTGTTCATCGTTTGGGGATAAGTCGGCGGTTCGCGGAACCGGCGGCTTTCATGCCCGCTGACCGGTTTTCCGCTCCACCGTTTCCCGCGTGTACATAACCTTGCGGCACCGCCCGGGATAACCGGGAAAACTTCGTTCCGGCGTTGCTTCTGCACAGCCGCCGCATAAATGACGATCCCTGCCTATCCGGCGAGTCGCACCCGTTCCGGGCTTGCTTATACACAAGGCAACGGCCCATGCACAGGACCCGTGTACGATCTGGCGGGCAACGGTAATCCCCGTTATCCACAGCAATACTACAACCACCACATTACATTTAATCTTTATTATGGTAGGGACAGTGGGACTGAATTCGGCCCGACGGAATGCGATAGCACAAGACGTGACGACATCCGATAAACCGCTGCTCCGCGTGCTCGCGGGGGAAGCGATATCGCCTCCGCCCGTATGGCTGATGCGGCAGGCCGGGCGATACCTTCCGGAGTACCGGGCCGTACGCGCGAAAACGCGCGACTTCCTCCAGCTTTGTTTCACGCCCGATCTGGCAACCGAGGTGACACTGCAGCCGATCCGGCGCTATGGGTTCGACGCCGCGATCCTGTTTTCCGACATCCTTGTCATACCGCACGCGCTCGGCCAGGCGATGCGGTTCGTCGAAGGCGAGGGGCCGAGGCTGGAGCCGGTACGCGATGCGCGCGCGCTGGGGAAGCTTTCGGCCGCCCGGCTGGGATCGCGGCAATCGCCGCTCGAGGCCGTGTACCAAGCCGTTGCGGCCATCCGGTCCGCCTTGCCCCGGGAGACGGCGCTGATCGGCTTTGCCGGTTCGCCTTGGACGGTCGCCTGCTACATGGTCGAAGGCGGCACGAGCCGGGATTTTCATGTCGTGAAACAATGGGCGATGAGCGATCCGGAGGAATTTGCCGGACTGATCGACCTCGTCGTCGATGCGACGATCGAGCATTTGTCCCGCCAGGTCGTCGCCGGCGCCGAGGTCATCCAGCTTTTCGACAGCCATGCAGGGGTGCTGCCGGACGGCGCCTATGAGCGCTGGGTGATCGATCCGAACGCGCGGATCGTGGAAGCCGTCCGCGCAAAGCATCCCGCCGTTCCGATCATCGGCTTTCCGCGGGGCTCCGGGCTCCGCTATGAGGCGTTCGCGACCGCGACCCGGGTATCAGCAGTCTCGGTGGACAGCGCCGTGCCGGCCCGATGGGCGGCGGCAAAGCTGCAGCCGCATGTCGTCGTGCAGGGCAATCTCGACCCGGTGTACCTGCTGGCTGGAGGGACGGCGATGCGGCGCGCCGCGGGCGACATCCTGGAGGCACTGGGCCAGGGGCCGACGATCTTCAATCTCGGCCATGGCGTCATCAAGGAAACGCCGCCGGACCACGTCGCGGACCTGGTTTCCTGCATCCGGGGCAGTGGCGCGCGATGAGCAGGCTTGCGGTCGTCCTGATGAATCTGGGCGGACCCGACCGGCTGGAATCCGTGCAGCCCTTCCTGTTCAACCTGTTCAACGACCCGGCCATCATCGGTCTTCCGCAGCCCTTGCGCTGGATCGTCGCCCAGGCGATCTCGCGGCGTCGCGCGCCGATCGCCCGGCGGATCTACGAAGAGCTCGGCGGCCGATCGCCCCTGCTGCAGAACACGGCGGAGCAGGCGGAGGCGCTTGCCGAGGATATCCGGCGGCGTTCCGGTTTCGAGGAGGTCCGCTGTTTCATCGCCATGCGGTACTGGCATCCCTTGACGGAGGAAGCGGTGGAGCTGGTGCGGCAATGGCGGCCGGACCGCGTCCTGCTGCTGCCGCTCTACCCGCAATACTCGACGACGACCACCGCGTCGTCCGTCCGCCGCTGGCGCCGCATTGCGAAGCGCAAGGGGCTGCGCGCGGAGACCAGGACGATCTGCTGCTATCCGGCGCTCGACGGGCTCGTGGCGGCGACGGCCAAGGCGGTGTGCGATGGGCTGCGTGCTGCGGACGGCGGTGGGATTCCGAGGGTCCTTTTCTCGGCGCATGGATTGCCGGCGAAAGTCGTCGCGCGCGGCGATCCCTACAAGGTCCAGGTGGAATACACGGCGGCCGCGGTGGTCGCAGCCTTGCAGGGCGAATCCTTCGACTGGACGATATGTTACCAAAGCCGGGTCGGCCCGCTGGAATGGATCAGGCCGTATACCGAAGACGAGATCCGGCGCGCAGGCGCCGACGGCGTGCCGGTAGTCGTCGTGCCCATCGCCTTCGTTTCCGAGCATTCCGAGACATTGGTGGAGCTGGACATCGAGTATCGGAAGCTGGCGTCGAGCGCCGGGGTCACGGGTTATTGGCGGACGCCGACCGTCGGGGCCGACGGCGCGTTCATCGCATCCTTGGGAGCGCTCGCCGCGGAAGCGGCGGCCGGCGCCGCCTCGCTCTGCAGCGGCCGCGGCGCAAGGCTGTGCCCGGCCGACAGAACGCAGTGCGCCTTTGCCGCCGCGCCATAGGAATATCTCGTCCAAGAGGAAGCGACATGGTCGAATCATATCAATGGATCAAGGCGTTCCATCTTATCAGCGTGATCGCCTGGATGGCCGGCATGCTCTATCTGCCGCGGCTGTTCGTGTACCACTGCGACGCGGCGCCGGGCTCGGACAAATCCGAAACCTTCAAGGTCATGGAGCGCCGCCTGCTGCGCGGCATCATGGGGCCGGCGATGATTCTCGCCTGGCTTTTCGGGTTGTGGCTGCTCTATCTCAGCGAGGCCTGGAAGGAGCCCTGGATGATGGCGAAATTCGCCCTCGTCGTGGTCATGACGGCGATGCATCATCTGTTCGCGCTTTGGCGGAAAGACTTCGAGGCGGACCGCAACAAGCGGCCGGCGCGGTTTTACCGGATCGCCAACGAAGTGCCGACGGTAATGCTGATCGGCATCGTGATTCTGGTCATCGTGCAGCCATTTTGAAGGGCGGGATTTCCCAGGGGGGCGCAAGCACTTCCCGGTAGGGGGAAGATTTTAACCTTGTCTTGTCATCACAAATGTATATATATCGGCTATCGGGCCTGGGGCATCCGCGAGATAATCTTTCCTGTTCAATGGGAAGAAGCTTGCTGGTCAGGCTGAATCTCCCAAAGAATCGACTCCAAAAATAACAGATCTAATCCGCCTTCAAGCGGACTCATCTCCCCAACTCCCTTCTTTTCAGCTCCGATTCATCAACGAACGTCACACAAAAAGCGGCATAGCAATGAAATTCGAAGAAGTACACCTCCACGATCTCAAGCGGAAGGCGCCGGCTGAGCTGCTCAGCATCGCCGAGGAGTTGGAGATCGAAAACGCCAGCATGCTTCGCAAGCAGGACATGATGTTTGCGATTCTCAAGGAGCTGGCGGAACAGGAAGTCCCGATCACCGGCGACGGCGTGCTGGAGGTCCTCCAGGACGGTTTCGGCTTCCTTCGCTCGCCGGAATCGAACTACCTGCCGGGGCCGGACGACATCTACGTCAGCCCCAGCCAGGTGCGGCGGTTCGGCCTGCGCACCGGCGACACGGTCGAGGGCACTATCCGCTCGCCCAAGGACGGCGAGCGCTATTTCGCGCTGCTCAAGGTCAACAAGGTCAATTTCGACGACCCCGAGAACGTCCGCCATCGCATCAATTTCGACAACCTCACCCCGCTCTATCCCGACGAGAAGCTCGAGCTCGAGGTCGAAGACCCGAAGAGCAAGGACTTCACCTGCCGCGTGATCGAGCTGGTGGCCCCGCTCGGCAAAGGGCAGCGGGGGTTGATCGTGGCGCAGCCGCGCACCGGCAAGACCGTGATCATGCAGAACATTGCGCACGCGATCACGACGAACCACCCGGAAGTCTACCTGCTGGTCCTGCTGATCGACGAGCGGCCGGAAGAGGTCACCGACATGGCCCGCTCCGTCAAGGGCGAGGTGGTGAGCTCCACCTTCGACGAGCCGGCGTCGCGCCACGTCCAGGTCGCCGAAATGGTGATCCAGAAAGCGAAGCGACTCGTCGAGCACAAACGCGATGTCGTCATCCTGCTGGACTCGATCACGCGCCTCGCGCGGGCCTACAACACGGTGGTGCCGTCCTCGGGCAAGGTGCTGACGGGCGGTGTCGATGCCAACGCGCTGCAGCGGCCGAAGCGGTTCTTCGGCGCGGCGCGTAATATCGAAGAGGGCGGGTCGCTGACCATCATCGCCACCGCGCTGATCGATACCGGCAGCCGCATGGACGAAGTCATCTTCGAAGAGTTCAAGGGCACCGGCAACTCGGAGATCGTGCTCGACCGCAAGTTGTCCGACAAGCGGACCTTCCCGGCGATCGACATCCAGAAATCCGGCACGCGCAAAGAGGAGCTTCTGGTCGACAAGGCCACGCTATCGAAGATGTGGGTGCTGCGCCGCATCCTGCAGCCGATGGGCGTCACGGATGCGATGGAGTTCCTGCTCGAGAAGCTCAAGCATTCCAAGAACAATTCCGATTTCTTCGATTCGATGAATCAGTAGCCGGAATGCATTTCACGAAGAAACGGCGGAGCCTGCAAAGGCTCCGCCGTTCTCGTCTGCGGAATGCGGGCTTACGGGATGAGGACGGTGGAGCCGGTCGTCCGGCGGCCCTCCAGCGCCTGATGCGCCTTCGCCGCGTCCACCAGCTTGAAGGTCTGATCGACCCGGATCTTGACGCCTTTCTTGACGGCGGCGAACAGCGCGCGGGCGCTCTTCTCCAGATCCTCGCGGCTCGCGATGTAGGTCGGCAGGGTCGGCCGGGTGAAATAGAGCGAGCCCTTCTGCGCCAGGAGACCCGTGTTGAACGGCGCCACGGGGCCGGACGCGTTGCCGAAGGAGACGAACAATCCTCGCGGCGCTAGGCAGTCGAGCGATTGCTCGAAGGTCGATGCGCCGACGGAATCGTAGACCACGGGGACGCCCTTGCCCTTGGTAATCTTCTTGACGGCGTCGACCAGGCTTTCGCTCTTGTACAGCACCGGATGGCGGCAGCCGTGCCGCTTGGCGAGTTGGGCTTTTTCCTTCGAACCGACGGTGCCGATCACCGTCACGCCGAGCTGGCGTAGCCACTGGCAGGCGATCAGGCCGACGCCCCCGGCGGCGGCGTGAAACACGACGGTCTCGCCCTTCCTGGCCCGGTATGTCCTGCGGACGAGATATTCCGCCGTCATGCCCTTCAGCATCATCGCCGCGGCGGTCTTGTCATCGATCCAGCGCGGCAGCTTGACGAGGCGGTCGGCGGGCAACACCCGGCTGTCGGTGTAGGCGCCGATCAGGCCGCAATAGGCGACGCGGTCGCCTTCCTTCACGGATTTCACGCCGCGCCCGACCGCGTCGACAACGCCGGCGGCCTCGGTGCCGAGGCTCAGCGGCAGTTGCAGCGGGTAGAGGCCGGAGCGGTGGTAGGTATCGATGAAATTGAGGCCGATGGCGGTCTGCTTGAGGCGGACTTCGCCCGGCTTCGGATCGGCCTGCGGCACCTCTTCGTATTTGAGGACCTCGGGCCCGCCTGTCTGGTGAATGCGGATGGCGTGCGGCATCGCGAAAATTTCCCTCTGGTTTGGGCGGCGCTTGCGGTCAGGCGAGGTTCGCCTTGAAGCTGGTGAGCGTGCGTTTTTCCGCCTGCTGCGCCGCCGCCTTGTCGTAGTTGACCCCGTCGGTGCGGGCGAAGGCGTGATCCACGCCGGGCGTTCGCTCCCTGTCGCCGGTATCGCGGGGCGTCGGCAGAGTATCGCGCGGTCCGGCGGTTGTCACCGTTGCAGGGTGAAGAGCGCCGCGCGTGATTCGTGGCCGAGCAGCCAACGCTTCGTGTCACGGCCCTTGCCGGCGGAATAGCCGCCGATGCGCCCGCCCGCCGCAAGCACGCGGTGGCACGGAACGACGATCGGGATCGGATTGCCGCCGCAGGCCTGGCCGACGGCCCGCGGGTTGCTGCCGAGAAGGGCGGCAAGCTCGCCGTAGCTGCGCGTCTCGCCGTAGGGGATGGCCATCATGGCGTCGCGCATCCGGCGTTGGAAGGGCGAGGCCGGCGCTACGAGGGGAAGGTCGAAGGTCGTCCTGTCGCCGGTGAAGTACTCGGCGAGCTCCGCGGCGGCGGCGTGGAGGAGCGGCGTCGGCTGCTGCTCGAAGCCGGCCGCAAAATCGATGGCGCTGACGGCGCCGCTGCGCTCCCGGACGGTGACCGGGCCGAGCGGCCCGTCGAATGTGAGGGCGGCCGAGCCGGTCATGGCGCCTGCAGCTCGGCCCGCAGCATTTCCGGATCGGCGATGGGCGGGGAGCAGGTCGTGCCGCGGCAGACATAGACGGTCGCCTGGCCGCCGGCGAGCGTCTTTCCGGCGGCGGGGTGCGTGGCCGGCAATGGCTCGCCCGGCAGCATCCGCATGACGATCCGGTTGGGCAGGGAGGTGTGGCGCAGCACGTCGGCGAAGGCCTTGGTCTTGGCGTCGTCCGGTTGGCCGAGAAGGACGATCTGCATCGCCGACTGGAGGAGCTCCGCGCCGTTCAGCAGCGACGACAGCGGAAAGAAGTTGTGCTCGACCTCGCCCGAGAAGGCGGCGATCAGGCGGTCGGCGTGCGCGCGGTGCTCGTCCTTGCCGGTGATGTAGAAGAGCCGGGCGAAAACTTCGACCAGGACGCCGTTGCCGGCGGGGGTGGCGTGGTCGTTCGCGTCCTTCCGGCGGGCGATCAGGGCCGGCGTGTCGGCGGCAGTGAAGAAGTATCCGGGACCGTCCGGGTCGCCATACTGGGCGTCCACCGTCGCGAGCCAGGCTTCGGCCTGTTCCACGTAGGCGGCATCGCCCGTCGCTTCGTAGAGCGCCAGGGCGGCGCGGCAGAGCGAGGCGTAGTCGTCGAGCGTCGCCGGGTGACGCGCCCGGCCGTCGCGCCAGCTATGCCGCAGCCGGCCGCCGGCCGTCATCGCCGTCTGCACGAAGCGGAAGGCTTCGGCGCCGGCCGCGATCCAGTCGGGCCGCGCGAAGGCGTCGCCCGCGAAGGCGAGCGCGGCGATCATCAGGCCGTTCCAGTCGGCGAGGATCTTGTCGTCGAGGCCCGGCGGAATGCGTTTCGCGCGGGCGGCGAAGAGAACCGCGCGGTCCTTCTCGAGCTGCGTCTCGGTCGCGGGATCGAGCAGCGCCATTCGTGACAACCGGTTGAAAATATTGGTCTCTTCCCAGTTTCCGTGGCGCGTGACGTCGTAAATCGCCTTGAAGGGCGCGCCGCGTTCGCCGAGCAGGGAATCGACCTCCGTTTCGCTCCAGACGTAGAATTTGCCTTCCACGCCTTCGCTGTCGGCGTCGAGGCTGCTGGAAAAGCCGCCGCCCGGGTTGCGCATTTCGCGCATGACCCAGCCGATGGTTTCCGCGACGCGCCTGGCGTAGAGGGGATTCTCCCCATCCTGCCAGGCGAGGGTGAGCAGCTCGACGAGCGCGGCGTTGTCGTACAGCATCTTTTCGAAATGCGGCACCAGCCAGCGCTCGTCCACGGAATAGCGGGCGAAGCCGCCGCCGAGATGGTCGTAGATGCCGCCCTGGCACATGTTGTCGAGCGAGACCTGCACGGCCTTGCGGAACGGCTCCTTGCCGCTGCGGCGCCAGGCGCGCCAGAGTTGCTCGAGGATGCCGCATTGGGGAAACTTCGGCGCCCCGCCGATGCCGCCGCGGAAGGGATCGATCCGTTGCGCCAGTTGCTCGGCGATCTGGTCGAGCGCGGCGATCGGGATGCCGGTTCCGGCGCGCGGCTGGGAGAGCTTCTGCAGCCCTTCGCGCAGCGCCTCGACGTTCTTGGCGATGCGATCGGGCTCGTCGTGGAAGACCTTGGCGACGCCGGTGAGGAGATCGCCGAAGCCGGGGCGGCCGTAGCGCGGCGCCGGTGGGAAGTAAGTGCCGCCCCAGAACGGCTCGCCGTCGGGGGTCAAGAACATGGTAAGCGGCCAGCCGCCGTGCTCGCCGATCATCTGCAGCGCCGACTGATAGATGCCGTCGATATCGGGCCGCTCCTCGCGGTCGACCTTGATGTTCACGTAGTGCTGGTTCATCAGGTCGGCGATCGCCGGGTTTTCGAAGCTCTCATGCGCCATGACGTGGCACCAGTGGCAGGCGGCGTAGCCGACCGACAGGAGGATCGGCTTGTTTTCCCGTTTCGCGAGGGCCAAAGTTTCCTCGGACCAGGCCATCCAATGCACGGGATTGTCCTTGTGCTGCAGCAGGTAGGGGCTGGTCTCGCGATCGAGCAGGTTTGCGGCGGCGGCTGTCATCACTTCCCTAACGGCTTGGGCGGAGTAAGGGTTGCGCCGGGCTTGCGCGGGCGCGGCGTCCTATCCACAGTAACGCAAGATGCCCGGGATCGTCAGGGATAATCGGGCATTGCCGATGCGGGAATTAAAATGCGCCGCAGCGCCTCAACGGGAATTATAAATATGGGCGGATCGGCCGTAACGGCCTGCAATGGTAGAGAGTCGACGCGATGAGTGGGACCATCTATGCGCTCGCGAGCGGGGCGGGGCGGGCCGGCGTCGCGGTGATCCGCATTTCGGGTCCGGACGCCGGCGATGCGCTGTTGCTGTTGACGGGAAAGCCGCTGCCGGCGGCGCGCCGGGCGCAGCGGGTCACGCTGACGAAGCCGGGGACGGGAGAAGCGCTCGACGACGGCCTGGCGCTGCGGTTCCCGGCGCCGCGGAGCTATACCGGCGATGATGTCGTCGAGCTTCATGTGCATGGCGGCATGGGCGTGATCGCGGCGGTGCTCGATGCGCTCGGTGGCATTCGGGGATTGCGCCTGGCCGAGCCCGGAGAGTTCACGCGCCGCGCCGTGCTCGCCGGGAAAATGGATCTGACGGCGGCCGAAGGGCTGCTCGACCTGATCGAAGCGGACACCGACGCGCAGCGGCGGCAGGCGTTGCGGCAATCCGGCGGCGCGCTGGGCCGGCTCTATGACGGCTGGCGGTCCCGCCTGATCGCGGCGCTGGCGCATCTTGAGGCGGCCATCGACTTTCCGGACGAGGAACTTCCGGAAAACCTCATTCGCGCGTTTCGCGGCGATATCGCCGCGCTGGAAGCGGAAATGGCGCTGCATCTCGCCGACGGCCGGCGGGGCGAGCGGCTGCGCCAAGGGCTCATGGTCGCCATCGTCGGGCCGCCGAACGCCGGGAAATCGAGCCTCCTGAACCTTCTCGCCCGGCGCGACGCCGCGATCGTGTCCGCGCGGGCGGGGACGACGCGGGACGTCGTCGAGGCATGGCTCGATCTGGCCGGATTCCCGGTGCTGGTCGCCGATACGGCGGGGCTGCGCGAGGCGGCGGACGAGATTGAGGCCGAAGGCGTGCGCCGGGCGCGGCAATGGGCCGGGACGGCCGATTTGAAGATCGCCGTCTTCGCCGCCGACGAGACGCCGGCCGGGGGGCTCGATATGGTCGATGCGGACACCCTCGTCGTGGTGAACAAGGTGGATCTTGGGAAATCCCGCTGGAAACGGGAATTCCGCGGGATCGGGGTTTTCGAAATGTCGTTGAAATCCGGCGAGGGAGTGGACGCTTTCCTTAATGCGCTGTCCGGCGTCGTGCGGGACCGGATCGGGGCCGCCACAGGGTCCGCGCCGGTTCTTACCCGCGCGCGGCATCGCGACGCCGTTATCGTCTGCCGGGAGGCGCTTGCCCGGTCGCTCGCCGCGGCGCTGCCGGAATTGGCCGCGGAGGACCTTCGCCTTGCGGCGCGGGCGCTTGGGCGGATCACGGGCGCCGTCGATGTGGAGGAATTGCTGGACGTGATCTTCCGGGATTTCTGCATCGGAAAATAGGTGTGGCCACGCCGCCGCCGGGTGTTTCGCGTGAAACATTCGGCGTCTGGAGGGATCGGGTCCCGCGGCCATCACGGCCCATGTTTCACGTGAAACAGTGGCCGAGGTCCTTTGACTTCCAAGGGGCGGGCCCCTAAATTCCGCGCCATGAACACGGAGACGGATCGCTGGGATGTCATCGTGGTCGGCGGCGGGCATGCCGGTTGCGAGGCGGCCGCGGCCGCGGCGCGGGTCGGCGCGCGCACGCTACTGGTGACGCACAAACGCGAAACCATCGGCGAGATGTCGTGCAATCCGGCCATCGGCGGGTTGGCGAAGGGCCACTTGGTGCGTGAGATCGATGCCCTGGACGGCCTGATGGGGCGCGTCATCGACCGCGCCGGGATCCAGTTCCGGATGCTGAACCGGAGCAAGGGCCCGGCGGTCCGCGGCCCCCGCGCCCAGGCGGACCGGAAGCTCTATCGCCAGGCGATGCAGAAGGCCCTCGCGGAACAGGAGAATCTCGAAATCCTGGCCGCCGCCGTCGAGGACTTGATCCTGACCGCGGACGGCCTGGCAGGCGGCATCGTGACCGGCGACGGCCGCCGGCTTGGGGCGGGGCGCGTGATCCTCACCACGGGGACTTTTCTCCGGGGCATCATCCATATCGGTCCCGAGCGGACCCCGGCCGGAAGGGCGGGAGAGGTGGCTTCCCTTGGCGTTTCGGCGACCCTCGAGCGCTTCGGCTTCGTCCTGGGGCGGCTCAAGACGGGCACGCCGCCCCGGCTCGACGGCCGGACGATCGACTGGGCCGGGCTCGAAGCCCAGCCGGGCGACAACCCGCCGACGCCCTTCTCTTATCTCACCGGCCGCATCGAAACGCCGCAGATCGCCTGCCATATCACCTATACGGGTGAGGCGGGCCATCGGCTCATTCGCGAGAATCTCGACCGGGCGCCGGTGTTCTCCGGCCAGATCGCCGGACGCGGGCCGCGCTATTGCCCGTCCATCGAGGACAAGGTCGTGCGTTTCGCGGACAAGACCCGGCATCAGATTTTCCTGGAGCCGGAGGGGCTGGACGACGATACGGTTTATCCCAACGGGATTTCGACCTCGCTGCCGCGCGACGTCCAGGCGGCGCTGCTGCGCTCGATCCCTGGGCTGGAGCGAGCCGCGATGATCCGGCCCGGCTACGCCATCGAATACGATTTCGTCGATCCGCGGGAGCTTTACCCGAGCCTGGAGACGCGCCGTATTCCGGGCCTGTACTTCGCCGGGCAGATCAACGGCACGACCGGCTACGAGGAGGCCGCCGCGCAGGGGATCATGGCAGGGCTGAACGCCGCCCGGGCCGCGGGCGCCGCGCCGCCGGTGATTCTGGATCGCGCGGACGCCTATATCGGCGTGCTGATCGACGACCTAGTAACCAAGGGCACTGGCGAGCCTTACCGGATGTTCACGTCGCGCGCCGAATACCGGCTCAAGCTGCGGGCGGACAATGCGGACCAGCGGCTGACGCCGATCGGCGAGCGAGCCGGCTGTATCGGCGCCGTCCGCCGGCGGCGCTGGGCCCGGAAGCGCGAAGGGCTGGCGGCGGCCCGGTCGCTGGCCCAGTCCTTGCGCGCCACGCCGCCCCAGCTCGCGGCCTACGGCCTCAGGGTGAGCCAGGACGGGGTGGCGCGGAGCGCCCTCGACCTTCTGGCATTCCCGGATATCGGCCTGCCGGTGCTGGCCGGTTTTTGGCCCGCGCTGGGAGCCATCGAGCCCGCGATCGCGGAACAGCTCGAGATCGACGCGCTCTATGCCAAGTACCTGGAACGGCAGGAGGCGGACATAAAGGCCTACAGGCGGGACGAGGGGTTGAGCCTTCCGGCCGACCTCGACTACGGGACGGTTGGAAGCCTTTCGACCGAGGTCCGGGAGAAGCTGGCTGCTTCGCGGCCGGCGACCCTCGGCGCCGCGTCGCGGATTTCCGGCGTCACCCCGGCGGCGCTCCTCTCGCTTCTGCGCTACGTCAAACGCGCCGCCCAGCCGCCGGCCGATCCCCCCTCAGACCCTCTCCGGTGAGCGCCGCACCCTTAAGCGCGGAGGCCTTCGCCGCCCAATGCGGTGTTTCACGTGAAACACTCGACCGATTCCACATCTACCTCGATCTGCTCCGGCGGTGGCAATCCGCCATCAATCTGGTCGGGCCTGCCACGCTCCGGGATCCCTGGCGCCGCCATTTCTGGGATTCTGCGCAGATTCTGCGGCTTATCCCCGAAAGCGCCCAGACGCTGCTGGATATCGGCAGCGGCGCCGGCTTTCCGGGGATGGTGCTGGCGATCCTCGGCGCCCGCGGCGTTGCGCTGGTCGAGTCGGACGGCCGGAAAGCTGCCTTTTTGCGCGAAATCGCCCGCGTCACCGGCGCCGCTGTCACGATCCATGCCGACCGGCTCGAGCATCTCCATGGCCGCATCGCCCCGCCCGACATTATAACAGCCCGGGCCGTCGCATCCCTGGATTTACTTTTGGATCAGATCAAATTATATATGACACCGAATACGGTTTGTCTTTTTCATAAGGGCCGGCAAGTCGACAGCGAGATCGCCCAAGCTGAAGCGCGTTGGACGATGAGGCTGGAGAAAATTCCGAGCGAGACAGACCCGGCCGGTGTTATTCTGCGCGTGGAGGACATTCGTGGTGGATGATCTGGTGGAGCGGTCCGAGGACCAGGCGGCCCAGGCGGTGGCAGGCCGGAAAAGGCGTCCGCGGGTGATTGCCGTCGCCAACCAGAAGGGCGGGGTCGGAAAGACGACCACCGCGGTCAATCTGGCGACCGCCCTGGCCGCCGCGCGCAAATCCGTCCTGGTCATCGATTTCGACCCGCAGGGTAACGCCAGCACAGGGCTCGGCGTCGGTCGTTCCGTTCGCAAAACGACTTCCTACAACGTTCTCATGGACGGCATTCCGCTCGATCGCGCCGTGATGCCGACCGCCATCCCGGGCCTGTCGATCGTCACCTCGTCGGTGCACCTGGCCGGCGCCGAGCTCGAGCTGGTCGAGCGGGAGAAACGGGAATTCCGGCTAAAAAACGCCATTCATGGTTGTATCGCCGATTTCGAATACGTCCTGATCGACTGCCCGCCGTCTCTCAACCTCCTGACACTGAATGCATTTTGTGCGGCTGACGCCGTCCTTGTCCCGCTTCAGGTAGAATTTTATGCGCTCGAAGGGCTGAGCCATCTGGTCAGCACGATCGAGCGGGTGCGCCGCGCCTTCAATCCCACACTCGAGATCCTGGGCGTCGTCCTGACGATGTTCGACAAGCGCAACAATCTGTCGGAGATGGTCGCCGCCGACGTGCGCGCGCATTTCGGCGCCAAGGTCTACCAGACGATCATCCCCCGCAACGTCCGGGTGTCCGAAGCGCCGTCGCACGGCAAGCCGGTGCTGCTCTACGACTGGCGCTGTCCGGGCAGCCAGGCCTACATCCACCTCGCGAGCGAGATACTGAAGCGCGAAGGGATCGCCGCCTGATGGCCGCGGCCGACGACGGAAAGCGGCGCGGCCTGGGTCGCGGCCTGTCGGCGCTGTTCGGCGAAGAAGGCGAAATGCCGGAGCCGGCGGAGATCGGCGGCGACGGCGTGCGCGCCGTTCCGCTCGGACAGCTCAGCCCCGGCCCGTTCCAGCCCCGCCAGCAGTTCGACGACGACGCGCTCGAAGGCTTGGCGGCGTCGATCCGCGAGAAGGGGGTGCTCGAGCCGGTCCTCGTCCGCCCGACCCCGGGTCAGGAGGACAAATACCAGATCATCGCCGGCGAGCGGCGGTGGCGCGCCGCGCAGCGCGCGCAGCTGCACGAGATCCCCATCATCGTCCGCGGCTTCAGCGATCTCGACGCGATGGAGATCGCCCTCGTCGAGAACCTGCACCGCGAGGACCTGACGGCGCTCGAAGAAGCGGACGCCTATCGCCGCCTGATCGACGAGTTCGGCCACACCCAGGATCGGCTGGCGCAGGCGATCAGCAAGAGCCGAAGCCATGTGGCGAACACGTTGCGCCTGCTCGGCCTGCCGGAGCCGGTCAAGCAGCGGATCCGCAGCGGCCAGCTCAGCGCCGGCCATGCGCGGGCGCTGCTGACCGCGGCCGATCCCGAAGCGCTCGCCGAAGAGGCCGTGGCCAAAGGCCTCAACGTGCGCCAGACCGAGCGGCTGGCGCAGCGCGGAAAACCGGGCACTTCCGGCCGTCCGCGCGGCCGTCCGCCGAAAAAGGCGAAGGATCCCAACACCGCCGCGCTGGAGCGCGACCTCGCCGCCATGATCGGGCTCAGGGTCGAGATCGAGGAGCAGGGCGAAGGGGGGACGCTCTCGATCCACTACGAGACGCTGGAACAGCTCGACGATCTTCTGCAGCGCCTCTCGGACGGCGCCGCCGGCTAACGTCCGCCGCCTCGGCCCGGCCTTCCCCCTCGGCCCGGTTGGCGCGCGAGCGCGGCGACCTGCATCAAGGTCCTGCCGCAGACCGCGGCTTCCGGCATGCCGGTCGTCTTGCACGCCAGCTCGGCCGCGAGGACGAGATCGAGGGCGCGGCGGATGCGCTCCGGAGGCCAACCCTGCGCCTGCCGGCGGATTTGTCCCTGGCGCGCGAAGAACACGGGCGGCCGAAGGGACTTCAGAATGTATTCGAGCGACTCGCCGCGTCCCGCCCGGTCGACGATGAGCTGCAGCCGCAGCAGATGGCGCGAAACCGCCCGCAGGACGCCGACCTCCGATTGCCCCTCCTGCAGGCTGCGCTCGAGCGCCCGGTCGAGCGCGGCCATCTCGCCGCCGGTCACCGCGAAGCACAGGTCCTCGAGCGAGAGCGCCGCGCTGTCGCCGACGACCGCCATCGCATCGTTCAGCTCGACGCGCTGGGAGCCTTTGGCGTAAAGCGCCAGCTTCGCCAGCTCCGAGCGGGTGATCGCCCGGTCGGAACCGAGGTTGGCGACGAGGAAAGCGCTCGCCTCCGCGGAGACCGAGAGCTGCTCCGCGGCCAACGCATCGTGAACGACGCGGTCCAGATTGCCTGCGTCGTCGGCATAGCAAGGCAGCGCCGCCGCGTGGTCGGCCGCCTCCATCAACCGGCGCAGCGCAGAGCGGGGGCCAAGCTCGCCCGCCTGCAACACCACGAGCGTGTCGCCCGGCGGCCCTTGCAGCATGGATTTCACGGCGTCGCCGATCGAATCGCCGCAATCGCGCACCCGGACGGCGCGGCGCCCGCCGGTAAGCGCCATCGCGGCCGCCTCGTCGGACAAGCGGGCGGGGTCCTTCGCCACGCTCTCGGCCGAAAGCTCGGAAACGAGAAAGGGGTCGGAAAGATCGGCGACGGCCGTCCTCATCAGCGCGTCCGACCGCTCCCGCACCAGCCCGGCGTCGGGCCCGTACACCAGCACGGCGCGAATGCCCGGGGCGGGCCTGGCGATGAACCGGTCGATGTCTTTGGTCGCGAGTTTCACGGAGAAACCCTCAGCCGCTGCGCTCGCGCTGAAAAAACAACCCGAGGCGCAGCCTTATGGAATCGCTCACTTCGCGCACCGCCCGGCGGGCGGCGTCGTTCTCCGCGCTCAGCGTGGCGAACTGGGAATCGGCGACGTTGTAGGAATTCGTCGACTGCTCCGACCCGGTATAAAGCGAACGGCCGCTTGTGGAATCGAGCAGCTTGAAATTTACCGATACGGTGAGCCGCGCGCGCGTCGCCTCTTCGGTGATCTGGATGCCGGTGCGTACCTTCGTGACCGAGAGCTGGGTATCCAGGCGATAAAAGGGCTCGGCCGGCGAGCCGTCCGGATTCAGGCGCTGCAGCAGCATGTTATGCATCTGCTGGCCGAGCCTGTCGTATTCGGGCAAGTCGGCATTGACATTGAGAATCCTGATGCGCGCGAGGTCGTCGGTCACGCCGGGTTCCGAGGCGTCCTTTTTGTAGAGCGGCTGGAAGCCGCATGCGCCGAGCGCCGCCGCGAGACAAGCCGCCAGCAGCGCCCTAGACGACGACATTGATCACCTTGTTGGGCACGACGATCACTTTGCGCGGCGAGCGGCCGGCCATGGCGCGTTGCACGTTGTCCAGCGCAAGCGCCTCGCTTTCCGCATCGGCCTGCGCGGCATTCGGCGGCAGCATGATCTTGCCCCGCAGCTTTCCGTTCACCTGAACCGCGATGGTGACGTGCTCCGCGGCAAGGAGGCTTTCGTCGAAGCCCGGCCACGGCGTCTCGGCCAGCAGCGCGGCATGGCCGAGCTGCTGCCACAGCTCTTCGGCGAGATGCGGCGTGACGGGGCCGATGAGCCGGACCAGCGTCTCGAGACCGTAGCGGCGCGTCCACGCCGCGTCTTCGCCGTCGCCCTGCATCTCGTCGATCAGGTTGGTGAGCTCGCGGATGCGCGCGACGGCACGATTGAAATGGAACTTGTCCAGATCGCCGCTGACGTCCGCCACGGTCCGGTTGATCGCCCGGAACGTCTTTTCCGCCGCCTCGCCGAGCGCCGCCGGCTTCGCCATGCCGATCGGGGCAATTGCGGCCGGGTCTTCGGTGAACATGCGCCACAGCCGGTTGACGTAGCGCCATGCGCCCTCAATCCCGGCCTCCGTCCATTCCAGGTCGCGCTCCGGCGGACTGTCGGACAGCATGTAGATCCGCGCCGTGTCCGCGCCGAAGGCGCCGATGATCGCTTCCGGGTCGACCACGTTCTTCTTCGACTTGCTCATCTTCTCGGAGCGGCCGCGCTCGACCGCCGCGCCGGTCTTGGCGTGGACGAAGCCGCCGCCGTCGCCCGGGCGGACGTCGTCCGGGAAGAGCCACCGGCCCTCCGCGTCGCGATAAGTCTCGTGGCACACCATGCCCTGGGTGAACAGCCCGGCGAACGGCTCGTCGACGCCGACATAGCCGCAGCGCTTGAGCGCCCGCGTGAAGAAGCGCGAATACAGGAGATGCAGCACGGCATGCTCGACGCCGCCGACATACTGGTCTACCGGCATCCAGTAGTCGACGGCCGGCCGCGCAAACGGCAGGCGGGCTTCCGCCGGCGAGCAGTAGCGCAGGAAATACCAGGACGAATCGAAGAAGGTGTCGCAGGTATCCGTCTCGCGCCGGGCGTCGCCGCCGCAGCTCGGGCATGCGACGTGCTTCCAGGCCGGATGGCGCTCGAGCGGGTTGCCGGGGGCATCGAAACCGACGTCTTCGGGCAGCAGCACCGGCAGGTCGCGTTCCGGCACGGGCACGACGCCGCAGGCCGAGCAATGGATCACCGGGATCGGGCAGCCCCAATAGCGTTGCCGCGAAATGCCCCAGTCGCGCAGCCGATAGGTGATCGACGATTCGCCGCTGCCGTCCGCCGCGAGGCGATCGATGGCGGCGCGCTTTGCCTGCGCGACATCCATCCCGTCCAGGAACTCGGAGTTGATCAGGACGCCGTCCTCGACAAAGGCGGTGTCGCCGACCGTGAAGCTCGCCGGCGCGGCGTCGCGCGGCGCCACGACGGGAACCACGGGCAGGCCGTATTTCCGCGCGAAGTCGAGGTCGCGCTGGTCATGGCCCGGGCAGCCGAATATGGCGCCGGTGCCATACTCCATGAGCACGAAATTAGCGACGTAGACGGGCAGCTCCTTGCCGGCGACGAACGGATGCAGCGCCTTGAGCCCTGTATCGCGGCCGCGCTTCTCCGCCGTCTCGAGCGCCTCCTCGCTGGTGCCCATGCGGTTGCACTCGGCGACGAAATCGGCGATCTCGGCATTGTCGCGGGCGAGCTCCTGGGCCAGCGGGTGATTCGCGGCGACGGCGCAGAAGGACGCGCCGAACAGCGTGTCGGGCCGGGTGGTGAACACTTCGAGGCGGTCGTCGCGGCCGGCGAGGCGGAAGTGGACGCGCGCGCCCTCGGAGCGGCCGATCCAGTTGCGCTGCATGAGGCGCACCTTCTCGGGCCAGCGCTCGAGCGTGTCGAGGCCGTCCAGCAGCTCATCGGAAAACGCGGTGATCTTCAGAAACCATTGCTTCAACAGGCGCTTTTCCACCGGCGCGCCGGTGCGCCAGCCCTTGCCGTCGATCACCTGCTCGTTCGCCAGGACCGAGCTCTCCACCGGGTCCCAATTGACCCAGGACTCCCGCTGGTAGGCCAGTCCGGCCTTCAGGAAGTCGAGGAAGATCCGCTGGCCGTGCCGGTAGTACTCCGGCTCGCAGGTCGACAGCTCGCGGCTCCAGTCGAAGGAAAAGCCCATCGATTGAAACTGCGCGCGCATGGCGGCGATGTTCTCGCGCGTCCACTTGGCGGGGTGAACCTTGTTCTCCATCGCCGCGTTTTCCGCGGGGAGACCGAAGGAATCCCAGCCCATCGGGTGCAGCACGTTGAACCCGCGCGCCCGCTTGTAGCGCGCGACGACGTCGCCGAGCGTGTAGTTGCGGACATGCCCCATGTGGATGCGGCCGGACGGATACGGAAACATTTCCAGCACATAGTATTTCGGGCGGGCGGAATCCTCGCGCGCCTCGAAGAGGCGGCGCTCGTCCCAGATGCGCTGCCACTTGGCCTCGGTTTCCTTGAAATTGTAGCGGCTCATGACTCACGGTTTCCGCAACGGAGGGGCCGGACGGGCGTAAAGGCAACGGCTGGCACCTTCATCGCGCAGCCCGGCGCAGGCGCCTTAGCCTACTCCGCCACGAATACGCATTTGGCGCGCCCGCTTCAAGATGGCGTTTTCCAGATCGCGGCCGGTCTTGTCGTCGACCTTGGCCTCGACCCAGCCGGCGGACGGCGCGCGCGTCTGGCGGAATACCGCGACCCGCAGGCCGTCGGCGCGGAGCTCGCGGTCGAGGATATACACCGTCACCTTGAAACGCTCGTCCGGCGCCTCGGGCGGGCTGTACCAGTCGGTGATGATGACGCCGCCGAAGGGATCGGCAGTGCTGAGCGGCAGGAAGGAGATCGTGTCGAGCGACGCCCGCCAGAGGTAGCTGTTGACGGTGATGTTCTCGCCGCTGCGCTTGCCGCCGCCCAAGGCCGAGCCGAGCAGCCCGTCGAGCAGCCCGCCGTTCTCTCCGCCGGTCGCGGCAACCTGCCGCGGCTCCGGCTCCTGTTCGCCTGTCGCCGCGCAGCCGCCAACGATGAATGCGGCGCACAGCAGTGTCGTGCAAACATAAGGTATACGGATCGCCATAGCCGCCTATATGAGGGAAAAGCGGGCGAGATTTCCAGCGCTTTCTACAGGTGCGCGCAAGAATGTCGCAGCGCCCCTCCGGCGGTTCATACCTTCGGGCCAACCGCTTAGAAGCGGAGATTGGTTCCAAACATGAAGCGGGTGTCGAGCGGAATCTCGGCCGTCTCGCTGTTGCTGTGAAGATCGACCCAGTCGACGCCGCCGTAGATGTTCAGTCCCGGCGTGAGCTTGTAGCCGGCATTCAGCGAGAACACGTCGATGCGGTCGACCTCGTCCGGGCGCAGCGTGCGCGGCTGCGACGCCGTGTAGGCCGCGGAAATCGCTCCCGACCCGATGCGAAGGGCTACGCCGACATCCCAGAAGTCATTGGTTTTGCACGCAACCCCGGCTTCGCAGGTGGGGTCGGGATGGTCGCCGATATTGGCGCCGATCTCGAGCGCGGAATAGCCGACCTTGCCGCCGACCTGCCAGTTGCCCGATGGGTCGCGCGGCGAGGTTGCGCGCGGGCCGAGCCCGGTATATTGCGCCGCGCCCTTGCCGTCCGCCGCTCCTTCCTGGGGCAGGGCGGACATGCCCACGCCGACGCGCACGCCGGAAAGACTCGGCGTGAAATAGGTCACGCCCGTGCCGGAAGCGCCGTCCGTCAAGGATTGCGAGCGCAGCCCGCCGGCGACGGGGGCCGATCCCGGCTCGGTCAGCCGCACGCTTCCCCACTCGCGCTCCAGCCCATAGGGCGAACTTCCCGCGCCGAACGATCGCGCAGGATCGCCGATGTACACTTGGAAATGGTCTTTGGCGGCCGGCTGTTCCTTGGGACCCGCTGCCGCCGGGCCCGCCGCCATCGCGAGGCCGAGCAGCGCACAAGCGGCGCCCGCCGCAATAACGGCGCTCCGCCCCCGAAGGAGGCAGGTCGGTCCGGTTGTCGCGACTCGGTCGGCCATGCCAAGGACCATCTTAAATCCGTGCAAAATTCCTGTCACCCTGCATGCGGCGGCGCATTCCTTCGATCCAGCCTCGGATAGCGGCCCCGATCTCAGCATACGGAAACGCCCGCCCGCACCACGGCATTTGCTAACATGAGTTTACAGTAATGTGTAAATCAATACTTGGTATCCAATATGGCGGAAAGCGGAATCTTTAGTATTGTGACGATTCCGCAGCATGCCCGCAGCGGGATTCCCGAAAAGCTTTGACGGCGGCCCAGGAAAAATGAGCGAATCTGCCGATATACCGCGGAATCTCCGCGCGGTTCATGCCCGGATCGAGATGGCGGCGCGCGAGGCGGGACGCGACCCGTCCAAGGTGACACTCGTCGCCGTCGGCAAGACGATGCCCGCGGAACGGATCGCCGAAGCGATCGCCGCCGGACAGCGCAGCTTCGGAGAGAATCGCGTCCAGGAAGCCGAAGCCAAGTGGCCGGCGCTGCGCAGCGGACAGCCTGGTATCCGGCTCCACCTCATCGGCGCGTTGCAGACGAACAAGGTAGCCAAGGCGCTGGAAATCTTCGACGTGATCGAAACGCTCGACCGGCCGCGGCTCGCCCAGGCGCTCGCCCGCGAGATGGAAAGGTCGGGCCTCCGCCGCGAATGCTTCGTCCAGGTGAATACCGGCGCCGAGCCGCAGAAGGCCGGCGTCATGCCCGATGCGGCCGACGCCTTCATCCGCCACTGCATCGATGCGCTGAACCTGCCGGTGACCGGGCTGATGTGCATTCCGCCGGTCGATGAGGAGCCGTCGCTCCATTTCGCCTTTTTGCGCGAGATCGCACGGCGCCACGGCCTGGTCAACCTCAGCATGGGGATGTCCGCCGACTATCCCATCGCCGTCGCCTTCGGCGCGACCCATGTGCGCGTCGGCACCGCGATATTCGGCCATCGCATTTAGTCTTCGGCCGTGCCGGCATGGATGTGGATGCAGTCCCCGGGGCCGCAGCGCGCGAGCACGGCCTCCAGGTCCGCCAGCGCCAGCGCCACGCACCCTTCCGTCGGCGCGTAGCCGGGCCGGGCGACATGCATGAAGATCGCGCTGCCCTTGCCGGCGACCGGCGGGGCGTCGTTGTATCCGAGGACCACGACGATGTCGTAGAGGTGGTCCTCGCGCCACAGGCGCTCATGGCTGGCGGCGTAGGGCAGCGTCACCGGCTTGTTGTATTGCGGGTCGCCGGGCGCGTCGCACCAGCCGTCCCCGGTCCCGATCGGCGCGACCGGCAATGCGGTGCGCGGCGCGGCGAGGCGATCGGCACGGTAAAGCACGCGGCGCAGCGCGAACCTGCCCGCCGGCGTCGCCTTGTCGCCTTCGCGCTTCGCGGCGGTTATGCCGGTCGCGCCCAGGGCGCAGCGGAGCTTCAGGGTCCCCAGGATCAGGCGGTTGTCGGGAAAGACAGCTATGTCCATCGTTGCGGTCGCCGGCGCTCCCAGCGTCAGAAGTCGCTTGAGATGCTAGGGCCGGTGCGGCTCTTCATCAATGCGTCGTATTTGTTGAGCGCATCGCGCATCAAGACAGCGACGTCGGGCGCGGGCGCGCGGGGCGAAGGGCCGGGAGCGGGCGATGCGCTCGCAGCCGCCGTGTCCGCCGCGCCCTGGGGCGCCGCCGGGCCGGCGAACGCGACGGCGTCGTTGGGAGCTGCCCCCCGCGCCGGCTTGGCCGGTGCGGGCGCCACGGTGGATGACGGGCCCGCGATTCCCGGCCGCCGCGACGCCGGAACCGCCGCCCGCGCCCGGATCAGCGCCTCCGTCGGGTTTTCCGTGGCCGCCGAGCGGCCCGCCGTTCTGGCGGACGCCTGCGGCGGCCCGGCGAAAATGGAAAAGGCTCTGCCTGCCGGCGCGGGTTCGGGCTCCGGCGCTGCCGGCGTGCTCGCGGCGAAGGGGCCGTCGGCTGCGGCCGTCGCGCCCCGTCCGCCGTCGGCTAGGTTCCGGTGCGGCGCGCCGTCGTCCCGGAACAGGGCAAGCGCCTTGTCCCCGAAATCGGAGCCGGTCTCGTTCTCGACGACGGCGTTGACCAGCGAGACGACGAAGCCGCCGATTCCGCCGAACAGCGTACCGCCCAGGACGCGCGAGCCCGGCGCAAGCGCGTCGCCGGTGACCGCCCTGTAGAGCGTGCCGACGACCGGCAGGTGGTGCAGCGGATTGACGATGTCGAGCAGGTCCTTGAACCCGATGCCGTCCGCGCCGAACAATCCCTCGAGGGCGCCGCCCGATCCGTCCGGTTCGGCGAAGCTGTTCCCTTCGGCATAGAGATCGATTTCACGCAGCCGCCGCTCTCCGGCTGCGGACGGCGGCGGGCCGGTCGCGACGGGTGTATGGGCGGCTATGACGGCTGCTTCAGACATTCTATGGCGAACTCGCTCCCCGCCTGTCTCAACGCAAGGAGCATGCCACGGCGCCGGCGGACGGATTCGGCGGGCCATCGCGGAAGGCGGGGCGGAATACGGGGCGCCAAGCGGGGCGGTTTCGGCAGATATTTCCGCATCGCGAGCGGAAGCTGCCTAGGCGCTCCCTAGGCGCTCCCTAGGCGCTCCCTAGGCGCTCCCTAGGGGGACGGGCCGCGGCGGCGGATCAGCCAGATGGTGTCGATCAGAAAGGAGATGCCCGTCGCGGCGAGCGCGAGCGCGCCCAATGCGGGCGCGCCCCAGGCCGGCAACCCCGGCAGGAGGCAAAGCACCAGCAGCGCGCCTTGCAGCGCGCAGATCGCCCGCCGCCGCCGGCTCGGCGGCAGCGGCCGCCGCATCGCCTGGAGCGCCCAGCCGGCAAGCACGAAAAGATAGCGAAGCGCGCCGATCAGGACGATCCAGGCGCCCGTCCGGTCCGCGCGCCAGATGACGAGCGACAGAAGGAGGGCTGCGAGCGCGTCGACCTCCATGTCGAAGCGTGCGCCGAATGCCGTTGCAAGCCCGCGCCGCCGCGCCGCCCAGCCGTCGGCGCCGTCGAGCAGCAGCGCCGTTCCCGCAAGTCCGGCGGCAATCCACCACGCTTCGTCCTCGCCGGGCGGCGGCTCGGCCGCATACCCGGCGACGACCGCCACCATGCCGGCGCGGCCGAGCGTGATCGCATTCGCCGCGCCGAACGGCGGGCGCGGCCGCATCTGCGCGAAGGCGGTCAGGGCAACGAGCGCGATGGCCCCGAACAACGCCACCGCCACAATCGCCGGCGCTGGCGCCTGTAACAGCGACAGGCTCGCCGCCGCGACCAGAATGGCGCCGCCGGCCGCCGCCGCGGCGGGATGTTGCAGCGGACCCGGGGCGGCGGCGGTTCCGCCTGTAGGCGTCGGGTTGCGTCCGTCCATTCCGCTCGATCTCCGTCTCGGCAGGCCTGCCTCGTGTCAAAATATGCGCCGGCTTGGGGCAGGATCGCCAGCGCCGCGAGGCCGCACGCATAAATGTGATCGGATTGGCCGCTTGCCAAGGCGGTTCCGCCATCGCATCGTAGGCAGCGATGAGGCCGGTTGGAAAACACGTCGCCGAAGCGCAATCCGACGACGACGCGGCGTGGGATAAGCTGTTGCTTTTGGCGAAGCAACCGCCCGGCAGTTTGCGCGGCGACCGGCGCCGTCTCGGCGGACAGCCGAAAGGGCACGCCGCCGCCGGGGACGGGGATTTTCCGGCGCCGTCGCTCCGCGACCTGTATCTGCCGCTGCTCGAAGCCGGGCCGACCGTGGCCGTGGCGCATCTCGGGCAGAGCCTGGACGGCCGCATCGCCACGGCGTCCGGCGCGTCGCACTACGTCACCGGCGAGCAGGATATCCTGCACAATCACCGCATGCGGGCGCTCTGCGACGCGGTGCTGATCGGGGCCGGGACGGTGCGGCACGACGATCCCCAGCTCACGGTGCGGCTTTGTTCCGGCAGGAATCCGGTGCGGGTCGTCGTCGACACCGACCGCCGCCTCGATATCGGCTACCAGGTCTTCCGCGACTCATCCGCGGCGACGCTGCTGCTGACCGCGGAGGACAAGGCGGGGGCGACAGCGACTGCGGCGCGGCACGGCACGGCCGAGGTCGTCGGCATCCCGCGCCTGGGGCAGGGGCTGTGCCCGCAGGCGATCCGCCGGACGCTGGCGGCGCGCGGCATCGCGCGGCTGTTCATCGAAGGCGGCGGGATCACGGTATCGCGCTTCCTCGAGGCGGGCGGCCTCGATTTTCTCCAGGTGACGATCGCGCCGCTGATCATCGGTTCCGGGCGCATGGGCATATCGCTGCCGCAGGTCCGCACGCTGTCCGAAAGCATCCGGCCGCCCGTGCGTTACTTCCGGTTCGGCGCGGACCTCATGGTGGAATGCGATCTGCGGGGAATGGGCGCGTGAACGCCGCCGCCGCACGCGCCTTCTGGATCGCGGCGCCGGGGAAGGGCGAGATCCGGCCGGCGCCGCTCCACCCCGCCGGTCCCGGCGAGGTGCTGGTTCATGCCGTCGCCAGCGGCATCAGCCGGGGCACGGAAAGCCTCGTCTTTCGCGGCGCGGTGCCGGCGAGCCAGCGCAGCGTCATGCGCTGCCCGTTCCAGGAGGGCGCGTTTCCCGCGCCGGTCAAATACGGCTACGCCGTCGCCGGCAGGACGGAAGACGGCGCGCGCGTCTTTTGCCTGCATCCCCATCAGGACCGCTTCACGGTGCCCGGCGAGGCGACGGTGCCGATTCCGCCCGGCCTTCCCGACCGCCGCGCCGTGCTCGCGGCCAACATGGAAACCGCGGTGAATGCGCTGTGGGATGCGCCGCCCCGCCTCGGCGACCGGATCGCCGTGGTCGGCGGAGGCGTCGTCGGCTGCCTCGCCGCCGCGCTCGCCGCGCGCCATCCGGCGGCGCGGGTCGAGCTGATCGATCTGAACCCGCGCCGGCGGCGCGTCGCCGAAGCGCTCGGCGCCGGCTTTGCGCTTCCCGATGCGGCGGCGGCGGACGCGGACCTGGTGATCCATGCCAGCGGCACGGCGGCCGGCCTCGCGACCGCGCTGCGGCTCGCGGCCTTCGAGGCGACGGTCCTGGACCTGAGCTGGTACGGCGACGCGCCGGTATCGGTCCCGCTCGGCGAGAATTTTCATTCCCGCCGCCTGGTGCTGCGGTCGTCGCAGGTCGGCTCCGTCGCCCCGTCGCGCCGCGCCAACCGCAGCCGGCGGGACCGCCTTTGCCTCGCCCTCGAGCTGTTGCGCGACCCGGTCTTCGATGCGCTCCTTACCGGCGAATCGCCTTTCGACGCATTGCCGGAAACGATGGCGCGGCTTGTGGCGGATCCCGGCGATACGCTATGTCACGTCGTCACTTATGATTAGCGGGCGAACAGGGAGGCGGCGGTTTTGTTCAGCGTCACCGTGAGCGACAGCGTCATGATCGCGCACAGCTTGAAGGGCGACGTGTTCGGCCCGGCGCAACGGCTGCACGGCGCAACTTATGTCGTCGAGGTGCAGCTTCGCCGCGACGGGCTGGACGGCGACAACATCGTCGCCGACATCGGCCGCGCGCGGGCGCTTCTGGCCGAGGCGCTGGCGCCGCTGGCCTATCGCAACCTCGACGAGCTGCCGGACTTCTCCGGCGTCGTCACCACGACCGAGTTTCTCGCGCAGGAGATATTCCGCCGCTACCGCAACGGCGTGCTCGCCGGCCGGCTGGGCGGCGACACCGCCTCCGCGCTCGGCGAGATCGAGGTGACGCTGCGGGAAACGCCGAATGCCTGGGCAAGCTATCGTGGGCCCGTGCGGCGACAGTGACAATCCACGGGATCGGGCCACGGGATCGGGCGATGAGCGGGGCGGGCTCCGGGGCGGGCTCCATGGCGCTGCACTTCATTCATCCCGGGCCGATCGCCCAGACCTCGGGCGGCACGATCTACGACCGCCGGGTGATCGACGCGCTGCGCCGCGCCGGCTGGCGGGTCGATCTGCACGAGCTTCCGGGCCGCTTTCCGCTGCCCGATGCGGCGACGTCGAACGCCGCCGCGGCTCTCCTCGCGGCATTGCCGGATGGCGGCCTGGCGGTGATCGACGGCCTGGCGCTGCCGGCGCTCGACGCCGCGCTGCCGCAGCATGCCGGGCGGCTGGCGTTCGCAGGCCTCGTCCACCATCCCACGACGGATGAAACCGGCCTGAGCGCCGAGGAAAGCGCCTGGCTCTTCGCGGTCGAGCGGCGGCTTTTCGCCCTGCTGCGCCGTCTCATCGTTCCGAGCCCGGCGATGGCGCGCCGGCTCGGCGACTTCGCGGTGCCGGCCGGCCGCATCCGCATCGCCGCGCCGGGGGTCGAGCCGGCGCAGCGCGCGGCCGGTTCGGCCGGCGGGCCGGTGCGGCTTCTCTGCGTCGCATCGCTGACGCCGCGCAAGGGGCATGCCGACCTGCTGGAAGCGCTCTCGTCCTGCGCCGGCCTGGATTGGCGGCTGACCTGCGCCGGGCCGAGCGACGGGCCGGGCGACGGGGACGGGATGGCGCGCCGGTTGGAGGAGACGGCCGCGCGGCACGGCATGGGTTCGCGCGTGCGGCTCGCCGGGCCGCAGTACGGGGCGGCGCTCGAAAGCCTCTACGCCGAGGCGGACATCTTCGTGCTGGCGTCGCGCTACGAGGGCTACGGCATGGTGTTCGCCGAAGCGATGGCGCGCGGCCTTCCCATCGTGGCGAGCGGCGCCGGCGCGGTCGCCGATACCGTGCCCGATGCGGCCGGCATCGTCGTTCCGGCCGGCGACCGCGGCGCGCTCGCCGCGGCGCTGCGGCGCATGATCGGCGATCCCGCCTACCGCCGCGGCAAGGCCGAGGGTGCGTGGCAGGCGGGCCGGTCGTTGCCGCGATGGAGCGATACCGCGAAAGCCTTCGCGCTGGCGCTCTCCGAAATAGCGGAGTCGCATGACGAATGAGCGCCGCGGCCGCCGAGCGATTCGACCCGGCATGGCTTGCGCTCCGCGAGCCATACGATCGCAGGGCGCGGTCGAAAGCGTTGGCGGAGGCATTTCTCCGTTCGCTGCCGCGCAAGGCGCGGGTGGCCGATCTCGCCTGCGGCGGCGGCGCCAACGCGCGCTATCTCGCCGCCCTCGGCCGCCGCGACCTGCGCTGGGCGCTGATCGATGCGGATCCGGATCTGCTGGCCGCCGCGGGCGAGGGGCTTGGCGCCGGCGATGCCCGCCGCATCGACCTGGCGCGGCCGCGCCGTTCGCTCGGTTTCGGCCGGCACGATGGCGTCACCGCCTCGGCGCTTTGCGATCTCGTCTCGGCAAGATGGCTCGAGGCGCTGATCCGGGACGCCGCATGCCACGGTCTTCCGCTGCTTTTCGCGCTGACCGTCGATGGGCGGGTCGCGCTCTCGCCCGGCGATGCGCAGGATCGCGCAATCCTCGGCCGCTTTCGCCGCGATCAGCGCCGCGGCAAAGGCTTCGGCCCGGCGCTCGGCCCGCACGCGCCGCAGCGGATCGCCGCGGCGCTCCGCCGGCACGGCTACCGGTTGCAGGCCGCGCGAAGCGACTGGCGGCTCGGTCCGGCGGACGGGCCGATGCTGCGCGCGCTCGTTTCCGGCATCGCCGAAGCGGCGGGGCCGGGCGAAGCGGAAGAATGGCGCCGGCGGCGGCAGGAACAGATAGACGCCCGCCGCCTCTCGGCGGCCGTGGGCCATATCGATTTTTTCGCGTCGCTCCCGCGCGCCGGCCGCAAATGCTCACGGAGCGTCACTTTGCCGTGAGGCGGCGCGCGGCTATTCCCGATGAAAAGGCCGTCATTCCGTGCGATAGTAACGAAAATAAGCCCGCTTGCCCGGTTCCGGGCCGCCGTCGGGGGCGCTTGATCGGGCAGCCTTATCGTACCAGATAACCATCGCTACCTAGGTAGGTGAACCGCGTGCCGGAGTGCAGAGGATGACGGGAAAGAAGATTCTGCTGGTCGACGACGACGAGATCTTGCGCCATTCGCTCGACGAGCAACTGCAGCTCCACGAGGAATTCGCGACCGCATCCTGCGGCACCGCCTCGGAAGCCATCGAGATGGCGAAGAAGGAGTATTTCGACGCTATCCTTCTCGACGTCGGCTTGCCCGACATGGACGGGCGGGAAGCCTGCCGCCTGATGCGCCGCGGCGGCGTCAAATCGCCGATCATCATGCTGACGGCGGCGGATTCGGACGCCGACACCATTCTCGGCCTCGATGCCGGGGCGAACGACTACATTTCCAAGCCGTTTCGCCTGAACGTCCTGCTAGCGCGCCTTCGTGCCCAACTGCGCCAGCACGAACAGAGCGAGGACGCCGTTTTCAGCGTCGGCCCGTATACCTTCATGCCGAGCTCGAAGGTCCTGATGGACGACGGCACCAACAAGAAGATCCGGCTGACCGAGAAGGAAACCGCCATTCTGAAATACCTCTACCGCTCGGGCGACAAGGTCGTCGGCCGCGACACGCTGCTGGGCGAGGTATGGGGCTACAACGCCGGCGTCACCACGCACACCCTGGAAACGCATGTCTACCGGCTGCGGCAGAAGATTGAGCGCGATCCCTCGCGCGCCGAAATCCTGGTGACGGAGCCGGGCGGCTACAAGCTGATCCCATAGCTGAGCCGGCGCAGCCGGAAATGCAGTCCGAACGCGCCGATCATCGATAGCACGCCGAGCGCGCCCAGCACCTTCGGCACCGTATCCCAGCCGCCGGTGAGCTGAACCAGGGCGCCGGTCATCAGGGGACCGCACAGCACGCCGAGATTGCGCCCGGTCATCAGCACGCCGAACGCCCGGCCACCCGCCCCTTCCACGCCGAAGATGGTGCCCGGCAGCGCGAACAGGCAGGTCGGCGCGATGCCGGCGGCGGCGGCGAAGACGAGGAACGCCGCGATCCCGGCGGCGACCGGGCCGAGGTGCGGCAGCACGAGCCAGACCAGGGTCTGCACGCCGATCGCGGCCGCGAGCAGCATGGCGACGGGTACGCCTGCGCGCAGGATCGGCGCGGCGATCAGGTTGAAGACCGTGAGCACCGCCAGCGGAATCATGAACAGCAGCGCGGCGATGCGCGGCGACTGGCCGTAGGTGTCGACGAGATAGTCCGGAAGCCAGGTGAAGTAGGCGAACATCTGCACCGACCAGACGGTGAAGAGCAGGGCGGCCAGGGTCATCATCCGCCATTGCGCGCGGCTCGGCGCCGCCGCCGCGGTTGCGGCATACGCCATTGCGCCGAGCCGGACCCGCCCGCCGGTCCGCCCACCGGCCCGTATAACGGCGGTCCAGGCCGCCATCGCCGCCGTCGCGCCGATGCCGACCCACCACAGGGCGCGCCAGCCCGCCCACTCCACCAGCCCCACGGCCGCCAGGTTGGCGACGAGCGCGCCGACGGGAATCCAGGTCGCGATCAGCGCTGACGAGACGGCGAGCCCGCGCCTGCCGCCGCTCGCCGTGCAGATCGCCGGCCCGGCGATCGCCAGGATGGCGAAGGCAATTCCTTCCACCGCGCGGGCGACGAGGAACAGCCAGCCCAGCGCCGGCCACAGCATCATGACCCCGGCGGCCGCGGCGAACAGGACGAAGGCGAGATTCAGCAGCCCCGCCGCCCCGTGGCGCTGCATGATGGCGCCGAGGCGAAGCGACAGCAGCAGGCCGCATGCGGCGTAGACCGAGACGAAGCCGCCCGCCAGGATGCGGCTGAAGCCGTACTCCTGGATCAGGATCGGCAGGACCGGCGGCAGCTTGAGCTGCTGATAGGCGGCGAGCACGGCGAGCGAAAGCCCGAAAGCGAGGCCCGTCCAGTTCGTATCCGAGTCCGTCGTCCGGTTGGCCATCGCTCGCGCCGAAGGGGTGCATGGAGAGGGGCGGAGACCCGGTGCAAGCATCGTTGGTGGTGCGCGTAGCCGCAAGTGCGCTTTACACCCGGCGGGCAAATACGCAGACTGAGGCCGATCGCAGCAGCCGGCGGCGGCAGAGTATGCGAGCTTGAAGGCGCATGGTCCAAACGGCCGACTTCTTCGTAAAATTCTGGGGGGTCAGAGGCAGCATCGCATGTCCCGGTCCGCGGACGGTGCGCTACGGCGGCAACACGTCCTGCGTCGAGATCCGCTGCGGCGGGCGCCTGCTCATCTTCGACGCCGGGACCGGGCTGCGCGATCTGGGCAACGGCCTCGTCGGAAACGGGCCGGTCGAGGCCGAGCTGTATCTGACGCACACCCATTTCGACCACATCTGCGGACTGCCCTTCTTCGCGCCGTTGTATTCCGCCGGCAACAAGGTCCGCCTCTCGGCCGGCCACCTGCTGCCCGAGTCGGACCTGCGGCGCGTGCTGATGGAGATGATGATGGCGCCGCTCTTCCCCATCCCGCCGACTGCCTTCAAGGCGGATGTGAGCTTCGTCGATTTCGCGGCGGGCGGCGTGCTGTCGCCCGGCGACGGAATTACCGTCCGCACCGCGCTGCTCAATCATCCGAACCGGGCGACCGGCTATCGCATCGAATATGGCGGCCGGTCGATCTGCTACGTGACCGACACGGAGCACGAGGACGGCAAGCGCGACCGGCGGATCGTCCGCCTGATCAAGGGCGCGGACCTGGTGATTTACGATTCGACCTACTCGGACGAGGAATATCCGAAGTACCGGGGCTACGGGCATTCCACTTGGCAGGAGGGCGTGCGGCTGGCGGACGCCGCGGCAGCGAAGACCCTGGTGATATTCCACCACGATCCGAACCACGACGACGACCGCATGGACGGCATCGCCGCGGCGGCGGAGATTGCCCGGCCGGGAACGGTCGTCGCCCGCGAAGGCATGGTGCTGACGCCGTGACGGCGCTCCGCGGCCGGTGGCGCCGGCTGTGGCTCGGGCTGCAAACCGTCAGCGGATTTCGCTCGCGCGGCTATTTCGCGCCGAGCGCCGCCGCCGTGCACGCCGACCCCGAGGCGTGCCGCTCGCCCATGCTCGAAGCGCGCTTCGCCGCCCGGTCGGGCGCGATGCGGGACTGGCTCGCCCGCATGGCGCCCTATGCGGCGGCGCTGCAGGCGATCGGCGGCGACGGCCCGCCCGCGCCGCGCTGGAGCCAGGACTGGTTTCCGCGTCTCGACGCGGCGATGGCGTACGCGATCACCCGTACGTGCCGTCCGCGGCGCATCGTCGAAGTCGGCAGCGGTCACTCGACACGCTTCTACGCCAGGGCGATCGCGGATGAAGCGCTCGCGGCCGAGCTGCTGTCGATCGACCCTGCTCCACGTGCCGCGATGGAAGGCGTGCCGGCCCTCCGAACGATGGCGATGCCGGTGCAGTGGGCCGGAATCGAGCCGTTCCGCGCGCTGGCGGCGGGGGACATCCTCAGCATCGATTCCTCCCACGTCCTGATGCCCGGCAGCGACGTCGATTTCCTGCTGAACGCAGTGCTGCCGATCCTGCCGCCCGGCGTCCTCGTCCATTTTCACGACATCTTCCTGCCGGACCCTTATCCCGCGGCGTGGTCCTGGCGCGGCTACAACGAGCAATCGGCCGTGGCGCTGCTCGTCCAGCAGGCCGGTTGGCGGATCGAGTTCGCATCGCACTACGCGGCGACGCGGCTCGGCGACGCGGTGCGCGCGAGCGCGGCGGGGGCGCTGCCGCTCCTTCCGGACGCGCTGGAATCGAGCCTGTGGCTGACCTCGACTTGACGCCGCCGCGCCGCCGGGCCTAGCGTTTTCGGGCATTCACGCACGGGTTGGGGAGGAAAGCGCATGTCAGTCTTCGTCATCGGCGGCACCGGCTTCATCGGCCATCGCCTCGTCCGCCTGCTGGTCGCGCGCGGGCAGCGCGTCACCTGCATGGACATCAACCCCGGCGCCCATTCCTTCGCCGATCTCGGCGACAAGGTCGCCGTCGTGCGCGGCGACGTGACCCAGTTCGACGACGTCATGGCCGCGATGACCAAGGCCGCGCCGGAGCGGGTGATCAACCTCTCCTACATGCTCGGCTCCGACCATCCGCCGCATGTGGCGATGAAGCTCAACATCCTCGGCATGGACAACTGCTTCGAGGCGGCGCGGCTGCTCGGCGCGAAGCACACGATGTACGCCAGCTCCCTCGCCGTGAACGGCAAGCAGACCCACTACGGCGACCGCCCGGTGACGGAGGCCGACGACGTGCACGGCGAATACCAGTACGCCAAGCACAAGATTGTCAACGAATGGCAGGCGCAGGACTATACGGAAAAATTCGGCATGCTGATCACCGGCATCCGCCCCGCCAACGTCACCGGCCCGGACAAGGTGCGCGGCTCGGTCGACCACGTGAACGTCATCACCGAATCGGCGCGCGGCAACGCGATCAGGTTCCCGTTCAAGGACGCGATGCGCTGCCCGATCCATGTCGACGACGTCACGGAGGTGTTCGCCCGCGTGCTCATGGCCGACAAGCCGCAGCACCGCATCTACAACACCGGCGGCGTCGCGATCAGCCTCGGCGAGATCGCCGACATCGTGCAGGGATACCTGCCGGACGCGAAGATCGGCTTCGACAAGGAGACCGGCGGCAAGGCCATCTCCGGCAACCACATGATCGACAACACGCGGCTGGTGCAGGAGTTCGGCGTGCAGTACCGGCCCTACCGCGAGCGCGTGCTGCAGATCGTCAACGACATCCGCCGCGGCAACGGCCTTCCGCCCGCCGGCTGACGCACGGTCACGGCGCCGTGCCGCAGCAGGGCGCCTTCGCGACGGCGGCGGCGGCGCTTGTGTCGGGCGTGGCGCAGCCGCAGCCTGCATCGCCGGCGGCTTTCGCGGCGGCATCCGCCGCGCAACAGGCGGCGATATCGGACGGCGCGGGCCCGCCACAGCAATCCGACGCCGGAGATCCCACGACCGCCGCCGTGTTGCACACGCCCGTCTCGGGCAGGACGAGCCGAACCTCGCGCGCCGCCGCATGGTCGCCGGCAATCTCGGCGACGACCGACCGGACCTGCTCGTAACCCGTCATCATCAGGAATGTCGGCGCGCGGCCGTAGGACTTGGAGCCGGCGATGTAGAAGCCGGTCTCCGGATGGCCGAGCTCGCGCGCGCCATGGGGCCGCACGGTCCCGCAGGAATGCAGGTTGGGATCGATCAGCGGCGCGAGCGCGGGCGGCGCCTCGACGGTCGGATCGAGCGCGACACGCAGTTCGCGCAGGATGCCGAGGTCGGGCCGGAACCCGGTGGCGACCACGATGCGGTCGACGGCGCGCGTCACGGACTTTCCGTCGAGGCGTCCGGAAACGGACAGGCCGTCTTCCGTTCGGGCGATCCGTTCGGCTGCGAATGGCGCCAACAGGTCCAGCCGTCTTTCGTCGATCGCCCGTTTCGCGGCCAGCCCGAGCGCGCCGCGCGCCGGAAGCTGGTCGTTCAGGCCGCCGCCCAGCAGCTTCCCAATCCGGTTCCGGCGCAGCGCCCATGTAACCCGCGTGGCCGGCGCCGTCTCCTGCAGTCGCAACAGGTCGAGCACCACATTGATGGCGGAATGGCCGCTGCCGACGACAAGCACGCGCCGGCCGGCATAGCGCGCGCGCTCGGCGCCGAGCACGTCGGGAATGCCGTAGGCGATCCGGTCGGTGAGCTCCGTTTCGCCCGCAGCCGGCAGGCCGTCGGCCCCCATCGGGTTCGGCTGGCTCCATGTTCCGGAGGCGTCGATGACGGCGCGGGCGCGGCTCGCGTGCTCGCCGCCCTCCGCATCGCGCCAGCGGACGACGAAGGGCGCCGCCTCGCGGCCGGCCGACACGGCCTTGTCGAGCCCGGCCCGGGCGATGCCTTTCACCGTGGCGCCGAGGATTATATGCGGCGCGATTGCCGGATGCTCCGCGAGCGGCGCGAGGTATCGCCGCACGATCTCGCTGCCGGTCGGCAGCGCGCTGGGATCGGGCGGGGTCCAGCCTGTCTCTTCGAGCAGCGATCTTGCGGCGCTGTCGATATTGACCGACCAGGGAGAGAAGACGCGAACGTGGCCCCACGCAAGAAGCGAGGCGCCGACGGACGGGCCGCGCTCCAGCACGAGCGGGGTCAGCCCGCGCTCGACCAAGTGCGCGGCGGCGGCGAGGCCGACGGGGCCGGCACCGATGACGGCGACGGGAAGTTTCTCAATCATCGATAACCTCAATCATCGTTGCATCGTACATCAAGGGATAAGCGCAAATAAAAAAGACGGTTACGGGCAGCAGATCGAGCCTTTATCGCCCGTGCAGACCAGTTTCTCGGAATCGATCAGGCAGCGCGTCACGTCCATCCAAGCCGCGACCGCCACCTTGAACGCCTCGCGCCCCTTCTCGGTCAGGGTGTAAACCTTGCGCTCGCGCCCCGAGACGGTCTCGGCTGCGGATGTCACGTACCCGCCCTCCTCGAATTCGCGGAGCACGGGGTAGATCGTGCCCTCGGTCGGCGAGCAGCAGCCATTGGTCGAGCGCTCCACTCTTCGCGCGACTTCATAGCCGTGCATCGGTTTCTCGTGCAGCACGCACAAGATGAAGAACTTGGAGAGGCTCATCTTGATGATGCCGTTCCAATACGCCCGGTCGGTGTAGTCCACCGCGGGCCGCTCGACATTCTTCAGATGCATCGATGGTCTAGGCATGACCGATTCCTATACCTTGCCCATCAAGGTGTCAAGCGCAATGCCGCCGAGATGCCTCACGAAGCCGCGGTGGCCTTCGGGGTGCTTTCGGCGGCCTGTAGCGGGAGAGCGAAGGTTATCAGGAAGCAAAGCAACAGCATGACCGAGGATCCCAGCAGACATACCACCATGCCGCCGAGCTGGTAGAGGAGGCCGGACAGCAGGATGCCGATCAACCGCCCCGTTGCGTTCGCCGCATAATAAAACCCGACATCCTCCGCGGCCTTCTTCGATCCGGCGTAGGCAAGGATTAAATAGGAATGGAGCGAAGAGCTGACCGCGAAGGGAATGGCAAATACGGCCAAGCCGGCGACAACGACAATCTCCGATGGCCGCGGCCCGGCCACCGTCACGGAAATCGCGAGCACGGCGGGAATCGCCGTCAGCAGGCCCGCCCAAAGGCGGGCCGCCGGAATCTCGCGGCTCAAGCCGTCTTCGCTCCGTCGGACCAGCGACGGCGCGGCAGCCTGGATCATTCCATAACCGATGGTCCACGCCGCCAGGAAGGCGCCGACCTCGATAAATTTCCAGTTCTGCGAATAGAGGAAAACCGGCAGGCCGACGACGAACCAGACATCCCGGGCGCCGAACAAGAATATTCGGGCAGCGGCGAGTATATTGACGCCGGCCGACTTGCTGAAAAGCTCGCGAATGCTCTTGGACGATCCTGCCCGGCCGAGCGCGGCCGGCAACGAGAGCACGCCCGCGATCAGTATCAGTCCGAGCAGCCCGGCCATGAGCCATAGGGCGGACCGGAAGCCGATTGTTTCGAGCAGGAGCCCGCCGAGGAAGAACCCGATGCCCTTCATCGTGTTCTTCGATCCGGTGAACCATGCGACCCAGCGGAATAGCTGGCCGTTGTCTTGCGATGCGGTCGCCTTGATTGCGGATTTCGAGGCTGTCTTCGTGATGTCCTTCGCCACCCCGGAAACGCCCTGCGCCAGCACGACCCAGGCAACCGACGCGCTCATGGCCCAGCCGGGATCGAGCGCCGACAAGAGCAGCAAGCCCGCGATCTGCAACGTCAGGCCCACCGCCAGCATGCGCGGGATGCCGAAGCGCGAGGCTAGCCAGCCGCCGCCGAGATTGGCGAAGATGCCGGCTGCTTCGTAGAGCAAGAACAGGAAGGCCAGGGTGAACGGCGAATATCCGAGGCGGAAGAAATGCAGCAGAACAAGCATTCGCAGCGCGCCGTCCGTGAGGGTGAAGCCCCAGTAGGACGCCGTGACGATGGCGTAGTTGCGGGCCGCCGACATCAGACGCCCGCCTCCAGGACGATGTTCGCCAGATCGACCATCCGGCAGACGTAGCCCATTTCGTTGTCGTACCAGGCGTAGACCTTCAACAAGGTGCCGTCGGTCACCATGGTGCTGGGCGCGTCGACAATCGCGCTGCGCGTATCGTTCACGTAGTCGACAGATACGAGCGGACGGCGCTCGATGCCGAGTATGCCGGCCAAGGAATTTCCTTCCGCGCGCTCGAACAGTCCGTTGACTTCGGAGGCGGTCGTCGGGCGCTGCAATTCGAACACGCAATCCGTCAGGCTCGCGTTCAGGACGGGCGCGCGGACGGCGTGGCCGTTCAGCTTGCCCTTCAATTCCGGATAGATCAGCGCGATCGCGGTGGCGCTGCCCGTCGTCGTCGGCTGCAGCGATTGCATCGCGGAACGCGCGCGCCGGAGGTCCTTGTGCGGCGCATCGACGACGACGTTGGTATTGGTCGGGTCGTGAATGGTCGTGATCTGGCCATGGCGGATGCCGATGCCCTCGTGGATCACTTTCACGACGGGCGCCAGACAGTTCGTCGTGCAAGAAGCCGCCGTGAGTACCCGGTGCCGGGACGCGTCGTACATAGCGTCGTTGACGCCGACGACGACGTTGAGCGCGCCTTCGTCCTTGACGGGCGCCGAGACGATGACCCGTTTCACGCCGCGCCGGAAGTACGCCTGAAGCTTCTCCAGCTTCAGGAATTTTCCCGTGCATTCGAGGACGATGTCGCAGCCCAGATCGCCCCACTTGACGGAAGCGGGGTCGGCTTCCGCACTGAAGCTTATGCGCCGATTGTCGATCGTGATCGCGCTGTCGTTCTCGACGCTGAACGAACTCCGCCAACGGCCGTGCGCGCTGTCGAACTCCAGAAGATGCGCCGCGGTTGCAGCGCCTCCCTTGATTTCGTTTACATGAACGATATCGAGACGGTTCGACCCTCGCGGATCGGTGGGATCGCGAAAGACCCCGCCCATAGCCGCGCGAAGCGCCAAGCGGCCCATTCGTCCCATACCGTTGATGCCTACGGCCATCCTATGTTCCTTGCGGATTTGTGTGCTCTCAGGCGTTCGCCGGAGAGCTTTCCCCGATCTTGTCCAGGCGCGTCTTGAGGGAAATCCTGTCCAGGCTTTCGAACGGCAGATTGCAGAAGATCTCCAGCCGGCGGGACAGCATCGCAATGAGCTGGTTGAGCAGGATTCCGCGCTCTACCTCGCTTCCTCGATAGTGCGAAGGATCCGGCAGCGGCCACGACGCGGTAACTGCCGTATTGCCGAACTCGGGGCATTGCTGCCCCTGGACGGTGTCGCAAAGGGCAATGACGAAATCCATCTTCGGCGCCTCAGGATGCGCGAACTCGTCCCAGGACTTGCTTCGCAGCCGCGAGACGTCGTGGCCCAGGCCTTTGAGCTTCCCGATCACCGCCGGGTTGGGCGCATCGGCCGGCTCCGAGCCCGCGGAATACGCCCGAAAATTACCTCGTCCTATCTTGTGCAACAGCGCTTCTGCCGCGATCGAGCGGGCCGAGTTGTGCGTGCACAGGAAGAGCACGTTGAAAGAAGGCTTCATTCCGGCTTCCTCCGGGATGCGAACGGGGAAAAGTTTTTCGAGGTCGAAGCAGAGATCGGGATTCCGGGCGCAGCATGTTTCCGTCAAGACGGCCACCAACTCGCGAAGCCCGTTTATCCGCACGGCATAGATCATCTGCCGCCCTCGTCGCGTCGACTGGACCAATCCGGCGTTTTCGAGGACCGAAAGGTGAAAAGAGAGCGTGGACGCGGGAACGCTTAGCCTCGCCTGGATCTCTCCGGCCGGCATACCGATCGCGCCGGCGCTTGCCAGGAGCCGCAGCAAGCTGACGCGCGTCTCCTGCGATAGTGCCGAAAAAGCTTCCGCGGCTCGGTTGGAATCCATTCTTCTAGAATAATAGAAATGTTGCCAAAGTCAACTCGCTTCCCGCTTCACAGCTCGACGATTAGGCCGTCGAACGCGGTTTCCTCTGGAATGCGGTCGGCCATCGCGAGCATCTCCGGCCCGAAATGGGTCAGGATCATGCGTTTTGCCCCGAATTCTTCCTTGTGCTCCTGGATCGACGGGTAGTTGAGATGCCACTTGATGGGCTTTTGATAGAAGTAGCACTCGGCGATGAAAAGGTCCGCGTTCTTGCTTGCCTTGGCGAGGTCCGGCGTCCAGTCGCCGTCGCCTGAATAGGCGACGATTTTGCCGTCGACCTCCACCCGCAGCGCGGTAGGATCGGTTTGCCACGTGTGTTTAGCGGCGAATGGAGTCACCTTCAGGCCGAGAAATTCGCTGGTTTCCTGCACAGGAAGCTCGACATAGGTAACCGGGAATTTGGGCTCCATGACGCTCGATCCGGGGAACAACATCTCGCGCGCTTCTTCCAATCGTGCTTTCAGGTTTTTTGGTCCGGCAATCGTCAACGGCCGGTCGCGCTTCGCCCCGAGCATCGCGTCCATCAGCATGATCGGCACGCCGGAGGAGTGGTCGGAATGGATGTGGGTCAGCAGGATGGCGTCGATGGTGTTGTGGTGGATGCCCTGAGCGTTGAGCGCGACCAGGGACGTGCCACCGAAATCGATCGTGAAACGAACATCCCTTCCGTCCACCATGATGCAGGTATTGAATCGCCCGCCTGTCCCGAACGCGTCGCCGGACCCGACGAAATTTACCCGTACCGACATTTTCAGCTTCCTTCTGCGAGGCGCGAAGATCGCGGCTCAGATGACGTGCTGCCCACGTAGAGCTTCCAACTCGTCGTCGGCGATGTTGAGCAGTTCCTGCAATATCTCGCCGGTGTGCTGCCCCATTATCGGAGGAGGGCTGCGGTAGGAGACGGGGGTTTCGGAAAACTTGATGGGATTACCGATCAGGTCGATTGGGTTGTCGCCAGCGAGCGGATGCGTCATCTCGATTCGCATTTGACGATGCCGGACCTGAGGATCGTTGAACACCCTGTCGATCGTGTTGATCGGCGCGCATCCGACGCCGGCGGCAGAAAGGCTTTCGATCCAGTCGTCGATCGTGCGCGTTCGCGTTATCTCGGAAACCGCCGCGACCAGGGCATCGCGATTGCGGACCCGGTCGGGATTTGTGGCGTATCGCTCATCACCGAGCAGCTCAGGCGATCCGGCGACTTTGCAGAAGCGCTCGAACTGCCGATCGTTGTTCGCAGCAACGATTAAGTAGCCGTCGGAGGCGGGAAATGCCTGATAGGGAGAGCTGTTAGGATGCGCCGTCCCAAGACGGCCGGGCGCCTCGCCGGAGCATAGATAATTAAGTCCCTGGTTATAGAGCCAGCCGACTTGGACATCCAATAGGCTGACGTCGATATATTGGCCGTTGCCCGTGCGGTCGCGATGGCGCAGCGCCGAAAGTATTGCGACCGTCGCATACATTCCGCTCATTACGTCATTGATCGCCACGCCCACTTTGACCGGAGGCCCATCGGCTTCTCCGGTAATACTCATGATGCCGCCGATGCCCTGAGCCATCATGTCGTAGCCCGGCCGGTCGGCATAGGGGCCGGTCTGCCCGTAGCCGGTAATGGAGCAAAATACGAGACCGGGGAATTCACCGCGCAGATCGTCATACGCGAGGCCGTACTTCTTCATCCCTCCGACCTTGAGATTCTCGACCAGAACATCGCAATTTGCCAGCAGGCGGCGTATCAGCGCGGCTCCGCCAGGGCGAGAGAAATCGATCGTTACGGAGCGCTTGTTGCGGTTTGCGGAGAGGTAGTACGCGCTTTCGCTGGTGTCATCGCCATTGGGGCTGCGCAAGAAAGGAGGCCCCCATGTACGCGTCTCGTCGCCAATTTTTGGCCGCTCTACCTTTATTACTTCTGCGCCCAGGTCGCCGAGCAATTGACAGCAAGACGGCCCCGCCAAGACCCGGCTCATATCCAGAACGCGAATTCCTTCCAATGGCCCACTCACGGCCTTCCTCCCGGTTTGACGGTTATTATTTCTACAAAACTAGAATGATCGAATATTCCAGTGGCGTCAAATTAATCGTCAAGCCGCCGAGCTTGCGGGCCAAGCAAAGAAGAAAAATTGAGGGGCGGTTGCTTAAGGCCGCGCCGTTCAGCCGAAACGGCTTTCCGGGCGGGCCAGGCCGAAATGGTCGCGGAGCATCTGGCCCTCGTAGGCGGTGCGGAACAATCCGCGGCGCTGGAGCAGCGGGACGACCTCGGCGATGAAGACGTCGAGCATCTTCGGCAGCAGCGGCGGCATGAGGTTGAAGCCGTCCGACGCGCCGTCCGTGAACCAGTCCTGCATCAGGTCGGCGACCTGCTCCGGCGTGCCGGCGAAGGTGAAATGGCCGCGCGCGCCCGCCATCTTCGACAGAAGCTGGCGCAGGGTCAGGCCCTCCCGCCGCACCAGGCCGACGATCAGCTCGGTCCGGCTGCGCGCCGCCTCGACCGTCGACGGGTCCGGGAAATCCTCCGGCTTGAGCGGCGTGTCGAGCGGCAGGTGCGAGAAGTCGTGGCCGCCGAACCGGCCCGCGAGCCGCTTCCGCCCGATCTCGGGATCGGCGAGGTCGTTGAGCTCCTGCGACATCCGCTGGGCTTCGGCCTCGGTCGAACCGATCATCGGGCTGAGGCCCGGCAGGATGTGGATCTGGTCGCCCGGCCGGCCCATTTCCAAGGCCAGCGACTTGAGGTCGGCGTAGAAGGCCTGCGCCGTCGCCTTCTCCATATGCGCGGTGAACACCGCCTCGGCATGGCGCGCCGCGAAGCGGCGGCCGGTGTCCGATGAGCCGGCCTGCACCAGCACCGGCCGGCCCTGCGGGCAGCGCGGCATGTTCAGCGGCCCGGCCACGTCGTAGCACGCGCCCTTGTGATCGATCGGCCGGATGCGGTCCATGCGGGCGTACTGCCCGTCCTTCCGGTCGTCGAGAACCGCGTCCGCCGCCCAGCTATCCCACAGGCCCTTTGCGACCTCCAGGTACTCCTCGGCGCGGGCGTAGCGGTCGGCGTGGCTGACCTGGCTCGCGTCGCCGTAGTTGCGCGCCGCCCTGGCCGACCACGAGGTGACGATGTTCCAGCCGGCGCGGCCGCCGCTCATGTGATCCAGCGATGCGAACTGCCGCGCCAGGTTGAACGGCTCGCTGTAGGTGGTCGACGCGGTCGAGATCAGGCCGATGCGGCTGGTCGACACGGATAGCGCACCCAGCACGGTGATCGGCTCCAGCCACACGCGACCGGCGCGCTCCACGTCGTCGTTCAGCGCGAGCTGGTCGGCGAGGAAGATCGAGTCGAACAGCCCGGCTTCCGCGCGGCGCGCCAGGTCCTGGTAGTAGCGGATATCGGTGAGCGCGAAGGGCGACGCTTCGGGATGCCGCCACGACGCCTCGTGATGCCCGCGGCTGTTGATGAAGAGATTGAGATGAAGCTGCTGTTTCATGGTCCAAGTGTATTCGGCGCCAACGAAGCGGTCCAATTTCGCAGCGCGAAACTTACCGGTACGGGTCCGCCGCGTCTCGCAAGCCGTCGCCGAGGAACTGGAACGCCAGCACCACCAGGATGACCGGCACGACCGGCAGCATGAGCCAGGGATAGAGCGCGACCACGCTGATGTTCTGCGCCTCGTTCAGCAGGATGCCCCAGCTCGTGATCGGCGGGCGGAGGCCGAGGCCGAGGAAGCTCAGCGCGGTTTCCGCCAGGATCATGCTCGGGATCGACAGCGTGGCCGACGCGATCAGGTGGCTGGAAAAGCTCGGCAGCAGGTGGCGGAAGATGATGCGCCTGGGCGACGCGCCCATGAGCTGCGCGGCGAGGCAGAAATCCTCCTCGCGCAGCGCCAGCAGCTTCGAGCGGACGGCGCGCGCCAGCCCCGGCCAGTCGAGCAGCCCCAGTATGACGGTGATGCCGAGATAGACGGCGACCGGGCTCCAGGTCACCGGCAGGATCGCCGACAGCGCCATCCACAGCGGCAGCTCGGGAAAGGAGCGGACGACCTCGATCACGCGCTGCACTACGCTGTCGACGATGCCGCCCCAATAGCCGGCGATGCCGCCGATCACCACGCCGAGCAGCATGCTGATCATGATGCCGAGCAGCCCGATGGTCAGCGAGATGCGGGCGCCGTAGACGATGCGCGAGAACATGTCGCGGCCGAGCCGGTCGGTCCCCAGCAGGAAAAGCTGCCCGTCCGGCGCCGGGCAGATGAAATGGAACGCGCCGCCGGCGAGGTTCCAGAAGCTGTAGCGCGCGCCGGGATAGTCGCCCGCCGTGCAGAAGAAGCGGAGCGGCTGCACCCGGGAACGGTCCTCCGAATAGAGCCAGCGCATGTTGTCGAGATCGAGGCGCACGGAAAGGCCGTAGACGAAGGGGCCGGCGAAGGCGCCGTCGTGGAAGAAGTGGACCTCCTGCGGCGGGGCATAGAGATAATCGGTGTGGCGCGCGTGCAGGTCGTAGGGCGCGATGAACTCCGCGATGGCGGCGGCGGCGTAGAGCAGCAGCAGGAAGACGCCCGACGCGACGGCCAGCCGGTGGCGGCGCAGCTTCCACCACATCAGCGTCCATTGCGACGCGCTGTAAAACCGGCGCTGCGCCGCGCTCATCGGCTCGGCCTCGTCCGGATCGTAGGGCGCGCGGCTGACGTAGTGCGCCAACGGCTCGGATGGCTCGCTCACGACACCGCCTGCCCGCCGAAGCGGATGCGCGGATCGAGCGCGGCGAGCGCGAGATCCGACAGCAGCGTGCCGATCACCGTGAGCGCCGCGAGGAACATAAGGAAGCTGCCCGCGAGATACATGTCCTGGCTCTGCAGCGCGCGCAGCAGCATCGGCCCGGTGGTCGGCAGCGACAGCACGACCGAGACGATGGCGGCGCCGGAGATCACCTGCGGCAGCAGATTGCCGATGTCGGCGATGAACGGATTGAGCGCCATGCGCAGCGGATATTTCAGCAGCGCCTTGAGCGGGTGCATGCCCTTGGCGTGCGCGGTGACGACGTATTGCTTCCGCAGCTCGTCCAGCAGATTGGCGCGCAGCCGCCGGATCAGCCCGGCGGTGCCCGACGTGCCGATGACGATCACCGGAATCCAGATATGCGCGAACACCGAGCCGGTCTTGCCCCAGCTCCAGGGCTGGTCGATGTACTGCGCGTCCATCAGGCCGCCGATCGAGGTGCCGAACCAGACATGGGCGAGGTATTGCAGCACCAGCGCCAGCAGGAAGTTCGGCGTCGCCAGGCCGATGAATCCCAGGAAGGTGAGGGAATAGTCGCCGACGCTGTATTGCCGCACCGCCGTGTAGACGCCGATCGGAAACGCGACCAGCCAGGTGAAGACGATCGTCGTGAAGGAGAGGATGAACGTCAGCAGCAGCCGGTCGCCGACCACCGTCCGCACCGGCAGCTCATACTCGAATGAATAGCCCAGGTCGCCCTGCAGCAGGCCGCCGACCCAGTAGACATATTGCAGGTAAAGCGGCCGGTCGAAGCCGTATTGCTGCTTGAGGAAGGCGATCTTGTTCAGGTCGACGGACTCGCCGCGGCTCTGCAGCTCGTTGAGATAGGTGGTGAAGTAGTCGCCCGGCGGGAGCTGAATGATGACGAACACGATCGCGCTGATCGCCAGCAAGGTCGGGACCATCATCAGCACGCGTCGGACGGCATAGCCGAACATCGGGCGCTCCCGTCCTCAGTGCCCGGCGCGAGCGGGAAGCCGCATCACTTGCGATGTCCTTCCGTGACCTGGCTCGGGATGTCGAGCCAGAATGTGTCCGGCTCGTAGATGCCGAAATGCGCGCCCGGGTCCCAGTTGTAAAGGCCGGTTTCGGGCACGTTCCGCAATCGAAGACTGGCCACCACCGGCTGCATGGTTCCCGAAACCAGGCCGATGGTGAAGACCTGGTCCGCATGGATCGCGAGCATCTCCGCCCAGACCCGCGCGCGCCGCTTCCGCGATGTCGCGTTGTTCCACGCGTCGAGCAGGACGAGCAGCCGCTCCGCTTCGGGCATGTCCGGCGCGTCGCCCGCCTTGCCGCGGGTTTCCGCATATTGCCCCCATTGCGGCCACTGATACTGCGTCTGATGCACCGGGGCGAGCTCCTGCGGGCTGGTGTCGGCGGTGGCGATGCCGTTCTCCAGCCCCGGGAACAGCGCCATGATGGTCTTGCCCGCATAGATCCGGTTGCGCACGACGTCGCGCTGCGATGGCTTGATGTGGAGCTTGATGCCGGCTTTCAGCCAGCTATCGTGCACGAGCTGCAGCACGTCGGCCTCCTCGGAGCTTTCGCCCGTCGTCTCGACCACGATGTCGGCGGACCGCCCGTCCGGCAGCAGGCGGATGCCGCGGCTGTCGCGGCGCGTCATGCCGATCTCGTCGAGCAGCCGGTTGGCCGCGGCGAGGTCGAAGGCGGCCCAGCTCGTCTGGTACTCGGGCCGGAACAGCGGGCTCTCCGGCAGCACCGTGTTCTGGCTCTCGATCGCCTGCCCGTAATACATCACGCGGTTGATCTCGCGCCGGTGGACCGCCAGCGACAGCGCGCGGCGAAAGCGGACGTCGCGCAGCAGCGTCCGCCACACCGGGTCCTCGGCGTTGAGGTTCGGATAGAGCGTCATGTGCGAGCCGCGGCCGATGCGCCAGAGATGCACGGCGAAGCCGGACGCCGCCGCGTTCTTCCTGAGGAAGGTGAAATTGTCGAAGCGCAGGTAGCGCGCCTGCAGGTCGGACTCGCCGGTGCCGGTCTTCGCCGGCACGATCTTGCCGTCGACGACGTCCATCACCACGCGGTCGATGTAGGGAAGCTGGCGGCCCTCCGGATCGACCCGGTGGAAATAGGGATTGCGCACGAAGATGAAGCGCTCCGCCGGCATCGCCGTGGTCGTCATCCAGGGCTGCAGCGTGGGCAGCGCCGGATTGTCGTTCTTGTCGGGGTTGTCCATCTTGTTGTGCAGCGCCGGCCAGCCCTGAAATCCCTGCTCCTTCGCCAGCGCGTCGAGCGCGCCCGCATCGAAATAGCGCCCGTGAAAGCGCTTCAGGTAGTGTGCCGGCCGGTAGATAAACGGCGGAAGGGCGGCGGCGAGGGCCGGCAGGAACTCCGGGTTGGGCTTCTCCCAGCTATAGCGCACCGTGACCGGATCGATCACCTCGAAGCGCGGCAGGGCGCCCCCGGCGCGCATCACCTCCGGCGGGCCGACCGGCGAAAGCTGCGGGTCGTTGGCCACGTCCTCCCAGTAGTAGCGGAAATCCTCCGCCGTGAATGGCACGCCGTCCGACCAGCGATGCCCAGGGCGCAGGTGCAGCGTGAAGATACGGCCGTCTTCCACGTCGACCTTGCGAAGGATATCGGGAACGAGCTCGAGGCGATGGTCGAAGCGCACGAGCCGGGCATAGCCGTAGACCGACATCATCCGCACGTCGCGCGCCTGCCCCATCAGCATGCGGAGCGTTCCGCCGTAGCGTCCCGGCGCCTGGCCGGGCCGCGCGAAGCTCGCGACCGAGGGCTCCTCCGGCAGGCGCTCCGCGACCGGCGGCAGCTTGCCCGCGGCGACCTCGACGGCGAGCGCGGGGGGCTCGATATAACTGCCGGCGCCCGCATGGTTGGTTGCGAGGCCAAGCGCCAGCGCCGCCGCCGTCAGGATGCCGGCGCGGCGCATCATGGGCACAACTCCCCGACTTCCGCCCCGGCCGCGGCGAGCACGAAATGTCCGTCCCCCAGGTCGTGCAGCCGCTGCCGAGCGCCGTCGGCCTGGCAGTATGGCCCTGGCCAGGCGCCCGGCTGGGCCGCGACATCGTCGGCAAGCGCCGAGAAGTCCAGCCGGCAGTCGAGCGAAGCGTCCGGGATCGCGGCGAGCAGGTTCTTCGTATACGGATGCAGCGGGCGCCGGAACAGCGCGTCCCGCGGCGCCAGCTCCACGATCCTGCCGCGGCACATCACGGCGATCCGGTCGGCGATGTAGTTCACGACCGCAAGGTTGTGCGTGACGAACAGATAGGTAAGGCCGAGCTCGGCCTGGAGATCCTTCAGCAGGTTGAGGATCTGCGCCTGGATGCCGACGTCGAGCGCCGAGACCGGCTCGTCGCAGATCAGCAGCCTCGGTTTCAGCGCCAGCGCCCGGGCGATGCCGATGCGCTGGCGCTGGCCGCCGGAGAAGCTGTGCGGGTAGCGATTGAGAAAGCGCGCATCGAGCCCGACATGCGCGAGCAGTGCGCGCGCCGCCGCCGTGCGCTCCGCCGCGGTGCCGATGCCGTGGATCGCGAGCGGCTCGGTCACCAGCTCCTGCACGGTCATGCGCGGGTCGAGCGCGCCATAGGGGTCCTGGAATATGTACTGCACGGCGCGGCGGTAGCCGGCAAGCGCCTTCCCTCGGAGCGCGAGAACGTCGACCGCGCGGCCGTTCTCGCGGTAGATCATCTCGCCCCCATCCGGGCTCACGGCGCGCATGATCAGCTTCGACAGCGTCGTCTTGCCGGACCCGCTCTCGCCCACCAGCCCGAGTGATTCGCCGCAACGGATCGAGAGGCTGACCCCGTCCACCGCCTGGTCCTCCTCCGCCAAGGCGCCGAAGGCGAAGGCGCCGCGCCGCCGCGCGAAGGACTTCCGCAGGTCGCGGAACTCGATGATGGATTCGCCGGCGTTGGATTGCGGGCGCTGCAATGCCGCGGGCGCTGCCATGGCTTCGCCGCCGTCCGCGCGGATCTCGCGGATCGGCTTGAGCCGTTCGCCTGGGGGAAGGCCGAAGCGCGGCACGGCGGCGAACAGCGCCTTGAGATAGGGATGCTGCGGCTTGCCATAGATATCCGCGCAGGCGCCGGCCTCGACGACCTCGCCCCGGTACATCACCACCACTTCCTCCGCCATGTTGGCGACCACGCCGAGGTCGTGGGTGATGATCAGCACCGCCATGCCGAACTCGCGCTGCAGCTCGGCGATGAGCTTGAGGATCTGCGCCTGGATCGTGACGTCGAGCGCCGTCGTCGGCTCGTCGGCGACCAGCAGCGCCGGGCTGCAGATCAGCGCCATCGCGATCATCGCGCGCTGCCGCAGCCCGCCCGACAGCTCGAAGGGATAGCAGGACAGCGAATGCGCCGGGTCCTGGAAGCCGACGCGGCGCAGCAGGGCCTCCGTCCGCTTCCGGCATTCGCGCCGCGAGCAGCCGTGATGGACCCGCAGCGCTTCGCCGATCTGCTCGCCGATCGCATGCAGCGGCGACAGCGAGGTCATCGGCTCCTGAAAGACCATCGAGATGCGCCCGCCGCGAAGCGCGCGCATCGCCGCGCCGGAGGGATCGAGCGCGGCCAGGTCGACGGCTTGCGAAGGCGTCTCCGGATCGCGGAACAGAATCTCGCCGGCGGCGATCCGCGCGTTCGCCGGCAGCAGGCCCATGATGGCGTAAGCGGTGATCGACTTGCCCGATCCGGACTCGCCGACCAGCGCCACCGTCGATCCCGGACGGATGCGGAAGTCGATTCCGCGCACCGCTTCCACCTCGCCGCCGGGAAGCGCGATCGAGACGCGCAGGTCGCGGACGCGCAGCAGGTCGTCCATCAATCGTTCCCGCCGGCCGCCGCCGTCCCCACGGCGGCGCTGCGAAACGCCTTCAGGTTTTCCGCCGTGGTTTCGTCGACTTCGATTTTCCGTTCCTCCGCCACCTTCGCGACCGCATCCAGGATCATGGCGAAGCCCTGAACCTCCGAATCGATGCGCAGCTTGCCCGCCGGGCTGGCGATCTTCAGTTCGAGCCAGCCGTGCTTCAGGTCGCGCCGCACCTTGTCCCGCGTGGTCGAGTAATAGCGGAGGTGGATGCCGGAAATCGCATCCCATGCCTGCAGCCGCTTGAACGGGCCGTGGCTGACGATGCCGTCGGGGCGGATCTCGTACGCGGTGAGGTGCTGGCGCAGCGTCCGCAGGCCATAGCCGAGAAACAGCAGGGCGAGGGTCGTGAGGAGCACGAAAAACACCATGCCGGGATCGCCGATCGCGATGGGAACGGCGGCGATCAGGAATCCGGCGCCGGCGCGGAGATAATCCCAGATCAGACTGCGCAGCGGGTAGCGGTGATACATCATGTTTCGCTGTTTGCGGCCCTTGCCTGGTCGCCTGCGGTCGTCGGTCGCCAGCCCCGCCGAGACCGCGCCGACTATATGGGCCGATCCTCCATTCTCAAAGCGACATATTCGCCGCGATGGCGGTCTCCGGCCGCGCCGGGCCTTGCGCCAGCGCGGCCAGCAGCGCGGCGCTCCGCCGCGCGCCGTCGAGGTCTATGCCGTCCGGGCGGGGCCTGCTTCCGCGGGCGGCGCGGTCGATCGCCTCGGCCAGCCGCTGCGGGGTCAGGCCATCCTCGTCGACCAGATGCGCCCAGCCGCGCTCGGCGAGGCGGCGCGCCCGGAACGCCTGTTCGGTCTGCCCGGCCGCGCTGAACGGCACGACGACGCTGCGCGCGCGGGACACCAGAAGATCCATCACCGTATTGTATCCGGCCTGGCTGACGGAGGCTGCGGAGGCCGCGAGAAGCTCCCGGAAATCGGTGCGCATCCGCTCGATCGCGATGCCCGGCTCGCGGCCGAGCGCCGACAGCTCCGGCGCGGGCAGGTTCGGTCCGGTGAGGAGCCGCCAAGGCAGCGCGGCCTGGCCCGAAAGGGGACGGGCGGCGAGCGCGGTCCGCATCAAATCGCCGCCGGTGACGCCGCCGCCCGCCGATACCACCACCTCGGCCACGTGCGATCCTTGGCAGGGCGCTTCGGGGGCGACATAGCCGGTGTAGCAGACCCGATCCGCGATCTCGGCGGTGCCGGGATATGTCTCGTCGAGGCGGATGAACGTCGGGTCGCCATGCACCAGGACGGCGTCGAAATAGCGGTGGACGATCTCCGCGATGGCCGCGCGGCGCGGCTGCCCGGGCTTCTGGACCAGGACGTCGCGGAGCGAGCAGGCGATGCGGGCGCGGCCGAGCGCGGCGTCCAGCAGAGGCAGCAGCTCGAAGCGGAACGGCCAGCGCCCGAACGGAAACATCTCGATCAGGACCAGGTCGGGCTCGGCGGCGTGAAAGGCGTCGAGCAACGCCGCCCGCCGCTTCCCCCACCAGGCGTCGTCGACCGGTTTTCCATCGGCGCCGACGAGGGTCTTGAATCCTGCATCCTCGGCGCGCACCGGCGGCAGCCGGACCAGGCGCGCGCCGCCGAGATCGGGCCCGGCCGCATCGAAGCCGCCGGCGGCGTAGGTCACGTCCATGCCGGCCCGCTGCATCGCGCGGGTCAGCGCGGCGGCGCGCACCGTGTGGCCGATGCCGAGCAGGTGCTGGACATAGAAGAAGACGCGCGCGCCGTTCATGGCGACTCCGGCCGCAGCGGCAGATCCAGCGTGTGGACGCTCGGCCTGCCGTCCGGGGCAAGGGTGAAGAGCTGCGCGGCGCCGTCCGCGAGCCGGCGGGGCGCCTTGCTCGTCATGTCCCAGGAAATCGCCATCGCATAGACGGCGCGGATGACGCCGCGGTGGCAGACGGCCACGGTCGGCTTCCCGGCGCCCGCGCGCTCGGCCAGGAAGGGCAGCACGCGCGCCTGCACCTCCCGCGGGCTTTCGCCGCCGGGCGCGCGGAAGTCCAGCCCGCGCGCTTCCCATGCGGTCATCAGGTTGCCGATCTCGGCGCGGAGGTCGTCCAGCGTGCGCCCCTCCCATGCCGCCCAATCCATCTCGACGAGCCGCTCGTCGGTCGGCACGGGCGCTCCGCGGAGGATCTCGGCCGTCTCCCGCGCCCGGCTGAGCGGGCTCGCGACCCAGTCGAAGGCCGAGAAATCTTCCGGCACGCGCCAGCGCTCGACCTCGGCGCGCCCGGGCGCGCTCAGCGCGACGTCGCTCCGGCCCTGGACGAGCCCGCCCTCGTTCCATTCGGTCGGTCCGTGGCGGATGAGGACGAGCAGCGTCATCGCCGCACCGATGCCAAGACTTCATCGAGGCGCCGGGCGGCGGCGGGCAGGTCGAAGCGATGCGCGGCGCTCGCCGCCGCCGCGGCCATCGCGCTGCGGCGCGCCGGGTCGTCGAGCAGCGCGGCGATGGCGCGCGCGAAGGCGGCCTCGTCGCCGACCGGCGTCAGACATCCGGTCTTGCCGTCCTCGACCACGGCGGCGATGCCGGGGCGCGCGCCGGCCACCACCGGAAGCCCGGCGGCCTGCGCCTCCACGAGCGCCATGCAGTAAGCCTCGTCCAGGGCGGGCCACGCCGCCAGGTCGGCCGCGGCATGCAGGCGGCGCACCGCCGCGCCGCCGAGCCGGCCGAGAAAGCGCACCGGCTCGAGCCCGGCGAAGGCCGCCTCGACCTCCGCCCGCGCTGCCCCGTCGCCGGCAACCAGAAGCGCCCACCGCCGGTTCGCGAGGTAGCGGAGCGCGCTTGCGAGCAGGCGGTAGGAGGCGCATTTTGCGCCGGGCCGCATCATGGCCGTCGCGACGAGCCATGGCATCGCCGGATCGAGGCCGAGCGCCCGCGCCAGGTCGCGCCGCGCCGCCGCGCGCGCACCCGCGCCGCCGGACGGACGATCCGCCAGGGGCGGCAGCGTGACGACATCCGCCCGGCCGGCCCTGAGCGCGGCGACGCACGGCACGTCGAGCGGATCGAAGGCGATAACCCGGTCGGCGCGCAGGATCGCGGCATTCGCCGCCGTATGGCCTTCCGCCCAGGGTCCCGCGGCCTGCTTCGGCGCGACGCTCGCATCGGCGACGACGAACGGAATGCCGAGCGCATCGGCGACCTGGGGGCCGAGATGGTCGGGCGCCTTGTGATAGCAGTGGTAGGTGAACCACAGGTCCGGCGGGTCGGCCCGCCGTTGCGCCGCATAGCGCGCGGCGAGGCGCCAGGCGTTGGCGCGGATGCGCCGCTGCACCGCGGCGCTGCCCGTTCCGTCGTAGCTGCGCAGCCGCGAGGCAAGCGAGACGCGATGGCCCGCGAGGCCGAGCGCCCGGATCAGGAGCTGCGCCATCCGCCGGTCGCCGGACGGAACGGGATGGTCGGGCGACTTCATCGGCGCATAGAAGGCGACATGCATCACGCCGCTCTCGCGTCGTTGCCGCGGCGGGCGCGATGCGCTGCGAAGCGCGCCGCCAGCCGGTCGAGCCAGGGCTCGCAGTCGAAGCGTGCGCGGACGCGACGCTCGCCCGCATCGCCGAGGGCGCGGCGCAATGCCGGATCGCCGATCAGCCGCAGAAGCGCACGGCTGAGCGCGCCGTGATCGTTCGGCGCGACGAGCAAGCCGGTTTCCCCGTCGGCGACGAGCTCCGGAATCGCCGACAGGCTGCTGGCGACGACCGGCAGGGCCTGACTCTGCGCCTCCATCAGGACGTTGGGCAGGCCGTCGCGGTCGCCGTCCGCGGCGATGCGCGAGGGAAGGACGAACAGGTCGGCCCGGCGAAGCTCGGCCAGCACCTCTGCCTGCGTTTTCGCGCCCAGCCAGGATATCCTGCCTGCAATGCCGAGCGCGCCGGCCCGGCGCATCAGCGCCCGCAAGCCGGGCCCCCCGCCGACATGGGTGAGGCGCCAGTGCGCCTCGGCGGGAAGCGCGGCGAGCGCGGCCAGCAGCAGGTCCAGCCCCTTCTTCTCGACCGCGCGGCTCACCGCGAGAATACGCACCGGATCGCCCGGGTCGCTCCCGTCGCGGGCCGACTGCCGCGGCCCATGCGGCGCGAAGCGAGCGAGATCGAGCCCGTGATAGATCACCTCGACGGGCTTCTCCGGCGCGAGGGCGCGCAGCCGCGCCGCGGCCGCCTCGCTGCAGGTCACGGTCCAGGCCGCGTCCCGCAGCTTTTCCGCGAGATCCCAGTCCGGCGTGGTCCAGATATCCTTCGCGTGACCGGACAGGCTGAAGGGCAGGCCGAGCAGGCGCGCCGCATAGCGCGCAACCGAGCCCGGCGTATGCAGGAAATGGGCGTGCAGCGCCGCGACGGTATCGCCCAGCTCGGCGGCGAGCACGCAGGCCTGGCTGAAGCGGCGGATCCTGTTCGGCGTCGGGTCGCGCCCGAGGTCGGCGAGGAAGCCCGCCCGCGCCGCGCGATAGCCGGGCAGCCGCCGCACCTGGCGCCACGCGCGGAAGCAGCGCAGGGGCGCGCGCCGGAGGTATTCCGGAAGATAGGTGACCGGCGCCGCGATCTCGTCATGGATCGGATGTCGCACCGCGTCGGTCGGGCGGCGAAGGGAGACGATGTGCAGGCCGATCCCGCGCCGCTCCAGTCCCAGCAGTTCCTGCGCGACGAAGGTCTCCGACAGCCGCGGGTAGCCTTTGACGACAACGGCAACGGTCATGCCGGCGCTCCGTCTCAGCCGCCGGCCGCGGCGATCGGCAACAGCCGCGCCGCCGGCCGGCTCATGATGCGCCGCGCGAGCCTCTGCACGTTCTCGATCCCGTCCAGCAGGCCCGGAACGACGCCGGTCGAAGGTGGGGCCTGCTGGCCGAGCTGGCGCAGCGCCGTGATCATGGCGTCCGTCGCGCGCGGGCCGTTGGCGCGGAGAACGGCGGCGAGGCCGAGCGACGACGCCCGTTCGGCGCGGATGCGCTGCTCCTGCCGCGGCTGCTCGCGCGGCACGATCAGCGCGGGCTTGTCGAAGGACAGCACCTCGCAGAAGGTGTTGTAGCCGCCCATGGTCACGACGGCGGCGGCGCGGTCGATCAGCGTCTCGAGATAGGCGTCGAAGGTGATCGCCGCGGCTTGCGGCACCGCCTGGATTCGCAGGCGGAGGTGCTGCTGCCGGTCCGCCGGCATGAAGGGGCCGAGCACGAACAGCGGCGGATGCGGGAGGACGGCGCCGGATTCGTAAGCGCGAAGCACCCAGTCCAGCATGGCGTCGCCGTCGCCGCCGCCGCCGGCGGTGACCAGAAGGTAGCGCGCGTCCCCGGCGAAGGCCTGCGCCGCCACGCTGTTCGATGCGGCGGCGGGTGCGGGCAGCGGACGGCGGAGATATCCGGTGAAGACGGTCTTCCGCGGCACCGACGGCGGCAGCTCCAGCCCGTCGAGCGGATCGCAGATCTGCGGCAAACCGTAGACCCAGATCTCGTCATACAGCTCGGCGAGCGCAGCGACGGCGCCCTTGCGCCGCCATTCGTCCGCAAGCACGGCAGGGTCGTCGAGCACGTCGCGCAGGCCCAGCACCACGGGACAGCCGCGGCCGCGCAGCAGGGCGAGCGTGTCGCGCACCTCGCCGCGCAGGCCGAGCGGCTCCTTGTCGACGATGAATAGGTCTGGCGCGTAGGCGAGGGCGGTATGGCGAATGATCGCTTCCCGCATCGCCAGCGTCTGCTCGAGGTCGATGCCGAGCGCGAGCGTCGTGTACTCCCCGTTCGCCAGCTTGATGATGCCGGGAATGCGCACGAAATCGACGCGCTCGCCGAAATCGAAGCGGCCGATGATCGGCGAGCCGGAAAGGATCAGCACCGACAGCTCCGGATCGGCGGCCACCAGCCCCTGGGCGATGGCCCGGCAACGCCTGAGATGGCCGAGACCGAAGGAGTCATGGCTGTAGATGAGCACGCGCTTGCGGCGTCCGGGCAAAGTCATCGCGCAAATCCCCATCGAAGCAGGCGGACTATCGCACGGCTCGCCGCCCCGGCGAAAGTAGGCTGTTCCCCTCGTGGCGGCCGGCGTTTACCCTATGCAGACCGCGGCTTAATTTAATGTTAAGCGGCGTGGCGCATGTTTGCGGTTCCCCGGAGGGCGGCCGGTCGGCGTTCCATGGAAAGCTCCATCTTCCGATACATCCTGCGGTACAGCACGCCGCAGCAGCTCTACCTGGTTGCCGTGACGGTCGCCTCCTACCCCTTCCTTTTCATGTCGCTGGAGCTGCCGAAGGTCATCGTCAACGAGGCGATCGATGGCAAGGGGCCGCCCTTCGCCATGCATCTGATGGGCTACGAGACCGAGATCCAGACATCGCAGATCCAGTTCCTGCTGATGCTGAGCTTCACCTACCTGTTTCTCGTGCTGATGAACGGCGCGTTCAAGTTCCACATCAACGTCTTCAAGGGGCAGCTCGGGGAGCGGCTGCTGCGCCGGCTCCGCTATCAGCTCTACGAGCGCATGCTGCATTTTCCGCTGCCGCGCTTCCGCAAGCTGGGCCAGGGCGAGATCATTCCGATCATCACCGCGGAGGTGGAGCCGCTCGGCGGCTTCATCGGCACCGCCTTCGCCGATCCGATGTTCTTCGGCGGCCAGCTCGTCATCATCCTCAGCTTCATCGTATTGCAGGACCCGCTGCTCGGGCTCGCCGCCATCGCCTTCTATCCGTTGCAGATCTACCTGATCCCGAAGCTGCAGCGCCGCGTCAACCGGCTTGCCATGCAGCGCATCCAGAACGTGCGCCGCCTGTCGGACCATCTCGGCGAGTCCGTCTCCGGCATCGTCGAGCTGCGCGCCAACGACACCACCGCGTTCGAGCTCGCCCGCTTCACGCAGCGGCTGGGACGGATCTACGCGATCCGCTTCGAGATCTACCGGCGGAAGTTTTTCATCAAGTTCCTCAACAACTTCATCGACAAGCTGACGCCCTTCTTCTTCTTCTCGATCGGCGGTTTCCTGGTCATCCACGGCGACCTGACCTTGGGCGCGCTGATCGCCGTGCTGGCCGCCTACAAGGATCTGGCGGCGCCGTGGAAGGAGATGCTGGTCTGGTACCAGCAGAAGGAGGACGCGAAAGTCAAATACGGCCAGGTAACCGAGCAGTTCAGCCCGCCGGGCATGGTCTTCGCCACGCCCGCCGGCGGCGAAAGCGCCGCCGCGGCGCGCCTCGATGGCGAGACGGTGGTGAACGTGACCCTGGTCGACGAGGACGGCGTGCGGCGGCTCGACGGCGCCTCGCTGACCCTGCCGGCGGCGAGCCACGCGGCGATCGTCGGCGACGCGGCGAGCGGCAAGAGCGAGCTCGCCATGCTGCTCGCGCGGCTCCAGGAGCCGACCCACGGCAAGCTCGTGGTCGGCGGCCACGACTTCGCCGTCCTGCCGCCGGCCGTCGCCGGCCGCCGGGTGGGCTATGTCGGCGCGAACACGCACCTGAACAACGCCAGCGTGATCGAAAACCTGATCTACGGGCTGAAGCACCTGCTGCCGGCGCCCGGCGACGGGCAGGACGGCGCGCGGCGCGGACCCCGCGCCGCGGCGCTGGACGAGGCGGCCCGCGTCGGCAACTCGCCCTTCGATTACGGCGCGGATTGGATCGACTATGCGGCGGCGGGCGTCGACGGCCCCGAGGCGTTGCGCCGCCGTCTCGTCGAGATCCTCAAGATCGTCGATCTCGACGGCGACGTCTACGCCATGGGGCTGCGCGGCTGCGTCGACCCGGATATCCACGCCGAGACGGCCGCCAAGATCCTGCGCGCGCGCGGCGCAATGCGCAGCCGCATTCAGGACCCGGCCGTGGCCGGGCTGGTCGAGCCGTTCGACAAGATGCGCTACAACGGCAACGCCACCGTGGGCGAGAACCTGCTGTTCGGCGCGCCGCTGGACAGCAGCTTCGACATGGAGCGGCTGGCCGAGCATCCGTATGTGCAAAGCGTCCTCGACCGGACCGGGCTGACGGCGGATTTCATCGAGATCGGCCGCAAGGTCGCCGAGACCACGATCGAGCTCTTCGCCGACCTGCCGCCCGATCACGAGTTCTTCCAGCAACACAGCTTCATCGCGGCCGAGGACCTGCCGGCCTACCGCCAGCTCGTCCAGCAGGCGGCGCGCGGGACGCCCCTCGGCCACGAGGACCGCCAGCGCCTGCTTTCGCTTCCCTTCATGCTGATCACGGAGCGCCATCGCCTCGGCCTGGTCGGCGAGGCGATGCAGGAGCGCATCCTCGCGGCGCGGCATGCCTTCGCCGCGGGTCTTCCCGCGAGCCTCAAGGGCGCCATCGCCTTCTTCGACGAGGAGCGCTACAACGGCGCGGCGACGATCCAGGACAACATCCTGTTCGGCAAGTTGGCGCACGGCCAGGCCTTCGCCGAGCAGACGATCGGCGGGCTGATCCAGGACGTCGTGGCCGAGCTCGGCCTGCGCGAGATGGTGATCGAGGTCGGGCTCCACGCGCCGGTCGGCATCGGCGGCGCGCGGCTTTCCTTCGCGCAGCGCCAGAAAGTGGCGCTCGGCCGGGCGCTGCTGAAGCGGCCGGATATACTGGTGGTCAACGAGGCGGTCGAAGCCTTCGATGCCCAGAGCCAGCGGCGCGTGCTGCACAACGTGCTGGCCGAAAGCCGCGGCCGGGCGGTGATCTGGGTCACCAACCGGCTTGTCGCGGGGCGCGAATTCGACCAGATCGTTGTCATGAAGGACGGCAAGGTGGCCGAGCAGGGCAGCTTCGACAAGCTCGCCGGGTCGGGCGGCAACCTGTCGCGCCTTCTCGACGTTGCTTAAAGGGATGGGCGAGAGGTACGGATCATGACGCTTCAGGAAGAAGTCCATCTGCTGCGGCGGGTGCCGCTGTTTTCCAGGATCGACCCGGCGCGGCTCAAGCTGCTCGCCTTCACCAGCGACCGGCTCGTCTTCGCGCCCGGCGACGTGCTGTTCGAGCAGGGACAGGCCGGCGACGCGGCCTATCTGATTCTCAGCGGCTCGGCCGAGGTCGAGATCGACACGCCCGGCGGTCGTCTCGTCGTCGCAACGATCCACGAGCACGAGATCGTGGGCGAGATCGCCATCCTCTGCGACGTGCCGCGCACGGCGACCGTGCGGGCCTCCGGCGAGCTGGTGGCGCTCCGCATCGCCAAGGAGCGCTTCTTCACGCTGCTCGCCGAGTTTCCGGAGATGGCGGTCGAGATGATGCGCGAGCTGGCGCGGCGGCTCGAGGTCACGACGGTGCGGCTGCGCGAAGCGCATGCCCGTGACGGCCGTCACTGACAACTTCACCGATAGATGCTCGTTGCTTCGGTGTGGCTTCGCCCAGACTGGGCGCCGAGCTTAGTTAATTAGGCATAGAACGTATTTTTGGTCATTAGCTAAATCTCTTTCCGAGCGCCGCCAGGCGCAGGATCGGATTGTCGCCGAGTTTATTCCTATGCCGTAACGATCTCAGCCCGTCTTCACGTCGACCACGACCGGAACATGGTCCGACGCGCGGTCCCAGCCGCGGGCGGCGCGCAGGACCCGGGCGGCGGCGAGCCTCTGCCGGAGTGGCGGCGTGACCCAGACATGGTCGAGCCGGCGGCCGCGGTCGGACGCGCTCCAGTCCTTCGCGCGGTAGCTCCACCAGCTATAAAGCCGTTCCTCGGGCGAAATGAAGTGGCGGACGGCGTCGACCCAGGCGACGGTGTCCTGCAACGCGCCCAGCTTCTCGACCTCGACCGGGGTGTGGCTCACCACGCCGAGGAGCTGCTTGTGCGACCATACGTCGGTTTCGAGCGGCGCGATGTTGAGGTCGCCGACCAGGATCATCGGCCGGTCGGCGCGGCGCTCGGACGGGAACCAGGCCGTCATCTCGTCCAGGAAGTCGAGCTTGTGGGCGAACTTGTCGTTCGCCGCGCGGTCGGGAATGTCGCCGCCGGCGGGGATATAGAAATTGTGCAGCTCGGTCCCGTCCGGAAGCATGACGGAAAGGTGGCGCGAGTCGTTCCGGCCGCACCAGTCGCGCCGGCCGTTGGCTTCGATCGGCACGCGGGACAGGATGGCGACGCCGTTGTAGCCCTTCATGCCGCAGATCGCGAGATGCGGATAGCCGAGATTGCGCACTTCGTCCGCGGGAAACAGCTCGTCCGTCACCTTGGTCTCTTGCAGGCAGATGATGTCCGGCTGCTCGGCCTCGGCCAGTTTCTGCAGCAGCGGCAGCCGGGCGCGGACCGAGTTGATGTTCCAGGTGGCGATGCGCATGGCGGGCGGACGCCTCAGACGATCTTCAGCGTCAGGTCGGTCAGCCCGTCGACATGGCCGACGAGCGTGTCGCCCTTGACCACCGCCGAGACGCCGGCCGGCGTTCCCGTCATGATGACGTCGCCCGGCAGCAGCGTGATCAGGCCGGAAAGGAAGGAGATCGTCTCCGGCACCGACCAGATCATCTTGTCGAGGCCGGATTCCTGCCGCACCTCGCCGTTGACGGTAAAGCGCAGCGTACCCCGGGAAACATGCCCGACCTTGCTGGCCGGGTGGAGCTCGCTGCACGGCGCGGCGTCGTCGAAATCCTTCGACAGCGACCAGGGCCGGCGCAGGTCCTTCGCCACCGACTGCATGTCGCGCCGCGTCACGTCGAAGCCGACGCCGTAGCCGAACACGCAATCGAGCGCCTGCGCGACGGGAATGTTCTTCCCGCCTTTGGCGAGCGCTACGATCATCTCGCATTCCGGGTGGACGTCCGCGGTCTCGACGGGATAGGGCAATTCCTTGCCGGTGAAGATGGCGTCGGGCGCCTTGGTGAAGAAGAACGGCGGCTCCCGGTCCGGGTCGTGACCCATCTCGCGCGCGTGCTCGGCGTAATTCCGCCCGACGCAGTAGATCCGTCGCACCGGGAAGCGTTTTCCGCCGCCGGCAACCGGCAGGCTCGGGATTTCCCAGAGCGGGATCGCATGGTCTGGCATCGTCCTGATTCCTTGAAACGCTGAAATCGATTTGCGAACGGCGGAGGGCCGCATCGCGGGGCAGTTCACGCGCCTACCATGCCGCGCCGTCCGGCGGTAGGCAAGATCGCGTCGCATGATACGCGCATGTCACAGGCACGTTACGGGCGCGCCTCGCCGACCATGGCGAAGACCAGATCGCGGCAGGCGTCCGGCCGCTCGCAGATCATCATATGGCCGCAGCCGCCGAGCATGCCGAAGCGCGCGCCGGGCACGCGGGCGGCGATGTCGGGCGCCGCCGCCGTCACCCAGCGGGCCTGTTCCGACCCCGGATCCGGCTGCGCCGGATCGCCGCCGACGAACCGCGCGGGCAAGGGAAATGCCGGCAGGCTATCCCACACTTCGCTCGACCGGACCGACCGGAAGAAGGCGCCTTCGACCGTGGGGTCGCAGGCGAGCCGGAATCCGCCGGCGCCGTCCGGGCGAAGGGTGGCCTGCACATGGGCGTCCAGCATGTCGGGGCGGAAGCGCGCGAAGACGCCGCCGCTTCGCAGCCGGTCGCGATAGGCCGCCCGCGACGGCCATGACGGGCGGCGGCGCTCGGTCCGCTCGGCGCGCGCCAGGGTATCGGCCAGGGCATGTGCGTGGCGGGGATGCGCCGCGCCGACCATCACGGGCGGCTCGAACAGGATGAGATCCCGCCAGGGCACGGCGCCGAGCGTCGCGCCGAGGTGTAGCGCCGCCACGCCCGAGATCGAATGGGCGGCATAGAACAGGGAGTCCGTCTTCGCGTCCCGGCAGGCCGCGCCGGCGACCGCCAGAAGATCGCGCGCCAGCGCGTCGAGCGTGACCGATGCGCCATCGCCTTCCGAGCCGCCATGCCCGCGCGCGTCGAAGGCGTACACGCGTACGCGTTCGGACAGCATGCGAAACCAGGGAAGGTACGAGCCCGCCGCCATGCCCGTGGCGTGGCCGCAGAGGAGCGGCGGTCCGCCCCGATCGCCAGCACCGCCCGTCACGCGATAGAGCGCGAGCCTGGCGCCGTCCGCGCCCGTGACGGGCAGGAGCTCGGCCTTGCCGGACGGAATCGAACGGAATAAGTCGGGCGCCCCGGCCACCTCAGGCGGCGCGGAACGACGAAGCGCGCCCGTGGCGCTCGCCGAGCTTGGCGCGGCACGCGGCGCCGAAGGCGTCGAACATGCTCTTCGACAGCGGCCACTGCATGGGAATCGGGTGCTCCGGGTGCCACTGAACGCCTAGCACGAAACCCTTGCCGCGCGGCATGCTGACCGCTTCGACGATGTCGTCGTCGCTGACCGCCTCGATGAACAGCCCTTCGGCGGGCCGGTCGATCGCCTGTGCGTGCAGCGAGTTGACCATCATTTCCCCGGCCCTGCCGGCGAGCTTCTCGAGCAGGCCGCCCGGCTGGATGGTAATCGGATGGCGCGGATGGTAGCGGTCGTCCGACGGCAGGGCGCGGTTCATGCGGTGCTCGCCCTTGCCGGGCAGCTCGTGCACGTTCTGGTGCAGCGTGCCGCCGAGCGCGACGTTGAGCTCCTGAATGCCGCGGCATACGGCGAAAACCGGCACGCCCGCCGCGACCGCCGCGCGGATCAGCGGCAGCGTCGTCGAGTCGCGCGCCGGATCGTGCAGCGTGCCGGTCCGGCTCGGCGTTCCGCTGTAATGATGCGGCTCGACGTTCGATGCCGCGCCGGTGAGGAAAATGCCGTCGAAGCGGCTCACCATCTCGTCGAAACAGCCGACCTCGCCGACCGCCGGCACCAGCAGGGGCTGGCAGCCGGCGCCGTCGATCACGCAGGAGACGTATTTCTCGACGACGCGGTGGATCGATCTGCCGTCTATTTCGACGGCGCAGGCGGGGATGGCGACGACGGGACAGGGTTGCTTACTCATGGCTCAACATTCGCATGGTCTGCCGGACGCATCAAGTCGGACGGGCGGTCAAAATGGCGGTTTGCCTACGGTTATTCCACTTTCTGATTGTTCGGCTGCTCGACGAACTTAAACAGGTCCGGGTTAAGATTTACCCCATAACGCGTATTCTGCAGGGTGATCTGCGTGACGTTCTCCTGCATGTCCCGGACCATCCACTTCCGCAGCTCCAAGGGCTTGTCGGTAAATGTCAGCGTCACCTCGCCAATTTCCGGGTTTTCCTTGGTGACCAGCCCGATCTGGATATATCCCTGCGATTGCTCGAACTTCGTGATGTTGAAGTCCTTCTTCAACGAGACGTTCTCACGCACGAGGAACTGCGCCGGCGTCTTCGCCAGCGGGATCACGTTCGTCTCCTGAAGGGCGCGGTCGACGTGGAAGAACCAGTTGCCGTTGGCAATCAGCAGGTACGGAATCGGCGGATCGTAGGCGAACCGGAACCGGCCGGGCCGCCGGACGAAAAGATCGCCGTTCCAGGCGCTGCCGTCCGGATTGATCTGGATGAAGCGCGACTGCATCGTGCGGATGCCGTTGAGATATTCCTCGATCCGGTTGATTTCGCCGACCGCCTCGGGATCGGTGAGCGCCCGCTCGGCCGCGGCCGCGGCGCCGGCCAGCGGCGGCAGGACCGGCGCGGCGCAGGCGATCAGCGCGGCCAGCGCGACGCGGCGGCTAAAAATCGCTCCCAGCCAGAATTTCGCGCTTGCCGACGTGATTCGCAGGGCCAACGACACCTTCCTTTTCCATTCGCTCGATGATGCGGGCGGCACGGTTGTAGCCGATCTGCAAGTGCCGCTGCACGAAGCTGGTCGACGCCTTCCGCTCCTGGAGGACGAGCGATACCGCCTGGTCGTACAGATCGTCGCCCGATCCGCCGCCCATCCCGCCGTCCAGCTCGACGCCAAACTCGCCTTCCTCATCCTCTGTTACTGCATCGATATAGGTAGGCGCACCTTGGTTGCGAAGGAAGTTCACGACATTTTCAACCTCGTCGTCGCCGACGAAGGGCCCGTGCACGCGGGTTATCCGCCCGCCACCGGCCATATAGAGCATGTCGCCCTGGCCCAGCAGTTGTTCGGCGCCCTGTTCGCCGAGGATCGTCCGGCTGTCGATCTTCGACGTGACCTGGAAGCTGATCCGCGTCGGGAAGTTCGCCTTGATCGTGCCGGTGATGACGTCCACCGACGGCCGCTGCGTCGCCATGATGAGGTGTATGCCGGCGGCGCGCGCCATCTGCGCGAGGCGCTGGATCGAGGCCTCGATATCCTTGCCGGCGACCAGCATCAGGTCGGCCATCTCGTCGACCACGACGACGATATAGGGCAGCGGCGACAGGTCGAGCGGCTGCTCCTCGATGATCGGCTCGCCGGTGTCGGGATCGAAGCCCGTCTGCACCTTGCGCAGCAGCTCCTCGCCGTTGCGCGCGGCCTCGGTGACCCGGCGGTTGTAACCTTCGATATTGCGGACGCCCAGCTTCGACATGAGCTGGTAGCGCTCCTCCATCTCGCGCACCGTCCATTTCAGCGACACGATGGCCTTCTTCGGGTCGGTGACGACCGGGGCGATGAGGTGCGGGATATCGTCGTAGATCGACAGCTCGAGCATCTTCGGGTCGATCATGATCAGCTTGCAGCTTTCCGGATCGAGCCGGTACAGCAGCGACAGGATCATGGCGTTCAGTCCGACCGACTTGCCCGATCCCGTCGTGCCCGCGATCAGCAGGTGCGGCATGCGGGCGAGGTCGGCGATCACCGGCGCGCCGCTGATATCCTTGCCGAGGGTGAGCAGCAGACGGCCGCCGCTTTTTTCGTAGGAGGCCGAGGCCAGCAGCTCGCGCAGGTAGACCGTCTCGCGCCGCATGTTCGGCAGCTCGATGCCGATCACGTTGCGGCCCGGAATGACGGCAATGCGGACGGACACCGCGCTCATCGAGCGGGCGATGTCGTCCGCCAGGCCGATCACCCGGCTGGTCTTGGTGCCCGGCGCGGGCTCCAGCTCGTAGAGCGTCACCACCGGTCCCGGCCGTACCTTCACGATCTCGCCGCGCACGCCGAAATCCTCGAGCACGCTCTCGAGCAGGCGCGCATTCTGGTACAGCGCCTCCTCGTTGATCGCGCGCGCGTCGGGCGGAAGCTCGGGGCCCTCCGCAAGCAGCTCGAGCGGTGGCAGATCGAATCCCTCGTCGGTGCGGGCGAGGTCGAGCGAGCGCTGGCGCGATGCAAGCGCTCGCTTGCTCTGCTTCGGCCGGACGATCGGTGTTTCGACCAGATCGGGGCGCTTCGCGGAAGGCTCGGGAAGGACCGGTTCCGGCGGCTCCTCGCTGCGGGTGAGCACCGGCTCGCGCCGGGCGCGGCTGCGTCCGGTCGGAACCTCGATCGGCGCCGCGCGCTCGCGCCGCTCGCGCAGCCATTGCACCGGGGTCCACAGGATGGCGGCGGCGCGGACGCAGATCCGGTGCGCATGCTCCGCGCCGTTGCGCCATTCCTCCGCGCTGTAGGCGAGCACGTAGAACACCAGGCAACCGGCGACCGCACCGAAAACGGCGAAGATGATGAACCCGTCGACATGCGCGCCGGTGAAGGCGATCGCCTCCATCAGCCGCGCCAGGGCCGCCTTCCCGGCGACGCCGCCGAAACCGGAATCGAGCGGCCACGCGGCCGGGTGATCCAGCGCCGCGAAGGCCAGCGCCGCAAGCAGCAGCCCGGCCGGCAGCAGGGCGACGCGCAGCAGCGCCCTGTCGAGCATGTGCCGGCGCATCAGCCGGGCGCCCCAGGCGCCGAACACCGGAACGAGCAGCGCGGCCGCAAGCCCCAGCGCCTGGAGGACGAGGTCGCTGACGATCGCGCCGGCCTGGCCCATGAGATTGCGCACCGGCAGGCCGCTCGCGGTATTCCAGGACGGATCCGACGGCCGGTAGGTGATCAGCGCCAGCAGCAGGAAGCCGGCCGACAGCAGGAGGGCCAGGCCGGTCAGCTCGCTGGCGCGGCGCTTGAAGAACAGGCCGGCGCCGGGCGGCAGGAAGGCGGTCTTCCGGCTTGCGGTTGCCATCGGTCTATCCCTCGAGCGCGCGGACTGGCCGGCCGAGCCGCCGGAACGGGCGGATGGCTAGTGTGCCGAAGCATGGAGTCATCATCTCACCAATAACGCTGCAAATGCCGGCTGTGTCGTCACAAGTAAAAACGCGAACTCGGAAGAATTACGGCGCGGAGTTTAGCTTCCGATCGCGCTGGACACAAGCGCACCGGCAGGATGGCGGCGCCGTGCGTTTGCGGAATATTTGCGTTGCATTGTGAGGCGCTGCGGCCTGCCGTCATCGCAGCCTTGCCTGCCGCCAAACGAGAAAAGGGGGCCGAAGCCCCCTTATTCCGTCGCTGCCGCCGGCTGCCGGCGGCATTGCAATGTACGCGGTCAGTGCACCGTTTCGCCGTGCAGGTTGAGGTCGAGGCCGTCGCGCTCGGACTCCGGGTCGACCCTGAGCCCGACGGTGGCGTCCACGACTTTGAGCAGGATGAAGGTGGCGATGGCGCAGTAGACCACCGTGACCGCGATGCCGTAGGCCTGCAGGCCGAGCTGCGCGGTATTCCCTTCCAGCACCCCCTTCGCTCCGCCGATCGCCTCGACGGCGAAAACCCCGGTCAGCAAGGCGCCGACGATGCCGCCGATGCCGTGGATGCCGAAGACGTCGAGCGAGTCGTCGTAGCCAAGCATCGGCTTGAGCTTGGCCGCGGCCCACCAGCAGATGACGCCCGCAGCCGCGCCGATGGCGAGCGCGCCGCCCGGCGCGACGAAGCCGGCCGCCGGGGTGATGGCGACGAGCCCGGCCACCGCGCCCGAGATGATGCCGAGAACGCTGGGCTTGCCGAGGGTCAGCCACTCGCAGATCATCCAGGCGAGCGCCGCCGTCGCCGTTGCGATCTGGGTGACCGCCATCGCCATGCCGGCCGTGCCGTTGGCCGCGACCGCCGAGCCGGCGTTGAAGCCGAACCAGCCGACCCACAGCATCGACGCGCCGATCAGGCTGAGCACGAGATTGTGCGGCGCCATGTTCTCCTCGCCGTAACCGAGGCGCTTGCCGAGCACGATCGCCGCGACCAGGCCGGCCACGCCGCTGTTGATGTGGACCACGGTGCCGCCGGCGAAATCGAGCACGCCGCCCTTGCCGAGGAAACCGCCGCCCCAGACCCAATGGCAGATCGGCGAATAGACCAGGATCGACCACAGCGCGACGAACACCAGCATCGCCGAGAATTTCATCCGGTCCGCGAAGGCGCCGGTGATCAGCGCGGGCGTGATGATGGCGAAGGTCATCTGGAAGACCATGAACACGGATTCGGGGATCGTTCCCTGGAGCGAGTCCTTGCCCATGCCCGCCAGCAGCATCTTGCCGAGGCCGCCGATGACGGCGTTGCCGGCGTCGAAGGCGAGGCTGTATCCGATCACCATCCAGATGACGGTGACGAGACAGGTGATGGCGAAGCTCTGCATCGCCGTCGCGAGCACGTTCTTCTTCCGGACCATGCCGCTGTAGAAGAGGGCGAGGCCCGGTATCGTCATCAGCAGCACGAGCGCCGTCGACGTCAGCATCCAGGCGGTATCCCCGGAATTGAGCGTCGGCGGCGGCGCGGCGGTCTGTGCCAGCGCAGGCGTTGCCGCCGCGACCGCCGCGAGAGCGGCCGCGGTGCACGGCGCGCAGAATTTCACGAGATTCTTCATGATCATGCTTCTCCCCTTAGATCGCATCCGCGTCGACTTCGCCGGTGCGGATCCGGACCGCCTTCTCCACGTCCATGACGAAGATCTTGCCGTCGCCGATGCGCCCGGTGGACGCCGTGCGCTGGATCGTCTCCAGCACCGAATCCAGCCGGTCGTCGGTGATCACGACCTCGATCTTCACCTTTGGCAGGAAATTCACGGTGTATTCCGCACCACGGTAGATTTCGGTTTGCCCCTTCTGCCGCCCGTACCCCCGCACTTCGCTGACGGTCAGACCTTCGATGCCCAGGGCGGTAAGCGCCTCGCGTATCTCCTCAAGCTTGAAAGGCTTGATGATGGAAATCACCAGCTTCATGGCCCACTCCTTATTCCCTTGGTTGTTTCAGCCAATTTTCTGGCCAGCATTGGAGCAGTGCTCGCCTGTCGGCCGATGTGTCGCTTCCGGCTGATTACAAGAAGCATGCCGAGTCCGCCGGCGCCGTGATTCGCGCGGAATCTCAAGCCGCCGGCGTTGAGGTGGAGCCGGGCTGGCTATTTTGGCGGCGGCGGCGCGCTGAAAAAATATGCAAATGACCGGCTTTGCCTAAAACGAAGGCAGCGCGCCCGCATCGGATGTGGCGGATTGACGGCTGGACAACAGCCCGGTCCGGCGCAAAGGTGGCGGCATGGCGCAGAACGGAGCCTTGCCGCCCGAAACGCGCGCCGCCGACGTGGCGATCGTCGGCGGCGGCATGGTCGGCATGACGCTCGCCTGCGCGCTCGCCGGCGCGGGCGTCCGGGTGGCGGTGATCGACCGGGAGCGCGCGGCGGCGCAGGCCGCGCCCGCGTATGACGGCCGCGCCTCGGCCATCGCGCACGCCTCGGCCCAGGCGCTCAAGGGCATCGGAATCTGGCCGCTGCTCGAGCCGCACGCCTCGCCGATCGCCGATATCCGGGTCGCCGACGGCCATCCGATGCGCGGCGTCTCGCCGCTGTTCCTGCACTACGACCACCGCGACGTGGGCGCCGCGCCGTTCGGCTATATCGTCGAGAACCGGCATATCCGCGCCGCGCTCGGCGCCTTCGCCGCCGGCCTTTCCGGGCTGACGCTGCTCGCCCCGGCCGAGGTGACCGAACTGTCGCGAGACAGCCACCGCGCGGAAGTCCGCCTGGCCGATGGCGGCACGGTGGGCGCGGGCCTCGTGGTCGCCGCCGACGGCCGCTTCTCGCGGGTCCGCAAGCAGGCCGGAATCGCCGCGACCGATCTGCGCTACCGCCAGACCTCGATCGTCTGCACCGTGCGCCATGAGCGCGCCCATAACGGCGTCGCCGTCGAGCTGTTCCTGCCCGGCGGGCCGTTCGCGATGCTGCCGATGACGGAAGACCGCTGCAACGTGGTGTGGACCGAGCGAGCCGACCTGGCGCCCGCCTATCTCGCGCTCGGGGACGACGCCTTCCTGGACGAGCTCCGGCGCCGCTTCGGGGACTGGCTCGGCGCGATCGAGCTTACCGGGCCGCGCTTCTCATACCCGCTCGGCGTCCTGCATGCCGAGCGCTACACCGACCTCCGGCTGGCGCTCGTCGGCGACGCGGCGCATGCCATCCACCCGATCGCGGGGCAGGGCCTCAATCTCGGCTTGCGGGACGTGGCGGCGCTGGCGGAGCTGATCGTCGATTCGCACCGCCTCGGGCTGGACCCGGCCGGACCGCAGGTGCTGGAGCGGTATGCGCGCTGGCGCCGCTTCGACACCATGCTGCTGACCGCAGTGACGGACGGCCTCAACCGGCTGTTCTCGAACGATATAGGCCCGCTGCGGCTCGCCCGCGACCTGGGCCTCGCCGGCGTCAACCGTCTGCCGCCGCTCAAGCGCTTCCTGATGCGCCACGCCATGGGCACGGTGGGCGACCTGCCGCGGCTGGTGCGCGGCGAAGCGCTGTAGGACGCTCAGGGGTCGCGGCTCAAGCCGCGCTCGGCCAGCGCGTCGAGATAGGCCTGCCAGACGCGGTCCTTCTCGCGCCCCAGGTTATAAAGATACCGCCAGCTGAAGATGCCGGTGTCGTGCAGGTCGTCGAACTTGAGGCGCACCGCATAGTTGCCGACCGGCTCGACCGCCATGATGCCGACATGCCGCCGCCCGGCGATGAGCGTCCGCTGGCCGGGACCGTGGCCCTGCACCTCGGCGGAAGGGCTCTCGACCCGCAGCAGCTCCGCGGGAAGCGCAAAGCGGCTGCCGTCGTCGAAATCGATCTCGAGGATTTTTTCCTGCTTGCGGAGCCGGATCTCGGTCGGCCAGTGCTCCGTCGTGTAGTCGTCCGCCGGCATGCGCTGTCCCCGCCGCTCCTGTGCGTCAGTCGTCGATGGCGCGGGCTTCGTCGACCAGCATGATCGGGATCCCGTCGCGGATCGGATAGGCGAGCTTCGCCTGTTCGCTGATCAGCTCCTGCTTCTCGCGGTCGTAGATCAGCGGTCCCTTTGTCAGCGGACAGACGAGCCGCTCCAGCAGCTTGCGGTCCACTTCCGATGATTGCGGCATGTGATCTTCCCTCACTACTTGGGGGCGCTATTGGGGGCCTGCGCGTCCCGGGGACTTCGCGTGAGCGGACATCTCGACCAGGGTCGTCAGGATCTTGCTGCGCTCCGGCAGGTTCGGCGCTTCCAGCAGCGCCTGTTTCTCGGAAGCCTCGAACGGGCAGATCATCGACAGGCAGGTCACGAGACGCTCGTCGGCGCTCGCTTCGATCGCCTTCCAGTCCGCGGAAATGCCATGCACGGAAAAATAGCTCTTGAGCGACGCGAGCAGCCGGCCGCGATCGATTCCCTCTCCGCGCACGGTCAGGTCGTCGCGGTGGCGCGACCAGTCCGCCACGACGGGACGGTACCCGCGTTTCAGCGGCAGCTCCTTCTCGACGTCGAAGCGGCAGACGCCCTTGAGCGTCAGCAGGAAGCGGCCATCCTCGGTCTCCTGGAAGGAGACGATGCGGCCGGCGCAGCCCGTCCGGTAGACGGGCGGATTGGGCCGCGAGCTCTCGTGCTCGGTCGGCTGGATCATGCCGATCATGCGGTCCGCGGCCAGCGCGTCCTCGGTCATGTGCAGGTAGCGCGGCTCGAAGATGTTCAGCGGCAGCTCGCCGCGCGGAAGCAGCAGGACCCCGGTCAGGGGAAAAATCGGAAGCTGCGGCGGCAGCGCGTCGAAACCGGGATCGAAGGCGCTCATGAGAACAGGACCGCCGACAATCGCTGGCGGCCTTCGATGGTAGCCGGGTGGGTCGGGCCGAGCGCGTCGAAGATCTTCACCAGCTCCTTGCGCGCGGCGTCTTCCTTCCAGCTCCGGTTGCGGCGCACGATCTCCAGCAGCTCGCCGATCGCGCGCTCGCTCTGGTGCTGCGCATAGGCGGCGAGCGCAAGCTCGAAGCGCGCCTCGTGATCGCCGGGATTTTGCTGCACCCGGCTCTCGAGCTCCGGCATGCGTCCGGCCGCTTCCTGCGATTTCTCCGCGAGTTCCAGCGACGCCCTGACCGCGGCCACGTCGGGGTCGTTGCGCTTGGCCTCGGGCAGCGACGCCAGAAGCTGCGCCGCCGCGTCGGGCTGTCCGGTCTCGGCATAGCAGCGCGCCATGCCGGCGATCGCCTTCACGTGGTCCGGCTGCTGCTGCAGGATCTGGCCGTAGAGCGCGCCTGCGGCCGACACGTCGCCCGAGGCGATGGCCTCGGCGGCCTGCTCCAGCATCTGCTCGGTCGGCGTCGGGCCGACCTCGCCGCCGCCGGCGCGGATCAGCCGTTCGACGAAGGTCTTGATCTGGCTCTCCGGCAGCGCCCCCACGAAGCCGTCGACCGGCTGGCCGCGCACGAAGGCGAAGACCGCCGGAATGGACTGGATGCGAAGCTGCTGGGCGATCGCGGGATGCGCCTCGATGTCGAGCTTGACGAGCTTGATCGCGCCCGCGCGCTCCGTCACCGCTTTTTCCAGCAGCGGGCCGAGCTGCTTGCACGGGCCGCACCAGGGCGCCCAGAAATCGACGATGACCGGCACGCTCATGCTGGCTTCGAGGACGTCCCTGGCGAAATCCGTGGTGGTCGTGTCCTTGATCAGCGCCCCGCCGTTGGCTTCCGGCCGCGCTGCGCCGGCTCCTTGCTCCGCGCCGCCCAAGATGTCTTGCATGCTCAGCTCACCCTCATGTTCTTTCGCCGCCCGTTCGGCGTGCTTTTCCTAACCCGATGGAGATCCGAGGTTTACACGATTAAATGGCCGCTTGGCATCTCCAAGGCAAGGGCCAAGCTCAAATCGGCGCCGCGAAATCCACCACCTCCGGCGCGTGGTTCTCGGCTTCCAGAAACCGCAGCAACCCTTCCGGGGACACTGTCGTGGTCATGTCGTTGCGCAGCGGATGGGCGTTGACCGGCCCGTTCTCCAGCACGCCCTTGTCCAGCACGACGGCGGCCTGGCCCGTCCGGTCGTTGACCACGCCGAACGGCGTCACCGCTCCCGGCGTGACGCCCAGCACGTCGAACAGCAGCTCGGCGCTGCCGAATGAAAGGCTGCCCTGCGCGGAGAGCCGGCGCTTCAACGCCTTCAGGTCGATCTCCCGCTCTTCCAGCGCCGTGACCAGCCAGATGCGCTTCTTCTTGTCGCGGAGGAACAGGGTCTTCACATGCGCGCCCGGCAGCGCGCCGCGCAGCGCCTTGGCCTCCTCGACCGTGAAGACCGGCGGATGGGTGTGGGTCCGGTAGGCGATGCCGAGCGCGTCGAGCCGCCGGAACAGCCCCTCCGGCCCGAGCGGTTGAACTTCCGTCATGCAGGGTTCATAGCGCGGGCGTGGCACCGCCCGCAACCCGCCGGGCCGGCACTTGCTTTGCCCGCGCCGTCAGGTATTATCCCGGCCTGGAGCGCGGGCGTAGCTCAGGGGTAGAGCGCAACCTTGCCAAGGTTGAAGTCGTGAGTTCGAATCTCATCGCCCGCTCCATTTTTTCCCTGCAGATCGGACCGTTTCTGGCCTGACACAGCGCGGAACCTCAAACGAGGCTCTGCTCGCTGGCCTGTGCCATCGCTGGGCGCTCGGGCGGTAAGCCCGCCGGCAAGGTTTCCTCCGCCGGCTCGCCCTTCTTCGCCGGGCGAACGATGCGGGACAGCGGAAAGACCAGCGTCGCCGTGGTGCCCAAGCCGGGCGTGCTCTGCAGCTCCAGCTTGCCGTCGTGCAGCTCGATCATGCGCTTGGTGAGGGGCAGGCCGAGGCCCGTGCCTTCGTGCTTGCGGGCGAGCGAGCGGTCGACCTGCACGAAGGGCGCGAGCGCCTTGGGAATATCCTCCATCGCCATGCCGATGCCCGTGTCCTCGACCGCGAAGACGTAGCCCCTCGCCGGGTCGCACGTGACCTTGACCGCCACCCTGCCGCCGGGGTCGGTGAACTTGATGGCGTTGGACAGCAGGTTGGCCAGCATCTGCTTGAACTGGCGTGGGTCGGCGCGCAGCATCGGCAGCGCGTCCGGGCAGTCGAGCGCGAGCGCGACCTTGCCGCGCTCCGCCCGGTCCTTGACCAACGTCTCGACCGCCTGCACGGCGGCCGGGACTTCCATCTCCTCCTCGTCCGGCTTGAGCGAGCCGCGCTCGATCTTGGAGAGGTCGAGAATGTCGTTGATCAGCGACAGCAGGTGGCGCGCCGAATCGTGGATGTCGCCGGCATAGCCGCGGTAGCGCGCGCTTCCGACCGGCCCGAACGCCTCCATCCGCATCAGGTCCGAGAACCCGATCACCGCGTTCAGCGGCGTGCGCAGCTCGTGGCTCATCATCGCCAGGAACTCCGACTTCGTGCGATTGGCGAGATCGGCCTCTTCCTTGGCGCGCGAGATATCGGCGATGCGCTTCTCGAGCTCGGTATTCACCTGCTGCAGGTCGCGGCGGACCCGCATCAGGCTGACCAGGGTCACGATGATGTATCCCACCAGGACGAGCGCCGTGACGAACGTCGCCAGGCGAAAGGCGTTGCCTTCGGCCCGCAGCGCCCCTTCCTTCTGCTGGTAGGTTTGCAGCACGCCGTCCAGCAGCCGGACGCCGCTGACCGTAAGCAGCTCCTTCAGCGTCCAATCGGCCTCCGTCCGATGCGCCACGATGATTTCGCCGTGGCGCAGCAGGGCGGCGATCTTCCCGGCGGTCTGCGGCGGCGCCGTGGCCGCCAGGCGCTGCAGCCGGCCGACGCTCCAGCCGATGCTCGACACGCGGCCTTCGGACGCTTCGATGTAGTAGCGCAGCACGCCGATCTCGAAAGCTTCCAAGGCGCGCTGCAGCTCGCTTCCTTGCCCGCCTGCCGCGGCCGCCAGCTCGGCGGCGAGGATGGGAAAGGCGCGGATCGAGTCCCGCACCGTCGCATTGCGCGTGCGGAAGCGCTGCAAAAGCGTCCGGCGCTTTTCCAGAAGCGCGCTGTAGTCTTGCAGCGAGGCGGCGAGGCCGGGCGAGACGCGATCGAGCGATTCGCCGATGTCCGTGCGCAATGCCGCCACCTGGCGCGTCATCCGGTCCGTCAGCCGCATGAGCGCGTCGTCGCTCGACGGCAAGCCGACGCGGACCTTCAGCGTGTCCCGGTCGACCGTCTGCTCGAGCTGGCGCAGCGATTCGAGCCGCGCGCGGAGTTGGGAAAGCTCTTCGAAATCGACCGACTGCGTTCTAGCGAAGGCGTAGCCGAGCCCGGCGATGGTCGCCAGCAGGAGGAGGAGACGGATGTTGCTGGCTCTGTCCAACGGCAATCTGCGTCCCTGTTGCGTTACCGGCGCGCCGCCAGCCCGCCGTAACCGGTTATGTTCCGGCGCGGCGCCGGTTCGTCCGGTCGGTTTTCATGCGTGGCATGCGCCGCCGCCGGGTGTGCCGGCCGGGCGCAAGAGAAGACCGCCATCTTCCGCCATATGCCTTAACCGGAAGTTAACGCCGCGCTTTCAGGAAACCGGCGTTCTTCTATAAATTACAATAATATCAATATATTAATGAGCATACTCCGGAAGAGCCGGCGATTGCGCCGGGCCCCGCAAAACGCTTTAATGCCGCAGCGCTCGCCACGGGACCCGGCCCGCCCGGTGCGCCCGGCGAGGACGAATCGAACACGGATAGAGAAGGAGAACGGGCCTTGAAGACGGGTCTCGAAGGACGCGCCGTCCTGATAACCGGCGCGGGGCGCAATATCGGCCGGCGCATGGCCGTGATGTTCGCCGAGGAGGGCGCCAACCTCGCCATCTGCACGAGCCGCAACATGGACGGGCTCGACGCGACGGCGGCGGAGGCGGAGAAGGCGGGCGCGAAGGTTATCGCCCAGCAGGTCGACGTGACCGATCCCGAAGCGGTCGCGGGCTTCGTCGAGAAGGCCCATAAGGAATTCGGCCGGATCGACGTCCTGGTGAACAACGCCGTCTACCGCTCCGAGGGCGACCTCCTGGAGGAGCCGGTGGAAAGCTGGATGCGCAACATCGCGGTCAACCTGCACGGACCCTATTACATGTGCAAATCCGCCATTCCGCACATGATCGACGCCAAGTGGGGCCGGGTCGTGAATTTCTCGGGCATCGCCCCCTATCTCGGCTCCTATCCCGGCAAGTCGATGGTGAAGCTCGGCATCGTCGGCTTCACGCGCGGCCTCGCCAAGCAGTACGGCAAGCACAACATCACCGCCAACTGCATCGGGCCCGGCTACATCGAGGTCGAGCGCGACGATTTCCAGGACAAGAGCAAAGGCGTCCATGGCCATCAGCCGCTTCGGCGCGGCGGCGCGCCGGAGGAGGTCGCGAGCCTCGCCGTCTACCTGGCGAGCGAGAACGGCGGCTACATCACCGGGCAATGCTATCTCGCCAACGGCGGCGCATACTTCCAGTAGTTTCCGCGGCGCGGCGGCCGGTCAGTTCATGACTCAGGTCAGGAACTGGCCGCCGTTCACGTGGATAGTCTGGCCGGTGACGAATCGCGCGTCGGGCGAGCAGACGTAGCGGATCGCGGCCGCGATGTCTTCCGGCGCGCCTTCGAAGCCGGTCGGGGGCGTCTTCGCGTTGGGGGCCGAGGATCCCGCCGTCTTCGACCGCGGCCCGCCGATCCGGCCCGGCGCCACGCAGTTCACGGTGATGCCCTTGTCCGCGTACTCGATCGCGAGGCCGCGCGTCAGCCCTTCCAGGCCGGCCTTCGCCGTGTGCACATGCGCGCGGTGCAGGAAGCCCGCGTGGTGGCCGATGCCGCCCAGGTTGACGATCCGGCCCCAGCCCGCCTTCAGCATGTGCGGCACTGCGTAGCGGGTGCAGAAGAACGCGCCGTCGAGCACGATGCTCGTGATGTGCCGCCAGTCGGCGTAGGTCATCTCCTCGAACCGCGCCTGCCGGCGGTCGGCGGCGTTGTTGACGAGGATGTGCAGGCCGCCGAAGCGGCCGACGATGGCGTCGATCATGCCGCGGACTTGCGCTTCGTCGGTGATGTCGGCGACGGCGACCATCGCCCTGCCGCCCGCGGCCTCGATCTCGCGCTTGTTCGCCTCGGCCTCGTCGCGCGACTGGCGGACGTTGAGGACGACGGCGGCGCCGTCGGCTGCGAGCGCCAGCGCCGTGGCGCGGCCGGACCGGCGCGCGGCGCCGGTGATCAGGGCGACCCGGCCGGCGAGCGGCCGCGTGTCGGATGTGGTCGTCATCTGGGATGTCTCCTCGGTGTCCGAGCGTGGGGATTCGTCCATCTTCCCGCTCCTCTGCCGCGGCGGCAAGCGGGCTTGCTTCGCCTGTCCGGCGCACGTTAGATAGAGACGGCCAGAAGTCACAGGGACGAAAATCGGTGGGACGAAAGACGGGCAGATGAAGAAAAAGAAAGCGGCTACCCTGGAGGAAGCGGTATCGCATCTCCGCGACGGCGCGACCGTCCTGATCGGCGGGTTCGGCTACGGCGGCGTGCCGGAGCACCTGATCGAAGGGATCTGCGGGCGCGGCCTCCGCAACCTGACCATCGTCAACAACAACGCGGGCACGGGCCACACCGGCATCGCGCGGCTGCTCGAGGAAGGCTGCGTCGGCAAGATCATCTGCAGCTTTCCCTTCGCCGCGGAATCGGTCGTCTTCAAGGACATGTACGAGGCCGGCAAGGTCGACCTGGAGGTCGTGCCGCAGGGAACGCTGGCCGAGCGGATGCGCAACGCGGGGGCCGGCCTCGGCGGTTTCCTCACCCCCACCGGCGTCGGCACCGAGATCGCCGAGGGCAAGGCCGAGCTTACGGTCGACGGCAAGCGCTACATCATGGAAAAGCCGTTGCGCGGCGATTTCGCGCTGGTCAAGGCCTTCAAGGTCGATCCGCGCGGCAATCTCGTGTACCGTAAGGGCGCGCGGAACTTCAATCCGGTCATGGCCATGGCGGCGGACTTCACGATCGCCGAGGTCAGGGAAGAGGTGCCGCTCGGCGCCCTGGACCCGGAAGTCATCGTGACGCCCAGCGTCTATGTCGACTGCTACTATGTAACGGGATGATCGAGCCATGTCGCAGATCGTGAAAATACCCCAGAAGCAGCTCCTCAAGCGGGACCAGATCGCCAAGCGCCTGGCCGCCGACCTTCAAGGCGACTGGGTCGTCAACATCGGCATCGGCATACCGACCGCGACGCTGCCGTTCGTCCCCGCGGAACGCGACGTCGTCTTTCACAGCGAGAACGGCCTCATTGGCATGGGGCCGCCGCCGACGCGCGAGGAAGACGTCGACCGCGACCTGATGAGTGCCGGCAAGGGGCCGGTCACGCTGATCCCTGGCGGCGCCTTCGTTCACCACGCCGACTCCTTCTCGCTCGCCCGCGGCGGGCGGCTCGACTGCGCCGTGCTGGGCGCCTTCCAGGTCGCCGCGAACGGCGACCTCGCCAACTGGAAGGTGAAAGGCGCCAGCTCGGGCAACATCGGCGGCGCGATGGATATCGCCGTCGGGGCCAAACAGGTCTTCGCCATCATGACACACGTGGCCAAGAACGGCGAGGCGAAGATCGTGGAAAACCTCACCTATCCGCCGACCGCGCTCGGCGTCGTGACCCGCGTCTATACCGACATGGCGGTCCTGTCGGTGACGCCAAAAGGATTCGTGCTCGAGGAGGTTGCCCCCGGCCTGACGGCCGAGGAGGTGCAGGCGGCGAGCGCCGCGCGGCTGATCCTGCCGGATAGTTTGCGCACGATCGCCGCTTGACGCGGCGAGACTGCGAATTCTTTCACCGTAGCCCGGGCCAGGCATCGGCCTCATGCTGAGCTTGTCGAGGCATGGACGGCACGGACGGCGGAGCGACTCAAACCTTCGATAGGCTTAGAATGAGGGGAAGGGCGTTGGTAAGCCAATGCAGCATGAAGCTATTTTTGCGCATGGCGGGGCGAGGCCCTTGTAATGAAACCTTAATACTGCGGGCATGATAGTGCGGTTTCTGCCCGCATAAAACCTGCTGGTAACGGCGCGATTAACGGTTGCGAAAGCTTGTCTTCGGGAGTCGGTTCGATGGCGACGCGGGCGGACAGCCATATGCAGGAACAGATCGGCAAAGCGGCGGAGCTGGTGCGCACCAAGATCGCGGGCGACAAGGCGGACAACGCCGAGCTCTTCGTTCGCGAGTTCTATGCCGGCGTGCTGGAAGACGACATCCAGGGCGTCGAGCCGGAAGACTTGTACGGCGCTGCGCTTTCGCTGTTTCAATTCGCGGCCAAGCGCCCCGGCGGCGCGCTCAAGGTCCGCGCCTACAATCCGCGTTTCGACAAGCACGGCTGGCGCTCGCGCCACACCGTGATCGAGATCGTCAACGACGACATGCCGTTCCTCGTCGACTCCGTGACGATGGGGCTGAACGCGATGAACCTCACGGTCCATCTCGTGATCCATCCGATCCTCAAGGTCAAACGCGACAAAGCGGGAAGCGTGGTCGATATCGCCGCGGCCCGGAACGGTAAGAACGGCGGCCAGCGCGAATCCTTCATGCAGATCCAGGTGGACGAGCAGGGCGCGCCCGAGGCGCTGCGCGAGATCGAGGAGCGGATAACGCAAATCCTCGGCAATGTGCGCGCAGCCGTCGACGACTGGCGGGCGATGATGCAGCGCGTGAGCGACGTGCGCGACAACCTCAAGAATTCGCCGCCGCCGATCGCGAAAGAGGAGCTGGACGAGGCGATCGCCTTCCTCGACTGGATCTACAGCGACAATTTCACCTTCATCGGTTTCCGCGACATCGCCATAAAGCAGCAGGGCAAGAAGGTGAGCGTCGAGGTGGCGCCGGGCTCGGGCCTCGGGATTCTCCGCGACGAAGCGCTCGAGATTTTCGAAGGCCTGCGCCGCTACGGGTCGATCCGGCCCGACGTGCAGGAGTTCCTCCGCAAGCCGTCGCCGATCCTCATCACCAAGTCGAGCCTGCGCTCCACCATCCACCGCCCGGTGCCGCTCGACGCGATCGCCGTGAAGAAGTTCGACCAGGGCGGCAACGTCGTCGGCGAGCAGATCTTCGTCGGCCTGTTCACGTCCGTCGCCTACAGCATGACCGCCCGGCGCATTCCCGCGCTGCGCAGCAAGGTGCAGGAGGTGATGGACCGCGCCGGCTTCGATCCGAAGAGCCACAGCGGCAAGGCTTTGCTGCATGTGCTGGAGCATTTTCCGCGCGACGAGCTGTTCCAGATCGACGCCGAGCAGCTTTCGGAAATTGCCGTCGGCATCGTCAACCTGCATGAGCGCCAGCGCATCGCGCTGTTTGTGCGGCACGATCCGTTCGAGCGCTTCGTCTCCGCTTTCGTCTATGTGCCGCGCGAGCGCTACAATGCCGCCCTCCGGCGGTCCTTCCAGGACATCCTCGCCGAAAGCTTCAACGGCACCATCCTCAATCACACGGCCCAGTTCGGCGACGAGCCGCTGGGCCGGCTCCACTTCGTGATCGCCACGCGGCCGGACGGCATTCCGGAATACGACGTCCGCGCGATCGAGGGCCGGCTGCGCGAAGCGGGACGGACATGGGGCGACCGGCTGCAGGAAGCCGTGCTCGAACACGGCGGCGATGGGGCGGGGAACCGCCTGTACCGACGCTATGGCGACGCCTTCCCGGTCGGCTACCAGGAGCGCTTCGCGGCGGCGACGGCGGTGCTCGACATCGAAAAGATCGAGGGCGCGCTGGCCGGCAACGAGCTCGGCATGAACCTCTACCGGCCGCTCGAAGCGGAGGAAAGCGAGCTGCGCTTCAAGGTCTACAACACCGGCGCGCCGCTCAGCCTTTCCGACATCCTGCCCGTGCTTGAGAACATGGGTCTCAAGGTGTTGAGCGAAGTGCCTTACGAGATAAAGCTGCCCGACGGCGGCAAGGCGACGATCCACGACTTCGCCATGGTGACCAGCGAAGGCGCATCGGTCGATTTCGAAGATATCCACGACCATTTCCAGGAAAGCTTCCGGCGGATCTGGCGCGGCGACATGGAGAACGACGGCTTCAACCGCCTCGTGCTCGGCGCCGAGCTCGATTGGCGCGAGATCGTCGTGCTGCGCGCGTTCTACAAATTCCTGCGTCAGGCGCGCATTCCGTTCAGCCAGGAATATGTAGAGCAGACTCTGGCTCGCAATCCGAACCTCGCGGCGCTGATCGCCGAGCTGTTCTACATCCGCTGCGACCCCGATTACGCCGGCAAGCGCGAAGTTGCGGAGACCGATACTGTCGCGCGCATCATCGAAGGGCTCGAAGCGGTCAGCAACCTCGACGAGGACCGCATAATCCGGCGGTACCTGAACCTGGCGCAGCAGACCCTCCGCACGAATTTCTTCCAGCCCGGCGAAGGCGGCGAGCTCAAATCCGCCATCGCCATCAAGTTCGACAGCGCGGGCATCGACGAGCTGCCCTTGCCGAAGCCGCTGCGCGAGATCTTCGTCTACAGCCCGCGCTTCGAGGGCGTGCACCTCCGCTTCGGCCTCGTCGCGCGCGGAGGGCTCCGCTGGTCGGACCGGCGCGAGGATTTCCGCACCGAGGTGCTCGGCCTCGGCAAGGCGCAGCAGGTCAAGAACGCGGTGATCGTCCCCGTCGGCTCGAAGGGTGGCTTCGTGCTCAAGAAGGCGCCAGCCACCAGCGACCGCGACGCCTTCCTCAAGGAGGGCGTCGAGGTCTATAAGGCGTTCGTCCGCGCGATGCTCGACGTTACGGACAACCTCGTCGGCGACAAGGTTGTGCCGCCGCAGCGCGTGGTGCGCAAGGACGGCGACGATCCCTATCTCGTCGTAGCCGCCGACAAGGGCACGGCGAGCTTTTCGGATTATGCCAACGAAGTCGCCCGCAGCTATGGGTTCTGGCTCGACGACGCGTTCGCTTCCGGCGGCTCCGCCGGCTACGACCACAAGGACATGGGCATCACGGCCCGCGGCGCCTGGGAATCCGTGAAGCGGCATTTCCGCGAGATGGGGCGCGACACGCAGTCGCAGGAATTTACCGTGGTCGGCTGCGGCGACATGTCGGGCGACGTGTTCGGCAACGGCATGCTGCGGTCGCCGCACATCCGCCTGATCGGCGCTTTCAACCACCTGCACATCTTCATCGACCCGCATCCCGACGCGCCGCGCAGCCTGCAGGAGCGCCAGCGGCTGTACGACAAGCCGCGCAGCAGCTGGGCCGACTACGACCGGAAGCTCATCGCGCCCGGCGGCGGCGTCTTCGAGCGCAGCGCCAAGTCGATCGCGATCACGCCGGAGATGAAGCGCCTATTCGACATCGAAGCCGATCAGCTTACGCCCGGCGAGCTGATCCACGCCATGCTGATGGCGGAAGTCGACCTGCTCTGGTTCGGCGGCATCGGCACCTACGTCAAGTCGTCGTCGGAAGACCATGGCGACGTCGGCGACCGCGCGAACGACACGCTCAGGGTCGACGGCAAGGACCTGCGCTGCAAGGTGGTGGGCGAAGGCGCCAATCTCGGCGTGACGCAGCTCGGCCGCATCGAATATGCGCAGAAGGGCGGGCGCATCAACACCGACTTCATCGACAACTCGGCCGGCGTCGACACCTCCGATCACGAGGTCAACATCAAGATCGCGCTGGGCGACGTAGTGCAGCGCGGCGACCTTACCCTGAAGCAGCGCGACGCCCTGCTGTCCACGATGACCGGCGAGGTCGCCACCCTGGTGCTGCGTCACAACTATCAGCAATCGCAGGCGCTTTCCGTGGCGGAGTCATATGGCTCGACGCGGCTGGGCGAACAGCGGCGGATGATACGCACGCTCGAGCGCGAGGGATTGCTCAACCGGCAGATCGAATTCCTGCCGGTCGACGAGGAAATCGCCCTGCGCCAGACGGCGCCCCAGGGCCTGACACGGCCGGAGCTGTCGGTCTTGCTGGCTTATGCGAAGAACGTGAACTATGCGCGGCTTCTCGAGTCGGACCTGCCGGACGACCCGAAGCTGGAGATGGAGCTGTTGCGCTACTTCCCCGAGCCGGTTCGCGAGAAATATCCGGACGCCATCAACCGTCACCGGCTGCGCCGCGAGATCGTCGCCACGGTGGTCACCAACTCGATGATCAACCGGGTAGGCCCGACCTTCGTCAGCGAGATGCAGAACAAGACCGGCATGGGCACGCCCGAGATCGCCCGCGCCTTTACCATCGTGCGCGAGGCGTTCGGCCTGCGCGGGCTGTGGAGCGACATCGAAGCGCTCGACGCCAAAGTGCCGGCCGAAGCGCAGATCGCGATGCTCCGAGAAACCGGCCGGACGCTCGAGCGGATGACGCCATGGTTCCTGCGCAACGTCGACCACCCGCTCGACATCAGCCGGTACACCGAGGAATACGGCGCCGGCATCGAAACCCTGCGCCGCAATCTGGACACCCTGATGGCGCCGGACCAGGTGGCCGAAACGCGCGCCCGCGCCGACGCTTTCGCCGTTCCGGGCGTGCCGCGTGACCTCGCCGACCGTATCGGCCGCCTGAAGGCGCTGTCGACGGCCTGCGACGTGATCAAGATCGCGCGTATCGCCGGCCGGCCGGTCGAAGAGGTGGGCGAGACGTATTTCCTGCTGGGCAGCCGGTTCCGCCTCGACTGGCTGCGCCACAATGCCAATATCCTGACGCCGGAGAATCCCTGGCACCAGATGGCGCTGGGCGCCATCATCGAGGATCTCTGGGGCACGCAGGGCGACCTCGCCGGCAAGGTTCTCGCCAACGGGGGCTGCGGCAAGGCGGCGCTGGACGGCTGGTCGGAGCAGCGCAAGCAGGCCGTCGGCCGCGTCGAGGACGTCGTCAAGGAGCTGGCGCAGCACGGTGCGCTGGACCTCGCCATGCTCACCGTGGCGAACCGCGAGCTGCGGGGCCTGATTTCCGCGTGAGGATGCGGCCTTCAGCAATCCTTAACCGCTCGTCCGAATAATACCCGGCACCTAAGGCGCGCCTTCTCAACGGGTAGGCAAAGTGACGGAAAGCCCGGTGCCGGTCCTCGCCACGGCGATGGCCAGTTTTCGCTTCGTGAACACGCATCGGCGCGACCTGATCCGCGCCGGCATGCTCGCCGTTCCGGCATTTCTGATCCTCGACATGGCGGTGGCGTCGCTCGATGCGCGCCGCCTTTCCGAATTCGGCGTAAATGGCGGCGCTGTAAAGATGCTGGCGGATCTGTTCCTCCGCGCCGTCATCGCGGCCGCGCTGCTCGTGGCGTGGCACCGCGTCGTCATGCTCAATGCGAGCGAGCGGCGGTCCGCGCCGCGCTTGGCATTCGGCGCGCGCGAGCTACGCTATCTCGTCGTCTGGATTCTGCTCAGCGCCGGCTTCCTCGGCGCCTTCATGGTCACGGCCGCGCTGGCGGTGGCGGCTCAGTTCGTCGCAATGCTGGCGGCTTATCTGGTCCTGCTGCTGCTGGGATTGAGCAAGACGCTGGTGATCGGCCAGCGCGACCAGCTCATGATCGTGCTTTGGATCTCGGTTTTCTTTGCCCTACCCGTCGCCAGCTACATCGCCGGGCGGCTCTCCCTGGTCTTGCCGGTGCTCGCCGTCGACCGCCGCCGTCCCTTCCGGGAGGCATGGCGCATGTCGGCCGGCAACGGCTGGCGGCTCGTCGCCGGGTCCCTGATCGTATTGGTGCCCATGGAATCGCTGGCTTTCCTATGCAGCAGCGCCGCGACGGCGTCGCGCGCGTCGCTGGCCCATTACCCGTTCGCGCTCGCCGCAGCGGTAAGCCAGTTCCTGCTGATCGTCCTCACCGGAACGATCCTGTCGCTGTTCTCGCTGCGCTTCGACGGCAAGACCGGCGCCGCCGATCCGTACCACGCAGGCGTAGCGGCGGCGGAATGAGACCGCGCGCCGCGCCCGCGGATCACGCAATCCGCACGGCGGTGCCGCTGACGGCGACCATCAGCATCGACCCTTTGTCGCCGACGACCTCGTAATCGATGTCGACGCCGATGACGGCGTTCGCGCCCATCTCTTCGGCCTGGGCGCACATATCCTCGATCGCCAGCTTCTTGCCTTCGCGCAGCACCGTCTCGTAGGAGCCGGAGCGCCCGCCGACGATGTCGCGGATGCCCGCGAACATGTCGCGGAAGAGATTTGCGCCGCAGATTGCTTCGCCGGTGCAGATTCCGAAATACTCTGCGATCTTCCGGCCTTCGACGTTCGATGTGGTGGTGACGAGCATGCTTGCGATCTCCCTATCTTCCGCATCAATGCCTGAAATGGCGCATCCCGGTGAAGACCATGGCGACGCCGGCCGCGTCGGCCGCCGCGATCACCTCCTCGTCGCGGATCGATCCGCCGGGCTGGATGACGGCGGTGGCGCCTGCCTCGACGGCAGCCATCAGCCCGTCGGCAAAGGGGAAAAAGGCGTCGGACGCGACCACGGAGCCGACGGTCGCCGGCTGCCGCAGGCCAGCGGCTTGCGCGGCGTCGCGCGCCTTCTGCGCGGCGATGCGCGAGGAGTCGACGCGGCTCATCTGCCCGGCGCCGATGCCGACCGTAGCCAGGTCGCGGGCATAGACGATGGCGTTCGATTTCACATGCTTGCAGACCGTGAAAGCGAACAGCAGGTCGCGCGTCTCGTCCGCGCTGGGCGCGCGCTTGGTGGCGAGCTTCAAGTCCGGTTCGGCGATGCGCCCGCCGTCGCGCGATTGCAGCAGGAAGCCGCCGGCGATCGACTTCACCAGCATGCCGCGGGCGGCGGGATCCGGCATCGTGCCCGTCAGCAGCACCCGCAGGTTCTTCTTCTTCGCCAGGAACGCGCGCGCCTCGGCGTCCGCGTCGGGCGCGATGATCACCTCGGCGAACAGCTTGGCGATCTGCTCCGCGGTCGCGCCGTCGAGCGTCCGGTTCAGCGCGATGATGCCGCCGAAGGCGCTGACCGGGTCGCAGGCGAGCGCCCGCGCGTAGGCGCCGGAGAGATCGCCGCCCGCTGCGACGCCGCACGGATTCGCGTGCTTGATGATGGCGCAGGCCGGATCGGCGAATTCGGCGACCAGCTCGAACGCGGCGTCCGTGTCGTTGAGATTGTTGTAGCTGAGCTCCTTGCCCTGGACCTGCTCGGCGCTGGCGACGCCGGGCCGCGCCGGGCCGCCGACGTAGAGCGCGGCGTGCTGATGCGGGTTCTCGCCGTAGCGCAGCCGCTGCTTCAGGCGCCCGCCCACCGCCAGGCGATCCGGAAAGGGCTCGTCGCGGCGGTCGGCGAACCATCGGGCGATGGCGGCGTCATAGAGCGCGGTGTGGGCGTAGGCTTCCTCCGCCAGCCGCCGGCGGAGCGCCTGTCCCGTCGCGCCCGCGGCGGCCGCCATTTCCGACTGGACGGCGGCGTACTGCGACGGATCGGTGACGACCGTGACATGGTCGTGGTTTTTTGCCGCGGCGCGGATCAGGGCGGGGCCGCCGATGTCGATGTTCTCGACGCAGTCTTCGTACCCTGCGCCGCTCGCGACCGCGGCCTCGAACGGATAGAGATTGACGACGACGAGGTCGATCGGCGCAATGCCGTGCTGCTTCATCTGGGCCAAGTGGCTGTCGAGGTCGCGCCGGCCGAGGATTCCGCCGTGGATCTTCGGGTGCAGCGTCTTGACGCGGCCGTCCAGGATTTCGGGCGACCCGGTGTGGTCGGCGACCTCGACCACCGCGATGCCGGCCGCCGCCATTGCTTTCGCGGTCCCGCCGGTCGACAGGATTTCGACGCTTGCGCCGGCCAGGAAGCGTGCGAAGTCGACCAGCCCGGTCTTGTCCGAGACGGAAATCAATGCGCGGGAAATCGGAAGGTCGGCCATAGCTCTCGCATTCTCCTGATAGTATCCGGAAGCGCCGCACGCCGGTCAGCCGGACAGCGCGCTCCGTTCCTCCTGGCCGCCGAATTCCGGGACGAGGCGCCGCACCATCGAAAGCGCGAGCTCCTGCTTGCCCGACCGGCACGCGTCCTCCAGCTCGTCGAGCGCGCGCTGCAGCAACGGAAGGTCCACGGTGCGCGGATCGGCGAGCCGCAGATTGGGGTTCGAGGTCGGCACCAGGTCCTCCCCGGCGTGCAGCAATTCCTCCTGCAGCTTTTCGCCCGGCCTCAGCCCGGTGAAGGTGATCGCGATGTCGAGGTCCGGCCGCTTGCCGGCGAGCCGGATCATCTGCCGGGCGAGGTCCAGGATGCGGACGGGCTCGCCCATTTCCAGCTCGAAGATGCGCCCGCAGGCGGCCGTGTCCTCTTCGCCGATGGCCGATGCCTGGAGCACGAGCTCGACCGCCTCGCGAACCGACATGAAATAGCGCGTGACGTCGGGATGGGTCACGGTCACCGGGCCGCCGCCGGCTATCTGCTTTTGGAACAGCGGCACGACCGAGCCGGTGGAGCCGAGGACGTTGCCGAAGCGCACCGTCACATAGCGGGTTTCGTTCCGCCCGCCTGCGGCATTGGCGAGCGCCTGCGTGTAGCATTCCGCCAGCCGCTTCGTCGCGCCCATGACGCTCGACGGGTTCACCGCCTTGTCGGTGGAGATCTGCACCATCATGCGGACGCCGGCGTTGCGGCAGGCATCCGCCACGTTGCGGCTGCCGACGGTGTTGGTAAGGACGCCTTCGAGCGGATTGTGCTCGACCATCGGCACGTGCTTGAGCGCCGCGGCGTGGAAAACGAGGTCCGGCGCATGGCGCGCGAAGACCATATCCAGCCGCGTGCGGTCGCGCACATCGCCTAGCTCCGTCGGCTGGTCCAGCCCCGGATACGCCGCCGCAATCTCCAGGTCGATCTGGTAGAGATTGAGCTCCGAGGCGTCGAACAGGACGAGCCGCGCCGGCGCGAAGGCGGCGATCTGCCGCGTCAGCTCGCTGCCGATGGTTCCGCCGGCGCCGGTGACCAGGACCGACTTGCCGCATATCAGCCGACGCATCGCATCGCGGTCGAGCACCGCCTGCGGCCGGCCCAGCAGATCCTCGACCGCGATCGGCTGCGCCTCGAGCGGGTCCTCGACGCCCGAGCGCAGATCCGACAAGCGCGGCAGCCGCGCCAGGCCGAGGCCGAGCGCATCGGCGCGCCGCAGCAGGTCGCGCACGGCTGCGCCTTCGAGCCGCTGGTGCGTCAGAACGATGCGCTGAGGCCGCGGGTCGGCGCGGCGCTCGACAATGTCTTCGAGCTCGTCGAGCCCGCCCAGCACCGGCACGCCATGCATGGTGCGCCCGATCCGCGTTCCCTTGTCGTCGACGACGCCGACGATCCTGTAACTGGCATCTCGGTCGCGCGCTTCCTGGCGGATGAATGTCTCGGCCGCGTCGTTGACGCCGACCAGCAGCACCGGGACGCGCCGATGCTCGCCGGCTTCGAGCAGGTGCTCGGTACGGCGGTCCTTGAACACGCGGTAGGCGAAGCGGGGCCCGCCCAGCAATGTCATCAGGACGAACCAGTTGATGAAAGGCACCGATCGCGGGAACAGCTCGAGCCGCGTGAAGAGGAACAGCAGCGGCAGAAAGATCAGGATCGCGAGCGTGACGGTCTTGGTGATGGCGACGAGGTCGTCGAGCGACGCATAGCGCCAGATGCCCCGGTGCATCTTGCTCAACCGGAAAACCACCGTGGCGATCGCGGCGAACAGGATCGTGCCGGGCAGCAGGTAATCCTGCGCTTCCGCCGCCATGCGGTCGCCGAGCCGCAGATAGACCGACAGTGGGAATGACGCCGCCGCCATGACGATGTCATGGAGGAAGGCGACGCGCGCCCGGTCCAATCTTAATCCAAAGGCCATAGTGACCGGTTCTTAAAGCGGCGCCAGGGCGCTGGCAAGCGCATTGGACGGACCGGCGTCATCGCCGGCCGAACTCGCGGCGGTACCAGGCCGCGGTGACCGCGAGCCCCTCTGCCATCGCGAAGGGCGGCTTCCACCCGGCGAGCCGGCCGTCCACGGTGAGCGAGCCGGTGACGCGCTCGAGCGCGGTCGTCTTTCCGGCGGCGGCGGCCAGCCCGCGCAGCATCGCGGGCGGAACGGAAAAGAGCCGCGCGGGACGGCCGAGCGCCGCGGCGATACGCCGGACGAGCGCCGGCGTCGAGACGTCCTCCCCGTCGCTCGGAAGGTAGATTCCCGGCGGCGCCTCCAGGGCCGCGCGGGCCGCATCGACGAGGTTGCCGAGCTGGATCAGGCTGCGGCGGTTGGCCACCGCCGCGAGCGGCAGCGGCCAGCCGCGGTCGACGGCCCGCATCAGGCTGAGGAAATTGCCCTTCACGCCGGGACCGTAGACGAGCGGCGGCCGCAGTATCGCCGTCGTCATGCGGGCCGAATGCGCGGCGAGCGCCGCCTCCGCGGCAAGCTTGGATCGGCCGTACGGATCGGCGGGCGAGGGCGGATCGTCCGCGCGCAGCGGATGATCGGAGACGTCGCCATGGACCTTGACCGAGCTCATGAAGACGAAGCGCCGCACGCCCGCCTCGGCCGCCTGCGCCGCCAGCCGCGCCGTCGCGAGATGGTTGACGCGGTCGAACGCCGCGGGTTCCGTGCCGTCGTCGCGCATGACATGGACGCGGGCGGCAAGGTGGACGACCGCTTCCGCGCCGTCGAGCAGCGGCCGCCAGTCGGTGTCGGGGCCGATATCGCCCGTGTCGCGCCGGTCCGCCGGGACGACGGACCACGACGCCCGCTGCAGCGCGGGGCAGAGCGCCCGGCCGACGAAGCCGCCCGCGCCGGTCACCACGACCCGGCGCGCCGGCTGCCTCACGGCCGCATCCAGACGAGCAGCGCGGCGACGACCAGCGCCGCCGCGGCGAGCGAGAGCAGCGGGAAGGAGAGCGAGGTCAGCGCCAGGCCGACCAGCACGAGATTGGCGGCGAGGACCGCCAGGCTGACCTGTGCGTGGCTCATCCCGGACTGCACCGCGCGTTGATAGTAGTGCTCGGCATGCGCCTTCCAGACGGGCTCGCGCCGCCATGCCCGCCGCGCGAGCGTGATCGTCGCGTCGGCCAAGTAGTAGGCGGGAAGGATGAGGGCGGGCGCCCAGTATCCGCGCGCCGCAAGGGCGAGCAGCAGGAAGCCGAGCAGGAACCCGAGCGGAACGCTGCCGACATCGCCGAGAAATATTCGCGCCGGATGCCAGTTCCAGACGAGGAAGCCGAAAGCCGCCGCCGCCAGTGTCGCGCCGAACCAGGCCGGCGGCGCGCCGTCGGCGGCAAGCGCGGCCAGGGCCGCGAGCCCGGCGCCGATGCAGACCGTCTCGACGCCGGCGATGCCGTCGATGCCATCCATGAAGTTGAACAGGTTGAGGAACCAGAGCCAGAGGAGCGCCGCCGCCGCCGCGTCCAGCCAGGCGGGCAGCAGTCCCTGGAATATCTGCCCGTGGGCGCCGAGCGCGCCGACGCCGACGCCGACGACCGCCGCCTGGACCGCAAGGCGAAGCGCGGCCGGCAGCGACCGCAGGTCGTCGATCCAGGACAGCGCCGCCAGCGCGCACGCGCCGCCGAGAATGACGATCAGCCCGGTCGGCAGCTCCGTTCCGGCGCCGGCGATCCAGGCTGCCAGCGTAATCGGCACGACCGCGAGGCCGCCGCCGCGCGGCGTGGGGGTGGCGTGGCTGCTGCGCGCGTTGGGATGGTCGAGGATGGCGCGGCGGCGCAGCAGCGCGGCCAGCATGCCGGTGGCGAGCGCGCTCAAGACGGCGATGACCGCGCTTATGCAAAGCAGCCAGATCATCCGCGTGCTTGATGGCGCCCGGTCATGGGCTAGTCCTCGTCCGCGAGCGGCCGAAGCCGCCACTTGACGGCGGTCGCCTCGTCGGACGTCGTGGTGCGGACGACGATCTGCCGCGCCGGGCGGATGCCGCGGCGGTCGTCCCAATAGACGCTGTCTTCGAGCGATGCCGGCAGCTCGATCCGCATGCGCCAGCGCTCGCCGTCCGGCAAGGTAAAGGTCGCGCGGGTTCCCGTCTCGTCGATCTCCGCCGCGACATCCGGATGGAGATGGAAGCGGATGGCGAAGGGATGGTCGCGGTTGCCGACGAGGATGTCCTCGCCGCGCAGGTCGGCGGCGGCCTCGTTCACATAGAAGCGGCGGCGATGGGTCAGGCCGAACTTCGGCTCGTAGCCGGCATGGCTGCTGCTGATCCAGATGCTGCCGTCGCGTTCCCCGCGATCGCAGTCGACCTCGCCCGGCCGCCGGCCGATGCCTTCGGCCAGTAGCTCGCAACAGTTCGTGTCGCCGACGACGATGGTGGAATGCGCGGCGGTGGTGCGCAGCGCCTGCCGCCAGGAACCGTCCGCGTCCGCGCCGGCGCCGCAATTGACGAACAGCGGCTGCCGTCCGACGCTCAATTCGAAGCTGATCATGCCGGCATGCGCGTCGCGGTCGTGCGGCGCTTCCGGCGGCGCGCCGCCATCGAGGATGAGAACGAGGCTGCCCGCGTCGATCCGCTCGAAGCCAGCGTCATGCGCCCGCTTCGGGGCGCGGCCGTGCGCGTCGGAGCGCTCGAGCGTCCGGTCGATATGCGCAGAATCGGGTCTGCCGCCGCCATGGAAACAGGCAAGCCCGTCGCCCATACGGAAGAAGCGGGTCATCGGCGCCATCCGGTCGATCGCGTGGCGCAGCGCGACCGGAACTTCCTGGCCCGCCGCCGCCAGCACGTCCCTGATGTCGACGAGCATCTCGAGAACGGCGAACTGCCGTCCCGGGCTGCGCGAAACATGGCTGCCGTCGGGCAGGATCTGGCTCTCCATCTCCGCCTCCAGCATGGCGCAGGCCCGCGCCACCCTGTCCGGTTCCGAAACCACGCAGCATTCGCCGTAGATCAGCCCCTTGAGCACCGCGATGCGGTCCGGCGCGGGCGTGTCGGTCAACGCCACGCGCCGCAGATGGCGGATCTGGCGGGCGATGCAATCCAGGAAGCGGATGTGAAAGGTCGGCTCGGCCGTATCGAACAGGGCCGTGAAATGGGTCAGGCAGTTGTCGATGCGCGCGGCCAGCACGTCCGAACGCCAGCCTACCGGCGTGTAGGTGCCGAATTTCTCGTCCCAGCGCTCGAGCAGCGTCTCGGCGGCACGGCGCGCATCCTCCGAGCCCGCGGCGGCGAGGTCGCCGAGCCAGCCGAAGCGATGCAGCTCCGCACGCTGCTCTTCGTCGAGCGATTCCTCGGCCCACGGCGACTCGCCGAAGTACAAAGACTTGCCCGCCAGCGCGAAGCGGCCCTGAAGAATCGCCGCGCCGCGCTCGGCGTCGCCCACGGGCACGCCGCGCTCCGCGCAGTCGGGCGGGAGCGCCAGGAGCTTGGTGGGGCCGCGCCCCATCAATGCGAGCTTGTAGAGGCGCGAGCGAAACACGCTGTTGGAAATACCGTTGGTCAATCCGGACACTCGATCTCAAGTAGCTGTGCTGGAATATATGTGCCGGACCTCCCCCCAAGAACGTCAGCCGGCGGTGCGGAGTCTCCTGATGTTCTCGGCATATGCCTCGGCTCCACCCGCGAAGCTGGCCGTGCCCGCCACCAGGACGTCGGCGCCCGCCGCAATCGCCTGCGCCGCGGTGTCGGCATTGATCCCGCCGTCGACCTCCAGGTCGATCGGCCGGCCGATCTTGTCGATGCGCCGGCGCAGGTCGCGAATCTTTTCGAGCTGCGCGGGAATGAAGCGTTGCCCGCCGAAGCCGGGATTGACCGTCATCACCAGGACGAGGTCGAGGTCCGGCAGCAGATAGTCCACGATATCGACCGGCGTCGCCGGGTTGAGCGAAACGCCCGCTTTCTTGCCGCACGCCTTGATCGCCTGGATCGTCCGGTGCGTGTGCGGCCCGGCTTCCGGATGGACCGTGATGATATCCGCGCCCGCCGCGGCGAAGGCCTCGATATAGGGATCGACCGGCGAGATCATGAGATGCACGTCGAACGGCTTCGCCGTATGCCGGCGCAGCGCCTTCACGACGTCCGGCCCGATCGTGATATTGGGGACGAAGTGGCCGTCCATCACGTCGACGTGGATATAGTCGGCGCCGGCGGCGTCGATCGCGCGCACCTCTTCCCCCAGCGCGGCGAAATCGGCCGAGAGGATCGAAGGTGCGATGCGCACGCGCTGCTGCATGGCCAAATCCTTAATGCCAGACGCGATTCGGCGCAAGAAGAAGCAATGGCTCAGACGCGCTGGAGCCGTGCGATGAAGAAGCCATCGATGCCGCCAAACTCTTTCCAGTGGCACGGCAGGGTCCTTACCGTGCCGTCGGGACGTATTGCACTCGATAATCCGGGCAATTCCGTGGCAGAGATTCCGTCGAGTCGCACGGGCGCGCCTTCCCGGAGAAGGGCCGCGATGCGGTCCGGCCCTTCCTCGGGCTGCAGCGAGCAGGTGGCGTAGACGAGGCATCCGCCGGGGGCGGTCATCTCGACCGCGGCGCGCAGCAGGCGATCCTGCACGGCCGGCATTCGCGCGACGTCCCCGGGGGTCTTGATGCGGGCGATGTCCGGATGCCGGCGGATCGTTCCCGTCGCGGTGCAGGGAGCGTCGAGCAGCACCGCATCGGCCGGCCGGTCCGGCCGCCAGGTCGCGGCGTCCGCCTCCACCACCTGCGCGTCAAGTCTAAGACGCCGCAGATTCTCCCCGAGCCGGGCGAGTCTGGCGGGGGAGCGGTCGACGGCGGTCACCTCGGCGCCCGCCGCGGCGAGTTGCGCCGTCTTGCCGCCCGGCGCGGCGCAGAGATCGATCACCCGGCGCCCGGCGATGGGCCCGAGCAGCCGCGCGGGCAGCGCCGCGGCGGCATCCTGCACCCACCAGGCGCCTTCGTCGTAGCCGGGCAGGGCGCTCGGGTCGCCGCCGATCGGGCGGCGCAGCGAGCCCGTCGGCAGCAGCGTCGCCTGCAGCCGCTCGCGCCACGTCTCCGCGTCCCGGGCGACGGTAAGGTCGAGCGGCGGCTCCGCCAGATGCGCGGCGGCGATCCCAGCGGCCGCCTCTTTGCCATGGGCCGACACCCAGCTCCGCCACAGCCAGTCCGGCGTATCGAGGCGCGCTGCGTCCAGCGTCTCGGCGGGGGCGGCGACCTTCCGCAGGACGGCATTCGCCAGTCCCTTGAAGCCCGAGAGCCTGCCGTCCAGCAGCCGCACCGTGGTATCGACGGCGGCATGCGGCGGCGTATCGAGGAAAAGTCGCTGCGCCGCGCCGATCCGCAGCGCGTTCATCACCCGCGCCGCGCCGGGCGCGAGCGGCCGCTCGAGCAGCGGCGCCAGCGCGGCGTCGACCTCGCCGAGCCGGCGAAGCACGGTGGCCGCGAGCAGGCGCGCGAAGGCCCGGTCGCGCGCGCTCAGCCCGCCGAAGCCGCTATGAGAAGAGATCGCCGCATCGAGCGCGCGCCGCTTCAGAAGCACGGCGTCCAGCAGGTCGAGGGCGACCTGCCGGCTGTCGGCCGGTGCGGGCTGGTTCGGGCGGGCGATCGGCCGGCGTCCCCCCGGCGTTCCCAGGCTCAGCCCCAGGGGCCGGCGGCCGGCGCGGCGGCGCCCGCCATCTCGCGCAGGCGCTGGACCCGGTTCGCCGTGCTGGGGTGCGTCGAGAACAGGCTGTCCATGCTGCCCCCGTGCAGCGGGTTGACGATGAAGAGGTGGGCCGTCGCGGGATTGTGCTCCGCCGCCGGGTTGTCGATCACCTGCGCGCCGTGCTCCAGCTTCTCCAGCGCCGAGGCGAGCCACAGCGGCCGGCCGCTGATCTCCGCGCCCATGCGGTCGGCGGCGTATTCGCGGGTGCGGCTGATCGCCATCTGCACCATCATGGCGGCGAGCGGCGCGAGGATCGCCACCAGCAGCACGCCGACGATGCCGAGCGGGTTGTTGCGGTTGTCGTTGCCGCCGCCGAACATCCCGGCGAACATGGCGAAATTGGCCAGCATGGAGATCGCGCCGGCGATCGTCGCCGTGATCGTCATGGTGAGCGTGTCGCGGTTCTTCACATGCCCCAGCTCGTGCGCCATCACGCCGGCGATCTCCTCGTGGCTGAGATGGCGCAGCAGGCCGGTGGTCGCGGCGACCGCGGCATTCTCCGGATTGCGGCCCGTGGCGAAGGCGTTCGGCTGGTCGTTCTCCATGATGTAGACGCGGGGCATCGGCAGGCCCGCCTTGTCCGCCAGTTGCTCGACGATGCCATGGAACGCGGGTGCCTCGGCGCGGCTCACTTCGCGCGCGCCGTACATGCGCAGCACCATCTTGTCCGAGCTCCAATAGGCGAAGAAGTTCATGCCGGCCGCCAGGGCCAGCGCGATCAGCATGCCGGTCTGCCCGCCGATCATGAAGCCGACGCCCATGAAGAGCGCGGTCATTCCGGCCAGCAGTATCGCCGTCCGTAGGTAATTCATCGCTTTTCGCCTCCTGCGCGCCGCGCAACGGTGGATATCCGCGCAGCCCCCATAATTAGGGTGCGCCCACGGCCGGCTTCAAGTCTTGGCAAGCGCGCGGAGGATCGCCATATTTCTTTGATCATGGCCAATCTCTTCGACCGCTTGAAAAAGGACCGTGTGACGCCGCCGCGGGAAGCCGCGGTTCCGCCCGAGGCGGAGGTGCGCGGCAAGGACCCGCGCCGCCTCGCCGAGGAAAAGGCGGACCGAGCCGGCGAGAAATGGCGGCGCGCGGCGGAAGCCCGCGGCGAGATCGTCAAGGAGATCGGCGGCCCCAAAGGGCTCGAGCCGACGCGCTACGGCGACTGGGAAAAAGCCGGCCGCTGCATCGATTTCTAGGGCGCCGTCGAAATATCCAGCGGAACCTCATGCTTCGACAGGCTCAGCATGAGGTCAATTATCGTTCATAGACAACACACTAACCTCATCCTGAGCCTGTCGAAGGATGAAAACGCGCGTTACATCGTTACCGGTTCATCCGATTGTCGACCAGGTCGGTGACCACGCCAGGCTCGGCCAGGGTCGAGGTGTCGCCGAGGTTGCCGTGGTCGTTCTCGGCGATTTTGCGCAGGATGCGGCGCATGATTTTGCCCGAGCGCGTCTTCGGCAGGCTCGGCGCCCATTGGATCAGGTCGGGGGACGCGATCGGGCCGATCTCCTTGCGCACCCACTGCACCAGCTCCTTGCGCAGCGTCTCGGTCGGCTCCTCGCCGGCGTTCAGCGTCACATAGGCGTAGATGCCCTGGCCCTTGATGTCGTGCGGGTAGCCCACCACCGCGGCCTCCGCGACCTTGGCATGCGCGACGAGCGCGGATTCGACTTCCGCCGTGCCCATGCGGTGGCCGGCGACGTTGATCACGTCGTCGACCCGGCCGGTAATCCAGTAATAGCCGTCCTCGTCGCGCCGGCAGCCGTCGCCGGTGAAGTAGCGGCCGGGATAGGTCATGAAGTAGGTCTCGACGAAACGCTGATGATCGCCGTAGACGGTGCGCATCTGCCCGGGCCAGGACTCCGCGATGCAGAGGTTGCCGGCGCCGGGGCCCTTCAGCTCCTTGCCGTCGCCGTCGACCACCAACGGCACGATACCGAAGAAAGGCACGGTGGCGGAGCCGGGCTTGAGCGCGATCGCGCCCGGCAGCGGCGTGATCAGGATGCCGCCGGTCTCCGTCTGCCACCAGGTATCGACGATCGGGGAGCGGCGCTCGCCCACGACGTTGTAATACCACAGCCAGGCTTCCGGGTTGATCGGCTCGCCGACCGTGCCGAGCAGGCGGATGGATCTCCGGCTGGTTTTCTTGACCGGCCCGTCGCCTTCGCGCATCAGCGCGCGGATCGCGGTCGGCGCGGTGTAGAAGATCTCGACCTTGTGCTTGTCGCAGACCTGCCAGAAGCGGCTCGTGTCCGGGTAGTTCGGCACGCCCTCGAACATCAGCGTCGTCGCGCCGTTGGCGAGCGGCCCATAGAGGATGTAGCTGTGCCCGGTGACCCAGCCGACGTCGGCGGTGCACCAATAGATTTCGCCGTCCTTGTAGTCGAAGACGTATTGATGCGTCATCGCGGTGAAGACGAGATAGCCGCCGGTCGTGTGCAGCACGCCCTTCGGCTTGCCGGTGGAGCCCGAGGTGTAGAGGATGAACAGCGGGTCCTCGGCGCCCATCTCCTCGGCCTTGCAGTCTTCCGAGGCCTTGGCCATCAGCTCGTGGTACCAGACGTCGCGGCCGTCCTGCCAATCGACCTTGCCGCCGGTGCGCTTCACGACGACGCATTTCTTCACCGTCGGGCAGTTCGCGACCGCCTCGTCCGTATTCTTCTTCAGCGGGATCTTGCGGCCGCCGCGCACGCCTTCGTCCGCGGTCACGACGATCGAGCAGTCGGCGTCCTGGATGCGGTTCGCCAGCGAGTCCGGCGAGAAGCCGCCGAACACGACGGAATGAATCGCGCCGATGCGCGCGCAGGCCAGCATGGCGACGGCTGCCTCCGGGATCATCGGCATGTAGATCGTGATGCGGTCGCCCTTCCTGGCGCCGATCGACTTCAGGACGTTGGCGAATTTGCAGACGTCGCGATGCAGCTCGCGGTAGGTGATCTTCTTCGAGTCCTTCGGATCGTCGCCTTCCCAGAGGATCGCAACCTGGTCGCCACGCTTCGCGAGGTGGCGGTCGAGGCAGTTATGGGATGCGTTCAGCGTACCGTCGTAGAACCAGCGGATATGGACGTCTTGCGGGTCGTAGGAGCAGTCCTTGACTTTGCTGTAAGGCTTGAACCAGTCGATCCGCTTGCCCTGTTCGGCCCAGAAGCCTTCCGGGTCGTCGACCGACCGGCGGTACATCTCCCGGTACTTCTTCTCATCGGCCCAAGCCCGTTTCGCAACCGCATCGGGCACCGGAAAGAGCTCGTTGTCAGCCATGATTCGCGCATCCTCCGCAAAACCGTTCCCGCGCGGCGGCCGGCCAACCGCCGCACCTTCTTTTCTTCGACGGCGGTATAGTGTCATATCTGGATTGTCGGACCAAGCCCGTGGAGCGGATCGGCGCACCACTCCGACACCACGCCGACAAGGGGATCTGGCTCATGCAGCTTCAGCTTTCCACCTGGCCCGAGGTCGAATCCTACCTCGAGAGAAACACCGGGATCATCGTCCCGATCGGCTCGACCGAGCAGCATGGCCCGACCGGGCTCATCGGCACAGACGCGCTGACCGCGCAGGTCATCGCGCGGCGCCTGGGCGAGGAGACGGACGCCATGGTCGCGCCGACGATCTCGGTCGGCATGGCGCAGCATCACATGGCCTTCGCCGGCTCGGTCACGCTGCGGCCGTCGACGCTCATCCTGGTCGTGCGCGATATCGTCATCTCGCTGGCGCGCCACGGCTTCGAGAGGTTTTTCTTCGTCAATGGCCATGGCGGCAACGTCGCGCCCGTGAGCACGGCCTTCAGCGAGGTCCATGCCGAGCTGGGCGAGGCGGCGGCGCTGGCCGCGCCCGGCAGCAACCAGATGCCGGCCGAGGTGCAGTGCCGCCTCGCCAACTGGTGGGAGATGCCGTCCGTGAAGAAGCTCTCGGACGCGCTCTACGGCGACAAGCGCGGCACGCATGCGACGCCCGACGAAGTCGCCGTGACCTGGTACGCCTTTCCCGACCAGCAGCGCTCCGCCGCGCTCGGTCCCCTGGCGCGCGACAGCGACCCGATCCAGGGCGCGGCCGATTTCCGCCGCCGCCACCCGGACGGCCGCCGCGGCGCCGACCCCTCTCTCGCGACGCCCGAAGACGGCCGGCGCTTCGTCGAGGCGGCGGCGAAGGATCTGGCGAAGGAATACCGGGCGTTCACGGGCGGGTAATTGCCGGTCGCGACATGGATGCCGCGGACAAGCCGCGGCATGACGTAAGTAGTTGCGTAATAAATAAGATCGTCACTCCGCGGTTTATCCGCGGAGTCCATGCGCACGGGCCGGCGGACGGGTCACAGCTCTATCAGTACGACCTCGTCGCCGCGCAACTCCACCTTGAGCGGCGTCAGCCGGTCGCCCATGCAGGGGCCGCTGATGCAGTGGCCGTCTTCGATGCGGAACTCCGCGCCGTGCGTGTCGCAGAGGATGTATTTGCGATCGAGCGTCATGAAGCTGCCGTTCGCCCAGTTGAGCGGCGACGCCACGTGCGGGCAGACGTTGTGATAGCCCAGCACCGTGGCGCCCCGGCGCACCACGAAGATGTCGAGGACCTTGCCGTCCCGCTCGATCTCGAAGCCCTTGCCCTCGCCGTCGGTGATGTCCTCGAGCCGGCAGAGAACGGTGTTCGGAATGGACGCCATGCCCTAGACCGCCGTCTCGCCCATGGCGCAGATCAGCCGCCATTCGTCGTCGCCGATCGGCGTGACGGAAAGGCGCGACTGGCGCACCAGCGCGAGCTTCTCCAGCCTCGGCTCGGCCTTGATCTCGGCCAGCGTCACCGGGCGCTTCATCGGCTTCACCGTCTTGACGTCGACCATGCCGAAGCGGCCGGATGCGTCCGTGTGGTCGGGATAGTATTCCTTCGCCACCGCGACGATGCCGACGATCCGCTTCTCGTCGACCGAGTGATAGAAGAATCCGAGATCGCCGACCTTCATCGCCTTCATGTTGTTGGCTGCCTGGTGATTGCGCACGCCGTTCCAGTGCTCGACGCCCTTCTTCACCTGGTCGTCCCACGACCAGCTTCCCGGTTCGGTCTTGAATAGCCAGTAGGCCATGACGGGTCCTATGCGTTGTTCTTCGGCCAGAGGTTCTCGTAGGCCTGCGTCCAGCGGTCGCCGTAGACGCCGTTGGCGTTGAACGGCTCCGCCGCGAACCAGTCATCGGCTTCGGCGCGTTCGGCGAAGTCGACAATGTAGAGCGAGCCGATGCGGTCTTCCAAGCCGGTCGCGCCGCTGTCGTCGAACAGGGGGCCGGCGGCGAAGATATGCGCTTCAGTCGCGGCGAGATAGTCGAGATGGGCCGGGCGGTGCGCCTTGCGCGGCAGGGCGGCATCCTCGCCGTTGAGGTTGAAATAGGCAAACAGCCTGTCCCGCACCGTCGGCCGCCCGCGCTTCGGCCATTTGTTGTCATAGGCCTTGATGTGGACGGCGCCGTAGACGCCGCTCCGCGTGAAGGGCTCGTCTTTCAGCCATTCCGCAGCCGCCCGGCGATCCGGCCACTCCATGATGAAGATCGAGCCGGTCATGGCGGAAAGGTCGTCGCGCCAGAGCGGCCCTGCCGCGAAGAAGCGTCCGCCTTCGCCGGCGAGATAGCGTTGATGCTCGGTGCGGATCTCCGCGCGCCGCTTCGCCATGCCGGGGGCATCGAGCATGAAATAGACGAACAGCATCGCTTTCGCCCCGTCGCGCGCCGCTTTCCCTTACGCGCCTTCCGCCGCGCCGGGGTTCCATTGGCCCTTGCGCATGCGGGTGATGACGACCTTCTTGAAGACGCCGTTCTTGGCGAAGGGATCGCCGTCGGAAAACGCCTTCGCCTTGGCGCGGCTGTCCACGTTGACGATGAACACGCTGCCGGTGGCTTCCGTGCCGGCATCGTTCTGCGTCGCGCCCGCGAGCACCAGGATGCCTTTCTGGCTCTGCAGATATTCGCGATGCGGCAGGAGGTGCTTCTCGCGGATGGCGGCGGTGGCGGGATTGTCCTCGCAGGCGATGGCCCACAGCATGGTCGGTCTCCCTCTCGGCATTGATTGACGGCGTGCGGCGAAGGCTAGCGGCCCGTCGCGCAGGGGTCAATTCGGGCCGGCGGCTTCCGCGCGGAAGGGACGGCTCAGCAGCCCGGCGATCGCCCGCTCGATGTTGGCGCCGTGGTTGATCACCTGGTCGACCGCGGCGCAGATCGGCATCTCGACGCCGAGCCGGGCCGCCAGCGCCACGACCGTCGCCGCGCTGAACACGCCTTCCGCGATCGACTTGCGCTCGGCCATGACCTCCTGCAAGGCGCGGCCTTCGCCGAGCGCGATGCCGAGCGACATGTTGCGCGATTGCGGCCCGTTGCAGGTGAGCGTCAGGTCGCCGAGTCCCGACAGGCCCATCAGCGTTTCCGGCTTGCCGCCCTTGGCGACGCCCAGCCGCGCCATCTCGGCGAGGCCGCGGGTGATCAGCGCCGCGCGCGTATTGTCGCCGAGCTTCTTGCCGGTGACGATGCCGCAGGCGATGGCGAGCACGTTCTTCACGGCGCCGCCGATCTCCGCGCCGATCGGGTCGTCCGACAGGTACGGCCGGAACAGCGGGATGCCGATCAGGTCGACGACGTGCTGGCCGACCGCCGCGTCGGCGCAGGCGAGCGTGACGGCGGTCGGCAGTCCGAGCGCCACCTCGCGCGCGAAGGTCGGGCCCGACAGCACCGCGATCGGACAGCCCGGCAGCGTTTCTTCCGCCGTTTCCGTCATCAGGGCGAGCGTGTCGTGCTCGATGCCCTTGGCGCAGAGCACGACCGGCGTTCCAGGCGTCAAATGCGGCCGCATGCTCCCGGCGACGGGACGGAGAAACTGCGACGGCGCCACGAGCAGGACCGCGTCGGCGCGGGCGAGTGCCGCCGCCATGTCGCCGGTCGCGGCGATGCCGGATTCGAGCGCGATTCCGGGAAGGAAAACGGGATTGCCCTTGCCGGCGTTGATCGCGTCCGCGATCTCCGCCTCGCGCACCCACAGGCTGGCCTCGTGGCCGGCCCGCCGCGCGACGCAGGCGAGCGCCGTACCCCATGCCCCGCCGCCGATGATCGCAATCCGCGCCATATCCTACCCTCGCGGCTCGGCAGCCGTTTCGTCAAGCGGCCAGCGCGGGCGGGCCGGCGCGTCGAGGCTGTCGGTCAGGCCGGCCCCGAGCCGCTCGATTCCGGCCCAGGCGACCATCGCCGCATTGTCGGTGCAGAGCGCCAGCGGCGGCGCGACGAAGCGCATGCCGTTCGATTGCGCCGTCTTTTCCAGGGCGGCGCGAAGGTGCCGGTTGGCGGCGACGCCGCCGGCAACCACGAGCGTGCTGCCGCCGGGAAACTCCTCGCGGAAGCGTGCGATGGCCCGCGCCGCGCGGTCGGCGAGCACGTCGGCGACCGCCTGCTGGAAGGACGCGGCGAGGTCGCTCGCCGTCTTCGGGTCAAGCGGACCGGCCGGGAGCGCGTCCAGCGTCCGGCGCACCGCCGTCTTCAGGCCGGAGAAGGAGAAATCGCAACCGGGCCGTCCCAGCATCGGCCGCGGCAGGTCGAAGCGCGCCGGATCGCCGGTCCGGGCGGCTTCCTCCAGCGCCGGCCCGCCGGGGTAGCCGAGCCCGATCATCTTCGCCGTCTTGTCGAAGGCTTCGCCGACCGCGTCGTCCACCGTCGAGCCGTAGCGGCGGTAGCCGCCGGGCCCGCGCACGGCCAGCAGCATGCAATGGCCGCCCGAGACCAGCAGCGCGAGATAGGGAAATTCGATGCCGTCGGTGAGCCGGGGCGTCAGCGCGTGCGCTTCCATGTGATTGACGGCGACGAAGGGCAGCTTCCGCACCAGCGCGATCGCCTTACCGGTCATCAGCCCGACCATCACGCCGCCGATCAGGCCCGGCCCCGCGGTGGCCGCCACCCCGTCCAGGTCCTCGTAGCCGGTCCCGGCTTCGCGGAGCGCGCGGGCGACGAGTCCGCCGATGTGGTCGAGATGGCTGCGCGCGGCGATCTCCGGCACGACGCCGCCATAGGGCCGGTGCTCGTCGAGCTGCGACAGGACGACGTTGGACAGGATCCGGCGGTCGCCGCCGACCACCGCCGCGGCGGTCTCGTCGCAGGAGGTTTCGATGCCGAGCACGCGCATGGCGAGGTTTTAGCCTTTGCATACCGGCGCCGCAAACCCCTTCCGGTCCGGCAGCGAAGGGGGTAGAGAATGCTGCATGACACGAAGACTGCGCATCGGCACCCGCGGCTCCCCGCTCGCCTTGATCCAGGCGGAAGCCGTCGCGGCGGCTTTGATGCGGGCGCATGCCGGGCTCGAAGCCGACTATCACGTCGTGCGCACCAGCGGCGACCGCATCCAGGACCGCCCTCTCGCTGAGGTCGGCGGCAAGGGCTTGTTCACCAAGGAAATCGAGCAGGCGCTGCTCGACGGCGCGATCGACCTCGCCGTCCACTCGATGAAGGATGTCGAGACGTTCCTGCCCGACGCGCTCTGCATCGCGGCGATGCTGCCGCGCGAAGATCCACGCGACGTCCTGCTGTCGCAGGGCGCGCGGCGGCTCGACGATCTGCCGCAGGGCGCGCGGATCGGCACCTCGTCGATACGCCGCCAGGCGCAGCTTCTGCACCGCCGCCCGGATTTCCGCATCGTGCCCTTTCGCGGCAATGTGGAGACGCGCCTGCGGAAGCTGGAGGACGGCGAGGCGGAGGCGACGCTGCTCGCGGCGGCGGGGCTCAAGCGCCTCGGCCGGCTCGACGCCGCGACCGAGATTCTGGACCCCGGCGCGATGCTGCCGGCGGCCGGGCAGGGCGCGATCGGCATCGAGACGCGCAGCGCGGATGCGGCCACGCGGACGTTGCTGGAGGCGATCGATCATCCTGAGACGGCGATCCGCGTTGCCGCGGAGCGCGCGATGCTGGCGGTATTGGACGGCTCTTGCCGCACGCCGATCGGCGCTTTGGCTGAACTCGATCGGGCGGGCGGCACGCTGACATTGCAGGGGCTCGTCGCGCGGCCGGACGGCTCGGCGCTGCATCGGCGCGAGGGCTGCGCCGCGGCGGCCGACGCGCTCGCAATGGCGGTCGGGCTCGGCGCCGAGCTGCGGTCGCTGATGGGAGAGGGCTTCTTTCGATGACGGGGCGGAACGCACGCCCGCGCGTGCTGGTCACGCGGCCCAGCGCGGACGCCATTCCGCTCGCCGGCGAATTGCAGCGCCGGGGCTTCGACGTGCTGCTGCAGCCGCTCCTGCGCATCGAGCCGACGGATGGCCCGCCGCTGGACCTTTCCGGGTTTCAAGCGCTCCTCTTCACATCGGCGAACGGGGTGCGCGCCTTCGCCCGCCGGTCCGAAGTCCGGACGCTGGCGGCCTACGCGGTGGGGGACGCGACCGCGGCGGCGGCGAAGGCCGAAGGGTTCCTGTCGGTCGCCAGCGCCGGCGGCGACGTCGGCGACCTCGCCGCGCTGGTGCAGAGCCGCCTCGATCCGGCGGGCGGCAAGCTGCTGCATGCCTCGGGCAGCGCGGTCGCGGGCGATCTGGCCGGCGTGCTCGGCGCGGCCGGGTTCTCCGTCGAGCGGCGGCAGCTCTACGACGCGCAGCAGACGGACAAGTTCGATCCCGCCGTCCGCGCGGCGCTTTCGGATGGCGGCGTGGACGCCGCCTTGTTTTTTTCTCCGCGCAGCGCCGCCGGCTTTGTTAGTCTGGTGCGCGCCGCGGGGCTGACGGAGGCTTGCCAGGGCATCGCCGCCTTCTGCCTCAGCGCGGCCGTCGCGGAGGCTGCGTCGCCGGTTTCCTGGCGGTCGGTCGCCGTCGCGCCGGAGCCCAACCAGGAAAGTCTGCTCGCCACACTGGAGCGCGAATTGATCGAGACGACGAAACCGGAAGCGCGATCGGAACCTGCGGCCGACGGCGGCGATATCCTGCAGACCGGGGATGCGACCGCAGTCGTCGAGCGGTTCGGCGGCATCCGTCCGATGGCGACGAAGCTCGGCGTCCCGGTCACGACCGTGCAAGGGTGGAAAGCGCGCGGCCACATCCCGGAGAATCGCTTCGACACGGTGCGCAGCGCCGCGGCGGCGCATGGCGTCGACCTGTCCTCCGCCGAGCGCTCGGCAGCGCCGCAACAGGCGCGCGCCGAGCCTGCGTCCGATCAGGAAAGTGTCGCCGAGCCATCTCTCGATACCGTCGCCGTACCCGCGGCCGCCTCATCGATCGGCGGGCCGGGGGTCGCTTGGGCGGCGCTGATCCTCGCCATCGCCGCGCTCGCCGCGATCGCGTCCTACCGCTATTGGGGCCAGTTCGTCTGGCATCAGCCGCAGGCGCCGGCAGAGTTGGCCGCCCGCATCGATAAGCTCGAAACCGCCGCAGCGCAGGACGATGGGTTGCAGCAGCGCCTCCAGCGCGCCGAGCAGAAAATCGAGACTGTGTCGCGCGAGGCCGCGCGGCTGCGCGCCGCGGGCGGCGGTCCGGCGGCGGAGGCCGTCACCGCCGAGCTCGGCGCGCTCAGGGCCGCCATCGACGCGCTCGGTCAGCGGATGGCCCAGGCGGAGCAGCGCGCGGGCGCTTCCGCGGGCGCCGTAACCGACTCGCTGGCGGCGCTGCGGGATCTGCGGGAAGAGGTGGCGGCGCTGCGCCGTTCCACGGCCGCGATGGAGGAGCGCGTCAAGACGCTGGAGACGCGCCGGCCGGCGACCGGGGAAAGGATCGCCGCGCTGGCCGTCGCTGCCGGGCAGCTCGAATCGGTGCTGGACGGCGGACGGCCCTATGGCGATGCGCTCGAAAGCCTGAAGGCCCTGGCCGCGGGCGATCAGCCGATCGGCGGCGCGGCGGCGGCGCTCGATGTCTGGGCGAAGACGGGCGTTCCCACCATGGCCGACCTGACGCGCCGCTTCGAGGCGCTCGCGCCCAAGCTGCGCGCGCCGGCCGAAGCCAGAGCCGGCGGCGGCTGGACCGATACGCTCCGCGCCAAGGCGCTGGCGCTGGTCAACATGCGCCCGCTCGGCACGGCCGGCGAATCGTCGCCGGTGACGCGGGCGGAGCGGGCGTTGGCGCGGAGCGACCTGGCGTCGGCGTTGGCGGCGCTCGAAGGCGTCTCCGGTCCCGCCGATGCGTGGCTGGCGGACGCGCGAAACCGGCTCGGCGCGGACACGGCCATCGCGGCACTGCGCGCCCGCATCGTCGAACGGCTGGCCGCAGAGACGCAGCGCGCGGGCGCGGACGCGGCCTCGGCTGCCGCCTCTGCCGCTGACAGGCGCGGGGGCCCATGACGCGCGTCGTCCTGCTGGCTCTGCTTATCGTGGTCGTCGCGCTCGCCGCGGCGTGGCTGGGCCGGCATCCGGGAACGGTGGCGGTCGAATGGCTCGGCTGGCGCGCGGATACCTCGGTGGCGATGCTGGCCTTTGCTGTCGCCCTCGTCACCGTCCTGGGCGCGCTGGGCTACCGGTTCTGGCGTTTTCTCCGGCATTTGCCCGCGAGCATCGTCGAGGCGCTGCGGCTCCGCCGCCGCCGGCGCGGTTACGAAGCGCTGAGCTCGGGGATGATCGCGGCGGCGGCCGGCGACGCCGGCGAGGCCGGGCGTCAGGCGCGGCGGGCGGACGCTCTCCTCCGGGACGTGTCGGCGACACGTCTGCTGCGCGCCGAGGCGGCGCGGCTGAGCGGCGACAAGGCGACGGCCCGGCGCACCTATGAGGAGATGACCGAGGCGCCGGAGACCGCGCTGATCGGCCTGCGCGGCCTGCTCGACCAGGCAGAAGCCGCGGGCGACAAAGCGGAGGCGCTGCGCTTGGCCGAGAAGGCGCACAGGCATCACCCGAAAGCGCGCGGCGTCGCCGAGCGGCTGTTCCAGCTCCAGGCCGATACCGGCCAGTGGGCCGCGGCGGATCGCACCATGGCCGAGGCGATGCGCGACAGGCTGTTTCCCGCCTCCGACGCCAGGCCGTGGCGCGCCGCCGTGCTGGTCGAGCGCAGCCGCCTCGCCGAGAAGGACGGCGAGATCGAGATGGCGCTGGCTTTCGCCCGGGACGCGCAGCAACTCGACGCCGACCTCGTTCCCGCCGCCGTCCAGCATGCGCGCCTGCTCGGCCGGCAGGGCAAGGCGCGGCGCGCCCAGCGCCTGCTCGAGAAGATCTGGCCGCAGCACCCGCATCCGGAGATCGCCGCCGCCTACGGCGCGCTGTTCGACGGCGAGGGACCGCTGCAGCGGGTCAAGCGGTATCAGCGTCTGCTGAGCTTCCGCCCCGACCATCCGGAGGGGCACATCGCGCTGGCCGAAGCCGCGCTCGAGGCGGAGCTGTGGGGTGAGGCGCGGGCCCATCTCGGCCAGGCCGCCGACCGGCAGCTGACGCCGCGCATCTGCCGCATGCTCGCCGACCTCGAAGAGGCCGAGCACGCCAATATCGCCGAATCGCGGAAATGGCTGGAACGCGTCGCGGCCGCCGAGCCGGATTCCGCCTGGGTCTGCGATAGCTGCGGCGCCGTATCCGCGGCCTGGAGCGCGCGCTGCGCCGCCTGCGGGGCGTTCGACAGCATCGGCTGGCGCCCGCCGCCCCGGTCCGCCGCTGTTCCGGCGCGCGCCGCGGCGGCATCGCTGCCGGGGCCGGCGCAGGCAAGGCAGGCCGGCTGAAATCGCCTTTGCGGAACCCACAAAAGAAACGGGGCCGGCGGAGGTCGCCGGCCCCGGATGGGGATAGTTGCAAGTTTATCAGTGGGAAGCTTCGAAAGACCCGAATGCCTGTCTCCGCTTCCTGCAGTGTGGCAAGTATGAATATAGGTGGCGGCGTGCCGTTTCGCAGTGATGCCGGTCACATATGGTTAAATTGCCGTTTACCATGTCCGGCCGCGCCGGCGGGCGGCTGCGGCTGACCGCTTGCGAATCGGCTCCGACACGCTTATGTTCCGCGCCGTCAGCCAAGCGCGAAAGCGCCCCGGCGCCGCCTTAGCTCAGTTGGTAGAGCACCGCATTCGTAATGCGGGGGTCGCGTGTTCGAGTCACGCAGGCGGCACCATTCCCCTCCTGAAACCGTCGAGCCGGCCTACGCCATGAGCACGACCGTCGGGCTCGACATCGCGGTCATCCTGCCCTGTTACGACGAATCGACGGCCATCGGGGCCGTGGTGCGGACGCCGCGCCGCCGCTAGATCAATCTGCAATCAGGTGGAATCACCTGATTGCAGGTAAATTGATCTATCTTAAAAGGTTAGAGCAACTTATCTGCGTCCGATAGGACGCAGGTTGCTCTAGGTCCCGCCGCCCCTTTCCTCGCCGAGGCGGGAGAGCAGTTGCAGCATGTCGATCGGGAAGGGGAAGACGATGGTCGACGACTTGTCCGTGGCGATGGCCTGGAGCGTATTCAGGTAGCGGAGCTGAATCGCCTGGCTGTTGGCGGACAGGACCTTGGCGGCTGCGAGGAATTTCTCCGACGCCTGCAGCTCGCCTTCCGCGTCGATCACCTTCGCGCGCCGCATGCGCTCGGCTTCCGCTTGGCGGGCGATGGCGCGGATCATCGTCTCGTTGATGTCGACATGCTTGAGCTCGACGGTCGAGACCTTGATGCCCCAGGCGTCGGTCTGCGCATCGAGGATGGATTGGATGTCGGCGTTGAGCTTTTCGCGCTCGGCCAGCATCTCGTCGAGCTCGTGCTGGCCCAGCACCGAGCGCAGCGTCGTCTGCGCGAGCTGGCTGGTCGCCATCATGAAGTCCTCGACCTGGATGATGGCCTTCTCCGCGTCGATGACGCGCAGATACACCACCGCGTTAACCTTGACCGAGACGTTGTCGCGCGAAATGACGTCCTGTTCGGGAACGTCGAACACGCGGGTGCGCAGGTCGACCCGGACCATCTGCTGGATGATCGGGATGACGAGGATGAGGCCCGGCCCCTTCACCCGCCAGAAGCGCCCGAGCATGAACACGACGCCGCGCTCGTATTCGCGGGTGATGCGCAGCGCCGCCAGGATCAGGAACAGCGGCACGATGGCAGCGACGACGACGACATAGCTCAGCATGAAATCACCTTTCCTTCTTTTCCGGCTCCACCTCGAGCACGAGGCCGTCGCGTGCCCGCACGCGGACACGGTTGCCCGGCGACAATTCGCCCGCGCCGCGCGCCAGCCAGATCTCGCCATGGGTGCGCACGCGGCCGGCCTCGCCGGACCACGAGACGACCTCGCCGTCCAGGCCGATCATCTCTTCCGGGCCCGAGACGACCGCGCGCTTCCGCGCCTTCACCACCATCGCGCCGACGAACAGGAAGAGTGCCGCGCTCACCGTGGCGATCGCGCCGATCAGCGGCACATAGACGTGGAAGCCGGGGACGTCGGCGTCCATCAGCATGACCGAGCCCACCACGAAGGCGACGAGGCCGCCGATGCCGAGCGCGCCGAAGCTGGGGACGAAGGCCTCGCTGACCATCAGCGCGGTGCCGAGCAGGATCAGCGCGAGCCCGACATAGTTGATCGGCAGGATGTTGAAGGCATAGAGCGCCAGCAGGAGGCAGATGGTGCCGACCGTGCCGGGGACGAACATGCCCGGATGGTAGAACTCGAATATGATGCCGTAGAGGCCGACGATCATCAGGATGTAGGCGACGTTCGGATCGGTCAGCACGCCGAGTAGCTCGCTGCGCCAGTCGGGCGCCACGATCACCGTCTGCATGCCCTTGGTCGCGAGCGTGCGCTCCACGCCGGCCGCCGTCACCTTGCGTCCGTCGATCGCGTCGAGCAGGGCGGGGATGCCGGGCGCGACGAGGTCGATGACGCGCTGCTCGAGCGCGGCGCCGGCGGACAGCGACGCCGCCTCGCGCACCGCCTTCTCGGCCCAGTCGGCGTTGCGGCCGCGCAGCTCCGCGAGGCCCCGGATGTAGGCGATCGCCTCGCTCACAGCCTTGTCGCGCATGGTCGGGTGCGCGGTGGGCGCCCTGCCTTCCGGCTTTCCCTCCGGCTTGTCCCCGTCCTCGGTCTTCGGCTTGTCGGGCTTCGTGCCGAAGGGCGAGGTCGGCCCGGGCTCGTCCTGCCCGCCGATGCTGACCGGCGTCGCCGCGCCGAGGTCGGTGCCGGGCGCCATCGCCGCGATATGCGTCGCATAGAGAATGTAGGTGCCGGCGCTGGCGGCGCGCGCGCCGCTCGGCGCGACGTAACCCACGACCGGCACCGGCGAGGCGAGGATGTCCTTGACGATGTCGCGCATCGCGCTGTCGAGGCCGCCCGGCGTGTCGATGCGGAGGATGACGAGCGGCGCGCCGTCCTTTGCCGCGTTTTCCAGCCCGCGCCGGACATAGTCGGTGGTCGCGGGCCCGATGCCGCCCTTGATGTCGAGGACGACCGCGGCCGGTTGCGGCTGCGCGGCCCCATCGCCGCCCAGGAAGGCGAGCAAGCCGCCGAGCAGCAGCACCAGGGAGAGAAGGAGTCTCGTCATCATGCTTCGCACGCTCCGCATCTGCGCACAGCCTAGCACGAAGCGGCGTTTTAGGGCCGAAATCAACTCACTCCGGTTTTTCGATGCCGATCGCGGCGCCGGGCCGAACGTCCAGAAGGGCGGCGGCGTTGCCGCGCGGCACGGCGATCTCGACCAGGCCGCAGGAATTGCCGTACCAGAAGGGCGCGCCGGCCGGCGCGTCGCCGAAGATGCGCGCCGGGCGCACGGCCCGGCCGTTGACGCGAAGGATCGCGCCGGGGGCGACGCTTTCGGTGCGGAGCCCGCTCATCGCGTTCCCGAAGCGGTCGACGTAAATGACCTCCGCGAGGTCGTCGGGCCAGTCCGCGCCCGGCTCGGGCTCCGGCCCCGCCAGCCACTCCGCCGGCAGGGCGCCCGAGACGGCAATCCGCGCCGCGGCGGGGGCGAACAGGTCGCGGCCGTGGAACGAGTCCGACAGCGTTTCGGGCCGCCAGACGATGCGGTGGCGCCGGGCTTTGCGGGCGCGCCGCAGCACGAGCCCGAGCAGTCCGTTGCCCGGACCGACGAACCAGCGGCCGTCCGCCTCGGCCGCGGCCGCCGGCCGCGCGGTGCCGACGCCCGGATCGACCACGGTGCAGCAGACGCTGCCCTTGGGAAATTCCGGCGCGAGCGCGGCCAGCAGATAGGCGGCCCCGCGGGGGTCGTGGGCGGGCGCGTCGTGCATCAGATCGATGACGGGGATGCCGGGCGCCAGCCGCGCCAGCACGGCGTGCATCTGGCCGGCATAGGGGCCTTCACGGCCGAAATCGGTGAACAGGAAAATCACCGGCCCACTATGGCGAAGGCGCCGCCGGCAGGGCAAGCTGCACCCGACGGGATCGAGCGAAAAGGGAGGAGCGGCCATGCGGCTCGCGGACAAGATCGCCATCGTCACCGGCGCCGGGTCGGGCTTCGGCCGCGGCATCGCGGCGCGCTTCGCGGAAGAAGGCGCGCGGGTCATGCTCGCCGATATCGACGCGAAGGCCGGCCAGGTCGCGGCGGACGAGCTGGCGAAGGGTGGCGCTGCGGCCTTCTGCCGGGCGGACGTGTCGTGCGACGGCGACATGAAGGCGCTCGTCGAGGCGGCGCTCGACCGTTTCGGCGGGCTCGACGTCTTCGTCAATAACGCGGGGATCACGCACCGCCGCCAGCCGATGCTCGACGTCGACGAGGCGACCTTCGACCGCATCTTCGCGGTCAATGTGAAGTCGATCTATCTTTCCGCGCGCCACGCCGTCCCGGCGATGCGCGCGCGGGGCGGCGGCGCGATGATCAACATCGCGTCCACCGCGGGCGTCCGGCCGCGGCCGGGGCTGACCTGGTACAATGGATCGAAAGGGGCTGTGATCACGCTGACCAAGTCGATGGCGGTGGAGCTCGCGCCCGACCGCATCCGCGTCTGCGCCGTCAATCCCGTGCTGGGCGAGTCCGGCATGACCGCGCTGTTCATGGGCGAGGCGGACACGCCGGAAAACCGGAAGAAGTTCGAGGCGACGATCCCGCTCGGCCGGTTCAGCACGCCGCGCGACGTGGCCAATGCGGCGCTCTATCTCGCCTCGGACGAGGCCAGCCTGCTGACGGGCGTGTGCCTGGAAGTCGACGGCGGCCGCTGCATCTGATGCGCAAACGAAAACCGCCCGGGCCTAGGCCCGGGCGGTCCCAATTCGACCGGCGTCGCGCGGTTACTCGCGGTTGCCGAAGAAACGCAAGAGCAGCATGAACAGGTTGATGAAATCCAGATAAAGCGATAGAGCGCCATATATCGCCTTCTTCTGAGTCATCTCATGCCCGTCGCTTTCCGCGTACGTGGATTTGATCCGCTGCGTGTCGTAGGCGGTCAAGCCGACGAATACCAGGACGGCAATAACCGAGACGGCGAAATCCAAAGCGCTGGAAGCCAGAAATATATTCACAACGCTGGCGAGGATGACCCCGATCAGGGCCATGAAAAGGAAGCTGCCAAACCCGCTCAAGTCGCGCTTCGTGGTGTAGCCATAGAGGCTCATACCGGCGAAGACACCAGCCGTGATGAAGAATACGCGAGCGATGCTCGCGCCTGTGAACACAAGAAAGATATGGGTTATCGACAGGCCCATAACGCCCGCGAACGCCCAGAAAAGCAATTGCGCCGTCGACGCCTGCATCCGGTTTATGCCGAACGACAGCACCAGCACAAATGCCAACGGAGAAAACATTGCAATATAGGCGAAGAGGGTCGGCTGAATGCCCTGCGCCGACTGCGTGTAGAAAATCTCCAACAGCGCCGGCGTGTGAGCCACGAAATAAGCGACGATGCCCGTGAGGGTAAGGCCCATCGCCATGTAATTGTAGACGCGCAACATATACGCCCGCAGGCCGGCGTCTATTTCGCCTGTATATGTGCGGCCTACCGTGCGTCCCTGAACCTGAGAACGCGGATTGAGAGCCATGGGGGGAGCCTCCGTTCCCTGAAATTTATTTGCCTGGCATTATATTGGGGATTTTTCGGCCCAAATCAATAGCCAGCGCCGTTTTCCGAGGCGGAAGGCCGGTCACAAAACCGCTAATTTTCCGTAAATTAGCTCTACTGCCGCCGCGCTTCGAAGCCGAGCATCAGGACGATCTCGTCGCCCACCAGCCCGTTGTCGACCGCGTAGGTCATGCCGAAGTCGCTGCGCTTCAGGGCGGCGCGGGCGTTGATGCCGGTCACGTAGGGCTTGTCGCCGAACAGCCCGCCGCCCATCGGATACTCCGCGCTCTTGACCCAGGCGATGTCGAGCGTCAAAGGGCGGGTCACGCCGCGCAGCGTCAGCTCGCCATGGATCCTGCCGGTGCGGTCGCCGGTCTTTTCCGACAATTTGCCGACGAAGACCATCTCCGGAAACTCCTTGGCGTTCAGGAAATCGGCGCTCCGGACGTGGTCGTCCCGCTTCTTGTGGCCGCTGTAGAAGCTCGCGGTCTTGATCGTGACCTTGATGTCCGACACCTCCGGCTTGGCCTCGTCGAAGACGAAGGAGCCGGCGCCCTCGGTGAACAGTCCGACGAGATCGAAATAGCCGGCGTGGCGCACCGACATGGCTATCGAAAAATGCTCGGGGTCGATGACGTATTTCGCCGGCTCGGCCCGCGCCGGCGCGAATGCGGACAGCGCCGCGAAGAATGCCAGGACGAACGGGATCGCTTTGGTCATGAGGGGCTCCGTGTCATTCGTTGCGCAGGACCGGCGCGGCCTTGTGGCCGAGCGCGCGCCACGTCCCCGCGAATCCAGCGACCAGGGTGATCGCGACGCAGATCGCGATCGTCGCGGCGACGGCGGCGGGAATGAAGACCCATTCCGCGTGCATCACGAAGGTGACGACGGCCCACGCCGCGATCGAGCCGACGACCGAGGCGACGGCGGCGGTGGCCAGCCCGAGCACGCCGTATTCCACGAGATATGTGGCGAGGATGTTGCGCCGCGTCGCGCCCAGCACCTTGAGCAGCACGGCGTCGTGAATGCGCCGGCGCCGCGTCGCGGCGACCGCGCCGGCGAGCACCAGCGCGCCCGCGACGACGGCGACGCTCGCGATCAGGCGCACGGCGCCCGACAGCTTCTCCAGGATCTCGGCGACACCCTGCAGCACCTCCTTGACCCGGATCGCGGATATGTTGGGGAAGCGGTCGGTGACGGCGCGTTCCAGCGCGGCGTCCGCCTCGGGCTCCGACTTCGCCGTCGCGACGTAGGTCTGCGGCGCGGCTTCCAGCATGCCCGGGGAGAACATCATGACGAAGTTGAGCGACAGCGTGTTCCAGTCGATCTCGCGCAGATTGGCGACCCGCGCCGTGATGTCGCGGCCGAGCAGGTTGACCGTGATCGTATCGCCGACGGAAAGGCCGAAGGCTTCCGCGGCGCGCGCGTCGAAAGATACCAGCGGCGGCCCGCTGTAATCGGCCGGCCACCACGCGCCGGCGACGACGCGGCTGCCATGCGTCGGCGCGCTTCGCGCCCAGGTGAGCCCGCGGTCGCCCCTGAGGATCCAGGCGAACTCGGGGGGCGGCTTGATCCGGTCGACGGGCGTATCCTTCAGTTTCGTGATCCGCCCGCGCAGCATCGGCACCGACTCGACCGCGCTCACGCCGGGGATGCCGCGCGCGAGCGCCTCGAAGTCGCCGAGCTGGTTTGCCTGGATATCGATGAAATAGAACTCGGGCGCTTCCTCCGGCATCGTCTCGGTGATCTGGCGCGCGAGGTTGCCCTCGATCAGCGCCACTGCCGCCAGCACGGTCAGTCCCAGGCCGAGCGACAGCACCACGCTGCCGGTCGGCGCGCCGGGCCGCGCGAGATTCGCCAGCGCGAGCCGCACCACCGGGCTGCGTTGCCGCGGCAACCGGCGGATCAGGGCGACGATCAGCCGCGCCGCGCCATGGAAGGCCGCGAAGGAGACGATGGCGCCGAGCACGAACCAGGCGGCCATCTTCGGCATGTGCGCCGTCGCGACCGCCAGCGCGGCGAGGCAGGCGAGCACGGCCGCCAGCGCCGCCAGATAGGCCGCCTTGGGACGCTTGGTCGGCGGGAGAACGACCGCGCGAAACAGGTTGGCGGGCGGCACCTCGCGCGCCTGGGCCAGCGGCCAGAGTGAGAAGGCAAGCGTGATCAGAAAGCCGAACAGCCCGGCCAGGGCGAGCGGCCAGGGATAGAAACCGATCCGCGCCGCGACCGGCAGCCGGTCCGCGAGCAGCGGCGCGGCGGCGGCCGGAGCGAGCGCGCCCAGCGCAACGCCGAGGACGATCGCGCCCGAGGCGAGGATAAGGATCTGGAAGAGATAGATGCGGAAGACGAGCGCGCCGGGACCGCCGAGGCATTTGAGCGTGGCGATGGTGGATATGCGCGTCTCCAGATAGCTGCGCACCGCATTGCCGACGCCGACGCCGCCGACCAGCAGCGCGGTCAGGCCGACCAGGCTTAGGAACAGCGTGGCGCGATCGACGAAGCGCTGGATGTTGGGCGCTGCGTTCTCGGCCGATCGCACGCGCCAGCCTGCGTCGGGGAATCGATTGTCGAGCCGGCCGCGCCAGGTCTCGAGCGAAACCCCCTCCGGCACGTCGATGCGGTAATGGTAATGGACGAGACTGCCCGGCTGCAGCAAGCCCGTGGCACGGAGCGCAGGCAGCGAGACCATGAGGCGCGCACCGAAATTGAGAGCACCGGTCCCCCGGTCGGCTTCCTCGGCGATGACGCCGGTCACCTGCACCAGGGTGTCGCCGAGGCGCAGCCGGTCGCCGACGCCGATGCCGAGCTTGTCGAGCAAGCGCCGTTCCGCCACCGCACCCCACGCGGTTCCGCGCGGCGCTATCGCCGATGTCAGCGCGCCGTCGCCATCGAGGCGGAACCCGCCGAATAGGGGATAACGCTCGTCGACGGCCTTCACCTCGACCAAGGCGCGCCGCTTGCCGTCGGTGGTGCGCACCATGGCGCGCATATCCGTCACCTCGGACATGCGGCTCGCATTGGCATCGATCCAGGCGCGCTGTTCGGCGCTCGCTTCCCGGTGCATCAGCCGCAGGTCGAAATCGCCGCCCAGCAGCTTTCGTGCATCGGCGTGGATGCCGGCGAGGATGCTTTCCGAGACCGAGCCCACGCCCGCGATGGCCGCAACGCCGAGAACGAGGCAGGCGATGAAGACGCGAAAGCCCCGGACGCCGCCCCGCAGCTCGCGCCATGCCAGGCGCCAGGCGAGCGCCGACTGCGTCATTGGGCGGCCGATGACCGAGCCGCGGCTTGCGGCGATTCGCCCTCAATCCGGCCGTCGACCAGCCGGATGCTCCGGTCGCAGCGCGCCGCCAGCGCGGGGTCGTGGGTGATGAGCATCAGCGTCGCCGAGCGCCGGTCCGCGAGATCGAACAGGAGCTCGATGATGTGCCGGCCGGTCTCGCCGTCGAGGTTGCCGGTCGGCTCGTCCGCGAGCAGCAGCTTCGGCTCCATGGCGACGGCGCGGGCGAGCGCCACGCGCTGCTGCTCGCCGCCGGAAAGCTGGCTCGGGTAGTGATGCAGCCGCGCGCCGAGGCCGACCGCCGCCAGCTCCTGCGCGGCCCGCTCGAATGCGTCGCCGCGGCCGGCGAACTCCATCGGCACGGCGACATTCTCCAGCGCGGTCATGGTCGGAATCAGGTGGAAGGCCTGGAAGACGATTCCCATCGTGTCGCGCCGGAACAGCGCCAGGCCGTCCTCGTTCAGCGCGCCGAGGTCCTGGCGCGCGATGGACACGCTGCCCGCGGTCGGCCGTTCCAGGCCGGCGATGATCATGAGAAGCGAGGTCTTGCCGGAGCCCGACGGGCCGACGATGCTGACCCGTTCGCCGGGCGCGACGGACAGGTCGATTCCGCGCAGAATATTGACCTGGCCCGCGCTGCTCCCAAGTGTAAGCTGGACGCGGTCGAGACGGATCATCGTATCGGAGTGCATGAGCATCGTTATGCTGCGCGGCAAGCGGGCGAAGACGGCTCGGGGCGGCATATTCTGGTCGGCATCCCGTCCATATGGCCCGTCAGTGCGCCATTTCAACGCGTTGGGCCGCGCCGCCCGCGCGATTGTGATCTGCCTCTTCATATTCGCGCCGTGTTCCCTGCATGCGTCCGGGCGGACGATCGTGGCGCTCGGCGACAGCCTCACCGCCGGCTACGGCCTGCCGCAGTCCGACGCCTTCGTGACCCGGCTCGGCGCTGCGCTCGAGCGGGCGGGGGTGAGGGCGCGGCTGGTCAACGCCGGCGTCTCGGGCGATACCAGCGCCGGCGGGCTCGCCCGGATCGACTGGCTGCTCGCGGAAAAGCCCGATCTGGTCATGGTCGAGCTGGGCGCGAACGACGCGCTCAGGGGATTGGACCCCGAAGAAACGCGCCGCAACCTCGATGCGATCATCGCGCGGATCAAGGAGGCCGGGGCGCGCGTGTTCCTGGTCGGCATGCGGGCGCCGCCCAACATGGGCCGGGAGTATGCGGCGGAATTCGATCGTATCTTTCCCGATCTGGCAAAGCAGCATAAGGTGCCCTTGTACCCCTTTTTCCTCGATGGTGTCGTTGCCGATCCTGCGCTGAACCAGGCAGACGGCATCCATCCGAATGCGAAAGGCGTTTCGGTGATCGTGGAAAGAATCCTGCCGACGCTGCTGCGCGCCTTGGGAGAGCCTGGATGACCGGAAGCGAGCCCTTCCTCGTTGCCCATGCCTCGGCGCAGAACTGGCGCGACGCGGCGGGAAAGATCATCGTCGATCTGCAGCCGGTCACGGCCGCCCACCGGCTCGGGTTCCTCTACGTTTCCGATCATTTCGCCGGCCAGCTCAAGGAGATCTCGGTCTTCCTGCGCCAGACGACCGGCGTGCCGCATTGGGTGGGCACCGTCGGCTTCGGCGTGTGCGCGACCGGGGCGGAGTATTTCAACGAGCCCGCGATGGCCGCCATGCTGGCGCCGATCTCCGAGGATGCGTTCCGGGTGTTTTCGGGCGTCACGACGGACCTTTCGCCCTTGATGGAAGAGCACGGCGACTGGATCGACCGGCCGATCCCGCCCGTCGCCATCGTCCATGGCGACCCGCGCAATCAGCAGCTTCCGGATCTGATCGCAGAGATGTCGACCGCGACGAACGGCTTTCTCGTCGGCGGGCTGACGGCGTCGAACAACGGATTCCCGCAGCTCGCCGACGGCGTCGAGGACGGCGGGCTGTCCGGCGTCATGCTGTCGCTCGAGGCGGTCCCGCTGCAATCCGGCCTGACGCAGGGCTGTTCGCCGATCGGCCCGGTGCATACGGTGACCGAGTCGCAGCAGAACGTGCTGATCCGGATCGACGACCGGCCGGCGCTCGACGTGTTCAAGGAAGATATCGGCGACGTGCTGGCGCGCGATCTGCGGCGCGTGGCGGGATATATCTTCGCCGCGCTGCCGGTGTCCGGCTCGGATACCGGCGACTACATGGTCCGCAATCTCGTCGGCATCGACCCGGATGCCGGCGCTCTGGCGATCGGCGAGCTGATCGCGCCCGGCGACCGGATCATGTTTTGCCGGCGCGACCACGACAGCGCGGTTGAGGACATGCGCCGCATGCTGGCGAGCCTGAAGCGGCGGGTCGGCAAGGGCCGGGTGCGCGGCGGGCTCTATTTTTCATGCTGCGGGCGCGGGCCGAACCAGTTCGGGCCGGGCGGCGCGGAGCTGCGCATCGTGGCGGAAGAGCTGGGCGAGTTCCCCCTCGTCGGGTTCTTCGCCAACGGCGAGATCAGCAACAACAGGCTGTATGGCTATACCGGTGTGCTTACCTTGTTTCTTTGAGCGCGTGGCCGAGCCGCCGCAGGCGGCGCAGTCTTGATTCGCCTGTTCGTCGGTATCGAGCTGCCCGAGGGCACGTGCGAGCGGCTCGCCGGGCTCTGCTGCGGCGTGCCCGGCGCCCGTTGGGTCGCGGCCGAAAACATGCACCTCACGCTGCGCTTCATCGGCGAAGTCGAGCGCGGGCAGGCCGAGGACGTCGATTCGGCGCTCTTGCGCGTCCGGTCGCCCCGCTTCGACCTGACGCTGGACGGCGTCGGATACTTCGGCAAGGCGTCGGCCGTCCGCAGCTTGTGGGCCGGCGTGCGGAAGTGCGAGGCGCTGTCGCGCTTGCAGTCGAAAGTCGAAACCTCCATTCAGGCGGCGGGCGTGCCGCGGGAAGAGCGGAAGTTCTCGCCGCATATCACGCTGGCCCGGTTGCGGGGCGCCCCGGCGCTGCGCCTGCAGCGCTTCGTCGCGGAGAACTCACATTTCCTGGCCGGGCCGATTGCGGTGGAACGCTTCGTGCTCTTCTCCAGCTTCCGCTCGAGCTCTGGGCCGATCTACACCGCGGAAGCCGACTATTCGCTGACGGCTGGTTAGCGGCCGCGGCCGGCGCGCCTCAATACCGCTCCCGCCGGATCCGGTTCAGCCATCCGCGCGCGCCCGCCTCGATCAGGTCCATGGTGAACTCGAAGTCGTTGACGCAGCCATCGATGGGGTCGGGAACGTCCATGCGTCCGAACTGCGGCGCGGTATCGAGGAACATCGCAATCTTGTCGCGCGCGCCCGGCGGACAGGTGCGGATGAGGTGACGGTAATGCGTCGCATCCATGGCCAGGATCAGATGAAAGTCGGCGAAATCCTGCATATCGATCTGGCGCGCGCGCAGATTGCCGATCTCGTAGCCGCGCGACTTCGCGGCCTTCAGCGCGCGGCGGTCCGGCGGGCACCCCACATGGTGACGATGCAGGCCCACCGAATCCGCGCCGATGCGGTCCGCAAGGTCGGCCTCCGTCACCATCTGGCGGAATACGCCTTCCGCCGTCAGCGAACAGCAGATGTTTCCAGTGCATACGAACAGGACACAGTACATGGGCGTTAGTCCGGGTCGCCTACGGCCGGTTCGCGGATTATATGTTGTCGGGCCGTTGCCGGCATGCGCGTCGAATCTGCGGCCTCGACAGAATGACTGTAGACCGGATGAATGAAATCGCGAACAGGCAACTGACGGACGGCGCCCTGAAAACGCTCCTGCGGGAAATCCGGCAATGCCGGCTGTGCGCCGCCGAGCTGCCGCTCGGCCCGCGTCCCGTGGTGCGCGCGGCGCGGACGGCGCGGCTCCTGATCGTCGGCCAGGCGCCCGGCACGCGGGTGCATGAGACGGGCATTCCCTGGAACGACCCGAGCGGCGACCGGCTGCGGGCGTGGCTGGATATCGGCCGGGACAGCTTCTACGACGACACCCGGGTCGCCATCGTCCCCATGGGCTTCTGCTATCCGGGGGTCGACCGCAACGGGGGCGACAAGCCGCCGCGTCCGGAATGCGCGCGGCACTGGCATCCGCGCCTCGCGGCGCATCTGGCCGAAGTCGAGCTGACGCTGCTCGTCGGCGGCTATGCGCAGAAATATTACCTCGGCAGCCGGCGGCAGCGGTCCTTGACCGAGACGGTCCGCCATTGGCGGGATTATGCGCCGCGATTCCTCCCGCTGCCGCATCCGAGCTGGCGCAACACCGCCTGGCTGAAAAAGAATCCGTGGTTCGACGACGACGTGCTGCCGGTGCTGCGGGACCGCGCCCGCGCTTTGCTCGGCTGACGGCGCGCGTTCAGTCCTCCGCGTCCGCTGCCGCTTCGATCGCTTCCATCTCCTCGTCGGAAAAGCCGAAATGGTGCCCGATCTCGTGGATCAGAACGTGGCGCACGACATCGTACAGGTCCTCGCCGGTGTCCTCGGTGTAGCTCAGCAGCGGCAGGCGGTAGAGGAAGATCATGTCCACGCCCTGCGGCACGTCGGAGAGGCTGCGTTCGTCGAGCGGCACGCCGTGATACAGGCCCAACAGGTCGTAGGGCGATTCCAGCTCCAGCTCGCGGCACGTCCGCCGGTCGGGCAGGTCGACCACGCGGATGGCGACGCCGGTCACCTGATCGCGCAATACGGCAGGGATCGCCGAAAAGGCTTCGTAGGCCAGATTTTCGATTTGCTGCGGGTCGGGCTGATGCGTATCCATGGCGCGCCGGAGCATAGCCTTCGGGCGAAGAACGCGCCACAATGGCGGCCGTGCGGGAAGAATTCGGCAATAGGAGTCGGACCATGGTCGAGAAGCTGAGCGCAGACGCGCGGCGGCGCGCCCTGGCAAGCCTTCCGGAATGGACGCTGGTGGACGGGCGGGAAGCGATCGTCCGCCGGTTCAAGTTCGCGAATTTCAACGCGGCCTGGGGGTTCATGAGCCGCGTCGCGTTGCAGGCGGAGCGCATGGACCACCACCCCGAGTGGTTCAACGTATACTCCACCGTCGAGGTGACCCTCTCGACGCACGACTGCGGCGGCCTCAGCGAAAAAGACATCGCGCTTGCCGCTTTCATCGACGCCGCGGCCAGATGAGCCTGCATGCGGCCTGAGACGGGGATGTTGCCGGCGCGGAAACGGGCGATCCGGCTGGCGGCCGCGGCGCTGATCGCGCTGTCGGCGGGCGCCGCCGCCGCCGCGGAATTCGCCACGGAATTCGCCACGGGCATGCGGGCCCATCTCGACAAGAAATATGGCGAATCCCGCCGGATTTTCGACGCGCTCGCCAACGGCGGCGACGCACAGGCCCAATTCATGATGGGCACCATCCACGAACAGGGACTCGGCGTCCCGAAGGATTTGGCGGCGGCGGCGCGCTGGTACCGCAAAGCGGCGGAAGCCGGCAATGCGTCTGCCCAATACAACCTCGGGATCTTCCACCAGTTCGGCAAGGGCGTCGCGAAGGACCCTGTCGAAGCCGCCCGCCTGCTGCGCCTGGCGGCCGACCAGGGCCACGGCCGCGCGCAGAACAATCTCAGCACCTTCTATTTCACCGGCGTCGGCGTGCCGCGCGACCCCGTCGAGGCGTGGAAATGGCTGACGCTCTCCGCCGACGGGCTGAAAGGCAAGGGACGGCAGATCGCCCTGGAGAATCGCACGGTCATCGAACGCGAGATGACGGCGGACCAGGTCGAGGCGGCGCGCCGGCGGGTCGCGGCATGGCGGCAACAGCACGGCAGGCGGGACTGAATATGGCAAAAGCCGCGGAGGGCCCCTATATGAAGGGAATGCGAGGATTACCGATACGGGTTCCCGCGCCCGGCCCCGACGACGAAAGGCTGGTGCGCAGCGGTTTCTGGGCGAAGATGCGCCGGACAGCGAAGCGGACGAGCTTTGCGCGCGAGGCCGTCGCCGCATACTACTGCGCGACCGATCCGGCGACGCCGGCGCGCGTCAGGCTCATGCTGCTCGCGGCGCTGGCCTATTTCATCGTGCCGGCGGATGCGATACCCGACATTATCGCCGGCCTGGGCTTCACCGATGACGCCGCGGTGCTTTTCGCCGTCTGGCGGTCGGTCGGACCCGAGATCAAGGATCGTCACCGCGAGCGCGCCCAGGCGAAGCTCGAAGGCCGTCATCCGCCCGAAAACGCGGAAGCCTGAGCTAGGGGACGCCCCCCAGCTCGCGGTCCTGGTTGACGCGCGCCTCCCGCGCCTCGCGGCGGGCGATGTAGAAGGTGGACGCGACGATCATCACCGCGCCCACGATCGTGTACGGGTCCGGAACCTCCATGAAGAAGATGTAGCCCGCGAGGCCGGACAGGATGAGCCGCGTGTAATCGAACGGCATCACCGCCGTCGCTTCGCCGACGCGCAGCCCGTGGATCAGGCAGGTGTGCCCGACGCTGAGGCCGGCGCCGATCACCGCCATCAGGATCAGCTCCAGGTTAGTCGGATTCTGCCACACCACGAGGGCGGGGGGGAAAGTCACGAAGGTGGGGATCAGCGTGCCCCAGAACAGGATGGTGAGCGGCTTCTCGGTGACGGTCATCCGCTTGATCAGGACGACGCTCATCGCCACGAACAGCGCATTGAGGACGGCGGCGACGGCGGCGGGATTCGCCTCCGGGCCGGGACGGACCATCACCAGGACCCCGAGGAAGCCGAGGACCGTGGCGGACCACCGGCGCCAGCGAAACCGCTCATTGAGGAACAGGACGGCGAGAACGATCACCCAAAGCGACCGGGAAAAGCTGATGCCGGTCACGTCGGCGAGCGGCATGTGCGTGAGTGCGTAGAAGATCGTCATCAGGGCGAGCGACCCGGTCAGGCCGCGCGCCAGGTGAAAGTTCATCCGCTCGGAGCGAAGGACCTCCATGCCGCCGGCGCGCCAGACGATCGGCAGCAGGAACAGCGTCCCGAACAAGCCGCGGAAGAAGACCATCTGAAAGCTGTCGAGCGAGCTCCCCATGTATTTGATGAGGGAGTTCGTCGCGGTGAATATGACCGCGCTCATCAATATCCAGATCGCTCCCTGGACGTTCCCGGGAAGGGAGCCGAGACGCGCGGCGATCCGTTCCATTCAGCGTTGGAATCCCTTCACGTCGGCCAGGGCCCTTGCCGTGACTCCGACGCGGCGGGACATATCACACCGAGATGGCATTTGGAATTGTAATTCGTCCCACCAGTTCAACTGTTTCTTAACGGATGCGCCGGGCCTCTGTTTTCCGCGCCCGGCGTTTCGTTTATATCAGGCATCCGGGGCGCCGTTCGCGCAAAATGCCGAGACGGAGGCGACATGAACTCACCGCTTTGGCGGCCGTCCGCCGAAAAGATCGCGTCCACGAACCTGACCGCCTTCACCCGTCTGCTGAAGGACCGGATGGGATTGGCGCTGGAGGACTATCGGGCGCTGCATCGCTTCTCGGTCGAGAACATGGAGGCGTTCTGGGCCGCCGTCTGGGAGTTTTGCGGCGTCGTCGCGCCCTATCGCGGCGGGCCGGTCCTGCTGCACGGGACGCGGATGCCGGGCGCCCGCTTCTTTCCGGAAGCTCACCTCAACTTCGCGGAAAACCTGCTGCGCCGGCGGGACGACGGCGCAGCCATTATCTTTCGCGCGGAAGACAAGGTGGCGCGGAGCCTCACCTGGCGGGAGCTCTACGCCGCCGCGGCCCGGATGGCGGCCGCGCTCCGGCGGGCCGGGGTGAAGCCGGGCGACCGCTGCGCCGGCTTCATGCCGAACGCGCCGGAGGCGGTGATCGCGATGCTCGGCACGGCCGCGATCGGCGCGGTCTGGACATCGTGTTCGCCCGACTTCGGCGCACAAGGGGTGCTCGATCGCTTCGGGCAGGTGGAGCCGAAGATCCTCTTCGCCTGCGACGGCTATTACTACAACGGCAAATGGATATCGACGCTCGAGCGGATGGCCGCCGTCGCCGAAAAGCTGCCCTCGGTCGAACGGGTCGTCCTATTCTCGATCGGCGGCGCGGCGCCGGCCGCCACAGGCCCCACGGCCGCCACGGCCGTTCGCGATGCGGTGCGCTGGGAGGACTTCCTCGCCCCCGATGCGCCCGGCGATATCGGCTTCGAGCATCTGCCCTTCGCGCATCCGCTTTACATTCTCTATTCGTCCGGAACGACGGGCGCGCCGAAATGCATCGTCCATTCGGCCGGCGGCACGCTGTTGAAGCATCTGGAAGAGCAGCGGCTGCAATGCGACATAAAGCGCGACGACCGCGTCTTCTATTTCACGACGTGCGGCTGGATGATGTGGAACTGGCTGGTGAGCGCGCTGGCGAGCGAGGCGACGCTGGTGCTCTACGATGGCTCGCCTTTCGCGCCGAACGCCAATGTGCTGTTCGATTTCGCCGACGATGCCGGCATCACCTTCTTCGGGACCTCGGCGAAATACATAGACGCGCTCGCCAACCAGAAGCTCGAGCCGAAGAATACGCATGACCTGAGCACGATCCGGGCGATCGCATCGACCGGATCGCCGCTCGCGCCGGAAAGCTTCGACTACGTCTACCGCAGCATCAAGGAGGATGTCTGCCTCGCCTCGATCGCCGGCGGGACCGACATCGTCGGCTGCTTCGTCGGTGGAAATCCCAACAGCCCGGTCTGGCGCGGCGAAATCCAGGGGCCGATGCTCGGCATGAGCGTCGACGTCTTTTCCGATGCCGGGGAAAGCCTGCCGGATGGGAAGGGCGAGCTGGTCTGCACCAGGCCGTTTCCCTCGATGCCCGCCGGATTCTGGAAAGATCACGACGGCGCGCGATACCGCGCCGCCTATTTCGAGCGCTTCCCCGACGTCTGGTGCCATGGCGACTTCGTCGCCTGGACCGAGCATGGCGGCATCGTCATCTACGGCCGCTCGGACGCCACGCTCAATCCCGGGGGCGTGCGCATCGGAACGGCTGAGATCTACCGCCAGGTCGAGGCGTTCGAGGAGGTGGAGGAGGCGCTCTGCATCGGCCAGCAATGGCAGCGCGACACGCGCATCATCCTGTTCGTCCGCATGCGGCCCGGCGCGACGCTCGGCCAGGACCTGATCGGCCGCATCCGAAAGCGCGTGCGCGAGAGCTGCTCGCCCCGGCATGTACCGGCCAAGGTCATCGCCGTCGCCGATATTCCGCGCACGAAATCCGGCAAGATCACCGAGCTCGCGGTCCGCGACGTCGTGGAGGGGCGGCCGGTCAAGAACAAGGAGGCGCTCGCCAATCCGGAGGCGCTCGACCTGTTCGCGGGTCTCGCCGAGCTGCAGCAGCCATGAGCGGGCTTCGGCCGCCGATCCGCGCGCGAATCCGCGACCTCGAGACGCAGCAGATCCTGCAGGTCTCCCAGCTCGCGCTCGACGACCCGAAGGTCATTCCGCTGTGGTACGGCGAATCCGACGTGCCGACGCCCGACTTCATCAACCGCGCGGCCGCCGGCGCGCTGGCGGCTGGCAATACCTTCTACACGCACAAGCAGGGTATCCCCGAGCTGCGCGCGGCGCTGGCCGGCTACACCGGCGCGCTCTACGGTGTCGAAACCTCGGTGGAGCGCATCACCGTGACGTCGTCGGGCATGACCGGAATCATGATGGTGATGCAGATGCTGGTGGACGCCGGCGACAACGTGGTGATCGTCGGCCCGGTCTGGCCGAACGCCCGCTCGGCCGTCGAGATCATGGACGGCGAGCCGCGCGGCGTGGCTCTTCGTTTCGGCAACGAGGGCTGGACGCTCGATGTCGAGGAAGTCATGGCGCGCTGCGATGAGCGCACCCGCGCCGTGTTCGTCAACTCGCCGGGAAACCCGACCGGATGGATGATGCCGCGGGCGCAGCAGCAGGCGCTGCTGGCGGCCTGCCGCGCGCGCGGCATCTGGGTCATCGCGGACGAAGTCTATGCGCGCATCGTCTACGACCGCCGCGCCGCGCCGTCCTTCCTCGAGGCCGCCGATCCGGACGATTTGCTCATCGTCATCAACAGCTTTTCCAAATCCTGGGCGATGACCGGCTGGCGGCTCGGCTGGCTCACGCATCCGGTGGCGGTCGGCAATTATCTCGCCAACCTGGTCGAGTTCAACACCAGCGGAACCCCGGCTTTCCTGCAGCATGCCGCCGTCACGGCCGTGCAGGACGGCGAGCCGCTGGTCGCATCCATGGTCGAGAGGTGCCGCCAAGGGCGCGACGTCATCGGCCGCTGCCTCGCCGCCCTGCCGCGCGTGCGCTACACCCCGCCGGATGCGGCGTTCTACGCCTTCTTTGCGGTCGAGGGCATGACCGGCAGCCTCGACTTCGCCAAGCGCCTGGTGCACGAGGCGGGCGTCGGCCTTGCCCCGGGCACGGCTTTCGGTCCGGAAGGCGAGGGCTTTCTCAGGCTATGCTTCGCGCGCGCGCCGGAAACGCTGGAGGCGGCGGCGGACCGCCTCGCCCGCGCGCTCCGCTGAGCGGCTCCCAATCGGCCTAAATGAGCATCCCCTCTCCGCCCCGTGGGCGGAGAGGGCCAGGGAGAGGTGGTTGGCACAGCGGCTGCCACCTCACCCGGCGCGCGCCACCCTCTCCGCCAAATGGCGGAGAGGGTACTTGAGCTTACCGCACGTCGATCACAACCTTACCGGTGGATTTGCGCTCGAGCAGGACGCTCAGCGCCGCCTTCGTCTCGGCGAGCGGGAAGGTGAAGCTGATATGCGGCTTCAGCTTCCCCTCGACATACCAGCGGCAGATCTCCTCCAGCGTGCCCCGCATCGCCGCCGGCTGCGCGAAGCGGTAGCTGCTGAAGGAATAGCCGATGACGGCGATATTCTTCACCAGCAGATAGTTGGCGGCAATCTGCGGAATGTCGCCGCTGGCGAATCCCAGCGTGACGAGGCGGCCCTCGAAGTTGAGGCAGCGGAGCGCGGCGCGGGATGCGTCGCCGCCGACCGGGTCGTAGACCACGTCGACGCCGCCGGTGAGTTCCTTGACGCGCTTGCGGATATCCTCGGCGCTGTAGTCGATCAGGTGGTCGGCGCCGCGCGAGCGCGCGACCTCCAGCTTCTCGGCGCTGCCGGCGCAGGCGATCACGGTCGCGCCCAGCGCCTTGCCGACTTCGACGGCGGTGAGGCCGACGCCGCCCGACGCCCCCAGCACCAGCAGCACCTCTCCGGCCCTTAGCTGCGTGCGGTGGGTGAGGGCGAGATGGCTCGTGCCGTAGGCGATCGGGAACGCCGCGCCTGCCCGGTAGTCCATCCCGTCCGGAATGCGCACGCAATGGCGGGCGTCGATCGCCGCCTCCTCCGCATAGGCGCCGAAGCGCATGGGCGCGAGCACGCGGTCGCCCACGCTGAACTCGGTCACGCCTTCGCCGAGCTCGACGACGTCGCCCGCCGCCTCCATGCCGGGCGTGAAGGGAAGCGGCGGCTTGTGCTGATAGCCGCCCTTGATCATCAGTGTGTCGGCGAAGTTGACGCCCGCCGCATGCACGGCGACGCGGATCTCGCCGGGTCCCGGCGACGGGGACGGGATCGTCTCCAGCCTGAGAGCGTCGAGGCCCGTCAGCTCATGTATCCGGATCGCGCGCATTTGCCTGGTCCCGCCGGTTAATCGCTCGTCTCGCCGCTCGAAAACTTGCCTTGCGGCGCCGGGCGATGCAAGTTTCGCCCCATGCGGGGCTATTTCGGACTGGGCGTGGAGGGCATCTCCAAGCCAATGAATGTCGGGAGCCTGTACCGGACGGCGCATGCCTTCGGCGCGGACTTCGTCTTTGCGATCGCGCCGGCGGTCAACCTGCGCCTGATCCGGAAAGCGGATACCTCCGAGACGGCGAAGCATGTGCCGCTGTACGAGTATCCGACGGTCGACGCCTTGCAACTGCCGCGCGGCTGCCAGCTCGTCGGACTCGAATTGCTGGAGGATGCGGTCGACCTGCCGAGCTTCACGCATCCGGAGCGGGCGGCCTACGTGCTCGGCTCCGAGCGCGGCACGCTGTCGCCCGCGCTCGTCGCGCGCTGCGCGCATGTGGTGCGGATTCCGACCCGGTTCTGCGTCAACATCGCCGTTGCCGCCGCCATCCTGATGTACGACCGCATGATCACGCGGCAGCGCTTCGCGCCGCGTCCCACCGGGTCCGGCGGCCCGGTCGAGGGGTTGCCGCCGCATGCGCACGGCGGACGATTTTCTCGACGGAAGCCTTGAATCGCGGAACCGATACCGGGTACTGCTTTTGCCAACGGGGATGAATTCGCAATCTGAGAGGTCATGATCGTGTTTCGCCGCTATTCCTTCCTGTCGTTCACCGTCGTTTTATTCGCCTTCGGCGCCGCTGTGAGCGCCGCTGCCGTGAGCGCCGCCGCCGCCGACAAGGTCCTCGGCCTGTACGGCGACTGGGGCGCGCAGACCTTCACCGAGGGCAAGAACACCGGCTGCTCGATGTGGAGCCAGCCGACCAAGGGCGAGGGCAAGTACAAGCAGCGCGGGCCGGTCTACGCCTATGTCACGCACCGCCCATGGGACAAGCGCGTGAACGAGGTCAGCTTCGCGTCCGGCTACGCCTTCAAGAAGGACAGCACCGTGCAGGTCCGCATCGGCGGCGAGAAATTCACCCTGTTCACAGACGGCGAGACGGCCTGGAGCCGCTCCGCCAAGGACGACAAGCAGCTCGTGGACGCCATGCGGCGCGGCAATTCGATGGCCGTCAGCGGCGTTTCCAGCAAGGGGACCCAGACCACGGACAGCTATTCGCTGACCGGCTTCACCAAGGCCTACGAGGCGATCGGCAAGGCCTGCAACGTCAAGTAACTGCCGGGGACGGTCCGCCCTTTCGCGGGCCGAAAAGCATTGGCGGGGACGCGCTGCCGGCCTATATCATCGGCCAAATGAACGAACTCGCCCCACAGCTCGCCGATTTCCTGCCGGGCGGCGTCCTCGCGGCCGCGGCGGACCCGCGCCCGAACCTGGTCGGTATGGATCGGGACGACATGGCGGCGGCGCTCGCGCCGCTGGGGGTCGAGCCTTACCGCGTCCGGCAGATCTTCCAGTGGGTCTACAATCGCGGCGTCACCTCCTTCGACGCCATGACCAACCTGTCGAAGGCGCTGCGCGCCGAGCTGGACGAGCGCTTCCGCATCGCCCGGCTGGACGTGAGCGACGCCCGCATCTCGACCGACGGCACGCGGAAATGGCTGGTCCGCTTCCCCGACCGCCAGGAGGCGGAGACCGTCTTCATCCCGGAGCCCGACCGCGGCACCCTCTGCGTCTCGAGCCAGATCGGCTGCACGCTCACCTGCAGCTTCTGCCACACCGGGACGCAGAAGCTGGTGCGCAACCTGACGGCGGACGAGATCCTGGGCCAGCTCATGCTGGCGCGCGACACGCTCGGCGAATGGCCCGACTCGCAGGTCGACCGGCGGTTGACCAACATCGTCATGATGGGGATGGGCGAGCCGCTCTATAACTTCGACAACGTGAAGAAGGCGCTCCGCATCGCAGTCGACGGCGAGGGCATTTCCATCTCCTGGCGCAAGATCACGCTGTCCACCTCGGGCGTCGTGCCGATGATCCGCCGCGCCGGCGAGGAGATCGGCGTCATGCTGGCGATCTCGCTGCACGCCGTGCGGGACGAGCTGCGCGATGTCCTGGTGCCGATCAACCGGAAATGGCCGATCGCCGAGCTGCTGCAGGCCTGCCGGGACTATCCCACCGGCACCAACGCGCGCCGCATCACCTTCGAATACGTCATGCTCAAAGGCGTCAACGATTCCGACGCGGACGCGCGCGAGCTGGCGCGGCTGCTCCAGGGCATCCCGTCCAAGGTCAACCTGATCCCGTTCAACCCCTGGCCCGGCACGGACTACGAATGCTCGGACGCGAAGCGGATCGAGCGCTTCGCCGACATCGTCAACAAGGCGGGCTACGTCGCCACCGTCCGCACGCCGCGCGGCCGCGACATCCTCGCCGCCTGCGGCCAGCTCAAGAGCGAGAGCGTGAGGGAACGGCGGCAAAAGGCGAGCTGAGCGCCGCGCTTGCGGGGGCGCGATCTTTCCCTATACTCCGCCGCCATTCGGACCGGGCTGAGGTCCGCGCGGAGGGAAGTCGGCGATGGTCGGCAATGCAAAATGCAAGGTCAAGAAAGTCGTGCTCGCATATTCGGGCGGGCTCGACACCTCGGTCATCCTCAAATGGCTGCAGGAAACCTACCGCTGCGAGGTGGTGACCTTCACCGCCGACCTCGGCCAGGGCGAGGAGCTCGAGCCCGCCCGCAAGAAGGCCGAGATGTTCGGCATCAAGGAAATCTACATCGACGACCTGCGCGACGAGTTCGTGCGCGACTACGTCTTCCCGATGTTCCGGGCGAACGCGCTCTACGAGGGCGTCTACCTGCTCGGCACATCGATCGCCCGCCCGCTGATCGCCAAGCGCCAGATCGAGATCGCGCGCGAGACCGGGGCCGACGCCGTGGCGCATGGCGCGACCGGCAAGGGCAACGACCAGGTGCGCTTCGAGCTGGCCTATTACGCGCTCAACCCGGACATCAAGGTCATCGCGCCGTGGCGCGAATGGGACCTGACCAGCCGCACCACGCTGATCCAGTATGCGGAGAAGCACCAGATCCCGGTGCCGAAGGACAAGCGGGGCGAGGCGCCCTTCTCGGTCGACGCGAACCTGCTGCACATCTCCGCCGAGGGCAAGGTGCTGGAGGACCCCGGCCAGGAGCCGCCGGACTACGTCTATTCCCGCACGGTCGACCCGATGGATGCGCCGGACAAGCCGACCGTCGTCGAGATCGCCTTCGAGCGCGGCGATCCGGTCGCCGTCGACGGCCGGAAGCTCGGCCCGGCGGCGCTGCTGACCCGGCTCAACGAGCTCGGCGGGGCCAACGGCATCGGCCGCGTCGACCTGGTGGAGAACCGCTTCGTCGGCATGAAGTCGCGCGGCGTGTACGAGACGCCGGGCGGCACCATCCTTGCCGTGGCGCACCGGGCGATCGAATCGATCACGCTCGATCGCGAGGCGTGCCACCTCAAGGACGAGCTGATGCCGCGCTACTCGTCGCTGATCTATAACGGCTTCTGGTTCGCGCCCGAGCGCGAGATGCTGCAGGCGCTGATCGACAAGAGCCAGGAGATGGTCAGCGGGACCGTCCGGCTCAAGCTCTACAAGGGCAACGTCATGGTGACCGGCCGGGAAAGCCCGTACAGCCTCTACAGCCTGGCGCACGTCACCTTCGAGGAGGACGCGGTCTACGACCAGCGCGACGCGGAAGGCTTCATCAAGCTGAACGCGCTTCGGCTGCGTCTCGCCAAGCGGCGCGACGGGTGACCATTTAAGTCGGGACGATGGTGACCCCCGTCGCCCAGCCGTGGGTAAGGATGAGGGCGACGTAGAGGCCGAGCCCGCCCGCGACACGGGAAAGCCCGATGCCGGCCCAGTCGACCCGCGTCCGGCCCTGCAACGCGGCGAGGAAGGGGATGACCGAGGTGGTCAGCTCGACCGGCCCCCAGGCCGCGCCGAGGCTGGCGCGCCGCCGGCTGTCGATATGCGCCATGCCGCCGAAGGCGAGGATGGCGATGCCGCCGAACAGGAGCAGGCTCGCCTGATCGCCGTTGGCCAGCAGATGGGCCACGGCCCAGAGCCCGATGCCCCAGAGCATGGGATGGCGCGTCACGGTGATGATGCCCCACAGCGGCCGGGGGCCGTCGAGAAAGCGCTCGCCCGCGATCATGGTCACATTCTGGGTCGTCACCGCGGCCACGAGCAGGATGCAGGCGAAAGGCAGGATGAAGAAGGGCAGGTACCAAAGCCCACGAGAGACGGGCCACAGCACGATCACCGGCGCCTTGCCGTAGGCGGCGATGACCCAGACGAGCGTCGCCAGCGCGAGCCCGGAATAGACCAGGCGGAAGCCGTTCTGGCCGATCGCCTTGATGATGCCTTGCCGCACGGCTACGCTGGAGAGAATGAAATGCCCGCCGACGAAAGCGACGACAGCCAGAAAGAGCGCCTGCATCGTGCCAATCATGCGCGCCATTATTCGTATGAACCGTGCCCGCGTCCATACGGGTCTTCACGGGAGGCCAAATCTTGAGCGGTGACGCCGAGCAGGCGGAAAGCCCGGACGACCCGGTCGCGGAAGCGATTCTCGACACGCTCTCCGGCCTTTCGCCCGGCGCGTCGATCAGCATGATGGACGCCGCGCGCGTGGTCGCCGACCGGCGGCGCCGGCCGACCGACGGCGCGGAGCTGTGGCGGCGCTACATGAATGCGGTGCGCCAGCAGGCGACCCATCTGGCGCGCCAGGGTCGGCTCGAGATTCTCCGCAAGGGCCAGCCGGTCGATCCGAAAAACTTCAAGGGCGTGGTGCGGCTGCGCCTGCCCGTGTCCGATTAAAGCAGCCGCACGGATCGAGGCGGCCCGTCCGGTTTCGATCTGGCGGCTGGCCGCCGCCGGGCATGCGACCCTGTTGCTCGCCGTGGGCATCGGCCGCTTCTCCTGCACGCCGATGGTGCCGCCGCTCGGCGCAGTTTTTTCGCTTCCCTGGCCCGAATCGCGAAACCGGGTCGAGCCTTAGATTTCGGGCGCCTCGACGCCGGCCTGGCGGCAGGCGGCGGTGAGCGCGTTCATCAGCAGGCAGGCGATGGTCATCGGCCCGACGCCGCCCGGCACCGGGGTGATCGCGCCCGCGACCGTCACCGCCTCGGCGAAGCAGACGTCGCCGACGAGGCGGTGCTTGCCCGGCTCGCCTTGCTTCGGCACGCGGTTGATGCCGACGTCGATGACGGCGGCGCCGGGCTTGATCCAGCCGCCGCGGATCATTTCGGGCCGGCCGACCGCGGCGACCAGGATGTCCGCGCGCCGGCACACGAGCGGCAGGTCGCGCGTGCGCGAATGCGCCACCGTGACGGTGCAGTTCTCGCGCAGCAGCAGCGCCGCCATCGGCTTGCCGACGATGTTGGAGCGGCCGACGATCACCGCCTCCATGCCGCCGAGGCCGCCCAGCGTGTCCTTCAGCATCATCAGGCAGCCGAGCGGCGTGCAGGGCACCAGGCCCTGGCCGCCGGTGGCGAGCCGTCCGGCGTTGATGACGTGGAAGCCGTCGACGTCCTTCGCCGAGTCGATCGTATCGAGGACCTTTTCCGGGTCGATATGGCCGGGGAGCGGGAGCTGCACCAGGATGCCGTGCACCGCTGGGTCGCGGTTGAGCCGGCCGATCAAGTCGAGCAGCGCCGCCTCGCCGGTGGCGGCGGGGAGCGTGTGGTCGAAGCTCCGCATGCCGGCCTCGATCGTCTGCTTCCGCTTGTTGCGGACGTAGACCTGGCTCGCCGGGTTCTCGCCGACCAGCACGACGGCGAGGCCCGGCACGATCCCGTGCGCCCGCTCGACCTCGGCCGCCGCCCGCGCGACGCGCGCGCGAAGCGCGGCGGCGGAGGCCTTGCCGTCGATGATCCGGGCGTCAGTCATCGCGTTTCTCGAGCCCCTCGAGCCATCCTGCTATGCGGCGCTCCAGCGCCGCCGGATCTCCGGCGACATGCACGACCTTGTTGCGGTCCTTCGCGCCGCCGGCGATCGAAAGCGCGGACTTCGGCAGTTTCCAGCTCTTCGACAGCAAGGCGAGCAGGGCAGCGTTCGCCTTGCCCGATTCCGGCGCCGCCGTTACCCGCGCCTTCAGCGCCGTGCGGCCCGCGGCGCCGGCGGCCACGCCGTCGATCTTGTCGGCGCCCGCCTTGGGCGTCAGGCGCACCGTCACGCTGACCCCATCGGAGAGTCTTCGTAGCGGCGCCGCGCTCACGCAGGCCAGTACTCGACGAGCAGCCGCTGCGCGAAGATCAGCAGCAGCAGCAGGACCATCGGCGACAGGTCGATGCCGCCCAGGCTCGGAAGGATGCGCCGGATCGGGCGCATCGCCGGCTCGGTAAGCCGGTACAGGAAGTCGCCGACCAGGTAGACAAAGCGATTGTTCGTGTTGATCACGTTGAAGGCGATCAGCCAGCTCATGACCACCTGGAGAATGATGATCCAGATATAGAGGTTGATGACTGTATTGATCAACCACAGCACTGCGTTCATGCCAGCGAGCCCCCCATTTCGACAATCGCGCAAACTAGCCGCAGCCCCGAAGCGTGGCAAGGGCCTGCGGCTGCCGGTGCGGCTGCCGGACCGCGCGCAGGCGCTTGACAGGAAACCTGTAGGCTCACATATTCCGCACGCTCCGGCGGGCCCAAGCCGCCGAAGACCCGCGATCGATGGGGCCGTAGCTCAGTTGGGAGAGCGTCGCGTTCGCAATGCGAAGGTCAGGGGTTCGACTCCCCTCGGCTCCACCACGATTTTCCTCCTTGTATATCAGTGTGTTAGATGGGTCGACGCAGGCGCCGTTTCCGGCGGCATTGCGGCGGCGTCGCCCGCTATCGGTTGGCCGGGAGACCGGATATTTTGCGGTCTCCACGCGTTTCCGGCGGGTCGTCTCCGTTGGCCCGTTCCGGCAGCCAACAGTTTTCAGTTTTCGGGGGAGACGTGCGCCGTTGACGCGTCAGGCGAAGCCGAGAAGGCGGCGCTGCTCGCTCCAGAGGCGCGGCAATGCGCGCAGCCGCTTCAGCCGGTAGGCGGTGAGCTCGACCGGCTGGCGCCCGTCGAGGATCGCCGCGACGATGTCGGGCGCGAGGAAGGCCAGCGGCAGGATCCGGCTGATGTCGCCCTTGTCGACCTTATGTCGCGCCGCAAGGTCCTTGATGCTGTGCGCCGCGCCGGTCTTCAGTTCCGCGAACCAGCGGTTGGCCGACGTGACGGCCGCGATGAGCGCCGTGTCGGGTGCCGCGCTCGTAGCTTCAGCACCGGCGATTATCAGCTTGGTCTCGACGCCGCGCCGCTTGAAGGTGACGGGGAGGTCGAGGTTCATGGTCGCGGATCCGGGAGCCGGCTGTTCCGGTTCCGATATGCCGAGGCGATCCCGCAGCACGCGCATGCGCAGCACGATGCGGACACGGTGCTGCGCCACCTCGATCCTGGCGACGAGATCGAGCAGCATCGCGCGCTGATCCGCCGGACCGGCTGCCTGCAGGTCCTTTCGCAGCTGGCATGCTCTTAAGAGTGTTGCTTCGATCTCCTGTGCCGGTGTTGCCGCAGGACCGAGCGCGTCGATCAAGCGACGTGTGTCGCCGAGCAAGCCGGCGATGCCGTCCAATACGGCCCTCTCGATCGCCTTCGCCGGCAGCCGCCAGCCCATGCGCGCGTCCGGATCGCGCGAGACGTAGTAGTGGTACCGGCGCCCCTGCTTGGTGCTGTGGTGAGGCGAGATCCGGCCACCGTCCTCGTCGTACAGCAGGCCGGTCAAGAGGCCCGGACTCTTCTCATTGGTGCCGCGGGCGCGTGATCGCGCGTTGGCATCCAGTTGTGCCTGGACGGCATCCCATGCCGCGCGATCGATGATCGGTTCGTGTTCCCCCGGGTAGCTCTGGTCCTTGTGCGTGATCTCGCCGAGGTAGATGCGGTTGGTCAGCAGCTTGTGGAGATGGCCGATGGTGAACGGCACGCCCCCGGCGCGGCTGCCGTTGTTCGGTTTCCTGGCTTTCGTCCGCAATCCCAGCCGATCCGCTTCCGCCTTCACCGCCCTGACCGTGCCGAGGCTCCGGTAGAGATGGAACAAGGTCCGGACCGTTTCGGCCTCCCCGCTGTTCACGATCAGCTTACGGTCGACGACGTCATATCCCAGCGACACGACGCCGCCCATCCAGAGGCCCTTCTTCTTCGAGGCCGCGATCTTGTCGCGAATGCGCTCGGCGGTGACCTCGCGTTCGAATTGTGCGAACGATAACAGCACGTTGAGGGTGAGGCGGCCCATCGAACTCGTTGTGTTGAATTGTTGCGTGACCGACACGAAAGACGCACCCTCGGCATCCAGCACCTCGACGATCTTGGCGAAGTCGGCGAGGCATCGCGACAACCTGTCGACCTTGTACGTCACGATCACATCGACCTTGCCGGCCCGGGTATCGGCGAGAAGTTGCTGCAGGGCCGGCCGATTCATGGTCCCGCCGGAGAAGCCGCCATCGTCATAGCGGGTCTTGAGGGCGGTCCAGCCCTCGCCGGCCTGGCTCTGGATGAAGGCGCTGCAGGCTTCCCGCTGGGCGTCGAGGGAGTTGAACTCCTGGTCGAGCCCCTCGTCGGACGATTTTCTGGTGTAGATCGCACAGCGGCGGCGGGCGCTCATCGGCGGTCCGCCTGCGTGAGGCCGAAGAAGCGAGGTCCCGACCAGCGCGCGCCGGTGATCGCGCGCGCGATGGCCGACAGCGAGCGGTAGCGTGCGCCGTTCCAGAGATAGCCGTCCTCGGCGACTTCGACGGTATGCGTGGATCCGTTCCATTCCCGGATCAGCCGGGCACCGGGCCTGAGCTTTGGCGATGCGTTCGCTCTTGCGCCGCCGGGAGAGGACTGTGCCGTGGAAAGTCGTTCGAGGCGGCGGCTGACCCGCGCACTCGCCCGTCCTTCCTGTCTCGCTTGCATCGCATAGGCGATGGCGCCGATCAGCAGGCCCCTTCCGACGCCCTTTGGCGGCTCGCCGCGGAAGATCGACCGCCACCGGTCTGCCAGGGACGCCCGGGGCAAATCCTCGAGTTCCGCGACTGCTAAGATGATATCGGTCCCCGCCGATGCGCGTTGACGAGGCGATGCCCCAGGCGGTCTCGCCTGGGGCTCGCGGCGGTTTCGTTCATGTCGCTGCGCATCGCCGGGCAGCGGCTCGGGCAAGCAGGTGCCGACATCTGCATTCGACATGGCGTGATCCTTAAGTATGGTCAGCCCGCCTGCGCGATCCGGTAAATGCGCCCGCGGCCCTCCTCCGTTTCCGACGCGACGGCGAGGCCGAGCTTCTTCTTCAGCGTGCCGCTGATCGCGCCGCGGACGGAATGGCGTTGCCATCCGGTCGCCGCGACGATCTCGGGGATGGTGGCGCCGTCGTCGCGGCCCAGCATTGCGATGAGCAGGGCGAGCTTCGTGCCGGGCCGCACCGAGGCCGGCACTGTATTCGACTTGCTGCCGGCCTTGCGCTTCGACCGCTTCGGCGTTTCCGGGGACGTCTGGACGCTGCCGTCCCGCTCCGTCCCCGCCGGCACGACGCCGATGGCCTCGAGCCCGGCGGGCGAGACGCGCAGCATGAAGCGCCGGTCTTCGGCCTCGCGCCAGGCCGGCGCATCGGCCGGGGCCGGCTCTTCGGTCACGAGCCCCTTCTTCAAGAGTCCCGTGAGATTGCGGGTCAGCGTACGGGGATCGTGGCCAATATTGGTGTCGAACAGGTCGGTGCTACCAAAGCCTTCTATGGCGAAGTGCTGGATATGACCGTCGTCATGGACCACGGTTGGATCTTGACCTTCGCAGCGGATGGTAGCGCCGCCCCACAGATCAGCGTGGCAACGGAAGGCGGATCCGGAACGCCGGTGCCAGACCTCTCTATCGAGGTGGACAATCTCGAAGAAGTCTATCGCCGCGCCGTCGCTGCAGGGTTGCCGATCGAATACGGACCCCGGACCGAGCCTTGGGGTGTCAGGCGCTTTTATGTGCGCGATCCCTTTGGACGGCTGCTCAACATTCTCGCTCATAACTGAGCGCCGTTAGGCAACATCCCTTTCCCACCCGAGGTAGCTCTCAGCGGCGATCCCGTCTGAACATCGAGTAGTGCGAACGCATAGCCGATACAACCGGTCGAAATGATGAGGTCGGCGTTTTCGATCGCCGCGGTGTCTTCCGGCGTCGGATCCCGTGTCTCCAGATCGGTCGAAATGCCGGCGTCGAGCATCCCCGCATCGACCGCATAGGATACCGCGCGCGACGCCGGATCGACGCCAACCATCTCGAGCGTCGCATCCGCCGGCTCGGCATAGAGATCGCGATCCCGGGCAAGAAGCGTCTCCAGATTGTCGGCTTCCGCCGCTCCGTAAAGGCGATAGAGATCGTCCATAGAAAGCCCGTGCTTGAGAAGCGCGCCATTGATCCCGTAGGAGCAGCCGAGGTCCACCACCTTGGCGGCTTCGGATTCGGTGGCGCTTCGTCTGGCCTCGATCAAGCGTTGGAATCTCGGTTTCGCTTCCTGAGGAATTCGATAACCGAGCAAAGACAACGTTGAGAAATATGAAGTTGGTTCTTCCTTATTGTAAATATCGTTTATGTTTATCTTGCCAGTTTCGTCATATGTAAAGTTTTCCAATATATCTTCTCCGTTCTTCGCACAAAACCTCATCAGCCTCGCACGCGAGGCACGAAACGAATATCTTCCGATTGGAATGGATTTATTATAGCGCACCAACTCTGAGAATTGAACCCGTGGCAGGAATTCTGTCCATATTACCATGGCAGCGGTGCCCAAAATACCCATCTGAGACAACCCTCTAGGACGGCGCTGGAACAGGTTGAGCAGAAGTCTTCAGAGCGGGATAACAGGCGAGGTTCCGGTCACGGCTTTCCATTCTGCCATAACGTGCAGGCGATCGAGTTATATGGCAAACGCCGAACGTCTGGATTGGGGCGCGACGAAAGATTGTGCAGAGCCGAGAAGATCGAGACGAAGCGTTGCAGACCCCCGGCGATCGAAAGCCCTGCTTACCGAGTGAGTCAGCTGCCCGAGGCTGGTATGCGCACTGGATGAGCAGGTCAAAATGCATTTCTGGGATTTATGGTTGAAACAAGGCTTCCTTGCCGCTATCTATCGAACACGCAAAAAACGGATTGATCAGGGGCGGATTCGAATGGAATCCGCGCGGTGCCGTTTGGTATTTAGGATAACCATCGAAAATGGCTGTACCGGCAGCCTATTCGATCGTTTTCCTCAAAAAGAGTGCTGATGGAATTAAAGTTACGCGTATTCAATGTCTTCAAATTCTTTGGTGCCGTGCCCCAAGGGCCAATTAAGCGGCCAGGGAGAGGTGAAGCCAAGAAACCGGTTTTTGGGACGACCGGCCAAATGGTTGGCCAACTGGTTGGTTTGCGACAGGCCAGCCTCGATGCGCCCGATGGCAAGGCCTTTGTCATGGGCCGGTTGGGTTCGGCTCAGTCCGTCCTCGCGCACATGTTCAACAGGCTGATCAAACCAACGAGTGGCCAGTTTCTCATCGACGGCGGCGATTTAGCCAACCGCACCCCCGAAACTATGCGCGCCATTCGCCGTGACAAGATCGCCATGGTGTTCCAGCATTTTGCACTTTTGCCGCACAACAGCGAGGCCGACAAACGGTCAACGGGAAGGGAAATGCGATGTGCGGCTTAGTCTGTCTGTGGAACGTGGGGGATGAGGCGCTTGCAGCACGCATGATCGACAAGATCGCGCATCGCGGCCCCGATGCGGTGCAAGTGGCCCGGCTCGAAAACGCGCCGGTCATCATGGCTCATTGCCGCCTGTCGATCATCGGGCCACAGGATGGGGCACAGCCTATCTCTCAGGGCCCCGATATCCTGGTTGCCAACGGCGAGATCTACAATCACGCCGACCTGCGCGCCATCCTCGGCGAGAGCGCCTTCGAGACGGCCAGCGACTGCGAGACTATCCTGCATCTGTTCCGCTCCAATGCGTTGCGCTGGATCGATCGGCTCGACGGGATGTTCGCCTTTGTGCTGGCCACGCGCGAGCGGATCATCGCTGATCGTGACCCTCTAGGCATCAAGCCGCTCTACGTGGCGCGGATCGGGAAAGGGCTCGCCTTCGCCTCAGAGCTAAAGGCCTTCGACGGGCTTGGCCTGACGGCGATAGAAGCGATCCCGCCCGGTACCCTCTATGACAGCCGCGATGGCTGGCGGCAGTGGTATCGCACGCCGCAGGGCGCGGCCAAGGCAGAGCCGGGTCTCGACGTCGACGCTACCGCCCGCGAGCTGCGCCTGGTGTTGGAGGAAGCGGTGGCGAAATGGATGGTCGCCGATGTGGAGGTGGGCTCGTTTCTGTCCGGCGGGCTCGACAGCTCGATCATCGCCGCGCTGGCACAGAAGGTGCGGAAGAAGGCCGGCAAGGGGTCGCTGAAGACCTTCGCCGTAGGCACCGAGGGCTCCCCCGATCTTGTTGCGGCGAAAAGGGTCGCCGAGCATATCGGCTCGGACCACCGCGAATATGCCTTCACGGCCCGCGATCTGGTCGAGAACCTGCCGCACGTGATCTATCATCTCGAAAGCGCCGATGTTGATCTCGTGCGCAGCGCCATCCCCACCCTCTTTGCCGCGAGGCTTGCACGGCGGGAGGTCAAGGCGGTGCTGACCGGCGAGGGGGCGGACGAACTCTTCGCCGGCTACACCTATCATCACGCCTATGTTGACGATCCCCGCGCGCTGGCCGACGAGTTAACCCGTAGCCTCGGGACTATGCACAACATCAACCTGCAACGGGTGGACCGGATCACCATGGCGGAATCGTTGGAAGCGCGCACGCCCTTTCTCGATCGCAACCTGATCGATTTCGCGCAATCCGTGCCGGCGGCGCTGAAACTCTGTCGCACCGATCCCAACGCGGTCGAGTCCACTGGCACCACCACCGAGAAATGGTTCTTGCGTAAGGCCTGCGCTGACCTGCTGCCCGAAGACCTCGTCTGGCGCAAGAAGGCTCAGTTCGACGAAGGTTCGGGCACAGTGGCGGCTCTGCGGGAAGCACTGCGGATGCTCACCGGTGAAAGCGGTGAGATCGGCCGAGCGCGCGAAGGCGCTCTCTACGAGGAAATTTTACGCGGATGCTTCGTTGATCCCGACCTGATTCTGGCCAACGCCGGGCAGTGGGAGGCCGATCGGGTAGCGGCCTGATCGGCAACGTCTACGACGCGCCACCTGGACAATTCCAGTCCCGCCTGATGCGGGGCTAGGGAATCTGGTTGAAGATTAAACTGACGACAGCATGGGGACGGGCCGGCATTGCCGACGATCGAGTTCATCATCGATAACCTTCCGCTGATCGGGCGCCGGACGCTCGAACACATCTCCATGGTCGGCATAGCCGTGCTGGTGGCGATTGCGACCGGCGTCTCGCTCGGCATCTTCATCACCCAATCGAAGATGCTGGCCGATCGCGTCCTCTACGGCGCTGCGGTCATCATGACGATCCCCTCGATCGCACTCTTCGGTCTGCTCATCCCACTGCTCTCACCCTTCGGACACGGCATCGGCTATGTCCCAGCCGTCATCGCGCTAATCCTCTACGCCCAGCTTCCGATCATCCGGAACACCTACACCGCGATCATGAACGTCGACCCGGCGCTACGCGAGGCGGCGAGAGGCATGGGCATGACAACGATGCAACGGCTCGCCCATGTGGAGCTTCCGATCGCTCTGCCCGTCATCGTCAACGGCGTGCGCAACGCCGTCGTGCTCAACATCGCAGTAGGCGCCATCGCCACCTATATTGGCGCGGGTGGTCTCGGCACGTTCATCTCGCGCGGCATCTCGCAGACCGACATCCGCCAACTCATCACCGGTGCGCTTGCCGTCTCGCTTCTCGCGATCATCGCCGACTTCGCGCTCCTCGCGTTGCAGCGGTATCTCACCTCGCCCGGGATGCGGGAGGCCCGCTGATAAGATGATCACGCTCGACCATATTACCAAGACCTTCGGCCAGACGACTGCCGTCGACGCCGTCTCTATGGAGGTACCCGCCGGCTCCGTCTGCGTCCTGCTTGGTCCTTCGGGCTGTGGCAAGACGACGACGATGAAGATGATCAACCGCCTGATTGCGCCAACATCTGGCAAGATCATCGTCGACGGCAAGGACAACGCCGCCGTCGACGAAGTGACGCTCCGCCGCTCGATCGGCTACGTGATCCAGCAGATCGGTCTCTTCCCCAACAAGACAGTCGAGGACAACATCGCTATTGTTCCCGACATGCTCGGCTGGGACAGGAAGCGCTCGCGCATCCGCGCCGCAGAGCTGCTGGAGATGGTCAATCTCGATCCGGAAATCTTCCTGAAGCGCTACCCCAAGGAGCTCTCCGGCGGTCAGGCGCAACGGGTTGGCGTGGTGCGGGCGCTCGCGGCCGATCCGCCGGTGCTCCTCATGGACGAGCCCTTCGGCGCCATCGACCCCATCAACCGCGAGGTGATCCAGGACGAGTTCATGAAGCTTCAGGCGCGGCTGAAGAAGACCATCGTCTTTGTCAGCCACGACATCGACGAGGCGGTGAAGATGGCCGACCGCATCGCGATCTTCCGCGAAGGGCGGCTCATCCAGTATTCCTCGCCCGACGACTTGCTTGCCCATCCGTCAAATTCCTTCGTCGCCGATTTCGTCGGCACCGACCGCACCTTGAAGCGGCTTCGCCTCATCAAGGTCGAGGACGTGATGGTCGAGCAGCCATGCCGGGCGAGAGCGGACGATACGCTTGAAACCGCCGCGGCGATGATGGAGGAGGCCGGTCACATCTCCATCGTCATGGTTGGTCCGCTCGGGCGCGCCCGCGGTTACGTCACGCTAGACGGCGCCCGCTGCAAGCGCGGCACAGTGGGCGAGCACCACGACAAGCTTCGCGGCGTTGTCAATGTCGACGAGGACCTGCGCGCCGCGGTCTCGATGATGTTCACCCACGACATCACTTGGCTCGCCTGTGTCGACGACGACGGCTTCTACAAGGGCTACATTACCCAGCGCGGCATCACCCACGCGCTGGGCGCAACCTATCGGGACAGCTGAGCATGGCGGCCGCGACGCTCTCCACCTCGACCGTCCTCTCGACGGTAATTCGCCTCGCCCTTGTCGCCGGGGTTTTCGCGCTCGGCGCCTATTGGGAGTCGACCGGGCTTCTGCCCTCGATCTTCCGCCACACCGATGACGTCGTCTATCTCATCGGCCAGCATATCCGCCTCGTGGCCATCTCCGGCGTCCTGGCCATCCTGGTCGCCGTCCCACTCGGCATCCTTTTGACGCGCACGCCCTTCCGGCGCTACACAAATTTCGTCACCCAGTTCGTCAATCTCGGCACGACGATCCCAACGCTGGCGATCCTGGCTCTGTCGATGTCCTTTCTCGGTATCGGTGCGCCGCCGACGATCTTCGGCCTCTTCGTGCTGACGCTCCTGCCGATCCTCCTCAACACCATCGCAGGCATCCGCTCGGTCCCGCCGCATCTGATCGAGGCGGCGCGTGGCATGGGGCTGACGCAGCGCCAGATCCCCTTTCAGGTGGAGCTTCCGAATGCCGCCTTCGTCATCCTCGCAGGCATCCGCACCGCGCTGGCTATCAATGTCGGAACCGCCACACTCGCCTTCCTGATCGGCGGCGGGGGCCTCGGCGAACTCATCTTCACCGGCATCGACCTGATGGACCCCTCGATGCTGCTTGCCGGCGCGATCCCGACAGCGCTCCTCGCTATCCTCGTCGATTTCCTTGTCGGTCAAGCTCAGTTCTGGCTCATCCCGCGTGGCGTGAACCCGCTGCGCTGACAACAAGAAGCTGCAAACCCCAACAGGAGACATTCATGGCCAAGGCAAAGATCATCAGACTTCTCGCCGGCGCGGCGGCGCTCGCGTTCTGCGTCGCCTCCGCCAACGCGCAGACCATTGTCGTCGGCGGCAAGAACTTCACCGAGCAGCAGGTCCTGGCTTCGCTGACCTCGCAATATCTGATGGCGAAGGGCTATACGGTCGACGAGCGCGCCGGTCTCGGCTCGGCCGCGGTTCGCCAAGCCCAGGAATCAGGCCAGGTCGACGTCTACTGGGAGTACACGGGCACCTCGCTCATCACCTATAACGGCATCGAGGAGAAGCTGGACGCCGAGGCGACCTACCAGCGCGTCAGCGAACTCGACGCCGAGAAGGGCCTGACCTGGCTGGAGCCCTCCAAAGCCAACAACACCTATGCGATCGCCATGCGGGCGGCCGACGCCACGGAGCAGGACATTGCCTCGATCACCGACCTTGCCGAGAAGATCAACGGCGGCGAGACCGTCACCTTCGCGTCCAATGCCGAGTTCTATTCGCGCCCCGACGGCCTCGGCCCGATGGAAGAGGTATACGGCTTCGAGTTCGGCCGCTCCAACATCTCACGTATGGACACGGGTCTCGTCTATCAGGCGTTGCGCGATGCCCAAGTCGATACTGGCCTTGTCTTCGCGACGGACGGGCGCGTTCCAGCCTTCGACTTCGTCATCCTCGAAGACGACAAGGGGTATTTCGCCAATTACGCACTCGCCCCCGTGGTACGCACCGAGACACTCGAGGCCAATCCCGAGCTCGAGGAGCAACTCAATGCCGTCTCCGCCCTTCTCGACGATCAGGTGATGGCGCAGCTCAACGCCGAGGTCGATGTCGAACAGAAATCGATCGAGGCCGTCGCCAAGGCGTTTCTGGAAGAGCACAACCTCATCTAAGAGGGTGTTTGGGAATTAAGGATTGGGGCGTTCCTTGGTGCTGTCACATTGATGTTGGCTTAAGGGTTTGAGGCTAGGCGGGGTGGCATGAACAGCCCCACCGCGACGTACAAGAACCACCGTTTCCCGATCGAAATTGTCGCCCATGCCGTATGGCTTTATCATCGGTTTGGGCTGAGCCTGCGCGATGTCGAGGAAATGCTGCTGGAGCGCGGGATCATCGTCTCCTACGAAACGATCCGCCGTTGGGGCAAGACGCACGGTCGCGACTATGCCCGCCGCCTGCCCAGAAAGGCGCCATCGAAAGACGATATCTGGCATCTCGATGAAGTAGTCGTCCGCATCAACGGCAAAAAATGCTGGCTGTGGCGGGCGATCGATCAGGATGGATATGTTCTCGACGAAATCGTCCAGACCCGCCGCAACACCAAAGCGGCCAGGCGTTTGTTGATCCGGCTTTTGAAGAAACAAGGCATGGCGACGAAGCGTATCATCACCGACAAGCTACGCTCCTATGGAGCAGCAAAGCGTCAGGTCATGACCGATGTCGAGGATCGGTCGCACAAGGGCCTGAAAAACCGCGCGGAGAATTCTCATCTGCCATTTCGAAAGCAGGAACGAATGCGGCAAGGGTTTCGAACGGTTAGCTCCCTCCAGCATTTCGTTTCGATCTTCTCCGCCGTCCGCAACCTCTTCGTCCCTTCCCGTTTAAACAGGTCCGCCGCTCAGATCCGCAATCACCGGCTCAATGCCATGGCTAAATGGCGGGCCGTGGCAATTCAGATCGCCTGAAAAGGCCGAGCCAAGCCCTCCGCTCCGCCCGTCCGCACTCCAAACAATGTGACAGCACCCCGCCGAGGCATTCAATCGGTGTTGCGGCGACTTAATTGTCAAGACCGACGCGTAATGCGATTGGCGATGAGCCGCTTGCCACGCGCGCACCGGCCATGAGTGCGCGTCATGTTGGTCTTGGCCCAAGTCTCGTCGATGAAGACCAGCCGGGAGGCGTCGAGCCGGCCCTGATGCGCCTTCCAACGCACCCTCCGCCGGGCGACGTCAGGCCGGTCTTGCTCACAGGCGTGCAGGCTTTTTTTTGAAGCTGATACCTTCGTCATTCAGCAGTCGCCACACCGAGCCGTAGCTCGTCCTAACCGCCCGGGCGTCCATTTCGGCGACCAGCTCGCGCAATGTCACATCCGGCTTCGCGGCAATCCGTGCCAGAAGCCAGTCCCGCTGCGCGGCCAGCGAGCGAGCTTGCCGGCTGCCCATCGGCTTGGCGGCCACGCTGCCGGTCTCTCGCTTGCGCTGCGACCACTTCACCACGCTCGATGCGCTCACCCCGAACGTCTCCGCCACCTCCCGCACCGGGTACCCCGCCTCGACCCGACCAACCACGCGAATGCGCAAATCCTCGGAATAGGGCTTCACCATGCAATGCCGGCCTCCAATCCAGCCTGCATCTTGAATCACAAATGCCACCCGTAGGGAATCCCCAGCGATTCAAAAAAGCCGAGTCACGCTCTAGCGTTCTCTCCGAGGGAAGGTTCCTTGGTGGCGCAGCCGCGCATACGCGACGGAAGCGTCGCTGGAACGGTTGCTGGAGGCAAGCGCCGACAGCCGCCCATGGATGGCACATTTCGTGTTGCGTATGTTCGACTTCGCCGCTTCCGAGGAAATGCTGGGCAGGCATGGCTATGTCACGGAAAAGGTGGATGGCCTGTTCCGGCAACGGCGCTTCGCCTCAACCGACGAGCGGCGGCATGTACTCGACAATCTCCGTCGCCTGGGTATCGACGCCTCGAGCGCGGAAGCGGACGGCTGGTATTTCGCGGAGCTTCATGTCGCGCGGCCCGAAGAGGTCGCAAGATCAATGCCGCTTGATGACATTTTTGGTGGCAACGGCATGCGGCTCGCGTGATCAGGCTGAATCACGCCAGAAATCACTTTGCCAAGCGGGCGCCATCCAGACAGGACATCGCCGTTCACCGGTGTCTCGTGGAACAACGTTTCGATCAGTGCGAGCGCGTCATCTTCGCATTGAATGACCCCGTCCTTGAGCAGGCGCTTCAGATCGGCGATCTTTTCTCGCATGTCGTGCCATAGGCCAATAGACCGCCGCCCAGCGCGAGGCGTGCTCACCTTCGTGATCCAGAACCATCCGCACCGCGCGGGCGCGAACCTCGGGAGAAAACCTGTTCGTCGTCTTGCTCGTGATGGCTCCACCTTCTCAAGGTTTAGAGCCTCCGGCAAACCCGGCGCGGTTCATTAGCGAGAGCAGCCGCCAGCCCTACAAGTTCGTTGGCGTCCCTCATGCCTATCAGTAGGAGGATCTGGACGACTATGTGCCAACCGGAATACAGGAGCCCAATACAAGCGAGGACGAATGCCCAGGTCGGGCGAATCGCACGGAACACTCGAACCGGCCTCTCGGCATCAATGATCACTATGTTCATTCCCTTTGTATTAGCGCCTCCGATGCGACCGTCCGTCCCGAGACATCCCGCTTAGACCAACCCAACAATGCCCGTGTCCAAAGCTGTCGAGGGCACCCCCAAGGATACTGCAATCAATAATTGCAGACATTAGCTATTTTGGATTTCCCCTGTTGCGTCCGGTCAGTTCGAACGGCTTGGAGCAGGCGCAGGGCGGCTTGGTCCGTGCACCATCGCGACCCCATGCTCATTCCACCATGAACTTTAGTCGTTCGTCCGCCGCGAGATCGTCCGATGGCGTGCGCAAAGGCCTCCGTTTTGCTTCGGCTGCCGAGCGGGGCGCCTTGATGTGTGTGGAATGGGCGGCCGTCGTGCTGATAACGGGCGCAGCGCCATCATTGCCCTTCAAAATGGAAAATGATCTCGCGTGGTCGCGGCGTCCGCCGATGCTCAAACAGGAAGATGCCCTGGTACCGGCCCAGCAGCAGTTCGCCAGCGCAGATTGGAACGGCAAGATGCGTTTGGGTCAGCGCGCCCTTGATGTGGGCCGGCATATCGTCGGCGCCCTCGGCGTCATGACGGTAAAGGGCGGTGTCTTCCGGCGCCTGCGCGGCGAAGAAGTCCTCCAGATCACGCAGCACGTCCGGGTCGACGTTCTCCTGAATGAGAAGCGAGGCGGAGGTATGGCGCAGATAGAGAGTCAACAGCCCCGCCGTAACGGTTTGTCCTTCGAGCCAGGCCAGGATATCCCCAGTGATCTCGTAGAGCCCCTGATGTGGCGCAGTCACGGTGAGGCGATCCTGGGCGAACTTTTTGATGTGAAGCAGGGCTGTCATTGCATGCTTATCCTCCTTTCCTAATAGCGCGGCATGCCGGGCTCTACGAGCCGGGCCCAGGCACCAATTCCGCCGGCCAGGTTCCAGTCATTGTCAAAGCCGCTGATCCGCAGGAAATTCATCGCCCTGGCGCTGCAGACCCCGCGATGACAGAGCACAATGAGTGGGTGCTCGCGGGGCAAGATCTCGACGTGCTCTGGAACCTGTTGCATGGGGACCCAGAGACTGTTCTCGATGGCGCAGATCCCGACCTCGTCTGGCTCGCGGATATCGAGCAGGGTGTCAGCGGCCCCATCGGAACGTATCCCGGCCAGGGCGTGAACATTGATATCGTACGCTTGCATTTGTATCCGTTCCGCGTCGTCTATGCGCACACACTGGCGCGTCCGAGCGCCTGGTGCACGCCGGGGACCGCTGCCGAGCAGCCGCGTTGCGGGAACTGCGGGGTGCTCTTCATCAACAGCACAACATCATTGCGAGCAATGCGCTCGTCGATGCGGTCGTCTGCTGCTTGCTTCGTCATGTCCTGTAATTCCTTTCCACGATCGTCACTCTGACGTTCGGTGTCTAAGTATCGGATGCGTCTAAAAACACGCAGTCCGGCGGATCGGCCTCGAGCGGCTTGAGCCGGCGGTCATAGCGGAACAAGGTCGCGCAATAAGGACAGAGGATCGTGTCCGCCGTGCCCATATTGAGGTAGATATGCGGGTGGTCTTGGGGCGCGGAAGCGCCGGCGCACTTGAACTCCTTGACCCCAATTCGAATCTCCGGCACGCCTTGGTCGTTCTTGAATTTTGCATAATTGTCACGCGCCATCGGGTCTCGCCAACTCGTGCTCGATGAAGATAATTTCCGAGAACTGATGGACCACCGAACGATCCGTGAGCGCGCCGCAGTCGGTCAGCTCCCGCAGCGCTGCAAGCTTTGTCTTCAACTCGGCGGTCGTGAACTTGGCCCAGGCATTCGTCTCCTTCATCGCCGTATCTCTTCCTCGGCGTGCCAATAATCCCCGCGTCATGCCGGCCGCACCTCCATCACTTCCGGGATGTAATGCCGCAACATGTTCTCGATTCCGGCCTTCAGAGTCGCGGTGGGGCTGGGACAATCCTCGCGGAGTCTGCATGCGCCGAAACGGCACTGCCGTCCGTGAACAGCGTCGCGCCGCCGGTGAAATGCTCCATGATGACGCCGAGGATTGGCGGCTTGAGCCCCGCCCAGTCCTGGTCATCGGTCTTCGTCACCGTGATGAAGTCGCCGCCGAAGAATACGCCGGTGACACCCTCGATCTCGTACAGGCGCATAACCAACGGCGAGTGAGCCGCGTCCTCCCGCGACGCGAAATACGCCGTGCCGCTTTCCATCACGGCTTGGCCCGGCAGGAACTTGAGCGTCGCTGGATTCGGGGACGCTTCGGATTGAATGAACATGTTTCAGATTTCCTCCTTCGATGATTGCTTCGGCTTCTGTCGCAGATAGCGTTAGGCACTCACGCCATTTTTTCCGTCTGGCGGCGGAGCATTATCGGCGTTTCTGTCTCTTCGATCGGTTTCGCGTCGGGCACGTGTGCCGGTGATCAGCCGGGTGCCCGGCTCGAAGCTGACGTAGGAACGGGGTCTTCGACAAGTGTCCCGTCGGTCTCCACCACCACGCGCCAGACTTGGGCGCGATAGCGGAAGGTGAGGCGCGTGCGGCCGGCATCCGCGTCGGCACCGGTCTCGGCGACGCTGGTGACGAGGCCCTTGGCCATATTGTCTTTCAGAGCATCGGCGGAGAGGCCGAGCTTAGGTGCCAGAGCCTCGGCGTCGATCATGATTTCACCGTCGACGACGCTGACGGATGTCGTGGAAAGCTGGGTCATCGCTATGCGGCTCCTACGCCGGGGGTCCGTGGGGGCGACTTGCCGGGCGCGAAGTTGATGCATATCTCGTTCAGCTCCTCTTCGATCAGCGGCTCACTCACGAACCCGCAGGCATAGGGCCGCAGCCCTTCCACGCAACAACCTTCGCCTTCGAGATGCTCGCACGTCTCGCAGGTGCCGAAGAGAGGCTTACCCGTCTCCGAGGCGACGTGGCCCTGCATGCGCTGCAGGGCATTGACAAAGTGGCCGCGGACGCCAGGGGGCAGGGCGTCCGCGCCCCGCACCAGGGCTTCGAAGGGATCATCGGCGATAATAGCCTTGGCCTTATCCGTAAGGTCCAGTCGGATGCTGCGGCCATCGGTCTCGGATCGGGTCTGCCTCAGATAGCCCTGCGCAACCAGGCTTTTGATCGCTTGGGAGGCGGTACCTCTGGTCGTGTCATGGAAAGCGGCGAAGGCCGACGGCGTCCGGGAGAAACGATTCGCGCGCGCGAAATATCTCAGCACGGTCCATTGGCCCGGGGTTAGCCCTTCGACGAGACCGTCGCCGGACGTGACGCGCCCGAGATGCAGAACCAACATGGCGATGACCCGACTGTCCATTCCTTACTTCCGTCTTCCTTTCTAACAATAGCGTTTCCAAACTAGTTGACAAGGCAATGGTCTGGAATTCGTATTAAACTGGCTTGGTTTCGATACTAAATTTCACGACATAGGCGGAGGATGAGACGAGCTGCAAATCAGCAACAGCGCCTATAGCGCCTATAAGGGCGTCGAGACGCTGGTGTGCTTGACGGCGCTGAGGCCGAAGTCGGCACGCACAGCATTCTGGCGGAGCATCGCACAACCTTCTAAGTCAGCACTGCCTAGCCTATGTGGGCCTCGCTGTGGACAGCCGTCGCGACGTTCGCGCTTTATGCAGTACTCAGAAATCAACACGGACAGAGGCGAATCGGCTTGCACGAACCTGGGACAGATTCTTTCTGACGCAGATGTGGATTTGATCGTCGCCTATCTCAACCGCCGCATGCACGATTCCAAGCATGCGAACTGAACCCTTGGCCGAACCGGACAGCTTCACTACGGCGAGCGCCGCGCGCTTCGTCGGTGTAGTTAGGCGCACAATCGAGCGCTGGCGCTCGGATGGCACGCTGCGGGCCGGAGCACCGAACCGTCGGCGGCCACTCGCGCTATACGCGGCGCCAGCTGGAACCGCTGCGCAGGGAGTACGCCGATCGAGCCGAGCGCGAGCCGGCGCAGCCAGGAGCTTCGCTCAAGAGCGAATAGTTGATCCGCTTTCCTTGGAACGACGATTGACACTACTCCGAGTACCCGGCCAATAGCGCCATCAGATCGCGGGATGGGCCAGAATCGGTGCTTGCTCATTTGGTGTCGTCAACTTGAGAGGCAGCAATGTCTTCCAAGAAATTTTCGAGCCTGCATAAACTGAACGTGGCGGTTCTTGTTATGGCCTTTTGCCTCGCGGCGACAGATTCGGTCGCCCAAGGCTTGACGTGCCGTACCGACTCATTCGGCACGACGCGATGCGACAACGGCCAAACATTCCGCACCGATTCGTTCGGGACGACCAGGGACAATCAGGGGAACAGTTGGAGAACCGATTCATTCGGCACGACGAGAGGTAGCGATGGCTCGACCTACAGAACCGACTCTTTCGGGACGACCAGGGACGACCGCGGCAACACGTGGCGGACCGACTCATTCGGCACGACACGAGGTAGCGACGGAACCACGTGCCGCATTGATTCGTTCCGCACGACGCGCTGTTACTGATTAATGCGGACTGGCGCCTGGACCGCCCGCAAAACTCTGATCTTGGACGACGAGACGATCGTCTATAGCGATCCGATTATCTTCGCTCTTTGTCCTCGGTATTCTTCTTCTGAGATTAGTTCCTGTTCCAAGAGGCGCTTACGCTTGGCAGGATCACGGCTGGATGGCTGGCGTGGTCGCGTTCATCGCCGTTGTCGGAATGGTGTTGCTCATAAACCAGGCGTACGTCCTATGGTACGTGACGCGGCATGAAACGGAAGGCGCTCCAGACGTTCCGATGTTCACGCATCTCCGCTGGATCAAATGGGCCGTGTTTACAGTGGTGATGCTGACCATCGGGGCGACCGGGGCAGAGTTCATTTTCTGAGGAACGCGCACGCCGATAAGGAAGATCGACAGGCACAAGAACCCCGCGCCTCCGAGGGTTCGGGAGAAGAGACGCGGGGGTAGTTTGCAAGTTTCCCCAATGTGGAGTTGGGGTTGTCCCCAGACACGGCTCATGCAGGAGACAGTTTTTACGTAGTGTGGTCCGGGCGCGGATCAAGACGCCTAATTAGCGCATGCCGGTTCGGGCGCTGGATCATCTTTTAACTTGGAATGCGCCCCAACCGTCATAAGTCACCGTGTGGTGACGATGCCGCCGCCACTGACAAGGAAGGGACTATGCATTGACCGTACCATGCCCGAAATGCCAGGGGGCTGGCTGGCTACGACCAGAGAATGATGTCCGAAACATACTAGAACGGTTGCCGTTCGTCCGATGTGATGGATGTGACCATGGCCGAGTACAGGGTGCTGTGATGTCAGTGGTTGATTTGCCAGTCCTTGGACGGGCTGGGAAGCGGTAACGCTAACGGTTAGATGGTGGCGTTAACGCGATGTTTGGTCCCGACCACGGCGGTCCCCGCCCCCGACGCAGAAGGGAAGCGGACGCACAGGGAGTTGCGCAGCGCCTTGGCTGGTGGTGCTGGTCGGGATTGAAGGTCGTGGTCGAGGACGACAACGCCCATGCAAGGTGAGGAACAACGGCACGCACACGGCGCGCCACTATGTTCATCATCGTGAGGTAGTGGAGCGTGGTCGTAGTGTCTAACCGGTGGCGAAGCCGAAGTCAGCCGCCACCATGCGGACGAAGCTCCGACCCTCTATTTTCCAAGTAGTATCAGCACGTTGACCTGTCGGATAGTATACGCCTACCCTATAGAGAGAACGACCCGTATACAATTCGAGCGCCTCCTGCCAAATGCGCTGTGTGACCGGAAACCGCACACGGCTCTCGACAAGGGGCTTCACAGCCTTGAACGCGGCTCTCGACACAGTGTCCGGCATCTCTGCCAACGTGCTGTTGATCGTCCTGCCGACGACGCCCGCCTTCGTCTCTTTCCGCTTCTTGGCTGCGGACTTTAACGGAGACGTGCTCACTTCAAGATCGGGTCGATGGATGATGGTGCATCCGGGGAACGCATTATCCGCCTTGAGCCTGTCGATGATGCCTGACGCATTTGAGAACACCGGCAACAGAACACGACCACGACCCGCCTTCCCCTGGTCGATGTTCCTGATGTTGGAGCGAGCAATCTCCTGTACCAGCTCGTGAACGATCTCCTCCTGCCATATTTCTTTTATCCTCGATATGTCGGCGCAATAATCCTGCTGTTCCCCGATCATGATCGCGGACAACTGGTCGAGCGACAGAGAGTACAGGCCGTAGAGCGCAGTGAACTCTGCGCCCTTCAGGTGCGCGCCGGAGAGGTGCTCGGCATCGTAGGCGAATCCGGCTGCGGCAAGTCGACGACGGCGCGGCTGCTGATGCATCTGCTGACGCCGGACGAGGGCGAGGTGATCTTCGACGGGCTCGGCGTCGGCGCGCGCGACGGGCTGATCGTCAAGGAGCTGCGCCGCCAGGCGCAGATGGTGTTTCAGGATTCCTATTCCTCGCTCAATCTCCGCCTGCCGGTCGAGGACTCGATAGCTTTCGGCCCGACGGTGCACGGCGTGCCGCGGGCCGATTCCTCGATCCAAACGACCTGATAGCGCCACTTCACTCCAGCCTCTCGGGAATGTCCGCCTTGGTACGACGCTTAGGTTTTTGTATCACGTTTCGTGCGGCCGGATGTCTCTAACGCCGCCTGACCCGGTCAATGGGTGCTACTGCGTTCGACGACTACCTTGACCGTGTGGCGCCCGGCGTTGGCGAAGTTCAGGACCAGATCGAAGCTATCGCCTTCCTTCAAGGGACGTTTCAAGCCTGCCAGCCACAGATGGACACGCCACCGAGCCAGCGCGAGAGGCTTCCCCGGCGCGAGGTCGATCGCCTCCGGCCAGCTTGCTTTGCCGTCCTTCTCGACGCGGAAGCGGACACTTTCGGCGATCGACGCCGATGCGCCGAGAATCCGCTCCGACGTTTTTCCGCGATTCAGGAATGGCCCATAGACCGCCGCGCCGTCGGAATTTTCGTCGGAAGGCGGCGCCCAGAGGTGCCCCACTGCGATCTCGCCAAATTTGTAACTGTGAGCGATCACCTCGCTCGGAAGGCCTGAGATTGGCACGGCTGCCGAAAGCGCGAGGAGAAATAAATACGTCTTCCCGAACATGATCAGGACGACGACACGATCTCAGTGCCTTGGGGCGTCATTTTCGAACTCGGCTCCCTTTTCCCGTTGCAGCGTCGCATCCAGTGTTTCCGATCCAGCTTTCAGATTTCGCGCACGCGTCAGAGCTTCCGGTGAGAGATCGTTCTGCCGGTAGAAAGTATAGGACAGCGTGATGTCATGAATGTCGCGTGCATCCGGATCTTTCGCCATCTGCTCGTCGACATAGAGCTCCACCGGCATTCGCGCGCTCTCGCCGGGCGCCAACTTCTCGTTCGTGAAACAGAAACATTCTATCTTGAAAAAATAAGGCGCAGCACCATACGGCGTAACATTGTAGATAGCACGGGCGACGATGGTCCGATCCGAATTGTTCTTCGCGTAATAATAGATTTTCGTCGGCTGACCGAGACGAGTCTCGACCTTGCGCTGCTCCGGATAGAAAGCCCAGGGGAGTCCGGGTGCCACATTCGCGTCGAAGCTGAGCGTCACGGTGTCGTTTTGCCGCGCACTGGGCGTATCGGACCCCGGTTCCTCGGCGATTGCCCGGTTTACCGTCCCGCCATAGCCCGTCGCGGCACAGAACATGCGATAGAGCGTCGGTGAGTATACGACCAACGTCGTCGAGGCGCCGATCATCGCGCCAGCCAGCGCCAGGACACGGAGATTCTTTCTACGGCTTTCCTTCATTTTTCCGTCCTAGTATCGACGAGGTAATCTCAGCCTGCCTGTATGTCCGGTCAATGCGACGATCCGACACGCGCGATTGCCTCTGATGTTACGAAGGAACCGATCCGCGACAGTCGCAGGCACTCCGCGCACCGGTTTCGCCAAAAAAAATAGGCTTGCCCGCTTCACTCGGCTGGAGCACCTCGCCATAATTAAACGTCGGCATCTAGCTCCCAGCATGGCTCAATCCTCACCTTCGTGAGGGGCCCATGACGTCCGAGCCGGCTTCCTTCCTCCGACGCGGTGCTCCTCGAGCCGGGACCGCGGAGCTTGTCTGGACGTTCACAGACGACGCTTCGCTCGACTTCGCCTGCAACCTTCCCGATCTCTACGATGTCGGAATGTTCGGTCGGATCGAGTTCCGGAAATGACGGACAGAGATCCATGCAATCGGATACAGGAAAATCGGCGGGAGCGGAACCGATGTACGCTATAGTGCGAGCGTGCTGTCGATAAATGCGGAGAAAACAAGATAGTTCGACACTGAACGCCATTGCCACGCTTGCCAACGTCAAACTCAGCGCCGTTGTAGCCTACGTGTACCTCTGGCGGGTAGTGTCTTAGTTTGAAATTTAACCACCCCTGTGGGGGTGTCGAATCTGCCTCGCAATTCCTATATGCTTAGCGGGAAGCAGGAGCATGTATGGAAAAGCTAGAAATTTCCCGCAACGGCCAAACCGATCAGTTTTCGGTCGTCCTATCCAGAGGGGACGATACCATTCGGTGCATGGTTTCGATTGATTCGGGACATGCGCTCGACATGCATTCGGACGAAGAGAAATACCGCGCTGCACTCTCCAAGGCCAAGGCGCTCGCCAAAGCGCTTGACGCAGCGATAGAGGACCAATGATGCCCAAAGGCCCTAAAGGCGAGAAGCGCCCCGCTGACGTGATCGGCAATGCCGTTAAGGTCATGCGCATTGCGACCGGCGAAGAAGAGGAAGACACAGACCAGAACGACGGCAAGAACAAGGCTGCCGTCGAACTGGGCCGGAAGGGTGGCGCGGCGCGAGCCAAAAGTCTCAGCAAGAAGCGACGCGCGGAGATTGCTCGAAAGGCGGCCGCTACGAGGTGGTCGAAATCTTCTTAGGTCCGCCTCCCGTTAGCGCCATTTCAATCGTCTTGCCAAATTTTGGATAAGCGCGATCAATCGCCCGCTTGAAGGAGCCCCAATCGTCGGCGGCACGAAGCAACGCGATTACGCCCGCAATATGCTCCTTTAGTTTGGGGTGCCCACGATCCGGGTTGAACCATTGGTGGTGTTTATGGGTGCGCCTTCCAGATTCCGCCACAGGGTTCTTTACCCTCAATTCTTCGGTGAGGCCGGGCGCAATACGATCATATACAAAATCGTCGGTCCAAGCCGCCACGACACTTGGGCGCTTGGTATTCCAGGGTTCAAACTTCCAACCGCGGAGCCGATAAATCTCGCGGTAAAAATCGATGGGGAACGTGAGGGCCCATTTCTGACGCTCCTTCGCCAGAAACGTCGAAAATATCTTCGCAAGGGCATCACGCGCGCGTTCATCTTGGTAGCCTGTCGCCTCATCAATCAGCGCCACAATGCCTGTATCGGCCAGCGCGAGCGTCAGGATCTCGGCATTTTGGGCTTTGCCGAGTTGTTGCTTTTGCAGGGCCCCCATCTCCCGGGCCTTCAACCAAAGCCCACAGACAGCGACCAGAATTGAGGCGTCATAGCCGCGCACGACTCTATCGCCATCCACGTAATCGATCGGCTTGAGGGGCCCATCGATTAAATCTTGAGTAATGAATGGCTTAAGTTGTCTCGGCGCGGCAAAGATGGGCATAAGGCCCCCGCCCTCCTCCGCCGCCTTTTTCAAGCGCTTTGATGCTCCGCTTCTGCTGCCGAGTATAGCGTTAGTAATGCCGTTCTCGCTCAGGACACGCTGGATGCCGTTGGGCCCCTCGACAACTGCGCACGGCAATCGGGTGCCACCCAAATTGAGAACGTCCGAATATCCTTCAAGAACTCGTGGCATGTCCGGTGTTGGCTCAGCCCGGTTCATCCAACGTCGCTTCGCCGCTTCAGAAGCGATCCGGGAGCGCTCGGATGGGCTCAGCGCTTCAGCCCGCGCCAAACCGCCTTTTGCCCTACCTTCGACCGTCCCCTCCTCACTCATGCAAGCACTCCAAGTAATTTGATGCTTGCATTCTATTCTGGGGAAGGTCACAAATGCAAGCATCAATTTCACACGGTGCTTGCAATAATGCTTGGCACTAAGCATATAAGTTCAGATAATAGGGGCATGAACAAATTGCCCCTCAACAAGCGCGTTCTCATCCTCTCAATGCTCTGCGAGGGGTCTTCCATGCGGTCCATCAGCCGGGTATGCCTGGAGCGTATGAGGATTTCGTGCGCCTCGTCGTGCCGGAGCTGCAGCGCCGGGAAATCTTCCATCTCGACTACGCGGGGCCGACACTGCGCGAAAATCTGGGATTAAAGGGCTATCGCGTTGCCGCCTGATAGCGAAGCGGGCGAGGCATCCTGGCCCGAGCTGCCATACAGCCTCGTGCATCAGGAAGAGCGTTCGCAAACTCCCAGACGCAATTGGGTGAACGGCGAGTATGTGACGATGCTCCAGCCGCCGGCGCTTCATTGGGTTCATTATCGCGACGATGGTTGAATTGGTTGGTCGGCGCGCGATCCGAAACCGCGATCGATGCGCGACGGGCGCTTGCTGATCGGCATGGGCGTTGCCTCAAGAAAGATAGACGCCACATGGAAGCACTGTTCAACAAGGTATGTTTTAACATCAACGAGCGACAATTCTCTGTGGTCGACCGTGGCTGGCTGCGGTCCAAAATCCGCGTGTATGCGGGAGAAGACTCGATCGTGTTATGGAGCGTGACGGAGGCGACAAGGTAAGTGAAGCTCGCTTGCGGCCCTTGGCTGCGTCTCCGATGCTCATGGCCCATCAGCGAGACGGCCACTGTGTCGGCTGTGCCCTCAACGGCTATTTGATCTGTCCCCATGACACTACTTTCTTAGAGCGCCGACAATAGGACGACTGTGCTACCCCTTTCAAACAAATGTTGTACATAATCATCGGTCTGTGAGCCTTTAGTCCTCGATCCGTTCCACCTGTGTCTTCGTCGCGTCCGTCCACGGCGAGTGAAGTGGCTCGCCGGTCCTCCTGTACCCGGTGCTTCGCCGTATTCGAGCAATGCTACGCGCGACCGGTTCCGGGTTGTCGCACTCAGGAACGTGGACCTCGCATGGCGAGGCATCGAGCCCCTGCCAGCACGGATCTTCCGGGTTGATCGGGGTGAGCCTGTACTTCGGCATCTCGTTCGTGCCTCCCCTTTGCGAACCTCCTTTAGCCACCTTCAACGTAAACGACCGCGTGTCAACCGCCCTGACGCGCGCATTTCGTTCATCCAATCCACCGTTCAGGCACCTATCAGAGATTGGAACCTCAACAGGTTCAAACCTATTCCCGCTGACGACCCCGCGCCTGGCGCACCGCCCACTTATCTTCAACCCTTCCCGTACAACGAGGAGTCCAATTATGAAAACCGCTAGCACTGCTTCCACATGCTTTGTTATCGAGAAGTCCATCGACCTGTCGCGGCGTCTCGTCATGACCCGCAATGGAAGGGACCTTACCGAGCCAACGCGCCAGGGTTACATCGCAGGCAAGACCAATAACTACGTCGTGTGTGGCATCCTTCCTTGCGATAATACCGTTCGCCTACCCGTTCTGCTGGATGGTGGAATACGCCGTGGCAGTGACCGCTCAAGTCGCTGGCCCTTGGGTTGCCATGGCATTGATCGGCCGCCGGGACCTGAGCACTATAGGGCCGTCGATAGTCCGGCGCTGACCCGATCCCTGCGGTGTTCGAAGGGCGTGGAACGTAGCGGTCAGTTACCCAGCGTGTGTATCGCCAGATCAGCGCGGCTCGACGGTTCCGGATCTTCGGCCAGATGCGTCACGCAGTATCAAGTCCTTTCCCGAGCCGTGCTCGACCGTGCCAATCCGTGTGCCGTTGGCGTCCCGAGTGGTCCGCTTCTCTCCCATTCCTTGCTCGACCGTGCCGGTTCTTTTGCCATGAGCATCGCGTAAGATCAGTCGATCTCCGGTTCCTCGCTCAATGGTCCCGATCCGCTTGCCATGTTCGTCGCGCCTGACAAAGCGGTCTCCCACGCCTTTCTCGACAGTACCTATCCGGCGTCCCTGGTTGTCACGGATGACAAGGTCGCCACCTGTGGCGGTTGGCGCAGCCGCGAGCCAAATGAACAGTACGAGCGAGCCAATGATGATGGGTGGATTGCGGGAGGACATCTTGTCTCGAACCAGGTGCCCAAAAACGCGACCTGCGACGTGGTAATCCCAGGGTTGTGGAGCCGTGCAAATCATGCACATAGTTTAGTGGCCTCGGACGCTTTCCCCTAGCGATAATGACCTGCGCTAAAATAGCGCCGGCCGTTCCAAAGGCATGCCGCCAATCGCATCTAGTTTAGCGCGTATCAACTGCCATGCTCCCGTCATCACAGCGATTTCCCAGCACAAATTCCCTCTTCTCGATTTCGAATTCCCTGCTAAGTCCGCGAGAATTCCCTGCTTCATTGCGCAGGGAGTTTGCCCGAAAAACCTAATAGAGTCCGCCTGTTACAGGACACACAAAGGACAAAATCGGGCCTGATTCGCGAAAATTCCCTGTATTTTCCCTGTTAAGCAGCGAAACCAGCGGAGACGGGTTCGCTCGAAACTCCCCGCACCACCATGTTTCCAACCACTTGCTTACCCTTCCAGCGCGGCGCGGGCGCGCAGCGGGCGCACAGCGAAGAATACCATTCGCCCCCGGGTTGGTCGACGAGCTCGTCGAGCAGCTCGTCGAAGTAACCCTCGATCGCGGCGACCGCCTTCGCGAGCACGCCGGGCCCGATCTTGGCGTAGCGCTCGGTTGTCTTGTAGCCGGTCGTATGACCGAGGAAGCCGGCGACCTCCCAGACCTCGACGCCGCGCCGGCGCATCTCGGTCGCCATCGTGTGCCGGATCGTGTACGGCCCAATTTCCAGCAGCGCGTCCGAGCGCTTGTGCGCCTCGTCGAGCGCCTTCCAGGCGGCGGCATGGCGCTGCGCCCGCCAAAGTGCCCGAACGCGGCCCACGGCGTTGCGGCGGACGCGACGGCGGGCTTCCACTACCATCCGTCGCCAGGGCGTGCGGATGCTCTTGAGCGGCGCCGGCGTCTCTTTGGCGCGCTTCCGCGACGTCGTCGACTTCCGCTTGCGGCTGTAGGTTACCAGGATCCCCGGCGCAGCCTTCGCGACGAGCGCCGCGACGAAGTCGGCCATCGGAATTGTCGGCCGGCGCTTCTTGTTCTGCCGCCGGCCGCGTGGGTTGAGCTGGATGAAACGGTCGACCAGGTCGCACTGAAACGTCGTCAGCTCGAGGATAGAGCCAGGCCGCGCTGCCGTGCCGATCGCCAGCACGAGATAACGGCGCAGATGCTCCGACCTCGCCGCCGCGAGCAGCTGCGCCAGCTCCGCCGTCGTGGCGATGCGCTCGCGCGGCTCGCTTTCCGGCAGCAGCATCACGTGCGGCGCAGCGGTGATCTCCCCTTCGCGCACGGCGCGGTTCAACGCGGCCTTGAGGACCGCCAGCAGGCGGCGGATATAGCCGTCAGATCGTCCGGCCTTCCGCATGTCCTCGATAAAGCCCCGCTGCCGATCCAGCGTCACCGCGTCGACGGTAAGCTCGCCGAAGGCGTCGTCGAGGATCGGGACCGCATAGAAGGCGGCCTCGCCGCTCGGCAGGAGCTTCGCATGGTTGTTGTAATAGCGACGCAGCAAGGTGCGCACCTTCACGGCGGCCGGCTCGCAGTCGCGCATCGTGCCGTGCTGGCGGACGAAATCCGCTAGCGCGATTTGGGCGGCTTCGAGATCGTCAGTCTCAAGGGAGGCTCGACAGGTTCGGCGCTTCTCTTCGTCGAACCACGTGGCGTAGTATGCCGCGCGGTCGCGCCGCTTGCTGAGCCAATATCGCCCGATCTGGAAAAGTCGCGCGTCTCGCTTTCGCATCGCTCTACCGTACTTGCGTTGATGAAGTCGACCAGATCTTCCGGAGTGTACCGGATGCGCCCACCGATCCGACGATAACGAATGGCTTGCCGCTTCCGCAACCGCTGCATTGTGTCGATCGACACGCCGAGCGCCGCCGCGGCATCGCCTTCAGTCATCAGGACGGGAAGGGGGAGCGGCTCGCCCATCGCTATTCCGCCGGAGACTTCGCGCTCTCGAACGCCGCGACGATCGCGGCAGCCCGGGCGGGCCATGGGGCGCCGCGGTGCTCGTCGGAGGCCTTCAGCATCGCGTAGCGTCGCGCGACTTCCAGCGCGGCCTGTTCGCGCGCCGGCGGCGGTAGCGCCCTGTCGACCGGCTTGACGCGCAGGATGCGCAACTGCGCGCGCCATACGAGGCGCTGGCGGTACTCCGGGTCAGCTTCGGCGGGACCTGCGATATCGCCAACCATGGGCGCCGACCTCCACCTCCACCGCCGAATGACGCCGCTCACGGCGCGCGCGAGAACGTCGCCCGGGTAGCCCTCGAGTTCGTCGATGTAAATCTCCAGGCGATCTGCGCCGTCCTCCGCGCTCGGAGCGGGCACCACCTGGAACAGCCGGTACAGAAGCACCGCAGCGCCCTCGCGGCCGGACGGTATCAGTGCGCGCGCCACGATGGCTGTCAGCCGCGCCAACTCGTCATCCGTTGCCCACGCCGGCCGCATCGGCTCAAGCCGTTCCGCCACGCGTAGCCGCCGCAGCGAGTCGGCGTCGCAGCTCGAAATCGCTGGCTTGCCCGCCAGCGCGGCGGCCGCCGGTGCCACCAGCGCGCCCGCCGCCGCGCTCGAAATCGCCGATGATCCAGTTGCGCCAGGTGGCGGCCCAATCAAGCTTCCGTCCATGCTGTCCTGCCTTTCCGAGCCAGTGGTTCCGGAATTTCTCCGCGGCGAGGTCGACGTCGATCGCCACGCCGCGCTCCGCCGCAAAATCGGCTGCCCAGCGGCGCCACGCATCCGGCAACGCCCAATCCTCCGGCAGCCGCGTCCCGCGGGATCGATCGCGTGACGGCGGCGATCTCCCGGCGGGCTCGACCGGCTCGAGCGGCAGCTCGACAGGCGAGGGAAGGCCGCCATGCGGCGTGGGGGGAGAGGACCCCGTAGGGGTCCGAGGGGGAATCTTGGAATCAACTACCGTATTGGCGGAACGGTGTTCCGGGGGAGACCGGAAGGGCGTTCCCCTCGGAACACTGTTCCTCCCCGGAATGCGGTTCCGGGGTCGCGCCATCCATGGTTTCAAGTTCGAGCGTGTAGCGGTTGGTGCCGTCCTTGCCGGCGCCGATCGCCACCTTGATCAGCTTTTCCTTTTCGAGGCGGCGGAGGATGCCCCGAACGCCGCGCGGCGTCATCGCGCAATCCCGGGCCAGCGTAGCGACGGAGGGGAAGGTATCGCCCGGGCGACCGCTGTCGGCATACCAGGCCAGCGTGATCAGCACGAATTTCTCGGGCGACTTCAGCCCGCGGACTGATCTGGCAGTCTTCGAATATTGAAAACTCATTTGCGGCCCTTGGCCGCCGGCGCACCGCGACAGCGCATCGAAAATTGCCCTTCAATTCGAGGCGGCAACGCGCTAGAGTGCTGATCTGCAAACAGCTTCTAACGCGTCAGCGCCGACCCCGCCCTCCAAAGGCGGGGTTTTCGTTTTAACTACGGCTAGACGACTACGCCGTCTGACTGGAAGAAGCCCCTCCAGTCGATCGCCTTCGTCCCAAAATCGTGGCGGCACTTGATTTCGAGGCCGTCGACGTCGAAGCCCACGCGCGTCTCGAGATAAGGCGCCTCCTCGCCTTCGAGATAGGCATATTCGAGCGTGTCGATGTTCGCCGGCGATGCGACCACGTACCACTCGGCCGTGCTCTCCCCGTCGAGGCGCGGCTCGACCAGCAGCTCGAGCTTTCCGCCGAAGGGATTCGCCTCGTCGATTGAACGCGCCTGGATGACGGTCAAGGCCTGCTCGGCCGTCGTCTCGAGCGCCGCCGGCACCAGCAGGAAGCGCGGAACGACGTTGATCAGCTGCTCGCCGTCCAGCCCCTTCTGCTGTCGCATTGCCGCGCGGGCCGCCCCCAGCGCGACGGTTCCGATCAAACCTGAGCCCGTGTTGTTGTGGTCGACGTGAAACAGCGCCTTCGTGTCGGCCATGACCGGATTGCTGAGGAAGTGACTGTAAACGAGGTCAGATTCCAGCAGGCGGGCGCTGCGGCCGAAGTCGCGCGGGATCCGGCTGAAGGCGTCCATATCGTCGTTGATGATCCCCTGGCGCGAGAAGCCGATAACGCGGCCGTAGGTCATGAGGTGGTACGACTCACGGCCTTCGCCGATCGTGCCGCGGGTGTACTCCGCACCTTCGATGACCAGTTTCAGCGACGGCGCCTCGCCGAGCTGCGTGCGCTTGACGTCCTTGAAATCCGGCAGCGTCGTCCGCTGGCCGAAGGCGCGGAAGGTCGATGGCGACTCGTCATACGCCTTGCGAAGCGTCTTGCCGGCGACGTCGGCCAGGATCAGCGGGAAGTCGGACGTGGAATGGTAGCCGGCACGGCTGTGCAGATCGAAACCCGATGTCCGGCCGTCCAGGCCGATTGCGACGGCGGCGGCCTCGCGCTTCGACATGCCGCGGGTCGTGACGCCGACGGCCTCGACACACGCGCGGCCCATTTCCAGAAGCGGGAGGCCTCGGAACTGGCGGCCGGCGTCTGTGAGCGGGAAGGCGGTGGGATTAGCGCGGTGCAACAGTGCATCGCGGATGCCTACGCGGCGTCCGATATCGGCCCGATCATCGCCGACGCGGACATGGTTCTGCGTTTTGATTTTGTCGTCGTCGGTCGCCAGCCGGTCGATGATGCGCTTGCGCGCCTCCGCCAGCGAGACCTTGCTGTCGACGAGCTCGTCGCGGAAGGCTGGATCGTCGATCTTGGCCAATCGCAGCACGTCGTCGATCTTCGCGACGCGGCCACGCTCGCGGAGATCGTCCTTGTCGTCGTCCATGGTGGATTCCTCTCTGGTGACAAAGTCGCAGGGGTTGGGTGCGTAACGCTCGCCGGCGCGGCCTTCGGCACGGAAGCCCGCCCCATCGTCAGCGCCCATCGGCACTACCGAAATCTCAAACGGCTCCCAGTCGATCGCGCGGTACACGGGGATCTCCTCGTCGCCGCCTTCCACCTGCTCTAACTTGTGGATGCGGTAGCCGACGCTGATGTTCTGGATGATGCCGTCGCGCACCTTGCGGAAGATCTGATCCGCGCGCGGATCGTCCTCGGCCTTGGCAAATCGAATGGTCGCCGCGCCCTGCTTGCCGTCGACTGCGGCGCGCTCGACGACGCCGATTACGGCGTCCAGCTGATAGCCGTTGTGGGCGTCGAGAAAGGGCGCGCCGTTGTTGAGGCGGCCCATGCGGACATGCTTGGGATCGAGGGACAGCTCTTCGTAATACCGGTCCCAGTAGCCGCGCAGCACGCGGGCGCCGGTGGTCCAGACGATCTCGACGGTGCGCTTGTCCGGGTCGGCGCTCGACGGACGGATTGCGGCGCGGAGAGTGAGCGGCGGCAGGTCGTGACGGACTAGTTTCGGCGGCGCCATGTTTCAGCTTCCTTCGCCGGTCGAGGCGATGCGGCACGCTAAAATATCCATCGGTGTCACCGTGATGCCGAGCTCCGCCGTGGCGCGCGCGCAAAATTCGTCGAGCAGCGCGCGCACCGGAACGAATATCGCAAGGATGCCCTCCTCGCGAAATTTGGCGGCGGTCTGAAGCTCGGCCTCGGCCGACGCCGGCATCTCAAAGACCAGCGGGCGGGAGTCATCGTCTTCCCGAGGCCGGATGCCAAACCAATAGGGGCCGGGATCCGCGACGCCCTGCAGGGCATAAAAACATAGCCCGTCGAGCGAGCGCGTGGCGACATCGCGCGCGACCGGCCAGGTCACGCCGTGGCGCACAGCACGATAGGCGGAAAAAAGACGAACGCCTCGCTCCAGAAGTACCGCACCGTGTCCTTACCGCTGCGATGGCGGTGCTTAGCGGTTGCCAGGTTGCGCACACGCATGCGGAGCTGGCGTTCCGCTTCGGACTTGCACCCGGCGATTCGGACGACTTCGGCGGGCATGCACGAACGGCGGCCGTCGCTGCCAATCGCCGCCGTCGTCGTGAGCAGCGTTGATTTCATCCCGTGTATCCCCGTAAATTGTGACGCTCGCTACAGTGATCGAAATAACGGGATTCGCCGGGCCCGGCATTACGTTTCGGCCGCCTTTAAATCGACAGGCTGTTACAATCCATGAACGACAGCGCACCAGCGCCGTGGAGCGAGTTCGGAGAGCGGCATTTCGCGGCTATGGCCGAGATTGCCGATGCGGGCAATTGTGAGGTGGCCCGGCAGCTGTGGTGGGCCTTCCACCGTTTCCGCCGTGACGGTCACCCGCAGCCTCGCGCGCTGCAGGGTTGGGTCGATTCCCGCCGCAATGCGGCGCATCTAGCCGAGCGGCGCGGTGAGAGCACCCGGCGGGTCAAACAGGAATTGAGGTTGTCGCGGCGGCGGCAGCGGCCTGGCGACCGCTGTTGGGATCTCGAAGCAGACAGCCCGACCTCATTGAAGGCGGCCGCCGCCTGGACCGTTTTCGACTACAGCCGGCCGCCGCTCGACCTGCCGCTAACATCCAGCAAGCGCCGTGAGTCCGCGTGTAGCGTGGCGGCGGCCTGGCTCGAGGGCTGCGGCCATAAGAAGCCTTCCCAGCGGGTCGTTCGGCGATGGTTTGACGAACGTCTTCCGGCAATGCAAGCGCATCAACGGCGCGTCGAGGCGATCCTCGACGAATTGGACGACAGTCAAGGAAACGTACTGCGTTTTCCTGCGAGTAATTCTAAACGTCGGCGGCGCCAGTAACGGCGCCCGCGGTCTGCCCGCTCTACACCGAATTGGCGGAAATCTGCGCGTTTTTGGGCAACGTGGAACGCTGGAAACACATCTGGCGAGTCCCACCTAGTTCGACGCCGGGGTTTGAACTACCCGTGTGGCGCAGGGGGCGGAAGAACCTATGCCGCCCCCCCCGGTCCCCGGGTGTATGATGCGTCATGCGCATAATCGCCGCCTTAGTGATGATTGCCCTTATGCCAAGCCTCGCGGGCGCGAGCGACGCAAAGCGGCCGACCGTCAACGGCTTGGTGGTGACGCCGGCGACGCCGGGCGCGACTGTCCATCCGTTCGGCAGCGGGGCGCAGGTCGAGCGTCCCGGGCAGCCTACGCGGAGCGTCTCGCCCTTCGGCAGCGGTGTGATCGTCACCGAGCCGGGCAAGAGGGACGTCGTCTGCACGCCCTTCGGCAAGGGAACGACCTGCCGCTAACCAGCCTTTCAATCTTCCCCAACCTCTGCTAGAAACGAAGCGGCCCGACGGGTGTTAGCGCACCGCGCCGGGCCTGACCACAAACCGGCCTTAAGGGAGGCGCGGATCATGGCTTCACAATCTCTTACCGCATCGCATAGGTGTGCGAAAGCCTCCCTCATGGCCATAGCCAATGGGGGTTTTGATGACTATCACGCTAGATCACCCGAACGACGCGAAACTTGTTGAGCTGCATCGGCGCCGGGAGCGGTTAATCGCCCGCTGGAACGAGGGCGGCAGTCGCGGCGCGACCGAGGAACAGGAAGTCGCATTTTGCGACAAGCTGAACCGCATCGACAAAGCGATTGCCGCCAAGTCGGCGCACGGCATGACGGGCCTTGTCGTTAAAGCAAAAGTCGTCTCCCAAGATCTCAATCAGGGCGCGGGCGGATGTACTGAGGAAATCGCACGGTCCCTTCTCTATGACCTCGAGCGGCTCGCTGGAGGTGCTCTATGAGGACCGAGCCCGCGGTGGAGCGCGCATTGATGGCGGGGATAGACTACCGGGCCGGGCGCCACATGCCGCCAGTGACGGCGGCCGGCGCGCCGCACGAAAGGACGCCAACCGTGAAAGAGATCCCCATCGATCCGACGAAAGTGAACACGTTCCTGACGCCGGCCGAGCTTGCCGAGCGATGGAAGGTCAGCCGCGGCGTCCTCGCCAACTGGCGCGCCCAGGGCAAGGGGCCTGGATTTATCCGCCTCGGGCCGAAGGGCGGCTGCATCGTCTATCGGCTGTCGGAGGTTGAAGCTTACGAAGCGGAGCGATACGTCGCGGGATCGCAGGCCGGATAGGCCTCGAGTATCGCGGTTCGCACCCTGTTGTGAATGATCGCCAGCGCGAGCTCGGCCTGTGCAACCTTGGCCGCCTCCTCGAGCTGGCGATCGAACTCCGCGAGCTGCCCGCGCGCGTAGGCGAACAGCGCGCCGGCCAGCTCCGGCGGCGCGCTGTCCGGTGCGAGCATGGCGGGTTGCAGGAATTTCCAGCGCCGCGCCAGGTGCGCCTGGTAGGCGTTGTGGGCGGCGAGCGCCAGGCGCAGCAGCTCCGCTTCATCGATCCGGCGCACGGTCACCGTCATCGCTCTGGCGCGCTCGTACAGGTTTCGCAGCCGCGTGGCCGCTCCTACTTCGCCGGCCGCCGATCGGCGCTTGGTCTCAGCCTTCGCCGCTTTCACCTCCGCTGTTCTCTCCATCTCGGCGACGCGTGCGGCGTCATAGAGCCGCAGCGGCGCACCGCCGTAGGGATTGCGGCGCAGCTCGTCTGGCTCGCCCAGGAAGCGCCGCACCAGCGTTGCGGACCATCCGCGGGCGTGGAGCTGGGCGAGGCTGAGGAACACGTCCGCCGGCCCTTTCATCTAGGCAGTCGGAAATGACACGGCGCAGGCGGCGCCATCCGAGGCGTTGGGAGCCATCGTCACGGTGAGGTTCTCCGTACCCCCCGAAACGAACGAATCCGCCGCCGAACTGTAGTTGAGGTTTTCGATCAAGGCGTCATGCCGCTCGGTAATGCCGGCCCAAGTGGCGCTCGAAGCCGCAACTCCATTCGTGGCGGCGGCGATGATGATGCCGCCCGCCGCCACGTCGAGGTTGAGGGTGAGGACTTCCGCGGTATCCAGAATGTCCGTCGCCGTATCCGTGGGCGTCTCGGAGGAAATTTCCAGCCGGTAGACGGTAATGGCGCAAGTGACGACTTCGGCACTCCAGGTCACGACAACATCGGCCGTCGTGCCGGTCGGGACGTTGGCTGTCCAGACGGCGCATTGATTTCTGACGGTTCCCGGCCCACCCTCCGCAAACACGCGCTGCGTCGCCGCTACGCCCCCTATGGTGACGCTCAATATCGTCTTCCCGCTCGTCCCGGTCCGTCCGTGAATTGAGACGGCCACCACACGACCGGCATCCGCCGCCCCGATAGCTTTTGCGGCGAAGGTGTAGATCGTGAGGTTGGCGCCGTCCTCGCCGGAGTCCGTAAGCTCGAACGGGCTGCTTGACGGCACGAAGTCCGGCGCATACGTCCCAGGCGACGTGCCGTCATCGAATAGCCCAGCGCTGTCGGCGCGCTCGCCGTGCGAGGCCGCCGGCTCGACGTTGAAGACGTTCGGCACGCCGGCGCCGTCGAGCGGATTCGCCCCTGTCGGGCCGGGGTCGCGCAGCTTGTGCGCCGTCGTGTCCCAGAACTGCTCGCGGTTGTTGGCGACGCTGAAATCGAGCGCCGCCGCCCTGACCCACCACATCGCCAGGGCGGCGTCGAGGCGTGAGCCACCGGCCGTCGTTTCGCCGAAATGCCAGTCGTTCGCCAGGCTCAGGGCCGCCGCGGATCCCGGCGTGTTGACGCCGGTGACGAGGCCGGCGGCGTGGATGATGTAGAGATGCGCCGTCGTCCCGTTGGCATCGGCGAGCACGATGCAATCGCCGACCGAGGCCGCGACCGCGGCGGTGACCGCGGAGAAAACGGCGCCGGCCGTGCCGCCGGTGAAGCTGAACGTGTTGTCGGCGTTCTTGACCAGGCGCACGGGCACCGCGCCGCCGCAGTCGAACAGCACCTGCTCGACGCCGTCGAGGTTCGACTTGAGCGCCGCGCCGATGGTGAGCGCCGGGCCGTTCGCCGCGCCATGCGTCGCGGGCGCGTAGACCAGGAAGTCCGCGCTGCCATCGTATTCGACGGCGCGGATGGCCTCGCTGAAGGCGGTCAGGATGCCGGCGGGCGCGCCGGCCGATGCGACGGCCGCAGCCAGCGGCTTCTCGACCGTGAGCCCGCCCGCCGGCGTCGAGGCGGAAGCGACCGCGGCGACCAGCGCCGGCTCGACCGTCAGCCCGCCGTCGACGTTCGCGGGCCCGGCCGCATCGATGAGGCCAACGCCGATCTCGTCGATCGGGTCGTTGCCGAGTCCGACGTTGTCCTTGAAGGCCGTCGCACCGCCTTGGAGGCAGATGCGCGGGGCGTTGCCGGTCGGCAGCTCGCCGTTCGCGCCCACGGGAACGAAGGTGCCACCGGCGAAGAACTTCGCCCGTTCCGCGCCGTCGCCGAAGTCGAGCGCGATGCCGTGGTTGTACCAGACCAGCGCGAGCTGCCCGGCATAGGCCCAGGTGTTGCCGAAGCTGGTGCGCCCGCCGATCTTGATCGGGCGGGTCAGGTCCGGCAGCACGAGCGCCGGCGCCGCGCCGCCGGCCAGCACGTTCACGCCGTCGCGCCAGAGATGGGTGAAGCCGCCGGCGCCGCCGTTGGCGAGGTCGCCGTCGAAGGACCCCATGATGCAGTGCCAGGCGCCGTCGAGCGTCTCCGCGGCGGTGCTGAGGAGCGATATGCCGGCCGCATTGTTCCAGCTCCGCAGCTTCAGGCGGTTGTCGGTGTCGACGATGAGCTGCAGCGAATCGCCGGTCGTCCCGGCCTCGATATTGAAGATCGACTGCGGCACGCCGGCGGCGCCCGGCAAGGTCAGCAGCCTGTACCAGGCGACGATCGTCACCTTGTCGCTGTCGGCGTTGCCCGAGGGCCCGGGATTGCCCCAGCGCAGCGCGCTCGGCGTCGGCGTGGCGAATTCCACCGCGCCCACGGTCTGCCCGCCGGGCGAGCCTACCGAAACGACGCCCGCCGACAGCGCGCGCTCAACCGACACGGCGCCGGCCGGCGTGCCGGCGCTGGCGATCGCCCCAGCGAGCCGCTTCTCGACCGTCAGGCCGCCGGCCGGCGCCGACGACGAGGCTGCGGCGGCGGCGAGCGGCTTCTCGACCGTGGCGGCGCCCGCCGGCGTGCCCGTCGACGCGACGGCCGCCTCGAGGAGAACCGGCGAGGCAACATGCAAGTCACCGTTCGGTTGAGCGGCGCTGGCGATCGCCGCGGCGAGGCGCTTCTCGACGGTCAGGCCGCCCGCCGGCGCCGACGTCGAGGCTGCGGCGGCGGCGACCGGCTTCTCGACCGTGGCGGCGCCCGCCGGCGTGCCGGTGCTCGTGACGGCGCCCTCGAGGGCCGCCGGCGCCGCGACATGCAGGTCGCCGGCCGGCGCCGCATCGCTTTCGACGCCCGCGGCAAGCCGCTTCTCGACGGTCAGGCCGCCGGCCGGCGCCGACGACGAGGCTGCGGCGGCGGCGAGCGGCTTCTCCACCGTCGCGGCGCCCGCTAGTGCGCCATGGGCGGCGATCCCCGCCTCGAGCGTGACCGGGGCGACCACGGTGAGATCGCCTGCAGGCTCGCTGTCGGTTTCGATGCCGCCTGCGAGCGGCTTCTCGACCGTGAGCCCGCCCGCCAGCGTCGAGGCGGAAGCGACCGCGGCCGCGAACGGCTTCTCCACCGTCGCGGATCCGGCCGGCGCGCCCGTCGACGCGATCGCGCCCTCGAGCTGGATCTGCGTGGCCGCATGGAGATCGGCGGCCGGCGTCGAGGCGGATTGCACGCCGCCCGCCAGGCGCTTCTCGACCGTGAGGCCGCCGGCCGGCGTGCCGGCGCTCTCGACGCCGGCCGCGAAGGCGGTCAGCTCGAAGCCGACGACGTTCGAGGCCGGGCCCTGGTTGCCCGCCTGGTCGGTGACCCGCGCATAGGCGACGTGCAGGCCGACGTCGAGGACGGCCGCGGCGCGGATCTCGATTTGGCCGGCCGTCAGGTCGCCGGCGTCGAGTGTCACGCCCGGGTCCTCGAGATCGTCGATCCACAGCGCCGCTGTGCCACCCGCCTCCGCGTCGACAGGCAGGCCTACGACGAAGCGCGGGCGCGGCTGCACCGTGACACCGCCGCCCTTGTCGTCGCTCGGGTGCAGCGCCAGCGTGGGCGCAGAAGGCGCGACGGTGTCGATGCGGACCATCAGCACCGGCGAGGAGGCGGAGGTCGAGCCGTTGCGGCGGATCCGCGCGGTGAATTCATAGGTCGCGTCGGCCACGGCCGGCGTGACGGTCACCAGGGCGAAGCGCCGGGTCGTGTCGATCGCGGTGAGAACCTGGCTCTCCTCGAGGACACCGTCGGCTAAGATTTCGACGACGTCGCCCGGGAAGGCCACGTTCGCCGGCGGCGAGGGCAGGATGACCTTGAAGGTCGGCGTGGCGTCAGCGATGACGTCTACCATGGGCCTGCGGCTCCACGGTCAGGGCGGCGGCGGGCGCGCTGCGGGCGCGCAACTGGTGCAACAATGGCGGACTTCCGTGCGGTCATTTGCGGCATGCCGCCCCTATCAGCCATTGTTATCGTTAGCGGATTTACGCAATGGCATTGTAGAGGTCAGGGGTTCGACTCCCCTCGGCTCCACCAAGATTTTAATCTATATATATATCAATGTGTTAGGTGGTTTTCGCGGTTCGCGGTTTCGTGCGGCTTTGCGGCGGAGTCAGCCGTCATCTCATGGCAGAGAGACGCGCGCTGCCGGCGTCTCCGGGCGAATTCGGCCGGCCGTCTCCGCCGGCCGGTTCCGCCAGCCAACAGTTTTCCGTTTGTTCGTTGAACGAGCGCGTCATGCGCCTCAGGTGAAGCCGAGCAGCGTGCGCTGGTCGCTCCAGAGATGCGGCAGGTGGCGCAGCCGCTTCAGCCGGTAGGCGGTCAGTTCGACCGGCTGGCGGCCGTCGAGGATCGCCGCGACGATGTCGGGTGCCAGGAAGGCGAGCGGCAGGATGCGGCTGACGTCGCCCTTGTCGACGTGATGACGTGCCGCGAGGTCCTTGATGCTGCATGCCTCGCCGGATTTCAGATCGCCTTCACCTCATAGCCCAGCCGTGGGAAGTGTACGTGAACTGCTCCGACGATAGCGTCCGACCGTCTAATCGATATCTGTTCAGCCGTAGCGCGGATTACCGATCCCCGGACGGGATCCGTACCAAAGTCCTCCGTGACCACCTCGACTTCTGCGCCGATCTCGACACTGGGATCGCATTCTCCAGATGGGAGCGGCGCCGGTTCGGCGGTTCGGGCAATCTCGAGGGCGGCTTCCGGTGTCATCTCTGTCCGCTGCCCATGCCCAGCGGCGGCGATCCGGCCCATCCAAGCTTTGATGTGAGCATAAGGATCGAGCACATCTGCAGCTTTTCCGCCAAGGGCGCCGAGCCACCAAAGTCGTTGATACGCGGCCAGGTCGCCGAGAACGGGGCGGTCGGTGATCAGGAACTCTCTTCCGTCGGCAAGCAGGTTTTCGATCCAATCAAGCATCAAGCATAGCTGGTGTCGTTGGTGGCATAGCCCTGCATCGATTTCATCGGCGGTGGGAGCGGAGTGGCCCCGCATTGCGGCGCGATCGGCAAAAAAAGATGTCGGCAGTACATCGCGATTCGCGCCGGTAACGTATCGGGCGGTCGGCCACATCAGAACGCGCTCGGCCCATGTGCTGAGTATACTGGAAAGTCCGTGGCACGAGGCTTCGGTCACACGCGGTTCGGGAAAGCGGCGGTCAAGCTCCGATGCGATTTGGAGAGTGTCGCAGTAAACGTCCGCGCCGATCTGTAGGATTGGTGTGCGTCGATACCCGCCGGCAAGCGGCATGAGCGACGGTTTCGGCAAGACCATTGGAACGATGACGGACTTCCACGAGAGGTTCTTGAGACCGAAAATCAACCGTATCTTCTCGGAGTACGGAGATTGGTCGTAGTGATGAAGGATTATGTCCATCCGGCGCTCCAGAACGATCTAAGTAAATGTTAGGATTGATCTTCCGTTTGGCCATCTGCCAGCTACAAGTATACCAAATGGCCGCCTTTCTTACCCTGCTTTCAGCGGAATTTTCCCTGTTTAGCAGGGAATAGGTCCGGAGACGGGTTCGCTCTGGACTGCGTGCTCCACCAAGATTTTCTTCCCTGGACCCTCAGATATCGGCGAGCGTCACGACGCTGCGGCGGTTCACTCGTTGGCGGGTCCGAGCAACCAGAATTGCCGCCTCTGGGTCGAAGTAAGCTGCCGCGGCAAGGTCTCCTTTTCATGAGCGGCGAGATCACGCAGCGTGGCGAAGATCCTGTATTGCCGCATCGTACCGTCGGTCGATAGCATCATCGCCTGGCTTCCATCGTCATTGAAGGCAACGCTCCGGATTGCGGAGCGGGCACCCCGCATGACGCCAAGCTCGCGTCCGGTCTCGGCGTCCCAAAGCCGTGCGGTTCCGTCTGCCGAGCCGGTCAGGATGCGTTTGCCGTCGGGACTGAAGACGGCGGCAGTCACCGGCGCCGAATGGCCGTCGAGGACGAACCGCTCGGCTTGGCTCCCGGTGTCGAGGATGCGGGCTGCGTTGCCCGGCCCGGGCCGGACGACGGAACGCCCGTTCGGGCTGTAGGGCGTGCCGCCGATCTTGCCGTTCCAGTTAGGAATGACCTCCGTCTCAACGTCGCCGTCGATGCTCCAGAATCTGGCGGTCCCGTCGGTGGACGCGGTGAGAAGGTGCCGCCCGTCTGCGCTGAAGACGCCGCCTTGGATATCGTTCTGGTGGCCGGCCAGGACAGCGCGGTCGGCGCCGCTACCGACATCCCAAATGCGCACCTGCCAATCCACCGCAACACTTGCCACCTGACGCCCATCCGGCGTGAAAACGGCATCGTTGACCCAGGAGCGATGGCCGAGAAGCACGGCGGCCTGGGCGCCCGTTGCCGTGTTCCAAAGCCGCACCGAGCCATCTCTCGATGCCGTCGATACCATCGATCCATCGGGGCTGAACCGTGCCGAGATCAATTGATTCGTGTGACCACGCAAGATCGGGCCGGGAGCGCCGGTGACCCCATTCCAGAGGCGCGCCGTGCCATCCGTGGAGGATGTCACCGCCTGCTGGCCATCGGTGCTGAACCGGGCGGTCACCACATCGCCGGCATGACCGCGCAGGACCGCGAGCGCTTCTCCGGTCGTCGCGTTCCAAAGCCGCGCCGTCGCGTCTTCCGACGCCGTCAAGATGCGGCGGCCATCGGGACTGAAGGCGGCGCCCCAAACCTTGCCGCCGTGTCCGTTGAGCACGGCGATTTCCGCGCCGGCTTGGACATCCCAAATACGCGCGGTGGAATCATGAGATGCGCTTACGAGACGCCGTCCATCAGGAGCAAACGCAACGGCGACGACCTTGCCGGAATGGCCGCGAAGGACGTCTTTCCCGCTGCCGTCGGCGGCGTCCCAAAGGCGCACCGTTCCATCGGAGGAGGCCGATGCGATCAACCGCCCGTCGGGGCTGAATGCGGCTGACCAGACCTCGTCATCGTGACCTCTCAGCTTGGCGATCAAGGCGCCGTCACGGACCTGCCACACGCGCACCATCCTGTCCGATGCGGCGGTCACGACGCGCGTCCCATCGGGACTGAACGCCGCCCTGTGCACAAGACCGAGGTGACCGCCCAGGACAAGGCGCTCCTTGCGGTTGAAGTGCGCTTCATAAAGAATTCGATGGACCGCCGCGAGATCTTCGGATTCGGCATCGTGCCGCAGCAGCTCCAGGGCGAGCAGCGCGCCGGTAACCGGATCACCGGCATCGACTTGTCGTTGCGCTTCCTCGAGCAGCGCGCGGACCTGTTCCTGCGCCATCGCCGTTGACGATATCCGATCCGATGTCTGCCCTTCCTTCGCCGGGCCAGCATCGGCCGTCGCAGGCTTCGGGTCCGCGGCCTGCCTTGCAGACCACGGCCGCCAACCCGGATTCAGCCAAGAGAGCAAGACGATGCCGACGGAAAAGGCAAGCGCGCCAACTATCTGTACGGTTAGCCACCAACTGCCGCGGCGCTGTCGTTCGTCCCGTCCAGCAACCACGATTGAACGGCCTCCTACAAAACGGTTCTGAGCCCGACGATAGAACTGTCGCGGTACTATAAATTGCTGCGTCAGTGGACACGCAGCGTAAGGCTGGAATGAAGGACGCCGCAAGAGGGTTTGGGCAAGGACCTGTCCGGCTCCTCGCCGGGCGCCCTCAATGCGTGGGGACGGGCTTCTCGGGGTGAGGGCGGGCTGCATGTTCGCCCTTGATTCTCTCGCGGAGCCATTGGAACACGACATAGAGCACCGGAATCAGGAACACCCCGAACGCTGCGGCGAAAATCATGCCGCCCAGCACGGCGGTGCCGATGCCGCGGCGGCTCAACATGGCCGCGCCGGTTGCTATGGCCAACGGGATCAGGCCCGCAATGAAGGCGAAGCTCGTCATCATCACGGCGCGAAAACGGGCCTGCGCGCCGTTGACGGCGGCATCCTCGATCGTCTCGCCGCGCTCCCGGCGCTCCTTGGCGAATTCGACGATCAGGATGCCGTTCTTCGCGGCCAATGCGATGAGCACGACGATGCCGATTTGCGCATAGATGTTGTTGTCGAGGCCGGATATCAGGAGCGCAATCATGGCTCCCATGATCCCGACCGAAACCGATAGCAATACCGGCACGGGGATCGTCCAGCTCTCGTAAAGCGCGACGAGGAACAGATACGCGAAGACGACCGCGAGCGCGAGGATAACGGTGGTTTGACCGGCGGCCTCCTTTTCCTGCAGGGCGGTGCCGGTCCATTCGTAGCCGAAGCCTTGCGGCAAGGTGGCGGCCGATACCCGCTCCATGGCCGTCAAAGCGTCGCCGGAGCTCGTCCCCGGCGCCGGCGTGCCGTTGACCGTCACGCTGCGATAGTTGTTGTACCGCACGATCAATTGCGGCCCGAGGAACAGCTCCGGCTCGGCGAAGGCGCGGATCGGAACCATCTCGCCGTTCCGATTGCGCACGTGAATGCGATAGATGTCGGCGAAACGGGCGCGGTCGGCTGCCTCGCCCTGGACCACGACCTGCCACGTGCGGCCGAACAGGTTGAAGTCGTTCACGTAGAGGCCGCCCAGCGTCGCCTGCAAAGCGCTGAAGGCGTCGCTGACATTGACACCCAGCGTCTGCAGCTTTTCGCGGTCGATGTTGAGATAGATCTGAGGCGTATTGGCGGAGAAGGTGGTGTAGACCGCACCGAACGCCTTGTCCTGATTGGCGGCGAAAACGAGCCCACGCGCGACCGCCGCCATGTTCGCCGGGTCGCCGCCCCGCATATCGAGCAGCTGGTATTCGAAGCCGCTGCCGGTACCGAGCCCGATGATCGGCGGAAAGTTGAATGCGAGGACGTTCGCCTCGCGAAGCGTCAGGAACTGCTGCCGCAGCCGTTGCAGCAGCGGTTCGACGCCGAGCGCAGGATCGGTCCGTTTCTCGAAAGGCTCCAGCAACACGATTGCGAAGCCCGCGTTGGATTTCGATAAGCCGTCGATAAAGCTGTAGCCTGGGACGGTGGTGACGCCGGCGATCCCGGGGGTCTTGGCCAAGATCGCCTCGACCCTTTCGACGACGGCTTGCGTCCGGTTGAGCGAAGCGCCTTCCGGAAGCTGCATCTCGATGAAAAAAGCTCCCTGGTCCTCCGATGGCAGAAAGCCCGTCGGCGTTGCCTTGAACAGCCAGCCGCTGGCGGCCAACACGGCTGCCAGCGCAATCAGCCCGAACAATGGAACGCGCACCAGCCGCTTGACGATTGCGGCGTACCGGTCGCGCGTCCAATCGATGCCGCCCAGGACATACCGCATGGGGCCGCGCTTCGGCCCGTGGTGATGCTTGAGCAGAACGGAACAGAGCGCCGGCGAGAGGGTGAGAGCGTTGACCGCCGAAATCAGCATCGAAACCGAAACGGCGACGGCGAATTGCTGGTAGAGCTGACCGCTTATGCCAGGGACGAACGCGACCGGAACGAAGACCGACAACAAGACGAGTGTAATGGCGATGATCGGCGCGGTGATCTCGCGCATAGCCTGCTTGGTCGCTTCGGCGACGGGCAGATCGGGAAATTGCTCGAGCTTCGCCTCGACGGCCTCCACGACGACGATCGCATCGTCGACGACGATACCGATCGCGAGCACGAGGGCGAGCAGGCTGACCGTATTTGCCGAAAAGCCGAGCGCGAGCATGACGGCAAATGTCCCGATCAACGAAACCGGTACCGCGATCATGGGGATCAGGGTAGCCCGCCAGCTCCCGAGAAAAAGGAAGACGACGAGCACCACCAGGACAAAGGCTTCCAGAAGCGTGTGTATGACCTCTTCGATGCTCTGCTTGACGAACGTGGTCGTGTCGTAGCTGATGCTGTAGTCGAGGCCTTCGGGAAAAGCCGCCTTCAATCTTTCCATGGTCGCGACAACGCCATCCGCGGCGTCGATCGCGTTGCTGCCCGGCGCCTGATAGACGCCGATCACGCTGGCCGGGCCGCCGTTGAACCTCCCGCCGATGTCCTGGGCCTTCGCGCCGAGCTCGAGGCGCGCGATATCCCGAAGCCGGACATACGAACCGTCGGGGTTGGCCCTCACGACCACCCCCTCGAACTCTTCGACGCTGGTGAGGCGTCCCTTCGTCTGAAGGTTGATCTGGAACTGCTGATCGGACGTCATGGGCTGCGCGCCGATCCGTCCGACGGCTGCCTGGACGTTCTGCGCCCGCAGGGCCGAGACGATATCGTTCGGCGTCAAGCCAAGTGTCGTCAGGCGGTTCGAGTCGAGCCAAATGCGCATGGCGTAGTCGAGCGTGTTGAACGGCCGGACGTCGCCGACGCCGGTTATGCGCTTGAGATTGTCGATGATGTTGATGGTGGCGTAATTCGATATGAAAAGCTGATCGTATCGCTTGTCCGGCGAATAGACGTTGATCATCTGCAGTATGGCGGAGGATTTCTTACGGACTTGCACGCCCTGCCGCGTGACCTCGTCCGGGAGCAGGGACAATGCCGAATTGAGGCGGTTCTGGACGTTGACCGTGTTGATGTCGGGATCGGTGCCGACCTTGAACGTTACCGTCAGGCTGTAGCTTCCGTCATTGCCGCTCGACGATTTCATGTAAAGCATGTTGTCGACGCCGACGATCGCCGACTCTATCGATTGGGCGACGGTTGCTTCGACGACGCCGGCGCCCGCGCCGGGATAGGACGCCGTTACGGCAACTTGCGGCGGCACGATTTCCGGAAACTGGGCGATGGGAATGGCGGTGAGCGCGACGAGGCCGGCCAGCGAGATGACGATGGAGATGACCATGGCGAGACGAGGTCGTTCGACAAACAGGGCGGAGATCATGTCAGCCTCGCGTTTGCGATGAGATCTCGTTCTCGCTCTCGACCGGAGCTACGACCTGCCCCGGCCGCACACGCTGAATGCCTTCGGTGATGACCTTGTCGCTGTCTTGCAATCCGGTTTCCGCCGCGACACGGCCGCCGCCGACCTGCCGGCCGAGCCGCACGCGCCGGACCTGAACCTTGTTCTCGTTGTCGACAACCAGGACAAATGTTCCTTGCTGGTCCGCTTGCACGGCTTGCTGCGGAATCACCGGCAGCTTTTGCGGGTCCTTGCTTTCGAGAGTGGCGGCGATGAGCTGACCGTCGATCAGAGTCCGGTCGGGATTCGGGAAGACCGCCCGCACGATAACGGTGTCCGTTCCGCCGGCGACCTGAACGTCGACGAAGTTGATGGTTCCGGCATGCGGGTATGGTTGGCCGTCGGCCAACCGAATATGCACCTTGAGGCTATCCGCACCGCGGCCCGTTTCGGCGCCCTGCTTGCGGGCCTCCAACAGCTCGCGCTCGGTGACGGGGAAGACCACATGCATGGGTTCCTGGGAGACGAGCGTCGCCAACGGGCCGGTCGAAGGGCCGACGAAGTTGCCCACCGATACCGAGATGCGGCCGATGCGCCCCGCCACCGGCGCCTTGATATCGGTGTAGCCGAGATCGAGTTTCGACTTTTCAAGCGTCGCCTTCGCGGCGGTCACATCGGCCTGAGCGACGTCATAGGCGCTTTGCGCCTGGTCCAGTCTGGATTGGGCCGCAACTTTTTGCTGCACCAGCGTCCGGGACCGATCGAGCTCGACCCGTGCCAAGCGAAGGCTCGACTCCGCCCGGGTGACGCTTGCCTCCGATTCGGCGACCCGTACTTCGTACTGACCCTTTTCGATCACAAGGAGGATTGCGCCCTTCTCGACCTCGGCGCCTTCGACAAAGGCGCGCTGTTCGAGGAATCCTTCGACGCGGGCGCGCAGATCGATGCGGTCGACTGCCTGAACCTTGCCCGTAAAGCTCCAGGCCGAACCGACCGGCTGCGATACGGCTTTCACGATCTTGACGGCGGGCGGCGGCGCTTGGGTCGCGCCGGTCTTCTCGTCCTGTCCGTCGCAGGCGGCGACGCCGACAGCGAGTGCGGCGGCGAGGATCGCTGTAGCGATGAGCCTCATGTGAAGAATTCTCCGCATCGAGACCATTCATGCGACATGCCGGTCGAATGCCAGTTTCGACCGACGCTTGAAGCTCCGTCTGCAGCGCCATCAGCATGGCGAGGCAGTAGAACGCTGTCAACAATACGTCCGGGACGGCATGACGGAAACCAAGCCACGGCGCGTTGCTGGCGATTTCCTTCGCTGCCTAATGCCTTTTCTGATGCCCTGCTATCTCTGTCTCGGTGACAAAGCCGTCGGAATTCGTATCGATCTCATCGAATTTCAGAGAGTCGGCCGTGACGAACTCATACGTCGATAGTCGTCCATCGGTGTCCTTGTCGGCCTTGTCGAAGGCGCTCTTATCCATCCCCGGCATTTCTTTCGGTTCAAGATAATCATCGCGGTTCTGATCGAGCGTAATAAAGGCTTTCACGATTTCGAACTGGTACTCCGTTCGATCGATCTTGCCGTCTTCGTTGCCGTCGAACATTCGGATTATGACCGCAGGATCGCGAGGCTTCACAGCGGCGCCCCAAGCTCCATGCCGATCGACTTTCGTGTCCGTTTGGGCACTGGCATTTGCGCAAACAGCAAACGCCAGAAGCCAAAGAACCGACCGCGACCTGCGCCATAGGATCTTCATGTCGGCTGCTGTTCCGCCGCACATGCGCGACCTTTGGAACCTCAACTCACCGGCAGAATCGAAACCGCTCTCGCGCTGAACATCGATGTGGAGCTTTAGCCAGGCAACACGGATAAGCATTGTCGGACGCATGGCCGATTACTTTCCACCCAACCCAATGTCCGATGGTAGCCGAACACGCTCGACTAGGTACGGAATTCTCTTTCTGTAACGCCAGTGTCCACATCACGATTGCATGATTGAGCGATAGCGGCCGGACGCATGGACGGCATCGGAAGATCGGAAGAGATCGCCGCGAAGCTACGCAAGGTTGATGCTCCGCGTTCATTACGATTTCCGATCGAGTGTCGACAATGCTATGATCGGTTCACGGCTCGACGGCTCTTCATGGTGTACGGCATTGTGAGGAAGTACGGTCATGGTCGAGAAGGACACAGGCGGCGGCATGGCTGCGGCCCCTGTTCTAGGGCAATTGCAGCGCATTCTCGACAGCAAGGAGTTTGACGCGTCGGATCGCAACCGGCGGTTTCTTCGATATGTTGTCGAAGAAATGGTCTCTGGCCGTGGCCAGCGCGTCAAAGCCTATAGCATTGCCACGTCGGTTTTCGGCCGCAACGAAAGCTTCGATCCACAGTCCGACCCGATCGTCCGCATCGAAGCGAGCCGCCTGCGGCGATCCCTCGACAGGTTCTATCTGACAGCCGGCCGCGCCGATCCCATTCGGATCACGATACCGAAGGGTTCCTATGTGCCGAATGTGGAACTACTGGCTGGAAAATCACGCGCGGGCATGTCGGGAACGGCTAAGACCGATAGAGATGCGGCGTCCACCGAGACACCCGGTGCGTTCCATTCCAAGCTTCGACGGAAGGTCGTCACTGCAGCCGCTTCGCTCGCTGCGGTGTCCGCAATGGGGCTCGCTATCATGTGGTACGGCGGGCACCTGCAGCCCTCGGGCGGCAGAGGCGGCGACTTGGCTGCGTCACGCAACGGGCCGGCGATTCTGGTCGCGCCGTTCGAGAACGATTCCGGTATGCGCGAGAACGACGTTCTGGTGCGGGGTTTCACGCGGGAGGTCATCACCGGCCTCACCCGTTTCAACGGTCTCTTCGTGTTCGGGCCGGAAACCAGCTTCAAGTATGGATCGCAACCCGATGGCCTCAAGGCTGCGCCAAAGCTGAACGCCGATTTCATGCTTACGGCCGGCGTCACGGCGACCTCGAGTACGCTCCGCGTCACGGCATCCCTGGTGGACGCAAGAAGCGGCCAATATGTGTGGTCGGAACGGTTCAGCGCCGACCTTGTAGCTGCACAAATTTATTCGGTGCGGGACAGGATTGCCGACCAGGTCGTGCGCGAGCTGGCGCAGCCCTACGGTGTCATCTTCCAAAGGAAGGTCCAGGAAATCGAAGGCAAGCCGGCGGAATCCATCACATCCTACGAATGCGTCTTGCGGTTCTATCAGTACTGGCGCTCCTACCTCGCGGAGCTTTACGCCCCCGTCCGCGAATGTCTCGAGCGCGCCGTGTCCGTAGATCCCGCGTATGCAGATGCCCATGCAAGCCTCGCGATCGTCTACGTCGACGCTTACCGGTTCAATTTCGGAAAGGCGGATCTTGCATTCGACCCCATGGTGCGCGCGCACGGGCTTGCAGAGCGCGCGGTCGAGCTCGCTCCGTATTCCGCCTTTTCCTACCATGCGCTGCACCTGGTCCACTGGCTCATGAACAACGTGGACCTCAGCCTTGCGGCCGGTGAAAAAGGCCTGCAGCTCAATCCCAACGATAGCAGCCTGATGGCCGACCTCGGCCTGCGATACGGCGTACGGGGACAGTGGGAAAAGGCTTTGCCGCTCTTGCAGGAAGCGTACGCCCGCAATCCCGCCCAGCCGGGCCAGTACCGCATCGCCTTCTTCTTGAACCACTATGTAAAAGGGCGGTACGAACAGGCCCTCGCGGAAGCGAAGCAACTCAACGCTCCGAATGTCGCCATCAGCCATGTTGCCCTAGCCGTCAGCTATGCCCAATTGGGGCGCATCCGGGAAGCCGAGGCCGCGGTGGCCCGGATACTTGCGATCGACCCGACTTACGGCGACCGCGCGGTCGATGACCTCAAGATGCGCAACCTCTATCCCGACTACATCCCGCTGTTTGTCGACGGCCTGACAAAGGCAGGGCTGGGCGCCGCGAAGGACGCGCGGCGCGGTTCCTAAATTTTCCAGGCGGCGGTAGCGTTCGTCCTCAAGCGCGCGCAAGTCGACGAGCCGTGCCCGAATTCGGTCGTTGACCTCAAAATTCCTTGCCCGTACCGACGTTGCGTAACGGCGCGTTACGGTAACGTGCTTATCCGGAGCCGATCGAAGGTCCAACCTTCCCCTGCCGCAAAATGGTCATCATGGACTCCCATATTGATTGGAGACTTGTCATGACTGTCTTCTTTAAGACAATTGCCGCGTGCATCGTGACGGGTGTTGCCGCCTTGGCGACGATAATCCAACCGGCCTTAGCCCAGGGCGGGAAACCTAATATCATCGTCATCTGGGGCGATGATATTGGGCAGTCGAACCTTAGCGCCTATACGAAGGGGATAATGGGCTATAGCACGCCCAACATCGATCGTATCGCCAAGGAAGGCAAACTCCTCACCGATTATTATGGCGAGCAAAGCTGCACGGCGGGCCGATCTGCCTTTATCACCGGCCAGGCTGTGTTCCGCACCGGCCTAAGCAAGGTCGGTATGCCGGGCGCCAAAGAGGGCATCAGCGGCGAGGATCCTACTATCGCCGAGTTGCTGAAGAGACAAGGTTACGCCACTGCCCAATTCGGCAAGAACCATCTTGGCGACCGGGACGAGCACCTGCCGACCGCGCACGGCTTCGACGAGTTTTACGGCAACCTGTATCACCTCAATGCCGAAGAGGAGCCGGAGCAGCCCGACTATCCGAAGGATCCGGAGTTTCGCAAGCGCTTCGGACCGCGGGGCGTGATTCACAGTTTCGCCTTGTCTGACGGTAAGCAGAAGATTGAGGACACCGGCCCGCTTACGAAAAAGCGCATGGAAACCATCGATGACGAGGTGGCAAAGAGAGCTACAGACTTCATCGAAAAGCAGCATAGGGCAGGCAAGCCCATGTTTGTGTGGGTCAACTTCACCCACATGCATTTCCGTACGCATCCCAAGCCCGAGAGCGTCGGACAGGCTGGACGCTGGCAGGGTGAATACCACGATGTCATGATCGACCACGACAAAAATGTCGGCACGGTGCTCAGCAAGATCGACGAGCTAGGGATCGCCGATAACACGGTCGTCATCTACTCAACCGACAACGGTCCCCACATGAATACCTGGCCCGATGGCGGGATGACGCCCTTCCGCAACGAGAAGAATAGCAATTGGGAGGGAGCCTACCGCGTTCCGGCAATGGTGCGGTGGCCGGGCAAGGTCGAACCGGGCTCGGTTTCCAATCAGATCGTCTCGCATATGGACTGGATGCCGACGCTGCTGGCCGCTGCGGGCGATCCAGATGTCAAAGAGAAGTTGCTCAAGGGGCACAAGGCGAACGGCAAGACGTTCAAGGTACATCTCGATGGTTATAACGTGCTGCCCCATCTGACTGGCAAGGAGAACAAGTCTCCAAGAGAATCCTTCTTCTATTTTTCCGACGACGGCGATCTCACAGGCCTGCGATACGATAACTGGAAGCTCGTGTTCATGGAGCAGCGCGAGCGCGGCACTCTGCAGGTCTGGTTCGAGCCCTACGTAACGTTGCGTGCCCCGAAGCTGTTCAACCTGCGCATGGATCCCTACGAGCGGGCTGACGTGACATCCAATACATATTGGGACTGGTACATCAATCATGCCTACCTGATAGTCCCGGCGCAGAGCTACGTTGGGAACTTCCTCGCTACCTTCAAGGAGTATCCGCCGCGTCAGAAAGCGGCAAGCTTCAGCCTTGATAAGGTTCTCGAGATGCTGCAGAAGCCTCGCGGTCAAAACTAGGTGGATCGCGGCGGGCGTTCCGGAGTTGGGACGCCCCGTCGTGGCTAAATGAACGGAATATCGATATGCCGATATTCATCATCAGCTACTTGGTCGCTCTTCTGTGGTTCACGAGCTACGCCTTTGCTGCCGACAAGTTGCCGTCCTGGAACGACGGCCCGGCGAAGGCGGCCATCGTTGAATTTGTCAAAAACGTAACGGGCGAAGGCGGACCGGACTACGTTCCACCGCCAGATCGGATTGCGGTTTTCGATAATGACGGCACGCTCTGGTCCGAACAGCCGATGTACGTGCAGCTCGCCTTCGCGCTCGACCGGGTAAAGGCGCTGGCGCCACAGCATCCAGAATGGAAGGACAAGCAGCCGTTCAAAGCCGTACTTGAGAACGACCCTGCGGGCCTTGCCGCCGCCGGCGAGCGCGGCCTCGTCGAGCTGATCATGGCCACCCATGCCGGCATGTCGACAGAAGAGTTCGAGCGGATCGCCAGCGACTGGGTCGATAAGGCAAGGCACCCGAGGACGGGGCAGCCCTACACCCAGATGGTCTTTCAGCCGATGCTCGAGCTGCTGGAATACCTCCGTGTGAACGGCTTCAAGACCTTCATCGTCTCGGGCGGCGGCACCGAGTTCGTGCGGCCGTGGGCTCAGCGCGTCTACGGCATACCGCCGGAGCAGATTGTCGGCAGCACTATCAAATTGAAGTATGAGGTCACGGACGGTAGGCCGCGGCTCACAAGGCTGCCCGCGATAAACTTCATCGACGACAAGGCTGGAAAGCCGGTCGGCATTCACTACCAAATCGGTCGCCGGCCCATTGCGGCGTTCGGCAATTCCGACGGCGATTTCGAGATGCTTGAATGGGTGACGTCGGGCAGCGGCCCGCGATTGGGCGTCCTGGTGCACCACGACGATGCGGAGCGCGAGGTCGCCTATGATCGGAAATCGCATTTCGGCAGGCTCGACCGCGGGCTAGACGAGGGGCCGAAGCGTGGTTGGGTGATAGTCAGCATTCAATCGCACTGGAAGTGTGTCCTGCGACATGCGTGCGGTCTGCCGGTGCCGAGCAAATGAGCAACTGATAAAGGCGGCTTCTGGCCCGAGCCTGCGCTCAGCCGAACCAGACCGATCATCCGCATCACAATGCGCTGTTCCTGAAGCCGAATCTGCGCCTTCCCCGTCCTGCTGGCCACGGCAGAACCAGACCCTGTCATCCCGCCGTGCGGCGAGCGTGCCGGGATGCGCATGGGAAGCGCGAAGCGCTCGATACAGGGGAAGCTTGAAGAAAGCCTCCGACGTCGAAGACGTATACGGCGGGGTCCACGCGGGCATGGTCCTCGCCGATAAAGGCTTTAAAGCCAGCCTTTGGCTGGAGAACCCGAAGAGCGCCGACGCCATCTACTGCCGAAGCGAGAATGTCCCGCCCATCATCGAATTCGACTGACCATTCGATCACAGAGCGGCGATGAAATCCCCACCTACGACAGATCGCCATCACGATCGCACCGGTGCTGCCATCATATTTCGGACCGCAGCCGGCCGTACTATTCTAGAACCGCATATATGAGCGCAGGCCAACGACGACGGCGGTTCCTACATCGGTCAGATTATCATTGGAATCGAGCGCCCTGTTCAGTCCTGGATTGATCACTTGGAGGTCGAGAGTCAGGTTCGCCCACGGCGTGATCGCAGCATTATAGTACATTTCGACCGCGTCCTCATGGTCGAGCCCGAGATCCAAGGTCTGGCGGAGCGCAGGAACGAAGTTGTCGCTGAACTCAGTGCGTGCCCAGCCGATACCAAAGTTGTCATCGGGGCGACCAGGTACGATGCCGTTTCCCCCGATGCCCAGGTTGAAGCTGTACTTGACCGGATTGGCATCTCCATCGGTGGCGCCGAAGTTGAAGAATAGGCCAATTCCGCGCTTCGGGTCGTTGTCCGGCTGCCAGAAATACTGGTCGAAGCCATAAGCCACACCCCAGGTGCTGTCCTCCCGGTTTAACGGTTGCACCGGATTAAGTAAGGCGGGTGCAAACCGCTCGGCGAGACGCCGTAGAATTGGACCCGGATTTCCGAGAAGGGGGAACCGCTCGGTCAAAAGAAATTGGCCAATGTTGGACGGATCCTGAATAAGCGAAACGCGTTCCTTATTGCTCCACAGCCCGGTCAGGCGTTGTTGGCCATCGCGTCCGAACGGCTTGATGTTCAACTTTCCGGCCGCGATTCCCATGATGCCGTCGGAGAAGGCATCGGTCACATCGTTGTCCGTCGGTGTGCCGCTCGGATCCACCACGAGGGCCGAAAAATTCAAGCTCTCAGACGGCATGAAGACGGCGCCCCCGCCGAACGCCGAGATCGGAACCAGGGCTTCGGCCATGGGTATGTTCATGCCAAGGTTCAGGAACTGGCTGCGGTAGTCTCCGGTGAACCGGGTAAATGCGAGGTCTAGGGTGTTGATCTTTCCCCCAAACATGCCGAACTTGGGGCTTAGGAACTGTGTGAATGTCGCACTCATGAGGGCGCTGCTGGGCTCGTTCACTTCTGGAAAAACCCAGGTCTCATTCGCCGGCACGACCGCGCCGATGTCTGCGAATATGGAATCCCCGAAGCTGGAGAGCCCCTGGACTTTGACGAAGCCACCCGGCCAGAGACCCATTTTTTGGGAGTCCAAATTGAGTGTATAGGCGGCATTTCCCCAAAAATTCATCCCGGTGTCCTTGCCGCCGCTCACGACGCCCTGCGGCATCATTTGCGCGTCGACGTCCAGAACCACGCCCTTTTTACCGAGGTGGTCACGCACACCGCTCCAGTCGCCGGTAAGCCGGGGACGAGACCAGACCTCTCCTCCCCAAGTGGGAGGGGTCTCAACCGGACCCGATTGCGCCCGCGCCGCATCCGGAGCGATCAACAGAATTGAACCCAACAACGCCTGTGCACAGCAAGTGCTCTTAATCCAACTGCCGTCCATCCAGGGTCCTCCTCTCGTCTTGCGTTTCCCCGGCTCTTGGCGCCGACGAACGATGCGAAACTGAAGCACCCGCCGGCCACTGCATCAAGCAAGTTGCCCCCGGCCAGATCTACTCATCGTATACCTGTTTTCGCAAAAGCCACTGGCCGCATCTTGCCATATGACGACATCAAACGTCTGGCAGCCGCTGTGCCATTGCGCGCAGCGCCAACCGGCCCGCCAGGCGTGTCCTTGGCCAAGAACCGGTAGTCTGTGACTTGTCAGCTTGAGGAGCAGGCAGCAGAATGGGCCCGAGACGGAAGGGAGACAGCCATGAACATCACCGATAAGCCGAGCATCTTTGCGATAGCGCTTGCCGGAGCGCTGACTCTCACGAACTCGGCGGCTTCAACACAGGAGCAGATCGATCGGACGATTCTGCCGGTCGCGGAGCCTGTGCGGCCGACCTACACCGAACTCGACGCGCGCAATGCCAAGCCGCCGCAGCGGTTCGAAGTCAAGGCGCCGAAGGGAGCGCCCAATGTCGTGATTGTGCTGATCGACGACATCGGCTTCGGCGGTCCCAGCACGTTCGGCGGCCTTATTCGAACGCCGACAATGGACGAACTCGCCCAATCCGGCCTGCGCCTCAACAACTTCCACACCACGGCACTCTGCTCGCCGACGCGAGTCGCTCTCAAGTCCGGCCGGAACCACCATACCGCCAATGCCGGTTCGATCATGGAAACCGCGACAGCCTTTCCGGGCAATACCGGCCAGATACCGAACAGCGTCGCGCCGTTGGCGGAGATACTGCGGCTCAATGGTTACAGCACGGGCGCGTTCGGCAAATGGCACGAAACGGCTGCGTGGGAGACCAGCGTGTCGGGGCCGTTCGACCGCTGGCCGACACGTCAGGGCTTCGACAAGTTCTATGGCTTCATCGGGGGCGAGACCGACCAATGGTTCCCGCTCATCTACGACGGCGTGATCAAAGTCGATCCGCCGAAGATGAAGGATTACCATTTCAGCGTCGACATGACCAACCAGGCCATTAACTGGGTAAAGGCGCAGCAGTCGATGACGCCGGAGAAGCCGTTCTTCGTCTACTACGCGACCGGCGCGGTGCACGCGCCGCATCATGTGCCGAAGGAATGGGCCGACAAGTACAAGGGCCAGTTCGACAAGGGCTGGGATCAGAGTCGAAACGACATACTGGAGCGGCAGAAAAAACTGGGCGTGGTCCCGGCGAACACGCAGCTCGGCGAGAGGCCAAAGGACATACAGGCGTGGGACTCTTTGCCCGCGGAGCATCGGCGCCTGTTCGCGCGCCAGGCGGAGGTGTTCGCAGGATTCCTGGAGCATACCGACAATGAGATCGGGCGATTGAAGAAGGCGCTGGAGGATATCGGCGTCTTGAACGATACCCTGTTCATCTATATCGGCGGCGACAACGGCACCAGCGCCGAGGGCGGCTTCGTCGGCATGTACAACGAGATGACCTACTTCAACGGTGTGGCCGAAAAGGTGGAAGATCTTGTCCCCTTGATCGACAAGTGGGGCGGTCCGGAAACCTTCCCGCATATGGCGGCGGGCTGGGCGGTTGCCTTCGACACCCCCTTTACGTGGACCAAGCAGGTGGCGTCCGATTTCGGTGGGACTCGCAATGGTGTGGTCATTAATTGGCCGAATGGCATCAGAGAGAAGGGTGGTCGGCGCACGCAGTTCTCGCACGTCATCGACATCGCCCCCACAATCCTGGAGGCAGCCGGCCTGCCGCAGCCGAAGTCGGTGAATGGCATCGTGCAGACGCCGATGGAAGGCACCAGCCTGTTGTATACCTTTAACGAGGCGGCGGCGGCCGAACGGCACAAGACACAGTATTTCGAGATGTTCGGTAATCGCGCAATCTATAGCGACGGCTGGTTCGCCCGCACCATCCATCGCGCACCATGGCAGATCAGCAATCTGCCACCGCTGACTTCTGATGTCTGGGATCTCTATGACGTGAGGAAAGACTTCAGCCTCACCCGAAACCTCGCCGCGGAACAACCGGCGAAGCTCAAGGAGATGCAGGCCCTGTTCATGAAGGAGGCCGAGAAGTATCACGTGTTGCCGATCGACGACCGGACCATCGAGCGGACCAACGCGAAGCTTGCAGGTCGGCCGGATTTCATGGGTACCCGATCATCCCTCACACTTTACGAAGGAATGCAGGGCATGTTGGAGAACTCCTTCATGAACGTGAAGAACCGATCCAAGAAGATCACCGCCGAGCTCGACATCCCAGCGAATGGCGCCAATGGCGCAATCCTGTCGCAGGGCGGCCGGTTCGGGGGCTGGTCGCTCTACGTAAAGGAAGGAAAGCTAGCCTACACCTATAACTTCCTCGGCCTGGCGCGGTATAGCGTCGCGTCGCCTCAAGCATTACCGGCTGGCCCCGTGACGGTCGGCCTCGATTTCGCCTATGACGGTGGCGGACTCGGCAAGGGCGGTAAGGCGACGCTCCACGTAAAAGGCAAGCCCGTCGCCGAGGGGCGCGTGGAGAAGACCCAGCCCAATATCTTCTCGGCGGACGAGACCGCTGACGTTGGCATCGACAACCAGACACCGGTCGCTCAGGGCATTGGCATCGGCCCAGAGACTCGTTTTACCGGTAAAATCAACAAGATCACCCTCGAAGTGCGTTGAAGCCGGTGGCGCGATGACGACATGTCGACCGACAATTGACTGCAGACGCGCGCAGTCACCGAGGCGGCCGGGCTGAATTCCCGACCGCCCATCTCGGTTGATTACGGAGCACTCGGTATGAAGCCGCTGCGTTTCATCCTGTCGCGAGTGGCCTCGCCGTTAGCTGCAGTTGCCGCCGGAATCTATGCCGTCGGCACTGTCGTCGGCGGGACGGCGCCACAAGTCGAGGTTGGGACCTGTGCGGCCTACTCCGGCTTACCGGGCTCGGGCCAACGAACCGCCGGCATGGCTTTCATTCCCGGCGGCGCCTTCCATATGGGCTCCGAGCGCCATCAACCGGAAGAGCGCTTCACCCATGTGGTTCGTGTCGACGGCTTCTGGATCGACCGGCATGAAGTGACGAACGCACAGTTCAAGCAGTTCGTCGACGCGACCGGCTACGTCACCTTGGCAGAGCGCGGCCTTGATCCCAAGACTCATCCTGGCACACCCAAGGACCTGCTTGTCCCCGGCTCCGTCGTCTTCATTCAGCCGAATGACCACAAGGGTGGCGGGCGCGTGACACAGTGGTGGCAGTACGTCGCGGGCGCGCAGTGGCGACAGCCGACCGGCTCCGGCAGCTCCATCGTGGGCAAGGAGAATCACCCGGTCGTACATATCGCCTATGAGGACGCGCTTGCCTATGCGCAATGGCGGGGACACAGCCTGCCGACCGAGGCGCAGTGGGAGTTCGCCGCTCGGGGCGGACGCGATGGAGAGGACGATTGGTCCAGCGCCTTCGATGCCGACGGCAAGCCGATAGCAAACTCCTGGCAGGGCCTCTTTCCGGTGCTCAACACCAACGATGACGGCTATGCCGGGACCGCGCCGGTCGGGTGCTTCAAGCCCAACGGCTATGGCCTTTACGACATGGTTGGAAATGTCTGGGAATGGACCGGCGATTGGTATCGGCCGGGCCATTCGCGCGAGGCGGCGGTCAATCCCATGGGACCCCACTTCGATCAGATGCGTGTTGCCGCAGGCCAGGCTCCCAGCCGCGTGATCAAAGGAGGCTCGCATCTATGCGCCGCCAACTATTGCTCGCGCTACCGCCCTGCCGCGCGCCAGCCGCAGGAGATTGACCTTGGCGCGGCGCATCTCGGATTTCGCACGGTGCTGAACGAGCCAGCGCAGCGGAGGTCACCATGAGTGACGTGAGATCGAATGAGAGGCGGTACGCAGCGGCGTAGCGAGAGCGTGAAGCGCCGCGAAGAGCGCGCGGCGCGGTTCCTGAATCCTTCCCTATGACGACGTTGCGTAACGGCGCGTTACGGTAACGTGCTTATCCGGACCCGATCGCAAGGTCCATCCTGCCCCCTGCCTGAATAGGCCAACTGCACGACTGCGGCTTGGACATTGTCCGGCAACGCCGGCGCACCGGCAGCGATCCGCCGGGCGCCGATGCGGACGGCGGTCCGGTTCGGCCCTGGGTTGGCGTTCGGAGGCGATGCGCAACGTGTCGAATGAGCTTTCATGGCTTTCTTTGACTCGTCAGCTGCTACCCGACCGAGCGGAAGAGATCGCTCGCCTGGCGGCAATCAGCGAGCCGTTCCGTTCGCTGTGCGAGGACTACGCGCTGGCCGTCAACACGCTGCGCCGGCTCGAGAGCGAGAACCGGCAACAGGACGTCGAGCGGATGGTCGAATACCGGGAGCTGATTGCGGAACTGGAGCGCGAGCTTTCGGAAAGCCTGGGCGCGGTATCCAAATGACGGCATCCGGGTAGTTTGCGTCGGGAGGCCGGGGCCGGTTTTCGGCATGACGGCCCGGTAATTGGCACAGGAGGAAATGATGAGAAGCAAGCAACTTTCTGACGGGATCACGTTCCATGACACGCGACTGACCCGGCGCGGGTTCTCGCTCAGCCTGCTCGCCGGTATCGGCGCCAGCCTGACGCCTGCGCTGGCCGCTCAGAAATATGTCGAATCGGGCACGGTGACGATCGAGCAGGTACAGGTCGCCTTCATCGGCAGCGGCAACCTGGGCGGCGGGACCTTGCTGTATGGCGGCAAGAAATACGATTTCACCGTAGGCGGCCTCGGCATCGGCGGATACGGCGTGTCGAAGATGGAAGCGACCGGGACCGTCTACAACCTGCGAAACGCGGCAGATTTTTCCGGCGCCTATGTGCAGGCCAGGTACGGCCTCGCCGTAGGAGAGCTCAGCACCGGCTCGCTCTGGCTCGAAAATGCGCGCGGCGTCGCGCTTAACCTCAAGGCCAAGCGAACCGGGCTGGCGCTCTCGCTCGGCGCCGACGCCATCTACATCAATCTAAGTTGAAGGGAGGACACCATGAATCCTATCACGCGCGCGGCTGCCGCGCTTGCCGCCATTTGTGCCGGAATCGCCGTTCCATCCCTGGCAGGCGCCGACCAGGAGCAGACCGTCAAAGCTTTTGCGGCCTGGCAAGGCCGCGGGCAGATGTATGCGACAGGACCGACCCGCGCCACGTTCGTGGGCTCGCTTTCCGGCATGGTCTTCGTCGAGACCGACAAGGGACCGCAGAACGCCGGACTCATGATCTGTCCGGCCATCGTCGACGTCGACACGACCAACGGCACGCAGGAAGGCAAAGGTCGCTGCACCATGGTGACCGAGGACGGCGCCCGCGCCTTTGGCGAAATCGCATGCAAGGGCGTTCACCTGGTCGGCTGCGACGGCAATTTCACGTTCACCGGTGGCACCGACCGCTTTACCGGTATCTCCGGCGGCGGCCCGGTCACGATCCGCGGCGGATTTCATGAGTTTTCCCTCACCGCCGGAAACACCATCAACGAAACGGCGGGCGGGATCATGTTCTGGCAGAAGCTCACCTACAAGCTTCCCGATCCCCCGAAGCAATAGAAGGAGACAGGCCGATGACGGGACAGCGGCAAACGGCGCCACGCTCCGGGCCGATCCTGGTAGTGGCAGCCACACTTGCTTCGTTGAGCTTGTTCGCGCCCCCGGCGTGGGCGCAATCGGCGCCGATCATTTACCCAAGTGCCGGTCAGTCGCTCGAGCAGCAGGCCAGCGACGAGGCGGCCTGCCGCACCTGGGGGCAACAGCAGACCGGCGTCTATCCCGGGCAATCGGCGCCCAGTTACTCCAGCAGCACGAGCCAGCAAGCCGGCGCTCCGGTGCTCGGCGGCGCGGCGCGTGGCGCGGCGCTCGGAGCCGTAGGCGGCGCGATCGCCGGGGATGCCGGCAAGGGTGCGGCCATCGGGGCAGGCGTCGGCGCGACGGCGGGCCTCATGCGGCGCGGCCAACAGCGCCGCCAGCAGGCCTCTGCCAACGACCAGGCCCAGGCACAGTACCAAGCCGATCTCGGACGTTTTAACCAGGCGTTTTCAGCCTGCATGCAGGGGCGGAAATACACCGTGCGGTAAGTGTGCTCAGGGGATGTGAAGGATCCCCGATTTCTTCCGATCGATCTTGCCGGAACCACCGCCGGTGCCGCCGCGGGCGGTCAAGGATGACTCAGATGAAGTTCCAAATTTCGGCGATCACCATCGGCTTCGCCTTGATATTCTGGTTTTCGGCTGAGTCCGCCGCCCAACAGGCAGCGCCCCAGACCCGCCCCAAGGTCGGGCTCGTCCTGTCTGGCGGCGGCGCCAAGGGCGCATCCCATGTCGGCGTGATCAAAGTCCTCGAAGAGCTCGGCGTTCCCATCGACTACATCGCCGGCACCAGCATGGGCGCCATCGTCGGGGGATTGTACGCGTCGGGGATGACCGCGACCGAGCTGGAGGCCGCCATTCGCTCGATCGACTGGATCGACATCTTCAACGACAAGCCGCGCCGCGAAGACCGGGATTATCGGCGCAAGCTGGACGACGAGGGGTTTCTTATCCGCTACAAGCTGGGATTCAAGGACGGCCAGATCCAGTTTCCCCTGAGCGCCATCGATGGCGAGAAGCTCCATCTGGTGCTTACGAAATTGGCGAAGAGGGCTGTCGGAATCAATAACTTCGACAGGCTTCCCATTCCGTTCCGGGCCGTCGCGGCCGACATTCAGAACGGGGACCCCGTTGTCCTGGGCGCAGGGGATCTGGTCAGTGCGATGCGGGCCAGCATGGCGGTATCCGGTATCTTTCCGCCGGTGGAAATCGACGGGCGGCTTCTCGTCGACGGCGGGCTTGCCAACAACGTGCCGATGGACGTTGCGCGTCAAATGGGCGCCGACATCCTGATCGTCGTCGGATTTCCCGAACAGTTAAAGCAACGAAAGGAGCTGAACAGCGGGGTCTCCATCGTGCTTCAATCGATCGACCTGCTGGTCGCGCAGAATTCACGCCTGCAACTGAAATCGCTCCGTAGCGGCGATATCTATATCGAGCCTGTGCTGGGCGATCTCGGCGCCGGAAGTTTCGAGAGAGCCGGCGAGGCCATTCCCATCGGCGACAAAGCTGCGCGCGCCGTTGCCGCCAGGTTGCTGCCGCTGGCGCGGGAACCGGACGGAAGCCGGGTCGCCGTGGCGCGGCCCGCGGCGCCGCAATCCGATGCGATCAAGGTCAACTTCATCAGGATCAACAACAAATCGCGCCTCTCGGACGATATCATCAGATCCCGACTGAGCGTAAAGCCGGGTGACGTACTGGATTTCGACCAGATCGAGCGCGACATAGCCAGCGTCTATGGTCTGGATTACTTCGAAAGCGTCGAATACCAGATCGTCATGGAGGGCGAGAAAACGGGAATCGTGGTAACCGCGAAGGAAAAAACGCAGGGCCTGGATTCGATACGGTTTGGACTCAATCTCGAAAGCAACTTCGAGGGCGATAGCGATTTCAACTTGAGCGTCCGCTACCAGAGGGAAGCGATCAATGAGCTCGGCGGCGAGCTTATCGTTCAGGCCATCGCGGGTGAACAGATCGGCGTCTTGCTGGGTTTGCTGCAGCCGCTCGATCCGGCGACGCGCTACTTCATCTCTCCTTTCTTCCAGTATCTGGAGCGCAACGTAAACGTCTTCGCGAACGATTCCCAGGAGTCGGAATTCAGGGTGAGGACCGCGATTTTCAACATGATAGCGACCCGGCAACTGGAGAACTGGGGTGCGGTCTCCGTCGGCGTAGAGAAGGGCTGGGGAGACTCCGACGTCAGGGTCGGCACGCCGGTGCAGCGCGAGGACAACTTCGACATCGGCGCATTCTTCACACGGTTCAATTACGATACCTTCGATAATCTGAACTTCCCCAATCAGGGGACGAAAGGCGTCGTCGAATTCAAACGGTCGACGCGCCTGCTTGGAGCCGACGACGAGTTCAACGCCGTCAAGGCGACGGCCCAGACTGCGTACACATGGGACAGCAATACCCTCCTGGGCGGGCTTGCGACCGGCGTTACGTTCGACGGAGACGCACCGATCCAGAATCTCTTCACGCTCGGCGGGCTTTTCAATCTTTCCGGATATCAAATCGATGAGCTCACCGGCCAGGATTTCGGCGTGGGCAGGCTTATCTATTACCGCAATATCGGCGCACGGCCGGGGTCATTCGGCGTTCCGGTCTATCTCGGCGCATCCCTCGAAGCAGGAAATATCTGGCAGAGCCGGAGCGATATGAAATTCGACGACCTGATCCTGGCGGGCAGCCTGTTCATCGGCCTGGATACGCCGCTCGGACCGCTCTATCTGGCCTATGGGCATGCCGAAGGCGGCAAAAATGCGGGCTACTTGTTCCTCGGCCAGACGTTCTAGCGCCGGCGGCGGCATGGGCGCGCCTGTCGATGCGAGCCGCCGGATTTGCAACCGCTCTTTCGGACACTTGCGTTCGGCACGATACGAACCGGCATCCATACAACAGGAGAGAATCATGAATTACCGTCCGAGGCGGGATCGTGGGCTGATGGGATTGATTGGCGCTCTCACGGAAAGAACGATTACCGCTGCCGCCGTCGCCTTATCGGCGGCCGCCGCAATGGCGCAGCCGTATGAGTCGTATGCTGCGAGAAGCGCCGCCGAAATACTGCCGCCGAACATGATCCAGGGAAAATACTTCAAGGTCGGGAATCAGGTGCTGGCCTACGATTTCCTGCATCACTACACGGTCGATTCGGATTTCGGCACCTTCGAGGTGACGGGGGATGGGGCGCTTCGCAAGCTCGTGAAGGAGATTGCGGCGATCGGCGCGCTGAAGGAAACGGATACCATCGAAGCCGTCGGCGCATCGGTCAAGCAATCGGTTGCGTCCCCATTCGTGCTGGCTAAAAACCTCGTCACAAGCCCCGTCGACACGGTCAGCGGCTTGCCGGGAGGCGTCTCTCATATCCTCGGCAACGTAACCGAAGGCGTCACGATGGAGCACGATCCGAGCGAGGATTCCCGGGTCAAGCAGGCATTGTTCGTGTCTTCATGGAAGCGAGACTTCGCAACCCAGAACGGCGTCGACGTCTATTCCTCGAACAAGGTCCTTCAGAAAGAGCTCAACCGCGTCGGCTGGGCCGCGGCGATCTCGGGTCTCAGCATCTCGGTGGCGACGATGTCGGGCGGCACTGCGGTCGCGGTGATGAAGAATATGCGTCTGGCAAATCAGGTCGGCAATGCGCTGAAAGAGGAGCCGCCCGCCAGATTGCGCATCATCAACGAACGGAAGCTCAAGGAAATGGGCATCTCGGATGCGTTGGCGAAGCGCTATCTGGACCATCTGGCGTTCACGCCTCGACATGACACGGTCATCGTGGAATGCCTCACGCAGCTGAAATCGACGCGCGGCCGGGCCGTCTTCTTGAACCACATCTTGGCGGCCGAGGATGAGGTGGGCGCGAACTTCTTCCAGCAGATGGCGGAGACGATCCTCGGCTATCACAACACCGTGTCGCCGCTGGAAGAGATCGCCGTTGTCGACGGCATGGTCATTGCGCAGGCCAAGAACGGGACTCCGTTCGTTCCGTTCCCGCTCGACCGCGGCGTCTGGACGGCGCGGGCCCAAGGGATTCTCGAGAATATCAAGGCGAACCGTGGCGCCGCAGGCTATGGCGGAAACATCGATTTGTGGATTACCGGCACCTTCTCCACGCTGGCTCATCAACAGATTGCGGCCCGGGGCGTGACCATAACCGAGAATGTCGACGAGAAGATCGGCTTCCTGAACTGATTGCCGAGCGGCCGATGCGCCGAATGCATTGATCGTCCGCCGTTGGACACATCATTGGACACATGGACCGCAGCCCGTCATGGGAAAATTCTCGAGGCTCCTTGGTATTTTTGGGATTTGGCTTTTCCTGCTGGTTGCCGCCTCCTGGGGCATTGCGGCCTTGTGGTTCGATGGACCCGTCTCCCGGCCCGTGGCTGCCGCGCTCGCCGCGGCCTATGCGCTGGCCTTGTTGGCGCCGCTGGCCATGGTGCGTCTCAAGTGGCGCGCTCATGCGGTTTCCCTGGTCGTGTTCGCCTTGTTGCTCGGCTGGTGGCTCAGCCTGGAGCCGAGCAATGCCAGGAACTGGCAGCATGATGTCGCCCAAGTTCCCACGGCGGAGATACAGGGGAGCATAGTCACCATCCGCAACGTGCGCGATTTCACCTACCGCACCGAGACGGACTACACAGAGCGCTGGGAGACGCGCAGCTACGACCTTTCCAGGCTGCAAGGGCTGGATCTGTTCATGATCTACTGGGGTTCGCCCAGCATCGCCCATACCATCCTGAGCTGGCAGTTCGACGACGGACGGCATCTGGCGGTATCCATCGAGACCCGCAAGGAAATAGGCGAAAGCTACTCCGCCGTGCGCGGGCTTTTCCGCCAGTACGAGATTTACTATGTGGTCGGCGACGAGCGCGACGTGGTTGGTCTGCGGACCAATTACCGGCGCGAGGACGTATATCTCTACCGCCTGCGGACGCCGCCCGCGCGAGCGCAGGCGATTCTGCTGGATTACCTGGAAACGATAAACGGCCTCGCTGGCAAGCCCGAGTGGTACAACGCCTTGGAGCATAATTGCACCACGACCATCCGCATGCATGCGGGCCGGGTCGTCGGCGGAATACCCCACGACTGGCGCTGGCTGGCAAACGGTTACCTGGACGTCTTGCTCTATAACGAGGGAGTCTTGAACCGCGATCTGCCCTTCGCGGAGCTCAAATCGGTCAGCTACATCAACCCGAAAGCCCAAGCGGTGGCGCCGGATGACAATTTCTTCGAGGCGATCCGCAAGGGACTGCCGCCGCGGCCGCCGCCGCCCGTGAATTGGCAGAAACCCGCGGAGCCATAGCTAAAACAAGTGACAGGCCACCGCATGGCCGGGCGCCACTTCCTTGCTCACCGGCGCTTCCACCGAGCAGCGCGGCATCGCATGAGGGCAGCGTGTGTGGAACCGGCATCCGGGGGGCGGCGCGAGTGCGCTCGGGATCTCGCCGGTGATCGCGATACGCTCCTGCTTGGCGTCCGGATGCGCGGGCAGCGCCGCGATCAGCAGCGCCTGGGTATAGGGATGCAGGGGATGCGCGCACAGCTCGGTGCTTTCGGCGATCTCGACGAGATGCCCGAGATACATCACGGCTATGCGCTGGCTGATATGGGCCACGGTCGCGAGGTCGTGGCCGATGAACAGGTAGCTCACGCCGAGCGTATCCTGCAGATGCTCGAGCTGATTGATGATCTGCGCCCGGATCGACACGTCGAGCGCCGAAACCGGCTCGTCGAGGATGATCAGGCGCGTATTCGTGGCAAGCGCTCTCGCAATGGCGACTCGCTGCCGCTGGCCGCCGCTGAACTCGTGCGGGAAGAGCTTGGCGACGTCGGGGCTGAGGCCGACCAGCTCCAGCACTTCCGCGACACGCTGCTGCAATTGCTGCCGTGTCATGCCGGTGTGGATCTCGAGGGGCTCGGCGATGATGTCGCCCACGCGCATCCGCGGGCTCAGCGAAGCGAACGGGTCCTGAAACACCACCTGAACGGACCGGCGATACCGCATCAGGCCATCGCCATGCAGGCCGCCGATGTCCTCGCCGTCGAACCTGATGGTTCCGCCCGTCGGCCGCTCCTGCAGCAGGATCAGCTTGGCGGTCGTCGTCTTGCCGCAGCCCGACTCCCCGATCAAGCCGAGCGTCTCGCCCGCTTCGATCGAGAAATTGATCGATTCGACCGCCTTCACCCAGCCGGTCTTGCGGCGCAAGAGGGTGCCGGTGGCGACCGGGAAGTGCTTCTGTAAGTCGCGCACTTCAAGCACGGGCATGGTCATGCCTCAAACTTTCCTTCGGATGCGCAAGCCAGCATTTTGCCGTCCAGTCCTGGCCGCATGGCACGATTTTCGGTTCGTGTTCCGAACAATGCTGCGTCGCCTCGGCGCAGCGCGGGTGGAACGCGCAGCCCGGCGGGAGATTGGCAAGATCGGGGGGCTGGCCCGGAATGGCAAAAAGCGGCTCCTTGCTCCCGAGCTTGGCCATCGAGCCGAGCAGCGCCTTGGTGTATGGGTGGCTCGGCGCGCCGAACAGGTCGCGCACGGATCCGCATTCGACGATCTTGCCGGCGTACATCACCGCCATCCGGTCGCACATCTTGGCGACGATGCCGAGATTGTGGGTGACGAAGATGATCGCAACGCCCGTCTCCTGCTGGATGTCCTTCAGGAGATCCAGGTATTGCGCCTGAATGGTGACATCGAGATTGGTCGTCGGCTCGTCGGCGATGATGAGCTTGGGTCCGCCGGCCAGCGCGATGGCGCCGACGATGCGCTGGCGCATGCCGCCGCTCATCTGATGCGGGTAGTTGCGCATCCGCATGGCCGGCGAGGGAATGCGCACGGACCGAAGCAGATCCTCGACGCGGCGGCGAAGCGACTGACGCCGTATGCCCAGATGGTAGTAGGCCGGCTCGGAGACCTGCGTATAGATGTTGAACAGCGGGTTCAGCGACGCCATCGGATCCTGCAGGATCATGGCGATCTTCCGCCCACGGATACGGCGCATCTCGCGTGGGCTTTTCTTCGTCAAGTCTTCCCCGGCGAGACGGATCTCGCCGCCGGCGATGCGCGCGGCCGGCGGCAGCAATCCGACGATCGAAAGACAGGTGGTGGTCTTGCCGCATCCCGATTCGCCGACGAGGCCGAGCGTCTCGCCCTCACGCAGCGAGAAGCTGATGCCGTCGACGGCCTTGACCACCCTGCTCCCGCCGAAAGTCGTGAAATGCGTTTGCAGATCGCGGACTTCCAGATACGGCGTCGTCATGCGGTGCCCTCGCGCTACAGGTTGCGCTGTTGCGGGTCGAGACGGATCCGCATCCAGTCGCCGAAAAGCTGCGTGGCCAGCACCACCAGCAGAATGCACACGCCCGGAAAGACCGTGAGCCACCATTTGCCCGCCATGAGCGTCGACCGCGCCTCGGACAGCATCAGCCCCCAGGCGGGCTCCGGCGGCGGGACGCCGACGCCGAGGAAGCTCAGCGACGCCTCGGCAATGATCACCACGCCGATGGTGAGGCTGGCCAGCACCATTGTCGTGTTCAGCACGTTCGGCAGGATATGGCGCATGATCACCCGCAGGCTGGATGCGCCCGCGATCTCGGCGAGCTTCACGTACTCACGCTCCCGCAAGCTGAGGACCTCGCCGCGAATGACGCGCGCGTAGCGGGTCCAGTAGACGAGCCCCAGGATGGTGACGATGTTCCACATGCTGGGCCCCAGCAGCGTCGCCAGGAATATGGCGAAGACCAGCGCCGGCAGCGCGAGCCAGGCGTCGGTGACGCGCATGATGACCTGATCCACCCATCCGCCGAGATAGCCCGACAGGATGCCGAGCGCCGTGCCGAGGCTGCCGGCGACCACCGTGCCCATGATGCCGACGAGCAGCGAGACGCGTGCGCCGAAGATCAACCGGCTCAGGATATCGCGGCTCTGAAAGTCCGTGCCGAGGAGCGCATCCGGGCTCCCGCCTTCCATCCAATATGGCGGCATGAAGAATTTGGCGCCGGGGATCGGCATGGTCGGATCGTAGGGCGCGATCAATTCGGCGAACAACGCCGCGAACGCGAACGGCACCAGGATGAAAATCGGCAGCAGCGGCAGCTCGCGGGCGGCGGAGAGCTTGCCTCGCCATCGGCCGGCCGCGCGCGCCTCGGTTCCCCGTCCTGCAGTGGTTATTGCCATATGCGCCTACTTCGTCAGTCGGATGCGGGGGTCGATATACGCGTAGAGGATGTCGATGAAGAGATTGACGAGCACGATCATGCAGCCGGCCAGGATGACGACGCCCTGCACGAGGGGGAAGTCGCGCTGGAATATGCCCTCGTACAGCAGCCGGCCGATGCCGGGCCATGCGAAGATCACTTCGACGATGACCGCGGCGTTCACCATGACGACGAGATTGACGCCGGCCAACGTCAGCACCGGCACCAGGGCGTTCTTGAAGCCGTGCATGGCGATGACCACGTAGCCCGGCAACCCCTTCAACCGCGCCAGCTTGATGTACTCGCTGCGCATCACCTCCAGCATGCTCGACCGGGTGAGGCGCAGCAGCGATGCCGCGAAGTACCAGCCCAACGCGATGGAAGGCATGATCAGGTTGCGCCAATCTCCCTTGCCCCCCGTCGGCAGCCAGGCGAGCCAGACCGAGAATACCAGGATCAGGACCAGCCCCAACCAGAAGCCCGGCACCGCCAGCCCCGTCAGCGCGACGACCTTGCCGATATTGTCCCACGCGCCGTTGACGCGCACGGCCGAGAGGAGGCCGGCCGGCACGCCGATGAGGAAGGACAGCAGGGTGGCGGACAGGGCGAGCTGGAGCGAGTTGGGCAGGCGCTCGAAATAAAGCTCGCTCACGGGCATCCGGTAGTTGAACGAGGTTCCGAGGTCGCCGGTCAGGATATTCAGCAGGAAGTGGGCGTACTGGATCGGCCACGGCCGGTCCAGTCCCCACAAGGCCCGCACGCGCGCAAGATCCTCGGGGCGCGCGCCGGGCTCCGTCATCAGCAACGCGGGATCGCCCGTGAGACGGACGACGGCGAAGATCGTCAGGCTCAGGATGAAGAGCGTGACGATGCTGTAGCAGGTCCGGCGGAAAATGAACTGCCGCATCGCAAAATACCTTCGCGCGTGACGTTGTGAGCGCTAGATCGATCTGCAATCAGGTGGAATCACCTGATTGCAGATAAGTTGCTCTAGCCTTTGAGCTTGATATCCTCCCAGGGATAGGCGTAGCCCGAGGTGATGGTCGGAAACACGTCCTGCCATTTCTCCGCTGCGATGCGCGGACCGATCGCATTCATGAATGCGTGGCGGAACACCGGCACGAGGTAGTAGTTCTCCAGAATCGTGCGCTGGATCTCCTCGGCGAGCTGCTTGCGCTCGGCTTGATCGGCGGATGCCTGATAGCGGGCGAACTTGGCGTCGAGCGCCTTCACGCACACGCGGTCGGCGGCGTTGTGAGCGCCGCACTTGAAGAAGGATTCGTACCAGTTGGACCACGAGCCGCCGATGCGCGCGCCGTGCATGATGATCTGCACGCCGGGCCATTGCTCCTTGCCGGTCCTGGTCCGTGCCAGGAAGACACCCCGCTCCATGACCTGCAGCCTGGCGCGGATGCCGATCGCCTGGAGCTGCGAGACGAGCCGCTCGCCACGCGCGTAGTATGCCGGAAGCGGCGTCAGCCAATCCACCTCGAACCCGTCGGGGTGGCCGGCCTCCTTCATTAGCTTGCGGGCCTTGTCGAGATTGTGCTCGAACTCGGGCCATTGCAGGCCGTACTGCACGTCATTGTTGATCCAGTTGCCGCTGTTCCTGCCGAGCCCGGCCGACTCGGCTTCGTTGATCGCCGCCCGGTCGACGGCCAGGCTGATGGCTTGGCGCACGCGCTTGTCGTGGAACGGGCTCTTCGGGTCTTCGAAGCCCACGAGCTCGAGCCAGAAGCTGCCCGACAGCACCGGCGCCAGCATCAGCTTGGGGTTGCCCTTCACCCGGGGGATCAGCTCTCCCGGGACGTTGTAGATGAGGTCGGCCTCGCCGCGCTCGAGCATGGCAAGGCGCGTCGCCGCCTCCGGCACCGACTTCATGGTCAGATACTTGATCTGGACCGGCTTGTAGTAGTCCTCGAACGCCTCGAACTCGAGCTGCACCCCCGCTTCCTGCGACGCCAGCTTGTAGGGGCCCGCGCCGATCGGCTTTCTTTTGAAACGGTCGGGCCCGACCTGCTGGTAGTATTTCGCCGGCACGATCCATCCGGCCCCGGTGACATTGCCTGAGCCGTACAGCAGCAGGAAATCGAGGAACGGCTCCTTGAAGCGGAAGCGGATGGTGCGGCGGTCGACGATCTCGACCGCTTCGGTCTTCGATTTGAAGGTTGCCGAGAGCGCGCCGCGATAGTTCTCGTAGCTGAACTTCACGTCCTCCGGCGTGACCGGCTCGCCGTTGTGGAACTTGATGCCCTCGCGCAGCCAGAAGGTGGCGCTCTTGGCGTCCTTGGCGAATTCGTAGCGTTCCGCCAGCGCCGGATGATCGTAGAGGGTGGTGCCGGAGTTCTTGATCAGCGCATCGTGCAGCGCCGTGAGGAAATTGTCCGGTGTCGCCGTGCCGTCATGCTCCTGCGGATCGAGCCAGCGGGGCGCCATCGCGGTGTGCCAGGTCAGGACCATCTTGCCTTTGGCCGCGGCCTGGGCCCTACGGGGTCCTATCGCAGGCAATGGCAGCAGCGTGGCGGCTGCCCCCGCTAAAACGGCACGTCTGGAAACTGTGCTGAGGCCGGATTCCGGCCGGTCATCGCGCTTCATGGTCTACTCCCTATTGATGCCCGGACAGTCGTTGGTTTATCAGGTGCCGCCGGTGCACACGCCACTATGCTATAATTTCGCGCTACACGCGAATCCTCTTAGCCGCAACTGCCGCCGCCCCGGGGCGCCCCGATGCGGCGTCCTCGACCGCAGGGGAATCGCATTTGAGGGTGCTCGCGGCGATTGGGACAAGCGGCGTGCGTGCTTCGACAGGCTCAGCATGAGGTTTTTTCTTAATGCCACGAAGATTCTCCCTCATCCTGAGCCTGTCGAAGGACGCACGGCATTCGTGCAAGATACGCAAATGCGATTGCCCTGTCCTCGACCGGGCGGCGCCCAATGGGGCATCCTTCGGGAAAGCTATCCGGCGCCGCGGCGACCGCGGCCAAACCGGCCGAGCGATAGGAGCATGCGATGCAGCAGCAGGTGCAGGATCTGCGCGAGGAAGCGAAGGAATTCCAACGGCTGCTGGAGCCTCTGGCCGACGCCGATTGGGATCGCGCGACCTTGTTCAAGAGCTGGACCGTTAACGACATCCTGCAGCACCTCTATTCGGGCGACGAGCGCGCCGCCGCTTCGATCGCCGATGCGGAAAAATACGACGCCTTGGCGGCGGCCTTGAACGCCGCGCGGGAAGGCGGCGTATCGCGGGTGGAGGAGGCCCGCCGGCGTCTCGGCGGCCTGCGCGGGCGGCATCTGCTGGAGCGCTATAGCGAACAGAGCGCCCGGCTCTGCGACCTGCTGGCGGAGCTGCAGCCGACTCACCGCCTCAGGTGGGGCGGCCGAGACATGAGCGCGCGTATCTTCGCCGCCGCGCGGCAAATGGAAGTCTGGGCCCACGCTCAGGCGATATACGATCTGCTCGGGCTGGAACGGTCGCGATCCGATCGCCTGCGCAACGTCGCCGAGCTCGGCATCCGCACATTCGGCTTCACCTTCAACAATCGCGGCCTTCCCGTTCCGGCGGCGCCGCCCCATGTACGGCTGCGTGCTCCCTCCGGCGCATGGTGGGAGTGGAACGCGCCGTCAGCCGACAGCCGTATCGAAGGGGAGGCGTTCGACTTCTGCCAAGTCGTGACGCAGGTGCGTAATATCGCGGACACGCGGCTCGCCGTGACGGGGGACACGGCACGGGCCTGGATGGCGATCGCGCAATGCTTTGCCGGCCCGCCCGAGAACCCGCCTGCGCCCGGCATGCGGCGCCGGACATAGGCGAGACATTGCCGGGGCGTCGATCCGGCGCTATCGCAGCCCGGCCTTTTCCGCGATCGGCGGATGTTCCTTCACGGCGTCTTCATTGATTTCCGCGCCCCAGCCCGGGCCGGACATGAGCGTCATGTGGCCGTTCTCGATGACCGGCTTCTCGGTCAGCAGGTCGTACGCCCAGGGCACCTGCACCGCATCGATCTCCATGACCCGGAAATTGGGCAGGACGCCGCAGAAGGCCGCGGTGATCAGCGTGCCGATCGGGCCGCTGTAGTTGTGGCTCGCCACGTTGATGTCGAAGGCGTCGCACAGCGCTGCCATGCGCAGTGACTCCAGGATGCCGTTGTACATCGCGTCGATGATGACAACGTCTACCGACCTGTGATCCAGGAAGGGGCGGAGCTGCCGCAACCCCGTCAGCGTCTCGCAGGATGCGATCGGCGTTGTCGTGCCCTGGCGAAGCTGGGCGAGGGCGGCCGCATCGAAGCTGTCCGCTTCGAGCCATTCCATGTCCAGCGGCTCGAGCGCCCGCGCCATGCGGAGGAAACCCTCCATGCGGAAATTGAAATTGGTGTCGAGCTTCAGCCCGACATTCGGTCCGGCGCCGTCGCGGAAGGCCTGGTACTGGTCGACCGCGGCGTGGATCGTGGCGCGGACCGGGTTGCGGTCGCGGTCGCCCGTGCCGCCGACCCAGCCCGGCCCGTACAGATAGGGCTTCTCCCGGTCGAACATGATCAGGTTGGACTTGAGCGCGTGAAAACCGGAGTCCTTGACCCGCAGTCCCAGCGCCTTGACGTCGTCGAGCGAGCGGATCGGATCGACGCCGAGCAGCTCCCAGTTGGAGACGTGATACGTCCCGCAATGCGACCAGTAGAGGCGGATGGGATCGCGCAGCGCGCCGCCCAGCATGGCATGCACGGAAACGCCGAGCGCCTTGGCCTTGATGTCGACCAGCGCATTCTCCATTGGGCCGATGGCGCGCGCCGCCGCGCCGATGGCGACGCCCCAGCTCCGCCGCCGCAGCTCCTCGATCGCAGCCTGCACGTTGCGCGGGTCCTTGCCGATCAGGTGCCGGCCCATATGGCGGATCAGCGGCGCGATGGCGCCCCCGACGTTGCCTTCGGAAAAATCGGCCCATCCCGTCAGCCCTTCGTCGGTGGCGACCTTGAGAAAGTTGAAATTGCGCCAGCCGGCGCCGGCGACAAGGATGTCGATACTTGTGATTTTCATTGTCTTTCACCCCCTTTGCTGCGCCCAGGCGCCAACCGCCCGGCCGACCGGGCCGTTACCTCCTCCAGCGTACAGAAGATTTGCCAATCGGGCAGCATGCAGGGCCGCGATAGCCGGCTATAATCCGTGCGGGACCCGGCGATGCCGGCAGCAGCCTGCCGGACCGTCCGGCAAGGAGGTGCCGAACATGACAACCAAGCGACGCGCGAAGGGCCGGCGCCGCGCCCGTACGTGGATGAGCCTGTGGCCCCTCATCCTCGCCGGCGCATTGCTGGCCGCACTGATGTTCGTTCTTTCGTGACGAAGCGGCGGCAGCCGAACCCGCCCCGTGCCGTACTACGTGCCGTCCTATATGCGGCCCATGAGCAGGAGGATGAGAAGGATGACCACAACCAGGCCCAGCCCGCCCGCGGGAAAGTAGCCCCAGCTTCGGCTGTACGGCCATGTCGGCAGGGCGCCCAGCAAAATGAGAAGCAGGATGATCAGGAGAATAGTGCCGAGCGTCATGTTTCCAGCCCCGAAGCGGTTTTGTCGCATCATACTTGCAAGCCGGGACAATAACGGCGCTCGGCCGGCGCGGTTCCAGCCGGCCTCGAACGGACCCGGATGACGGCCTAGATCAATCTGCAATCAGGTGGAATCACCTGATTGCAGGTAAATTGATCTGTCTTAAAAGGTTAGAGCAACTTATCTGCGTCCGACAGGACGCAGGTTGCTCTAGTTGCGGCGGCTTCCCTGCGTCGCGGCCATCTGTTCCGCATCCTTGGCGAGCTTTCCGATGTCCCGCCCGGGCGGGTGGCCCTGGTCGCCTTCGAATTGCGCGATGGCGGCTTTCGTCTTGGGACCGATCACGCCGTCGACCGGGCCGGGGTCGTATCCGAGCTGCTTCAGATCGCGCTGAATGTCCGCCACCGCGTTCGAGCGATTGCGCGACGTCGACCGCGCGTTTGCCTGCCTGTCGTCGCGCCGCCAGAACGGCGTGCCCAGGTCGAAGTTGTCGGCCGTGGTCAGGCCACCGATCGCCGCGCCCAAGCCCGTTCCGATCAGCGCGCCTTGAAGGACCGTCAGGCCGGTGACGGCGCCGATGATCGCGCCGCCGGCCGCGCCGATCCCGCCGCCTGAAATCGCGCGGTCCTGCGGCAGCGATCCACATGCCGCCAGTAAGAATGGAACCGCAAACAGGAGTATGCGTGGCCTCATCATTCTCGAATTCCCTTACCGGACCGGATTGCCTCGATCATCGCGGCGCGATCTCCGCGCGAAGCCGCTGTATCTTCTCCATCAGCCGCAGCCGCCGCTCCTTCTCCGTCGCCTGTGCTTCCGGCCCGTTTCCGGCCGGGCCGGCGGTGGACTTGGCGGGCGCCTGCAACGGCGCCGCGCTCGCATCCCGCTTCGCCTTCGCGGGCGCATTGCGCCGCCCATCCGCGGCAAGGCCGTGGCCGGCGGTATCCGGCCGGATATTGGCGACCTGGGTCGCAGTCTTTGCCTGGGCGGCGGCGGCAACCACCATCGGCTCTGCGTCGGCGGACGAGAACGGGGCGGTCGGCGGAAGGTAAAGCGCCATGAACACCAGGGTCGCGGCGACAAAGCCGGCGTCGGCGATCCTCGCCTCTCCCGGCGCGGACACGCCGACGGCGCGCACTTCGGGTCGGGGATCGAGCTTGGCGAAGGCAAAGGCGCGCGCCATTCCTGCCCGCCATGCTTCCGGCCGCCATGCCTTTGGCCGCCATGCCAACAGTCGCCAATTCGGTCGCCAATCGGGCCGGAAATCCGGGCGCCAAAGGGGTCGCCGCGCCGTCGCCTTCAGCCGGTCGAGCTTGGCCTGCCAGCGCCGATTGCAGGCGTCGATGGCGTCGCGATGCATGGCTTCCCAACGCTGCCTCGCCCCGGCGAGGCGCTGCCTTTCCCGTGCGCGCCAGACCAATGCCGCCCTCAGGAGCGCGATCCTGTTGCGCAGCCGCCACGCGGCCTCCGCGCGCGCCAAGGCGGCCTTCGTCCTCTCTCGCGCCTTCCGAAGCCGCGCTGCGGCGTCGTTTCGCCACGCCATGTCGGCGGCGGACATCGCCGACATGAGCTCTTCCGCGAAACGCGTCTTCGCCTCGTGCGATCGGGCCTCGAGCTCGGCGGCGTGGCTATGACGCATCGCATCGATACGCCCGGCGAGCTCGTGCCGCATGGACGCTTCGATCGTCCGCACTGCGGCTTCGCGCTCGAACGCGGCAATGCGCAGCGCCGCTCCGTCATTCTGCAATTCGGCCGGCGGAGACCCGGGCAATTGCCACGATTCGTCCGTGCGCGGAATCCGGCTCTCCTTCAATTCATTTTCCGCCCGCGCAGCCGCCACGATCGCCTTCGCGCGCTCGGCTCTGAGCTGCTTGTTCTCCGCCTCCAGAGCGAGCGCCCGCGCCTCCGCAAGCTCGGCGCGCCGAATCGCCGTCTCGAAGGAATCCGGCTCGGCCTGCGCGGCCGCCAAGGCCGAACCGGTGCGTTCGGATAGCAGTTGCTGGTTCTCGGCCGCGAGAGCGAGCGCTCTCGCCTCTGCATGTTCCGCCGAACGGTGCGTGGTATCGGGGGACGCGGCTTCGGTCGCGGCGGCCGCCAAGATTGTCTGGGTGCGCTCGGATCGCAGACGCCGGTTCTCGGTTTCGAGAGCGAGCGCTTTCGCTTCCGCGTATTCCGCTCGCTTCGACACTGCATCGAGCAACGCGCGCGGGGCGCGTTCAGCCGTGCCGTCCGGCCGGCCTTCCGCAGGACCGGATGGTTGATCCTCGATGCCGGGTTTCATGCGCATGATCGGTCAGCTTGCGAACGACCGCCGGTTCCGGGCAATGGCGCGTCCGAAGTACTCACAAGGAAAATCCTCATCCCAATTCGTGACTGCGCGCAACACGGCGCGCCCGATAGGCGAGACGATATGACTGTTGTCGCGGATTTTCGCGGCGCCGGTCAAGTCGCGTGCGCCGCGCCAGGCGGAAACGCATCGCTTCTGGCCGGGAGCGCCGGGTCGCGGTAGCATCGCGCGCACAGATAGGAGGTGACGCGATGCCCAGAGTGCGCGAGATCGAGGACGACGGCGGCGACGCCACCTTGGCGGAGGTGTTCGCAAAGGAACGCGAGATCCATGGCGGCTTGCTCAACCCGACGAAGGTCATGGCCCATTGTCCGCCGATCCTGCGTGCGGCCAAGCTGCTGAGCGCTTCGATCGGAAAGTCGGGCCAGCTTCCGGGGTCACTCCTGCCGCTGGTCTATCTCCGCGTCGCCTCGATCAACGGCTGTCCGTTCTGAATTGACATCAATTCCGTCCGTGTGATGGAAGGCGATGGCGGCGAAGCAAAGCTCACGGAGGTCGCGGCCTGGCGCGACAGCCGGCTGTTCACCGGCGCCGAGCGGATCGCGCTGGAATACGCCGAGCGCATGACGATCACCGGAGAGAAGATCGACGACGCATTTTTCGGCCGGCTGCGGCAGCATTACACCGAGGCGCAGATCGTCGAATTGACGGCTGCGATTGCGCTCGAGAACTTCCGCAGCAAATTCAATCCGGCGCTCGGTGTCGAAGCGCAAGGGTTCTGCATGCTGCCGCGGCGATAGATGGACCCGGCCTGCCATTGACAGGGCGATTTTCGTGCTTATCTCCATAGGCATCATGAGACCGCGTGTCCCAACCAATCGATTTCTTCTTCACGCAGGCTGCCTGCAACAGGGCCTGTCCGCCCCGAGTCCGCGCGCCCCGTAACCGAGGCTCGTGCGAGACGGCTCGGGGGGACACACACTAAACCCCAGATTATCGGTCCATTCCTGAACGGCGCGACGACAGGTCGTGCCGGGGAGAGGTGCTATGCCTGTGCGTTCAAACTATAGGTGCCTTCATTGCGGCGCGCGGTATCCGCGGACGGCTGTCCGCTGCGTGACCTGCGGCGTGCAGCTACCGCGCCCGGGCGGCGACGCCGCCGTGCCGTCCATATCGCGCGCGGTGTTGCCGCGCATCGTCATCTCGACCCGGGATTTCGGCCGCCTGGAGAACCTCGCGCGGATTCACCTGGAATCCGACCATCCGGTCGCCGACCTGCTGCTCGGGGAGTTGGAGCGCGCGACCGTGTGTCCGCCCGACGCCGTCGGCAGCGACGTCGTCACGATGAATTCGCGCGTCGTCTTCCGGACGGCGGCGGGCTTCGGCCCGCGGTCCGCCGTCATGGTCTATCCCGAGGACTATCATCCGACGGGGCAGCATGTGTCCGTCATGAGCCCGCTCGGCGCCGCCATGTTGGGCATTCGCGCGGGCGAGCGAATGCCGTTCACCGACCTTCAGGGAGCTCGTTTTTCCGTGACGGTCGAAGAAGTCGCATACCGGCCGTAAGCCGAAAGGAGATTTGCAATGTTACAGCCAGCAAAGTTGCCGCCGATCACGATCACCACGGGCGACCGGGAGCGTCTCGCGCCGATCGCGTCCGCATTCGTCGGCCGCTCGCCGGACATCGGCCTCACGCTCGTCGACGAGCTGGACAGGGCGCGCATCGTCGATCCTTCCGGCGTGCCGCCCGGCGTCGTCACCATGAACTCCAGCGTGGAGTTCCATTTCGATCGGAACGATGGCGACCGGCGAATCGTCACCCTGGTGTATCCGGGCGAACAGGATATCGCCGAGGGCAGGATCTCGGTCCACACGCCCGTGGGGATCGCCCTGCTGGGCTTGTCCGAAGGCCAGTCGATCGAATGGGTGGCGCAGCCCGGCAAGCTGAAGCGCCTGACGGTGACGAAGGTGATCCATCAGCCCGAGGCCGCCGCGCGGAAGCATGGCGAAGGCGCGGTGGAACCCCGGGCGCAAGCCGGATATTGAGGCAGCGACATGGCGCCGCAAACGATTGCCGTGAAGCGAGTGTACGACCCGGCCGCCGCGGAAGACGGCAAACGCATCCTCGTCGACCGGGTGTGGCCGAGAGGAATGCAGAAACGGGATGCCGCCATCGACCTCTGGCTCAAGGACATCGCGCCGAGCACTGCGCTTCGGCAGTGGTTCGGGCACAAGGAAGAGCGTTGGGACGATTTCTGCCGGCGCTATTGGCAGGAGCTGGATGGAAATCCGGAGCCGCTTCGGCGGCTCCGCGATTTCATCGGCGGCGCGCCCGCGACCCTGCTCTACGGGGCGCGCGAGCGCGAGCGCAACAATGCGGTTGCGTTGCTGCGGTATGTCGAAAAGTCCAAAGGCTAGAAACCGTCTTCCGCACCGCGCCGGCGCGATCGCTCAATCCGCGTCTTGCGCCGTATCCTTTCCGCGCCGGAGCGCGCGCCGCGCGAATGCCGCCACGATCTCGCCGACGATGCCGCGCCGCAGCAGCAGGACGGTCGTGACGAAAATCGCTCCCTGGATCACCAGCACCCACTCTCCGAAGCGCGCGAGATAGTTCTGCATCGACACGATCACCGCGGCGCCGACCAGCGGCCCGAGCACGGTGCCCATGCCGCCCACCAGCGTCATCAGCACGACCTCTCCCGACATCTGCCAGGCGACGTCCGTCAGCGAGGCGATCTTGAAGACGATGGCCTTGGTCGCGCCTGCGAGCCCCGCCAGCGCCGCCGAGAGCACGAAAGCGAGCAGCTTGTACCGGTCGACCCGGTAGCCGAGCGAGATCGCGCGGGGCTCGTTCTCGCGGATCGCTTTCAGCACCTGGCCAAACGGCGAATGGATGACGCGGTAGATCAGCAGGAAGCCGAATGTGAAGATGGCGAGGACGACGTAGTAGAACACCGTGTCGTTGGTGATATCGATAACGCCCAGGAGCGGCCGGCGCGGAATGGCCTGGATGCCGTCCTCGCCGCCGGTGAACGGGGCCTGATGGCAATAGAAGAAGACCATCTGCGCCAGCGCGAGCGTCACCATCGCGAAATAGATGCCCTGCCGGCGAATCGCGATCGCGCCGGCGGCCACGCCCAGCAAGGCGGCCGCCCCGGTCCCGGCCAGGATGCCCGCTTCGGTCGGCCAGCCCCACACCTTCACCGCGTGGCCCGAGACGTAAGCGGCGAAGCCGAAGAACATGGCGTGCCCGAAGGAGAGCAGGCCGACATAGCCGATCAGGAGATTGAAGGCGCAAGCGAACAGCGCGAAGCAAAGCACCTTCATGAGGAACAAGGGGTAGATCGCGGCCGGCAGGACGGCGAGAAGGGCCAGCACGGCCGCGAAGGTGAAGACGTCGTTGCGCTTCATGCCGCCCTCACCGCTGCGTGCCGAACAGGCCCGCGGGCCTGATCATCAGGACGATCGCCATCAGGATGAAGATCACCGTATTCGACGCCTCGGGGTAGAACACCTTGGTGAAGCCCTCGACGATGCCGAGGCCGAAGCCGGTGAGTATCGCGCCGAGGATCGATCCCATGCCGCCGATCACCACGACGGCGAACACGACGATGATCAGGTTCGAGCCCATCAGCGGGTTGACCGTGTAGATCGGCGCGGCCAGCACGCCGGCGAGCGCGGCGAGGCCGACGCCGAAGCCGTAGGTGAGCGTGATCATGCGCGGCACGTTCACGCCGAATGCCTGCACGAGGTCCCGCTTCTCCGTCGCCGCCCGGAGGTAGGAGCCGAGCTTGGTCTTCTCGATCAGGAACCACGTGCCGAAGCAGACGAAAAGCGAGAACGCCACGACCCAGGCCCGGTAGTAGGGCAGGAACATGAAGCCGAGGTTCGCGCCGCCGGGAATCGGGTTGGTATAGGGCAGGCCGGAGGAGCCGAACTGCTGGCGGAACAGCCCTTCGATAATGAGCGCCAGGCCGAAGGTGAGCAGCAGGCCGTACAGATGGTCGAGGTGATACAGGCGCGACAGGAACAGCCGTTCGAGCAGCATGCCGAAGATGCCGACCAGGACCGGCGCCGCGACGAGGGCGCCCCAATAGGGCACGCCGAAATACTGCAGCAGCATCCAGGTCGCGAAGGCGCCCATCATGTACTGCGCGCCGTGCGCGAAGTTGATGACGTTGAGCAAGCCGAAGATCACGGCGAGGCCGAGGCTCAGGATCGCATAGAAGGCGCCGTTGATGAGGCCCAGCAGGAGCTGGCCGAACAGCGCTTGCGGCGGCACCCCCAGCAACTCGAACATCGCTGTCCCCTCCCCCGATGGCGGTTTGTCCCTCTCCCCACGCAAGCCGCGCGGGGAGAGGGAGCTTCGTCTACTTCACCAGCGGACAGCCGCCCTCGGCCATCGGCCGGAAGGCTTCATCGGCGGGGATCGTCGCCCGCAGTTTGTAATAATCCCACGGCTTCTTGCTCTCCGCGGGCTTCTTGACCTCGAACAGGTACATGTCGTGGATCTTGCGGCCGTCGGCGCGGATCTTGCCCTTGCCCATCAGCTTGTCGTCGGTCGGCATCTCCTTCATCTTGGCGACGACCTTCGCGCCGTCCGCGTCGCTGCCGAGCGCATGCACGGCCTTGAGGTAGTGCGTGACGGCGGAATAGACGCCCGCATGCACCATCGACGGGTGGATGTCCCGGTTCGCCGCCGCGAACTCCTTGGCGAAGGCGCGGTTCGCGTCGTTCATGTCCCAGTACCATGCCTCGGTGAAGATCAGCCCCTGCGCCGTCTTGAGGCCGAGCGAATGCACGTCCGTCAGGAACACCAGCAGCCCGGCGAGATTCTGGCCGGCCGCGACAATGCCGAACTCGGCGGCCTGCTTGATCGCGTTGGTGGTGTCCGCGCCGGCGTTGGCGAGGCCGATGATCTGCGCCTTGGACGCCTGCGCCTGCAGCAGGAATGAGGAGAAATCCTGCCCCGGGAAGGGGTGACGGACCTTGCCGACGACCTTGCCGCCGTTCTTCTCGACGACGGCCGCCGTGTCGCGCTCCAGCGCGTGGCCGAAGGCGTAGTCGGCGGTGAGGAAGAACCAGGTCTTGCCGCCGGTCTTGACGATGGCGTTGCCCGTGCCGTTCGCCAGCGCCCATGTGTCGTAGGTCCAGTGTATCGTGTTGGGCGTGCACGCCTTGCCCGTCAGGTCGGAGGATGCGGCGCCCGATACCAGGAAGACCTTGTTCTTCTCCTTGGTGATGTTGTTGACGGCCAGCGCGACGGAGGAAGTCGGCACGTCGACCATTACGTCGACTTGCTCCACGTCGTACCATCGGCGCGCGATGCCGGCGCCGATGTCCGGCTTGTTCTGATGGTCGGCGAATATGACTTCGATCTTGTCGTGGCATTTCTGCGCCTTGCAGAAATCCGCGACGGCTTTCTTCGCCGCCCACACGGACCCGGGACCGGCAAGGTCGGCGTAGGTGCCGGACTGGTCGTTCATGACGCCGATCTTGATGTTGCCGTTGCTGTATTGCGCCTCTGCCGCGCCGGCGGCGAGGCATGCAGCCGCGGCGATCATCAGACATTTCATCCGCATTCTCGTCTCCCTAGGTTTGTTTGCCCGGCGCAATTGAGCTAGACGCCGAGATAGGCTTCGAGCTTGCTCCGGTTTGCGGCAAGCTCCCGGTTGTCGATCCTGTCGATGATGTGGCCGTGCTCGACAACGTAATGACAGTCTGACACGGTCGCGGCGAAATGGAAGTTCTGCTCGACGAGCAGGATGGTGAAACCCCGCTGCTTGAGGGTCCGGATGATCGTCCCGATCTGCCGGACGATGACGGGGGCGAGCCCTTCCGTCGGCTCGTCGAGCAGCAGGAGCCGCGCGCCGGTGCGCAGGATGCGGGCGATCGCCAGCATCTGCTGCTCGCCGCCGGAAAGCTTCGTCCCCTGGCTCGCCGCGCGTGCCTGGAGCTGGGGGAAAAGCCGGTGGACCTCCTCTTCGGTCATGCCGCCCGGCTTGACGACCGGCGGCAGCAGGAGGTTTTCGCGGACGTTCAGCGAGGCGAAGATGCCGCGTTCCTCCGGGCAATAGGCGAGCCCGAGCCGGGCGATGCGGTTCGACGGCAGGCGGATCGTCTCGGCCCCCTCGCACAGGATCGAGCCTTCGCGCCGGCGCAGGAGGCCGATGATCGCGCGCAGCGTGGTGGTCTTGCCGGCGCCGTTGCGGCCGAGCAGGGTGACGACCTGCCCCTGATGCACTTCGAAATCGACGCCGTGCAGGATATGGCTCTCGCCGTACCAGGCGTGCAGGTCCTTTACCTTCAGCAGCGCCGCGCCCGCCTCAGCCATGCTGCGCCTCCGCTTCGTCCGCATCCAAGCCGGTCCCGATATAGGCGTCGATCACCTGGCTGTTGCGCGAGACTTCGGCGTAGGAGCCTTCCGCCAGCACTTCGCCCCGCGCCAGCACCGTGATCCTATCGGACAGGTCGGCGACGACCGACATGTTGTGCTCGACCATGAGCACCGTGCGATTGCGGCTGATCTTGCGAATCAGGCCGGATATCCGGCCGATGTCCTCGCGGCCCATGCCGGCCATCGGCTCGTCGAGCAGCAGCATCTCGGGCTCCAGCGCCAGCGTCGTCGCGATCTCGAGCGCCCGCTTCCGCCCGTAGGGCAGTTCGACGGCCAGCAGGCCGGCATAGTCGCCGAGCCCGACCTCGGCGAGAACGCGCATGGCCTGATCGTCGAGCACGGCGAGCGAGCTTTCCGGCTTCCAGAAATGAAACGACGTTCCGAGCGGGCGCTGCAACGCGACGCGGACGTTCTCGATCACCGTCAGGTGCGGGAAGGTCGCCGAAATCTGGAAGCTGCGCACGAGGCCGAGCCGCGCGACGCCGGCCGGCTTGAGGCGCGTGATGTCGCGGCCATTGTAATGGATCGTGCCGGCGCTCGGCGCCAGGAACTTGGTGATGAGGTTGAAGCAGGTCGTCTTGCCGGCGCCGTTCGGACCGATCAGCGCGTGGATGCTGCCGCGGCGGATTCTCAGGTCGACATTGTTGACGGCGGTGAAACCGCTGAACTCCTTGGTCAGCCCATGCGTCTCGATGATCAGGTCGTCCGGCAACAGGTTATCCTCCCCGGCCCTGTTCGGATCGCGCCATCCGCGCGTGTTACCGCGATCCTAAACCGGCGATTGCGCGCGCGCCATCCCATAGCTGCCCGAGCGGCTCAGCTATCGGCCCCCTCACAGCCCCTGCCGCACCCGCGGGAAGACCTCTTCGGCGAGCATCTGCATCGCCTCCATCGAGCGCGCGACCTCGAGCCCGGGCCAATGCATGCTCATGACCACGTGGTTCATGCCGACGCGCTTGTTGAACTTGATGATCTGCTCGGCGACGTCGTCCGGCGAGCCGATGAAGAAGCGGTCCTCGAGCAGGTCTTCGAAGGGCTGGCCGAGCTCGTCCGGTTCGCCCGGCCGCGACCGGCCGAGGCCCCAGGCGTGGTAGGCGCGGTACTTGGTCATGATCGGCTCCTTCGCGACGCGATAGGCCTCCTCGCGCGTCTTCGCCACGAAGACCTCGCGGCGGAAGGGGAACTCGTCGGGAAACGGCTTGCCGGCCTCGTCGAGCGCCCGCTTGTAGGTATCGACCTGATCGGCGACCGCGTCGAGGCGGTCGTTCGGGCCGATGTACCAGCAGGACCCGAGCCGCGCCGCGCGCCGGATCACGGCGTCCGCGCTGCCGCCGATCCAGATCGGCGGGTGCGGCTTCTGCACCGGCTTCGCCGAGCAGCCGGCGTCGACGAGATTGAAATGGCTGCCCTTCATCGTGACGGTGTCTTCGGTCCAGAGGCGCTTGACGGCGGCGAGGTTCTCCTCGAAGCGGCGGCCGCGATCCTTCTTCGATGTGCCGAACGCCTCGAACTCGATGTCGCGGTAGCCGACGCCGCAGCCGAAGATGAGCTTGCCGTTGGTCATGATGTCGAGCGTGCCGAGCTGCTCCGCCACGTCGAGCGGCTTGTGCAGCGGCAGCAGCAGGACGCCGGTGTTGAGGCGGAGGCTCGGCGCCTCCGCTGCGATGCGCGCGAGGAAGGGAACCTGCTGCAGGTCCTGCAGCGGATGGGCGCTGTAATGCGCGCCTTTGGTGATCGAGTGGTAGCCGAGCCGCTCGGCGCGGCGCGTCTGCTCCAGCATTTCCTCGAAACGGTCGGCGACGTTGTCGCCCGCGGGAAACTGCCCCCGCATCATGATGCCGAACTGCATCGGCGCCTCCCTCCGGCGGTTGTTTTTGCCGGCCCAGCCTAGATCAATCTGCAATCAGGTGGAATCACCTGATTGCAGGTAAATTGATCTATCTTAAAAGGTTAGAGCAACTTATCTGCGTCCGATCGGACGCAGGCTGCTCTAGCGCAAACGCCGGGCGGGGCGAAGGCGCCAGCCGCGCGCCGCATTGACTTCCGATGGCGTTCACGTTATGAACGACGCAGTTGGGGGTGTTCGGGCGATGGCGGCGACCGCGCAGGAAACGAAGGCCGGCAAGCGCAGCGGAAGCGAGGATCCGGAGATCATGCTCGGACTGCTGAGCGCGATCGAGCAGGACAGCGCCGTCACGCAGCGCTCGCTCTCCCGGGATCTCGGCATCGCGCTGGGGCTGGCCAACGCCTATCTCAAGCGCTGCGCCAAGAAGGGGCTGATCAAGGTCAGCCAGGTGCCTCTCAATCGATACGCTTACTATCTGACGCCAAAGGGATTTTCCGAGAAGAGCCGGCTCACCGCGGAATATCTCACGATCTCCTTCAATTTCTTCCGCGACGCGCGGGCGCAATGCGCCACCTTGCTCGACGCCGCCGGCCGTCTGGGATGGCGGCGGATCGCCCTGATCGGCGCGGGCGAGCTCGCCGAGATCGCCGTGCTGAGCGCGGCTGAGACTGCTGCCGAGATCGTCTGCGTCGCCGATCCGCGGGCGGCCGGGGGACAATGCGCCGGCGTTCCCGTGGTGAAGGATCTGGCCGCGGCGCTGCAACTCGCGGGCGCCGCCGGGCTCGACGGCTTCCTCGTGACCGACACCCAGGCGCCGCAGTCGATTTACGATGCGGCCGTGCGGCAGGCCGCCGCGGCGGGCTTTTCCGCCGCCCGCGTGATGGCGCCACCGCTGCTGCGGATCGCCGCCTCCGCCGCCGCCGTTCCCGCCGCGGAGGCCACGGGATGAAGCGCTGGTATGTCGTCTATACCCATGCGAACAGCGAATCCAAGGCGCGCGACCATCTGCTGCGGCAGGGCTTCATTGCGATATTGCCGACCTACAAGCGGTGGCGGCGCCATGCGCGGCGGCAAGAGGTCGTCGAGCGGCCCCTGTTCCCGCGGTACCTGTTCGTCGCCCTCGACATGCTGGAGCAGCGCTGGCGGCCGATCCTTTCGACCGTGGGCGTCTGCGACCTGGTCCGCCGCGGCGACGCGCCGTCGCCGCTGCCGTCGGGGCTGGCGGAAGAGATCGGCGAACGCGCCGCGCTCGGCGTCTTCGACCGCCTTTCGCCCCTCGACGGGCTGCGGCGGGGCGACCCCGTGCGCGTGGTGGAAGGCCCCTTCGCTGACCTGATCGGGCGGTTCATCGGCGTTGCCGACCGGGAGCGGGTTTTCGTGCTGATCGACCTGCTCGGACGCCAGGTGAAGACGACCTTGTCGCACGCGGCGGTAAGCCCCGCTTGAGGTGAAATACGCCAAGCAAAGGCAATATCCCTAAAATATATCTAAATATTGGCGAAATGTACTTCTAGTTATGGTGGTTATTTTCTATGTAATATGGTACATTTGAGCCACGCCTAATAATATTAACGTAGTGTTTCTAAAAGACGGCAAAATAATCAGGGGATATTGCAATGATCGATCTGGTTCGAACTCTGGTGCTCGACGAGGGCGGTGCGACCGCCGTCGAGTACGGGCTGATCGCCGCGCTGGTTTCCATCGTTGGGGTGGCCGCCTTTACGTCGATGGGAAGCTCGCTCGACACCCTCTACCGTTACATCTCCGGCCTGATGCGCGACGCCGCCAGCTGATCCTTTGCGGCGTCCCGGCCGCCTGATAGGCGCCTGAAACGAGAAGGGCGGGCCGATCGGCCCGCCCTTTGACTTGCTGTATGCCCGGCTGCTGGGCACCGACCGCCGAATCAATCGAGAAGGGTGAGGTTTTCCGCCGCGGATTTGCCGTTTCTTCCGGCCACGAGCTCGTAGGATACCTTCTGCCCTTCGCGCAGGGTGTTGAGGCCCGCCCGTTCGACTGCGGAAATGTGAACGAACGCATCCTTCGCGCCGTCATCCGGCTGAATGAACCCGTACCCCTTGGTCGGGTTGAACCATTTCACTGTTCCGGTAGCCATAACTACTCCGTTCCTTGGAAGAGTTTCACAAAACACGTCCCGCCCGGCTGGACCCGTGTCAATTTTCAGGTGTCACGAATTGTTGGAGTAACTTGGCTAGGCGTTGTCCCGTCTACCAGATACGCCGACGAATTGTGTAACCTTAACTGTATACGCTCCTATATTTTCATGTTTTATGCAAGCGGGACGCGATTCCGCCGGTCCAGCACCACCGCTGAACCTACTCCTAAAGAGCCATCGGAATGCCACTTCCAGACAGTGCACCGCTGTAACGATCGTGTCATGTTGCAGGTGCGAAGCGAGATCGCCCAAGAAAGCCCCATTGCCGCCTTATTGGGGAACGATTTTCGGCCTTTTACGCATATACGTTGGCTTCATGGACCACACCAGAATATACGTCGGCTGGGACTGCCACGACCCGCGTGCGCTCGACGTCTGTCTCTTCTCGATCCAGCGTCATGCCTCGGATCTGGTCGAGATCGTCTCGTTGAAGCCGAAGGCGGTGTCGGCGCTTTGCGGGCCTGCCCCCGACCCCGAAGGAACCGCGCGCGCCCGCGCCCGCTTCCTCATTCCGGCCCTGAACGGGTTCACGGGATGGGCGGCCTTCGTCAGCAGCGACATGCTGTTTCAGGCGGACATCTACGACCTCTGGCGCCTGCGCGACGATCGCTATGCGGTCATGGGCGTGGCGGCGGAGAGCGGCGCGGAGCCGGAAGCGATCTTGCGCTCGCCGCTGCTGCTCTGGAACTGCGGCCACGCGGCGAACCGGACGTTGACCGCGAAGACCGTCGCGGCCACGGCCGCCGCGCGCCTCGATCGATTCGCATGGCTCCCGCAGGGCGCGATCGGCGAGCTGCCGTCGGCCTGGTGCTGGCGCGAAGGGGCCTCCGATCCCGACCTCGTCCCGAAGGCGATCGAGTTCGCCCCCGAGAAGCCATGGGCCGAAGGGGCGGAAGACGCGGAAATCTGCCGTTATGCCGACCGCTGGCAAGGCGAAGCCGTGCGAATTTTCGGCCCGCTCGCACCCGACGGCCGCGGCCGCGCCGCGCGCGCCTGAGCGCTCCGTCCGCGAAGGCGCACACCGCTCACTGAAGGGCGAACCGTATCGGCACCTCGACGCGGGCGGCAACGGGCGCGCCGTTCCGCCGCGCCGGGCGGAACCGCCAACGCTGCACCGCCTGCGCCGCCGCCTTGTCCAGGCTCTCATGCCCGCTCGACCGTCCGACCGTGACGGCGCCTGCCTCGCCGGTCGCCAGCACCTCGACGAACAGCAGCACGCGCCCGTGCTGGCCGCGCAAGCGGGCGGCATAGGGATAGCCGGGCGCCGGATTATCGGCGAGCGCCGCCGCCGCTTCCATGCCATCCGAACCGCCCGGCGCGGCGCGCCCTTCTTCCATGCGGGCGGTGCCCGGCGGCGCGCCGGCGCGGCCTTCGGTGGCCGGCGGGACTGTTGCGACGGTTGATGCGGCCGGTGCGGCGCGGGCGACCTGCGCCGGCGCCTCTCTCGGCGGCTCGGCATGCGCCGGCTTCGGCGGCGGTGGCGGCGGCGGCGCAGCCTGTGGCGGTGCGTCGACTTCCGATACCGGCGCGTGTTGCACCGCAGCAGGAGCGGGCGATTCCACCTGCGCAAAAGGGCTAGCCGCAGGCGCCGTGGCTTCTTCCGGTTCTGCGGCAGGGGCGGAAGCGTCTTGGTTGACCGTGCGATCGGCGCTTCGCTCCGGCCCGCTCCTCTCCCCGGCGTCACCGTCATCGGCGGCATGCCCGCCACCGGCAGCCGGCGCGCCCGGTCCCTGGACGAGAACGACCTCGACCGCGACGGCGCCGCCGGCGCTCGTGGCCTCTTCGCGCAGCGGATCGCCGGAAACCGCCCAATAGACCGCACCGGCATGCGCCGCAGCCGAAAGCATCAGGGCGGCGGCGACCGTTTCCCGCATGCCGAGCTTCCGATCCACGGCCGGCGGAATGCCGGCTGGCGCCGCGATGAACGGCTCCGTCATGGCGCGCCCGTCCCGTCCGGCAGCCGCGTCCCAGGCAACCTCGTCCCAGGCAAACGCGTCCAAGGCAGCAGGTAGGGTTTCCCTTCGTGGCTGCCGCGCAAGGCCGCGACCCGATAGACCGCGGCGAGGTTCTCGGGCGACAGGGTCGGCTCCGCCGGCCCCTCGGCGACGATGCGGCCGTCGCTCAGCAGCGCCAGGCGATCGCAATAGCGCGCGGCGAGCGTCAGGTCGTGCAGCACCACGACCACCGCCCGTCCCGCGCCGGCGAGCGCGGAGAGATGATCCATGACGTCGATGCTGTGATATGGGTCGAGATCGGCGACCGGCTCGTCCACCAGCAGCAGGTCCGGCTCCGACGCCAGCGTGCGCGCCAGCATCACCCGGGCATGCTCGCCCCCCGACAGCGAGCCGGCGCGTCGCCCGGCGAGATGCGCCACGTCGGCGGCCTTCATCGCTGCGCCGATCGCTTGCCGGTCCTTCGCCGACGGCTGCCGCCAGGGCGCGATGTGCGGCAGGCGTCCCAACGCCACGACCCGTTCCACCGCCATCGCCCAGTGGCATTCCGGATGCTGCGGCAGATAGGCGATGCGGCGGGCGAGATCGCCGCGGCTCCAGTGACGAATGTCCCTGCCGTCCAGTTCGACCGCGCCGCTCTCCGCCGCCAGCAGCCCCGCCATGACGCGCAGCAGGGTGGACTTGCCGGCCCCGTTCGGTCCGACGATTCCCAGCACCTCGCCGGGGCCGAGCGCAAGGCCGACCTCGCTCAGGATCGGGCGGCCCTCGCGGACGACATGGATGCCGGTCAGCCGCATCGCGGTCATGCCGCCTCCCGCCGTGTCTTGAAGATGAGGAAGAGAAAGAACGGCACGCCGATCAGCGCGGTGACGACGCCGAGGCGCAGCTCCGCCGTGGTCGGCAGCACGCGGACGCCGGCATCGGCCAGCAGCAGCAGGATCGCGCCGCCCAGCGCGCTGGCGGGCAGCAGCCGGCGCGGCTCATGGCCGACCAGCGGGCGAAGCAGATGCGGGACGACGAGGCCGACGAAGCCGATCGCGCCGGAAACGGCTACTCCGGCGCCGACGGCGAGCGCCGTTCCCACGATCATCATGATGCGCGTCCGCGTCAGGCGGACGCCGAGGCTCCGCGCCGTGTCGTCCCCCAGCGTCAGCGCGTCGAGCGCGCGGCCGCAGGACGCGATGAGAAGCCCGCCCGCCGCCATGAACGGCAAGGTGAGCCAGACATGGTCCATGCTCCGGTCGGCCAGCGATCCCATCAGCCAGAAGACGATCTCGGTCACCGCGAACAGGTTGTTCGACAGGTTGATGGCGAGCGATATCAGCGCCGCGCCCAGGCTGCTGATCGCGACGCCCGCGAGTATGATCGTCAAAGTCGAGGCGTCGCGCCCCGCCAGCAGCAGCAGGAGCGTGACGGCGACGAGCGCGCCCAGCATTGCCAAGGCCGGCAGCGCGAGCGGGAACGCGGTGTAAAGCCCGAAATACATCGCGACGACGCCGCCCAGCGCAGCCATCGAGGAGGCGCCGATCAGGCCGGGCTCCGCCAGCGGATTGCGGAACAGGCCCTGAAGCCCGGCGCCGGAAAGACCGAGCGTGGCGCCGATCATGAGGCCGAGCAGCGCGCGGGGCAGGCGGATCTCACGGACGATGAGCTGGGCCGGCTCCGGGCCGCCGCCGAACAGCGCGGCCGCGACCTCCATGAGTCCGAGCTGGGCCGGTCCGACCGCTAGCGAAAGCAGGAATGCGCCGGCGAGCGCCGCGGCGAGCGCCGAATGCAGCGTCGCGTCGCGCGGCAGGCGCAAAGCGATATCGGCGGAGCTCATCGCGCGGGCTCCGGCGCGCGTTTCCGGATATCCGGCATGCTCGCCCGGAAAGCGGCGAGCCGCCGGACGGCCTCGCCGGTATTCGCAAGCCCGCAGAGCCAAAGCCGGTCGGGAACGACCAGCGTCGGCAGCGTCGCCCGGAGCTTCCGCAGCGCCGGATGGGCGAGGGTCTCCGCGGACAGCGAGTTGCGCTCCGTCCCCTCGTCGCCGAGCAGGATCGCGTCGGGCGGGTCGCTGACGATCTTCTCGAGCGGAAGGCGGCCCACGCCGTTCAGCCTCGACGCCGCATAGTTGGCGAAGCCGGCCCGCTCGAAGATCGCATGGCTGAGCGTGTTGCGGCCTTGGGAGTATCCGCCGAAGCGGTACAGCATCAGCTCCGGCCGCCGGGCGCCGGGGGCCGGCGCCGCGGCGACGCTTCGGTCCAGCTCGGCCACCAGCCGCTCGCCCCGCTGCTCCTCGCCGATCGCCTTCGCGACGCGGCGAATGTTGTCGCGTATCCCCGCGAAGTCCTCTTCCACGGGCAGCTCGAGAACCGCGATGCCGAGCCGCCGCAGCATCGCCTTCGTCGCCGGTGCGGTGAAGACCCCGGCGATGACGAGATCCGGATTCAACGGCAGGATCTCCTCCGCGAGGCCGCGGTTGAGCGGAATCCCTGCGACGGTTCCCGCCTCGTTCGAGAATGACGGGTCCGCGGCGAAGCGGTTGATCGAGACGATTCGCGCGCGGTCCGCCAGACGAAGCAGAAGCTGATCGGAGCAAAGATAGATCGATGCGATCCGTTGCGGCGCGGCGGCGGCAGGCGCGCATGACAACGCTATTGCAAGCGCTGCCGCCGCCCACATGACAATTCTCCCTCTCCGCCGGAGTGGCGGAGAGGGTGGCGCGCAAAGCGCGTCGGGTGAGGTGGCGATCGTGCTGTCGGCCGTGCCAGCCACCTCTCCCTGACCCTCTCCGCCCACGGGGCGGAGAGGGGAAACTTCAAGCTGAAATGCTTCGTAGGCGAGTGTCTTCGCTGCCGTCATTTGCCGAGGCCTACCATCTTGAGCGGCTCGAAGCTGATGCGAAGCCCGCCGTAGGCCGCGATGCCGGGCGTGCCGAAGGAGAACACTTCCTGATACTCCTGATCGAGCAGGTTCTCGCCGCGCGCGAAAAGCTCGACGTAATCGTTGACCCGGTAGGAGGCGGCGACGTTCAGCAGCAGGTAGTCGTCGAGCGTCACGTGGCGGCTGGGCGCGAAGGCCACGTCCTGCTGATCGCCGTTGTAGATCAGCGCGACGTTGACGTTGGCGCGCTTCTCTTCCAGGAAGGCGTAGTTCACCGATACGCTCGCCGCGTGCTTCGGGCGGCGGACGAGCTGATTGCCGTCAGCGTCCTTCGTCGTCATCCAGGTGTAGCTCGCGCCGAGGCTGAGCCCGTCCATGACTTCGGCCTGCCCCGACAGCTCGATGCCGTGGATCTTCGTCGCTCCCTCCTGGTTTACGGCGGTGTTGCCGAAGCCGAGGATCAGGTCGTCGATCCGGTTATGGAAATACGTGATGTCCCCGACGACCCTGCCGCCGAAGAAGGACTGCTCCAGCCCGACGTCGAAGCCGACCGAAGACTCCGGCGTGAGGTTCGGGTTGCCGACGAAGTTGGACGCGAAGCCGAACAGCTCGAACACCGTCGGATTCTTGACGGCGGTGCCGCCGCTCGCGTGCAGCTTGCTGTTGGTTTCGGGAAAGAGCAGCGCGGCGGTCCCGCGGTAGGTCGTCGCGTCCTCGAAGAAATCGTTCGCGTCGTACCGCCCGCCGCCGGTGAGGAACAGCCGGTCCCAAAGCCCGACCTGATAGAGGCCGTAGAGCGAGGTCGTCTTCAGCGTGCGGTCGACGCTGGAGAAGGTGCTGTTCGTGCGGACGCGTTCGCGGTCGCCGTCGACGCCGAGCGTGAAGGTATGCGCGGCATCGGCGAAATCCGGCGTGTCGACGCTGAGGTTGGTCTGGTATTGCAGGCTCTGGCGGTCGCCGTGCGTGCTCGAGCCGCCGAAGGCGCCGCCGTCGCTCTCGAGCTTGTTGTCGAACAGCGCGCCGGAAAAGATATGCTCCCAGCGTTTGTCGAAGAACGAGAATTTCGCTTCCGCCTTGCCGAACCGCTCCGTGCTGTTGGTGAAGGAGCCGTCGTCCTCGGCGATGGTAACGAATTCGTCGGTTTCGACCTTCGCCCGCTGCCAGCGGCCGTTGAAACTCAGCTCGACGACGTCGCTGGGGCGAACGCCGAACCGGCCCTGCAGCGTCTTGCTGCGGTTGCCGTCCTCCTCGGTGTTGCCGTTGGCTTCCGACGCGGCCGAGATCCCGTCCGTGCGGAGGAAGGTGCCGTTGAGCGCGAAGTCGTAGAGCTTGCTGCCGCCCGACAGCGACGCGGTCGAGTGAAAGGTGTCGAACGAGCCGTATTCGGCGCTGGCGCGGACCTTCGGCTCGGCCTCGCCCCGCTTGGTGATGATATTGACCACGCCGCCGATCGCATCGCTGCCGTAGAGCACGCTCTGCGGCCCCCGCAGCACTTCGATGCGGTCGATGTCGCTCGTCAGCAGGTTGCCGAAATTGAACGCCGAGCTGAGGGCCGGGTCGTTTACCTTCACCCCATCGATAAGCACCAATGTCTGGTTGGCCTCCGCGCCGCGCAGGCGGACGTCGGTCGACGATCCGAAGCCGCTGGTCCTGTTGACGGAAACCCCCGGCACCTGGCGCAGCGCGTCGCCGACGAACCGGACCTGGCGGCGTTCGAGCTCCTGGCCGGTGACCACCGTGATCGAGCTGCCGATCTGGCGGCTGGGCGTTTCGCTGCGCGTTGCGGTGACCACGGTTTCCGGCAGCAGCGTGGCGCCGGATGCGCTCCCCTCCTGCGCGCTTCCGGCCGCGGGTGCGATTGCGATCGCCGCCGCCGTGTAAACGGCGAATCCGCGCCGGCGCAGGTGTTTCTTGGTATTGCCTTGCATCTCGATTTTCTCCGTCCGCTTTTGTTTTTGCCAAACGCGCAAGCGGACAGCCGGACACACCACGGCGGCGGTGCGACCGAGCGGCCGTTACCAAGCGTAGGAGTCTCTGAGCGAATTTGCCCCATAGACGATATCCCCGGCGGCCCTACCTGCGACGACGCCACCACAACGGAGATCCGTCCCGCCGGTCTTCCCGCCCGCCGGTTGGGTGACGATGATCGATGGCAGGTCTCCTGGCTCGCGAGTCTTTGCCGTTCGTCCGGCCTTCCCGGGGCTTGCCCAGTGACCGAATTTTGGACGACGGCTCGTCGCCTACAGTTGCGGGAGCAGCCACGGTCTTGGTTCCTGCACGACGGCGTGCGGAACCGCACCGTGTTCCCTTTTCATCCCCTTACGGGGAACCATCAACGGGTGGAGAGTAGCTCGACTCTGTGGCGTCGCTCAATGGCGAAGATGCCGCGGGGCCACCGGAGCAGCCGAAGCCGCTCCGGTGCGGCGGGGTGCGGATGGGCCTAATAGGCCCAGGAGGAAACGATCTCGCCCGACTTCGGTGCGGGCGCGGCGCCCGGGCCGGCGGGCGTCCTGCGGCGGAGCGACGAAATCGGCCGGCGCCGGTCGGTGGACGGCTGGTAGACGACGGAGATCTCCGCCAGCGCGCGCGACCATTCGGCCGCCAGATTTTCGTCGGCGACGGCGTAGGCGTCGAAGCCGCAGCGGTGCATGAACAGGAACTGGTCGCGCAGCACGTTGCCGACCGCGCGCAGCTCCTTCTTGTAGCCGTAACGCTCGCGCAGCAGCCGGGCGTAGGAATAGGCGCGGCCGTCGCGGAAGGTCGGGAACTCGAGCGCGACGAGGTCGAGGCGGTCGAGGTCGCCGGCGATGAGCTGCGGCGGTTGGTCGGCCGCGAGGCGGACGCCGAGACGGCCGTTGCGCTTCATCAGGGTTTCGCGGTGCTCGTGCCACACCGCATAGGGCACGAGAAGGGCGTCCACATCCGGCAGCGCCGCGTCCGGCGCGGCTTCGATCCACGGATCCTGCGCGATCTTTCCGTCCTTAATGAGCGGCATAGAGGGTCTCCTTGAAGGGGGCGAGCCCGACGCGGCGGTATGCGGTGATGAAGTCTTCGCCGTTCTTCCGGATCTCCAGATAGGTGTTGACGACGGTCTCGACGGCATCGACGACGTGATGCTCATCGAACGCCGGCCCGACGATTTCGCCGAGCGAGGTGTTCTCGTCGGCGCTGCCGCCGAGCGTCACCTGGTAGAACTCGGTGCCTTTCTTATCGACGCCGAGGATGCCGATGTTGCCGACGTGATGATGGCCGCAGGCGTTGATGCAGCCCGAGATGTTGAGCGTGATCTTGCCGATATGGTGCAGCCGGTCGAGATCTGCGAACCGCCGGGTGATCTGCTGGGCGAGGGGGATGGACCGCGCGTTCGCCAGGCTGCAGTAGTCGAGGCCGGGGCAGGCGATGATGTCGCTGAGCAGCCCGACGTTCGGCGCCGCCAGCCCGTGCCGCCGCAGCTCCTGCCAGACGGCGTGGAGATCGCGCTGGCGCACGTCGGTGAGAACCAGGTTCTGCTCGTGCGCGACGCGGACCTCGCCGAAGCTGTAGCGGTCGGCGAGGTCCGCGACCGCTTCCATCTGCTCCGCCGTCGCGTCGCCCGGGATGCCGCCGTCCGGCTTGAGCGAAATCGTCACGATGGCGTAGCCCGGCGCCTTGTGCGGCTGCAGGCTGGTCAGCAGCCAGCGGGCGAATGCCGGTTCGGCCAGTCGCTTTTCTGCCAAGGACGCATCCTCGCCTTCGAGCTTTTCGTACGACGGCGGTGCGAAGTATGACTTGATATAGGCGATCTCGTCCGCGGGCAGGTCCAGCGCATCGTCCTTGAGATGCTGCCATTCCTCCTCGACCATCGCCGTGAAGGCTTCGATCCCGACCTGGTTGACGAGGATCTTGATGCGCGCCTTGTAGATGTTGTTGCGCTGGCCGAGCTGATTGTAGACCCGCAGGATCGCTTCCAGATAGGACAGCAGGTGCTGCTTCGGCAGGAAGCCGCGAACCCGCTTGGCGACGACGGGCGTGCGGCCCAGGCCGCCGCCGACGAATATCTCGAAGCCGGTTTCGCCCTCGGCATTCTTGACCATGCCGATGCCGATGTCGTGCGTCTTGATCGCGGCGCGGTCGTGCGGCGCCGCCGTCAGCGCGATCTTGAACTTGCGCGGCAGAAAGCTGAATTCCGGGTGCAGGGTCGACCATTGCCGGATGATCTCGGCATAGATCCGCGGGTCTTCGATCTCGTCGGCCGCGACGCCGGCGAACTGGTCGGCGGTGACGTTGCGGATGCAGTTGCCGCTGGTCTGGATGGCGTGCATCTCGACCTCGGCCAGCTCGGCGAGGATGTCCGGCACCTCGTACAGCTTCGGCCAGTTGTACTGGATGTTCTGGCGTGTCGTGAAATGGCCGTAGCCCTTGTCGTAGCGCCGCGCGATGTGCGCGAGCTTGCGGAGCTGCCGCGTCGACAGGACGCCATAGGGAATGGCGACCCGCAGCATGTAGGCGTGGAGCTGAAGATAGACGCCGTTCATCAGCCGGAGCGGGCGGAACTGCTCTTCCGTCAGCGCGCCCGACAGGCGGCGCTGCACCTGGCCGCGGAACTGCTCGACGCGATCGTCGACGAGGGTCTGGTCGAATTCATCGTAGCGGTACATTTGCGATTACTCCGGCGATTACTCCGCGGCCGCCTGATAGCCGAGGTCGGTGCGCACGCTGGGGCCGGCGGCGCGAATCTCCTCACGTCGCCCGAGCGGGCGGATCCTGCCGTCCTCGACGCTGACGGCGAACAGGTAGGGGTCGACGACGAGGCGCTCTGCCACGGCGCGTTTCGCCAGCTCCAGCAGCGCCGTCGCGAGATCCTCGGAATCGGCGACGATGCTCTCCTGGATGCGCTCGCTCCAGGTGTCGTCCTGGCGCAGGTAGACGACGTTGCCGTCGCTCAGCCGGTTCGCGGTGATGGCTTTCACGGTCATGACGCTTTCCTCGTTATTCGGCCGCGGCGAGCGGCCATGCCGTCGCGCAGTTCGCGGCGGCGGCGCGCACCACGTCGCCGATGATGATCAGGGCCGGCCCGGCGATGCCGTTGTCCTCGATCAGGTATTCGAGGCGCAGCAAGGTGCCGGTGACTGTTTTCTGGGTCGGCAGCGTGCCGTTCTCGACCACCGCGACCGGGGTCGACGGCGTCATGCCGTTGCCGATCAGGCGGCGCGCGATGTCGCCGGCCGTCGAGACGCCCATATAGACGACGATCGTCTGGCGTCCGGCGGCAAGGGCAGCCCAGTCGAGATCGGGCTCGCCTTCCTTCGCATGGCCGCTGATGAAGGTGACCGCGGTCGCGTGGTCGCGGTGGGTCAGCGGGATGCCGGCGAAGGCGGCGCAGCCGGTGGCGGCCGTGATGCCGGGCACGATCTCGACCGCGATGCCGCGGGAAAGCAAATATTGCATCTCCTCGCCGCCGCGCCCGAAGACGAAGGGATCGCCGCCCTTGAGCCGGACGACCCGCTGTCCCTGGGCGGCGCGGGAGGCCATCAGCGCATTGATCTCGCCCTGCGGCCGGCTGTGGTTAGCCTTCGCCTTGCCGACATAGATGCGTTCCGCGTCCGGCCGCGCGAAGTCGAGGATCTCCGGGCCGATCAGGCGATCGTGAATGACGACATCGGCCTGGCGCAGCACCCGCAGCGCGCGCAGCGTCAGAAGGTCGGGGTCGCCCGGGCCCGCGCCCACGATGTGGACGATTCCCTGGCCGGGTGCGGCTCGCCGGATATCTGGCAACTCGGTCTCCTTGCGTCCCTGGGCTCTTGTGGCGGCCCCAACAAAAACTCCGCCGCGGCCGACAGCCGGGCAGAGCCCGAATCGCTTTAGCCGCATTTGTTAAGCGCCCGCAATCTGAAGCGTTCAAATCGGCGCTGAGGGAATAAATAACATCATGAAGGGCAACGGTCAACTAATATACATATATATCACTCTATAGTTAATAATTACATTTTAATAATGTATTTTATTATTCACTTCGGTGCGATGGACTCCCCGGACAAGCCGGAGAGTGACGAGTTAGGGTTGTATCTCAAATATTTAACGTCATGCCGCTCCCCGGACATGATCCGGGGATCAGTCCGCGGCATCCACGGAGCGACGTTACGCCGGTCGCGGGGCCGGAAAGCGAAGGAGAACGCGGAGGCCGGGACAGGCGTCCTCCAGGGTCAAATCCGCATCGTGCAGGCGTGCGGTCGCCGCGACCTGGCTCAACCCCAGGCCGCTGCCGCGCGTGCTGCGGCTGTTGTCGAGCCGGGCGAAGCGCTCGAGCACGCGGGTCCGTTCTTCTGGCGGAATGCCGGGACCGGTGTCGCTCACCACGATTTCCGCCCGGCCGTCCATATCGGTACGCGCGGCGAGCCGGATCGCGCCACCGGCCGGCGTATGCTTCAAGGCATTGTCGAGGAGATTGGCGATCGACTGCGACAGCAGGTTGCGGTCCCCCATGGCGGCGGGCGTGCCCGCGACCGACACGTCGAGCTTCTGGCCCAGCTCCTCCGCCGCGGCCTGATAGAGCTCGGCGGCATCGCCGACCAGCGCGCCGAGGTCGAGCCGCTCAAAGCTCTTCCTGAGCGCGCCGGATTCCGCGAGCGCGATCGCCAGCAGCGCGTTGAAGGTCTCGAGGACCGCGTCCGCCTCCTCGATCGTCTTTTCCAGCGCCGCGCGGTATTTCGCGGGGTCCGCCTCGTCCATCAGGGTCACTTCGAGCCGGCTGCGCAGCCGCGAGATGGGGCTCCGCAGGTCGTGCGCGATGTCGTTCGCCACGCCCCGCATGCCTTCCATGAGGCGGGAGATCTGATCCAGCATCTCGTTCAGGTTCTGCGCCAGGCGGTCGTACTCGTCGCCGCTGCCGCTGACCGGCATCCGCTGCGTCAGGTCGCCGTGCAGGATCGCCTGGCTGCCCTCGTTGATCGCGTCGAGCCGGTGCAGGAAGTTCCGGCTTAGGAGCAGCCCGCCGCCGAGGCCGAGCGCCGCGGTAATCGCCAGCGCCCAGATCAGGGCGTCGAACATCGTGTCCCGAAACTCGGCGCGCTCGGTCATGTCGCGGCCGACCAGAAGATGAAAGCCGCCTTGCAGCGCGAAGGTTCGCGCGCGGGCGATCTGCGGTGCGCCCGGCGGATCGGCGTGCTGGATGCGGAAATCGACCCAGCGCGGATCGCCGCGCGCCTCGTCGGGCCAGCGCGTCAGGTTGCCCGCCAGCGGGTTCATCAGCGGATCGGTCAGCAGGTAGATTCCGCGCTCGCTGACCTCGTCGGTGCTGCGCGCGCGGATAACCTCCACCAGCCCGAACAGGCCGCGCGCGCGGTAGCGCTCCTCGAGCCCCGTGATCTCCGCCTCGATGGTCGCGTCGCTCTGCGCTTCGATGACGCCGACCGTGCTCCAGTAGACGAAGCCGAGCAGGCCGCAGACCGAAAGCCCGAACACCGCCATATAGAGAACGGCGTAGCGGAAGGTGGAGGTGCGGAGAAGCCTAATCTGGGGCACGAAGGCAATACCCTGCGCCGCGGACGGTCTGCAGCATCGGCTTGTCGAAATCCTTGTCGAGCTTCTGCCTGAGACGGCTTATCTGCACGTCGATCACCCCTGTCTTCGGATCGAAGTGGTAGTTCCAGACCTGTTCGAGCAGCATCGTGCGCGTCACCACCTGGCCCGAGTGGCGCATCAGGAACTCCAGGATCTGGAACTCGCGGGGCAGCAGGTCGATCGGCCTGCCGGCGCGCGTAACGCTCCGGGACAGCAGGTCGAGCGCCAGGTCGCCGACGCGCAGCGTCGTCTCCGCCGGCGCCGACCGGCCCCGCCGCAGCAACGCCTCGAGCCGCGCATGCAGCTCGGAAAATGCATAGGGCTTGGTCAGGTAGTCGTCGCCGCCCGCGCGCAAGCCCTTGACCCGCTCGTCGACGCCGTCCATCGCGCTCAGGATCAGCACCGGGGTGGCGTTGCCCTCCTTCCGCAGCAGCTCGACGATATGCAGGCCGTCCATCCCCGGCAGCATGCGGTCGACGATCATCGCGCCATAGGGCTCGGTCGTCGCCAGATGCAGCCCGTCCGGCCCGTTCGCCGCATGGTCGACGGCGAAGCCGCATTCCTTTAGGCCTTTCGCCAGGAAGGCCGCCGCCTCGGCATCGTCTTCGATGATCAGAATCCGCATTCTCGTCAGGCCGCAACCCATCCGCCCGGCCGCAGCGACGCCGGTCGCGCAATAGATGCGCAGCCGCGCGCGGAATCGCAAGGAAAAGCAGCCATCCTCCACCGCGCAGGCGCCGTGTGACAGCGCGCCGCCATCCGGCTATTCTGCACGCATCTCAGCGTGAACGCAGCCCTGCGGCCATTGCCGCCGCACCCCGGCAGGCGATCCGAAATCATTGGGAGGCAAGGAGCAAGCGATGGCTGATGTGCAGTTCGGTCTGATGTTGCGGGCGCAGTTCCCCGGGCAAGACGACATGCAGCTCCGCTTCCGCGAGATGATGGAGCAGGCCCGCCTCGCCGACCGGCTCGGCTACGCCAGCCTCACCAACGGCATGCATTACAGCTCGGCGCCCTTCCAGGACTTCCAGCAGCTTCCCTTCCTGTCCCGCGTGATGGCGGAGGCGCCTAATCTCCGGCTGAACTTCGGCATCATCCTCCTGTCGCTGCACAAGCCCCTCGACATCGCGGAAAATCTCGCCACGGTCGACGTGATGAGCGGCGGCAAGGTCATCTTCGGCGCGGCGCTCGGCTATCGCGAGGTGGAATTCCTCGCCTTCGGCACGAACCAGAAGGAGCGGGTCCTGCGGTTCGAGGAGAACCTGATTGCGATCAAGCGCCTGTGGACCGAGGACGTGGTCAACATGAAGGGTTCGCATTTCGAGCTGAAGGATGCATCCGCGGCGACCAAGCCGGTGCAGAAGCCGCATCCGCCGATCTGGATCGGCGCCAACGCCGACGTGGCCATCGAGCGCGCAGCCCGCATGGGCGACTGCTGGTACGTCAACCCGCATAACCGCATCGACACGATCATCCGCCAGACCGAGGTCTACCGGAAGGCGCTCGACGAATGCGGCAAGCCGTTCCCGAAAGAATTCCCGGCCCGGCGCGAGGTCTTCGTCGCCGGCTCGCGCGAGGAAGCGATGCGGCTCTGCAAGCCGTTCCTGGCGCAGAAGTACAAGGCCTATCACGAGTGGGGCCAGGACAAGGCGATGCCGGAAGGCGACAACGACCTGGGCCTCGATTTCGACGACCTGCTGCGCGACCGTTTCCTCGTGGGCTCGCCCGACGAGGTCGCCGAGCAGATCCTGGACCTCAACAGGCAGACGGGCATCAACCACCTGATCATGAGCATGCAGTGGCCCGGGATGCCGCAGAGCATGGTGCTCGACACCATCACGATGATGGCCGAGGAAGTCTTCCCGCGCGTGCGCAAGGGCTAGAGAAGAAGGACACCCCGACAAATGAAGAAAATGCAATTCGGCGTCATGCTGCGGGGCGTTTTTCCGCAAGGCGACGACATGCGCACCCGGTTCGCGGAGCTCATGGAGCAAGCCCGGGCGATGGAGGAGCTAGGTTACGATTCTCTGACGAAAGGTTCGCACTTCTCCACATATCCAATGCAGGAGATGGTGCAGATCCCGTTCCTCAGCCGGGTGATGGCGGAATGCCCGAGTCTCCGGCTGAATGCCGGCATCGTCCTGCTCGCGCTGCACAAGCCGCTCGAAGTCGCGGAGAATTTCGCGACGATGGACCTGATGTCCGGCGGCAAGATGATCTTCGGCTGCGCGCTCGGCTACCGTGACGTCGAGTTCAAGGGCTTCGGCGTGGAGCGCAAGGGCGGGGTCCGACGGTTCGAGGAGAATCTCGACGCGATCAAGCGCCTCTGGGCCGGCGGCCCGGTGACCATGCAGGGCACGCATTTCGAGTTGGAGGAGGCGCGCATCTCCGTCCCGCTGGTGCAGAAGCCGCATCCGCCCATCTGGGTCGGCGCCAACGCCGACAAGGCGGTGGAGCGCGCGGCCCGCCTCGGCGACTGCTGGTACCTCAACCCGCACCAGCGGCTCGACACCTTCCAGCGCCAGATGGAGATCTACAAGCGGGCGCTCGACGCCTGCGGCAAGCCCTTCCCCAAGGAATTGCCGATGCGGCGAGAGGTATTCTGCGCGCCGACCCATGAGGAAGCCGTTCGCGTCGCCGGCCCGTTCCTCAAGAGCATGTACGAGGCTTACGAGGATTGGGGGCAGGACAAGGTCATGCCCGCGGGCGACAACGACATCAGCCAGCGCTACGAGGAGCTGGCGAAGGACCGCTTCATCGTCGGCTCGCCCGACGAGGTGGCCGAGGAGATGCTGCGCTACCATCGCACGCTCGGCGTCAATCACATCATCATGAGCGTGCAGGGCACCGGCCTGCCGCAGAGCCAGGTGCTGGAGACTTTCGAGCTGATGGCGAAGGAAGTCTTCCCGAAGGTTCAACAGGGCATGTGACGGAAGGAGAGGGACGAATGAACGGCAGGACGATGCGCTACGGGATCGGCATGCGGACGCAGTATCCGCAAGGCGACGACATGGTGCGCCGGACCGAGGACCAGATGGCCCAGGCCCGTCTCGCCGACCAGCTCGGCTTCGACAGCTTGCTGAAGAGCCAGCACCTCGCCGGCTATCCGCTGCAGGAGTTTCAGCAGGTGCCGTTCCTCGGGCGGGTCATGGCGGAAGCGCCGAACCTGCGGCTGCTCACCGGCATCGTCCTCCTTTCGCTGCACAAGCCGCTCGACATCGCCGAGCAGCTCGCCACGATCGACGTGATGTCGGGCGGGCGGCTGATCTTCGGCGCCGGCCTCGGCTATCGCGAGGTCGAGTTCAAGGGCTTCGGCACGACACAAAAGGACCGCGTGCCGCGTTTCATCGAGAATCTCGAGGCGATCAAGCGACTGTGGACCGAGGACGAGGTGACGATGAAGGGCTCGCATTTCGAGCTCGACCATGTCCGCGTCTCGCTCAAGCCGGCGCAGAAGCCGCGCCCACCGATCTGGATCGGCGCGAATGCGGACGGCGCCATCGCTCGAGCTGCGGCACTCGGCGATTCCTGGTTCATCAACCCGCATCAGAAGATGGAGACGATCGCCCGCCAGCTCGGCATCTACCGCCGCGCGCTGGACGAGGCCGGCAAGCCCTTCCCGAAGGAGCTGCCGCTGGCGCGCGAGATCTTCATCGCGCCGACCAAGAAACAGGCGATGGACCGCTGCGGGCCGTATCTCGCGGAGAAATACCGCATCTATCACGAATGGGGCCAGGACAAGGCGATGCCGGCCGGCGACAACGACCTGTCGCTGGCGCTGGAGGAGCTGCAGGAGGACCGCTTCCTGCTCGGCCCGGCGGACCAGATCGCCGAAACCCTGATCCAGTACAACCGTCAACTTGGCGTCAACCACGTGGTGCTGAGCTTCCACTGGGTCGGCATGCCGCAGGACCTCGTGCTCGAGCAGATGCGGATGTTCGCCGAGGAGGTCATGCCGAAGGTCGAGCAGGGCATCTGACGCGAGAGCGCAAACTCGAAATGGGACGGAGCGACGATCGATGAAATACGGTTTCTTCATTCGCGGGCAGTACCGGCAGGGCGACGACATGGTGGCCCGCTTCAAGGAGCTGGTCGCGCAGGCGCGGCTGGCCGAGGAGCTCGGCTTTTCGGACCTGCTGACCGGCATGCACTACGCGGGCTATCCGCTCAGCCAGTTCCAGCTCGTGCCCTTCCTGTCGCGGATCATGGGGGAAGTGCCGAGCATGCGCATCGTCACCGGCATCATCCTGCTGTCGCTGCACAAGCCGCTCGACATCGCCGAGCAGCTCTCCACGATCGACGTGATGTCGGAAGGACGGCTCGTGTTCGGCTCGGGCCTCGGCTACCGCGACGTCGAGTTCCTCGGCTTCGGCACCAATCAGAAGGAGCGCGTGCCGCGGTTGCTCGAAAACCTCGAGGCGATCAAGCGGCTTTGGACCGAGGACCACGTCAACATGAAGGGCTCGCATTTCGAGCTTGCCGACTGCACGCTGTCGCTCAAGCCGCTGCAGAAGCCGATGCCGCCGATCTGGCTCGGTGCGAACGCCGATGCGGCGGTGCGGCGCGCCGCCAAGCTGGCCGACACCTGGTTCATCAATCCGCACCAGCGCATGGACACGATCGAGCGCCAGCTCGACATCTACAAGGCAGCGCTCGACGAGTACAAGAAGCCCTTCCCGAAGGAGCTGCCGCTGATGCGTGAGATATTCGTCGCCGGCTCGCGCGCCGAAGCGACGCGGCTCGCGCGCCCCTATCTGGAAGAGAAGTACAAGGTCTACCACGAGTGGGGCCAGGACAAGGCGATGCCGAAGGGCGACGACGACCTGTCGCTCGCCTTCGACGAGCTGACGCGCGACCGCTTCCTGTTCGGCTCGCCCGACGAGGTCGCCGAGCAGATCATCGGCTACCACGAGCGCCTGGGCGTGACGCATATGGTGCTAGGGCTGCACTGGGTGGGCATGCCGCACAACCAGGTCGCCGACGGCATGCGCCTCTTCGCCGAAGAGGTCATGCCCAAGGTGAAGCAGGCGATCGGTTAGTCGCAGCGGTTGACAGATCGTGCGCATGGACTCCGCGGCCAAGCCGCGGAGTGACGCTCTTGGAGTGGAAGCAACACAGTCCGTCATGCCGCGGCTCGTCCGCGGCATCCATGCTTCGGCCCGCAACTGCGCTAGACAGTAGCGCCCAGCCCTGCCATTCCCGCTCTAGAACCGCATCGAAAGGGCGACGGATCCGTAGCTGTCGAACCCGTCCTGGCCCTGAAATTCCGGCGTGCGGAACAGGTGCGTGTAGGACAGCCGGGCGCGCTGGAAAGTGATGGCGGCGCCGCCCTGGAAATCGGCGACGACGGGATACTTGTCGACGCTCCGGCTGTCGCGGAAGGTGTTGCCGTCGAGGAAGATGTTGCGGCCGACTATCCGCGCCTCGATGCCGCCGAAGAAATACCAGCCGATGTTGTCGTCCAGCACGAAAAAGTCCGAGCCCGGCAGGTTGGGGCGGATCTTCGGGGGGCCGTAGTCCGCGGGAAGATCGTCGCCGAACCGCGCCGTGAAACCCGCGGCGCCGTGGATCTGGACGTTGCCGAGCGCGACCCCGAAGTGCGGCGTGAAGTCGAAGCCGAGGTTCTCGATGGGAATGAACGTCGAGAGCGGCAGCTCGAACAGGCTCCGCCGGCTGCTCTCATAGTACAGGTTTACCCCCGGTTCGGTTTTGATCTGCTGGTCCCAGCCTTGCGGCTTGTTGAAGCCGAACACCCGATGCCATTCGGTCTGGGTTTCCTTGGCGAAGGAGTAGGGACCGACGATTCCCACGTCCAGCTCGAGCTTGTCGAGCCATACGCCGTCTTCCGAAATCAGGCCGAAGCCGGTATACAGCCAGCCCGCATAGGGGCGGTCGTTGGTCGGCGGATCGCTGAGCGTGATGTCTTCGGGCGTAAAGATGTTCTGCCCGATCGAAATGCTGAAGCGCATGTTGTAGGTCGAGCTGAACAGCGGAACGAGCTCGCCGAACTTGCGCATCAGCTCCGGCACCGCGGCCTCCGGCGACAGGTAGGCTGCGCGCATGCCGTTGGTGTAATGCGAATCGCTGCCGCCGAAGAAATCGTTGTCGAATTGCAGCGTGACGAAGGAGGAGGTATCCAGCGGCCGCTTTGGCTTGGCTTCCCCGGCCGCATCCTGGGCGGATGCCGCCGTCGCCGCGGTCAGTCCGATCACGATCGAGAGAATGAAAATTTTTGGAAAATTCACGCCTCTAGTCCGGGTCTGATGAGAGGGCTGGGCTTGTCGTCCGGGCGCTCGTAGCGGATTGCGCGCGGCAGATTGACCGGCTCGAGCGCGCCTGCGCCGAAGGATGCAGCAACCCGGCCCTCCGGCACGTCGCCATAGAGCGTGGTGCGCTGCTTCGGCGTCCGCCCGACCGAACGGATCATTGCCTCCATCGCCTCGGGCGGCATCTCCTCGCCATGCGAGGCGCCGGCGGCGCGCGTGATGGTCTCGTTCATCAGCGTTCCGCCGAGGTCGTTCGCGCCGGCATCGAGGCAGGCCCGCACGCCCTCCGGTCCCATCTTGACCCAGGACGCCTGCACGTTGCGGAAATGCGGGTGCAGCGCCAGCCGCGCCACCGCGTGCATCAGTACGCCTTCGCGGAAGGTCGGCCCGCGGCGCGCGCGGCCTTTGAGGTAGATCGGCGCCTCCATGGCGACGAACGGCAGCGGCACAAACTCGGTGAAGCCGCCCGTGCGCATCTGCAAATCGCGCAGCCGCAGCAGATGGCGCGCCCAGTTCTCCGGCCCGTCGACATGGCCGTACATGATGGTCGCGGTGCTGCGGAGGCCCAGCCGGTGCGCGGTCTCCATGACGGACAGCCATTGTTCCGTGTTGACCTTGTCGGGGCAGATGATCGCCCGCACCTCGTCGTCGAGGATCTCCGCCGCCGTTCCCGGCAGGGTGCCGAGCCCGGCGTCGCGGAGCTCGCGGAGGAAGGATTCCACGTCCTTACCGAGCGTCTTCGCGCCCTGCCAGATCTCCAGCGGCGTGAAGGCGTGCAGGTGCATGTCCGGCAGGACCGATTTCAGCCGCCGGCATATGTCGAGATAGGTCTCGCCGGTATAGTCGGGATGGATGCCGCCCTGCAGGCAAAGCTCCGTGGCGCCGCGCTGCCATGCCTCGCGGCCGCGCCGCTCGATCTCGTCGAGGCCGAGGTCGTAGGGGCGCCCGCGCAGGTTCTCGCTCAGCTTGCCTTTGGAAAAGGCGCAGAACTGGCAACGGAAATAGCAAACGTTGGTATAGTTGATGTTGCGGTTGACGACATAGGTCACCGTATCGCCGTTGACGTCGCGGCGCAGCCGGTCGGCTGCCGCGCACACCTCGGCGAACTCGCGCCCGCGCGCGCGGAACAGCCGGACGATCTCCGCCTCGCTCAGCGTGTCGCCCGCGGACGCCTTGTCCAGGATCGCGCGGAACGCGCCGTCCGCCTTGCCGACCCCAATCGCGAGATCCGGTGGCGAGCCGGGAAGGCCCGGCGACCAGTCCTCCGCCCGCGCATAACCGTCCGTGTCGATCGCCCGCAGCACGGGCGTGCGGAACCGTCCGCCGATCCATTCTTCGGCTTTGCGCGCGTAGCCGGGATAGACGGCGAGGCGCTCCGTCAGCAGCTTCCCGGCGGCCGCTGTCTCGCGCGTCAACGCGTCGAGATGCGGCCAGGGCGCTTCCGGATTGACGTGGTCGGGGGTCACGGGCGACACGCCGCCCCAGTCGTTGATCCCCGCGCCGACCAGCTTCGGCAGGACGCCGGGGCTCAGGTTCGGGGGCGCCTGGATGTTCATTTCCGGGCCGAACGCGAGGCGCGCCACGGCGATGGTCCACAGGAGCTCATCGAGGTCCGGTTCCGCCGCGCCGGCCATCCGCGTTCCCGGCTTGGCGCGAAAATTCTGGATGATGATCTCCTGCACGTGGCCGTAACGTTCATGCAGGTCCCTGAGTTCCAATAATGATTCGATCCGCTCGCGCCGCGTCTCGCCGATGCCGATCAGGATGCCCGAGGTGAAGGGCACGCGAAGCTCGCCGGCGAGGCGGATCGTCTCCAGCCTGGCTGCGGGCTCCTTGTCCGGCGAGCCGTAATGCGGCCCGCCCTTTTCGCAGAGCCGCGCCGACGCGCTCTCCAGCATCAGCCCCTGCGATATGGAAACCTCGCGCAGCCGGGCGATGTCGTCCCGCGTCAGCACGCCCGGGTTGACGTGCGGGAAAAGCCCCGTCTCCTCGAACACCGCGTCCGCCATCTCCGCCAGATAGGAGATCGTCGTGTCGTGGCCGAGCGCGGCCAGCTCCTGGCGCACGATCGCATAGCGCAGCTCCGGCTTGTCGCCGAGCGTGAACAGCGCTTCCTTGCAGCCGGCCGCCGCGCCGGCCCGCGCCACCGCCAGGACCTCGTCGCGCGTCATGTAGGCGCGCTGGCCCTTCCGCGGCGGGTGGGCGAAGGTGCAGTAGTGGCAGACGTCGCGGCAGAGCTGCGTCAGCGGGATGAAGACCTTGCGGGAATAGCTGAAGGCGACCGGGTGGCCCGCGTCGCGCAGCCGGGCGGCGGCCTGCGTCAGCGCGGCGGTGTCGTTGACCTCGGCGAGCGCCAGCACCGCGTCGCGGTCGAGCCGCCCGGTTCCGGCGAAGGGCCGTCCGATGACGCCCATCAGGCGGCTCCCCCGGCCCGGCGCAATCCGTCGCCGAGCCGCGCGGCGATGCCGCTCGACGCGAGATAGGCGTGCGTCCGCGTATCGCCGCCGCGCGCGATCAGCATGCGCAGGTCGTCCGGCGTGTCGATGTCGAGGCCGATTCCGGGCAGCTCGACGATCCTGGGCTCGATCCCGCGCGTGCGCGCCGCCGCCAGATGCGGCCGGAAGCTGTCGTTGCCGAAGCTGAAGGGAATCAGCCCCGGCGGGGTGACGGCGATGCAGTTCGAGCCGCGGCGGTCGTGCGCCGGGACGATGGTCATTGCCTCGCCCGCGCCATGCGCCGCCAGCACGGCGGCGATCTCGGCCGCGGTGATGAGGGGCGCATCGCCGGGGATGGTGACCATTCCGGCAGCGCCGCCCGCCGCAAGCGCGGCGGCGGCGCGTTCGATGGCGGCGGTCTGGCCCTGGTTCTCCGCCTCGGCGATCAGGCGCGCGCCGTAGGACCGGGCGACGGCGCCGGCTTCCGGATCGCGCGTGACGACGGCGATGCCGGCCAATGCCGTCGCCTGCGACAGCGCGGTCAGCACGTCCTCGTACATGGTGCGGAACAGCAGGCGGCGCTCAGCCGGGCTCAGCGCATCGGCGAGCCGCTGTTTCGCATCGACCATGTCTTTTGCCGGCAGCACCGCCCACATGCCAGGATTCCTTGTTTCGGTGCGGTCCATTGGCGAGACGGCGACTATAGCAAAGGGATGCGCGGCGGGGCCAGAGCGCTGAGAGGGTGCAAAATTTCGTTTCTATCGACGTGAAGTCGAGCGAAGTCTATGTTAGGTTGAAATGTAATTTGACGGCCAAGGACAAGATGCCCAAAGCGAAAAATGCTCCCAAATCTGCGAACGGCCTGACAGGCTCAGCATTGACCCAGCGCGATGCGGACGATTTCCGCGCCGCGGCAAAGCGCTTTTCCGCAGCCGCGACGACTTCTCCGCGTAAGGCTCGGAGCACCCTTCACCAGCTCGGCACGCACACCAAGTCGGGCAGGCTGTCCAAACAATACAGCAAATAATTGCACCGGCTGTCGGCCTCGTTCGTACTGGGATATCACGGATGTGATGCGACAGTCGCGCGCCGGCTCCTGAACGGTCACGATTTCAAGCCCAGCAGCAATGATTACGATTGGCTCGGGCACGGCGTGTATTTTTGGGAGGCTAATCCCGCCCGGGGATTGGAGTTCGCGCGGGAGACTCAGGCAATGGACCCTAGGAGCATCAGGACGCCAACGGTCGTGGGCGCCGTTATCGATCTCGGGCTCTGCTTGGACCTCACTACATCTGCGGGTATCCAGATTGTCCGGGACGCCTACCAGAACCTCGTTAAGATCACGACTGAAGCGAAATCTTCCCTTCCTCGGAACAGGGAGGACTCGCTGCGTAGGAATCTGGATTGCGCGGTCGTCAACCTGGTGCACGAAGTCAGAAAGAATGCTGGCTATCCCCCGATCGATACCGTTCGGACAGTCTTTACCGAGGGCAAACCGATCTATGATGGGTCGGGATTCCTCATGAAATCACACATCCAGATCTGCGTCTGCAATCCGGCGTGCATCAAAGGCGTCTTTCGGGTCCGGAACGAGACGCTCACATGAAGACAACGACATCTGCAACGGAAAGGCGTTAACGAGCGCCAAGAGAACGGGCGAAGGCGAGCACTTCCTCCGCCAGCCGCGTCTTGTCGTCGAGCGTCTCCATCACCGTGCCCGTGACGAGCGCGGCGATACCGAGCTGTTCCACCGCCGCCGCGCTTTCCGCGTCGCTGCGGTCGAGGACGAAGCCGTCGATCAGGCCCCGGTGGTGCCGGGCGACCTCGACCGCGCCGCCGGCGAGGCCGAGCTCGGCCATCATCTTGGCGGTCGGCCCCTTGATGGCGCGGCCGGCGACGATCGGCGACACCGCGACGACCGGTGCGCCGCAGTCCCGCAATGCCTGCCGCACGCCGGGCACGGCCAGGATCGGGTCGATGCTGATGAAGGGATTGGAGGGGCAGATCACCACCGCCGACACGCCGCCCGCCAGCGCCGCGGCGAAGGCCGGGGACGGCATTGCGGCATCGGCGCCCGCGAAGCGGAAGCCGGTGACGCGCGGCCGGCATTGCTCGCGCACGAAGTAATGCTGGAAGGGGAGCGGGCCATCCGGCGTCTCGACGACGGTGCGGACCGGCTGGTCGCTCGCCGGGACGATACATGCGCCGATGCCGAGCCGGCGGGCGAGATCGGTGGTCACCGCGCTCAGCGACTCGCCGGCCGCGATGCGCCGCGTGCGTTCCAGGTGCAGCGCCAGGTCGCGGTCGCCGAGGCGGAACCAGGTTTCGCCGCCGAGCGCGGCCAGCGCTTCCATCGCGTTCCAGCTTTCGCCGGCCCGGCCCCAGCCGGTCTCCGTATTGCTCACGCCGGCCAGCGTGTAGGTGACGGTGTCGATGTCGGGGCAGATCAGCAGTCCGAAATGCTCGAAATCGTCGCCTGTGTTGGCGACCACCACCAAGGCCTCCGGCGGCAGTACGCGCGAAAGCCCGAGGGCGAGCTTCGCGCCGCCGACGCCGCCGGAAAGCGCCAGGCAGGTCGGCGCCGCGCGCCCGGTCATCGGAACAGGTCCTCGTCCTCGCTGCGGATCAGGTCGGCCGCCTGCTGCTCGGCCGGCTCCGGCGCCATGCCGCGGATCAGCGCCACCGGCGTGCCCTCGGCCGCCTCGCCCTGGACCAGCGACGCCGCGGCGGCAAGCTCGTCGGCGAGCCCGACCTGCGAGACACGAAGCGAGCGGCCGAACAGATCGGTCTCGCCGCGCAGGTCGAGAAGGGCCGCAAGCCCGGCGGAGCCGATGGCCGTGCCGACCGTGCCGTTCCGCCAGGCGCGGCCGAGGCTGTCGTTGACGATGACGGTGGGCGCGACGCCGGTCGCCGCCCTGAGCCGCTGCCGCAGCTCGCGGCAGCTTCGGTCGGGGTCTTCGGGCAGCAGCAGCACGCGCTCTCCGGCCGCCGCGTCGGGCTCGACGTTGGATGCATCGATGCCGGCGTTGGCGAGCACGTAGCCATGGCGGTGCTGGACGATCAGCAGGCCCGGCCGGTGGCGCACGACGCGCGCGGATTCGCGCAGGATCAGCTCGACCAGGCGCGGGTCCTTGTCGGTCTTGCGGCCGAGGTCGCGGGCCTCGGCGCCCGGCTCGACCGAGGCGAGGGCGGCGTAGCGGCCTTCGGCCTTGGAGACGATCTTCTGAGCGACGACCAGGGCGTCGCCTGACTTGAGCGCGATCTCGGCGCGGCCGAGCGCGGCGACGATGAGTGCGGCAAGGTCGTCGCCGGGCCGGACCAGGGGAATGCCGGGAAGGGCGGTGATCTCGAGGCGGCGCGGCGTCACGTCTTCTGCTCACCCGTGATGCGGATGCCGGCGTGGTCGACTCCGCCATTGCGGTTGATGAAGATGAGGACCGAGGTCAGCGCCTCGGCCGCTGCGGAGTTGTCGATCGGCCCGGCATGCCACGCCTTCAGCCCCGCGGCCTCCGCCAGCTTGACCACAGCATCGCGCGCTTCGCGCTTGTTGCCGCAGACCAGCACGTCGCAGTCGATACGGCTCGCCTCGTCCTGCAGCAGGTCGGCGGCGACGTTCTGGAAGGCGGAGACCACCTGCACGCCGTCGCCGAGGAACGCCTGCGCCTCCTTTGCCGCCGAGCCGCCGGCGGGAAGCTGGACCCGCGCGACCTTCGGCGGGACGAGCGGCACCGTGGCGTCGACCAGGATCTTGCCCTGCGCGCCATCCCGCACCGCCCGCAGCATCGGCTCGTGATTGGCGTAGGGCACGGTCAGCACGACGATGTCGGCGGCGGCCGCCGCGGCGCCGTTCTCCAGCCCGGTGATTTTGGAGCCTTTGATCCCGGCCGCCATGTCGGACGCCTTCGCCGCCGCGCTCTCGGCAGAGCGCGAGCCGATGACGACCGGATAGCCCGCCCGCGCCCAGCGCTGCGCGAAGCCCGAGCCGAGCGCTCCGGTGCCGCCGATGACGGCGATGGTGGGTTTCCTGTCGGCCATGGATGGTCCTTTTCTTCGCGGTAGTCCTGTGCGTGCGGAAGCGGCGGGATCAATGCTTGTCGAGGAACGCCCGGAGCGCCGCATTGAACTCGGCCGCCTGTTCGATATTGGAAAGATGGGCCGCGTTCTCGAGCACGACCAGCTTGGAGCCGACGATTTCGCGGTGGATGACCTCGGAATGCTCGACCGTCGTGCTGGGATCGTCGGCGCCGACGATGATCAAGGTCGGCGTCTTGATGCCGGCGAGAAGATGCGTCTGGTCCATCGCGGCGATGGCGTTGCAGCAGCCGACGAAGCCGTCGACCGGGGTCGCCGATATCATCGCGCCGACCCGCTCGATCTCGCGCTTGTCCTTGCTGCGGTAGGGCGCGGTGAACCAGCGCTCCAGCGTCGATGGGGCGAGCGATGCCATGCCGTCGCCGCGCGCCGCCTTGATGCGGGGGGCCCAGATGGCCGGGTCGGGCATGCGGCTGCTCGTATCGCAGAGGATCAGGCTGCGCAGCATCCCGGGATATCGCGCGCCGAAGAGCTGGCCGGTCATGCCACCCATCGACAGGCCGCAGAAATGCACCTTGCCGAGGCCGAGCGCATCGATCAGCGCGCGGGCGTCTTCCAGCAGAAGGTCGAAGCTGTAGGGCGGCTTCGTCGCCTCGCTGCCACCGTGCCCGCGCTGATCGTAGCGCAGCACGCGGTATTTGTCGGTGAGGGCAGGAATCTGCGCGTCCCACATGGTGAAATTGGACGCAAGGCTGTTGCTCAGCATGACCACGGGGCCATTCTCCGGGCCCTCCAGCCGATAAGCGATCGTGGCGCCGTTCGCCTTGATGGTGTCGACCATGGTTCGCTCCCATTTCTATGCCGGACTCTTGGGTCAGGGCGCCCGGCCTTCGCAATATTGCCGCTATAAGACGGTTCTTGGCACAAGCTGGCAAGAGGAGGATAAAAAGCGCGGCCGGACTTTGCAGGGGGGAGGAGCATGGCGCGAGCACGAGCGGGGACTGTCCTGACGGCGGTCCTCGTCCTGGTTTTGGGGACGATAGGCGCGGCGCAGGGCAACGATAAGGTGACCGGCAAGACGACGGTCCTGGAGATTCTGTTCGATGCGCCGCATCGCATGGCGGACAGCATGATGGCGATGCCGGCGATCGACGCGGTCGAAAAGCCGTTCGCGGCGGCGCTGGAAGGGGTGACCTCCGGCGATCTGGACGCCGCGCGCCGGCACGCCGCGGCGGCCGGCTACGCGATCGTCGAGAAGGAGGAAGGCGGGCGGCGCTACGTCCTGCTGATGGAGAGCGACAGGGCCGGCATCGGCCCGACGGTCGCCGTCGCGGTCAACCCGTCGCGCGACGTCGTCATCGAGGCGCCGCATCCGGTCATCGACCGCCATTCCGACCGGCAGGCAGCCGTGTTGTTCCTCAAGCTCGGCGCGCGCGCCCTCGTCATCTCGGGCGCCAACCGCTGCGCCGCCAAGGCGGAATCGCCGTGCAGCGGCAAGACACGCGTGTGTGGGGACGGCAACAACCCCTACCGGGCGTCGGACCCGGCGCACAATCCGGCGACGCTGTTCCATGTCGCGCATCGGTATTTTTCGCGGCACTGGCCCCGGTCGGTGGTGTTCCAGCCGCACGGCTTCAACAATTCCGGCAGCGCCGTGTGGTTCGTGATCTCCGACGGCAGCACCGAGAAGCGCCCGGACGACAAGATGCTGTCCGGCCGGGTGCGGGATGCCGTGCGCGAGGCATTGGGGCGCGAGCGCGCGGTAAGCTGCCAGGACCCGGGCGACCGCAGCATCCGGACGCGCTGGCTCTGCGCCGCCAACACCGTTCAGGGCCGCGACCTCAACGGCAGCGCGGACGCCTGCAATTCCAACGCCGAGCGCTCGTCCGGCCGCTTCCTTCACATCGAGCAGACCTACGAGGAGGTCAGGCGCGGTTTCGGCCTCGACTGGCAAAACCTGCCGGCCTATCCGGGGAGCGCGGCGATCCTCGCGGCGCTCGCCAAGACGCTTCCGTGCATCCGGGCGGATTGCGCGCCCGCGCCATAGTCGTATAAGAGATTCCGGCACATTCAGGCGGTGAGGCAGCGATGGACGAGCAGAACACGAACGCGCCACGGGTCGACGCCGAGGAGATCCTCGACGGCATCCGGCAGTGGGTCGAGATCGAGACGCCGACCCACGACGGCGAGGCGGTCAACCGGCTGGCCGACGTGGTCGAGGAAAGCATGCGGTCGCTGGGCGCGCTCATCGAGCGCACCCCCGGCAGGGACGGCTTCGGCGACATCCTCAAGACGCGCACGCCCTGGGGCGGCGACGGGCCGGGCATCCTGGTCTTAAGCCACCTCGACACGGTCCATCCGACGGGCAGCCTGGAGGAATACAACCCGTGGCGGCGCGAGGGAGATTCGGTCTTCGGCCCCGGCATCTACGACATGAAGGCCGGCGCCTATCTCGCCTATTACGCCTACCAGCATCTCGTCCGCTCGGGCCGCGAGACGCCGCTGCCGGTGACCTTCGTCTACGTTCCCGAAGAGGAGATCGGCAGCCCGACCTCGCGCGCCTTCATCGAGGCGGAGGCGAGGAAGCACAAATACGTGCTGGTCACGGAGCCGGCGCGAGAGGGCGGCAAGATCGTGACAGGCCGGAAGGGGGTCGGGCGGTTCGCCGCCGTCGCGCGCGGCGTCGCCGCGCATTCCGGCTCGCGCCACGCCGACGGCCGCAGCGCCATCAAGGAGATCGCGCGCCTGATCCTCGCGGTGGAGGGGATGACGGACTACGAGCGCGGCGTCACCACCAACGTCGGCCTGGTCAGCGGCGGCACCGGCGTCAACGTGGTGCCGCACGAATGCCGGGTGGACATCGACCTTCGCATCCCGACGCCGGAGCTGGCGGCCGAGTACCAGGAACGCATCCTCGGCCTTACCGCGCATGACCCGGACGTCGAGCTCACCGTCACCGGCGCGATCAACCGCCCGCCCTACCAGAAGGACGCGGGCATCCAGTCGCTGTTCGATCACGCCAAGGCGGTGTGCGCCGAGGTCGGTTTCGAGCTGAAGGACATGCACACCGGCGGCGGCAGCGACGGCTGCTTCACCGCCGCGCTCGGCATCCCGACCCTGGACGGCCTCGGCGCCGACGGCGTCGGCGCGCACGCCCAGCACGAGCAGATCTATTTCTCGTCGCTCGAGCCCCGCGCGAAGATGTGGATCCGGCTGCTGGAGACGCTGCGGTAGGGCGGTTGCTGTCGACCCCCCACCCTAACCCTCCCCCCGCAAGGGGGGAGGGAAAAGAGGCCCGATCTAGAAGATGTCTGAATACCACGTCACCCCCGCCAGCAATCCCTGGAAGCGCCGTCTTCCGATCCTGATGCTGGCGCATGTCGTGGGCACGCTGCACATCAGCACGCTGGTGGTGATGGCGCCCGTGATCAAGGAAGACCTGTCGCTCAGCTTCGCGCAGTTCGGCCTCTTGGTGACCGCCTACAGCATCGGCCAGATCACCGGCTCGCTGCCTGCCGGGAACCTCGCCGACCGGGTCGGCGTCGGCTGGGCCCTGGTCGCGGCGCACGTGCTCCTCATCGCCGGCGCCCTCATGCTGACCCAGACGACCGGCCTCTGGCTCGCCTTCGCCTCGATGGTGGTGACGGGGTGGGGCTATTCCATCGTCAATCCGGCTACCGCCAAGGGCGTGTTCGAATCCTTCCCGCCATCGCGCCGCGGCACCGCGATGGGCATCAAGCAGACCGGCGTGCCGCTCGGCGGCGTGATCGCCGCCACGCTCGGCGCCTTCGCCAGCACCGGCGCGTGGCACTGGATCACGGTCGTCGTCGCGGCGCTTACCGTGGCGGGCGGCGCGGCCTGCCTGCTGATCGTCGAGAAGCCGAAGCCGCGCGTGAAAGCGGTGAGCCGCAGCCGCTTCGGCACGCTGGGCGAGGTGGCGAAGGACTTCAATTTCGGGCGGTTCGTGCTTTCCAACATGATGTTCAACGTCGGGCAGAATAATTTCTTCGCCTATCTCACGCTCTTCGTGCGCGAGGCGGCGCAGGTGAGCCAGGAGCTGGCCGGCGCCTGTTACGGCATCGCCCAGACGGCGAGCGTGGTCGGGCGGCTCGGCTGGGGCGCGATCAGCGATTTCCTGTTCAAGGGCCGGCGCAAGCGATTGACCGTCGCGATCGGCGCCAGCGCCGCCGTCTTCCTGGCGACCATGGCGGCGATCGAGCCGCGCGCGGGCATGACGGTCGCCGTCGCGCTGTCGGTCCTGCTCGGCCTCACCATCGCCTCTTACGCCCCGCTGATGCAGACCATGGCGGTCGAGGGGGTGCAGCCGCGCCTCGTCGGCTCGGCGACGGGCTACAACCTCGTCGGCACCTATATCGGCAGCATCGCCGGCCCGCCGCTGTTCGGCTGGGTCGTCGACATCACCGGGATGTTCGACAGCGGCTGGTACATGTGCGCGGCGCTGGTTGGGGTCGGCGTGCTGATGCTCGCGTTCGGATTTCGCGAGCGCGGCTTGTAGCGCCGGCTGCGCTCCGCTTATCCTTCCTGCCGAGGAAGGAGCTTAAATCATGAAGATCGGATTCATCGGGGTCGGCAACATGGGGCGGCCGATGTGCGACCGCCTGCTCGCGGCGGGCCACCAGCTCGTGGTGCACGACGCGCGGGAAGCGGCGGTGCGGCCGCTGGCCGAGCGGCAAGCGCGGGTCGCCGGCTCGGCCAGGGCGGTCGCGGACGAAGCCGAGCTGGTCTGCGCGTCGCTGCCAACGCTGGCCGCCTACCGCGAAGTCGCCCTCGGCGCGGCCGGGGTGCGGGGCGGCAAGGAAGCCCGCATCTTCGTCAACATGGGCACGGTCGGCACCCGCTTCGTCGAGGATATGGCGGGCGAGCTGGCGGCGGCGTCCATCGTGACGATCGACTGCCCGATCAGCGGCGGCCCGCCCGGCGCCGCCGCGGGCACGCTCTCGATCATGGCGTCCGGCCCGAAGGACGCTTTCGCCAGGCTGGAGCCGGCGCTGAATGCGCTCGGCAAGGTGACCTATGTCGGCGAAAAGCCGGGCATGGCGCAGAGCCTCAAGCTCGCCAACAACATCCTGTCGGCGACCGCGCTGGTCGCCACCGCGGAAGCGATGGTCATGGGGGTGAAGGCCGGACTCGATCCGGAAATCATGCTGCAGGCGATCAACCTCGGCAGCGGGCGCAACAGCTCGACCCTCCAGAAGTATCCGGGTCACGTCCTGACGCACGGCTACGATTTCGGCGCGGCGCTGGACATCCTGATGAAGGACGTCGATCTCGCGCTGTCGGAGGGCGAGGCGCTCGGCGTGCCGATGCCGGTCTGCCAGTCGGTGCGCCAGACGCTGCGGCTTGTCCGCGCGGTGGGCGGCGGCGAGCAGGATATCACCCGCGTCGCCGAATGGGTCGGCAAATGGGCCGGCAAGCAGATCCCGAAAACCCGCTGAAGAAAGGCCATATGACATGAGCAGGATCGCCCTCGTCGTCCGCATGGAGCCGCACCCGGAGCATCGCGACGCCTTCATCGCATTGATGCGGAAGCACGCCGAGAACTGCCTGAAGGTCGAGGACGGCTGCCTCTACTTCGACGTCGGCGTCGACCGGGCCGATGCGGGCATCGTCGTGCTTTACGAGGTCTACCGCGACCAGGCGGCGCTCGACTCCCACGCCGCGTCCGCCCACCTGGCCAAGACGCGCGAGAGCTACGGGACGATGCTGAAAGGGCGGCAACGCGCCGAAGTGAGCGTGTTCGGCTAGAACGCCCGCTTTCGAGGCCGCAGGGATGCGGAACCGGTCCGGCTGTGCTACAATGACTTGTGGTTTGGCCCGGGTTCGATCCGCCCAAACGCGCGATGCGCCGGGCGGCAGCCCCTGAACGGGAGCATTGCCATGCGTTTCCTATCGATCGCAGCCACCGCAATCCTCGGATTATTGACGGCAAACGCAGCCAATGCCGCGCCCCAGGCCATGCTTCTGGTCGCCGGCGGCGAGAACCTGCAGTTCCGCTGCACGGGCGACGAATGCCTCGCCGAAGCCACCTCGATCTGCCTGCAGGCCGAGCGCGCGACGCCGCGGGCGAAGACGCCTTACGGGCTGGTCGACGAGGAGCGCTACGGCACCGGCCGCGCCAACGGCCTTCAGCTCGTCGGCATCACGGCGTCCGGCGAGGAGAAGTCGCTTCCCCTGGAGATCATGCAGATGATCTCGGAGCGCGAGCACATGTCCGTGCGCTTCATCGTCGAGAAGGCGGCCCTGCACAAGCACGCGATCGACCGGATGGAGCTGCGCGTCGCGCACAACGTGGTCGTCGCCCCGTCGTGGAGGCCCGGCGACGCCAATCCGCTGATGGAGGACGAGATCGAGCTCATAATGGGGCCGCTGCGCGCCACCGCGGAGAATATCCTGAGGGAGCGCCGGGATCGCGTCACGTCGGCCCGCATCCTGGGCGACATGCTCAATGATCTGCCGCGCGACCGCGTCGCCTCCATCGCCGAGCGCGACGCCGTCTACCAGCAGGTTGTCGCATCCCGCAACCAACAGGCCGGCGGGCCGCTCTCGGCCGAAGCGGTCGCCGGCGCGCAAGCGGCGCTCGACGGCTGCTCCTACATCAAGGACGAGGAGATGTGGTACCACGCGTTCGAGACGCGGATCTCGCGCTACCGTAGCTGCATCGGCTTCCGGCACGACCGGCTGATCAAGGAAGTGAACGAGACCTATTGGGACCGGGTGAAGTCGCCGGGGATGTGACGCTGCTGGCGAAATCACCACTAAAATTCCCTCCCCCCTTGCGGGGGAGGGTTAGGGTGGGGGGAGCTTCCATGAGCTCTGTGTGCGCATCACCCCCCACCTAAATCCTCCCCCGCAAGGGGGGAGGACTTGAAGCCTCACGCCGCGCCGGCGCGGAGCCAGGACATTGCCTGATTGAGCTGCGACATGCGGCGCGTGTCGCCGAACGGCGCGTCGGGATGGTGGATCGTCGCCAGCATGCGGAAGCGGGCCTTGATCTCGGCCTGGCCCGGCTTTCTTCCCGGCGGAAATCCCAGGACGAACAACGCCTCTTCGCCGTTCCGGACGCCTTGCGGCAGCGGATCGGGCGCGACCACGGACATGGCGGTGCGCAGCCGCGCGATCTCGTCGTTCAGGCCGCGGATCCGCTCCTTCGCCTTCGGCGCGCGCCCGTCCTCGAGCGAAACGCTGATCTCGCCCATGCTGAGCGCGAGCGCGACGCCGAGGGCGCGGCGGATGTCGGCCACCTTGTAGCCCTTCGGCAGGCGCGCCTGCAGGCGCGGCTTGCGCCGCCAGGGCTTGCCGTTGTTGGGCCCGGATTTCAGGATGACCGTCTCGCGGTCGGACGGCCCCGGCTCGCCCGGATCGGGGCAGGCGGTGATCGTGTCGTGCGACACGATCAGCATGACCGAGCGCGCCACGTCCCCGACATTCACCTCGCGGCGGTCGGCCAGCGCCTGCACGGCATCGCGGAAATCGCTGGAACAGGGAATCACATAGGAATGCTTGCGCACTTTTATCGCCATCGCCCGGTCATCCGTCGCTCGATCTGCGGTTCCACATTCGACCGCACCTCGCCGGGTCTTCGTGACGGCGCAAATACAATCGAACCATCACGCAGTCAACTGCTATAGCAGTTAAGATTACCTTAATGACCGAAAATTTTCTCAGCGAATCGAAGGCGCTGCGCCGTCAGCCGCGCAAGGTGGCGCCGGTGCGCTTCGCGACGTTGGCGACGATCTTGGCGGCGACCGCATCGATCTCCGCATCGGTCAGGGTCGCCTCGCGCGGCTGCAGCGTGACCGAAATGGCGACCGACTTGCGGCCCGCGCCCAGCGCCTCGCCTTCGAAGACGTCGAACACCGACACATCGGCGATCAGGACCTTGTCGGCGGACTGCGCCGCGCGCACCACCGCATCGGCCGGCTGGCCTGCGTCGACGACGAAGGCGAAGTCGCGCGTTACCGCCTGGAAGGCGGATACGTCGAGCGGCGGCCGGGCGCGCCCGCCCTTGGATTTGGGCTGCGGCACGCGGCCGAGGAAAACCTCGAAGCCCACCGCCGGGCCGCCGACGTCGAGGCCGCGCAAGACCGCGGGATGAAGTTCGCCGAATTGCGCGAGCACGTTCGGGCCGAGCCGCAGCACGCCCGACCGGCCCGGATGGTAATAGGACGGCGCCCCGCGATCCGCCTGGAGATTCTCCACCGGCGCGCCGACGGCGGCCAGCGCCGCCAGGGCGTCCGCCTTGGCGTCGAAGGCGTCGACCGGGCGAACCGGCGCCGCCCAGTGGCGCGGCGACATTTTGCCGTGGCGCAGGCCGGCGGCGACCGTGTCCTGCCCGTCGGGCGTGTCGTCGCGCCAGGCGGGGCCGATCTCGAACAGCGCCACGTCGGCATAGCCCCGGTCCGCGTTGCGCCGGGCGGCGAGCGCGAGGTTGGCGAGGATCGACGGGCGCATGACGTCGAGGTCGGCGCTGATCGGGTTGGCCAGCCTCAGCCCGTCCGGAATATCGGCGAACAGCCGCGCCTGCGCCTCGGCCATGAAGGACCAGGTCACCGCCTCCATCAGGCCCCGTCCGGCGAGCTGGCGCCGGGCCAGCGCGACGCGGCGCTGCGCCGGGGTCAGGGCCGGCGCCGGCAGCGCGGTCTCGCGCTGCAGCGGCAGGGCGGGAATGTTCTCGAAGCCGTGGATGCGGAGGACCTCTTCGACCAGGCAATGCTCGCCCTCGATATCCGGCCGCCAGGATGGGATGCTCGCACGGATGCGCCCGTTCTCCACCTTGGTTTCGAAACCGAGCCGGTCGAGAATGGCGGCCGCCGCATCGCGGGGCACGTCGGCGCCGCCGAAGCTGGCCAGCCGCTCCGGCCGGAGCGTGGCCGTGCGGCGCCAGTCCGGCATTTCGCCCGCCGTCGTCAGGGCGCTCGCCTCGCCGCCGCAGAGGTCGAGGATCATCCGCGCCGCCACTTCGGCGCCCCACAGCGCCGACTGCGGGTCGAGGCCGCGCTCGAAGCGGTAGCGCGCGTCGGAATTGATGCCGAGCTTGCGTCCGGTCAAGGCCGTCCGCACCGGGTCGAACAGCGCGACTTCGAGGAACAGACTGGTCGTGCTTTCGGTGCAGCCCGACGCCGCGCCGCCCATGATGCCGCCGATGCCCTTCACGCCCGAGGCGTCGGCGATGACGGTCATGCCGTCCTCCAGCGTGTAGGTCCGTCCGTCGAGCGCGTCGAGCGTCTCGCCGTCGCGCGCGAAACGCATGGTGAGATCGCCCGCGACCTTGTCGAGGTCGAACACGTGCAGCGGGCGGCCGAGATCGAAGGTGATGTAGTTGGTGATGTCGACCAGCGCGGAGATCGGCCGGAGCCCGATCGCCTTCAGCCGGTCCTGCAGCCATTTCGGGCTCGGCCCGTTGCGGACGCCGCGGAAGCTGCGGCCCACGACCATGGGGCAGGCATCGCCGGCGCCGGCGGGGAAATCGCACTGCCACCGGATGGGGCTCTCGAAGCGGCCCGGCAGCGGCGCTGCCTCGAACGGCTTCAGCGTGCCGACGCCCGCGGCCGCGAGGTCGCGGGCGATGCCCCGCACGCCGAGGCAATCGCCCCGGTTGGGCGTCACCGCCAGCTCGATGACCGGCTGATCGAGCCCCAGCGCCGCCGCGGCCGGCACGCCCACCGGCGTGTCGTCGGGCAGCTCGATGATGCCCGCATGCTCGTCCGACAGGCCGAGCTCGCGCTCCGACAGCAGCATGCCGTTGGACTCGACGCCGCGGATGTTGCTCTTCTTCAGGTGCAGGCCCGTGCCGGGCACATGACTGCCGGACGGCGCGAAGACGCCCTTCATGCCCGTGCGCGCGTTCGGCGCGCCGCAGACGACCTGGACCGTCCCCTTGCCGGTATCGACGATGCAGACCCGCAGCCGGTCCGCGTCCGGATGCTGCTTCGCCTCGACAACCCGCGCGGTGCGGAAGGCGGCGAGCGCGGCGGCGGGGTTCTCCACCCCTTCGACCTCGAGCCCCAGCATGGTCAGCCGCCGGGCGATCTCGTCGAGCGGCGCGTCCGTCTCCAGATGCTCCTCGAGCCAGCCGAGGGTGAACTTCATGGCACCAGGCCCCGCAAGAGGGTCGGCACTTCCAGCGGCAGGAAGCCGTAGTGGCGCAGCCAGCGGAGGTCCGCCTCGAAGAAGGTGCGGAGGTCGGGGATGCCGTACTTCAGCATGGCGAGCCGCTCGACGCCGATGCCGAAGGCGAAGCCCTGGTAGACCTCGGGGTCGATGTTGCATGCCCGGAGCACGTTCGGATGCACCATGCCGCAGCCGGCGATCTCGAGCCAGCCGTCGCCTTCGCCGAATTTCAGCGTGTTGCCCTGGCGCGAGCAGTTGATGTCGACCTCGGCCGACGGCTCGGTGAAGGGGAAATAGCTCGGCCGGAACCGCAGCGGGACGTTCGCCACCTCGAAGAAGGCGCTGCAAAACTCGATCAGGCAGCCCTTGAGGTGGCCGAAATGCGTCGTCTTGTCGATCACCAGCCCTTCCACCTGATGGAACATGGGCGTGTGCGTCATGTCGGAATCGCTGCGGTAGGTGCGGCCCGGGACGATGATGCGGATCGGCGGCTCGGTGCTTTCCATCGTCCGGATCTGCACCGGCGAGGTATGGGTGCGCAGCAGGAGGCGGCTGCCGTCCGGCTTCTCCTTCATGTAGAAGGTGTCGTGCATCTGGCGCGCCGGATGCTCGGGCGGGATGTTGAGCGCGCCGAAATTGTGGAAATCGTCCTCGATCTCCGGCCCTTCGGCGACGGCGAAGCCCATCTCGCCCATGATGGCGATGACTTCGTCGATGGTCTGGCTGATCGGGTGCAGCAGCCCCTGCCGCTCCGGGCGCACGGGAAGCGAGATGTCGACCGATTCGGCGGCGAGCCGCCCTTCCAGCGCCGCGTCGTCGAGCGTCCGCTTGCGCCGGTCGATCGCCTCGGCGACGGCGGCCTTGACGGAATTGAGCTCCTGGCCCGCGGCGCGCCGGGCCTCGGCGTCGAGCGCGCCCAGCCCCTTCATGAGCTCGGTGATGCGCCCCTTGCGGCCGAGCGCGTTCACCCGCACCGCGTCCAGCGCATCGGGACCCGCCGCCGCCGCAACGGCGGCCAGCAATTCGGCCCGAATCTGTTCCAGGTCTTCCATCGCGTCCGCCTGACTCCGCCTGAGACTGGCGCGGCCGGCCGGCGGCATCATCGCGAAACCGGGACCGGCCTGCCTGCTATTTCAGCGCCGACTGTGCTTGCTGGGCGAGGGACTTGAACGCCGCAGGCTCGCGGACGGCGATGTCGGCCAGGACCTTGCGGTCCAGCTCCACGCCGGCCTTCTTCATGCCGCCGATGAACTGCGAATAGGTCAGCCCGTGCTCGCGCGCCGCCGCATTGATCCGCTGGATCCACAAGGCGCGGAAGTTGCGCTTGCGGGCCTTGCGGTCGCGGTAGGCGTATTGCTGATCCTTGTGGACCCGCTGGATCGCGGCGCGGATGGTGTTCTTCGCTCGGCCGCGAGAGCCTTTCGCCTTGCCGAGGACTTTCTTGTGCCGGGCATGCGCGGTCACGCCGCGTTTTACGCGTGCCATGACTTAGCTCTCCTCTAAACGATTCGAAGGTAGTGGCGCTTGATCGACTTGGCGTCGGGAGCGCTGAGGATCTGCGTGCCGCGATTGCTACGCTTCATCTTCTTCGGGCGGCGGCGCAACATGTGCCGGAGGTAGGCGCTGTTGAACCGGACCTTGCCTTTGGCCGTGATCCGGAAGCGCTTCTTGGCGCTGGACTTGTTCTTCAATTTGGGCATTTGGGGCCTCGTCTTTCGCGTTGAGCCTTTAAGGCTGGATACGATAGCGGCCAGGCATACCCAATAGGCCCGGCGCGCCACGCTGGGTTAGAAACCCAGGACGCGGCCTTATAGCGAGCCAGCTACGGCGATGCAAGGCTTCTGCGACGCGCGCCCGAAGGCCGGTCCGTGAGCCGAATATCCGCATCGGAATTCAGACCGGTCAGCATGGCTGCCGGCCGAAGCATGGATGCCACGGACAAGCCGTGTCATGACGTAAATATTTGTATCTAAATAAAAATCGTCACTCCCCGGCTTGTCCGAGGAGTCCATGCATCGCCGCGTTTCGGCACCAATACACATATGTCGTGCCCGGGCTTGGCCCGGGCACCCTTGGAAAAACGCACGATCGGAGAGGTCAGCGCGGCGAGAGGACCATGATCATCTGGCGCCCTTCCATCTGCGGCATCTGCTCGACTTTCGCCACTTCGTCCGTTTCCTGCCGGACGCGGTCGAGCACCTTCATGCCGAGATGCTGGTGCATCATTTCACGGCCGCGAAAACGCAACGTCACCTTGACCTTGTCTCCCTCTTCGAGGAAACGGAGCATCGCCTTCATCTTCACTTCGTAGTCGTGCTGCTCGATGTTGGGGCGAAACTTGATCTCCTTGACGTCGATCGTCTTCTGCTTCTTGCGCGCTTCGCTCTTCTTTTTTTGCGATTCGTATTTCATTTTGCCGTAGTCGAGGATCTTGCAGACCGGCGGATCGACGTTTCCGGCAACCTCGACAAGGTCCAGACCTGCATCGGCCGCTTTGCCGATGGCATCCCGTGTCGATACGACGCCGAGCTGATTGCCATCCTGGTCGATGAGGCGGACCTGTGCCGCCTGTATTTCCTCGTTGACGCGCGGGCCCTCACGGACCGGCGTCGGAGCAAAGGGTCTCTTGGCTATAGAATTGTCCTCGTAGTTATTGACGAAGGCGGGGACTTTCCCCAACCCCGGCTGAGCCTTTATCCACCCGGCATCGCCGCTTCGGATACAAGTCTATGAATTGCTTCGTCCAGCGCAAGTACTTCTTGGTCCTTGCCGCCCAGCCGCCGGAGCGCGACCGTGCCTTCGGCCGCCTCCCGCTTGCCGACCACGAGGATTGCCGGGATCTTCGCCAGGGAATGCTCGCGAATCTTATAGTTGATTTTCTCGTTTCGCGTGTCGACTGCCGCCCGAAGCCCCGCGGCCGCGCAATCGCGCAGGATCCGGCGCGCGTAGTCGTCGGAATCGCTCGTGATCGTCGCAACCATGACCTGCACCGGCGCGAGCCATAGCGGCAGGCGGCCGGCGTAGTGCTCGATCAGGACGCCGAGGAAGCGCTCGAATGAGCCGAGGATCGCCCGGTGCAGCATGACCGGCCGGTGCTTCTGCCCATCCTCGCCGACATAGCTCGCGTCCAGCCGCTCCGGCAGCACGAAATCCACCTGCAGCGTGCCGCATTGCCAGTCGCGGCCGATCGCGTCGCGCAGCACGAATTCCAGCTTCGGGCCGTAGAAGGCGCCTTCCCCGGGGTTGAGCTCGTAGGCGAGGCCCGCCGCCTCCGTCGCCTCTTTCAGCGACGCCTCGGCGCGGTCCCAGGTGTCGTCGCTGCCGGCGCGCACCGGCGGGCGGTCCGAGAACTTGACCCGCACGTCCTCGAAGCCGAAATCGCGGTAGACCGACGTGAGCAGCGCGCAGAAGCGCTCCGTCTCGCCGACGATCTGCTCTTCCGTGCAGAAGATATGCGCATCGTCCTGCGTGAAGGCGCGGACCCGCATCAGGCCGTGCAGCGCGCCCGACGGCTCGTTGCGGTGGCAGGAGCCGAATTCCGCCATGCGGAGCGGCAGGTCGCGATAGCTCTTGAGCCCGTGGCGGAAGATCTGCACGTGACCCGGGCAGTTCATCGGCTTCAGCGCCAGCGTCCGGTCGTGCTCGTCCTCGGCCGTGAACATGTGCTCGCGGAACTTCTCCCAATGCCCCGAGCGCTCCCACAGCGTGCGGTCGACGAGCTGCGGCGTTTTCACCTCGACGTAACCCGCGGCGTCCAGCCGGCGGCGCATGTAGCGCTCCACCGTGCGGTAGAGCGTCCAGCCCTTCGGATGCCAGAAGATGCTGCCGACCGCCTCCTCCTGGATGTGGAACAGCTCCATCTCGCGCCCGAGGCGGCGATGGTCGCGCCTTTCCGCTTCCTCGAGGCGATCGAGATAGGCCTTCAGCTCCTTCTCGTTGCGCCAGCAGGTGCCGTAGATGCGCTGGAGCTGGGGGTTCTTCGGATCGCCGCGCCAATAGGCGCCCGACAGCTTCATCAGCTTGAAAGCCTTGCCGAGCTTGCCCGTCGATGCGAGGTGCGGCCCGATGCAGAGGTCGAGCCAATCGCCCTGCCGGTAGATCGAGATGTCCTCGCCGCCGGGCAGTCCCGCGACATGCTCCGCCTTGAACGTCTCGCCCGCCTTCTCGAAATAGGCCACGGCGTCGGCGCGGTCCCACACCTCGCGCAGGATCGGCTCGTCGCGGTCCACGATCTCGCGCATCCGCGCCTCGATCGTCGCGAAGTCGTCCGGCGTGAAGGCCTCCTTGCGATGGAAATCGTAATAGAAGCCGTCTTCGATTGCGGGACCGAATGTAATCTGCGTGCCGGGAAAGAGCTCCTGCACCGCCTCGGCCATGACATGCGCGCAGTCGTGGCGCAGCAGCTCGAGCGCGTCCGCCGCGTCGCGCGTGACGATCTCGACCCTGGCGTCGCGCGCGATCTCGCGCCTGATGTCGCGCAGGCCGCCGTCGACCTTGACCGCGAGCGCCGCCTTGGCGAGGCCGGGCCCGATGTCGGCCGCCAGCCGCTCGCCGGTCACCGGGCCGGGATACCGGCGTACGCTGCCGTCCGGCAACGTGATGGCGACTCCGCTTGCCGCAGATGCTGATTCCGACATGACGCTATCCACTTCGCTGCCACGCCCCCGTGGCCGGGCGCCCTCGTTTAACGCAAGCGCAGGGCCGCTTCAACCTCGGCGACGGCGAGATCCGCCAAAACCGGCCGCCGCAGGTAGGCGACCGCCGGCCCGCGCTGGCCGCAGAGCGCCGGATCGGACTCGGCCGAATACAGCACCAGCGACGGGCAGCCGACCGCGGCGGCGATGTGCATCGGCCCGGTGTCGTTGCCGGCCGCCGCGGCCGCCCGGCGCGCCAGCCCCGCTATCTCCAACAGGGAGGTGGCGCCGATGAGGCTGACGGCGGCGGGGCAGGCGGCACAGATCGCGTCCGCGGCTTCCTTTTCGCTGGGTCCGCCGATCACCACGGGCGGCAGCCCGCGCAGGGTCAGTCGTTCCGCCAGCGCGCCATAGCGCGCCGCCGGCCAGCGCTTCGCCGGACGGTGCGCCGCCCCGCCGGGGACGATCAGGACGAATCGCTCGGGCAGCCGGAAACGCCTAGTGTCCGCGTCGAGCCAGCCCAGATCCGGCGGCGGAACCGCCGCGATACCGGCGACAGCGAGCTGTTCCGCCTGGCGTTCGGCCGTGTGAAGCCGGTCGCGCGCCGGATTGCGGTGCGGATGCGAGCATCCCCGCGCGATGCCCGACCATTGCGGCGCGTCCTCCCCGAACAGGCGGAAATACCAGCCGCTGCGATCCGAGGTCTGGAGGTCGTAGACCCGGGCGAACCCGGCGGCGCGGAGCCGCCGGCGCAACGCCATCCAGCCACGCGGCTGCCAGAACTCGGGCCGGCTGTCGATCCAGACTTCGTCGAACCAGCCGCTGGCGCGCGCCAGCGGCGCGAAGGGCTCGGTGGTCAGGAGGGTGACGGCGGCGCCGGGATGGTGGCGGCGGATGGCCTGGAACGGCGCGAGCGCCAGGATGAAGTCGCCGAGCGCCCCCAGCTTTATGACGAGAATCCTCTCGCTCACCGCCTCACGCCCCACCTCACGCCCCGGCACGCGCCCCGGCCCGCGCCGTAACCCGCGCCCGGGCGGCGGCGGCGTCGCGCAGCACCTCGCCGTAGACCTCGAGCGTCCTGGCGCACATCAGCTCCTTGGTGAAGTTCGCCCGGACATTGGCGATCGCGCGCTGGGCGAGCTGCTCGCGCTGATCCGCTTGCAGGCGCATCGCGCGGTCGAGCGCCGTGGCCAGGGAGTCGACGCTTTCCGGCTCGAACAGCCAGCCGGTCTCGTCCCGCAGAACGAGCTCGGCGCTGGCGCCGTGATGCGCCGCCACGACCGGCTTGCCCATGGCCTGCGCCTCGACCATCACGCGGCCGAACGCCTCGGGATCGGTGGATGCCGACACCACCACGTCGGCCAGCATGTAGGCGGCGGGCATGTCGGTGCAGTCGCCGACGAACTGCACGATCCTTTCGAGCCCGAGCCGGCCGACCAGGCGCTCGAGCTCGCGGCGGTAGCCGCCGCCCTGCTCGCCGCCGACGATCAGGCAGCGCACCATCTCGGTATCGAGCCGGGCGAGCGCCTCGATCAGCAGCGCGTGCCCTTTCCAGCGGGTCAGCCGGCCCGGCAGCATGATCACCCGCATGTCTTCGGGCAGGCGCCATTGCGCGGCGAGGTTGATCACCCGCGCGGCGGGAACCTGGCGCGGATCGAACAGGCCGATATCCACCCCGCGGTGGATGACGCGGATGCGCCGCCGCTCCACCTTGTAGACGCCGGCGATGTGGTCGGCGATGAAGTGGGAGATGGCGATGATCGGATTGCCGCGCGTCATCACCGAATTGTAGAGCTTCTTGAACGGCGCCGAGCGGTTGTAGGTGCCGTGAAAGGTCGTGATGAAGCGGGCGCCGGTGCCGCGGCACGCGAACAGGGCGGACCAGGCGGGAGCCCGGCTTCGCGCGTGCACGATGTCGACCCCGCGGGCGCGAATGACGGCGCGCAGCCGGCCGATGTTACGCAGCATGACGAGGGGGTTCTTCGACGCCAGCGGCAGCTCGATGTGCTCGGCGCCGGCGCGCTGCAGCTCATGCGCCAGGCGGCCGCCTTCGGACGCCACCAGTGCCTCGCCGCCGGCCTCGACGACGGCTTCGGCGATGTCCACGGTGCCGCGCTCGACGCCGCCGGTATTGAGCGACGGCAGCACCTGGAGGACGACTGGCGCGCGCCCCTCGGGTGCGCTGGTTTCCGCGTCAACGGACATGATAGGTTTGCTGCGGTTTCCGATCGTGCCGGATGGCTGAGGATTCCATGGCAAAGGACATATCCCTTGGCGGCGAAAGCGGCAATACTGCAACGCGATAACGGCGCGACAATCGCCTACCATCATTCGCCGGGCGCGGCGCCGGGCGTCGTCTTCTGCACCGGCTTCAAGTCGGACATGCAGGGCGGAAAGGCGCTGGCGCTCGAAGCGCATTGCCGGGCCGCGGGACAGCAGTTCACCCGCTTCGACTATCAGGGTCACGGGCAATCCTCCGGCGATTTCGTCGCCGGGACCATCGGCGAGTGGCTTGGCGATACCCTGGCGGTGCTCGACGCGGTCGCGGCGGGGTCGCAGATCGTCGTCGGCTCGTCGATGGGCGGCTGGATCGCCCTGCTCGCGGGCCGCGCCCGGCCGGAGAAGGTCGCGGGCATCGTCGGCATCGCCGCGGCTGTCGACCTCACGCGAAGATTATGGAATCGAATAGACGAGGCGACCCGTTCGATTCTGCAATCGGACGGCGTCTGGATCCGGCCGTCCGAATACGACCCGGCCGGTTACCCGATCACGATGAAATTGATCGAGGAAGGCCGCAATCATTTGCTTTTGCCGGGACCGATCCCGTTCGCCGGCCCGGTGCGGCTGCTGCACGGACAGCGCGACGATGCGGTGCCCTGGCAGCTTTCGCTCGACACCGCTGCGGCGCTGGCCGGCGATCAGGTCGAAGTCACGCTCATCAAGGACGGCGACCACCGCCTTTCGCGCGACGAAGACATCGCCCGGCTGTTGCGGACGGTGGCGGACGTCACGGGCCGCCTCAAAGCAGGCCCTTCAATCCTTCGCGATAGGTCGGCCACGTCAGGCTGACGCCGAGCGCCTGCTTCATGCGGCGGTTGCGTACGCGCTTGTTGTCGTCATAGAAGCTCCGCGCCATCGGCGACAGCTCGGCCGCCGAGAAGGGTATCTCGGGCGGCGGCTCCCGCCCGAGCAGGGCGCAGGCATAGGCGATCACGTCCTGCGGCGGCGCCGCCTCATCGTCGCAGAGATTGTAGGCGGCCCCGGGATCGGGCGCGTCCATCGAGGCGATCAGGGCCTGGACGATGTCGTCGCGATGGATGCGGCTGAAGACCTGCCCCGGCTTCACGACGCGCCGCGCGTCACCCGCCTTCACCGTTTCCAGCGCATTGCGTCCCGGCCCGTAGATGCCGGCGAGGCGGAACAGGTGGACCGGCGTGCCGAAGCGCCGCCAAAGCCCGAGCCAGGCGTCTTCCGCCGCGACCCGCCGCCGGCCGCGCTCGCCGACTGGCGTTCGCGGCGTGTCCTCGTCGACCCAGCCGCCCGCATGGTCGCCGTAGACGCCTGTCGTCGAGAGATAGCCGGCCCAGGCGAGCTCCTTCAGCGCGCCGATGTCGTCCCCATGCAGGTCGATCACCGGGTCGCCCGATGCGTCCGGCGGCACGGAGCTCAGGAGATGCGTCGTGCCGGCCAGCGCCGTGGGCGCGGCCGCGAGCGGCCGGTCGCGGTCGAAGATCTGCGCCTCGACGCCGCGCGCCGCCAGCGCCCGCTGCTTTTCCACGCTGCGGCATGTGCCCGCGATGCGCCAGCCCCGGGCGGCGAGCGCCTCGGCGAGCGCCAGGGCCGAATACCCCAGGCCGAAACAGAAAAGGCGCGGTGCGGCTGCGGTCATGGCCTGTTCGCGTGCGTCCGAGCTTGAAAGGCGGGCCGGAACGGCGGACTCTAGGGGCGGTGGACCACCGAGACAAGCCCATGCCCCATGCTCTGCGCCTGATCGCCTGCGCCCTGTCGGCCATGCTGGCCGCGACCGCCGCCCAGACAGCCGCCCAGGCGGCCGAAAGCGCCGCCATTCGGGACTACGACGGCTGCATGAAGCTGGTCGGCGAGCGGCCCGAAGATGCGCTGGAGGCCGCCCTCGGCTGGGAACAGGCCGGCGGCGGCACCGGCGCACGGCACTGCGCCGCCATGGCGCTGGCGGCGATGGGCAATTTTCCCGACGCGGCCGACCAGCTCGAGTCGCTGGCCTGGGAACTGCCGGAGGAGACGCCGGACGCGACGCGGGCGCAGGTGCTGGCCCAGGCCGGGCAGTTCTGGCTCGATGCGCGGCAGCTCGCAAAGGCCGACGCCCTGTTCTCCGCGGCCATCGACCTCGCGCCCAGGGATCCGGAGCTGCGCATCGACCGCGCCATGACGCACGCCGCCGCCGGACGCTACCAGGACGCCGTCATCGATCTCAGCGCGGGCATCCTGCTCGATCCCGGCTCGACGGAAGCCCTCGTGCTCCGCGCCAGCGCCTTTCGCCATACCGGCCGTCCCGCCGAAGCGTCCGAAGACGTCGAGCGTGCGCTGTCGATGGCGCCGGAGCATCCCGGCGCGCTGCTCGAACGGGGGATTCTTCGCATGGGAGCGGGCGACGAGAAGGGCGCGCGCGCCGATTGGCATACGGTTATCGAGCACCACCCGAACGGCCCGGCCGCCGACGCGGCGAAGCGGCACCTCGCCGCGATGGCCGGGAAGGGCCGCGCCCCGGGGCGCTAGAAATCCCTAGAAATCCCTAGAAATCCAAGTCGGCGTAGTGCTTGGGCGGCGGATAGCCGGGAATGTGGTCGCCGAGGATGCCCCGGAAGCTCGGGCGCGACTTGATGCGGGCGTACCAGTCCTTGGCCCTGGGATGCTCGTCCCACGGCACGTCGCCGAGATAGTCGACGCAGGAGAAATGCGCGGCGGCGGCGATGTCGGCCAGCGAGAACTCGTCGCCGGCGAGCCAGCGCCGGTCCTCGGTCAGCCAGGCGACATACTCCAGATGCATGTGGATGTTGCCGTTGCCGGCGCGGATCGCCATCGAATCGGGCTCGCCCAGCGACAGCAGCCGCTTGGTGATCTTCTGATGCACCAGCATCGCCGTCACCTCGGAATTGAATTTCTGGTCGAACCAGGAAACGAGACGCCGCGTCTCCGCCCGCGCCTCGGGGTGGCGGCCGAGCAGATTGGGGTCGGGGTAGACCTCTTCCAGGTATTCGGTGATGGCGACCGAGTCGGACAGCATCGGGCCGCCGGATACCTCCAGAACCGGCACCTGGCCGGATGGATTGAGGGCGAGGAACTCCTCGCGGCGCTCCCAGACTTTCTCGATACGGAGCTCGACTTCCTGCTTTTTCTCGGCCATCGCGATCCGGACCTTGCGACAGAAGGGCGACAGCCAAAGGTGATGGAGCCTGTGCATGCCGGGACTATAGTCTCGGCCCGTTTCGCGGGAAACTACCTTGAATCGGCGCGCGCGAAGAAACCCCCGCCGGAGGCGCCCGGCGGGGGTGGGGAAGTTTTCTGCATCGAACGCTAAGGAAAGGGACGCGTCTTTGGATGGCGCTACGTTGATGCAGACAGCGCGACGAACAAACGCTCGTCGAGGAGGACTATGACACAGGCGCCGCGGTGATGCAATCGCGAATTAATCGCAAATAACTTCCGTGGGTTTTTTGACAACCGGCCGTCCCAGGACGCGAAACCGATGCAGCTCCGGCACCCGTCCGTGGCCGATGGACGGCTTGCGGTCTACGGCGCGAAGGCCTTCACGCTCCTAGATCAATCTGCAATCAGGTGGAATCACCTAATTGCAGATAAATTGATCTATCTTAAAAGGTTAGAGAAACTTATCTGCGTCCGATAGGACGCAGGTTGCTCTAGTAGAGATTGGACTTGTAGTCCCTCTCGAGGCCCTTCTGCATCAGACCGGGCACCGACATCACCGCGCCGGCGAGCTTCGCCGAAAGCCCCTTGCCCTTGTTGAGCTTCACATGGGTGACGAACATTTTCGCGGAGTCGATACCCTCCACCCGCGCCGTCATCGGCCAGAGCTTGGCGCGATCGAGCGCACCGCTCACGCCCAGCTCCAGCGCGACTTCCTCGATGCAGGTGGCAAGCAGCGGCGTCTTGCCCTGCACGGCAAATCCGGCGCGTGCTGTCTCGTCCGCGGTCAGCCGTGCTGTTCCCTTGAGGAAGGCGACCTGGCTCGATCCCGGAATGAGCAGCGCCGCCGCGATCCGCGGCTGGACGATGATGTTGCGGAAACTGTCGGTGCGCCGGTTGCCGGGCCGGTCCGCGAACCATAGCCTGCCATCCTCGAGTCGCGCCATGCTTCCGGCCGGATCACCTTTGGGGCTGAGATCCGTGCGCCCGTGCGGATCGATCGTCGCCAGCGCCATGAACCGGGTCCTCGAAATGAAGGCGACAGGATCGTCGAACACGTCGTCAACCGGTGTGGCCGACCAGAAGGCAGAGCGGATCAGCGCCTTGGCGCAGTGGACATAGCATTCCTCCACCGCGACCCGGGCTTCGCCGTCTCGTACCTCCGTCACCCGACCGTTGATACGCAGCGTCTCGCCGATCCCGGGCAGGAGGAACACCGAGCCGAAACCGAGCCCTGGCTCAGCCAGTGCCGGATCGTCGAGCGCCATCAGCGGCAGGCGCAGCGTCGCGGCCTCGCCGACCGCGAAACCCGGCGCGCCGCCCCCGAGCGTTACAGCGATCGACGCGCCATCGCCAAACCCTGCGAACATCAGCGGCGAAACCGCGAGCCAGCGTTGGGCGCCCTCGTCCAAATGGTCGATGACCTTCAGGTTGATCGCAGGCGGCGTCTTGCCAATGATGCCTTCCAGTGCGGCGATGGTGCCGACGTCTGTACCGGCCATAGGGAGAGCCTCTTTCAATCGTTATCGGTGTGCTGGATTGGGCAGACTTGCATAATTGCGAATGATTCGCAAATCAATGTCTACTCGCTCCGTAGCGCCCGAGGTTTGAGGCCTGCCACAGTGTGACAATAAGCTGTACGCTTGATAAGTGTTTGGCGAAAACCAAATTCGTTACTCGCGGACTTATTCCGCGAGTCCATGCTGGTAGAGCACGCCGCTAGTCCGCGCTGGCGTCGGCCGCCGCCGCTTCCGCCGCAGCGACCGGGTTCTCGAGACGGCCCAGCATCTCCTTCGGCACGATCTGCCAGAAGTGGGCGCGCTCGATCTCCCAATCGGCGAGGATGCTGGCCGCCCAGTTCGATTGCGTCGCCGCCTGATGCTCGGCGATCAGGCCCCTGCATAGGTCCTCCCAATAGGCGGTCTCGATGCGCTGATGGACGACCGATTCGGTGTTGATGCGATGCGCGAAATCCTCGTCGACGTCGTAGACGAAGGCCATGCCGCCGGTCATTCCGGCGGCAAAATTATCGCCGACCGAGCCGAGCACGATCACCATGCCGCCGGTCATGTACTCGCAGCCGTTCGAGCCGCAGCCCTCGGCCACGGCATCTGCGCCAGAGTTGCGCACAGCGAAACGCTCGCCGGCCTGGCCGGCCGCGAACAGCTTGCCGGCCGTAGCGCCGTAGAGAACGGTGTTGCCGACGATCGTGTTCTCGTTCGACGCCAGCGGCGAGGAGGTCAGCGGCCGCACGATGATGGTGCCGCCCGACAGCCCTTTGCCGACGTAGTCGTTGGCCTCGCCAAAGACCTCGAGCCTGAGGCCCTGCACCGCGAACGCGCCGAGCGACTGCCCGGCCGACCCGCGCAGGCGCACCGTGACGTGATCCGGCCTGAGGCCGGTCATGCCGAACTGGCGCGTGATCCGGGACGACAGCTTGGTGCCGATCGCGCGCAACGTGTTCTGCACATTGTATTGAAGCTGCATCTTCTCGCCGTGGCCGAACAACGGCGCCGCATCCTGGATCATCTGAGCATCCAGCGATTCGGGCACCTCGTTCCGGCCCTCGATCGTGCAGCGCACCGGTTTCTCGCCGGAGTCCGCGCGCGCCAGGATCGGATTGAGGTCGAGGTCGTCGAGATGGACGGCGCCGCGGCTGACCTGCGAAAGCAGGTCGGTACGGCCGACCACCTCGTTCAGCGAGCGCGCGCCGAGCGACGCCAAAATCTCGCGCACCTCCTCGGCGATGAAGCTGAACAGGTTGACCACCTTCTCCGGCGTTCCTCTGAACTTCTCGCGCAGCGCCGGCTTCTGCGAGCAGACCCCGACCGGGCAGGTGTTCGAATGGCACTGGCGCACCAGGATGCAGCCCATCGCCACCAGCGACGCCGTGCCGATGCCGTACTCCTCGGCGCCGAGCATCGCCGCCATGACGACGTCGCGACCGGTCTTGATGCCGCCGTCGGTGCGCAGCTTCACGCGATGGCGCAGCCCATTCAGCGTCAGCACCTGATGCACTTCCGACAATCCCATTTCCCAAGGAATGCCGGCGTATTTGATCGAGCTCTGCGGCGAGGCCCCGGTGCCGCCCGAATGTCCTGAAATCAGGATCACGTCCGCGTCGGCCTTGGCGACGCCGGCTGCGATCGTGCCGATGCCCGTGCGCGCCACCAGCTTGACGCAGACCGTTGCGTCGGGATTAATCTGTTTCAGGTCGTAGATCAATTGCGCCAGGTCTTCGATCGAGTAGATGTCGTGATGCGGCGGCGGCGAGATCAGCGTGACGCCCGGCGTCGAAAGGCGCAGCCGCGCGATGAGATCCGTCACTTTGAGGCCGGGAAGCTGGCCGCCCTCGCCCGGCTTTGCCCCTTGCGCGACCTTGATCTCGATCTCGCGGCAGTTGTTGAGATACTCCGCCGTCACGCCGAACCGGCCCGAGGCGATCTGCTTGATCGCGCTCGACGCGTTATCGCCGTTCAGCTTCGGCTTGTAGCGCGCCGGATCCTCGCCGCCTTCGCCGGAGTCGGACCGCGCGCCGATGCGGTTCATCGCGATCGACAGAGTCTCGTGCGCTTCCGGCGACAGTGCGCCGAGCGAGATGCCGGGCGACACGAGGGTCTTGCGGATCTGCGTTATCGATTCGACCTCGTCGACGATGACCGGCGGGCTCTTCGGCGCGAAGTCGAGCAGGTCGCGCAGATTGATCGGCGGCAGCGCCGTCACGCGCTCGCTGTAGCGCTTGTAGCTGCTGTAGGAATCGGTCTCGACCGCGTTCTGGAGCTGATGCACCAGATTGCCGTCCCAGTAGTGCGCCTCACCGCTGCGGCGGTAGCGGTAGAAGCCGCCGACCGGAAGCGCGATGACGTCTTCGGCAAAGGCGCGGCGGTGAATCTCCGTCACCTTCTGCTGGATGCCGGTGAGGCCGATGCCGGAGATGCGGCTCGGCAGCCCCGGAAAGTATTCCGCGACGAGCGAACGGGACAGCCCGACGGCCTCGAAATTGTAGCCGCCGCGATAGGAGCTGATGATCGCGATGCCCATCTTGGAGATGATCTTCAGCAGGCCGTCTTCCACGGCGCGCTTGTAGCGCCCCAGCACGGCGTCGAGCGGCTGCTTGCCGAACAGGCCGCGGCGATGACGGTCGGCGATCGCCTCCTGCGCGAGCCAGGCGTTGACGGTCGTCGCGCCGACGCCGATCAGCACCGCGAAATAGTGCACGTCGAGGCACTCGGCGCTGCGCACGTTGATCGACGTGAAGGTGCGGAGCTGCGTCCGTACCAGATGGGTGTGCACGGCGCCCGTGGCGAGAATCATCGGGATTGCCGCGCGGCCTGCGGTGACATGCTCGTCGGTGAGGACGAGGTGGCTGTGACCGCCGCGCACGGCGTCCTCCGCTTCCGACTGTATCCGCTTCACCGCATCGCCCAGCGCGTGGGACCCGCCGTCGAGCGCGAAGGTGCAGTCGATCGCCGCGGCCGTTTCGCCCAGGCGTCCGCGCAGCGCCGCATATTCCTGGGTGAGCAGGGCCGGCGATTCGAGCTGTAGGAACTCGAGCTGGCTCTCGTCTTCGTCGAGGATGTTGCCGAGGTTGCCGAGCCGCGTCGTCAGGCTCATCACGCGCCGTTCGCGCAGGCTGTCGATCGGCGGATTCGTCACCTGGCTGAAACTCTGCCGGAAGAAATGATGCAGGCCGCGATACTTGTCGGACAGCACCGCGATCGGCGCGTCGTCGCCCATGGACCCGACGGCTTCCTTGCCCTCTTCCGCCATGGGATGGAGAATCATTTCGAGATCCTCCATGCTCCAGCCCACCGCGACCTGCCAGCGGCGCAGCGCGTCGCGCGGCATCGGCGGCGCCTTCCGCGCATTCGCGACGGCGGCGGCGCTGAGCTTGGTGACCTTCTTGATCCACTTCCCGAACGGCCGGAGGCCGGCGACGACGTCCTTCAGCTCGCGGTCGTGATAGAAGCGGCCCTCGGCGAGCTGCACGCCGATCATCTGGCCGGGACCGACCCGGCCCTTCTCGACGATCGTGGTTTCGTCCACCTTCACCATGCCGGCTTCGGAGCCGACGATCAGCAGGCCGTCCTGCGTGACGAGGTAGCGCATCGGGCGCAGGCCGTTGCGGTCCATGCCGGCGAGCACCCATCGCCCGCCGTAGGCGCAGATCGCCGCCGGGCCGTCCCAAGGCTCCATCACCGAATTGCCGTAGGCATAGAAATCGCGGTGCGCGCGCGGCAGCGTCTCCGAGCGCTCCCACGATTCCGGGATCAGCAGCGACTTCACCTCGGGCAGCTCGCGCGCAGTGCGCACGAGCAGCTCGAAGACCGCGTCGAGCGCGGCAGAGTCGGAGCTGCCGGCCTGGATGACCGGCTTGATGTCGTCGATGTGCGCGCCGAAGCGCCGGTCGGCCAGGCGCGTCTCATGGCTTCGCATCCAGTTCACGTTGCCCAGCAGCGTATTGATCTCGCCGTTGTGCGCGAGCACGCGGAAGGGCTGCGCGAGCCGCCAGGTCGGGAATGTATTGGTCGAGTAGCGCTGGTGGTAGATCGCGAAATTGGAGACGAACAGCTCGTCGAGGAGGTCGGGATAGAAGGCGGTGAGCTGCTCGGCCAGGAACAGCCCCTTGTAGATCACCGAGCGGCAGCTCAGCGAGCAGATATAGAACTCGGCGATGCTTTCCGCCTGCACCACCTTCTCGATCCGCCGCCGGATCACGTAGAGGTCGACCTGGAACTGGCTGTCGCCCACGCCAAGCGCGTTCTCGACCATGACTTGTTCGATTTCCGGCCGGGTCGCGTTCGCCTTCGAACCGATCACGTCGACGTTCACGGGCACCTGCCGCCAGCCGTAGATGCGGTGGCCGTAGCGCAGGATCTCGGTCTCGACGATCTGGCGGCAGCGCTCCTGCGCGCCGAGGTCGGTGCGCGGCAGGAAGATCATGCCCACGGCGAGAAGCCCGCCGCCGGGCTCATGCCCGCTGCGGCGGATATGCGCCCGGTAGAAGTCCTGCGGGATCTGCACGTGGATCCCCGCGCCGTCGCCGGTCTTGCCATCGGCATCGACCGCGCCGCGGTGCCAGAGAGACTTGAGCGCCTCGATTCCCTTGAGCACCACGTCGCGGCGCGGCTGGCCGTCGATCGCCACGATCATGCCGACGCCGCAGGCGTCATGTTCCTGGGCGGGGTCGTAGGCATGGGCCGACTGCAGCAGCGCTGCGTTCCGTTGCCAGCTTTCGACGAAATCGTTCATGGCCGTGCTCCTCCGACGATCAGGAGGCGAGCGCGAGCGAATCGCTCTGCCGCTTCTCGATGAATTCGTGAATTGCCGCCGCGGCGTCCCGCCCATCGCGGATCGCCCACACCACCAGCGAAGCGCCGCGGACGATGTCGCCCGCCGCGAACACGCCGTCCATCGCCGTCATCATCGACCGCCAGTCGATCCGCACGGTTCCCCAGCGCGTCACCGGCAGCGCGGGCTCGCCGAACAGGCCCGGCAGATCCTCCGGGTCGAAGCCCAGCGCCTTGATCACCAGCTCCGCGTCGTGGACGACGGACGATCCCTCGACCGGCTGGGGCGTCTGGCGGCCGCTGGCGTCGGGCAGGCCGAGCCGCATCCGCTGCGCCCGGACGCCCCGCACGACGCCGTCGCCGAGGAACGCCTCCGGCGCGGACAGCCAGACGAACTCGATCCCCTCCTCCTCGGCATGCTTTACCTCGCGGGCCGAGCCCGGCATGTTCTCGCGGTTGCGCCGGTAGAGGCATTTGACCGAGCGCGCGCCCTGGCGGACGGCGGTCCGGACGCAGTCCATGGCGGTATCGCCGCCGCCGATGACGACTACGTTCTTGCCGGCGGCGTCGAGCGAGCCATCCGCCAGGGACGGCACCTCGTCGCCGAGGCCCTGGCGGTTGCTGGCGGTCAGATATTCCATCGCCTGCACGATATTGCCGAGCCCGACGCCCGGGGCGGCGATATCGCGCGATTTGTAGACGCCCGTCGCGATCAGCACGGCATCGTGGCGCGCGCGCAGCTCGGCGAGCGTCGCGTCGCGGCCGACTTCGAAATTGAGCTCGAACGCCACGGCGCTGTCGATCAGCCAGCGGGTGCGCCGCTCGACGATCGACTTGTCCAGCTTGAAGTTCGGTATCCCATACATCATCAGCCCGCCGACCCTGTCGTAGCGGTCGTAGACCGTGACACGATATCCGAGCCGGCGCAGCCGCTCGGCGGCGGCCAGGCCGCCCGGACCCGCGCCGACGATGCCGACGGATTCACTGCGCTCGGCGGCGGGGACGGTGGGGCGGACCCAGCCGTTCTCCCAGGCGGTTTCCGTTATGTAGCTCTCCACCGTTCCGATCGTGACCGTGCCGTGGCCGGCGCGCTCGATGACGCAGTTGCCCTCGCACAGCCGGTCCTGTGGGCAAATCCGGCCGCAGACCTCGGGGAAGGTGTTGGTCGCGGAGGCGACTTCATACGCCTCCTCCAGGCGGCCTTCGGCCGTCAGCATCAGCCAGTCGGGAATATTGTTCTGCAGCGGGCAATGCTGCTGGCAGAAGGGAATGCCGCATTGCGAGCAGCGGCTCGCCTGCACGGCCGCGCGGCTCGGGTCGAAGCGGGCATATATCTCCCGGAAATCGGCGCGCCTCTCCGCGGAGTCGCGCTTTTCGGGCATCTGCTGCGGCGTGTCGACGAATTTCAACATCAGTTCGGGCATTCCTCATAACGGATTTTGATCCCGCGCAATCACAGGTCCGGGTCGTTGGCGAAGCGGCGTGCAGACCCGCGCGCAAGCGCGCCTGCCTTCGGGCGGCCGCCAAATCCTGCCGCCGAAACGCTCCGGATGTGGATTTCCGGACTTCTCCGGATGAGTCCGGCGGCCCCGCCCCGTCGCGAACCGCTTCCACAGCCAGCCGGTGATTTGCGATCGGCATCAATGTTAGCGGGAAATTTCTCGGCCTTCCAGAGAATTCCGCGCCATAAGGTCAGATTTATTGACCTTAAATGGGGCCTTCGGCCGGCTGCGCAGGGTCGCCGCAAAAAGTTCCTTTCAATTTAATAAAATTTAGTCCCATTTCAGCACTACATATTGGTTGCAAGACATGGCTGCAAATCGAAGGGCGAAGGTGGTAGGGTGCGCCCCCGCCGGCAACCTCGTCCGAGGCCCGCTGCGCCCGTCCCTTCGCGGAGCCTTATTCGTGACACTCTTCCACATCGTGATTTTGGCGATCGTGCAGGGCATTACCGAATTCCTGCCGATCAGCGCGTCCGGCCATACGGTGCTTGCCTCGGCCCTTCTCGGCTGGCCCGATCAGGGGCCGCTCGTCGACGTGGCCGTCCATGCCGGCACGCTGCTCGCCGTCGCCGTCTACTTCTGGCGCGACCTCTGGGAGATGCTGGCCGGCGCCGCCGGGGCGTTCGCCGGCCGGAAGAGTCCCGGCCTACGGCTGCTGCTTTTTCTCGTGGTCGCGACGATCCCCGTCGTCGTGGTCGGCTACTTCGGCCTGCGCTACGTCAGCACCGCCCTTCGCAGCGTCGAGGTCATCGCCTGGACGACGCTGCTGTTCGGGCTGCTGCTCGGGATTGCGGACCGGCTTTGCATGACGGTCCGGCGGCTCGAGCATATGAACCATGTCGGCGCCCTGTTTGTCGGCGTCGTCCAGGTGCTGTCCCTGATCCCCGGGACGAGCCGCGCCGGCGTCACCATGACGGCCTGCCGACTGCTCGGCATGGAGCGGCGGGAGGCGGCGCGCTTCTCGATCCTGCTTTCGATCCCGGCCATCCTCGGCGCCGCGGCCCTGACGGGATTGGATGTCTACGAGTCCGGCGGCCTGGCGTTCCGCGCCAATGCCGTCCTGGCGGCGGCGCTGTCCTTCGCGGCCGCGCTGGCCGCGATCGCCTTCATGATGCGATGGCTGACGCACGCAACCTTCATGCCCTTCGTCGTCTATCGCGCGATCCTGGGCGCGGGCCTGCTTTACTGGGTCTATTCCTAGAGCAACCTGCGTCCGATCGGACGCAGATAAGTTGCTCTAACCTTTTAAGATAGATCAATTTACCTGCAATCAGGTGATTCCAACTGATTGCAGATTGATCTCGCCCATCACGCCAGCCGCGCGCGGCTGTAGCGGCCGCCGCGCCTGTACGCGTCGAGATAAGTCGGCAGGATCAGCTCGGCGGCGGTCGGCTCGATGCCGAGGTCGCGCAAGGTGGGCAGCTTGCCGCCCGGCACATTGTCGGCCTTGAGCAATTTGACCTGATCGCGAGTGATCGGCGGCGCCGGCAGGAATCCGCCGAAAAAGCCCAGGACCGACCCGACCCAGAAAGGCACCGGGACGATCAGCCGGCGCCGGCCGGTTTCCGCCATGACCAGCCGCATGACGTCGACCGAGCTGTAGACCCGCGGCCCCGCCAGCTCATAGGTCTTTCCCTTCGCAGCGCCGCCTTCGAGGGCCTTTATCACGGCATCCGCAACGTCGCCGACATGAACGGGCTGAAACTTCGTGCCGCCCGCGCCGTAGCAATCCAGCCTGCCGTTCCGGAACCGCGGGAAGGGGCAGCCGAAGACCGGCAGGACAGGCGAAATCTGCGCCATTTTCGCAAAGCGGTTGAAGAAGCCGTCCTGCGGGCCGAACATCACGCTGGGACGAAGGATCACGGCATCCGGGAACGCGTCGCGCACCGCCTTCTCGCCGGCCCCCTTCGAGCGCGCATAACGCGACGGCGACGACGTCGAAGCGCCGAGCGCCGATACATGCGCGAGCACGGCGCAGCCCGCTGCGTGCGCGGCCCTGGCGACGTTCCCGGCCCCGGCCGCATGCACCGCGTCGAAGCGCTGCTTGCCCGACTCATGGAGCACGCCCACCAGGTTCACGACCGCGTCCGCGCCCGCGACGGCGGCCCGCACCGAGGCCGCATTGCGAATATTGGCCTGCACCGGCGTAATCTGTCCGACATAGCCCATGGGCTTGAGAAACAGCGCGTTGTCGGGATTGCGCACCGCCGCGCGGACCTGGGCACCGCCGACCGCAAGCCGCTGCACCACGTGCCGGCCGACGAATCCCGAAGCCCCGAAAACGGTAACCAGCCTTGTCGCCATTCGTTCCCCCCAATCAAGTCGGCGCCCGCCCCGTCCGGCCGCATCACGCCACCCTGCCGGCGGACGCCCAAACATATACATGACGCCGGAGCGACGGAAAACCAAAGTAAACGCGGTTGACAAGCGCCGCGACAATGACCAATTTGCGGCCTCTGAGCCCAGGTGGCGGAATTGGTAGACGCGCAGGTTTCAGGTACCTGTGGGGGCAACCTCGTGGAAGTTCGAGTCTTCTCCTGGGCACCATAGTGCGGTGCAAGCCGGCCGCCACGCCGGCAGACGCGAGCGGCGCGCTGCCGGAGCGGCCCTGGATATCTGGGAGACGAGGTGAACGTCGATCTGCATCGCGGTGACCTTCCCGACAACCTGGCGCTGGGCGACTGCGTCGCGGTGGATACCGAGACGATGGGCCTCGACCCGCACCGCGACAGGCTGTGCCTGGTGCAACTGTCCGCGGGCGATGGCAACTGCCACCTCGTGCAGCTCCCGCAAGGCCGGTACGACGCGCCGAACCTGAAGCGCCTTCTGGCCGATCCGCGCGTCACCAAGCTGTTTCATTTCGCGCGTTTCGACATCGCGATGCTGCGCCGTTACCTGGAGGTCGACTGCCGGCCCGTCTACTGCACCAAGATCGCATCGCGGCTGACGCGGACATACACCGACCGGCACGGCCTCAAGGACTTGTGCAAGGAGCTGCTGGGCGTCGACTTGTCGAAGCAGCAGCAGTCCTCCGATTGGGGCCGCGACCGCTTGAGCAAGGAGCAGCTCGAATACGCGGCGAGCGACGTGCTCTACCTGCACCGGATTCGCGAGGTCCTGGACGAAATGCTCCGGCGCGAGGGCCGGATGGAGCTCGCCCGGGCGGCATTCGACTTCCTGCCGACGCGCGCGCTGCTGGACCTCGACGGATTCGGAGACGTCGACATTTTCTCCCACAGCTAGGCCAGGTGCCTTGAACTGCTTGGAATCGTTGACCTCGATACGACACGGCTACATACTTTCACCGCCCCGCAAGGTATCGTCGTGCATTCTGCACCGTCCTTGCGACGCCGGAAGCGCCTGACCCATGACAGTACGCGCGGACCTGCCGAGGGATGCCGATACGCCGGTCAAGGCGCGGCGGCAGGGTCTGCCGTTTTCCCCCCGGCGCACGCAGACCGTCTCCCGCGCTTACGGGCGCTTCGTCGGCATCATGCGCATTCTGCTGCCGACGATCGCAACGGCCCTGTTGATTCTCGTCGCGTTGTGGCCGCAGCTTTCCGATACGCAGCGCCGCTACGCGATCACGCCGGCAAAGATCGCCGCAGATGCGGCGAAGACCCTGACGATGGTCAACGGCGTCTACACCGGCATCGACGACAAGCGCCGGCCCTACACGCTCACCGCGGAAACCGTGAGCCTGTCGAACAGCGGCCTTTCGCTGGTCGCGCTCGGCGCGCCGAAGGCCGACCTGTTGATGGAGGACGGAAGCTGGGTCGCCGTGACGGCGCGCGACGGCACCTACGACCGCGACAAGAAGCTGCTCAAGCTGCGCGGCGCGGTGAACCTTTTCCATGACAGCGGCTACGAATTCCACACCGACGCCGCAGCGGTCGACATGATGGCGGGCGACGCCTACGGAACCGACCCGGTCGCCGGACAGGGCCCCTTCGGCAATATCAAGTCGGAGGGTTTCATCGTCCGCAATCGCGGCGAGCGCATCGAATTCACCGGCAAGGCCACGCTCATCCTCCGTCCCAATCAGGCGCCGGGCGGATGACCGGGCGCGTCCAGACGCGAGCATGGCGGGCAGCGCTTGCTTCCGGCGCCCTGTCGCTGTTGGCCTTGTCGCTGCTCGCGCTGGCGACCGCCGATGCGCAGGGGCTGATGTCGCAGGGCGGCGACCTGCCCGTCACCATCAATGCCGACCAAGGCATCGAATGGCTGCGGGAGGAGAAGAAATACATCGCCCGCGGCAACGCCACCGCGACGCGCAGCGACGCCACCATCAAGGCAGACCAGCTCACGGCCCTCTATCGCGACAAAGGGCAGGGCAAGGGCGGGCAGGATGGCGCGCAGGAAAAGGGCCAGGAGATATTCCGCGTCGACGCCGACGGCAACGTGCGCATCACCACCGACGAACAGCAGGCGCTGGGCGACAAGGCGGTCTATTACGTCGACAAGGCGGTATTCGTTCTCGTCGGCAAGAACCTGCGGCTGCTCTCCAAGCAGGGAACGTTGACGGCGCGCGACAGCCTCGAGTACTGGGAGGAGCGCGGTCTTGCCGTCGCCCGTGGCAATGCGACGGTCGTGCAGCAGGATCAGCGGATCCGCGCAGACGTCCTGACCGCGCATCTCGCCGACAAGGGCGCCGTGCCTGCCAAGGCGGGGGAAGCGCCCGGCAAAAAGAAGAAGGCCGCGGAGAAGCCGCCGGGGGCGGGAAGCCTGCCGCAGGACAGCGGCCAGATCAGCCAGGTGGACGCTTTCGGCAACGTCCATATTTCGCTGCAGAACGCCATCGTCCAAGGCGATACCGGCGTCTACACACCGGCGAATGGTGTTGCAACGATATGCGGCAATGTGCGAATTACCAGTGGAAACAATCAATTGAACGGCAAGTGCGCGGAAGTGAATCTCAAGACCGGAATCTACCGGCTGACCGGGCGCGCAACGGGCCTGGTCCAGCCCCGGAAGAAGGATCGCTGAGGACGGCCGACACCGGGGCGATCCCGCCGCGGCACGAGAACGAGGACGAGCGCATCGCATGACCAGGAACGAAGTCTATCCGGCCACGACCGACGCGAAGGGCATCAGGCTCGTCGCCGAGAATGCCGGCTTGCGCGCGTTGAACCTCGGCAAGCAGTTCAAGAAGCGGCCGGTGCTGCGCGACGTCACCCTGAACGTTCAGCGGGGCGAGGCCGTCGGGCTGCTCGGCCCGAACGGCGCCGGCAAGACGACCTGTTTCTACATCATCACCGGGCTGATCTCGGCCGATTACGGGGCGGTCTTCCTGGACGGCACCGACATCACCACCCTGCCGATGTACCGCCGGGCGCGGATCGGCATCGGCTACCTGCCGCAGGAGCCGTCGATCTTTCGCGGGCTGAGCGTCGAGCAGAATATCCGCGCGGTCCTGGAATGCGTCGAAAAGGAAGTCGACCGCCGCGAAGCGATCCTCGAAGCGTTGCTTGCGGAATTCTCGATCACGCACCTGCGGCGGACGCCGTCGCTGGCATTGTCCGGCGGCGAGCGTCGGCGCGTCGAGATCGCCCGCGCGCTCGCATCCCATCCGCATTTCATTCTGCTCGACGAGCCGCTCGCCGGCATCGATCCGATCGCCGTCCGCGACATCCGCGATCTGGTGGTGCATCTGAAGGATCGCGGCATCGGCGTTCTGATTACCGACCACAACGTCCGTGAGACGCTCGACGTCGTCGACCGCGCCTACATCCTGCACGACGGGCAGGTGCTCATGGAGGGGGATCCGGAGGAGATCGTTTCCAACTCCGACGTCCGCCGCGTCTACTTGGGCGAGCGTTTCAGCCTCTAGGCGATCGAGCGATCCCGGATGGCCATATTTCCGCGACTGGACCTACGGCAATCGCAATCGCTGGTCATGACGCCGCAACTGCAGCAGGCGATCAAGCTGCTGCAGCTTTCCAACATCGAGCTGTCGGCCTTTGTCGAGGACGAGCTGCTGCGCAACCCGATGCTGGAGCGGGACGAGATGCCCGCCGACGGCGCAGGGGATGCAGCGGGAGAGGGTCGGGACGAGGCCGCGGACGACGGCTTCGCGGGGCGGGCGGCGATCGAGCCGACCGCGACCGAGACCATGCCGTCGGAACGGGAATCGCCGCTCGACCTCGACCACGAGGCGATGGGGAGCGAAGACGGCCCGAGCGACACCGCCCGCGACGCCGGCGGCGCGCACGACGGATCGAGCTTCGAGCGCATGGGCAACGGCGCGGGCGGGCGAACGGACTTCGTCGAGCGGACCGGCGACCTCGAGGCGACGATCAGCGACGAGCCCAGCTTGCGCGACCATCTCATCGAACAGCTCGTCGTCGACATTTCCGATCCGATCGACCGCATGATCGGCATGCAATTGATCGAATCGCTGGACGACGCCGGCTGGCTCTCGGAGGACGCGCAGCTTATCGGCGAAAGGCTCAATTGCCCGGCGGAGCGCGTGGAGCGCGTGCTCGGCGTAATGCAACGCTTCGATCCGCCGGGCCTGTTCGCGCGCAGCCTCAAGGAGTGTCTTGCCCTGCAGCTTCGCGACCGCGACCGGCTCGACCCCGCCATGCAGGCGATGCTGGACCACCTCGATCTTCTCGCCAGGCACGACAAGCCGGCCTTGCTCAGGATTTGCGGCGTCGACGAGGAAGACCTCGCCGACATGGTGGCGGAGATCCGGTCGCTGAATCCGAAGCCCGCACTGGCCTTCGAGCATGAAATCGCACTCACGGTCACGCCCGACATCATCATGCGCGCGCACCCCGACGGCGGCTGGACGGTCGAGCTCAATCCCGAGACGCTGCCGCGCGTTCTCGTCAACATGGACTACTTTGCCCGCGTCCGCGCCGGGGTGCGCGACAAGAAGGAGCGCGAGTACGTCAACGACTGCTTTCAATCGGCGAACTGGCTGGTCAAGTCGCTGCACCAGCGCGCCACGACGATTCTGAAGGTATCGACCGAGATCGCGCGGCAGCAGGATGCGTTCTTCCGCAAGGGCATCGAGCATATGAAGCCGCTTGTGCTGCGCGACATCGCCGAGGCGATCGAAATGCACGAGAGCACGGTGAGCCGGGTCACGACCAACAAGTTCATCCATACGCCGCGCGGCCTTTTCGAGCTGAAATACTTCTTCTCCGCGTCGATCGGGGATCTCGGCGGCGGCGCCGCCCATTCCGCGGAATCCGTGCGGTTCCGCATCAAGGCGCTGATCGACGACGAGTCCCCGAAAAAGATACTGTCCGACGACCGGATCGTGGAGAACCTCAACGAGGAGGGAATCGACATCGCACGCCGGACGGTCGCCAAATACCGCGAAGCGATGAAAATTCCCTCTTCGGTACAGCGCCGGCGTCTAAAGAATCTTAGCTTCTAATAGTTTGATCGCGGGATTGAAGCAGTGGGCGGGAAGCTTCAGGATGGGGTACAGGGCCGGGAGCGGCTATTGACTCCCCAGGGGGCGGTATCTATGGTCCGCCCCCTCGTACGCGGGCATCAGACTCCGTCGCGCAATTCACGTTGCCGGCAACGTCCGGCGCAGGAACAGATGCAGCTATCCGTTAACGGCAAACAGCTCGATATCGGCAATTCGTTGAAAGAGCATATCGAGCGCGAGATGCCGATCATCGTCGAGAAGTATTTCGCCAATCCGACCGACGCGGATGTGACGGTTTCGAAGGAAGGCGCCGACTTTCGAACCGACATCACCGTGCACGTCGGCAAGGGCATCGTCGTCCAGGGGCACGCCTGCTCGGCCGATCCCTACGCCGCTTTCGACGAGGCGGCGGAGCACATGGGCAAGCGTCTGCGGCGCTACAAGCGCCGGCTGCGCGACCACCACCGCGACCGAAGCCAGAAGGACGGCCTGCTGCAGGCCGCGCAGTACGTGCTTGCCGCGGAAGATGAAACGGAGCCGCTCGGCGACGATCATGCGGAACCGGAACAACCGGTCGTCGTTGCAGAGATGCAGACCCAGATCGAGACGCTATCCGTCGGCGAGGCGGTCATGCGGATGGATCTCGCCAGCCTGCCGGCTCTGATGTTCCGGAACCGCGCGCATGGCGGCCTCAACATGATCTATCTGCGAAACGATGGGAACATCGGGTGGGTCGACCCGCGCAGCGAGGGGTCCTAGGCCGGAAACGGCACGGACGCGGAAGGGAGTAGCGATGGATATTGCTAATTTGCTGTCGCCGGAAGGGGTTATTCCTAGGCTCCATGCGACGTCGAAGAAGCAGGCGCTCCAGGAGCTCGCACGGCACGCCGCGGCGCTGACCGGCCTGCACGAGCGCACGATTTTCGACGTGCTGCTGGAGCGCGAGCGGCTGGGCACCACCGGCGTCGGCAATGGAATCGCCATTCCGCATGGCAAGCTATCGGGCATCAACCGGCTCTACGGTCTTTTCGCGCGGCTCGAGACGGCGATCGATTTCGACGCCATCGACGAACAGCCGGTCGACCTGATTTTCATGCTGCTCGCGCCCGAGAACGCCGGCGCGGATCATCTCAAGGCTCTGGCGCGGGTTTCGCGCCTGCTGCGCGACAAGTCGACCTGCGACAAGCTGCGGGGATCGGACCGGGCCGACGCCTTGTACGCCCTGCTGACGGAAACGGCCACCAGCAACGCCGCCTGAGCCGGGCGGCCAGGCGGGCCAGGCAGGGTCAGTGCACGCTGACGGTGTAGTAGCTGTATTCCTGCGCCGCGAGGATCGCGGTCTCGAAATCGTCGGCGACGGCAATCTGGCGGCCGTCCGCGGTATTCACGGCGAAAACCGTCTCGTCGGCGGACGCGATTCGGCGCACATAGGCGAGCTCGTCGGCCCCGAGCAGCGCAAGATCGGCCACCGATATCTCCCGGAGCTTCCGGATATCGATCATTCCCGTGTCTCCCAATTGCCGCTAACGGGAATCTAGGTCCAATTTTGTTGCGGATTCCTTAATGCCGCCCTTCTTCACGGAGGATATCTTAACCGTCTGCACCCGGTTTTCCGGCTTGGGACGCACGATATCGATGTAAAGCAGGCCGTTATCGAGCCGGGCGCCCTCGACGACGATACCGTCGGCCAGGATGAACGCGCGCTGGAATTGCCGCGCGGCGATGCCCCGGTGCAGGTAGACGCGACCGGTGTCTTCCTCCTGCTGCTTTCCCTGCACGAGGAGCTGGTTGCCGACGACTTCGACGGTCAGGTCGCCTTCCGCGAAGCCGGCCACCGCCAGCGTGATGCAGAGCCGGTCCTCGCCAAGCTGCTCGATGTTGTAGGGCGGATAGCCGTCGGCCGCCTTTTTCGAGATCCTGTCGAGCGTCCGCTCGAACTGGTCGAATCCAAGCAGCAGCGGGCTGCTGAATATAGAGACGCGCGACATGTGTCGGCTTCCTCCTCATCCGGCGAGCGAGTGGCTGCGGCGCGGAGTCGCTGCGCCCGCGCTGGCCGGGACCCCGATTGGGCATCCGTTCGGGCGGCAGGCGCTACGCCCTGCCGCCGCCCCATAACATGGAGATTTCCGGGCGATCCTTCAACCGGCCGGACGAAGCCGTGGACTACGCCACGCGCATAGCGAGGATTAGCGATCGGTCAGGTTCTTTTGAACAGCCGGGCAACCCAGATCAGGATGCATGCGCCAATGAAGCCGACGATCAGATAGCCGATCCATCCGCCGAGAGAGACCCCGAACCAGCTCAGAATGGCGCTGGCGATGGCGGCTCCGATAATTCCGAGGATGATGTTCATGAACAGGCCCATGTCGCTCTTCATGAACTTCTCGGCGAGCCAGCCTGCGAACCCACCTATCACTATGGCTGCAATCCAGCCCACGCTGGTATCTTCCATGACGAAACCTCCGATCAGATCGACGGGACTAAATCATTCGCGTCACTATATCCGAAATTGCGCTGGCCGGCTTCCAATTCTCCGCGGCTCACGGACGCGCCCGCGGCTGGGCCTCTTAATCGGCCTCGGCCATTGATTTAGAAAGGGCGCGCTGAACAGCAGCCGGTTCCCGGTCGATAACAATTAGGAATGCACGCGCCGAAACGTCGGGCTGCCGACGGCCTTGTTCCCAGTTTCTGATAGCATCGATCCCGAATCCAAACTGGGCAGCAAATTTCGACTGGGATAGGCCCATCTTAGTCCGGACAGCCTTCACGTCTACTTGCTCCGGCACGTGCGCAACGGAACCTCCCCCTTCGCCGCGCGCGTAGTCCAACGCCTCACGAGCCCCGCGAAGAATACTCTCACCTGCCTTGGACATGCCGTCTTACTCCTTCCTGATATTCCTTAACCAATTCACCGAGGACTTTGCGAAGGTCGTTTCGCTCAGCAGCGGTTAGATTGATTTTCACCCCTTTGCCAAACACGGTCAGTAGAAACACGGGAACAGGTGGCCCACTGTAGAACGTGATGACCCGAGCGCCACCGCTCTTACCTTTACCGCCCGCTGCCCATCGCAACTTACGGGCGCCGCCAGTACCCTGAATCACTTCACCGGCGGTAGGGTTTGCTGCCAAGTGCTCGATTAGAGCCTTATATTCGGCTGCCGAGAGAACTCCCCTCACTTGACGCTGGAATTCTGCCGTTTCAACTACCGTGTGCAAGGGTCGGCTGGGCATGGGCTAATTACTACGCCATTGGCGTACTTATGTCAAGCAACGCTTACCCGTCAAAAAATATTCCCGATTGTGGGGTACAGGCGCAGGGCACAATTCGCCTAATTAATAAATTGACCCTTTGATATTACACATACAAACGAAACCAGCGTCCGCTTTGGCGACGGACGCTGGCTGGTTCGCCGGTGGCGTGACCGACAATCTTAGGGAGTATTATCGGAAGGGAGTTCCATGGTTGGCGAATTTTGATCCTTTGCGAGAGCAGGAACCGTTTGCCGCCGCGCCTCTAACGGGAAACGGCCTTGGCGGGCATCATGTACTCGTAGTCCGGCTGGAGCTTTCCGTCCGCGGAGGCACGGAGGGATTTCGGCCCCCGGGCGCCGAACATGCCGCCGAAAGCATCGGCTTTTCTGTCGACGAAGGCGGTCTGCTCCGCCTTTATCCCGCGATCGAACGCGGGGGGCTCCATCAGCCAGATGGTCAAGCCGAACATCGTCAACACGGTAGCGGCGGTGAAGGTGGCAGCCAAGTTCAACTGATTCATGGCTCTTTCTCCGGTATCGCATTCGCGATGATGCCATCGTCGGCCGGGGAAAAGGCTTTAGCAGGGAGCTTTCGCGGTGATTGTGGGGAAAGAATCGGGCGATTCCATGGCCCCACCCGTTAACGAACGCCCGGAAATCCGCGATATTTGTACAGCATCGCGCGGCTCGGTTACCTTGGCCACAAGCTCGGCGGCGCGTGCCCGCCGGCGAATGGAGGAGCAGGATGTCCGAATTGCGCATGATGGCGACCACGGGGATGCTCGGCTACGGCTATACCGAGGAAGCGTTCCGCCGCGGCATGTCGCTGAAGCCGGATTTCATCGCGGCCGACGGCGGCTCGATGGACCCGGGCCCATATTATCTCGGCGAGGGCGTGCCCTTCGTCTCCCGCCAGGCGATCAAGCGCGATCTCGGGCTGATGCTCGAAGCGGGCATCGAGAACGACATTCCTGTCCTGATCGGCTCCGCCGGGGGCGGCGGCAGCGATCCGCAGGTCGCCCTCGTGCGCGAGGTCGCCGAGGAGATCGCCCGCGAGAAGGGGCTGAAGTTCCGCATGGCCGTCATTCATGCCGAACAGCCGAAGGAGTATCTGAAGAAGAAGCGCGCCGAGGGCCTCATCCGCCCACTCGGCCCGATCGCCGAGCTGACCGACGAGAACATCGACGAGACGCATCGCGTCGTCGGCATGATGGGCGTCGAGCCCTTCCAGAAGGCGCTGGAGGACGGCGCGCAGGTCGTCATCGCCGGCCGCGCCACCGACGCCTCGATCTATTCCGCCATTCCGCTGATGCGGGGCTACGACCCCGGCCTGGTCTGGCACCTCGCCAAGATCATCGAATGCGCCGGGCAGGTGACGACGCCGCGGCCGGGGCAGGACTGCGTGATGGGAACGCTCGGCGACGACTATTTCCTGGTCGAGCCCGGCCATCCCGACAAGCGCTGCACGCGCATGCGCATCGCCGCGCATACGCTCTACGAGAATCCCAGCCCCTATCATCTGGTCGAGCCGGACGGCACCCTGGTGACCACGGATTCGGCGTATGAGCAGCTCGACCCCCGCGTGGTCAAGGTGACCGGCAGCCGGTTCGAGCCGTCGAACAGCTATACGGTGAAGCTGGAAGGCGTGCGCAAGACCGGCTTCCGCACCGTGTTCATCGCCGGCGTGCGCGATCCGGTGCTGATCTCGGTGATCGACGAGTTCATCGCCTCCTGCCACGAGCGAGTCGCAAACGAGGCGCGGCTGCTCGGCATTCCACACGACTCCTACCGCCTCAACATCCGCGTCTACGGCAAGGACGCGACGATGGGGCCGCGCGAGCCGGTGCGCCAGACCCAGGCGCATGAGATCGGCATCCTGGTCGATACGCTGGCGGACGACGAGGACACCAGCAAGGCGATCATGGCGAAGGCGCGCTACTCCCTGTTGCACACGGACTTTCCCGGGCGGAAGTGCATCTCCGGCAATCTCGCCATTCCCTTCTCGCCGTCCGACATGCCGGTCGGCATGACTTACGGCTTCAACGTCTGGCACACCATGGAGCTGGACGACCCGCTGGAGCCGTTCCCCATCGAGATGATCGAAGTCTGAAGAAGGAAAAGCGATGACCCGATTGGTCGATCTGGCCCAGGTGCTGCGCTCCAAGAATGCCGGCGCGCTGCTCTGCACCCTCGACATGATGTTCGAGGACGAGGCGACATACCGGCGGGTGCGCGACAGCGGCATGATCACGCCGCAGCGCATCGCCGGCCTCTATGGCGTGTCGGACAACGAGGTGGCGGTGATCCCCTACGACGTGGCCTACGCCATCAAGGTGACGATCCCGCGGCTGTTGCCGTCGGGCGACCCCGGCGACACGGACGTCTACGGCGCGCAGCAGCACGCGCCGCTGCTCGACATCGAGATACCCGACTGACGGAGGAACGGATGACCGCAACGGAGATCAAGGCGCTCACCTTCGACGTGTTCGGCACCGTCGTCGACTGGCGCAGCAGCGTCGCGCGCGAGGCGGACGCCTTCTTCGGGAAGCACGGCATCAAGGGCATCGACGGCATCGAGTTCGCGATGGAGTGGCGAAAGCTCTACAACCCGTCGATGGAGCGGGTGCGGGCGGGCGAGATCCCGTTCACCAAGCTCGACGTGCTGCACCGGATGAATCTGGACGCGCTGCTCGCACGTTACAACATCGGCGGCCTCGACGAGGCGGAGATCGACTGGCTCAACCGCGCCTGGCACCGCCTCGACCCGTGGCCGGATTCGGTCGAGGGGCTGACCCGCCTCAAGCGCAAGTTCATCCTGGCGACGCAGTCGAACGGCAACATCGCGCTGATGGTGAACATGGCGAAGCATGCCGGCCTGCCGTGGGACGTCATCCTCGGCTCGGAGGTGGTGCGCCACTACAAGCCCTGCCCGCAGGCCTACATCAATTGCGCCGATGCACTGGGCCTGCCGCCGGAAGCCTGCATGATGACGGCGGCGCACAACAACGACCTGGTGGCCGCGAGCCGGCAAGGCTTCCGCACTGCCTTCGTGCTCCGCCCGGTCGAGTACGGCCCCGACCAGCACAAGGACACGAAGGCCGAGCACGCCTTCGATTACATCGCGAAGGACTTCATCGAGCTGGCCGATCAGCTTGGGTGTCCGTGAGCATTCAGGGGCGCAAGCCCGGTTTACCCCCCACCTAAATCCTCCCCCACAAGGGGGGAGGACCTTTGTAGTGTGCATCTTTCGCTGCGCCTAGTGTGGCCTGTCGCCGGCGAGGATGATGCGGTAGAGCAGCCGCAGCTCCTGGAAATCGTAATCGGTGTTGGCCTTGTGGATGCAGCAGCGGTTGTCCCAGATCACCATGTCGCCGGGCCGCCAGCGATGGGTGTAGACGAACTCGGGCCGGGTTGCGTGCCGGACCAGCCGCTCGATCAGGGCGGCACAGCGGCCGGGCGTCATGCCGCGGAAGCGCCGCACGCGGAGCGGGTTGAGATAGATCGACTTGCGGCCATTCTCGGGATGGGTGCGGATCAGCGGGTGTGCGACGCCGTCGGATGCGTCGTCGTCCCCGGCGGCGATGCGCTCGGCGACGCTCGGCGGGACGCGCGTGTCGGTGAAGGCGTGCACCGCCTCCAGGCCGTCGACCTCGGCGCGCAGGTCATCCGGCAGCGCGTCGTACGCCGCGCCCATGTGCGCCCAGTCCGTATCGCCGCCCCTGCTCGGCAGCGAAACGGCGAGCAGCGTCGTCGCCTTCGGCGGCTCCGGCTGGAAGGAATGATCGGTGTGCCAGCTCACCCCGCGCACGTTGATCTTTCCTGCGTTGGTCTTTTCCTGGTTCGAGATCGTCGCCACGTCGGGGTGGTCCGGCAGGTTGAACTTGGCGAGATTCTGGCGCACCGGCTCGCCGAAGATGCGCGCAGCGGCCAGGAATTGCGGCGCGTCCATCTTCTGGTCGCGGATGACGAGCAAGGCGCGGTCGACGAAAGCGCGGCGCAGCCGGTCCGCCGTTTCGGCATCTATGAGCCGCGATAGATCGACGCCGCCAACCTCTGCCCCGATGGTGTCGGTGAGCGGCGTGATCGAGATCGCCATGCGGCTCCCCCTTACACCTTCACGACCTTGAAGGCCGCGTCGCCGTCCGCCTCGACCTGCTGGGGAAGCTGCTCCTCCCAGCTCAGATATTCGCGCATCGCCGCTTCGTTACCCTGGTGGCGGTCGTGCACGAAGAACAGGAAATCGATGCGCTCCGCATCCGGCGGCACGCCGGGCGACGCCTCGGTGGGAAGCCCGGCCTTGGTCCAGGCCTCGCGCCCGCCCTTGAGCACGGCGACCGGCGCGTCGGTCAGCGCGCGCAGGTCGGGCGCGGCGAGGCGCGCGCGTGTCTCATGTTCGGAATAGAGCACGATGCGCTTGCCCTTCGGCAGCTTCGGGACGAGCCGGTCGAGCCGCGGCCGGATGCCCCAATAGGCGCCCGGCAGACGCCGCTCGCCGTAATGGCCGGACAGGTCGACGTCGACCGCGACCGCCGTGCCGTCGCGCAGCGCCGTGGCGAGCTCGGCGGGCGCGACCTCGTCGACCGCGATCTCGTCGATGCCCAGCACGCGGCGCGCCGGCGTGCCCTTCTCGGTCGCCGCCTTGCCGATGCCGCCCTCCAGCACGTGCACGTCCCAGCCCATCTGGACCAGCCAGTGCGCCGCCGTGATTGCGCGGATCTCGGTGTCGTCGGTCAGCGCGACGCGGGCGCCGCGGGTTGCGACCCAGTTGTCCGTGCCCTGGACGAGCTGCCCGCCCGGCGCATGCAGCGCGCCCGGCAGGTGGCCCGCTGCGTATTCCTCCGCGCTGCGCACGTCGAGCACGTAGAGCGTGCGGTCCGTCTCCTTACGCCAGCGGTCGATCGCGCCGAGGCCAACCTTGCGGACGCCGAACGTCTTCGCCATCGCCTCGGCGCGCGCCTTGGCCTCTGTCATGCCCTTGGCGGACACTTCCGGGTACTTGCGGGACGCGCCGTGATCCAGCTCGAAGCCGGCGAGCCGCCAGCCCATGGTGCCCGCGCGCAGCGCCACCACCTTGTTCGGGATGCCGGCGTTGCGCAGCGTCTGCGCGCCGATGATGCTGCGCGTGCGCCCGGCGCAGTTGACGACGACCGTGGTGTCGGGCGAAGGCGCGATGTCGTGGATGCGGTAGACGAGCTCCGCGTTCGGCACGCTGATGCCGTTCGGGATGCTCATCCGCTTGTATTCCTCGGGCGTGCGGCCGTCGACCACGACGAGATCCTCGCCCTTCTCGAACATCGCGTTCAGCTCGTCCGCGGAGACGGAGGGCGTATGCGCGGCATGCTCGACCACCTCGCCGAACGCCTTGGACGGCACGTTGACGCCCTTGAAGATGACGTAGCCCGCCTTGGCCCAGGCGCCCACGCCGCCGTCCAGGATCGTAACGTCGGTGAAGCCGACCGCCGCCATGCGCGCCGCCGCCCGCTCGGCCACGCCGTCGCCGTCGTCGACGAGCACCGTGCGGACGTCGCGGCGCGGCAGGAGCGTGTCGAGCCTCGCTTCCAGCATGCTGTAGGGCGCCGGCACCGTCAGCAGAAGATGGCCTTCGCCGAACTGGCCGTCCTCGCGCACGTCGAGAAGCGCCAGCTCCTTGCCGTCCTTGATCATCTTCTTCAGCGTCGCGGCGTCGATGCGTCTCGTCATATGTGGTTTTGCTCCGGTTCGGGGTCAGACGGGGCGGGCGCCCTGCAGCAGGATGCGCTGATGCATGCGCGGCTGGCCCACGGGGAAGTCCATGTTGACGGCGTGCATCAGGCAGCGGTTATCCCACAGCAGGATGTCGCCGACACGCCATTTGTGACGGTACTGGTATTTCGGCTGGGTGACGTGCTGGTACACGTGGTCGAGCAGGGCGTCGCTCTCTGCGGGCGCCATGCCGACGATGCGATCGGTCCGGTTGGAATTGAAATAGATCGCCTTCTCGCCGGTATCGTCATGCGTGCGGACGAGGGGGTGGTCGACCTCCGGCGTTTCCGACTCTTCTTCCTTGGTCAGCGTGATGGCGCGCGCCGGCGCGCGCTTGGTGTCGTAGCCATGCACCGCGCGCAGGCCGCCGACCTGCCGCTTCTTCTCCTCCGGCAGGTCCGCATAGGCTTTCCGCATGTTGCAGAACTTGGTCTCGCCGCCGCTGTCGGGAATCCTGATCGATTGCAGCATGGTCGCCTTGGCCGGCACGGCGAAATAGGAGTCATCGGTGTGCCAGCCGGACAGGCGGACGAGGCGCATGTCGTCCGGCTTGTCCTCCGGGCGCTTGTAGGTGCTTTCGAGAATGCTGACCTCCGGCGTCTCGCCATGGCGCTTCCGGCGCAGGAGCTGTAGCTGCGGCTTGCCGAAATATCCCGCGACCCGGGCGAAATCGGCCGGCTCCAGCGGCGTGCTGCGAATGCAGAGTAGGTGATGCTTCAGGAAGGCTTTCTTGATCGCCGATATCGTCTCGTCGTCGAGCTGCCGGGTGAGGTCCAGCCCCGACACTTCCGCGCCGAGGGCGTCGCTGAGGGGTCTGATTTCGAGCATCCTGCCTGTCTCCTGCGCATGGCTGAGGGTGTGAAGGCATCCCCAGGACGAAGCAGGCGGCTCGCCGTCGCAGGCAACCCGTCCGTCCGGGCGTTTCCTCGTTTCTTGCTTGTTTGTCGCGAAACTATAGAGCCGCGGCGCCCCGTCGCGCAAACCGCCGGTCAGCTCGGCAGCGCCGCAAGGCCCTTCCAGATCAAGGCCACGGAAGCCGCCAGCAGCAGGACGCGGAAGACGCCGAAGAACTGCTTCGTCGGCACGCGCATGGCGAAGTGGCGGCCGGCCCAGCCGCCGGCGTAGACCGCCGGCATCAGCAGCGCCGCCTCGATCGCGAGCTTGATGGTGAGCAGGCCGAGCACGAAGGTGACCACGAACCGCCACAGCACCATGGCTCCGGACAGGACGATGTTCGTGGCGCGGAAGGCGAGACGGTCGGGGGTCGCCCAGCGCAGGTAGAAGGAGAGAAAATAATTGGAGCCCGCGCCGGCGACCGCGGCGAGCAGCCCGGCGGCCGCGGAGAGCCCGAAGGCGATGGACGCCCGGTCGAGCCGCATGTGTTTCGAGGCGCGCTCCGCGAGCCCGCCGATATCGACCAGCACCGCCAGCGAGAGGCAGGCGCCGAGCACGACCGTCAGCCATGCGGCCTCGAGCTTGGCGAATATCCATACGCCGATCACCACCGAGATGACCATGCCGGCGATCATCGGCTTGGCGACCCGCCAGTTCGCCTCGCGGACGCCCTGCGGCAGGAGCTGGACCTGCGCGAAGAATGCCGTGAGCAGCGCGAGCAGCACCGCGTCGTGCGGCGGCAATACCCAGGCCCCGCCGAGCACGGCAGGCATCGCCGAGCCGAAGCCGAGCGTTCCGCGGATGAAGTAGGACAGGAAATAGACGACGACGATGCCGGCGATCGCGTAGGTCGACACGTCGCTGAAAGGAATGAGGCCGTCAGGCATGAGTGAAGGATACTCGGCGGAAAGGATCGGGACGGGAGAAGTACTATACGCTTCGCTCGACATCGACAATCGACGTGCCCCGATGGACACCCCGGACAAGCCGGGGTGTGACGATTATTATTTAATCGCAAATAGTTATCGTCGTGCCGCGGCTCGTCCGCAGCATCCATGGACGGACCTGCGCCGCCGTAAAAGGTGGGGACTCTTGGCCCCGTTCGCGATCTCCGGCTATAACGGGACCAGCAGCATCCTTCGGAAAGGGAGTACCGCCCCATGTCCAAGATCTATCACATCGCCGTCAAGGTTCCCGACGTCGACAAGGCCAAGGTCTTCTACAAGAACCTGTTCGGCTTCGAGGAACTGAAGCAGTCGAAGGTACGCGACCATACCTCCTGCCATCTCACCGACGGCGTCATCGACCTGGCGATCATCCAGTACGACAGCGAGGACTCGCCCGAGGCCGGCCTGTCCGGCGCCGGCCCCTGCATCCACCACTTCGGCGTCGAAGTGACGGACCTCGAATCCTCCCACAAGCAGCTCAAGGAGATGGGCTGCGAGATATTGTCGAAGCCCGGGATTCTACCGATCAAGTTCCGCTCGCCATTCGGCGTCGTCGCCGAGATCTCGCCCACCGGCTATTTCGACACCAAGCACAAGAACGGCTAGGAAGGGCCGGCGCGCGCGTCCCGCGCGCCGCTCACCCGCATGCTCGAGCTTTGCCGCTTCGCGGACATTCCTGACGGCGGGGCGCGCGGCTTCGCCGTGGAGGGGCCGGGCTTTGCCCAGCGCATCATCGTCGCGCGCCGCGGCGGGGCAGTCTACGGCTACGTCAATTCCTGCCCGCATGTGCCGTCGCGGCTCGACTTCGCGACCGGGGAGTTTCTCGACGCAGGCGGCCATTTCCTCCAATGCCAGGGGCACGGCGCCTATTTCCGGTTCGAGGACGGCGTCTGCATCGAGGGCCCTTGCGAAGGCAAGGCGCTCCGGCCGGCTCCCATCCGGGTCGAGCGCGGCAGCGTTTGGCTCGAGCGCAGCGGCGTCGCGCTCGTGGACGAGATCAGCAAAGTCCTTTCCGACCTTGGCTAGCGGGAACTTGCAAAAGAATAAGAACGGATCGGTGCGTCATGTTTGAGCTCTGGGTGCCGATCACAATCGCGGCCGTCGTCTTCCAGACGGTCCGGACGGGGCTGCAGAAGCATCTGAAGGCCGAGCTGACGACCAGCGCGGTCACTTACGTGCGCTTCCTGTTCGGCATGCCGCTGGCGCTTCTCTATCTGGCGTCTTTGATTTGGACGACGGGCGAGCCGGTGCCGGCGATTTCTGGGAAATTCCTGTTCCTGGCCTTTCTCGCCGGGGTCGGCCAGATCGTCGGCACCTTCCTGCTCGTGCATTTGTTCTCTTTCCGCAATTTCGCGGTCGGAACCACCTATACGAAGACGGAGGCCGTGCAGACCGCGCTGATCGGTCTCGCCTTCTTCGGCCAGACGATGAGCGCGGCGGGCTTCCTCGCCGTCGTCGTCAGCGTCGCGGGGGTGATGACGATCTCGATCGCGCACGGCCAGGCCTCGTGGCGGGGCTTCCTCACCGGCTGGACCAATCGCATCGCGCTCTGGGGCATCGTATCGGGGACCGGCTTCGCGGTCGCGGCTGTCGGCGCCCGGGCGGCCAGCCTGTCGCTCGGCGCTAAGGGCTTCCTGATGCCCGCCGCCGTCACCCTCGTCTGGGTTTCGTCGATGCAGCTTGCGATGATGACCGTCTACATGCTGTGGCGGGAGCGCGGGCAGATCGCCGCCATCTTCCGCAATCTCCGCTTCTCCTTCCTGGTCGGGCTGACGGGCGTGGCGGGATCGATCTGCTGGTTCAACGCCATGACCTTGGAGAACGCGGCCTACGTCCGAACGCTGGGACAGATCGAGCTGATCCTCTCGCTCGTCACGTCCTACGTCGTGTTCAAGGAGCGCTCGACCCGTTACGAAATCATCGGCATGGCGATGATCGTGGTCGGCATCGTCATCCTGCTGCTTTTTCGCTGACCGGCCGCGGGCTGCGGTAAAGCTCGGGCCAGATCGCGGCGACGACGGCGAGCAGCACCAGCCCTTCCGCCGTCATCACGACGATGGCCCAGTTCGCGCCGAGCCAAGTGGCGAGCAGGCCCAGGTTCAGAACGCCGAGCGGCCCGGCGCCGATGCAGGTGGCGAGGACGCCCAGCACGCGCGCGCGCATTTCCGGCGTCGCCGCGCTGAACATGATCGCCGACTGGGTGGTCGAGAATCCGGCGTGCCCCAGCCCGGCGACGATGAGCACCGCTATGGCGGCGAGGAAGGTGTCGAGCGTCGCGAACCAGAGAACGCCCAGCATGAAGAACAAGGTTCCGAGAATGTAGGTGCGCGGGAAGTTCCGCGGCTGCACGGCCACGATGGCGATGGCGCCGATCATCGCGCCGATCCCTTCTGCCGAAGCGAGAATGCCGATCAGCGACGCGCTCAGCTCCATCCGTTCCTTGCCGATGACCGGGATCAGGGAAGCGAAGGGAACGACGAACATGTTGGTGATGATGGTGACCAGCAGCGCCCCCACGATCATCCGCTGGCCGCGGATGAACTGGATCCCTTCCATCATGTTGGTCAGGTATTTCGAGGCGACGGTCGCGGTCGCCTCGGCGGCGTGGCGCACCGGCAGCATGGTCAGGAAGGCCGCGGCGTAGAGCACGCAGCAGAGAAGATAGGCGCCGTATATCCCGACCTGGTCGTACAGCACGCCCGCGCCGAGCGGCCCGAGCAGGCGGGTGGTGCTGTTCGTCACCGAGTCGAAGGCGAGCGCGGCGCCGGCCCGGTGCGGCCCGGCGATCTCGCCCATCATCGTGCGCCGGAACGGGAAATCCGTGGCGAACAGCGCCCCGCCGAGGAAGATCCCCAGCATCGCCTGCCAGACGGTGAGATGCCCGGTAAAGGCCGACAAACAGAGCGCCCCGGAAACGATGCAGAGCGCGGCGAGCGTCGCCAGCATGAACTTCTTGCGGTCGAGGCGCTCCGCCAGCGTGCCGACCGCCGCGCCGAGCAGCACCATCGGCAGGAAGCGGAAGAAGGTGACCAGGGCCGTCTGAAACGCCGACCCGGTGACTTCGAACACGAAGATGCTGGCGGCCAGCACCTCGAGCCACCGCACGACTCCCGTGCAGGCCCCCGAAAGCCAGAGTCCGCGGTAGTTGCGGTCGCGGAACAGGTCGATCGGCCGGACGCGCCTGCTGCTGCCATCCTTGCTGCCGTCGGTCATCGGGGAAACGCCTTCCCGGCTGTCAGGCTACGGCATTCACGCATCTCCTCGTACCACAACAAAGTCCTTTCCCCTTTCGGGGCAGGAAAATCGCATACGCGGGTGATGGAGAACCGCTGTGCGTCCTTCGACAGGCTCAGGATGAGGAGAAATCTTCGTGGCACAAAGATAAAGCCTCATGCTGAGCCGGTCGAAGCACGCACAATGCCGGTCCCAATCGCCTGTCGCGTCCGGCAAGAAGGATTGATGTGGGGGCAGGCGGCTGTATGGGCGGCGCAGACGGCCGCCGCGGCGAGGACTTGATGGCTGGGCAACTCTCGGGGCTTTCCTCGAATGCGGCGCGCGGGCGATTATGCGGTTTGCCCACTTTCCGGGCATCATAGTCCACGCGATGCAATTTCTCGAAATACTTCCGGCTGCGACAACAAGGAGAAGTCGATGACCGACGCATACAAGGTATCCGGCGCGGGACGGAAGCCGAAGCTCGCGATGCCGCCGAAGGCCTGCGAGACGCATTCCCACGTCTACGGCCCGGCGGAGAAGTACCGGCGCTTTCCGGGGCGGACGCCGGACTACGGCGCTTCCGTCGAGGAATATGCCCGCATGCTCGACCGCCTTGGCATGGAGCGCTGCGTCATCGTCCAGCCGTCGCTCTACAGCTACGACAACACATGCTCGCTCGACGCGATGGCGTATTTCGGAAAATCGCGGGCGCGCGGCGTCGCGGTGACGAAGACCGACGTGAGCAAGCAGGAGCTGCAGCGCCTGCACGACGCCGGGATGCGCGGCATCCGGTTCTTTCTCCTGGTCGACGATCTCAAGCTCGAGGACGCGCCGGCGATGGCGAAGAAGGTCGCGCCCTTCGGCTGGCATCTTCAGGCGCAGGATCACGGCAACTGGCTGCCCGATGCCATGCCGCTGCTGAAAAGCCTCCCGATCGATGTCGTCATCGACCATGTGGGGCGCACGCCGGCGGAGACCGGCGTCGGCGACCCGGGGTTTCAGGCGCTGCTGCGCTTCATGGAGACGGGCAAGTGCTGGGTGAAGATCTCGGCGCCCTATCTCGCGACCCTCGACGGGCCGCCGCGCTACGCCGATGTCGGCGACAAGGTGCGGGCGCTGGTCGACGTCCGTCCGGACCGGCTTGTCTGGGCGGCGAACTGGCCGCATCCCGGCCACACCGGCGCGGACGACAAGCCGGAGGAGGCCGACCTGCTGGACGTGATGCTCGACTGGGTGCCGGACAAGAAGGTCCGGGACGCCATATTCGCGGACAACGCGGCGGTGCTGTACGATTTCGACGACTGAATCATCCGAGCTGGAGGAGAGAGCAATGCCGGGCGCGCTATCGCATATCAGAGTGGTCGACATGACCTCGAACCTGTCGGGGCCTTATTGCGCCATGATCCTGGGCGACCAGGGCGCGGACGTGATCAAGGTCGAGCGCAAGGGCGAGGGCGACGTGCTGCGCAAGACGCCGCCCTTCGTGAACGGCGAGAGCGCGCCCTTCATGCTGTGGAACCGCAACAAGCGCGGCATCGAGCTCGACCTGAAGGACCCGAAGGACGTCGAGACCTGCCGCAAGCTCGCGGCGCGGGCCGACGTCTTCATCGAGAACTGGCGGCCCGGCGTCTCCAAGCGATTGGGGCTCGGCTATGACGACCTGAAAAAGCTGAATCCCCGGCTGGTCTATTGCTCGGTCTCCGGCTTCGGGCAGACCGGGCCCTATTCGCCGCGCGGCGGCTTCGACCTGGTGGCGCAGGCGATGTCCGGCCTCATGGCGATCTGCGGCGACGAGGACGGGCCGCCGCACCGCCTGCCGATTCCCATCTCGGACACCACCGGCGGCATGTTCGCCGCGATCGGCGTGCTGACGGCGCTGGCGGCGCGGGAGCAGACGGGCCGTGGCCAGCTTGTCGACGTGTCGCTGTTCGAGTCCGCCGTCTCCAAATGCGTCTACGAAGCGGCATCCTATTTCGCGACCGACAAGCGGCCGGCGCGCATCGGCCAGCAGCACCGCGGCAGCTCGCCCTACCAGGTGTTCCAGACCAAGAACGGCTGGCTGGTGCTGGGCGCGGCGGCGCAGAACCTGTGGCTCAAGGCGTGCAAGGTACTGGGCTGCGAAGAGCTGACCCAGGACCCGCGCTTCCTCGCCAAGGCCGACCGCGTCGCCAACAACAAGGCGCTGGTCGCCCTGCTGCAGGAGCGCTTCAAGACCGCCACCTCGGAGGAATGGTTCGCGAAGCTGGACGCGGTAGGCATCCCCGCCGGCCCGGTGATGTATCACGACGAAGTCTTCCACGATCCGCACGTGCTCGCGCGCGAGATGGTGGTGGAGGTCGACCACACCGCGGCGGGACGGCAGCGCACGCTCGGCACCCCGGTCAAGCTGTCGGATACCAAAGGCTCGATCCGCCGCGCCGCGCCGCTGCTGGGCGAGCACACGCATGAGGTTCTCTCCGAGCTGGAGGCGGAGGAAAAGGCGGCGGAGTGACCTTTTATGCCTGATCTCGATCCCGCCTTTTCGCCGGTCCGCGACCTCGCTGCCGCGATCCGGGCGGGCCGCCTGTCGCCGGTCGATCTGGTGGACGTCCTGCTGGAGCGGATCGCGAGGCATGACGGCAAGCTCCATGCTTATGTGACCGTCTACGGCGACGATGCGCGTCAGGCCGCCCGCGCGGCCGAGGGCGCGATCCGGTCGGGCCATGCGGCAGGGCCGCTGCACGGCATACCGGTCGCGCTCAAGGACATCGTCGACTTGGAGGGCCGGGTCACGACCGGCGGCTCCTACGCGTTGAAAGACCGGGTCTCGACGGTAACGGCGACGCTCGCGAAGAAACTGATCGCCGCCGGCATGATCGTGATCGGCAAGACTCATTCCGTCGAGTTCGCGATGGGCGGCTGGGGCACCAACGAGCACATGGGCACGCCGTGGAACCCCTGGGACACGAAGGTTCATCGGGCGCCGGGCGGGTCCAGCTCCGGCACGGGCGTGGCAGTGTCGGCAGGACTGGCGCCCTGGGGTATCGGCACGGACACCGGCGGCTCGGTGCGGCTGCCATCCTCCTGGTGCGGCCTCGCCGGGCTCAAGACGACGGTAGGCCGCGTGAGCTGTCATGGCGTGCTGCCGCTGGCGAGCACGCTCGACACGCCGGGACCGATGGCCCGCTCCGTAGAGGATGCGGCGCTGCTCTACAACGCGATGCAGGGACCCGATCCGCTCGACCCGATGACCCGCGGCGTCACATTCGAGGATCCGCTGCCGCAGATGAAGCGCGGCGTCGCAGGCCTCCGGCTTGCCCTGATGCCCGCGCGCGAGCGGAACGGCGTCGATCCCGAAGTGCTCGCCGCGTTCGATGCGTCGGTCGAGAAATTGCGGGAGCTCGGCGCGTCGGTGGAAGAAGTGTCGCTCCCCTGCGCCTTCGCGGCGATGGGCAGCATGGCGGGCGATATCATCGGCGCCGAGGGTTATCATTTCGTCGGTGACCTCGTCGACGACATGGACCTGCCGATCGACCGCGACGTGCGCCCCCGCATCTGGCGCGGCCGTGATATGACCGCGCGAGCCTATCTCGACACGCTTAAAAGGCGCGCTGACCTGATACGTGATTTCGCCGCCGCGCTCGCCGGCTACGATGCGCTGCTCACGCCGACCACGGCGACGCCGGCCCCCGCGGTGCGGGAAATCGACCAGTCGGGCACGCCGGCGGGGTTCACGCGGATGGTAAATATCCTCGATCGCTGCGCGCTGGCGGTTCCGAACGGCTTCACGAAGACCGGGCTGCCGACCTCGCTGCACATCGTGTGCGCCGGCTATGACGAGGCCATGGCGCTCCGTATCGGCTGGGCTTACGAACAAGCTACCGAATGGACCGCCCGCCGGCCGCCGCTGTAGTCCCCCCGATTCCTGCCGCAACATTCCGGCTGCGGCGGTGCCGTGACTCATGTAAGACCTATTCACATGAGCTGGACCGGGAGCGGGCATAAGGGCGGCGCGGGGCGGCGCGGCTATCACCACGGCAATCTGCGGGAAGCGCTGATCAAGGCGGCGCTCGACCTGATTGCGGCGAAGGGCCCCGCCGGCTTCACCTTTGCGGACGCCGCGCGCGCGGCCGGCGTCAGCCCGGCGGCGCCCTACCGCCATTTCCGCGATCGCGACGCCCTCATGGCCGATGTGGCGCGGCAAGGCTTCGGGCGCTTCGAGGCTTTCCTGACCAATGCCTGGAACGAAGGCCGCCCGGACACCTTCACGGCCCTGGGCAATCTCGGGAAAGCCTACCTCGCCTTCGCGCGCACCGAGCCCGCCTATTACTCGGCCATGTTCGAGGCCGGCGTTCCGCTCGACGATCATCCCGAGCTGCGCCAGGCCGGCGACCGCGCCTTCGCCATCGTGCGCAACGCGTCGGAGGCGCTCTGCGCGACCTTGCCTCAGCCCGTCCGCCCGCCGGCCCTGATGGTGGCATTGCACATCTGGGCGCTCGCCCACGGCATCGCCTCGCTCTTCGCCCGCGGCGACGCGGGACGGCGCAAGCTGCCGATGAGCGCGGAAGACCTGCTCGAGGCGGCCGTATTGATCTACCTGGAAGGGCTTGGGCTTGGCCGGGAAAAGGCATCGGACCCGCGCTGATCCGCGCGATTGCCTGAGTGGGGGCGTGCGAATTTTGCGCCTGCCGTCTTGACAGCGGAGGGCGTCTTTCTTATTTATGTAAATGTCATTAACATTCACATCGCGAGGGAGAGCATGGACCTCGTTGCGAGACTAGACGACATCGGCAAGCCGGCCTGGATCGGCGTGATGGTCCTGGCATTCATCCTGTTCTGGCCGGCTGGCTTGGCGATCTTGGCTTACCTGATATGGAGCGGACGTATGGCGTGCGGAAAGCGAAGCGGCATGGGCGAGATGCGGAGCGCGCGCGGGCGCTGGTACGGGCCTGGTGGAGGACCAATCTGGCGGCGCCCCGGGACGAGCGGCAATACCGCCTTCGACGAGTACCGCGCGGAAACCTTCCGCCGCCTCGAGGAGGAGCAGAAGGAGTTCATGGATTTCCTCGACCGCCTGCGCCAGGCGAAGGACAAGGCCGAGTTCGACCAGTTCATGAGCGAGCGCCGCCGGCAGAATGGCCCCTCAGCGGAGCCGCAGCCACAGGGCTGACGTTTCATACGTAGCCCGGATGGAGCGAAGCGTAATCCGGGATATCGCACTCCCCGCCCCGGATTACGCTGACGCTCCATCCGGGCTACGATCCTTCGGACCTCTCAGAACGGCACCGATCCGTTCACCGTGGTCCTCAGCATCAGCCGGCGGTCCGGCCATTCGTAGTCGCGCGGCGCCCAGTGCTGGACCAGCGCGTTGTCCCACATTAGCAGGTCGCCGACCTTCCATTTGTGGCGGTAGATGTACTCCGGGCGAGTGATGCGGTCGGACAGCTCGGCGATCAGCGGCAGCGCCTCCTCCTCCGGCATTGCCTCGATGGCGATGCATTCGCCCTTGCGGACATAGAGCGCCTTGCGGCGGGTCACCGGGTGGCTGCGCACGACGGGGTGGATCACGTCCGGGTTCTTGGCGATCTGATCGGCGGTGAGCTGCACCGGCTTCTTGACGCCGCGCTCCTTGGCGGCGAAGCGGTGGACGGCGCGCTTGCCGTCGATCTTCTTCTTCAGGTCCGGGGGCAGATCCTCGTAGGCGGCGCATGCGCTGGCGAACCAGGTGTCGCCCAGCGGCTGGCCGTTCTTGAGCGGCACCTCGACGGCATAAAGCATGGTCAGCCGCGGCGGCGTCCTGGTGTAGGACATGTCGGTGTGCCAGTGGCTGCCGGCGTCGGCATAGCCGATGTCCTTGCCGTCCTTCTTGATGTTGGAGACGACGAGCACCGCCGGATTGTCCTCGAGCGCGAACTTGCTGAAGGCGTTGACCTCCAGCTCGCCGAAGCGGCGGCTGAAATCGACCTGCTGCGCCGGCGTGACGCGCTGGCCGGACAGGAAAATGACGCCGTGCTCGCTCAGCGCCTCGTCGATCTCGGCGAAGGTCGCATCGTCGATGCCTTTCGACAGGTCGACGCCGCGGATCTCCGCGCCGATCGGCGCATCGCTCGGAACGATCTCGATTCTCGCCATCTTTCCGCACTCCAGTCCCAGTTGTCCGGCACGCCGCCATTCCGCCGCCATTCTAGGGGATCGGCCGGCGGCGGGCCAATCGCGGGGCGCCGTTGTGGACGGATGCGGCGGACTCATGCCAGGGTCGAAGGAGCAAGAAATGCGACAGGAGGCAGCCATGACCGATCTTTCACCCCTTGCCGCCGCCGTGGGCGCGCTGCTCAAGGAGCGCGGCGCCACCGTCGCGGTCGCGGAATCCTCGACCGGCGGGCTGATCTCCGCCGCGCTGCTGGCGCAGGGCGGGGCGTCGGCCTACTTCCGGGGCGGCGCCGTCGTCTATACGCGCGAGGCGAAGCAGCGGCTGGGCGGCGTCAGCGACGCCGACATGGCGCTGGAGCGCGCCGCGACCGAGACGCACGCCAGGGTGCTCGCCCGCAGCATCCGCGCCCGCATGGGGTCGGACTGGGCGATCGGCGAGACGGGGGCGACAGGGCCGACAGGCAACCGCTACGGCGATGCGCCGGGGCATACCTGCATCGCGGTCGCAGGCCCGGCGGAGAAAGTCATCACGCTGGAAACCGGCAGCGCCGGCCGCGAGGCCAACATGTGGGCCTTCACCCGCGCCGCGCTCGAGCTGCTGCAGGAGATGGTGAAGGGAGGCCGGTGAGCATGGCCAACACACGCTTTGCCGGCCTGCTGGATGTCTTCGCCGCCGCCGCGGTCGCGGGCGACGGCAAGCGCTTCGCCGCGCTCTTCACCGAGGACGGCTGTTACCACGACGTCTTCTACGGGACGTTCCATGGCCGCGCCGCCATCGCCGACATGATCGAGAACCGCTTCCACCGGGATGCGGAGAATTTCCGCTGGGACATGCACGACCCGATGCGCGGCGGCGACATCGGCTACGCGCGATACGTCTTCAGCTACGACTCGAAGCTCGCGGGCTCGGAAGGGCGCCGCGTTCTGTTCGAAGGCGTCAGCATCTTTCGGCTGGCCGGAGACGAGATTCGCGACTACCGCGAGGTCGCCAACGCCGGCCCCGGCCTCGTTGCGCTTGGCTTCGCGCCCGAGCGCGTGGCGAAATTCCTGGCGCGCGAAGCCCGCGAGCTGGCCGCCCGCCCCGAAGCGCGCGGGCATGTCCGGTGATAGTTCGCGTTTCCCTCTCTGCCCCCTGGGGGCGGAGAGGGTCAGGGAGAGGTGGGGTTGGCACGGCAGATAGCGCGATCGACACCTCACCCGCCTGCGGGGCCGAAGCCCCTTCGGCGAGGCGAAGGCCCGGCGCGCTTCGCGCGCCACCCTCTCCGCCACTCCGGCGGAGAGGGTTGATTCGACCGCTTACTCGTAAAATGCGTTCGGGCGGAAGACCGGGGCCTTGTACTTGTTGGCCTTCGACTTGCCCGGCAGCGGGCCGCCGTCAATGGCGATGCGGTCCTTCAGGTCGCCGCGGTCCTTCGTGAAGCAGCCGACGCGCAGCAGGACCAGCGGCTCCTCGCTCGTCGCGTGGAAGCGATAGAAGCTGCCGGCCGGCAGCACGATCCCATCGTTGCGGCCGAGCGGCTTCTCCTCGCCGTTCGGGCCGAAGAAGGTCGCGGTCCCCGCGAGGATGATGAAGGCGTGGTCCTCGTGCAGATGGGCGTGCAGCGTGTTCTCGCCGCCCGACGCGTAGACCTTCATCCGCGCCCACATATTCTCGGTCTCGAACATTTGCGTCTCGCTGCGCCCGTCGTCGACGAGCTGGCTGCGCAGGCGGAAGAAGCTCGGCTTGATCGAGGTGTCGACCGCGCCCTGCGGCTGCGCCGTCTTGATGTCGTCCGGCATGCCCTGGATTCCCTTTCCGATGCCTGTCGAATTTGAGCGAAAGAATAGACGAATCGGGGGCTTGCGTCCAAGCGCAACCCGGTGGCCGGCGGGCGTTAAGGTTAACAGGATCGGCGCCGATGATCGGACCGAAAGAAGTTTTCGCGGGTTAACAATTTCTTAGCAGTATCGCCCCACTATGGCCTTCATCGGAGATTTCGCGGAGAGTGTTATGCCTCAGCCAGTGGCAGTGGGGACGAAGCTACGGAAGAAGGACGCCCCCGATTTCGTACTGGAAGTGATCGAGCTGTTCACGCCGAACGGCGAGCCGCCGCACGCGCGCGCTCGCGTCAGCATCGCGAAGTACAATTCGGATGTGCGGCTGTACTCGATATCCGCGCTTGCAGACCCGCGTCTTTTCACGCCGGTCGGCGAGGGCAACTGATTTCAGGCTCTGTTTGGCGAGTAGCGTTGTAGATCGGGCGCCGGGGTGGATCGGCGCCCGATTTCTTTTTGACCCCGCGTTATAGAACGCCCGCCAGCATCCAGGCGAGCAGCCGGGTGCCCTTCTCGAAGTCGTCCATCTCCATCGACTCGCGCGCGTTGTGGCTGCCGTTCGCGTTGCGCACGAAGATCATGGACGACGGAATGCCGCAGCTCTCGAACTCCTGCGCGTCGTGACCGCCGCCGCTGGCGATGTCCATCGCATCGAGCGATAGCAGGGCGCAGCCCTGCTCCATGCTTCGCCGGTGGCCGAGGTTCATGACCGTCGACCTGCTGAACGCAAAGGCGCCGATCTCGAAACGGACGCCGCGGCGCTTTTCGATCTCCGCCGCGCGTGCCGTGGCGAACTCGCTCATGCGGACGAACGTGTCCTTGTCGATGCTCCGGATGTCGAGGGTGAAGCCCACCTCGCCCGGCACCTTCGTCAAGCTGTGCATGTCGGCATCGGTGTAGAATTTTCCGGCCGCGAAGACGATGTCGCCGCCGGCAGCCAATGTCGCCAGCGTCTCGCGCTCGAGATCGATGAGAAGCTCGGCGGCCGCCAGCACCGCGTCGTGGCGGTGATCCTGCGGCACCGCGCCGCTATGCGTGTATTCGCCGAGGCAGCGGGCGGCGCGCGCCCGCGCATTGCCGCGGATGCCCGTGACGATGCCGACCGGCTTGCCTTTCGCCTCCAGCACCGGTCCCTGCTCGATATGCAGCTCGATATACGCCTTCACCATGTCGCGGTTGAGGCTGGGCGGACGGTCCAGCAGCCGCTGCGGGTCGATGCCGAAATCCTTCATCTGCGCGCCGAGCGGCTTGCCGGAGCCGAGATGGATCGCCGTTTCCAGCTCGCTGGGCTTCATCAGGCCGAGCGCGGCGCGCGAGCCCAGATGCCCGCCGTGCTCGCCGGCGAACCAGCTTCCGCATTCCTCGGAGCGCACGGCCATCACGGCGATGTCCTGGGCCGGCACGATCCCGGCTTCCTTGATGGCGGCGGCGGCGGCCAGTCCCGCGACCACGCCGGCGGCGCCGTCGTAGTTGCCGCCCTTCGGCACGGAGTCGAGATGGGAGCCGGTGATGACCCGCGGCGCCTGCCGGTCGCTGCCGGGCAGCGTGTAGTAGCTGTTACCGGCGGGATCGGCCGTCACCTCCAGGCCGATGTCTTTGGCGCAGCCGGCGAACATGTCGTGCGCGAGCTGCTCGCCTTCGCCATAGGACGCGCGCGTCACGCCGCCGCCATCGGCCGTTTGTTCCGCCAGATCGCCGAACAGCCGTTCGGCGATCGCCATGCTGCCGTCGACCTGCGCGAGCAGGCGTCCGGTCTCGGTGTCGCTCAATCGTGTCATCGATGGTTTCCTGTAAGTTTCCGCACCGGTCCCGGCCGTAATCGCAAGACCGGCCGGGCGCGCTTCGCTATGATGGCGGACAGGGAGGGTCCGCCGATGCATCTGCATATCGACAGTCTACGCTCGAAGCCGCCGCACATGCATCTCACGCCGGCGGTTTACGAAGCCGCCGCCCGCCGCCACCCGGCGCTCGCCGCCCGGCTGACGGTGACCTTCGGCTGGGACAGCGAGGACTTCGCGCAGCACATGCGGACGGCGGATATCCTGTTCGCCCAGCGCTTCCCCAAGGAAAACCTCTCCGCCGCCGCGCCGGCGCTCAAATGGCTCAACGTGCCGTCGGCGGGTATCGAATACCTGATGCCGCTCGACTGGCTGTCGCCCGGCGTGATCCTGACCAACAACAGCGGAACGCACGCGCCGAAGGCGGCGGAGTCGGTGACCATGGCCGTGCTCATGCTCAACGCCCGGCTGCCGGAAATCATCGCCCGTCAGCGCGAGGCGAAATGGGAGCAGATCTTCACCCCGCTCGCCGCGGGCAAGACGGTCGCGCTCGTCGGCCTCGGTAACATGGGACGCGCGTCGGCGCGGGCGCTGCGCGCGCTCGGGCTCAGGGTCCGTGGCGTCAGGCGCTATCCGGCGCCGGACGACGACGTGGACGAGATATTCGGCCGCGATGCGCTGCACGAAGCGCTCCGCGACGCCGATTTCCTGGTGGTCGCTGCGCCGCTGACGGCGGAAACGCGCGGCATGATCGGCGGCGCGGAGCTCGACTGCCTGAAGCCCGGAGCGGGGGTCGTCAACATCGGCCGCGGCCCGATCGTCGACTATGACGCGCTGCGCCAGCGTCTCGCATCGGGCCGGCTCGGCGGCGCCGTTCTCGACGTCTTCGCGGAAGAGCCGCTGCCGCCGGAGTCGCCCTTGTGGACGACGCGCAACCTGATCGCGATGCCGCACGTCTCGTCCGACGATCCGGCGCAGTACCTGCCCCGCGCGCTCGATATATTCTTCGACAATCTGCAGCGCATGCTGAACGGCGAGGAGATGCGGAACGTGATCGACCCGGCGCTGGGGTATTAGCGCCGGGCCGGTGGCGCCGCCGTCGCGGGCGGCCTACTTCTCGCGGACGAAGCGGTTGCGCAGCTTGCCGATCTGGTTGATCTCGATCTCCACCACGTCGCCGTCCTTGAGGTTCGGCGCGGAGCCTTCGGTGCCCATCCAGATCATGTCGCCGGGATGCAGCGTGAGGTACTTGCTCATCGCGCTGATGTAGCGGGCGATGCCGAACAGCATGTGGTTGGTGTCGAACTCGATCGTCGTCTTGCCGTTGACCTTGACGATGGTCCGCAGCTTGTCGAGGTCGACTTCGGTCTCGATCCACGGCCCCATCGGCTTGAAGGTGTCGGTGTTCTTGGCGCGCCAGAAGGTGCGGTCGTCCTTCTGCCAGGTGCGCTCGCTCACGTCGTTGCCGATGGTGTAGCCGAAGATGCAGGACAGCGCGTCCTTCTCGGTCAGGTTCTTCGCCTTCTTGCCGACGACGGCGACGATCTCCGCCTCGTACTGCACCTTGTCCGTCGCGTCCTTCGGGATGACGACGTCCTCGTCATGGGCGATCAGCGCATTGTTGGCGCGATAGCCGATGTCCGGCTTTTCCGGGACGTTGGGCTCGCGGCCATGCATCTTGGCCTGTTCCATGATGTGTTCGACATAGTTCAGTCCCGCCGCGTAGAAGGTCTGCGGCACCAGCGGGACCAGCAGCTTGGCCTTGTCGAGCGCGACCCGCCTGCCGGTGCGCTTGTAGCTGCCCAGCATGTCGCCCTCGACCGCTTCGATCTCCGAGCCTTCGATGATGCCGTAGGACGGCTTGCCGTTACTTTCGAATCGTGCCCAACGCATGGTGTCCTCCGCGATGTTGGCTTGCGTTCGTGGGTCGCGCCGGCGATGCCGGCGCGGGGATTTTTGGCTAGAGCAGCCCGTGCCAGAAACCGTAGATCGTCACCAGGACGAACAGGATCAGGCTGAGATAGAAATAGGTGCGCAAGGCACGCCCCCTTATTGTCGTCGCCTGGTCACAGTTTACTGGAAACATGAGCGACCTCAAGCGGCGCGCCCCGGGCGCGCGCAATGCCCTTGTTGCGCCGGCCCTTCTTTGGGTAAGCTGAGCTGGGGTAAACCCGCTACAGGCGGAATGGACATGGGCGAAGTCATCAACCTGCGCAGCTTCCGCAAGACCAAGGAGCGCGACGAACGGACCAGGAAGGCGGCGGAAAGCCGCACGCGCTCCGGCCGTTCGAAGGGCGAGCGGAAACGTGACGAGGTCGAGACGGAAGCGACGGTGGCCTTCCTCGACGGACGCCGGCTGGATCGCGAGAGCGACGAAGAAGCTTCCTGAGCGCGCACAGGGCTGCGCGCGCGAACATTGATTCTCAACGGGATTCGGTGATGCGGTCGGTTTAATCCCTGCGCATCGGCATGGCGCGGGACATTCGCGCGCCGTGGTATCCTATCGTCCAGGCACACCTACATTCAGGGAGAAAGCGCGCATGACCATCCAACGCTGGAACGGCGACGCCGCAGGGCGCAACAGGGCCGTCCGCCACGCGGGCGTCGTCTACACGGTGGCGACCGCGGCTTCCGCGGGTCCCGACATCAAGGCGCAGACCCGCGCCGCGCTGCAGGCGATCGAGAAGAATTTGAACGAGGCGGGCTCCGACAAGACGCGTATGCTGTCGGTGCAGATCTTCCTCGCCGACATGGCGCAGAAGGCGCCGATGGACGAAGTCTGGAACGCCTGGATCGGCGCCGACTGGCAGGCCTGGCCGCAACGCGCCTGCGTCGGCGCCCCGCTCGCCGGCGGCACGCTGGTCGAGATCGTCGTCAAGGCGGCGGCGAAGGATTAGTCACAGGAGACGCGGCGCTTCGACCCGGAGCATTCGGCTGCGCCGAAACGCGTGCACCCGCGCGCGGCCGAGAATGAGCACCGTGTACTCGGAACCGAGCAGCTCTTCGATCGCGGGATCGCGCACGTCGAGGCCGCCGGCATAGGCGCCGAAGGCGGGCAGGATCAGGCGGTCGCCGTCGGTGACGAAGCAGCGGCCGCCGACCGCGCGCCCGCGCGCCGGCACCGACGCCTTGGGATGGAAATGGCCGGAGACCTCGCCCGCCGCATGGGCCGCCGCCTCGTGGCGGAAGACGAGCCGGTCCGCCCTGAACTCGCGCGCAGCGATGCCGCCTAGATCTGCGGGAGCATCGGGATCATGGTTGCCGGTGATCCAGATCCACTCATGCGCCTTCGTAAGGCGGCATAGCGTGGCGGCGTCCTCCGCCGGAAGCCGGCCGGCCGCATCCGTGTCGTGAAAGCTGTCGCCGAGGCAGATCACGCGGCGCGGGCGATGGCGGCGCAGAACCGCCTGCAGGCGGCGGAGCGTCTCGCGGCTGTCGTAAGGCGGCAGCAGCGTGCCGTTGGCGGCGAAGGCGGAGCCTTTCTCGAGATGCAGGTCGGCGACGGCGAGCGTCTCCTTCGCCGGCCAATAAAGCGCGCCGCTCGCATCCGCGAGCAGGCCGGCGCCATGGAAGTCGAAGGCGGCTGCGGTCACGGGCGGCGATCCGTCGCTTCGGCGATGAGCTCTTGCGCCGCCTCGTCCAGCAGCTCGTCCACGGCCTCGCCGTCGACCCGCTCCTTGCCGATCTCCAGCAGCACCGGCACGGCCAGCGGCGACACGCGGTCGAGGCGGCGGTGCAGGATGCGGTCCTTGGCGCGCTTCAGCATTCCGGCAAGGCGCTCGATGTCGGTCAGGCCGCGCGCCGCGTCGCGCCGCGTGGCGCGCAGCAGGATGTGCTGCGGCTCGTGGCGGCGCAGCGTGTCGTAGATCAGGTCCGAGTTGAAGGTGACCTGCTTGCCGGTCTTTCGCTCGCCCGGATACTGGCGCTCGATCAGCCCCGCGATCACGGCGACGTTGCGGAAGGTGCGCTTCAGCATCGAGGATTCGTCCATCCACGCTTCCAGGTCGTCGCCCAGCATGTCCTCGTCGAACAGCGCCTGCACGTTGCCGACGGGCTTCATGCTCCACACCGCGATCACGTAGTCGGTGGCGACGAAGCCCATCGGTGCGAGGCCGGCGCGCTCCATCCGCCGTGTCAGCAGCATGCCCAGCGTCTGATGCGCATTTCGCCCCTCGAAGCAGTAGGCGACCATGAAATGCTTCCGGCCGCGGGGAAAGCTCTCGACCAGCAGCCAGTCCGGCTCCGGCAGGCAAGAGCGCCAGCGCTGGATGTCGAGCCATTCGCGCACCTGGTCGGGCAGCTCGTGCCAGCGGGCGGGGCGGGCGAGGATCGCGCGCACGCGCTCGGCGAGATGCGTGGTCAGCGGCAGCCGGCCGCCCACATAAGCCGGTACCTGCGGCGCGTCGCCGCCCGCGCGCACCGCTTCCACCGTCATCTCGCGGATGCCGACGAAGCGCAGCATCTGGCCCGAGAAAATGAAGGTGTCGCCTTCTTCGAGGCCAAGCGCGAAATACTCCTCGACCTCGCCCAGCACCGGGCCGCGCAGGATCTTCACCTTCAGCGTGGTCGCCTCGACGATGGTGCCGATATTCATGCGGAGCCGCCGCACCATAGCGGGTGAGACGGCCTTGTAATGTCCATCCGGCAGGCGCTCGAGCCGCCGCCAGCGCTCGTATTCCCGCAACGCATAGCCGCCGTGATCGACGAAGGCGACGACGTCGTCGAAATCCTTGCGGCCGAGGTCGGCGTAGGGCGCGGCCCGCGTCACCTCGCGATAGAGCTCGTCGGGGTGAAAGGGCGCGGCGCAGGCCATCGCCATCACGTGCTGCGCCAGAACGTCGAAGCCGCCCGGCTGCGGCGGATCGCCGTCCAGCGTTCCTTCGCGAACCGCATCGATCGCGGCGCGGCATTCCAGCACCTCGAAGCGGTTGGCCGGCACCAGAATCGCGCGGCTCGGCACGTCGAGGCGGTGGCCGGACCGGCCGACGCGCTGCACCAGCCGGCTCACGCCCTTTGGCGCGCCCACCTGGATGACGAGGTCGACCGCGGCCCAGTCGATGCCGAGATCGAGCGAGGAGGTCGCGACAACCGCGCGCAGCCTGCCCGCCGCCATCGCCGCCTCGACCTTGCGCCGCTGCTCGCGCGCCAGGCTGCCATGATGCAGCGCGATCGGCAGGTTGTCCTCGTTCAGATGCCACAGCTCCTGGAACACGATCTCCGCCTGGGCGCGGGTGTTGACGAAGACCAGCGTCGTGCCGGCGCGGCGGATCTCCTCGTAGACCTCGGGCAGCGCGTGCACCGCCATATGGCCGGACCATGGCATCTGTTCGCGGGTCGCCAGCATGCCGACTTGCGCGTCGACCGACTCGCCCCCCGCGATCAGATCCACGGAGCCGGCGTTCGCATCGGTCGCGAGCCAGGCGCGGAGCGCATCGGGCCAGGCGACGGTGGCCGACAGCCCGACCCGGCGGCAGCCGGGCGCGATCGCCTGCAGCCGCGTCAGGCAGAGCGCGAGCTGGTCGCCCCGCTTGGTGCCGGCCAACGCATGTATCTCGTCCAGCACCACACAGCGGAGCCCGCGGAACAATTTCGCTGCGTCCGGGTAGCTCAACAGCAGGGTCAATGATTCCGGCGTGGTCAGCAGGATGTTGGGTGGCCGCTCGCGCTGCCGCTGCCGCTTGTGTTGCGGCGTGTCGCCGGTGCGCGTCTCCGCCGTGACCGGCAGCCGCATTTCGGCGATCGGCGTCTCCAGATTGCGGTGCACGTCCACCGCCAGCGCCTTGAGCGGCGAGATATATAGCGTGTGCAGGCCCTCGGCGCCTGCCTCGGAAATCTCGATCAGCGAGGGCAGGAATCCCGCCAGCGTCTTGCCGCCGCCGGTCGGCGCGATGACGAGGGCGTGCCGGCCCGCCTGCGCCGCCGCGACCAGGGCGAGCTGATGCGCGTGCGGCCGCCAGCCGCGGCCGGCGAACCAGCCGGCGAAGCGGTCCGGCAAGAGCTCTTGCGCATCCGCGCTGGTCTTCCGGACTGCGGCTTCCGCCAACGACACGAACGGCACCCCCTGCTTGCTCTTGCCACCTCGGCAGCGAGTCAGCATATAGAGGGAGCGTGCGAACGGAAAGGGAACAAAGTGACGCGCCGCGCTGACGCCGCACCCGAGCGATGGCTGCGCAAGACGGGCCGCGGCCTCTATTGCGCGCCGGGCGACTTCTACATCGACCCGAGCCGCACGGCCGCACGCGCGGTCATCACGCATGGGCATTCCGACCATGCGCGCGCGGGCCATGACGCGGTCCTGACCACGGCCGCGACCGCGGCGATCATGCGGGCGCGCTACGGCGCGGAGTCGGCGGGCGCATACGATTGCGCGTTGTATGGGGAGACGCGGCGCTTCGGCGACGTCGCCGTCCGCCTGTTGCCGGCGGGCCATGTGCTCGGCAGCGCGCAGGTGGTCATAGAGCATGCCGGCTGCCGCGTCGTCGTCTCGGGCGACTACAAGCGGCGGCGCGATCCGACCTGCGCCGGGTTCGAGCCGATCGACTGCGATCTGTTCATTACCGAGGCGACCTTTGCGCTGCCGGTCTTCCGCCACCCCGACGACCGCGGCGAGATTGCGAAGCTGCTGCATTCGCTCGCGGTCTTTCCCGACCGCTGCCATCTCGTCGGCGTCTACGCCCTCGGCAAGGCGCAGCGCGTCATCGCGCTGCTGCGCGAGTCGGGCTGGGACCGGCCGATCTATCTGCACGGCGCGCTGATCGAGCTATGCGCGCTCTATGAAAGCCTCGGCGTCGCGCTCGGCGATCTGCGGCCCGTGAGCGGCGAGCGGAAGAAGGCGATGGCCGGCGAGATCGTGCTGTGCCCGCCGGGCGCGCTGAACGACCGCTGGTCGCGCGGCTTTCCCGATCCGGTGACGGCGATGGCGTCGGGCTGGATGCGGGTGCGCCAGCGCGCCCGCATGGGCGGCATCGAGCTGCCGCTGATCCTCTCCGACCATGCGGATTGGGACGAGCTGATCCGGACGATCCACGACATGGGCGCGCCGCGGCTCTGGGTCACCCATGGGCGCGAAGAGGCGCTGGTGCATTACGCGCGCAGCAAGGGTGTGGAGGCGGAGGCGCTGTCCTTGGTGGGGTTCGAGGAGGAAGGCGGGTGAAGCGCTTCGCCCGGCTTCTCGACGCGCTGGTCTACACGCCGTCCCGCAACGGCAAGCTGCGCCTGCTGGCGGATTATTTCACGGCCGCACCCGATCCGGACCGCGGCTGGGCGCTCGCCGCGCTGACGGACGGGCTGGCGCAGCGCCAGGTCAAGCCGGCCCTGGTGCGCGAGCTGGTGGAGCGGCGCGTCGACCCCGTGCTGTTCCGCCTGTCCTACGACTATGTCGGCGACCTCGCTGAAACGGTGTCGCTGATCTGGCCCGGTAATCCCGCCCGCAACGCCGAGCCGGATTTGAGCGAGATCGTCGAGCGGCTCCGCGTGGCCGCCCGGACGGAGGTGCCGGGCCTGCTCGCCGGCTGGCTCGACGCGCTGGACGCGACGGGGCGTTACGCCCTGCTCAAGCTGCTGATGGGCGGCATGCGGGTCGGCGTATCGGCGCGGCTCGCCAAGACGGCGCTGGCCATGACGGGCGCGGCTTCGCTGGAACAGATCGAGGAGATCTGGTTCGGGCTCGAGCCGCCCTATCTCTCGCTCTTCGCCTGGCTCGAAGGCAAGGCTGGGCCGCCGGCGGTCGATCAGCGGCTCGCCTTCCGCTCGCCCATGCTCGCCAACCCAGTGGAGCTGGCGGACCTCGAGCCGCTCGACCCGGCGGACTTCCGCGCCGAGTGGAAGTGGGACGGCATCCGCGTACAGCTCGTCGCGGGCGGCAGCGAGGCGCGGCTCTATTCGCGCAACGGCGAGGACATCGGCGCCGCCTTTCCGGACATCCTGGGCGATGCGAAGTTCGATGCGGTGCTCGACGGCGAGCTGCTGGTTCTTCGCGACGGCGCCGTGGCGCCCTTCAACGATCTGCAGCAACGCCTGAACCGCAAGACCGTAACCGCGCGCATGCTGGCGGATTTTCCGGCGCATATCCGGCTCTATGACATTCTTTTCGAAGACGGCGGGGATCTTCGGCGGCTGCCCTTCGACGAGCGGCGGCGGCGTCTGGAGCGATGGCATGGCCGCATCGTGCCGCCACGGACCGATCTGTCGCCGCTGGTCCCGTTCGCAGCCTGGCGGGAGCTGGCCAGCCTGCGCGACGCGGCGCGGGCGGACGGCGTCGAAGGCCTCATGCTGAAGCGGCGCGACAGCGCCTATGCCGCGGGCCGGCCCCAGGGGCCCTGGTTCAAATGGAAGCGCGATCCGCTGCTGGCCGATTGCGTCCTGATGTACGCCCAACGCGGGCACGGGCGTCGGTCGTCCTACTATTCCGACTTCACCTTCGGCTGCTGGCGCGGCGGCGCCGAAGGCGCGGCCGAGCTGGTGCCCGTCGGCAAGGCCTATTTCGGCTTCACCGATGCCGAGCTGGTCGAGATCGACCGCTGGGTGCGGGCGCACAGCACCGAGCGCTTCGGGCCGGTGCGGGCGGTCGAGCCGGGCCTGGTCTTCGAGGTCGCCTTCGACTCGATCCAGCGGTCGAGCCGGCACAAGTCGAAGCTGGCGATGCGCTTCCCGCGCATCCACCGGATCCGCTGGGACAAGCCGCATGCGGAGGCGGACCGTCTGGAAACCCTTGAAAAACTGCTGAATCCCTGACGGCCGATCGCCTGGAACAGCCATTGCCTATTGCCCGTCCCGCCCGTATCTTCCTGCCGAACCGAAGCCGAGAGGGGCCGAAACCATGTTTGCCGCACTGCTCCGCGCGGGCGTCATCGCCGGAATCGTCGCCATGCTCGCCGCCTGTTCGCCGGAGGTCGGCAGCAAGGAATGGTGCGACGATATGAAGAAGAAGGCGAAGGGCGACTGGACCGCCAACGAAGCCGCCGACTTCGCCAAGCATTGCATCCTCTAGCGCCCGGCAACGGGTATCCCAAGGTGCCGCAACCGCAATGACCGATCTCGCGCATATCCGCAACTTCGCCATCATCGCCCATATCGACCATGGCAAGTCGACGCTGGCCGACCGGCTGATCCAGCATTGCGGCGGCCTGACCGAGCGGGAGATGCAGGACCAGGTGCTCGATTCCATGGAGCTCGAGCGCGAGCGCGGCATCACCATCAAGGCGCAGACGGTGCGCCTGAACTACACCGCGAAGAACGGCGAGCTCTACGAGCTGAACCTCATGGACACGCCCGGCCATGTCGACTTCTCCTACGAGGTGAGCCGCTCGCTCGCCGCCTGCGAAGGGTCGCTGCTCATCGTCGACGCGGCGCAGGGAGTCGAGGCGCAGACGCTGGCGAACGCCTATCTCGCGATCGACAACAACCACGAGATCATTCCTGTCCTCAACAAGATCGACCTGCCCTCGGCCGAGCCCGAGCGCATCCGCCAGCAGATCGAGGACGTCGTCGGCATCGACGCGTCGGAGGCGATCCAGGTCTCGGCCAAGACAGGCCAGGGCATTCCGGACGTGCTGGAGGCGCTGGTCCACAAGCTGCCGCCGCCGAAGGGCGATAGTGCTGCGCCGCTGCGGGCGCTCCTGGTGGATAGCTGGTACGATTCCTATCTCGGCGTGGTCATCCTGGTCCGGGTGGTCGACGGCGAGGTCTCCAAGGGCATGAAGATCGAGATGATGTCGACCGGCGCGCTGCACGAGATCGATCGCGTCGGCATCTTCACGCCGAAGAGCGAGATGGTGGCCTCCCTCGGGCCGGGCGAGATGGGCTTCATCACCGCCAGCATCAAGTCGGTCGCCGATTGCAAGGTCGGCGATACGCTGACCGGCGCGCGCAAGAAGGCGGCAACGCCATTGCCCGGCTTCAAGCCCACCGTCCCGGTGGTGTTCTGCGGCCTGTTCCCGGTCGACAGCGCCGATTACGAAGATTTGCGCGACAGCCTCGGCAAGCTGGCGCTCAACGATTCCTCGCTGCACTACGAGCCGGAGTCCTCGGCGGCGCTCGGCTTCGGCTACCGGTGCGGCTGTCTCGGCCTGCTGCATCTGGAGATCGTCCAGGAGCGCCTGCAGCGCGAGTTCGACCTCGACCTGATTACCACCGCGCCGTCCGTCGTCTACCGCATCGACATGACCGACGGGTCGCGCCTCGATCTGCACAACCCTGCCGACTATCCCGACGTGGTCCGGATCGCCCGCATCGAGGAGCCGTGGATCCGCGCCACCATCCTAGTGCCGGACGAATATCTGGGGTCGATCCTCAGCCTCTGCACCGAGCGCCGCGGCGAGCAGATCGAGCTGACCTATGTCGGCAGCCGCGCCATGCTGGTCTACGCGCTGCCGCTCAACGAGGTGGTGTTCGACTTTTACGACCGCCTGAAGTCGGTCAGCCGCGGCTACGCCAGCTTCGACTACGAGATCACCGGCTATCGCGAGGGCGACCTCGCCAAGGTGACGATCATGGTCAATGCCGAGCCGGTCGACGCGCTGTCGATGATCGTCCACCGCAGCAACGCCGAGGCGCGCGGCCGCCAGGTGTGCGAGCGGCTGAAGGAGCTGATCCCGCGCCAGCTTTTCAAGGTGCCGATCCAGGCGGCCATCGGCGGCAAGGTGATCGCGCGCGAAACGATCAGCGCGATGCGCAAGGACGTCACGGCCAAGTGCTACGGCGGCGACATCACGCGCAAGCGCAAGCTGCTGGAGAAGCAGAAGAAGGGCAAGAAGAAGATGCGCCAGTTCGGCAAGGTCGAGATCCCGCAGTCCGCCTTCATCGAGGCGCTCAAGATGAAGGACGCGTAACGGCGCGGCGAGAAGGGCGACCCATGGGTCTTCACGACGTGGTGGGCATGGTGGGCGTCGCGCTCGTCATGGTGATGTATATTCTTCTGCAGACCGGGCGCACCACCGCGGAGCGGCCCTCGTTTTCCATCGGCAATGCCGTCGGCTCGGCCCTCATCCTCTATTCGCTCGCCTTCGACTTCAACTTCGCGGCCGCGCTGATCGAGGTGTTCTGGCTGCTGATCAGCCTCTACGGCCTATGGCGGGCGTTACGGATGAAGCGCTCGGGTTTGTAGTCCCATCCGAGCCTTCTGTTCCTCATTTTTGCCCACGGCTCAGTATGAGACCAAAGCTGACGAGACCCGCCGAAACAAAGCGCCAAACGCCAAAACCCTCCTTCAACACGAAGGTCGATATGAGCGCTGCGAAAAGGACGCTTGTTTCCCTAAGAGCAGAGACCATGCCCATCGGGGCCAGTGCCAAGGCCCAGACGATGATCCAGTACGCACCGACCTGCATGGCACCTCCGGCAAATCCGATGACGAAATTGGAGCGTGCTACTCGCCAGATCGCACCTCCCTTCCACAACAGTGCAAGCAGAAATGTCAGTAGGCCGTCGCCAATCGTCAGCCAGACGGCAAACCCGAACACCGAGCCGGCCTGCCGAGCGCCTAGCCCATCGGCAACGGTGTATCCCGCAATGCAAACGCCAGCAGCGAACGCAAAGACGACGGCCTTCGGATTTCTGGCTATGCCTGCGCCTCTATCAAACGTCAGTGCCATGACGCCTGTGGCGAGGCAGATGACCCCCGCAACCGCCAGGGGCTCTAGAGCCTCTCCAGCAAACACAAGAGCGCCAACGGTCACCAGAATCGGGGCCGACCCTCGGGCCACCGGATAGACCTGCCCAAGATCGCCGTGATCGTATGCGACCGGCAGAAAGAAGTGGTAGCCGGTGTGCAGGAGAATGCTCAGGGCGAGCAGTGGCCAGCTCTCCGGATCTGGAGCTTCCACGAAAGCCAGGAAGGGTAGTGAGAAGAGGCTTCCTGCCAAGGTCACGACAGCCATGACGGCGACGCGATCGCCGCTGATCTTGATCAACGTGTTCCACCCGGCATGGAGGGCCGCCGCTAGCAGAACAATTACCGTAATCTCAATGCTCATCGCCCAGCGTCCGGAGCCGTTATGCGGTCACAAGCGTCTTCCTTGCTCTTTCTTCTTGTCGACTTCCCTGCACTCGCTGTCGCTCAGTTGGGGTATGTTGTTCTCGTCCGCAACCTACTGTCCTGCGCGCAACCCGTGCACCAGCGCCGCGTAATCCGGCTCCGTGTCCGGCGCGATGACGCCGCGGCGGATCAGGAAATCGATGATCGCGAGATTGCAGTTGAATTTGAACTCGAAAGTCTCGCGCACGATGTCGGCGACCTTCCCGATCGGCCAGAGGTAGAACTCCGCGACCTCGCCGTCGGCGGCGTGGGGCATGAATTCTTCGGGCAGCTCCAGGTCGAAGCAGAACATCTGGTCGGGCTTGCAGCCCTCGGGCGGCTGGTGGGTGTAGGAGATCATGCCGACCGGCACGGCCTTGCGGGCGATCTCCTTCGGAATGCCTGCTTCCTCGCCGCATTCCTTGATCACGTTTTCCATCAGGCCGATACCGAGCGGCTGCCCGCCCGCCACCATGTTGTCGAGCATGCCGGGAAAAGTCGGCTTGTCGTAGGCGCGGCGCGCGATCCACATGTGGACACCGTCCGGCTTCCGGACGAAACCGTTGAGGTGGACGCCGAAGGCGCGGATGCCGAAATGCGGGCAGGCCGCGCGCTCGATTCGCATCAGCGGCGGCTTGTGCCAGTCGGGCGTCACCGGGTAAGGCTCGTCGCGCCAGGATTCGATCAGCCCTTCGGACGCGAGCTGCCGCAGTGGCGCGTCAACCGCCCGCGAGCGCGCCTCGAAATCCCCTAGTCCGGGGTGGAGCGAAACCGATCCTTCCTCGACCCGGAAGACGCCGGGCCAGCGGCGCAGCTCGTCCGCCAGCGCGTGCCGCACATAGCCAATCCGGTCGGCGCCCGCCCGGAAGGGCCGGAAGCCGGCGGGATCGAAGTCGTTGCAGGCGCGGACATGGTCGAGATAGGCCATTTGCGCTGTGGATAGCCTCGGCGCGGCGCGCAATCAAGCGCCGTCGCATCCCTCGTCCATGCCGACCAGCACGCGCTCCACCAGATAGACCTGTCGCAGGCAGCGTCCGATGTAATCGGCGAGCGCCCGGTCGATGCGGTCGACGCGGATCTCGATGGTCAGGCGTCCGCCTGCGAGCCGGCCATGGAGCTCGTCCGGAACCAGGCCGCGTTTGGCGAACAGCTCGAGTACGCGCGGCATCAGGCCGGGCGAGGGCTCGGCCGAGACGGAAAAGCGGGCGGTTGCGCGAAGATCGGCGTCCGGAGAAGACGCCTGTTCAGCGAGACGGGACATGAGACACACCTTGAATGGAAAGACCGACGGCGCACGGCGGAGCAACCCGATCCCGTAGCGGGACCGGGGCGCTAATTCGTGCCCGACGGCCATATCCAAGGCGTGTCTTCATCGCAGGAACCATAGCACCGGGCGCCGCAGGGTCAATAGGCGCTGCCCCCGAGCAACCGGGCGAGGCCGACCGCGGCGACGGCCGGGACCATGGCGATCGCCGCCACCAGCGGCGGCTTGACGGCGTGGCCCAGCTTGTGGAGCCCGGCATCGGCGCGGCCGAGCGCACGGCCGGCGAAGAAGACCGGCAGCAGCAGGCAGAGCGCGGGCTTCGAGGCGTTCGAGAATACCGCGACCGATCCCAACAAGGCGACGAAGACGAGGCCGCCGCCGAACAGGGCCGACGCCGCGAAGCGTAGCCGCGGTTTCGGCCAGAGCCACAGCGCGAATCCGCCGGCCGACGCGGCCAGCACGCCGCAAAGCTGCGCCATGGAAGCGGAAGCGCCGAGCAGCGCGATCGCCGCCAGGGCGACCGAGGCGATCGACAGCTTGACCGCGGATTCTGCGGGCTGGGCGTTGCGGCCGTGCAACTCGGCCAGTATGGCGGCGCCGGCGGCGGCAACCACCAGGAGAGTCGCCATGTCCGCCGAGTCGAGCTTCACGATGCGCGGCCAGCCGAGCCAGGTGAGCGCGAGCGCCGGTGCGAGCAGGGCGCCCAACGCCGTCAGGCGCCTCGCCCGGGGCGAAAGATCGACCGAAAGACCGAATATCCCACCGGCGGCGGCGATGAAAAAGATCTTCTGGACCGCCGATGGCGGCCAGACCGCGGGCGCCCCGGCCATCAGGATATAGCCGGTGAGAAAGGCGAGACAGATTGCCGCACCCGCCATCGCCGGGCCATGCGCCGAGCCGGCGAGGAGCCGCAGCAGACCGGCGGCAACGGCCGCTACGGCAAGCGGAATCAGGGCGGATTGCAGCAGCAGATCGTCCATTGACGGCATGGTGGCCGATCCCGCTCTGGAAGTCCACGCGGCGTCGTTTCCGGCCGCGGCCAAGTCCCTGTGGCCGGTGGGGTTTCGGACGCCGGGATGCCGCGGGCAGCGGCGGGGGCCGGTTCGCGCATCCGGCGGCGTTCAGCTGATTTTTTCCCTAATTCCAACGCACTACCCCTTTCGGTTGGGTGCCGGCTGGCCGAAAGTACAATGGTCGCCGGCCTTGGTAGGTTTCATCCTGTTTGGTGCTTGACCGGTCGCAGCCACGTTCTACAGTGACTGGAAAAGGGCGAGAACCGCAGCGGAGGCACCAGCATGTTCAATCTATGGATCTACCATCGTCGCCCTGCCTGCTCCGCGCGGATGCAGCACGGCGGCTCGTCGTCGGTGCAACCGCGAGAGGAAACGGCTGCCTCGCCAAAGGAATGGTCGGCGGCGCGGGCGGTGGTGAACGCCGCCAAGTCGAGCCCGGCCGAGAATAAGGTCCTGCCGTTCCGCTCGCCGGGCGACGGCGGCTCCCGCGAAGGGTTGGCTCTCGCCGACCGCAAGCCGCGCGGCCGCTCCAACGGACGCAACAAGGGCTGAGCGCCCGCCGCGTCGCCGCCAATTTTTCCGTCGGCGGATTCTTTTCCTACGTTGACAATCGATGGTTGTTTAGCTGAGTGGGACGGGGGCGCATTCCCGACCGGCTGCGCCGGGTTTTCGGGGCGCGGCGGGTGGCGCCGCCGCTTGACCGGCGCCGTCGGGCGGGAGGGCGGCGCTCCTCCCGTGGCGATCGCCGCGCAAAATGCGCCGAAGGGGCCGATGTCTCGCGGATTTTTCCCGGTCCGGCCCGCGCCGATTCGCCATAAGAGGTAGTGGCGAAGCGACGGAAAGGGGTATCCGCACGAGCCGGACGAGGGGGCGTTGTCCGCCGGCCGCGAATATGTTTCCTTTCGGCGAGGCGGCGATCAGGGGCGGCGATCAGGGAGCGACTCGGCATGACACAGGCGGCCACCGGGGCGGAAGACGCGACGCTGCTTCCCGATCTCCTGGCGCTCTGCCGCTCGGCGCTCGGCGCCGCCGATGCATTGGCGGCGCAGGTGCGGGCGGCCGTGACCGCGCGGGTCGCGCCGGACGGCCGTATTAATGCCGAATTTCTCGAGCGCGATCAGTTCGCGGCGCACGGCTACGCCTGGTTCGCCACCTATGTGGAAGCGCTTCGCCAGATGCTCGGCTGGGCGGAGCGCTGTCAGGCGGCGGGGCGGCTCGGCCCGCTCGAATCGCTGATGCTGCAAGCGGCCTACGGCGAATACCTCCACCAGCTCGCAGGCGGCATCGCGATGAGCCAGGGCGAGATCGTCCGCCCGGATGCGCTCGGCGTCTCCGAAAAGGACTTGCGCGACTTCCGCTGCGACGCGGTGAAGACGCTCAGCCGACTCGGCAACGGGCCGGCGGTGCGCCAGCGCATCGCGGCGCTGCTGGGCGACGGCGAAGCCGCCGAGGCAGCGCTCGACGACGAGTTCCTCGTGCTGATGCAGGATCAGTTCCGCCGCTTCGCCGACGAGAAGATCGCGCCCTTCTGCCAGGAATGGCACATCCGGGACGTTCTCATCCCGCTGCCGCTGATCGAGGAGCTGTCGGCGCTCGGCGTGTTCGGCCTCACCGTGCCGGAAGCCTATGGCGGGCTCGGCATGGGCAAGATGGCGATGTGCGTCGTCACCGAGGAGCTTAGCCGCGGCTGTATCGGGGTCGGCTCGCTGGGCACCCGATCGGAGATCGCCGCCGAGCTGATCCGCCTCGGCGGGACCGAAGCGCAGAAGAAATCCTGGCTGCCGCGCATCGCGTCGGGCGAGATCCTGCCGACGGCGGTGTTCACCGAGCCCAACACCGGCTCCGATCTCGGCAGCCTACGCACCCGCGCCGAGCGCGACGGCGGGGTCTACCGCATCTTCGGCAACAAGACCTGGATCACCCATGGCGCGCGCAGCGACCTGATGACGCTTCTCGCGCGCACCAACCCGAACGAGCCCGGCTACCGCGGCCTCTCGATGTTCCTGGCGGAGAAGCCGCGCGGCACGGAGGGCGATCCTTTCCCGGCCGAGGGCATGAGCGGCGGCGAGATCCGCGTGCTCGGCTATCGCGGCATGAAGGAGTACGAGATCGGTTTCGACGGCTTCGCGGTGAAGGCTGAGAATCTGCTGGGCGAAGCCGAGGGCGAGGGCTTCAAGCAGCTCATGGCGACCTTCGAATCCGCCCGCATCCAGACGGCGGCGCGCGCCGTCGGCGTCGCGCAGAACGCGCTGGAGCTGGCGCTGCGCTATGCGCAGGAGCGCATCCAGTTCGGCAAGCCGCTGGCATCCTTTCCCCGCGTCGCGGGAAAGATCGCCTGGATGGCGGTGGAAACGATGGTCGCCCGCCAGCTCAGCTATTTTGCCGCACGGCAGAAGGATTCGGGCCGCCGCTGCGATATCGAGGCCGGCATGGCGAAGCTGCTGGCGGCGCGCACCGCGTGGTCGAACGCCGACAACGCCGTGCAGATCCACGGCGGCAACGGCTATGCCGTGGAATATCCCATATCCCGCGTGCTGTGCGACGCGCGCATCCTCAACATCTTCGAGGGGACGGCCGAGATCCAATCCAACATCATCGCCCGCGGCCTGATCGGCGGCCGCAACTAGGACCCCGCCATGAGCTTCATCAATCCCGACCTGTTCGCAGGCTATCTCGTCGCGGCCACCGCGCTCGTGCTGCTGCCGGGGCCGATCGTGACCCTGGTGGTCGCCAACAGTGTCGCCTATGGCACGCGGACGGGGCTCGCGACCGTCGCGGGGACGAGCAGCGGCAACGCGCTGCTGGTCGCCGCGGGCGCGCTCGGGCTCGGCGCCGTGCTCGCGGTCGTCGCCGATCTCGTCCACTGGATCCGCTGGGCCGGGGTAGCCTACCTCGTCTATCTCGGCCTGCGGCAGTGGCGGCTCGCGCTGCGCCCGCCGCCGGCCGAAGCCGCCCTGCCGATGCGCTCCGCCCGCGGCGTCTTCGGGCAGGGCGTGCTGGTGGCGGTCACCAATCCGAAGACGATCTTCTTCTACGTCGCCTTCTTTCCCCAGTTCCTCGATACCGGATTGCCGCACGGCCCGCAGCTCGCCCTGATGAGCGTATCATTCGTGCTGATCGCCATTCTGCTCGATTCCGGCTATGCGCTGCTGGCCGGCCGGTTGCGGCCGGCGCTCATGGATGCGGGACGGGCGCGCGTTCGGCACGGCATCACCGGAACGCTGCTGCTGTGCACCGGTCTCGGCCTCGCGCTCGCGCGGCGCGACAACTGAGTTGAAATGCCCCTATGCAGGGCGGGGAAACCGATCTATATCGCGTCTATGTCGACATTCGGCTTCATCCTGCTGATCCTGGCCATGGCGGCCACGCTCGGCGTGCTCTTCGTCGGCCTCTTCAGCATGGCGCGCGGCGGTGAGTTCAATCGCCGCAACTCCAACAAGCTGATGCGGGCGCGCATCATCTGCCAGGCGGTGGCGCTCGCCATCTTCGCGCTCCTCATGCTGATCATAGGCAAGGACTGAGGGGCAAAGACTGATGGTCCGCCTGACGCGCATCTACACCGGCGGCGGCGACAAGGGCGAGACCTCGCTCGGCGACGGCTCGCGCGTCGCCAAGCACGATCCGCGGGTGGCCGCCTACGGCACCGTCGACGAGGCGAACGCCGTGATCGGCATCGCCCGGGCCGAGCTCGGGCGCGAGATGGCGGGCCTGGATGCCGGGGCGGCGAAGGAGCGGTTGGAGCGCTATGACGTCATGCTGTCGCGCATCCAGAACGACCTGTTCGACGCCGGCGCCGATCTCTGCAATCCGTTGACGCAGCAGCGGCGGCCGGATGCGCTCCGGGTCAGCGCCGAGCAGGCGAAGCGCCTGGAGCAGGAAATCGACGCCATCAACGGCGACCTGCAGCCGCTGACCAGCTTCGTGCTGCCCGGCGGCACGCCGGCCGCGGCCTTCCTGCATCAGGCGCGCACCGTGGTCCGCCGGGCGGAGCGGGAGGTCACCGAGATCGCCGCAAGCGAGCCGGTCAACCCCGAGGTCGTGGTCTATCTCAACCGCCTGTCCGACCTGCTGTTCGTGCTCGCGCGCCACGCCAACGACCGGGGCGCGGCCGACGTGCTGTGGGTGCCCGGGGCGAACCGGTGAGCCTCTGGCTGCCGGGAGGACTATTGCGTTTAAATTGTTGGCGCGTTTCCCTCTCCGCCCCGTGGGCGGAGAGGGCCAGGGAGAGGTGGTTGGCACGGCCAACAGCTCGATCGACACCTCACCCGGCACGCTTCGCGCGCCACCCTCTCCGCCACTCCGGCGGAGAGGGTATACTTGGGCGTCTCGACCAAATGCGATAGTCCTCCAGTTGCCGGGTGTGACGCCGCCGTTTGACCTGCCGCATGCTTCCGCCTATGGTGCGCCCGCCTCGGGTGCGACCGCTCGCCGCCTCTGCTTGACAAGGCTTGAGCCCCACCCCAAAAAGAGGCGGAATCCATCGTAAAACCCAAGGCGGAAATCCAAGGGGAGCATTGAGCGTATGAAGGTCCTCGTCCCCGTCAAGCGCGTCATCGACTATAACGTCAAAATTCGCGTGAAGGCGGACCAGACCGGCGTCGAAACAGCGAACGTCAAGATGTCGATGAACCCGTTCGACGAGATCTCCGTCGAAGAAGCGATCCGCATGAAGGAAGCGGGAACCGCGAGCGAAGTCATCGTGGTTTCCGTCGGCCCGCAGCAGTGCCAGGAGACGATCCGCACCGCGCTGGCGATGGGCGCGGACCGCGGCATCCTGGTCCAGACCGACGTGCCGGCCGAGCCGTTGGCGGTCGCCAAGATCCTCAAGGTGCTGGTCGATCGCGAGAAGCCGGGCCTCGTCATCGTCGGCAAGCAGGCGATCGACGACGACTCCAACCAGACCGGCCAGATGCTGGCCGCGCTGCTCGGCTGGAGCCAGGCGACCTTCGCCTCGAAGATCACGCTGGCCGACGGCGGCGCGCAGGTGACGCGCGAAGTCGACGGCGGGCTCGAGACGCTGAAGGTCACGCTGCCCGCGGTCGTCACCAGCGACCTTCGCCTCAACGAGCCGCGCTACGCATCGCTTCCCAATATCATGAAGGCGAAGAAGAAGCCGATCGACAACACGACGCCGGCGGACCTGGGCGTCGACGTCAATCCCAGGCTCAAGACGCTGAAGGTCGTCGAGCCGCCGAAACGGCAGGCGGGCGTGAAGGTGGAAACCGTGGCCGAACTGGTCAACAAGCTGCGCAACGAAGCGAAGGTGATCTGACCATGACGAGCCTGGTCCTAGCCGAACACGATAACTCCGAGCTCAAGGGCGCCACGCTGAACGCGCTCGCCGCGGCGAAGAAGCTGTCGGGCGACGTTCATCTGCTGGTCGCCGGCGACAACTGCGACAAGGTGGCCGAGGCCGCGGCCAAGGCCGAAGGCGTCGCCAAGGTGCTGGTCGCCCAGGGCCCCGACTACGCGCACGGCATCGCGGAGAACCTCGCGCCGCTGATCGTCAAGCTGGCGCCGGGCTATTCGCACATCCTGGTTCCGGCCACGACCTCGGGCAAGAACGTCACGCCGCGCGTCGCCGCCGCGCTCGACGTGCAGCAGATCTCCGAGATCGTCGGCGTGATATCCGACGACACCTTCGAGCGGCCGATCTACGCCGGCAATGCGATCGCCACGGTGCAGTCCGCCGACCCGGTCAAGGTCATGACGGTGCGCGCGACGGCCTTCGACCCGGTCGCCGCCGAAGGCGGCTCCGCGCCGGTGGAGAAGATCGGCGCGGCGGAGACGCCCGGCCTGACGACCTATGTCGGGTCCGAGATATCCAAGTCCGAGCGTCCGGAGCTGACCGCGGCCCGCATCATCATTTCGGGCGGCCGCGGCATGCAGAGCGGCGCCAATTTCGTCATGCTCGAACGCGTGGCCGACAAGCTCGGCGCCGCCGTCGGCGCGTCGCGCGCGGCGGTCGACGCGGGCTTCGTGCCCAACGACTACCAAGTCGGACAAACCGGCAAGATCGTGGCGCCGGACCTGTACATCGCCGTCGGCATCTCGGGCGCGATCCAGCACCTGGCCGGCATGAAGGACAGCAAGGTCATCGTCGCGATCAACAAGGATGAGGAAGCGCCCATTTTCCAGGTCGCGGACTACGGCATCGTGGGCGATTTGTTCACGATCGTGCCCGAGCTGGAAAAAGAACTCGGATAGGCGCTGAAGCGCGCCCTGCAGCAACTGCGGAAAGAGTGACGGGCATGATCAAGACCATTGGTGTGATCGGCGCCGGACAGATGGGCAATGGCATCGCCCATGTCTGCGCCGTGGCGGGTTTCGATGTGAAACTCGTCGATGTCTCGAAGGAGCAGCTCGACAAGGCGCTGGTCATGATCGACCGGAACATGGAGCGCCAGGTCAAGCGGTCCCTGCTCGGCGAGGCGGACAAGAAGGCGGCGCAGGCGCGGATCGAAACCGGGCTCGACTATGCGCTGTTCAAGAACTGCGACTTCGTCATCGAGGCCGCGACGGAGAACGAGGAGATCAAGCGCGAGATCTTCAAGAAGCTCGTGCCCAACCTCAAGGCGGACGCGCTCCTCGGCACCAACACCTCTTCCATCTCCATTACCCGCCTCGCGACGGTGACGGACCGCCCTTCGCGCTTCATCGGCATGCATTTCATGCTGCCGGTGCCGGTGATGAAGCTGGTGGAGCTGATCCGCGGCCTGGCGACCGACGAGCCGACCTTCAATGCGATCAAGGAGCTGGCGGAGACGCTCGGCAAGGACGTCGCCGTCGCGGAGGATTTCCCGGCCTTCATCGTCAACCGCATCCTGCTGCCGATGATCAACGAGGCGGTCTACACGCTGTACGAAGGCGTCGGCGGCGTCGAAGCGATCGACAAGGCGATGCGCCTCGGCGCCAACCACCCGATGGGGCCGCTCGAGCTGGCCGATTTCATCGGCCTCGACACCTGCCTCTCCATCATGCAGGTGCTCTACGAAGGGCTCGCGGACTCGAAGTACCGCCCCTGTCCGCTGCTGGTGAAGTATGTCGAAGCCGGCTGGCTCGGCCGCAAGACTGGCCGCGGCTTCTACGACTACGGCGGCGATAAGCCGGTTCCGACGCGGTGATCGGATACGTTCGACGGGTGGGCGGGGATGCACGATATTCGAAAAGCGACCCCAGCTGACGCCTCAAGCCGCATCGAAGCGTTGATTGAGTTGCTTCGCGATTCCGTGTATTCCGGTGCATCGGTCGGCTTTCTCGCTACGCTGACGCCCGACGAAAACGCCGCCTACTGGCGCGATACAATCACCGAGGTGGAGCATGGCAGGCGCATGCTCCTGGTTGCGGACACGGCCAGTGGCGCGATGGCCGGCTCCGTCCAGCTCTCGCTCACGCTGAAGGAGAATGGACGGCACAGGGCATTCGTCGAGAAACTGTTGGTCCATACACGCTATCGCGGGTTAGGCTTGGCGCGTCGCCTCATGTTTGCTGTGGAGAAGGAAGCCGTTGCGGCAGGAGTGACCTTGTTGGTTCTCGACACGGAAGTGGCGAGCCTCGCCGACACGATCTATCCGAGGCTGGGCTACATCCGTGTCGGCGAGATCCCCAGCTACGCTGCTTCCCCCAACGGATCTCTCCGCGCCACGGCCTTCTATTATAAGAAGCTCCAGGCCTGAGGTGTTCACCTACCGGAGCCCGCCGTAGCCCGGTCTTGAAGCGGAATCCGGGATAACATGGACATTACTCCGCGGCGATGTAGTGCTTGATCAGCGCCTTCGCCGCCGCCGAATCCCATTCCGCCACGCCGGTCAGCGAGCCCACGATCTTGCCCGTCCGGTCGACGAGATAGGTCGAGGGCATGCCCCGGAGGCCGAGCGCGCGCGCCAGCGCCATCTGCCGGTCCGCATGGACGGCGAGGCTCTTGATCCCGTGCTTCTCGAGAAAGGGCGCCGCGGCGGCCGCGCCCTGCCGGTCCTCGTTGATCGCGAGAACGGTAAAGTCCTTGCCTCCGAGCGACGCCTGCAGCCGGTCCAGCGACGGCAGCTCCTGGACGCAGGGCGCGCACCAGGTGGCCCAGAAGTTCACGAGGAGCACGCGGCCCTTGAAATCCGCGAGCGCCACCTCTTTGCCTGCCTCATCGAGGAAGCGAGTTTCCGGCGCTGGCAGTACCGGGTCGTTGAGGGTAAATTGCTCCATTCCGCCGGTCCGCGGCGGCTCGCCGGCGAACGGCGCCGGCATCGCGGCGGCCAGCAAGAATGCGGCGGCAAGAAAGGCTGTTATGAGACGAGTTGGTTTCATCGCTCCTGGGGTCCGTGACGTATTATGAGCACCAATAGCATGTGGGGTGGGCGCTACGCATCCGGCCCGTCCGCCGTGATGCAGCAGATCAATGCGTCGATCGACTTCGACCGCCGGCTGTTCGCGCAGGACATCGCCGGATCGAAGGCGCATTGCCGCATGCTCGTGGACCAGGGCCTCGTCGGCGCCGAGGACGGCGCGGCGATCCAGGACGGGCTGGACCGCATCCTGAAGGAGATCGAGGCCGGGACCTTCGAATTCAAGGCCGCGCTGGAGGATATCCACCTCAATATCGAATCCCGCCTCGCGGCGCTGATCGGCGATGCCGCCGGCCGCCTGCATACCGCGCGCAGCCGCAACGACCAGGTCGCGACCGACATCCGCCTCTGGGTGCGGGATGCGATCGACGGCCTCGACGGCCAGATGCGGACGCTGCAGGCGGCGCTGATCGACAAGGCGGAGCGCCACGCCGCGACGGTGATGCCGGGGTTCACGCACCTCCAGCCGGCGCAGCCGGTGACCTTCGGCCACCATCTGCTGGCCTATGTCGCGATGCTCGGGCGCGACCGCGGCCGCCTCGCCGACTGCCGGAAGCGGGCGAACGAATCGCCGCTCGGCGCGGCGGCGCTGGCCGGGACGTCCTTCGCGATCGACCGGCATGCGACGGCGGCGGCGCTCGGCTTCGACGCGCCGATGGAGAACTCGATCGACGCGGTCTCGGCCCGGGATTTCGCGCTCGAGTTCCTTGCGGCCCTGTCGATTTCGGCCATTCACCTGTCCCGCTTCGCCGAGGAGATCGTGCTGTGGTGCACGCCGCAATACGGCTTCCTCCGCCTGTCGGATGCGTTCACCACCGGCTCCTCGATCATGCCGCAGAAGCGCAATCCGGACGCGGCCGAGCTGGTCCGGGCGAAGGCGGGCCGCATCGTCGGCGCGCTCACCGGCCTGCTCATCGTGCTGAAGGGCCTGCCGCTCGCCTACGGCAAGGACATGCAGGAGGACAAGGAGCCGGTCTTCGATGCGGCGGACAGCCTGTCGCTGTCGCTCGCGGCGATGGCCGGGATGGTGACCGACATGGAGGTCGACGAAGCGGCGATGGAGAAGGCGCTCCTCGACGGCTTCCCGACGGCGACCGACCTGGCCGACTGGCTGGTGCGGACGCTCGGCATGCCGTTCCGCCAGGCGCATCATGCGACCGGACGGATCGTCGCGCTCGCCGAGCAGCGCGGCTGCCGGCTGGCGGACCTGCCGCTCGATGCGATGCAGCAGGTGGAAGCGGGGATTTCCAAGGATATATACTCGGTATTGACCAACGCGGCGTCGGTCGGGAGCAGGACCAGCTTCGGCGGCACCGCGCCGGTGCGCGTCCGCGAGGCGGTGAAGGCGGCCAGGGAGCGATATCTGTGAAGCGATTGATGCTCGCCGTCTGCATCCTCCTGGCCGCCGCCGCGGGATTGTCCGCCTGCGGCAAGAAAGGTCCGCCCGAAGCGCCGGGCCAGGACCAGTACCCGAGAAAGTATCCGGCGCCGATATGAACCATTTCGACTATCGCAACGGCGAGCTTTATGCCGAGGACGTCGCGATCGCGCGCATCGCGGAGGCCGTCGGCACACCGTTCTACTGCTATTCGACCGCGACGCTGACCCGGCACTACAAGGTGCTGGCCGGCGCGCTGGCGGATATGAAGCCGATGATCTGTTACGCGGTGAAGGCCAATAGCAACCTGGCCGTCATCAAGACGCTGGCGGATCTCGGCGCCGGCGCGGACGTGGTGTCGGAAGGCGAGCTGCGCCGGGCGCTCGCGGCCGGGGTGCCGCCGGGCCGCATCATCTATTCCGGCGTCGGCAAGACGCGCGAGGAGCTGGCGAGCGCGGTCGAGCACGGCGTCCACCAGGTCAACGTCGAATCCCTGCCGGAGCTTGAAGCCCTCTCCGAAATCGCGGCGGCGCGCGGGGCGGCGATCGATATCGCCATCCGGGTCAATCCGAACGTGGACGCGGAGACCCATCACAAGATTTCCACCGGGCGCAAGGAGGACAAGTTCGGCATCGCCATCGAGGATGCGGTCGCGGCCTACGCGCGCGCGGCTGCGCTGCCGGCGATCAATCCGGTCTCGGTCGCGGTCCATATCGGCTCGCAGCTCACCAGCCTTACCCCGTTCCGCGCGGCGTTCATGCGCATCGCCGAGCTGACGCAGGCGCTGCGGGCGCAAGGCCACGACATCCGCCGCCTGGATCTCGGCGGCGGCCTCGGCATCCCGTACCGGAACGAGACGCCGCCCGCGCCGGCCGACTATGCCGCCATGGTGCGCGACACCGTCGGCGGCCTCGGCTGCGAGATCGCGATCGAGCCGGGCCGCATGCTGGTCGGCAATGCCGGCATTCTCGTCAGCCGCGTCATCTACATCAAGGAAGGCCACGACCGGCGCTTCGTCATCGTCGACGCCGCGATGAACGATCTCATCCGCCCGGCGTTATATGAGTCGTACCATGCGCTGCTGCCCGGCCGCGAGCCGACGCCCGGCACGGCGATGGAGCCGGCCGATATCGTCGGGCCGGTCTGCGAAACCGGCGATACATTCGCCCTCGGCCGGCCGGCGCCCCCGCTGGTCACCGGAGATTTACTGGCGTTCGCCACGGCCGGGGCTTACGGTGCGGTGATGTCCTCGACCTATAACGCCCGGCCGCTCGCGCCCGAGGTTCTGGTCAAGGGGGACGCCTATGCCGTTGTCCGGAAACGGCAATCCTACGAAGCGCTGCTGGCGCTCGACAGTCTGGCCGATTGGCAGGATGATCGGGGGGCGGGGCGCCGGAGAACCGGATGAGACAGACCGACAGCGCCAGGAAGGGTACGCGAGAGGGCGGCGGCCGGCCGGATCTTTCCGCATTGCCGCCCTGGCGGGCGGACCTTTCCTGGGCAGCCCTGCTGTGGGAGCGGCTCTGGCCCGCGCTGTGGCCCGGCGTCGGGCTGATCGCATTCTACCTGCTGCTCGGCTTGGCCGGGCTGCCCCAGGCCCTGCCGGGATGGGCGCATGCCACGGTCCTCGGGGCGTTTGCGCTGGCGCTCGCCGCGAGCCTCTGGTGGGCATTCCACTCGCTTCGATTGCCAAGCCGGCACGCCGCGCTCAGGCGGATCGAGCGGGTCAACAATCTCAGCCATCGCCCCCTCGAGTCCCTGGAAGACGAGCTCGGCACGGGCCATGGCGACGCCGCGGCCCGCTCGCTCTGGCGGATCCATCAGCAGCGGCTGCGCGCGGCGGTGGCGCGGCTCCGCATCGGCTGGCCGCAGCCGGCCCTGATCCGCCACGATCCCTTGGCGCTTCGCGTCGGGCTCGGCGTCGGCTTGATCGTGGCATTCGCAGCGACCGGCGGCGACGCCTGGGAGCGTATCCGCAATGCCTTCACGCCCGACATCGCCGGTTTGGCCGCAGCGGCGCCGGCGAAGCTGGACGCCTGGATCTCGCCCCCCGAATACACCCGTCAGGCGCCGGTGTTCCTGACCCGCGAGCCGGCCGCGGGCGCGCCGCAGGGCGCGGCCTCCGGCGAGATCGAGGTGCCCGAGGGCAGCAAGCTGGTGCTGCGGCTGAGCGGTGGCGGCGCGGACGCGCCGCAGCTCGTCGCGGCGGGCGTGCCCCAGCCGCTCGAGCCGGAAGACCCGGAAGGCAAGGGCGGTTTCCATCTCGAACAGGCGCTGGAGAAGAGCGGTCGCGTCTCCGTCACGCAGGGCGGCGACGAGCTGGCGGGCTGGAATATCACGGTGATTCCCGACGAGCCGCCGGTGGTGGCCTTCGCCCGCGATCCCGCGCCGACCGCGCGCAAGGCGCTGCGCATCGATTTCACGGCGCAGGACGATTACGGCGTCGAGAAAGTGGTCGCGAAGATCATCGGCTCCGGCGCGCTCGCGACGGATTCCGCGCTCGCGAAGCTGGCGCCGACCGACATCGAGCTGACCTTGCCCGGCCACAAGGTGCGCGACGTGAAGGCGACGAGCTTCCATGATCTGACGCCGCACCCATGGGCCGGCCTTCCTGTAAACCTTCAACTCGTCGCGCAGGACGGCATCGGTCAGCTCGGCGTCAGCAAGACGGTCCAGGTGGTTCTGCCGGAGCGGCAATTCGCGCATCCCGTCGCCCGCGCCATCATTGACCAGCGGCGCCGGCTCGCCCTTTACCCGGAAGAGAACCGCGGGCGGGTGGCGGCGATGCTTGAGATCATCGCCTGGGAGCACGAACGCTACAACGACGACTTCGTCGTCTTCATGTCGCTCATCGCGTCGGCCCGGCGCCTTGGCCCGGGTTACGAGAACACCGCGGAGCACGTCGCCGGCGTGCTCAAGCTGCTGTGGGACACGGCGCTCCATATCGAGGACGGGACGCTGTCGCTGAGCGAGCAGTCGCTGCGCGACGCCCAGCAGGCGCTGCTGGATGCTCTCTCCAAGGAAGATACGCCCGATTCGGAGATCGAGCGCCTGATGCGCGAATTCGAAAAGGCGCTCGACGAATACATGAAGTCGCTGGCCGAGATGATGCGCGAGAACCCCGAGCTCGCGGAGCAGCTTCCCGAGATCGACCCGCAGGCGATGATGCTGAGCCGCGAGGATCTCAAGAAGATGATGGACCGGATCCGCGAGCTGGCGCGCAGCGGCCAGCGCGACGCGGCGCGGCAGATGCTCTCCCAGATGCAGCAGATGCTCGAGAATCTGCGGATGCGCCGCTTCGCGCAGCCCAATCAGCAGCAGCAGCGAGCCATGAAGATGCTGAACGACCTGCAGGACATCGTGAAGCAGCAGCAGCAGCTTCTGGACCAGACCTTCCGCGAGGCGCAGAAGCGCGGCCAGATGCGCGGCGGCAACCCGTCGCAGCGTTTCCCGCCGAACATGATGCCGCCGGGCATGAGGCAGCAGCAACCGGGCGGCGAAAACACATCGCCCATGGAATCGGAATCCCAGGCGCAGGAAGAGCTGCGCCGCCGCCTCGGGGAGCTGATGCGCCAGCTCGGCGAGATGTCGGGCAACATTCCCCGGCCGCTCGGCCGCGCCGAGCGCTCGATGCGCGAGTCGACGGACCAGCTCGGCGAAGGCCAGGCCGGCCAGGCCGTCCCGCCTCAGTCGGAAGCGGTCGACCAGCTCCAGCAGGGCGCGCGCGCCGCGACGGAACAGCTCATGCAGCAGCTCAGCCGCAGCGGACAGGTCAGGCCCGGGCCGGGCGAGCCGGCCGGCCAGGCCCCCGACCGCGAACGCGATCCGTTCGGACGCGATGCGGAAAACGCCGGTCGCGGCATGAACACCGAGGAAGTCAAGATCCCGGACCGCGACAAGGTGCAAGACGCGCGCCGCATCCGCGACGAGCTGCGCCGCCGCGCCGGACAACGCGCGCGGCCGACGCTGGAGCTCGATTACATCGAGAGGTTGCTGCGGCAGTTCTAGTTCTAGCGGCGCCGCCACGGCGCCTCCCTCCCTCCAACCCTACCCCGCAAGGGGAGGGAATCGCATTTGAGGGGTCGCGGCGATTGGGACAAGCGAGGTGCGTGCTTCGACAGGCTCAGCATGAGGATTCTTCTCAATGCCACGGAGATTCTCCCTCATCCTGAGCTTGTCGAAGGACGCACGGCATTCGTGCAAGATTCGCGAATGCGACTCCCCTGCCCTTGCGGGGGAGGATTTAGGTGGGGGGACTGACTGATCCCTCACCGGCCCTGCGCGTTGACCTGCTGCGCGCGCTCGGCCGAGCGCGTGAAGGTGATGTCGAGACGGTCCGCGTCCTTGGGCGGATTGCGGAACTCGGTCCGGTAGCGCGCCAGCTCGCCCGGCTCGATGCGCGGCTTTGCCGCCGTGAAGGTCCAGCTATGCAGCTCCTGACCCTTCTTGTCGAGAAGGGAGCCGCGCATCAGCGGCACGTCGATCGTCCCGCTGGTGGTGTTGCGGACCTCGCCTTCGACCACGAGGATCTCGTCGTTGCCGTCGATCTCCTTCTTCGGCTTGGGCTCGACGATCTGCAGGCCCTTGCCCAGAACTTCGGGCTCGATGCCGGCGAGGGCGTAGAGTCGCTGCGTCGCGGGAAGCCACATCATGACTTTCTGCTGCATCAGCAGCGCGACGCTCGCGACGCCTGAAATCAGCAGGATCAGGGCGAAGAGCGATATGATCTTGGCGGCGCTGTTGCGCGGCTTGCGCACGCCGGGGCGCGATTTCCGGCCGCTGCGGGAATTCGTCTCCGGCTCCAGTGGCGTGTCGCCGGCGCCTGCGCCGAGCGCATCGCGCAGCCGAAGCGAGGGAATCGGGTCTGCCGCCGGCGCCGGCGCAACCGACTCGCCGCCGCTTCCGCTGAGTTGTTCCGCCAGCGCGGCTTGTTCCTGTTCGCGGGGAGCGGCCGCGAAGGCCGGCGTCTCCGGCACCGGCGCCTCCGCTTCCGGCGTTGGGCTCCGCTCCTCTGGCAATGCCGCGGGCTCTTCTTCCTGTACAAGGCCATCAGGCGTGGCGCGCCAGCGATGCGCGCACTTGCTGCACTTCACCATTCGGCCGGCGGGTCCGAGCGCTTCGGGCTTGATATTGAAGCTGGCCCCGCAGCTTGGGCAGGAAATGATCATCGATGGAGGGACCCTGGCCTCAGCGGTATAGCCCTTGATAGCGTGGCTGAGTCTACGGGCTCGTGAGTCGCGTTGCAAGAACGCTGGTTCTTTACGCAAGCGGCCCGGCATGCCATGTTTGCGCCGGCTGTGGACTGTCGGCAGGGGCCGCAAGTCGCGCGCATGACTTGTGCGTGGGCGGCTGGAGAGGCGGGGAAGCCGGCCAAGAGAACAGGTGTCGGGAACAGGTGGTTCGCTTCGAAAACGTAGGAATGCGCTACGGAGCCGGCCCTGAGGTGTTGAGCGACGTCACCTTCGCGTTGAAACCGGGCTCCTTTCATTTCGTCACGGGACCCAGCGGGGCCGGGAAGTCGTCCCTCCTCAAGTTGATGTACCTCGCGCATCGGCCGAGCCGGGGCTTCGTGACATTGTTCGACCGGGACGTGACGCGCGTGCCGCGCGGCGACCTGCCCGAGCTGCGCCGCCGGATCGGCGTGGTGTTCCAGGATTTCCGGCTCGTGCAGCATCTATCCGCGTTCGACAATGTGGCGCTGCCGATGCGCGTCGCAGGCAGCCGCGAGGAAGTCATCCGCAAGCATGTCACGGAGCTGCTTACCTGGGTCGGCCTCAAGGACCATCTGCATGCCCGGCCGCCGACGCTTTCCGGCGGACAGCAGCAGCGCGTGGCGATCGCGCGCGCGGTCATCGCCCATCCCAAGCTGCTGCTCGCAGACGAGCCGACCGGAAACGTCGACGACACGATCGCCGTTCGGCTCCTGTACTTGTTCGAGGAGCTGAACCGCATGGGCACGACGGTGGTAATCGCCACGCACAACCGCAGCATCATCTCGCGATTCTCGCATCCGATCATGCGCCTGCGCGAAGGCGGCCTCGTCGAGATCAAGCAAAGTGCGGCGGAATGAGCCGGCCGCAATCGCTTCTGCCGTTGTCGAGGGAGCCGTCGACCCGGCTGCTCCCCTGGATCATCGGCGTCATGGTGTATCTCGCGGTGCTGATCTTCGCCGCCGCGCTGCTGCTGGCCAACATCGCCGCGAATTGGGACCGCGAGATGAGCGCCGGCTTCACCGTGCAGATCCCGCCGGCCGCGGGCGACGCCCCGGAGGCGCTGGAGGCGCGCGTCGCCGCTGTGGTGAAGACGCTGAAGGAAGCGGCGGGCGTCGGTGAGGTGGCCGTGGTTTCGCCCGAGGTGACGGCGCTCGCGCTCGAGCCGTGGCTCGGGCCGAATATCGAGGCGCACGACCTGCCGCTCCCGCGCGTGGTCGAAGTGCATTTCGCCGACCGCGCGACGGTCGACATGGCGGCGTTGATCGCGAAGCTGGAGGAAGCGGCGCCCGGCACCGTCGTCGACAACCACGAGTTCTGGCGCAATCAGATCGTCTCGCTGGTCGGCGGGCTCGAGACGCTGGCGACGGTCGCCATTGCGCTGATCGGCTTCACGGCGATGGCGGCGGTCATTTTCACCACGCGCAGCAGCGTCGCCATCCAGCGCGACGTGATCGAGGTCTTGCACCTGATCGGCGCCACGGACGACTATGTGGCGCACGAATTCCAGCGTCAGGCGTTTTGGATATCCTTGAGCGGAAGCGCATCGGGCACGGTGCTGGCGGTGGCGACGCTCTACCTGCTGGGACAGTTGGCCGGCAATCTCGACACCGCGCTGATGCCCGACTTGTCGCTGGGCGCCTGGCAGTCGGTGCTGCTGTGGGCGGTGCCCCTGCTCGCCTGCCTGATCGCGACCATGACCGCGCGCCGCACCGTGCTGGCGGCCTTGCGGCGGATGCCTTGAGACGGCGCGCGCCGGGCGGCAGGCGATGATCGATTGAACATGAGTGGATTGAGCGGACGAAAGCGAACGAGAACCGGGACGAGGCGGCGCGTGGCCGGCATCGCGGCCGGCGCGCTCGTTGCCGCATGGCTGGCCGGCCTGTTCGTTTTCGCCGACACCATTCCGCGCCAGGCGCAACAGTCTCGGGAAAAGACCGACGCCATCGTCGTCCTCACCGGCGGGAGCCTGCGCCTCGAGGAGGGATTGGCGCTGCTGTCGGCGCAGCTCGGCAAGAAGCTGTTCGTCTCCGGCGTGCACCGGGGCGTGGATGTCCAGCAGCTCATCGACCGCTCGCTCCGCTCGCCGGAGATCATCGACTGCTGCATCGTCCTCGGATATGCGGCCGACCACACGGCGGGGAACGCGCGCGAAACCGCCGACTGGATGGCGCGGCAGGGCTATGCGTCGCTCCGCCTCGTCACGGCGAGCTATCACATGCCGCGCAGCCTCGCCGAGTTTCGCAACGCGATGCCGTCGATCGAGATCATTCCGCACCCGGTGTTCCCGGAAAATGTGAAGCTGGACGAATGGTGGCGCTGGCCGGGGACGGCGATACTGATCGTCGGCGAGTACAACAAATACCTGGTCGCGGAGTCCGGCCATCGTCTCGGCAGGTTGGTAAACCGGAGCCTCGGCCGATGATGTTCGCCAGGTCGATCGTGTTCGCCGTCATCTTCTATAGCTGGTCGATGTTCCTCAGCCCGCTTTATGTCCCGTTCATGCTGCTGCCCCGGCGCGGCTTCTGGCGCATGTCATGGATGTGGGTACGGTCGTGCCTCGTCCTCGTCGACGCGGTCGCCGGCATCCGCTACGAGGTGCGCGGGCGGGAAAACCTGCCGCCGGGCCCGTTCATCATCGCGTCCAAGCACCAGTCCGCCTGGGACACGCTGATCTACAACAAGCTGTTCGAGGATTGCGCCTACGTGCTGAAGCGCGAGCTGTTCTGGTTTCCGTTCTTCGGCTGGTTCCTGTGGCGCGTCGGCATGGTCGGCATCGACCGCGCGGGCGGCGCAAAGGCGTTGAAATCCCTCGTCCTCCAGGTGCGGAAGGGGCTCGCCGACGGGCGCACCATCGTCATCTTTCCGCAGGGCACGCGCACTGCGCCCGGCGCGGAGCGGCCATATCTTCCGGGCGTTTCGGCGCTCTACATGCAAGCCGGCGCCCCGGTCGTCCCGGTGGCGCTCAACTCCGGCATGTTCTGGCCGCGCCGCCGGTTCCTCAAGCGGCCGGGCGTGATCGTCGTGGAGATACTGCCGCCGGTTCCGCCCGGCCTCGGCCGCCGCGACTTCGAGCGCGTCCTGCGCGAGCGTATCGAGCCGGCGGCGCGCCGGCTGGAGGCGGAGGCCGCGGCCCGCTTCGGGCTGGACCTGCCGGCTACCGCGCCGGCGCATGACGACTGAACATGACGACTGAACACGGCGACTGAACACGGCGACTGATCGGGAAACGCCTCGGCGGCGATATAAGAACATTGCCGGAACATCGGTTGACCTGCCGCCGTCCCGCCACTAGATTTCAGGGCACAGGAGCGCGCGCAGCATGGAGCCGTTGACGCCCATCGCCCAGGAAATCTGGGACATGAAGTACCGTTTCCGGGCGCCTGGCGGCGAGCCGGCGGAGCAGGGTATCGAGGATAGCTGGCGCCGGGTCGCCGCCGCCCTCGCCGAGCCGGAAGCTGACAAGGACCGCTGGTCGCGCGCCTTCTATTATGCCGCGATGGAGGATTTCCGCTTCCTGCCGGCGGGGCGGATCCTCGCCGGCGCGGGCACGCAGCGCGCCGTGACCCTCTTCAACTGCTTCGTGATGGGCGCGATCCCGGACGACATGGGCGGAATCTTCGCGCATCTCCGCGAGGCGGCGCTAACCCTGCAGCAGGGCGGCGGCATCGGCTACGACTTCTCGACCTTGCGCCCGAAAGGTGCGCCGGTGCGGGGCGTCGGCGCGGACGCCTCGGGGCCGCTCAGCTTCATGGACGTCTGGGATGCGATGTGCCGCACCATCATGAGCGCGGGCCACCGGCGCGGCGCGATGATGGCGACGCTCCGCTGCGACCATCCCGACATCGAGAGCTTCATCGACGCCAAGCGCGAGCCGGGACGGCTCCGCATGTTCAACCTGTCGATCCTGGCCACCGACGGCTTCATGCAGGCCGTGGAGGCCGGCGGGAGCTGGCCGCTCCGCTTCGACGGCAAGGTCTACAAGACGGTTTCGGCTCCCGCGCTGTGGGACCGCATCATGCGGGCGACATACGATTACGCCGAGCCGGGCGTGATCTTCATCGACCGCGTCAACCGGCGGAACAACCTCCACTACTGCGAAGAGATACGGGCGACCAACCCGTGCGGCGAGCAGCCCTTGCCGCCTTACGGCGCCTGCGACCTGGGCTCGATCAACCTGACGCGGCTGGTGCGCGATCCCTTCACCGCCAAGGCGCGCCTGGACATGGAGGCGCTGGCCGCGCTCGTCCCGGTCGCGGTGCGCATGCTGGACAACGTGATCGACATCTCCAATTTCCCGCTCGACGCGCAACGCCACGAAGCCGCGGCGAAGCGGCGGATCGGCCTCGGTGTGACTGGCCTTGCCGACGCCCTGATCCTCTGCGGCCTGCGGTACGGCAGCGGCGAGGCGCTGGCCGCGGTCCGCGCCTGGATGGCGGCGATCCGGCGCCACGCCTATCTCGCCTCGGCGCAACTAGCCGCCGAGAAGGGCGCCTTTCCCCTGTTCGACAGGGACGCGTATCTCGCCGGAGAGACCGTCGCCACGCTCGACGCCGACGTCCGCGGCGCGATCGCGGCGCACGGCATGCGCAATGCGCTCGTGACGTCGATCGCGCCGACGGGGACGATCTCGCTGCTTGCCGGCAACACATCGTCCGGCATCGAGCCCGTCTTCCGGCACGAATTCACCCGCGACGTGCTGCTGCCCGACGGCAGCCACGAAAAGCGCGCGGTCATGGACTACGCCGTCGATCTCTATCGCCGGATGCATGGCGCGGACGTGCCGCTGCCGGACTATTTCGTCGACGCGCAGACCCTCGATCCGGCGGCGCATCTGGAAACGCAGGCGGCCGTCCAGGATTACGTCGATAGCTCCATATCCAAGACGATCAACCTGCCCGAAGAGATTTCCTTCGACGCCTTCAAGGACGTGTACCGGCGTGCCTACGACCTCGGCTGCAAGGGCTGCACGACCTATCGCCCGAACCCGATCACCGGCGCGGTGCTGACGGCTGCGCCGGCCGAAGCCCGGCCCGCGCGGCGCGCCGGCGTCGTCTACATGACGGATCCGCTGGAGCGGCCCGAGGCGCTGCAGGGCAGGACCTACAAGCTGGTCTGGCCGGACAGCGACCACGCCATCTACATCACCGTCAACGACATCGCCGACGGCGGCCGGCGGCGGCCGTTCGAGGTCTTCATCAACTCCAAGAACATGGAGCATTACGCCTGGACCGTGGCGCTGACGCGGATGATCAGCGCGGTCTTCCGGCGCGGCGGCGACGTGTCCTTCGTGGTCGAAGAGCTCAAGGCCGTGTTCGACCCGCGCGGCGGACAGTGGATGAACGGCCGATACGTGCCGTCGCTGCTGGCAGCCATCGGCGAGGTGATCGAGCGGCATATGATCGCGATCGGCTTCCTGCCCGCGCGGGAGGAAGGCGCGCCGGGCGATCGCCCGCAGCTTCTCCGCCGCGCCGTCGGCGCGGACCTCGTCCGCCAATGCCCGAAATGCGGCGCGGCCGGCCTTACGCGCCAGGAAGGCTGCGACGTGTGCATATCCTGCGGCTATTCGAAGTGCGTCTGACCGCCCCGGCTAAGACCCTTCCACAATTCGCTGGATCTCGTGAATCCGCCCGGCGGGGATGCCGAGCTCGTCCATGTGCCGGACCGTGCTCGCCAGGTAGTCCCGGTTCGTGCCGCGCTCGCCGGCCGCGGCCGCGATGACGCGCGCGGCATGCTCGGCCGTCAGGCGGCCGGCATATTTTGGGCTCGCCCGGTCGGCGACGAAGGTCACGCACCGCGCGGTATCGGGGCCGACCCTGACGCCGAGGGAACGCGGCAGATACGCATAGCGCGGCATCTCGCGATGCCAGAGATAGGCCAGGACCTCGGCCGCGAGGCTGCGGCGCACGCGGTAGGCGACGCCGCGGCAGGAGCCGCCCGCGTCCAGCGCCAGCACGAGGCCCGGCCGCTCGGGCGTGCCGCGGTGCCGCTCGGAATACATGCAGAAGGCGCGGTGATAGCCGTGCAGCACGGCGCGTTTCGCCGCGGCGAAGGAAAAGCCCGGATCCCACATGAGGGAGCCATAACCGAACACCCATAGATCGCCCTGCCGCGGCAGGAGCTGCGCATAGGGAATGGCGAATTCCTGCGGCATCGTGGTGGGTGTCATGCACTCAGCGGGCAAAATCGCATCGGGACGGCAGGGGCGGATTTCGCCATCGGCGCTTTACCCCGGCCCGCGCGACTTATAAGAATTGCGGTCGATCATGTCCATCATGCGGCGAATCCTCATCGTTCCGGCGGCGCTCGTCCTGGCCTTGGCGCTCGGCTATTCGCTCCTGTGGGTCTATGCGGCGCAGCGTTTGGAAGACGGGTTCATCGCCTGGACCCAGGTGCAGGCTTCCCGCGGGCACAGCTTCGAGCATGGTCCGCTCGCGCTCTCCGGTTTTCCGGGGCCGATCAGGCTGGCGATCGATGCACCGCGCTACGCCTCCCGGAAGACCGAATGGCGATGGTCCGCGGAGCGCGCGGACCTCGAGATGCGTCCGTGGGACTGGTGGACCTATCGCCTCGACATTCATGGGCAGCAGAGCGTGACGCTGCCGTTGAACGGCGCCGCGGAACAGCTTTCCGCGCGCGCCGGCGCCGCCTTCGTGATCGCCGAGGTCGACAACCGCGGCCGCGTGACGCAGGGCGCGCTGCACGTCGACGATCTCGCGCTCGGCGATGCCGCGGGCGGAGAGCTCGTGGCGGCCGGCAAAGTGCGCGCGACGGCCCAACGTCTCAGATCGGGGGCGGCGCCGCACGAGGATGCCGCGCTCGACGTCCAGCTCGAGGCAAAGAGCGTGACGCTGGGGCCGCCGGTCCATTCGCCGCTCGGCGCGCGTCTCGACGAGGTCGGCTTTTCGGCGTCGGTAAGGGGCGCCCTGCCCGACACGGTCTCGAAGGAATCCGTAGACGCCTGGCGGCGCGACGGCGGCACGGTGGAGGTCGCCCGGTTCCATCTCCTCTGGGGCGCGCTGGAATTGCATGCCAGCGGCACCATGGCGCTCGACGAGCTGATGCGGCCGCTCGGCGCCGTCAGTGCGGAAATCAAGGGTTATGGGGAAACGCTGGCGGCGCTCGAACGGGCGCAGATCCTGCCGCGAAAAGCGGCAGCGGGCTCGCGGCTCGCGCTCGACCTGCTGTCGCGGCCGGACGGGAATGACGGCCGCCGCGTCGTGACCATACCGGTATCGGCGCAGAACGGCGCGCTGTACCTCGGTCCGGTCCGGATGGTGCGGCTGGAGCCTATTCCTTTTCCGGCTCGGCAGGATTGAAGGAGCCGGCCTGACCCATCTCGATGACGCCGCGGCGGATGGCGCGCGTCCGGGTGAAGAAGGCTTCGAGCGTCTCCCCTTCGCCCCAGCGGATGGCGCGCTGGAGCGCGGTGATATCCTCCACGAAGCGGCCGAGCAGCTCCAGCACGGCTTCGCGATTGTTGAGGAAAATGTCCCGCCACATCACCGGGTCGGAAGCGGCGATGCGGGTGAAATCGCGGAAGCCGCCGGCGGAATACTTGATGACCTCGCGCGTCTCCACGACGTCCGAAACGTCCTGCTTCTCGCGCCGGAGCTGCGTTTCCAGATCGGATGCGGTCCCGACGATGGTGTAGGAGATCAGATGCGGCAGGTGCGACGTGACCGCCAGCACCCGGTCGTGGTGGTGCGGGTCCATCAACTCGACATTGCTGCCGGCGCGCCGCCACAGCTCGGCCACCCGCTCGACCGCGCCGGCATCCGCGCCGGGCGGCGGCGTGAGGATGCAGTAGCGGTTCTCGAACAGCTCCGGAAAGCCGGACTCCGGGCCGGAATGCTCGGTTCCGGCGACCGGATGGCCCGGCACGAGATGGACGCCGTCGGGAAGATGCGGGCCCACGTCGCGGATGACGCAGACCTTGACCGAGCCGACGTCGCTCACGATGGCGCCGCGCTTCAGCACGGGGCCGATCTCCTCGGCGATCGCGGCGTTGGCGCCGATCGGCGCGCACAGCACCACGAGGTCGGCGTCCCGCGCGGCTTCGGCCGGCGTATCGTGCGCGCTGTCGACGAAGCCCAGCTCCATCGCCTTTGCGCGCGTCGCCGCCGTCCGCGCGTGTCCCGCGATGCGCTTCGCCAGGCCGTCGCGCTTCACGCGCCAGCACAGCGACGAGCCGATCAGGCCGAGGCCGATCACGGCGATCTTGTCGAACAGGGGTTTCTTCGTCATGACCGTCCCAGATGCTCGCCGAGCGCGGCGGCGAGCGCGCGCATCTCGTTTTCCAGGCCGACCGTGATGCGCAGGCAGTCCGGCAGGTCGTAGGATCCCATCTTGCGCGTGATGATGCCGCGGGTCAGCAGGAAGGCGTAGGCCTCCTCGGCGCCCCGCGCGTCGGGGAACTGCGCCAGCACGAAGTTGCCGACCGACGGATGCGCCGTCAGGCCGAGGCCGCCCAGCGTGGTGGCGAGCCAGGGCAGCCATTTGGCGTTGTGCGCCTGGCTCGCCGCGATGTGCTTCGTGTCCTCCAGCGCAGCGATGCCCGCGAGCTGCGCCGGCTCGTTGACGTTGAACGGTCCGCGCAGCCGGTTGAGCACGTCCGCCACGGCGGCGGGGCAATAGGCCCAGCCGAGCCGCACCGCCGCGAGGCCGTAGATCTTCGAGAAGGTCCGCGTCATGACGACGTTGTCGTGGCGGTCGACCATCTCGATACCCGCGGTGTAGTCGTTGCGGCTGACGTATTCCGCATAGGCGGCGTCGATGACCAGCAGCACGTGCTCCGGCAGGCCGTCGCGCAGGCGCTGCAGCTCGTCGGTCGGCAGATAGCTGCCCGTCGGATTGTTCGGATTGGCGATGAACACCAGCCGGGTGCGGTCGGTCACCTTCGCCAGCAGGGCGTCGACGTCGGCCGTCAACACCTTTTCCGGCGCCGCGACGGCCTTGGCGCCGACGCCGGTGGCGAAGATGCGGTAGATCGAAAAGCCGTGCCGGCTGTACAGCACCTCGTCGCCCGCGCCCGCGTAGGCGCGGATCAGGAGCTGGATGACCTCGTCCGAGCCCGCGCCGCAGACGATGCGGTCCTTGTCGCATCCGAAATGGCGGCCCAGCACGGCGCGCAATTCCGTCGCGTGCCCGTCCGGGTAGCGGTGCAGGACGCGCGACGCCGACTGATAGGCGCGGATTGCATGCTCGCTCGGCCCGATCGGCGTCTCGTTGGAGGCGAGCACGATGACCTGGGAGACGCCTTCGACGGTATGCAGGCCGCCGACATAGGGCGCGACGTCGAGGACGCCGGGGCGCGGCTTCGGCGGGCTCACGCCGCCGCTCCGCCGGGCGCCGTCTCCGCGATCGGCGTGGCGTAGGTGCCGATCACCGTGACCTGCGCCACGTCGTTGAGCCGCGCCATGTCGGCGATGCGGCCGTCGTCCTCGGCGAGGAAGCCTTCGGCGTCGAGAAGCTGGTAATAGAGCCCGGCCTTGCAGGAGGCGATCGGATATCCCTTGATGCCGACCCTTTCGGCCAGGCCCGTGACGCCGGCCCGGCTCAAGGCTTCGCGCGTCTCGATGACGATGAGGCTGCGGTCGAGGCCGCTTTCCTCCGGCAGGATGCGGCCGATGGCGAGCGCGCCGGGACCGCCGTCCGTGCGGTCGTCGCCGCTCGGCGTGAAGGGCAGGCGGTAGGATATGCGCAGGCCGTCGCGCACCGCGATGTTGGTCCACCAGGGATCGGCATCGCCCTCGCGCGGGCAGGGCAGGACGCCGACGGCGGCACGGCCCGCGGCGACCTCGCCCAGCACTTCGCGGCTCGTCGCAAAGGACGTCATCGGGGTCGCGCTGCCAAACTGGTTGCGCGCCAGGTCCCAGATGCCGGGGTCGTTGCCGCCGGCGTACACGGCGACGGAATAGCCGGGCATTTCCATCCGCGTGATGCCGGCGATGATCTCGCGCCAGATCCGGGCGACGGCGGCGAAGGGAAAGGCGCTGTCGTGGCGGCGGAACAAAGTGCGCAGGATGTCGGCTTCCCGGCCCGGGCGCACCGTGGTGATCGCGTCGCGCGCCTTCACCCGGCGGATCTCCTCCACCAGGGCGGCGCGCTGCTTGATCAGCGCGTGCAGCTCCGAGTCGATGCGGTCGATCTCGCCCCTCAGATCCTGCAGCGATGTTCCAGTTTCGTTCATTTGCCGTCTTTCGCCGGAAAAGCCGCTAACTACTAGAGCGTGGCGTATGAGAAATCAAAGAAAACATTGACACTGTAGGTCTTCGGACCAAAAGTAACGCGCCCTGGAGAAGACGTGAGGGTTGACCGATTTCCGAGCCCGCGAGACCAAGCCCGAACGGGGTGCAGCACCTGCCGAGCCTGCCCGACGCCCCCCTTCCCGGAAACCGGGTTCAGCTTGGCCGAGACACCAAACTGAAGCTCGATTGCGGCGTCGAACTGGGACCGTTCCCCGTCGCCTATTGCACCTATGGCGCGTTGAACGAGGATCGCAGCAACGCGGTCCTGGTATGCCATGCCCTGACGGGCGACCAGTATGTCGCCGAGGAGCACCCGATCACCGGCAAGCCGGGCTGGTGGGAGCTGGTTGTCGGGCCGGGAAAGCCGCTCGACACCAACCGCTTCTTCATCATCTGCTCCAACGTGCTGGGCGGATGCCTCGGCACGCTCGGGCCGACCGAGCTGAATCCCGAGACCGGAATGCCCTACGGCCTGAGCTTTCCCGTCATCACCATCGGCGACATGGTGCGGGCGCAGGCGATGCTGCTGGATCATCTCGGCATCGAGCAGCTCTTCTGCGTCATCGGCGGCTCGATGGGCGCGATGCAGGTGCTCGAATGGGCGTCCCGCTACAAGGACCGCGTGTTCGCGGCGATACCGATCGCCGGCGCGGCCCGCCATACGGCGCAGAACATCGCCTTTCATGAAGTCGGCCGCCAGGCGATCATGGCCGATCCCGATTGGCACGGCGGCGATTACGTCAGCCACGGCGCCATACCGCGGCGCGGCCTCGGCGTGGCGCGTATGACGGCGCACATCACCTATCTCTCCGAGGCCGCGCTGCACCGCAAGTTCGGGCGCAGCCTGCAGGACCGCGACATGCTGAGTTTCGGCTTCGATGCGGATTTCCAGGTCGAGAGCTACCTCCGCCACCAGGGCTCGACCTTCGTCGACCGCTTCGACGCCAATTCCTATCTCTACATCACCCGCGCCATGGACTACTTCGACATCGCGGCGGAGCACGGCGGCTCGCTGCCGGAGGCGTTCGAAGGGACGAAGTCGCGCTTCTGCATCATCTCCTTCACCAGCGACTGGCTGTTCCCGACGTCGGAAAACCGCGCCATCGTGCACGCGCTGAACGCCGTCGCGGCGAACGTCAGCTTCGTCGAGATTCAGAGCGATCAGGGTCACGACGCATTCCTGTTGGACGTGCCGGAGCTCGACAAGGTTCTGGCCGGCTTCATCAATGGCTGCGCCGAGCGCCGGGGCCTCGGCCGATAGCAATGCGGGTGGCGGCATGAGCGACTCGACGTCATCCGGACGCAGCGATATCCGCGTAGACCTGCAGTTTATCGCCGACATGATCGAGCCGCGCACCCGCGTGCTCGATATCGGCTGCGGCGACGGCGCGCTGCTCAGCTATCTCAGCGAATTCAAGCAGGTGGATGCACGCGGCATCGAGCTGAGCATGGCCGGCGTGAACGAATGCGTAAGCGACGGATTGTCCGTCATCCAGGGCGACGCCGACACCGACCTGGACGACTACCCCGACGGCGCCTTCGACTATGCGGTGCTCAGCCAGACGCTGCAGGCGACCCGGCATCCGCGCCGCGTCGTCGAGAACCTCGTGCGCATCGGCCGCCGGGCGATCCTGTCATTACCGAATTTCGGGCACTGGAAGGTGCGCCTGTGGCTGCTGGCGTGCGGCCGTATGCCGCAGACCGAGACGCTGCCCTTTCATTGGTACGACACGCCCAACATCCACCTCTGCACGATCCGGGATTTCCTGGAGCTTTGCGAGGAGATAAAGGTGGACGTGGAAAAGGCGATCGTCCTCGACACGCAGGGCAGGACCTTGCCGATGCAGGCCACCGGCCTCACCGGCAACCTGATGGGCGTTCAGGCGGTCTTCCTGCTGCGCAAGAGCTGAGGATACGCGTCGCCGCGGCGCTGCTGTCCGGGATACCTGTATCGGGTTGCCGGTCGAAGCATGGATGCCGCGGACAAGCCGCGGCATGACATAAATATTTGAATTAATATAAAAACCGTCACTCCCTGGCTTGTCCAGGGAGTCCATGGGCGCGATCTGGCTGATTTCCGGAGGTCGACCTGGCGACGCGCTACAGCGGCACCCAACCCTTGCCGCGATGCCCGAAGTCGAAGCGCTCCGGGTGCAGTAGCTCCGCCAGGATCTCGAGCGAGTCCGCGATGCGCGGCCCGGGGCGGTTGAAGTACTGGTTGCCGTCGGTGAGGTAGACGCGCCCGTTCCGCACGGCGCGCAGGCCCGGCCAGCGGGCGCGCCGGGTCAGCGCCGGCATCTCGCGCCGCGTCCGCTCGATGTCGAAGCCGCAGGGGAGGACGGCGATGACCTCGGGGTCGGCCTGCCGCAGCGCCTCCCAGGTCATCCAGGGCGAATGCGCGCCGGCGGTGCCGAACAGGTTCGTGCCGCCGGCCATCCGGACCAGCTCCGGCATCCAGTTGCCACCCGCCATCAACGGGTCGATCCATTCGATGCAGGCGATGCTCGGCTGCTCGGCGATACTGCCGGCTTTCTGCTCGACCGACGCCATGCGGCCCTGCAGCGATTTGATCAGCGCGCGTCCCCGCGCCGGTGCGCCCAGCGCATCGGCGACGTTCTGGAAGTCCGTCCAGATGTCGGCGAGCGCGTCGGGTTTCAAGGTCACGATGTTGGGCGTCGCGTCGAGCCAGTCGCAGACGGCTTGCCGGAGGTCGTTCTCGCTGACGGCGCAGACCTCGCATTGCGACTGCGTCACGATGACGTCGGGCCGGAGCGCTTTGAGCGCGTCGCCGTCGACGCGATAGACGGACAGCCCTTCCTGGACCACCGCCTTGACGCGGTCGTCGATATCGCGCGAAGAGCCGCGGAGATCGATCTTCGGCTCGGTGCAGCAGGGAAGCGACTCGACATCGGCGGGGAAGTCGCATTCGTGGCTGCGCGCCACCAGCGCGTCGCGAAAGCCGAGCGCGGCGACGATCTCGGTGGCGCTGGCCAGCATGCTCGCGACGCGCATCGTCTCCTCCTTCGTTTCGGCGCCTCAGCTCGCCGGCAGGTCGGCCCGCTTCTTACGCCGCCGGACCCGCCATATCCCCAGCGCGACGGCCAGCACGCCGACCAGGATCGGGATCAGGGCGATGTTGACGAAGCGCAGCCAGGTTTCCAGCGATTCGATATCCTCGCGCAGCGCAAGCTGCACCTGGCGGAGCGCTTTGCGGGTCGACACGACCTCCTCTGTGAATTTCGCGGCGGTCGCCTGGACCGCCTTGTCGACGGTCGCGTCGCTGGCGCCGTCGGCCTTCTTTTTGTCGAGCTCCGCGAGGTTCTTTTCCGCCTCTTCGAGCTTCTTCCGCAGGCGCTGCTCTTCCGCACGGAAATGCTGGTCGGCGTTGAGCTTGAGCTCGGCGATCTTCGTGAATGGCCGTTGCGCCGTGCCGCGGCTCCTGAGGCCGGTGAGATCGTCGCCGCCGGCCAGGTTCTCGACCGCGTTGACGACGAAGTCGGCGTTGTTGGCGAAGGGCACCTGCACCCGCTGGCCGAAGAATTCCCGAGTCTGCACCCAGAAGCGGTCTTCGAGGAAATCCGTGTCGGCGACGAGGATGACGTTCATCGGCGCGGTGGACTCCGCGATATGCGGCGGCGCGACCGGCTTTTCCTCTTCCTTCTTTTCCGCGGCCGCAGGAGCGTCGGTCGGCGCGTCGGGCTGCGCGGCCGGCGATTTGCCGCCTTCATCTGGGGGCTGCGGCTGGTCCGGTTTCTCCGCCGGGGCCTGCGCGACGTCGGCGGGCGATTTCGCGCGCACGGCCTTGTCGGCCTTCACTTCCGGCTTGTTCTCCGGCTTTGTTTCCGGCTTGGCCTTCCCGGCAGGCGCGTCCGGCTTTTCGTCTTTCTTCGCGCCCTCGTCCTTCTTTTCCTCTTCCTTGGGCGGGCCATCGGGGAACATGCTCTTCGTGCGGCCGCTGAGCCGCGCCGCCAACACCAGCCGCTTTCCGGATGGCTGGAAGCCATCCAGCATCCCGAGGATGTTCGGTTTCTCGCCGTCGAGTAGCTTTACGTCGATTTCCTGGCTGTCGGGCGAGCTGGTGACGAGAGGCTCGAATTTAAGCGGCGAGCCTTCCTTTTGCTGCAGGATTCCGGCGCTCTGCAGATTGAGCAGCGAGATCTGCGACGTCACGACGTCGGACTGCGAGAAGCTCTCGCCGCGCACCGACATCCAGGTCAGGAAGGGCGCGGGAACGACGCGCTTGTCGTCGCCGGCGTTGACCATCCGCGCATAGCGCCGGTCGCCGGCCACGCGATCCTTGACCATCTCGACGCCCCAATGGTCGAGCAGCCGTTGCATGTCCGACGTGACGCGTTCGGGGAACTGGCTGTTCCTGCGGCCGGCGGCGGTCTCGTTGAACGGATCGAGGAAGACGATCGCCTTGCCGCCGCGCAGCAGGTACTGGTCGATGTCGTAATAGTCCTGCGCTTCGAGCCCGCCGGGCTGGGCGATCATCAGCACATCGGGCTTGATCTTCCAGATGTCCTCCAGATCGAACATCTGCTTCACGTCGACGTAGTTTTGGAGCTGCTGAATGACGGCCCAGGGCGTCGCCGGCAGGCCCCGCATCTGCATCTGGAAATCGCCGAACATCGGCCGCGTGCTGTAGACCCCGAGCACGGGCTTGCCCTTGCTCCCGAGATTGAAGATCAGGCTGGCGATGTCGTATTCGAGAAACCTCTCCCGCTCGAGCTGGAAGAACGGAATGACGATTTCCTTCTCGCCGGACTTGGCGGCGAGGCCGAAATAGACCTTCGCCCCCGTTTCGTCCACCGGAACGCCTTGCATCCCGAGCGCGACGGCTTTGTCCTCGACCTCGGAGAAGGGCTTCGGGTCCTTGACGGCGAGCGTCACCTTGCCGCCGCCGGTCGTCTCGATCACGCGCAGCATGTCTTTCACGCGGAGCGCGTAGTTGCCGTAGACCGGCGCATTGGTGCCGAGCGCATCGGAATAATACAACGTCAGCTCGACCGGCTTCTCCAGCTTGCGCACGATGTTGCGCGTGCCTTCCGACAGCGAGTAAAGCCGGTCCTCCGTCAGGTCGGCGCGCAGGCCGACGAATCGGCTGGCGGCGACGTTGACCAGGACGAACAGGGCAACGGCGAGGAGCGACAGGGCGAGCCAGCCGCCCTTCTGATCCATTATCCGGCGGAACATGGCGCGACCTCCCTCAAGCGGCTTTCAGGCGGTCGATCGCGACCACGTTCAGGAAGAGAAACAGGCAGATCAGCGCGGCGAAATAGACCGCATCCCTGAAGTCGACCACGCCCTTGGAGATATCCGAGAAGTGGTTCATCACGCTGAGCGAGCGGAGGAAGTCGGCGACGTTGCCGCTGGCCAGCTCGCCAAGCACGGTGAGCACGATGGTCGAGCCCATGGCGACGAGGAAGAAGCAGAGCGTGGCCGCGATCACGAAGGCGATCACCTGATTCTTGGTCAGCGCCGAGACGAAGGACCCGACCGCCAGGAAGCCGCCGGCCATCAGCAGGCTGCCGAGATAGGCGGCCAGAATGGCGCCGTTGTCGGGATCGCCGAGATAGTTGACCGTCAGCCAGATCGGGAAGGTCAGCGCCAGCGCGATGCCCGTGAAGGCCCAGGCCGCGAGGAACTTGCCGATCACGAGCTGGCCGGCGGTGAGCGGCAGCGTCATCGACAGCTCGATCGTTCCGGTGCGGCGTTCCTCGGCCCACAGCCGCATCGACAGCGCCGGGATGAGGAAGAGATAGAGCCAGGGATGGAAGCTGAAGAATGCCGCGAGATCGGCCTGATTGCGTTCGAAGAAATTCCCGACATAGAAGGTCATGACGCCGTTCAGCGCCAGGAAGATCACGATGAAAACGTAAGCGACGGGGGTTGCGAAGTAGCTCGCCATCTCCCGCCGGAAGACCGTTACGACATTATGCATGGGCCGGCTGCCGGGTGGTGATTTCGCGGAAGACTTCGTCGAGCCGTCCCTGCTCGACGGTGATCTGTTCGATCTCGGCATCGGCCTCGCGCAGCGCCGTGCTGACCTGCGTGATGATCGATGCGCCGTTCTTTGCGCCGGCGAAAAGGCGGCCGTCGCCTTCGCTCGTGACCTCCGCCACGTCGGGAAGCGACTTGAGGACGGCCCTCACCTTGTCCGGTGTCCGGGTCGCGAGCAAAACGCCGTTGTGGCGCCGGGAACGGGCGGCGAGGCCTGCGGGCGTCTCGTCGGCGACGATGCGCCCGGCGGCGATGATGATCGCCCGGCTGCACACGGCCTCGACCTCCTCCAGGATATGGGTGGAGATGATGATCGCCTTGGTTCCCGCCATGCTGCGGATGAGCTCTCGCACCTCGTGCTTCTGGTTGGGGTCGAGGCCATCGGTCGGCTCGTCCAGGATCAGCACCTCCGGATCGTGCAGCAGCGCCTGGGCGAGGCCGAGGCGGCGCTTGAATCCCTTGGACAGGGTCTCGATCGGCTGCTGCAGGACGTCGGCAAGCTGCGTGCGGCGGATCGCCGTGGCGATGCGCGTTTCGGCATCGGCGCCGCCGAAGCCGCGGACACGGGCGATGAACGCGAGGAAAGCCTCCGCCGTCATGTCGGGCCACATCGGTGCGCCTTCGGGCAGGTAGCCGACGCGCCGCTTTACCGCGATCGGGTCGCGCCGCACGTCGAAGCCGGCGACGCGCGCCGTGCCCGAGCTGGGCGGCAGGAATCCGGTGATCATCTTCATCGTCGTGGACTTGCCTGCGCCGTTGGGGCCGAGGAAGCCCAGTACTTCGCCCTTGGCCACGTTGAACGAAACGTCGTCGACGGCGGTGATCGGGCCGAAGGTCTTCGAAATGTGGTCGATCTCGATCATGTGATCGCCTTGCTCTGCAATGATTCGCGGGTTTCTTTCGATCCCGGGGCCACTGCCCCGATGCGATCCGTTCCCGCCTGCGACTTAGGAACGAATTGCAACAGTGCAAAAGGAATAGTCAATTCTGCCCCGACTGCAAGGGTGTTTCGGCAAATGGCGTTGACCCGCGCCGGCGGGTAGGCTAGCCGTCGCATGGGTGCAGCGGGAAGGAGCGTATGACATGACGGTGAAAAAGGTCGGCGTCGTCGGCGCCGGCACGATGGGATCCGGCATCGCGACCAACATCGCGCAGCACGGCTATCCGGTGCATATCGTCGACGTCGGCGCCAGCCAGGTCGAAGGCGCGCTGGCGAAGGCGCGTGTCTTCTACCAGCGGCAGGCGGAGCGCGGCCGCATGAGCGCGGCGGAGGCCGCCGCCGCGGGAGACCGGCTTCGCGGCGGGACCGAGCTCGACGCGCTCGGCGGCTGCGATCTGGTGATCGAGGCGGTGTTCGAGCAGCTCGACATCAAGGCGGAGCTCTACGGACGGCTCATTCCCAGGCTGGCGCCCGGCTGCCTCGTGGCGACGAACACGAGCTGCCTGCAGGTGGGCGCGCTGGCGCGGTCGGTCGACCGGCCGGAGCGCTTCCTCGGCATGCATTACTTCAACCCGCCGTCGGTGAACCCGGTCGTCGAGGTCGTGCGGGGAGAGAAGACCGCGCCCTCGGCAATCGACGCCGCGCTCGCCTTCTGCACGGCGACGGAGAAGATGCCGGTGCTGTGCCGCGACAGCAGCGGCTTCGCGCTCAACCGTTTCTTCTGTCCTTATATCAACGAAGCGGTGCGCATCTACGACGACGGCATCGCCACGCCGTTCGAGGTCGACCGCGTCGCCTGCGACGTGCTCGGCGCGGCGGCGGGCCCGTTCGTCGTCATCAACCTGGTGGGATCGCGTGTGGTGCTGCACGCGCAGTCGAACCTGGCCGCGCTCGGCGGCTTCTACGCGCCGGCGGAATCCGTCGTCCGCGTCGGCGAACAGGCGGGGAGCTGGGAGATCGGCGATCCCTCGCCGCCGGACGCGGCGCGCGACAAGGCCGTCGCGGACCGCCTGATGGGGGCAACCTTCCTGGCCCTGCTGCAGGAATTGGACGAGGAGGTGGCTGCGCCCGCGGACATCGACCTCGGCGCGCGCCACGCCTTCAAGTTCGGCAAGCCGCCCTGCGGCCTGATGGATGCGCTGGGCCGCAAGGAGGTCGAGCGGATGCTTCGGCCCTTCTGCGAGACCTACGGCGCTGCCGTTCCGCGCAGCCTTTCCCGCGTCGGGCAACTGGCCGCGCGGGGCTGAAGGCATGCCGCGCCCGGATGGCTCCCGCGCGCCGCATGCCGGCGATGCGCTGATCTGCGACTGGTGCGGGCGGCCCACGCCGGCGAACTACGTGCACGGCCACATCCAATGCCTGCACTGCCACCGCAATATCGCGCCGTGCTGCGAGGGCGAGACCTGCGCGCCCGCGCCTCGGACGCCGGGGGCGCCGCGGGACGAAATCGGTTTATTTTCAGATTGGTGCAGCGTTATTGCCGCAGTGCGGTCGGATGGTTTCCGTATATATTCCGGCAAAGAGGGATCGGGCGCTCGGCCCGGTAGCGGTCGCAGGGGCGCGAAATCGGTGGAGCAGAGGCGATGAGGGCGGTGCCGGTTGCGGGAGGATTGCGGCAAGCGGCGCGGGGGCGGCGCGCCGGGCCGCGCCGGCGGGCGTTGTTCCTGCCCGGGCTTCTGCCTGGGATCCTGGTCGTCATGCTGGCCGAGCCGGCGATGGCTGCGGACGAGATTCGCGGACAGGGGACGGTGCTGTCGGGAAACGAGATTACGGTCGGAACGAAGACCGTCACGCTGTTCGGAATAACCGCGCCGGGATTGAAGGACCTCTGCGAGATCAACGATGCGAAGCTGAAATGCGGCATCGTCGCCTGGGCGGAGTTGATCAAGCTGGCCGACGGGCAACCCGTGTCGTGCGACAGCGAAGAGCTCCCGGCAGGCGAAACGCCCGCGAAGGCGGGGAAGCCTGCCGTGTTCGCCACCTGCTACATCGGCGAGACCGACCTGAACGAGGCGATGGTCCGCTCGGGCTGGGCCAAGGCGGCCCGCCAGCAGTCGGACCGGTACGAAGTCGATGAGAACGACGCCAAGGAGTCCGGACGCGGGATGTGGTCCAGCCACGCGAGAAGCCGGCGCGGGCGGTAGCGCCCTCCAGGGAATTTCTCCGATGTCCCGAATGCTGCGGCTGGATCGATCGGCGGGCTGGGTTCCTTGGCTCATCGGCCTCTATTTCGGGGGTGCGGCCGTCGAATCCTCGAGGAGGCGTTTCGCATGGCGAAGCCTGCGCCCGGTATGCGCGACCGTACCCGCATGACGCCTGAGGGCGCGACGCCCTTCCGTGAGGTCATGCAGCAACGGCTGGCCCGGCGCGGCGTGCTCGCCGGCGCCGCGCTGCTGCTGGCGCTTCCCCGGTCCGTCATTGCCGCAGGCGCGTGCGCGTCTCCGGCTCCGTACGGCGCGGCCTTGTCCTTTCGCCCCGTGCCGATCGGCGGGGAAGATAAAGTCGTCGTCGCGGAGGGGCACCGGGCTTCGGTGCTGCTGCGCTGGGGCGATCCGCTGTTCGAAGGCGTGCCCGGCCTCGACGTCGCGACCTTGGCGGATCCTCGATCCAGCGAACTGCTCAACAGCGTGGCCGCCGGCGCATTGCAGGCGAGGCGGTTCGGCTACAACTGCGATTACAACGCGTATTTCCCGCTCCCCGGCCATGGGTCGGAATCGCCGGATCACGGCCTCCTCGCCACCAATCACGAATACACCGGCGACGACCTGATGTTCGCCGGCTTCCCGGCCTATCGCCGCTTCTTCAAGGACGCGGCCAGGGCGCAGGCCGAGGTGCGCGCGCTGATCGAGCGCACGAAGGGCGAGATCGTCCGCGTGCAGCAGGCCGCGCACGGCGCGTCGGTGGTCGAGATCCGGCGACGCGGCGGACGCTGGTCGGTCGAGCGAAGCGGGTCCTGCAACCGCCGCATCACCGCATCGACGCCGATGGCGATCACCGGCCCGGCCGCCGGCCATCCGCTGCTGCGTACCGAAGCAGACCCGTCCGGACGGCGCGTGCTCGGCATGCTTGCCAACTGCGGCGGCGGTAAGACGCCCTGGGGCACGATGTTGACCGGCGAGGAGAACGTCGATGCCTATTTCGCAAATTACGGCCGTCTGCTTGAACGTGTGACGCAGGAGCCGGCGCTTGCGCCCGTGGCGGCGGCGCACGCCCGCCTGCCGCTGCCGGCCGGGCAGAGCAACCGCGCTTGGGAGTTGGTCGACGCCCGCTTCGACGCGGCGCGCCATCCGTCGGAGGCGCTCCGCTTCGGCTGGTGCGTGGAGATCGACCCCTACGATCCGCTGTCCGTGCCGCGCAAGCTGACCGCGCTCGGCCGCTTCAAGCACGAAGGCGCCAACACGACGGTGGCGAAGACCGGGCAGGTGGCGGTCTATTCCGGCGACGATGCCGAGTTCGAATATCTCTACAAGTTCGTCTCCGCCGGCCGCTACGACCCCGCGATCGGAAGGGCGAACGGCCGCCTGCTCGAGGACGGCACCCTCTACGCCGCCCGCTTCGACGCCGATGGCCGCGGCCGATGGCTGCCGCTGGTGTTCGGGCAGGGCCCGCTCGTGCCACCGGAGTTCGCCGGTCAGGGCGACGTCGTCATCAAGGCGCGGCGCGCGGCGGACCTGCTGGGCGCGACGCCGATGGACCGCCCCGAGGATATCGAGGTCAACCCGCGCTCGGGCCGGGTCTATGCGGCCATGACCAAAAGCGCGAAACGCCTCGGCAAGGGCCGGTTCGCCGCCCAGGGCCGCATGGTCGCGGACGGGGCGGACGCCGCGAACCCGCGCGAGGGCGGCAATGCCAACGGTCAGATCGTCGAGATCGCCGAAGACGGCGGCGACGCGGCCGCCGAGAGCTTCGCCTGGGACATCTTCATCCTCTGCGGCAATCCGGCGAGCCCCGAGGGCCGCCTGCTGACCGCGGCGGAAGACCTCGCGCCGCCGCTCGGCCGGGCGGACAGCTATTTCGCCGGTTACGGCGATGCGGCGCGGATCAGCCCGCTCGGCGCGCCCGACAACATCGCCTTCGACCGCGGCGGCAACCTGTGGATCGCGACCGACGGGCAGGGCGGCGGCGCGCGGGGGCTTAACCTGGGGCGCGCGGTCAACGACGGCCTGTTCGCGGTCGCCACCGAGGGGGCGGAGCGAGGACGGACCATGCAATTCCTGAGCGGGCCGGTCGGATGCGAAATCGCCGGCCCCGAATTCACGCCGGACGACTCGACGCTGTTCCTGGCCATCCAGCATCCGGGCCAGGGCGGGACGCTCGGCCCGGCAAGCGCGCCGAAGCCGGGCAGCGACTGGCCGGACGGCAACGACCTCCCGCCGCGCCCGAGCGTGCTCGCCGTGACCCGGGCGCGCGGGAAGGGGCCGGTGGGACGCGGTTGAGGGCATCCGAACAAGATAGAACATACTAAGATATTGAAATGTGTATGAATATAGTCACTCCGCGGCTTGTCCGCGGAGTCCATGCGCGCCGCCTTCAAACGGTTCCGGACATTAGTCCGCCGACCACATGAAATTCAGCTAATTACTTATAAAGTATTATATATCGGCACCCATCCGAGGGTTAGCTTCCGCGTAATATTTTAACTGTTGTGGCTCTGCGGCCGGCTGGCGCGGTGCGGAAGCATATCGGAGTGTCGAGCATTATGAGGAACAAGTTGCTGGCAGCCGCCATTTCATCGTTGATCTTGCTGGGTTCCACGCATGCCGGCGCCACCGGACCGCATGGCGGCCATGACGGCAACGGCGCAAAAAACGGCAACAAGACAACGATATTGACGAAGAATCACAATAGTAATGCCAATAATAGCACTAATAATAAAATCAATAATAATGCGAACGCCAACACAAGCCGCAGCGACAGCAGGGCGTCAGCGGACGCGAATGCGGAATCCGGTTCGAGCGGCGGTGACGGCGGCTCGTCGGATGTGAGCGTCGATGGCGGCGACGAAGCGCCCGCGTCGAGCGCCGCGGCCGTCTACGTCACGACGTCCGACGACACCTGCATGGGCTCGTCCAGCGGCGGCGGCCAGGCCGAGAGCTTCGGCTTTTCCGTCGGTTCCACCTGGACCGACTCGAATTGCATCATGCTCAAGAACGCCCGCGAGCTGAAGGCGCAGGGCCATCACAAGGCGGCCAAGGCGCGGCTGTGCATGGACGAGGACAACGCCATGGCCTTCGAGCTGGCCGGCGAGCCCTGCCCGCGCGCGCTGGCATCGACCCAGGCGGCGATCGCCAAGCTCCGCGCCGCCGACCCGAGCTACGTCGCCGCCGGCGAGCCCGCAATGCAGCTCGCGATGCTCGGGGGTGGCGTGGGCGGTGCTGTTGCCGATGGCGGGAGCGGGGACACGCCGCGACTCGGCGTCCTGCTGGCGATGGTCCAGTCGGCCGTGCAGCACGTCGCCGCGGCCATCACGCCGTCGGCGCCGTCGGACGACTTCTCCGATCCGGATCTGCTTTACGGGATCGAATAGGCGCTGAACGGGCGCGGCATGGACTCGTGTGGCTAAGGAGATAATGGCGCGCCCGGGAAGACTCGAACTCCCAACCTCCTGATCCGTAGTCAGGCGCTCTGTCCAATTGAGCTACGGGCGCACGGGAAGGCATCTAATCCGCCCTTGGGGACGGGTGCCGGACACTAAAGAAACGCGCCGCTTCTGACAAGGCCAGATTCTGCGCCGGATTCGCAGCATGATTCGGGGCATGTGTGCATCTTTGCATCGGCTGCCGGGAAAATTCGCCGACTACGAATGCAGCTTGTGGCGGTCTGGGGGCTAAAGTAGTATCACCGACAGGTTACGCCGGTATCGCGGGAGGAGCGGGCGCGGGTTCGGGAGAGGCGCGCTTGTGGGCGATTTACCGGTGATCGTGGGAACATGGGGGATCCCCCGATAAGTCATAAGGCAGGGTGACTGCTTCATAATGATGTTATCGAGGAATGTGGGTGTGTTCGTAGCCGGGGGGCTGTTGCTGGCCGGCTGCGGGTCAAACCTTTGGCCTTCGCTGACCGGTGATGATCCGTCCGCGAGCGCGCCAAGCCAAGAGCGAATCGAAATTCCTGCCGCGCGGGCGGAACAGCCCGCGGGAGCGCCGGTTGCTGCGCCGCGTGGGCTGGCGCCGGCCGGCGCCGCGACGGAAGGCGTGCAGGCAGCCGCGCCGGGCCGGGCGACCGGCACCTTCGTCGGCAAGAAGGTCGAGGCGATGTCGCAGGACCTCGGCAAGCTGAAGGGCGCCGTCGGGCGGCTGGACACGCGCATGCGCGAGATCCGCGCCGACACGACCGACGCGACGCAACGCTACCTCAACATCCTGGCGGCGATGAATTCCAAGCTGCAGGTCGGGACCACGCCGGGCAACCCGGTCCTCGTCCAGCAGTGGAACGAGGCGCAGCAGCAGCTCAAGCGCATCGAAACCAACATCGCGCGGATGAACAGCCTGTCGAACGACGCCGGCGCGGAAGCGAGCGTCGCCGGATATCTGCTCGACAGCGTGCGCGCGACATTCACCCTCAGCGGCGCGGTCGACGAGGACCATGTCCAGCTTCGCGCGCTCGAGGACGAGGTGAACCAGTCGGTCGTCACGATCGACCGCCTGCTGAACGAGCTGAGCGACGACCTCAACCGCCAGACGAGCCATCTGGCGAGCGAGCGGCGCAATCTCACGGCGATGTCGATCTCCATCAAGAATGGCGAGCGCTACGGCTCCAGCCTGATGAACCGCGCGCTCGCGCAGGCCGAGGTCAAGGCGAGCATGGCCGCGCGCCGGCCATTGTCGCCGGACTCCCGGCCGCTGGTGGTGATCCGCTTCGACCGGCCGAACGTGCAGTTCGAGCAGGCGCTGTACGACGCCGTCAGCCGTGCGCTCGACCGCAAGCCGGAGACGGCCGTCGACCTGGTCGCGGTCCACCCGAAGGTCGGCTCGTCGGCGCAGGTCATCCTCAACAGCACCGCCGCTCGCCGCAACGCGGAAAACGTCCTGCGGGCGCTGGTGGAGATGGGCTTGCCGGCGACGCGGGTGAACATGACCTCGATGCCGAGCGCGGCCGCGCAGTCCAACGAGGTGCGCGTATACGTGCGCTGACGGCGCTGTGGATCCTGCCCCCGACCCCACCCCCAATCTCGCCAAGGAATTCCCCGTTTCCTGGGAAGAGCTGCACCGCAACGCCCGCGCGCTGGCGTGGCGCCTCCTGCCGCTGACGCCGTTCAAGGGGGTCGTCGCGGTGACGCGCGGCGGGCTGGTCCCCGCGGCGATCGTCGCGCGCGAGCTGGACGTCCGGCTGATCGACACCATCTGCATTGCCTCCTACGACCACAAGGATCGGGCTGCGCTCACGGTTCTCAAGGAATGCGGCGCGGGCGACGGCGCGGGCTGGCTCATCGTCGACGACCTCGTGGATACCGGAACCACCGCGAAGGCGGTGCGGGACCGTCTGCCCAAGGCCCATTTCGCGACGATCTACGCGAAGCCGGCCGGCCGTCCGCTGGTCGATACCTTCATCACGGAGGTGAGCCAGGACACCTGGATCCTGTTTCCCTGGGATATCGGGCCGTCCTACCGCGAGCCGATCAGCCGGGGCGGATGAGGCGGATGAGGCGGATGAGCCGTCAGCCGGCGCCGCCCGCCGCGACGTTGTCGATCAGCCGTGTCTTGCCGAGGAAGGCCGCCGCCAGGATGCGCGCCCGCGCACCCGGCGCAAGCGCGGTCTCGATCGGCGCCAGGGTGTCGGCGTCGCGAACCTCCAGATAGTCGACCTTGGCGAAACCGGCGTCCGCGAGCTGCCGGTGGCCCCAGGCGGCCGCGTCCCTCGCCGTGCCGCCCGCGCGAAGCTTTTCCGCGACCTGGTTCAGCACCCGGTTCAGCGCCGGCGCCGCGGCGCGCTCCGCCGGCGTCAGATAGGCGTTGCGCGAGGACATGGCCAGGCCGTCCGCTTCCCGCACCGTCGGCACACCGACGATGGCGACGGGAATGTCGAGATCGCGGACGAGGCGGCGCACCACCTGAAGCTGCTGGTAGTCCTTCTCGCCGAAATAGGCGTTGTCCGGCAGGCACTGCAGCAGGAGCTTGGTCACCACCGTGGCGACGCCCTGAAAGAAGTGCGGCCGCGTCACGCCGCACAAGCCTTCGCTCACCCGCGCGACGGAGACGCCGGTGGCGAAGCCATCGGCGTACATCTCCCGCCCGCCCGGCATGTAGACGAGGTCGACGCCCAGTCCGGCGAGGCGGGCGAGGTCGGCCGCCTCGTTGCGCGGATACGTGGCAAAATCTTCGTTAGGCGCGAACTGCTTGGGATTGACGAAGATGCTGACGACCGTGCGGTCGCATTGCTCGCGGCTCTGCCGCACGAGCGCGGAATGGCCGTCGTGCAGGGCGCCCATCGTCGGCACGAGGCCGACCGTCATGGACCGCCGCCGCCACCCGCCGACGCGATCGCGCAACGCGGCGACGGTCGCGACCGTTTCCGGCCCCGTGGCGGCCATAGCCGCTACTCTGCCGCGGCGGGCGCTTTGACCCCGAAGCATTGCGCCGGCTCCGGAAAGCGGCGCTTGCGGACGTCGTCGGCGAAGGCCTGGGCGGCGCGCTGCATCTCGCTGCCGAGGTCGGCGTAGCGCTTGACGAACTTCGGCGTGAAATCCGTGAACATGCCGACGAGGTCGTCGGTGACCAGGATCTGCCCGTCGCACACGGGCGAAGCGCCGATGCCGATCGTCGGGATGGCGATCTTCTCGGTGATCTCGCGCGCCACCGGCTCCACCGTTCCCTCGATCACGACGGCGAAGGCGCCGGCTTCGGCGATCGCCTCGGCGTCGGCGACGATGCGCCGGGCCTCTTCGTCGCGCCGGCCATGGGCGCGGAACCCGCCGGCCGTGTTCACGCTTTGCGGCATCAGCCCGACATGGCCGAAGACCGGCACGCCGCGCTCGGTCAGGAAGCGCACGCTTTCCGCCATCTCGCGGCCGCCTTCGAGCTTCACGGCCTGGCAGCCGGTTTCCGCCATGACCCGGGCCGCCGTCCGGAACGCCTGCTGCGGGCTCTCCTGGTAGCTGCCGAAAGGCAGGTCGACCACGATCAACGCCTGTTTCGTGGCGCGCACGACGGCGCGGCCATGGGCGACCATCATGTCGACGGTCACGCCGACCGTGCTGTCCATGCCGTATACGACCATCGCCAGCGAATCCCCCACGAGGAGAAGATCCAGATAGGGGTCGAGATGCTGCGCCACCGGGGCGGTGTAAGCGGTCAGGCAGGCGATCGGCTCTGCCCCCTTGCGGGCGCGGATCTGGGGGACGGTAATCCGCCCTTTTCGCTTGGAATTCGTCATGGCTGCCAATCCTTCCCATCGGCGCAGGACAAGCCGCGCGGCCTCTGCCCGCGAGTCGCATTATATATATCAGCAGCGGGGCTCCGACAATTGTTGCAGCGCAATATACTTAATCGCGCGGCAGGACGATGCGGAACCTGGTACCGTCTTTGTCGGTCGCGACCAGGGCCAGGTCGCCGCCGTGGCCGCGCACCAGCTCGCGTGCGATCGCCAGCCCGAGGCCGGTCCCGCCGGCCCTGGCGGAGCCTTCGAACGGCCGGAACAGCTTCTCCCGGGCCCGCGGGGGAAGGCCCGGCCCATTGTCCGCGACGTCGATCTCGATCCATTGCCCGTTGCTTTTCGCGCTGACCAGAATGGCCGTGGCGCCTGCCTCCGCCGCGTTGCGGACCAAATTGGTGAGCGTCCGGAATAGTTGGTCCCGGTCGGCCGTCAGCTCGATATCGCCCATGACGTCGTTTTGCACCGAGCTTTCGACCGTTTCGGGCAGGACGACTACTTTTTCCACGTCCTGGACGAGATCGCGCAAGGGAAAGCGGCTGCGCTCCAGCTCGGGCTGATCCTGGCCGACGAAATCGAGCGTTCTGCTGCAGAGGTCGACGGCGCGCTGGATCGACTTGAAGAGCGTCGGGGTAACGCGACGGACCTCGGGATCGTCGATGCCGCCCAGCCGGTCCGACACGAGCAGCGCCGAGGCCAGGATTCCGCGCAGGTCGTGGTTGATCTTGGCGACCGCGGTGCCGAGTGCGGCGAGATGGGCGCGCTGGGCGAGCGTGGCGCGCAGGCGCGCCTGCATGCCGGCCAGCTCGCGCTGGGCAGTGCCGATCTCGTCCCGCCGCTCGGTCGGCGCGATCACCCGCCCCGCATTTTCCGGATCCTCGCGGAACGCGATCATGTTTTCGGTGAGGCGCCGCATCGGCAGAACCATCAGCCATTGCAGCGAGAGAAAGACCAGCATCGCGGTGATGAGCGAGATGACGATGGAAAGCCCGAGGATGCGCGACGCGAAGGCGGTCATCGCCCGGTGCAGCGGCCGTTCGTGCAGGACCAGCTCGATCGACACGGAGGGGTTCCGCGGCGACGGGCCGACCACGCGGATGACGCGGTCCTTCGTCGTGAACAAGGTTATCAAGGCATCGCTCATCAGCTCCATGATGCTGGCGTCCTCGATATCGTAGGACTCCGACACCGGCGGGGGCTGCTCCACGCTGACGACCAGCCGGGCGCCGCCGCGGCGCACGGACAGGCCGATGGCGCCGACATGGCTCAGCAGCTCGCGGCGCATCATCTCGCTGACGCTGCGGTCGGGCGTGGCGTCGACGGCAAGAATCGCCAGGTGCCCCAAACCCAGCTTTTCGATGAACCACGCCTCGCGGAAGCGCGCGATCGATGGGACGAAAATCAGGATTTCGGCGACCATGACAAAGAAGATCGTCAGAATGAGCAGACGCGACGACAAGCTGTGCATATCGTGCCGGCCCGGATTCCTTTCTCGGCCACGCGGGCCGAAAGTTGCAGTGGCCCCCTGATCTTTCGCAGCGGAGTTTAACGGAGAATCCGGCTATCGGTCACGCTTTGCCTTGAAATTCTTGTAGGCGACCGGGAGCAGCGCCAGAGCCGCCAGGCCAGCCAGCGCGGCAACCAATTCCGGGGTGAAGACGACTTTCGCGGAAAACTCGCCGCCGGCGTCGAAGATGCTGCCGAGGCCGACACCGAGCCCGGCATAGACGAAGCTGGCCGGGATGATGCCGACGACGGTGGCGATCACGAAGTCCCTGAGGCGCACGCCGAGAAAGGCCGGGACCAGGTTCACGATGAAGAACGGAAAGACCGGAATCAGGCGCAGGACGAGCAGGTAGCTGAGGGCGTTCTCGCGGAATCCGGCCTCCATCTTCTTCAGGAACGGGCCCGCCTTGGCGCGCAGCAGGCCGCCCAGCGCCGTCCGGGCGGCCACGAAGAGGATGGTGGCGCCGATGGTCGCGGCAAAGATGACGTAGCCCGTGCCAAGCCATTGGCCGAAAAGAAAACCGCCGGCGATGGTCATGACCGCTCCGCCCGGCAGCGAGAAGGCCACGACGAGGATGTAGAGCCCGATATAGGCGAGCGCGGCGAGGAGGGCGGAGCTCTCCACCTGCTGCATCAGCCATGCGCGATTTTGGCGCAGCACCCCGAACGACAGGTAATCGTCGAGCCCGCAGGCGAAGAACGCGACGAGGCCGACGCCGAGGACGAGCAGCGGCAGCGCGCGTTGCCACGAGAATCCGGCCTTTTTCATCTTCTTCTGTTCGGTGCCCATCTCGGTCTTTCGCGCCAGCGCACGGCCGGGAGCGGCTGTCTACTATGCGCGCAATGCCGCCGCGATACACCTTACTGTGAAACCCCCGTGTTCATTAGCGGCGTGCGATTATCGGGCGGGGCGATTGCGGGCGGTGAGGGGCGATTGACTCGCCGATGCCCAGCTTCTATACACCGTCCCTCGATTTCCCAGGGCCTTCGGAGAGTTAACCGTGAAACGTACCTATCAACCGGGACAGCTTGTCCGCAAGCGGCGCCACGGCTTTCGCTCGCGCATGGCGACGAAGAACGGGCGGCTCATTCTTGCCCGGCGGCGCAGCAAGGGCCGGAAGCGCCTGTCAGCCTGACGCGATGCGCGCGCCCGTCGCAGGACTGACCCGGCGACCCGAATTTCTGAAAGTTGCGGCTCGAGGCCGGAAATCCGTGACGCCCGGACTGATCCTTCAGGCGTGCCGGCGCGCTGCGGATGCCGATCCGGCGCGGGTCGGCTTTACCGCGACCCGGCGCGTCGGCGGCGCGGTCCAGCGCAATCGCGCACGTCGGCGCTTGCGCGTCGCTGTCGCTACGGTTATGCCTCACCATGCCAGGCAGGGGCACGACTACGTGGTGATCGCCCGGACGGAGACGCTGCGCCGGCCCTTCGGCGCGCTGGTGCAAGACCTCGAGACGGCATTGCGACGGCTCGACATGTGGCTAGAGAACTGAGGCCTGCAGGGAGTCATCGGATTTCATGGGTGTTGCCGCTTCGGCCCTCCGGGGCATCATTCGGGTTTATCAGCTTTGCCTGTCGCCGTTCTGCGCCGGCTCCTGCCGTTATCTCCCAAGCTGCTCGGAATATGCGCGGGACGCGATCGCGCAGCACGGCGCCCGGCGTGGCGCGTGGCTTGGGCTGACCCGGGTTCTCCGGTGCCATCCGTGGGGCGGTGACGGGTACGATCCGGTGCCGCCGGCATGCGACAGCCATTGCCATGGGCACGCGGGCGGCGCCGCAGCGCCGCGGGCGGGCGCGCGATGATCGGCGGCGACCAGAAGAACCTGTTGCTCGCGATCGTCATCTCGGTCGCCATTCTCTTGGGCTATCAGTTTTTCTTCGAGAAGCCGCGTCCGGCTCAGCAGCAGTCGCAACAGCAGTCGCAACAGCAGGCGGGCCAGAAGGAGGCGCAGCAACAGGCGCCCCAGCCGTCGCAAGCGTCGCCGGGGCAACCCGGCGCTGCCCCGTCAACGCCGGCAGTGCCGGTCGGCGAGGCGCCGCAGATCGGCTTCGACGCGCCCGGCGCGGCCGGGGCTGCTGCCGATCCGCAGGCGGCGCGCGCCGGCGCGCTCAAGCAATCGCCGCGCGTCGCGATCAAATCGCCGGCGCTGGCGGGATCGCTCGCCCTCAAGGGCGCCCGGATCGACGATCTTCTTCTCACGAGGTACCGCGAGACGCTCGCGCCAAGCAGCCCGATGGTCGAGCTGCTGCACCCGGCCGGGACGGCCCAACCGTACTACGCGGAATTCGGCTGGGCCGGCGACAAGAGCGTCAAGCTTCCCGACGGCAATTCCGTGTGGACCGCGGACCGCGACGAATTGTCGCCCGGCAACCCGGTCACGCTGACCTGGGACAATGGCGCCGGCCTCGTCTTCGAGCAGCGTATCGCGCTCGACAACGACTACATGTTCACGGTGACCCAGCGGGTGCGCAATTCCGGCGGCGCGGACGTCAGTCTCTCGCCCTATGGGCTGGTTTCGCGCACCGGAACGCCCAAGACGCTCGGCTATTACATCCTGCACGAAGGGCTTCTCGGGGTCATCAACAACACGCTGCAGGAAATCCACTACTCGAACCTCGTCGAAGACGGGCCGACGACCATGAAGACCACCGGCGGATGGCTCGGCATCACCGACAAGTATTGGCTGACCGCCGTCATTCCCGATCAGAAGTCGGAAGTGAGCACCCGTTTCATCTCCGCGCCGGCCGGGACGGACCACAAGTACCAGGCGGACTTCCTGATGGATGCCCGCGCCGTTCCGAAGGGAGGCGTCGCCGAGGTAACCAGCAGGCTGTTCGCCGGGGCGAAGCAGGTGCCGCTGCTCGACGCCTACGAAGCCAATCTCGGGATTCCACGCTTCGACCTGGCGGTCGATTTCGGCTGGTTCTATTTCCTGACGAAGCCGATCTTCTATGCGCTCATCTGGTTCGAGAAATATCTCGGCAACGTCGGCCTCGCCATCCTCGCGCTCACCGTCGTCATCAAGCTGCTGTTCTTCCCCCTCGCCAACAAGTCCTACAAGGCGATGAGCAAGATGAAGGCGTTGCAGCCGAAGATGCAGGGCCTGAAGGAGCGCTTCGGCGAAGACCGACAGCGCATGAATCAGGAGCTGATGGCGCTCTACAAGAAGGAAGGCGTGAATCCCGCGGCCGGCTGCCTTCCCATGGTGGTCCAGATCCCGGTCTTCTTCGCGCTCTACAAGGTCCTGTTCGTGACCATCGAGATGCGCCACGCGCCTTTCTATGGCTGGATCCACGATCTGTCGGCAAAAGATCCGCTCGGGCTACTCACGTTGTTCGGGTTGATCGACTGGAACGTGCCGTCGATGCTCCACGTGGTCAATATCGGCATATGGCCGATCATCATGGGCATCACGATGTTCCTGCAGCAGAAGCTGAACCCGCAGCCGACCGACCCGATACAGGCGAAGATCTTCCTCTTCATGCCGCTCATGTTCACCTTCATCCTGGCGCCGTTCCCCGCAGGGCTCGTGATCTACTGGGCCTGGAACAACGTCCTCTCGATGACCCAGCAGTGGCTGATCATGAAGCGCATGGGCGTGAAGGTGACGTGAGCGCGGCGCCCGGACCGGACGCCGAGGCGGTCGAAGCCGCTCGCAAGCTGTTCGCCCAGGAATGCCGGTTCGTCTCCGGCGCGGCCGACTATTCGGGCCTGCCCGAGGACCGTATTCCGGAGGTCGCCTTCGCCGGCCGCTCGAACGTCGGCAAGTCGAGCCTCATCAACGCGCTGACCGGGCGCAAGACGCTCGCGCGCACCTCGAACACCCCGGGCCGGACGCGGCAGATCAACTTCTTCGACCTCGGCGGGCGGCTGATGCTCGTCGACCTGCCGGGCTACGGCTATGCCAGGGCGGCGAAAAGCGAGGTCCGCGTCTGGACCCGGCTGATCGAGGATTACCTGAAGGGCCGGGTCGGGCTGCGCCGGCTCTGCCTCCTGATCGACGGCCGGCACGGCCTCAAGGCCACGGACGAGGGCATCATGACGCTGCTCGACACGGCCGCGGTGACCTACCGGGTGGTGCTGACGAAATGCGACAAGGTGCGCGCGGCGACCCTGGCGGAGCACGAGGCGGCGGTCCGCAAGACGCTTTCGGCCCACCCCGCGGCTTTGCCGGAGCCGATTCTCACCAGCGCCGTCAAGGGCGACGGCATCGAAGCGCTGCGCGCCGACCTGGCCACGCTGGCGAGCGCCTAGATCAATCTGCAATCAAGTGGAAACCTGATTGCAGATAAATTGATCTAGTTTAAAAGATAACTCATCTGCGTCCGGCAGGACGCAGGTTGCTCTGGGGAATGCGTTGAAAGGGCGGCGATCTTCGCTCGTTTCGCCACTCGGGGGATCCACAGCCGATGACCGACGAAAAAACCTCGCCGCGCGCCAAATGGCTCGAACAGGCCGGCATCCTCACCGAGGCGCTGCCCTATATGCGCCGCTACGCCGGGCACACCTTCGTCATAAAATACGGCGGGCATGCGATGGGCGACGACGCGCTCGCCGCCGACTTCGCGCGCGACGTCGTCCTGCTCAAGCAGGTCGGCATCAATCCCGTGGTCGTGCACGGCGGCGGGCCGCAGATCGGCGCCATGCTGGAGCGGCTCAAGATCAAGAGTGCGTTCGTCGACGGCCTCCGCGTGACCGACGGCGACACGGTCGAAATCGTGGAGATGGTGCTGTCGGGCCAGATCAACAAGCAGATCGTGTCCAGCATCGGCGCTGCCGGCGGGCGCGCAATCGGCCTTTCCGGGAAGGACGGCGGCCTGATCACCGTGCGGCGCCTGACGCGCACGACCCGCGATCCCGATTCGAACATCGAGAAAGTCGTCGACCTGGGATTCGTCGGCGAACCGGAACGAATCGATCCGCATATCCTGCATGCGCTCCGCAACACGGACATCATTCCGGTCATCGCGCCGGTCGGGGTGGACGCGGCGGGCCAGACCTTCAACATCAATGCCGACACAGTGGCCGGCGCGATCGCGGGCGCATTGAACGCGACGCGCATGCTGCTGCTGACCGACGTGGAAGGGGTGCTCGACAAGCAGCGCCGCCTGATCCCCGAAATGACGATCGCGGACGCCCGGCGCTACCGCGAGGACGGCACGCTCACGGGCGGCATGATCCCGAAGGTCGAGACCTGCATCGAGGCGGTCGAGGCCGGCGCCGAGGGCGCCGTCATCATCGACGGCCGCGTGCCGCACGGGATCCTGCTGGAGATTTTCACCGAGCACGGCTCGGGAACGATTATCCGGCGCGGCTGAGCACCCCGGCGCCGCACCGGCAGCGAGATCGCCTCATCCTTCGACAGGCTCAGGATGAGGCCCGATCCCTTGAGCTGAAATATAGTTTCCTCATGCTGAGCTTGTCGAAGCATGAGCGGCTCGGTACCTTGCGTGCGCTTCCTTCTGAATAAGTTCAGCGCTCGTTGACGCGCTGCTGCGCCTCGGCCGCCGCCGCGGCTAGGGTGAGACGGCCTTTGCCGCCATGCTTCGACTCGTACATCGCCGCATCGGCGCGTGCGATCAGGGCATCGCGGCTCTCGCTGCCGCGCGGATCGTAGATTGCGATGCCGAGCGAGATGGCGAGCGGATGGTCGGGCGAGCCGCTCATATTCTTGAGCGCCTGGGTGGCCGCCAGCAGCATCTCGCCGCGCTTGATGGCGACGTTGGCGTCGGTGTCGTCCAGCCACATGGCGAATTCGTCGCCGCCGAGCCTGCCGATCAGGTCGTACTCGCGCGTGTTGCTGCGCAGGACGTCGCTCAGCTTGCGGAGCACGGCGTCGCCCTTGTCGTGGCCGAGGTTGTCGTTGACCTGCTTGAAATTGTCGAGGTCGACGTAGATCAGCGTACCGCGCCGCGACCGCTGCTGCGCCCGGTCGATGCGGAGGTCGAGCTCCTCGTGGAAATAGCGCCGGTTGACCAAGCCCGTCAGCTCGTCGAAGCGCGACAGGGTCTCCAGCTTGCGCTGCTCGGCGATCTGCAGGACCACGCCGCTGAACTGGTCGCGCAGCTCGACCAGCAGCAGCTCGTTCTCCTCGGTCCAGGCAGCATTGGGCTCGACATGCCAGACGAGAAAGACGCCGGTCGGCCCCTGCTCGCTGCGGGTCATCATGCCGAGCACGGGCCTGCCCGCGACGACGGCCTGGTGCAGGTCGCCCGGATCCATCCGCTTCACGAGCTGGCGGGAATAGCGCTCCGCGATGCCGGTCTCGCCGAACTGCGCCGCCTTCACGGCGCGGCCGTGAGAGTCGAACAGGAAGGCCTCGCAGGCGCTGCCGTCTACGGCGTGGCAGATCGCGCGGGCGGCCGTATCGAGCATTCCCTTGGCCGTCTTGAGCTTGAGCACCGAATCGACGATGTGCTTCACCACCCGTTCGCGCACCCGGCGCCGCGTCTCGGAGCTGTCGACGAGGCGCGAGCTCGTCACGTCGTGACAGACGCCCCGCGCGCCGAGCCGGCGCCCGTCCTTGCCGAAGATCGGCTTGGCCGAGACGGCGAGGCAGATGGGGCTGCCGTCGGCGTTGCGCACCCAGACTTCCTGCTGCCGCACCGGGGCCGGCGTATTGAAGGGCAGCACGGCCGCCGCGCCCGGATCGCGCAGCAGCAGATCGCGGGGATTCTTGCCGAGCAGCATCCGCGTCGCGAAGCCGAATGCGCCGTTGCCGGAAACGAAGGTGAAGGTTCCGTCCGCGCCGGTTTCCCAGGCGAAGTCGGCGGATATTTCGACCAGGTCGCGGTATCGCTGCTCCGATGCGGCTACGGCATCGAGGGCGGCGGTGATGTCCAGCCCGACGACATAAGCCTGGCGCGCCGCGATGGGCACCACTGTCATGTCCAGCTTTCGCATGCCGGACGCTGCCTCGCCGGGCACGGTCAGCGTCGACCGCGCGGCCGAGCCCTGGTCGCAGGCCTTCTTGATCAGGTCCAGCATGGCGAGCGCGGCTTCGTTGGCGTCGCGGCGGTCGAGGACCGCCATCAGGCGCCGCCCGGCGGCATTGAGGGCGCGGATCTCGCCGCCGTCGGTGATCTCGAGGGCCGGGCCGGGAAAACCGGTCAGCGCGTCGATCGGCGCCGGCGGTTGGGCGGCCTTGCGGGTAGACCGCTTTCCCTCGGATTTTACGGACATTTTCTGCAAACCCCACAGCCGGCGTCGAGGCCTCGCCTCGATCCGGCGATGCTAGGGGGTAAGAGTTTATTAATTGTTAGCGCACCGGCCTTGCGGCGCGGCGGCGGTTGCGACAATCTCCCGCCATGAAAACCGCGCTGCACGAGACCCGCTGCTGGGTCTTCGATCTCGACAACACGCTGTATCCCGCGAGCTGCAACCTGTTCGTCCAGGTCGACCGGCGCATTCAGCAGTACATCATGAGCAAGTTCGATGCGGGGCCCGCGGAAGCGCGCAGGATCCAGAAGAGCTTTTTCCACGAATACGGCACGACGCTGAACGGCCTGATGCTGAACCACGGCGTCGAGCCGGCAGAGTATCTCAGCTACGTGCACGACATCGACGTAAGCCCGGTCGCGCTGAGCCCGCCGCTCGACCGCGTCCTGGAGCGCCTGCCCGGGCGCAAGCTGGTCTACACGAACGGCTCGGTGCCGCATGCGGAGCGCGTGATGGAGCGGCTCGGCGTGGCGCGGCATTTCGCCGGCGTGTTCGACATCGTCGCCGCCGGCTACGTGCCGAAGCCCCAGCCCAAGGCGTTCGACGCCTTCGTCAAGCTCTACGACGTCGACCCGTCGAGCGCCGTGATGGTCGAAGACATCGCGCGCAATCTCGCGCCGGCGCATGCGCTCGGCATGACCACGGTGTGGATCCGCAGCGACCATCACTGGTCGGGCGGCAGCGCGACGGACCCGCACATCCATCACGTCATCGACGACCTCGTCGACTGGCTGACCGGCGTGGCCGATGCCATGCCGCCCTTGCCTTGACACCCTTTACCTTCTTCCCCAGAGTTGCCGCCTGACCGCCAGCAACCATCTGTTCGAGTCCGGAATATGAATCACGCGGAATTGCAGGCTGCCATCGATGCGGCATGGGAAAAGCGGGACACGATCACGCCCGGGACCAAAGGCGCCGTGCGCGACGCCATCGAAGCGAGCCTGGACCTGCTCGATTCCGGCCGTGCGCGCGTCGCCGAAAAGGGGCCGGGCGGCTGGACCGTCAATCAATGGCTCAAGAAGGCGGTGCTGCTGTCGTTCCGCGTCAACGAGATGTGGCGCCAGGACGGCGGGCCTGACGGCGCCGCGTGGTGGGACAAGGTGCCGGCCAAGACCAAGGGCTGGCGCGAAGCGGATTTCAAGAAGGCCGGCTTCCGCGCGGTCCCCGGCTGCGTCGTGCGGCGCTCCGCCTATGTCGCGCCCGGCGCCGTCCTGATGCCGAGCTTCGTCAACCTCGGCGCCTATGTCGGCAAGAACACGATGGTCGACACCTGGGCTACCGTCGGCTCCTGCGCGCAGATCGGCGAGAACTGCCATCTCTCGGGCGGCGTCGGCATCGGCGGCGTGCTGGAGCCTTTGCAGGCGGACCCGGTCATAATCGAGGACAACTGCTTCATCGGCGCGCGCAGCGAGGTGGTGGAAGGCGTCATCGTCGAAGAAGGCGCCGTGCTCTCCATGGGCGTCTTCATCAGCAAGACCACGAAGATCTTCGACACGACGACCGGCACCATCATCCGCGGGCGCGTGCCGGCGTACTCCGTCGTCGTGCCGGGCAGCCTTCCCACAGGGATCCTGCCGGACGGCCGGCCGGGACCCAGCCTCTATTGCGCGGTGATCATCAAGCGGGTGGATGCGGGCACCCGCGCCAAGACATCGATCAACGACCTCTTGCGGGACTGATGGACGTGCTCGACGCGGTCGAACTGGCGCGCGACCTCATCCGCTGCCCGAGCGTGACGCCGGCGGAGGGCGGCGCGCTCGGCCACCTGCAGACGGTGTTGGAGGGGCTGGGCTTCGTCTGCCACCGCCTCCGCTTCTCGGACGCCGATACGCCCGACGTCGACAATCTCTATGCGCGCTATGGCTCGGCCGAACCGAATTTCTGCTTCGCCGGCCATACCGACGTGGTGCCGACGGGGCCGCTCGACGGCTGGTCGGTCGATCCCTTCGCCGCGGAGATACGCGACGGCTTTCTCTACGGGCGCGGCGCGGTCGATATGAAGAGCGCGATCGCCGCCTTTACCGCGGCGGCGGCTTCGGCGATCGCGGACGGCATCGTGCGCGGCTCGATCAGCTTCCTGATCACCGGCGACGAGGAAGGGCCGTCGATCAACGGAACGAAGAAGGTGCTGGGCTGGCTCGGCGAAAAGGGCGAGCGCATCGACCACTGCGTCGTCGGCGAGCCGACCAATCCCAGCCGCCTCGGCGAGATGATGAAGATCGGCCGCCGCGGCAGCATGAACAGCATCCTGACGGTCAAGGGCAAGCAGGGCCATGTCGCCTATCCGCATCTGGCCGACAACGCGGCGCACCTGCTGGTGCGGATGATGCACGCGCTGACGCGCGAGCCGCTCGACGCCGGGAATGCGCATTTTCAGCCGTCGAGCCTGCAGATCACCAGCATCGACATCGGCAACCCGACGGAAAACGTCATACCCGGTTCCGCGGAAGCGCGTTTCAACATCCGCTTCAACGACATGCACAGCTCGGATTCGCTGGGCCGTTGGATCCGCAAGACGCTCGACGATGCCGCCGGCGGTCCGGGCCGCTATGATCTCAAGATCCGCGTCAGCGGCGAATCCTTCATCTTTCCGCCCGGCGACCTGAGCGCGCTTCTCAGCGCCGGCATCGAACAGGTGACCGGCTGCAAGCCGGAATTGAGCACGACGGGCGGCACGTCGGACGCGCGATTCATCAAGGACCACTGTCCCGTGGCGGAGTTCGGCCTGGTCGGCGAGACGATGCACAAGCTCGACGAGCGCTGCAGCCTGGACGACATTCGGGCGTTGACCGAGATCTACCGCGCGGTGTTGAGCCGTTATTTCGCGAAGCGTTGATCGAATAGCCTAATGATCACGATACCCGAGGCGTTCACGGGCCTTTTCGCCGCATGGCGTCTGTTTCTGCGCGACGGCCGCGCGGTTGCCTTGTTCGACGGCACGCCGGAAGGCGCCGTGAAATCCTTCTATTGCGCCCTCGTCGTCCTGCCCGGCTATCTCCTCGTGATCGCCTACGCGCACAGCCCCTCGGCGCAGGAGATCGACTGGTTCCGTTTCGTCATGGTCGAGGCGATATCTTATGCCGTGAGCTGGTGCGCCTGGCCGCTGCTGATGTTCTACGTCGCCCGGGCGCTCGACCGGTCGGGCGCGTATTGCCTCTACGTCACGGCCTTCAACTGGGCTGCCGGCCCGCAGATCCTGGTCTGGCTTGCCGTGCTCAGCCTGGCGATAAGCGGCGTGGCGTCGCGCGAGGTGCTGGCGATCGTCAATCTCGGAGCCCTGGTGGTCATCCTCCTTTATCACCTCTTCATCGTGCGGGTGACGCTCAAGCTGACCTTCTTCGTCAGCCTCGGCCTGGTGGTGTCGGAGGCGATGGTGAGCCAGGTCGTCATTCACGCCCGTGACGCGATGCTGCGCTGACGCCGTCGCCGGTTCAGTAGTCCACGCCGATCAGATAGAGCCCCTCCGGCGGCGCGGTCGGGCCGGCGCGGCTGCGGTCGCGCGCCGCGAGGGCCGCCGCGACGTCGCCCGCGGTCCATTTTCCCTCGCCCACCAGCTTGAGCGTTCCCGCGATGTTGCGTACCTGGTGGTGCAGGAAGGATCGGGCCTGGACGCGCAGGTGCACTTCTTCGCCCGCGGCCGTCACCGAAATCGCGTCCAGCGTCTTGATCGGCGAATCCGACTGGCAGGCGACGGCGCGAAAACTCGTGAAGTCGTGCTTGCCGGCGAGGATCTGCGCCGCCGCATGCATGGCGGCCGGATCGAGCGGGACGCCGACATGCCAGACGCGGCCCCGGTCGAGCGCGGGCGGCGGGCGGCGGTTCAGGATGCGGTAGCGGTAGTGGCGCATCGTGGCGGAGAACCGGGCGTGGAAATCCGAAGCTGCGGCCTCCGCCGATTGCACGACGACCGGATCGGGCTTGAGATGGAAGTTGAGCGCGTCGCGCACGGTATCGGCGTCGGCCCCCTTCGCGATGTCGACATGCGCCACCTGGCCGGTCGCGTGCACCCCGGCGTCCGTGCGTCCCGCTGCGAAGAGCGTGGCGGACTCGCCGCAGAAGGCCGCGACCGCGCGTTCCACCGCCGCCTGCACCGACGGGCCGTTGTCCTGACGCTGCCAGCCGACGAAGGGCCGGCCGTCATATTCCAGCGTCAGCTTCCAGCGCGTCATGGCAGCCGGGTGCCCTTGGCCACCGGGGTGCCGCGCAGGAAGGCCTCGGAGTCGAGCGGGCGCTTTCCCTCGCGCTGCAGATGAAGCAGCTTTATCGCGCCTTCGCCGCAGGCGACCGTCAACCGGTCGTCGAGGACCGTGCCCGGCTCGCCGGCTCCAGCCACGACGCCGGCGCCCAGCAGCCTGACCCGGGTGCCGTCGATTTCGAACCAGGCGCCGGGGCGGGGCGCGAAGGCGCGGACCTTGCGCTCGATCGTGGCGGCGTCGTCGCGCCATTGGATGCGCGCGTCGGCGGGCTCGATCTTCTTCGCGTAGGTGACGCCTCCGTTCGGCTGCGGCCGGGGCTGGAGCGTTCCGGTTTCGACGGCCTCGAGCGCTTCCAGGATCAACCGTGCGCCGCATTCGGCGAGCAGGTCGTGGAGCGTCGCCGCCGTCAGGCTGCCGAGGATCGGGACGCTCTCCTGCAGCAGGATCGGGCCGGTATCCAGCCCCTCGTCCATCTGCATGATGGTGATGCCCGTCGCATCGTCGCCCGCCATGATCGCGCGCTGGATCGGCGCGGCGCCGCGCCAGCGCGGCAGCAGCGAGGCGTGAATGTTGAGGCAGCCGTGGCGCGGCGCGTCGAGGATGGGCTTGGGCAGGATCAGGCCGTAGGCGGCGACCACGGCGATGTCGAGGCTGAGCGCGGCGAAGACCGCCTGCTCTTCGGGCTTCCGCAGCCGCGCGGGCGTCCGGACGGGCAGGCCGAGCGCGTCCGCGGCCGCCTGGACGGCGCTCGGGCGTTCCTTCTGGCCGCGCCCCGCGGGCCGCGGCGGCTGGCAGTAGACGGCGGCCACCTCGTGGCCGGCCGAGACGATCGCCCGCAGCGCCGGCACGGCGAATTCCGGCGTTCCCATGAAGGCTAGTCGCAGGGGCATCGGTCGATCCGGTCGGTTTTCGCGCCGCCGCCGGCTCAATCGGCGGCCAGAGCCTGGTGTTTCTTGAGCTTCGCCAGCTTGCGCAGGATCATGCGCCGTTTCAACGCCGATATGTGGTCGACGAAGATGATGCCGTCGAGATGGTCCATCTCATGCTGGATGCAGGTGGCGAGCAGGCCCTCCGCCTCGCGCTCCTGCAGGACGCCCTTTTCGTCGAGGTAGCGGAAGCGGATCTTCTCCGGGCGCTCGACCTCGGCATATTGCTCGGGCAGCGACAGGCAGCCTTCCTCGTAGACGGTCAGCGCATCGGAGCGCCAGACGGTCTCGGGATTGGCCATCCGGATCGGCTCGCGCGGCCCGTCCTTGGACGACACGTCGACGACGAGCACGCGCTTGGTCACGCCGACCTGGGGCGCGGCGAGACCGATGCCCGGCGCGAGGTACATCGTTTCGAGCATGTCGTCCATCAGCCTGGCGATCGTCTTTTCGACGGCGGCGACCGGCTCGCACTTGACCTTCAGCCGGGGGTCCGGCGCGGTGATGATCGGCAATACAGCCATTTACGCGGTTCCGTGGAATTCATAGAAACTGACAGCTAGGTATTTACGACAGCGCCATGCGTCAAGGCCAGCGATTCCGTGGCGGCCCTCGCCATGATAAGGTGCCGGCCAGCCGCGCTTGGCTGGGAAACCGGGATTGGCCGATGGAGAAGCTCAGACTGAGCGATGTCATAGCCTGGATCGGCGGGCTCGACCTGCCGACGCTGCTTGGCGCCGCAGTCACGCTCGGCATGATCGGCCTGCTTCTGCTGGTCTGGCGCGGACGGCTCGCGGCGCGCGACGCGACGGAACGGCTCGCCGAAGCGCAAATGGCGCTCGCCGGGCGCCTGAGCCAGTTCGCCGACAGCCAGGTTGCGGCGCAAGGCAATCTCGCCGAACGCATGCAGACGCAGGAACGGCTGCTGATGCGGACGCTCGACGAGCGCCTAACTCAGGTCAGCCAGCGCGTGAGCGAGTCGCTGCACAAGCAGGCGGTCGACACCGCCAACACGATGGGCGACCTCAAGGAGCGGCTGGCGATCATCGGCAAGGCGCAGGAGAACATCACCAAGCTCTCGGCCGATGTGGTGAGCCTGCAGGAAGTGCTCTCGAACAAGCAGGCGCGCGGCGCCTTCGGCGAGACGCAGCTCGCCGATCAGGTGCGCAACGCCCTGCCGCCCTCGGCCTACGCCTTCCAGGCGACCTTGGGCAACGGATCGCGCGTGGACTGCCTGCTCACCCTGCCGAACCCGCCCGGCTGTATCGCCATCGATTCGAAATTTCCGCTGGAGAGCTACCACGCGCTGCGCAATGCCCGCGACGACCGGGACCGGCTGGAGGCGCGGCGCCGGTTCTCGGCCGACGTGCTGAAGCACGTCAACGATATCGCCTCGAAATATATCATTCCGGGGGAGACGGCCGATTCCGCGCTGATGTTCCTGCCGTCCGAGGCGGTCTACGCCGAGCTGCACGCGGAGCTGCCGGAAGTGGTGGAGAAATCGCACCGCGCGCGGGTCTACATCGTGTCGCCGACGACCCTGATGGCCACCTTGCACACGATCCGCGCGGTCCTGAAGGACGCGCAGATGCGCGAGCAGGCCGGCCTGATCCAGAAGGAAGTGGCGGCCATGGGCGACGACGTCTCGCGCCTCGACTCGCGCGTCGCCAAGCTGCAGCAGCATTTCGGACAGGCGGAAGAGGATATCCGACAGATCCGCATCTCCACCGAGAAGGTTCAGAAGCGCGCGGTGAAGATCCAGGAGCTCGACCTCGACGAGATCGAGGCCCAGGACCTGCCGAAGATCGCGCAGAGCGGCGGAGAGTGACTCGCGCTGCGGCGTGCCTGGAGCTCATGCTTCGACAGGCTCAGCATGAGGATTTTTATTCTATGTCAATAATGTAGACCTCATCCTGAGCCTCCTCATCCCGAGCTTGTCGAGGGACGAAGGATGAGTACGCGCCGCCACCCTACCGCTGCACGCGCGCCTCGTAGGTCAGCGTCCGTTCGCCGTTCGCGGGAATTTCGATCGACCATTCGGCACGGTTCGAGGAGGCCTTCTTGAACGGCTGGGACGATTTCAGGATTTCCCAATCGCCGGGCAGGTGCTCGACGATCTTGACCGTCACCGCGCTGGCCGAGGCGTTCCGCAGCTTGATCTCGTGCGCGGATTCGGAGGCATTCTTCGGCAGACCCTGCGTGCGGTAGTCCGTCTGCACGCGCCGCGCGGTGATGTCGAAGGCCTGGCCGAGATCGAGGACGACCTCGCCGCCCGCGGCGGTGTGCTGGATATGATCCGCGCCGAGGAAGGTGTCGGCGGCGTCGCCGGTGCCGCCATAGACCCGGAACGTCCCCGCCGGCATCGGCACGCCGAGGCCGGCCGGCTTGTCGTTCTTGAAGCGCAGCAGCCGTTCCGCGTTCACGGTCACCGGCTCCGGCACGCGGCGCAGGTGAAAGCCCCCGTTGCCGACGAGCCGGTACTCCCGCGCGACGGGAACGCGCGCGGATTCGAACAGGACGATCTGCCGCGTCTCGCGGTCGGCCAGCGTCGTCTTGCGCGGGATCGGATAGACGTGCATGTCGCCGACAGGCTGGGACGGGACGGGCGCGGCGGCGGCCGCATCCTTGGCCGCCATCGTACGCATCATTTCGGGCCGGAAGCCGACCGGTCCCTGGTTGATCGTGCCCGCGACGAGGCGAAGCGTGGCGTCTTCGTAGGTGGCGCCGCTGTTGTTGGTGAGCGTGGCGACGGCCTGCACGGAGAGGCTGGAGCCGTTCTTGTCGAGCTCCGCGAGATAATCCGCCTGCCAGGAGACGCCGCCCGTGAGGTAGCGCAGGTCGAGAGTGGCCGGCTCCGCGGCGGCGGCCTCGACGGTCGCCAGCAGCGTCGGCTTTTCCCGCAGCGTCGGCGGCAGCGCGTCGTAGACGATCCGCCCGGGGATGCCGGTCTCGATCCGGTCGCCGATCTGCAGGATGACGCCGTCGCGGGCGCTCAGCACCTTGGCGCTCTCGGTCGTCTCTTCGCCGGTCGCCGGGTTCGTCCGGATGACGCGGACGGCGTTGCCGACCGAATGGCGCAGCAGGGCTTCGGGCGTCAGCAGGTCGAAGGCGAAGGTCTGGTCGATCTGGGTGACCGGCTTCTGCGCCTGTACCGTCACCGATGCCGTCGCCGGCTGCATCGCGGGGCTTACCCCGGTCAGCGCCAGGCTGTTCACGCCCTTCGTCAGGCTCACCCGGCGGGTTTCCCGCACCAGGGCGAGATTGCCGTTGTAGACGGTCAATTCCATCGCTGTGCGGTCCTGCGGGGCCGCCGCGCGCTCCGCCGGCTGGGCGGCTGCGGGCAGGGATATGCAGGTCGCGGCAAGGAGCGCCGCGACGGCCGGAAGTTGCCGGCGGCTTCCGCGGGCCGGTTTTCGGTCATGCGCCATGATGCAAGGTACCTCCTGGAGATGCTTCAGCTTTCCACCGCTCGCCGCGCGCGCAATGCGGCGGTGAGCGTGCCGTCATCGAGATAGTCGAGCTCGCCGCCGACCGGAACGCCGTGCGCCAGGCGCGTCACGCTCACGCCGGCGGCGCGCAGCCGCTCTGCGATGTAGTGCGCGGTCGTCTGGCCGTCGATCGTCAGGTTGGTCGCGAGGATGACCTCCTTGACCGTGTCCTGCTGCGCGCGTTCGACGAGCATCGCGATGTTCAGGTCTTCCGGCCCGATTCCGTCGAGCGCCGAAAGATGCCCGCCCAGCACATGGTAGCGCCCCTTGAACGAGCCGGTGCGCTCCAGCGCCCACAGGTCGCCGACCTCCTCCAGCACGCAGATCACGGCGGGATCGCGCTTCCCGTCGCTGCATATCCCGCAGGGGTCGAGCGTGTCGATGTTGCCGCAGACCGAACAGGTGCGGACCGTGCGCGACACCGCTTCCAGCGCCTGGGTCAGCGGCCCCATCAGCGTCTCCCGCTTCTTCAGCAGGTGCAGCGCCGCGCGCCGCGCCGAGCGCGGTCCCAGCCCCGGCAGCCGCGCCAGCAGCTGGATAAGTCGTTCGACATCGGTCATGGTCGCCGGATCTCAGAACGGCAGCTTGAATCCCGGAGGAAGCTGCAGGCCGCCCATCAGCGCCGCGGTCTCCTCCTGCACCTTCTGTTCCAGCTTGACCTTGGCATCATTGTGGGCGGCGGCGATCAGGTCTTCGAGGATCTCGATTTCGTCGGCCTTGGCGAGCGACGGATCGATCTTGACGCTCCGCATGGCGCCTTTTCCGTTGAGCGTTACCGCCACCATGCCCGCGCCGGCACTGCCGGAGACCTCGATCGTCTCGAGCTTTTCCTGCATCTCGGCCATCTTCGTCTGCATGGCCTGGGCCTGCTTCATCAACTGCCCGAGATTCTTCATGCGTCAATCCCTTTCATCGTCTTCCGCCGCGTCCGGCGCATCGAGAAACATCGCGTCGGATTCCAGTTCGGCAAGCTCCGTCCGGGGCGTAACCTTGCGGATCACCGCACCGGGGAAGGATTCTTTCACGGCTTGAACGACCGGCAGCCTTTCCGCGGCGTCCATCAGCCTTTGGCGCGCCGCATCGTCCTGCTCCGCGAGCGTCGGGTCGCCCCGTTCCTGCGAGATGCTGACGACCCAGCGCATGCCGGTCCATTGTTCCAGGAAAGTCATGGTCTTGCTGGCCAGGTCGCGCGGCGCGTGCTCCGTCGGCCTGAGCTCGATCCGGCCCTGCTCGAATTTCACGAGGTGGACCGAATTGTGTAGCTGCGTCTTGATGCCGACTTCGCGGTTTTCCTCGAACAGCCGTATGACCTCGAGAAAGCTCTGCGGCGTTTTGGCCGGCGAAGTTCCGGGCGCGGCGGCGGGGGCCGGCGTGGCCATGGCGGCGGCCGCCGAGACAGCCGGCCCGCCGTTTCCACCGCCGTTTCCGCCGCGGCTGGGCCGAGGCCCAGGCGGCGGCGCCTGGGTTGTCCCCGGGGGCGGGGATTGGGAAGTGGGCGCTGCCGCAAGCTCCTTCGCCAGCTCGGTGGCCGGCGGAAGGTCGGCGGCATAGGCGAGCCGCACCAGCACCATCTCCGCCGCCTGAAGCTGCGCGTCCGCGCGCAGCGTCTCCTCGAGCCCCTTGAGCAGGAGCTGCCAGGCGCGGGTGAGCACGGGCATCGAGAGCTTCTGCGCCATTTCCCGGCCGTGCGTGCGCTCCGCCTCGGGCGTGTAGGGCGCGTCGGCGACTTCCGGGGCGATCTTGATCCGCGTGACCCAGTAGGTGACATCCAGCAGATCCTGCAGCACGGCGGCGGGGTCGGCGCCGTCGCGGTACATCGTCTGCATCTGGTCGAGCGCCTGCTTGATCTCGCCGGCCATCAGCCGGTCGAACAGCGCGAACACCGCCGTCCGGTCGGCGAGGCCAAGCATCTCCTGCACCTGGGCGGCGGCGACGCGGTCCGAGCCCAGCGCGATCGCCTGGTCGAGCAGCGACAGGCCGTCGCGCACCGAGCCGTCCGCGGCGCGGGCGATCAGCCGGATCGCCTCGGGCTCGACCGGGATCCGCTCGCGCTCCGCAATCGCCGTGAAATGCGCCGCCAGCAGGCCGGCATCGAGCCGGCGCAGGTCGAAGCGCTGGCAGCGCGACAGCACCGTTACCGGCACCTTGCGGATCTCGGTGGTGGCGAAGACGAAGCGGATATGCTCCGGCGGCTCCTCGAGCGTCTTCAACAGCGCGTTGAAGGCGTTCTTGGAGAGCATGTGGATTTCGTCGATGATGTAGACCTTGAACCGCGCCGACACGGGCTTGTAGCGCACGCCCTCGATCAGCTCGCGGATGTCGTCGATCCCGGTGCGGCTCGCCGCGTCCATCTCCATCACGTCGACGTGGCGGTCCTCGGCGATGGCGACGCAGTTGTCGCACACCCCGCAGGGCGAGGCGGTGATCCCGCCCTTGCCGTCCGCGCCGGTGCAATTGAGCGCGCGGGCGATGATCCGCGCCGTGGTGGTCTTGCCGACGCCACGCACGCCGGTGAGCATGTAGGCCTGGGCGATCCGGCCGCTTTCGATGGCATTCGTAAGCGTCCGGACGAGCGCATCCTGCCCGACCAGCTCCGAAAAGTTACTGGGCCGGTATTTTCGAGCAAGAACTCGATAGGCTGTGGATTCGCTGCCCGTGGCCATAAGGCGGGACTGTTTCTATTCCCTCGCGCGCCTGATACAGCGCCCAATTCCGTGCCCGAATTCGGGTGGAAGACCAGCCGAGCGACCCGGGCCGAACTCGTTACGGCTGCTTCCTTCCGGACCTGACCGGGTTGGCGAGGGGTCCGTCCGCCGGCCAGCCTTCCGTGGCCACTATATCAACCACGCCCGCCCATATGGCAAGGCCCGCGCGCCACGTTGCACGCGGCGGGCAACCGTGCAAATCTCCGGCCATGAAAAACCCCAACATTTACGCCAGCCGCGCGCTCGACCGGGCCGGTCATCTGCGCCGCGACGACGACTGGATCAGGCAGCGCCTCGCCGACCGGTCCTCGCGCATCCTGGCGGTATGGCGGTCGCGCAGCCTCGTGCTGGAAGGCGACATGCCGAGGACGGTTCTGCTCGACCCGGAGCAGTGCCTGGCCGCCGCATCGCCGACACGGGTGTTTCTGGGCCTGATCGGCGATGTCGCCCATTTCGCCATCGACGTGTCGCATCATGCGGAGCCGCCCTTCCGCGAGCACGGCGAGTTTCACGACCTGCGCCAGGTCGGCCCCCGGATGGCGCCGGGCGACGGCGGGATGATCGCCTTTGCCCGGGCGATGATGACGTGGCATCACCGGCACCGCTTCTGCGGGCTTTGCGGGGCGCCTACCGAAAGCGTCCAGGCCGGGCACGTCCGGCAATGCACCAACCCCGACTGCCGCACGCAGTGTTTCCCGCGCACGGATCCGGCGGTGATCATGCTGGTGCACGACGGCGGCGACCGCGTGGTCCTGGGCCGCAAGGCCACGATGATGCCGGGGCTGCACACCATCCTCGCCGGCTTCGTCGAGCCGGGCGAGAGCATGGAAGACGCCGTCGCGCGCGAGGTTTACGAGGAAGTCGGCCTCCGGATCGCCGACATCGACTATCACTCCTCGCAGCCCTGGCCGTTCCCGGCGAACGTCATGCTGGGCTTCACGGCGCGGGCAGTCACGTTCGACCTGAACGTGGACTACAACGAGTTGGAGGACGGCGCCCGCTGGTTCACGCGCGACCAGCTCCGCAACTCGCCGGAAGACGACACCCTCAGATTGCCGCGCAAGGACTCGATCGCGCGCCGGCTGGTCAACGAATGGATCGAGGGCGGCTGAAGGCTATTCCGCGCCGGCCCGCCGGCGGTTGGGCGAGGCGGCATAGACGCCCAGGATCTTCACTTCCCGGCTGAAGAAGCCGAGCTCTTCGAGCGCGAGGCGCACCGGCGTCTGGTCCGGGTGGCCCTCGATGTCGGCGTAGAACTGCGTCGCCACGAACTGCCCGCGGATCATGTAGGATTCGAGCTTGGTCATGTTGACGCCGTTGGTGGCGAAGCCCCCCAGCGCCTTGTAAAGCGCCGCCGGGACGTTGCGGACGCGAAACACGAAGGAGGTGACGACGACGCCCTCCGCCGGATCGGGATCGATCGGATCTTCGGCCATGACGAGGAAGCGGGTCGTGTTGTGCTCTTCGTCCTCGATATTGTCGCGCAGGATGTCGAGGCCGTAGATCTCCGCCGCCAGCGTCGAGGCGATCGCGCCCATCGACGGCGTGCGCTTTTCCGAAAGCTCCTTCGCCGCGCCGGCGGTGTCGGCATGGACCACCGCCGTCAAGCCCAGCTTCCGCAGCGTGTTGCGGCACTGCGAGAGCGCGTGAACGTGGCTGTGGACGGTCTTCAGTTGCGCGAGCTTGGCACCCTTGAGGCCGAGGAGCTGATGGTTCACGCGCAGGAAGTGCTCGCCGATGATGTGCAGGCCCGAGTCCGGCAGCAGGTGATGGATGTCGGCCACGCGTCCGGCGACCGAGTTCTCGACCGGTATCATGGCGAGCGTCGCCTTGCCGTCGTGCACCGCCGCGAAGACGTCCTCGAAGGCCGCGCAGGGCAGGGTGCCCATGTCCGGAAACACGGTCCGGCACGCCAGGTCGGAATAAGCGCCGGGCAGGCCCTGAAAGGCGATCAGGTTGTCGGTCTTCGCCGCCATTATCGGAGATCCATCCTAGCGCCCCAGCAGGCTGCGGGCGCGGTCGAGGTCGGCCGGAGTATCGACGCCGAGCGGAACCGTGTCAACGAGAGCGACGTCGATCCGCATCCCGGCCTCGAGCGCGCGAAGCTGCTCAAGCCTTTCGCGCCGTTCGAGAATTCCGGGCGGCAGCGCGACGAACCGCTCCAGCGCGGCGCGCCGGTAGGCGTATAGCCCGATGTGGTGGTAGAGCGGCCCGGCGCCGGTGGGCGCGGTCGCGCGGGTGAAGTAGAGCGCGCGGCCGCGCCGGGCGCCGGGCGCGAGCGGCACGACCGCCTTGACGACGTTCGGATTGCAGCGTTCCTCCTCCCGCGCGATCTCCGCGGCTAGCGTGCCGATGTCGACCTCAGGGTCGGACAGGAGGTCGAGCGCGGCCCGTATCGGCGCCGGCTCGATCGTCGGGATGTCGCCTTGCAGGTTCACCACGGCATCGTAGGACTTCGCGGGGTCGAACCTCTGCAGCGCCTGATGGATGCGGTCGGAGCCGGAGGGGAGACCGGGATCGGTGAGCACCGCCGTGCCGCCGGCCTTCTCGACCGCGGCGGCGATCTCGCGCTCGGCCGCCGCCACGAGGACCGGGCCGACCCCCGCCTCCACCGCGCGGCGCCAGACGTGGACGATCATCGGCTCGCCGCAGATATCCGCGAGCGGCTTGTCCGGCAGGCGGATCGAGCCCAGCCGGGCCGGGACGACGACGATGGATTTGTTGCTATGGGACATGGGCTTATCGTGGCGGCCGGTTCATGAGGCGGCACGGCGCTATTATGCGTCATTTTGACGCGCGCGGTGCGGTCGGGTATGGCATTACAGCCCATTGGTATAGGTTAGGCCAGCCGATTGTTGGACCCGCGCTTCGGGGAGGTGCCTGGGGCGCGTTTTTGGTTGGCGAACTACTGGACGGATGAAACGAGGTCATGGGGAACGATCCGCTTTTCTTGAACAAGCTTGCTGCTGCGGTGCTCAGCGCCGGGCTTCTGGCGATGATCACGGGCTTCATCGCGCATCAGCTTTATCATCCTCATGTGCCGGCCAAGCAGGCCTACGAGATCGCCGCCGGGGTGGAGGAGCCTTCGGCGCAGACCGCGTCGGCGCCTGCCGGGCCGCAGCCGATCGGCCCGCTGCTGGCGAACGCGAACGTGGCGAACGGCGAAAAGGTTGCCAAGAAGTGCGCGGCCTGTCACACCTTCGAGAAGGGCGGGCCCAACAAGATCGGCCCCAACCTGTGGAATGTCGTCGGTGCGAAGCACGCGGCCCACGAAGGCTTCAGCTACTCCGGCGTCATGCAAGGCATGCCGGGCAATTGGGATTACGAGTCCCTCAGCAAGTTCATCTACAGCCCCAAGGCCTATGCCAAGGGCACGAAGATGACCTTCATCGGCATCAAGAAGGACCAGGAGCGCGCCGACGTCATCGCCTACCTGCGAACGCTGAGCGACAGCCCGAAACCCCTGCCGTGAGGCGCGGCCCCGCGGGCCGCGATCATTGATGGCGATTGACGGTCCGGAAACGTTCCTGCCCCTGGCCGAGCGCCTTGCCGATGTGAGCGGCGACATCGTGCGCCGCTATTTCCGCGCCGACCCGGCCGACATGAAGATCGAATCCAAGGCGGACGAAAGCCCGGTCACGATCGCCGACCGCTCGGCGGAGGCGGCGATGCGCAAGCTGATCGAGGAGGCCTACCCCGACCACGGCATCTTCGGCGAGGAGTTCCCCTTCGTGCGGACCGATGCCGAGTATGCCTGGGTGCTCGACCCCATCGACGGGACGAAATCCTTCGTGACGGGCATGCCCATCTTCGGCACGCTGATCGCGCTGATGCGAAACGGCCGCCCGATCCTCGGCATCGTCAACCAGCCGATCATGAACGAGCGCTGGATCGGGATGGCCGGCCGGCGGACCACGCTGAACGGCCGCCCGGTTTCGACCAGCAAGGTCGCGCGACTCGCCGACGCCGCACAATATGCGACCGACCCGGCGATGTTCAGGCACGGCAACGACCGGGCGAAGATCGATTCCCTGCTGGCCGAGGTGAAGTCGTCGCGCTACGGCGGCGATTGCTATTCCTACGCCCTGCTGGCGACCGGCTTCATCGATCTCGTCACCGAGTTCGGCCTCAAGATCTACGACTTCATGCCGCTGATCCCGGTGATCGAAGGCGCGGGCGGCGTGATCACCGACTGGAACGGCGCGCAACTGACGAAGACGTCGGACGGCCATGTATTGGCCGCATCGACTCCAGCCTGCCACGCGGCGGCCGTAGCCCATCTCCGCGATAAATAGGACTGTGCCCTTGGCGGGCACGTTTCCCTCTCTGCCCCCGTGGGGGCGGAGAGGGTCCTTAATCTTACAAGAATCTAATTTGACATCGCGGGCCGATAGGCGAGGATGCGGGGCTCGGGCGCTGCGCACGCTGCCGCATGCAATCGAGATCGACCCGGAGAAGCCGTTGAAAAAACTCATTTTGGTTGCCGCCGCATTGCTGTTTTCCGCCGGGCTCACCGCCGCTGGGGCGCAGCAGAAGGTGTCCCGCGGCCACGGCATCGCCATGCATGGGGATTTGAAATATCCCGCCGGCTTCAAGCACTTCGACTACGTCAATCCGGATGCGCCCAAGGGCGGCGACATCCGCCTCGCCGCGGTCGGCGGCTTCGACAGCTTCAACCCCTTCATCGTCGGCGGGCGCGGGCTGGGGAGCATCACGCAAATCTACGACACCCTGATGGAGGGATCGGCCGACGAGCCCTTCTCCATGTATTGCCTGCTCTGCGAGACGGTCGAGGTTCCGGACGACCGCTCCTGGGTCGCCTTCTACCTCGATCCGAAGGCGCGCTGGCACGACGGCAAGCCGGTCACCGTCGACGACGTGATCTGGAGCTTCAATGCCTTGTTCGAGCACGGCGCGCCGTTCTACCGCCTCTACTACGGGAACGTCGCGAAGGTGGAAAAGATCGGGTCGAACGGCGTGAAGTTCGTCTTCAAGCCGGGCGAGAACCGCGAGCTGCCGCTCATCCTCGGCCAGCTCTACGTCTTCCCCAAGCATTTCTGGGAGAGCCGCGATTTCACCAAGGGCTCGCTCGAGCCGCCGCTCGGCAGCGGACCCTATCGCGTCAAGGAATTCGAGGCCAACCGCTACGTGACCTACGAGCGGGTGAAGGATTACTGGGCGAAGGACCATCCGGCGCGGCGCGGCACGTCCAACTTCGACATCATCCGCAACGAGTACTACCGCGATTCGACCGTGGCGCTCGAAGCCTTCAAGGCCGGCCGCGCCGATTTCCGCCTGGAGAACTCGGCGAAGGAATGGGCGACCGCCTACGACACGCCGGCGCTCCGCAGCGGGCAGATCGTCAAGCGCGCGATCGAGCACAACCGCTCCGCCGGGATGCAGGGCTTCGTCTTCAATATGCGCCGGTCCCTGTTCCAGGACCCGCGCGTGCGCCGGGCGCTCAACTACGCCTTCGATTTCGAGTGGTCGAACAAGACGCTGTTCTACGGCCAGTACACGCGGACGGATAGCTACTTCGACAACTCCGACCTCGCTTCCAGCGGCTTGCCGCAGGGCCCCGAGCTGGCGCTGCTGGAGAAATACCGCGACAAGCTGCCGAAGGAAGTGTTCGACACCGCCTACACCAACCCGGCGACCGACGGCAGCGGCAACGTCCGCCCGAACCTTCGCATCGCCAACGATATGCTGGCCGAAGCGGGCTGGAAGGTCGATCCGAAGACGCACAAGCTGACGAACGCCAAGACGGGCGAGGTCTTCCGGTTCGAGATCCTGCTGGTGCAGCCCGCCTTCGAGCGGATCTCGCTGCCGTTCAAGCAGAACCTGGGCCGGCTCGGCATCGACGTGAGCGTGCGCACGGTGGACACCGCGCAGTACCAGAAGCGCCTCGACGACTTCGACTTCGACATGGCGGTGACGAGCTGGGGTCAGTCGGAGTCGCCGGGCAACGAGCAGCGGGATTTCTGGGGCAGCGAGGCGGCGGGCCGGCCGGGCAGCCGCAATCTCGCGGGCCTGAAAGACCCGGTTGTCGACGCCCTGGTGGAAGTGCTTATCGCCGCGCGCGACCGCGCCGCCCTGGTCACCGCCACGCATGCGCTGGACCGCGTTCTCCTGTGGAAGTTCCTCGTCGTTCCGAACTGGCACATCGCGACCGACCGCGTGGCCTACTGGAACATGTTCGGGATGCCGAAGGTGACGCCGGAACGGGGATTTCAGTTCGACGCATGGTGGGTCAACACGGCGACACAGGCGTCGGTGAAGCAGCAGCAGCGCGCGGCTGAGCCGAAGTGACCTGAGCCGGACGGGATCGCGATGCTGGCCTATATCATACGGCGCCTCTTCCTGATCCTTCCGACGCTCTTCGGCATCATGGTCGTCAACTTCGCCATCGTGCAGTTCGCGCCGGGCGGGCCGGTCGAGCGCGTGCTGGCGGAGCTTCAGGGCACGGCCGTCGAGGCGACGGCGCGAATCGCGGGCGATACGAGCGGCGAAGTCTCCGGCCAGCGCGGGCCAATCCAGGCGGGCCCCGGCGGGAAGTATCGCGGCGCGCAGGGGCTCGATCCCGCTTATATCAAGCAGCTTGAGCAGAGGTTCGGCTTCGACAAGCCGGCGCACGAGCGCTTCTTCATCATGATGCGCAACTACGTGACCTTCGACTTCGGCAACAGCTTCTTCCGCGACAAGAGCGTGATCGGGCTGATCGTCGAAAAGATGCCGGTTTCCATCTCCATCGGGTTGTGGAGCGGGCTGATCATCTATCTCGTCTCCATCCCCCTCGGTGTCGCCAAGGCGGTCCGCGACGGCTCCCGTTTCGACGTCTGGACGAGCGGCGTCATCATCGTGGGCAACGCGGTGCCGGGTTTCCTGTTCGCGATCCTGCTGATCGTCGTTTTCGCCGGCGGACGTTACCTCGACTGGTTCCCGCTGCGCGGCCTGGTCTCCGACAACTGGTCGGACCTGTCCTGGCCGATGCGGATCGTCGACTATTTCTGGCACATGGCGCTGCCGACGCTGGCGCTCGTCATCGGCGGCTTCGCCTCGCTCACCATGCTGACCAAGAACTCCTTCCTCGACCAGATCAACCAGCAATACGTCGTGACGGCGCGGTCCAAGGGCCTGGGCGAGCGCGGGGTGCTGTACGGCCACGTCTTCCGCAACGCCATGCTGATCGTCATCGCCGCCTTCCCGAGCGCATTCGTCAGCATATTGTTCACCGGCTCGCTGCTGATCGAAGTGATCTTCTCGCTCGACGGCCTCGGACTCCTCGGTTTCGAGGCGGCGATCAACCGCGACTACCCCGTGATGTTCGGCACGCTCTACATGTTCACGTTGCTGGGGCTCGTGATGCAGCTCGTCGGCGATATCGCCTACACCCTAGTCGACCCGCGGATCGACTTCGAAACCCGGGGGGCGTGACGATGGCGGTCGCGGCGCTTCCCCTGGACCGCATTCTCGGCGTTCGCATCACGCCGATCAACCGCCGCAGGATCGACAATTTCAAGGCCAACCGGCGCGGATACTGGTCGCTGTGGATTTTCCTCGTCCTGTTCGTGCTTTCGATGTTCGCCGAGCTGATCGCGAACGACCGGCCGCTGCTCGTCCGCTACGACGGCCAGTTCTATTTTCCCGTCGTCCAGTTCTATCCGGAGACGACCTTCGGCGGCGATTTCGGCGCGGAAGCCGACTACACCGATCCCTACATCTCCGGGTTGATCGAAAAGAAGGGATGGATCGTCTGGCCGCCGATACCCTACGACTCCAACACCCACATCGCGCAGCTACCGTCGCCCGCGCCGTCGCCGCCGACGGCCGACAACTGGCTCGGCACCGACGATCAGGCGCGCGACGTGATGGCGCGCGTCATCTACGGGTTCCGCATCTCGGTCCTGTTCGGGCTGGCGCTGACGGTGCTGAGCTCGATCATCGGCGTCGCGTCGGGCGCGGTGCAGGGCTATTTCGGCGGCCGCGTCGACCTGTTCGGCCAGCGCGTCATCGAGATCTGGAGCGGGCTGCCGGTCCTCTACATGCTGATCATCCTCGCCAGCATCGTGCAGCCCAATTTCTGGTGGCTGCTCGGCCTGATGCTGGTCTTCAGCTGGACGTCGCTGGTCGGCGTGGTGCGGGCGGAGTTCCTGCGCGCCCGGAACTTCGAGTACGTCAAGGCGGCGCGGGCGCTCGGCGTTTCGAACGCCACGATCATGTTCCGCCATCTGCTGCCGAACGCCATGGTGGCGACGCTGACCTTTCTGCCCTTCATCACCTCGGGTTCGGTGGTAACCTTGACCTCGCTCGACTTCCTCGGCTTCGGGCTTCCGCCCGGATCGCCGTCGCTGGGCGAGCTGTTGAAGCAAGGCAAGGACAATCTGCAGGCGCCGTGGCTCGGGATCACCGGTTTCATCGTCATAGCGGTCATGCTGTCGCTGCTCGTCTTCATCGGCGAGGCGCTGCGCGACGCCTTCGACCCGCGCAAGACGCAGCGGTGACGAGATGAGCGAGCCGCTTCTCACCGTTCGCGACCTCGGCGTCAGCTTCGATATCCCGGGCGGGAGCCTCGACGCCGTCAGCGGCGTGTCCTTCGAGATGCAGAAGGGCGAGACGCTGGCGCTGGTCGGCGAATCCGGCTCGGGCAAGTCGGTGACCGCGCTGTCGATCCTGCAGCTCCTGCCCTATCCGGTCGCATCGCACCCGTCCGGCTCGATCCGCTTCAAGGGCAAGGAGCTGATCGGCGCCGGCGAACGCAGCCTGCGGGACGTGCGCGGCAATCAGATCTCGATGATCTTCCAGGAGCCGATGACCTCGCTCAACCCGCTGCATACGGTCGAAAAGCAGATCAGCGAAGTTCTGTTCCTGCACAAGGGACTGTCCGCCCCGGCGGCGCATGCGCGCGTGCTCGAGCTGCTGCATCTCGTCGGCGTCGCCAACGCGGAGCAGCGGCTGACCGCCTTCCCGCATGAGCTTTCCGGCGGCCAGCGCCAGCGCGTCATGATCGCGATGGCGCTGGCGAACGAGCCCGACCTGCTGATCGCCGACGAGCCGACCACCGCGCTCGACGTCACCATCCAGGCGCAGATCCTCAAGCTGCTGAAGGAACTGCAGCAGCGTTTCGGCATGGCGGTGCTGTTCATCACCCACGACCTGAGTGTCGTCCGCAAGGTTTCGGACCGCCTGTGCGTCATGCAGAAGGGCGAGATCGTCGAGGCCGGCGCGACCCGGCAGATCTTCGCGGCGCCGCAGCATTCTTATACGCGGCGGCTGCTGGAAGCGGAGCCGAAGGGCGAAAAGACGCCGGCCGCGCAGGACGCGCCGGTCGTGCTGCAGGCGGCGAACGTGAAGGTGTGGTTCCCCATCAAGAAGGGCATCCTCCGGCGCACGGTCGACCATGTGCGGGCGGTGGACGGAATCTCGCTCACCATCCACGAGGGCCAGACGGTGGGCGTCGTCGGCGAGTCCGGCTCGGGCAAGACGACGCTCGGCATGGCGCTGATCCGGCTGCAGACCAGCGACGGGGAGATTGCCTTCGAAGGGCGCGACATCCAGGGGCTTTCGTCCAAGGCGCTGCGGCCGCTCAGGCGCGAGATGCAGGTGGTGTTCCAGGATCCCTACGGGAGTCTCAGCCCGCGCATGTCGGTGGCGCAGATCATCGAGGAGGGCCTCAAGGTTCACGGCATCGGCGGCAGCGAGGCCGAACGCGACCGCCTGGTCGTCCAGGCGCTCGAGGAGGTCGACCTCGATCCCGGCACGCGGCACCGCTATCCGCACGAGTTTTCGGGCGGCCAGCGCCAGCGCGTCGCCATCGCCCGCGCGATGGTGCTGAAGCCGCGCTTCGTCGTGCTGGACGAGCCGACTTCCGCGCTCGACCGCTCGGTGCAGGCGCAGATCGTCGACCTGTTGCGCGAGTTGCAGCGCCGCCACAAGCTCGCCTATATGTTCATCAGCCACGACCTGCGCGTGGTGCGTTCGCTGTCGGATTACGTCATCGTCATGCGCGACGGCGTCGTGGTCGAGCAGGGGCCGACCGATCGGATCTTCCACGAGCCGCGGGAGATCTATACCAAGGCGCTGATGGCCGCCGCCTTCGACCTCGAGGCCGTGGAGGAAGCGGTGGCCTCGGGCGCGATACGGATGTGAGGCTGACCCGGCGATGGCTCTCGTTTTCTATTCCGACAGCGACCGGTTCGAGCCCTGGCGCGACGCGCTGACCGCGGCCGTTCCCGACCTCGAGGTGCGCAACTGGGACGAGGCCGGCGATCCGGCGGAGATCGACTTCGCGCTCGTCTGGCTGCCGCCGCAAGGGGCGTTGCAGCGCTTCCCCAATCTCAAGGCGATCCTCAACCTCGGCGCCGGGGTCGACGCGCTGCTCAAGGATCCGAGCTTGCCGAAGGGCGTCCCCATCGTCCGCATGGTCGACGACGACCTGGCGAAGTGCATGGCGGAATACGTGCTGCTGCATGTGCTGCGCTGCCACCGCGAACAGCCGGCGCTCGACGCGCAGCAGCGGGCGAAGCAATGGCGCATCGTCGCGTCGCCCGCGGCCTGCCACCGCCGCGTCGGCGTCATGGGGCTCGGCGCGATGGGCGGCGAGGCGGCGCGCCACCTCCTTGCCGTCGGCTTCGACGTGGCGAGCTGGACGCGCAGCGCGAAACCGATGCCGGGCGTCGAAGGATTCCATGGGGCAGAGGGTCTCGCGCCCTTCCTCGCGCGGACGGAAATCCTCGTCTGCCTGCTGCCGCTCACGGCGGAGACTCGCGGCATTCTCGATCGCGACCTGTTCCGCGGCTTGCCGCGCGGAGCCTATCTGATCAACGCGGGACGGGGCGGCCATCAGGTCGAGGCCGATATCCTGCAGGCGCTCGACGAAGGCCAGCTCGCCGGCGCGACGCTCGACGTGTTCGCGACCGAGCCGCTGCCCGCCGACAGCCCGTTCTGGACGCATCCAAAAGTAACGGTCACGCCGCACAACGCCAGCATCACCAACCCGCACTCGGCGGTGCGCCACGTGGTGGAGTCGATCCGGCGCGTGCGCGCGGGCGAGCCGCTGCGGAACGTCGTCGACCCGGCGGTCGGCTACTGACCATGCCGACGGCTCGGCAGCGCCGTGCCTGGATCGTCTTCGCGCCGCCTGACCCGGTCAGACCTTCACGCTGTATTTGCGGACGAAGTCCTCGTCGATGGTGACGCCGAGGCCCGGCCTGTCCGGGATCTCGATCATGCCGTCCACCGCCTTGAAGTCTTCCTCGGCGAGCTCGTGCAGCAGCGGGTTCGCGCCGCAGGAATATTCCAGGATGAAGGCGGAGGTGGCCGCGGCGGAGACATGAAGCCCGGCCGCGAAGGTCGTGGCGCCGCCCCAGATGTGGGCCGCGAAACGAAGCTGCCACGCGGCGCAGAGCGCCTCGATGCGCATCGTCTCGGTGATGCCGCCGGCGATCGACAGGTCCGGCTGCAGGATGTCGGCCGCGCGCAGCTCGATCAGGTCGCGGAAGTCGAAGCGGGTGAACTCGCTCTCTCCGGTCGAGATCGGGATGTTGGTCGACGCCCGGACTTCCGCGAGGCCGCGCTTGTCGTCCGCGGTCACCGGCTCCTCGAACCAGGCGATGCGGCAATCGCGCAATTCTTCGCAGAAGCGCTTGGCCTCGGTCACCGTGTAGGTGCCGTGCGCATCGCACATGATGTCGATCTTGTCGCCGAGCCCCTTGCGGGCCGCGCGGACGCGGGCGACCGATGCCGCGACGTCGCCATCGGCGGAGCCGACGCGCATCTTGACCGCCTTGAAGCCGCCGATGTCGAGGAAGCGTTGCAGCTCCTCCGCGATGCGGTCGGCCGGCGCCCAGCCGCCGGACGCGTAGGCCGGCATGCGGTCGTGGCGCTTGCCGCCGAGAAGCTGATGCACCGGCACGCCGAGCGACTTGCCCAATATGTCCCACAGCGCGATGTCGATGCCGCTGATGCCGCAGATCGTGATGCCGCGCCGGCCGATCGCCGGAAAGACGTGGCCGCGGTCGAGCGCGAAATGCGCGCGGCTGCCGTTGTACAGGATGTCCCAGATCCGGCTGATGCGGCGCGGGTCCTCGCCGGCGATGAGGGGGCCGAGCTCCTGCTCGATCAGCACCTTCAGCGCCGCGCCCGTGCCGGCGCTGCCTACGGCGGGGCGCGCCTCGCCGTAGCCGACGATGCCGCATTCCGTCTCCACCCGCACCAGGATCGAATCGAACGAGCTTATGCGGCCGAAATCGGTGACGTGTTGCTTCGCCTCGGGGATGGGAACGTGCAGCCAGTCGGCGGTGACCGATTTGATCTTCATGGCGTCCTCCTGTGGCGCGGGCGCGTTCCTGCGCACTCGTTCCGGTCCGGGTCCCGTTCTCGGCGCCGGGCCGCCGGTCAGGCGATGCCGCTGCCCGCCCTGCGAATCGTCTCGGCGAAATCGCTCAGGAAGATGGAGCCCTTGACCGTCCTCTGAATCAACACCGATCGCCGGTCGTTGTCATCCGTCTTTCGGCGCAGCAGACCGTCGTCGCACAGGCGATCGAGCGCGCGCGTGATCGCGGGCTTCGACACGCGAAGCTCCGCCGCCAGGCCGCGCACCGTATGCGGCTTGTCGTTCAGGTAGACCGTCAGCAACACGGCGAGCTGGCGCGCCGACAGGTCCTGCCCGGATCGGTGCAACATGTCGATTGCGACTTGATGCCAAAGCGCCAGCGCTTGGCCGGCACTGAGAGTCAACGTCATAGGAAGCCGGATTCAGTCCAAGTTGTGGCCTGCGGAAGGGACGTCATACTAACGCAGAGTGAATTGGATAACAAGGTGGGCAACCGCCGATGGCATCAATTCGAAAAACCTGCGGGCCTACGAGAAGCGGCGTGCGATGACCGTATAGGCCGCGCGGATCGCCATGGCCTCCGCGCCCTTCGCGCGGCCGCTGCCCGCGGCTTGAGTCCAGCCGTAGATGTCGAAATGCGCCCAGGGCACGTCGCTGCCGACGAACTCATGGAGGAAGAGCGCGGCGGTGATGGCGCCGGCCTGGGGAATGCTTCCGGCATTGTTGATATCCGCGACCGCGCTGTCGAGCAGGCGCAGGTAAGGCCGCCAAAGCGGCATGCGCCACAGCGGGTCGTTTTCGTCGCGGCCAGCGCGGTACAGCTCGTCGGCGAGGGCGTCGTCGTTGCAGAACATCGCTGGGAGGTCCGGCCCGAGCGCGACCCGCGCTGCGCCGGTCAGGGTGGCGAAGTCGAGAAGAAGCGCCGGCTTCTCCGACACGGCTTCGGTCAGGGCGTCGGCGAGGACGAGGCGGCCTTCGGCGTCCGTGTTGCCGATTTCGACCGTCTTGCCGGCGCGCGAGTGCAGCACGTCGAGCGGCCGGAAGGCGTCGCCGGAGACGCTGTTCTCGACCGCCGGCACCAGGACCCTGAGGCGCACCGGCAGCTCCGCCGCCATGATCATGCGCGCGAGGCCCAGCGCATGCGCGGCGCCGCCCATATCCTTCTTCATCATCAGCATCGACGACGACGGCTTCAGATCCAATCCGCCTGTATCGAAGCAGACGCCCTTGCCAACCAGCGTCACCTTCGGATCGCGCGCCTTGCCCCAGGTCAGGTCGATGAGGCGCGGCGGGCGGTTGGATGCGCGGCCGACCGCATGAATCATCGGGTAGTTTTCCCGCAGCAGGTCGTCGCCGACGGTGATCTTGCAACGGCCTTTGAATTTCCGCGCCAGCGTAGATGCGGCAGTGGCGAGCTCGCCCGGCCCCATGTCGGAAGCGGGGGTGTTTATCAGATCGCGCACGAGGTAGATGCTTCCGGCCGTCCGGTCCGCGCCGCCCGCGCGCATGGCCTTGGTGAAGACGAGCCTGGCGCCGCTTCCGTTGGATTTCTTGTAACGGTCGAAGCGATAGCTGCCGAGCGCCCACCCCAGCGCCGCCCGCGCCGCGGCGCCGTCCGTGACGTCCTCGGCCAGCGCATAGCGCCCCGGCGCGAGCCGATCCGCCGCCGCCGCCCAGGACCAGATGTCGGCGTCGCCGTCGACGCCGACGAGCGCGCCGCCGACCGGGCTGTCCGCCTTGCCGCCCGCGGGAAGGAGCAGGACCGAGCCAGGCTCCGCCTTGAAGCCGCTGGCGGCGATCCATGCGGCGTGCCGCTTCGACTGTTTCTTCTGCCACGCGGCGAAGCCGTCCTTGCGGACGGGCGACAGCGATATGGTTTGGGCATCGGGTTTCCCGGCGAAGCAGTCGAGCATCTTGGCGAACCCCTGTGACTTTGGGTGGACGCCTCCCGGGCGGGAGCCGTCGGTGTGTCCAGCGGCAAACAATACGCCGCCAGAGACCCTTAGCCTAGAGCAACCTGCGTCCGATCGGACGCAGATAAGTTGCTCTAACCTTTTAAGATAGATCAATTTACCTGCAATCAGGTGATTCCACCTGATTGCAGATTGATCTAGCCCTCCCAGGATTCGCGGAGCCGGCGGAAAGCCGCCGCGGCGTCCTCCGCCCGCATGATGGATCCCATGACGGCGATGCCCGCGGCGCCGCTGCCGCGGACGGCCGTGGCGTTGTCCGGGCCGATCCCGCCCAGCGCCAGGACCGGCACATCGAGCGCAGCGGCCATCTCTGCCAGCGCGTCCGTGCCGAGCGCCGGACCGTAGCCGGGCTTGCTCCCGGTGAGGAAAATGGGACTCAGCGTGACGTAGTCCGCGCCGTGCCGGCGGGCTGCCTCGGCCTCTTCCAGCGAATGGCAGGAAATGCCAATGAGCGCGGCCTTGCCCAACGCGGCGCGCGCCTCTGTCACCGCATCCTTGCCGGCGAGGCGCTGCGGCAGGTGGACGCCGCTCGCGCGGATTGCAGATGCGGCGGCCACGTCGGCGCTGACGGATAGCTTCGCGTTGTGGTCGGCGCACAGCGTTGCCAGCTTACCGCCAAGCTCGATGAGCGCCTCCCGGTCGAGGTCGGGCTCCCGCAGCGATACCCAGCGGCATCCGCCGCGAAGCGCGGCTTCGACCACATCGGCCAGCGGGCGCGCCGCCATCCGGCCATCGGTAATCACCAGGATCGGCGGGTCGGGCAGGGTCAAGTGCCGATGACGCCCTTCTGCGGGCTCGACGCCTCGGCATGGCGCTTGCGCGGGATGCGCCCGGCGCGAAAGGCGTGACGGCCGCCTTCGACCCCGTGGCGCATCGCCGTCGCCATGCGCACCGGGTCGTGCGCCCGCGACACCGCGGAGGCGAGCAGTACGCCGTCGCAGCCGAGCTCCATGGCGAAGGCGGCGTCCGAGGCGGTGCCGATGCCGGCATCGATGATCACCGGGATATCGTTCTCCGCCCGGATGATCTCGATGTTATAGGGGTTGAGGATGCCCATTCCGGAGCCGATCGGCGATCCGAGCGGCATGACCGCCGCGCAGCCGAGGTCGGCGAGTTTGCGGCAGGTGATCGGGTCGTCGGTGCAGTAGGGCAGAACGATGAATCCGCGGCGCACCATCTCGGCCGCGGCGGTCAGGAGATGCTCCGCGTCGGGATAGAGCGTCTCGCGGTCGCCGATGACTTCCAGCTTGATCCAGTTGGTTTCCAGCGCCTCGCGGGCGAGCTCGGCGGTCAGCAGCGCGTCCTTGGCGGTGAAGCAGCCGGCGGTATTCGGCAGGATGTGGTAGTCGCCCTCCAGCAGGTCGAGCACCGTTTCGCCGCCGCCGGCCAGGTCGACGCGGCGAATGGCGACCGTGACGATCTGCGAACCGCTCGCCGCGATCGCGTCGAGCATCACCTGGTTGTTCGGATATTGCGCGCTGCCGATCAGCAGGCGCGACGTGAACGTCTTGTCTGCGATCGTGAGCGCGTCTTCCAGCGGGCTGTACATTCCTGGCATCGCTCCCTTCCGGACTCCGCGTCAGCCGCCGGGGGCCGGGCGCACGATTTCGATATCGTCGCCGTCCTGCACCTGGTGGCGGTTCCAATGGCCGCGCGGTATGACGACGCCGTTGACCGCCACCGCGACGAAGCGGGCGGCCGGATCGATCGCCTCGGCGCGCAGCAGGTCGTCGACCGTCGCGACGCTGAGGCTCTTTTTTTCGCCGTTGATGCGAATCTTGCTCACGTCACGACTCCGAGCTTGGCGCCGTCGGCCGCCGGGCGGGCTCTGCCGGGCTTCTTCGCAAAACGGGCGATCGAAAATGGCTCGATAACGGGCATGACCTTTCCATGCAAGATATAGTGGCTGACCGCATCGGCGGTAACCGGGGTCAGCAAAATGCCGTTTCGGTGGTGTCCGGTCGCCATGACGAGGCCGTCGACCAGCGTGGGACCGAGGATCGGCGCGTCGTCCCGGCTCGTCGGCCTGTGTCCGACCCACATCTCGACGATAGGCAATTCGGTGACGCCGGGCAACGCCTCCCAAGTGCTGCGCAACAGGTCGAGGACGCCGCCGGCCGTAAGCGAGGGGTCGAAACCCTTCTCTTCGACCGTCGCGCCGACGATCATGCGGCCGTCCAGCCGCGGGACGAGATAGACGCCGGGCGCCCAAAGCACATGCCGCAGCAGCGGGTCCTCAGGGTCCATCTGCAGCGACAGCATCTGCCCCTTGAGGGGCCGGACCGGCGGCCGCAGCGCGTCGGGCAGGCCGGCGATGCCCCGCGACCACGCGCCCGCCGCGAGGACGACGACGTCATAGCGGCGCACGCCGGCTTCGGCGCCCGCCAGCACGAGGCCGCGGGCGCGGCCGCCCTCGATGTCGATCGCTGCGACTTCGACCCCGGTGTGCAGGCGCCCGCCTGCCGCGCGAAACGCCTGCAACAGCGCCTCGACCAGCTTCCGGTTGTCGACCTGATGGTCGCCGGGACTGTAGACGCCCGCGCCGACGTTCGGCGACAGAAAGGGCTCGCGCTTCCGCGCCTCCGCGCCGGACAGCCAGTGCACGTCCAGGCCCTGGCGGCGCTGGTAGTCGTAGGTGAAGCGCAGCGCCTCGGCGTCGTCCCGGTCTAGCGCGACGATCAGCGTTCCTTCGTCGCGGTAGTCGACGGAAACGCCGCCCGCCGCGGCAAGCTCCGCGGCAAAACCGGGCCACATCTCCTGGCTTGCCAGGTTGAGCGCGAGGAGCGTTTCCTCGCCGGGCTCGGCCTCCGCCCGGGCGGCCAGCATGCCGGCTGCGGCCCAGCTTGCTCCGCGGCCGGGCTCGGCGCGGTCGAAGACGTCGACCCTGCAACCGGCGCCGGCAAGGCGCCAGCCGATGCCCAGGCCGCAAACGCCGGCGCCGACGATGCCGACGCTGGGCCGCGCGGGAGAAGTGGCTTGAAATCCTAACGGCATGAGCGGCTCCCTTCGCTGGCATGATCCAGATCAGGTTCAGTGGGTGTACTCTCAGCCGGCAAGCGCCGGCACCCCAGCCAAAGATCGATTCATACGATACCGCGCCCGAGGCCCTCTCTTCAAGCGCCCCTGCTGGCCTACTTTGCCGCAGCGGCCGTAAAGCTCTTCAGGGCCTCGGCCATCTGCTCGAAGGTGCTCGCCGGCTCCGTGACGCCGTAGCGCTTCGACAGGTAGGCGGGATCGGTATAGGCGATGTAGGTGGTGCCGTTCTCGGCCTGGAACACGAGCGCCTTGAGCGGCAGGTCGAGGCCGGTCTCCGGGTTCTTCTGCATCAGCGCAGTGCCGAGCTTCGGATTTCCGAAGACGAGCACTTCCATCGGCCGCAGCGTCTGGCCGATGCTTTTCGCGCCTGCGGCATGGTCGATCCGGGCGAATATGGTGACGCCCTTGTCGGTCAGGATCTTCTGCAGCTTGTCCATGGTCGTCTTGACGTCGCTCGCGCTCGGCGTCAGGACCACGCCGTCGGCGGCCCGGACCGGCATCGCGGCGGGAACGCACAGCACCGCCGCAAATGCGAAGATCAGGGGGATGACGATCGGTCGTCCGGTCATGCGATGCCTCCGTCGCGGTTCGCGATATTCGAGCCCCGGTACGCGCGTATCATGTTAGCCTCGCACCCGGAAGTCGATTCACGATTTCGCTTGAGGCCCAAAGGAGTAGCATGGAGTTGCGCCGCCACATTCTCGATTTCTGGTTCGGCCCGACCGATTCGCCCGGTTACGGTGCGCCGCGGGCAATCTGGTTCGAAGCCGACGCCGCCTTCGACGAAGACGTGCGGCAGCGGTTCGAAGCGGATGTCGCAAGCGCGGCGCGCGGCGACCATGACGCGATGGCCGCGGAAGCGGAGGGGGCGCTGGCGCTCGCCATCCTGCTGGATCAGTTTCCGCGCAATATCTACCGCGGCACGCCGCGCGCCTTCGCCGCGGATGCAAAGGCTCGGGACGCGGCGCGCAACGCTTTGGCGGCCGGCCATGACCAGGCGGTCGCGCCCTTCATTCGCGCTTTCCTCTACCTGCCGTTCGAGCATAGCGAGGACATCGCCGATCAGGACCGCTCGGTTGCGCTGTTCCGGGCGCTGGGCGACGAGAAGTATCTCGGCTTCGCCGTCGGCCATCGCGACGTGATCGCGCGGTTCGGCCGGTTTCCGCACCGCAATGCGATTCTCGGCCGACACTCGACGCCCGATGAGCTGGCGTATCTGCGGCAGCCGGGCGCCGGATTCGGCGGCACGCGCTGATCAATCGGCCAGCGAGCGGAACCAGCCGCGCACGCGGCTCATGACGGAGCCCCTTTCCGCGGGCGCGGCAATTTCGGGCGCCGGATCGGCCGCGGGCGCCGGCTTCATACCGGCCAGCAGGTCCGTCTTTTTCTTCGATACGCCGTCGAGCTGGTAGGCGGCGGCGATGAAATCGCGCCAGATGCGCGCCGGCAGGTCGCCGCCCGACACCCGGTCGGTGGGCGAGCTGTCGTCGTTGCCGAGCCAGACCGCGGCAACGATATCGGCGGTGAAGCCGACAAACCAGGCGTCCCGGTAGTCCTGCGTCGTGCCGGTCTTGCCGGCGACCGGCGCGCTGAGCTTGGCCGCCTTGCCGGTGCCGGTTTCCACGGTCGAAATCAACAGGTCAAGCATTTCCGCCCGGTGCCAGGGCAAGGCGGCTTCCTGTTGCGACATTTTTACGGGCCGATGCTCGTAAAGCCTGCGACTCTGGCCGCGGATGTCGCGGATGCCGAACGGCACGACCCGCTTCACGTCGGCGGCCATCGCCCCATAGGCCGCCGCCATCTCCATGAGCGTGACCTCCGACGCGCCGAGAGCCAGGCTCGGATGGGCTTTCAGCGGCGATTGCACGCCGAGGCTGCGCGCTGCGCCGATCACCCGGCCGCGCCCGATCTGCTCCGTGAGCTGGACCGCGACCGAATTGATCGAATCGGCGAAAGCGGTGCGGAGCGATACCGGCCCGCGGTACTGGCCGCCGTAGTTCTGCGGCTCCCAGCCGTCCACCTTCAACGGCTGGTCCACCATCGTCGTGTCAGGCGTCAGGCCGGCGTCGAACGCGGCGAGATAGACGAACAGCTTGAACAGCGAGCCCGGCTGCCGCCGCGCTTGCGTAGCCCGGTTGAACTCGCTCTCGTCGTAGTCCCGGCCGCCGACCATGGCGAGCACGGCGCCTTCGTGGTCGAGGACCACCATGGCGCCCTGCAGTACGTTGCGCTTGCTGCCTTCCTCGTCGAGCCAGCGGCGGAGCGTCGTTTCCGCGAGCTGCTGCAAGGTGACGTTCAGCGTCGTCTGCACCGTCAGGTCGGCCGACAGCGGACCTAGCGCCTCGCGCGCCTCGGCGGCGACCCAATCGGCGAAATAACGGCTGCCCGAGGTGATCGCGGTGGTGGGATCGACGGCCAGGACGACCTTGCCGATATCGGCGGTTTCAGCGGTCGCCTGCGTGATGAAGCCGTTGTCGACCATCGTCCTGAGCACGAGACCGGCGCGCTCGCGCGCGGCCTCGAGATTGCGTGTCGGCGCGAGGAAGGAGGGCGCGCGTATGAGCCCGGCCAGCATCGCGGCTTCGGCGAGGGTGAGCTCGCGCGCCGACTTGTTGAAGTAGCGTTGCGCCGCGCCGTCGATCCCGTAGGCGCCCGCGCCGAGATACACTTTGTTGAGGTAGCGGACGAGGATCTCGTCCTTGCTGAGCCTATGCTCCAGCCACAGTGCGATCATCGCTTCCTGGATCTTGCGCTTGAAGGTCCGCTCCGACGACAGGAACATCAGCTTCGCGAGCTGCTGGGTGATCGTGCTGCCGCCCTGGCGGACCTTGCCGGCGAAGGTATTGACCACCGCGGCGCGCGCCATGCCGATGGGGTCGAGACCGAAATGCTCGTAGAAGCGATGATCCTCGATCGAAACGACGGCCTGGGCGAGGTGGCGGGGAATATGCTTCAGGTCGAGAATATCGCCGTGGAACTGCCCTCGCATCGCGAAAATCTCGCCGTCCGCGGCGACCAAGGTCGTCGAGAACTGAAGCTGCTTCTGCTCGAAATCCTCGGACAGCGGAAGCGTGTAGGCGAGATAGCCGAGCAGCGCCACCACCACGACGGCCATGACCACGAGCACGTTCAGGGAGACGCGCAACAGGCGCAGCCAGAGCGGGCGGCGATGGCCGCCGCCGCCCGCGGGACGCCGGCCCGGTTTTCCCACGGCCGCACGCAACGAGCGGACCCGGTCCTGCAACCAGTTCATTCTCTGCATGAAATCGTCATATGATCCTGGTCCAGCCCTTCAGCCCCGCGGCTGGGCCCATCTTCCCACGGCGCAGTATCTTCGCGATTTGCGTCAGCATCGCGACGGCATCATGGCCAAAAAGTGCTTGCGGCGCTACCCGTCAGGGCGTGCCGGCGGCGGGACGGCGGATCGTCGGGCCCAGCCGCTGGACGACGTCGCGTGCGTCGTAGGCGTCGGCTCTGTCGGCAGGCTTCCGGCCGCGAAACAGCAAGACGTTGGCGGTCGTGGTGAATTCCTCGATCGGCCGGTAGTTGGCGGTGTAGAAGCCCGAATCGTAGTAACGGTAGGGGAAGCGGCGGAACGGGTAGGGGCGGCCGAAGTCGTCGTAGGTGGCGAAGTAGCGGGTCGACTTATCGGTCTTCTTGTCGGCGATCTCGAAATAGTCGAAGCCGTTCTGCAGGGTGATCTCGGCGGCGCGGTAGAGCAGGTAATTCTCCACCACCGGGAGCGGCGTGATGCTGTTGCCGCGGAAGGTAACACGGTAGCGGTTGGCCTCGAGCCGTTGCTCGACGAAGCCGTAGCCGCCGGTAGCCGGCTGGTAGAAGGTAGGATGGCCACAGGCTGCGAGCAGGGCCAGCAGCAAGGAAACCAGAATTGTCCGGCACATCGAACTCTCCCGCGGGACGCGCGATGATGGATATATGAGCACGCGGCCGCGGATTGACCAGCCCCGAGATTGCGCGGCGGCACGGGCGGTTTTGCGCCTCCCGGGATCGATGATATGAACGTGCGGTCTTTGAATGGCGCCGGTTTCCTCCACATGCGTAGACCCGACATCGGCAACCGCGTCCTGATCGGCATGGTCGCCGCCATTGTCATTGCCCTCCTGCTCTATTTCCTGCTCCTCCCGCTCATGCCGCAGGCGCTGCGCACGCCGGGAAGCCCGGTGCTCTATCTCATCGGGGCGCTGGGAGCCTGCCTGCTGCTGGTGTCGATGGCTTTCGTGCTGGCGAAGCGCACCGGGCGAGGCGGCCCGCCGCCCGCCTGGTTCGTCGCCCATGTCGTGGCCTCCAGCCTCGGCACGGTGCTGGTCGCGATCCATTCCGCCGGCTATCTGCGCCGGCCGCCGGCCCTGCTCTTTCTCGCCCTGCTGGGGCTTATCCTGCTCGGCGTCTGGGGTCGCGTGTGGCTTTCGCGGCGGATTTCCGCGACATTCGGTACCAAGCACGGCCATTTTGCCGCCCTCGCGGAGGATAAGCGGGCAAAGCTCAGCGTCCTTATCGCCCGCAAGGTGGAGATTCTCCGGGCGCTCGACCCGGGCGCCGCGGAGGGCACCTTCTCCCTGACCCTGGCGCACTGGCTCCGCCGGCCGCGGCTCTCGGCCCGCTACGCGCGGCTGGTGCGCGAAGAAAGCGGCCTGATCGGCACGCGGGCGATGGTCCCGGCGCAGCAGGCCTACTGGCGGGCCGCGCACCTCGCGCTCGCCTACACCTTCGTCGCCGGCCTCGTCATCCATGTCGTCACGGTGACCTTCTTCGCCGGCTACGTGGCGGACGGCGGGGAGATTACCTGGTGGCATCTCGCCGCATGGTAGGATCGCTGACGCATCGCCGGAGAATGGAATGAGCCGCCTCGCCCTGATGATCGACCTCGAGCGCTGCATCGGCTGTAAGAGCTGCGAGGTCGCGTGCAAGCAGGAGCACGGCCTCGGCCCCGGCGAGTACCGCAACAAGGTGGTCTGGCTCGGCGACGCGACGCAGCCCGCGCTCGATTTCCTGACCGTGAGCTGCCAGCATTGCGACCGGCCCGCCTGCCTCCGCGCCTGCCCGGTCAATCCCAAGGCGATCACCAAGGACCCGGCGACCGGCATCGTCCGCGTCGACGAGGACCGCTGCACCGGCTGCGGCGAATGCGTGATCGCCTGCCCCTACGGCGCGATGGGTTACGATGCGGTCGACCACCATGCGGTCAAATGCGATCTCTGCACCGACCGCCGCGAGAAGGGCGCGCCGACGACGGCCTGCGCCAGCGTCTGCCCCGGCCACGCAATCACCTTCGGCGAGCGCGCCCAGATGGTGGCGGAGGCCGAGGCCGACGGCCGGACCGTCCGCGATCACGATCATTTCCTGCTCGCCCCGGCCAACGTCTATCTCGACCGCCTGCCGCGCGAGAACGGCATCGGCAACGCCGACACGCTGGCCGACCGCCAGCCGCCCGCCTTCATGGACGCCGATTTCGCGAAGCGGGCGCTCGACGGGGCCGCCGACTTCCCCTATCGCCTGCCGCGCGAGGACCGGGAAGCGGACCGCGTCGTGCCGGGCGGCTGCAACATCTGCTTCAACTGCTGCAGCACGAAGTTCCATTTCAAGGGCGACAAGCTGGTCCGCGTGACCGGCAACGACGAAGACCCGGTGCTCAAGGGCAAGGTCTGCCCGAAATCGCAGATGACGCTGCAGCTCTATCACAACGACAAGCGCCTGACGCAACCGCTCAAGCGCGTCGGCGAGCGGGGCGAGGGCAAGTTCGAGCCGATAAGCTGGGACCAGGCGCTGGACGAGATCGCCGGGCGGCTCGAGAAGGTCCGTGCGGACTACGGGCCGGAAGCGCTGGCGCTCTACGTCGGCACGCGCACGGGCATCGTCACGCGAAATGCCTACGCCCATCTCTTCAGTCAGATGTGGGGGACGCCCAACATCGAGGGCACCGACCCCTTCTGCGCCGCCGGCAAGAACCTGTCCTACACGATCACCCAGGGCACGGTGGGCAGCGGCAACAGTTATACGCCGGGCGATCTCGGCAGCGCCGAGATGTATCTCTACGTCGGCGACAACCAGGGCGAAACGCGCCCCGTCTATTTCGGGATGATCAACGACTGGCGCATCCGCAACAAGGCGAAGATGGTCGTGGTCGACCCGCGCCTCACGGTGACCGCCAGCAAGGCCGACCGCTGGCTGGCAATCCGCTCGGGCACCGACATGGCGCTGGCGCTCGCCATGGCCCATCACATCCTGTCCAACGACCTGCACGACAAGAAATTTTGCGAGAACTGGGTGCTGGGTTGGGAGCGCTGGCGCGACGAGATCTTCGCCCACGGCTACACGCCCGAATGGGCCGAGCCGATCACGTCCATCCCGGCCGGCGAGATCCGGCGGTTGGCCGAGGAGGTCGCGGGCGCCGACGGCTGCGTCATCTTCGCCAGCCGTGGCATCAATCAGCACACGACCTCGGTGCAGACCAACCGCGCCTTGATGTTCCTTGCCGCCATCACCGGCAACTGGGGCCGCAAGGGCGGCGCTTTCTTCAACATGACCGCGGGCGTGCCGATCGCGCCCAGCGCGCCGAAGGATCGCCAGGGAAAGTACGACCGCCCGATGATCCGCAAGAGCCCTGTCGGCTGGACCGACGCGATGCGCATCGGCAAGCCCTATCCGCTCAAGGCGATGATCGCCTGCAACAACCCGCTGGCGCAGTGGCCGGGGCAGGAGGAGGCGCGGGAGGCGCTCAAGGCGCTCGACCTGCTGGTGCATATCGAGCTGTTCCCGAACGAAACCACTGCGTTCGCGGATTACGTGCTGCCGGCGGCGGCCGGTATCGAGAAAGGCGAGATCGGCCGCTCCAACGACGACCGACGCATCGTCTGGATCGACCGCATGATCGATCCGCCTGGCGAAGCGAAGCCGGACGGCTGGATCTGGATCGAGCTCGGCAAGCGCTTCGGCTACGAGGACGTGCTGAAGGAGCGTTACAAGGATTCGGCGGTGTTCTGGGACGAGGTTTGCATCGACAACGTCCATCTCCGCGGCTGCACGCAGCGCCGCCTGCATTCCGTGCCTTACCGCTGGGTGCGCTTTCCGGTGGCGAGCGAGGATGCGCCGGAGCAGGAGACGCTCTACCTCGAGGGCACGACGGCATCAGGCGCGCCCGAAGGCAAGCGCTTTCCGACGCCGAGCGGCAAGCTCGAGTTCTGGACTGAGGCGCTCGAGGCGAAGTTCGCGATCCTCGGTCTCACGGCAGCGCCGGTGTTCTACAGCGAGCGCGAGCAGCTCATCGACCTGCCCTATGTGCGCCTCACCTGCGGCGACGACGCCGATGGCGTGCTCTCGCCCTTCGGCAAGGTGCCGACCATTGCGACGCCCGGAGAGATCGTGCAGCCGGGGAGCGATTCGCCCGGCGCCCGCCTCAGAGCGGAGGGCTTCGACACGGAGCTGGTCACGGGGCGGCCGCCGGCGCCGCATTTCCATAGCTGGACGCATTATTTCTGGCAGGCGCAGGAGATGTGGCCGGACCTCTACGTGCAGATCCATCCCGACCGGGCGAAGGCCCGCGGCATCGCGGACGGGGCGCGGGTCAAGGTCGAGACGGCGCATGGCGCGATCGAGGCGGTGGCCTGGCTGCATGCCGGCATCCGCCCAACCGCGGTCTTCATCCCGATCGGCTGGGGCGAAAAGCAGCCCTTCAATCCCTGGCGGTCGGTCAACTTCCTGACCGACAAGACGCAGCGCTGCCCGCTGTCCGACCAGACCAACCTGAAGACGCTGCTCTGCCGGATTTCCCCCGCCTAAAGCTGCGACTTGACCGGTTTCGCGCCAATCCCGATTTGTAAGGGATGGCAGGCGAGCCCAAGAAGGACACGCTGTTCCTCTGCCGCGACTGCGGAGCGGAGTACGCTGCCGATGACGTCATGATCCCGGACGCCGAGCCGATCTCGCGCGAGCGTATCCCCATCGCCGACAACAGATGCCCGGCCTGCGGCGGCCTCCTCGATCTCCGTTTCCCCGAACCCGGCGCGGAATAGCCTGCGGCGGCGTGCCGCGGCAAGGCAGCTTGACTTTGCGAGTTATTTGCATTTTCATTGAGGGAGACGGAGATACTGACCGGAGCTGCCGTTCGACATGTATGTCTGCCTCTGCAACGGGTACCGCGATTCCGAGCTGCGCGAGCTGGCGCGCCGGGGCTTTTCCGACGCCGAGGACGCCTTTCTGGCCTTGGGCGACGGGCCATGCTGCGGCGGTTGCCTGGACTTCGCGCAAACGATCATGGACACGGAGCGTGCGCAACCCGGTTGCCCGGACGCCGGCGAGGGCGTCGAGGACATCGAGGACAAGGCCGCCTAACAGGTTTCGGCCCCGTTCAGGAGCGGCCATCGGCCTATCCGGCCAGTCACTGCATCAGCTTGTCTGCGACTGCACGTAGTTCTGAATACCCATCTTCTCGATCAGCTCGAGATTCGTCTCCAGCCAGTCGACGTGATCCTCCTCGGAAGCGAGGATATTGCGGAAAAGCTCGCGGCTGACGAAGTCGGAGACCTTCTCGCAATGGCTGATGGCCTTGCGCGCCTCGCCGATGGCGCGCGTCTCGAGCTTGAGGTCGCATTCCAGGATCTCGCGTACATCCTCCCCGATCATCAGCTTGTGCAGGTCCTGCAGGTTGGGCAGCCCTTCGAGGAAGAGAATCCGCTCGATGAGCGCGTCGGCGTGCTTCATCTCGTCGACGGATTCCTCGTATTCGTGGTGCCCGAGCTTCTCCAGGCCCCAGTGGTTCAGCATGCGAGAATGCAGGAAATACTGGTTGATCGCCGTCAGTTCGTTTTTCAGAACCGTATTCAGGAACTTGATGACGTCCTTGTCGCCTTTCATCGGCACCCCCTTTCCTTATCGAGGAGTATAATGCCGGGGCAGGGCCGAAAAGGCGAACGCTAAAGCGCGGCTTACTCTGCGGCGATGTCCTTGGCGGCGATGTCGCCATGCGGCGTGCCGGTTTCGGCCCCCGCGGCACGCCGGGACCGCACGTTCTTCAACCGTTCCATGTAGAGATAGATGACCGGCGTGAAATAGAGCGTGAGGATCTGCGATACGGCGAGACCGCCCACGACGGCCATGCCGAGCGGCTGGCGTCCTTCGCCGCCGGCGCCGAAGCCGATGGCGATCGGCAGGCTGCCGGCCAGCGCCGCCATCGTCGTCATCATGATCGGGCGAAATCGGATGAGGCAGGCTTGATGGATCGCCTCCTCGGCCGCCATCCCCGAGCGGCGCTGCGCGTCGAGCGCGAAGTCGATCATCATGATCGCGTTCTTCTTGACGATGCCGACCAGCATGATGATGCCGACGAACGCATAGAGGCTGAGCGGCGTGTCGAACAGGAGCAGCGTCAACAGCGCGCCCAATCCCGCCGACGGCAGGCCGGACAGGATGGTGAGCGGATGGATGAAGCTTTCGTAGAGAATGCCCAGCACGATGTAGACGACGAGGATCGCCATGACCAGCAGCAGGCCGAGGCCGCGCATCGACTCCTCGAAGGCCTGGGCCGTTCCCTGGAAGCTCGTCGTCAGGGTCGCCGGCACCTGCATCTCGGCCTCGAGCTCGGCGACGCTGTCGATCGCCGTGCCGATCGACACTTCGGGCGCGAGGTTGAAGGAGATGGTGACGCTGGGAAGCTGGCCCTGGTGATTCACCGTCAGCGGCGCCACGCCGTAGCTCAGCGACGCAACCGCCTCCAGCGGGACGAGGCGGCCGTTGGCGGGGCGGATGTACAGCTTGGACAGCGCGGCCGGGTTGCGCTGGAACTTCGGCTCGACCTCCAGGATGACCTCATGCTGGTTGGATGAGGTATAGATGGTCGAAACTTGGCGCGACCCGTAGGCGCTCGCCAGCACCGTTTCGATCTGCTCCGCCGTGATGCCCATGGTGCCGGCCTTGTCGCGGTTGATCTTGACCACGATGGTCGGGCTGGAAATGCGCAGGTCGCTGGTCACGTCCTGGAAGCCGGGGAGCCGCGCCATGCTGTTGGTCAGCTTGCCGGCCCATTCGTACAGGACCTCGAGGTCGAGGTCCTGTAGCGTGTACTGGTATTCCGCGTTCGAAAGCCGTCCCCCGACACGCACCGCCGGCGGGTTGCGCACGAAGACCTTCACGCCCGGCACGGCATTCAGCTTGCGGCGCAGGTTCTGCACCACTTTGCTGATGTCCGGCTCCGGACGGTCCGACGCCGGCTTCATCCGCATGAAGAGCTGGCCGGCGTTGCTGGTCAGCCGGCTGCCGGACGCGCCGGCGCGCGACATCACCATCTCGATATTCGGGTCTTCCGCGGCGATCTTGGCGACGTCGCGCTGATAGGCGGACATCGCTTCGAAGGAAATGTCCTGCCCGCCCTCCGTATAGGCGACGAGCCGGCCGGTATCCTCCGCCGGGATGAAGTCCTTCTGGATCAGGACGTAGAGATAGTAGGTCGCGGCGATGTTCAGCACGAAGACGGCCATGACGATGAGGCGGTGCGCCAGGCACCAGGTCAGCGAACGGTCGTAGCCGTTCTTCATGCCCTCGAAGAAGCGCTCCAGGAGGTTGTAGGCGCGGCCGTGTCCTTCCGTGTGGAGATGTCCGAGCAAGCGGCTGCACAGCAGCGGCGTGAGGGTCAGGGAGACGATGCCGGAGACGATGATCGCGGCGCTGATCGTGACCGCGAACTCGTTGAGCAGCCGCCCCAGCATGCCGCCCATGAAGATGACGGGAATGAACACGGCGACGAGCGAGATCGTGATGGACAGGATCGTGAAGCTGATCTCGCGCGACCCCTTGAGCGCCGCCTGCATCACCGGCTCGCCCTTTTCGCGGTGGCGCACGATGTTTTCCAGCATGACGATCGCATCGTCGACGACGAATCCGACGGCCAGCGTCAGCGCCATGAGCGACAGGTTGTTCAGGCTGAAGCCGAGGAAATGCATCAGCGAGAAGGTGCCGATCACCGAGATCGGCAGGGCGAGGCTGGCGATCATCGTCGCGGCCATGTTCCGCAGGAACAGGAAGATCACCATGATCACCAGCCCTGCGGCGAGCGCGAGCGTGAACTGCATATCCTGGATCGAATGGTCGATCGTCTTGGCGCGGTCGTACATGACCTGCATCTCGACCGATTCCGGAAGCTGGGCGCGGATCGTGGGCAGGAGCGCGTTGATTTGCTCGACGATGCGGATCGTGTTCGAGCCGGGCTGGCGGTAGACCGCGAGCATGATCCCCTGCGTGTCGCCGAACCAGGTTGCGCTCTTGTCGTTCTCCACGCTGTCGACGGCGCGGCCGATCTCGCGCAGCCGGACCGGCGCGCCGTTGCGGTACGCGACGATCTGGTTGTTGTAGGCGTCGGCGGTGCTCAGCTTGCCGGTCGTCTTGAGGGTGCGCACCTGATGCTGGCCGCTCAGCGACCCCGTCGGCTGGTTCGGGTTGCCTTTGCGCACCGCATCGGCGACCTCCTCGATGCCGATGCCGCGCGTCGCAAGCGCATCCGGATCGACGCGGACGCGGATCGCGTATTTCTGCTGGCCCCATACGGAAACCTGGGCGACGCCGCTGATCGTCGAAAGCCGCTGCGCGATCAGCGTTTCGGCGTATTCGTCCACGGTCGAGACAGGAAGCGTCGGCGACCAAAGGCCGAGGTAGAAGATCGCGAAATCCGCCGGATTGATCTTGCGGAAGGACGGCGGCGTTTTCATGTCGTCGGGCAGGCGCCGCATGGCCGCGGAGATCGCCGACTGAACGTCGAGCGCCGCTGCGTCGATGCTGCGGTCGAGCTCGAATTCCAGCGTGATGCGGCTCTGCCCCTCGCCGCTGACCGAGGACATCGCGGAAACGCCGGGAATGCGCGAGAACTGGCCCTCCAGCACGGTGGCCACCGAGGAAGCCATGGTTTCCGCGCTGGCGCCGGGGAGCGTCGCGGTGACTTCGATGATCGGATAGTCGACGTTGGGAAGCTCGGCGACCGGCAGGACGCGGTAGGCGACGATGCCGAAAATCACCAGGGCGACCATGATCAACGTCGTCATGACCGGCCGGCGGATGCATAGCTCCGGCAATGTCATGACACGGGCTCGCTGCGCTTCTTGCCGGATTTCCTGGCCGGCTTCTCGTCGGCCTGCTCCGTGCCTTTCGGCGCCACCTTGGCTCCGGGGGACAGCCGTAGCTGGCCGTCGGTGACCACCGTTTCGCCGAGCGTCGTCCCGTTCAGCAGGACCGTGACGTCGTCGGCCTGCGGCCCGACGTCGACGGGCCGCATCTCCACGGTCTTGTCTTCCTTGACCACGAAGACGAAGGTGCCGCTCTGGTTCACCTGGATTGCGCGGGTCGGAACGACCAGGGCATTCTCGATGGCGGAGAGCGTCATCGTGACGTTGACGAACTGTCCCGGGGTGAGCCGGTCGTCGGCATTCGCGAACGTCGCCTTGAGCAGGATGGTGCCGGTCGAGACATCGACCTGGTTGTCGATGAAGGTGATTTCGCCCGTGACCGGCGGCCCCTTGTCCTCGGGGATCGTTACGCTGGCGACGAGGCGCCCGTCCGCCATCCGCCGCTTGATTTCGGCCAGGTTATGCTCCGGGACCGAAAAGCCGACATGAATGGGCCTTATCTCGTTGATGGTGACGAGAGGCGGGTCCTTGTTCGCTTCGACGAGGTTGCCGGGGTAGACCAGCATGCTGCCCGGCCGGCCGGTCACCGGCGCGTTGATCGTCGTGAATTCCAGGTTCAGGCGCGCGATCTCGATCGCCTGCTCGCCGGCCCGGATCGCCGCGCTGAAAACATCCACGGCGGCGCGGGCTTCCTCGAAGCGCTGCTGCGAGGAATAGCCCTTGTTCGAAAGGGCGGAATAGCGCTGCAGGTCGGATTTCGCCTTTTCAAGCAGCGCCATGTCGCGCGCGCGGTTGGCTTCCGCCTGCTTGAGCTGCGCCTGAAACGGCCGCGGGTCGATCTGGAACAGCAGATCGCCCTTCCTCACCATCTGGCCTTCCTTGAAGCCCGCGCTCATGATCTGCCCGTCGACGCGCGACCTGATCTGGACCACCGAATGCGCCTGGACGGTGCCGATGGCGTCGACGCGAACCGGAATGGTCTGCTGCGTGACTTTGGCTATGCGGACGGGAGCGCTGGCGCGGTCTCCCTTCGCTTTGCCCGCCTTTTCGACGGATCTTCCCTGGGTCGTCGTGTAGTAGATGCCGCCGCCCGCCACCAAGGCCAGGACCAGCAGCCCCGCACGGACCAGATTCTTACGGCCCATTCTTGCATGCCCGACATACGTTAGCGCCGAACCTTCTTCGGGCTCGGTTTTCGGACCAAGTATAGATGATTCCGCGCTTCCCGCCCTACAGGAATCAGGGGCCTCGGGTCATGGGGGTGCCGGCTATTCGGCGCCGGCCCGGCGAATCCAATCCATCCGGCGCCGTACGGCTCGAGCCGCCGCCGGCCTTCTGCCCGCAAGGGAAAAGAGAAAACGATTGAATATCAAAGTCCTCGCCGCGTATGGGCGAGGATTCGCGCAGGGGCGAGCCCTTCGCCGGCGCATCAGCATCGCGAATTTCGCTCTCCAACTGTGCGCACGAACGAACTATATAGGACGCGTCGAGCGGCATGCCGCCCACCAACAGACAAAACCACAGCGCTGAGAAATCATGACCGGTGCCGACAGCCAAAGCGCTCGGACGGCGTCCGCCGCCAATCCGCCGCAGGGCGCCCGCGCGCCCGCCTATCAGGGGCTCGTCGCTGGGGTCGACAACGGCGTCGCCAGCGATTTCGGAATTCTCTGGCGCATCGTCCGGCTCGCCTCGCGCTACCGCCTTCAGCTTGCGGTTGCCGTGGGCGCGGCGCTCGGCGCGGCGGTGTTTCAACTTGCGATTCCCAGGCTGCTGGGAAAGGCGGTCGACCACGCGGTGGGGTTGCTCGGCCGGGACGCCGTCGCGCCCGAGCTGGCCCGCGAGGCGCTTTTGGAAGCCGCCCTGCTGCTGCTCGTGGTGTCAATTCTCCGCGGCTTCTTCACCCTGGTGCACAATTACAGCGGCGAGGCGATCGGCCACCATCTGGCATACGATCTCAGGCGCGCCTTCTACGGCAAGCTCCAGACCCTGAGCTTCTCCTTTCACGACCGCGTGCATACCGGCGACCTCATCACCCGCGGCATGCTGGACCTGGAAGGGGTGCGCATGTTCATGAACACCGGTGTGCTGCGGCTGGTCCTGCTGAGCGTGCTGATCGGAGTCGGCGCCGCGATGCTTTTGACGACCGACCTTGCGCTCGGCCTGCTGAGCTTGAGTTTCGTCCCCTTCGTCGCCTGGAAGTCCGGCGCGACGCGCCTCAAGCTGCGCGCGCTCTGGCTGGAGCTGCAGGAAAAGATGGGGGTGATCGGCCGGATCATGGATGAGAACCTGACCGGAATCCGGGTGGTACGCGCGTTCGGCGCCGAAGCCTACGAGCTCGCCAAGTTCGAGGCCGCTTCGAACGACGCGATGGCGCTGTCGGACGAGCGCATCCGGACGCGCGTGTCCTCCACCAGTGCGATGACATTCGCCTATTTCGGGGCCATGGCGCTCGTGCTCTGGGCCGGCGGCTCGCGGGTCATCGAAGGATCGATGACGGTGGGCATGCTGACCGAGTTCCTGACCTTCATGACGATCCTGCAAGCCCCCGTGCGCCAACTGGGGCTGCTCGTCAACTCGGTCGCCCGCGCGTCGACCTGCGGCGCGCGCCTGTTCGCGGTGCTGGACATGGAGCCGGCGATCCGCGACCGTCCGGACGCCAAGCCGCTGAACGTCGCCCAGGGTCGGGTGCGCTTCGAAGACGTGTCGTTCGCCTATGGCGGCCCGGGGTCGCCGCCCGCATTGCGCGGCGTGTCGTTCGAGGTCGGGCGCGGCAAGTCGCTCGGCATCATCGGCCCGCCGGGAAGCGGCAAGTCGACGATCGTGCATCTGCTCACGCGCTTCTATGACGTCACCGGCGGGCGCATCACGCTGGACGGCCAGGATGTTCGCGACGTCACGCTCGAATCGCTGCGCCGCGACGTGTGCGCCGTGCCGCAGGATCCGTTCCTGTTCATGACGTCGCTGCAGAACAACATCGCCTATGGCGACCCCTGGGCCGAGGACGGGTCGATCTACAACGCCGCACAGGTGGCGCAGATCGACGGCTTCGTCGGCCAGCTTCCGGAGGGCTACGAAACCCTCGTCGGCGAGCGCGGCGTCTCGCTCTCGGGCGGCCAGAAGCAGCGCGTCGCCATCGCGCGCACCGCGATGCTGCGCCCCGCCGTGCTCATCCTCGACGATTCGACGGCGGCGATCGACGCGGCGACGGAGCAGCAGATCCGGCGCCTGCTGAAATCCGACATGGATTCGCGCGCCACGATCATCATATCGCACCGCCTCGGATCGCTGCGCCACGCCGACGAAATCGTGTTCCTCGAGGACGGCAGGATCGTCGAGCGCGGAACGCATGACAGCTTGGTGGCGCTCGGCGGGCGCTATGCGGCGCTGCACGCGCTGCAGACGCGCCAGGACGGGGACGGGGACGGGGACGCGGGCGCCACCGGGACGCCGGCGGAGGATGCGGCGCAATGACCTCCGTGCAGGATCGCCGCGAAGACCTGAACGGGGCCGGCCGCCCGCCCCGCGCCGTCGTCGGATCGCAGATCAGCCGCGACGAGGAGATGTTCGGCGCCCTGTTCGACCGCGGGGTGGTAAGCCGGTTCACTGACTATGTGCGTCCCTACCGGCGGCGCGTGCTGTTGGCGGTCGCGGCGGTCCTCGTCGCCACCGGGGCGCAGCTCGCGATCCCGCTGGTCGTCCGTTACGGTATCGACAGCGCCATCCTCGGCGCCGATCGGGGCGCGGCGATGCTGCTGTCGGCCGTGGCGGTTTTCGCGGCGGTGATCGCCGTGAACTACGCCGCCACCTGGCTGCAGGACCGCATCATCGCCGTCACCGGCGAACAGGTCATCTTCGACCTGCGATACGCCATGTTCGCCCACCTTCAGCACGTCGCGCTGTCGTTCATGGACAAGACCGAGGTGGGACGGATGATGTCGCGCCTTCAGGGCGACGTGAACGCGCTCCAGGAATTCCTCGAGAACTCGATCACCGTGCTGGGCGACCTCGTGCTCCTGTTCGGTATCATCGCGATCATGCTGGTACTCGACTTCGAGCTCGGCATCGTCACGCTGTCGGTGGTGCCGACGCTGCTCGTTCTCCGCGTCGTCTGGCTGCCCCGCGCGCGCGAAGCGTTTCGCCGTGCGCGCGAGACGAACGCCATCGCGAACGGCGCGCTGGCCGAGGGCATTCACGCGGTGCGCACCGTTCAAGGCATGCGCCGGGAGGCGGTGAACTTCGATCTCTACGACGACAAGGCGCGCGAGAACCTGAAGGCGCATCTGACGGCCGCCAAATATGCCCAGATCATGGTTCCGGCGGTCGACACCCTGACCGGCGCCGCCATGGGGATCGTGGTCTTCCTCGGCGGCGCGCAGGTGCTCGACAAGACGCTCGACGTCGGCGTCATGGTCGCCTTCCTGTTCTACGTGCAGCGCTTCTTCGATCCGATCCGCTCGCTGACGATCCAATACAGCGTGATGCAGCGCGCGATGGCGTCGGGAAAGCGCATCTTCGAGGTGCTCGACGTGCCGCTTGCGATCGACGATCGTCCGGGAGCCGCCGACCCGCCCGCGCTCGACGGCGCGATCGAGTTCCGCAACGTCAATTTCAGTTATACGAAGCGGCACCCGATCCTCAAGGATGTGAGCTTTACCGTGGCGCCCGGCGAGACGGTGGCGCTGGTCGGGCCCACCGGCTCGGGCAAGACCAGCATCACGTCCCTGCTGCACCGGTTCTACGACGTCTCGAGCGGATCGGTGCTGATCGATGGCCGCGACGTGCGCGACTACGCGAAAAGCGCGCTCGGCCGGCACATCGCGATGGTGCTGCAGGAGCCGTTCCTGTTCACCGGGACGGTGTTCGAGAATATCCGCTTTCGCACGACGGACGCGACGCAGGCCGATGTCGAACGGGCGGCGCGCGCCGTCGGAGCCCATGATTTCATCGTCCAATTGCCGGATGGATACGGCACGGTGCTGGAACAGCAGGGCCGGAACCTGTCGCTCGGCCAGCGCCAGCTTCTCAGCTTCGCGCGCGCGCTGGTCGCGGACGCACGCATCCTCATTCTCGACGAGGCTACCGCCAGCATCGACAGCAATACCGAGCGGCAGATCCAGCGGGCGCTCGCCCGCCTGCTCGAAGGGCGGACGGGAATCGTCATCGCGCACCGGCTGGCGACGATACGCAACGCCGACCGCATCATCGTGCTGCAGGAAGGCAGGGTGGTCGAATCCGGCACGCACGCGTCGCTGATCGCCGAGAAGGGCCTGTACGCCAAGCTGCACACGCTGAATTACGCGTCGTTCGACGACCTGCCGGACGACCTGACCGCGCTGACGGCCAGGACGTGAGCGCCGATCGACAGTGGCGCATGCGGCATTTCGGCTACGCCCGAAGGCATTCCACGCAACGGCGGATGCCGCCGCCGCCGCCGGGCTTGTCATCATCCCGTCGCGCCGTGGTAGCATCGGCCGTTGACTGCCTTTGAAATCCGCCTCCGATGCCCGCCTTGGCCGATTCGACAGGAACAGGACGGGACGCTCGCGCGTTTATCCAACTTATGCAGAGCAGGGGCGGGGGATCGCCTTGCGGGGAGGAGATAGCCGGCCATGACGACCCAGGATGAACCCGGCCGCGCCCGGCGGTCGCTCGGGTTGCGGCGACTGACGACCGCGGCTTGCTTCAATACCTACGAGCGGATCGCGCCGCTCTACGATGCGATGGAATCGCTCTGGGAAGTGAGCTGGAAAAAACCGCTCCGGCGCATGCTGTTCGACGGGCTCGGCGGCCGCATCCTGGACGCGGGCGTCGGGACCGGGCTCAACATTCCCTATTATCCGGACGGAGCGGAGGTCGTCGGCATCGACCTGAGTCCGAAGATGCTCGCCTATGCCGCGACGCGCGCCAAGAAGCACGGCAGGGAGGTGGCTTTGATGAGCATGGACCTCCGGAGCATCGCCGTGCCGGACCGCCACTTCGACGGCATCGTTTCGGCATTCGTCTTCTGCACCCTTTCCGAGCAGGACCGGCTCGCGGCACTGCGCGAGCTGGCGCGTATCTGCAAAACCGGCGGAAAGATCCGCATACTGGACTATAGTCTTTCGACCCGCCCCTTCATGCGCTTCGTTATGCGCTGCTGCGAGCCCTGGTTCCGGTGGATGTTCAACGCGACCTACCAGGTGAGTTTCGAGGAATTCGCGCCTATGGCCGGCCTCGAGCTGTCCGGCAGCACCTTCGTGGTGGGCGACTACGTGAAGATATCGGAGTTCCGCCCCCTTCCGCCGTCGGCCGAGCTTTCCGGCAAGGCGTCATCGTAGCCTGACCGCTGCCGGTTGCGGCCCGGGCCGCCGCGAAGGGCGGGTCCTCGCGGCGCGCCCCATCCGCGGTTGATCTAGCTCAACCCATCCGCGCCCCGGCAGGGCTATCCTCATCGCGCTTGTCAAACGATGAACAGTCGGAGGAAGCGATGCGCGCGGATGAGATCATGAGCATCGACGTCGTAACGGTTTCCCCGGAGACGCATATACGCGACGTTGCGAGGAAGCTCCTGGAACGGGGGGTAAGCGCATTGCCGGTCGTTGACGACGGCGGGCGCATCCTCGGAATCATCAGCGAGGGCGACCTGATGCGCCGGCGGGAGTCCGGCACCGAGCGCCATCCGAGCTGGTGGCTCCGCCTCCTCCAGAACCCGGGCGACACCGCTGCCGACTACGTGAAGTCGCACGGCCAATACGCCAAGGACGTGATGACGCGGAAGGTGATTACCGTTAGCGAAAGCACGCCGGCCGGCGAGATTGCCGCGATTCTCGAGAAACACCGGATAAAGCGGGTGCCCGTGGTCCGTGAGGGCAAGATCGTCGGCATCGTCAGCCGGGCTAACCTGCTGCACGGCCTGATCGTGCAGAAGCCGCCGAGCGCGCCGGCCCAATCCCCGGTGGGTCTGCGCAAGGCGGTACTCCGTGAGCTGCGCGAAACCGGGGTCCATTCGATGATCGACGCCGTCGTGGCGGACGGCGTGGTGCATCTCTGGGGCGTGGTCGAGACCGAGGGCGCGAAGAGCGCGGTGCAAGTCGCCGCCGAAGGCACCGACGGCGTGAAATCGGTCGTCAATCACGTCAGCGTATTCCCGCGGCTGGTCGGCGCGCTGGCGGATCTTTGAGGCGGGCTAATTGCGGGCAGCGGCCTTTCGTAGGCGCTGGCGCGCATGGACTCGCGGAACAAGTCCGCGAGTGACGACTTTGTTATGAACCAAACACTTATCGTCAACCGCCATCCTTCGCGGCCATGCGAAACGCGAACCGGACAGCACCGGGTCCGGTATTTGGATCGACGAAATCCAATTATTCCTGCTTCGGCCCTTCCCTACGCCCTCTTCATCTCGGATGCGACGTCCAGCACCGAGCGGATGATCTTGTCGTAGCCGGTGCAGCGGCAGAGGTTGCCGGCGAGCCAGTAACGCACCTCCGTTTCCGTCGGATCGGGGTTCTTGACGAGCAGGGCCCGGGCGGCGATCAGGAAGCCAGGCGTGCAGATGCCGCATTGCAGGGCCGCCTCTTCGAGGAATTTCTGCTGCAGCGGGTGCAGCTTGTCGCCGTCGGCCATCCCCTCGATCGTTTCGACGGTGGATTCGTCGACTTCGACGCCCAGCACGAGGCACGAGCAGACGAGGCGGTCGTCGACCATTACGCTGCAGGCGCCGCAGTCGCCCGATGCGCAGCCTTCCTTGCTTCCGGTCAGTCCGAGCTCGTCGCGCAGGACATCAAGCAGCGTTTGTTCCGGCTCGCACAGGAACTCGACCGGATCGCCGTTGATTGTTGTCGTTACGTGGTGTTTCGCCATTACTTCCCCCTGGCACGATCTAATGCGATTTGCGCCGCGCGGCGGGTCATCACGCCCGCGACCTTGATGCGGTATTCCTTGGTGCCGCGCTTGTCGTCGATCGGACGGCAGGCGGCGCTCGCCGCGGCCGCGGCCTTTTCCAGCGCCGCGTCGTCGACCTTGGTGCCGATCAACGCCTTGGCCGCGTCCGCCACCAGCAGCACCGTCGGCGCCACCGCGCCCAGCGACACCCGGGCCGCCGTGCATACGCCGGATTTATCGAGGGTCAGGCTGACGCCCACCCCGACGACGGCGATGTCCATTTCGGTGCGCGGAATGAAACGAAGATAGGCGTCGCCCGACCTGGGCGGACGCTTCGGCAGGAAAATCGAGGTGATGATCTCGCCCTTGGCGAGATTGGTCTTGCCGGGACCGGCCGGGACTTTTTCCACCGCCAGCTCGCGCTTGCGCCTTGGGCCGGCGATCGCCACCGTCGCGTTGGCCGCAACCAACGCGGGCACGCTGTCCGCTGCCGGCGAGGCGTTGCACAGGTTTCCGACCATGGTGCAACGGCCTTGAATCTGGGTCGAGCCGATGAGATCGAAGGCTTCGAGCACGCCCGGCCAGACATCTCCGAACTTCGGATGCTCGGTGAGCTCGGCGCCCGACACCGCCGCTCCGATGCGGAACCCGCCCTTTTCGGCGGCGATCTTCCGCATTCCGGGAATTTTCTTGATATCGACCACCAGGTCGGGATCGACCATGGCGCTTCGCATCTGGACGAGGAGATCGGTTCCGCCCGCCAGGACGCGGCCCAGCCCTTTGGAGCCGGCAAGCAGCTTTACCGCCGCTTCGATTGTTTCCGGAGCCTCATACCGCATTACGTTTCCGTTCCCTTATCTCGAGTTCGTTGCCGGGATCAGACGCCGAACGGCGTCTGTATCAAGAGAGACTAGAAGCCTTGCCGGGATGTTCCAGCATCCCGGTCATTCCGCCACACAGTATCGCTGATACGACCGTAAGGCGAATCTTGCCGGATAAGCGCCGATGCGGCAACGGTTGATGCCGGGATTCCGGAGAAGCCGCCGAAATTCGCGCATCAGCCGGTTGCGAGCGCACCGCGCCGGGCGCACGATGACGCGGGAAAAAAGGATGGTCAAGGGATGAGCGACGGGTCGGGCGGCGGCGTGCAGATCACGGCGGATGCGCTGATCCACCTGCGCGCGAGAAGCCCGCTCGCCCGCCGGCTGGCCATCGAATCCCCATACGATCGCCTGTTCCTGACCGAGGCGGGCGCCGGGCTGGCGAAGATGGCGCTGTCGCTCGATCCCGTCTACGAGCAGTTCAACCTGGTGCGCTACGCCTGGTTCACGCGCCGGATGTCGCAGCACGCGGCACGCTACGGGCAGGTCGTCGTTCTCGGTGCGGGTTACGATACGCGAAGCATCGCCCTTCCCGAACTGCGCGCGGGCAAGTGCCGCGTCTTCGAGCTGGATTACCCCGATGTGCTGTCGGCCAAGCGGCGCGTGCTGGGCGACAACGGCGTGGCTTTGCCGGAGGGGCTTCGCTATGTCCCATGCGATCTGAACGCGGACGATCCCGGCTCCCGGCTCGCGGCGGCAGGCTTCGATGCGTCGGCGCCCGCCGCGGCCGTCATGGAGGGCGTGTTCTTTTTCCTCGGCGGCGAGCGGGCGGCGGCGTTGCTGGAGCCCGCCTCGCTCGGACTCGCCCGCGGCAGCGCGCTGACTTTCGATGCCTGGACGGAAACGCGCACACGGACGCTGAACGAGAAGATCATGCGGAAGACGGGCCACCGCCTGTTCGGCGATGCGCCGCTCGGCGACGGCGCGGAGGAGGCTGCCGCCGCGCTCCGGCGCAAAGGTTATGGCGATGTGACGGTCGTTGCGCTGGACGAGATCGCGCGGCAGTACGGCGTCGATGCGATCGCGGACCCGATGCGGAATTCCTGGCTCGTCATCGATGCGCGCCTGGACTAGCGGGACTCGGTCAGCCTTCGGCGAGCTCCGGGCATTCCGGGTTGATTCCGGGCCATCGCCCGTCCGCCATCATCCGCTTGACCACCGACGTCACCCGGCTGCCGAGCAGGCGGGCCGCGCGCGACACGGGGCGGTCAGCGGGATAGGCCAGCACGATCCGGCGCGGGATCGCCGGCGCCGTGATCGGCGCGGCGGAAAGCTGCCCGTCGCGGACCTCGGCGGCGACCGGCGCGAACGGAAGGACCGAATAGCCGAGGCCGCGCGCCGCCAGGTCGATCTGGATCCGCATCGCATCGGCCTCGATCTCGACGTGCAGTTCGATCTCGTGCCGCGCGGCATGGCGCTCCAGCAGGCCGCGAAGCCCGTGTCCCGGGCTCGGCAGGATCAGCGGGTGACGGGACAGGCTGGAAAGCGGGACCGGCTTCGCCGGGTCGAGCCCTTCGCTGGCGGCGGCGAAAAGGTAGAGGTCCTCGCTCCAGAGCGGCGTGGTTTCGAGATGCCGGCTCGATCCGGGCTGATACAGCACGCCGACGTCGAGCCGCCCGCCCATCATCCATTCATGCACGAAGGCGCCGACCCCTTCGACGATCTTCAGCCGCACCTTCGGGTATGACCGGCGGAAATCCTCGGCGAGCGGGCCGGTCAGGGTGAGCCCCACGGACGGCGGCAGGCCGATCGAAACCTGGCCCGCGACATCGCCGGCCTCGGCGGCGACATCGGCGCGCGCCTGCTCGATCTGGCGGAGAATGCCCGCGGCCCGGTCGAGGAAGACGCTGCCGGCGCCGGTGAGCGTGACGCCGCGGCCGTGGCGCAGCAGAAGCTGCGCTTTCAGCTCCCCCTCGAGCAGCCGGATCTGCCGGCTTAGCGCGGGCTGGGCAATGTGCAGCCTCTCGGACGCTTTGCTGAAGCTGCCGAGCTCGGCGACGTGGACGAATGTCCGGAGCTGACGAATGTCCATGCGGAATTGCTAGCACGAAATTCTATAGCTGGTTAAGCGGCGCTATATTCGCGTTTCGGCAATGGACGGGTGTCTCCGCGTGCGCCGGCCTAAGCGAGCCGCTCCGCCAGCTCGGTCATGCTCGTCACGACGATGTCCGGCTCGTGCTGGGTCTGGCCGAAGGGGCGGCCGCGGCGGTCGATGAAGGCTGACCGCATGCCGGCCGCCTTCGCGCCGATGCAGTCGAAGGCATGATTGGCGACATGCATGACCTGCATGCAGGGGAGGCCCAGCCGCTCCGCCGCCATCTCGTAGGTTCGGCGGTGCGGCTTGAAGCAGCCCGCGTCCTGCACCGAAATGGTCTCCGCGAACTCGAAGCCGAGATAGGGCTTGGCCGCTTCCAGCATGTCCCGGTCGCCGTTCGACAGGATGACGTGCTTGTACCTTTTCGCTAGGCGTTCGAGCGCCGCCGGCACCTCGGGGAAGGGGCGCAGCCGCTCGATCGCCGACACCAGCTCCCGCACCTCCGCGCTTGTGTGCGCGATGCCGGCCCGCGTCAGCGTGTAGTCGACGGCGCGGTGGCCGATCTCGCGATAGGGCGTGTGCCCCCGGTCGCACAGGGAATCGATCATGGAGTTTTCGAAATGCGTGCGTCGCCACCAGGTGACCAGGCGGCCGGGATCGCCGCTCCAGCCTTTCGCCTCGAGATAGGGCGCCGCCGCATCGGACAGGCCGCCCTGCATGTCGACGATGGTTCCATACTGGTCGAAGGTGAGGACTTCAATCTCGCGCTTCAGAAGGTCGATGTCGGTCATGGCTCCGCCTTGCTCGCTGCATTCGGTGACGGCAGGACTAATCCCCGGCTGAGCAGACAACAATTATATAGAGACGATATTAGATATGCCGTAATGCGAATGATCGCGCGGCCGCGCCCCGGACCGCCCCTGGGGTATCCCTTGATTCAAACCGGTCAGTATGTATATCTATAGGCATACCGGGAGGATCGGAAATTCGATGCGCGAGCCCGTCAAGACGCGAGAGACGCTTCTCGATACGGCCATTCAGCTCATCTGGCAGGCCAACTACGACAGCGTCGGCGTCAACGAGATCTGCGCGCGGGCGGGCGTCACCAAAGGCGCCTTCTATCATCACTTCGAAAGCAAGGCCGACCTCTACTATGCCGCCGCCGGCCATTACTGGGAGCAGCTCAAGAAGGAGCTGGACGCGGTCTATTCGCCTTCTTTTACGCCACTGGAAAACCTGGAGAATCTCATCAAGTTCGTGATCGGCCGCCTGGGCGGCCAGCATGTTCCCTGCGAAGGCGCGGGCGGCGAGGCGCTGCAGTCGATCGGCTGCCCCTTCTTCGTTTGCGGCGGCCAGGCCGGCGTAGGCGAGGAGAAAGTCCGCCAGGCCAGCGTCGAGCTCGGGGAGAACGGCGTCCGCTACTATGCCGCGCTCGTCCGCGGCCTGAAGGCCGACGGCGCGCTCCGCGGCAATCCCGATCCGGCGACGATCGGCCGGCTGCTGTTCCAGTACATGCAGGGCGTGCTGGTCTATGCGCGGGTGATGCAGAACGTGTCCGCGGTCGAGCCCGACCTTCGCGAAGGCTTCTACCGGCTGCTCGACCTCAAGCCGGAACATTGGCGCAAGCCCGCCGAGGACCTGTTGCCGGCCGCCGGCTGACATTCCCGCTTCCGTTTCCACGTTTCCAATCGGCATCATAAAATTGTGACTTGACGACATACCGACCGGTATGTATTTTTTGTGCATTGCACAAATACGGGTCCGCAGGGAGTTTCAGTTATGCCTTGGCTCACGAAAAACAAGATCCTGGTGGGTGCGGTCGCGATCGCGGCCGGCATCGGCGCCGCGGCATATACGCGGCACGATCTGATGGCGGTCGGGACAGAAGCGCCGGCGGCTGCGGCGCCCGCCGCCGTGCCGGTCGAGACGGTCGTGGTCGAAAAGCGTCCGGTGCGCCTCTGGCGCGAATTCTCGGCCCGCCTGGAGGCGGTCGACGAAGTCGATCTCCGTCCGCAGGTCAGCGGACGGATCGTCGAGGTGCGCTTCCAAGACGGCCAGACCGTGGCCCAGGGCGACGTGCTGTTCGTCATCGAGCCGGGGCCGTTCCAGTCCGCGGTAGCGCAAGCCCGGGCGGACCTGACCGGCGCCACGGAGCGGCGCGAGTTCGCCGAACGGGAGGTGAAACGCGCCCGCAAGCTGATCCGGACGAACGCCGTTGCCGAGCGCGTCCTCGACCAGCGGGAGAACGAGTTCGCCAACGCCAAGAGCGAAGTCGAGGCCGCGGCCGCCCGCCTGGTGCAGGCCGAGATCGACCTGGATCATGCCTATGTGAAGGCGCCGATCTCGGGGCGGGTCAGCCGGGTCGAGATAACGGTGGGAAATCTGGTGCAGGCGGGCGCAGACGCGCCGCTGCTCACGTCGATCGTGTCGAACAATGGAATCTACGCCAGCTTCGAAGTGGACGAGGGCACCTACCTCAGCTATGTCCGCTCGGTGGCGAGAGATACCGAATCCGAGCGCGCCATTCCCGTCCGGCTCTCGATCGGAGCGAACGAAGCGGCGGTCCATGAGGGCCGGATCCATTCCTTCGACAACCGGATCGACCCGCGGACGGGCACGATCCGCGCCCGCGCCCTGTTCGCCAACGCCGACGGCGGCCTACTGCCGGGCATGTTCGCCCGCGTCGAGATGGGCTCGGCCACCGAGCGCGATGCGATGCTGCTGACCGAGCGCGCCATCCTGACCGACCAGGACCGAAAGTATGTCTTTGTCGTCGATTCCGGCAACAAGGCCGCCTATCGCGAAGTGGTGCTGGGCGCCAGCATTGCGGGCGAGCGGGTGATCGACCGAGGCCTGCAGGCGGGCGATCAGGTGATTGTCGGCGGCATGATGCTCGTCCGCCCGAATGCGGCGGTCGCGCCGCGGAAGGCGGCGCAGCAGGCCGCGCGCGGCAAGGACCATTCTCGCGTCGCGGAAGGCCGTTAGCCGCCCCGCCATTGCCCTCTCCCGCCACTGTTGCCGCCGCCGCCGCCACCCCAATCCGAAGTGGATAGCAAGATGACGTTCTCCCGATTTTTCATCGATCGGCCGATCTTTGCCGGCGTGGTGTCGACGCTGATTTTCCTGTCGGGCCTGATCGCGATGTTCAATTTGCCGATCGGGGAGTATCCCGAAGTCTCGCCGCCCTCGATCGTCGTCAATGCCCAGTTTCCCGGCGGCAACCCGACCGAGATAGCGGAGACGGTGGCGACGCCGCTCGAGGAGCAGATCAACGGCGTCGAGGGCATGCTCTACATGAACTCGCTGGCGACGACGGACGGCAATCTCACCCTGACCGTCACCTTCGAGATCGGCACCGACCCGGACCTGGCGCAGCAGAAGGTGCAGAACCGCGTCTCCCAGGCGCTGCCGCGCCTGCCCGAGGTGGCCCGCCAGCTCGGGGTGACCGTGGTGAAGAGCTCGCCCGACCTCACGATGGTCGTTCACCTGCGCTCGCCGAACGAGCGCTACGACATGCTCTACCTGCGCAACTACGGCGTGCTAAACGTGAAGGACCGCCTGGCCCGCCTTCCCGGCGTCGGACAGGTCCGCATGTTCGGATCGGGCGATTACGCCATGCGGGTCTGGCTCAATCCCGAGAAGATCGCCGAGCGCCACATGACGGCGGGCGATGTGGTCTCCGCCATCCGCGCGCAGAATCTCCAGGTGGCCGGCGGCTCCATCGGCGGGCCGCCCTACGGCGACGACGTCGTCCTGCAGCGGCCGATCAACGTCCAGGGCCGGCTCACCTCGCCCGAGCAGTTCTCGCAGATCGTCATAAAGCGGGATGCGAACGGCACCATCACGCGCCTCGGCGACGTGGCGCGGATAGAACTGGACGCCCAGCAGTTCGCGCTTCGGTCCCTGCTCGACAACAAGCCCGCGGTGGCCATTCCGATCTTCGCCTCGCCCGGCGCGAACGCGCTGCAGATATCCAGCGATGTGCGCAAGACGATGGCCGAGCTCAGCCGAAGCTTCCCCGAAGGCCTCGACTACAGCATCGTTTATGACCCGACCGTCTTCGTCTCGGATTCGATCAAGTCGGTCGTCCAGACACTGCTCGAGGCGATCGGCCTCGTCGTCCTCGTGGTCATCCTCTTTCTGCAAACCTGGCGGGCCTCGATCATTCCGCTCCTGGCGGTCCCGGTGTCGATCGTCGGCACCTTCGCGCTGATGCTGGCATTCGGATTCTCGATCAATGTCCTGTCGCTTTTCGGCCTGATCCTCGCGATCGGCATCGTCGTCGACGATGCGATCGTCGTCGTCGAAAACGTCGAACGCAACATCGAGGAAGGGCTGAGCCCGCACGATGCCACCGTCGCCGCCATGAAGGAGGTTACGGGGCCGATCGTCGCCACGGCGCTGGTGATAACCGGCGTGTTCGTGCCGATCGCCTTCATCAGCGGCCTCACCGGCATGTTCTACAAGCAGTTCGCGCTGACCATCGCCATCGCGACGATCATCTCGACGATCAACTCGCTGACCTTGAGCCCGGCGCTTGCGGCCATCCTGCTGCAGCCGCATGGCGCCAAGAAGGACTTCCTGACCAGAGCGATCGACTTCGCATTCGGCTGGCTGTTCCGGGGCTTCAACAAAGGCTTCGGGGCAATGGGCCGCCTTTACGAACGCGGCGTAGGCGGTTTCATCGGCCGGAAGGGCGTGATGATGGCGCTCTATGCCGGCTTGCTGGGCCTCACCTATTACGGCTTCCAGCTCGTACCGGGCGGCTTCGTCCCGTCGCAGGACAAGCAGTATCTGGTGAGCTTCGCGCAGCTTCCGCAGGGCGCGACGCTGGAGCGGACGGAAGAGGTGATCCGCAAAATGTCGGAAACCGCGCTCGCGGAGGACGGCGTTGCCGGCGCGGTCGCATTCCCCGGCCTCTCGATCAACGGCTTCGTCAACAGCTCGAGCGCCGGCATCGTTTTCGTGACGCTGGACGCCTTCGAGGAGCGCGAGGATCCCGCCCTTTCCGGCTTCGCGATCGCCGCGCGGCTGCAGCAGAAGTTCGCCGCGATCAACGATGCCTTCATCGCCATCTTCCCGGCGCCCCCGGTCAGCGGCCTCGGCACCGTCGGCGGTTTCAAGCTGCAGGTCGAGGACCGCTCGGACAAGGGATACCAGGCGTTGGAACAGGCGATGAGCAAGGTGGTGGCGAAGGCGCGCGCCGCGCCGGAGCTGACGGGCGTCTTCACGAGCTACAACGTCGACGCGCCGCAGCTCAAGGTGACGCTCGACCGCACCAAGGCCAACCAGCTCGGCGTTCCGGTGAGCGAGGTATTCGCCACCCTGCAGATCTATCTGGGATCATTGTACGTCAACGACTTCAATCAGTTCGGTCGGACCTACCAGGTGATTGCCCAGGCCGACACGGCCCTGCGCTCGCAGCCGGACGACATCCTGAACCTGCGGACGCGAAGCGCGGACGGCAGCATGGTGCCGCTGAGCTCCGTCCTCACGGTCAGCGAGAGCTTCGGGCCCGAGACCGCGATGCGGTTCAACGGCTTCCGCTCCGCGGACCTCACCGGCAATCCCGCGCCCGGCTATTCCAGCGGCCAGGCGCAGGACGCGATCACCCGCATCCTCGACGAGACCCTGCCACAAGGCATGGCCTTCGAATGGACGGAGCTGACCTATCAGCAGATCCTCGCCGGCAATACCGCGGCCTTCATTTTCCCGCTCTGCATCTTCCTGGTGTTTCTGGTGCTCGCGGCCCAGTACGAGAGCCTGGCGCTGCCGCTCGCCGTGATCCTGATCGTGCCGATGAGCATTCTTTCGGCGATCTTCGGAGTCTATTTCTTCGGCGCCGACAACAACATTTTCACGCAGGTGAGCCTGTTCGTGCTGGCGGGTCTCGCCTCGAAGAACGCGATCCTCATCGTCGAGTTCGCGCGCGACCTGGAACGGCAAGGGCGATCCACCCTCGAAGCGACGATCGCCGCATGCCGTCTCCGCCTGCGTCCTATCCTCATGACCTCCTTCGCCTTCATCATGGGCGTCGTTCCGTTGGTCCTGTCCCACGGCGCCGGCGCGGAGATGCGGCAGGCGATCGGCGTCGCGGTGTTCTGGGGCATGGTCGGCGTGACCTTCTTCGGCCTGGTGCTCACGCCCGTCTTCTACGTTCTCGCACGAAAGCTGGAGATCCGGTTCGGGCGGAAGCGGGCGGGGGCTGCCGCCGCGTGACCGCGGCCCGGAACCCCGCTCGGCGGGCTTGCGTTGATCTAACAACGGCTTTGGCCGCGACAGCCCAGCCTGACAGCCATGCCGAGGTGTGCCGATGCAAGTCCCGCTCGAGATCGCGTTCCACAACGTCGCCGCTTCCGCCAACCTCGAACGAAGGATCCGCGTGCGCGTCGACAAGCTTCACCGCTACTTCGATCGCATCATAAGCTGCCGGGTGGCGGTCGAGGCGCCGCACCGCAGCCGGGCGAAGGCGCTGGCCTATCGTGTCCGGATCGAGGTGCGGGTGCCGGGCAAGGAGCTGGTGGTCAGCCGCGATCCCGGCGACGACGGAGGCCATTTCGACCCATATATCGTGGTGCGCGACGCGTTCGACGCAATGCAGCGGCAATTGGAGGGGTATTCCCGTAAGCTCCGCGGCGATGTGAAGACGCCGAATGCCGCCCTCCAAGGCCGCGTCTTGCGGACCTTCGCCGATCACGGCTTCATCGGCACGACGGATGGCCGCGAAGTGTATTTCCATCGCAACAGCGTCGTCGGCACGGATTTCGAAAAGCTCGCTGAAGGCGAGCCGGTCGAGTTGGTCGTGGTGAGCGACGAAAGCCCGATAGGCCCGCAAGCGACGACCGTAAAGCATATCCGGCCCATGCAATTGGATCCCAATCCCTCCGCTTAGTCGTTTCCGCCCGTCGTTTCCGCCCGTCGTTTCCGCCCGTCGTTTCCGCCCGTCGTTTCCGCCCATGGAACTGCGCCGGGCAGCCGGGCGTTAGGGTGCCAAGGGCAACTTTGCGTGCGGGAGGACAATGCCGGATGGACAGCCTGGACACCCCACTGGATTCGGTCCGGCTGCCTTTGGCGTTCCAGCGCCATCTGGCTTCCGGCCAGTGGATGGAAGCGCTCCCCATCGCGGTATATTGCTGCGACCTGGACGGGCGAATCCTGCAATTCAACGGCCGCGCCGCGGCCTTGTGGGGGCGAACGCCCGGAGTCGGCGACGGCACTGAGCGTTTCTGCGGAAGCTTCAAGCTTTACCGGATGGATGGCAGCCTCCTGCCGCACGATCGGACGCCTATGGCCGAAGTGCTGCGGACCGGCGTGCCGGCCCGCGATCGGACGGTCGTCATCGAGCGGCCGGACGGCACCAGAATCGTCGCGCTGGCGAACATCGAGCCGGTGTTCGACGATGCGGGGACGCTGCAGGGGGCATTGAACTGCCTGCTCGACATCACGGAGCGCACGCAGGCGCATGAGGCGTTGAGTGCCAAGGAAGCACAACAGCACACCCTGCTGAACGCCTTGCCGGCCGCCGTCTACACCACCGACGCGGCGGGACGGATCACGTTCTGCAACGAGGCCGCGGTGACCCTGGCGGGCCGCCGGCCGCAACTCGGCAGCGACAAATGGTGCGTGTCGTGGCGCCTCTACCGGCCGGACGGCACGCCGCTGCCGCATGATCAATGTCCGATGGCCACGGCCATCAAGGAGCGGCGTGCCATCATCGCTGCGGAGGCGGTCGGCGAACGTCCCGACGGGCGCCGGTTTCCGTTCCTGGCCTACCCCACGCCGCTGTTCGGCGACGGCGGGAAGCTCGTCGGCGCGATCAACATGCTCGTCGACATCACGGACCGGAAACAGGTCGAAAACGAACGTGAAATCCTTATTCACGAGCTTCATCACCGCGTGAAGAACACCTTGGCGATCATTCAATCGATCGCCGCGCAAACCCATCGCCGCGCGAGCAGCCCGGCCGATTTCGTCGCCAGCTTCAGCGGCCGGCTGCAGGCCGTGGCCCGGGCGCACGGCAGCCTTTACGAAAACGCCGGGCGCGGCGCCGATTTCGGCCAGCTCGCCAGGGAACAGGTATTGCTGAACGGCGTGGAGAACGACCGAATTTCCTTTTCCGGCCCGAAGGTGTTCATGAACGCGCAACAGGCGCTGCAGGTCGCGCTGATCCTCCACGAGCTGGGCACGAACGCGCGGAAGCACGGCGCGCTGACCGTTCCCGAGGGAAAGCTCGCGCTGACCTGGACGCTGGAAACCGAAGGCGGGCACTCGCTGCGTTTGCACTGGACCGAAAGCGGCGGGCCGCGGGTGAAGGCGCCGGCCGCGCGGGGCTTCGGCTCCATCCTCATCGAGCACACCGTGCGCTCGCATGGCGGCGAGGCATCGATCCGGTACCGCGGACGCGGTGTCGTTTGCACGTTCACCTTGCCGCTGGCGAGCAATCTTCAAGGTGACGCCGACGCCATCATCGCGCGGCAAGCGACCGGGCCCGACGATTCCCCCGCGCCATCGAGCGCAGGAAGGGTGCTGAGCGGGATGCGGCTGCTAGTCGTCGAAGACGAGCCCTTGGTCGCGATGGTCATCGAGGACGCCTTGACGGATGCGGGCTGCGACGATGTGGCTGTGGCGCGCAGCACGGAAGAAGCGATGCGGCTCATCAAGGCGGAGACGTTCGACGCCGCGCTTCTCGATGCGAATCTGGCGGGCCATCCGGTCGACGAGATCGCCGTGGCGCTGGCGTTTCGGAATACCGCGTTCGCCTTCGTCACGGGATACGGGCGGCAAAACCTGCCGCTTGCATTCCGGAATGCGGCGATCGTCGGCAAGCCGTTCCAGCAGCGCGAGGCGGTCGAAGCGGTCGCGCGGCTGGTCGGGCAGCAGCACGGCTCCGATCACCCGGACCAGCGGCGGGAAGCCGGGTAGGGCGCAAGGCATCCGTCCATCGGCGCTTTCGCAAATTTTCCGTCGATCCGGGCGTGCCGGAGAAAATGCCGCCCGGCAGCGGTGGGCTGCCGGGCGGAAACCGTTGGCTTTCGAGCCATGGGCGGTTTTCAAGACATGGGCGTCCAGGGGGCGTCCGGGGGCGTATGGGCCGTCCGTCAAACAAACGGCGGCTGCGCGACGGTGTTCCCGACATTCGGCTACCGGGCCACGGCTCCGGCGATCAGCGAACTCATCGGCTCGTACAGCGTGACGGCGCCCAATACTGCGAACACCGCCGCCGCGCCGATCCGTATCGCCTTGAGCGGCAGGCGGTCCGCCGCCAGCTTTCCCAGCATGACGACAGGCGCGTTGGCGGCCAGCATGCCGAGCGTCGTTCCGGCCGTCACCCAGAGGATGGCGTCGTGGCGCGCCGCCAGGGCGACGGTGGCGATCTGCGTCTTGTCGCCGATCTCGACGAGAAAGAAGGACACGAGCGTCGCGCCGAAGGCGCCCAGGCGGTCGCACCGGCCGCTTCCCTCGCCCATCCTGTCGGGAACAAGCGCCCAGGCCGCCATCGCAAGGAATGACGCGCCGACGATCCAGCGCAGGCTGGCCCCTTCGATCAGGCTCGCGGCGGAGGCGCCGAGCAGCGCCGCCGCCGCATGATTGACCAGCGTGGCGAGCGCGATGCCGGCGATGATCGGCGCCGGCTTCCCGAAGCGGGCGACCAGCATGAGCGCCAGAAGCTGGGTCTTGTCGCCGATCTCGGCGACGGCGACCACGGCGGTCGAGATGAGGAAGACATCCACGGGAAGTCCTGACTGGGCCGGGCGGCATACCCTATGGCTCGACGGACCGCCCGACCCAGGGTTGGGACCGTCAAAGCCAAAGGTCTCGCCATGCACACTGGCCGGATACGCCATGGCCCGAAGGCCAAGCCTGTTGACGCATCCCCTCCTGAAGTCGGAGGCGGCTACTCCCCAGTGACGGCGGCTGTCTAACATCCGCCCGGATGCCGGGCAACCCCGGGGCGCAGCGCGGTCATGCGGAAGGGGGCTTGCAAAATCGTCGGATATCAATGAGATTGACACTCGTTCTCACCTTGGCGGGCGCGATGGATGCGTGCCGCAATGAAGGAAATGTCGGGTCTATGGACGGTTCCGGACGTCGCGCGATGAGGTCGCCGGTCAGGCACTGGCTTGTGGCGGTCGGTGCGGCCGTCCTCATCCATGCCGGACTTGCCGCGGTGATGCTGCGGCAATCTGTCGCGTCGAGCGCGCGCAGCGCCGGCATCGGGGGAATCGAGGTGTCTCTCGGCCCGGCCGGCGGGGCGGCCGGGGCCGTTGCCGAAACCGAGGCCCCGGTCGAAAAAGAGGAACGGCCCGAGGAGCCGAAGGCGCAGCCGGAAGCGGTGGAGCCACCGCCGCCCGAACAGCCCGACGTCGCGCTCAACGAAGACAGGCAGGTGCCGGAACCCGAGCCAAAGCCGGTCGAGCCGGTTCCGCAGCCCGCCATGGTGCCGCCGCCCAAGCCTAAGCCCCCCGTTCCCGAGCCCCCGAAGAAGCGCGCCGAGCCGAAGCCGGTTCTTGAGAAGACGCCTCCTCGCGAGCCCGAGAAGCAGGTCGCGAGCGTCAAGCCTTCGGTGGCCGGCGTGAACGGAAAAGCCGGCGTGCAGGTCAGCCCGAATGCCGGCAACGCCAACGACACAACCGGCGGCGGCAATCCGGGAGAGGTTGTCGACTACATGGCCGTCCTCCAGGCCTGGCTGGAGAAGCACAAGGAATATCCGCGGAGCGCCCGGCTCCGCCGCATGGAAGGGACGACCCTGCTGTACTTCGTCATGGACCGCGAAGGCCGGGTGCTCGACTTCCGTATCCAGAAGGGATCGGGATACGACATCCTCGACCATGAGGTCGAGGAAATGGTCCAGCGCGCCCAGCCCTTGCCGCAGATGCCGGACAGCATGAGCCAAGCGCGGCTGGAGCTCGTCGTGCCGGTGCAATTCCTCCTTCGCTAGATCAATTTGCAATCAGGTGGAATCACCTGATTGCAGGTAAATTGATCTATCTTAAAAGGCTAGAGCAACCTGCGTCCGATAGGACGCAGGTTGCTCTAGCGCCCGAATCGCGCGGTCTTGCGGATTTGCGTATAGTTGTGCGCCGGCGCCAATGCCGCGCCGGCACCGGCAAAGCTGCAATCGGCGGACATCGCATGGCCTACCGTAAGATCACCGTCGTCCCGCTCGCCGGCGCCCTTGGCGCGGAGGTGCGCGATGTCGACCTGCTGCGCGCGGACGCGGAAACCTGGAACGAGATCAGGGTGGCGTTTCGCGACCGGCTCGTTCTGTCCTTCCCGTCTCATAATCTCGGCCCGAAGGCGCTGGTGGAGATCGCGGAGAATTTCGGCCGCGTCGGCTTCTATCCCTTCGCCGAGGGGCTGCCGGAAGAGCCGCACGTCTTCGCGGTCGTTAAGGAGCCGCAAGAAACGACGAACTTCGGCGAGGGCTGGCATTCCGACACCACCTACACCGAGCGCCCGCCGATGGCGACGGTGCTCTATTCCGTGGAGGTCCCGCCCTACGGTGGCGACACGCTTTTCGCCAACATGCATCTCGCCTATGACGCGCTGTCGGACGGCATGAAGGCGGCGCTGCACGGCCTGCGCGCGATCAACAGCGCCGCGCATCGCAAGGGCGGCGGCCGGGCGGCCGGAAACGCCTATAAGAGCGTGAAGCTCGTCGGCCAGGACAAGATGAACCTGCAAGGCGTCCACCCGGTGGTGCGGACGCATCCCATGACCGGGCGCAAGGCGCTCTACGTCAACGCGCTGCACACGGTGCGCTTCGACGGTTGGACGGAGGAAGAGAGCCGCCCGCTGCTCGAGTTCCTGTTCCGCCACAAGGAGCGCCCGGAATTCACCTGCCGCTACCGCTGGCAGGCGGGCACCTTCACGATCTGGGACAATCGCGCCGTGCAGCACCTCGCCGTCAACGACTATCACGGCTTCCGCCGCGAGATGCACCGCCTCTCGATCGAGGGCGACATTCCGGCCTGATGCGGCGGTCCGGCCGCCTGTTTTTGCCTTGGCCGGCGATCTCACCCAAAATGACCGCAATCAACAGAGTCGCTCGCCGGGCAGCCTCGCCCGGCAGGGCGCGGAAATCAGGGAGGATCCGGGCGGTGTATGTAACTTCCGTTCCCGACCAAGCCGAGTTCGATTACGTTGTCGTGGGCGCCGGCTCGGCCGGCTGCGTCGTCGCCAACCGCCTCAGCGCCGATGGGCGCTATCAAGTGCTGCTGCTGGAAGCGGGCGGCCGCGACCGCAACCACAACATTCATATTCCGCTTTTCGTCGGGAACATCCTGAACGACGAGCGGCTGACCTGGCCCTTCCTGACGGAGCCGCAGGAGCATCTCAACGGTAAGCCGCAGCGCTGGGTGCGCGGCAGGGTAATCGGTGGGTCCAGCTCGATCAACGGCAACCTGTTCGTGCGCGGCGACCCGGCGGAGTACGATTCCTGGACCGAACAGGGATGCAAGGGTTGGGGCTATGCCGACCTCGAGCCGCTGTTCAAGCGGCTGGAGGACTTTCCCGAGGGCGACGCGAAGGTGCGCGGCGCCGGCGGGCCGATCCATTGCACGCGGCTCGACGATTTCGATCCGCTGTCCAACGCCTTCCTCGGGGCATGCACGGAAGCGGGCTACCGCAAGCTCGAGGACTACAACGACGGCAGCTACGAGGGCGCCTTCTATCTGCAGTATTCGACGCGCAAGGGGCTGCGCAACAGCGCGGCGGTCGGCTATCTCAAGCCTGCGCGCAAGCGGCCCAACCTCAGCATCCTGCCGCGGGCGCACGCATCGAGCGTCGTGATGGACGGCACGCGGGCGACCGGCGTCGAATATTCCCACGATGGGACGATACGCAGCGTCCGCGCCCGCCGCGAGGTGATCCTTTCCGCGGGGCCGCTCGTCTCGCCGAAGCTGCTAGAGCTGTCCGGCATCGGCAACGGCGAGATCCTGAAGAAGCACGGCATTCCCGTCCTGCATCATCTGCCGGGCGTCGGCGAGAATTTGCGCGATCATCCAAATACGCGGCTGACCTTCGAATGCTCGAAGCCGATCACCATCAACGACGTGCTGCGCAATCCCTGGCTCAAGATGAAGGAAGGCCTGCGCTTCATCTTCAAGCGCCAGGGCCTGCTGACGATCTGCTCGGCGACGGCGCAGATGAACTACCGCAGCGGGCCTGAGGTGAATCAGGCCAACCTGGTGCTGCGGCTCCTGCCGCTGTCGAGCGCGGACCGCTACGCGCGGACGCCGGAGCAAGGCCTCGATCCGTTCTCGGGCTTCACCTTCGGCGTCACCATTCTGCAGCCGAAATCCGTCGGCCACCTGCACATCCGTTCCAGGGACCCGATGGAGCAGGCGAGCATGGACCCGAAATACCTGTCGCACGAGGCCGACGCGCAAACATTCCTCGACGGCGTCAAGGTGGCGCGCAAGGTCGCGGCCATGTCGGCGCTGCGCGACATGGTCGTGCGCGAGACGCGGCCCGGTCCCGAAGTCCAGGACGACGCGGGATTGCTGGACTATATCCGCAACACCGTCCAGACGAGCTGGCACATGGTCGGCACGACGAAGATGGGCGTCGACGCGGCGTCCGTGGTCGATCCCGAGTTGCGCGTCCGCGGCGTGCAAAACCTGCGCGTCATCGACTCCGGGATATTCCCGACCATCCCGTCGTCGAACACCAACATCCCGTCGATCGTGTGCGGCGAGAAGGGCTCCGACATGGTGCTCGCCGCGGCGAATGCGTAGCGGAAGAGTCGCGCCTTACCTCTTCCTCTCCTTTCGCCAGGCGGCGAAATCGGCGCGCGTTTTCTCCGCCGTCGCCGGGTAGAGGCCGAGGATCGTTCGCCCCTCCAGCACTTTCTCCGCGACGAAATCCTCGAAGGCCGTCATCTCGACGGCCTCGCCGGCGATCTCGTCCGCGAGATGCGCGGGGATGACGGCGACGCCGTCGCCGTCGCCGACGATGACGTCGCCCGGAAACACCGGGGCGTCGCCGCAGCCGATCGGGACGTTGATGTCGAGCGCCTGGTGGCAGGTCAGGTTGGTCGGGGCGGACGGCCGGTTGTGATAGCTGTGGATCTTCAGCTTCGCGATCTCGGCCGCGTCGCGGAAGCCGCCGTCGGTCACGATTCCCTCCACGCCCCGCACCATCAGCCGCGACACCAGGATCGACCCCGCCGAGGCCGCCCGCGGGTCCTTCCGGCTGTCGACGACGAAGACCGCGCCCGGCGGGCATTCCTCGACGGCCTTGCGCTGCGGGTGCGCGTGGTCCTGGAACACCGTGATCGGGTTGAGATCCTCGCGCGCCGGAATGTAGCGCAGCGTGAACGCCTCGCCGACCATGTTGCCGAGATCGGGGTTCAACGGATGGACGTCCTGGATGAACTGGTTGCGGAGCCCGCGCTTGAAGAGCGCGGTGCAGATCGTCGCCGTGCTGACGCCCCTGAGCTTGTCGCGCGTTTCCGGCTTCAGCGTGCTCATGCTGTCCTCCCGTCTCTCCGCCAGCCTAGGGCAGGTTTAGCCTGACCTCGACCGCGGCGCTGGCGATGACGGCGGTGTCTTTGCCTGTCTCGTCCGGCACGTCGAGGCCGCCCTTGACCACCTTCACCGTGACCTTGCCGTGCGGCAGCGACGCCTTCACCTTTTCCGCATCGACCTTGCCGGGCTCCTGCACGCCGATCGTCACGTCGACCTGCATGGTCTTGGAATCGACCCCGAGCGACCGAATCATCGCGAGCGAGCTGTGGTGGATGGCGTCCTGGACGGCGCGCAAGGCTGCCTTGGTGTAGTCGCCGCCGTGCAGGTCGTTGCCGGTTCCCATTTCCAGAATCACGCGTCTTGCTGGCATCGTGCGTCCCTCCTAGGGCAGGTCGAGCCGCACGATGGCGGCGGCTTGGGCGATCACCGTGGAATCGGTGCCTTCGTCGTTGCGGATCTCGAGGCCGCCCTCCACGACCTTCACGGTTCCGGTGCCGTGCGGCAGGACCGCGAGCACGGCGGCCGTATCGACCTTTTCCGGCCGCGGCACGCCGATCAGCACCTCCACCCGCATCGAATCCGTCGGCTGGCCAAGCGCCTTGGCGACGCTCAGCGAGTTGTGCCAGAGCGCGTCCCGCAAGGCGCGCACTGCGGCTTTGGTGTAGTCGGCTCCCCGAATGTCGGTTCCCATGCCGATTTCCAGCACCATTCGTTTCCAAGTCATGCGGCTTTTTCTCCTCGACCGGTCTTGTTCCCACCACTGTGACGATAACCGGCCTCTGCGTCGAGCCGCCAGGGCGGCTCGCGCGCCGGTTTAGCATCCGGGCGGATAACATGTACCATGGGCAAGACACGCGATGCAGGAAGGAGCGCCCGACATGATTAAGCGATTCAACTCGCTCTTCGCCGGACACATCGATCTCGGCGATATGGGCCAGGATGCGACCCCCGCCAACGAGCGTCGCTATTCCAACGAGCATCTGGTGGGCATCTTCGCCAAGTCCGAGGCGCTCGCCCGCTGCATGGACCGGAACGGCTACGACACGCTGTGGTTCGCGGAGCATCACTTCCAGCACGAAGGTTACGAGTGCATTCCCAACATCCCCATGCTGGGCGTGCATCTGGCGCATATCACCAAGACGCTCCGCTTCGGCTGCGGCTTCAACATCACGCCGATGTGGCACCCGCTGCGGCTCGCGGAGGACTTCGCGGTGGCCGACATCCTGACGGGCGGGCGCATGATCTTCGGCGTCGGCCGCGGCTACCACACGCGCGAGGTGGAAACGCTCGGCGGCCCGATGCTGGACGCGGAGGCCAACCGCGAGATCTTCGAGGAGCAGGTCGAGATCGTTCTCAAGGCGCTCAGGGAGGAGTCGTTCTCCCACAAGGGCAAGCACTACACGCTGCCCCCGGCGGTGCCCTACCGCGGATACACGTTGAAGGAGCTGACCCTCGTGCCGCGCCCGCTGCGCCAGCCGGTGGAATGCTGGCAGCCGGTCGTGAGCGCGACCGAGCGCGGGCTCGATTTCATGGTGCGGAACGGCATCAAGGGGGTGATCGGCGGCGGCTCGGCGCTGCTGGCGGAGAAATCGATCCACGCCTTCCAGGCGGCGCATCAGCGCGCCGGTATCGATGTAAAGCCCGGCGAAAACCTCTGTTTCGGCGTCTCGTTCCACCTGGCGCCGACCCGCGAGGAGGGCATCCGCCAGGCGCGGCCCTATTACGAGGAGCACGCCAAGATGTTCGGCCCGCTCGGCTTCCTCGGAAAGCTCAAGGACGAGCAGATCGAAGCCATCGGCCGGCGCGGCGGCATCAAGAATTCCGGCATCCCGACGCTGGAGGACGCCTGCGACCACGGCTCCTGGTACTGTGGGCCGCCGGGCGGGTTCATCGAATACCTGCATGGCCTCGAAAAGAAGTTTCCCGGGCTGGAGGCGGTCAACGTGCAGTCCAGCATGGGTACGCCGCAGGCGGTCATGATCGAGCAGCTCGAGCGGTTCGCGAAGGAGGTCATGCCGGCCTTCCGCTAGGACGCGGCAGTTCGCCGAGACCGCGCTTCCGTTGTATAATGGCTTTCCGGCATCGCGTTCTGGAGAGAATGATGGCTATCACCGTCAAGCGCTCGCACCCCCTGTTCTTCGGTGAGGTGGACGGGGTCGATCTCACCCGGCCGGTGACGCCGGATCTCTTCGCCGAGATCGACGCGGCCTTTAACGAGCACGCGATCCTGCTGTTCCGAGGCCAGGCGATGAGCGATGCGCAACAGGTCGAGTTCAGCAAGCTGTTCGGCCCGGTCTTCACCGCGACGAAATATCACTGGGCGAAACAGGAGCGGCGCCTGCGCGCGGAGATGGCCGACATCTCGAACATCGACCATGACGGCCGCCTGCTCGCCGAGGACGACGAGCGGCGCTTCCACAACCGCGCCAACCAGCTCTGGCACACCGACAACACCTTCAAGCATGTGCCGGCGCGCTGCTCGCTGCTGTCCGCGCGCGAGATTCCGTCGGCCGGCGGCGACACGGAGTTCGCCGACATGCGCGCCGCCTACGATGCGCTGCCGGAGACGCGCAAGCGCGAGATCGGCGACCTGATCGTCGAGCACAGCATCTTCTATTCGCGCACCAAGATGGGCTTCGCCGGATATACCGACGGCGCGCGCACCGAGCTGCCGCCCGTCCAGCAGGTGCTGGTGCGCCGCCATCCCGCCACCGGGCGCAATGCGCTCTACATCGCCTCGCATGCCTCGCACATCATCGGCTGGCCGGTCGAGAAGGGGCGGCAGCTCATCGAGGAGCTGCTGGCGTTCGCGACGCAGCCCCAATTCGTCCACCGTCACCGCTGGCGCGAAGGCGACCTGATCGTCTGGGACAACCGGTGCACGATGCACCGCGCCACGCCTTATGACGAGATGGGCGAGCGCCGCGTGCTTCACCGCACCACCGTTTCCGACGAGATCAACTCGGTCGAGCGCGTTCGCGGCCAGCGGCACAGCGCCGCGTAGCCGGCAACCGCGACGGGATGCCGGCTGCGCGCCGGCGCCAAGGCGATCCCGGGACTTGTCAGCCCGGTCATCCCGGCTTCGTCCAATTCCGGCATGCCCGCGATCGAAGGGGGGGCAGGGAACATGCCCCAGGGAACATGCCCACGGCCGTGGGCGTTATATGGAATTCCCACCGCTTCAGGGCGTCTATAGTGGTAGGGAGGCTTGCAATGGGGGGCCTTTGCGGCACACTTAAGGATTAACCAATGAGGAAGACGTGACGCCTTATTTCCTGATCCTTGCCCTGCTGCTCGGCCTCGCCCCAGCCATCATCGCGCATGGCAAGGGCCGAAACTTCCTTGTGTGGTGGCTGTACGGCGCACTGCTGGGGCCGGTTGCCCTGATCCATTCCATCATGCTGAGGGGAAGGCAGCAGCCGCGTGCCGCCATGTTCGGGGACAGCAGCGAAAGCCAGACGTCGTGGAGCTCTCCGTGGCCGCTGATGCTGCGCATCGCGGCGTCATTCGCGATCGCCATCGTTGCGGTAGCGGCATACCGGTATTTCGTTCCGCCAGTGCCGGAAACGACCGCGGACAACCGTGAGGTTGCCGTCTCGGCCGACCGCACGCCGCCGGCGCAGGCATCAGAGAGCGCCGAAAAGAGCACCGTGCCAAAGAGCGAGGGCGATTCGCCTGCCGCGGCGAAACCGGCGCCCCCGGCGGCAGAGGCAGCCGAGGCGTCCTCGGCATCCGGGGAGTCTGGGGCGTCCGAGGCGACACCGCTTCCGCCCAGCCCGGCTGTTTCCGGCCCGGCGGTCCCCAGCGCTACGGTCCCCAGCGCTACGGCCCCGAGTCCTACGGTCCCCAGTCCTAAGGTAAACGTGACCGTCCGCGAGGACAGCGCGGCAACTGCCGAAGAAGCGCCGAAGCCGGCCGCGCCGGCGAAAGCTGCCGATACCGCCGAACCCGCACCGCAACCGCAGGAGCAGGCGGCTGCTCCGCCGCCGCCGCCGCCGTCTCCCGTGCCGCCGGCCAAGCAGCTCGAGCGTACGGTGCCGCTGGAACGCACCGTTGCCGAGAAACCCGATCCGGCGCCGAAAGAGGAGCAGGCTCCGGTACGCCCAGTGCGCGACCCGGTACGCGACGTGGGCAAGCTGGTGGCGCGGACCGCCCCCGTCGAACCCGCGGCGACGGACCCGGTAATTTCCGCCACGCCGCGCGAGGATTCGTTGCAGCGGGAGCGGCCGGAAGAACCGGCCCGGCGCAAGCCCGCTACACGTAAGACCGCCACGCCGAAACCGGCGCCGCCGCCCACCGATGTCACCGCGGTCGGCGAGACGGTCCGCGTCGTGCAGCAGGCGCTTGCCGAGCGCGGCTACGATCCCGGCCCGGCCAACGGGCGTGCCGGCCGCCAAACGGAGCTTGCGATCCGCAAGTTCCAGGAGGACCGGGGGCTCAATCCGACCGGCACGATCGACTACGCGGTCCTGGAATCGCTGAATATCGTCGGCCCCCGGGTCCACGCCTTCCAGCCCCCACCGGGCGCGACGCTCGGGCGGTAGCACGCGCGAAAATTCCCGCCGGCCCGCTTCCAGCCTCTCGACGCCGCGGCGATTTGACGGGACAATGCCCGCCGTCTCTATACTCAACCTTTGCCCGTCCGCCGCCGCCCGGCGCTCAGGACGGTCGTCATATTCGGAATGGGAGCCTGCCAGGATGGACTTCTTCGCCCCGCGAATGAGCCGGTTCAAGCCGTCGCCTAGCCAGGTCGCCGCCGCGCGCGTCCGTGAGCTGCAGGCGGAGGGACGAAAGATAATCAAGCTCACCTCGGGCGAGCCGGACTTTCCCACCCCCGACAATGCCAAGCAGGCGGTGATCGACCTGATGGAGCGCAACGAGATCTGGTACACGCCGATCAACGGCACCCAGGCGATGCGCGAGGCGGCCCAGCTCAAGTTCCGGCGCGACCACGGCCTGGAATACGGGCTCGACCAGATCACCGCCGGGTCCGGCACCAAGCAGATCCTGTTCAACTGCCTGATGGCCACCGTCAGCCAGGGCGACGAGGTCATCATTCCCGCGCCTTACTGGGCATCGTACCCGGACATGGTGCTGCTCGCGGGCGGCACGCCGGTCGTCGTGAGCTGCGGCCAGAACAACCAGTTCAAGATGCGCCCGGAGCAGCTCGAGGAAGCGATCACGAAGAACACCAAATGGCTGATGTTCAGCTCGCCCAGCAATCCGACCGGCGCGACCTATTCGCCGGTCGAGCTGCGCGCGCTGGCGGACGTGCTGCTGCGCCATCCTCACGTGCACATCGTCACCGACGACGTGTACGAACACCTGATCTTCGACGGTCGCGAGTTCGCGACCTTCGCCCAGATCGAGCCGCGTCTCTACGACCGCACCGTCACCTGCAACGGCGTCTCCAAGGCCTATTCGATGACAGGCTGGCGCCTCGGCTTCGCGGGCGGTCCGAAGGCGATCATCGCCAACATGTCGAAGATGCAATCGCAGAGCACGTCGGGCGTGAGCGCCGTCGCCCAGGCGGCCGCCATCGCCGCGATCACCGGCCCGCAGGAGATCGTGCGCGAGCGCACGGCTAACCTGCAGCACCGCCGCGACATTCTCTACAAGAAGCTGAGCGCCGCGAAGGGCCTGAGCTGCGACCTGCCGGAAGGCGCGATGTACATATTCTGCTCCTGCGCCGGGACGATCGGCAAGCGCACGCCGGACGGCCGGGTCATCGAGAACGACACCGACTTCACGATGTATCTGCTGGATTCCGTCGGCGTCGCCGTCGTGCAGGGCGTGGCCTACGGCCTGTCGCCCTATTTCCGTGCGAGCTTCGTCGCGCCCGAGGAGGACCTCGTGCTCGGCGGTGATCTCATTCAACAGGCCTGCGCCGCGCTGCGCTGACACAACAGAAACCATAAGCGAGGGAGTTCCAAGCGATGCGGATCCATAATCTCTACGAGGACGAAAAAGGCGAATCGCACTTCCGCGACATCGAGGTCGAGTGGGACGTGAAGCGCCCGCACAGCAGCTATTCCAAGCGCCTGCCGGCGACCGGCATCATCTTCCGCGAGACGGTGGCGGACTACGACCTCGACTGGCACCCGGCGCCGCGCCGCCAGTACATCATCAACCTCGATGCCGGGGTGAAGCTCACCGCGAGCGACGGCGAGAGCCGGATCATCGGCGCGGGCGAGATCGTCCTGGTGGAGGACATCAGCGGCAAGGGCCATCTGTCGCAGTCGCTGGGGCAGCTTCGCCATTCGATCTTCGTCCCGATCGACTAGTCGGCGATGTCGCAGCTCACCGGCGAGCAGGCCGCCATCCGCGACATGACGCGCGATTTCGTCCGGAAGGAGATCGCGCCTTTCGCCGCCGACTGGGACCGGACCGAGACGGTTCCGCTCGACACCGTCTACCGCATCGGCGCGCTCGGCCTGTTCGGCGTGACCATGCCCGCCGAATGGGGTGGCAGCGGCGCGGATTTCCTTTCCTATGTCCTCGCGGTGGAAGAACTGGCCTATGGCGATGCCGGCGTCTGCAATATGGTCTGCGCCACCAATTCCTATGGCTTCAAGGTCAGGGACTACGGGACGGCGGAGCAGAAAGAGCGTTTCCTGAAACCGGTGGCGAGCGGCGAGGAGATCGGCTGCATGCTGCTGACGGAGCCGCAGGCGGGCTCCGACGCCGGCAACCTGCGCACCCGCGCCGTGCGGCGCGGCGACCGCTACGTCATCGACGGGATGAAGACGCTGATCACCTCCGGACGGTCGGCGGATGTTGCCGTCGTCCTGGCGGTGACCGATCCCGAGGCCGGCAAGCGCGGCATTTCCGCCTTCCTGGTCCGCACCGAATGGCCCGGATACAAGGTGCTGCGGGTCGAGCGCAAGCTGGGGCACCGCACCAACGATACCTGCCAGATCGCACTCGAAGGCCTGGAGGTGCCGGCCGAGAACATGCTGGGCCGGCCGGACGAAGGGCTTAAGATCGCGCTTTCCGGGCTCGACAGCGGGCGGGTCGCCGTGGCCGCGCAAGGCATCGGCGTCGCGCGCGCGGCATTCGACGCAGCGCTCGCTTATGCCCAAGAGCGCGAGGCTTTCGGCAAGAGGATTTTCGAGCACCAGGCCGTGGCGTTCATGCTGGCCGAGATGGCGGCCGACATCGAGGTCGCACGCCAGATGTGCCACCACGCGGCCAGGCTCAAGCAATCGGGCGTGCGCTGCATCAAGGAGGCCTCGATCTCGAAGCTGTTCGCCTCGCAGATGTGCGAGCGCGTCTGCTCCGCCGCCATCCAGGTGCATGGCGGATATGGCTTCGTCAACGACTATCCGGTCGAGAAATTGTACCGAGATGCGCGGGTCTTCCAGCTCTACGACGGCACCAACGAGGTGCAGAAGATCCTGATTTCCCGCGAGCTCGCGGCGGGGTATTGAGACCACTGCCTTCCCTCTCCGCCCACGGGAGGGAAGCGGAGCGCCTTCACGCCGCCTGCTCTGCGGTCATCGCTTCGCCCTTGATCGTGGTGCGGCGCATGTCGCGGATCTCCCGCACGTCGTCGAAGCGCCGGACGCGGTGCATGGTCTGGCGATTGTCCCAGATGACGAGGTCGTGCTGCCGCCAGACATGGACGTGAACGAACTCGCGCTGGGTCGCATGCTCCATCAGGTCGCGCAGGAAGGCGCGGGCTTCCGGCATCGGCCAGCCGACGATCGCGCCGGCATGGGACGACAGGAAGAGCGACTTGCGCCCTGTGACCGGATGGGTGCGGACGAGCCGCTGGCGCACCGGCTTGAAGCTCGCCTTTTCCGCTTCCGTGAGCTCGGTGAAGCCGAGCAGGCCCCGCGAGTAGAGCAGTGAATGCTCGCAGACCAGGTCCTCGATCTCCGCCTTGGTCGCGGCGTCCAGCGCGTCGTAGGCCGCCCGCATGTCCGCGAACTCGGTGTTGCCCCCCTCGGCGGGGACGATGCGGCCGGACAGCAGCGAGTATTTCGCCGGCACCGCCCGGAACGAGCTGTCGGAATGCCAGAGGCGATTGCCGAGATTGAACATGCGGCGGCGGTCGGCGCGCGCGAAGGGCCGCTGGTCGCGGTCGAGATTGGATACGTCCGCCATGTCGGCCCTGATCCGGCGCTCGTCCGCCTTGGTGATGTTCGTCGCCGATCCCGGCAGCTCGATCGTCCCGAAATTGCCGCTGAAGGCGAGCTGCTGCTCGTCGGTGATGTCCTGCCCGTGAAAGATCGCCACCGCGTATTTGTTTATGCCGGCGTCTATGGCGGCGGCTTCCCCTTCGCTGAGCGGGCGCCTGAGATCGACGTCCGCCACCTCGCCGACGAAGAATGGATGTATCTGCCGGATGCTCACGGTCATGGCTTGCCTCCCACGCATCTCCCACGGGATCTGACGGCAGCCTATACTACCCTTCCGGCGGGCCGATGGCGAACCGCTTCAATGCGGCGGCGCCACCCGCCCGAGGAATTCGATGACGGCGGTGGCGAAGTTGTCGTTGCGGTCGCCGGCGACCATGTGCGCCGCATTGTTGACGCACACGTATTCCGCATGCGGGCATTGTTCGAGGAAGCTCTTCGCGCCCTCCTCGCTCAAGACGTTCGACAACCCGCCCCGGACGAGCAGCGTCGGCAGGCCGAGACGGTCGGCGCAGGCATGCAGGCGGCCCCGGTGCGCGCCGTCGTCGTTGCGGGCGTGCCGGCGCGCCGGGTCCCAGTGCCAATGATATTTCCCGTCGCGGCCGAGCCGGACGTTCTTGGCCAGGCCATCGAGCGTGCGCGGCCGCGGGCGGTGCGGCTGGTAGTTCGCGATCGCCTCGGCGACCTCTTCGAGGCTGTCGAAGCCCTCGGGCTTCTGGTTCATGAATTCCTGGATGTGGCGCCGGCCTTCCGCCTCGATGCGGGGCGCCATGTCGACCAGCACCAGCGCCGCGGCCGTCACCCGCGCTTCGCCGACCGCGAGCAGGCTGACGCCCCCGCCCATCGACGCACCGACCAGGATCGGCTTTTTGCCGCCGAGCGCCTGCACGACGCAGCGCAGGTCCTCGACCATGTCATCGGGCCTGTAGGCGTCGGCCGAGGCCCAATCCGAGTCGCCGTGGCCGCGGGCGTCGAAGGCGACGGCGTGGTAGCCGGCATTGCCGAGCGTCTCTCCGGCGCCTTTCCAGGCGTGGCGCGTCTGGCCGCCGCCGTGCTGCAGCACGACCAGCGGCCCGCCGGGATCGCCCCAGGTGTCGCCGGCCAGGGATAAGCCCCCGGACCCGGCCCATTTGTGCATGGGAACAGGCGTTCCCGGCAGTCGCTCTCCTGCGCTCATGCGGTTCATTCCCTTTGATCGATTGGTCGCGTTACCCGGGAAGGGCGGTGGGCGGGGTCATTTTAATGCGAGTCGCGCATGGAATGCCAATCGCACGGTTTGGCCCGCCTGCGTTCTCGGGTCCGACGGATACTTCGTGGGTACCCGGGTCAAGCCCGGGCACGACGTATTTATTTGATAAATAATAGAAAGCCGTCATGCGCATACTTGATACGCGCATCCACGAATCTTTCTGAGATTCTCGAATGGCGCTTCAGAACGCCTCTTTCCCCTTCGCCGGGCGCGCTGTCGGCGTTGCCGTCTGCTTCGCCTTCTGCTCCGCCTCGTGCTTGTCGAACATCGCGCGCGCGGCGCTGGAACGCTTTTCCGCAAGCTCGTCCAGATGCTCGGTGCACCAGTCGAAGGATTCGATGCGGGCCCGGTTGTCGCCCGAGAAATGCGGCATGACGTATCGGGCGTAGAGCTCGTAGGAGTGTTTCGTCTGCTCCCAGTCGGCCCAGTTGTGCGCCTGGTGCAGGAAGGCGCCGAACGCGCCCTGCTTGGCGTAGAGCCGCTCGATCATGGCGATGGCGTCGTCCGGCGTGCCGATCACGCCGAACTTGCTCTCGACGAACCACTCGGCCGGGTCCTTGCCGGCCGGCACCTTGAAGCGCGGCTGGTTGTTGTTGAGGTAGTTGAGATAGCGCTCGAAGCCGAAGCGCGCATTGGCATAGGCCTCCGCCCGCGTCGCGGCGATGTGCAGCGGCCCGACCAGCCTGAGCTGCGCCGGGTCCATGGCCAGGCCGCGCTCGGCCGCGACCTCGTTGGCGATCTGCCAGTTGGCGCCCAGCGCGTCGAAGCCGAACGGGTTGGTGGCGGCGACGCAGATCATGCTGAGGCCGTACCTGCCCGCGAGCCGCCCGCCCGACGGCGTGACCGCGCTCACCACCGCGACCTCGGGGTGGGGCTTGGTGTAGGGCGGAATATGCGCCCGCGCGTTTACCAGCGTGTACCAGTCGGTCTTCTCGGTGACGATCTCGCCCCGGAACAGGCGGAGGATCACGTCGAGCGCCTCGGCCATGCGGTCGCGCTGCGTCGAGGGATCGATGCCGAGCATCAGCGCGTCGGAGGCGAGCAGCCCCGGCCCCGCGCCGAACATGACGCGCCCGCGCGTGTGATGGTCGAGCTGGATGATGCGGTTCGCGACCATCAGCGGGTTATGGTAGGGCAGGGATATGACGCCGGTGCCGAAGCGCAGCGACCGCGTGCGCTCCGCCGCCACCGCGATGAACAGCTCGGGCGAGCTGATGATCTCCCAGCCGGCCGAATGATGCTCGCCGATCCAGGCTTCGTGGAAGCCGAGCCGGTCGAGCCACTGCATCAGCTCCAAGTCACGGTCGATGCAGGCCGCCGGGTTCTCGTCCATCGGATGGAAGGGCGGCAGGAAGATGCCGTGGCGAAGCGGGATCGAGGACATCGGGGCCGGTCTCCTGTGGCGTGCGATTTTTATCGTTGTCCGAGATTAACCGGACAACCGGCGGTTCTGTCAAAGGGCGCGGCGGCTCATCCCGCCATCGCCGACCGGATCTCGCGGAACGCCGCGCCGAGGATCTTGTAGTCGATGGAATAGGCGATGAACGTCGCGCCGCGCTTGCGCCACGCCGCCGCGTCCTCGACGCTGCCGACATAGGCGCCGATGGCGGGGCCGCGGCGCGCCTGCACTGCGTCGACGATCCGGTCGACCTCGGCGCGGACGCGGGGATGTGAAAGCTCGCCGGGCAGCCCGAGCGATGCCGCCAGGTCGCCCGGCCCGGGCAGGACGACGTCGAGCGCTACCGAATCCAGGACCTCGCCGATCCTCCCCACCACGGCCGCGTCCTCGATCAGGCCGATGGCGAGCGTCGTTTCGTTCGACCGCCGGACGTAGGCGCCGAAATCCCTCTGCCCATAGCCGCCGGCGCGCACGCCGGTGCAGGCCGGCCGCGTCCCCGCCGGCCCGTAGCGGAGCGCGGATACGGCTGCCGCCGTCCGCTCGGGCGAGAGCCCGACATGCGGGAAGACGATGCCGGCGGCGCCGATGTCGAGCAGGCGCGCCGCCTCGGCCGGCGCGTCGTCGGCAACGCGCACGATGACGGACAGGCCGGCGCCGGCCGCAGCGCGGACATGGGCGAGCACGTCCGCAATCCCAAGCGGGGCATGCTCCAGATCGACGATGACGAAATCGAAGCCGGCGAGCCCCGCCAGCTCCGTATGCGCCGGATCGGGGGAGAAGACGAAAAGGCCGTAGACGCATTCCCCGTTTCGCATCCGCTCCGCAAGGCTCCGCGGCTCCGGCATGGCTATTCCGGTCCCGGCGCGTAGGTCCTGCCCGGCGCCGTCAGGTGCTTGCGCAGCTCGTCCGCGTACACCAGCTCGGAATCGTCCTCCGGCGCGTAGCCGATGACCTTGCGTGCATTGGCGATGCTCCAGCAGGACCGCGTGTTGTTGGAAACGCCGTAGAAGGCCTGGAACGGCACGCCGTCGGCGTCGCGGATGTCGTCGGTATCGATGGATTTTACGTAGAGCTGCCGCATGTCGCGGTCGCTGATGTAGCAGGCGAGGTCGCGGCGGAGGCTCGTCTGGTTCTTGGCGAGCGCCGCGATGTCGAGGCTGCGCGGCGCGCCGATGCGGACGTTCACGCTCTCCACGGGCCGGCCGAAGCGGCCCGCGGCGAACACGAAGCCGAGCGCCTCGTAGGAGATCTTGCACCAGCCGTAGAGGTTGTCCGACTTCGGATATGTCGCATGATCCACGACGTCCATCGTGCCGAAGTGCAGCTTCGACTCGTACCAGTCGGTCGCGTGGTTGGAGCTGGCGATGACGACGCGGCGCACGCCTTCCTCGAGCGCCAGCTTGTACATGTTGAAGGCCATGTCGAGCATCTTGCACTCGGCGATGTAGCCGTCGACCGGATGGACCTGCGGTGCGGCGAGCCATTGCCGGTTCGGCCCGGTGGTGGTGCGGGGATCGCGCTGGTTCGGCACCCGCGCGTTATGCACGACGGCATAGGCGCCCTTGAAATGCGCCCGGTACTTCTCGATGTCCGGGTCCGACACGTCGGCGATGACGATGTCGTCGATGACGCCGGATTTCGACTGTTTGGTCACGTCGAGAAGCGCCAGCTCGTAGCGCTCCCGGAATGCGGGCAGCAGTATGCCGGACACGTGCCCTGCGGCTCCGGTGACGACGATTTTTCGTTTTGGCATTTTCGCGCTTCCTCCCTAGATGTGTCTCACCCATGTTAGCGCGAAAATGTCCCGCAGCCCCGAACTTCGATTTTTTACCCGCCGCTTCCGTAGGGCTGGGTAAGCACTTCGAGGAGGTGCCCATCGGGGTCGAGGAAATAGAATCCGCGGCCGCCGTTGTGGCGGTATATCTCTCCGGCGCGCTCGCGGCCGGGATCGGCCCAGTACGCGATGCCGCGCTCGCTTATGCGCTCGAAGATGCGGTCGAAATCGTCCTCGCCGATCAGGAAGGCATAGTGCTGCATGGCGATCTTGCCCGCCTGCTGGTGGAAGTCGAGCGAGACGCCGTTGTCGACCTGGACCACGTGGAACGGGCCGAAGCGCGTGGGCGCCGGACGGTCGAGAATCTCCGCGAGGAAGCCCGCGGATTTCTCCTGGTCGCTGCACCAGACGATGGTGTGATTGAGCTGTACGGTCATGATGCTTCTCCTGCGGTTGGGGAGCGTCGATACCGACTGACCTGAAGCTTACAAGTTCAAGTGAACTTGGAGTCAAGCCCCGGCGGCGCAGAAAATAGTCGTTCTACACGTAAGGCCCGGTTCGCAACCGGAATCCATGCGCATGAATGCGTCAATGGAGCCCTTGTATTATGTGATGCCAACGCCCATGTGTTGAGGGTCGATGGACGGCCGGTTGACTCGGCCTTGCGCTGACTAGATCAGCGTCGCGCTGACAATCTTCTTACCTGAAAATGCGATTTCGACTGTCCGCCATTGCGGGCAAGCATCATCTTTATTTGTGAAAGGGTTTCCTCATGACTACGGGAACCGTGAAATGGTTTAATACTCAAAAGGGTTTTGGCTTCATTGCGCCGGATGACGGGGGCAAGGACGCCTTCGTCCATATCAGCGCCGTGGAGAAGTCAGGCATTGGCGAGTTGCGCGAAGGTCAGAAAGTGGACTTCGAGCTCGTCTCCGACCAAAAGAGCGGCAAGATGTCGGCCGACAACCTCAAAGTTCTGGCCTGATTGCAACGCCGGCGGCCTTGGAGTTCCATGAGCCCACCGGCGCTCAGCATCGATCCGCCGGGTCGATACCGGATGGATTCGCGGCTTGAAACGATGATGCGGCACCAAGCTATCTGACGAGACGCATTGCTGGTCCCGCACCTCATCGAGAGAGCGGGACCTTTCATTTCTTACCGACCGCAACGGCGGATCGGGCTCATGCAGGAGGACATCATGGCCAAGGGGCAAAGGCGCAGCAACCGCGAGATCCGCAAGCCAAAAAAGACGAAGGAACCGGCGACGGCTCCCGCCGCCTTGACCAAAGGCAAATCGGCTTCGATCGGAATTCCGAAGAAGAAACGCTGAGACATAAGCATACCTCTCGATACGCATGCGCAGCCTAACTTCTCCGAAGGAAAGATTCGGTCATGCACTATCTTGGCGGACTTCGCGGCGCCGGCGTTGTGACATGCGGGGACGAAACGGTGGCCCGCGCCGACTATGACTTTGACGGCTTCCTGACAAAGCCCGGCGAAGTG
>WHUA01000021.1 GCA_009377445.1 Alphaproteobacteria bacterium | reverse complement strand
TCGCAACCGCAGGAAATCCCTCTAGGCTCGCATGTATATCAAACCTTAGAGATGCACAGACCGAATAACCGTGATCGCGCCCAAAACAACGCCCCACGCCGCCCGCGCATCCCTTCCTACATATCTACAATGTCAAACAACTGTGCGACCGGCCCGGTCAGGACCCGTGCAATACCCTCTCTATTCGGGATATCGCTCTTCGGCCGATCAATCGGCTCAAGAGCCGTCGCAATTCCCCAATATAGCGATACTACTTTCGTTAGGCAATGGCGGCGTCGCCGCCGCTGCGTATTTTTTGTCCAGGCCCGGTGCGTGCCCGGTGTGTGCCCGGTGCGTGCCGGGTGCGAATTTACGCTACAGCAAGCCGAGATCCCGCAGCTCGGCGATCATCGCCTCCGGCATCCCCGCGTCGATCTCGCCCGTGGGCCGATCCGGCGGCGCATCCTTCGGATCGAGATAGCGCCAGCCCTGGAACGCGCGATGCGGCCACGGGTCGGTCGGCACCAGCGCCGCATCGAGCATGAAGCGGCAGATCTTCCGTCCCTCCTCGTCGCGGTCGCCCTCGAAGCCGACGAGCCGCTGGCGCGCGCGGATGCGCCCGCCGATCACCCAGTAAATCGAGCCGCCGGCAAGCAACTCCTCGGTCCGGCGCGGCATATGGCGGGTGCGATGCCAGAGGCGCGGCGTCCCGCCGTTGCGCGCGGACTGGCGCATGCGCTCGCGCTGAAAGCCCGCGAGATCCTCGATGTCGCTCGTCCCCACGGAGAGCTTGATCAGATGCACCGTCATGCCGCCCTGCGCTCCGTCTCAGGCGGCCTTGCCGGCCAGCGCCTGCGACACGCGCGAAACCGGCGGCCGCCCGAGGAAGTCGGAGATGAAGCGGCCGGCCGCGACGAGCTTGTCGAAATCGACCCCGGTCGCGATGCCCATGCCGTCCAGCATGTAGAGCACGTCCTCGCTCGCCACGTTGCCGGACGCGCCCTTCGCATAGGGGCAGCCGCCGAGCCCGGCGACGGAAGAATCGACCACCGCCACGCCGCGCTCGAGGCAGGCGAGAATATTCGCCAGCGCCTGGCCGTAGGTATCGTGAAAATGCAGGCCGATCTTCTCGCGCGGCACGGCGGCCGCGACCGCCTCGATCATCGCCTGCGCCTTGAGCGGCGTCCCCACCCCGACGGTATCGCCGAGCGAGACCTCGTAGCAGCCCATCTCGAGCAGGCGGCCGGCGACGTCGGCGACCTTGGCGGGCGCGATCTCGCCTTCATACGGACAGCCGAGCACGCAGGAGACATAGCCCCGCACGCGGATGCCGTTCCCGCGCGCCGCCGCCGCCACCGGCGCGAAGCGCTCCAGGCTCGCCGCGATCGAGCAGTTGATGTTCTTGTGCGAGAAGGCTTCCGAAGCCGCCGCGAATATCGCCACCTCCTCCGCGCCCGCGGCGCGCGCCGCCTCGAAGCCCTGCATGTTGGGCGTCAGCACCGGGTAGCTCGTCCCCGGCCGGCGCGCGATCCCGGCCAGCACGGCGGCGGTATCCGCCATCTGCGGCACCCATTTCGGCGAGACGAAGCTGCCGCTCTCGATCGCGGACAATCCGGCCGCCGAGAGCCGGTCGATCAGCCCGATCTTCACCTCGGCCGGCACGGTCACGGCCTCGTTCTGCAGCCCGTCGCGCGCGCCGACCTCGAACATGCGAACCCGCTTCGGCAGCCTCATGCTTCCTCCGCTCATCTTTCTTCAAAGGTAATCAATTCCGCGCCTTCCTCAACCTGGTCGCCGGCGCGGAAATGCACCCGCGCCACCGTCCCGTCGCGCGGCGCGGCGATGACATGCTCCATCTTCATCGCTTCCAGCACGATCAAGGCCTGGCCGCGCGACACCTTCAGCCCCGCTTCGACATGGACCGCGGTCACGGTCGCCGGCAACGGCGCGGTCAGCATGCCGGCGCCCGCCTCGCTCGCCGACGGCGCGGTGTCCGGATCCTCGAGGACGAGGCGGCGCTCCCGCCCGTCCGCCAGCACATGGCGCGCATCGCCGTCCGCGACGACGCGCCCGCCGATGCGGCGGCTTTCGTCGATGAGGAGCCGGATCGCGCCGTCCGCGCCGACGCTCCCCGAAACACGGATGCGCCGGTCCGGCAGTCCCAGCATGTAATGCCCCTCGCCGGTCATGGCGCGGACGGTGACGAGCTTCTCGCCGTCGCGAAAGCGAAGCCGGGTCCGCCCGCGCCCGAAGTGGCGCCACGCATCGATGCGGTCCCAAGGCGAATGAGGATCGCCCGGCTGGCGCGGCGGCGCGGCGGTGCGGCTTTCGAGCTCGGCAAACGCGGCCAGCGCCAGCGCGTCGACGATCGGCGCGGCCGCGTGCCCGGTCAGCGCTTCCAGATGGGTATCGATGAAGGCGGTATCCATGCCGCCCTCGCGGAAGGCCGGATGCGCCGCGATCGCGGCGAGAAACTCGCGGTTCGTCGCGACGCCGACGGCCTCGGTCGCGCCCAGCGCGCGCTCCAGCCTGTTCAGCGCGGTCTCGCGGTCATCGCCGTGCGCGACGACCTTGGCGATCATCGGATCGTAGAACCGGCTGACGTCGTCCCCTGTCCGCACGCCGGTGTCGACGCGGATGCCGGCGCTGCCCTCCGGCAGGGACAGATGAACGAGCGGGCCGACCGACGGCAGGAAGTTGCGGCGCGGATTTTCGGCATAGAGCCGCGCTTCGATGGCATGGCCGCGGCAGCGGATCTGCGACTGGGCCAGCGGCAGATCCTCCCCCGCCGCGACGCGAAGCTGCCATTCCACCAGATCCAGTCCGGTGACCATCTCCGTCACCGGATGCTCCACCTGCAGCCGCGTATTCATTTCGAGGAAGTAGAAGGCGCCTGCATCGCCGCCGCCTTCGACGATGAATTCGACCGTCCCCGCGCCGGTGTATCCGATCGAGGCCGCGAGCTCGACCGCGGCCCGGCCGAGGCCGGCGCGGAGGGCGTCGCTCAAACCCGGCGCGGGCGATTCCTCGAGCACCTTCTGGTGGCGGCGCTGCACGGAACAGTCGCGCTCGAACAGGTGGACGAGATTGCCGGACGCGTCCCCGAAGACCTGAATTTCCACGTGCCGCGGATGGCTGACATAGCGCTCGAGCAGAACCCTGCCGTCGCCGAACGCCGCTTTCGCCTCGCGGCTCGCACCCTCCAGCGCCGCATCGAACGCCGCCGCGTCGCGGACGACGCGCATGCCGCGCCCGCCGCCGCCGGCATCGGCCTTGATGACGAGCGGATATCCCAACTCCGCCGCCGCCGCCTTCAGGTCCGAGCGCGCCTGCGACACGCCGTTGTAGCCCGGCACGACGGGAATTCCCGCGGCTTCCGCAATGCGTTTCGATTCGATCTTGGAGCCCATGCGGCGGATCGCCGTGGCCGAAGGCCCGACGAAGATCAGCCCCGCCTCGATGCAGGCGTCGGCGAAGCCGGCATTCTCCGACAGGAAGCCGTAGCCCGGATGGACCGCCTGCGCGCCGCTCTGCCGCGCCGCCTCCAGGATCGCGGCTTCGGAGAGATAGCTTTCCGCGGCCGGCGGCGGCCCCAGCCGATACGCCTCGTCCGCCATCGCAACATGCATCGCGTCCCTGTCCGCGTCGGAGTAGACCGCAATGCTGTGCAGCCCCATGCGCCGCACCGTGCGGATGATGCGGCAGGCGATCTCGCCGCGGTTGGCGATCAGGAGCCGGCGAAACATCCCGCCTCAGCTCCCTTCCGCCCAGCGCGGCGGCCGCTTTGCGAGAAAGGCCGCGGTCCCTTCCTTGGCCTGCTCGCTGCCGCGCCCGTCAGCGAAGGCCACGAGCGCGCGCTCGTGGATATGGCGGTCGAGCGGCGGCCGCGCGTTCTCGCCGATCGACCGCTTGCTCTCGGCGAGGCCGCCGGGCGCGTTCATCAGCAGCCCATCCACCAGCTTCGCCAGCGCGTCGTCGATCTCGGAATCCGCCACGACGATGTCGGCGAGGCCGATGCGCTGCGCCTCCGCCGCCGTCATCGTCTCGCCGGTCAGGCACCAGCGCCGGCAGCCGCGCTGGCCGATGCGGCCGATCAGGAACGGGACCATGAGCGACGGCGTCAGGCCGTAGCGCGCCTCGGTGATGGCGAACTTGGCGGTCTCGGCGGCGAGCACGATGTCGCAGGCAGCGGCGATGGCAAGGCCGCCGCCATACGCCCCGCCATGCACGCGGCCGACCACGGGAACGGGCGCATCGCGCAACGCCTCGCCCATCGCAGCATAGAGCCGGGCATCGGCCAAGTTCTCCGCCGGCGACAGCGTGCCGGTCCATTGCAGGTAGCGGATATCGGCGCCGGAGCAGAAGATCGGTCCCGCGCCGGCGATGACGATGACCCGGAGGCCCGCGCTGCCGGCGGCACGCGCCATGGCGCCGTTGAAGGCGGCGATCTGCGCGGCGTCGAAGGCGTTCAGCGTCTTCGTCCGGTTCAGCGTCAGCGTCGCGACGCCGCGGCCGTCGAGTGCAAAGAGGACTTCGTCGGCCATCACCCTCTCCCCGGATACCAGTTGGGGCTGCGCTTCTCGACGAAGCTGCGAAGCCCTTCCTCCGCCTCTTCCGTCTGGCGCTTCAAGGCGTGCTGCAATGCCAGCTTTTCCGCAAGCGCGTTGGACACCGCGAGCTTCGCGACGTCCTTGATCAGCCGTTTCGTCTCACGGAGCGCGCCCGGGCCGCCGCCGAGGATCGCCTCGATGAGCGGCGCGGCGGCTTCATCCAGCGCGCCCGGCGCGCAGACTTCGTCGACCAGCCCCATCTCGCGCGCCCGCGCCGCGCCGAAACGCTCGCAGGTCAGCGCGTAGCGCCGCACGTTGTGCTCGCCGATCGCCGCGTTGAGCTGGGGAAAGATCGGCCCGGCCATGACGCCCCAGCGCGCCTCGGTGATCGAGAAGACCGCATCCTCCGAGGCGACGACGATGTCGCAGCCGGCGACGATGCCGGTGCCGCCGCCGAAGCAGCCGCCGTGCACGAGCGCGACCGTCGGCTTGGGAAACTCGTTGAGCCCGCGCGCCGCGTCGGTGGTGTTGCGCGAGATCTGCAAGTTCTCCTCCGGCGTCATGGCCGCGACCTCGCGCAGCCATTTGAGGTCGGCGCCGGCCTGGAAGTGCCTGCCGTTGCCGCGCAGCACGACCAGCCTTACCGCGTCGTCGGCGGCCAGCCTGCCGAAGATTTCGATGAGGCCGAGGATGACGTCCGAATTATAGGCGTTGTTGACCTGCGGCCGGTTGAAGGCGACGGTCGCCACGCCGCGCGCGTCCGTCGTGCAGAGAAGGACTGGCTCCGCCATCGGCTTACGCTCCCCCCGCCCCGGTCCAGGAAGGCTTGCGCTTCCCGAAGAACGCGGCGATGCCTTCCTTGCCTTCGTCGCTGGCGCGGATGGCTGCGATGCGCGTCGCGGTTTCCTCGCGCAGCGCCTCGCTCACCGGACCGGCGGTCTCGCGGATCAGCGCCTTGCTGGCGCGCAGCGACGCGGGGGCATTCTTCAGGATTTCGCCGACGATCCTTTCCACCGCGGCGTCGAGCGCATCCGCCGCGACCACCTCGTGCAGCAGGCCGATGCGCTTCGCTTCCGCGGCATCGAAGCGCTCCGCCGTCTGGAAATAGCGCCGGGCAGCGCTCGGCCCGATCGCCGCGATGACGTAGGGGCTGATCGCAGCGGCGATGAGGCCGAGGCGAACCTCCGTCACCGCGAACTTCGCGTGATCCACGCCCACCGCGATATCGCAGGCCGAGACGAGACCGAGACCGCCCGCAAACGCCGAGCCCTGCACCTTCGCGATGACCGGCATCGGCAGCCTGTTCAGCTTGTCGAACATGCCGGCCATCCGCAGCGCGTCCGCCTTGTTCTCGGCCGGCGAGAAACCCGCCATCCGGCGCATCCAGTTGAGGTCGGCGCCGGCGGAGAAGCTCTTGCCCCGTCCCGCCAGGACGGTGACGCGGACATCTTCGCGCGCGGCAAGCGCGTCGAAGGCGTCGCGCAGCCCGCCGATGACCTCCTCATTGAAAGCATTGTGCACCTCCGGCCGGTTCAGGGTGACCGTCGCGACGCCCCGCCTGTCGATCTCGGTGAGAACCAGTTTTCCGTCATGGGCCGTCTACATCCTGAAAACGCCGAATTCGGTCGCCTCGACCGGCGCATTGAGCGCGGCCGAAATCGATAGGGCCAGCACGGTGCGCGTCTCGGCCGGGTCGATGACGCCATCGTCCCACAGCCGGGCGCTCGCATAATAGGGATGCCCCTGCTCGTCATATTGCTTGAGGATACGCTGCTTGAAGGCGGTTTCCTCGGTCTCGCTCCATGCTTGGCCGCTGCGCTGGCGATTTTCGCGCCGCACCTGCGACAGCACGTTCGCCGCCTGCTCGCCGCCCATCACCGAGATGCGCGCGTTCGGCCACATCCAGAGGAAGCGCGGCGCGTACGCCCGGCCGCACATGGCGTAGTTTCCCGCACCGTAGGAGCCGCCGATGATCACGGTGAACTTCGGCACTCGTGCGCAGGCGACCGCCATGACGAGCTTCGCCCCGTCCTTGGCGATCCCGCCCGCTTCGTATTTCTTTCCCACCATGAAGCCGGAGATGTTCTGCAGGAAGACGAGCGGAATGCGCCGCTGGCAGCAGAGCTCGATGAAATGCGTGCCCTTGAGCGCGGACTCCGAGAACAGGATTCCGTTGTTGGCGATGACGCCGACGGGATAGCCGTGAATGCGCGCGAAGCCGCAGACCAGCGTATTACCGTAGAGCTGCTTGAACTCGTCGAACGCGCTGCCGTCGACGATCCGCGCAATCACCTCGCGCACGTCGTAGGTCTTGCGCTGGTCGGCCGGGATGACGCCGTAAACGCTTTCCGGATCGTGCAGCGGCGGCTTCGGCTCCGCGACGTCGAGCGGCGCGGTCTTGCGGCGATTGAGGTTGGCGACGAGCCGGCGGCAGGTCGCGAGCGCGTCATCGTCGTCGGCCGCGTAGTGATCGGTGACGCCCGAAATGCGCGAATGAACGTCCGCGCCGCCCAGTTCTTCCGCGCTCGTGACCTCGCCCGTCGCCGCCTTCACCAACGCCGGTCCGCCGAGGAAGATGGTCCCCTGGCCGCGCACGATGATCGCCTCGTCCGACATCGCCGGCACATAGGCGCCGCCCGCCGTACACGACCCCATTACCACGGCGATCTGCGGTATGCCGCGCGCCGACATGTTGGCCTGATTGAAGAAGATGCGGCCGAAATGCTCGCGGTCGGGGAAAACCTCGTCCTGGTTCGGCAGGTTCGCCCCGCCGGAATCGACCAGGTAGATGCAGGGCAGATTGTTCTGCTGCGCAATTTCCTGCGCGCGCAGGTGCTTCTTCACGGTGACCGGATAGTAGGTGCCGCCCTTCACCGTCGCATCGTTCGCGACGATCACGCATTCGATTCCCGCGATGCGCCCGATGCCGGTGACGAGGCCGGCGGCGGCGATGGGCTCGCCGTACATGCCGTGCGCCGCCAGGGGCGACAGCTCGAGGAACGGCGAGCCGGGATCGAGCAGGCGGTCGATGCGGTCGCGCGCCAGCAGCTTGCCGCGCGCGACGTGCTTGTCGCGCGACGGCGTGTCGCCGCCCTTGGCCGCCTCTTCGAGAAGGGCGCGCAGCGCGGCGACCTGTTCGCGCATGGCGGCGGCATTGGCCTGAAAGGTTTCCGCCTTGCCGTCGAGAGATGTGCCCAGTACAGCCACGATCGCTACCGCCCCAAATCGCCCGGTTGCCGGCCCCGCCGCCGAACAAGATATACCCGAGGGCCGGCGCGATGCCCAGCCGCGGCTAATGCCACTCCGCGCGCCACGCCTGGTACATCAGGACGTTCCAGAGGTCGCCGTTGCGGTCGCGCAAGCCTTCGCGATGCTCGCGCCAGGCCTGGAGGATAGGTTCCGGCCGGAGCAGCCCGTCCTCGGCCAGCGCATCGGGCTGCAGCAGATCGTCCGCCCAATCGCGCAGCGGGCCGCGCAGCCAGTCGGCCAGCGGCGGCTCGAAGCCCTGCTTCGGGCGTCCCAGCAATTCCTGGGGAACGTAGCGCGCGGCGAGCCGGCGCAGCACGCGCTTGCTCTCCCCGTTCGCGAGCCTGAACCCGATCGGCAGCGACCAGGCGAATTCGACGATCTCGCGGCTCAGCAGCGGCGCTCGTACTTCCAGCCCGGCCGCCATGCTGGCACGATCGACTTTGACCAAAATGTCGTCCGGCAGAAACGTCGCCGCGTCCGCATACATCAGCCGCGCTTCGACATCCTCCAGCTTCGGCCAGGCGCGGTCGTTCGCGAAATATCCGCCGCGGTAGGGCGCCGTCGGCGCATCGACGGTCCGCCAGCGGGCATGCAGCCGCTCGAGCACCCGTTCCGGCGCATCGTTCGCCGCATCCGCGAGCATGCGGTAGAGCTTGTCTCCCAGCCGGCCAGGCTTGGCGCCAATGCTGGAAAGTGCGTTGATCGCCCGCAGCGGCAGATGCTCGCATGCCCACCGCGCCGCCCGGCGGGAAAAGGCCGAGCGCCGCGATATGCGGGACCATTGCCGCGCCGCGACCGGATAGCGGGCATAGCCGCCGAACAGCTCGTCGCCACCAATCCCTGACAATGCCGTCGTCACGTGGCTTCGCGTCAGCGCCGCCAGCAGCACGGTCGGGAGCTGGCTCTTGTCGGCGAAGGGCTCGTCATAGATCCGCGGCAACCGCTCCACGGCGTTGAGCGGCGCATCCGCCTCGGCGCGGATTTCCGTATGCGCGGTCCCGAGATGGCGCGCCACCGCACGGGCCTGTTCCGATTCGTCGTAACGCGCGTCGCCGAAGCCGACGGTGAAGGTCGATACCGGGCGGTCCGTCACCTTCTGCATCAACGCCACGACCGACGAGGAATCGATACCGCCGGACAGTAAAGCGCCCAACGGCACGTCCGCCACCATGCGGCGCTCGACGGAGCGGGACAGCAGCCGGTCCAGCTCGTCGGCCGCCGCATCGAGATCGCCGTCGAACGGCTCGGCCGCGGTCCGTTCCACGACGCCCCTGGCGTCCCAATAGGGCCGCGGCTCCGGCAGCGCGCCCGGCTCGAGGTTCGCGAGGTCGAAGCTGACCCAATGCGCCGCCGGCAGCTTGGCGATGCCGCGATAGATCGACAGCGGCGCCGGCACATAGCTGTAGCGCATGAAGGCGCTGACCGCCTCGGGGTCGATTTCCCCTATCCAGGAAGGGTGTTCCACCAGGGCCTTCAGCTCGGACGCGAACATCAGCGTCGATCCGGCCCAGCCGTAGTAGAGCGGCTTCTCGCCCATGCGGTCGCGCGCCAGGTGCAGCCGCTGCGCCTGCCGGTCCCAGAGCGCGAAGGCGAACATGCCGTCGCAGCGGTCCAGCATGCCGACCACGCCGATGCGGGAAATCGCCGCCAGCAGGACTTCCGTGTCCGAGGAGCCGCGCCAGGAGCGATACCCCGCGCGCTGGAGATCCTCCTTCATCTCCCGGAAATTGTACATCTCGCCGTTGTAGACGATGACGTAACGGCGATTGACGGAGGTCATGGGCTGATTGCCGTTGCGGCTCAGGTCCTGGATGGCGAGCCGGCGGAAGCCGAGGGCAAGCCCCAGCGAGGGCTCGACCAGCGAGCCCTCGTCGTCCGGTCCGCGATGGACCAGGCGGAGCGCCATGCGCTGGACGATCGCCGTCATCTCCTCGGTCGAACGGCGAGGCGTGACATCCACAAATCCGGCGATCCCGCACATCCGATGCGCTACCCGTCCCACCTCATGCCGATTTGCCTGGCAGCAACGCCTCGGCCGGGGAAATGGCGGACATTGGCGACACGGCCGCTTCCCGGGCTACGCCCGACCGTTCAACCTACCGCGGAATCATGCGACTCCGAAGGCGCCCGCAAGCGGCGGACAGCCCACGCCGTCACTTCGCCGAAGACGATTGCGATCGCGGCGGCGAAAACCGGCTGCACGGAATGCAGCACCGATCGCGCGGTATCGATCGATTCCCCGACGCCGAGCAGGTTATGGCCGACGCTGTAACCGAACAGGCTGACGAAGAACGCCACGATCAGCGGCGCCCGCGCAACGAGCAGGCGGCCCGCGATCTGCAGCACCAGGCGAAAGCCCGCCAGCGCCGCGGCGCCGACAGCTTCGCCGGTTACCTGGCGAAAGGTCGGAGCGGGCCCGGGTGCGACGATACGGCCGATCATCACCACGGCGATGGCGCCGGCCAGCGGCACGACCGCGTGCATCCAAGGGGCATTGGCGGCGATCCAAGGCTCGAAGGCCAGATCGGTAATCACCACCTCGCCGCCGATGTAGCCGATGAGCGCCGCGCCGCCGGGCACGATGACGGGATAGCGCTTGATCAGGTTTATGAGCAGCGTTGCGCCGTAGACGACCAGCGGGACGCTGATCAGGAGCCCGAGAACCAGCAGAACAATGCTGCCTTTGGCCGCGGCGGCAACCGCAATGACGTTGTCGAGGCTCATCACCGCATCGGCGATCAGGATGATGCGGACCGCGGCGAACAGCGTGCCCCCGGCGTCGACGTGATCGGATTCATCCTGCTGCACCATCAGCTTGTAGCCGATCCAGAACAACAGAACGCCGCCGAAGAACTTGAGGTAGGGAACCGTCATCAGGTAGACGACGAAGATGGTGAAAATCACGCGCAACACGACGGCGGCGCCGGCGCCCAGAATGATGCCCCATTTCTGCTGCTTGGGCGGCAGATTGCGGCAGGCAAGCGCAATCACGACGGCGTTGTCGCCGGACAGGATGATGTTGATGCCGATAATCTGGAGCAGCGCCAGCCAGAACTCTGTACCGAAAGATTCCATCGAGGGGGGGTTGACCGAGCTTGTTGCGTGGATCGGGCTAATTCGGGCAGGATTCCTGCCGGGCTAGAAACTGCCTTTTTTCTATTTTTGATGCAAGCGTAACTGGACAGGCGGCGAACAGCAGGCGGCGGCTCAAATCCCCCGGATCAGCCGGATGTCGCCCCCTATGTCGAGCTCGGCCCATATCCTGTCGGCCGTAAGCGCCGGAACGGCCCGCGCCAACGCCAGCGCAAGGCACGCCCGGTCGCCGAGCGAGAGGCCTTTCCCCCGCGTCCGCGACTGCAATGAGGCGGACGCATAGGCCTGGCTCTCATCGAAAGTCACGATTTCCAATCCGACGGCTCCGACGATCTTCCGTATCTCCGGCTCCGGAATACCGTGATCCGCGAGCCGGGCCCCGACCTCGGCTAGATTGACAGCCGACACCATCGCGTTTCCCGCGTGGCGCAATACCACATCGGCGCCCGCTTCGCGGTGCAGCAATGCAAGGATCGCGGATGAATCGAAAACGATATCAGCCACGGCCGCCGCTTTCGCCGTCGTCGCGGGCTGCCTCGCGCCTGCGCTCGGCGATAAGCTCATCGGCAAGATCGACGTCCTGCGGCACGTACTTCGCCACAAGGTCCTGAGCCTCACGGATTTTCGATCGGCGGCTCGCGAGGTGGACCTCGTCGTCGACCAGGCTCAGCAGGACCTGGTCACCCTCGCCGAGGCCGAGAGCCTGCCGGTACGGCGCCGGTATGACGATCCGGCCTCCAGGCCCGACGGCGACGCTGACTTCCCTCGGCGGCTCCGTTTCACCGCCCTGGACGAGCACGTTGCGCACATGCTGGTAGCGGATATCGAGATACTCTGCGATCTGCGCGCGCGCATAGCCGGCGGCATGCAGCGCCCTGATCTTCGCGGACTTGGTCGTCATTCCGACGACCAGCTTGTCCATGGACCGCCGATCGTCATGTTTGAGTTTTGTGGCCATGATCGTAAATCATGGCAAATGAATAAAATTATGTCAATTTAATAGTTGTTATTTATATGGCGTGTCGCCCGCCGTCACTTCGTCTCCTCGAACAGCTCCCTGCCGATCAGCATGCGGCGGATTTCCGATGTGCCGGCGCCGATCTCGTAGAGCTTGGCGTCGCGCAGCAGCCGGCCGGTCGGGTATTCGTTGATGTAGCCGTTGCCGCCAAGGCATTGGATCGCCTCCAGCGCCATCCAGGTCGCCTTCTCCGCGGCGTAGAGGATCACGCCGGCGGCGTCCTTGCGGGTCACGTCGCCGCGGTCGCAGGCCTTCGCCACCATGTAGACGTAGGATTTGGCGGCGTTCATCGTCGTATACATGTCGGCGAGCTTGCCCTGGATAAGTTGGAAGGTGCCGATCGGCTGGCCGAACTGCTCGCGCTCGTGGACGTAGGGCAATACCGCATCCATGCAGGCCTGCATGATGCCGAGCGGCCCGCCCGCCAGCACCAGGCGCTCGTAGTCGAGGCCACTCATCAGCACGTTGACCCCGGACCCCGTCGCGCCCAGCACGTTCTCCGCCGGCACCTCGCAATCCTCGAACACCAGCTCGCAGGTGTTGGAGCCGCGCATGCCGAGCTTCTCAAGCTTCTGCGCGGTCGAGAATCCCTTCATCCCCTTCTCGACCAGGAAAGCGGTGATGCCGCGCTTGCCGGCCGCCGGGTCGGTCTTCGCATAGACCACCAGCACCTCGGCGTCGGGGCCGTTGGTGATCCACATCTTGCTGCCGTTCAGCACGAAGCGGTCGCCCTTCCGGTCCGCCCGCGTCCGCATCGAGACGACGTCCGAGCCGGCGCCCGGCTCGCTCATGGCCAGCGCACCCACATGCTCGCCGCTGACCAGCCGCGGCAGGTATTTGCGTCGCTGCGCTGCCGTGCCGTTGCGGCGGATCTGGTTGACGCAGAGGTTGGAATGCGCGCCGTAGGACAGGCCGACGGCGGCGGACGCGCGGCTGATCTCCTCCATCGCCACGACATGCTCGGTGTAGCCCATGGCGGCGCCGCCGTATTCCTCCTCGACCGTCACGCCGAGCAGGCCGAGCGCGCCGAGGCGGGGCCACAGGTCGCGCGGGAATTCGTTGGACTCGTCGATTTCCCGGGCGCGCGGCGCGATCTCGTCGGCGGCGAAGCGCCGCACGCTGTCGCGCAGCAGGTCGGCCGTCTCGCCCAGGCCGAAATCCAGCCCCGGCATCTCGTTTGGGATCATGATCGCTTCCTCCGTCCCCCGCAGTCTACAGCAGGACGATGGTCGCCAGCCCGAGAAACGAGAAAAATCCCACCACGTCGGTGATGGTCGTCACGAAGACGGATGAGCCCACGGCCGGATCCGCGCCGATTTTGTCCATGGTCAGCGGAATCAATATCCCCGCAAGCGCCGCCACCATCAGATTGATGATCATCGCCGCGCCGATGACGGCGCCGATGAGCGGATTGCCGAACCACAGCCACGCCGCCAACCCCACCAGGATGGCGAACACGACGCCGTTGATGCTGCCGACGAACACCTCCTTGAAGATGATGCGCAGCGCGTTTGCCGGCGTCAGCTCCTTCACGGCGAGCGCCCGCACCGCGATGGTGAGCGTCTGCGTCCCGGCATTGCCGCCCATCGAGGCCACGATCGGCATCAGGACCGCCAGGGCCACCACCTTCTCGATCGACGCGTCGAAAAGGCCGATGACGTTGGCCGCAATGAAAGCCGTCGCCAGGTTGAGCAACAGCCAAGGGAACCGCGCGAGCGTCGTGCCGACCACGGCGTGGTAAAGGTCGTCCTCGCTGACGCCGCCGAGCTTGAGGATGTCTTCCTCGTGCTCCTCCTCGATGACGTCCACGACGTCGTCGACGGTGATGACCCCGATCAGCCGGTCCGAATCGTCGACCACAGGCGCCGAGGCGAGGCCGTACTGGCGGAACAGGAAGGCGACATCTTCCTGATCCATCGTGGCCGGGATGATCTTGAGGTCGGTGCTCATGATCTCGGATACCGGCACCGGCCGGTCCGTGCGCAGGAGCCGGCTGACCGGCAGCGCGCCGATCGGGCGGTGGCTCGGGTCGATGATATAGATGTCGTAGAAGGTGGATGGCAGCTCGGCGTCCGAGCGCATGTAATCGATGGTCTGGCCGACCGACCAGAACGAGGGCACGGTCGCGACCTCGCGGTTCATCAGGCGCGCCGCGCTGTCTTCGGGGTAGCGCAGCGCGTCTTCGTAGAGCGCCCGGTCTTCGGCCGGAATCGCCTGCAGCAGCTCTGCCTGATCTTCCGCATCCAGGTCTTCGATCAGGTCGATGGCATCGTCCGTATCCAGCTCCTGGACGACAGTGGCGAGCTGCTCCGTATCGAGGTCGTCGATGACGTCCTCGCGCACCGCGTAGTCGAGATAGCTGAAGAATTCCGGATCGACGTCCGTGCCGACGAGCGAGACGAGCATGGCCCGCTCTTCGGTGTTGAGCTGCTCGAACAGGTCGGCAAGATCGGCGGCGTGAAAGGGCCTGACGAGTTCGCCTACGGCTTCGGGATGATTCTCCGCGAGCGCCTTGCGGATCTCGCGCACCACCGCCTCGGTCGCGCCGTACAGGCCTTCGAGCTCGTCCCGTTCCTCCGGCGCCGGTCCCTGGGCATCCGTCATGGCGATCCCTGCCCGGCGCTCAGCCGCCGGACCGCGCGGCGTGCGCCTGCGCATCGACGACGCAGAGCGCGGTCATGTTGAGCAAGCCGCGGGCGGTGATCGACGGCGTCACGATATGCGCCGGCAACGCCGCCCCCAGCAGCATCGGCCCGACCGTGATCAGCCCTTCCCCCAGCGCCTTGACCAGGTTGTAGGCAATGTTCCCGGCGTCGAGCGACGGCATGATCAGGAGGTTGGCGCTGCCGCGAAGCCGGGAGTCGGGGAATGTCCGCTGGCGAATCTCCGCGTCGATCGCGGCGTCCGCATGCATCTCGCCGTCGGCTTCGAGACCGGGATGATCGCGGTGCAGGATCGCCGCCGCCTCGCGCATCTTCAGCGCCGACGGGTAGCGCGACGTGCCGAAATTGGAATGGGACACCAGCGCCACCTTCGGCTCGATGCCGAAGCGCCGAACTTCCTCGGCAGCCAGAAGCGCGACCTCGACCACGTCCTCCACCGTCGGATCGGGGTCGACATGGGTATCGGCGATGAACACCGGCCCGCTCGGCATCACCAGAAGGGTCAGCGCCGAAAGCTCGCGCACGTCCTCGCGCTTGCCGATGATCTCGCGGATGTGCCGGAGATGGGTGTGATACTGCCCCACCGTGCCGCAGATCAGCGCGTCGGTGTCGCCCCGTTGCAGCATCATCGCGCCGATGACCGAGGTGCGCGTCCGCACCACGCGCCGCGCCAGGTCGGGCGACACGCCGTTGCGGGCCATCCGGCGGTAATAGTCGCTCCAATATTCCTGATACCGCTCGTCGCGCTCGGGATCGACCAGTTCCACGTTTTCGTCGAGAAGGATGCGAAGGCCGAGCCGCTCGATGCGCGACTGCACCACCGCGCGGCGGCCGACCAGGATCGGCCTGGCGAGCCCGTCGTCCAGCGCCGCCTGGACGGCGCGCAGCACGCGCTCCTCCTCGCCGTCGGTAAAGGCGACGCGGCGCGGGTCGGCGCGCGCCTGATCGAACACCGGCCGCATGACGAAGCCGGTCTTCCAGACGAACTGCGACAGTTGCTGGCGGTAGGCGTCGAAGTCGGCGATCGGCCGGGTGGCGACGCCGCTGTCCATCGCTGCCTTGGCGACCGCCGGGGCGATCTCGATGATCAGGCGGGGGTCGAACGGCCGCGGGATCAGGTAGTCGGGGCCGAACTGGGTCGGCTGATTGCCGTAGGCCTTGGCGACGATCTCGGAGCTTTCGGCCCGCGCCAGCGCAGCCAGCGCCTTGACCGTCGCGATCTTCATCGCCTCGTTGATCGCCGTCGCGCCGACGTCGAGCGCGCCGCGGAAGATGAACGGGAAGCAGAGCACGTTGTTGACCTGGTTGGGGTAGTCCGACCGTCCCGTCGCGATGATCGCGTCGCTGCGCACCGCACGCGCCGCCTCCGGCCTTATCTCCGGGTCCGGGTTGGCGAGCGCCATGATCACGGGGCTCGCCGCCATCCGGCCGACCATCTCGGGCGTCAGCACGTCGGGCGCGGACAGGCCGAGGAAAATGTCGGCGCCGCCGATCACCTCGCCGAGCGTGCGCGCCTGGGTGTCCTGCGCGTAGCATTCCTTGAAAGGGTCCATCTCCTGCTGGCGGCCCGTGAACACCACGCCGGCGATGTCCGTGACCCAGATGTTCCGTCGCGGCATGCCCATATCGACCAGCAGGTTGAGGCAGGCGAGCGCCGCGGCGCCCGCCCCGGACGTCACCAGCTTCACCTTCTTCAGGTCCTTGCCGACGATCTGCAGCGCGTTGGTGATGGCGGCCGCCACGATGATCGCCGTGCCGTGCTGGTCGTCGTGGAACACCGGGATGTTCATGCGCTCGCGCAGCTTCGATTCGACCTCGAAGCATTCCGGCGCCTTGATGTCCTCAAGGTTGATCCCGCCGAAAGTCGGCTCCAGCGCCGCGACCACTTCGACGAGACGCGCCGGGTCGGACTCCTTGACCTCGATGTCGAACACGTCGATGCCGGCGAATTTCTTGAACAGGACGGCCTTGCCTTCCATCACCGGCTTGGACGCCAGCGGGCCGATATTGCCGAGGCCCAGCACGGCGGAGCCGTTGGTAACGACGCCGACCAGGTTGCCGCGCGCGGTGACGGTCGCGGCTTCCGCCGGATCCGCCTCGATGGCGTGGCAGGCCGCGGCGACGCCGGGCGAATAGGCGAGCGACAGGTCCCGCTGGTTCACGAGCGGCTTGGTCGGAACGACGGCGATCTTCCCGGCAGGATGGCGCCGGTGGTAGCTCAGCGCGTCTTCGGTGGTGCGTTTGTCGCTCATGGCGCATCCTCGGGCTTCTGCGGCGTTACGGCCCCTTCGGCGGCGGCCCCATCGTCTGCGGCCCAGGCGGCGAAGGTCGGCCAGAAAGTGAAAAGGCCCGCTGTCGGTTCAGCGGGCCTCCTGAATTGGTGCGGTCGAGAAGACTCGAACTTCCACGGTGTTTCCACCACAGCGACCTCAACGCTGCGCGTCTACCAATTCCGCCACGACCGCATATTTGCTGCGCTCTCCTTGCCAGACCGGCCATAATAGGGCTATGGCCGCGTTGTTCGAAGAACAGCTTGACGACGCGGGGGATAGCAGAAGCCGGGGACGTTATCAAGGGATGCATAACACCTTGCCCATAAACACAGACTCGGCCCCGCCGCTGGGCGTCGAATGGCGCGTCGACGACAGCCTTGTCCCTTATGAGGCGGCCGTCGCCGGGATGGAGCGCCGGGTCGCCGCAATCGTCGCCGGCCGGGCGCCGCAGATGGTCTGGCTGCTGGAGCACCCGCCGCTCTATACCGCGGGCACCAGCGCGCGGGACGAAGACCTGCTGGCGGCGGGCCGTTTCCCGGTGCACCGCACGGGCCGGGGCGGCCAGTTCACCTATCACGGGCCGGGCCAGCGGGTGTGCTACGTCATGCTCGACCTCAAGCGGCGGGGGCAGGACGTCCGCCGCTATGTCTGCGACCTGGAGGATTGGATCATCCGCGCGCTCGACCGGTTCAACGTGAAGGGCGAGCGGCGCGGCGACCGCATCGGCATCTGGGTGGCGCGGGGCGGCGGCCGGGAGGACAAGATCGCCGCCATCGGCGTGCGCATCCGGCGCTGGGTCAGCTTCCACGGCATCGCCATCAACGTCGAGCCCGACCTCGAGCATTTCTCCGGCATCGTCCCCTGCGGCATCGGCGGCGAAAACTACGGCGTGACATCGCTGGTGGATCTCGGCCTGCCGGTGACCATGTCCGATCTCGACGTCGCCCTGAAGGAGAGCTTCGCCGAGGTGTTCGGCGAGTGCCCCGCCCCATGAAAACACATCGCCCGCTTGCCGCCGTTTTCCTCCTCGCCTTCCTCTTCGCCGGAGGCGCCGCAACAGCGGGCGAGCCGCCCGTCATCGGCCAGGGCGCGGGAAGCTTCCTGTTCGACGATCCGAAATCTGCGACGGGCAAGACGCTTCGCGTCTTCTATTACCGGCCGAATACCTACGGCCCGGAGACGCAGATCCTTTTCGTCATGCATGGCGTCAAGCGCAATGCCGGCGAGTACCGCGACAACTGGATCGCGCTGGCGGAGCGCCACGGCCTGCTGATCGTCGCGCCGGAATTCAGCAATGAGAATTTCCCGAAGTCCTGGGCCTACAATCTCGGCAACGTCGTGCGGCGCGGTCCAGGCGGAACGCTCGAGCCCCTACCCGAAAGCGCCTGGTCCTTCCCGGTCATCGACCGGATTTTCGACAGCGTCCGCCGGTCGGCCGGCAGCGCGCGGACGACCTTCGCGATCTTCGGCCAATCCGCCGGCGCGCAGTTCGTCCACCGCTACATGACCTTCACCGGCGGCCCGAAGGTGGACGCCGCGCTGGCGGCGAACGCCGGCTGGTATACGCTGCCGGCGGAAGTCGAAACCTTCCCCTACGGTCTCGGCCAGACAGGGCTGCCGCCCAGCAAACTGAAGGGAGCGTTGGCGAAAAAGGTCGTCATCCTGCTCGGCGAGGCGGATGTCGTGCAGGACCCCAATTTCCGGAAGACGCCGGAGGCGATGCAGCAGGGCGCGACGCGTCTCGACCGCGGGAAGTACTATTTCGAGGCGGCGAAACGCGCGTCGGAGACGCTGAAGACCCCATTCAACTGGCGCCTGGTCCTGGTGCCCGACCTCGGCCACGACAACGCCAAGATGGCCGGCACGGCGGCGGAGATCGTCGTGGGTAAGCGGTGAGGAGCAGGCACCTTACAAAGTCCTCCCCCTTGCGGGGGAGGATTTAGGCGGGGGGTAAGCACGCTGTAGCCATGCTCGCATGCTATGTCGAAGCTCCCCCCACCCCGGCCCTCCCCCGCAAGGGGGGAGGGAGAAGTAGGTGATTCCGACGGTGACGCCCTACCCCACCTGCCGGAAGCCGGGCGCGCCGGGTGGCGCCGCGGCGTGTTCGTGGACGGCCCGGACGGCGGCCATCGAGGGACCCCGCCGGCAGGCCTCGATCATCGACGCGACCGCGTCCTCCGGTCCCGCGATCAGGGCTTCGACCGAGCCGTCCGGCAGGTTGCGCACCCAGCCGTCGAGGCCGCGGCGTGTCGCTTCCTGCGCCGTCCAGTAACGGAAACCGACGCCCTGCACCCGGCCCTCGACGATCAGCCTGACGGCGCGATCCGCCATTCCGTCCTACTCGAATTCCAGGATCGGCTGGTCGACGGCGAGGCTTTCGCCCGCCTCGGCATGGATCGTCTTGATCACGCCGTCGCGCTCGGCGCGCAGCACGTTCTCCATCTTCATCGCCTCGACCACGGCAAGCTCTTCGCCCGCCTTCACGCTGTCGCCCTCGGCCACCGCGAGGCGCAGCAACAGGCCCGGCATCGGCGACAGCAGGAAGCGCGACAGGTCGGGCGGCGCCTTCTCCGGCATGCGCCGGGCGAGCTCGGCCGTGCGCGGGGACAGCACCTGCACCTCCGCCTGGATGCCCATGTGCGACAGGCGCCAGCCGATGCCGTGACGGTCGACCTGGACGCAGACCGGCTCGCCGCCGACGAGGCCGCGGAACAGCGGGTCGCCGGGCTTCCAGCCGTGGGCGACGTCGCAGTCCCGCTTCTTTCCTTGTTCCCAGAGCGCTACCCGGCAACCCTCCGGCAGCGGTTGAAGCTCGGCCCGATACGCCTCGCCGCCGGTGCGGATGATCCAGCTCGTCGGCTCGCCGCGCCCGGCCGGGCGCACCCGGCCGGATATCCCGCCGCGCCGCGCCGTCTCGCGCTCCTGCAACGCGCCCGCCACGGCCAGCACATGCAGACGCTCGCAATCGGTCAGCGGGCGCGGGCGCAGCCCGTCCGGATATTCGTCGGCGATGAAGGCGGTGGAGAGCCTTCCTTCGACGAAGCGCGGATGGCCAAGGACCGACGCCAGGAACGGAATGTTGTGCGAGATGCCGCGGACGTAGAACGCGTCCAGCGCGTCCCGCATGCGCGCGATGGCTTCGGCGCGCGTCGCCCCGCCGGCGACCAGCTTCGCGATCATGGGATCGTAGAACATCGAAATCTCGCCGCCCTCGAACACGCCGCTGTCGACCCTGACGTGGTCGCTCTCCGCCGGCGCCCGATAGCGCACGAGGCGGCCGGTCGACGGCAGGAAGTTGCGCATCGGGTCCTCGGCATAGATGCGCGCCTCGATGGCCCAACCTTCGAGCTTCACGTCCTTCTGGCCGAAGGCCAGTCTCTCGCCCGCCGCGATGCGGATCATCTGCTCCACGAGGTCGAGCCCGGTAACGTACTCGGTCACCGGATGCTCGACCTGGAGGCGGGTGTTCATCTCGAGGAAATAGAAGTTCCGCTTGCCGTCGACGATGAATTCCACGGTGCCGGCGGACTGATAGTCGACGGCGCGCGCCAGCGCCACGGCCTGCGCGCCCATCGCCGCGCGGGTCTTGGCGTCGAGGAAGGGCGACGGCGCCTCCTCGATGACTTTCTGATGGCGGCGCTGGATCGAGCATTCGCGCTCGCCGAGATGGACGATGTTGCCGTGGCCGTCGCCCAGCACCTGGATCTCGATGTGGCGCGGCTGCTCGATGTAGCGCTCGATGAACACGCGATCGTCGCCGAAGCTGGACTTCGCCTCGCTGCGGGCGAGCGTGAAGCCTTCGCGCGTTTCCGCCTCGTTGCGGGCGATGCGCATGCCTTTGCCGCCGCCGCCGGCAGACGCCTTGATCATCACCGGGTAGCCGACCTCGGCCGCGATGCGGAGCGCGGCGGCCACGTCCGGCACGACGCCGGTGTGGCCCGGCACCGTGCTGACGCCTGCCTTCTGGGCGATCCGCTTGGACTCGATCTTGTCGCCCATTGCGGCGATCGCCTTCGGCTTGGGGCCGATGAAGACGATGCCCGCGGCCTCGAGCCGCTCGGCGAAGCCGGCGTTCTCGGACAGGAAACCGAAGCCGGGATGGACGGCGTCCGCGCCGCTCTCCTTCGCCGCGGCTACGATACGATCAGCGACGAGATAGCTCTGCGCCGCCGGCGCAGCCCCGATGGGAACCGCCTCGTCCGCCATCCGCACGTGCAGCGCCCGCGCGTCCGCCTCGGAATAGACGGCGACCGTCTTGATGCCCATCCGGCGCGCGGTTCGGATGATCCGGCAGGCGATCTCGCCCCGGTTCGCGATCAAGATCTTCGAAAACACGTCCACCCTTCCGCCTTGTTCGTTGGCGGGCACTTTAGGCGAAATGGCGTCGGAGCAACAGATGGATAGGGGCGAACGCCGCCGTGCCGGCCCCAGGCTCAGGCGAGGCCTGCGGCACGCAGCAGTCCCGCCGCGGTATGTCGCCAGGTATGGCCGGCCGCGACGAAGGCCGGACCGGCCGACTGCGCGCCACGGCGCCAGGCATCGTCCTCGATGCAGCGCCGGAGCTGAGCGAGCAGGTGGTCCGGGAACGGCTCCAGCACCCGCGCGCCCTCGTCGAGCGCCGCATCGACCCGAAGGGTGAAATCCGGTCCGGTAAAGTCGTCTGTCGCGCCGCCGTCCGTGCAAATGACGGGCAGCCCGGAAGCCGCCGCCTCCAGCACGGGAAGGTTGAACCCTTCGCCGCGATACGGCGAAACGTATGCATCCGCTGCCCGGAAAAGCGTCGCGAGGTCGGCGAGCGAAACGCTGTGGCCGACATAGGTCAGCCGCGACGCGACGGTGGCGCGGTCTGCGGCAGGCAGCCGGTTCAGCAGGGCCGCCACCATGTCTCGCGAGCGAAAGATGGCGTCGAGCCCCTTCAGGACGAGACGTGCCTGCGGGCAGGTTTCAAGAAGCCGGGCGAAGCCGGCGAGCAGAAGATCGATCCCTTTGTTGCCGGTCATCGCGCCGACATTGAGCAGCACGAACGCGTCGTCCCATCCGAAGCGCCGTCGGAGGGAATGCCGCTCCGCTTCGTCGGCCGGGTGCCAGAGCGCCGTATCCACGCCATGTCCGATGACGGTTATACGCTCGCCAGGGATACCGTTGGCGATCAGCCCGTCCCGGGACCAGCGCGACGGCGTGTAGATCAGGGCATCGGACGCGGCCACGGCCTTGCCGATCGGGATGCCGCCGGCAACGCTCTCCGGGCGGATCCGCCCGGTCTCCGACGTCACCATGACGAGCGTCGGCACGCCGGGAGCCTTCGTGAAATCATAGGGCGCGGCGACGCGTATGACCGCGTCCGGATTTGGGTCCGGCGCGGTCAGCGCTTTCAGGCGCGCCTCGTCGGCATCGGGCAGGATGCCGTAGACCGACTCCCAATCCGCCCAGTACGGCCAGTCGCGCAATGTCACGGCCGCGCCGAGATCGAGGAGCGCAAGAATCTGGAACTGGTTCACTATGGCAAAGGACTGCGGGACAAAACGCCAGCCCTCGCAAACGATCCGAGCTTCCCGCCCCCGTGGCAAAGCGGCTATACCCGCGTTCCCCGCGCGAAGCCTCGGCAGTAGCCGATCTTCGGCGGCAAACCCTTGACCAGCTTCCAGGCCTCGACCGAGCGGAACCCGGAGGATCGGACCATGTGGCCCAAGCACGTCAGGCTCGGCGCCCACCAGTTGGTGTCGTTGCTGCCCAGCTCGTCCGCGGGGAAGAACTCCATGACCATGTGATGGTCCGGATAACCGTGCCCGAGCCCGCCGCGATGGGCGCTGTAGTCGTCGCAAATCTGGGATTCGACAAGGATCGTTTCGTCGCAGACCGCGGCAAGTTTGTCCAATGCAAGCAGCGGATGGCGGAGATGGTAGAGCGTGCCGAAGAAGAACACGGTGTCGAACCGGCCAAGCCGGCTCTCGCTGACGTCGTAGACGCTCATCTCGATGCGCTTGCAGACGGCGGGATCGTAGCCCAGCGCCTCGCGGCAGAAATCGAAGGTTTCCCACGCCCGCCGGTCGGTCTTGCCGAGCTTGCCGAGGAAGTCGGAGAAATCGTCGATGGCTACGACCTCGCGCGCGCCGCGCCGCAGCGCCTCGAACGTCCAATGCCCGTCCCACGCGCCGACATCGAGGACCCGCTTGCCGGAGAGGTCGTCCGGGACGCCGTACGCCTTCACGTTCAGCGGGCTGAAGCCCGGCGTCACCACGCCGCCCGGCAGCGCGATCCGGTGATACCAGAAAGGAAAGCCGTCGACGCGCCGCTGTATCTCGGCCGGGGTCATCGCCGCCGCCCGTCAGGCCGCTGCCGCCTCCACCAGGACCGTCGACAGCGCCGCCGCCGCTTCGGCGAGCTGGGCGCGGCTGACGTCGAGATGGGTGACGGCGCGCATGCCCGTGCCGCTCGATGCGCCGATGCGGACGCCGTGCTCGAGCAGCCGGTCGTGGACCTGGCCCGCGCTCAGGCCGGTCTTCGCCACGTCGAAGAAGACGAGGTTCGTTTCGACCCTGTTCACGTCGATCGCAATGCCCGGAATTTCGGCCACCCGCTCGGCGAAGAACTTCGCATTCGCATGGTCTTCCGCGAGACGGCTCACGTTGTTCTCCAATGCATAGATGCCGGCAGCCGCGATCACGCCGGACTGACGCATCGCGCCGCCCATGCGCTGCTTCCACTGCCACGCTTGCTCGATGACGTCCTTGCTGCCGAGCAGGACCGCGCCGAAGGGACAGCCGAGTCCCTTGCTGAGGTCGAGCCACATGGTGTCGAAGGGCGCGCCGAAATCGGCGGCCGAAACGTTGCTCGCGACCACCGCGTTGAGCACCCGCGCGCCGTCCATGTGCATGGCGAGGCCGTGCTTCCGCGCCACCGCCTCGACCTCGCGGATCGTCTCCAGCGGCCAGACCGTGCCGCCGCCGAGGTTCGAGGTCTGCTCGATCGCGACCAGGCGGGGCCGCGGCGTGTGCCGGCGCACGGCGCGGATGTTCTGCTCGAGCTGCTGCGCGGTGAACACGCCGTGGTCGCCGTCGATCGGCCGGACCAGCGAGCCTGCGAACACCGCGGCGCCGCCGCCTTCGAGATTCAGGATATGCGCGGTGCGGTCGGTCAGGACCTCGTCCCCCGGCCGGCAATGGACCATCAGCGATATCTGGTTACACATCGTCCCCGACGGCAGGAAAACCGCGTCCTCCTTGCCGAACAGCTCCCTCGACATATCGAGCAGCCGGTTGACGCTGGGGTCCTCCCCCTTCTGCTCGTCGCCGACGACCGCTTCGGCCATCGCCTTCCGCATGCCGGGGGTCGGGCGGGTCTGGGTGTCGCTGTGCAGTTCGATGCGAATTTCCGTCATTCAAATCATCCTATTGCCGATCGGGCCAAGATCAATCCTTGCCCCCGAGTATATCAAATAAACCCATCGCCCAGGCAGTGTGAATCGCCAGCACCGTGCCCCAGCCGACCATGGGCCAGACGAACCAGATGGTTTCCGGCGTCGCCAGCAGGTTGATCGCGGCCAGCACGGCGACGACCAGGAAATAGCCCAGCAGGTGCAGCTTGAAGCCCCGCAGCCGCGCCTCGGCCCGGCGTTCCCTGTCCCGGTTGCGGTCAGTCACGGTCCGCCCTTACAGCGGAATATTGCCGTGCTTCTTCCACGGATTCTCCAGCTTCTTGTTGCGCAGCATCCGCAACCCCCGGCAGATCCGCCGCCGGGTGTTGTGCGGCATGATCACGTCGTCGATGAATCCCAGTGAGCCCGCGACGAAGGGATTGGCGAACTTCTCGCGGTATTCCTCGGTGCGCTTCTCGATTTTGGCCGGATCGCCCAGGTCGTTGCGGAAGATGATCTCCACCGCGCCCTTCGGCCCCATCACCGCGATCTCGGCGCTCGGCCAGGCGTAGTTCAGGTCGCCGCGCAGGTGCTTCGAGCTCATGACGTCGTAGGCCCCGCCATAGGCCTTCCGCGTGATCACCGTGATCTTCGGCACGGTCGCCTCGGCGAAGGCGAAGAGCAGCTTCGCGCCGTGCTTGATGATGCCGCCGTATTCCTGCCCGGTGCCCGGCAGGAAGCCCGGCACGTCGACCAGCGTGACGATGGGAATGTTGAAGCAGTCGCAGAAGCGGACGAAGCGGGCCGCCTTGCGCGCCGAATCGATGTCGAGGCAGCCCGCCAGCACCATCGGCTGGTTGGCGACGATGCCGATCGTGCTGCCTTCCATGCGCCCGAAGCCGGTGACGATGTTGCGCGCGAAAGCCGGCGCGATCTCGAAGAAGTCGCCTTCGTCGACGATTTTCCGGATCAGCTCCATCATGTCGTAGGGCTGGTTCGCGCTTGCCGGCACCAGCGTGTCGAGCGACGGCTCCGGACGGTCGTAGGGGTCCGCGGTCGGCAGCACGGGCGGCTTCTCGCGGTTGGACGCCGGCAGGAAATCGATGAAGCGGCGCAGCTCGATCAAGGCCTCGATGTCGTTCTCGAAGGCGAGGTCGGCGACCCCGGACTTGCCGGTATGGGTCAGCGCGCCGCCGAGCGCTTCCGCCGTGACCTCCTCATGGGTCACCGTCTTGACCACGTCCGGCCCGGTCACGAACATGTAAGAGGAATCCTTCACCATGAAGATGAAGTCGGTCATCGCCGGGGAATAGACCGCGCCGCCGGCGCAGGGCCCCATGATCAGCGAGATCTGCGGTACCACGCCGGACGCCATCACGTTGCGCTGGAAGACGTCGGCGTAACCCGCGAGGGACGCTACGCCTTCCTGGATCCGCGCCCCGCCGGAATCGTTGAGGCCGATGACGGGCGCGCCGACGTTCATCGCCTGGTCCATGACCTTGCAGATCTTGCGCGCGTGCGCCGCCGACAGCGAGCCGCCGAACACCGTGAAATCCTGGCTGAAGACGAAGACCTGCCGTCCGTTGACCGTGCCGTGGCCCGTCACCACGCCGTCGCCCGGCACGCGCTGCGCGTCCATGCCGAAATCGTGGCAGTCGTGCTCGACGAACATGTCCCATTCCTCGAACGAGCCTTCGTCGAGCAGCACGTCGATCCGCTCGCGCGCGGTCAGCTTGCCCTTGGCGTGCTGCGCCTCGACGCGGCGGTCGCCGCCGCCGAGACGGGCGCGATCCCGCTTCGCCTCGAGTTCCTTGATGATGTCGCTCATTGCCGCCTCCGCAGCCCGGCATAGCACCTGCCGCGTTACCGCTGCAAGAGAGCGAGAAACTGCGCCGCCGACAGGATCTCGGCCCGGGCCCGCTCGCGGCGCGATTCCGCCACCGGGTCGCGGCCCCATTCGGCCGCCTGCCACTCCTCGTCGATATGGCTCGCGTCGCAGGCGGCGTCGGGGTCGAGCGCACTGTCGCGGACGGCAAGCGCGAGGACGAGCGAGCCGCTGGCGACGGTGATGTTGTACAAGGCGGCGAGGACGAACTCGTCGCATTCGGCCACGGCGGCGCGCAAGGCGGCGACCGCGCCCGGGGACTGCGCCACCGGCATGACGCCTTCCGTCACGGTCAGCGGCGCCTCGTAACGGCCGGCGGCCCAGTCTAGCATCGGCTGCCACTCGGTCGCCTGGCGCACCACCAGCCCGGTCGGCCCGTCGGCGCGGTAGCACAGGAGATCGGTTTCCCCGTAGGACGCTATTTCGCCGATGACCGCGTCGCGCCGCGGCCTCACCCGGTCGATGGCCGTGCTGGCGAGCTGCATCATCGGCATCGTCCGCGGCCTGATCTCGTCCTGCTGCGCGTCCCACTCGGCGGCGATGGCCTCGGCGAGCGCACGCGTCGGCAGCATCAGCGGCGCCTTGGACGGCGTGCGGACGGCGCGGCCGTCCAGCGCCACGCCATGGCCCGACGCGCCGCCCTCGACCGCAACCTGCCGGTAAAACCGCTTGACCGCCATTACTTGCCGAAGATTCCCTTCAGGCCCTTCTCGATCTTGTCCTTCACGTCCTTGCCGACGTTTTCGACCGCTCCGGGCGTCCCGCCCGGCGCCGTCTGCTGCTGGCCGCCGGCCGGATTCATGCAGGGATTCTTGTCGCTGACGCCGAGCTCGCCTAGACCTATCACGGCGGCCGGCGGAAAGACCACCGCTCCGACCAATCCGCCCACCTTCGCCGCGGCGGCCAGCGGGTTGACGCGATAGGTCGGCTCCGCCAGCGTGCCGCCGATCTCGACCGGCACCGCGGTGTTGACCGTCGCCGACTTCGGCTTCGGGTCGACGGTGAGCTTGAGCTGCTCGGTGGCGAGGTTGATCGTCCCCTGCCCGGTGATCTGGGCATATTCGGTATCGAACAGCAGCGCCTTGCTGGTGGCGAGCCCGTTCTGGACATCGAACTGGCTGACGAAGCAGTTGATTACCGTGTACTCGCTCTTCTTGCCGGCGATCACCTGCGTCAGCACGCTCGCCGCGCCGCCGACATAGGCGTCGATGGCGCTGCTCTTCATGCGCCCGTTGCCCATCACGACGTTGGTCTTGCCGTTCAGACCGGCCATGATCTGGCGCACGGATTTGCCCCGCCCGGCGACGTCGAGGTCGGTGTTGATCACGCCCTCGAGCAAATCGGTGATCGCCATGTCGGTCAGCACCTGCCCCATGTCGATTTTCTTTCCCGAGATCTTGAGGTCGAGCGTCGGCGTCGCCTGTGACGCCTTCAACTGGATCATGCCGCTGATCTTGCCTTTCGCGACGTCGGCGTCGATTGGCGTGACGGTGAGATCGCCGTTGCGCAGCGCGACCACCGTGTGGAGGTTTTCCACCGCGATATTGTTCGCCAGCAGCTTCTTGACGGTGAGGTCGATGTTAGCGTCCGCCGCCTTCAGCCCGTCCACCGGCAGGGGATCGTCGGGAAACAGGCGCTTGCCGCCGTCGCCGGCAGGAGCGGCGCCGGGCGTCGCGCCCGAAGGCGCAGGCGCGCCGCCTGCCGTGCCGGTTTCGCCCTCGCCGCCCTTGGTGAAGTCCGCCAGGTCGATGAGGTCGGAGGAGAGCGTCGCCGACAGCACCGGGCGGTCCTTGAGCTGCAGCGCCGCCTTGCCGGCGAGCGCGCTCTTGCCCATCTGGGCGGCGAGGTCGCGCAGCTCGATCACCTTGTCCATGGAGCCCACGGCCCTGGTCTTGAGCGAATAGGGCCCGAGCGGCGGCACGGGCGCGCCGGCGATCTTGCTCATCTGCGACAGGTCCTCGCCTTCGACGGCGACAGCGAGGTCGATCCCCGATGCCGCCGCCGGATTGGCGATGCTGCCGTTGATGTCGACCGTCGCGCCGCCGGCTTCCGCCGCGATCTTCACCGGCCACGGCTTGGTCGGCTTCATCAGCTCGGCCAACTCGCCCATGGTGCCTTTGACCGTGAAAGGCTCGGCGTTATACGTGCCCTTCAAATCGAGCTTCAGCGGATCGCCCGGCGCGGCCGCGACGGCCAGGCTCTGCACGCCAAGCACCAGCGTCTGGCTCGACTTCGCGTCCTTGTAGGTCAGGCTCGAGTCCTTGATGGTGATCTCGCGCACCGCCAGGGCGGGCATGCTGCCGCCCTCGCCCTTCGCCACGTCCTCAGGCTTCGCCGGCTCGGCGGGCTTCTCCGCCGCGAACTCGTAGTTCCCGCGGCCGTCGCGGTTGCGCTCGACCAGGATATCCGCGCCTTCGATGACCACGCGCTCGACGTGCAGCGTGCCGCTGAGCAGCGGCATGATGCTGACCTTGACCTCGAAGCGCTTGATCACCGCCATGTCCGGCCGCGATCCCCAGGGCGCATTGGCGAATCTGACGCCGTCGACCGCGAGGCCGGGATTGAGGGTGAGAAGGTTCAGGCGCAGATCGCCCGCGATCGTCATGTCGCGGCCCGTCGCCTTTTTCACTTCGGCGGCGATCTGCGGCTTGAACCGGTTGAAATCCATGCTCATCAGGACGACGGCCGCACCGACGACCAGAACGACGACGGCGATCCCGGCGATGATCAATATCTTGCCGATGCGCATCAGGGTGTTCTCCATATCGTGTCTAGGGTCGGGGGCAGGTCGCGGAAATGCTGCAGAATGGCGTGGGCGCCCGCGGCGTTCAGCTCGTCCGGCTCGTGATAGCCCCATCCGACGCCGAGGGCGTAAGCACCGGCGCTGCGCGCCATGGCGATATCGTAAACCGTATCGCCGATCATCGCGGTGGCCAGGGGCGAAGAGCCGGCTTCCGCGATCGCATCGAGGAGTATGCATGGATCGGGCTTTCCCGGCCCATCATCCGCGGTCTTCAATATGACGAAATGTCCGCCCAAACCATGCTGCTTCAGGGTTCGCTCCAAGCCGCGCCGCGACTTACCGGTAGCAATAGCAAGCATAACGTCCCTGGCGGCAAGCTGTTCCAGCACCTCGACCACTCCGGGGAACAAAGGCTCTTCATGCGCCTGCCGGTCGCGGACGGCGCGGCCCGATTGGACGAAGCTGCTGCCGACCGCAGCGATGACCGCGGCGGAAGCGTCCGGCAGCAGGCGGGATACCGCGTCCGCGACATGGAGCCCCACCAGCCGGCGGACGCAGGCAGGATCGGGCTCCGCGATGCCGTTGTCGCGAAAGGCGCAGGCCATGGCGGCGGCGATCACATGCTGGCTGTCGACCAGGGTCCCGTCGCAGTCGAATACCGCGAGCCGGTTCGCGCCGTTTCCCATCGCCTCACCCTGACGCCTTCAACGTATTGATCATATTACGGAACGGGCTTTCCTTCACGGCAACTCCGCGAAAGGATCTCCCGCATCGTCGGGATCGAAGCCGAAGAATTTCCACGTCTCCTTCATATGGCCCGACAACGGCGCCCGGACAACGAGCGGCGCGCCCGTCGCCGGGTGCGGCAGGGTCAGGGCGCGCGCGTGAAGATGCAGCTTGCGGGACAGCCCCTGCCCGGCGATGAAGGCCGCCGGGCCGCCGTACTTGCCGTCGCCCAGGATCGGCCAGCCGAGAGCAGCGGCATGCACCCTGAGCTGGTGGGTACGCCCCGTCTGCGGCCACAGCGCGACCCAGGCCAGCCGCCGCGCCGCCGCTTCCATCACGCGGTAATACGTCGTCGCCCGCTGGCCCTCGTCCTCGTCCACCGCCATTTTTTCGCCCGCCCGTCCCGGCAGCTTGGCGATGGCCATGTCGATGCGGCCCAATCGAGGCTCGGGAACGCCCACCGCGATGGCCCAGTAGAGCTTGCGCACCTCCCTGCCGCGGAAGGTCTTGCCCAGCGCGGCCGCGACCGCCCGGCTGCGGGCAAGCATGAGCACGCCGCTGGTGTCCCGGTCGAGCCGGTGGACGAGGCGCGGCGCCTCCGGCGCATCGAAGCGGAGCGCCTCCAGCATGGCGTCGATGTGGCGGTGCGTCCCGGTTCCGCCCTGGACCGCGAGGCCGGGCGGCTTGTCCAGCGCGATGACGTCGTCGTCGCGGTAGAGCACGAGCGAGCGGATGAAGGCGGCATCGGCATCGCTCGGCTCGTTCTTCGGCCGCGGCGATGCGGGGGGCGGCCCGTCGCTCAAGGGCGGGACACGGACCTCGGCGCCGGCCTCCAGACGCGCGCCCGCCTTGGCGCGCCGGCCGTCGACGCGCACCTGGCCCGTGCGCAGCAGCTTTTGCAGGCGGCCATGCCCCAGATCGGGGAAGTGGAGGCGGAACCAGCGGTCGAGCCGCATGTCGGCCTCGCCGGACGCCACCTTTCGGATCTCGACGCCGCTCATCGAGCCGGAAGGGGAGCCGAATAGAGGGCCGGGGCGCGTGCGGGCAGGCTCAAAGCGCGTCCGTGCCCGTCTCGCCGGTGCGGATGCGCACGGCATGCTCCACGTCGAAGACGAAGATCTTGCCGTCGCCGATCCGTCCCGTGTTGGCCGTGTCGCGGATCGCCTCGACGACACGGTCGGCCAGCGCGTCGTCTACGGCGACCTCGAGCTTGACCTTGGGCACATAGCTCACGGCGTATTCCGCGCCGCGATAGACCTCGGTCTGGCCCTTCTGACGGCCGTAACCCTTGACCTCGGAGACGGTCAGCCCTTCCACGCCGACGGCGCCCAGCGCCGTCCTCACGTCCTCGAGCTTGAAGGGTTTGATTATCGCCACCACGAGCTTCATGGCTGTGCTCACCTTTCCGTTCGAATTTACCGATCGCTATTAATAGTTGTATCCACGCTCACCATGCTCCGAAAGGTCGAGCCCGTCCGTTTCCGCTTCGCCGGTTGCCCGCAATGGGACGACCGCGTTCACGGCCTTGACGATGATGAATGTCACCACGACGCTCCAGGCCACCGTGGCGACGGTGCCGACGAGCTGCACGCCGAACTGCTTGCCCATCGTCATGTCCTTCGCCAGCCCGAGACCGCCGAGCGAGGGGTCGGCGAAGGCCGAGACCATGAGTATACCAAGTATGCCGCCCACGCCATGCACGGCGAACACGTCGAGCGAGTCGTCGATCTTGAGCGAATGCTTGACGTAGGACACGGCCCAGTAGCAGGCCGCCCCCGCTACGACGCCATAGACCAGCCCGCCCGCCGGCCCGACGAAGCCGGACGCAGGCGTGATGGTCGCCAGCCCGGCGACCATGCCCGTGACGATGCCGATGAGGCTCGGCTTGCCGAACTTGATCCACTCGATCGTCATCCAGGTCAGCGACGCCGCGGCCGCGGAGGTATGCGTCACGATCATGGCCATGCCGGCGTTGCCGTTCGCGGCCAGCGCGCTGCCGGCGTTGAAGCCGTACCAGCCGACCCACAGCATCGCGGCGCCGATCATCGTCATCGAGGGGCTGTGCGGCGGCCTGAGCTCGTTGGGGAAGCCCTGCCGGCTGCCGAGCAGCTTGGCGATCACGATGGCGGAGACGCCCGCGGTCGCGTGCACGACGAGCCCGCCCGCGAAGTCGAGCACGCCCATGCCGGCGAGCCAGCCGCCACCCCACACCCAGTGGCAGACGGGCGCGTAGACCAGGAGCAGCCACAGGCCGCTGATCAGGAGGACAGGGGCGAAGCGCATCCGCTCCGGATAGGCGCCGACGATGAGGGCCGGGGTGATGATCGCGAAGGTCATCTGGAACATGAAGAAGACGTCTTCGGGAATATCGCCGGTCGTCAGCGAGGCCGTGCCGACGCCCGCAAGGAAGGCCTTGCCGAGCCCGCCGATCCAGGCGTTCATGCTCCCGCCCTGCCCGAAGGCGAGGCTGTAGGCAACGGCCAGCCACAGCACCGAGGCCAGGCAGGCGATCGCGAAGCAATGCATGAGCACCGAGAGCACGTTCTTCGCGCGCACCAGCCCGCCATAGAACAAGGCCAGGCCGGGCAGCGTCATGAACAGCACCAGCGCGGTCGCCGTCAGCACCCAGGCGGTATTGGCGCCGTTCAGCGTTGCCGCCGGCGCGGCCTGCGCCATCGCGTCCGCCGGAAGCAACAATGCCATCGCCCCGGCGGCCGCCCGCAAGCAAGCCCCTCTCCCCATCTGCACCATCTCAGCGTATCCCTCGTTTTTTGGTCGTTTCGATTAATAAACGGGCAATCCGAGGCGGCTTTTTCAGGCCTGCCTCAAGGTTGGGCACATTCTAGCGGCCCCGCCGCCGCTTCGCTACAGCGGTGGATGCCCGTGGCGTCTGCGGCAACCGGCCGTCCCACGACGCGAAACCGATGCGGCGCCGGCACCCGTCCGTGGATTGCCGCAACAAGTGCGGCAATGACGATAAGTGTTTGGTTATAAATAATATCGTCACTCGCGGACTTGTTCCGCGAGTCCATTCCGTGGTGCTAGGACTTCCCGCCTTCCCGCTTGCCCCGTTCGGCGCGAAGCTTCTCCCAATAGGCGAGGCGTTTGGCGATCTCGCGCTCGAAGCCGCGGTCGGCGGGCGCGTAGAAGCGCTCGCGCGGCATCTCGTCGGGGAAATAGCCCTGGCCGGAAAAGGCATCGTCCGCGTCGTGGTCGTATTCGTAGCCCGCGCCGTAGCCGAGATCCTTCATCAGCCGGGTCGGCGCGTTGAGGATGTGCTTCGGCGGGCTGAGCGACCCGGTTTCCCGCGCCGCCCGTGCCGCCGCGCCATAGGCCTTGTAGGCGGCGTTCGATTTGGGCGCGGTGCCGAGGTAGATCACCAGATGGGCCAGCGCCAGCTCGCCCTCCGGCGAGCCGATCCGCTCGTAGGTTTCCCACGCCGCCAGCGCCTGGAGCGCCGCATTCGGATCGGCGAGGCCGATGTCCTCATAGGCGAAGCGCAGCAGGCGGCGGGCGATGTAGCGCGGCTCCTCGCCGCCGGCCAGCATGCGGGCGAGCCAATAGAGCGCGGCGTCCGTGTCCGAGCCGCGCAGCGACTTGTGCAGCGCGCTGATCAGGTTGTAGTGGCTGTCCTGCGCCTTGTCATAGACCGGGGCGCGCCGCTGCACGGCTTCGGCGAGCGCCTGCCGGTCCAGCGCCGCGGCCTCGGGACGCCGGAACAGCTCCTCGCAGAGGTTCAGGATGAAGCGCCCGTCGCCGTCCGCCATCGCGATCAGGCTCTCGCGCGCCTCGTCCTGCAGGGGGAGCTTGCGGCCTTCGGCCTGCTCGGCGCGCCCGAGCAGGGTCTCCAGCGCGTCGCGGTCGAGGCGGTGCAGGACGAATACCTGGCAGCGCGACAGAAGCGCTGCGTTCAGCTCGAAGCTCGGGTTTTCCGTCGTCGCGCCCACCAGGATGACGGTGCCGTCCTCGACATAGGGCAGGAATCCGTCCTGTTGCGCCCGGTTGAAACGGTGGATCTCGTCGACGAAGAGCAGCGTGCCGCCGCCGGACGCGCGCCGCTGTTTCGCCCGCTCGAACACCTTGCGAAGGTCCGCCACGCCCGAGAAGACCGCCGAGAGCGGCTCGAACTCCAGATCGACCTCGTCGGCGAGCAGGCGAGCGATGGTGGTCTTGCCGCAGCCGGGCGGCCCCCAGAAGACCATCGAGGCGAGCGCCCCGGAGGCGAGCATGCGGCGGATCGGCCCGCCCGGCCCCAGCACATGCGCCTGGCCTACGATCTCGTCGAGCGAGCGCGGCCGCAGCCGGTCGGCCAAGGGACGCGGCGCCGACCGTTCGAAGAGACCCGGCTGTGAGGGACCGCCCAATCGCCCACCTTGTCCTTGTTGACGCCGGAGCAACCTGCGTCCTATCGGACGCAGGTTGCTCTAACCTTTTAAGATAGATCAATTTACCTGCAATCAGGTGATTCCACCTGATTTCAGATTGATCTAGCCGACTTCCACCCGCAACGTCTTGTTGCCGCGCCGGATCTCGATGAGCCAGCGATCGCTCGGCTGGGCCGTGGCCTGTTCGAGGTCGTCGACCACGCCGATCTTCCGGCCGTTGACGCCGAGGATCACGTCGCCCGGCCGCAAACCGATACGGGCGGCCCAGGAACGGCGCGCTATCTCGACCGCAACCACGCCGATCTCGGATTCATCGAAGCCCACCTCGGCCGCGACGGCGGGCGACAGGTTCAGCACCTTCGCCCCGGCCAGCGGATTCTGCCCCTTGAGCACGGTCGTGTCGCGCGGCGGGATCTCGGGCGGCGCCTGCAATGCGAACGGAATATGAAGAACCTTGCCGCGGCGGCGCACCGACATCGTGACCTTGTCGCCGATGCTGTGGACTGCGAGGCGGAACCGCATGCTCTGCACGTCGTCGACCGCCTTGCGGTCGACCTCGAAGATCACGTCGCCGCGTTTCAACCCGGCCTTATCGGCCGGGCCGCTCGGCTGTACCGTCTCCACCAGGATGCCGCCGGGCCGGTCGAGCCCCATCGCCGATGCGATCTCGGCGGAGACCTCCGTCGCGCCGAGCGACAGCCAGGGCCGTATCAACGGCTTGCCCGAGACGGCGCTGCGGACGATGGTGCTGACCATGTCGCTGGGAACCGCGAATCCGATGCCTACCGAGCCGCCGGTGCGCGAAAAGATCGCCGTGTTGATGCCCACAAGCCGGCCGTCCATCGCCACCAGCGCGCCGCCTGAGTTGCCGGGATTGATCGCCGCGTCCGTCTGAATGAACGAACGGAAATCGGTGATGCCGACCTCGGTCCGCGCCAGCCCCGAGACGATGCCGGAGCTCACCGTCTGGCCGATGCCGAAGGGATTGCCGATCGCCAGCACCATGTCGCCGACCTCCAGCGCGTCCGCATCCCCGAATTCGAGATAGGGCAGCGACTCGTTCCGGACCTCGATGCGAAGGACGGCAATGTCGGTGCGCTCGTCGTTGATCAGGATCTCCGCATCGAATTCGCGCCGGTCGTGCAGCACGACGGTGATGGTGTCGGCATCCTTGATCACATGGTGGTTGGTCACGACGACGCCGTCGCCGCGGACGATGACCCCCGACCCGAGCGAGTTCTCGTACCGCTTCCGCGTGCCGCCGCCGAACGGCGACCCGTCGCCGAAGAAGCGCCGGAAGAACGGATCGTCCGCGAAGGGAGAGACGCGCTCCTGCACCAACCGTTTGGTGTAGATGTTGACCACCGCGGGCGCCGCCTTGCGCACGATCGGCGCGAAGGAGAGCTGGATCTGCTCCTTGCCGGACGGGACGGCGCGCTGCTGCGCCGAAGACGGGATCGGGACGAGCGCGATCAGGGCGAGGACGAGAAAGGACTGAATCCGCCTATGCATGCCGGCACCTTACCGCTCCGCCGCGCAGGAGCCAACGATGAGTCGGACCTCGTCCTGAGCCTGTCGAAGGACGAGCGGCGCGATGCATCCTGCAAAAAGCTCGGCCGCCCTACGCTGCGGCGCTCGTCTCCTCGCCGGTCTCCACGGGACCGGAGAGGAGCCCCTTCGCGTCGACGTCGCGGTCTACCAGCTCGATGATCGCCATGTCCGCCGCGTCGCCGTAGCGCATGCCCGCCTTCAGGACGCGCGTATAGCCGCCGCTGCGGTCCTTGTAACGCGGACCCAGCGTCTCGAACAGCTTCGCCGTCGTGGCGTCGTCGCGCAGGAAGGCATAGGCGCGACGGCGGTCGTGCATGGTCCCGCTCTTGCCGAGCGTGATGAGCTTGTCGACCACGCCGCGCATCTCTTTCGCCTTCGGCAGCGTGGTCTTGATCTGCTCGTGCTTGATCAGCGACGCCGCCATGTTCGAGAACATGGCCTTGCGATGCTGGCTTTTCCGGCCGAGCTTCCGGCCGCTCATTTTATGGCGCATCTCGCCTGCTCCTCGCTATCAGATCGTCGCTGCCTCAAAAGGGCTCTTCGAGCCGGCGGGCAAGATCTTCGATGTTGTCCGGCGGCCAGTTGCTGATCTCCATGCCGAGATGCAGCCCCATCTGCGACAGGACTTCCTTGATCTCGTTGAGCGACTTGCGGCCGAAGTTGGGCGTCCGCAGCATCTCCGCCTCGGATTTCTGAACCAGATCCCCGATGTAGACGATGTTGTCGTTCTTGAGACAGTTCGCCGACCGCACCGACAGCTCCAGCTCGTCGACCTTGCGCAGCAGGTTCTTGTTGAACGGCAGGTCCGAGGCCGCTTCCTGTTCGACCTGGGCGCGCGGCTCCTCGAAATTGATGAAGAGCTGAAGCTGGTCCTGCAGGATGCGTGCGGCAAGCGCCACCGAGTCTTCCGGCGTCACGGTGCCGTTGGTCTCCACCGTCATCGACAGCTTGTCGTAGTCGGTGACCTGCCCGACGCGGGTATTCTCGACCTTGTAGGACACCTTGCGAACCGGGCTGTAGACCGAGTCCACGGGGATGAGGCCGATCGGCGCGTCCGCGGGCCGGTTCATCGACGCCGCGACATAGCCCATGCCGTGCTCGACGGTCAGCTCCATGTTCAGCGTCGCGCCGCGATCGAGCGTGCAGATCACGAGATCGGGGTTCAACACCTCGATATCGTGCCCGGTCTCGATCTTCGCGGCGGTGACCTCGCCCGGCCCTTTCGCCGTCAGCATCATGCGCTTCGGGCCGTCGCTGTGCATGCGGAGCGCCAGCGACTTGATGTTCAGCACGATGTCGGTCACGTCCTCGCGCACGCCCTGGATGGACGAGAACTCGTGCAGCACGCCGTCGATCTGGATCGACGTGACGGCAGCCCCCTGCAGCGACGACAGCAGGACGCGGCGCAGCGCATTGCCGAGGGTCAGGCCGAATCCGCGCTCCAGGGGCTCGGCGACCACCGTTGCGACGCGCGACGAATCCACCCCGGGTTCGATATTCAGCTTGTTCGGCTTGATCAAAGATTGCCAGTTCTTCTGGAGCACCGTAGCGACCTCGCTCTTTCCAATAACCGCAGTGCTTTACGCCTGCGTTTTAAAGTAGAATTCAATCGAAACAGAATTAATCCAAATCAAACGCGCCGGCGTTTCGGCGGTCGGCATCCGTTATGCGGAATTGGCGTCACGTCGCGGATCGACGTCACCGTGAAGCCGACCGACTGCAAAGCGCGCAGCGCGGACTCGCGTCCCGAGCCAGGCCCCTTGACGAAGACCTCGAGGGTCCTCATGCCGTGCTCCATGGCCTTGCGGCCCGCGTCTTCCGCCGCCATCTGGGCCGCGTAGGGCGTCGATTTCCGGCTGCCCTTGAAGCCCATGCCCCCGGCGGAGGACCAGGCGATCGCATTGCCCTGCGCGTCGGTGATCGTGATCATCGTGTTGTTGAACGACGCGCACACATGGGCGACGCCGGAGGTAATGTTCTTGCGCTCACGCCGGCGCATTCGCGCGGCTGTTGCTGCCTTGGCCATCGATAGTGCTCCTTATACCGCCTTCTTCTTACCGGCGATCGGGCGGGCCGGCCCCTTGCGCGAACGGGCGTTGGTGTGAGTACGCTGGCCTCGAACCGGAAGTCCCTTGCGGTGGCGCAATCCGCGGTAACAACCGAGATCCATCAAACGCTTGATATTCATGGCCACTTGCCGGCGCAGATCGCCCTCGACCGTGTAGTCGCGGTCGATCGCTTCGCGGATGCCGATGACCTCCTGCTCGCTGAGCTCGCTCACGCGCCGCTCGGCCGGGATGCCGCAGGCCTTGCACAGCTCGCGCGCCTTGGTCCGGCCGACGCCGTGGATGTAGGTCAGGCCGATTTCGACGCGCTTCTGTGTCGGGATATTCACGCCAGCTATGCGTGCCACTCTACGTTCTCCTCATCAAACGCTTGGATACGAACTCGGCGCCCGAGCCAAATCTGCCTGGCCGGTCGCCTGTCCGTGATCCGGATTTCACGTTGCACCGCACGTCTATGCGTTGCCTTGTATATGCTGCCGCCGTATCTGCCGCCGCAGTATGTGCCGCCGGAAAGTCAACTGGGCCGGACGCCGCAAGATCGGCTCCGGGACGGCGGATTATAGGGGAAAAGCCCATGCTGTCAATTCTCCCCGCCGCCGACGAGCGCATCGATCTGACGTGCGACGCCGGCGATGTCCGCCATGCCGTCCACGGCCTTGAGGACCCCCTTCCGGCGATAGTAGGGCAGTATCGGCGCCGTTTGCTCGTGATAGACCGCAAGCCGCTTCTTCAAGGTTTCCGCGTTGTCGTCGGCCCGAGCCTTGCCCGCGGCGCTCTCTTCGCTGGCCCGGCCCCTGATCCGGGCGACCAGCGCGGCGTCGTCGACCTTCAGCTCGATCACATGATCCAGCCGCAGACCCTTTTGGGACAACAGCGTGTCCAGCGCGTCCGCCTGCGGAACGGTGCGCGGGAAGCCGTCCAGAATGAAGCCGTTGGCGCAATCGGGCTGGTCGATGCGGTCCGAGATGATGCGGATCATCAGATCGTCGGGCATGAGCTGGCCCGCTTCCATGACTTCCTTCGCCTGCTTGCCGAGCGCGCTGCCCGAGGCCACCGCGCCGCGCAGAATGTCGCCTGTTGAAAGTTGAACGATGCCGTATTTCTCAACCAAACGTTGAGCCTGGGTGCCCTTGCCGGCGCCGGGGGGACCCAGCAGGATGACGTTCATCCTCGCCTCCCCCGCAGCTTGGACTTCTTGATCAGGCCCTCATACTGATGCGCCAGCAGGTGCGCGTGGATCTGCCCGACCGTGTCCATGGTCACCGTCACGACGATGAGCAGGCTGGTGCCGCCGAAATAGAACGGCACGGCATGCTGCGCGATGAGCCATTCCGGGATGATGCAGATGACCGAAAGGTAGATCGCGCCGAGCACGGTCAGCCGCGTCAGCACGAAATCCAGATAGTCCGCGGTGTTCTTTCCGGGCCGGATTCCGGGAATGAAGCCGCCGTATTGCTTGAGGTTGTCCGCGGTTTCCTGGGGATTGAAGACGATCGCCGTGTAGAAGAAGGCGAAGAAGACGATCAGCGAAACGTAGATGAACAGGAACAGCGGCTGCCCCCTGCCGAGCAGCGCGTTGACCGTGTTCAGCCATTCCGGCCCCTGGCCGCCGCTGAAGCTGGCGATGGTGAGCGGCAACAGCAGCAGCGAGCTGGCGAAGATCGGCGGGATCACGCCCGAGGTGTTGAGCTTGAGCGGCAGATGCGACGATTCGCCCCCGAACATCCGGTTGCCGACCTGGCGCTTGGGATACTGGACGATGATCCGCCGCTGCGCCCGCTCGATGAAGACGATGATGGTGATGACGACCACCGCCAGGACCAGGAAGCCGACGATGACCACCGTCGACAGCGCGCCGGTGCGACCGAGCTCCAGCGTTCCGGCCAGCGCTTCCGGCAGGGCCGCCACGATGCCGGCGAAGATGATCAGCGAGATGCCGTTGCCGACCCCGCGCTGGGTTACCTGCTCGCCGAGCCACATCAGGAAAACCGTGCCGCCGACCAGCGTGATGACGGCGGTGGCGCGGAAGAACATTCCGGGCTCCATCACGGCGCTGCCGGCGTTGCCCTGCATTCCCTCCATGCCGACGGCGAGGCCGTAGGCCTGGAATGCGGCCAGGAACACCGTGCCGTAGCGGGTGTATTGATTGATCTTCTTGCGCCCCGCCTCGCCTTCCTTCTTCAGCGCCTCGAGCGTCGGCGAAACCGCCTGCATGAGCTGCATGATGATGGAGGCGGAGATGTAGGGCATGATGTTGAGCGCAAAGATCGACATCCGGCTGAGCGCGCCGCCGGCGAACACGTCGAACATGCCGATGATGCCGCCCTGCTGCTGCGCGAACAGCTCTTTCAGGATGCCCGCGTCGATCCCGGGCAGCGGTATGTAGGTGCCGAAGCGGTAGATCACCAAGGCGCCGAGCGTGAACCAGATTCGCTTCTTCAGCTCGGTCGCCTTCTTGAAGGCCCCGAGATTGAAGTTGGCAGCTAACTGTTCGGCCGCTGATGCCATGCTGTCCTATCCTGTGCGCCGCTTGGGTCGGGAAAGGCGGCCTGCGTCAGCCGGACTTCCCGCCGGATTCGGGCGACTTCGCTTTCTTCTTGGACTTGCCGCGCGGCGCGTCGTCCTTCGGCGGCAGCACGACCTTGCCGCCCGCCTTCTCGACGGCCTCGATGGCAGCCTTCGATGCGCCCGCGACCTCAATGGTCACATTGGCACTGATTTCACCCTTTGCAAGAAGGCGCACCCCGTCGCGAACCCGGCGAAGAATGCCCGCTTCGACGAGCGTCGCGCCCGTGATGGGCTTCTTGGCGTCGATGCGTTTCGCATCGATCGCCTCCTGCAGCCGGCCGATATTCAGCTCGACGTACTTCTTGCGGAAGATGTTGGTGAAGCCGCGCTTCGGCACGCGCCGGTAGAGCGGCATCTGGCCGCCTTCGAATCCGCCGATGGAGGCGCCAGCGCGCGCCTTCTGGCCCTTGTGGCCCTTGCCGGCCGTCTTGCCGGTGCCGGAGCCGGTGCCGCGGCCGATGCGCTTGCGCGCATGCGTCGCGCCCTTGTTGTCCGAAAGCTCGTTCAGTCTCATGTGCCGAAATCCCTAAAACCGCCGCGGCGGCGTCAACCCTACTCTTCGACGCGAACCAGATGCGCCACCTTGTCGATCATGCCGCGCACCGAGGGCGTGTCCTCGAGCTCGCGCGTCCGGTGCATCTTGTTGAGCCCGAGGCCGATCAGGGTCTGGCGCTGATCCTTCGGGCGCCGGATCGGGCTGCCGATCTGGGTAACGCGCACCGTCTTCTTACGATCAGCCATTTACCTGCTCCCGGCCGTTCGTGACGCCTTCTTCGCGCCGGCCGACGATCTCGCCGACCTTCTTGCCGCGCCGGCCTGCGACCTGGCGCGGCGAATTGCAGTTCGTGAGCGCGTCGAACGTCGCCTTGATCATGTTGTGCGAGTTCGAGGTGCCGACCGACTTCGCGACGACGTCCTGGACGCCCAGCGCCTCGAACACGGCGCGCATCGGGCCGCCCGCGATGATGCCGGTGCCGGACGGCGCATTGCGCAGCACGACCCGGCCGGCGCCGAAGCGACCGGTCACGTCATGGTGCAGCGTGCGTCCCTCGCGCAGCGGCACGCGGATCAGCGCCTTGCGCGCACGCTCGGTCGCCTTGCGGATCGCCTCGGGCACTTCACGCGCCTTGCCGAGGCCGTGGCCGACCCGTCCCTTGCCGTCACCGACCACGACGATGGCGGAGAAACCGAAGCGCCGGCCGCCCTTGACGACCTTGGCGACGCGGTTGATGCCGACGAGCTTCTCGACGAATTCCTGCTGCTCGCCGCGATCTTCCCGCGGTCCCCGCGACCGTCCGCGGCCCTGCGATTCCCGTGGTCCGCGACCCTGCGGTGCCTGTGCCATTACCCGCGATCCCCTTCTAGAATTTCAACCCGCCCTCGCGGGCGGCATCGGCCAGGGCCTTGACCCGGCCATGAAAGTGATAGCCGCCGCGATCGAAGACGACCTGCGACACGCCCGCCTTCACGGCGCGCTCGGCGACCGCGCGCCCGACGGCGGCGGCGGCCTCCTTGTCGGCGCCGGTCTTCAGCTTGCCGCGCATATCCTTGTCGATACTCGACGCCGCCGCCAGCGTCCGGCCCTGCTCGTCGTCGATGACCTGAGCATAGACGTGCTTGCCCGAGCGGAAGACCGAGAGCCTCGGCTTGCCTTTGGACAGCCGCTTCACGTTGAAGCGGGTGCGCCGTTTGCGACGTTCGAACAGCTTCTTGGAATTCATCGCCGCGGTCCTTACTTCTTCTTGCCTTCTTTACGCAGGATGACCTCATCCTGGTATTTGATGCCCTTGCCCTTGTACGGCTCCGGCCCCCGGTAGCCGCGGATGACGCTGGCCACCTGCCCGACCTGCTGGCGGTCGGCGCCGCTGATCGCGATCACCGACTGGCGGTCGCCCTCGAGCTTGACGCTGATGCCCTCGGGGATGGGGAACGGAATGTCGTGGCTGTACCCGAGCTGAAGGTTCAGCTTCTTGCCCTGGAGCTGGGCGCGATAGCCGACGCCGTTGATCTCGAGCCGGCGGGTGAAGCCTTGCGACACGCCGACCACGGCGTTCTTCACCAGCGCGCGCACGGTGCCCCACAACGCCCGGGCGCGCTTCTCCCCGGTGTTCGGGCTCACCCATACCTTGCCGTCCTTCATCTCGACCTTGACGTCGTCGGTGAAGGGAACCGTGAGCTCGCCGAGATTCCCCTTGGCAGTCAACACATTGCCGGCGAGCGACACGTTGACGCCGCTGGGAATGTCGACCGGATATTTGCCAACACGCGACATGACCTACTCCTAGAACACCCGGCAGAGGACTTCGCCGCCGACATTGGCTTCGCGCGCCTCCGCGTCCGACATGACGCCGCGCGGCGTCGAGAGGATCGAGATCCCGAGCCCGTTGTACACGCGCTGCAGATCCTTGATCCGCGAATAGACGCGCCGGCCCGGCCGCGACACCCGGTTTATCTCCCGGATGACGGGCTCGCCGTCGGCGTATTTGAGCTCGATCGTCAGCTCCTGGATGCCGGAACCGAGCTCGGCCCAGCTGAAGCCACGGATAAACCCTTCGCGCTCCAGGACACCGAGCACGTTCGCGCGGAACGTGGATGCCGGGCAGCATACGGTGCTCTTACCGACCCGCTGCCCGTTCCGGATGCGCGTGAGCATATCGCCCAAAGGATCGCTCATCGACATTACGGCATTACTCCTACCAGCTGGCCTTCACCATGCCGGGAATCAGTCCCGACGACGCGAGGTCGCGCAGCGCGATGCGAGAAAGTTGAAACTTGCGGTAATAGGCGCGCGGCCGCCCCGATATGACGCAACGGTTGCGTATGCGGCTCGGCGCGGAATTCCGCGGCAGCGCTGCCAGCTTGAGGCGCGCCGCGAAGCGCTCCTCGGCCGGCATCTCGCGATCGTTCGCGATCGCCTTGAGGCGCGCGCGCTTGCCGGCATACTTCTTCGCCAGCTTCCTGCGGTGCTTGTTCTTCTCGATTGAACTTGTCTTCGCCATGTTCCGAATGCTCCTCCGCCAGACGATCAGCTCTGGAACGGGAAATCGAACCCTTTGAGGAGATGACGCGCCTCCTCGTCGGTTCGTGCTGTCGTGCAGATCACGACGTCCATGCCGCGTATTGCGTCCACCTTGTCGTAGTCGATCTCGGGGAACACGATCTGTTCCTTGAGACCCATCGCGTAGTTGCCGCGGCCGTCGAAGCTCTTCGGCGACAGGCCGCGGAAGTCCCGCACCCGCGGCAGCGCCACCGTGACGAGCCGGTCGAGGAACTCGTACATCCTGTCCCGGCGCAGCGTTACCTTCGCCCCGATCGGCATTCCTTCGCGCAGCTTGAAGTTCGCGATCGAGGTCTTCGCCCGGGTCACCACGGGCTTCTGGCCCGTGATAGCGGCGAGATCCTCGCACGCGGCGGCGACCTTCTTGGAATCGGCGACCGCTTCGCCGACGCCGACGTTGATGACGATCTTCTCGATGCGCGGAACCGCCATCGGATTATCGTACTTGAACGCCTCGACCATCGATTGCCGCACCACGTTCTCGTAGTGCGTCTTCAGCCGCGGTACGTATTCGCTCTTCTCAGCCATGGGACCGATTCACCTGTCTCAACTGTCGATGACTTCGCCGGAACGCTTGGCGAAGCGGACCTTGCGGTCGCCTTCCACCAGCTTGAAGCCGACCCTTGTCGGCTTGCCGTCCCGCGGGTCGACGTGGGCAATATTCGAAAGGTGCAGCGACGCTTCCTTCTCGACGATCCCGCCGCTGCTCGTCTGCGAGGGGGCGGTGTGCCGCTTCACCATGTTGACGCCGGACACGAGCGCGCGCGTCTGCTTCGGCATCACCTGGAGCACTTCGCCCGTCTTGCCCTTGTCTTTGCCGGCCAGGACGATAACGCGGTCGCCTTTCTTGATCTTTGCAGCCATCACAGCACCTCGGGCGCCAACGAAATGATCTTCATGAAATTCTTCTGCCGCAGCTCGCGCGTGACCGGACCGAAGATGCGGGTGCCGATCGGCTCCTGCTGCGCGTTGATGAGCACGGCCGCGTTCCGGTCGAAGCGGATCACCGTGCCGTCGTCGCGGCGCACTTCCTTCGAGGTCCGCACGATGACCGCCTTGTGAACGTCGCCCTTCTTCACGCGCCCGCGGGGAATTGCTTCCTTCACCGACACGACGATGATGTCGCCGATGCCGGCGGTCTTGCGCTTGGAGCCGCCCAGCACCTTGATGCATTGGACGCGACGCGCACCGGAATTGTCGGCGACGTCGAGATTGGTCTGCATCTGGATCATAGCTTTGCTTTCCCCGCGATCCCGCTAATTGGCCTGTTCGGTGAGGATTTCCCACCGCTTGCGCCTGGACAGCGGCCGGCATTCGCGGATGCGAACAATTTCGCCTGCCTTGCAGCGGTTGTCCTCATCATGCGCCATATACTTCTTCGAGCGGCGGATGAACTTCTTGTAGACAGGATGCATGACTCGCCGCTCGACATTGACCACCACGGTCTTGTCCTTGGCGTCCTTCACGACCTTGCCCAGAAATACGCGTTTAGGCATTTGCCCGATTCCCCTGCGATACAGTCTGCCGCCCGTGCAGCGTTGTCTTGATGCGGGCGATGTCGCGCCGCACTTCGCGCATGCGCGCGGTGTTCTCGAGTTGCCCGCTCGCCTTCTGGAAGCGTAGATTGAACGCTTCCTTGCGCAGGTCGATCAGCATCTCGCCGAGCTGGTCGTCCGTCTTCTGCCGAATATCCTCAGCGTTCATCGCCAGCTCCTCAACTTCCCACGCGCGCGACGAAGCGGGTCTTCACCGCCAGCTTTGCCGCCGCCAGCGCGAACGCCTCGCGCGCGATGTCATGCTCCACGCCGTCCAGCTCGAACATGATCCGTCCCGGCTTCACGCGGCACATCCAATATTCCGGCGTCCCCTTGCCCTTGCCCATGCGCACTTCCGCCGGCTTCCGGCTGACCGGGACGTCCGGGAAGACGCGGATCCACACCCGTCCCGCGCGCTTGATATGGCGCGTGATGGCGCGGCGGGCCGCCTCGATCTGGCGCGCCGTGATCCGGCCCGGCGTAATCGCCTTGAGGCCGTAGCTGCCGAAGTTGATTTCCGTGCCGCCCTTGGCCATGCCGTGAACGCGGCCTTTGTGCTGCTTGCGGAATTTAGTTCGTTTTGGACTGAGCATCGGATCCTGTTCCCAACTTCTTCACTGTGCCCGCGGGCGCCTAGCGAAGCTGCTGCTCCTGTGCACGCTTGTCCTGGGCCATCGGGTCATGGGCGAGGATTTCGCCCTTGAACACCCAGACCTTGACGCCGCAGGTGCCGTATGTGGTCTTCGCCGTCGCCGTGCCGTAGTCGATGTCGGCGCGCAGCGTGTGCAGCGGAACCCGGCCTTCGCGGTACCACTCGGTCCGCGCGATCTCCGCGCCGCCGAGACGGCCGCCGCAGTTGATCCGGATGCCCTCCGCGCCGAGCCGCATGGCCGACTGCACCGCGCGCTTCATGGCGCGGCGGAAGGCGACGCGGCGGACGAGCTGCTGCGCGATATTCTCCGCCACCAGCTTGGCGTCGATTTCCGGCTTGCGGATCTCGACGATGTTCAGCGCGACCTCGCTTTTCGTCATCCGCGCGACGTCCTGGCGCAGCTTCTCGATATCCGCGCCCTTCTTGCCGATCACCACGCCGGGCCGCGCCGTGTGAATGGTGATGCGGGCCTTCTTGGCCGGACGCTCGATCACGACGCGCGAAGCGCCCGCCTGGCTCAGGCGCTCCATGATGTAGTCGCGAAGCCTGAGATCCTGGTGCAGCAGCTCGCCATACTCGCGGCCTGCGAACCAACGCGAATCCCAGGTCCGGTTGACCCCGAGCCGAAGCCCGATCGGATTTACCTTCTGGCCCATTACTCGGTCTCCTCGCGTTCCTTCACCACCACGGTGATATTGCTGAACGGCTTCTGGATTTTGCCGACCCGGCCGCGGGCGCGCGGACGGAACCGCTTCATCACCAGCGTCTTGCCGACGAACGCTTCCTTCACGAACAGGCGGTCGACGTCGAGCTGGTGGTTGTTCTCGGCGTTCGCGATCGCCGCCTCCAGCACCTTCTTCACGTCGTTCGAGACCCGCCGCTTCTCGAAGGTAAGCTGGGCCAGCGCCTTGTCGGCCGCCTTGCCGCGAATGGATGCCGCGACGAGGTTCAGCTTCCGCTGGCTGGTGCGGATAAAGCCGGACACGGCGCGGGCCTCGTCTTCGCCCAAGCTGCGTTCTGTCTTCGGTTTGCCCATGCGCCTAGGCCCTCTTCGCCTTCTTGTCCGCCGCGTGGCCGTAGAACGTGCGGGTCGGCGCGAACTCGCCGAACTTGTGCCCGACCATGTTCTCGGTCACGAGAACCGGAATGAACTTCTGGCCGTTGTAGACGCCGAAGGTGATCCCGACGAACTGCGGCAGGATCGTCGACCGCCGCGACCAGATCTTGATCACGTCGTTGCGGCCGGAGCCGCGGGCCTTTTCCGCCTTCTTCAGCAGAAAGCCGTCTATGAACGGGCCTTTCCAAACGGAACGCGACACTAGTGCGTCCTCCTCTTCCTACTTGTTCGGCCGGCGGCGCCGGATGATCAGCTTGCTGCTCGGCTTCTTCCGCGAGCGCGTACGCTTGCCCTTCGTGGGCTTGCCCCATGGCGTGACCGGGTGACGGCCGCCCGACGTCCGGCCTTCGCCGCCGCCGTGCGGATGGTCGACCGGGTTCATGGCGACGCCGCGGACCGACGGCTTCTTGCCGAGCCAGCGATTGCGCCCGGCCTTGCCGATGCTGATGTTCGCCTGGTCCGGGTTCGACACCGCGCCGATCGTCGCCATGCACTCGCCGTGAACCATGCGCAACTCGCCCGACGACAGCTTGAGCTGTGCATAGCCCTGGTCGCGGCCGACGAGCTGGACGTAGGTGCCGGCCGAACGCGCGAGCTGCCCGCCGCGGCCGACTTTCATCTCCACATTGTGGACGATGGTGCCGACCGGAATGCTGCTGAGCGGCATCGCATTGCCCGGCTTCACGTCGACGCGCTTGCCCGAGACCACCTTGTCTCCGGGGCGCAGCCGCTGCGGCGCCAGGATATAGGCGATGTCGCCATCGTCGTACTTGATCAGCGCGATGAAGCCCGTGCGGTTCGGGTCGTACTCGAGCCGCTCCACGGTGCCGACCACGTCGAACTTCCGGCGCTTGAAATCGATGATGCGATAGAGCCGTTTGTGGCCGCCGCCGCGCCAGCGCATGGTGATGCGCCCGCGGTTGTTGCGTCCGCCGGACTTGGTCAGGCCATGCGTCAGCTTCTTTACCGGCTTGCCCTTGTGGAGATCGGAACGATCGACCAGGACGAGCTGGCGCATACCCGGCGTGATTGGATTGTACTGCTTGAGCGCCATGAGGTCAGATCCCTGTCGTCACGTCGATCGAATGGCCTTCGGCGAGCCGGACAATCGCCTTCTTGTAGTCGCTGCGCTGCCCGCGGCGGCCGCGGAACATCTTCTTCTTGCCCTGCTGGCGGAGCGTGTTCACCGAAACCACCTTCACTTCGAACACCTGCTCGACCGCGATCTTGATTTCGGGCTTCGTCGCATCCAGCGGCACCCGGAAGGTCACCTGATTGTGCTCCGAGCCGAGCGTCGCCTTTTCGGTGATGACCGGCGCGCGCAGCAACTCGTATTGCCGCTCCTTGCTCACGGTCGTCTTGCGGAAGTATTTCCAGGTCATTTCAGCCGCGCCTCCAGCGTCTCGACCGCTTCCCGCGTGAGCACGAGGGTGTCGCGCCGCAGGATGTCATATACGTTCGCGCCTTGCGTCGGCAGCACGTCGATCATCGTGATGTTCTGCGCCGCCCGGGCGAAATTGCCGTCGATCTCCGCGCCGCCCACGATCAGCGCGTTCGAAAGGCCGAGCTTGCCGAGCTTGTCGAGGAGCGCCTTGGTCTTGCCCTCGGACAGCTTGACCTCGTCCAGGATGATCAGCTTGCCGTCCGCCTGCTTCGCCGACAGCGCCGACTTCAGCGCGAGCCTGCGCACCTTCTTCGTCAGGCTGTGGCCATGGTCGCGAACGACCGGACCGAACACGATGCCGCCGCCGCGGAACTGGGTCGCGCGGATCGATCCCTGGCGGGCGCGCCCGGTGCCCTTCTGGCGGAACGGCTTGCGCGTCGTTCCCGAGACGTCGCTGCGCGACTTCGTCTTGTGCGTGCCGGCGCGGCGCTTGGCGAGCTGATAGTTGACCATGCGCGCGAGGATGTCCTTGCGCACCTCGGCGCCGAACACGGCGTCATCGAGCTCGATGTCGCCGGCCGCCTTGTTGTCGAGCGTGACGACCTTACTCTTCATTCTTTGCTTCCCCGGCCGCGTTCCCGGCCGATTGTTCCGCGGCCGGCTGTCCTGCCGCCGCACCACCCTTGATCGCCGCGGGGAACGGCAGCCCATCCGGCGCCTTGCGCTTGACGGCGTCGCGAACGAGCACCCAGCCCTGGCGCGATCCGGGCACCGCGCCCTTGATCAGGATGCGGCCGTTCTCGGCGTCGATGGACACGATTTCCAGGTTCTGCCCCGTGACGCGCCTGGCGCCCATGTGCCCGGCCATCTTCTTGCCTTTGAAGACGCGGCCCGGATCCTGGCGGTGACCGGTCGAGCCGTGCGAGCGGTGCGATACCGACACGCCGTGCGTCGCGCGAAGGCCGCGGAAATTATGGCGCTTCATGACGCCGGCAAAGCCCTTGCCGATGCTCGTCCCGACCACGTCGACATATTGTCCCGCGACGAAATGCTCGGCGGAAAGCTCCGCGCCCACATCGATCAGCGCATCGGCGCTGACGCGGAACTCCGCCACATACCGCTTCGGCTCGACGTTGGCCGCCGCGAAATGGCCGCGCATCGGCTGGGTCGTGTTCTTGGCCTTGGCGCGGCCCGCGCCGAGCTGAACCGCCGTATAGCCGTCCTTCTCCTCGGTCCGCACCGCAACCACCTGGCAGTCCGAGACCGTGAGCACGGTCACCGGAACATGACGCCCGTCTTCCGTGAAGACGCGGGTCATTCCTTCCTTCCGTGCGATCAATCCGCTTCGCATGACGCTCACATTCCCTCGGATTCGATGGCGTTACAGCTTGATCTCGACGTCCACGCCAGACGCCAGATCGAGTTTCATCAGGGCGTCGACCGTCTGCGGCGTCGGATCGACGATGTCGAGCAGCCGCTTGTGGGTGCGGATCTCGAACTGCTCGCGGCTCTTCTTGTCGATGTGCGGCGACCGCAGCACCGTCACGCGCTCGATGCGCGTCGGCATCGGGATCGGCCCGCGCACCTGCGCGCCCGTCCGCTTCGCCGTGTTGACGATCTCCTGGGTCGACTGGTCGAGCACGCGATGATCGAACGCCTTCAACCGGATTCGTATGTTCTGATTATCCATTCCCACGCCCTCTGTGAAAAAGCGCCCGGCACTCGGGCGCTTTTTTCCGGCAATTCCTATTCGACGATCGCGGTGACGACGCCGGCGCCGACGGTGCGGCCGCCCTCGCGGATCGCGAAGCGGAGGCCTTCGTCCATCGCGATCGGCACGATCAGCGCAACCTCCATCGCGATGTTGTCCCCCGGCATCACCATCTCCGTC
>WHUA01000024.1 GCA_009377445.1 Alphaproteobacteria bacterium | reverse complement strand
TGGCGGGCGAGTGATCCGCTGGCTCCGCCCCACAGCCTTTGGAGAGCCTGGCCTTTTGAGCCGGCGCCATTTGTCTATGATAGGTGTACTTATCCAGCCATCTGTAAAGTGGCGCTCGCACCTGCTTTGAACGTCACTGCATGATGCCGAGCCGGATTTTGAAGCCAACGGTATGCCGCAGGCGGCAAACTTGCCGGCCGTGGAAGCTGCAAAACCTCACCAAGCTGAAAGAGCAAAACCCGGGTAAACATGCCCAACACCGCCAGGCAATCGTGGAGATGTTGCCCTAGCCCGAAGTTTGAGTTATCGAAGACTGCAAGCTATTGATCCGGCGGTGTTTTCCGCCGGTTAGGTTTTTGCGTTACTGGACACGCACCGGGTCGAAGCCGAGAAGCGCGAAGGCAGCCTCCTGGAGCTGGGTCTTGCGGGTATAAAGGGTGAAGGTGTGCTCGCCCTGCAGCGGGGCGACCATGGTGTTGGCGGCCAAGGTGCCGAGATGGCACAAGAGCTCGGCAAAGCCCATGACGGGCAGGCCATCCTGGTTGCGTTTGCGGGCCTTCTTGCGCTTCACGGTGTCCGAGGGCTCGGTCTTGACGACCGGCGAGGCGCGTTCGGCGCGGGCGGCGTCGCGGTCGGTGTCGTGGAACAGCAGCGGCGCCAGGGCTTGCCGCAGGTGCCATTCGACATGATAGGCCAACATGCAAAGGGCAACATGGGCGCGCACCCGCTTCTCCGTCCAGTGGCGGATCGGGCGGATGTCCAGATCGACCGTCTTCAGGCAACGGAAGGCGTCTTCCACCCGCGATAAATCTTTGTAGGCCTGGACCGTCTCGGCGGCGCTCAGCGCGTCGGCTTTGACGCTGGTGCGGATCACATAGACGCCGTCGAGCCTCGCCTCGGTGTCGATGGCGGCGCAATCGCGCGCGAATGAGACGTCGGTGTCGGTGATGGTCACCTGGAAGTGCTTGCCGACCTTGCGGCGGTTGAGCACGGCGCCGACCGCCTGGCCGATGGCGGCGGCGCCCTGGAGCGGCTTGCGCGCCCGGCGCACCCGCTCCTGGATGCGGGCGAGGTCGCGCTCGGTGGCCGCCAGCAGGTCGCTGCGCTTGCGGGCGCGGTCGGCCGCCAGGTCCGGGTTGCGGCACACCACGAGGCGCTCGCCGGGATAGTCCGGGCTTTCGATCTCGGCCAGGTCGCGCTCGTCGAACAGCGACAGCTGCAGCGGCCCGTCCTCGGCCGCCAGGGCCTGGATCTGCGGCGCTCGCAAGCACGAGATCCAGTCCAGCCCGGCCGGCTGCAGATCCTCGCGGATGCGCGCCGAGGTGATCATGCCGCGGTCGCCGACCAGCACCACGCGCTGCAGCCGGAAGCGCTGCTTGAGCTTGTCGACCTGGGCGCTCAAGGTGGTCGGGTCGGCGGTGTTGCCGTCAAACACCTCGACCGCCACCGGCAGGCCGTCCTTGGTGCACAGCAAGCCGTAGACGATCTGCGGACGATCGCGCCGCTTGTCGCGACTGTGGCCGAACCGCGCCAGCGGGCATTTGCGCCCCTCGAAATAGGACGAGCTCACGTCGTACAGCACCAGCGTGCCGTCCTTGAGATGGCGCCGCGCCAGCCCGTTCTCGACCCGATGCTGCTGGTCGCCCAGCCAGTCCAGCGCCGCATAGACCTCGTGCTCGGCCACCGTCCCCAGGCCCAGAACCGCCCCCAGGCTGGAACACGCGGTCTCGGGATTGACCGCGCGGGTGAAGCCCAGCTTGGAGCGCGGCGCCACCAGCCGGTCGACGATCATGCCGACCACCAGGGCGCAATGCCGCCGCGACTGGGCATCCTTGGCCGTGCTCAACAAAAGCCGGTCGAGCGCGATCTTGCGCACCATGCCCAGCCCCGCCGCCACATGCCCATGTGGCAGTGAGCGCTCGACCCGCAGCCCGTCGTCGCCAACACCGATCACCTGGCCACCCTTGAGCAGCGCCTTCAGCCCGTCGATGACGGCGCCCGGCAGCTTGCTCAGATTGGCCAGCGTGCGCTTCTGCGCCTTGCCGCTCTCGTCACGAAAGCTCTCGCGCAGCAGCACGGCGGGCGGCGACTGGCGATTGGGCACGGTCTCGATGAACATGCGCGAATCGAATCATATTTTGCGCGATTTGGGAATCCCTTACATGGACACACACTGAATA
>WHUA01000036.1 GCA_009377445.1 Alphaproteobacteria bacterium | reverse complement strand
CTGCAGGACGTTGGGCTGGGCTACCTGACGCTCGGCCAGCAGAGCCCCACCCTTTCAGGCGGAGAAGCGCAGCGCATCAAGCTCGTGACCGAACTGGCGAAGAGCGGCAACGGCAACCGCACCGGCCGGCGCGCGAGCCCGGCAGAGGCCGCGGAGCTCAAAGGCCGCTCGCTCTACGTCCTCGACGAGCCGACGGTGGGACTGCACATGGCGGATGTCGAGAAGCTCATTCGCGTGCTGCACCGATTGGCCGACGCCGGCAACACCGTGGTCGTGGTCGAGCACAATCTCGACATCATGGCCGAAGCCGACTGGATCGTCGATCTTGGACCGGAAGGTGGCAACGCCGGCGGGCGCATCGTCGCGCAGGGCACGCCTGAGGGCATCGTCGGGAGGAGCGCCGACACCCGCAACGGTACCTCGCACACCGCCCGCATCCTGGGCGAGTTTCTGCGCAGCCGCGGCGCTTCGAGTCAGGACATCGCTACGACCGGCATGTCGCTGGCGTAGCAGTCGTCGGCCGCTCGATGGGCGCTTGCCTGCTAACGGCGGCGCCGGGAACGGGCTGAATCGCTGGAGCTGCCGCCATCGACCGGATGAATTCCGAAAGGATGTTCATCCGAGCAGCGCCCGCATCGAGCGATAGGCGCGCTGCGCGCGCTCCAGCGGCGGAAGGTCCGCGGTTGCCCGAACCGGCGCCTCGATGGCCAAGGGGATCGCGGCTGGAAGCGCCGCCACCAGATCGCGTAGCGGCAGGGCGCCCTCGCCGGGAAGCCGCCGCCCGGTGCGCGCTTCACGGATCAGATCGCCCGGCTCGCTCGGGATGACGGCCGCGGCGTCGCAGATCTGCGCATATCGGAAGAGCGACGCATCGACGCCCGCGATGTCGGACGGCAAGCCGCCCGAGCGGCTGAAATGCAGCGCATCGACCAGGATCGAGGCATTGGCGCACCCGGACTTGCTCACGAGACGCGCAGCATCCGCGAGCGTCCTGACGCCGGT
>WHUA01000033.1 GCA_009377445.1 Alphaproteobacteria bacterium | reverse complement strand
TCACGGCCCTCTGCGAGGTCGCGGAGATGATGGCGAAGCGGCTCGGTCTGCCCCCGGAGGTGCACAAGCTGTTCGTCCTCCTGACCGAGCGCTGGGACGGCAAGGGAATGCTGAAGCGAGCGAAGGGAGAGGAAGTCCCCTTTCCTTTTCGCATCGTCGGCGTCGCGCGCGACGCGGCCTACCAGCGGATCCTGGGCGGGGACGATCATGCCGTGGAGGTGATCCGCAGGCGGGCCGGGCACGCCTTCGACCCCCGCATCGCGGCCCGGTTCATCGAGGAGGCGCCGGAGGTTATGGCCGCGGCGGACGGAGCCGGCCCGGCGTGGGAGGCGATCCTGGCGTCCGAGCCCCGCCCCTGGCTGACGCTGGAGGACGAGGGGGTAGACCGGGCGCTCGCCGCCATCGGCGACTTCGCCGACCTCGTCTCGCCCCACCTGTCTGGGCACTCGAGCGGGGTGGCCGAACTCGCGGAGACCGCCGGCCGGCTCTGCGGCCTCGATCCTTCCGAGGTCGCCCTCGTGCGGCGGGCGGCGTTCGTGCACGACGTGGGGCGCGCCGCGATCGATCCGCGAGTCTGGCAGAAGCCGGCGGCCCTGACGGTCGACGAGTGGGAGCAGGTGCGACTGCACCCCTACCACACCGAGCGCGTCGTCCTCCATCCCGGCTTCCTCGCATCGCTGGCCGAGCCGGCGTGCGCGCACCACGAGCGGCTCGACGGGGACGGCTACCACCGAAGGATGTCGGCCCCCGCGCTCACCCGGGCCGCCCGCCTCCTCGCCGCCGCCGACGCGTTCCACGCTATGGGCGAGCCGCGCCCGTATCGGCCCGGACTCTCGCCGGAAGAAGCCGCGAGGCTCCTGAGCGAGGAAGCGCATGCCGGTCGTCAGGACTCCGAGATGGTCGCCGCCGTGATCGAAGCCGCTGGGCAGCCGGCGCCGCCGGTCGAGCGCCCGGCCGGGCTGACCGAACGGGAGGCCGAGGTCGTCGGGCTCCTCGCCCGGAGCCTCCAGACGAAGCAGGTGGCCAGAAGACTCGGTATCTCGGTCAAGACGG
>WHUA01000004.1 GCA_009377445.1 Alphaproteobacteria bacterium | reverse complement strand
GGGATCGACGAAGCGGACCTCGATGCCCATGGTCTTCAGCGTGTTGTTGAACAGGTTCCAGGTGCCGCCGTAGAGGTCGGTGGCGCTGACGATGTTGTCGCCGGCCTGGGCGATGTTCTGGATGGCCAGCGCCGAGGCCGCCTGGCCCGAGGCGACGGCGAGCGCGGCCGCGCCGCCTTCGAGCGCGGCGATGCGCTGCTCCAGCACGTCGGTCGTCGGGTTCATGATGCGGGTATAGATGTTGCCGAACTCCTTCAGCGCGAACAGGTTCGAGGCATGCTCGGTGTCGCGGAACTGGAAGGAGGTCGTCTGGTAGATCGGCACCGCCACCGAGCCCGTCGCGGGATCGGAACGGTAGCCGGCATGCAGAGCGATGGTTTCGGGATTCTTCGATGCAATGGTCATGGAACGCTTCCTTTCAAAGTCGGGGTTTTGCTTTGGAGGGGTGGACTCAGTTCGGGCCTGGCGTGGGTTCCGGTTGCCGCCTCGCTTCCCGCCAGTGACGGGGAAACCAGCCACGCCGTCGACATCAATGCCCGTAATCGCACGGTTCCCTCGAATGGCTTCAAACCGGCCTTGGCCGGCAGCGAAGCGTGCGGTTTTAAGGGCGTTTCGTTTCAGTTGAATTTCGCCGGCCGGAGTTTTGTGTTTCAGGCCGGTAACAATCTGAAGGCGGCACGGGCGAAATATTCTCGCGGCTTGTGACCTGCATCACTGGCGCGGACGGCGGAACGGCCTAGATTTCATCCCGTCACTTAGACACCGAGGCCGCGCAACCCACAGCCCCTCCCACTGCGCGGCCTCAACTTTTTTCCGCAATCCAGAGAAACTTGCGTTTCCGGCAGCCGGCGCGGCATCGATTTGATGGTCCGGCGGCCGGAGCGGCGTGCTATCGTGGCGGCTGGAGCGATCGCAGCATGACCGATCCGAAGCTCTTCATTACTTTCAGCGCGGGCGAGGTCGAGCCGCAGGGAAAATACGGCTTCGAGCTCGACCTGTCGGGACAGAGCGGCTGCGACGTGCTCGAGCAGATGATGTTTCTCATCGACTCCCTGGAATCGCCCTACCAGATATTTTCCAACGCCGAGCCGGTGACGCGCGACAAGGTCGGGCTGTCCTATAAGCGCCTCAACGTCTGGACAAACGACCGGACGAACGCCGATTTCCTGCTGCTGATGTCCGAGCTGGGCGTGAAGGTCCACCGGACGCACGGCTGAGATTGCCGGCCCGCGTCGCCCTGCGCTACCTTTCGAGCTTCACGTCCTGAGGGTGGGGTGGGCATGACCTTGGATCTTATCGTGCGGAACGCGCGTATCGCCGGGAGCGACCCTGGCGGTCCCGCGGTCGACATAGGCGTGCGGCAGGGGATCATCGCCGCGATAGCGCCAAGTCTCGCCGCCGACGGCGAGGAGGTCGACGCCGGGGGAAGGCTGGTCTCGCCGGGGCTGATCGAAACGCATATCCATCTCGACAAATCGCGCATTCTCGACCGCTGCACGCCGGCGCCGGACCGCGGCACCGACCACATGCGTCGCGTCGCCGCGGTCAAGCCCGGCTTCACGGTGGAAGACGTCTATGCGCGCGCCCGCGATACCATCGAGCAGGCGCTCGTCAACGGCACCATGCACATGCGCACGCATGTCGAGCTCGATCCCAATGCCGGCCTGCGCGGATTCGAAGCCCTGCGCCGCCTCGCCAGGGATTATGCCTGGGGGCTCGACCTCGAAATCTGCGTGTTCGCACAGGAAGGGCTCACCAACTCGCCCGAAACCGATGCCAACCTCGTCGCGGCGCTGAAGCAGGGCGCGACCGTGATCGGGGGCGCGCCGGGTTACGACCCCGACCGCGCCGGGCAGATCAACCGCATCTTCGAGCTGGCCCGCGAATTCGACGTCGATGTCGATATCCATCTCGACGTCGGCTACACGACCGCGGAGATGGACATTTTCCTCGTCTGCGCGCTGACCGAGAAATTCGGCTGGGGCGGGCGTGTGGCCGTCGGGCATGGCACGAAATATTCCTGCCTGCCGCCGGCCGGGCTGAAGGATCTTGGCAAGCGGCTGTCGGATGCCGGGGTGGCGGTAACGGTGCTTCCGGCGACCGATCTGTTCGTCATGGGCCGCCATCAGGATCACGCGGTGATGCGAGGGGTCGCTGATGCCAACGCGCTGGTATCCTGCGGCGTCAATTGCTCGCTCTCGACCAACAACGTGCTGAACCCGTTCACGCCGTTCGGCGATTCTTCCCTGATCCGCATCGCCAATCTCTACGCCAATGTCGTGCAGCGCGGCATGGACGAGGATCTGGCGGAGTGCTTCGAGATGCTGTCGCGCCGCTCGGCGCGCCTGTTGCGGCGGGACGACTATGGCATCGCGGTGGGCAACGCTGCCGACCTCGTCGTCTGGAACGCGCGCTCGCGGACCGAGGCAATAGCGACGGTCGCGCAGCCGGTATTCGGCTACAAGCGCGGCCGCCGCCTCTTCACGCGCGAGCTTCCGCAACTGCACCGGCCTTGAAAGGCCGGGGACGGAAGGCGCCGTCCCCCGTCACGCCTCGCTCATCGCGACGACGCCGGGCGTGACGTTTCGCCGGCGCAGCACCCAATAGCCGATCATGAGCGCCGCCGGAATGCACGCTGCCACCGCGACCGTTTCGTCCGGATGAAACAGAATGACCATCGAGAGGGCGGCAAGCGGAACGCGAAAGGCAAGGTCCGTCACGAGCCTGTCGGTGAAGATCGCCTGCAGGCTGAACGTGACCGACACGGTGGCCATCGCGACCAGGGCGAGCGCGCCGAGCTGCGCGACGCCCGGCTCGAGCACGAGCGCCGGCCGGGTGAAGACGGCCGCCATCAGGACGAACAGCGACAAGCAGAGCTTTATCGCGCCGAACAGCGTCGGCAGGAAGGGTGCGTCGGCGATCTTCGCGGTCACCGCGGCGACGACCGATGTCGGCGGCGTCAGCTCGCCCCAGACGGCGAGGAAGAAGGCGAAGAAATGGACGCACCATGGATTGACGCCCACCTTGATCATCGCCGGTGCGATGACGAGCGCGGTCAGGATGTAGGTCGGCGCCGGCGGCAATCCGGTACCGAGGAAGGCGCCGAACACGAAGGCGACGAGCGCCATGACGAAAAGGTTGATGCCCGCGGCTTCGAGCAGAAGAAAGCCGAACTTCGTCGGAACGCCGGTGATCACGAAGGCGCCGGTCATGATCGACAGCGTGGCCAGCAGAAGGGTGAGGTCACCCGTCATCGACGTGAAGCTGTCGAGGAAACGCAGCAGCGGCCGACCGAGGGTTTGCAGGCTGACACCGCCGGACAGGACAGGCATGATGATGTAGTTCAGGTACAGAATCCCGACGATGGCAAAGAAGATATAGAGGGCGGCGAACATCGGCGGCAGGTAAAGGACCGCCATCAACAGGATGAGGCCGCCGACGACCAGGAAGAACGCCGCGAGATTCACCCAATCGGTCCACATCATCGGCGCGGTGCCGAGCGTTCGGCGCGCCGTGCCATAGCGCACGGAAAGCAGGTAGGTGCCGGTCGCGACGCCGATGAAGAAGACCATCGCCGGGGCGTACCCGCGCGCGACGACGTCGAAATAGCTGACCCCCATGAAATCCGCCATGAGGAACGCCGATATGCCCATGATCGGCGGCATGAGCTGTGCCCCCAGCGACGCGGACGCCTCGATCGAAGCCGACTGCGTGCGCGGCATCCCGGCGCCGATCATCGCCGGGATCGTTGCGGAGCCCGTCGTGATGGCGTTGGCCGCGCCGCTGCCGCTTACCGCGCCGATGCCGATCGACCCGAGCACGGCGGAGAGCGGGAGCGCGTGCGCCGAGCGCTCGGCAACGAGGCCGGCCGCCTTGAGGATGGAATCGATGCAGCCGAAGGCGCGGAGCGCGCTCAGGACGAGCACGAAGGAGCCGATGAGCGTGAGCGCGAGCTGCGGAAGCTGCGAGAAGACGCCGGTGGCGGATTCGACGCTCATCGCCGTGATCACGCGTTCCCATTCGAGGCCCGGATGATGGAACATGCCGGGGACGAGCCAGCCGTAAACGCAATAGAGGATCAGCACGACGTTTATCACGAACAGCACGAAGAACCGCTTTCGCGCATATTCCATGACCAGGGCGGCCATCGTTCCGCCGACCACCAGGTCGGGCAGGTTGTAGAATCCGGCCCGAACGGTGCCGATCTCCTCGAACTCGACATTCATATAGATCGCGATGGCGATTGCCATGGCGCCATAGACGGCGGCGATCGCGTAATTCATGGCTGGGCCGAGCCTGGGGTAGAGGTCGCCCTCGCGCAGGCAGTTCAGCGTGAACAAGACGAAGGTGATCGGGACGAGCGTCGACGCGAGAAGCGACGGCCCGCCCAGGCTCGTCAGGAAATAATTGAACAAATAGACGAAGAAGCATGCCGCCAGGACGTAATACAGTACGTCGATGACCGATTTCGATCGCGATCGAGCCGCGTGCTTGTCATCCATGATTTTTTCTCATTGCGCTGAAATCCCTCTCAACGGCGCAAGCGCGGCATACACGGATTGGTCCGGCCGCTTCTGCGCCATTCCCCATTACATCGAAGCGACCCTGGGTGGGGCGCGGAAGTGAACCGGGCGGGCCGCTGATCGGCCCGCCCGGTACCTGTGGCCCGTTACTTGCCCTTGGCGACGCGGGAATCCCATTTCGAATTCCAGGCGCCCTTTTCTTTCATGTATTTTGCGAGGCCGGGATGAATTTCGACGAGATCCACCGCCGCTTCGATCCCGCGGCGCTGCATGCCGACCATGTCGGCGGCGATCTGCGCAAAGGACGGCTCACCCTTCACGAGCTCGTCCGCCTTTTTCTCGACGATGACCAGCAACTTGTAGACGTCGTCGGCCGGAACATCGAGCCCGACGTGGAAGCCATAGTAGAAGGGCAGCAGAATGATCTTGTCGACGCCGATGTCCTTCCTGAACATCTTCGGCGTCACGGCGGTCGTCGAGATGCCTTTCGCCTTGAGCTGCTTGATCTCCTCCGCGCTCGGGTTGAGCGCGACCCAGTCGGTGGTGAGCGAAGCCTCGGTGACCCAGGGCGCCGTCGCTGCTTCCGCATTCGTGTAGACTACGAACGCATCGAGCGTGCCGGATTCGAGCAGCGACCCGGCGGTTGCGATATCCACCTCGACGTAGTCGTGCTTGACGCCGAGCGCCCTCAGCCCGCGCTCCGTCTGCGCCCGCGTGTCCCACGGCCGCGGGCCGGTGAAGGTCTTCTTCCCCGCGAGATCGTGCCAGGTCTTGATCTTGTCCTTGTTACGCTTGTGGATGCCGAAGCCGACTTCCACCGTGAAGTTCCACATCGATTGAACCGGCTGGCGTTTCGCGTTCGCCTTGAATCCCTTGAAGCGCGCGGTGTCGTTCGCGTACTCGTAAAAGGCGATATCCGAGCCGTAGTATCCGTCGAACTTCTCCGTGGCGAACCCCTTGACCGAGATGATGGCGCCCGGCGTCGGCTGCACCGTGACGTTGTAGCCCTTCCATTCCTTGTTCAGCGCTTCGGACAGGGTCACCAGGAACTTGTGTCCGCTCGACCCGACGGCCGAGGTTCCCCAGCGGATTTCCTTGTCCTGTGCGGATGCGGTGGCTGCCGTGGCGCCGACAAGGGCGACAAGGCTTAACGCTGCAATTGCTTGCTTGAGCATGACATTCCTCTTCCTAGATTCGAACGGATATCGGCCACCGGCAGGCGACTCTTTTTTTGATGCTGCAACGGTATTCGCGCACCGGTGGAGTGTCAACGAGGGGGTACCGCCGCGTCACCGGGCCGGCATGTGCGGAATGTTTTGGTAGTATCGATACGGCGGGTATTATCACGCTGGCTTGTCGCGCCCGCCGGGCGTGGCGATCCGCCCTCCTGCCGAATGTCCGCCGATGTTTTCATCGCTTCGCAAGAAGATCACGCCCGTCCGTCTCGTAATCCTGGTTTGCGTGGCGCAGGTCTGCGTACAGGTGGGCGCTTACATCTGGCCGGCGCTGCTGCCCGGCATGATGGCGCGATGGGCGCTCAGCAACAGCGACGCCGGATGGATCACAGGCCTGTTCTACGCCGCCTATACGCTTGCGGTGCCCATCCTCGTGACGTTGACCGACCGGGTGGACGCGAAGCGCGTTTATCTTTCTGGCGTGGCGCTGACGGTCGTGGCGCATCTTTTCTTCGCGTTCTCGGCGGACGGTTTCTGGACGGCCTCATTCGCGCGCGTCCTGGCGGGCATCGGCTGGGCCGGCACCTACATGACGGGACTGAAGCTTCTCGCGGACCGGGTCGAGGGACGACTGATGGCGCGCGCGGTCGCCGGCCATGCCGCCGGCATCGGCATCGCGGGGGCGCTGTCCTTCGTCATCGCCGACCTGGTGGCCGCGGCAGGCGGGTGGCGCGCCGCCTTCGTGGTGGGGGCTATTGCGGCCGCGGCAGCCTGGTCGGTCGTCGCCCTGCTGGCGCCGCCACGAGCCGCGCCCGCCGTCGTCAGCGCCACGGGCGTCCGGCTGTTCGATTTTCGCCCGGTGTTCCGCAACCGCTCGGCGATGGCCTACGCGCTCGCCTATTGCTTCCATACATGGGAGATGAACGCGCTGCGCGGCTGGAGCGTCGCCTTCCTCGCCTTCGTCGCCGCCGGCACGGGCGAAACGCACCCCTGGCTCGCGCCGACGGCGGTCGCCGCAGCGATGGGCCTGATCGGCACCGGCGCCAGCATCTTCGGCAATGAGATGTCGATTCGTTTCGGGCGGATGCGGCTGATCCGCATGGCCATCCTGGGCTCGGTCCTGGTGGGCGCGGTGATCGGCTTCCTCGGCCCATCGTCCTATGCGCTCGCAGCCGCGCTTGTGATGGCCTACGGCTTCGTGATCTGGCTCGACTCCTCTTCGCTCACCGCCGGCACGGCGGGCAGCGCCGACCCTTCGCGCCGTGGCGCGACGCTGGCGGTCCATTCGATGCTGGGATATGGCGGCGGCTTCGTCGGACCGCTGGCGATCGGCTGGACGCTGGACCTAGCCGGCGGCATGTCGCGGGTCGGGTGGGGAATGGCTTATCTGGTCGTGGCGGCGCTGTCGCTGTCGTCGCTGATTCTCTTCGCCGTCATGAAGCCGCGCGATATCGAGGGCGATCGGGGGCGCCGCTAGACCGGCTCTCGGCGGCGGAATCGCGTCCGTAGAGCGCGCCGGCAAGCCAGCCGAGGCAGGCCCAAAACACCGCCGAGGTGACGATCGACGCCGCCGCGAATTGAGCGGCGAGCTCCGGCGGAATCTGCGTGCTGAAGCCGTGCGGGTGAGGGGCGCCGATTATGTGCGGCAACGCGATCGCGGCGATCCCGGCTGCGGCAGCCAGCGGCTTTCGCGGAAACACCAGCAGCCACAGTCCGGCGGCGGTGGCCGCAGCCGTCAGGATCCACCATGTCTGGCGCGCCATGAGCCCGGCGGCCTGCGTCGTCGGCAGCTCCGGCGCCAGGCCGAGCGAGGGGGCAAGCGTGAAGACCGCAAACCCCGCCATTCCCCAGATGACGCCCGTCCGGCCGTTCGCCTTGCCGTTCCACAACGCGAAGCTGGCCACCAGCAGAAAGCCGAACCCGACGCCGGTAATGACATTTGCCAGCGCCGTGAAGATGAGCCGTTCCATTCCGCCGGACGGCTTCCAGCCGCTGTCCTCGCCTTGTGCGTGGTCGTGCGCGTGCGGCGTCCCCGATGCCGGCGCCGCCGCGGCATGTTCGTATGCTTCCGCCTGCATGATCAACGGCGCCGTTGTGAACGGCTGCAGCAAGGTGACGGCCAGCCCGGCGAGGAAGCCCGCGAGCAGGGCGCTCGCCAGGAAGCGGGGGATCACGGTCCGCCTCTCAGTGGCAGGGGAAGGCGAAGGCGTGGCGCGAGTCGTGCGCCGCATTATGGATCGCCTCCGGATGGGCGAAACCCACCCCGAAAATGAGGAACAGCCCGAATAGCGCGCCGAGCACCGCTATTGCCCGCTGCTGAATCAGGGCGTTCGCCGGCGCATCGGCGGCGATCGTCGCGGCCGGGTATCGTTTATCGCTCATTTCTCTGGTGCTCCTCGAGTCTTCCGCCATCGCCATGGCACGGGCAAAGATCGGCCGGCCCGTCCGGCCGTGTCAAGCGGAGCCGCTTGCAGGCGGCGGCCGATGGCCCGAGAATCGGTTTCGGACGGCAATAGCAGAAAGCAGAGGTCGACGATGCCACGGTTGCCCGTTACGCCCACCGCCGAGATCAACTGCCTGATCGACGATTTCACCGATCCGTGGGAGGAGGCCGAAACAATCCTCCTTGTGCACGGGCTGGCCGAGTCGTCCGCCGTCTGGTGGGCCTGGATGCCGCCTCTCATCCGCCGCTGGCGCGTGGCGCGGATCGACCAGCGGGGGTTCGGCAAATCCACCCCGATGCCGGAGGATTTCGAGTGGAGTGTCGACGTACTGGCCGACGACATCGGCCAGGTGATCCGGCAGATCGCGCCCAAGGGCGTGCACCTCGTCGGCGCCAAGATCGCGGGACCTGTCGTCATCCGCGCGGCGCGCCGGCATCCGGAGCTGATCAGGTCGCTGACCCTGGTCGGCGTTCCGGTGCAGGGGCCGAAAGAGGCCGAATGGCTCGATCTGGTAGAGAGGGAAGGCGTGCGGCCCTGGGCGGCAGCAACGATGGACGCACGGCTCGCCGGCATGAGCCGGGCGATGAAGGACTGGTGGATCGGCCTCATGGCGGCCACCCCGCATTCGACCATGCTGGGATTCCTCCGCTTCGTCTCCGGCATCGACGTGCGCGACGATCTGGCGCGGCTCCGTTGCCCGGTGCTCGTCGTCACCTCCGACAGCCCGCGTCGGCCGATCGCGACGGTCTCCAAGTGGCAGAAAACCATCCCGGATTCACGGCTCGTCACCGTTCCGGGCGATGGCTACCACGCCGCGGCGACCGAGCCCGACGCCTGCGCTGCGGCGCTCGCCGCCTTCATCGCGGAGCGGAGCGGATAGCCCGCGCGCGAAAATACTGCCGGCAGCGTCGCCATACACTTGTGACAGGGCGCAATTTTGCTAAGTTACACCGTTTTGTGCGGTGTGGCCGAGGGTCGATCCGCCCGAAAACAAGCCAAAATCCGCCGCCGGGGACGCTAGTGAGGAAAAAACGTGAATAAAAACGACCTGGCCGTGGCCGATGCGCGCGAAGTTGCCGAGCGGAAGGGTCTCTACGACCGCCGGTTCGAGCACGACGCCTGCGGCGTCGGGTTCATCGCGAACATCAAGGGCCGCAAGAGTCACGCCATCATCGAGGACGGCCTGCGCATCCTGGCCAACCTGACGCATCGCGGCGCGGTCGGCGCCGACCCCAGGGCCGGCGACGGGGCGGGCATCCTGATCCAGATTCCGGACGCTTTCTTCCGGGCCGAATGCAGCGCGCTGGGCTTCACCCTGCCCGCCGTCGGCGACTATGGCGTCGGCATGATGTTTCTGCCGCGAGACCCCGCAGCGCGCTCAAGGTGCGAGGCGGTTTTCGCGAAATATGCGACGGCGGAGGGACAGGCGATCCTCGGCTGGCGCGACGTGCCGGTCGACGATTCCGACCTCGGCGATTCGGTCAAGGGCGCCGAGCCGGCGGTCCGCCAGGTCTTCATCGGGCGCGGCGCGAACTGCCGCGACGTCGACGACTTCGAGCGCAAGCTCATCGTCATCCGCAAGCAGGCCGCGATCGAGATCCTGGCTTCGGCCGACGATACCGCCGACTACTACATCGTGTCCTTGTCGGCGCGGACCATCGTCTACAAGGGCATGCTGCTGGCCCATCAGGTCGGCATGTTCTACCGCGATCTGGTCGACGAGCGGATAGTTTCGGCCCTGGCGCTGGTGCATCAGCGCTTTTCCACCAACACTTTCCCGACCTGGAAGCTGGCGCACCCGTACCGGATGATCGCCCACAACGGCGAGATCAACACGCTGCGCGGCAACCTCAACTGGATGAATGCGCGGCGGCACACCATGAAGTCGGCGTTGTTCGGCGACGATCTCGACAAGGTTTGGCCGCTGATCCCGGAAGGTCAGTCGGACTCCGCCTGCTTCGACAACGCGCTCGAGCTCCTGGTGCTCGGCGGCTACTCGCTGGCGCACGCGATGATGCTGCTGATCCCCGAGGCGTGGCACGGCAACGCCCTGATGGATCCGAAGCGGCGCGCCTTCTACGAATACCACGCGGCGCTCATGGAGCCGTGGGACGGGCCGGCGGCGGTCGCCTTCACCGACGGCCGGCAGATCGGCGCGACGCTCGACCGCAACGGCCTCAGGCCCGCGCGCTATCTCATCACGGACGACGACACGGTGATCATGGCGTCCGAGATGGGCGTGCTGCCGGTCGCGGAAGAGCGCATCGTCGAGAAATGGCGCCTCCAGCCCGGCCGCATGCTGCTGATCGACCTCGAACAAGGCCGCATCGTCGGCGACGAGGAGATCAAGGCCCAGCTTGCGTCGGCCAAGCCCTATCAGGCCTGGCTCAACCGCACGCAGATGCAGCTCGAGGACCTGCCGGCGGTGCGCCGCCGCGCCCACCGGCCCAACGCGCCCACGCTGCTCGACCGGCAGCAGGCCTTCGGCTACACGCAGGAAGATATCAAGCTGCTGATGGCGCCCATGGCGGAGACCGGGCAGGAGACGATCGGCTCGATGGGCACCGACACGCCGATAGCGGTCCTGTCGCGGCGGCCGAAGCTGCTGTACGCCTATTTCAAGCAGCTCTTCGCCCAGGTCACCAATCCGCCGATCGATCCGATCCGCGAAGAACTGGTGATGTCGCTGGTATCGCTGATCGGTCCGCGACCCAACCTGCTCGGCCGCGAGGACGGCGGCACGCATCGCCGTCTCGAGGTCAGCCAGCCGATCCTCACCGACGAGGACCTGGAGAAGATCCGCTCGATCGGCAAGCTTGCCGGCGGCCGGTTTCGACCGGCCGCTGACTGCGGAAGTCCGGCGCGCGACGACACGCGCGCCGGCAAGGCCTTCCGGACGAAGACGCTCGACCTGACCTATCCCGTGGAGCAGGGCGCGGCCGGGATGAAGGACGCGCTCGCCGACCTTTGCAAGCAGGCCGAAACCGCCTGCCTGGAAGGCTACAACATCGTCATTCTGAGCGACCGCGCGGTAAGCGCCGACCGCATCGCCATCCCGGCGCTGCTGGCGACGTCGGCGGTGCATCACCACCTCATCCGCACCGGCCTTCGCACCAGCCTAGGGCTCGTCGTGGAGACGGGCGAGGCGCGCGAGGTACATCACTTCTGCCTGCTCGGCGGCTACGGCGCGGAGGCGATCAATCCCTACCTCGCCTTCGAGACGCTCGCGACGATGTGCGAGGATCTGCCGCACGACCTGAGCCCGGCCGAGGCGCAGAAGCGCTACATAAAGGCGGTCGACAAGGGCATCCTGAAGGTGATGTCGAAGATGGGCATCTCCACCTATCAGTCCTACTGCGGCGCGCAGATCTTCGATGCCGTCGGCCTGGCGAGCAGCTTCGTCGACGAGCATTTCTACGGCACGCACACCGCGATCGAAGGCATCGGCCTGGCGCAGATCGCCGAGGAGGCGGTCGCCCGCCACCGTCACGCATTCGGCGGCGATCTGGTCTACCGTCGATTTCTCGACGCCGGCGGCGATTACGCCTTCCGCATTCGCGGCGAGGAGCATAGCTGGACGCCGGATACCATCGCCGGCTTGCAGCACGCGGTGCGCGGCAATGCGCAGGACAAGTACCTGGCCTATTCCCGCCTGGTGAACGACCAGAGCCGGCGGTCGATGACGATCCGCGGCCTGTTCGAGCTCCGGCCGGCGGACGAGCCCGTTCCGCTCGACGAAGTCGAGCCGGCGAGCGAGATCGTCAAGCGCTTCGCCACCGGGGCGATGTCCTTCGGGTCGATCTCGCGCGAGGCGCACACGACGCTGGCGATCGCCATGAACCGCATCGGCGGCAAGTCGAATACCGGCGAGGGCGGCGAGGAATCCGACCGCTACGTGGCGCTGCCGAACGGCGATTCGCAGCGCTCGGCGATCAAACAGGTAGCGTCGGGGCGCTTCGGCGTGACCGCCGAGTACCTCGTCAACTCGGACATGATGCAGATCAAGATGGCGCAGGGCGCGAAGCCCGGCGAGGGCGGGCAGCTTCCCGGCCACAAGGTCGACGCCGTCATCGCCAAGGTGCGGCACTCGACGCCGGGCGTCGGCCTGATCTCGCCGCCGCCGCATCACGACATCTATTCCATCGAGGACTTGGCGCAGCTCATCTACGACCTGAAGAACGTCAATCCGGATGGCGCCGTCAGCGTCAAGCTGGTCGCCGAGGTCGGCGTCGGCACCGTCGCGGCGGGCGTCGCCAAGGCCAAGGCCGACCACGTCACCATCGCCGGCTTCGAAGGCGGGACGGGCGCGAGTCCCTTGACGTCGATCCTGCATGCCGGATCGCCGTGGGAGATCGGGCTCGCCGAGACGCACCAGACGCTGGTGCTGAACAAGCTGCGCGGACGCATCGCCGTCCAGGTCGACGGCGGGCTCAGGACCGGGCGCGATGTCGTCGTCGGGGCTTTGCTGGGCGCCGATGAATTCGGCTTCGCGACCGCGCCGCTGATCGCGTCCGGCTGCATCATGATGCGCAAGTGCCATCTCAACACCTGTCCGGTCGGCATCGCGACGCAGGATCCCGAGCTGCGCAAGCGCTTCACGGGCAAGCCGGAACACGTCATCAATTTCTTCTTCTTCGTCGCCGAAGAGGTGCGGGAGCTGATGGCAACGCTGGGCTTCCGCCGCTTCGCCGACATGGTCGGGCGGTCGGACCGGCTGGAGCAACGCGACGCCATCGAGCATTACAAGTCGAAAGGGCTCGATTTCTCGCGCGTGCTGCACAAGCCGGAGGTCGGGCCCGACGTCGCGATCCACAACAGCGAGCGGCAGGATCATGATATCGACCGCGTGCTGGACCGCCGGCTGATCGAACAGGCGGCGCCCGCGCTCCGCGAAGGCAAGCCAGTCGCCATCCAGGGGAAGATCCGCAACTCCGACCGCACGGCGGGCGCCATGCTGTCGGGCGAGGTCGCAAAGCGCCACGGCCATGCGGGACTGCCCGCCGACACGATCAGCATCAGCCTCGCCGGCACGGCGGGGCAGAGCTTCGGTGCGTTCCTCGCGCATGGCGTGACGATCGATCTGGTCGGCGAAGCGAACGACTACGTCGGCAAGGGGCTGAGCGGCGGCCGTCTGGTGGTTCGCCCGCCGAAGGAAAGCAGGATCGTGCCCGAGAAGAGCATCATCGTCGGCAACACCGTGCTGTACGGCGCCATCGCCGGCGAGTGCTATTTCCACGGCGTGGCCGGCGAGCGGTTCGCCGTGCGCAATTCGGGCGCCGTCGCGGTCGTCGAAGGCGTCGGCGATCACGGCTGCGAATACATGACCGGCGGCATCGTCGTCGTGCTCGGCAATGTCGGGCGCAACTTCGCCGCCGGCATGAGCGGGGGTATCGCCTACGTTCTGGACGAGGCCGGCGATTTCGAGCAGCGCTGCAACCTCGCGATGGTCGAGCTCGAGCCGGTGGTGGCCGAGGACGACATCCTGGAGCGCTTCAAGCATCAGGGCGGCGACCTCGAGGGCCACGGACTGGTCGACGTCATGCGCGACATGTCGCGCCACGACGAGGAGCGGCTCTACTGGCTCATCGTCAATCATGGCCGCTACACGCATTCCATGCGCGCGGCGGCGATTCTCGACAACTGGGAGGAATACCGTCCCCGCTTCGTCAAGGTGATGCCGGTCGACTACCGCCGCGCCTTGCAGGAGATGGAGGTGACGCAGCGCCAGCCCGAAGACGCCGGCGTCGCGGCAGAGGTCGCCTGACATGGCGAAAGTGACGGGGTTTCTCGAGATCGGCCGGCATGACCGCGGCTACGAGCCGGCTGCGGACCGGGTGCGGCATTTTCGCGAGTTCGTCATTCCGATGGACCGCAACGCGGTCTCCCAGCAGGCCGCGCGCTGCATGGACTGCGGCATTCCCTTCTGCCACCAGGGATGCCCGGTCAACAACGTCATTCCGGATTGGAACGATCTCGTCTACCGCGACGACTGGCGCCGGGCCAGCGAGGTTTTGCATTCGACCAACAATTTCCCGGAATTCACCGGCCGAATCTGCCCCGCGCCTTGCGAGGAAGCCTGCACGCTGAACATCGACGACAACCCGGTCACCATCAAGACCATCGAATGCGCCATCGTCGACACCGCCTGGGAAGAAGGCTGGATCGCGCCCGAGCCGCCGGAGGCGAAGACCGGCAAGCGGGTTGCCGTCGTCGGCTCCGGCCCCGCAGGCTTGGCCTGCGCACAGCAGCTCGCACGCGCCGGCCATGACGTGGTCGTGTACGAGAAGAACGCGAAGGCCGGCGGTCTGCTGCGCTACGGCATCCCCGACTTCAAGATGGGCAAGGAGCTCATCGACCGCCGTGTCGCGCAGATGGAGGCGGAGGGCGTGCATTTCTGGACCGGCTGCGCGGTCGGCGTCGACGTGCCGGCGGCGCGGCTGATGGAGCAGTTCGACGCCGTGGTGCTGGCCGGCGGGGCGGAGAAGGGGCGCGACCTTCCGGTTCCCGGCCGGGAGATGAAGGGCATCGAGTACGCCATGGACTACCTTCCCCAGCAGAACCGCCGCGTCGGCAAGGAGCCGCTCGGCGACGTCGCCGACATCCTCGCCGGCGGCAAGCATGTCATCGTGATCGGCGGCGGCGACACCGGCTCCGACTGCATCGGCACGGCGTTCCGCCAGGGCGCGGTATCGGTGACGCAGCTCGAGATCCTGCCGCGACCGCCGGAGGAGCCGGACAAGGGCGCGACCTGGCCCTACTGGCCGCTACGGTTGCGCACCTCGTCCTCGCAGGCCGAAGGCGCGGAGCGCGACTGGAGCGTCGCCACCAAGAGCTTCTCCGGCAAGAACGGCGTGGTAACGGCGCTGAACGCGGTGCGGCTCGACGCCGCGCTGAAGGAAGTCCCCGGCAGCGATTTCAAGCTGAAGGCGGACCTCGTGCTGCTGGCGATGGGCTTCGTCCATCCGGTGCATGAAGGCATGATCCAGGAGCTCGGCCTGGCGCTCGACGCGCGCGGCAACGTCCAGGCCGGCACCGACGACTACCAGACCTCGATTCCGGCGCTGTTCTCGGCCGGCGACATGCGGCGTGGCCAGTCGCTCGTCGTTTGGGCGATCCGCGAAGGCCGCCAATGCGCCCGCGCGGTCGACGAGTTCCTGATGGGGGCGACCGTTCTGCCGCGGTGAGAGCGAAGACCGAGCCGCTCATGCTTCGACAGGCTCAGCATGAGAGAAATAGGGGCGTTCAAACAACCCTGTAGCCCTCATCCTGAGCCTGTCGAAGGCGATTATATACTTGACATAACGGCGGCGTAGGCTTATCTTTGTTTACAAGGAGATAAGCCATGGACCTTCGTAACCCCATCTTCAACGACGAGAACGCGGCCCGCGAGCACCTTGAGGCCATTCTTTGGCCCAATGGTCCGCATTGCCCGCACTGCGGCGAAGTCGAGAAGTTTACGAAGCTGCATGGCAAGTCGCATCGTCCAGGCCTCTATGTCTGCAACTCCTGCCGCGGCCATTTCACCGTGACAGTTGGGACCGTGTTGGAGCGTTCCAAGATCCCGCTCAGCAAGTGGGTTCTCGGCTTCCATCTCATGGCCTCGTCCAAGAAGGGCGTCAGCGCGCACCAGCTCCACCGCATGCTCGGCATCACCTACAAGTCGGCCTGGTTCATGGCGCACCGCATCCGCGAAGCCATGCGCCCGGTCGGCACGCCTGAGCGCATGGGCGGCGGCGGCAGCATGGTCGAAGTCGATGAAACCTTCATCGGCCGCAAGAAAGGCAAGGAAGTCCGCCACGGGTATGAGCACAAAATGAAGGTTCTTTCCCTCGTGGACCGTGAAACCGGACGCGCGCACTCGATGGTGGTCGAAAAGCTCAACACTAAGACCGTTCGCTCGATCGTCCTTGAGAACGTGGACCGCGAAGCGCGCTTGATGACCGACGAAGCGCGCCATTACACCAAGGTCGGGCGTGAGTTTGCCGACCATCAAGTCGTGCAGCATCAGGCCGGCGAATACGGGCGCGGCCCGTTCCACACCAACACCATCGAAGGCTTCTTCAGCATCTTCAAACGCGGCATGAAGGGCGTCTATCAGCATTGCAGCGAAGAACACCTTCACCGCTACCTTGCCGAGTTCGATTTCCGCTATTCCGAGCGCGCCGCCCTTGGCGTCGAAGATGCAGAACGCGCCGCCAAGGCCGTAAAGGGTGCCGCTGGCAAGCGCCTCAGCTATCGGCGGATTGACGCAGGGTAAGAAAGCGGACCTGCGCCTCACGCGCCGGCAGTGGCGCAGGGTGCTAAAGCGCGCACTCGCCGAAGAATGGTTGAAAAGCGGCGATTAACTTTGAGCCTCATGGGCGGGGCTTTGGTCGTTTCTTAGTCTTCGTCGGTTTTCCCGGCTTCGTCTCGCCAGCGATCTCTGAATGAGGCTTCGGCTTTGTTTTCAGCAACCGCCACAAGCCTTCATCGCGCCGCTTGGCGATTTCTTCGTCCGTCAATTCGGTTTCGGTTTCAGGAGGCTTTGCCATGGCCAAGAACCCTCAACGTGCTGCGCCGATCGGGGAATGGGAACTTCCAAACCAAGACTTGCTAGCCGCCTTGGGCACTTTTGTCATTGCATGGTCCGGCATCGAAACTACCGTAGAGGCTGGGATCCATAAACAAACCGGGCTGCCGCCACTCGAAAGTTCGATAATCACCGCCGGACTTATGTTTAAAAGCCGCACTGCGATCCTGTCCAGTTTGTTAAATCGGAACCCTGAGAAAAACGCACAGGCACTCGCTATTGTGAGACAAATCGAAGCCCTTTCCGATCGAAACGACATCGTTCATGGCATCATTGGCGGTAACAAGACGAAGATATGGTTCAATCGGCGGAAAACGGGGAGAAAATTCACCAGCAAGATCGAAGACTACGACTTGGAGCGGCTGCGCGCGCTGGCACTGAAATACGCCGATCTCTCAGGCGAGCTATTTAAAGCACTTGGCCTCACAAAGGACAGCTATTTGAAATTCCTCCAACAAGCCCACAACGATGCCAACAGGGCATAGGAATCGCAGCCACCCATCTCTGATATCTGGTTTTCGTTTTCGACGAACCATTCATCGAAAATTGCTTCGCCAGCTTTCAATGCATCGGGCGGTACGCTGCCATCTTCTTGAGCAGCACAGGCTTGTCGATTTTCAGGCATCTTGCTCATCCTGCTATGTCAAGTATACAATTGCCCTGTCGAAGGATGAGGGTCGCTCGGTCCGGCGACGGTCTTCCTTACCGCACCACCACGCCCGGATTGAGGATGCCCTTCGGATCGAGCCGGCGCTTGGCGTCGCCCAGGATCTCGCCGAACAGGGCCGGGCGCTGCATCTCGTACCATTTCTGGTGATCACGGCCGACGGCGTGGTGATGGGTGACCGTGCCGCCGTTGGCGATGATCGCATCCGACGCCGTGGCTTTTATCGCCTGCCATTGCTGCAGCATCGCGCCGGGCCGTCCCTGGGCGTGGAAGGCGAAGTAGGGGGCCGGGCCGTCTGGATAGGCGTGGCTGAAGCGGCATGAAACCGCGCCCGCTTGGCCCGTTACCTCACGGATCGTGGTCTCCGTCGCTTCCTTGATCGCATGATAGAAACCCTCGAAGTGGTCCCAGGTCACCGCCGTTTCGAAGGTGTCGGAAATGATGCCGCGCGGCGTGAGCTGTTCCCGGTTGTACGGCATGCGGATGAATGCGGTGCGCCATGCGCCCACCGCGCCTTGCAGATGCGCGTTGGGATTGTCGCGCCAAGGCACGTCGACTTTGGCGCCGTGATCCAGGCAGCATTGCTCCGCGCGCGCCATCCAGGAGTCGACCGGATGGTCGGCGGATTCGAAGGAGACCACCATCAGCGTGAAGGAGCCGTCGGCCGCGCCGTTCGCCTGCAGCTCGACGCCGTCGACGATGCGGACATTGGCGGGATAAAGCCCGGCCTGCGCCACGGCGCGGACCGCGCGGGCGGCGTCGAAGAAATCCGTGAAACGGAATCCCACAGTCGCCTTGAAGATCGGCAGGCCCTGCAGCCGCACGCCCGCCTCGGTGATGATGCCGAGGGCGCCTTCCGATCCCATGATGAAGCGGTCCGGGCTCGGCCCCGCACCGGAACCGGGCAACCGCCGCGTGACGATGCGCCCGGCCGGCGTCACCATGGTGATGTTCTCGACCAGGTCGTCGATATGCGTGTAGAGCGTTGCGAAATGTCCGCCCGATCGCGTGGCGATCCAGCCGCCGAGCGTCGAATGCTCGAAGGATTGCGGGAAATGCCGGAGCGTCAGACGGTGCGGCTTGAGCTGTGCTTCAAGCTCGGGCCCGCGCGCGCCGCCCTGTATCAGCGCCGCGCGCGATACCGGGTCGACCTCCAGCACCTTGTCGAGGCGCGACAGGTCGACCGTCACCGTGCCCTTGTACCGGTCGCTGACATCGGACGTGACGCCGCCCACGACGGATGAGCCCGCGCCATACGGAATGAGGGCGGCTCCCTGGCTTCCGGCCCAATCGAACAGCGCGGCGATTTCTTTTTCGGTGTTCGGGTAGGCGACGACGTCCGGCGCGTGCGCGAAGTCGCGCGCGAAGATGCGGATCGAGTCAGGCTGCGACTGGCCGAAGGCGTGCAGGATCCGCTCGAACGGATCGCTCGTGCAGATGCTCGTGAGGCTGCCCGGCGGTGTCAGGCGGGGCGGGGCGAGGGCGATGTCATCGACGCACGGCGCCGGGATCTCACCGGCCGGCGCAATGCCGAAAGCATCCGCGAAGGTCCGCAGCAGCGTATCGGTTGCCGCCGTGTCGAGCCCTTCGTCTTCGTATCCCCAACCCCAGAACTTCAGCGTCCTGCCCATGCCCCGATCCCCGCCGCAAGGCATCAAGCATACGTCATCGCGCCCGCGATGCCACGGCGAAGCCGTGGCATGCGGCGGCCTATTTCGCGCCGACGAGCGGCATCATCTTCGCGAGCGAGCCCGGCCTGTCGAAGTTCCGCAGAACCTGATACAGCTCTTCGGTCTTCTTCGCGCCCAGCACCGGCTCGACGAGGCCCTGGAACTTCGTGAGCAGATCGTCCCAGCCCATCGGGTTTTCGGGGTGACCCAACACGACGTCGGTCTTTTCGTGCAGCACCTCGCCGCCTTCGAGATAGACGTCCAGGTAGGAGGAATGCGGCGCCTGGCCCTGCACTGCCTCCATCTCGACCAGCGGCACCAGCTCCATCACGCTCTGGTCGCGCATCGTGGTTTCGGTGAAGTCGGTGTAGACGGCGCGATAGCCGCGAAGGCCCATGGAGATGCAGAAGGGCACGCTGAACTTGCCTTCGAGCGGCGTGCGCGGATTGGTCTTGCCGGCGGTGACCAGCGCGTTCGGATGCACGCGCGCCTTCACCTTGATGATCTTCTTGCCGGCGACCCGCTCCGCCAGCTTGCGCGCGGTCTGGGTCGACGGCTGCGTTGCGCGGCAGCAGGCGAAGGGCTTGAAGCCGTTGGTGAGCAGCCACCACGTCTTCTCGAAATCGAGCGGCGGAACCTCGACCTCGCGATTCTGGATGAAGGCGTCGAGCAGGCCCTTCTCCAGCTCGTAGAGATGCGTCGCGGAGATGAAGCCGTTCTGCGCGAGCTGCGCGGAGAGGATGCCGTCCATCGCCGCCTTGCCGGCGTGGAAGGGCTTGGAGTCGGTGCCGAAGGAGCCGACGAGGCCGCCGGCCGTCGTCGCCGCGATGCCGAGTGCGTAGGCGATCTGCTGCTCGTTGTGGCCCAGCATCGCCGAGGCAGCCGCAGCCGCGCCGGTCCGGCCGAAGACGGAGGTCGGGTGCAGGCCGCGCCGCTGCAGGCTGCGCCCAACGCCCGGAGGGCCGCCGCCGCCGAGCCGCGCCATGATCTCGAAGCCGGTGACGAAGCCGGACAGCGCTTCCTGCTCGTTGTAGCCGTGGTGGCTGGCGATCGCGAGGGCCGTCGACCAGCAGCAGCCGCTCGGATGGCCGGCGCCGCCCGGATGCGTATCGTCGTAGTCCATCGCGTGCGCCATCGCGCCATTGACGAGCGCGGCCAGAGCGGGCGCCGTCTTGCCGCCGAGGAAGATCTGCGCCTTGCCGGCAGCGTTCCACGCCTCCGCGGTTTTCTTGGCCGCGATGGCGACGTTCTGGTTCGCCGCGCCGATCGCGCAGCCGGTGAAATCCAGCAACGCCTGCTTGGCGGCGTCGACGATCTCGGGCGGCAGCTTTCGCGTGCGCGAGCCCGCGACGAATTTCGTGAGCTGATTGCCGCGTGTGTTCGCGCCGCCGTTGGTAGCCGGCTTCTTGGACATGTCTTCCTCGTTCTGTGAGTCGTCCGGAGAGGCACCTATTGTAGCCGAACTCTTGCATCGCGGAAAACCGCACCACTTGTCCCACGGCTGCCGGATTGCTCCCGCATTCGGCGCAGCATGGAGCCGCGTGACTTGCGCGTCATTGGCCGAACCTGGAACAACATCCGTCCGCGGATTGCCGCAACAAGTGCGACAATGGCGTAAATGATTGATTATAAAGAAAGCCGTCACTCGCGGACTCGATCCGCGGGTCCATGCGCATCGGCGCATCCGCCTCGTAATCCGCTGGCGCGGTCAGGCGCCTTCCCGCATCGCGCTTTCGGCGCGGGCGAGATCGGCGCGCATGGGGCCGAGCCGTTCGGTTGCGCCCGCGTAATGGTGAATGATCGGCTCCGGGCTCGCGCATTTGCCCGGAATGGAGTTCCAGGCGATGTCGAGCCAGGCGACGTGTGCCAGGACGTTCGCGTCCGGCTCGTTCCGCTTCGCCGGGTCGAGCAGGAAGCGATAGCCCATCAGGTCGTGCACCGCCGCGTTCTCCCAGAACTGGTGATGGATGTAGTCGGTGCGATCCCATACGGCCTGAAGAAACCGGCGTGTCCATTCGCCGTTTCGCAGCAGCATCACGCCGGTATTGGGCACATCGAGCGCAAGCCAGGCGCCCGGCTGAAGTTGGCGGCGCATCTCGTGCTTGACCATGAAGAGGTCCTTGCTGGCGACGATCTCCGCGCGGATGTCAGGTGCGAACCGCAGGAAGAGGGCGTCGGCGTCGACCCAGAGCACGAAATCGTAGCCTTGGTCGAAGAGCCGCTGTATCAGCAGAATTTTGTTCCAGGCCGGCGGACGATCGCTGTGCAGCGTCCGGTCGATGGCCAGGTCGAAGTTGTGCCGTGCCGCGTAGCATTTCAGCGTCGCCGCGCATATGTCGCCGATCGATGCAAAGCCGTCGTCGAAATATGTGGCTACGCAGAGTCGCATGGCACGTTGTTCGTATCCGTGAGATGGGCCGATGGTCCTAGCATGGATTGCGGGCGATGTCCTGAAGTGCTGCGGCTTCGGCGCCATTCATGATACAATCGGGGCACGGCCGGGGCGGCGGATGCACTCCTCGAAGCGCCGTATCCGCCTTGGTCGGCACAGGTGCAGGAGGACGGCCATGCGGCTTCTCAAGAAGCAGATAGATCGGTTCGAGGAGGAGGGATATCTCTTCCTTCCCGAGGTATTCACCCGCCATGAGGCGGCGTTGCTCAAGCGCGAGGCGGAGCGCGTCTACGCGCTCGACCGCGAGGAGGTCTGGCGGGAATCCTCCGGCACCGCGCGCACGGCCTTCGCCGCGCATACCTACAACGAAGGCTTCCGGCGGCTCGGGCGCCATCCGCGCCTGATCGAGCCGGTCATGCAGCTCCTCGGCGGGCCGGTCTACATGCACCAGTTCAAGGTCAACGCCAAGGCCGCGTTCGACGGCGAGGTCTGGCAGTGGCATCAGGACTACGGCACCTGGCGGCGCGACGACGAGATGCCCGAGCCGCGCGCCATGAATATCGCCGTCTTCCTCGACGACGTGACCGCGGCGAACGGGCCGCTGCTGTTCATCCCCGGCAGCCACAGGCAGGGCGTTCTGGCGGCGGGCCACGACCTGGCGACCACGAGCTATCCGCTCTGGACCCTCGACCGCGCGACGGTGACGAAGCTGGCGGAACACGGCGGCTGCGTCGCGCCGACCGGTCCGGCGGGCAGCATGCTGCTGTTCTCGTCGCTGCTGGTGCATGCGAGCCCGCCCAACATCTCGCCCTTCGGGCGGATCATCGTCTACCTCTCGCTCTGCCACGTGGAAAACCACATCCGCCGGTTCAAGCGCCCCGAATGGATCGCGCACCGCGACTTCACGCCGATCGAGCCGCTGGCCGACGACTGCCTGACGGAGATGGAGCGGGCGTGAGCGGGCTTACATTCCCAGCGGATGCGCCGGCCCGAACGAGCCGGCAAACAGCGTCGCGCCGAGGGCGAGGATGACCGCGCCGCCGGCAAGCGCCACGAGTTGCCCCGCCACCGCGACGCCGGGGCTGTCCGTGGCGATCAGCGTGGCGGCCAACTGCTTCGCCGACAGGACCAGCAGCGCCAATGTCGCGACGGCGAGGGCGGTGCCCAGGGACATGGCGCAGACGGCGGCGATGCCCGCCCATGGAATTTCGAACAGGTTTGCAACCGCCAGGACCAGCACGGCGCCGCTGCACGGCCGGATGCCGACCGACAGCACGACCCCGGCCATCGCCTTCAGGTCGCGCGCCGAGGCCACTCGGCCGGGCGCGGGAAAGTGGTCGTGCCCGCAGTGGCCGTGGCCGCAATCGTCATGCGCATGCGCATGTGCCGGCGCCCGCATGCGGGTGAGCAAGCGCCGCAGGCCGCCAGCCGCGCGCCAGACGAGGTAACCGCCGAGCGCGGCGACCAGGGCGAAGCTGAGCTGTTCGGCCCAGCGCACCGCGCTCTGGGTGTCGCGCGCCGCCCAGCCCGCCAGCAGGGTCAGGCCGAAGACCAGCAGGATGGCGACCATGCCCTGCACGGCGGCGGCCGCCGCCGCCATCAGGATGCCGCGCAACAGTCGCTCGCGGTGCGTCGCCAGATAGGCGGTGAGGACGGCCTTGCCGTGGCCGGGGCCTGCCGCATGGAAGACACCGTAGAGGAAGCTCGTCAGAATGAGCGTCCAGCCGGCCGCCGCCGTGCCCTCGGTGCGAATTGTTTCCAGCGTCGCCGCGAGCTTGCGGTGGAACTGCCGCTGCTGGCCGATGACCGCGGCGAGCGCGCGGGCGAAGAAGCCGGGCTGTCCGGCCTGCGCTTCTGCCGCTGTTACGACAGGGCGCGGAGAGGCCGGAGGCTCGGCGCTTCCCTGCGCGAGACAGAGCGCCGGGATCGCGAATAGCAGGAGCGCCAGCAGCGCGTGCCTCACGGTGCTGCGCCGCATCGGATCGACACTCTCTCCGCAAAGAGCTTGCCCAGGCCGTCGCCGCCGCTCTGCGTCCGGTCGAGCGCCGCCGCCAAGCCGACCGCATCCGGGCTCGGATTCGGTGGGATAAGCCGGAAGCGGCAATCGGGGCCCGCGCCGGACAATTCCACCGCGCCGCCGCCTTCGGCATGCAGCATCTCGATGTAATAGGCCGGGTCGAACACCGCGTATTGTACGGCCGCCCTTGCCGCGTCGAGCGGCGTTTCCAGGAGGAGGGTGAAGGTGAGCCGGAGCCGCTTGTTCTCATGGCCGCTCCCGATGTCGCGCACGCCGGAAATCCTCGTCTTGACGCCGTTGGCCTCGACCTCGGTCAGATAGTTGTATTCCTTGATGTTCTTCATATTTTCGCGCATCAGGGCGTCGACGGCTTGCTGGTCGGGCGCGCCGTCCTTGCCGCGCTTGACCCCATCGAGCGAGAAGGCGGTATAGAGCGGGTCGAAGAGCCATGTCTCCTCGAGCGCGAAGATGCGGCCCTTGTCGTCGAACAGCACCTTGACCTTGACGTCGATCCAGGCGTGCGGGTGCGCGGGCGCGTCATGCGGCGTGGCCGCGAGCACGGCGATCGCGGCCAGCAGCGTGTTCAGCCATCTGCGCAGGGGAAGGCGCCCGCGTACGGTCGAAGGTTTGTCCATCTCGGCGGCCGATATACAGCAATCTCCGGCCCGCCGCTACAGCGCCCGGTTTGGCGGGCCGGTGCCCGCGCGCTTATAGTTTCCCCGGCGGCATTTTCATGCCGCACGGCCCGGCACACCCCCGCGATATGAGGAGATCCGCAGATGAGCGCCTATGAACATATTCTGGTCGAACAGGAACAGGGCGTGGGCTTCGTAACCCTCAACCGCCCGGACGTGCTCAACGCGATGAACAACAAGCTGACCGGCGAGCTTCAGGAGGCCGTGCGCGACTTCGCGGTAGACGACCGCATCGGCTGCATCGTCATCACCGGCTCGGGGGAAAAGGCGTTTTCCGCCGGTGGCGACATTCACGAGCAGCGCGAGAACGACCGCAAATACACGACGGAGGAACAGCTCCGGCTCGGCGCGGCGCGCAGCTACGGCGGCTACGAGCTGAGCGCCTGCCCCAAGCCGACGATCGGCATGATGAACGGGCTGGCCTTTGGCGGCGCGGCGGTGCTCGCGTCCTCGCTGGACATGCGGATCGGCTGCGAGGGAACAAAGTTCCGCTTCCTGGCCGCGGCCTACGGCCGCATCAACAGCACCTGGACGCTGCCGAACCAGGTCGGTTGGCCCATGGCGAAGGAGTTGCTGTTCTCCGCGCGGGTCGTGGAGGCGGACGAGGCGCACCGCATCGGCCTGCTGAACCATCTGGTGCCGCGCGCCCAGCTCCGCGCCAAGACGATGGAGATCGCCACCGCCATCGCCAAGAACGACCGCAAGTCGGTCATGGGGATCAAGTCGCTGTTGTTGCGCGACCTGGGCTGCACGCTGGTCGAGCAATGGGCCAATGAAAAGGAGTACACGCGCCACGTCCTGCCGGGGGCGAAGGCGGAGGACGCTTTCCCGGAATTCATCGCGCGCAAGGGCCGGTCGGGCTGAGAATCGGGGTCGCGGAGCTTTGATCCCCGCGACCCGCCGAAACGGTTTTCAGTCGTCGCCGAACACGTCGATGGCGACGCGGCCCGCATTCACCGCGCAGGGCCAGCCGGCATAGAAGGCGAGGTGGGTGATCATCCCCTTCAGCTCTTTCTCCGTCACGCCATTGTCGAGCGCGCGCTTCAGGTGGCCGCGCAGTTCGTCGGTGCGGTAGAGGGCCGTCAGCACGGCGCAGGTGACCAGGCTGCGGTCGCGCTTCGAGAGGTCCGGGTGCTCCCAGACGTCGCCGAACAGCACGTCGTCGCGCAGCTGCCCCAGCTTGGGGATGAATTCGTAAACGGTTGGTTTCTTGGCCATGTGTCGGTCTCCTCTGTTCTTGTTGAGACGGGGCGGCCGGAAGGACGCCCAACCGGAAAGGTCCGCTACAGCTTACGCGATTTTCGCCGTGCGCTGGAGCCGCTTCCCGAATGCATCCCGAGGAGCCGAATGACCCTCAGTTTTCGTGAAGGACGTTCAACAGGTCTTCCGCCATGTAGGGCTTCGAGACCAGCCGTCTGACGAAGCGCTGGCCGTCGGCGACGACGGCGCCCGGGTTGCCCGTGACGATGACGACGCGCGTGGAATAACGCTCGCTGAGATGGCGGGCGAGCGTCAGGCCGTCGATCGCCGAACCGAGATTGAAGTCGATCACGGCGAACTCGGGAACGCAGTTCTCATACACGGCCAGGGCGTCCTCCGCCGTCGGGACCACACCGACCACGTTATACCCGGAGTCCTCGAGGAGGAGGCTCAGGTTGCGGGCCTGGATGTCTTCGTCTTCGACGATGAGAACGGAGTTCGTTTTTTGCATGTACTACCTCTTGCAGGCGAAAGTGATAGTTAATAGTCGGTTAATATTTTATTATATTCTGAAATACCAAGTATATTTAGCTCCATAATAAAGGTAATATTATGGTTATATTTCAAGAAATCGATTTTTCTCTGAATATCGAAAACCCTTTGTTACGCATATCGATTTGGCGTTCGGGTATGCGCGGGCCAGGGCCGGCCATGGTGCAATGCGTCAAATTCGTGGCTAAATCAGTATCCGCCGGGCGCCTTACTGGTTCCCGGCACACTCGTTTATGGGGTAGTAGACGCCCCTGTCGCATGCGCGAAGGGGCGCCGTTGCGGAAGATGAAACGACAGGGGGAGAAGCGGCCAGCCGCTACTTCGGCTTTTCGCCGCGCTTTACGCCGAACCTCTTCTCGACCCATCCGAACAGCCAGTCCTTGACCTCCGGCGCCATCTTGGTTGCCGCCAGGTAGTTCGTCTGCGCGGCCTTGCCGACGAGTGTCGGGTATCCACCGGAAAACTGCTCGGCTGCCTTCGCGAATCCCGGGCTGTCGACAAGATTGCGTACGGCCGTGCGGTAAACAGCGGCAATGTCTTCCGGCGTGCCTGCCGGCAGCACGAGCGCCTTCGACACCATCACGCTCGAGAGTGTCAGCGTCCTGTAGGCCTCGTATTGCGGTCCGGATGGCGCTTTCCCGTTCGCCATCTTGTACGCTTCCTCGAGGGTCGGCAGCTCCGGAACGCTCGGATCGCGCCCGATGTTGCCGTTCTCGTCGGCATAGCCGCGGGTCATCAGGGGAATCGCGACACCGTCTTTCACCAGCGGAACCACGTTCTGGAAATACGCTGCCGTGTTGTCGAAGCTGATCGTCAGCTCACCGCGCTCCAACGCCAGGCGGGCCTTGCCGCGATTGAGGCCGAACACGGGCTTGATCTTGATGCCGAGAAGATCGAACCCGACGAATTCGACGAGGTCCGACGAGGTCGGCCCGTTGGCGCCCAGCAGAAGCTCCTGCTGCTGCAGCGCCTTCAGCGTCTCCGGCGTCGCTCCCGGCGTCTTGATGCCGGTCTTGGTATTGAGGTAGGTGACGTTTCCCAGCGGGCCGACCAGGATCGGAATCCACGTCGATGGATCGTACGTCACGCCCGGATCCTCGAGCACGAAGTTGAAGAGGGTCGAGGTCGAGACGGTGAGCAGGGTCAGCCCGTCCGGCTTGGCTTTGTCGTCGAAATGGTTGGCGCCCGCGATCGAGCCGCCTCCCGGTATGTTGCGAATGATCACGGTCGGCTTGCCGGGTAGCATCGCGCCCAGCCTGGGACCGATGAAGCGCGCATAGACGTCTGTGCCGCCTCCTTCGGCGAAGGGCACGATGATCTCGACCCGTTTACCCTCGAGGCTGAACGCGTGCGCGGCGACGGCGGTCGCCAAGGCAATTCCAAACGCCGCCGCCGCACAGGCAAGCGACCGTCTTACGGCCTTCGTCACAGACTTCATTCTCATGCTCCTCGTGAATGGTGGAATTCGATTTGCGCACGCCGCGGCAAGTTGCGGACCAACGCTTCGCATGGGGTTTTTCCGGCCCAGGTCCGGCCGGCGGTTGGGAAAGATTGCGCGCGGGCGCGCGGAGGCTGCTTATCTTATCAGCTTCCGGGGCGCGAATTGGATTCCTTTCGAGAGAAAGTATAAGAAGCATAATAACGGTACTTGTCGCGGGCCGATTCTTCGGCCCGCCTGCGCCGCGCCGATGGACCCGCTGCCGGCATGGACGGCATGTGCGGCGGCTCGGCTTCGGCGCGGCCAATCATAATGAAACGCGCAACGGCGGAGTGATCGGATGAACACGAACGTCCAAAAGAGCAGTGCGGGGGATCGCTGGGGGCCATGGGTCTACCGCTCCCTGTTGTACATGCCGGTGAACGAGGAACGGTTCCTGGCCAAGGCGCACACGCGCGGCGCCGACGCCATCATCCTCGATCTCGAGGACAGCGTGGCGCTGCAGGAGAAGGCGGCGGCCCGGAAGCTGCTGCCGGCGGCTGCCAAGCTCCTGGCGGACAAGGGCATCGATGTCGTCGCGCGCGTCAATTCGCCGATTCGCCTCTGCATTCCGGATCTGGAAGAGGTGGTCGGGCCGCATGTGAAGGGGATTTGGCTACCGAAGTGCCGCTCGGTCGATCATGTGCAGATGATCGCCGAAACCATCGCCGAACTGGAAGCCGAGCGCGGCATGGAGGTTGGCTCGACCTGGATGGCGGCACGCATCGAGACTGCGCAGTCCTTCCTGCGTATCGGCGAGATCTCCGCCGCGCATCCGCGCGTTCGCGCGGTCGGCCTGGGCGGCGAGGATTTCAGCCTTTCCATCGGCGTCGAGCCGTCGCAGGAAACCCTGATCTATCCGAAGCAGCAGGCCATCATCGCAGCCTATGCGGCTGGCGTCGCGCCGCTCGGCTTGGTATCTTCCTCGGCGGATTTCTCCGACCTCGACACGATGCGCCAGGTCGTGCGCCAATCACGCCGATTCGGCTTCATCGGCGCGTCCTGCATCCATCCCGCCGTGGTGCCCATCCTGAACGAAGGGTTTCGTCCCGCCCCGGACGAAGTCGAGCGGGCGCAGCGCGTTTCTTCGGCCTTCTACGCGGCGGTCAAGGAAGGCAAGGCATCGATCCAGGTGGACGGAAAAATGGTCGACTATCCGGTCGCCTACCGGGCGGACCGGGTGCTGGAGCGCGATGCGCTGATCCGCGCGAAAGAGTCGAAGACCGGGCGCGGCTAGATCAATTTGCAATCAGGTGGAATCACCTGATTGCAGGTAAATTGATCTATTTTAAAAAGTTAGAGCAACTTATCTGCGTCCGATAGGACGCAGGTTGCTCTAGGCAGCGATCCGGCAACGAGGGAAATCATGGGTAAAGAGGATCGCATGGCACCGATGGGAGAGCCGATGAAATTCGCCGATGTCTGGACCGACAGCCAGAGGGCGTCGATCGACAAGATGCTCAATCCTCGCTCCGTCGCCATCATCGGCGCGACGCCGCGCATGCAGTATGGCGGGCGGTTCCTCGCCCGGGTGCTGCAGCATAAGGACCGCCTCAACGTTTACGCGGTGAACCCCAAATACGACGAGATCATGGGCGTGCGCTCCTATCCCAGCGTCACCGACCTTCCGGAGACGCCGGACGTCGCCGCCGTCGTCGTGCCCTACAACCATGTGATCGACACGTTGCAGGAGTGCCATCGCAAGGGAGTCCGCGCGGCGATCGTCATCTCGGCCGGGTTTGCCGAGCGCGACGTCGCGGACCGGCGGGACCTGCAGGGCGAGCTTGGCGCCTTCGCCCGCGAATCCGGCATCCGGATCAGCGGGCCCAACTGTCTCGGCCTCGCGAACATCAAGGACGACCTCTGGCTGACGGCCTCGTCGAAGGCCATGAAGAACACGAAAGGGGCCATCGGCCTGATCTGCCAGAGCGGCGCCACGCTCTTCGGTCCGCTCCTCGCGCGCGCGGAGGACAGCGGCATCGGCTTCAGCTACGCGATTTCCACCGGGAACGAGGCCGATCTCGATTTCGCCGATTTCGCGCGCTACCTGATCGACGATCCCGACACCAAGGTCATCGCCGGCTTCGTCGAAGGCTTCAAGAACGTGGACAAGGTCCTCGAGGTGGCGAAGCTGGCCGCGGAGCGGGAAAAGCCGATGGTCCTGATCAAGATCGGCCGCTCGGAGGCGGGCGCCCAGGCGGCGCGCTCGCACACCGCGTCGCTCACCGGTTCCGACGCCCTTTACGATGCGGTGTTCGCGCAATACGGCATCATCCGCGTGCCGAGCTACGACGAGCTTCTCGAAGTGTCGCATCTTCTCGCCTATACGCCGAAGCCGCGCCGGCCCGGCATCGCGCTGGTCTCGCATTCGGGCGGCGTCAGCTCGCTCACCGCCGACATGCTGGGGCAGGCGGGGCTCAGCCTGCCGCCGCTCACCGACCGCGCGCGCGATGGGATCAACGGCGTGCTGAAGGGCTTCGGCTGGGCCGCGAATCCCGCCGACGTGACGGGCTATGCGAACAGCGATTCCTTTCCGGAGATCATGGATCTGCTGATCGAGGAGCCCGAGGTGGGCACGCTCGTCGTCGCCAGCTCCGGCGGCGAAAAGCAGGCTTCGCAGATCATCGCGCTGCGCGACCGGAGCGAGAAGGGTGTCGTCTTCTCGTGGACGGGCGGGCGCCTCGGGGAGAATCCCGGCCTCAAGATGCTCATGCAGGCGAACGTTTCCCGTTTCTATGGACCCGACACGCTGGCCCGCGGGCTCCGGCACCTGTCCGACTATCACGCCTGGCGCGAGCGCCGCATCGGCGATGGTTTCGCCAGCGCGCCGGCCATGACCGCCGAGCAGGAGCGGACGGTCGAATCCCTGCGTGGGCTCGGCCGTACGGCACTCACCGAGTCCGAGAGCAAGCGGCTGATCGCGGCATGGGGCATTCCCGTCAGCCGGGAGGAGCGCGTGGACTCCGCCGGGGCGGCGGTCGCAGCCGCGGAGAGGATTGGCTACCCGGTGGCGCTCAAGGTCGAGTCGCCGGACATCCTGCACAAGACGGAGGCCGGCATCGTCCGCCTCGGCCTCGGCGACGCCGGACAGGTGCGAAGCGCTTATGCCGCCATCATCGCGGCCGCCACGGCCTACGCGCCCGATGCCGCGATCTCGGGCGTGCTGGTGCAGGAGATGGTCGAGGGCGGTACGGAGGCCATCCTCGGCCTGTCCTACGACCCCCAGCTCGGCCCCACGATCCTGTGCGGCACCGGCGGCGTCATGGTCGAGGTCTACAACGACGTGGCGCTGCGCCGCTGTCCCATCACGCCCGCCGAGGCGCAGGAGATGGTCGCGGAGGTGAAGGGCGCCCGCCTGCTGCAAGGCTTCCGCGGCCGCCCGCGCGGCGACATCGAAGCGCTGACCAGGGCGCTGGTGGAGCTATCCCACATGGCCGTGCACCTGGACGGCAAGCTGGCGGAGCTGGATATCAACCCGCTGATGGTCCTCCCGGAAGGGAAGGGCGTGAAGGCGGTGGACGGGCTGGTGCTGTGGCGGGAGTAGTTGTTGGGGCCATGGCGGAGATTGACAAAATAACCTCCATTTGAGATCATTGCTATCATTGGTCTCAAGTGGAAGGGTCGGATGGCTGGCAATCTGCATGTGCGCAATCTGGACGACGATCTGATTGCCCGGTTGAAGCGCCGCGCCGCCCGGCACGGGCGTTCGACCGAGGCCGAGCACCGGGAAATCCTGCGGCAGGCCCTTGCTGCTGACGTGGAACCTTCCTTCGATACGTTGGCCGCCGAATTGCGGAAGTTGACGAAGCGCCGGCGGCAGACGCCGTCGGAAGTCCTCCTCCGCGAAGGACGCGAGGAGCGGTGAAGACGCTCGTCATGGACGCCAGCATCGCCATCAAATGGGTGGTCGAGGAAGAAGGCACACCGGAGGCGCTGACGCTACGACAGCGGGCCAAGCTGATCGCGCCCGACCTGCTGGTGGCGGAATGCGCGAACGTGCTTTGGAAAAAGGTTCAACGAGACGAGCTTTTAAAAGAGGAAGCCTTTCTCGCCGCCCGTTTGCTCCAAGGCGCTGATATCGAGCTGCTGCCAACGCGATCATTGCTTGAAGAGGCGGCTCGCATCGCCATTGCGCTCGACCATTCCGCCTATGACTGCCTGTACCTTGCCTTGGCGGTGGCGAACGATTGTTCGTTCGTCACGTCCGACGAGCGCTTTCTGCGCAAGCTCCGTCAGAACCGGCGGAGCCGGCTTCGCGATAGAGCGATTTCCTTGGCCGAGGCCGCTGCCCGCGGGTAAGGCGAACCATCGCGGGATCGAGCGGTGGACTATGCCAGAACAATCTCACGGCCGACACGTTTAATGAGCAGGGAATGGAATCGCGCTTCAGCCTCGAGGCGCGGGAATTGACCCAAATTAGGAGGTTTCAAAAGCCATGACTGCATCAGCCGAGAACGGACGGAAAGGCGGACAGCCTGCCATGCACACACCACCGGTCGTTTCGCCGCAGGCGTGGGAGGCGGCCCACAAGCAGCAGCTCGTGAAGGAAAAGGCCCAAACCCGCGCCCGTGACGCCCTGGCCGCCGAGCGCAGGCGAATGCCGTGGATGGCCGTAGAGACGGCGTATGCGTTCGAGGGGCCTGCGGGCAAGGCCAGCCTGCTCGACCTGTTCGACGGCCGGCGTCAGCTGATCGTCTACCGCGCCTTCTTCGAGCCGGGGGTGTTCGGCTGGCCCGACCACGCCTGCCGGGGCTGCTCCATGGTGGCCGACCAGGTCGCCCACGTCGCCCACCTGAACGCCCGCGACACCACCCTCGTCTTCGTCTCGCGTGCGCCTCAGGCGGACATCGCGCGGCTGAAGGCGCGGATGGGCTGGGAGATGCCGTGGTTCACCATCACGGACAGCTTCGACGCCGACTTCGGCGTGGACGAGTGGCACGGCACGAACGTGTTCTACCGCGACGGCGACCGCGTGTTCCGCACCTACTTCATCAACAACCGTGGCGACGAGCAGATGGGGAGCACGTGGAACTACCTCGACATCACGCCACTGGGCCGGCAGGAGGTCTGGGAGGATTCGCCCGAGGGCTATCCTCAGACCCCGACCTACAAGTGGTGGAACTGGCACGACAGCTACGTCGCAGGCGCAGCGCCCGACAAGAAGTGGGTCGAGGTGTCGGACGCCGGAGAGAAGGCGTTCCGGAGTCAGAGCGAGAGCGCGAAGCCGTGAGCTAGGCCCGTGCGGTCGATAGCAATACCTTGTTTCAGGGCGTGCGAACCTTGATACCCCCGAGGGCGTTGACGGTTTTGGCGAAGTTCTGGTCGAAGCTGATGAAGGCGTCGCAGCCTTCCGCTTTTGCCAGGTGCAGGCCATCCGCGAAGTCCACCCTCTCCCGCACCCAACCCAAAGCCTTTGCAACGCAAGCGGCATCTTCCAGGGTCACGCGCGGCAATCCCGCGAAATCGGTAAGAGCTTTTGCGCATTGGGCAACGGAGAATCCATAGACGCTGCGCAGCACCCATTCGGTCTCCAATATGACCGTGGTGCAGACGAAGACATCATTGTTGTCGATCAGTTTGCGCGCCCGGGCGGCTTGTCCGGGATCGTCGTTCACCAGATAGCGGACGATAAGGTTAGTATCGATTGCGAGCATGCCGCCGTTTCGCCTCGACGGCGATTCCCGCCCTCATCTCCGCCATCGATTTTGCCGATCCTTTATAGGATAGCGATCCAAACACATCCTTCGGCCTCGTGGGCGCGAATGCGGGCCTTGCCTTCAACAGAACCCCGTCGGGTGTGTCTTCCACGACAAGCTCCGTGCCGGCCGACCAGTGGCGCTGCTCTCGAATCGCCTTGGGCAGGATGACTTGGCCTTTGGTCGAAACGGTGGTCGTCAGTTTCCGCTTGGCGGGCATAGGGTAGCCTCAACGTGGTAAGATAGAAGTAAGATAACCCGTCTCGATCCCAAATAGCAAGACGGGACCATGTTCGAAGCTATGCCGCGTCGCCATCCGGTAGGGAAGCTGCCAAAGGCGCTTGGGGCGTAAACGAGCGTATTCGGGGATAGTGGCTGGCCTTCCTGGATACAGTTCGAACCGAACGCTTCGAGCACGTAGTCGCGTTGAAACTCCGTTTCGATGGCGTTGCTCTGGCAGCTTGATTGCTGTTGCTGTAAACCTCATAACCTGAAGGCGCAGGTTCAAATTCTGCCCCCGCAGCCACTGACAGTTGACTCCCCGGAAGGTCCCTTCCGGGGAGTTCGTCTTTGTGCTCCGCGGCTTCACAGAGCGACAGGATCGCCGCGAGATCGCCGAACAGCATGATATCGAGACCACCTTCCCTATCGCGTGGGCGGAGCTCGACGCGGTCGATGAGGAGGCGAAGGATGTCGCCGGCCTCCGCCGCCGTGTCTTCCGCCGTCAGCGCCGTCTCGAGGCGGGCGACCCGGTCGCGATAGATCCTGCCCAGGCCGGGATGCAGGCGGACGGCGGGCGTCGTGTCTTCCGCCAGCACCCTGTCGATCTCATCGCGGCGCCGTTCCAGGCCCGAGAGGCGGTCCTTGAGGGAGGCATTGTAGAAGCCGTCCTCGACGGCACGGAGGATGCTCTCGATCTTGCGCTCGATGTCCGCGCGCTCGCGCCGCAGCCGGCGTTGTGCATGCTCCGTGTCGCGGGCGGCGCGGTTGATCTCCGCGTGGTATTCATCGATGAAGGCCTGGACCAGCGCCGGCGCCATGAGCCGCACCTTGAGCCCCTCCAGCACTCGCGCCTCGATCTCCCGGCGTCCGATCGTCCGGTCGTTGCCGCAGGTTCCTGCCGCCCTACAGCCCCGATCTGAACCCCATCGAAATGGCCTTCGCCAAGCTCAAGGCACACTTGCGAAAGGCAAAGGCCCGCACCATCGACGCCCTCTGGAAAGCCGTCGGCTCAATCTGCAACCTCTACTCACCCGACGAATGCTGGAACTACCTCAAGGACGCTGGATATGTTGCAGATTAATTGCACGACGCTCTAGACCGTCAGCGGAGAAATTTCGCGCTTAAAATTCAGTGAGTTATGATGCTTAGAAACGATCGAGTGGGAGTGAAGGGGTAGTGCTGTGAAGTGAAATGGGACAGAGCCGCGTATCAAAGGCGATCTTTGTTCAGCAAAAGTAGTCGATTGATCTTGCCTGGTGGCGTGAGGCAGGCTTCTCCCGAAGCTCACTGACTGCGGCGACCACCGCCTCGATCTCGTCGAAGCATGTCCTGTGTTGGGTACCAGACGGGTTGCGCCCTCTGGCGAGACGCTCCGCGTCGCGCGGCTAAGGAGCGGAATCCTCCGCCGCTTTGCGTTCTTGATCGTATGGCTTAGTGCCGCCAGGAGAGGCCCAGCTTTGCGGCTTTCGTGAAACCGAGTTCTCGCGCGACGGCGGCAAAAGCCTGAGGAACTTCTGAGGCCGCGCCGCGTTTTTGGATTCTGCTCATACTCTCCATGATTTTTGGCGGTAGTTGGGGAGGATGCGCACTCTTCAATCGGACGGCATGCTTTGCGTCTGCTCGCTAAGTGAGCGCCACATATGGAAGAGTCTTCAAGCTCAGGAAACCTGAGGCTCACCGGGTTCGATATGACCCGGCGCGAGCTTATGGAAGTGGCCGTGGTCACTGGCGGTGCCTTGGTGGGAGGGCAGCTCATGCCTGGGTTCATCCCGGAGGCTGCCGCGCAAGCCGCGGACGCCCGGCCCGCTCCGCTCGACCTCGTGCTCCGGGTCAACGGGACCGAGCATCGGCTGACGCTCGATCCACGGACCACGTTGCTCGATGCCCTGCGCGAGCATCTGCATCTGACCGGCTCGAAGAAAGGCTGCGGCCTTGGTCAATGCGGCGCCTGCACGGTCCGGATGGACGGCAAGGGCGTGAAATCCTGCCTCTCGCTCGCCGCCCTCGTGGAGGGGCGCGAGATAACGACTATCGAAGGCTTGGCGCAGGGCGATCAACTTCATCCACTGCAAGCCGCCTTCATCGAGCGCGACGCCTTCCAGTGCGGCTATTGCACGTCCGGGCAGATCATGGCCGGCGTCGCCTGCATTGCAGAGGGCCATGCCGGCTCGCCGCAGGAGATCCGTGACTGGATGAGCGGCAACCTGTGCCGCTGCGGAGCCTATGATCACATCGTCGCGGCGATCCAGGACGCGGCTGGCGCCACCGGTCCTGCGCGGGGAGGTTGAGCCATGCACCCGTTCACTCTTGATCGTCCGCGTGACCTTGCCGCCGCGCTCGCCTTGCGCGCGCAGGCCGGCCGCAATGACGCACCAGCCGAATATATAGCCGGCGGCACCGACATGGTGCAGCTCCTGCAAGAATACGTGCGCCAGCCCGAGCGGTTGGTCAGCCTCGCGGGTCTTCTCGACAACCGCATCGAGATTGGACCACAGGGCCTCCGGCTCGGTGTCGCCGCCACGATGGCGGAAGTGGCCGCCGACCCGGCTGTGGTTGAGCAATTTCCTCTCATCTCCGAGGCACTGCTTAACTCGGCAAGCCCGCAGGTGCGCAACCAGGCGACCATGGGCGGCAATCTCCTGCAGCGCACCCGCTGTCCGTATTTTCGCGATGTCGGCTATGCCGCCTGCAACAAGCGCGCACCGGGCTCCGGCTGCGCGGCTATTGGCGGTGAGAACCGCTGGCATGCCGTGCTCGGCACGAGCGACGACTGTATCGCCACCAACCCTTCGGACCTTGCGGTGGCGCTGGTCGCACTTGATGCAGCCGTCGAGATACGCGGGGCTGGCGGCAGCCGTTCCTTGCCGCTCGTCGACTTCCATCGCCTGCCAGCCGCCACTCCGCACATCGAGACGGTGCTTGAGCCAGGAGAGGTGATCGCCGCCATCACGGTGCCGGCCAGCTCGGCGGCGCGACGCTCGCATTATCTCAAGGTGCGCGATCGGGCCTCCTTCGAGTTCGCGGTCGTCTCGGCGGCGGTGGCGCTTGAGATGGACGGCGCCCGCATCCGGCAGGCGCGCATCGCCCTCGGGGGCGTCGGAACCAAGCCCTGGCGCGTGCCCCGCGTCGAGGCAGCCCTGGCCGGGGCCAGCCTCGAACCGCAATCGCTCCGCCAGGCGGCGGCACTCGCCGCAGAGAACGCGCATGGCCGCGGGCACAACGACTTCAAGATCGAACTCATGCAGCGCGCCATCGTGCGTGCCGTCGAAATCGCGGGAGCTCGCGCATGACCACCGCTTTGATCGGACAGCCCATCAGCCGTGTCGATGGCCGGCGGAAGGTCACCGGCGCCGCTACTTATGTCGCCGAGTTTCAGGCGCCGGGCTTGGTGCACGGCGCTATCGTCCGGAGCACGGTGGCGAACGGCCGTATTGCTTCAATCGACAGTTCGGCTGCGCAGCAGGCGCCTGGTGTCATTGCCGTCTTGACGCACCAAAATGCGCCGAAGCTCGCCTACCGCGCACACAAGGGCGCTCCCGACCCAGGCATCGGTGAGCGTCTGCACGTGCTTCAGGCCGATCGGGTGAGTCATCAAGGCCAGCCCGTCGCCCTCGTCATCGCCGAAGGGCTCGAACAGGCGGTCCACGCGGCGATGTTGGTGCGCGTCACCTACGCGCCCGAAGCCGCGATCACCGACATTGCCCGCGCCGAGCCGGTCCCGCTGACACCGCCATCGGAGACGCGGCGCGGCGACCCCGATGGAGCGCTCGCAGCCGCCGAGGTCAAGCTCGGCCAGACCTACGTGATCCCGCGCGAGAACCATAATCCCATTGAGATGCACGCCACGATCGCGTCCTGGGATGGCGATAGTCTGACGCTGTGGGACAAGACGCAGTGGGTGCATAACGTGGCCGACGAGATCGCCGCCGTGTTCGGCATCCCGGCGCGGAACGTGCGGGTCATCTCGCCGTTCGTCGGCGGCGCCTTCGGTTCGGCTCTGCGCACCTGGCCACATGTAACGCTAGCGGCGCTCGGCGCGCGTGTCGCCGGGCGGCCGGTTAAGATCATGCTGTCACGGCGCGAGATGTACTACGGCACGGGCTTTCGCCCGCATACGGTCCAGCGTGTCGCCCTCGGCGCATCGCGTGACGGCCGCCTCGGCGCCATCCTGCACAATGGCGACCAGGAGACCTCCACCTATGAGGAATTCACGGAGGCGCTCCTGAACGCGACCGGGTTTCTGCATTCGTGCCCAAACGTCAACACGCGCCATCGGCTCGCGCCCATGAATGTGCATACGCCGACCTACATGCGCGGGCCTGGTGAGGCGAGCGGCATCTTCGCGATCGAATCGGCGATGGACGAACTTGCTGTTGCACTGAATATTGATCCTGTCGAACTGCGCCTGCGCAATGAACCAGAACAGGACGAGTTCAGGCAGCTTCCGTTCTCCAGCAGATCGACCCGGGAATGCTACCAGGCGGCCGCCGAGCGCTTCGGCTGGAGCCGGCGCAATTCCGAGCCGCGCTCCATGCGCGATGGTCGCCAGTTGATCGGCTGGGGCATGGCAACCGCCACCTACGGCGCGGGTCGCGCACCCGCCTCGGCTATGGCGCGCCTTCTGCCCGATGGCACCGCGGAAGTTGCGAGCGCCGCAAGCGACATGGGACCAGGCACCTGGACGTCGATGACACAGGTCGCGGCCGAGACGCTCGGCTTGCCGATCGAACGGGTGAGGTTCACTCTCGGTGACACCCGGCTGCCGAGAGCGCCCGTGCACGGCGGCTCGATAACGATGGCAAGCGTCGGCAGCGCGGTGCAGGCTGCCTGCCGCAAGGCGCGCGAGGACGCGCTCGCACGCGGCGGTGGCACCAACGATGTTACGGAGGCGATGCGTCGCATCGGCCAGCCTGTCGAGGCCTCAGTAGACTCAACGCCGGGCGATGAATCGCAACGGTTCTCAATGCACGCCTTCGGCGCCGTATTCGTGGAAGTCGCCGTCGATCCGGACCTCGGGGAGACGCGCGTGCGGCGCATCGTCGGCGCTTATGGGGCCGGGCGCATCGTCAACCCGAAGTTGGCGCGCAGCCAGTGCGTCGGCGGCATGATCGGCGGTATCGGCATGGCACTCATGGAGCATTCCGTGGTGGACGGCCGCAACGGGCGGGTCTCAAACGCCAACTTCGCCGAATACGCGGTGCCGGTCCACGCCGACGCCCCGCCGGTCATGGACGTAATCTTTGTGGAGGAGCACGACCCACACGTGAACCCGCTCGGCGTGAAAGGCGTCGGCGAGATCGCCATGGTGGGCGTCGCCCCGGCCATCACCAACGCCATCTTTCATGCCACCGGCAAGCGCATCCGCGAGCTACCGGTCACGCCGGACAAGCTGCTTTGAGCGAAACGATGCGCGTCGGTCGAGTATCGTGACATGAAATCTCAAGGTACCACACCAAGCCGCCGAGTGGCTCTCGGGGCGATGGTCGTCAGCGCGCTCATGACGCAACTCGCATTCGGGCAGACGCCGCAGCACGCCGCGCCCAATCAGGACGAAACGGGTATGAAGATACGTATCGAGTTCAATGGGGCGAGCATGACCGCTACGCTCTACGACAATCCCTTGGCGCGCGATTTTGCTTCCATGCTGCCGCTCGATTTCACCATCGACGATTATTCTACCAATGAGAAAATCGCTTACCTGCCGCGCAAGCTGACCGAAGAAGGCAGCGGCCCCTTCGACAACGAGGCGCCGGGCGACCTCGCTTACTACGCGCCGTGGGGAAACCTAGCTTTCTTCTACGGGAGCTACCGCTACTCCAGCGGACTGATCCGCCTGGGCCGGATCGACGGTGACATCGCCCCACTGCTGATGCGCGGGAAATTCGACCTTCACATCGAGCATCTCCCATAGCAGCGCCCCTCACCATTCGAGATCAGAAATGCCCGGAACGGTCCAGGCGAACGAGCTGAATAGGAGAAAGTAATGCCAAGCAAGAAGGGGAGCTTTGCGGGAAAGGTCGCTTTTGTGACCGGGGCAGCGAACGGCATCGGGCGCGCCGCGGCACTGGCGTTCGCTCGCGACGGGGCCGGCGTGGCGGTGGCCGACGTCTCCGAACAGGGCATCCGGGAAACGGCCCGCCTCATCGAGCAGGCTGGCGGGCGGGCGCTCGCCGTCCGGTGCGACGTGACGCGCGCCGAGGACGTGAAAGCCGCGCTGGACAAGACGGTCGAGACGTTCGGGGGCCTCGACTTCGCCTTCAACAACGCCGGTGTCGAACAGCCGATCATGCCGGCGGCCGATATCACGGAGGAGGAGTGGGGGCGGATCATCGACATCGACCTGCGCGGCGTCTTCCTGTGCATGAAGTACGAGATTCCGTTGCTGCTCAAGCAAGGGGGCGGCGTGATCGTGAACACCTCGTCGGGCGCCGGAGTCAAAGGCATCGCGGGTCAGGCCGCGTACTGCGCCGCGAAATTCGGCATCATCGGTCTCTCCAAGGCGGCGGCCCTCGACTACGCGAAGTCGAATATCCGCGTGAACGTCGTGTGCCCCGGCATCATTGACACACCGATGATGGACCGCTTTAGCGGAGGCACCCCAGACGGTCGCGAGCGGGTGATCGCGCAGGAGCCGGTCGGCCGGATGGGTAAGCCCGAGGAGATCGCCGCGGCCGTCGTCTGGCTATGCTCGGACGCGGCCGCCTTCGTCGTCGGTCACGCCATGGTCATCGATGGCGGTCAGACCGTGTAGTGAAGTAGACACCGGGGACAGTCAGGATCAAAGCTGAGCGACACCACGATCGGAATGGTACACCAACGCTGCGCTGAGGCTTTGTTTCGCCTGTGCGCGCTGTGGCTGACGGTATTTCTCGCTGTGCTCAATAGGGATGGTTCTCGCTGCGAGCTGCTCGAATGGACCGATCGATGCCGATAGTCGCTGAATTCGACCGGATTCCAAACTCCCGAAAATTCCTTTGGAAATCAAAAGCGCAGATTTTTGACGGACCCGGGGAGTCGGTCTTGATCTGTGTGCCGGAGAAAATTCCTCTCTAGATCAATGCATTACCCTGGGCCGGAACAATAGAGTGGGAGTGAGGGAGAGTACTATGGAGTAAGATAGAATACAGTAGCGTATTAGATGCGATACGCGAGCCGCCTCCACCGTGAGCAACGCCGGAAGGGCACGGATATCCCGTACATCTCCCACCTACTCTCGGTCGCCGCGCTGGTCCTCGAGCACGGCGGCAATGAGGACCAGGCGATCGCCAGTCTACTTCACGACGCGGCGGAAGACCAGGGTGGGCAGGAGACGCTCGACGAGATCCGGCGCCGGTTCGGCGAGACCGTCGCCATGATCGTGGCCGACTGCACGGATGCCTGGGAGGAGCCGAAGCCGGAATGGCGTCCACGCAAGGAGGCCTACATCGCCAGGCTGCCGGAGAAGGACGCCGCATCACTCCTCGTCTCTCTGGCGGACAAGACCCACAATGCGAGGGCCATTCTGCACGACTACCGTCATATCGGCGACGAGCTGTGGGGGCGCTTCACGGGTGGAAAGGGGGGTACGTTCTGGTACTACCAGGAATTGTCCGCCTTCTATGCCGCAGCCTTCCCGGGACCTCTGGCCTCGGAGTTCGAGCGGACTGTCGCAGCCTTCTGCGAGGGAGACCGCTCAGGTTACTCCGCGGCATAGTCCGACGTAGGGCCTCCAGGCTCTTCAAGATTGACGCTGTTGTGGTCGCGCTGGTCTTGATTCTGTAGAACGGAAAACTGCACGAGGAACGGCCTGAGTTATGCGGGTCTACGAATGACTTTTGACGAAGGATTTTTTTGAGAACGCGGTCCGACCAGTTTAGCTCCAGTACTGGACGTACTCGCCCCGTATGTAGACCCCATACTTCCATCCCTCGGCAATTCATCGTCATTTCTTAGTTCATGTGTCGGGCAGAACGTGGGCGCCGAAGTTGCGCGACGGATCCATTTCCGGCGCGAGCCGGTTGAGCGGCGCTGCAGCGCGCGACTTCTCGCGCACGAGAAAGTGGCCCGAGCCCCGCTCGACGCAGAGCTCGCCGTCCTCTACCGCGACGCGGCCCCGGCTCAGCACTATCGCCGGCCAGCCTTTCAGGGTCATGCCCTCGTAGGGCGTGTAGCCGGCGTTGTCGTGCAGGTCGGTCCACGTGATCGTCCGCTCGGCGTCCGGGTCCCACAACGCGAGGTCGGCGTCGGCGCCGACCGCGATCGTCCCCTTGCGCGGATGCACGCCATAGAGCTTGGCGACGTTGGTCGCGGTCAAGGCGACGAACTGGTGAATGTCGATGCGGCCCTTGCCGACCCCTTCTGAGAACAGCAGCGGCAGCCGCAGCTCGATGCCCGGCACGCCGTTCGCGACCTGCTTGAAGGACGGGTTCGGGCCGGCCCGCAGCTTGCCCGTCTCGTCGAAGCGGTAGGGCGCGTGATCGGACGAAAAGACCTGGAAGGTGCCGTTGGCGAGACCGCACCAGACCGCCTCCTGCGCCGCCTTGTCGCGCGGCGGCGGGCTACAGCAGAACTTTGCCCCTTCGGCGCCGTCACGGTCGAGATCCTCGGCGGTCAGGAAGAGATACTGCGGACAGGTCTCGGCGAAGACCTTGAGCCCCTCCGATTGCGCGCGGCGGATGTCAACGGCGGAGCAAAAAGGGGCCATGTGGCGGCATAAGATTGGGCCACTCGGTGCTTGAGGCTTGTCCCCGTAGTCCACGGGAGGGACCCGCGCGCGCCGCGGCGTGTCTCTCGATGGGCTGACGCGGCGGCGCGCGTGGGAGGGTCCTGTGGGCCCACGGGGGCAAGCGAGGCGAGGTGGTGGGGTCAGCCGGCGGTCGGTTTGCCTCATCGATAGCGCGCATGAAGCCGGCGATAGTCTCACCGTGAAGCGTGCCGCCGAATTCTCGCTCGATGTAGCTTCGGAGCTCCGGCAGCATGTTGAGGATGATCGGATAGTTCGTATAAGCGTAGTTGGCAAACGGCGGTTTGTACGAGCCGTAGATGCCGTACGTACCCATGTCCGTCTGCATACGGTTGGAATGCCGCATCAGCCAGTCAAAGCGGGCGTGATACTCGCCCTGGCTATTACAGTAGGAGATGAAATTGTCGCGAAACTCGTTGGCGAACATATAGTCGCCCGAGGTACGCCACAGCCTTCGGAGCATCCGTGCGAGGCCCAGCACGAGCACGGCGCCAAGGGCGGCGTAGACATGCCAGTCCGCAGTATGAAATGCCGTGCCCATCGTCACCTGCGAAATCTCTTCGACCAGACAAGGACTTCCTGGGGCGATATGGAAAGTACCGCGTCGAACATGCGTGTAACCGCAGAAAGCATGTCCGCCGTTACGTCTGCCCAACGGGTGGTCAGGTCGGCGATGGGTACCGTCCGGGTGACGACGCGACTGTCGCTTTGAGCGAGCCGGCCTTGCCACCTGAAGAGCGGATTGTCCGGATCCTTAAGTGTCCTGCCCTGTAGACCAAGCCACTCGGCACGCAAGGACACGCTCTCGGGTGCCTCGAACCGTTCGGCAAAGGCGCGGGCATGCCGGATCACCTCGACAATCTCGCGGGCCATGACATGAGGCCACAGCCATGTACCTGGCTTATGGTCGGGACCGGTATTGCGTCGGTCTTCGCGATACGGACGGATAATCGTAGCCATACCGGTGGGCGCAACCCGCCAGAAGTCCGGCAATGTCATTTCGACGATATGCGGTTTGATCAGACTGCATTCCAGAAACTCGGCGTCACCGAGAGCGGCGTCTCCGGCAGAGCGCGGCGCAAGTTCCTGTACATCGAAGATCCAGAACATCGTCCAACCCGGATCAACGAGGTCTTGCACCTCGTGGCCCATGCGCCTCAGTTCGTCCAGGAGTCTCGCCATGTCGAGCTGGTACCCGTCGGCGACATTGATCTGATAGGTAAATTGGTAGTGGGCGCGTTTAAGTTGGTCGGCAAGCGGATCGACATCCGCGAGTTGAAGAAAGCGCGAGTGCGCAGCGTCGTGCCAAAGCCGAAGCGGTGCGTCCGGTTCGGTGACGGGGCGGCCGGGAGATCGTAGTAGCGGTTCAAGGCCAGCAAGCAGGGCATGGCGTTCATGTAAGACGCACCGCCGGATGATCGGCGCCCAGAGCTCTGGCGTGGCAACTGACACGGATTCGGGGCCGGGTGCGCGGGTGTAGTAGGTTCCCTGTACGATACCGACCGGTTTACCACCGCTATGCGGCCCGTCGCGAGTGCTGCATACGGGCACCGCCTCGTGGGACGGGACCCAGACCACGGGATGCGTTACCCCTGTGGCGGCCGAGTTTACCTCGTAGACCGCCACCTGAAACGTAGGCGTCAGGTAGCGCTTGATGATGCCAGACAGCGTATCCTGGTCGTAGGATCCTGCTGCGGTTGCCGGGCATGAGCCGGCGGATGTCGTATCGTCATTGATGCCGAAGACAAGGTACCCGCCGCCAAAGTTGGCGAGTGCACGCCAGTGGCCTGCTTTTACTCCGCCGCGCTGGCCTGGAATTGCTCCGCCGTTGACACTCCCCGGAATATCTTCCGCCTGAGGATACGGCGACAAAGACTGGACGGTCGCGAAGCGTGCCTACCTTCCCTTCCGCGGTTACATTGAACGTCCGACGAACTCGAACGATGTGATCTATCCACGCCTTCAGCGCAGAGGGTACGGTGAAGTTATGCATGGGAGTTCCAATGACCACAAAATCGAGAGGTCTCTAACTGTGACGGTGTCGAAGCCTCACCATGGAGACAGACCGGCGATGACCAGAAGAGAGCCTACGCCTGCCGATGCCGGGTTGGTAGCAGTCGACATCGCCAAGAATCGCAACGCCGTGCTGATCGAGTCGCCCGGTCACCGCCGCCGCCGGCGGCTGACAGTCCTCAACACGCGCGCAGATCACGGCCATCTCGTGCACGACACCGCCGCCTCACGCCAGAGGCCCCGGTAATTCCGAGAGTGTACCGATTGCCGCTGAGGACCTAAGGTGGCAGCGCCTTGGGAGCGCCGGAGGGTAGCATATTAAGCAGCGGTCCAGGAACGCTGGCTCATACCGACACGAGAAGCGAGTATGGCTCTCGGTGGTTTCGCGCCCCCGCAACCATCAAGAACGTACCGTCGTCCCCGCCCGGGACGGCGGTCGTTTGCTGTTGGATAAAGGCGAGGATACAACTTCCGCCTCGTCCTCGCCTGGCTGAGGGCGCTCTTGCGCCTAATCTACGCCGCGCTATCAGCGCCCTTCGCTATCCAATCCGCGCAAATTCCGGCTTATTAACGGACGACTAGTTAAACATCGAGACAGTAGGGGCTGATTCGGATGGCTGGTAGCCCGATCAAGTCGGGGGCGATACGCGCGTTGCACGGACCGGCGCGCACCGGCGGGTTGGCCGGATTGATCCAGGCGTCCCAGACTTCGTTCATCGCCGAGAAATTGCGCATGTCAGCGATCCAGCGCCGCGCCCAGAGTCCAATCGGTTCACCCGATGATTTCGCGCCGCACATGCCTTGTGATCATGAGTATCCGGGACTGGTCACTCGAAAGTATTCAAATAGACGGACCAACTTTGTGCCAATCTGTTTCTGACTGGTAGGCATGGCCTATTGCAAACAGGGTCGCCTCGTCGAATGGGCGGCCAACGAGTTGCATCCCGAGCGGGAGACCCGAAGCGGTGAATCCAACAGGGATACTTAGAGCCGGCAAGCCAAGATAACAGAATGGGCGCGTCCGGTATGTCATGCGGGCAATTAGTTGCGGCACGTCGGAGGCGTTTCCGAACGCAGTCTCCGTGCGTAGCGGGGCCGGAAACGGCAATACAGGCGCCAGGAAAGCATCGCAATTTCCGAACACATCTTTACATACCTGCTCAGTATATCGGCCTCGCATTGCGAGTGCCTCGATGTACTGGGTTGCGGGAATGTGGAAGCCCGCTTCGACACGGGCGAAGACATGGTGGCCATAGTCGTCCGGCCGCGCAGCCATCCATTTTCGGTGTATGGTCGCGGCCTCCGCCTTCGAAATTGTGTCGTTCATGCGCGCCATGGTGACCGGCGCGGGGAACTCGAGTTTCACGACTTTCGCGCCCAGCGCCGCTAGCATCTCAAGGGCTTGATCGAATATGGCGCGCGCCTCGCCTTCACAATCGTCGAAGAAGTAATTCACCGGCGTGCCTATGCGCAGTCCTTTTACCTCACGAGTGAGCGCCGCTTCGTAATTGGGCACGGGCAGGGGATTTGTCGTCGCGTCTGTTGGATCGGCGCCGGCGACGACCTGGGTCATGAGAGCGCAGTCGCGCACCGTGCGCGTAAGCGGCCCCATGTGATCGAGCGACCAGGAGCGGGGCATCGCGCCGTGTCGGCTGATGAGGCCGTAGGTGGGTTTTAGGCCTACGACCCCGCAGCATGCGGCAGGTATTCGGATGGAGCCACCGGTATCGGATCCGAGCGCACCATACGCTGCGCGGGCGGCCACGGCCGCTGCCGAACCGCTGGAAGATCCACCGCTGACATGTTGAGGATTCCAGGGATTGCAGCAATCTCCGAAATGCTCGTTGTGACCGGTGGGTCCGCCCGCAAACTCCGACATATTGAGTCCGCCGAGATAGACAGCGCCGGCCTCCTCCAGACGTGCGATAACGGTCGCCGTTATATCCGGGACGAAATCCCGCCGGATTGTAGAGCCGCAGGTGACGACACGTCCCTTTCGATAGAACATGTCCTTATGCGCCAGTGGCACGCCGTGAAGCGGCCCCCTGATCTTCCCCTGCTTCAACTCGGCATCCAATGCGCGGGCTGTTGCGAGCGCCTCATCGGCTTCCAACGAAATGAACGCGTTTACCGTTGATTGCGTAGCCTGGGCCCGCTCGATACAGGCCTGCGTGACTTCCTCGGAAGAAATGATACGCCGCCGGATTGCGTCCCCAACATCTGCCAAGCTCATATCCAACACGTCGGAGTTCGCCATCGCGTCTACCCTTCTTTGCGCGAGTTTCGCAAAAGAGCCTGCTGGAAATCGCTTGGCTCATCATCAAAACCAAGGTCGCCCGCAGCCTTCGACACGGCGTCGTGCATGGCTGCCAGTTCCGCCGCCAACTCCACCGCGCGAACCGGTTCAATCGTCCTCGCTTGAAGCTGAGTTCCTTGCAAGCGGATAAGTTCGCCTGATACTTTCGTCATTGCATACTCCACCAACGAGCTGAGCCGGCCGGAAGGCCGCTCCTCCAGGAGCGGCCTTCCACCATTGCCAACCGGAACGGCTACTTTTCGATGTAGATCTGGGTGAGGTCCTGGTACCAGCTCTTTGCCTGTCGGAATCCCTTGACCTCGGGACGAAGCGCCCGCGGATTCACATCGTGCACCACCCAAACCCAGTATGCGTTATCGACAACGTGCTCGTGGATCTTTGCCAAGAGCTCGTCTTGCTCCTTGGGATCAAAGGTCTCTTTGATCTTTTTTATCAGCGCCTGTATCTCGTCGTCGCAAACGCCCGCCCAGTTCAAACCCTTTGGCGGCAACAGGTCACAGCTGAAGAATCGCTCGAACGCACTGTATGGGTCATAAGTCCCAAAGCTGTTGTTGAGAGCGTGGATCTCGCGTGCGCCGGGATCAAGTGGTCCCTTGCCGCGTTGGGCGCGCAGCGCTTGCCACTCGGTCACCTCGAACGAGAGGTCGACATTGACCTTTTTCAGCTGCTGTTGAACGAGCTCGTTCATTGGCATCGGCTGCATCTGACCGGAGCCGGATGTCGAGATCATGAATTTGATCTTCAGCGGCTTGTCGGGGCCGTAGCCGGCTTCCTTGAGCAGCGCCTTGGCCTTTTCCGGATTGTATTCGATCTTGAAACTGGGATTGCCGAACCAGGGACTGTCGGGAAGGACGTGGCCCTTGGCCGGAACAGCCATTCCCCGCAACAGCTGGACAATGGCGTCGCGGTCTATGGCGAGGTTCAGCGCTTTGCGGACGCGTACATCCTTCATCGGCGTATTCTCGCCGGCCAGTCGCAATACATATGGCCAAACATGCGGGTAGGGGTTGGTTATGATTTGCATTCCCGAAGACTTAAGCCGGGGGACCGCATCCGGCGACGGCGCTTCTATAAAGTTAGCCTGCCCGGATAGGATCGCCGCCGTTCGCGTGCTCGCCTCGGGCATCGGCAAGAGAATCACCTTGTCGAGTTTCGGGATGCGGTCCTTGTCCCAGTAGTTGTCATTGCGCACAAGCACGGCGCGCTCGCGGGGCACAATCTCCTCGACCTTGAACGGACCCGTGCCCGAAGGATGCTTGGCGAATGCTTCCCAACCGCCCACGTCTGCCCAGTGTTTCGGGCTTGATATGTGAACATAGACGATTTGATGCGGGATCAACGCATTCGGCACATTGTCGCCGATAGCGACCTTGTAATCATCGATCTTGCGCCAAGTCTTTATACCCGCAAGCCGCCACGCGACGGCACGCCGCTGCTGCAGGTCGTACTGTGGCGCCTTCTCCTTGAATAGCTTGTCGAGATTCCAGATTACCGCATCGGCATTGAATTTGGAGCCGTCGTGGAAGGTCACGTCTTTCCGCAGCTCGAAGATCCATTCTTTGTTGTTTTCCGGGTTGGGGTAAAATTTGTGCGCGAGCGCCGGCACGATTACCGGAATGGTCTTGCTCTGGTTCAGGTTCCAGTAGACAAGTGAGTCATAAACCGTGAAGCCCATCCAGCGGATACCTTCCGCACCCTGATCTGGGGCCCCCTTAGAGCTCGGGATATCCGCGACTGTCATGCCCAGCGTGAGCGTTCCTTCCGCTTGAACGCTCGAACTGGAAAATGCGGCAAACGCCGCTGCGAGGCCGATTCCTACCGTCAGGCGTCTAAAACTTCCATTCATAACCATACTCCTTCATTGATGTCGCATTCGTTACTTGCGTGCGCGACTCACGCCGTCGGCGCAGCCGCGGCGATGGTCTGGAACTAGCCGTGGCTGGGAAATTGGAACACGTTCATTGGCTCTTCGGCGAAGGTGCGGTCGCGGCGCAGACGCCCGACCATCGCCTCGATGTAGGGTGCGGTCGCGCACAGTTGCTCGAATACCCGCTCGCTGAGATTGAGGCCGGCACGCCGACAAATGACCGCAACTTCGTCCCTTTCGCGCTCGCTGATCGTCGCCTTTTCCGGTGCCGGCAGAGGCGGCAGGTCGGCGGAGAATGCAGCAGACGGATCGAGCGCCGGCCGGCGTTTGCGCCACGGCGTCGCCTGTTCATAAGCGTGGGCAACGCGCATCACCAAGGCGTCATCAAAAGGCCGCCCAACAAATTGCATCGACAACGGTAGCCCGTCGCTCGTGAAGCCGATGCACTGGACTAGCGCCGGCCCGCCCGTGACGTTGAATGGCGTCGTCAACGATGGCTTCTGCCAGAAGTGGATTGTACGCCAAGCCTCGAAGCGTGGCGCCGGGCCGGGGGCGGCCGTAAGGAGAAGGTCGTATTTCTCGTAGATCGGGGCCATCTCGGCAACCATGCGGCGGCGTTCCCGCATTGCCTGGACATAGTCACCGCCGCGGACGAAAATTGCAGCGAGCGATCGGCCGAGGAAATCCTCCCCGAAGTCGCCCGCACGTGTGCGCAGATTGCGATCGTGGACGGCGAAGAGCTCGGATTCGGCCGACACGATCTTGACGTCGTAGTAATCCTGAGCCGGCCGGATGCGCACATCCTCGAGAATTGCGCCCAACGACTTCAGTACGTCATAGGCGGCCTCTAGCGCCTGCTTCGTGGCGGCGGCAACCGGCACGTCCTCTTCGTAGAAATAACGCAAGACGCCAATCTTCAGGCCTTTGATGTCCTTCGTCAGATCCGCCCGATAGTCAGGCACGGGCCGGTCCGCGCTCGCCGGGTCGCACACATCGTGGCCGGCGAGCGTCTGCATCATGATCGCGCAGTCCTCCACGCTCCATGTAAGCGGGCCGGCATGGTCATAGGTAAAGGAATTGGCATAGATGCCATACCGGCTCACGAGGCCGTAGGTCGGCTTCAATCCGACGAGCCCGCACAGCGCGGCGGGGTTGCGAATCGAGCCACCCGTATCCGAGCCCATGGCCCCCATGACGAAGCCGGCGGCAACCGCGGCGCCTGAGCCGCTCGATGATCCGCCGGTAAAGTGCTCGCGGTTCCAGGGGTTGCGCGCCGGCGCCCAAGGCAGGTCGAAGGAAGGGCCGCCGTGGGCGAATTCATGCGTTGCCAGCTTGCCGAACAGGACACCGCCCGCCTCGCTCAACTTGCGCACGGTCGTCGCATCCTCGTTCGGCACGAAATTAGCGCAAATCTTGGAATGGCCGGTGGTCAGAATCCCCTTGGTGCAATAGATATCCTTGAGGGCAAAGGGAATGCCGTGCAACGGCCCGCGATATTTGCCTGCCACGATCTCACGTTCGGCATTCCGGGCCTCATCGATCGCACGCTCCGCCGTGAGCGTGATAAACGCGTCGAGCTGCGGGTCGAGGGCTTCGATCCGCCGCAGCCGTGCTTCAGTAAGCTCTACCGGTGACAGCTTCCGGCGCTCGATCAGCCGTGAGGCATCGGCAATCGTCAACGAATGCAGGTCGGTGTCCGATGATTGTTGGGCGTTGGGCATTTCAGATATCCTTTTCCGTTCGCGCGGGCGAACTCCATAAACTCCGTGGACAGCGGTACAAACAATACGTCTTTGGAATCTGTACTAAGCGTGGTTCCGGTTTACATCACGTCATTGAGCCGATTTCCTCGAGACGGATGCAGCGGGCACTGCGATTGGGAAATGGCCGGTGCAGGTCGGGCACACCCTCGAGGCATCTGTCGACGGCGTAGCGACAGCGCGGCGCGAAGCTACAGGCGGCGGGCAGCATCTCCATGTTCGGCGGCGAGCCTTCGATCGTCCGCAGGCGCTCACGGTGCATCTGTCCATGCACCGTGGAAGCAAGCAAACCCCGGGTATAGGGATGAAGCGGATCGCGCATAACCGCGGTCGTCGGCCCCTCTTCGACGAATCGGCCACCATACATGACGGTGATCCGATCGGCAATTTCACCTGCTACGCCGAGGTCGTGGGTCACGAATATGACACTCATCCCGAGCTCTTTTTGCAACTGGCGCAGCAACAGCAGGATCTGAATCTGCACAGTCGCGTCGAGGGCGGTTGTCGGCTCGTCGGCAAGTAAAACGCGCGGGCGGCAGGAAAGGGCGATCGCGATCATCGCCCGCTGACGTAGTCCGCCTGAAAGTTCGTGTGGAAAGGCTTTGAGGCGCCGCTTGGCAGACGGTATCTGAACCAGTTCGAGCAACTCCAACGCACGCGCCTCGGCCGCCGCGCGGCCAATCTTCTCATGCCGACGAACGGTCTCGGTGATCTGTTCCCCGATCGAATAAACCGGGTCGAGCGCCGTCATTGGTTCCTGGAAGATCATCGACACAATCTCGCCCCGTACGCGGGAAAGGGCGGAGGTCGAGAGCGAAAGGATGTCGTGTCCGTCGACAATGACGCGACCATTGATGACAGCGCGCTTGCGCGGCAGCAATCGCATAAGCGCCCTTAGTGTTACGCTCTTGCCGGATCCGGACTCGCCGAGAATACAAAGCACTTCGCCGGGGTCGAGCGTGAAGCTCACGCCGTTCACCGCATAGACGGTGGCATCCTTGCTGACGAAGCGAACGTGCAGGTCATCGACCTGCACAATTGGCGGCACTCTCGAAGGCGTGGCGCTTACGTCTTGCACGAGGCCCATTGTCTCAGCCATTCGTGCCTCCGGTCGTTGCCTCATTAATGGCAGCAGCCCTGCTGTGGCCCGAGCCGGGAATAATCATGTGACAGGCCGCCAGCCAACTGCCGTCGGCGCGAATCGGCGTGAGTGCGGGAACGGCTCTTGCGCACACGTCTTCGGCAAATGCACATCGGGTTCTGAAGCGGCAGCCCGACGGCGGATTGATCGGCGTCGGCGGATCGCCAGACAACGGCGACTCTTTTTTGCGGTCCTCCGGGTCCATCGACGGACGGGAAGACAGCAGCGCGTGGGTGTAGGGATGCGCCGGTTCCTTATACACATCACCAATAGGACCGACCTCCACGACCTTGCCGAGGTACATCACAAGCACGCGATCACTGATGTATTGAACCACGTTGAGGTCGTGGGATATGAAGACGTAGGTCAGATTGAATTCCTCCCGCAAATCAAGCAGGAGATTGAGTACCTGCGCTTCCACCGACTTATCCAATGCGGACACGGCCTCGTCCAGGAAGACCATCTGTGGCTGCAGCGCCAGCGCGCGTGCAATGTTGATGCGCTGACGCTGACCGCCCGAAAGTTCGTGCGGGTAGCGCCTGCCAAACCGAGATGGGTCTAGCCCGACTTCGTTCAGGAGATACCGCGCGCGTTCCTTCGCCTTGCTTCTGGCTGTGCCGTGGACCACGGGGCCAAAGGCGATCGTATCCTCCACAGGAAGGCGTGGATTGAGCGAGGAATAGGAGTCTTGGAACACCATCTGAGCGTGACGCCGCAGGTCGGTGACTGTCATGCCGTCGCGCATGCCGACCTCCTTGCCATCAAAGATCACTTGCCCGGCGTCCGGTTCGATAAGCCGCATCAGGAGCCGGGCCGTGGTCGACTTGCCACACCCGGATTCACCGACGATTCCCAGCACCTCACCCCGCCGGACCTCGAAGGACACGTCGTCGACTGCTTGTATGGCGGCGATCTGCCGTTTGAGAAGCCCTCCCTTTACTGGGAAGTATTTGCGCAGCCCCTTCACAGATAATAAAGGTTGGCTCTCCGTCGGCGCCGGCGGGCAGGTTGTTACGGGCTCGCGGCGAATGTTCTTTCTGCAATCACTCATAGTCTCACATCCATCGCGCTGCGCAGCCCGTCGCTGAGCAGATTGAAGGAAAGGGACGTGACGAAGATCATCAAACCTGGAAGAGCCGCGGCATAAGGGTTGATCCAGATCGCTTGGCGTAGCGTGCTCAGCATCAGTCCCCAGTCTGCCGTCGGGGGCGTGACGCCGAGGCCGAGGAAGCTGAGGCCCGAGGCGACGATGATGCTGAAGCTTATAAGACTTGTCGTATAAATGAATATCGGTCCAAGGACGTTGCTGAGCACATGCACACGGATGATCGTCCATGTCCCAGCACCGCTGGCCCGCGCAGCTTCCACAAAGTCGTAACTGCGAACCTGGGTCGTCACACTTTCGGCGACGCGCGTGATCGGCGGAACCAGGATCAGCGCCAGTGCCAGGATGACATTAGAGAAGCCGCCGCCCAGCGCACCAGAAATCGCAATCGCCAGGAGGATGGACGGGAACGCATAGAAAACGTCCATAAGGCGCATGATCGCCATGTTGGTCCGGCCTCCGATGAAACCGGCGGCGATGCCGGCTGTACCGCCAACAATGAGCGCGCAGAAGACAGGGAAAAGCCCGATGAAGAGCGATACGCGCCCGCCGTAGAGCAAGCGAGAGAGCATATCGCGGCCCAGTTCGTCGGTGCCGAGTAGGTAGCCGGCTGTGCCGATCGGCGCCAGGCGCTTGACGACGTTTCCTTGATATGGGTCGTGCGGCGACAGCAGGGGGGCGAAAATCGCCGATAGCGCAATCAGAATGAGGACGGCGGCGCAGGCAACGGAAACCTTGTCACGGCGCAAGCGCACCCAAACGGAGCGCCAGTACCCGCGCGACCGAAGCTGACCGATGGGAATCTCCCCGGCCTGTGCAGCCGCCACACTGTCAGCTGACATGCTATCGGTCCAAGCGACGGATTTGGTATCTACCATAATCAGTCTCTCTTGATGCGGGGATCAAGCCAAGTCTGCATGATATCCACTGTAAGATTCACGAAAACAAAGAACATGGCGAGGACGAGAATCGTGCCCTGCAGCACTGGCAGATCGCGCTTGAAAATGGATTCATTGAGCAGAAAGCCCGTACCCGGCCAGACAAAAACCGTTTCGATGAGGATAGAGCCTCCCAGCAGATGGCCGAACTGAAGTCCCGTCACCGCGAGCACGGTCGGCGAGGCGTTCTTCAGGACGTGGCGCAGCACCGTCGCTTCCGACAGCCCCTTCGCGCGTAGCGTCTCGACGTAATCGTGGCTCAGCACTTCAAGGACGCTTGCGCGGGTGGTGCGCGTGATGATTCCGGCTGGAATTAGAGAAAGCGAGATTACCGGCAGTATGAGCGCCTTCATGTGTTCAGCGTCCCAGGCCCAGTCGCGCGAGCTGCCCGTACCCATGCCCATGGCCGGAAGCCATCCGAGCTCGACAGCGAAAACAATGACCAGCATGATCGCCACCCAATAATGGGGCACGCTGACCCCCGTGATTGCGAACGACGTCACTGTTTTGTCGAGCCAGGTTCCCTGAGAATAGGCAGCCACGCTGCCGACGACGACGGCAATCGCGAAACTCAGCGCGGCGGCGAAGACGGCAAGGCGCAAGGTGTTTTGGAGCGCCGGGATTAGTTCATCGAGGACAGGCCGGTTGGATTGCAGCGAATTACCGAAATCGCCTTGCACCGCGCGCATCAGCCATAGCGCATACTGGACCGGCACCGGCTTGTCGAACCCGTAAGCCTCGCGAATCCGCTGGACGTCTGCGGCGGATGCTTCGTCTGGCATGACCGCCGCTATCGGGTCGCTTGGTCCGAGATAAATCAGGGAAAAGCAAATGACCGTGACGCCGATCGCAATCGGAATCGCATACAGAAGGCGCCGGAGAATATAGTTAGCCATAAATCAGAACTATGCTGCTACGTGAACGCAAGACTGCAAACTCCCCAAAGCTGCCGGTGGCCCGTCGGCATCAACAATTGCAAATTCTTAGACCCACTATCGCCCGCGAGAGCGTGGCGGATGAAAATGCCAGATCCGTTATGGCACCGGAGTGCGCTAATTATTGTCGGCAGCCGAAATCGGGTTCGGAGGCCGGGAAGGCGTCTGGCAGCGCGCAGGTCATTGCGCGCTTGCAATAGCGACTATAGCCAATTTGCAGACATCTTCAAATTTGCCGCCCGCAGACTGAGGAATGGCTTCTCATGTTACGGCTTGGGGATCAACATGCCAAAAAATCTGCGGCCCAGTTCGCACAAGCGAGCACCCGCAAATCATGACCGCGGGGGCCAACCAACTGTATGCCTAAGGGTAATCCCGAAGGGCCATGGCCAGCCGGTATAGTAACCGCCGGGCCGTGTAAAAGAGTCCAAAGCTGGTTGAAGATTGGGTCGCCCGTGGAACCCAATCCGTTGGGCGCCTCCCCGGGCGCGGCAGGCACGACAAGAACATCCCATTCCGAGTACATTTCATCGGCAAGTCCGCGACACTTGGTCGCAAGGTTATGCGCAGCGGTGTACTCAGCTGCACTGCGCCGCCCCGCACGGGCCAGTCGCTCAGACAACGTCGTTGATAGCTTTTCCGGATGGCGTGTTCGTTCGAATGCGAGCGCCCGCCATGTGTCGAACTCGTTGATCACGTCTTGGGCATGAAATGCATCCGGAAATGGTTCTGGCAGAACAACCTCCCGGACTTTAGAGCCAGCACGCCCCAATCGGTCCGCGACCTGGTCGAGGAGCGCATGAGTTGCGGCGTCGGCGCGGTCCCAGTATGGAGTCCGGCAAATCCCAATGCGCCAGGGGCGCATTTCCTCGGCTACAACCTTGAGGTCCGGGAAAGACTGTCCGGAAATCACCGAAAGGATCAGGGCGATGTCCGGGACAGATCGGGCATGGAGTCCGACCGTGTCCATTGTATCAGACAGGGGCTTTACCCCTGTCCGGTTGATTTTCCCGAATGTCGGCTTGTATCCCACAATGCCGCAATAGGCAGATGGCCGAATAACCGACCCTGTTGTCTGCGTGCCGAACGCTGCTGGAACCATGTGATCGGCAACGGCGGCCGCTGAACCACTCGACGAACCGCCGGGCGTATGCGCGGCGTTGTGCGGGTTTCGGGTCTTTCCAGGATGGCGCGTGGCAAATTCAGTCGACACCGTCTTTCCCATGATAACGGCCCCTGCCTCTCGTGCGAGCGCAACACACGCGGCATCAGCAGCCGGCTGGTTACCGTTGTAGATGGGCGAGCCATAGGTCGTTGGCATGTCAGACGTATCGACGATGTCCTTGACGCCAATGGGGATGCCATGCAGCGGCCCGCGCCGCGTTTCGCGATCACATGCACGGGCAGCGGCCATCGCCAGATCAGCGTCGATATAAGCCCATGCCCGTACCGCGTCCTCGCGCTTATCGACGCGAGCGAGGCATGAAGCCATCAGAGCCTCCGCCGTTAACTTTCCCTTCTCCATCAGTATGGACGCTGAAGTTACGTCGAGGTCTGCTGGTTCGGTCATCGGTAACTGCCTTTCAGATCTGTCCAATCCCAATGGCGACGCTAGTGGATGAGAGGAGCTTGTTTGCTACATAGGGCCGAGGAGGCCATCAAGGGTTAATCTACCTGGTTTGATCGGTTCATGGATAAGCACCCACCCAACCTCTACCCATTGGAGCGGACAGCCTACGCGCATGCAGGCCGTTGCCGAACGTCTAGCCGAAGAAGCGGCAAAGGGGCGGCAGGTCATCGTGTTTACGCACAATATCCTTTTCCACCACATGCTGCGAACGGAAGCCCGGCGCGCCCGTGTCGCCTGTCACGCCGAATGGATGAGCAGCCTCGGTAACGATCGGTTTCCCGAACAAGTGGGGACGGGTGAGGGCGCACACCACCGTCCTCAAAAGGCGGTTCAAGCCATTATGTCGCGAACTCGGGGTCGAGCTGCGCTGGCACGACCTTCGTTATTTCGCGGTTTCTCTCTGGATCGAGCAAGGGTTCAACGTGAAGGAGATCATGACGTTTGCCTGGACAGGACATTGTCGAGTTTCTCCTGAATCTTTCATTCCCGCCGGAGAACCTTGAGATCGAGGGGCCGAAGCTGGCGCAGTATATTGGCGAGCGGATCAGGGAAAAAGAGCTGACGGCCTGGACGGTCTTTCTCCCGACGGCTGACGGCATGGAGGCAAATCTTGGCGGCAGGACGTTCAGATGTGTCCGGCGTTCGCCTCGCACCGACAGGGATGTTGCTGAGCGCTACATTATCAGATCGATACTGAGCCCACTTGATGAAGCTATCGATCTGAGTGATGAGGAGTACGAGAGGGCACTGAAGCAGACAAACCAGGAAAGGCAGTTGGTTGGCAAGGACCCAATTGATCGGCCATCTGGCCCCAATATCCGGACAATCAGAGGTGAACGCCCCCAGAATGGTCTGCTGATCATCTATCCTCTCGATCCTGAGGTCGGTAATGCCGATACGGACAGGCCCGTCGTCGGCGTAGTGGTGAGCTTCCCCGACAGCAAAAATGCACGGCGACGCTCCTATCTTGAAAACCCTGTACGCCAGAGGGAGCAGCAGGTATGAGCTCGCTCTGGCACGACACCCTCCAGGAGGCCTGGACCGAGCTTGGGCAACATCCGCCTCAGGCGAGGCAGTTCCGGACACGGCGTCTGTCATACGAACTTGCCCTGGATGCCTATGCAGCGCTCCGGTCCGTTGATGACGCACCCTGCCTCCTCATAGATGCAGAGGCTCAACCGGATTCCCTGTTTGAGGTCGGCGGCATGCGCCTTGGCGTTACTGCCAACGAGCAAGGGCCAATGATGGTTCTGTCGCTGGAAGATGGCACCCGTATCGACCTCTTTACCACGCTCTGTGGCGATGCGATCTCGGCTTCCACCTTCGCAGAGCTAGGCAACGAGCTGGCGTACTTTCTCGCGCGTCTCGATGCCTGGCGCCGGTTCCTCCGCGAGCGCCGCAGCCGCCTTTCCCGCGAGGAGACGATAGGTCTCATTGGCGAGCTACTCATCCTGGAAAGACTGGTATCCATCAACCCTGCTGCGCAGAACAGCTGGAAAGCCCCGGATGACGGCCTCCATGACTTCGTCCAAAATGGTCACGCTGTTGAGGTCAAGGCCAGCCTCGGACCAGCATCAGCGATCCGGATATCTTCGCTCGACCAGCTTGAGACCACGGGCTTGAGAAGACTTGACCTGCTCCACGTTCGCCTGATAGAGGCGCCCGACGGCAGGTCGATGGAGGGCCTGATCGCGAATATCGCCGTGCTGCTTCCCGATGAAATGGCGCGGCGGTCCTTCGAAAATGCGCTGCTTCGACGAGGTCTCATGCCGGACGATATGGCGTCCCGCTCTCAGCCCCTATTTCAGCTCAGGGAGATCTCAGGCTACACGATTGATGATCTGTTTCCCCGGCTCACGAGATCAGCAGTCCCGCCGGCAGTTACGGATGCCAGCTACGCTCTGGACCTTCGCACCATATCCGGCCTGTCCGCTGATTCTGCCGACATCCTCGATCTTTTCTGCAGGCAGGACTCTGCATGAGTGATGATTCCCTCCACCAGTTTGCCGCCAATATCGTGCATGAAATCGAAGCGGGTCTGTCAGACGAAGCACCATTCACTGAGGAGGTGTTTACGCGATTCCTGCTTGAGCGCCTCGAAGATGCTGGTCATCTTGAGAACACGTTCGATCTCTATCAGGAGGGGCGGATCAGGAATGCGGGCTACCGCATCGACGGGTATGCGTTCGATGAAGACCGACACTTCGGAGGCTCTTGCGGCGGCGGAGCGTGCGCTTTTGCTGACGTGACGCTGGATGCGGCGAAAAATGCGGCGAAACCCCTCAGCATGGAAGACTAGAAAGCAGAATGTCTAGGGATTTCAATTGGCTGGGGGACCTGGATTCGAACCAGGACTAGCGGAGTCAGAGTCCGCGGTTCTACCGTTAAACTATCCCCCAGCGGGAGGAAGGGCGGTCTTTTAACATGCTCGCTCCGGCTTGTGTAGCCGGAATGGCATGCCTTACGGGCGGTGGACGGTGCGGGGTCGAGCCCCTAGGATACGCCGCCATGCGCATCCTCCTCAAAGCCCTGCCGGCGGCCCTCCTTCTCTTGTCCGGCGTTCCGCCGGCACTCTTTCTCTCGTCCGGCGTTCCGCCGGCCCAGGCGCAAGATCCGGCCGAGCCCTTCGCGGTCGCCGACCGCAACAGCGACGGCTTCATCGACCGCGGTGAGTTCCACCAGCGCATGGTCGAGGTCTTCTTCTTTGCCGACCGCAACCGCGACGGCCGGCTGGCTCCGGCCGACCTGCCGGGCGTGCCGGCGCAGCTCTTCGCCGGGGCGGACCGCAACCGCGACGGCACGCTCAGCCTTACCGAGTTCACCGAGGCCCGCGCGGTCGATTTCGGTCAGGCCGACCGCGACGGCGACGGGCTCCTGTCGCGGGCCGAGGCCGAGGGCGTATCCGGTGGCGGTTGAGCCGGGGACCGGCCCGGAAGGCCTGGCCCACCCGGCCGGAAAAAATGCGAATGCGCGGCTTTTCACGCTCTCCCGCATTCGGTTAGGATGCGGGATTCGACTCAGGGCTGCATCAGACCGGCCCGGGTCGTCTGGAATGTTGCGGCATGAAACAAGAGAGGCGGCGGTCATGACGACCGGCTTGCACGGGCGGAGGCGACCCTACGGGTCGCACCGGCGGCCTATTGATTATTCCGGGCCGGCCTACGCCGCGCTCGATCTGGGCACCAATAATTGCCGATTGCTGGTTGCGACCCCCTGCGACGAGGGAGGCTTCCGCGTCGTCGACGCCTTCTCGCGCATCGTGCGCTTGGGCGAGGGGCTCGGCCGCGCCGGGCGCCTTTCGCCGGCGGCGATGACGCGGACGATCGACGCGCTGCGCGTCTGCGCCGGCAAGATCCAGCGCTGTTCCGTAGCAGCCGCGCGCAGCGTCGCGACGGAGGCCTGCCGGCAGGCGGCGAACTGCGACGATTTCATGGCGCGGGTCGCGGCCGAAACCGGCCTCGTTATCGAAACCATCACCAGCGGCGAAGAGGTGCGGCTGGTTCTTCAAGGCTGCTTGCCGCTGCTCGAGCGGCAGCCGAAGCACGGCCTGGTCTTCGACATCGGCGGCGGCAGCACGGAAGTCGTGTGGATCCGTCTCGCGGAGGGCCATCCGGAAATCCTCGATTGGATCTCGATCCCCCTCGGCGTCGTGAATCTCAGCGAGCGCTATGGCGACGGCTATCTCTGCTGCGCCGACTACGACCGCCTGATTGCCGAAATCGACGGCTATCTTCAGCCGTTCTGCGCGCGGCACGGGATCGCCGAGGCGGTGAGGCGCGGCGCGGTGCAGATGCTCGGCACCTCGGGCACCGTGACGACGCTGTGCGGACTCAACCTCGGACTGCCGCGCTACGACCGCTCGCAGGTCGACGGCGCCTATCTCGCCTTCGACTCGATCGAGCGCATCTGCCGGCGGCTGCGCGGCCTCGACTGCGCCGGCCGCGCCGCGCAGCCCTGCATCGGCCCCGAACGGGCCGATCTCGTGCTCAGCGGCTGCGCCGTGCTTGAAGCGATCTGCAAGCGCTGGCCGGTTGGCCGCCTGAAGGTCGCAGACCGTGGCATCCGCGAGGGCATCCTCTGCGAATTGATGCAGTTGCGCGGCGACTGCGCCCCGGTGAGTGCGGATGCCCCGGGGTAGCGGGCGGGCCGGCGGAACCGGCGGCGCGCGGCGCAAGGCCGTCCGGCTCAAGACCGCGCGTGGACGGAAGCTCTCCTCGACCCGCTGGCTGCAGCGCCAGCTCAACGATCCCTATGTAGCGGAGGCGCAGGAGCGGGGCTACCGCAGCCGCGCCGCCTTCAAGCTGACGGAGCTGGATGAGAAATACCGTCTGCTGAAGCGGGGCGCGCGGGTCGTCGACCTGGGCGCGGCGCCCGGCGGCTGGACCCAGGTCGCGGTGGCGAAGGTCGGCCGGGGCGGCGCCGTCGTCGCGGTCGATATTCAGGAAGTCGAGGCCATTGCCGGCGCCGTCCACATCACGGGCGACATCTACGATGCCGACATCGTCGAGCGGATTTCCGGGGCTCTCGGCGGCCAGGCCGATCTGGTGATGAGCGACATGGCATCCCCGGCGACCGGACACGCCGGGACCGACCATCTCAGGGTCATGGGGCTGGTCGAGGCCGCTTACGACGTGGCGCGGCTGCTGCTGGCGCCGGGCGGGGCATTCGCGGCCAAGGTGCTGGCCGGCGGCGCCGAGCGCGACATGCTCGACCTGCTGAAACGGGACTTCGCCAAGGTCCATCACGCCAAGCCAATGGCAAGCCGGGCCGATTCTCGGGAAATGTACCTGGTCGCCACCGGCTTCCGCGGGGCCGCGCCCCCCTAGGCCGCCTGCTGGGTCGCCCGGTGGGCTTGACCGGGAAAGCCTTCGGCGTAATTTGCAGTTATCGCACGCGCGGCTGCCATCCGCGGATTGCGCTTGGCAGCGAGAGGGCGTCGTGTATGATGCCGCCACTTTTCCTGGGGAGCACGCATGGAGTTTCGCGAGGCGCTTACTTTCGACGACGTACTGTTAGCGCCCGCCGAGTCTGCCGTCCTGCCCGCCCAGACCGACACCTCCACACGCCTGACGAACACCGTGAGCCTCGGCATCCCGCTGATGTCGTCGGCCATGGATACGGTCACCGAGAGCGGTCTCGCCATCGCCATGGCGCAAGCCGGCGGCATCGGCGTCATCCACAAGAACATGGACTTGGAGGCGCAGGCTATCGAGGTGGGCCGGGTCAAGCGCTTCGAGGCCGGCATGGTCGTCAACCCGATTACCATCACGCCGGAACAGACCCTGGCCGCGGCGCTCGCGCTTATGGACGAGAACCATATCTCGGGCATCCCCGTCGTCGCCAAGCGCAGCGGCAAGCTGGTCGGCATCGTGACAAACCGCGACGTGCGCTTCGCCAGCGATCCGAGCCAGCCGGTGAAGGAGCTGATGACCAGCCGCGGGCTGGTGACGGTGCGCGAAGGCGTCGACCGGGACGAGGCCAAGCGCCTGCTGCACAAATACCGGATCGAGAAGCTGCTGGTCGTCGACGACGCGCGCCATTGCGTCGGCCTGATCACCGTCAAGGACATCGAGAAGGCGCAGCGCTTCCCCAACGCATGCAAGGACGAGCGCGGGCGGCTTCGCGTCGCCGCCGCTGTCGGCGTCGGGCCGGACGGCCTGCAACGGGCGGAGGCTCTGCTCGATGCGGGCTGCGACGTGATCGTCATCGATACCGCGCATGGCCACAGCATCGGCGTTCTCCAGGCGGTCAACGCGGTCAAGCGGCTCAGCAACTATTCCCAGGTGATCGCCGGCAATATCGCGACCGCGGACGGCGCCAAGGCACTGATCGACGCCGGTGCGGACGGCATCAAGGTCGGCATCGGGCCGGGCTCCATCTGCACGACGCGGATCGTCGCCGGTGTCGGCGTGCCGCAGCTCACGGCGATCCTCGACGCGGTTTCGGCGGCGCGCGACCGCAACATTCCGGTCATCGCCGACGGCGGCATCAAGTATTCCGGCGACCTTGCCAAGGCGATCGCCGCCGGCGCGGACTGCGGCATGATCGGTTCGCTGTTCGCCGGCACCGAGGAAGCGCCAGGCGAGGTTCAGCTCTACCAGGGGCGGTCCTACAAGACCTACCGCGGCATGGGCTCGGTCGGCGCGATGGCGCGCGGCTCCGCCGACCGCTACTTCCAGCAGGAAGTCTCGGAATCGCTCAAGCTGGTGCCGGAAGGGGTCGAGGGCCGCGTGCCCTACAAGGGGCCGGTCGCCAACATCATCCATCAGCTCGTCGGCGGGCTGAAGGCGGCGATGGGCTACACCGGCAACAAGACGATCGCGGACATGCAGCGCAACTGCACCTTCCATCGGATCACCGGCGCCGGCCTCCGCGAAAGCCACGTGCACGACATCATCGTCACCCAGGAAGCGCCGAACTACCGCAGCAATTCCTGAGCCCCGCGGACGGCCGGCAATGGCTGTCCCGTCCCGCACAACTATCTTATGCTTGCCCTGCACCGGCACGGAACCGATGGCTTCTCTGCTGGTGCCTTGGAGCGCAACGGGGAGCGCAACGGGTGATCAGGATCAGGGCGGCCAAGCGCGGCGACACGAAAGCGATCGGACGGATCCAGGTGGAGACGTGGCGCGACGCCTATGCCGGCCTGCTGCCGGACAAGGTGCTGTTGCGCATGTCCGCCGAGATCGAAGGCGGGCGCTGGGTGCGGGTGATCGAGCGCAGGGAGTCCGTCGTCGTCGCGGAAGACAGCAAGGCCGGCGTCATCGGCTTCGGCAGTGGCGGCCCATCGCGCGTGCGGCAGCTTCCCTATAACGGCGAGGTGTACACGCTCTACGTCGCTCCCGGCTACCAGGGCAAGGGCATCGGCCGGCGGCTTCTGCGCGCGCTGTTCGTAGAGCTCGAGCTGGCGGGGCACAAGTCCGCCCTGATCTGGGTCTTGAAGGCGAACCAGTCGCGCTTCTTCTACGAAGCGATGGGCGGCCGGCATGTCGCCGACCGGGACGAGCGCCTGTGGGGCACGGTCGTGACCGAAGCCGCCTACGGATGGGACGATCTGGCCGTGCCTTGTTCGCGCCGGTGAATCCGGCTATGTATCCGGCCCCCAGCCGCGCGACACGGATGTTATGACAGACCGTCTTCTCATCATCGACTTCGGCAGCCAGGTCACGCAGCTCATCGCCCGGCGGGTCCGCGAAAGCGGCGTCTACTGCGAGATTCATCCATTCAATCGCGTGGATGCGGAGTCGATCCGCAAGTTCGCGCCAAAGGCGATCATCCTGTCGGGTGGCCCGGCCAGCGTGACCGCGGCCGGCGCGCCGCTTCCTCCCGCCGCGGTGTATGAGAGCGGGCTCCCCGTCTTCGGCATCTGCTACGGCGAGCAGGCGATGTGCGCCCAGCTCGGCGGGACGGTGGAAGGGTCGGACCACCGGGAGTTCGGCCGGGCCGAGCTCGAAGTGACCGACGATTGCGTCCTGTTCGAAGGCATCTGGCCGCGCGGCACGCGCCAGCAGGTATGGATGAGCCACGGCGACCGGGTAACCAGCCTGCCTCCGGGCTTCCGGCCTGTCGGCGTCAGCGTCGGCGCGCCCTTCGCCGCGATCGCCGACGACAAGCGCCGCTACTACGGCGTCCAGTTCCATCCCGAGGTGGTGCACACGCCGGAAGGCGCGCGGCTGCTGCAGAATTTCACGCGCCATGTCGCCGGATGCAGCGGCGATTGGACGATGGCGGCGTTCCGCGCCCAGGCAATCGCCCGCATCCGCGACCAGGTGGGGAAGGGCAGGGTCGTCTGCGGCTTGTCGGGCGGGGTCGATTCCTCCGTCGCCGCGGTGCTGATACACGAGGCGGTCGGTGACCAGCTCACCTGCATCTTCGTCGACCACGGCCTGATGCGGCAAAATGAAGCGGAGCAGGTGGTGACGATGTTCCGCGAGCGGTTCAACATCGCGCTGGTCCACCGTGACGCGTCGGAACTCTTCCTTCGGAAGCTCGCCGGCCAGACCGATCCGGAAAGCAAGCGCAAGATCATCGGCGGGCTGTTCATCGATGTCTTCGACGAAGAGGCGACACGGCTCGGCGGGGCGGATTTCCTTGCCCAGGGAACGCTTTACCCCGATGTGATCGAGTCCGTCGCCTTCGACGGCGGGCCGAGCGTGACGATCAAGTCGCATCACAACGTGGGCGGGCTGCCGGAGCGTATGAACATGAAGCTTGTGGAGCCGCTGCGCGAGCTGTTCAAGGACGAGGTGCGGGCGCTCGGGCGCGAGCTCGGCCTGCCCGAGGAGATGGTCGGCCGGCATCCCTTCCCGGGCCCGGGCCTGGCGATTCGCATTCCCGGCCAGGAGATAACGCAGGAAAAGCTGGAAATTCTTCGCAAAGCGGACCATATCTACCTGCAGGAGATCCGCCGTGCCGGGTTGTACGGCGAGATTTGGCAAGCATTTGCCGTCCTGCTTCCGGTGAGAACCGTCGGAGTCATGGGGGATTCGCGCAGTTACGACTATGCCTGCGCGCTCCGCGCCGTCACTTCGACCGATGGGATGACGGCCGAGTCGTATCCGTTCAGTCATGAGTTTTTGGCGCGGACCGCGACTAGGATTATAAATGAGGTACCAGGGATCAACCGGGTCACGTATGATGTGACGTCAAAACCGCCCGGAACGATCGAATGGGAATAACGATAAGAGACGCCGGGAGCGTTTGAATTTATTCCGGAGCATCGTGCAAGTTGGGGTTAAGTCATTGGCACGCCCAGGGATTACCCCGCCTGCGCCCTAGAAATGCCCAAAACACAAGGTAAAACCAGGGCCTATGAGTGAAGTATACGCAGAGATCGAAGACAGCAGCGCCAACAAGAAGCCCCGAAGGGTCTACGAGGCGAAGGAGCGCAAATGCCTGATGTGCAGCTCGCGATTTACCAGCGAGTGGGCAGGCGACCGCATTTGCAAGCCGTGCAAGTCCAGCCGGGCTTGGCGTAACGGCTGACGGCGCTGTAAACGCCGCAATAGCAACGCGTTCTGGATCACCGGCAGGTGCCTGAGGAAGGCGCTCGCGGAGGTGATTTTCGCTGTTTGCGGGCGCCGGCCGGGGATGCGACCCCTTGGCGCGCCCGTCGGCGTGCCTTAAGTAAGCGCGATGATCGAGGGAACCGGACAAACGCACCGCCTGTCAGGGCCGCTGTCGGTCGCCCCCATGATGGAGTGGACCGACCGCCACTGCCGCTATTTCCTCAGGCGCATCAGCCGCGGCTGCTTGCTCTATACCGAAATGGTGACGGCCGCGGCGGTGCTGCGGGGCGATCGCGATCGCCTTCTGCGCTACCATCCGGACGAGCATCCGCTCGCCATCCAGCTCGGCGGCGCGGAGCCGCTGGCGCTCGCCGAATGCGCGCGGATCGCGGAATCCCTGGGATTCGACGAGATAAACCTGAATGTCGGCTGTCCCAGCGACCGGGTGCAATCGGGCCGGTTCGGCGCCTGCCTCATGGCCGAGCCCGCCCTCGTCGCCCGCTGCGTCGAGGCGATGCGCGGGGCGGTGTCCGTTCCGGTAACGGTCAAATCCCGGATCGGGATCGACGACCAGGAGGAATGGCCGGCGCTGCGGGCGTTCGTCGAAACGGTCGCGGCCGCCGGATGCACCCGGTTCATCGTGCATGCCCGCAAGGCTTGGCTCACCGGCCTCAGCCCTAAGGAGAACCGGGAAGTGCCGCCGCTGCGCCACGACCTCGTCTATCGCCTGAAGGAAGAGCGTCCGGATCTCACCGTCGTGCTGAACGGCGGCGTGACGAGCCTGGAGGATGCTGACCGGCATCTCGGGCATGTAGACGGCGTGATGCTGGGGCGCGCAGCTTATCAGACCCCCTATGTGCTGGCCGAAGCCGACCGGCGCTATTTCGGCGCGCGGGAGGCGGCGCCGGACCGCCATGCGGTGGTGGAGGCGATGGCCGGCTATGTGGAAGCGGAGCTGGCGGCAGGGACGCCGCTCGCGGCCATGACACGGCACATGCTCGGCCTGTTTCAGGGCATGCCGGGCGCGCGCGCGTGGCGCCGGCATCTCAGCGAGCAGGCCCACCGCCCGGGCGCGGGATTGGCCACCCTGCGGGATGCGCTCGCGCATGTTCGGCAACGCATCCCTGCGGCAGCCGAATAGTCTGGCCCGGCGGCGCCTGTTTAATTTCTCGCGCAGGTTGCAGATTCGCTCGGCTGCGTGACGGCCACGCGCCGAGCGCCCCGCATCCGATTGCGCCAGCCGTTCAGGGCGGCTACGCGGCGGACTCGGCCTTGCGCCGATACGCCAGCGCGCAGTGCTGGTGGCAATATGGCCGCGCAGGCTCCGCAGACTGACTGCAAAATCGAAAATCCGGTTCACCGGGATTGCCGATCGGCCATTGGCACATCCGCTCGTTGCCAAGCGGCAGAATGAACGTCTTGCGCTTGATCGGCGAGGGCCGTGACGACAGCCCCAATCTATGTGCCTTCCCGATGACGGCGTTCCGGGTGACATCCCCCAACAAGTCGGCGATTTGACTTGCTGATTTCCCCTCGTTCCACAGTGACTTCAACTGCTCCACGCGGTGGTCGGTCCAGACCATTCGTTGCCTCTCTCCGTGTCTTTTTTGGCCAGCTAGCCCTTACACCGAGAGCGCACGGTGGGACTAGATCTCGTATTTTTATGCTCCGAAGCCACAATATATCGACGCGGGCCCCACCACAAGCCGTAGCGTCGTTAACTTTTATGAAGTGAGTCTCGGACCGCGTCAACGGTATGCGGATAAACTTCTGCCATGTAATTCAAAAACACTTTGCAAGTGTTGCAGTTGAGTGTCGGATTTTTTTTCGAGCCGCTTTTCCGGCGCCATGCCGGCGGCGCCGTGGGTATGGGATCGGACGGCGGCCGCCGGATGGCGGCATGACAACGCCTCGGATTCCATGCCGCGACTCGGAAGCGCGTCAATCGCCTGCCGTAATTGCCGGCATGCGCGCGCCGTCTGTCTCCCCCGCATCGGGCGCATCCGGCGCGTCCTTGCGGACGGCATGATGGCGCGTCACCTGGCCCAGCGAGGGCCAAGCCGGGCGCGCCGCGATATCCTTGCTGCCGCATCCGCTGCAGCGCAGATGCGCGCCGACATCCGGAACCGGGAAATCGGGCCCAAGCTGGGCGACGAGCATCTCGACCGGCACGACCGCATTGTGCGCGCACCGGTTGCACCAGCAGAAGACGTCGACCTGTTCCCGCCGCAGCTCGCCGAGGATGGTGGCGCGGCGGCGGCGCTCTTCCTCCGCGAGGCGATCCTGCTTCATGCGTCCCATGCTAAGTCCCGCCCCCCTAAATCCCCCACAGGGCCCCGGCCGTCCTTCGCCGGTTCATTGCGCCGGCGAAAAGAACATAACAGGAACATTTTTCGCCAGTCAAGCTGAGCGGCAAGTTGAGAGGCAAGCCGAGAGGGGGTTTTCGGACGGCCGCCGGCCGCCGGTCAGCGGTGCGAAATGAGGCGGAGAGGGCGATTGAAGATCGACAGGACCTCACCGATCGTCTGCCCGTGCTTGATCTGCTCGCGGCCGCTGAACAGCAGATAGTCGCAGTGGCGGCCGTTGCCGGTACGCTTGGCGACGGTGAAGACGGGCAGGTCGAAGGTGTGGCGGAAAATTGAAAATACCGCGACGCCATGCCGCAGGTCGATGGCGTAATCCTTCCATTCGCCGCTGGCCACCCGCCGGCTGTAGACGTCGAGCAACTGGCGAAGCTCCTGCCGGTCGAAAGTGACGCGCTTGCCCTTGTTTCGGCGGTGTTCGCTCAGGCGCACCAAGTCCGCCATCGTGCTACGAGCCTCCCTCGAAGACTTCGTCTTTTTCCTGCGAAGGCTGATATTCGACCCTGCCGAACCACGATCCGAGAAGGATGCGGGCTGGCATGGGTCGGCCCCTTACCGGACTTCCGTCGTCGTACGCCGGTCCGGATCCCGCCTGTCGAAACAGGCGATCTCGCCGAGCGTGCGATAACAGTAGAGCGGCGGCTCGTATACCACGCGCTCGAAGGAGTCGCGGCAGAGCGGGCCGCCGTCCTCTTGCGCTTTCAGGAAGTTGCACTCCTGACCGCTGGCGAATTCCGCCAGATAGTCGGTCGGCATCTTGTCCGTGTATACGAAATTGGCCAGCATGGCGCTGCCCACATATACCGTCGAGGGCGCGCCGCATGCCGTGACCAGCGCGGCGCTCAACGCAAGGGCGATGCCGGCCTGGCGCCGGCCTTTCCCTATGCAGTCGATATCGTCTCCCACCGGGATCATCGCCAGCGGTATCTTTCGAAAAGCGATCGATCCGGGTCGAACCACCCTTCATCAATCGGCGCCATTCTCGCTCATCGCAGAAGGCCGCGCAAGGGGAGGAGGGGCTGAAACAGCCGGCCGGCATTCATTGGGCCATTGATTCATCGACGGAATCGGCGTTGCGCGACTCCTGTTTTGGGGTTTGCCAGCGCCCGGCGGCGAGGCTATGGTACCGCCCTTCCGCCGCTTGGAGAGCATATTGGCCGACATATTCCGCGAAGTCGAAGAGGATCTGCGCCGCGACAAGGCTGCCCAGCATTGGAAGCGCTATGGCCGCTACATCGTCGGCGTCGCGGTGTTCATCGTCGTGGCGACGGCAAGTTACGTCGGCTGGAAGGAATACCGTTTGCGCCAACAGGCCGAATATGGCGAACGGTTCTCCGCCGCGCTCTCGCTGATCCAGAACAAGAAGGAGGCGGAGGCGCTGGACGCCCTCGGCGCGCTGGCGCAGGACGCCGGCGCAGGCTACGGGACGCTGGCGCGCTTCCGCGCCGCCGCCATCAAGTTGCGCCAGGGCGATCGCGCCGGGGCCGTCGCGATCTACGACGTCATCGCCAAGGACGGCAGCGCCGACGCGCTCTATGCCGGGCTCGCCGCGCTCTACTACATGCTCGCCATGCTGGACTCCGGCGATCCCGACGATCTCGCGAAGCGCCTCGTGCCGTTGCTGGAACCCAAGAGCCCGTGGCGTTATTCCGCGCGGGAATTGGCGGCGTTGCTGAACCTCCGCAAAGGCGAGGGGGACAAGGCGCGCGAGAGCTTCACGACGCTCGCGGACGATCCCAAGACCCCTGCCGGCGTGCGCGCGCGCGCGGTGGAAATGCTACGCGCGTTGAAACAGTAAGGAGGCGCTGGGGAGCCGATGTCCGGGCACCGCAGTCTGCGACCATTCGCCGTCATTCTCCTTCTGTTGCTGGTGCTGGCCGGATGCGATTGGATCGAGAGCATGCTTCCGAACCGCAAGCCGCCGCCGCTGCCGGGAGAACGGATCGCGGTCATGGTGAACGAGGGGGAGCTGGAAGCCGACCCCCGTGTGGCCGACCTCCGCGTCATGCTGCCGAAACCCTACGCCAACGTGGCATGGCCTGAATCGGGCGGCGTTCCTACCCACGCGATGTATCACCTGGGGCTGGCCGCCGCGCCGTCGAAGGCCTGGCAGGTCGATATCGGCGACGGATCGCAAAAGGGCCGCAAGCTGCTGTCCCGGCCTGTCGTCGCCGACGACCGCGTCTTCGTCATGGATATCGATTTCGAAATCTCCGCCTATAGCGCGGCGACCGGCGAACGGCTTTGGCATCATGAAACGAAAGTGCCGAAGGAGGACCGCGAGGCGTTCGGCGGCGGGCTCGCTTACAGCATGGGCCGGCTCTACGTCACGACGGGCTTCGGAGACGTCATCGCGCTCGACGCGCAGACGGGCCGCCAAGTCTGGATGCAGACGCTGCCGGGCCCGATGCGCGCCGCGCCGACCGTCGCCGGCGGCCGGCTCTATGTCGTCACCATCGACAACCAACTGAATGTGCTGGATGCAGATACCGGCGAAAAGAAATGGACTCACACGGCGATCAGCGAGTCGGCCGGGCTGCTGGGCGGCGGCAGCGTGGCGGTCGACGGGTCGACCGTGGTGGTGCCGTACAGCTCGGGCGAGATCTTCGCCATGCGCGCCGAGAACGGCCGCGTCGTCTGGTCCGACAACCTGACCGCCATCCGCCGCATCGACGCCATGGCGTCGCTGGCGCATATCCGCGGCAGCCCGGTGATCGACCGCGGCATCGTCTATGCGGTCAGCCATTCCGGGCGCCTCGTCGCGATCGATCAGCGCAGCGGCGCGCGGGCCTGGGAGCGCAGCATCGGCGGCGTCGACATGCCCTGGGTCGCCGGCGAGTTCATCTTCGTGCTGAGCAACGACAACGAGCTCTATTGCCTGACGCGCGACGGCGGGCGCATTCGCTGGGTGCAGCCGCTGCCGCGCTATGAGAATCCGGACAAGAAGAAAGATCCGATCCGCTGGGCCGGCCCGGTTCTGGCGGGCGACCGCCTGATCGTCACGGGCAGCCACGGCGAGGTGATGACCGTATCGCCCTATACCGGCGAGCCGCTCGGGCGCATGTCGGTGCCGGATGGAATTCTCATGCCGCCGGTCGTCGCAAAGGAAACCATCTACTTCCTGACCGACGACGCGGATCTCATCGCCTATCGCTGACGGGACGCAGGGGCGCCGCGGCGCTCCGAGCGAGGATCGAGGATGACTTTCACCGTCGCCATCGTTGGACGCCCGAATGTCGGGAAGTCGACGCTGTTCAACCGGCTGGTCGGCAAGCGGATCGCCATCGTCGACGACACGCCGGGCGTGACGCGCGACCGGCGCGAAGGCATGGCGTCGATCGCCGGCGTCGCCTTCCGCGCGATCGATACCGCGGGGCTCGAGGAAGCGGGGGCGGGCGCGCTCGAGGAACGCATGCGCGTGCAGACGGAAAAGGCGATCGACGACAGCGACCTCGTGCTGCTGATGATCGATGCGCGCGCCGGGGTCACGCCGGTGGACGAGCATTTCGCCGATTGGGTGCGCCAACGCCACAAGCCTGCGATCGTGGTCGCGAACAAATGCGAAAGCGCGGCGGCCGATCCCGGCGTGTACGAAAGCTATCGCCTCGGCCTCGGCGACCCGATCGCGATGTCGGCGGAGCATGGCGAGGGCATGGCCGAGCTGCTCGGTGTGATCCTTCCCCATCTGGGCGGCGCGCCGGAGGACGAAGGCGGCGCGGATGACGCCCTGCCGGCGGACGGCGCGGAGCCGGAAGCGGGGCCGCTGCGCCTGGCGATCATCGGGCGGCCGAACACGGGAAAATCGACACTGGTCAACCGCCTGATCGGCGAGGAGCGGCTGCTCACCGGCCCCGAAGCGGGCATCACGCGCGACGCCATCATGGTGGATTGGGAATATCGCGGCCGTTCGCTCGAGCTGGTCGACACCGCCGGGCTCCGCCGGAAGTCGCGTGTCGCCGACAAGCTGGAGAAGCTGTCGGTCGACGACACGCTTCGCACGATCCGCTTTGCCAATGTCGCCGTGCTGCTGCTCGACGCGACGGTCATGCTGGAGAAGCAGGACCTCACGATCGCCCGGCTGGTCGTCGACGAGGGGCGTGCGCTGGTCATCGCCGCGAATAAATGGGACGCGGTCAAGAATCCGGCGGAGGCGATGCGGAGCCTCAGGGACCGGATGCAGACTTCGCTGCCGCAGGTGCGCGGCATCCCGGTCGTGACGGTATCGGCTTTACGGGGACAGAATCTCGACAAGCTGATGCAGGCGGTATTCGACATTTACGACATCTGGAACCGCCGTGTGTCGACCGGCGAGCTCAACCGCTGGCTCGCGCTGGTGGTGGACGGCCATCCGCCGCCGCTCGCTTCCACGGGCCGGCGCGTCCGCCTGCGCTACATGACGCAGTTGAAGACGCGGCCGCCGACATTCGTCATCTGGGGCTCCCGGCCCCAGGACCTGCCGGAATCCTACCGCCGCTACCTGATCAATGGACTGCGCCAGGACTTCGGCATCGAGGGCGTGCCGATCCGCCTGCAGTTCCGCCAGGGCGAGAACCCTTTCGCACCGAAAAAACGCGGGCGGAAGTGAGGGAAGTGCGGCGCGTACTCATCCTTCGACAGGCTCAGGATGAGGTCTATATCATTGTTTTACAATAGCTAACCTCATGCTGAGCCTGTCGAAGCATGAGCGGCTGGGTGCCGATACGCCCTGACGATCTCCCCCGTGCGGCTGCACGAGGCCTCGGCAAGGTCGACGAAGACACCGGTCATTTCGTCCGGTGCCGGCAGGGTCGCCGGGTCCTCTCCGGGGAAGGCGTGAGCGCGCATTCTGGTGCGCTGGCCGCCCGGATCGACCAGGTTCGCGCGCACCGTCGTATTCCGCATCTCGTTGGCATAGCATTTCACGAGCGTTTCCAGCCCGGCCTTCGTCGCGGCATAGGCGCCCCAGAAGGCGTTGGCGTTGCGCGCCGCGCCGGACGACACGAAGAGGGCGCGCCCGGCGTCCGAAAGGCGCAGCAGCGGGTCCAGGCTGCGGATGAGGCGATAGTTGGCGGTGAGGTTGATGGCGACCGTCGCATCCCATGTTTTCGGCTCGATGTGGCCGACCGGGGACAAGTCGCCCAGGGCCGCCGCATTGCCGACGAGAATATCGAGACGGCCGAACTTCTGATGCAGCGCGCCGCCGAGCTGGTCGACCGCGGCGCCGTCGGTGAGGTCCACCGGCACCAGCGTGGCGGCGCTGCCGCCCGCACGGCGCACCGCGTCGTCGGTCTCTTCCAGCCCGCCGACGGTGCGCGCGGCGAGCACGAGACGCGCCCCCTCGGCCGCGAAGCGCTTCGCCACGGCGGCGCCGATGCCGCGGCTCGCCCCGGTGATCAGCGCAATCCGGCCTTCCAGTCGCCCGTGCTGCGCCATCAGGCCGATTCGGCGAGCAGCGACAACTGCCGCGCCCCGTTTCCGCCCAGCCGGTCGGTCAGGCGGAGCGGATAGTCGCCGGTGAAGCAGGCGTCGCAATACTGGGGATCGGCCGCGTTCCGCCCCGAAAGCCCCATGGCCCGGTAAAGCCCGTCGATGGAGATGAAGGCCAGGCTGTCCGCGCCGATGATCCGGCGCATTTCCTCGACGTCGTGATTGGCCGCCAGCAATTGGTCGCGTTCGGGGGTGTCGACGCCGTAGAAGCACGAATGGGTGGTCGGCGGGCTCGAGATTCGCATATGGACTTCGCGCGCGCCCGCGTTGCGCACCATCTCGACGATCTTGCGGGACGTCGTGCCGCGCACGATGGAGTCGTCGACCAGCACCACCCGCTTGCCCTGGATGACGGCGCGGTTGGCGTTATGCTTCAGCTTGACGCCGAGGTGGCGGATCTCGTCGCTCGGCTCGATGAAGGTGCGGCCGACATAGTGATTGCGGATGATTCCGAGGTCGTAGGACATGCCGGATTCGGCGGCGAAGCCGATCGCCGAGGGGACGCCGGAATCGGGGACCGGCACCGTGACGTCGGCGTCGACGGGGTGCTCGCGCGCCAGCTCGATGCCGATCCGCTTGCGCGCTTCATAGACCGAGGTGCCGTCGACGATGCTGTCCGGCTTGGAAAAGTAGATGTGCTCGAAGATGCAGAACCGCGACTTGGTGACCGGGAAAGGCCGGTGGCTGTGGATGCCCTCGGCATCGACCACGATCAGCTCGCCCGGCTCCACGTCGCGCACATAGGTCGCGCCGATGATGTCGAAGGCGCAGGTCTCGGACGCGAAGATATAGGCGTCGCCGAGCTGTCCCAGGACCAGCGGCCGCACGCCGTATGGATCGCGCACGCCGATCAGGTAATCCTGCCCCATCACGGCGAGGGAATAGGCGCCTTCGACCTGTCGCAGCGCGGCGATGAGGCGATCCACGACGGTGCCCCGCGTGGTCGCCATGATATGGATGATGATCTCCGTGTCCGTCGTCGACTGGAAGATGCAGCCGTTGGAGACGAGCTCCTTCCGCACCGTGCGCGCGTTGGTCAGGTTGCCGTTGTGCGCGATGGCGAGGCCGCCGATCTCGAGCTCGGCGAACAGCGGCTGGACGTTGCGCAGCATCGGCTCGCCGGTGGTCGAATACCGGGTATGGCCGATCGCGACATTTCCCTTGAGCCGCGCGATCACCGTCCGGTCGGCAAAAATATCGCCCACCAGGCCGATGCCCCGGTGAGCGTGGAACTGGGCGCCGTCATGGGTGACGATGCCGGCGGCTTCCTGGCCGCGATGCTGGAGCGCGTGCAGCCCGAGCGCGACGAGGGCCGCGGCCTCGCTATGCCCATAGATGCCGAAGACGGCGCATTCCTCGTGCAGATGATCATCGTCGTAGGGATTTGTAGTGATGACTTTCTGCATTGCGTCCTCTGGCTGCGAATTCAAGATTACTGCTTGCTCTCGATAAGGCGCTGCATTTCGCTGCGCTCGGACTTGCCGTAGCCGCTTTGCCCGGGTCCGCCCTCCGTGACCGGTTTGTTCTCCGGCTGCGGCTGCATCAGGCCCCGCAGGGTCCTTTCCGCATTGATGGCCCGGTCGGTCGCGTCCTTGGCGATGCCGGTGGCCTTCTCCGCCGACTGCCGCGCATCGTTGGGTACCAGGCTGAGCAGAATCTGCGCGCTGCCGTCGATCAGCGGGAAGGTGCGGGCCTCGAGCACCGCGCTCGGCAGCTTATCCCGGTCCCAGAACCAGGCCGCGCTCAGATACAGGAGGCTGATCAGGATGACCCCCCGGAGCACGCCGAATGCGAACCCCAGCGACCGGTCGAAGCCGCTTGCCGCGCTTTCCCGGACGCTGCGCGAAAGAACCGATGCGACTATGGAGAAAATGATGAGCGAGCCGACGAAAAGCAAGCCCCCGGCCGCCCCGTCGGCCAGCATCCGGTTTTCGATATGCTCGCGGGCGATCGGCTGAAGATGGGGATATCCGTAGAGAGTGACGAAGGTGGCGCCGACCCAGGCGGCGACCGAGAGGACCTCGCGCACGAACCCGCGGATATAGGCTAATATTCCTGAAATGACGAGAATTGCGACGAAGCAGATATCGATAATGCCGAAGGGAAGGCTGCTCATTCAGGCTCGTCCTACGATGCGTATGGGGCCGCTTCCCGGCTCGAACATCCGGGTCAGCCCCCCGAGATCGCGTAATTCGTGAAGCTTGAGGCCACCGCTGGATTTCGCGCCCTTCGCGCCTTTGCGCCGCTCCGGCAGCAGGGCCCCGGCAAATCCCAGCTTTTCGGCCTCCTTGAGCCGCGCTTCCATCTGGCCAACGGGTCTTACTTCCCCAGACAACCCGATCTCCCCGAAGACGACCAAATCGGCGGGCACCGGCCGGCCCGATATCGAAGACGCCAGGGCCGCCGCGACGGCGAGATCGGCTGCCGGCTCCGTCACGCGCAACCCTCCCGCGACATTGAGATATATATCATTTCCACCAAACTGCAATCCGCAGCGGGCCTCCAGCACGGCCATGACCATGGCGAGCCGGTTGCCGTCCCAGCCGACCACGGCCCGGCGGGGCGTGCCGAGCGGGGAAGGGGCGACCAGGGCCTGGATCTCGACCAGCATCGGCCTCGATCCTTCGACCCCGGCAAACACCGTGGCGCCCGCGACCTCGCCCTGCCGCTCGGCCAGGAACAGCGCGGACGGGTTCGGCACCTCGGCAAGGCCGCGGTCGGTCATCTCGAACACGCCGATTTCGTCGGTCGGGCCGAAGCGGTTCTTCACGGCGCGCAGGATGCGGAACTGGTGACCGCGCTCGCCCTCGAAATAAAGGACGGTGTCGACCATGTGCTCCAGCACGCGTGGGCCGGCGATCGTGCCCTCCTTGGTTACGTGGCCGACCAGTAGCACGGTGAAGCCGCGGCGCTTGGCGAGGCGGATGATCTCCTGCGCGCAGGCGCGCACTTGCGCGACCGTGCCGGGCGCCGACTCCAGGGCGTCGATATACATCGTCTGGATCGAGTCGATGACGACGAATTCCGGATGGTCCGGCGTGTCGAGCGTGGCGATGATGTCGCGCATGTCGGTGGCGGCGGCGAGCTCGATCGGCCGGTTCGCGACGCCGAGCCGGTTGGCGCGGAGCTGGACCTGGTCGGCCGCCTCCTCGCCGGATATGTAGGCGCAGCGCGCCTTGTCGCCGAGCGCGGCCACGACCTGCAGCAGCAGGGTGGACTTGCCGATGCCGGGGTCGCCGCCGATCAGCAACGCCGAGCCGTGCACCAGGCCGCCGCCGGTGACGCGGTCGAACTCCGCGATCTGCGTCAGGCGGCGCGGCGCGGGCTTCGCACTGCCATTGAGCGGCACGAACTCGATGCGGCGGCGCTTGCCGTCGCCGCGCGCAGCGGCCTTGCCGCCGATCGGCGCCGCCGTGGTGGCGGCTTCCTCGACGATGGAGTTCCACCCATCGCATGCATCGCATTTCCCGGCCCAGCGCGGGTAAATCGCGCCGCAGGACTGGCAGACATAGCGGGTCGAATTACGGGCCATACGCTGCTCCGCGATCTGGCGTTACGCCGCGGCCGTCCGCGGGCTCACAGCCGGCGCACGTCAATCTCGATCGGCCCTTCGGCCCGGCCGTTGATGAACTGCTGCACAATGCCGTTGTCCGCCCGGTCGATCTCGCCGGTCGGGCCGGCCCAGACGATCTTTCCCTTATACAGCATGGCGATCCGATCGGAAATTTTCCGGGCGCTCGCCATGTCGTGGGTGATGGTCAGCGCCGTCGCGCCGGTTTCCTCGGTGCACTTGACGATCAGCTCGTTGATGATGTCGCCCATGATCGGATCGATTCCGGTGGTCGGCTCGTCGAAGAACAGGATCTCAGGCTCGATGGCGATGGCGCGGGCCAGGCCGACGCGCTTGCGCATGCCGCCGGAAAGGTCGGCCGGCGACATCATCGCGAACTTGGCGTCGAGACCGACTCGGGCGAGCATCTCCATGGCGACCGGCCGCGCTTCGCGGCGCGACATTCCTTTGCCGGCGATCAGCCCGAAGGCGGCGTTCTCCCAGACGGTGAGGCTGTCGAACAGGGCGGCGCTCTGAAACAGCATGCCGATCTTGGCGTTGATGCGCTCGCGCTCGCGGCCGCCGACGCCGATGACCGGCTCGCCGTCGATCGCGATCTCTCCCGCGTCGGGCGTCATCAGGCCGAGGATGCATTTGAGCGTCACGGACTTGCCGGAACCGGAGCCGCCGATGATGACGACCGATTCGCCCGCCATGACGTCCAGGTCGACGCCGTCCAGCACGACCTTCGCGCCGAATTTCTTGCGGACACCCTGCAGGCGGATTTTCGGCGCCGTCATGTGCCGAAGAACATCGCGGAGATGAGGTAATTGAGGATCAGGATCAGGATCGATGAGCTGACCACCGAATTGATCGTCGCCGCGCCGACGCCCTGCGCGCCGCCGCGCGAGTTGTAGCCCTGGTAGCATCCCATCAGCGTGATGATGAACCCGAAGACCGCCGCCTTGACCAGGCCGGTTATGACATCTTCCGCGAAGAGCTTGTCCCAGCTCGTCTTGAGATAGAGGGTCGGATTGAAGCCCAGCCTGTAGATCGAGACGATATAGCCGCCGAACACGCCGATGATGTCGCCGATGACGATGAGAAGCGGCAGTGTCGCCACGCCGGCGATGACGCGCGGCGCGACGAGGAACTTGAACGGATTGGTCGAAAGCGTGACCAGCGCGTCGATCTGCTCGGTAACGCGCATCGTGCCGATCTCGGCGGCGATGGACGATCCGACGCGGGCGGCGACCATCAGTCCGGCGAGCACCGGTCCCAGCTCGCGCGTGATGCTGAGCACCACGATCTCGGCGATCGCGCTTTCGGCGCCGACCGAGTTGCGCTGGAATCCGGTGTAGCTCTGCAGCGCCAGCACCATGCCGGCGAACAGCGTGGTCAGCGCGATGACCGGAAGCGAGTAATAGCCGATCTCCATCATCTGGCGGCCGATCAGCCGGAAGTAGAAGGGCGGCCTGAGGCAATGCGAAACGGCGACCAGCGTGAACATGGTCACCTGTCCCACCAGCTCGAGAAAGGCGAGGAATACGCGTCCGATCGTCTGCACCGCCGTCATCCGGCCCCCCCGACATAATGGCGGCGATATCGGCGCCCCAAGCTCGTGAGAATCTCGTATCCGATCGTTCCCGCCGTCTTGGCGACGGCGTCCAGGTCGGCATGCGGGCCGATCAGCTCGACGATGTCGCCGGCTTCCGCATGCGGGACGTTGGAGATGTCGAGCGTGATGAGATCCATCGAGACCCGGCCGATCAGGGGTACGGCGACATCGCCGATATAGGCGGTCGCCCGTCCGCTCAGGCTGCGCAAGTAGCCGTCCGCGTATCCGGCCGCCACTGTCGCCACGCGCGTCGGTCCGGCAAAACGATGGGTCGCACCATATCCAACGGTACCGGGAGCGTCAACGCGCCGCACCTGGATGATCTTGCCGTATAGACCGGCGACCGGCGCCATGGGATTGGGCCGGCCCTCGGCCGGCGCGACGCCGTACAGCGCGACGCCGGGGCGGACCATGTCGAAATGCCAGTCGGGGCCGAGGAAGATCCCGGACGACGCGGAAAGCGAGGCAATCGCCTTGGGCAGACGGCCGATCGCGGCGGCGAAATCGCGCTGCTGCTGCCGGTTGAGGGGATGGTCCGGCGTGTCCGCGCAGGCGAGATGGCTCATCACGCAGCGCAGCGGGATGCCGCGCAGTCGTTCCGGCTCGCTCATCAGCGTTTCCTGCTCGTCCCGCGGCAGCCCGAGCCGGCTCATGCCGGTGTCGAGATGGATCGCCGCCGGGTGGGGGCCATGCGCGCGGCAATCCTCCGCCCAGCGCTCGACCTGGCCTAGATCGTTCAAGACCGGCATCAGCAGGTGGTCGCGAAAGACCTGTTCGTCTTCCGCCATCAGCCCGTTGAGCACGTAGATCTCCGGAGCGGCGGCTGCTTCCGCGAGCTCCCGGCGCAGTATGACGGCCTCGTCGAGATGGGCGACGAAGAAGGTTTCGCAGCCAGCCGCGCTCAGCGTGCGCGCGACAGGGCCGACGCCGAGGCCGTAGCCGTCCGCCTTGACCACCGCGGCGCATCGCGCCGGGGCTGCCCGGCCGGCCAGCAGGCGATAGTTGGTCGCCAGCGCATCGAGATCGACCGTGAGGAAGGTCGTCGCATGCGCTGGGCCGGCGAAGTCAGAGGAAGCCGTCATTCGTCATGCTGCCGGTCCAGGTCGTCGAACCGCGTGAACTTGCCGTCGAAGAAAAGGTCGATCGTTCCGACCGGGCCGTGACGCTGCTTCGCGATGATCACGCTCGCCGTGTTGCGCACTTCTTCGATGCGGTTGTTCCACTTTTCGAACCGGTCGGAAAACTTGACCTGCTCCTCGTCCACGCCGAGGAGCGGCTGCGCTTTTTCCAGGTAGTACTCCTCGCGGAAGATGAACATCACCACGTCGGCGTCCTGTTCGATCGATCCCGACTCGCGAAGGTCGGCAAGTTGCGGCCGCTTGTCTTCGCGGTTCTCGACCTGGCGCGAGAGCTGCGACAGCGCCAGCACCGGAACCTCGAGCTCCTTCGCCAGCGTCTTCAAGCCGCGCGTGATCTCGGAAATCTCCTGGACGCGGTTCTCGCTGCGCCGGCCCGGCGAGGGATGCAGGAGCTGCAGATAGTCGACAACGATCATGTGCAGCTTCTGCTGGCGCTTCAGTCGGCGCGCGCGCGTCCGCAGCCCGGAGATGCTGAGCGCCGGCGAATCGTCGATATAGAGCGGCAGCCGGTGCAGCTTCTGGCTCGCGACGACGAGGCGGTTGAATTCCTCGCTGCTGATGTCGCCGCGGCGGATGGCGTCGGATGAGATTTGCGCCTGCTCCGACAGGATACGGGCGGCGAGCTGCTCCGCCGACATTTCCAGCGAAAAGAAAAGCACGTGGCCGCCATCCGTGATGGTGCGTCCCGATTCGTCGACGTACGAGTTGTATGCTTCGGCCGCGTTGAAGGCGATATTCGTGGCGAGTGCGGTCTTGCCCATCGCCGGCCGGCCGGCGAGGATGAGAAGGTCCGACGGGTGCAGCCCGCCCAGCTTGTTGTCCAGATCCCTGAGGCCGGTCGTGACGCCGACCACGTGACTGTCGCGGCGGAAGGCTTCCTCCGCGCTCTCGACGGCCCTGCGCGCCGCGTCGCCGAGCGTGACGACGCCACGCTCCAGCTCGCCGGTATTGGCGAGGTCGTAGAGACGCTGCTCCGCGGCCTCGATCTGGTCGGTCGCGGGACTGTCGATTTCGGGCGCATAGGCGTCGTTGACGACGTCTTCGCCGAGGGTGATGAGCTGGCGGCGCAGGAACAAGTCGTGGATCGTGCGACCATAATCGGTGGCGTTGATGACCGTCACCACGGAGGCGGCGAGGTCGAACAGATATTGCGATCCGCCCACCGCGCTCAGCGCTTCGTCCTTCTCGAAGAAATGCTTGAGGGTGAGGGGGCTCGCGATCTGTCCCTGCTCGATGAGCTTTTCCAGCGCGCTGTAGATGCGCCCGTGCACCGGCTCGTAGAAATGTTCGGCGCGGAGGAAATCGCCGATACGCTCGTAGGCGCGATTGTTCGTCAGGAGAGCGCCGAGCAACGCCGCCTCGATCTCCGCATTGTGCGGCGGGATGCGGATCTCGGTCCGTTCGATGTCGCCACTGCCGCGAAGCGACGCGATATTGCTCTCGGTCGATGTATTAACCATGGGGCGCGGACCTTACCACTGCCGGCGGCGGCGGCAACCGGCGAATTGCAAGGAAGTCGGGGATAACCCACGAATCCCAGCAGGACCAATGGTCACGCTGACCGGATATCGTCCGCCTGCGGCGCATTTCGGCGCCGCAGGACACGCTCGTGTTCCGGCTTATTTCTCGTCCGATTCGGCGGCGGCTGCTTCTTCGGCCGCTTCTTCGGCTTCCGCGTTCACGCGCTCGATCGCTTCCGGCTCGAACATCGCTTCCGCTTCCGCCCGGGCGCGCTCCTCGTCCGCCTCCTCGAGCTCGCCCGCGATGATCGCGTGACCGAGGCGCTGCTGCTCCGCGGCTTCGTCTTCCGACCGCGCGATGTTGGCGGTGATGGTCGCCGACACCTCCGGATGCAGGCGCACCCGAAGATCGAACAGGCCGAGCGCCTTGACCGGGCGTTCCATCACGACCTGGCTGCGCTGGACCGTGAAGCCCGCTTCGGTGACCGCGTTGGCGATGTCGCGGGCGTTGACCGAGCCGTAGAGCTGGCCCGTGTCGCCGGCGCTGCGGATCACCACGACCTTGAGGCCGTTGAGCTTGTCGGCGATCTTTTGCGCTTCGTCGCGATGCTTGATGTTCTCCGCCTCGAGCTGCTGGCGCTGCGTCGAGAAGTAGGCGAGGTTTTCCTTGGTCGCGCGCAGGGCTTTCTTGTGCGGCAGGAGGTAGTTGCGGGCAAATCCCGCCTTCACCTTCACGACGTCGCCCATCTGGCCGAGCTTTTCGATCCGCTCGAGTAGAATGATATCCATGGCCTGGTCTCCTGATCGGCTCCGCGCCGGTGCCTCAGTTCACGACGTAGGGCAGCAGGCCGAGGAAGCGCGCGCGCTTGATCGCCTTCGACAGCTCGCGCTGCTTTTTCGCCGACACGGCGGTGATGCGGCTGGGCACGATCTTGCCGCGCTCGGAAACGAAGCGGCCCAACAGCTTGATGTCCGTATAATCGATCACGGGCGCGTTCGGGCCCGCGAACGGGCATGTCTTCCGGCGCCGGAAAAAGGGGCGTCTGCCGCCTGAACGGGGTGGTGCCATGATCTATTCCTCCGAGGTGCTGTCGCTGCGCGGGCGTCCGCCGTCGTCATCGCCGCGGTCGCGGTCTTCGAACCGCGGCCGGTCGCCCCGGTCGCCCCGGCCCCCCCGCGGACCGCCACGGCCGGTCCGGTCGGCGCGCTCGCGCTCCCGGTCGCCCTTGCCCTGCATGATCGGCGACGGCTCTTCGCGGAGCTTCTCCACGCGGACGGTCATATAACGCAGCACGTCCTCGTTGATGTGCATGTTCCGCTCCATCTCCTGGATCGAGGCGGGCGGCGCATCCAGATTGAAGAGCACATAGTGCCCTTTGCGGTTCTTCTTGATGCGGAAAGAGAGGCTTCGCAGCCCCCAATATTCGCGCCGTTGGACGGTCCCGCCGGTGTCGTCGACGATCTTGGCGAAGCTGTCGGCGAGGGCATCGACCTGGGCGGCGGTCACGTCCTGACGGACAATGAACACGCTTTCGTAAAGCGACATCGGCAGTTACTCCCTTCGGCTGTTTGCGGCCCGGCGTCCGGCTTGGCGGACCGCCCGGGCCTAACCAGCCCCGCGGGGCCGGTAAGGAGCTATGAATGATAGCCCGCCTCGATGGAGGCGGGCGTCGAGCGGGGCGCACTATACACATTTGCGGCGGAGGGAAAAGGGAAAACCGAGCTTTCGGTCCCGCTTGACTCACGGCTGTGAACGGCTATCACTGACGCCGCCTTTATCGGGGGAAGGGCCAATACAGCAATGAAGTGCGCATTCGTGTTTCCCGGCCAGGGGTCGCAGGCGGTCGGTATGGGCCGCGACCTGGCCGAGGCCTTCCCGGCCGCCCGGCTGGTGTTCGAAGAGGCCGACGACGCCCTCGGGCAGAAGCTCAGCCGCCTCATGTTCGAGGGCCCGGACGAAGAGCTCCGGCTTACGGAAAATGCGCAGCCCGCCCTGATGGCCGTCAGCATGGCGGTCGTCGCCATCCTGGAACAGGAATGTAATGTCAGGCTCGCCGACAAGGCGGCCTTCGTCGCCGGGCATTCGCTCGGCGAATATTCCGCACTGGCGGCGAGCGGCGCGCTTCGGCTGGCCGACGCCGCCCGGCTGCTCAAGCTGCGCGGGCAGGCCATGCAGAAGGCGGTTCCGGTCGGCGAGGGGGCCATGGCGGCGCTGCTCGGCCTCGAGCTGGACGCAGCGCGGAACGTGGCCGCGGAAGCGTCGGCGGTGGGCGTCTGCAACTGCGCCAACGACAACGCTCCTGGCCAGATCGTGGTGAGCGGCGCCAAGGCCGCGGTCGAGAAGGCGGTGGCGATCGCAGCCGAGCGCGGAGCGAAGCGCAGCATCATGCTGCCGGTCAGCGCGCCCTTTCACTGTGCGCTGATGCAGCCGGCGGCCGACGTCATGGAGGAAGCCCTGGCGGCTGCTGCGATCGAGGCGCCGCTCGTGCCGCTCGTGGCGAACGTCACGGCGGACCGGGTCGAGGATCCCGAGAAGATCCGACGTCTCCTGGTCGAGCAGGTGACGGCCATGGTCCGCTGGCGCGAGAGCGTCCTCTATATGCGGCAGCAGGAAGTGGATACCCTGGTCGAGGCCGGGGCGGGGAAGGTGCTGTCCGGCCTGACGCGGCGAATCGCGCGGGAGATGACGGCGAAATCCCTGCAATCGCCGGCGGACTTCGACGATTTCGTGAAGCAGATTTGACGCAGGGCCCGGCGGCAAGGCCGCCTCGGGCTCAAGACGGGGACGGAACGGATGTTTGATCTTTCGGGCAAGTCGGCATTGGTCACCGGGGCTTCGGGCGGCATCGGGCGCGCCATCGCGGAATGCCTGCACGCGGCGGGCGCGGCCGTCGCGTTGACCGGAACCAGGCGCGATGCGCTGGACGCGCTGGCGGGCGCGCTCGGCGAGCGGGCGCACGTCGCGCCGGCCGACCTTTCCGATCCGGCGGCGCCGGCCCTGCTCGTCAAAGACGTGGAAGGGGCGCTCGGCCAGATCGACATCCTGGTGAACAACGCCGGCATGACGCGCGACATGCTGTCGATGCGGCTGACGGACGACGACTGGGCGAAGGTGCTGGACGTGAACCTCGGCGCGGCCTTCCGTCTCAGCCGGGCCGTCATGCGCGGCATGATGCAGCGGCGGTGGGGACGGATCGTCAACATCACCTCGATCGTCGGCGTCACCGGCAACGCGGGGCAGGCCAATTACGCGGCGTCCAAGGCCGGCATGATCGGCATGTCCAAGTCGATCGCACAGGAGGTCGCGGCGCGCGGCATCACCGTGAACTGCGTCGCCCCCGGCTTCATCGAGACGCCGATGACCGAAGGGCTGAAGGACGACATCAAGGAGAAGCTGCTGGCGGCAGTGCCGGCGAAGCGCCTCGGCACGCCCGGCGACGTCGCTGCCGGAGTGCTGTATTTGGCGAGCGGCGAGGCGTCCTACGTGACCGGTCAAACCTTGCACATAAACGGCGGTATGGTCATGATCTGATTGGCTAAAACCTGAACGTGCGCGGGCGCTGGCCATTGCCGGCAAAGTGTGTTAACCAAGCGCCGCCTCCGTATGGGGCGGCTTTCGCAACCGGGGAATACGTGCTTATTTGAAGGGCGGCCGCCCCCGGGCCGTTACCCATAAATCTAAGAAGGGTTCAAAGGATATGAGTGACGTTTCTGAGCGGGTAAAGAAGATCGTCGTGGAGCATCTTGGCGTGGACGAGGCGAAGGTGTCCGACAATGCGAGTTTCATCGACGATCTCGGCGCGGACAGCCTGGATACGGTTGAGCTCGTCATGGCGTTCGAGGAAGAGTTCGGCTGCGAGATCCCCGATGATGCCGCAGAGAAGATCCTTACCGTCAAGGACGCCATCAGTTACATCGAGGAGAACGCCGGCTAGGTTAGAGCCGGCGGTCAGGGTCCACACGTAACCCGAGTTTCCGCAATGCGCCGCGTAGTCGTAACCGGCCTGGGCACCGTCTGCCCCCTCGGCGTTGGCGTCCGTCATGTCTGGCGGCGGCTGATCGGTGGGGAATCGGGAATCGGCGCGATTCAATCATTCGACACGAGCGATCTGGCCTGCAAGATCGCCGGGCAGCTTCCCGCCGGGCGGGCGGCCGACGGCGCCTTCGACCCCGACGAATGGGTCGAGCCGAAAGACCAGCGCAAGATGGACCGCTTCATCGTCTGCGCCATTGCAGCCGCCCGCGAGGCCGTCACGGATTCCGGCTGGGAGCCGCAGTCCGACGAGGACCGCGAACGGACCGGCGTCATGATCGGCTCGGGCATCGGCGGCCTGCCCGGCATCTGCGAAACCTCGATCACCCTGCATGAGAGGGGGCCGCGCCGGGTCAGCCCGTTCTTCATCGCCTCCAACCTGATCAACCTCGCGTCGGGGCAAGTGTCCATCCGGTTCGGGTTTCGCGGGCCGAATCATGCGGTGGTGACCGCCTGCGCGTCCGGCGCGCACGCCATCGGCGACGCGGCGCGCCTTATCGCGCTGGACGACGCCGACGTGATGGTGGCCGGCGGCACGGAGGCAACCGTGTGCCGCATCGGCATCGCCGGCTTTGCCGCTTCGAAAGCGCTATCCACGGAATTCAACGATACGCCGCAAAAGGCCTCGCGGCCGTGGGACATCGCCCGCGACGGTTTCGTCATGGGCGAGGGAGCGGGGGTGTTGATCCTCGAAGAGCTGGAGCACGCCAAGAAGCGCGGCGCCCATATCTACGCCGAGATTATCGGCTACGGGCTCTCCGGCGACGCATACCACATCACTGCGCCGGCCCCGGATGGCAGCGGTGCATTCCGCGCGATGCAGGCGGCGCTGAAGCGCGCCCGGCTGAACCCGGAAGACATCGATTACGTGAACGCGCATGGCACCTCCACGCCGCTCGGCGACGAGATCGAGGTCAACGCGGTGAAGCGTCTCTACGGCGGCCACGCCTACAAGCTCAGCATGTCGTCGACGAAATCCGCGATCGGCCACCTGCTCGGCGCCGCCGGCGCGGTGGAGGCGATCTTCTGCATCAAGGCGATCGAGTCGGGTGTCGTGCCGCCGACCCTCAATCTCGACAAGCCGTCGCCGGGATGCGACATCGACCTGGTTCCGCACAGGGCGAAGGAACGGAGGGTCCGCAACGTCATGTCGAACTCCTTCGGTTTCGGCGGCACCAACGCGTCGTTGGTGATAACCGCCGCGCCGTAATCCTGCGCATGACGAAAAGCCGCCTCATCAGGCCCGTGGCATACCCTCTGATCGCCGCCTGTCTGCTCGCGGGCGGCTTCGCGGTCTGGGGCTACAGGACGACGATCGCGCCCGGACCGCTGCAGGAAGTCCGGACGATCCTCATTGCGCGCGGCAGCGGCATCCGGGACATCGCATACCAGCTTGCCCGGGAGTCGATCATCGAGCATCCACGGATTTTCGAGCTGTCGGTGTTGCTGCGGGGCGAGCAGCATGAGCTGCGCGCAGGCGAATATGCCTTCGCCCCAGGCACGAGCATGCGCGACGCGCTCGACATCCTGCGCGAAGGCCGCACCGTCGTCCGCCGCGTCACGCTGGCCGAGGGGCTGACCTCGAAGGAGATGGTGGCGGCGCTCGCCCAGGCGGAAGGGCTGGAAGGGACCATCGCGTCGCCGCCGCCGGACGGCAGCCTGCTGCCGGATACCTATCATTACTCCTATGGCGACAAGCGAGGCGACATCCTCGGCCGCATGACGAAGGCGATGGATGGTGCGCTGGCCGAGCTTTGGGGCAAGCGCGCCGCCGGCCTGCCGCTGACGTCGCCGGCCCAGGCGCTGGTCCTCGCCTCCATCGTCGAGAAGGAGACGGCGCTGCCGGCGGAGAGGGCGCGCATCGCCGCCGTTTTCGTGAACCGCCTCAAGAAAGGAATGCGGATCGAATCCGATCCGACCGTCGTCTACGGCCTGACGGAAGGGGCCGGGCCGCTCGGGCGCGCCCTCACGCGGAGCGACCTCAAGCAAGATCATCCCTACAACACGTATCGCATCTCGGGCCTTCCGCCCGGGCCGATCTGCAATCCCGGCCGAGATTCGCTGGCGGCGGTGATGAACCCGCTCGCTACAGACGAGTATTATTTCGTCGCCGACGGAACCGGCGGGCACGCATTCGCGCGCACGCTGGACGAGCACAACCAGAATGTCGCCCGCTGGCGCAAGCTCAAGCGCGCCAACGGGGACAAGCAGTAGCGGCCAGCTTCAAATGCCGGCGATGTTGCGCGGGCTCTGGGCGGCCTCGCCGCGTTCCACCTTCTTCACCGCCTCGACGATACCCTGATTGGCCGGCGTCGGGATGCCGGCCTCGCGGCCCTTTTCGACGACGAGGCCGTTCAGGAAGTCGATCTCGGTGCGCCTGCGTTTCGCCATGTCCTGGCCCATCGAAGGACGCTGCCCTTCCTTGCGCTCCTTCACGGATTCGAGGATCGAGGCCTCGAGCGGCCCCAGCGCGGCCTTGTCGCCCTCGGCTGCCTTGATCCAGGTGTCGCCGTCGAAGCCCTTGATCTTTTCCAGGTTGAAGCCGTGCGCCTTGCCGACCTTGATCGTCTCCGCGGCCAGCCGGATGGAGAGCCGGCGCGCCGTGTCGTCGGTCGCCATCTCGTTGCCGCTCAACCCGGTGCAGGCGGACAGGCCGTTGTGGCTGGCGTTCATGACCAGCTTCGACCAGCGCTCGCCCCACAGATTGTTCGTGGCCTTGGCGCTGTCGGCGTATCGCAGCCACCCGACCAGCTCTTCGACCCGCTTGGTGATCTCGCCGTGCGGCTCGCCGCAGCGGAAGACGGTGTATTTGTCGCCGCGCAGCGGCACGCCGCGCTGGATCAGGCCCGGCTCCTGCAGCTCGACCGAAATCGTGCTGGCGATGCAGCCGACCGTGCGGCCCCAGCCCACGACCTTGGCGATGCGTTCCTCGTTGATGCAGTTCTGCAGCGACACGACGAAGCCTTCGGGCGCCAGGTACTGCTTGATCATCGCCGCCGCCCATTCGGTGTCGTAGGACTTGGTGGAGATGATGGCGATGTCGATCGGCGGCTGTTTCGCCAGGCTCTGCACCTCGGTCACGTGCATCGCCTTGACGGGCACGTCGAACGCTTCCTGCCGGGTGACGCCGCGCAGCCGCAAGCCCTTGCTGCGCATCGCCTCGACATGATCCGGCCAGGGATCGATGAAGGTGACGTCGATGCCGTTGCGGGCCAGATGGCCCCCCGTGTAGCCGCCGACTGCACCCGTGCCCACGACCGCGACGCGCTTGCCCATGGTTTCCTTACTCCGGCTGGTGAACTCGCATGACGGAATTGCGGCAGGTCCGTGCCGCCGCTGAATGATATAGCGCCGGCCCGCCGGGGGCAAAACGGCCATGCAGGCTGGCGCCTGCGGCGGGGACGCGCCATTATCCCGCACCGTCGGCAATCGCAACGAATGGGAGGACTCATGGTGGATCAGGTGAACGAGCTCGCGGGCAAGGTCGCCATCGTGACGGGCAGCGCGCGCAACATCGGCCGCGCGACGGCGGAAGAGCTGGCGCGCGCCGGCGCCGCGGTCGTCGTCAACGCGGTTCAGGCCAAGGATCTCTGCGAGGAGGTTGCCGAGGGCATCCGCGCCGCCGGGGGGAAGGCGATCCCGGTGATGGCGGACGTCACCGACCCGGACGCCGTCCGCGCCATGGCGGAGGCCGCGATCCGGGAGTTCGGCGGCATCGACATTCTGGTCGCCAACGCCGCAAACCGCAGCAACACCCCCTTCGAGAGCCTGACCTGGGAGACCTGGAAGCGGACGATCGACATCTCGATCCACGGCGCCTTCCATCTCGCCAAGGCGGTCGTCCCGGCGATGAAGGCGCGCGGCGGCGGCTGCATCATCGGCGTCGGCGGCATGTCGTCGCTGCGCGGCTCGCCGGGCCGGTCCCACGTCATGGCGGGCAAGATGGGGCTCAACGCTTTCATCCGCGGGCTCGCCATCGATCTCGCGAAGTACGATATCCGGGCGAACCAGGTCGTCGTCGGCACCTTCGATACCAACCTCGAGAACAATCCCTCCTCCGCCAAGGACAACGTCAAGAAGGTGGAGGGCATTCCCCTGGGCCGCCTCGGCAAGCCGCAGGACATGGCCAACCTGATCCGCTTCGTCGTGGGGCCGGGCGCGGCGTACATCACCGGCCAGACCATCCACAGCAACGGCGGCGCGTATTTGAATTTGTAAGGGCCGTGCCGGCTCATGCTTCGTCCCTCGACAAGCTCGGGATGAGGAGGCTCAGCATGAGGTCTATATTATTGATTTAGCTAAAATATTTCCCTCATCCTGAGCCTGTCGAAGGATGAGTGCGCGCCGATACCTGCGTGAGTCCCAGAACGTCGCTCATCCCGTAATAACCGGGCTTCTGCGCGGCGAGCCATAGCGCGGCGCGGACCGCGCCGCGGGCGTAGACGCCGAGGCTGGAAGGGCGGTGCGCAAGCTCCAGCCGCTCGCCGGGACCGGCGAAGATCACCGTATGCTCGCCCGGCACGTCGCCGCCATGGACGGTGGCGAGGCCGATCATGCCCGCCGGGCGCGCCCCGATGTGGCCGTCCCGCGGCGTCGCCCCGATCGTCTCCGGGTCGAGACCGCGTCCCGCCGCCGCGGCCCGCGCCAGCCCGAGCGCTGTTCCCGAGGGGGCATCGACCTTGTGGCGGTGCTGCAGTCCCAGCACTTCGATATCGTAGTCGTCGCCCAGAATGCCCGCGAGGCGGCGCGTGAGCTCGGTCAGCAGCGTGGCGCCGGTGCTCATATTGGGCGCGACGAGGATCGGCAACGCGCGGCTGGCCTCCACGAGGGCGCGCCGCGCCGCCGCGTCGAGTCCCGTGGTGCCCACCACCAGGGGCGTGTCGGTGGCCAGGGCCGCGCGCAGATGCGCGGCCGTCCCTGCCGGCGTCGAAAAATCGATGACCACGTCGGCGTTCGCCATCATCGCAGCCGGGTCGCCGGTGACGACGGCGCCGACCGGCGCTTCCCCGGCAAGGGAAGCCGCATCCTGGCCGACCGCGGGATGGCCGTCATACTGGCTGCCGCCGGCGAGCCGGCAGCCCGGCGTCCCCACGACGGCCGCCACGATGCTCCGGCCCGTCCGTCCGGCGCAGGCGGCAACACCGATCGCTACGGGTGCAGTCATCCGGTCCTCTCGCTACTTCATCCGTAGACGGGTTCGTCGCCGGGCCATAAAACTTAAGTAAAAGTAAATAGTTATCGCAGAGATTTAGATCAGGATATCCAGGTGACGGCCATCATAGCAGCCGGCAGGTCCTTTCGGTATCTATCACCCCGCATCAAAGCCGGCAGCCGCCGGAATAAGAATGGAGGCCTGCCGCAATGATGTCGTTCGAATTGCCGACTGGCGCTGCCGTTTCGCGGGGCGGCAGGGCGTTACTCCAGATACTGCTGATCGCCGCCGGCATTGCATTCGCGATGCCTTGCCATCATCGGGCATCGGCGGGCGAGCCGGCGAAGGCGGCGAGCGACGCGGAAGTGGAGCCGTCGTTCGACCTGCCGCCGATCATCGTCCAGGTTTCGCAAAACGGCCGCGCGCATCAGAAGACGATGGTCTTCAAAGCCGCGCTGGTGTTCGACGAGACCGACAGGGAACGCATAAACGACAGCATGCGCATGGCGAAGACGCTGTTGCCGAAGATCATGGACAGCGTGATCACCGGCGTGCAGGGCCATCATTTCGATGCCGAATCGAAGCCGGAAGACGTCAACAAGCTGATATTGGACCGGTCGGTCGCGGTGCTGCAGCCCTACGGCGTCGTCGTCAAATATTTGAGAATGGAGAGTCTCGGCAGGCACTGAACCCGCCGCAGTGTGGCACGCGGATGGGACAGGGAGCAGCCCCGCCGGATATATCCGGCGGGGCTCTTCGTTTGGAGCCGGGCGTTCCCGTTCAACCGCTCTTTGCGCAGGCCGCGGCCAGCGGGGCGAGGTCCTTCTGCTTCTCGAGGTCGCGGACGATGGCGACGACCTTGTCGGTCTTTTCCTTGCCGATCAGTGGGTTGGCGAGAGCCCTGAACTTGGTTTCGAGCTTGTCCCACTGCACGTCGACATCCTTGTTCGGGATCGCCATGTCGCGGCTTTCCCGGATCACCGCGCCGTCCGACTGGTGAACGGTGATGTCCGTGATGTTGGGGCCGTAGTTGACGTGGCCCTGGACCGAGATTTTGTCGCGCAGATCGACCAGGTCGGGGCGCGAAGCCATGTCCTCGCTATAGACATGGAGGCTGCCCGTCTCCTCGCCGGCCAGCGCCAGGGCGGCGGTGAAGCGGTGGCTGAACTTCACCTCGAGCCCGGTCTGCGGATTGAGGATGTTGCACATGCCCATGGTCCGCTCGGCCGTGTTGATGTCGACCTTCTCGATCTTCGCGGCGTCGAAGGCGGGGTGCTTGCGGATGGCGCGGGCGCATTCGATGCCTGCATGGGTGCCGTAGCAGGCGGCGTGGTACTTGAACAGCAGGTTCGGCATCCAGAACAGGCTGCCGAGGTCTTCCAGCGCGGCTTCCGGCGCGATCGTGCTCGACTGCGTCGCGCCGAAGCCCTGGGCGCATTCCAGCACGTCCATCCGGCTTGTGAAGCCGCGCTTGGCGAGCTCGGCCGCCATGACGCCGTTGGCCGCGGCCTTGCCCGCGTGCAGCGGCTTGCACATGGTGCCGAACATCGCCTTGAGCCCGGCCGCCTGGGTTCCGGCGATGCCGAGCGCGGTCGCGGTCGTGTCGGTATCGAGGCCGAGCAGGCGCGCGCTCGCGGCCGCCGCGCCGAAGCTGCCGACCGTCGCCGTCTGGTGCCAGCCGGTCATGTAGTGGCTCTCGCCCATATAGGCGCCGACCCGGGCCTGGGTCTCGATCCCCGCGATGAAGGCTGTCAGCGCGTCCGCGCCGCTCTTCCTGTCGCGCTCGCCGAGCGCCAGCACCGATGGGGCGACGGGGGCGGTGGGATGGCCGCGCATGATGCGGAGCACGTCGTCGTAGTCCAGCGCATGGCCGGCCGCGCCGTTGACCAGCGCCGCCTGGCTCACCGATCCCCGCGCGTTCAGGCCGAACAGCGTCGCCTGGTCGCCGGCGCCTTCCGCCTGCACATAATCGAGCAGCATCTCCGTCAATGGCTCCTTGGCGCCGGCGAGCGTGACGCCGAGCCAGTCCAGGATGCATTGCTTGGCGATGTAGGCGACGTCGTCCGGAACCCGGTCGAGGGTGAGAGTGCTGGCGAATTCCGCGAGCGGCCGGGTGATCTCGCTGGGTGTCCTGCTGGTCGGCTTGAGCGCGCGTTCCATCGGGCGTTTCTCCTGGTGCTGCTGTCTGACGGTACAATATACGGCCCGGCGAATTTATCACGAAGCGGGGGGCGGGGTGAAACGCCGGCGAGCAGGATTAGCTTCTTCAGGAGAAATTGACGAAACGGAGGGTCCAATGCCTGAAGCAAGGAAAGCCCGCGCGGTCGGGTTCAATCATGTCGCGCTCGAGGTCGGCGACATCGACGAGGCCTTGGCCTTCTACGGCCGCCTGTTCGCCTTCGAGCTGCGCGGCCGGAGCAAGGATATGGCCTTCATCGACCTCGGCGACCAGTTCCTGGCGCTCCAGAAGGGCCGCACCCAGCCCGCCGACGACGGCCGCCATTTCGGCCTCGTCGTCGACGACAAGGAGGCCGTCCGCAAGGCGCTGGCGGCGGCAGGCGTCGAGCCGCTGCCCGGCAGGTTCCTCGACTTCATGGACCCGTGGGGCAATCGCATCGAGATCGTCGGCTACGACAACATCCAGTTCACCAAGGCGCCGCACGTGCTGCGCGGCATGGGGCTGGCGCATTTGTCCAAGACCGAGGAGGCGATCCGGGAGCTGGCGGACAAGGGTATGGCGCCGGGGTGAGTATGCGTTAAGTATTGACAACGATGGGCAGTATGACTAAGTCTTACCCCTGCCGAGGAGACTAAAGTTATGACGGCAAAGCCGACTGTTTCGCTGACCGATCAAACCTATGAATTTGCCAAGTCGCTCGTCGTCCGGGGCAAATTCGCCTCGCTGAGCGCGGTTGTCCAATATGGACTTGGACTTGTGGAGCGTGAGGAAGCAGAGCATCGTGCCCGGCTCGACGCCATCAGGGCCGACCTCACCCGGCGCGCAGCACTGCCGTCAATCTCGACCGAAGAGATGGATGATCGGATTGCCGCTTGGCGCGCCGAGCGCGATAGGATTAGCCCTGCCGATCTCGCGTGACGGATAAGCGGTATCGGGTCGAGGAAAAACCAGACGCCTTCTTCGATTATCAGGCGATTGCAGAGCATGTCGAACGATGGACGGGCGACCGCGCATTGGCAGATCGCACCGTTGACGCGATCCGCGATTTCATTAAGAGCTTGAGCACGCTTCCGCATCGCGGCACGAAGCGAGACGACTTGCGGCCGGGATTGCGAATCGTTCCTTTCAAGAGGCGCACTGCCATCGCCATCGTAGTGAACGATCAATCTGGAGTCGTGACGGTTTTGCGTGTGTTCTACGGCGGTCAGGACTACGAGACAGTGCTTAGTCGGCGGCTGGAATAGGACGTTGGACCCTGACCTACTTCCGCGGCAGATGATGCGGGCGGCCCGGTCGGCGTCCATCAGCAGCGGCATGGGGAAGGGGTTGGCTTCCGTTATGCGGCTTCGCACGAAGCCGGGGCAGATGACGGAAACCCGGATGCCCGACGGCGCCAGCGCGCCGCGCAACGCCTCCCCATAGGCGCGGACCGCGGCCTTGCTGGCGCTGTAGGCGGGCGCGCCCGGCATGCCGCGGAACGACGCGGCGGAGCTCATCAGCGCGATCTGGCCTTGGCCGCGCCGCTGCATCGGCGGGATCGCCGGCAGCACGGTGTTGAGCGTGCCCGTGACGTTGATCTCGAAGATGCGCCGGGTTTGCTGCTCGCCTTCGCCCTTGCCGCTGCTGCCGCCCGAGATGCCGGCGTTGGCGACGACGAGGTCGAGCGAGCGCTGTGCGTCGGCGCCCGCAATCCATGTCGCCATCGCCGCACGGTTGGCGACGTCGACCGCCGCCGCCTCGACGGCGGCGCTGCGCGCACGGCAGGCATCGGAGATGGCGGCAAGGCGCCGCTCGTCGCGCCCCGAAAGGAACAGGCTGATGCCCGGCGCGGCGTAGGCCAGGGCGAGCGCCTCGCCGATGCCGCTGGACGCGCCGGTGATCAGGATCGATCGCGGCGGTCCTCGATGATCCGAAGTCATGCGCGCCGAACCGCCCCTGTTTGTTGTTGCCCGCCGCCGGGAAGGATATAGTGCCGCGCGGCCGATCTTACGGCCACCGCCCATTATCGGCCAGGAGTCGTCGTTGACCGTCACCAGCATGACCGGATTCGCCCGCGCGGCGGGAGAGCAGGGGCCCTGGCAATGGGCGTGGGAAGTGAAGAGCGTCAACGCGCGCGCGCTCGACATCCGGTTCCGCACGCCGCAGGGCCACGACCGGCTCGAGATGGCGGGCCGCGAGGCGGTGTCCAAGATCTTCAAGCGCGGCTCATTCAACCTCAGCCTCTCGGTACAGCGCGGCGATGCCGGTGAGGGCGACCGGCCGATGCGCATCAACAAGCCGCTGCTCGACCAGCTCGTCGCGGAAGCCAGCCGGTACGGCGGCAAGGTCGCGGACGAGCCGCCGCGGATCGAGACCCTGATGACCGTCCGCGGCGTCGTCGAGCCGATCGAAGCGCCCGAGGACGAAGCCGTCGTGGGCGAACGCATGAGCCTGATGCTGCAGTCGCTGGTGCAGGCGCTGACCGCGCTCAACGCCGCCCGGCGCGAGGAAGGGGGCCGGCTCAAGGCGGTGCTGCACGGCCAGCTCGACGAGCTGGCGAAGTTTCGCATGGACGCGGCCTCGGCGGACGCCACCCGGCCGCAGAAGATCGTCGAGCGGCTGCGGACGCAGATCGCGGAGCTGCTGGCCGACACGAAGGGCCTCACCGAGGATCGAATGCACCAGGAAGTCGCCCTGATGATCGCCAAGGGCGACATCCGCGAGGAGCTGGACCGGCTCGACGCGCATATCGCCTCCGCGCGGGAGCTGCTGGATGCCGGCGACGCGGTCGGCCGGCGTCTCGACTTTCTGTGCCAGGAGATGACGCGCGAGGCGAATACGTTGTGTTCGAAGTCCGGCGACATCGAACTGACGCGGGTCGGCCTCGCCATGAAGGCCAAGATCGAGCAGTTTCGCGAACAGGTGCAGAACGTGGAATGACGCAGCCGTCGACCGTTCCCTCGATTCGCCGCCGCGGCCTGATGTTCGTGCTGTCGTCGCCGTCGGGCGCCGGGAAATCGACCATCTCGCGCGAGATCCTCGCCCGCGACGGCAACATCGCCATGTCGGTGTCCGCGACGACGCGTCCGAAGCGTCCGGGCGAGGTGGCCGGCCGCGACTATCATTTCGTCGACAAATCCGAATTCAACCTGATGGTCAACCGCCAGGAGTTCCTCGAATACGCCAAGGTGTTCGACAATTACTACGGAACGCCCGCCGCGCCGGTCCGGGCCGCGCTCGCCGAGGGCCGGGACGTGCTGTTCGACATCGACTGGCAGGGCACGCAGCAGATCGCCGAGCAGGCGCGCGACGACCTCGTCAGCGTGTTCATCCTGCCGCCGTCGACCGCGGAGCTGGAGCGCCGCCTGACACGCCGCGCGCAGGACCCGCCCGAGGTGGTGGCGCGGCGGATGAGCAAGGCGGCGGATGAGATGAGCCACTACGCCGAATATGACTACATCATCGTCAACCAGGATATCGAGGGCAGCGTCGACCAGGCGATGTCGATCCTGAAGGCGGAGAGGCTGCGCCGCGAGCGGATGGTCGGGCTGGGCGAATTCGTGAAAGGGCTCAGGACAGGCTAGAGCAACCTGCGTCCTATCGGACGCAGATAAGTTGCTCTAACCTTTTAAGATAGATCAATTTACCTGCAATCAGGTGATTCCACCTGATTGCAGATTGATCTAGCGTAGGCGCGCGCCAGGGCCGCGAACTGTTCGACCGACAGCGTTTCCGCCCGCGCTTCCGGGTCGATGCCCGCTGCTTCGAGCAGCCGGTCGCTGTCGACCTTCAACGAACGAAGCGCGCCGCGCAGCATTTTCCGGCGCTGGCCGAAGGCGGCGGCCACGACCGTTTCCATCGCGTCCCATGCGGCGGGGTAGCGCGGGGCAGGGAGCGGCAGGAATTGGACCACGCTCGAGGCGACCTTCGGCGGCGGGGTAAAGGCGCGCGCCGGAAGATTGAAGAGTATCCGCACGTCGCAACGCCAGTTCGCCATGACCGACAGGCGGCCGTAGGTCTTGGAGCCCGGCTTCGCGGCGATCCGCTCGGCGACTTCCTTCTGGAACATCAGCGTCATGCCGGCGAACGCCTCGGCCTTGCGCAGCCAGCCGACGAGCAGCACGGTCGAGATGTTGTAGGGCAGGTTGGCGACGATATGCCGAGGCGGCGCGCCGAGCGACGCGGCATCGACCCGCGCCGCGTCGTCTTCCAGCAACGAAAGCCTGCCGCCGGATAGGGCGACCAGGTCCTGCAGCGCCTCGACGCAGCGGCGGTCGCGCTCGATCGCAATGACGCGGGCGGCGCCTTCGGCTAGCAGCGCGCGCGTGAGGCCGCCTGGCCCGGGCCCCACTTCGATGACCGTCGCCTGCGAAAGATCGCCCGCGGACCGGGCGATGCGGCGCGTCAGGTTGAGGTCCAGGAGGAAGTGCTGGCCAAGAGATTTGCGCGCGTCCAGGCCGAAGCGGGCTATGACTTCGCGCAGAGGCGGCAGGCCGTCGAGCGGGCTCGTCCCACCGGCCTCATCCAACGGCGGTCTTTCCCCGCGCCATGGTGGCCGCACGGCGCGCCGCGATGTCGGCCGCCATCGTCAGTGAGGCCGCGAGGCTCGAAACGTCGGCGACGCCCAGCCCGGCAATCTCAAACGCCGTGCCATGGTCCGGCGAGGTGCGAACGAACGGAAGGCCGAGCGTCACGTTGACGCCGCCGTGAAAATCGATCGTCTTCAGCGGGATCAGCGCCTGGTCGTGATACATGCAGATCGCCGCGTCGTAGCCGTGCCGGGCGCGTTCGTGGAACAGCGTGTCTGCGGGCGCGGGGCCCGTGACGGCGATACCGAGGCTCTTCAGGTCCGCGATCGCCGGGACGATGATGTCGATCTCCTCGCGGCCGATAGCGCCGGATTCACCGGCGTGCGGATTGAGCCCCGCGAACATGAGGCGGGGATTGTCGATGCCGAAATCGGTCCGGAGGGCTTCCGCGGTAATCCGGCCGACGGCGGTCAATTCGGTGCGCGACAGCCTGGAAATGGCTTCGGCGAGCGGGATGTGCGCGGTCACCGGGACGACCCGCAGTTCCGGGCAGGCCAGCATCATGACCGACCGCTCGACGCCGGCCAGCTCGGCGAGATACTCGGTGTGCCCGGGATGATGAAAGCCGGCCTCGTAGAGCGTCTTCTTGTGCACGGGATTCGTCACCAGCGCCGCGGCCCGCGCCGCCATCACGAGCTCGACCGCCGTTCGCACCGATGCGAGGACGCTGTCGGCGTTGCGGGGGTCGGGGTGTCCGGGGGTCGCGCTTCCCGCCAGCGGCAGCGCCATGACGGGGAGCGCCGTGGCGAACGCGCCCTGCGCCGCTTCCGGGCCGTCGATCTCGACGATTGGAACCTGCCAGCCGAGACGGCGGGCGAGCTGTTCGAGGCGCTTGGGATCGTCGATCGCGAAGAATGCCGGCAGCGCGCGCTGGCGCCGGTCGAGCCAGGCACGCAGCGTCAGCTCGCCGCCGATGCCGGCGGGCTCGCCCATCGTCACCGCGATTGGCTTATTCAGGGCCGTCATCCGCGTATATCCACGAAAGCCGTTTGCCGCAGATTGCGCATGTAGCGCTGTATGAGGAGGTTGAACCGGTCGTTGCCAAGCCGGTTCTGGATCTGGTCGCGGCTCGGCAATGCGTTGGAGCCGCCCTTTCGCGCGCACAGCGTGGCGATGAACACGCCTTCGGCGGTTTGCAACGGCTCCGTGGTGTCGCCGACATCGAGCTTGGCGAGACGCTCGCCGAGCGCGGCGGGCAATTCCTTGAGCCGGGCCCCTTTTACATCCTCCGATTTCGCATCCATGCTCGCCGCCGCCGCGCGCAGGTCGTCGCAGCTCTGCACGTCCGCGCGGATCTGCTGAGCGAGCTGCTGTTCCTGTTGCCCGCCGCCGGCTTGCGCGATCGGCACGACAAGCTGCGTGTAGTCGAGCGTGAGGTCGCTGCTTCCGCCCGCCGACGGCACGATCCGGTCGATCACCATCAGGATGTGGAACCCGGCCACGGTTTGCACCGGCCCGGCGACCTGCCGCTCGCCCGTTGCGGCCAGAACCTGGTCGATCTGAGGATCGAGCTGGCCTTTCGTCACCCAGCCGAGGTCGCCGCCGACAGCGGCGCTGGCGCTCTGTGAGAACTCCCTTGCCAGGGCGCTGAAGTCGGCGCCGCCGCGGATCTGCTGCATCAGCCGCTCGGCCAGTTCATAGACCTTCTTTTCCGCGTCGGGATTATCGACCGGAAGGAATATCTCGGCGACGCGGTGGCGCGGAAGATGCTGGACGGCTTGGAGCCGCTTGAGCTCTTCGTCGATCTCTTCGTCGCTGATGATCACCTGTTGCTGCAACCGCTCCCGCAGCACTTTGCCCCAGGCTTCGTCCGCCCGCAGCTTGGCCCTGAGCGCGTTAACGTCGACATCGGCACGCGTCAGGATCGACTCCAGCGTGCCGGCCGGAACCTTGTTCTGTGCATTGAGCTTCGTCAGGAGCCGATTCAACTCCTCGTCACTGACGCTGATGTTGAGGCGCTTCGCTTCCTGGAGCTGCAATTGTTCGTCGATCATGTTGCGCAGCACCTGCTCGGCCAGGCGCCGTTTGTTCTCCGGGGTGTCGGGAATGCGCCCCGTGATCATGACCATCCGGACGCGCTGGTTGAGGTCGTATGCGGAGATGACGTCGTCGTTCACCACCGCCGCTATGCGCATGACGCCCTGGGCGAGCGCCGCCGCCGGCAGGCAGGCGACGAAAACAGCCAGAAGGCCCGCCGCGGCCATTCCCAGGGCAGTTTTCGAGCCTCTCTCGTAAGCGTCTGATATCCTTCGGATCATCCTTGATCGCCGCATCGCCGGTGCAGATTATCCGGTTGTTGTCTGCACTTCGCCTAGGTTCTTGAATTTAATACGAAACAACACCGAACTGGAAGGCTCGACATCCTCATCCTGGAAAAAGCTCCGCGCTCCCAGGATGTCAACGATGATGCACTCGTCCTGATACCGGACGAGGCCGCTGTAGCGGAGTGCCCTTCCGGCCGCCAGATCGTGTTGCGTCGTCAATTGCAGCGACCAGTGATCGGTTATTTGCGTCGTGAAGGCAAGGCCGAGCTCCTCGCGTTCCGGGAATTGGGTCGACGCGCTGACGAAGCTGTAGGAGCCCGACAGCCGGTATGCGGCCGGCCCCACATTGAACGTCACGTCGTTGCGCCGCGGCTCGAACACCTTGTCGGAAGCGAAGGCGAAGCGATAGCGGATGTCGGCGTAACGGCTGGGTCTCACCTCGATACGCCCTACGATGTCCGAAAAATGCTCTTCGATCGCGTTCTCTCGGTTGAGGTCGTCGTCTTCGCTCAGCCGGTAGCTTTGGCCGATGAATGCCGTCGTGCGGCCGTCGCCGGACCCGTAGGCGCCGAGCCGCACGCCGTAGGCGACGCGCTGGCCGCTCTCCACCCGGTCGCCGCCGGGGAGCCGATCCTCGCTCAGAAGGTTGGTGTCGTCGGCCTCGAAAACGGCGCTGTCCTCGTCCGGAATGTTCTTCGGGTTCTGCCCGTTGGGCGCCGCCGTCAACATGGCGATCGGTTCGATGAGCTGGCGAACGGCGCCCGAGCTGCGCACCAAAGGATAGCGGACATCGACGGTAGCGCGCGGCAGAAGGCGGCCCGTGACGGTGCTGTTGACGTCCTGGCTGACCGCCGGGTTCGCGGTCTGGTCAACATTGTAGACGTCCGCCTGGACCGATGTTCTGAAGGTCGAAACCAGGCCGGTGTCCGAGTATTTCGAAACCTCGTAACCCGGCCTGAAGGTGACACGCTGTGTGGTCGGGCCATCCGCGCGTATCAGATAGCGGAAATCGGAGTCGACCAGCATGCGTCCGCCGAAGCTGTCGGCTTTCGACATGTGGCTGTATTGCAGCAGCGGAGCGATCAACGGCTGGTCGGGCCGCGAGCCGGGGCGAAGATCCTGGAACGAATAGATGTTGGCGGCGCCGTAGGTCCCCGGCCGGAAACCCTCGACGAAGAGATTGGTGTTAAGAACGTCCTCGCCCTGTTCGAAGAAGTTGAATTTCTTCAGATAGGTGCGATCGGTCACGCGCCGGGAGTCCACGCCTGCCCGCCAGGTGTCGTCGAAATGGTAGTCTCCCTTTGCGTGGAAATGCCCCCTGATCTGGTCTTCGCGAGTTTCCGTCACGCCGTTTTCCGTAACGTCCCTGTCTGCTTCGGTTATGCTGCCGCGCAGCATCATTTCGCCCTTGTCGAAGCGCTGGCGGTATTCGCCGCTCATGACGAGGCCTTCGTCGACCGTGTAGATCGGGGACACCGTCGCGTCCTTGTCCTTGCCGAGGACGATGTAATAGGGCAGGCGGATATGGCCGCCGAGATTTCCGCCGGTGCCGAAGTCGGGCGCCAGCAGCCCGGTCTTGCGCTTCACGGAAGGATCGGGGTGGGAAAAGTAGGGCACGTAGGCGACGGGAAGCCCGAACATTTCCATGAACGCATTGCGGTAGCGGATCTCCTTCGCTTCCTGGTCGTGCTCGATCGTTTCCGCCTTCAACTGCCACACGGGCGGGCGTTCCGGATCCTCCTTGCAAATCGCGCAGGGAGAATAGACGCCGCGCTTCATGACGGTCAGGTTGCCGTCGTTGCGTCGCGCTTCGTTGGCGGCAAAGCGGCTATCGTCGACGAGCAGAACGCGGAGCTGCTTGATCACGCCGTTCTTGAGCTCGTCGGTGAGTTCGGCGAATTCGGCGAATAGTACGTCGCCGCTCGGCTCCAGCAGCCTTACGTTGCCGGACGCGCTGACCGTCTCCGTGCGTTGATTGTAGCTGACGGTGTCCGCCATGAGGATGCGGTCGCCTTGCGTGATCTCGACATTGCCGCGCGCCAGGATCGTCCCGAGGTCCCGGTCCTGGCTGACCTCGTCGGCGGTAAAGAGAATTGGCTGGTCGGTGCCGCCCACTTTTTGCGCCGATGCTGCCGCCGCCCACAGGCAGACGACGAGGAAGACGGCTGCCGCGCGCAAGGACGGACGCATCAACCGTCCTCCAGGTGAAACAGCATGGCGAGGCCGACAAGGCTGGAGACGCCGGCAGGCGTCCATGCGGCGAGCAGTATGGGAATACTGGCGGAAAGCCCCAGCGCATGGACGATGTCGGTTACGAAATAGAGCACGAAGCTGCAGCTCAGCCCGCCCAGAAGCGCCGCGGACGTGCCGGTGCGCCGGTTTATCCTGAGCGTGAAGGAGGCTGCGATGAATATCATCGAGGACAGCAGCACCGGGTAGGCGATCAGCGCGTAATAGTGGAGGAGGTGGCGATGACCGGAGAATCCGGCCGCTTCGATCGTCTCGATGAATTCGGGCAGCCGCCAGAACGACATCGTCTCGGGCGACGAGAAGCTCTCCAGGATGTTGGTCCTGGTCAGGTCCGTCGGGATCTTCAGGTTGACGACGGGCGCGGTCTCGGGTTTCGGCGTTGAATGCCAGCCCTCGGGGATAAGCCAGGAGCCGGTCTGCAGGATGGCGCTGGGGGCATCGATCCGTTCCAGGAAATGATGGCCTTCGTCGAAACGGAAAATGATGACCTGATGAAGGATCAGGTCCTGCGGCGATACCCGCAGCGCATGAATGACCGAATACCCGCCTCCACCGTCGAGCTGGCGCAGCCACAGCCCGTTCTGCGAGACCGCGATCATGCTCGTCCGGTTCTTGACGTACTCTGCCTCGAGCTTCTGGAACTTCTCGAGCATGGCTGCCGACATCGGATTGATGATCGTGACGGCGACGATGCCGAGGAAAGCGGTGATCAGAAACGCAGGCAGGATGAACTGCCAGGCCGAAATGCCGGCGGCCCGCGCTACGACCGCTTCGTTGGCGCGCGCCAGCCGCCAGAATGTCAGCATGGCGGCAAAGAGAGTCATGAAGGGCAGGGTCGTCTGCGCGAGGAAGGGCAGCTTGAGCAAGCTCATGTAGAGCACGAGGCCCAATGTGATGTCGTCCTTGTCGGCGGTACGCCGCAGCATCTCGACCACATCGAACAGCATGGCGATCGCCATGAAGATCAGAAACACGCCGATCAGCCAGAATAGGAACTGGACGGCAAGATAGGTCGATAAGGTGTGTGAAACTTTCACGGGCGATTGCGATCCGGCGAAATTGCCCCTTATCGGGCGAAGGCGGGCCGCTGTGGCCGGTCCGCCGCCGCAACGGTATCCGTGGGACGCCGCCCTCCCGCTGCGCCGTTTTGCAAAGCGGCAGGATTTTCGTCGCCTGTGGGATGCAGACGCAAATCGAATCGGGTGCCCATGCCTCATCTTTCTTTTGTTATTGTTGACTAATAGTACGGATCGTCTCGCGAGTGAAAGATTCTTTCCATTTTATCGCCAGACTGCGATTGCGTTTTCGGTCCCTCAATGTACCGTTAAGAAGCCCTTAACAGGGGTGTGACACTGTCGCCCCGGCTGCCCGCCGTCCGGCGCGGCCGAAGGATGGGACCGCTCGATGACCGCTCGCACGACGCAGCAGAGAACGCCTGCCGGAAGCGCCGCCGACTTGGCGATGGCGGCATTGTTGCTGATGCGCCCGCGGCAGTGGGTGAAGAACGCTTTCGTTTTCGCGCCATTGTTCTTCACGCCGACCGCGATGTCGGTCGACGCCATGCAGGCCGTATTACTGGTTTTCGTCTGCTTTTGCTGCGTCTCGAGCGGGGTCTACTGCCTCAACGACGTGCGTGATCGCGACTCGGACAAAATTCATCCGAAGAAACGTTTGCGGCCCGTGGCGTCGGGGCGCATTTCCGTCGCCGCTGCGGTTGCTCTCGCCGGCGTCCTGATCGCGTCCGGGTTCGCTATCGCGTTGACCCTGGCGCCGGCGGCGCTGCCCGCTCTCCTTCTCTATCTCATCGTCAACATCGCCTACAACATCATACTGAAAAATATCGCAATTATCGACGTGCTCGTCATTTCCTTCGGGTTCGTGCTGCGCGTTTATGGCGGCGCGGAGATCATCGGGGTCGTGCCCACGCCTTGGATTCAAATCTGCGCGGGGCTGCTTGCGCTGTTCATTGCGCTCGCCAAGCGGCGGGACGACGTCGTGCTGGACATCGGCACCGAGCACCGGGTCAGCCTGTCCGGCTACACGCGCCTCTTTCTCGACGTGTGCATCGGGGTCACGCTCGCCGCGCTGCTCGTGTCCTACATGATCTTCACGCTGATGGACGATGCGATGGCGCGGCTCGGCAGCGATCGGCTATTCATGACCGTGCCCTTCGTCATCGCGGGGATATTCCGCTATCTGCAATTGACCTTGGTGTTCGAGCGCTCGGGCTCGCCGACGGACCTCGTGCTCAAGGACTGGTTCCTGATGGCCGCGGTCGCCGGTTGGCTCGTGGTCTATGCCTATCTGATCTATGCCTGACCGGCTGCATTGAACCGCCTCGACAGCATGCCGGTCCGGAGACAACGAATCGATCGCGCAGAATGAAAGCCAAAGAACTCGAAATCACCGGCTGGGGTCGGTTTCCCCGCGCCAAATCCCTTGCGCTGCGGCCGGAGAAGCCTGCCGCTGCCGCTGCGGCGGTGCGCGCGCGGCCCGCCGGCGGCCTCGTCGCGCATGGCGGCGGGCGGAGCTATGGCGATGCCGCGCTCAACGACAACGGGCATGTGCTGCTGACGCGGCGCCTCGATCGCATCCTCGCGTTCGACCCGGAACGGGCGGAGCTCGTCTGCGAGCCGGGTCTCACGGTCACGGAGCTGCAGGATTTCCTGATCCCGCGCGGATTCATGCTTCCGGCCGTGCCGGGCACGGGTTTCGCGACGATCGGCGGCGCCGTCGCCAACGACGTCCACGGCAAGAACCACGACCGCCACGGCAGCATCGGCGATCACCTGCGGTGGTTCGAGCTGCTCACCGCGGACGGCGATTTTCGCCGCGCCGGGCCCGAGGACGACCCCGCGCTTTTCGCCGCGACGATCGGCGGGGTGGGCCTCACGGGAGTCCTGATCACCTTATGCATCGGATTGCTGCCGGCGCCGTCGAATGCCGTTCGGGTAACCGAGATGCGCGCAGACAATCTCGACCATTTTCTCAGATTGCTCACGCAATACCGTGAGCGTGCAACTTATTCGGTCGGCTGGATCGACGTTCTCGCGCGCGGCGAGCGGTTCGGCCGCGGCATTCTCGAGATCGCCGAGCCAGCGGCGGAGTCCGTGCCGGTCCGCGCCGGGCGGCGCGTTCGGGTTCCACTCGACATGCCGGGCTTCATCCTGAACCGATGGTCGATCGGCGCCATGAACGCATGCTACTTCCATCGCATTCCGGCGTTGGGGCGCGACCGCGTCGTACCGCTCGGGCAGTTCTTTCATCCCCTCGACAGGGTGCTGGACTGGAACCGCATGTATGGGCGCGCCGGATTTCACCAGTTTCAATGCGTCGTCCCCGACGCGCAGGCCGAGACGGGAATACGGCGGCTGCTGGAGGCGGTCGGCGAATCCCGCGCCGGCTCCTTCCTTGCCGTCCTCAAGACCATGGGGGGCGCAGGAAAGGGCTATCTTTCGTTCCCGATGCGGGGCTTCACGCTGGCGCTGGATTTTCCCGCGCGGCCGGGCGTTCGCGAGCTGATGGCGGCATTGGAGGCGATAACGCTCGAGCACGGCGGACGCATCTACCTCGCGAAGGATTCCTGTCTTTCGCCCGACGGATTCGCCCGGATGTATCCGGCGCTGCCGGAGCTCAGGAATGTCCTCTCCCGCGTCGATCCGCAAGGCGTCTTCGAATCCGACCTGGCTCGGCGGTTGCATATACGGGGGGACCAGCCATGAGCGTCGCAAGCGGGCAGCGACGGACCTGGATCGTGCTGGGCGCTTCCTCGTCGGTGGGGCGGGCGTTCTCGCGCCAGGCGGCGGCGGGCGGCAGCGACGTGATTCTCGCCGGGCGCGATACGGACGACCTGCAGCGTACCGCCGCCGACGTGGCGCTGCGGGCGAATTGCCGCGCCGACGTCGTGTACTTCGATGCCGAGTCGACGAAGGATCACGCCAAATTCGTCGACGACTGCATGCGCCGCGGCGGGCCGATGGACGTCTTTCTCTTGTTCGGCGCCATGCCCGAGCAGCAGGCTATCGACCAGGATTTCGCGCTCGCACTGCAGACGATCGGCGTCAACTATGTGGGCGCGGTGTCGGTGCTCAGCCGGCTGGTGCCCCATCTGGAGGCGCAGGGCGGCGGCAGGGTGGTGGTCCTGTCGTCGGTCGCGGGCGACCGCGGACGGCTGAAGAACTATGTCTACGGCTCGGCCAAAGGCGCGTTGAACCTCTATCTGCAGGGCTTGCGGGCGCGGCTCGCGCGCAGCAACGTGTCGGTCACCACGGTCAAGGCGGGCTTCCTCGATACCGATATGAGCTACGGAATGCCGGGGCTGTTCCTCGTCGCTCCGCCCGAGGCGTGCGCCAAAGCCTGCCTCGAGCTGAGCGCAAAGGGTCGGGAGGTCGCGTACTTCCCGCGCTTCTGGTGGGCGATCATGACGATCATCAAGTCGATCCCCGAACGGATCTTCAAGCGCCTCAGCATATGACTGGACGTGGCCGGGGCTAAGCCGGAAGGGCGGGCCGCTCCGACGCGCTTGCCAGGGGGCGCGGGAAAATCAGGACCAGCACGGCAACGCCCAGCGGCACCAATGCATTCAGATACATGACGATGTTCAGGATCGGCATCTTCGGCGCATAGTTTCTGAACGCATAGCTCGCGATGATGATGTAGCCGGCGGCGACGATCGCCGCGAGAACGAGCTTGAGCTGGCCGCGCCGGTTGAACGATCCGGAGAGCAGGATGGCGATTCCGACGAGGGCGCAGGACAGTGGCAGCAGCGGCTGGCTGAGCCGGCTGTGCAGCTCCGCGCGCAGGACGTCGCGCAATTTGTCGTCATCGCCGGTCTCCGGATTGAGCAATTCGCCGATGTAGTATTCGCGGGAGTTCCGGCCGATGCGCTTTTCGTCGTCACCCTTCAGATTGATGTTGATGTTGTTCGCCCGGTCGATGCTGAAGCTTTCGAAGCGCGGAATATCGCAATTCTTCGCCGGCGCATGGAGCAGCGCAGCAGGGCTGCAGTCTATTTTCACGCCGTGCCTGAACACCTGCCAGCCGCCCTTGGTCATCTCCACCATCCAGCGGCCGTCCTCCGTTTCGATAAGCTGGCCGCTCTCGGCTATGTAGGTCGTCGGCTCCTGGACATTGCGGTTGTCATGGATGAAGACATCTTCCATCTCACCCGTCTTGCCGACGTCGCGGAAATACACCGTGATCCCTTCCATCGGCGTCGCGAACACGCCTTCCTGAAGCACGAGCTTCGGCAGGTCGTGGCGGTATTTGAATTCGAGCTCCTTGTATTCGCGGTAGGTCAGCGGCACGAGGTAGAGGCTCATGTAGAAGCAGACCGCGGATATCAGGGCACCGACGAGGATCACCGGCTTTGCCAGCGCGATCGGGCTCAATCCGGCTGCGCGCAAGACGATCAGTTCGCTGTCCATGATCATCTTGTTGTAGGTGAAGACGGCAGCGCCGAACATCGCCATCGGCGATACGAACAGGATGAAGCGCGGAAGCTGGAGGGACGCGAAGTGCAGGAAGCTCATAACCGGCAGGCCGCGGTTGATCATCATGTCGACGGCATCGAGCGAGCGGAACAACCAAACCATGAAACACAGCACGAACGCGGCCAGCAGGACGACGGCGAAAACCTGGCGCCCGATGTACCATGTTATGCTTTTCATGCCCATGCGTTAGCTCTATCGGGCAGTGGGCGCGGGGTCAACGATTGCCTTCCAATTTTCCCCCGGCCCGCTACATTGACCGGCGACCAACCGATGGCGCATGGAAAAGTCGAAACGACGGCTGAGGCGACAACATGAAAATCAACTTCTCGGAACCCGTATTGCCGAAATCCGGCGCTCTTGTCCTCGGCGTCGGTCAGGGAAAGAAGCTCGGCGCCGTTGCGAAAGAGATCGACAAGGCAAGCGGCGGCGCCATCTCCCGCGCGCTCGAGGTCAGCAGTTTCGAAGGCAAGGCGAAGCAGTCGCTCGAGATCGTCGCGCCGGCCGGCGTTCCCTTCAGCCGCATCCTGCTTGCCGGGACGGGCGAAAAACTGGGCGAGCGCGAGCAGTCGGAGCTCGGCGGCCGGGTGCTTGCCCAGCTCAACAGATCCGGCGAGGAAAGCGCGACATTCGCTGTCGACTTCGGCGGCCGGAACCTGCCGGGCGTATCGGCGGAAATCGCGTTCGGCGCGCTGTTGCGCAGCTATCGCTTCGCGAAATACCGCACGAAGCCGGAGGAAAGCGCGAAGCCCAGGATGGCTTCTCTCACGATGGCGGTGAAGGGCGCGGCGGCGGCGCGCCGCGATTTCGCGCCGCTGGAGAAGCTGGCGGAAGGCGTCCGTTTCACCCGCGACCTGGTATCGGAACCGCCGAACGAGCTCTATCCGGCTACCTTCGCGAAGGAAGTCCGCCAGCTCGCGAAGCTCGGCGTAAAGGTCGAGGTGTTCGGCGAAAAGCAGCTCGAAAAGCTCGGCATGAAAGCGCTTCTCGGTGTCGGCCAGGGATCGCGCCGCGAGAGCCAGGTCGCCGTCATGCAATGGAACGGGGCCGCGCGCTCCAAGCAGCCGATCGCCTTCATCGGCAAGGGCGTCACCTTCGACACCGGCGGTATCTCGATCAAGCCGGCCGCGGGAATGGGTGACATGAAGTGGGACATGGGCGGGGCCGGCGCCGTCGCCGGGCTGATGATGGCGCTCGCCGGGCGCAAGGCGAAGGCGAACGTCGTCGGCATCATCGGCCTGGTCGAGAACATGCCGGACGGCAATGCCCAGCGGCCCGGCGACATCGTCACCTCGATGTCGGGCAAGACCATCGAGATCCTCAATACCGATGCCGAGGGGCGGCTCGTGCTCGCGGACGTGCTCTGGTACTGCCAGAAACGCTTCAAGCCTTCCTTCATGGTGGATCTGGCGACGTTGACCGGGGCGATCATCGTCAGCCTGGGCCACGAGTATGCGGGCTTGTTCGCCAACGACGACACGCTGTGCAAGAACCTCGTCGCGGCGGGAGAGGCGACCGGCGAAAAGGTCTGGCGGATGCCGCTCGCCCAGCCCTACGACAAGATGATCGACAGCGACATCGCCGACGTGAAGAACATCGGCGGGCGCGACGCCGGCTCGATCACCGCCGCGCAGTTTCTCCAGCGTTTCACGAACGACGTGCCGTGGGCCCACCTCGACATCGCCGGCATGGCATGGTCGAGCAAGGAAGCGGATACCGTTCCGAAAGGCGGCACGGGTTACGGCGTGCGGCTGCTCGACCGGCTGGTCCGGGATTATTACGAGCGCTGACGCGGACGGGACGGGGCATGACCGAGATCCGCTTCTACCACCTGCAGCGCATGCCGCTGGAGCGCGCGCTTCCGATGCTGCTGGAACGGACGCTCGAGCGCGGCTGGCGTGCGGTCGTGCAGGCGGATTCGGAGGAAAGGGTCCAAGCGCTCAACGGGCAGCTCTGGACCTACGGCAAGGACAGCTTCCTGCCGCACGGCACGGAGCGCGAAGGCGACGCGGCGCTGCAGCCGGTGTGGCTCACCCATCGGGACGAGAACCCGAACCGCGCGAACGTGCTGTTTCTCGTCGACGGCGCGGAAAGCGAGCGTCTCGGCGATTTCGAGATCTGCTGCGACATGTTCGACGGGCGGGACGAGGCGGCGGTCGCCCAGGCGCGGGCGCGCTGGGCCGTGTGCAAGAAGAGCGGCCACAAGCTGACCTATTGGCAGCAGGACGAAGGCGGCCGCTGGCAGATCAAGGCGGAGGAGAACGCCTGATCTTTCAAGCATCTGCGCCTCCGGCCGCATCCAGCTTCTCATTCGCGTGGAGCCAGCGCTCCTCCGTCTCCGCGATGCGGCGCTCGACGTCTGCCTTTTCCCGGTTCAGCGTCGTCACGCGGTCCGCGGACTCCGAATAGAGCGCCGGGTCCGCCAGCGACGCCTCTATCGACGTGCGGCGCGCCGTAAGGCGCTCCAGCTCCTGTTCCGCGCTGCGCGCAGCCTTGCGGAGATGGGCGACCGCTGCGCGGGATTCGGCGCGCTGGCGGCGCTCGTCGCGCCGCGACGGCCGCTTGTCCTCGCCGTTCCCGGCCGAAATCGTTGGGGCCGGGGCAAGAAGCTCGGCGCGATAGCTCTCGATATCCCCGTCGAACACCGTGCAGGTGCCGTCCGCGATCCGCCATAGCCGGTCGACCGCGAGCGACAGCATGTGATGGTCGTGCGTGACCAGGATGACCGCGCCGTTGAAGTCGTTGAGCGCGCGCAAGAGGGCTTCGCGCGCTTCCAGGTCGAGGTGGTTCGTCGGCTCGTCGAGAAGCAGAAGCTGCGGTGCGCCGCAGCAGATATCGGCAAGCACCAGCCGGGCGCGCTCGCCGCCGGAAAGGCTGCCGATCGTCTGGTCGGCCCGGGCCTGGGAAAATCCGAAGCGGCCGAGATGGCCGCGCACCGCCCTTTCCGGGCGGTCGGGCAACCGGCGGGCGATGTGCCGGTACGGGGTCTCGGCGGTGTCGAGCTGGTCGAGCTGATCCTGGGCGAAATATCCGGTCCGGAGCTTCTGCGAGCGCGTCACGCTGCCGCCGGAGATTTGGAGCTGATCGGCAAGAAGGCGCAGGAACGTGCTCTTGCCGTTGCCGTTCTGGCCGAGCAGCCCGATCCGGTCTTCCATATCGATGCGCAGGCTGAGGCGGCTCAGCACGGGCTTGTCGGTGGAATAGCCGACGCTCACCCGGTCGAGGCTGAGAAGGGGCGGCGGCAGCACCTCCGCTTCGGGGAACTCGAAGGTGACGCCGGCCTCCTCGTTGATCGTCACGATCGGCTCCATCCGCTCCAGCAGCTTGATGCGGCTCTGGGCCTGCCTTGCCTTGGTGGCTTTGGCGCGGAAGCGGTCGATGAAGCTCTGGATATGCTGGCGCTCGCGCTCCTGCCGCCGTTGCAGATCCTGCTGGTGGGTGAGGCGCTCCCGCCGTGTCCTTTCGAAGCGGTCGTAGCTGCCCGGGTAGAGATTGAGCTTGCCCGCCTCGAGATGCAGGATGCCGTCGACCGCCCGGTTCAGCAGCGCACGGTCGTGGCTGACCATCAGGAAAGTGCGCGGATAGGAGGCGAGGAAGCCTTCGAGCCAAAGCACCGCTTCCAGGTCGAGGTGGTTGGTCGGCTCGTCGAGCAGCAGCAGGTCGGGGGCCGAGAACAGCACCGCCGCCAGCGAGACGCGCATGCGCCATCCGCCGGACAGCGCGCCGATGGGGCTGGCCTGCGCCGCCTCGTCGAAACCCAGGCCGGCCAGGATCTTTGCCGCGCGCGCCGGCGCGGCGTGGGCGTCGATGTCGGCCAGCCGCGCATGGATCTCGGCAATTCGCTGGCCGTGCTCGGCGGTGGCGGCCTCCGCCAGCAGGTCCGTCCGCTCGACGTCGGCGGCCAGCACCACCTCGATTACCGCGGCATCGCCGCGGGGGGCGAATTGCGCGACCTGGCCCACGCGGGTACGCTTGCTGAGCGCGATTTCACCGCCGTCGGGATGCGCCTCCCCGGCGATCAGGCGCAGGAGCGTCGATTTGCCGGAGCCGTTGCGGCCGACGACGCCGATGCGGCGGCGCGGGCCGATCTGGGCCGAGGCTTCGTCGAACAGCAGGCGTCCGCCGATGCGGTAGGTCAATTCGTTGATACTGAGCATCGGCGGCTCGATAGCATGGCGAGGGGTTAACGGGAAGACGCGGAAGTACTACGAATTCGCCGGAAGGAGAATGATTCCTATCCAGAAAGACCATGTGTGCGGCGCTTGCCCATCCAGAAGCGGGCGTCTATAACCCGGCCTCCCAAATGGGGCCTGGAAACAATTATCAAGGACCGTTCCCTATGGCTGTCGAACGGACATTGTCCATCCTGAAACCGGATGCCACGCGACGAAACCTTACCGGGAAGATCAATGCCCGGTTCGAGGAGGCCGGTCTCCGGATCGTCGCCCAGAAACGGCTCCGGATGACCCGCGCGCAGGCGGAAGGCTTCTATGCCGTGCACAAGAGCCGCGCCTTTTTCGGCGACCTCTGCGAATTCATGTCCTCCGGGCCTGTTGTCGTCCAGGTTCTCGAAGGCGAGAACGCCATCGCCCGAAATCGCGAGCTCATGGGCGCGACCAACCCTGCCAACGCGACCGAGGGTACGATCCGCAAGGATTACGGCGAATCCATCGAAGCGAATTCGGTGCACGGCTCCGATAGCCCGGAAACCGCCGCCACCGAAATCGGCTATTTTTTCAGCAGTCTGGAAATCATCCGCTAGCGGGGAGCGGCAGGCCGTCAGAGCAGCGCGGCGGCCATGGCCAGCAGCAGCAGGGCGATCAGAATGCACGACCAGGTGATGACTGTCGTCACCCGGTTCCAAGTCTGAATGTTCTCGCGCGGTGCGCTGAGGTGCTGCATCGGTGGCTCCATTAGCCTCGTCCCCAAGCTGTTCGTCCCTCGGCAGTAGGTATCGCGGTTCGCCAGGCTTCGCAAGTCCCGGTTCGCAAGTTCCTGCGGTCAATCCGGCGACGGATTTATCAGGGCTCCGGCGGAGGGAACGCCATCTCGGCGGACCGTCTTCTCGCCCGTCATTCTGACCCGGCCTTCGGCAATCAGCCGCAGCGCCAGCGGGTAGATAGCGTGCTCCGATTCGAGAATGCGGGCCGCTAGCCGGTCCGCGTCGTCGCCCGGCAAGACGGGCACTGCCGCCTGGACGATGATGGGGCCGTCATCCATCGCCGGGCGGACGAAATGCACCGTGCAGCCGGTAATGGTGACGCCGGCATCGATCGCGCGCTGATGCGTGTCCAGCCCCTTGAACGCCGGCAGGAGGGAGGGGTGGATATTGATCAGGCGGTCGCGCCAACGCTCGACGAAATCCCCGGAAAGAATGCGCATGAACCCGGCAAGGCACACGAAGCCGACGCCGGCCGCCCGCAGCGTCTCGTCGACAGCCGCATCGAAAGCCGCACGGCTCCGGTATGCCTTGTGATCGATGACGGCGGTGGGAATGCCCGCATCCGCCGCTCTTTTCAGGCCGAAGGCATCGGCTTTGTTGGAGACGACAAGCTCTATGACGGCCGGAAAGCCGGGATCGGCACAGGCATCGATGAGTGCCTGCAGGTTCGTGCCCCGGCCGGAAATCAGGACGCCGACCTTCAGCTTGCCGCCCGCCATCACATACCGTCGGTGTATTCGACCGGTTTGACCGACCGCGGCTCTATCCTGCCGATGCGATAGACGGTTTCGCCGCCCGCCTGCAGCGCCTCGATGACCGCGCCGGCGCGGGATTCCGCGACCGCCAGCACCATGCCGATGCCGCAATTGAACGTGCGGAGCAGCTCGGCATCGTCGATGCCGCCCCGCTCGGCAAGCCAGCGGAACACGGCGGGCATCGGCCAGCTTCGCCGGTCTATGCGCCCGGCAAGGGCGTCGGGCAGGACGCGCGGCAGGTTCTCCGGCAGGCCCCCGCCGGTAATGTGGGCGATGCCGCGCACGCCGTCCGGTCCGCCGGCGCGGATCGCGGCGAGGCAGCTCTTCACGTAGATGCGCGTCGGCGCGAGCAGGACGTCCGCGAGCGTCCGCTCCGGCGCGAAGGGCGCCGGATCGTCATAGCGTGCGCCGCTTCGCTCCACGACCCGGCGGGCCAGCGAATAGCCGTTCGAGTGCAGGCCTGTCGACGCGAGGCCGAGCAGCAGATCGCCGGCCTCGACCGTATCGCCGGTCAAGGCCTGGCCCCGTTCCACGGCGCCGACGGCAAATCCTGCGAGGTCGTAGTCGCCGTTGGCGTACATGCCGGGCATTTCCGCGGTCTCGCCGCCGATCAGCGCGCAGCCCGCCTGCCGGCAACCTTCGGCAATCCCGCCGACCACTTTCTCGGCGGTGGCCGTGTCGAGCTTTCCCGTCGCGAAATAGTCGAGGAAGAACAGCGGCTCGGCGCCTTGCACCACCAGGTCGTTGACGGACATCGCGACGAGGTCGATGCCGATGGTGTCGTGGCGGCCGGTCGCGATCGCCACCTTCAGCTTGGTGCCGACCCCGTCGGTCGAGGCGACGAGGACGGGATCCTCGAAGCCGGCGGCCCGCGGATCGAAGAACCCGCCGAACCCACCGAGCAGCGCATCGGCGCCGGGACGCGCGGTCGAGCGCGCCAGCGGCTTGATGGCCTCTACGAGACGGTCTCCGGCATCGATGTCGACGCCGGCATCGCGGTAAGTCAGCCCAGATTCAACGGAATTGCGAGCTATGGCATCCTCGCCGCTGAGAAGGTATAAACGGTGCGCCGAAGATACTGCATCCGAGGATGTTTGTAATGCTCCAATTGCGGAGGGGCGGAAGCCTCGGTGTCGCATTCCTGTTCCTCGCGGTTGCAGGCGCGCCGGCGCTTGCGCAGGCGCCGGATGTCTACAGCGTGACCGATGTCGCCGTGGACGAGCGCGCCAATGACGAAGTTGCCGCGAAATCGACCGGAATTGCGAAAGCGCAGCGCAATGCGTTGCGCAAGTTGATGGAGCGCATGACCCTTCGCGCCGACCATCCCCGCCTTCCCGAAGCGACAGACGATGTCGTCTCGCGAACCTTGCGGGATTTCGTCGTCACCGAGGAGAAGTTCGGTGGCGGCCGTTACATCGCCACCCTTTCCGTCCGGTTCAACCCTGAAGACGTGCGGGAAGTGCTGCGCGGCAGCGGCGTTCCCTTCGCCGAAATTCAAAGCCGCCCGAACCTCATGCTGCCGGTATACCAGAGCGCGGGCTCCACGCTGCTGTGGGACGAGCCGAATCCGTGGTTCGACGCTTGGCTGCGGCGCGATCTGCCCACCGGCCTCGTGCCGCTGACGCTGCCGTTGCGCGATCTGTCCGACATTTCCGAGATCACGGCGGAGCAGGCGCTTGCCGGGGACGAGGGGCGGCTGCGCAGCATCGCCGAGAAATACAAAGGCTTCGGCGTCGTCGTCGCGCTGGCGAAGCATCGCGTCGATCCTGCCGGCAAATTGCCGAGCCTGGAGGTGGCGATGACGACATATCTCCCGGGCGAAGCGGCGCGGGTGACGACGCGGGGTTTCCAGGCGCGCGAGGGAACCGATCTCGACGGCCTGTTCGATCTGACGGCGGATGAGCTCGTCATCGAGCTGGAGGAGGCGTGGAAGCGCGACAATCTCGAGCGGGCCGGGTCGCAGCAGCAGATTCGCGTCCTGGTTCCCGTCTCGCGGCTCAGCGACTGGCTGGACGTCAAGCGCAAGATGTCCTCGGTCCCTTCCGTGAAGGGGATGAACGTCGCGCGGCTTTCGGTGCGCGAGGCGGAAGTCGACCTGACGTTTCTCGGCGAGCCGGAACAGCTTCGCCGCGCCCTTGCGTTGAAGGATCTCGACATGACCTACGCGGAGGACAAGAGCGCCTGGGTCGTGCGGCCGAGATCCGCCGAATGACTCCAGCAACGGCGACTTGGACAGCGACCAGCGTAACGTGAGCCCAGGCATCCTCGTCAGCGCCTTGCCAAACGCCATCACCGTCGGGCGGCTGCTGGCCGTGCCGCTGATGGTCTGGTTTATCGTCACCGACCGGATGAGCGCGGCTTTCTGGCTGTTCGTCGCCGCCGGCATCTCCGATGGCGTCGACGGATTCATCGCCAAGAAATTCCACGCGGAAACCAGGCTCGGCAGCTTTCTCGATCCGATCGCCGACAAGGTGATGCTCGTCTGCATCTACATCACGCTCGGCTTGGAAGAGCAGCTATCGAGCTGGCTGGTGATCCTGGTCGTGTTCCGCGATGCGCTGATCATCGGCGGCGCGCTGCTGTCGCAGCTTCTGGACCATACGCTCCGTGTGCGGCCACTTTTCATCAGCAAGGTCAATACGGTGGCGCAGATCGTTCTTGCGGCGGTCGTCCTGGCGGAGCTGGCGCCGATCTTTCCGGCGGTGCCGCTGGTCGGTGCGTTCGAAGTAGTGGTGGGCGCGACGACGGCCATATCCGGCGCCGTCTACCTCGTGCAGTGGCTGTCGGGAACGGGCAAGTTCTTCGACGAGCCGGCCTCCGCCGCGCCCGCCGGCAAGCAAGAGCGCCCGACCGACCGCACGGCCGCCCGCCCGCCCGACGACGACGACGAGCGGAGGCGTGCATGACCGTCCGCAATCAGATCATCGCGTGGGGCGTCTTTCTCGGCGTTCTCGTCATCCTCCTGGTCTTTCTTCGCGAGATACTTTTTCCCTTCATCGCCGGCTTCGCCATCGCCTATCTGCTCGATCCCATATGCGACCGGCTGCAGCGGGCGGGCATGTCGCGCACATTGGCGACCGCGCTGGTGACCGGTCTGTTCTTCATCCTGTTCGTCCTGATTCTGGCGCTGCTGGTCCCCGTAATCTACGCCCAGCTCATACAGTTCCTGAACAACCTGCCGCGCTATGTCGCGGCCATCGAAACGAAGGCGGCGCCGCTCATCGAGGCGGCGCGCGGCTATCTCTCGTCCCAGGACGGCGCGGTCAAGATCACGGAGTTCATCCAATCGCATCTCGGCGACGTTGCGAAAATCGCCGTGACCTTTCTCGGCACCTTCGTCGGCGGGCTGCAGGTTACGTTCAATATCATCTCGCTCTTCATCATCACCCCGGTCGTCGCCTTCTACCTGCTGCGCGATTGGGATGTCGTCGTCGAACGCATCGATTCCTGCCTGCCGCGGGAGCATATCGAGACAATTCACGAGCAGGCGCGGCTCGTCGATGACACGCTCGCCGGCTTCCTTCGGGGCCAGTTCACGGTGTGCGTGCTGCTCGGCCTGTTCTACGGCATCGGCTTGTCGCTGGTCGGACTGGAATTCGGGCTCGTCGTCGGCCTCGGCACCGGACTGGTCTCATTCATTCCCTATGTCGGGATGCTGATCGGATTCGTCATCGGCATCGCCCTCGCCATCGCCCAGTTCGATACATTGCTGCCCATCGCCATGGTCGTGGGCGTTTTCTTCGCGGGGCAGATGCTCGAGGGCAATTTCCTGACGCCGAAACTGGTCGGCGACCGGGTGAACCTGCATCCGGTCTGGATTCTGTTTGCCTTGCTGGCGGGCGGCGCCCTGTTCGGCTTCATCGGAATCCTGCTCGCCGTACCTGTCGCCGCCGTCGTCGGCGTGCTGGTGCGGTTTACGCTCATGCATTACCGGCAGAGCGCGCTCTATGTCGGAGGGCCGCGGCCGCAGACGCCGTCGACGGATGGCACACCATGACGGCGGGCGCCCAGCTATCCTTCGAATTCGACCACCGTCCGGCGATGGGACAGCAAGACTTTCTGATCGCCCCGTGCAACGAGGACGCCGTCGCCTGGATCGATGCGTGGCCCGATTGGCCCGCCAGCGCGGTTTGCATCTACGGTCCTCCGGCCTGCGGCAAGACCCATTTGGCGAATGTGTGGCGGACACGGAGCAATGCCCTTGCCCTGGCGGCGGAGGACCTTACCGGCCGCACGCCGGCGGAGCTCCTCGGCGAAGCGGCGGCCTGCGTGGTGGACGGTGCGGAGGCGGCGGATGAACGGGCGCTGCTGCACCTCTTCAATCTTCTTGCCGAGCGGCGCGGCCATCTTCTGTTGACGGCCGGACAGCCGCCGGCCCGATGGAATGTCGGGCTGCAGGACCTGCGCTCGCGCCTGCTGGCGGCGCCGGCGGCAGCGATCGGCGCACCGGACGAGGGACTGATCGGCGCCGTGTTGATCAAGATGTTCGCCGACCGGCAGATCCAGGTGCCGCATGACGTGGTAATCTATCTGGTGATGCGGATCGAGCGCTCCTTCGACTGCGTGCGCCGCGTCGTCGATTTGCTGGATCGCGCCGCCTTGTCGGCGCACCGCTCGCTGACGGTGCCGCTTGCGCGCGAGGTGCTGAGAGCCCACGGGATGGATTGAGCCGCCGCATTCCCGGCAGGCGCCGGGCGGCGTTACAAGTATATTAATTTTTTGTGACATGCAGATTTCCCCGTTTTCCAGTCGTGTCGAATATGGCTTGCTGGCCGCCACGGAGCATTGGGGGTGGCAATAATGCCGGAAGAGACAGAGCTGAAACTGTCCGTGAGGCCGGAACACGCGGCACGGATCAAGAACCTTCCGATCGTCCGAAAACTGAAGTCCGGACGCGCGTACACGAAACGCATGGTCGGGACGTATTACGACACGCCGGATCTGCTGCTGAACCGGCGCGACCTGAGCCTGCGCGTGCGCGACGTAGACCGCCGGCACATTCAGACGGTTAAGCGCATGGGCCCCGACGCCGGCGCCGTCTTCGTGCGCGACGAGTGGGAGCAGGAACTGAGGGGCCGCGCCCCCAGCCTCGGTGCAATCGACGACGAAGACATCCGGCGCGTGTTCGCCGAGGCCGGCGCGGCGAAGTCGTTGCGCCCGTTGTTTCGCACCGACGTTCGGCGCACCGTCTGGACGCTGCGCGACAAGAATGCCGAGATCGAGCTGGCGCTCGACGTCGGCGAGATCCTGAGCGAGAAGGGCGGGTCGGCCCCGATCTGCGAAGCGGAGCTGGAGCTGAAGTCCGGCGATCCGCGCTCGCTGTTCGAGGTCGCCCTGGCGTTGAACGAGCGCGTCGACTGTACCGTCGGCTCGCTCAGCAAGTCCGCGCGCGGCTACGCGCTGTGCCGGGACGAAACGCCGGCCGCCGTCAAAGCGGCGCGGTTGATCCTGCCGCGCAACGTCACGGTCTGGCAGGCCTTCATCGCAATCTGCCGGAATTGCCTCGCGCATTTGGAAGCGAACGGCCCGGCGGCCCGGCCGGGCTTCGATCCCGAAGGCATTCACCAGGCCCGCGTGGCGATCCGCCGGCTGCGGGCGGCATTCAAGGTCTTCAAGCCCGTGCTTCCGGACGACAAACGGGTCCGGTTCGCCAAGGAGCTTCGTTGGCTGCAGAAGCAGCTTGGCGACGCCCGCGACCTCGACGTGTTCAATTCGGGCGTGCTCACGCCGCTCCTCGCCCGGCAACCCGACGAGGCCGCTCTGCAGGACCTGCAGGCGCGCCTCGAGCACGCGCGGAAAGATGCATACGGCAAGGCGGGCGATGCGCTGCTGAGCCGCCGCTACGGCAGGATCCGGCTGGAGCTCGAGCGATGGTTTGCGGACCCGGGCGCGCCGGCCGCCGAGCCGCCTCTATCGCGAAACATCCGCTGGTTCGCCAAGCGCTCGATCCGCAAGGCCCAAGAAAAGGTGATGGCGTTCGGCGCCGACATGGCGGCAATGAAGGACGCGGACCTGCACCAGCTTCGCATCCTCGGCAAGCAGGCGCGCTATTGCGTCGAATTCTTCGCCAGCCTGTTCCCGGAACGGGCTCCGCGGCGTCACGCGAAGGCGCTGACCGCCCTCCAGGATTGCCTCGGTATCCTCAACGACGGCGTCGTGGCAAGGGCGATTCTCGATCGTCTCGATAGCGGGACGAAGCCTCTCGATCGCCGCGTCGCGCCCTTTGTGCTTGGATGGTTCGCGGCGCGCATACACGACGAGCACGCGCGATTGGCGCAGATCTGGTCCAAGCTTACCGGCGTGGAGGCGTATTGGACCTAGCCTTCGGTATCCGATGCGAGGGAGCGCGGCGTGATGAAGCGGGCAAGCGTTCCGCTGTGCCGCTCGAGCGACGACCACCGGCTCATCGCAAAATCGATCTGGACCAGCGCGGCGGTCGGAAGCTTGCTCTCGATCGATTGCAGCGCTTGGGACCGGTCCTTGGCGGACAGCGCGAGCGCGAGATCCTGGAGGCCCGGATTATGCGCTATGATCATGATTTGGCGGGCCGCGTTGTCCAGCCGCTTGAGCCCGGCGGAAAGCTTGGCGGCGGATGCGAGATAGAGGCGGTCTTCGAGGCGTATGGTTGCCTCGCCGCGCAGGAACGGCAGGACGAGCGCCAGCGTCTCGCGCGTCCGGCAGGCAGTGGAGCAGAGAACGAGGTCCGGCGCGATGTCGTTTTGCCGCATGAACGCGCCGATCGCCGGTGCAGTGCTGCGGCCGCGCTCGCTGAGCGGACGGTCGAAATCTTCCTGCCCATCCGTTTGCCAGGATGACTTCGCATGGCGGAGAAGGAAAAGGCGGTGCATGGGACCCTATCCGTGCGGGGTTGTATCGTAATGTTTCGGTTATAGTTTTACTGTAGGATTTGGTCACAAATTAGACCATGACCGCAAGAAAACCGAAGCGCACGCGACGAGAAAGGATGTGCTGTGGCGAGCGTAAAGGCCGAGGCAGAAGACCGGATCACGATGGAAAGCAATGCCCGGTTCCTGAACCGGGAGCTGTCCTGGCTGGGCTTCAACTCCCGGGTCCTCGAAGAGGCGTACAACGTCCATCATCCCCTCTTGGAGCGGCTGCGGTTTCTCGCAATCTCCGCGAGCAACCTCGATGAGTTCTACATGGTGCGTGTGGCCGGCCTGAAGGGCCAGGTGGCCGCGGGCATCGCGCTGCCGAGCGCCGACGGCTTGACGCCGGCGCAGCAGCTTTCCGCCATTGCGCATGAAGCGGGTATGCTGCTGACCGAGCAGCAGCGTTGCTGGCGGCGCCTGCGGAAGGAGCTTGCCGAAGCGGGGATCACGGTGGTGCGGCCCGACGAGCTCGCGAAGGAGGATCTGGCCTGGCTGGAAAACTGCTTCACGGACCAGCTCTTCCCGGTGCTTACGCCCTTCGCGGTGGACCCGGCCCATCCTTTTCCCTTCATCCTCAACAAGGGGCTGGTGATCGTCCTGGATCTGCGGCGGCCGTCGGACGGCAAGACGCTGACGGGCCTCGTCTCGATCGGCCATATGGGACGGTTCATCCGGATTCCGGGCGGCGCGACCCGCTTCGTCCTGCTCGAGAATGTCATCGCCTGTTTCCTCAATCAGCTTTTCCCGGGCTTCGAAATATCGGGGCAGGGGATATTCCGGGTCATCCGCGACAGCGAAATGGAAATCGACGAAGAAGCGGAAGATCTTGTGCGCACCTTCGAATCCGCGCTCAAGCGCCGGCGGCGCGGCAACGTCATCCGCCTCACGGTCGATGCGGGCATGCCCGACAATTTGCGCGAGTTCGTCGTCGAGCAGCTCGGTGTCGTTCCCGATGATTGCTTTGCGTTGGAGGACGTGCTCGGACTTTCCGACGTCACGGAGCTGATCGCCGACGACCGGAAGGATCTGCAGTTCCCGAGTTTCAGCGCGCGCTTTCCAGAGCGCATCCGCGATTTCGGCGGGGATTGCTTCGCTGCCATCCGCGCCAAGGACATCCTCGTTCATCATCCTTACGAAAGCTTCGATGTCGTCGTGCAGTTCCTCAAGCAGGCTGCGCGCGATCCCGCTGTGGTCGCGATCAAGCAGACGCTGTACCGCACCTCCGACGATTCGCCCATCGTGAAGGCGCTCGTCGAGGCCGCCGAGGCGGGCAAGGCGGTGACGGCACTGGTCGAGCTGAAGGCGCGTTTCGACGAAGCGGCCAATATCCGTTGGGCGCGCGACCTGGAACGTGCGGGCGCGCAGGTCGTCTACGGCTTCGTCGACCTGAAGACCCATGCGAAGGTGTCCCTGGTGGTGCGCCGGGAAAGCGGGCGATTGAGCACCTACGTTCACTTCGGGACGGGCAATTATCATCCGATCACGGCGCGCATCTATACCGATCTCAGCTTCTTTTCCTGCGATCCCGCGCTCGGCCGGGATGCCGCCAAGGTTTTCAACTACATGACCGGATATGCGACGCCGGACGCGATGGAGAAGGTGGCGATCGCGCCGCTGACGCTCCGCACCACGATCCGCAAGCTGATCGACGACGAGATCGAGCACGCGCGGTCCGGGCGGGCAGCGCAGATCTGGGGCAAGATGAACAGCCTCGTCGACTCGGACATCATCGATGCCCTCTATCGCGCCAGCCAGGCGGGGGTCGATATCGAGCTGGTGATCCGCGGCATCTGCTGCCTGAGGCCCGGAATTCCGGGCTTGTCGGAAAATATCCGGGTCAAGAGCATTATTGGACGTTTCCTCGAGCACGGCCGGATCGTATGTTTCGGCGCGGGCAACGGGCTCCAATCGCCGCAGGCGAAGGTATACATCTCCTCGGCGGACTGGATGCCGCGAAACCTGAACCGGCGGGTCGAAACCCTGGTCCCTATTGAAAACCCGACCGTCAAGAAGCAGGTACTCGAGCAGATCATGGTGGCGAACTTGAACGACGAGGCGCAGAGCTGGGAGATGCTGCCGGACGGGGGACACCGGCGCGTCAAGTCGCCGGTCAATGCCTTCTGCGCGCACACCTATTTCATGACGAACCCCAGCCTCTCCGGGCGCGGCAGTGCGTTGAAGCGGTCGCGGCCGGTGCGGCCCCTGAAATTGAGGCGAGCCTGACGGCGTGCCGGGTATTCTGACGCGCGGAAACAGGTCCGAGGCCGTACCCGACGGCCGATCCGTCGCGGTGGTCGACATCGGATCGAACTCGATACGCCTGGTGGTCTATGAGAGCGCCCGGCGCACGCCGATCCCCATCTTCAACGAAAAAGTTCTCTGCGGCCTGGCGCGCGGGCTGAACAACACCGGAAAGCTTTCGGATGAAGGCGTCAAGATGGCGCTTTCGAGCCTCGCGCGTTTCCGGGCGCTGACGGACGCCATGGGCGTGGCGCGGATCGACGTCGTCGCGACCGCCGCGGTGCGCGACGCCAAGAACGGCAGCGAATTCGTCGATGCGATCCGCGATCGCTGCAACTTCAAGGTGCGCATCCTAAGCGGGGCGGAAGAGGCGCGCCTGTCCGCCCAGGGCGTGCTTTCCGGTATCCCGGAGGCGGAAGGTCTCATGGGCGACCTGGGCGGGGGCAGCGTCGAGCTCGTTCGCATAGGCGGCGGGGAGACGGGTTCGCATGTGACGATGCCGCTGGGGCCGCTCCGGCTCGTGGATGCGAGCGACGGCAGCGTCACGAAGGCGCGCAAGCTCATCGACAAGGAGCTTGCCGGCCTGCCCTGGCTCGCCGAGGCCAAGGGCAAGCGGTTCTATCCGGTGGGCGGGGCCTGGCGCGCGCTCGCGCGGGTGCATATGGCCCAATCCGGATACCCGCTGCACGTCATTCACCAGTACACGATCCGCGCCAAGCCGATGCTGGATTTCACGCGCTTCGTAAGCCAGCTCGGGCCGAGCACGCTGCGCAAGACCCCCGGCGTGTCGCGCCAGCGTGTCGACAGCGTCCCGTATGCAGCCTATCTCCTGCAGCGGCTGGTCGAGCTGACCGGCGCCCAGGACGTTGTCTTTTCCGCCTTCGGCCTGCGCGAAGGCTGTCTCTACGACCGCCTGCCGCCCGAGGACCGCCGGATCGATCCGTTGCTCTCCGCGTGCCAGTGGGAGGCGCTGCGGGTAGGCCGCGCGACCGCGGACGGCGAATTTTTGTTCAATTGGATGTCGCCGCTTTTTCCGGGTGAGCCGGCGCGCCAGAAGCGGCTGCGCCTGGCGGCATGCCATCTGGCGGACATCGGCTGGTCGGAGCATCCCGACTACCGCGCGGAGATGGTGTTCGACCGCATTCTCAGGCATTCCACAGTCGGAACGGATCATCCCGGGCGGGTTTTCATGGCATTGTGCGTCGCTTCGAGGCACACGATGGTGAAGAAGGAGACGATCCGCGAAGAGGCGGGAACGCTGCTCCGCAGCGAGGACGACCTCACGGCGCGGGTCGTCGGCATGGCGATGCGGCTCGGCTATACCTATTCCGGCGGCGTCATTTCCCTGCTGGCGCAGATGCGCTTGCGGCGCGACGCCAACAAGGTGACGCTGTCGCTGCCCGAGCACGCCGATATCCTGGTCGGCGACGTGGTCGAGCGCCGGTTCCAAGCGCTCGCGCGGCTGCTCTCCTGCGAGTATGCGATCGAATACTACCAGAACGCCGGCGGAATGCCCGTGACGCAAAAGTCCGCCTGAGCCACGCTTGGCGTGCGTCCCGTCAGCGCTTGGCGTCGGTCTTGATGACGGCGACCTGGCCGTTCTCCGAGGACAGCGCAACACGGCCGTGTTTCAGGTCGAGCGCGACCTTGCCGAACAGGTCGCGCCGCCAGCCGCTCAATGCGGGGACGTCCGCCTTGTCGTCGGCGGCGATGCGCGTCAGATCGTCGGAGCTGGCGACGAGCCGGCTCGCCACATGGTTCTTCTCGCATTCATTCTTCAGCAGAACCTTGAGCAGGTCGGTGAGGGGGCCGATGCCCTGCGGAAGCCGCTCGCGCTTGGGGCGGGCGGGAATCTCGTCGTCGGGAAGCTTGAGGCCGCGTTTCACCGCTTGCAGCAGGCTCGCGCCGACCTTGCCTTCCGCAAATCCCTTCGAAAGCCCGCGCGTCCGGCCAAGCGTTTCTTCGTCCTGCGGCGCGTGGGCGGCGATGTCCAGCAGCGAGTCGTCGCGCAGGATCCGATTGCGCGGGATGTCGCGCTTCTGCGCTTCGCGTTCCCGCCAGGCGGAAATCTCCTTGAGCACCGCGAAGAAGCGGCGATTGCCGCCGCGCGACTTGATGCGCCGCCAAGCTTCTTCCGGGTCGAGGCGATAGGTCGCCGGGTCGGCGAGCGTCGCCATCTCCTCGTCGAGCCAGCCGGCGCGGCCGGAGCCTTCCAGGCTGCGGGCAAGCTCCTCGTAGACCGGCCGCAGATGGACGACGTCGGCCAGCGCATATTCGAGCTGCTTCTGCGTGAGCGGGCGGCGCGACCAGTCGGCGAATCGCGATACCTTGTCGAGCGCCGCGCCGACCACGGTGTTGACGATGGTTTCGTAGCCGACCTGATCGCCGAAGCCGCAGACCATGGCGGCGACCTGCGTGTCAAAAATCGGCGTGGGCACCTTCCCCGTCCGGTGGAAAAATATCTCGAGATCCTGACGCGCTGCGTGAAACACCTTCAAGATCTTCGGGTTGAAGAGCAGACGATCGAGCGGCGTCAGGTCGATGTCCGGTGCCATCGGGTCGATGACGACGGCTTCGTCCGGGCCTGCGACCTGGACCAGGCAGAGGATCGGCCAATAGGTCTTGTCGCGCAGAAACTCGGTGTCGACGGTGACATAGGAAGCGCGGCTTTGGCGGCGGCAGAATTCTTTCAGCTCCGCGCTGTCTGTGATCGGGATGATAGCCATGACTGCTCACATACACGCATTCCGCGGCGCGCGGAAGGGCCGGCGAAGGATTTCCGGCTTGCTCCCGCCGGGCGTTTTTCGCTTGCTCCCGAAATCAGGGATTTCCTTGACAAACCGTGCAAATCCATGACCTTTGCCCGGCAAATTCGAACTCCGCCGAAGCCAGGGCCGTCATGCATCAATATCGCACGCACACTTGTGGGGAGCTCCGAGTCGAGCATGCCGGCGCGCCGGTCCGGCTCTCCGGTTGGGTCCATCGGACGCGCGATCACGGCAACCTGATGTTCGTCGATTTGCGCGACCATTACGGCGTGACGCAATGCGTCGTCGACATATCGAGCCCCGTCTTCGCGCAGATCGAAAATGTCGGCAACGAGTCGGTCATCACCGTTACGGGCAAGGTCAGCCGCCGCACGGCGGATACGGTCAACCCGAACATTCCGACAGGCGCTGTCGAGCTGCGCCTCGAGGCGGTTGCGGTCCAGTCCGTCGCGGCCCCGCTGCCGATGCCGGTCAACCAGGATGCGGGCTATCCGGAGGACATCCGCCTCCGCTACCGTTTCCTCGATCTCCGGCGCGAAGAACTGCACCGCAACATCATGCTGCGCGCCCAGGTCATCGCGTCCATACGCCGGCGCATGATCGAGGCGGGCTTTACCGAGTTCCAGACGCCGATCCTGACGTCGTCTTCGCCCGAAGGCGCCCGCGATTTCCTGGTGCCGAGCCGCCTGCATCCCGGCAAATTCTATGCCCTGCCGCAGGCGCCGCAGCAGTTCAAGCAGCTTCTGATGATCGCGGGCTTCGACCGGTATTTCCAGATCGCGCCGTGCTTCCGGGATGAGGATGCGCGCGCCGACCGCTCGCCGGGCGAATTCTACCAGCTCGATTTCGAGATGTCCTTCGTCACCCAGGAGGACGTCTTCAATGCCCTGGAGCCGGTCATTGCCGGCGTGTTCGAGGAGTTCGCGAACGGCCGGTCCGTCACGAAGCCGCCGTTCCCGCGCATTCCCCATGACGAGGCGATGCTGAAATACGGGTCCGACAAGCCGGATCTTCGCAATCCGCTGGTCATAACCGACGTTACGGAAGCTTTCCGCGGCTCGAATTTCGGCATCTTCGCCCGCGCCATCGAGGGCGGCTCGGTGGTCCGCGCCATTCCCGCGCCGGGCGCCGCCAAGCAGCCGCGAAGTTTCTACGACAAGCTCAACGATTGGGCGCGCGAGCAGGGCGCCGCCGGCCTCGGCTACATCGTCCTCGAGGGCGGCGAGGGGAAAGGCCCCATCGCCCGCAATCTCGAGCCCGAGCGCATCAAGGCGATCCGCGGAGCGACGGGGCTCGGCGACGGCGACGCCGTCTTCTTCGCCTGCGACAAGCCCGGCGCCGCGGCCGTCTTCGCCGGCACCGTGCGGCAGCGACTGGGAAATGATCTCGGCCTGATCGGGCCGGGCCAGTTCAAGTTCTGCTGGATTGTCGACTATCCGATGTACGAGCTGGACGAGCAGACGGGAAAGATCGAGTTCAGCCACAACCCGTTTTCCATGCCGCAGGGCGGGCTCGCCGCGCTGGAAAGCAAGGACCCGTTGGAAATCAAGGCCTATCAGTATGATATCGTGTGCAATGGGGTCGAGCTTTCCTCCGGGGCGATCCGGAACCATTTGCCGGAAATCATGTACAAGGCGTTCGAGATCGCGGGATACGGCAAGGAAGTGGTCGAGGCGCGCTTCGGCGGCATGATCAACGCCTTGAAATTCGGCGCTCCGCCGCATGGCGGCTCGGCGCCCGGCATCGACCGCATCGTCATGCTGCTGGCGGAGGAACCCAACATCCGCGAAGTCGTTGCATTTCCGATGAATCAGCAGGCGATGGACCTGATGATGGGGGCGCCCAGCGACGTCGAGCCGGAGCGGTTGCGCGATCTGCACATTCACGTGAGCCTTCCCCCTGAAAAGAAGGAATGACCGCGCCCGCGCGGAATCCTAACGGAGAAAGTGAAGCAGCTTTGATTGCATACCTATGCGATACTCGACGGACGATGGTCCGTAATGTTGCGACATGGGCGTCAGGCCGCATTTTCGTGCTGGCGGTTTGCCTCGGTCTGACCTTCGGGACGGCGGGCGCCGCTTTTGCCGGCGGCGCCGCCGATATCCTGCCGCACCGCGCCGGATACGAGCTGACGCTCAAGTCGGCACGATCGGGCAGCGGCGTGATCGATGTGACGGGCGTCCTCAGCTACGACTGGACCGATAGCTGCGACGGGTGGATCATCGAGCAACGCTACGTCCTGCAGGTCGTCAGGGGCGACGGGCCGGTCGTCGAGATATCCGCGAGCTATGCGAACTGGGAGTCCAAGGACGGCTTGCGCTACCGTTTCTACGTGAAGCGCTCGCGCGGCGCCGAGGAAGACGAGGAGATTACCGAAGTGCAGGGCGAGGCGACCCTGGAAGGCCCGGGGCAGGCCGGTATCGCGCGCTTCGAGAAGCCCGAGAAGCAGCAGATCAAGCTGAAGAAGGGCACGCTGTTCCCGACCGCGCACACCCTTTTGCTGATCAAGCAGGCGCAGGCGGGAGAGAAATTCGACCGCCATCCGGTATTCGACGGGGCGGAAGTGGAAGGGCCGTCCGCGATGACCTCGTTCCTGTTGCCCCAGCGCGCGGAGCCGCCCGGCGGCAAGCCGCCGATGCTGACCGATGCGCAGCCTGTCTGGCCCGCGACGATCGCCGTCTTTTCGGGCGCCGAGACCGTGGAGACGCCGAGCTTCGAGATGACGATCTACCTGCAGAAGAATGGCGTGGTGCCGGAGCTCGTCATGGACTACGGCGATTTCACCGTGCATGGCCGCATGAAGCTGTTCGAGAAACTGAAGAAGCCCGAGTGCTAGGCGCCGGCGGCGCGGACTCATCCTTCGACAGGCTCAGGATGAGGCCTATCGTATTGAGTCAGAATGATTATTTCCCTCATGCTGAGCTTGTCGAAGCATGAATGCGCGCCAATGACGCTTCCCTAAAACGTCTGGCCGCGCGGCTCGCCGGCGAACAGGTCGGGCGTGTCGGTCGCGGATTCCGCGGTGAGATCGGCGATGCCGACGCCGATCAGGCGGAAGGAGCGGCCGGTCGTTTCCTTGCGCAGCAGCGGCGCCGCGGCGTCGTAGATCGTCCTTGCCTGCTGCGTCGGCGCGCCGACGCGGCGGCTGCGCGTAAAGAGCTGGAAGTCGACATCCTTGAGCTTGACCGTGACCGTGCGGCCGGCGAGGTGCTTGTCGCGAAGGCGCCGCGCTACCCTTTCGCAAAGCGGCCAGAGCTGCTCCTGGAGGCGGACGGGATCGCTGAGATCGGCCTGGAAGGTCGTCTCGGCCGAGATGCTCTTGGTCGGCGCGTCCGGCGTCACGGCGCGGTCGTCGTCGCCGCGGGAGAAGCGATAGAGCCGGCTGCCGATCGAGCCATATCGCGCCACGAGATCGCTCTCGCTGCGCTGCTGCAGTTGTCCGATTGTCGCGATGCCGTCCTGCTGCATCCTCGACTGCAGCGCCTTTCCCACGCCCCACAGCAGGCCGACCGGCTTCGGCGCCAGGAAATCCGTGGCCTCCGCCCGGCCGATGACGGCGAATCCCCGCGGCTTGTTGAGGTCGGACGCGATCTTGGCGAGGAACTTGTTGTAGCTGAGGCCGATGCTGGCGGTGACGCCGCAATCGTGTTCGATGCGAAGCACGAGGCGGGCGAGGGCGACTGCCGGGCTGCCGCGGCGCTGCCTGTCTATCGCGCCGAGATCGAGGAAGGCTTCGTCGACCGACAGCGGCTGCACGAGCGGCGTCAGCGTGCGCATCATCTCGCGTATTTTCCGTCCGGCCTCGCTGTACTTCGGCATGTCCGGCCGGATCACCACCGCGTCCGGGCAGGCCTCCAGCGCCTTGAACATCGGCATGGCGGAGCGCACCCCATACATGCGCGCGACATAGCAGGCGGCGGCAACCACGCCGCGGCGTCCGCCGCCGACGATCACCGGCTTGTTCGCCAGCGCCGGATTGTCCCTTTTTTCGACCGCCGCGTAGAAGGCGTCGCAGTCGATATGCGCGATGGCGAGCTCATGCAGCTCCGCGTGACGGACGACGCGCGGGGAGCCGCATTCGCTGCAACGGCCGGACGGCGCCTTGTCGTCGCCGGCCGGAGGACCCTGTGTCGCCAGGCAGTCGCGGCAGAGATGCGGCGCGCCGGCCACGGCTACGTCTCGGCGCCGATGGGCCACAGCCATGCGGCGCCCCGGACGCCGCTCGAATCGCCGAAGCGGGGTGGCAGGAGTTTCGTATCGACGCGATCGGAAAACACCCACTGGCCCCATAGGCGCGGAACTTGGCGATAAAGGCTTTGGACATTGGACATGCCGCCGCCGAGCACGATCGCATCGGGGTCGAGCAGGTTTATGACGCCGGCGAGCGCGCGCGCCATGCGGTTCTCGTAAATGGCGAGGGTCGCGGCGGCATCGGCGTCTCCAGCCTCCGCCCGGGTGGCGATCTCATGGGCTTGCAGGCCGGTCCCGTACCTGGCGTTGTGGTGCGCGGCGAACCCGGTGCCGGAGAGGAAAGTCTCGATGCAGCCCAGCTTGCCGCAGGCGCAGGCGAATCCCGGGCGCTCGTCGTCGCCGGCCCAGGGGAGGGGATTGTGGCCCCATTCGCCCGAAATCGCATTGGCGCCGACCAGCGGCTTGCCGTCGAGAACGATGCCGCCGCCGCAGCCCGTGCCGACGATGACGCCGAAAACCAGTTTTTGTCCTCGGGCGCTGCCATCGGTCGCCTCCGACAGCGCGAAGCAGTTGGCATCGTTCATGACGCGCAACGGGCGGTGGAGGCGCTGCGCCAGATCGCGGTCGAGCGGCTTGCCGTTGAAGGGCGCGTTGTAGACGTTTTTGACGAGGCCGGTCGCAGGCGAGATCGCGCCCGGTATGCCTAGGCCGACGCTGCAGCGCGTGCCGACTTCGCTTTCCATCCCTGTCACGAGCGCCGCAAGCGCTGCGACGGCGGCATCGTAGTCTTCCGGCGTCGCGACGCGCCGGCGCGCAATGATATCGCCCGATGCGTCCAGCACGGCGGCCTCCAGCTTGGTGCCGCCGATGTCGACGCCCATCCGCAGTTCCGCTTTCATGTCGAAACCTGGTGTCCCCGGCAGTTGTCGTCGCACGTCATGTCGCAGCAAAGTCGGCGCGATTTCTACCCTAGTATACAGTCGCGCAAGAATTTGGTTCAGCATTGCACATCGGGGGTGGCGCGAGTATTAGTTGTAGTGGTGGTTGGCCAGACGGGATGGAGCCGAAATGGCGAAGTCGATCCTCGTCGTCGAGGATAACGAGCTAAATATGAAGCTGTTTCACGACCTGCTCGAAGCGCAGGGCTACAACGTGTTGCAGTCCCGCGACGGAATGGAGGCGCTGAAGGTTGCCCGCACCCACAAGCCCGACCTGATCCTGATGGACATTCAGTTGCCCGAAGTCTCCGGCCTCGAAGTCACCAAGTGGCTCAAGGAAGACGAGGAACTCCGGTCGATTCCGGTGATCGCCGTGACGGCCTTCGCGATGAAGGGCGACGAGGAAAAAATCCGCGAAGGCGGCTGCGAAGCCTATATCTCCAAGCCGATTTCCGTCGTCAATTTCCTGGAGACGGTCGAAAAGTTTCTGACCTGACCGGCAGGCCCTGAAAGTCGAAAGGCCGCCCTGAAGGCGGCCTCTTGCATTGCGCGGAGCCGGCGCGGCGCAACCGCCCTACTTGATGCGGCCTTCCTTGAACATGACATGCTTGCGGACGACCGGGTCGTACTTCTTCAACTCGAGCTTTTCCGTCTTGGTGCGCGGATTCTTCTTGGTGACGTAGTAGAAGCCGGTGTCGGCGCTACTTATCAGCTTGATCAATAAGGTATTTTGCTTCGCCATGGTTAACGTCCGTCAACAGCCGCGCGGAAAGGTCGATGGAGGCGGATAAAAGACCGGCAGGACCCCGAAGTCAAGGCTATTCCTCCCGCAGCACGATATGCCCCGGCGCATCCTGGGTGAACATCGTCGTGGGCCGCAGCGGGTCGGGTTCGGGCCTCGCTTCCCAGTACCGCTTGGCCGCGTTCAGGACGATTTCCGTCACGTTGACGATGGAAAGGCGCAGGGCCTCGTCCATCGGGTGCCAGCCGACCTCCTCGAGCTCCGGGCAGGGACGGAGCGGCCCGCGCACGGCCGCGCCGTCGGCGATGAAGAAGCGGGTATTGAAGCGGATCGGAATGTAGGGCGGCGTGACCGCGCGCATCAGGTAGTCCAGCGACGCCAGGTCCGGCGCAAGCCCCGCTCCATTGAATGCCTGCACTGCCGGGCAGCCGGCATCCCCGGTAACGCGGCCGGCGGCGCCGAGGAGCAGGCCCGTCTCTTCCCAGGTTTCCCTCACCGCGGTCCAGGCGAGCGCGCGCGCAAGCGGCTGCGCGGCCTGCCGGCGTACGCGCGCCAGCACATGGTCGGCAAGGGCGTGGTCGCTCTCGAGAACGAAATCGGACTCGTCGACGGCGCCGCCCGGGAAAACGTGAACCCCCGGCATGAAACGCGCCGATTTGGGCCGCCGGCCCATCAGGACTTCCGGTCCGGCCGCGCCGTCGCGGACCAGCACGAGGCTGGCTGCGTCGCGGGGTTCTACCGGTATGGGGGGCGTATCGGAAGAGCTCGGGTCAGAAGCCATTCGCCGTGCGCGCAATCTGGATCGTCTGCATGTATCCTTTCTGCACGCCGAGCAACGATTTCGCAACCTCGAGATCGACGCCATCCTCCGACTTCTGCCCCGCAGGGCAGAAGCTCTCGACCTGTTTGCGCTCGTCGGCGCTGGCGTCCGCATAGTTCCGGCGTATCGACAGCATGCGCCTCCACGGCGCGTTTTGCGCCAGCGCTGCCTTGACGAGATCGTTCGCACTGCGGTGGAGGCCGCCGGTACAGATCGTGGGGACGACGCCGAGGCCATGCATGCTGTAGCCGGACGGGGCATGCAGGCGCGCCCAGGTGAGAATGAGCTCGCCGTCGTTGGGCATCCGCAGCACCGTCTGTACCGTGCCCTTGCCGTAGCTCGTCGAGCCGATGACGACGGCGCGGCCACGATCCTGCAACGCAGCGGCGAGTATTTCGGCGGCCGAGGCCGAGTAACCGTTCATCAGGACGGCGATCGGCAGCCCGTCGGAAATATCGCCCGGCGTTGCGTCGAAGATCTGCAGGCTGTCGCGATGGCGCCCGCGGGTCGAGATGATGCGGCCGGATTCGATGAACAGGTCTGCGACACGCACGGATTGATGCAGGAGGCCGCCCGGATTGTTCCGGAGATCGAGGATGATGCCGCGCAACGCTTCGCCCATGTCGTGGCGGGCGCGGTAGACGGCCTGCGCGATGGACGCCGCCGTCTCGGCGTTGAAGCTGGTAATCTCGATGAGCGCGAAGCTGCCTTCCCTGCGGAAGAAGACCGTCTGCGGCGTTATATGCGTGCGTTCGACGACGACCGTTCCGGAACGCTCCTTGCCCTTGCTGCGGACGTTCAGCTTGACCGCATCGCCGACGGGCCCCTGCAGCATGACGGCCACGGCTTGCAGGTCGAGGCCGGCGACCTTCTCGCCGTCGATCGACAGGATCACGTCGCTGCGGTGGAGGCCCGACTTCTCCGCCGGCAGGCCCGCCGCGACCTCGGTGACCTCCACGCCGTCGTGGTGCGGAATGATAGTTACGCCGATCCCGCCGAAACCGTCGCGGCTGGCCCGGCTTTCGCGCGCCTCGCCGGCGCCGGAATAGCGCGAATAGGGATCGAGCTTGCTCGCCACGCTCTCGAACAGGGCGGTATAGATCTCCTCCGAGCGCGCCTGGCCGAGCCTTCCGGACAGCTTGCGGCCGTCGTTCAGAAGCTGGGAGACGGTCGTGGCCCAGGCCTGGGCATCGTTCGATTGCGGCGCCTTGACGAAACCTGCCGACGACTCCCGGAGGCTGATCCTCACGATGTCCGCCTGGCGCTCGACGTTGAAGTCGGGCTCGATGCGCTGCAGGCCTTTAAGGCCCGCCACCGCGAGATCGGAGACGCTGGGCTCGTCGATGTAGATCTGCTGGATGTCGGTCAGTCCGACCTGCAGCATCCGCTGCGAGTTCAGGTCGCCGAAGTCCGGGTGGTTGCCATCGGAACCGCTGCAGCCGAGAAGCAACGCGATGGCCGCGGCCGACGCGGCGATCTTGCCTGATTTGGGGCTGCCGGCGCGCGTCGAGACGCGCATCCGCCGTGCCGCCGTGAGCCGGGAGCGATGCCCATGCTCGGTTCCAAAAATACCCATACCTGACGGTCGATCCCTGCCGAACTGGTTATCTTCCGTGCCGAAGCCGGAATTTTTTCCAGGTTAGCGGGAAGTGGGGCCGCTGTTAAGCTTGTCCCGTCTATCTAGTCCGTTTTCGACGGCGTTGCGCCTTTTGAGACGGCCGGGCATTGCGGATGCCTTTTTTCTTTGCGCCGCGCCGTCCGGTCGAAGGCTTTCCCGGTTTGCCGCCCTCGATCAGTCTGAAGGACATGCTGCCGGTCGCCACGTCGGCGTCCATCAGCTCGACCGTGACCGGCTCGCCGAGCGTGTAGGTACCGCCCGTATTCCGGCCCACGAGCTGGTGGCGCACCTCGTCATGATCGTACCAGTCGTCGGGCAGGGAGCGTATCGGGACCAGGCCGTCGGCGCCGGTCTCGTGCAGGCGGACGAACAGCCCGTATCGGGTCACGCCCGTGATGCGGGCGCTGAATTGCGAGCCGACCCGTTCCGCCAGGAAGGCCGTGGTGTAGCGGTCGAGCGCGTTGCGCTCGGCCATCGCGGCGCGCCGCTCGGTCGCCGAGATATGCTCCGCGGTGTGGTCGAAGCGCGCGACGTCGTCTTCGCTGAGCCCGTCCTTGCCGAGCTTGCAGGCGTCGATGAGGGCGCGATGGACCAGTACGTCAGAATAGCGCCGGATCGGCGAGGTGAAGTGGCAATACCGCCGGAGCGCGAGGCCGAAATGGCCGAGATCCGCCGGGCCGTAATAGGCCTGCATCTGGCTGCGCAGGATCAGGTCGCTGACCAGCTCGGCATTTTCGGTACCGGCAACCTGCTTCAGGATGCCCGCGAACACCACCGGCCGGACGGCGCTGCCCTTTACCAGATTGAGCCCGAAAGACTGGAGCGACTGCCGCAGGGCTTCCAGGGCTTCCGGGTCCGGGGGCTCGTGGATGCGCCGCATCGCCGGCAGGCGGGCCGCGTGCAGGACCTCGGCGGCGGCGACGTTGGCAGCGATCATCAGCTCTTCGATCAGCCGGTGGCTGTCGTAGCGCGGGCGCGGCACGATGGCGCGCACATGGCCGTTCTCGCCCAGCAGGACCTGGCGTTCGGGCAGATCGAGGTCGAGCGTGCCGCGGCGGTCGCGGGCCTTTCGCAGCGCGCCGTAGACGGCGAACAGGGGATCGATAACCGATTGCCGCATCGGCCCGGTCGTGTCGTCGGGCTGTCCGTCCTGCGCCCGCTGGACCTGCTCGTAGGTGAGGCGGGCGGCGGAGCGCATCAGCCCGCGCTCGAACCGCCAGTCCTGGAGCGCGCCGCCGCTGTCGATCCAAAGATGGACGGCGAGGCAGGCTCGCTCTTCGTCGGGCTTGAGCGAACACAGGCCGTTGGAAAGGTGCTCCGGCAGCATCGGCACGACGCGGTCGGGAAAATAGACGGAGTTGCCGCGCTCATGGGCGGCGCGGTCGAGCGCGCCGGCGGGCCGCACGTACCAGGCGACGTCGGCGATGGCGACGATGGCGTGCCAGCCACCGCGGTTCTTGGGATTGGGGTCCGGCTCCGCCCACACCGCATCGTCGAAGTCGCGCGCGTCGGGCCCGTCGATCGTGACCAGCGGGGTTTTTCGGAAATCGGTGCGCTTTCCGAGCACGGGCGGCTTCAGCGATTCCGCCTCCGCCAGCGCGTCTTTCGGAAATTCGACCGGGATCTCCTGGCTCCGGATCGCCAGCAGGCTGAAGCTGCGCGCGTCCGTGTTGTTGCCGATGCGCTCGATCACCCGCGCTTCGCGGTTCCTGCCGGCCAGGGGCTCGGCCCGGACGTAGTCGCCGTTCTCCGCGCCGCCGCGGTGGCGCTCCGGGACCTGGTAGTGGAGCTTCACGCGCCGGTCGACCGATCGCACCGCGCCGCCGTTCCGGTCCGTCTCGTATACGGCGAGGAAGGCTTGCGGCACCGACCCCAGGAAGCGTATCGGCCGGGCTTCGTAGGTATCCTCCTCGATCCGCGTGAGGCGCGCCAGCACGCGGTCGCCGATGCCCGGCGCCCGTCCGCGTCCCTGCTTGAGGCGGATGGTCAGGCCGGCCGCGGCGACCGATTCGTCCTCGGAAACGGGGCGGCACAGCGCGTCGCCGTCGTCGTCGACAGAGGCGACCTCGAGCACCGCCACCGGCGGAAGCCGGTCCACCGCGCCGATCCGGCGGCCCTTATGGCGGAGGATCAGCCCGTCGTCCTCGAGCTCGCGCAGGACCTGCCGCAGCCAGGCGCGGTCGGCGCCGCGGATGCCGAAGGCGCGCGCGATGTCGCGCCGGGTCGGCGTGTCCGGACTCTCCTTCACGTATTCGATGAGCTGGCGCTTGCTCGGCAGGGGGACGGATTTGGGGATGCGCGCGGTCAAGAGGATCAGTCGGCGGCCTCGGCGCTGCCGTCCGCGTCCGTCCGGCCGTCCGGATCGGTCTTGGCGGTCTTGCGCTTGCCCTTAGGCTTGCTCGCCTTCCTGGTTGCTTTCTTGGCGGGCGTTTTCTCGCCGCCAGTGTTCTCCGGCGCCTTTGCTTTGGCTTTCTTCCCGCCGCCCTTGCTCGCTTTCGCGGCCAGCAGCGCGATCGCCTCGTCCAGGGTGACCGACTTCTCGTCGGTATCCTTCGGCAGCGTCGCATTCACCCGGCCATGCTTCACGTAATAGCCGAAGCGGCCCTTGCGGATCGAAACCGGCTTGCCGTCGTCCGGGTGCGCGCCGAGCTCGTTGGCGCCGTGTCCCGGCGATTCGGCGATGAGCGAAACCGCGCGGTTCAACCCGATGGTGAGGACGTCGTCCTCCTTGAGCGAGACATAGTTCGAGCCGTGCTTGACGTATGGGCCGAATCGGCCGATTCCGGCGGTGATCATCTGGCGAGTCTCGGGATGCGCCCCGACCTCGCGCGGCAGCGACAGCAATCCCAGCGCAATTTCCAGGTCGATGCGGCCGGTCGCGACATGCTTCGGCACGGAAGCGCGCTTGGGCTTGGGCGGCGCTTTCTTGCCTTTCTCCTTGGCCGCCTGCTCGCCGAGCTGCACATAGAGGCCATAGGGGCCCTTGCGCAACGTGATGTCGAGCCCGGTCGCCGGGTCCTTGCCCAGCAGCTTCGGTCCGGCCGCGAGCTCGGCGCCCTGCACCATGTCGTCGGTGTCGGCGCCGCCCGCGTTGAGGCGATGCGTGTATCGGCATTCCGGATACTTCGAGCAGCCGATGAAGGCGCCGAACTTGCCGAGCTTGAGATTCAGGCGGCCGTTCTCGCAAGCCGGGCAGCGGCGCGCCTCCTCCGTGTCGCCTTTCGGGCCGACCGGGAAGAAATGCGGGCCGAGGTCCTCATCCAGCGCATCGAGCACCTGGCTGATGCGCAGGTCGCTGGTGCTCGCCACCGCCGTCGAGAAGGCGGACCAGAATTCGCGCAGCACGCGCTTCCAGTCGATCGCGCCGGCGGAGATGTCGTCGAGTTTCTCCTCCAGCTCGGCGGTGAAGTCGTACTCCACATACTTGCTGAAGAAGTTGGAGAGGAAGGCGGTGACCAGCCGGCCGCGGTCCTCCGGCACGAAGCGCTTCTTGTCGAGCAGGACGTATTTGCGATCCTGCAGGACGCGCAGCGTGGACGCATAGGTGGACGGCCGGCCGATGCCGAGCTCCTCCATCTTCTTGACCAGGCTCGCCTCGGTGTAGCGCGGCGGCGGCTGCGTGAAATGCTGCTCCGGCTTGACCTCGCGGGTCGATACCGGCTGTCTCTCCTGCATGTCGGGGAGGCGGCGGTCCGTGCCGTTTTCGTCGGATGAGTCGTCCTCGCCCTCCTGGTAGAGCTTCAGGAAGCCGTCGAACTTCATGACCGAGCCTGTGGCGCGCAGGATCGTCTTGCCGTCGGCCGCGGTGAGGTCGACGCCCGCCTGGTCGAACAGCGCGCTGGACATCTCGCAGGCGACCGTCCGCTGCCAGACCAGGCTGTACAAACGGAACTGGTTCTCGTCGAGATAGGACCGCACGCTCAACGGCGTCCGGAACAGGTCCGTCGGCCGAATCGCCTCATGGGCCTCCTGTGCGTTCTTCGCCTTCGTCTTGTAGACGCGCGGCTTCTCGGGCTTGTATTGCGGGCCGTAGTCGCGATCGATCAGGCGCCGGCAGCCGGCGATCGCCTCGCCGCTGAGCGTCACGCTGTCGGTCCGCATATAGGTGATCAGGCCGACCGTCTCGCCCTTGATTGGAACGCCTTCGTAGAGCTTCTGCGCGACCTGCATCGTGCGCGATGCGCCGAAGCCCAGCTTGCGGCTCGCTTCCTGTTGCAGCGTCGAGGTGGTGAAGGGCGGCGCCGGGTGGCGCTGCACGGTCTTCTTTTCCACGCTCGACACGCGGAAGTCGCTCGACTGGATTGCGGCGACCGCGCGCTTGGCCGCCTCCTCGTTGGCGATCTCCAGCCGGCCGAGCTTCTTGCCGTCGAGGTGGGTCAGGTGGGCGCTGAACGGCTCGCCCGCGGCGGTCGCCATCAGCGCATCGATGGTCCAGTACTCCCGCGGCTGGAAAACCTCGATTTCCGCCTCGCGCTCGCAGATCAGGCGGAGCGCCACCGACTGCACGCGGCCGGCGGATCGCGAGCCCGGCAGCTTGCGCCACAGCACCGGCGAGAGATTGAACCCGACGAGGTAGTCGAGCGCGCGGCGGGCGAGATAGGCGTCGACGAGCTCCTTGTTCAGCTCGCGCGGATTCTTCATCGCCTCGAGAACGGCGTCCTTCGTGATCTCGTGGAATACGACGCGCTTTACGTCGACGCCGTCGAGCTTGCGCCGGTCGCGGAGAAGCTGCTGCACGTGCCACGAAATCGCCTCGCCCTCGCGGTCCGGGTCCGTCGCCAGATAGAGGTGTTCGGCGCCGTCGAGGGCCCTTGCGATTTCATCGATATGTTTCTTGGAATCGGCGCCGATCTCCCAGGACATGGAGAAATCGTCGTCCGGCTTGACCGACCCGTCTTTGGCGGGAAGATCGCGCACGTGACCGTAGCTCGCGACCACTTTGAAGTTCGGTCCGAGGTACTTGTTGATGGTCTTCGCCTTTGAAGGCGATTCGACGACGACCACGTCCATGGGGTCGCTCTTTCCTTAAATCTCTTGATTGCCAAGCTCGCGGCGTGAGGCTCTACACGTTCTGCAGTGCCGGGGCAACCGGGGTCGTTAGCGTTAGGAAGTGACACCGCGATATTCGTTCGTCAACCGTCCCAAGTCAGATTTTCGTGAAACCGCGGTGCATCCCGGTTATCCCAGATGCGCCACGGCCGCACGTAAGTAGCTGTTTTGGCGAAAGAAATTTATGCGCGACGCCGCTCGCCGGGGACCGTCCTCAAGCGGCCGAGGAGCGCCATCGCCCCTGCATGGTCGAGTTGGACGAAATACCGCATCGCCCGCTTGAACTCCTTTGTCGCCTTGAAGGCGGAAGGCGGCTTTGCGCCCGACAGATGGCACAGGATTCGTCCGAAGGCGGTCTTGCCGATGCCCGCGGCTCTGGACGCGATCGCAAGCGTTTCCGGCCCCGAATCGTGAAGGATCGCGGCCATGGCGTGCCGCGACAGCTTGAGCGAGTCCGCGAAGGCCTTCTCGAATCCCTCGACATCGCCGGCGTCGAGAAAAGCGAGAAAGGTGATGGTGCTTGCCGAAAATCCGTCCGACGCATCCTGACCGGCCGGGAAATCGCCGCCGTCGAAGGCGGCGGGGTCCACGTCGAAAGAATCGACGATGTACTCGCGCAACGAATCGCCGGCCCAGATATACATCCGGCGCGCCATAGCGCCCGTCATTTCCTTGCGGTGCGCCAGCGGCTCGCGGAACGATTCTATCTCCAGCGAGCGCTCCACCAGGTGCTGCATCGCCGCTTCGCCGATGTCGGCGGATTCGTTGCAAATCAAGGTCGTCAGGACTTCGATCTCGTCGCGGGCGACGAGCCGGCCTGCGACAGCCTGCGAGATATGCGGGCGGACGGCGATCGCCTGCCGGTGGCGCAGCGAGCATTCGTCGACGATTTCGATCAGGTCGTCGTTTGCGAGAACGGCGCTGTGCGAAAGGACGGGGTAGGCGACGGCGATTTCGTCGTTTGCGAGGCGGCGCACCAGGTCGCGCGGCGCGTCGCTGCGCTCGGCAAGGTAATCGGCGATATGCCGGCGGATGTTGACTTCGACCTTGCCGATCAGGAGCCGGAGTATCTCGAAGGCCAGATCGAGCTCGCGGCCCGACAGGCTCGCCTTCGACGCGAGGCACATTTCGGCGACCGATGCCGCCAGCCCACCCTTGCCCTTCAGCGCCCGCTGATGGGCGAGTTCCAGGAGCTTTTCATAAGGTGACGATGCCATGCGCTTGCCGAATATGGTTTGGAATTTCTTGCGTTCCGCCTGCATCCGGAACTGTTGAGCGTCCTTAACGTCAAATATCATAAGTAGAGACTCGCGCGTATATTATCCAAGTCATTGAAGCTGACAAGCTTTGTTTAATTAATTGTGGTTAATTCTGAATAAACTATTAATCGATTACAGATCATTTCAGATGAGAATCGCGATTCTTTTGAATCGGTTACCGCCCGTTTGCCGGGTCGAACAGGCGGGCCACGAAATCTCCCGGCTGGCGCTCGATCCGGCCGGCGAGCTCCAGCTCCAAGAGCGCGCCGCGAACCTGGCCGGCCGGGTGGCCTGTGTCGCGGATGATGTCGTCGACGGATGTGGGGGAGGGGCCGAGGAGCTCGAGAATATGTTGCGGAAGATCGGCCGGCGGCTCGGAACCGCTGCCGCTCCGCGCCTTTGCCGCGTCGATGGGCGGCGCGGCGGGCATAGGGCGGAGCAGCGGCCCGGGCAGCTCGGACAGGATGTCCTCGGCCGACTCGGTGAGGATGGCGCCCTTGCGGATCAGGTCGTTAGGGCCGCGGCAGCGCGGATCGAGCGGCGAGCCCGGTACGGCGAAGACGTCGCGGCCCTGCTCGGCGGCGAGACGCGCTGTGATCAGCGATCCGGAACGCAGCGCCGCCTCGACGACCAGCACGCCCCGCGACACGCCGGAGATGATCCGGTTGCGGCGCGGGAAATGCCGGGCTTGCGGCTGCAGGCCGACGGGCATTTCCGAAACCAGCAGGCCCTTCTCGCGAATCTGGGCGTAGATCTCCGCGTTTTCCCTGGGGTAGATCACGTCCACCCCGCCGGCGAGCACCGCGACGGTCGCGTCGAGCGCGCCCGCATGCGCGGCGGCGTCGATGCCGCGTGCCATGCCGGATACGACGACGAGGCCGGCCGTCGCGAGGTCGCCCGCGATCCGCCGCGCGAAATTGCGGCCGGAGGTGGAGGCGTTGCGGGCGCCCACGACGGCGATCGATTCGCGCAGCAGCAGTGGCATCGAGCCGACCGCGCTGAGCGCCATCGGCGCGTCGTCGATGGCGGCGAGCGCTTCGGGGTAGGCGGACTCGCCCGGAAAGATATGCGTCCCGCCGAGCGCGGCCAGGGCCTCGCGCTCCCGCTCGACCTCATCGCCGGGGCAGACCCGCAGCGGACGCTGCCGGCCGCCGCGCCGCGCCAGGTCCGGCAGCGCCTCGATGGCGTTCGCCGCCAAGCCGAAGCGCGCGATGAGCTGGCGGAAGGTGACGGGGCCGATGTTCTCGGTCCGGGCGAGCCGGAGCCGGTCGAGGCGCTCGCCGTCCGGCAATCGGAGTGGTGCCGCAGTTTGCATGGGCGCACCATGCAAAGCGCCGGGCGGGCCGTCAATTGCGCGTTGTGTTCGGACCGAAGCGACGCCGTTTCCGGTTGTCAGGAAACTGCGGGGCTTTCCGGCGGACCTTCGCCGCCGTTACGCTTGCCGATCTTCTGTTCCGTGCCGCCGATCAGGCGGCGGATATTCTCGTGGTGGCGGAGCCAGACGAGGGCCGCGATCACGAGCACCACGCCCGCGTCGAAGCCGGTCGCGAAATGCCACATGGCTGCGGGCGCCAGCGCGACGGCGACCAGCGAGGCCAACGAGGAATAGCGGAACACGAGCGCGACCGCGAGCCAGGCCAGCGCCGCGAACAGGCCCACCTGCCAGGCGAGCCCGGCCAACACGCCCAGCGCCGTCGCGACACCCTTGCCGCCCTTGAACCTGAGCCAGACCGGAAAGAGGTGGCCGAGCACGGCGGCGAGGGCCGCCAGCGCCGGCAGCATCGGCTCGTCCGGCCATACCGCCCTGGCGATCAGCACGGCGGCCAGTCCCTTGCCGAAATCGCCGAGGAGCGTGAGCAGCGCGATCGGCTTGTTGCCGGTGCGCAGAACGTTCGTCGCGCCGATGTTGCCCGAGCCGATGCTGCGGATGTCGCCCAGACCCGCGGCGCGCGTGAGCAGCAGGCCGCAGGGAATGGAGCCCAGCAGGTAGCTGGCCGCCAAGGCCGGCAGCAACGATGTTATGTCCGGGTACGGCACCGGCCCCTCAGGCGTGAAAGATCGTGCGCCCGCCGACGACGGTGCGGGCGACCTGTCCCTGCACCGGGCGCGTGTCGTAGGGCGAATTCTTGGACTTGCTGCGCAGCTTCTTCTCTTCGATCAGCCACGGCTTCTCCGGGTCGAACAGGATGAGGTCCGCGGGCGCGCCGCGCTTCAGCGTTCCGCCGGGCAGGCCGAGCAGCTTCGCCGGGCCGGTGCTCAGCCGCCCGAGGGCGTCGAGCAGGGAAAGGTGCTTGTTGTGGACCAGCTCGAGCGTGAGCGGCAGCAGGGTTTCCAGGCCGACCGCGCCGAAAGCCGCCTGTTCGAACGGCAGGCGCTTGGAATCCTGGTCGTGCGGGGCGTGGTCGCTGGCGATGGCGTCGATCGTGCCGTCCGCCAGGCCGTCGACGACGGTGCGCCGGTCATCTTCGCTGCGGAGCGGCGGCGACACCTTGGCGAAGGTTCGGTAGTCGCCGACCGCCGTCTCGTTCAGCGCGAAATAATGCGGCGCGGTATCGCAGGTCACGTTCAGCCCGAGGTCCTTCGCCTTGCGGATGGCTTCTATCGCGGCACCGGTCGAGACATGCGCCGCATGGTAACGGCCGCCGGTCAGCGCGACGAGCCTGAGATCCCGCTCGATCATGATCACCTCGGCATCGGCGGGAATGGCCGACAAGCCGAGCCGGGTGGCGATCTCGCCTTCGTTCATCGCGCCGTCGCCGGCCAGCGCCGGGTCCTCCGGATGCTGGATGATCATCAGCCCGAAGCCCTTCGCGTAGCTCAGCGCGCGCCGCATCACGAGGCTGCTGCCGACCGCGCGCGTGCCGTCGGTGAAGCCGACTGCGCCGGCCTCGGCCAGCAGTCCCATCTCCGTCAGCTCCTCGCCGCGCAGGCCGCGGGTGACCGAGCCATAGCAGCGGACGTTGACACTCCGCGCTTCCTGGGCGCGCCGGGCGATGAATTCGACCACCGACACGTCGTCGATCACCGGGTGGGTGTTGGGAAGCGACACCATCGTCGTGACGCCGCCCGCCGCGGCGGCAGCGCCGGCGGTGTGGATCGTTTCCTTGTGCTCCTCGCCCGGCTCGCGAAGCTGGACCCGCATGTCGACGAGGCCGGGCGCGAGGCATAGCCCTTCGCAGTCGACGACTTGTCCGACCGATGGCGCCCCGTCCTTGAACAGGTCGGGTCCCAGGTCGGCGATCTGGCCGTCCTGGACGAGCAGCGCGCCCGGCGCGTCGAGCCCGCTCGCGGGGTCGAGCAGGCGTGCGTTGAGATAGGCGGTGCGTTCCCCGCTCAAGGCTCGTTGCCCGGACGGTCGCGGGTCAGGAGGTCGAGACAGGCCATTCGTACCGCGACGCCCATCTCGACCTGCTCGCGGATGAGCGAGCGGTCGATGTCGTCGGCGATCTCGGAATCGATCTCGACGCCCCGGTTCATCGGACCGGGATGCATGACAAGGGCGTCCGGCTTGGCGAAGGCGAGCTTTTCCCGCGTCAGGCCGAAGAAGTGGAAATATTCGCGGATCGACGGCACGAACATGCCCTTCATCCGCTCCTGTTGGAGGCGCAGCATCATGACGATGTCGCAGTCTGCGATGCCGTCCTTGAGATTGTTGAAGACTTCGACGCCGAAGCGGTCGATCGCGGTCGGCATGAGGGTCGGCGGGGCGACGATGCGGACGCGCGCCCCCATCGTCGACAGCAGAAGAATGTTCGAGCGCGCGACGCGGCTGTGCAGGATGTCGCCGCAGATCGCCACGGTGAGCCCTTCGATGGGGCCCTTGTGGCGGCGGATGGTCTGCGCGTCGAGCAGCGCCTGCGTCGGATGCTCGTGCGTGCCGTCGCCGCCGTTGATGACGGCGCAGTTGACCTTCTCGCTCAGCAGCTTGACCGCGCCGGAATGCGGATGGCGCACGCACAGCACGTCCGGGTGCATGGCGTTCAGCGTCATCGACGTGTCGATCAGCGTCTCGCCCTTCTTGATCGAGCTGGTCGAGACCGACATGTTGATGACGTCGCCGCCCAGGCGCTTGCCCGCTAGCTCGAACGATGTGCGCGTGCGAGTCGAATTCTCGAAGAACAGGTTGATGATCGTGCGGCCGCGCAGCACGTCGCTCTTCTTGTCGTGCCGGCGGTTCTGCTCGACGTAGGAATCCGAGAGATCGAGGATCAGCTCGATCGCTTTCCGGGTCAGACCTTCGATGCCAAGAAGATGCTTGTGGGGGAAGCGATAGACCGCTTCCGACTCTTGTTTTTCGCTGTTTTTGCGCGCGGCGCTCATTAAAGCCGGACTTTAAGCACTGTCCAGCGAGGGGCGCAAGCACTACGGTGGAACGCTCCGGAATCCTGGCGTTTCGGCGGGCGCCGGCCCCTTCACCGGCCGGGGCGGGCGGGGGCGAGTCGCCACGGCCGGCCTTTCCCCCGACCCACCGGCCGCGCTACACCTAGTCACCGGTCATGCACGAGAATCGAAAATGAGGGGCTCATGGGCCGCAATCCGGCAATCCGCAGCGCCGATTGGTACTTCGACTTCATTTCGCCGTATGCCTATCTGCAGTTCTGCCGCTTCGACAGCCTGCCGCCGAACCTGCGGATCGCCTGCAAGCCGGTGCTCTTCGCCGCTTTGCTCGGCCGCTGGGGGCACAAGGGGCCGGCGGAAATTCCGGCGAAGCGGCTGCATACCTACCGCTTCTGCAAATGGTATGCGGATCGCGCGGGCATCGCCTTCACCATGCCGCCCGCGCATCCCTTCAACCCGCTGCCCGCCCTGCGGCTGGCGATCGCCGCCGGCAGCGGCCGCGAGGCGGTCGGCGCGATCTTCGACGTCATCTGGGGCGAAGGCTTCGATGTATCGCAGGACGAGGGGTGGCGGCGGGTCTGCGAGCGCCTGGACATGAATGCGGACGACGCATCGCACCGCATCGCCGCGCCGGAGGTCAAGTCGGCGCTGCATGCCAACAGCGACGAGGCGCTTGCGCGCGGCGTCTTCGGCGTGCCGACCTTCGCGGTCGACGGCGAGCTGTTCTGGGGCGACGATTCCACGGACATGTTCCTCGACTATCTCGATGCGCCCGAGCGCTTCCGCAGCGGCGAAATGGCGCGGATCGCGGCGGTGCCGATCGGTCAGGCGCGGAAGCTCTGAGGCCGGCGCGATGACCTTCGGCCAGTTTCTCGCATTGCTCACCTTTATCGCATCCGCGCTGCCGCTCGGCGCGATCGGCATGGTGACCGCGCTGTACGGCGCGGTCGCATTCGGCCGGGCGCCGGCCGAGGCGGCAACGCTGTTCGAGCGCCTTGCCGGGCGCGCCTATTGCTGGACGATGATCGCGATCCTTGCCGTGGCGATTCTGCTGACCGGCGGGTGGACCGGGCGGCTGTTGCTCCTGGCGGTTGGCGCGGGCTTTCTCCGCGCGGCTCTCGACGTGTTGCCGAGGCTCGATTCACTCGGCTCCGGCGCGCCGGCGACCGTCGCCAGGCTGGCGCGCTGGCGGCAGGCGATCGCCACCGCAAGCGCGGCGCAGTGGCTGGCGGTGCTATGCGCTTACGTGCGGCTGGTGCTTTAGGAGGAGGAGGCGTGCCGGAAGCTCATGCTTCGACAAGCTCAGCATGAGGATACCTATTATAAATCAACAGACTGCCCCTCATCCTGAGCTTGTCGAAGGATGAGTCGCTCCGGCTTTCCCCGCATGCGCCATCGCATCGAGCGCGCCCTGCAGTATGTAGGCGGCGGCGAGCTTGTCCACCACCGCGCCGCGGCGCCGCCGGGTCATGTCGGCTTCGTCCGTGAGGAAGCGCTCGACCGCCGCCGTCGACAGGCGCTCGTCCCAGAAGGCGATGGGGATGTCGATCTTTTCCAACAGGTTCGCCGCGAATTGCCGGGTCGACTGGCAGCGCGGCCCTTCCGAGCCGTCCATGTTCCTGGGCAGGCCGATGACCAAGCCGCCGACGCCGCGGTCCCGGACGATGCGGATCAGCGCCTCGGCGTCCCGTGTGAACTTGCCGCGCCGGATCGTGTCGATCGGGCTGGCCACGGTGCATCCCGGGTCGGACAGGGCGAGCCCGATGGTCTTGTCGCCGAGGTCGAGCCCGAGCAGGCGCGTTCCCTTGGCCAGGCGGCCGGATAGTTCCGAGACGGAGCATATGGGCATCGCACAGGTTTTAGCCAAGCAGGCGCCATTTGTCGCCTCCTCTATCCGTGCCCATGCCGGCCTTGCCCCTACCGGCCTTGCCCATGCCGGAATCGGGTGTTAGCGTCCGCGCGCTTTCGCCATCAGCCCCGACATGCCGCGTGAGGAGCGCCGCGATGCCCATCGACAAGGCCACCGTTGCGAAGATCGCCCGATTGGCGCGCATCCGGGTGCCCGAAGCGGAGCAGGAGCGGCTTGCCGGCGAGCTGTCGAACATCCTCGGCTGGGTGGAGCAACTGGCGGAGGTCGATACCGCCGACGTGCGGCCGATGACGTCGGTCGTCGACGCCGTGCCGCCGATGCGTCCCGACGAGGTCACCGACGGCGGGCGGCGCGACGAGATTCTGGCGAATTCGCCGAATGTGGCGCGCGGCTTCTTCACCGTGCCCAAGGTGGTCGAGTAATGGCGGGCCTCTACGATCTCACGCTGGCCGAGACGCGCGCCGCGCTGGCGAAGGGCGACGTGTCGCCGACCGAGCTGGCCTCGGCCTACATCAATGCGGTCGAGGCGGCCCGGCCGCTCAATGCCTTCATCACCGAGACGCCGGAGATCGCCATGGACATGGCGAAGGCGGCGGAAGCCCGGCTTGCCCGCGGCGAGGGCGGCGCGATGGAAGGCATTCCCATCGGCGTCAAAGACCTGTTCTGCACCAAGGGCGTGCCGTCTACGGCGGGGAGCCACATCCTCGACGGCTTCGTGCCGACCTACGAATCCACGGTGACGGCGAAGCTGTTCGCCGCCGGCGCGGTGATGCTCGGCAAATGCAACATGGACGAGTTCGCCATGGGCTCCGCCAACATGACGAGCTACTACGGCCCGGTGGAGAACCCGTGGCGGTCGGCGGCGGCGTCCAACAAGAAGCTGGTGCCGGGCGGTTCGTCCGGCGGCTCGGCGTCGGCGGTGGCCGCGCACGCCGTGCTCGCGGCGACGGGAACGGACACCGGCGGCTCGATCCGCCAGCCTGCGGCGTTCACGGGCATCGTCGGGCTGAAGCCGACCTACGGCCGCTGCTCGCGATGGGGCGTCGTTGCCTTCGCCTCGTCGCTCGACCAGGCGGGGCCGATGACGCGCACGGTGCGCGACGCGGCGATCATGCTGGGCGCAATGGCGGGCCACGATCCCAAGGATTCGACCAGCGTGAACCGGCCGGTGCCGGACTACGAGGCGGCCATCGGTGGCGATCTTCGCAATCTGCGGATCGGCGTGCCCAGGGAATACCGTGTCGAGGGCATGCCGGCCGAGATCGACGATCTGTGGCGGCAGGGCATCGCCTGGCTCAAGGACGCAGGCGCGCGCATCGTCGACATCAGCCTGCCGCATACGAAATACGCGCTGCCGACCTACTACATCGTCGCTCCGGCGGAGGCCTCGTCCAACCTGGCGCGCTACGACGGCGTGCGCTACGGCCTTCGCGTCGATGGCGCAACGCTGCAGGAGATGTACGAGAACACGCGCGCCGAGGGGTTCGGCGCCGAGGTGCGCCGCCGCGTCATGATCGGCACCTATGTGCTGTCGGCCGGCTATTACGACGCCTATTACCTGCAGGCGCAGAAGGTGCGGACGCGGATCGCGGAGGATTTCCACAAGGCATGGGAGAGCGTCGACGCCATCCTGACGCCGACCGCGCCGAGCGCCGCCTTCGCCCAGGGCGAGAAGATGGACGACCCGATCGCAATGTACCTGAACGACGTCTTCACCGTCCCGGCGAGCCTCGCCGGCCTGCCGGCGATCTCGGTGCCTGCCGGGTTGTCGAAGGACGGCTTGCCGCTCGGCCTGCATGTCATCGGCCGGCCGTTCGACGAGGAGACCGTGCTGCAGGTGGGGCAGGCGCTGGAGGACGCCGCGGCATTCGATGCGAAGCCGGGGTTTTTGGCGGGGTAGGAGATCTTACCCCCCACCTAAATCCTCCCCCGCAAGGGGGGAGGACTTTCTTCTTCCGGCCCTCCCCCTTGCGGGGGGAGTTATATACTTGAGAAAAGAGGATAAGAGTCCTATAATGGCCAAGACAGGCCGGCAGCTCAAGTACTTAGCTCCCCCTGCGGGGGAAAATGGGAAAAGAGAACGAAGATGTTGACGAGGCTGTAATCCCGCCTGAAATGATCCGGGCTGGTGTTGCTGTTTATCGTAAGTGGGAAAGTGCGTTTGAGCATCTAGCCGATTTCCTCCCATCTGACACAAGGGTGGAGTCGCTAGTCGAAGATATCCTTGCCTTGGGCATGGAGAAATTTGACGCCAAAGTGCCGCGATGAAATCTCCTTAAATCGTTCGGCAAGATTGGCGATCTTAATGGCTTCGCATCGGAACCGCTTTGGAGAAAATTCTCGTTGCTCGATTTCTTTGAAATCTTTCCCCCGGTTCCTTTTAATTTTTTGACCCTTGGCGCTCATATAAAGCGGAGTGATGGTATTAGGCACCTTACCTTTATGCCACACGGCATGTGCGGCTAGGTTACGGATGAAACTTGCATCTTCAATTTCATCTAAGAGCTTGTTGAACTCCAATCCAAACTTCGATCCATGTTTGCTGTCCATTTGTCGGAATTTCGAGGCTGTTAATGTTCTGAGTCTTGTAACGCGGTTTCGGAATTGCATTTCCCAAAAAACTGCGACCGTTTGTGATTTTGATAGTCCTAGAAGTGTTCGCAGCGTCTGGAGCATGTGCGATTCAAGCCGAGCCCATGCCGCAACAACTTCCCCTATCCCTCGGTAGTGTGCTGCCGTGATGATGCGTTTTGGCCTTTTTCTTTTCATTTGATTGCCTCTATGATTCTGTCATGAGCACGAAAGAGTCAGATCAACTCAGTGATGCTGAGGCAGCCAAGCGCCGCGACGAAGCCCTAAAGCGCGCGCTCGGCATGCCGCATAAGCCGCATAAGCCAGCGCCCGCTCCGAAGAAGCAGCGCGAGCAAAAGAAGCGATAGGCTCACCGCCGTCGGCGTCCGCCGCCATGCTCCGGTTGCCAATGTCCCGAGGTGTAGATTTCGCTGCCGCACTGTTGGCACACGAGGACATGCGCCCTTCCTGGCATGCGCGTAACCTTTTGGAGGACAGATTTTTGGCGATTCTGGTAACAGTCTGCACAAATGTGATGAGGGGGTTCGGCTGGCTCCATGCCTTCTTTGCGCGCATAGGCAAACACTCCAGATCGAACATCCTTGAGTTCGTATTTCTCCTTCTCAGCGTCCCATGTTTCCATGCGAGCCATTTGTTCTTCCAACTCGCGTACTTGCTGCAACAACGCAAATTGCTCCGATTGGGCCGTAAGTGCGTTGCCTTGGGCGGCGAGAATTACGGACTGCAATTCAATGACCTTGTCATTAAGAACTGCGGCATCCCGGACACCTATCAGCGCTTGCGTCATTTCGCGCGCCGTATTGAGACCCGACACCGCCGCAGCAATGGTTCCAATATCAACCATGGTGGCCTCCCCTTGGTACAAAGGGACTATACAGCGGGTAGTTGATTACTTGGAGTCTTTCAACCACGTCTCGTAGCGGACGCGCTTGAGCATCCGACGCCACGCACGGCGCGTATAGCGCCGCTTGGCGTGCTCGCCCTTAACGAGGTTGTTGATAGGTGAGTCGCTTGCCTTCCGCGCCTCGGATTGCCTTCGCGGCGCGTTCGGCATCGCTCACGCCAAGGGCGGAACGCTCGTTGTAGCGGAAATCGAATTCCGCCAGATAACGCTTCAAATGGGCCTGACTGACGTGATGATACACGCCGGTAATCCCGCGTTTCAGGATCGAGAAATATCCTTCAACCGTGTTCGTGTAGGCATCACCGCGAACGTATTCCTCGATCCCGTGATTGACTTTGCCGTGCCGGGCGAATTCGAGGCCCACTTCACGATACTGCCCAGCTTCGTCGGTCATGAGGATCGACTTGCGGTCAACCTGCGCCTTGATGATGGGCCGCAGGGTCTTGCCGTTGACGTTGGCGACATGATGCGAGCGGACAGCGCCGCCGCGCTCGACCAGGGAGAAGACGACTTCCTTGCCCTGTCCGCCGATGGCGCTGGTGCGCTTGGAGCGGTGCTTGTTCTTCTCCTTGCCGCCGATGTAGGTTTCATCGGCTTCCACGGCCTTGCCTTCGCCGCCCAGCGGGCCGTCGTTGAAGGCAGGGCGCATGCACTCGCGGATACGATGGGCCATGAACCATGCCGTCTTGTACGTCACGCCAAGCATCCGGTGGAGCTGGTGAGCGGATACGCCCTTCTTGCTGGACGACATGAGATGAAAGGCGAGCATCCACTTGTTGAGCGGGATCTTGGAACGCTCGAAGATCGTCCCGATCGTTACCGTGAACTGCTTCTTGCACTCATTGCAGTAGTAGAGGCCGGGGCGATGCTTCTTGCCACGAACGAAGCTCGTACCCTCGACCGCGCCGCAATGCGGGCAGAACCGGCCAGCGGCCCAGCGCAGGCTTTCAAGATGCTCGCGGGCCTTCTTGGCGTCGGTGAAAATCGGGTTCGTGAGGTCGCACATGGCTTATTTCCTTGTAAGCTTATGCGTCCTTTCTACTATCCGTCTCCACATGCGTCAAGTATATAATTACCCTTGCGGGGGAGGGTGGGGTGGGAGGTGATGCTCGATATACGAACGAGACTGGGTGCGACATGACAAAGCTGATGAAGGGACGCACGGGCGACTGGGAGGTGGTGATCGGGCTGGAGGTGCATGCCCAGGCCACCACGAAGTCGAAGCTGTTCTCGGGCGCGGCAACCGATTTCGGGGCCGAGCCGAACACGCAGGTGAGCCTGGTCGACGCCGCGATGCCGGGCATGCTGCCGGTGCTGAACGAATTGAGCGTGCGGCAGGCGGTGCTGACCGGCCTCGCGCTCAAGGCGAAGATCAACCTGCATTCGGTCTTCGCGCGGAAGAATTATTTCTATCCGGACCTGCCGCAGGGCTATCAGATCTCGCAGTACGAGCAGCCCATCGTCGGCGCGGGCGAGATCACCGTCGACCTGCCGGACGGCGAAACCAAGACGGTCGGCATCGAGCGGTTGCACCTCGAGCAGGACGCCGGCAAGTCGCTGCACGACCAGCATCCGGCGCAGTCCTATATCGACCTCAACCGGGCCGGCGTCACCCTGATGGAGATCGTGTCCAGGCCGGACATGCGCTCGTCCGACGAAGCGGCTGCCTATGTGGAAAAGCTACGCTCGATCCTGCGCTACATCGGCTCCTGCGACGGCAACATGCAGGAAGGGTCGATGCGGGCCGACGCCAACGTCTCGGTGCGGCGGCCGGGCGCGCCGCTCGGGACGCGCTGCGAGATCAAGAACGTCAACTCGATCCGTTTCCTCAAGCAGGCCATCGAGTACGAGGCGGCGCGCCAGATCGAGATCATCGAGGATGGCGGCAAGATCGGCCAGGAAACGCGGCTGTTCGACGCGGCCAAGGGCGAGACGCGTTCCATGCGCAGCAAGGAAGACGCGCACGACTACCGTTATTTTCCCGATCCCGACCTGCTGCCGCTTGACCTCGATCCGGGCTTCGTCGATCGGCTCAAGCAGTCGCTGCCCGAGCTGCCGGACGAGAAGAAGGCGCGCTTCATCGCCGACTACGCCTTGTCGCCCTACGACGCCGGCGTGCTGGTCGCCGAGCGCGAGACGGCCGAGTTCTTTGAGACGGTGGCGAAGGGGCGCGACGCCAAGCTCGCTGCCAACTGGGTGATGTCGGAGCTGTTCGGGCGGCTCAACAAGGCCGACATCGCCCTCGCGAAGTCACCGGTAACGCCGGAGGCGTTGGGCGGGCTGATCGGCCTGATCGCCGACAATACGATCTCCGGCCGCATCGCCAAGGACGTCTTCGACGAGATGTTCGAGACCGGCAAGGACGCCGCCGCCATCGTCGAGGCGAAGGGGCTGAAGCAGATCACCGACACGGGCGCGATCGAGGCGGTGGTCGACCGCATCGTCGCCGGCAGCCCCGACAACGTGGCGCAGTACAAGGGCGGCAACGCCAAGGTCATCGGCTGGTTTGTCGGCCAGGTGATGAAGGAGACCCAGGGCAAGGCCAACCCGAAGCTGGTCAACGATCTGCTGCGGAAGAAGCTGGGCGGGTAGGGGTGGCCGCGGGTGAGCGGCTCAACGATCGCCTCATGCTGAGCCTGTCGAAGCATGAGCTGCCCGGATATCGGTGCATACTCATCCTTCGACAGGCTCAGGATGAGGTACACGATACCGATTTAGAACAAGGGGCAACCCTCATGCTGAGCCTGTCGAAGCATGAGGGTTGCTTCCGGGTCTATCGATCTACTCCGCCGTAATGCTCGCCAATATCGGCTCGATGGCCTTCTCCGCAATCTTCACCAGCTCCTCCTTCGTCAGGTTCTGGATCGGGTGCGGCACGTAGATCACGGCCGGCATGAAGCCGATCGTTCTCGCCTGGCTCTTCGCCGCGTCCTCGAACTCCGTGGTGGCGATCATCGCGCCGGGGATGCCGCGTCCGTCGAGGTCCTTCATGTCATGCAGACTGCACGACGTGCAGGACCCTCAATCGGCCAAGGCTTCGACGACGACGTCGCATTCCGTGGCGAGGCTTTGCACCACCGCGACCGGCGCCGGCTTGGCGTTGGTCGGCTTCGCGTAGCGCCGCACCGTGTGGCCGCGCGCCGTCAGCAGCCGGTCGATCGAATCGAGGAACTCGTCGCTGCGCTGCTTGCCGATGTCGAGCAGGCCGATGGTGAGGCCGTCGAGCGATTTAGGCGGCTTCAGCCGCTCGCGCTGAACCGGCGCGGCCTCTGCCGTCGGATCGCGCATCGTGAAGGCGTTGCTCATTCGGTGATCTCCTTTGTTACCGGTTGCACGTCGTCGTGGAAGCGTCCGGCGGACCAGCCGCCGATGATGCCCGAGAACATGCCGGCGTCGCCGCCCGCGCGCACGAGCATCAGGCCGTGGTCCCGCCAGAATTTCGGCATCATCTGGTCCGCGAACTTCGGGTCGATGCCTTCGTTCAGGCCCTGCGCGCCCTTGACCAGGTCGCGGCCGGGGCGGGTCGTCGCATCGTGCAGGGCGTCCGTGATGCGCTGCCGGTCCCACCCCGCTTCCCGGAAGACGCGGTAATGCTCGGGCGTCAGCACGACGATCGCGTTCGACCATTGCGCCAGCTTGACGTGGCCGACCGTGACGAGCGACGTCGCCATCGAGCGCACCAGCTCCTCCGGCGTGCGCGCACCGTGGTCGACGAAGGCGGTCACGCCGTCGCCGTGGAACAGCGTCACCGCCGACTTGCCGCGCCCGGCGCCGCGCCAGACGGAGAGCGGCTGCCATTCCGGATCGGACTCGTCCTCGGCGAAGCAGAAGGTGTATTTGCCGGGATTGCCGAGCGCCGAGCGGTCGATGCCGCCGGGCAGGCCGCCGCCGACATTGCGGATGACGAGCTGCAGCGTGCGGCCGATCGCGGCATTCGCCCGGTTGCCCTGGCCCAGCGCGTTGAGGCCGCAATTCATGCCGATGCGCTTGCTGACCGGGCCGTTGACGATCACGACGGGGCCGGAGAAATAGAGTGTGCAGAGGAGGCCGTGCATGGCGAAGTTCGGCATCAGCGCCGCTTCGACCACGCCGAGCACCACCGGCATGTATTCGGGCTTGCAGCCCGCCATAACCGCGTTAATCGCCACTTTCTCTACGGTGCATTCGGCGAGGTTCGGCGGGATCAGGCCGACGACCTCCTGCGGGTCGCGGGTGGTGCCAGACAGCATGCGGATGACGCGCTCGTCGGTCGGCGGCGTGACCGGCAGGCCGTCGCTCCAGCCGCGCTCGAAGCACACCTCCATCGGGTCCTCGAGGGGCGATACCTCGACTTGCCGCGACTTCAGGAGGCCGCCGAAGCGCGCCAGCAGCGTTTCGCGCACGCCGGGCTCGACGCTCTTGGAGCCGCATCCCGGCCGCTGGTCCGGCAGGCCCTTGCCGAGGCCCTGGATGCCGGTCAGCTCTTCCCACTCGCCACGGTGCCAGCCGATGCGGCGGCCGGCTTCCTTGCCGGCCTCCATGCGGATGACGGTGGGTACGATTTCGATGTCGAGGTGAAAGGACGCCTCGAGGCTGCGGTCGTCTTGCACGCCTTTCAGGCCCGCCGGAAAGCTCGGGTCGTCCTGGCTGTAGACGGACACCGCCATGCCGCTGTCCGCGAGCTGGCGATACACCGGCTCGATCAAGGTACAGGTCGGACAGTCGCGCTTGGCGACGACGATCAGTCCGTCGGTTGGCATCGGCATGGGCGGCATTCCTCGATTTTCTCCATCATATCGCGCATTCATCGTATTGCGCACGCCCTCAGGCGGCTTGCGCCGCACGAAGCATCTCGGCGCGCATTTTCTCGTCCGGCACGGGGCCGCGTCCAGCATTCAGGTTGTCCGCCATATGCCGCGGTTTCGCCGTGCCGGGGATGGCGCAGGTCACGGCCGGGTGCGCCAGGACGTATTTCAGAAAGAGCTGCGCCCAGCTTTCGATGCCGTACGCCGCCGCCCAGGCGGGCAAGGGGTCCTTTCGCCGGTCGCGGAACAGGCCGCCGCCCTCGAAGGGCCGGTTGACGATGACGGCGACGCCCTTGTCCGCGGCCAGCGGCAGCAGCTCGTTTTCCGCCTCGCGCATGCCGATGGAGTAGGGAAGCTGCACGAAGTCGACCGTCTCGGTGCGGATCACGGCCGACAGCTCCGCGAGCGCGGCGCCGGTGTAGTGGGTGATGCCGATGTAGCGGATGCGGCCGTCCTCCTTCCAGGCGCGCAAGGTCCTGAGATGCGTTTTCCAGTCCACGAGATTGTGTATCTGCATCAGGTCGACGGCGTCCGTCCGGAAGCGCCGGAACGATTCTTCCATCTGCCGCCGGCCCGCTTCCTCGCCCCGAGTCCACACCTTGGTCGCGAGGAAGGCCTCGTCGTGCGCCGTCATCTTCTGCAGCAGGTCGCCGGCCACGCCTTCCGAGCGGCCATACATCGGCGAGGAATCGATCATCGACGCCCCGGAATCGAACAGGACCCGCAGCACTTCCTCGCGCTCGGCGCGCGCATCGGGATCTTTGCCGATATCGAATGTCTGCCAGGTCCCGAGACCGATGACCGGCATTTGCTCGGCGGTCTTCGGAATCGGATTCGTGCGGATCTTTCCGGTCGCCGCCATCGCTCCTCCCATTGGTCCGGCAATCGGTCCCAGCAGGAACCCCGCTTTTCACCGGTGGACTGCGTTTGCATCGACAGGCCTCGATGGTATCAGAAGCGACACCGCCGGCAGAATCGGATTGCCGACGCTTATTGCGGTTCGATGCGCGGCCAAATTATTCGTCGTTGATTTGGCTCCATTCTCGTCGTTAATAACTTTCGGTCTGGCCGGGAGGGGGAGCGGTGCCGGCGGATTCGGCCATAGTTCCTTCGGAAGGACACGGGGGCGGGTGACAGACATGCGTCTTGGCCGATTCCAGGCGAGCGTGCCGCTGTTTTCTCGCCTGCAGCACGCCCCAGTTGCGCTGCTCGGCGGCCTGTATCTCTACGCAGTTGGCCTGACAGCGACGAGAACGCCGCTCTGGTTCGACGAAATCGTGACCTACCATGTCTCGGCGCTCGGCAGCCCGCATGCCGTTATCGAGGCGCTGCTGGCTAAGGCGGACAACCATCCTCCGCTGGACTACCTCGCGCGCAATCTCTCGATGTCGCTGTTCGGCGGGTCCGAGCTCGCCTTTCGGCTTCCGTCGATCGTCGCCATGCTCGTGGGGGGGCTGTGCCTCTACGTCTTCGTGCTGCGCCGCACGTCGGTGCTGGCTGCCCTCGTCTCCTTTTCCTTTCCCTTCGCCACGCTGGCGATTCGCTATTCCTACGAAGGGCGCGGGTATGCATTTCTTATGGCGTCAATGTGTCTCGTCCTGCTCGCATGGCAGCTGGCGAGTGAGAAGCCGACCGCACCACGGCTGATTTTTCTCGCCGTATCTCTCAGCATTGGTCCCTACAGCCACTACTACGGCGTGCTGAATTATCTGCCCGTTGTCGTCGGCGAGGCTTGGCGGAGCTGGGAAGGCCGAAAGATCTACTGGCCGATTGCCGGATCCATTGTCGCATCCCTTGCATTGCTCGGGCCTCTCGCCCCCTTCGTCCTCCATGCATCGGAGTTTTCTGGAACCTTCTGGACGAAACTTGGGCCGAACATGGTGGTCCACGCCTACATCAAGCTGTTCGAGCTGGCCATCCCCGTTGTTATGGCAGGCCTGGTCGGCGCGGCAGCGTTCCTTTTTCTCGCCCCGTTCCCCGATTCACGCCGTCCGGCGCCCGCGGCGATGCCCCGCCACGAGGTCGCAGCGGCGGCGTTGCTCTGCATGATGCCTTTCATTACTTATGTACTCGCTCTCGCCATCACGCATGCTTTCACCTTCAAATACACCCTCAACACGGTCGTCGGCGCCGCCGTTCTCACAGGATACCTGGTGCATCAGGCGTCCGGATGGCGGCGGGGCCTCGCCTTTTTGCTGACCTTGTCATTCGGGGCGTGGGCGGCAGCATCTCTCGCCTATCTCCCCGGCCACGTCGAGCAACGCATATTCGTGAATGCCCGGAATGACGCGCGGATCCTGAGCGAATCGACGCTGCCGATGGTGGCGTCGGCTCACCGGTACCTCGAGGACAATTTCTACCTGCCGGTCGAGCTGCGGAGCCGTATCTTCTACATCGGCGATTCCAATTTGGCGCTTGAATTGCGGGGACATGACACGAACGAGCGCGCGCTGCACAACTTGAAGCCGTTCGCACCGATACATGGGATGGACTTGTGCTCCTTTACAAAGCGTTATCCGGAATTCCTCCTGAGGGCGGACGAACTCCGGTGGATCGCCGACAAGCTCATTGCGGACCGAGCGGATGTTGTCCTGCATCCGGCCGGTTCGCGGGGAAGCGTCGTCTTCTCGGTTATCTTGAAAGGGCCGATCGGATGTTGAGCTCGGCAGATGAAACGGCCGGACCGGACCGGACGGCAGATGTCCCGGCAGGGCCGGAAATCTCGATCGTCGTGCCGACCTTCAACGAGCGGGAGAACATCGCCGAGCTTGTCCGGCGCATCGGCGAGGCGCTGCCGGGCGTGGCGTGGGAGGTGATCGTCGTCGATGACGATTCGACCGACGGCACGGCCGCCCGCGTCAGCGAGCTGGCCCGGCAAGACCGACGCATCCGTTGCATTCAGCGGATCGGGCGCCGCGGCCTGTCGTCGGCCTGCATCGAAGGCTTCCTGTCGAGCTCCGCCCCGTACCTCGCCGTGATCGACGGCGACCTGCAGCATGACGAGACGGTGCTGCCGGATATGCTGGAGAACCTCCGGCAGGGCGACGTCGACATCGTCGTCGGCAGCCGCTACATGGCGGGCGGCGGCATCGGCGACTGGGACGGGCGCCGGGCGCGCTTGAGCAGGGCTTCGACGCTGCTCGCGCAGAAGACGCTGCGCGTCGTCCTCAGCGATCCGATGAGCGGCTTCTTCGCCGTCAGGCGCGACGTGCTGCACGGCGTCGTGCGCGGCCTTTCCGGCGTGGGCTTCAAGATACTGCTGGATATTTTCGCCACGGCGGAGAGGCCGCTGCGCTTTCGCGAACTGCCTTACGAATTCCGCGCGCGGCACGCGGGCGAGAGCAAGGTCGACGGCATCGTCGCGCTGGACTTCCTGACGATGCTTCTGCAGAAGAAAGCCGGGCGACTCGTTCCTTCGAGGCTGATCTATTTCTCCGTCATCGGCGGCGGCGGCATCGTCGTGCATCTTGCCGCCTTCGCGGCGGCATTCCATGGATTTTCGCTGGCGTTCTGGCCGAGCCAGGCGATCGCCGCGCTGTTCGCCATGGTCGTGAACTTCACGCTCAACAACCTCGTCACCTATCGCGATCAGCGGCTGTCGGGCCGCGATTGGCTCCGCGGATTGGTCGTCTTCTGCCTCGTCTGCAGCATCGGCGCGGTGGGGAATGTCGGCGTCGCGTCATATATCTTCCGGGGCGGCGGCGCCTGGCTTCCGTCCGTGCTGGCCGGGTTGCTGATCGGCACCGTCTGGAACTACGCCGCGACCGCGTTTTACGTCTGGCGTCCGCGGCGCTAGCGATCACGCGCCGTCCACCGCTTCCTTGTAGCGCCGGATGGCGTCGATATGCGCATCCGGGCCGGTCAGGCCGGCGCGCATGGTGTTGACGGAGAGATGCGTCGCGCCGAGCGCCTTCCAGCGGCTATAGACGGATATCCAATCGTCCGGCGACTGATCCTTGATCGAAGAACGGCCCTCGATGCCGATGGCGCGCGGGTCGCGCCCGGCCTCCCTGGCATAGCCGCGCATCCGCTCGATCAGGGCTTCGGGCGCCTCGAAACGTCGCGGCTGCGCGCCGGTGTTGGAAAGCGCCGGGTCCATCCCCGGGAACTGTGGCAGCCAGCCGTCGCCCAGGCGGCCGACACGCTTGATCACCACTTCGGCGCTGCCGCCGATCCAGATCGGTATCGGCCGCTGCACGGGCAAGGGGTTGATGCCGGCGTCGGCGATCCGGTGCCATTCGCCGTCGAAGGTGACGAGCTCTTCCGACCAGAGCCGTCGCAGCAGCGCGATCTGCTCCTCGATGCGCCGGCCGCGATTGCCGAATTCCTCCCCCATGGCCTCGAATTCGGGGCCGTTCCAGCCGACACCGACGCCGAGCCGGAGACGCCCGCCGCACAGTACGTCGACCTCGGCCGCCTGCTTGGCGACGAGCGGCGTCTGGCGTTGCGGCAGGACGAGCACGCCGTTGATGAAGCCGAGCTTTCGTGTCACGCCGGCAAGGAAGCCGAACAGCACGAACGGCTCGTGGAACATCGCGGTGTGGTCGTAATGTCCTTTCCAGCCGGGACGGCTCCCTGGATTGATGCCGACGACATGGTCGAAGGCGAGGATATGGGTATAGCCGAGCGCCTCCGCCGCCTGCGCATAGTCGCGCACGGCGGCCGGATCGGCGCCGATGTCGAGTTGCGGAAAAACCACGCCGAGCTGCATGTAAAAAGCGCCTCCTGCCGCTAGCTTCCGGCCGGGTCAGGCCTTCACGAGGCCGATGCGGTTGCCGGCCGGGTCCTCGAAGATCGCCATGGTGACGGCGCCGGGAATTTCCGTGACCGGCAGCACCGTCTGCCCTCCGGCCGCTTCGACCTTGTCGAGATAGAGCTGCGGGTCGTCGACCTGGATGTAGATCAGCACCGCCGGCGCCATGTTGCTGTGGCAGATGCCGCCGCCGATTCCCTTACCCTCCGCGTCGGTATCGACCAGGCCGTAGTTCAGCGGGTTGTTGGCGTTGATCGTCCACTCGAAGACCGAGGAATAAAACACAGAAATCGCCTTGGAATCTTCGCCATGAATTTCGAAATGCACGACGGGCAGTCCCATGTGCCTTCGCTCCTTTCGCCCAGCGCCGCACCGCCCGTGGAGTGTACGCGGAATTCGCTGGCCGCTCCACTGCCGGCCCGGTTTCGCCTATAGTGTAGCGAATTGTCGAGCCGACGGATGGGGGAAAGCCAGATGCCATACGCCGACGCCGAAGGCGCCAAACTCTATTACGAGGAAACTGGAAGCGGCTTCCCGATCGTCTTCGTCCACGAATTTGCCGGCGATCTCCGGAGCTGGGAGCCGCAGCTCCGCTATTTCGCGCGTTTCTATCGCTGCATCGCCTACAATGCGCGGGGCTTCCCGCCATCCGATGTGCCCGAACAGCCGTCGCTCTACAGCCAGGACATCGCGACCGACGACATCGCCGCCGTGATGCGCGGCGCCGGAATCGAGAATGCCCACGTCGTCGGCCTCAGCATGGGCGGATTCGCCGCCGCGCATTTCGCCATGCGCTACGGCGCGCTGGCGCGAAGCGTCGTGATCGCGGGCTGCGGCTACGGCGCCGACCCGGCCAAGCGCACCCAGTTCAAGACGGAGGCGGAGACAACCGCCGACCGGCTCGAACGAGAGGGCATGGAGAAGATGTCTGCGGTTTACGGTTCCGGCCCGACGCGGGTGCAGCTCGAGAACAAGGACCCGCGCGGCTACCGTGAATTTCTCCAGCAGCTCGCCGAACATTCCGTCCAGGGTTCCGCCAACACGTTGCGCGGCGTGCAAGCGGTGCGGCCCTCGCTCTACGGCCTCGAGGATGAGTTGAAGGCGGTGGATGTGCCGGTGCTGATCGTGACAGGCGACGAGGATGAGCCCTGTCTCGACCCCGGACTGTTCATGAAACGGACGATTCCGACGTCGGGACTCGTGGTCATCCCGAAGACCGGACATGCCTGCAATCTGGAGGAACCGGAAGCCTTCAACGCCGCGCTTCGGGAATTCTTCCTGAAGGTCGAGAACGGCAAATGGGGCCGGCGCGACCCGCGTTCCGTGTCGCGGTCGATCCTGTCACGGGACGAAACATGATGCTCGCACCACTTTTTCGACAATAGCGGTCGTCATTCGTCACCCGAGTGGTGACGAGAAAGGCGACGCATGGTTAATCCCGTCGATTTTGGGGCACATCGACCGGATGGCGGCCCTTCCGAACCGTTAGCCCAATATCGACCGGCGCAACCCCCATTTGCCACTTTATTGTCGCCGCGGGCTTCGGCAGTATGCATCGATAAAATTCGAGGCGGGGCCGAAGGCCGGTCCGGCGTTGCCGAAGGGTAATGGCGGCGACCGGATCTGGGGAGGCGCGGTTCGGGCATTCGACGCCGCGCTGTGATCGGCAATCGGCCGGGGTAGATAAGAAACGAGCAGAAATCTGGAGTGTCTATGCTGAATGCAACCGCCCAATTCCGAATCGGACAGGTCGTTCGACATCGGAAGTACGGTTTCCGTGGTATCATCTTCGACGTCGATCCCGCGTTCGCCAACACCGACGAATGGTACGAGAGCATTCCGCGGGAGTCTCGTCCCCGCAAGGATCAGCCCTTCTATCATCTGCTGGCGGAGAACAAAGACAGGACGACCTACATCGCCTATGTGTCGGAGCAGAACCTGCTGCTCGACGAAAGCGACGAGCCCGTCATGCATCCCGGCATCAGCGACCATTTCGACGGGGTTCGCGACGGCTTCTACGTGAGCCGCCACAAGTGTAACTGACCGTCCCCGCAAATTTGGGTTACAATTCTCCCGCGAACGATGCAGGGCGAGAGGTGACCTATGCCCGAATTGCGGCGGCGCCAATACCGGGACTTGCAGGAGCACATGGCTGCGCTCGATGCGGCCGGGCTGCTGGTCCGTGTCGATCGGCCGATCGACAAGGACTCGCACATGCACGCCCTGGTGCGATGGCAGTTCCGCGGCGGTCTGCCGGAGCGGGAGCGGAAAGCGTTCCTTTTCACCAACATCGTCGACGGCAAGGGGCGGCGCTTCGACATGCCCGTATTGATCGGCGGGCTGGCCGCCAACCCCGAAATCTATTGCATCGGCATGGGCGTGCCGCGTGACGAGATCGGCCCGCTGTGGGACAAGGCGATCGCCGAACCGATCGCGCCGCGGCTGGTCGAAGAAGCGCCCTGCCATGAGGTCGTTCTGACGGGAAGCGACCTCGCCGGGGCGGGCAAGGGAATGGACGCGCTGCCGATCCCGATCTCCACGCCGGGCTTCGATTCAGCGCCCTACCTGACGATGACATGCTGCATCACACGGGACCCCGATACCGGCACGCAGAACATGGGGACGTATCGGGTGGCGTTGAAAGCCCCCGACCGGAACGTCGTGCGCATGGCGACCCGGACCGGCGGTGCGGAAGGCTACCTGCATTGGGAGAAGTACCGCGCGCGGGGCGAGCCGATGCCGATCGCTGTCGTGGTCGGCGCGCCGCCCGCGGTGATCTACACCGCGCCGCAGAAGCTGCGTATCGGCCAGGAGGAGATCGGCGTCGCGGGCGGGCTCGTGGGCGAGCCGATCAACGTGGTGCGCGGGCGTACGGTCGATCTGACGATCCCGGCGGAATCCGAGCTGGTGATCGAAGGCATGATCGATACCGAGTATCTCGAGCCCGAAGCGCCGTTCGGCGAATCGCACGGCCATGTCGCCCTCGAAGCCTACAACATGCGTATGCAGGTCACGGCGATCACGCACAGGGCAAAACCCGTGATTCCGTCGATCATCTCGCAGGTCACGCCGAGCGAATCGAGCGTCATCAAGCGCGTCGCCTACGAGCCGCTGTTCCTTGCCCACCTACGCGACAATCTTTCGGTCAAGGGCGTCAAGCGCGTGGCGATGCACGAGCCGTTGACCAATATCCGGAAAGTGCTGCTCGTGCAGTTCGAGCGCGGCGTCCCGCGGACGGAGATCTGGCGCGCGATGACCGGCGTTGCGATGCTGCAGGCGGCGGTCGGCAAGTACGTCATCGCCATCAACGAGGATATCGATCCCGACAACGCCGATGCCGTGTTCTGGGCCATGGCCTACCGCGCCAACCCGGCGCATGACATCGAGATCGTGCCGCACCGCGGCCGGGGCCATGGGCCGCGGGCGGGACCGCGCGACGACGAAGAGGCGACGCTGCTGATCGACGCGACACTCAAGGCCGACATGCCGCCGCTCGCCCTGCCGAAGCGGGAGATCATGGAAGAAGCGCGGGCGATCTGGGACGAGCTCGGCCTGCCGGCGCTCAAGCCGCAGCCGCCGTGGCACGGCTACTCGCTGGGCGATTGGAACGACACCTGGGATGCCGCCGCCGTGCGTGCCGTCGCCGGCGATTACCTGGAGAACGGCCGCATGACGGACCAGCGCAAGCGGTCGGGGGTGAGGCCGGAGACGCGGATTTACGTGGGTGAGGAAGAGGGTGCGGAGGAATGATCGTGGTGCCGCTCATCCTTCGACAGGTTCAGGATGAGGTCTAGATTTTTGATTTGTAATAAAGAACCCTGCTGAGCTTGTCGAAGCATGAGGGGCGCGCCGCAGGTGCGTATCCTACCCCGCCGTCCAGGCATTGCTGCCGGTGCGCAGCTTCAGTTTGAGGCTGGCGACCTTGTAAACGTCGAGGCCGGTGATGTCGGCGATCTCTTCGATGGGAAGCGACGTTTCCTCCAGCAGCACGCGCGCATGGCGGTAGGGCTCCATGCGGCGCCGGCTGCGGCTGCGGAACGGCTGCCAGCTCCCGAGTATCTGCGGGCGCGGAGGCTGCGGCACGGGGTCCGGCTCCAGGCCGCGGGCGATGGCTTCCTTCATCGCTTCGGCGATGCGCGCCTTGTCGAGCTGTATCTGGTAGTCCATCAGGTGGATGGCGCGCGCCAGCTCGCGCGCCTGCCACATTTCCGGGCCGCGGTGGGGCGGCGGCTCGGGCCGCGGCGCCTGCGTGCCGCCGCGGGCCGCCTCCTCGAGCGTCATGCCGTGCCGGCCGGCGAGCCGCTCGGCCGCCGCCATGGCGTTGTCCCGTTCGCCCTGGTAGGGGCTGCTGTTGGCGAGCTCGAGCAGGTTGCGGAAGCGCCGCCGCTCGTCCTCGCTGAAGGGCTTGGAGATGGGTCTTCCCCCAGGCAAATGGCCTTAGCGGGCGCAGAATACACCAGCCGCAAGCGCCGGGTAATCCCTGGCCGCGGGAAATCGGCGTGCCCCGACGGCGCTTGTGCCGACGGCCGCGTTGACGAAATATGGCGGCAGAACAGGATCCACGAACGAGACAGGCTCAGCCGGAGGGCACCCCAATGATCGACGTCTACACATGGCCGACCCCGAACGGCCACAAGGTCCATATCATGCTGGAAGAAGTCGGGCTGAAATACACGATCCACCCGATCGCCATAGGCAAGGGCGAGCAGTTTCAGGCGTTCTTTCTCAAGCTGAATCCGAATCACCGCATCCCCGCAATCGTCGATCAGGACGGGCCGGAGGGAAAGCCGATGTCGCTGTTCGAGAGCGGCGCCATCCTGCTCTATCTGGCGGAGAAGACCGGCAGCGGCCTGCTGCCGAAAACGCCGGAGCTGAAATACCGCACCATGCAATGGCTGATGTTCCAGATGGGCGGCGTCGGCCCGATGTTCGGGCAGGCGAACCACTTCCGCGGCTATGCGGTCGACAAGCACGCCTATTCGGTCGAGCGCTACACCAAGGAAGCGGGCCGCCTGATGGGCGTGCTCGACACGCGGCTCGGCGAATCCGAATATCTGGCGGGCGGCGTCTATACCATCGCCGACATTGCGACCTGGCCGTGGCTGCGCAACCTCCATCGCCAGGGACAGGATCTGAACGACTTCCCGAACGTCAAGCGGTGGTTCGACGCGATCGCCGCGCGTCCTGCAGTGCAGCGCGGCATTCAGGTGCTGGCGGACAAGGCGCGCCCGGCGAACGTCGGTATGACCGACGAGGAGCGCAAATGGATGTTCGGCGAGGAGCAGTACAAGGCGCACAAGCGCGCCTGATCTAGCCGGCACGGAATTGCGGCGCGTGGAAACGGCGAAAGGGTTGGACAAGGATGCTGCTGCCCGTCTACGACCGCAACCCGCTGCGGATCATTCCGTTCCAGTTCATGACGATCTCGCTGGTCCTGGTGACGACGCTGATCTTCCTGTGGGAGGCGAGCCTGCCGCCCCGCATGCTCGAGCGCTCGATCCTGGTCTACGGCATGATCCCTTCCGTGCTGTTCGGCACGGATCAACTCGATCCGCAGCTCGCGCCGATGTCGCCGCCGGTCACCCTGCTGAGCTCGATCTTCCTGCACGGCGACTGGATGCATCTGGTCGGCAACATGCTGTTCCTCTGGGTGTTCGGCGACAACATCGAGGATTCGATGGGCCACTGGCGCTTTCTGCTGTTCTATCTCCTGTGCGGCGCGGCGGCGGGGCTGGCTCAGGCCGCCGCGATGCCCGGCTCGCAGGAGCCGCTCGTGGGCGCGAGCGGCGCGGTGGCCGGCATCCTCGGCGCCTACACCGTGCTGCACCCGAAAGTGAAGGTGCTGGTGCTGGCGATGAAATGGTTTCCGCTCTACCTGCCGGCCTATTTCGTGCTGGCGCTCTGGCTCGTGACCCAGGTCGCGAGCGTGCTGTTCGGCATCGGCGGCCAGATCGCCTGGTGGGCGCATATCGGCGGCTTCGTCGCCGGCGCGCTGCTCGTCGTGCCCTTCCGCGACAAGCGCGTGCCGCTGTTCGACCAGGGCGTGCCGCATTGAGGGGGCGGCGGACCTACGCCCCCTCGACAAAGATCATCTGCCCCTCGGAAGCGTCATGCCGGATGCCGATGATCTTCTGGTATTCGGGCGAGTCGTACCAGCGGTTCAGCGCGGCCATGTCGGGGAACTCGATGACGACGAGGCGCTTCGGCTCCCAGCCGCCTTCCTTCGGCGTCACCGCGCCGCCGCGGACGCGGAACGTGCCGCCGTACTTGTCGAGCGTCGCCGGCACCCCGGCGGTGTACTTCTTGTAGGTCTCCGGATCGTGAACGTCGACCTGGGCGATCAGATAGGCTGCCATGGCGCTCCTGCTGCGTTTCCTGCTTTAATGAAGTCGAGTGAACCGGGAGTTTAACATCGCGGGCGCGGACCGCGGCAAGAAGCGACAAGGAGCCTTCATGATGATCGATCTCTACACCTGGGCAACGCCCAACGGCCGCAAGGTTTCGGTAATGCTGGAGGAAGTCGGGCTGCCCTACAAGGAGCACGCGATCAACATCAGCAAGGGCGAGCAGTTCCAGCCGCACTTTCTCAAGATTTCGCCGAACAACCGCATCCCCGCGATCGTCGATCCCGACGGGCCGGGCGGCAAGCCGATCTCGGTGTTCGAGACCGGCGCGATCCTGATCTATCTCGGCGAGAAGACCGGCAAGCTGATCCCGAAGGACGCCCGCAAGCGCATCGCCATGATGGAATGGCTGATGTGGCAGATGGGTGGCTTTGGCCCGATGCTGGGCCAGGCGCACCACTTTCTCGGCATGAAGGAGCCGGACCAGTACGGCGTCGACCGCTACGTCAAGGAATCGCACCGGCTCTATGGCGTGCTCGACCGGCGGCTGGCGGACAACGACTATGTCGCGGGCGACGAATACACCATCGCCGACATCGCGATCCTGGGCTGGGCCCACCGCCACGAGCGCCACAAGGTCGACCTCAAGGACTACCCCAACGTGAAGCGCTGGTACGACGGGCTGTGGCAGCGTCCCGCGGTGAAGAAGGGCATGCCGACGCTGGGCGGCATCAATATGTGAAAGCCGGGCGGAGGGGCAAGTCGTGCTCCTCCGCAGCCGTCACGTCTTTCCGCACTCGACATCCCAAATCAGCGTGCGAGACGGGATGAGGGTCGGATCGGGATATTCGCGCCTTTCGGTGTAACCGGCCGGGCATATCTCGCGGGCGGACTCCGTCAGTTGCCGGCGCATGTGCGAGACCGTGTCGACCGGCAGCTTGATGTAAAGCAAAGTATAGCTGCTTCCACCGGTCGGCCGGACGACGACCGGCTGCGCCATCCATCCGGCGAGAAGCGCGATCAGTATCGATACGGAAACCGAGATGTCGATCGGAAGCATCGGCCTGCCTTTCGCTGGAAGGTCGTCCTGCTCCCGTCATTGAGTCTTGTGCCTGCCGATGAGCAGCGTCAAGACGATTCCGGCCGCCGGCACCACGACCATGATCAGGAAGCTGTTCTGGAAGGCGATCAGCATGGATTGGTGCACGATTTCCCGGTTGAGCGAGGCGATGCCGGGCATCGTCTCGATGGCCCACAGGGCCGGGATGTCGGCGCCGTAGAGCAGCTCGCGGGCCGGGCGGATGTGTTCGACCAGCGTGCTGCGCGTGACCTGCGCGGTGCGGGTCAGCACGGCGACGATCAGCGCCACGGACATCGCGCCGCTCAGCCCCCGCACCAGGTTGAACAGCGCGGTGCCTTCCGGGCGCAGCGCCGGGCTGAGCGTCGAATAGGCGATCAGGCTCAGCGGCACCATGGTGAATCCCATGCCGAAGCCCTGGCCGAATGAGGCTATGACGATGTCCCAGAAGCCGATATCCGGACCGAACACCGCGACCGCATAATTCGCGACGACCAGCATCGCGAAGCCGGCGATCATCAGGATGCGCGTGTCCATGCGCTGCGTCAGCCATCCGGCGATCGCCATCGAGATGATCGTGCCGATGCCGCGCGGCGCCATGATGAAGCCCGCCATCAGCACCGGATAGGCATGCACCGTCTGCACCATCATCGGCATCATCAGCACGGTTGCGAACTGCGTCGGGCCGGACAGCACGACGAACAGCAGCCCCGCGACGTAGTTGCGGTCCTTGAAGAGCGCCAGGTTGAGGAAGGGCTGGCGCGCGAAGAACAGGTGCACGACGAACATGTAAAAGCCGGTGATCGCAATCGCCGCCTCGACGATGATTTCCGTCGAAGCGAACCAGTCCTCGCGCTCGCCGCGGTTGATCATGAGCTGCAGCGCGCCGACCGATACCGTGAGCATCAGGAAGCCCTGCATGTCGAAGCGCCGCTGTCCCTGGCGCAGCCCTTCCGGCAGCAGCGGCAGCAGGATCAGGAACGAGACCAGGCTGAACGGCGTGATGGCGTAGAAGGCGTAGCGCCAGCTATAGGTCTCGGCCAGCCAGCCGCCCAGCACCGGCGCCACCGCCGGCCCCAGCGTCGTCGCGATGCCCCAGAGGCCGATCGCCATGCCGTGCTTCTCGCGCGGGTAGATGTCGAGCATCGCCGCCTGCGACAGCGGCACCAGCACCGCGCCGCACAGGCCGAGCGCGATGCGGAGCGGGATCATCTGCTCCAGGCTGGCGGCCGAGCCGGTCAGCACCGGCAGGATCGCGAAGGCGACGATGGCGGCCAGCATCATGCGACGCCGGCCGATGTGGCCGGACAGCCAGCCGGCCAGCGGCATGAACATCGCGGCGGTCACGAGATAGGCGGTGGCGACCCAAGAGATCTGCTCCGGCGTCGCCGAGAGCGATCCCTGCATGTGATTGATCGCCACCGCGACGATGGTGCCGTCGAGGAACTGCAGCCCCGTCGCCAGCATGATCCCGGCCGTCAGCACCGCACGGCGGGCGGGCGTCAGGGCGGCGGCCTCTGCCGTGTCCGCGGCCGGGCGGCGGGGCGGGTGCATTATTCCCGTTCTGGTTTCATTGCGGCAGCCTTGCCGGTGACCGCGGCACCTTAGCATGAGTTTCGCGGCTGTCGCCCCGCCGAACATTGACAGGGGCGGGTGGGCGGGCTACATGGCTTGGCCCGGCCATCGGCCGGCCCGGCGGAGGGATGGCAGAGCGGTAATGCAGCGGATTGCTAATCCGTCAACGGGTAATACCGTTGCCCGGGTTCGATTCCCGGTCCCTCCGCCATTTCAATAAGTTACGCTGTCTCGCTGATCTTCACGCGTTCCGAATCCGTTCCATGTGTGCCGGCATTTGTGCCCACCCGTTGCATGTCGTCGCGGAGATCCTGTGTCGCGAGATGTGCATAGATCATCGTTTGTTCGATGCGTTTGTGCCCGAGAACTTTGGTAAGTCGGTGCTGCTAACCGATCTCGCGGGCGCGCTCGAAAATGGCACGCTCGGCATTCTGCGGGCGCTGCCTATGCGCGATCTGCTGCTCGAGGAATTGGCGAGCTTCGAGACGAAGACGACGCCGGCCGACATGGCGACGACATTGGCGCTCGCGTGGTTCGTGAGCGAGCACATGCCGGGTCGCTTCGAAGAGGGCCGCCTTATTGGCTGGTATTAGCAGACGGTCAGCGCACCGCTACGCGTCTGCCCGACGCTTTCGCCACCCGAACAGGCCAAGGCCGCCCAGGGCGGACAGGAACAGCCACACCGCAGCGGGAAGCGGGACGGCCGAAACCTCGGGCGAGATTGTGTAACTACCGCGGTCGCCGAGTTCCAGAAAAAATGAGTTCGTTGCGCACCCACTGACTCCAATGCATACCCAAGTTCCTTCGGTGGTGAATGTAATTCGTTGGATGATACCGAAGCCGGCATGCCAGTCGTTCGTGATGTCGCCCTCAAGAACCGTGCCGAAGTTCGACGGTTCGAGCGTCGAGTCAGTGCTATAGGTACTGAAGCGATCTGGACCGTCATTATTGCTAAATAGGTCCATCGTGAAGTTCACAACGGAGCTGCCGATTACATCGAACGTGCCGGGACTTGGAACGATCTTCTCTCCCGTGAGAGTGATCTTAAAACTACCATCCACCAGCAATGCTTTGGCGGGCGCGGCGAATGCTACGAGTGCTACTACTAAAATACCAGCTTTGCTCCACATGATGCCTCTCCCAATATATTGGATACTACTTTTAAACACCGATTCGGTGAGTAGTGCAATCACACGGGCTTAAGTCGATTTAGCTACGTGTTCCGATCCAGTTGCATGACGCTCCAGCTATTGAACGTCCTGTTGCCGCACTTCGTGCATTTGGGGGTAACCGATCCGGCCGCGGCGTATCGGCGACGGACCTGCGTAATTGCAATCTCGGTTGGCAATTCCAGTAAACATGGAATTGCCACATTCCCTCCACGGAAAAAGACCGATTCTCTACGTAGTAGTAGCCTGGAACTTTTGCCTGCGGAATGCGTTAAGAAACGGCCACAAAGGTATCAGGAGGCGAATCCGACGATGCGATCCTTCCCGGACTTTCTCATGCTTCATACGCGGCGCGGCAATACCATGGACAACGGCGTAAGACCGCGCGTTCGGCGATTTGGGGCGCTGTTTGCCCTGTTGGTCATGGTGGTGGCGCTGGCGCCGGCTTCATTCGCGTTCGCCGGCACCGATGCGCCACAGGCGAAGAAGCTGATCGAGGATCTGACGAAACAGGCGCTTGCCGTCCTGAAAACCGAGAAGGGCGATCTCGCGCAGCGCGAAGCCAAGTTCCGCACGATCCTGACCAATTATTTCGCCATGCAGTCGATCAGCCGTACTGTCGCGGGCAAGCATTGGCAGGACATGTCGCCAAAGCAGCAAGCGGAGTTTCAGAAATTGTTCAGCGAATGGGTGCTCAAAACCTATTCGCGGCGCTTCGGCGGCTACAAGGGTGAGGCCATCGCGGTCGGCGATGCATCCGCCGTCGGACGCGACAGCATTCTCGTGCAGACGAAAGTGACCGGACCCAGCCGGGACAACAAGGTCGAATGGCGCGTCCGCCAGGAAGGCCGGGAGCAGAACAAGATCGTCGACGTGTCGGTCGACGGCGTGAGCATGCTCGTCACGCAGAAATCCGAGATCGCTTCGATCGTGAAGAGCAAAGGCGTCGACGGCATGCTCGACACCCTGCGCAGCCACGTGCAGAAGGCCAACGGAACGCGCTGACGCGTGCCCAGCCGCCCGGCGGCGGTGCTTCAGGCGGCAAGGTCCCCTGGTCGCGTTCCCCTGCGTTCGCTCCCGTCGACGAGCACGGCCGGCTCCCGCCGGATCGTCCGGATTCGGTTCAGCCGAGGCTTGATGCGCCGTCCGTTCCGCAAGATAGTTGCAGTCCGTGCGGGTGCGCTTTCGCGCCATGCCCGCACGGGACGGCCGCAGACCGATAAAAAGAAAGTTTTCAGGGAGACGCTCCGATGACCGCCAAGGGTTTCGTTCGCGTGCAGGAAACCGCCGATGTGGTCGGTGAAGAATACTGGGCCAAGAAGGGAGACGTCGACCTGTTCGTCTACCGCAAGACGGCGCCCCACGCGGGCAAGGCCGGCGCCCGCCCGGTGCTGTTCCTGGTCCACGGATCGTCGCAGGCGGCGCGCACCAGTTACGACCTGAAGGGGCCGGGCGACGACGAATATTCCGTGATGAACGTCTTCGCCAAATGGGGCTTCGACGTCTGGACCATGGACCACGAGGGTTACGGCCGGTCGAGCCGCACGCCCGGCTATTCCTATATCCTGGACGGCGCCGAGGATATCAAGGCGGCGATGCCCATCGTCAAGAAGGCGACCGGACAGTCGCGTTTCAACTTCTTCGGCACTTCGTCCGGCGCGCTTCGCGCGGGCGCCTTCTGTAACGCAGCGCCGCAATGGGTCGAGCGCCTGGCGCTTGCCGCTTTCCCGTGGACGGGCAAGGACGCGCCGTCGCTGATCAAGCGGCGCGAGCGTTTGGCGGAATGGCAGGCGACCAACCGGCGCGAAGTCGGGGAGCAGTACTTTCTCAACATGTTCACGCGCGACGTCGTGGGGCTGACCGCTCCGGACCTGCCGGCCGCGGCGGCGAAAGCGGAAATGGCGCATGGCGGCGGCAGCGTGCCGAACGGCACCTACATCGACATGTGCATCAACCTGCCGCTGGTCGATCCCGCGCGGATCACCTGTCCGGTGCTCATCATACGCGGCGACCATGACGGCATCACCACCGACGAGGACAATGCCGCTTTCTATGCGGCCCTGCCGACCAAGGACAAATTCATGGTCACGCTCTCGGGCCAGGCGCACAACATGACGGTCGGCCTCAACCGCCACCGCTTCTGGCATGTGCTGCGCTCGTTCCTGGAAATGCCCGGCCGGGTCGACGGCGGCGTCGCGTAAGGGCGCGTCACCCTTCGAGCGGCTGGACAATGCATCCGGCGCCGCGGCTGCGGATCGACCTGCACAGTTGCTCCGCGGACGAACGCGCCGGGAAAGGCCCGGCAAGCAATCGGTGGAAGACGCCTTTGCCGCCGCCGAGTTCGACCCGCCGGACCACGTGTCCCACGCTGTCCAGCAATGGCCCGTGCCGTTGCCGCAGGCTGACCCAGCCGCGTTCGACGTTCGCGGGAACCTGATAGGACGCGATTTGCGCGCCGAAGCCCGCGGACAAGGTTGGGCCGCTTGCCGCGCGCGGCTCAACCTTGTCCGCGGGCGTCGTCGCGCTGGCGGGCGGCGCCAGCGCGATTACCGGCGGCGTTGCGGCGGCCGGCGGCCCGATACGCGGCGGCGGCGCGATCGTCGGCGTCCCACTGGAGACGGGCGCGGCGGGGCGCGCCGCGATGGCCGGCGGGCGCTGCGCAGCCGCGTGGGCGATCTGCGGCGGTGGGGCAAGGGCCGCAGCGGGCGGCGATGCTGAAGCCGGTGTGGACGCTGGTGTCGACGACGGTGCCGACGACGGCGCGACGGGCGCGCCGCCAGCGTCGGCGACGGCTGTTCCGGCGGGTTGCGCCGGACGCGCCGCGGGCTCCACGGCGGCGAGCGCGACACCCTTCGGCAGGCCGTGGGCCGGCGTCGCGGCAATCCGCGGTCCTGTGGCGAGCTTGAAGCCCACCAGCTCGCGCGTTTCCGCCGGGGCCGGGCGCTTACGCTGGGTTATCATCAGCGGCGCATTGACTTCGGGGGCGTAGAAGGATTGCGTCGTCAGGCCGTCGTTGCGCCGGCAGAAGAGCGGATAGGCCGCGTACGCGCCGGCCTTCACCGTCACCTTGCGCGGATTGCCGGAGTAACATTTCCACTCGAACGGTGTCGCATCGGCTTCTCCGTTCATTCGCGCGCGCGTCCGGAACGCCGTCTTCTTCCCGCCCTTCAAAGGAAAGAGCCCGTCGCCCCAACCGGTCAGTCGCTCTTCACCGGCTGCGTTACCCTTCGCCGTCCATTCGATTGGCGGGACGAAGGGGGCGAATACCGTCTTTCGGGAACCGCCGAGCGAGCTGCGCCAAATCACCAGCCCGTCCTGAATCCCCGAAACCGTCCATGTCTCGTCCGGATTGTCGAAGGTGAAGCTGTCGCCGATCGCGAAGCTCGGCAGATCGGACGGCTGCATCTCCACCGGCGGGTACCCGGCGGTCGTCTTGATCAGGGCGTCGTCGTTCGAGCAGGCGGAAAGTATCGCGAGCAGGCAGCCAGCGCCCCATGAAAAGGCCAGACGAGGCAAAGGAAAATCTCCTTTCCGGCGCACGATTGTGTCACGCGGCATGCGGGACGGAAACCAGAAACGGCGCGCCGTCGGCGCGCTGTAAAGTTTACAGTGGGGATTTACAGACGGATCCGTGCGATGCGGCGGAGACGCCGTCCTCCGAGGCGGAATAGACGGCAATTCGAGGCTGGCCGGCCCGAATTCGCCTTGCGGCGGCGCGGCACGGTTCTTGCTGCTTTTCGCGACAATACGATGACGGCGAGGTGAGCGAATACGATGCGGTTCTCGTGTCGCCTGTTGGCGACAACAATGCTATGCGCTGGAACGGCCCTCGCGGCGATGCCGGCGGTGGCGGACGAAATCCGTCCGCGCGTCACGGCAGCCGACGCGGCAGGCATGCCCGGCACGGGCGCCGCCGGGACCTTTGCGGCCCGCGGCGAGCTAAACGATGCCGAATTGCGAGCGGTCTCCGGCCTGGGGGCGAAAACCGCCGTCGAGGCGGATGCGCCGCCGCCGGGCGATGTATCGGTCATCCTGTTCGACGAGTTGGGCCGGCCGAAACGAAACGGGGTGTCGCCGGGGAGCGGCGTCAACTCGACTGTCGCGCGCGGCGTCAACGTGCAGGTCCGCTGAGTCCGGGGTCCGGCCCAAGACGTGAAATAAAGGGGAAACCGGTGGCTACGAAGAAAAGCAACAAGAAGACGCTGGCGCTGCTGGTGTTCATCGCCGCCGTCATGATGTCGGCCAGCGCGGCAAGCGCAGGGGACAAGGCAGGAAACTACTTTGTCCGCGGGTTCGGCAGCCAGCCCTGCGAACGCTACCTCGCCGAACGCAAGGCCGCGTCGCCGGCCTATCTCTTCTTCCGGGAATGGGCCAACGGCTACATTACCGCCTACAGCCAGTTCGGCGCGGAGACGTATGACGCCGCCGCGGATTTCGATCTAGACGCCATATCCGGCGTGGTCGCGACCTTCTGCGACGGCAACAAGAAAGTCAATTTCGCGTCGGCCGTCTATGTCGTGACGCGCGAGCTGCACAAATACCGGATCGAGAGCCAATCGCCGGTCGCAAGCATCGAGGCCGGCAAGGGAAAGATCCACGTCTTCGAGGAAACCGTACGCCGCGTGCAGCAGACATTGAAGCAACAGGGACTCTACAAGGGCGCCGTCGACGGCAAGTTCGGCAAGGGTACGGCGACGGCGATCAGCACCTACCAGAAAAAGAAGAAGCTGCCGGAAACCGGCGTTCCGGATCGGCGTACGCTTCTCGCGATCTACCAGGATTGGAAATAACGAGAATGAAAAAGAAGCGGTTGATGGTCCCGCATTCTGTAAAGCGCCTGTCAGCTTTACAGTAAGCGTTAACAGATCGATACAGTCGCGCCCCGTCCGCACCGGCCGGCCGGGCGTCAATCTTCGTTAATTACCGCCGGTTTGCCGCCGCCCGCCGGGCGCTTCGCGGCTGGCACGATCATTGCGCCTTCCACAAATGTCTTCTTGTTCGGCGTGTCCCTTTTTGGGCAGAGGCCGGGCCGCCTCACGGGCACTCGTTTGCGCAGCGGCCGAAGGCAGAAACGACGAAAACTGCATGTCGGAACCTGTGTGTCATACATAAGGAGTGAGCAAGACATGAACTTCAAAAACGTATTGCTGGCTTCGGCCTCGGCCCTGGTTCTGCTCGGGGCGGCCTCGAGCGGGGCGCTCGCACAGCAGATCCAGCAGAACGACAATGGGCTCGTACCCACCTTGCCGGATCAGCTCACGCTGGATCAGTTCGTAGGCGTCAACTTTACGCTGGATCCCGGATCTCTGCGAAGCAACGATATCAGTGGCGGCTATGCCAACAATTTTACGGGCATCAGCCACGACCAACAGAACAACGGCAACAGCAACGCGTTAGGAATCGCGTCGAACGTCGTCATCAGCACGGCGGCCCCTGGGAGCGGGGGTGACGTGTCGCAGCAGCTCTGGCTTCGCGGGTCGACGATCGGCGGCGACTACTCCAACAACGCGCCGGGGCCGCTCGCGTCGTCCTTCCGCGAGAATACGATCACCGATGCGTTCGCGGGCGCCAGCGGCATCGTCGATGTGCAGCAGAACAACGGCGACGGGAACGTCCTCGGGATCGGCGACGTCGTTTCGGCCAATATCGGCCCGAACCTCTTCGGCCAGAATGGCGAGAACCACGACGACAGCTCGCAGGAAGTTCTCCTCGAAGCGACCGTGACCGGCCTTATCACATCGGAGGTGAACGTCGTCAGCGGCGGCGATATCACCGGCGAGCGGACCAACACGATCGACGGCGGCGCATTCGCGGAGTTCGTCGGCATGGCGTCGGTGCAGCAGAACAACGGCAACGGCAACGTCATCCAGGCGGCCAACTCCGTCATCGCCGACCTCGGCACCACGACCGACGTAGACCCCAGCGAAGACGCACTGCAATCGCTCGTTGCAACCGCGGTGGTGACCAACAATACCGGCTTTGCCCAGAGCGACGCCGGACCGCCGACGCCGTACGATCGGACGAACCTCATCAGCGATGCGTTCGTGGGTCCGGGCGGCATCGTCAACGTGCAGCAGAACAACGGCGACAATAACGCCATGAACGTCGGCAACGCGGTGCGGGCACATTTCCTCACCGTGGATGATATCGATGACGCGTCCGCTGTTGTCGTGAGCGCGGCCGGGTTTGTCACGAACAACAACTCGAGCCTCAACACGACGGACCAGGATCAGAACCGGATCAACACCATCGACGAGGGCTCGTTCTCGGAAGCCGTCGGCTTGACGGCGGTGCAGCAGAACAACGGCAACAACAACGCAATGAATGCGCTGACTGCCGTTGTCGCCACGCTGTTCACCAGCGGTCAGATCGACGGAGGGGATGCGGCGGTAGACGCGCGTACGCATGCCGAGGTCACGAACAATCTCGCCGTCGAGACCGCCAACGTCGACCGCGTCAATACGATCGACGGCGGCGCCTTCAACGACGGCGCCGGTATCGCCACCGTGCAGCAGAACAACGGCGACAACAACGTGATCAACGCATCCAAGGCGGTCGTCGCCGGGCTCAGCGACAATGCGAACTTCGTCGGGTTCAATGGCAGTATCGTCGACGATACGACGATCACGGCGGTGGTATCCGGAAATATTGCAGTCATCGCGCCGACGAACGTGCCGCCGGGATACCAGAACACGCTGTCCGACTCGTTCAACGGCTTCGCCGGCATCAAGACGGTGCAGCAGAACAACGGCAGCAACAACGCGATACAGTCTTCGATTGCCGTGGTGGCCAACGTCATTACGCCTTAAGAGCGCAAGTTACTGCCGGAAGGTGGGGGCGTGTCCTCACCTTCCACCTCTTTGTTAGCGGAGAAGACTGCACTACTTGGGAATCCGTATGATGACCCCCAGTATCGGAGTTTCTCTCATCTTCGCCGCGGCGGCGGCGGTTGCCGTCTCGGGAGCAGCACGCGCCGACGATGCGGCGCTGCTGCAGGCGCATTTCGGACAGCCCGTCGACGCGGCGGAGCTCGAAACCCTGCGCGGCATGGCGCTGCCGGACTGCGCGTCGGGCTGTACGCTCGGCAACATGACGGCGACGCTTACCGGAAATTCGTCGACGAGCGGGGCGTTCACCGCGAACAATGTGATCGGTAACGGCGCGCTCGCGAACTCGGCGGGCGCCTTCGTGGCCGTTCAGAATATCGGCAACAATGTGATCATCCAGACCAACATGGCGGTCGATGTCAACTTCGTTCAATAGCTCGCGGGCGCGTTTGCGCTGCGTCACGGCCTGCATCGCCTCGGGCAGCCTTATGGCCTTCCTGGCGCATGCAGCGCCGTCCGTGGCGGGAACCGTCGCGCCGGGCGGATTGGGCTATGTCCGCGTCGAGGTGACGAGCATCAAGGAGGCGCGATTCAAGGACGTCATCAAGCAACAGTTCGACTTCAGTTGCGGATCGGCCGCGCTCGCGACGCTTCTCACCTATCACTACGGCTTCGCCGTGACTGAGATGGAGATTTTCGATTCGATGCTCCTGTTCGGCGAGGAGTCGAAGATTCGGACGCAGGGCTTCTCGCTGCTGGACATGAAGGAATACCTCGAGCGGGAGGGTTTCGCGGCGAACGGCTTCAAGGCGCCGCTCGATGCCTTCGTGCAGGCGAAGATCCCCGGTGTGGTGTTGATGAATTTGAAGGGGTACCTGCATTTCGTGGTGGTGAAGGGCGTCAGCGATACCGAGGTCCTGGTCGGCGATCCTGCGCTTGGCATGAAGACCTATCCGCGCGGCGAGTTTGAAGCCATGTGGAACGGCATCGCCTTCGTCATTCAGAACAAGAACAAGTCGGCCAACGAGACCTTCAATCGGGCCGAGGCTTGGAAAGTGCGCCACAGTGCGCCGTTCGGCACGGCGCTCAGTCGGGCAAGTCTCGCTTCGTTCAACTTATTGATGCCGAGGCCGGGGGATTTTTGAGATGTTGCGCATTGCAGCAGGGGCGGCGAGATGGCGGGCGGGCTGGGCGCTCACCGTCTTCGCCCTTGTCGGTGCAATGGCGCCGGGCCCGGCGCCGGCGCAGGAGATGCGCCCGGCCGGCCGGCAGCTTGTCGCCGAATTCGCGCGCTACGAGGTGGTTCCGGACGAGCAGCTCGCCCGGATGCGGGGCGGGTTCGTCATGCCGACCGGCCTGTTGAATTTCGCGATAGATGTCGCCGCCCAGATCAACGGCCAGCGGATTTACGAAGGCCGGCTTACCTTCTCGCCCGCGACCGGGATTACCGGGGGCGTGACGAATTTCGACACGAGCGGGTTCGGTGTGCCTGTCACAGGCAACGTGAAGCTGGCCGATGCGATCAACCAGATCGTGACATCCGTCCAGGCCGGGAACGGCAATGTGGCGCCGACCAGTTTCAACGGCGCGAACGGCTTCATGATGACGGTGCAGAACACGCTGTCGAACGTGGTCATCCAGCAACAGATGGCGGTCCAGCTCGATCTGCAAGCGAGCCAGTTCATCCAGCCGCAGGCGGTGACGAACATGCAGACCCGCATGAGTCAGCTTCGCCACCTCAGTACGTTCCGCTGACCCATCCCGCCGCGCTCAATTGAACGGGCGGAAGCTTATCGGCACGCGCAGCTCTGTCTGGATATCCGGCGCCTGCTCGGTGACGCCGACCGCGAAGTTCAGGTTGACCGCGGCGCGGTCGGCGAACCGGTAGGAGCCGCCGAACAGCATCCGCCCGACATGGAAGGCGGAGTTGTTGTCCGCCCCGTTCTGGGTCGTCTCCAGGACATAGATGTGGTCATACGCCATGCTGATGGACAGCTTTTCGTTCAACGCGAATCCGAGACCCAGGCTTCCGCCGAAAGTATCGCCGGGGTCGATGTCGCCGAATCCGTCGACGTCTCTCGACATGTTCCAGGTGTAGTTGATATTGGCGAATACGACCGCGGGATCGGTCGGCACGATCGCGGTGATGCTGGGCTGCAGGCTCCAGAACCCTGTGCCGGTGGGAAGCTCGGTCGGATTGCCCGAGGCATCGGTGTCGACATCGAACGGGCTGGTTCCCGTATCGGATTTCGCCCGCATGTTGGCGACGAAGTAAGGCCAACGGCCGACGCCGTCATTGATCTGGTAGTGCGCTGCGAATTCGATGTCGCCGAGGCCGTCGCCGTCGATGTCGACGGTTTCGTCATCGGCGGCGCCCGTTCCGATCGGCCGGCGCGTTTCACGATCGTCGCGGCGGACATAAGGGACGCGGGCCTCCAGCTCAAGCCGGTCCGTGACGCCGATCCGTCCCGTCAGGGCGGCGGTGAGCGTCTCTCGCTCGACCTGCGAGACATCGAAATTCCCGATGAGAATCGCCGGCAGCACGGTAAAGCCGGCGACTTCGACACGGTTCGTTTCGACGAGGCTGAAATCGAGGGCCGGTTCGATCACGATTTCGCCCTGGCGGAGAAGGACGCCGCCCCTATCCACGATCAGCGGCACATCGGGACGTTCGCGCGGCTTTTCCTCCTGTACCGAGGTCGACTGCGCGACCGCCGATTTGCTCGCGGCAGGCGTTGCGCCGTGCCTTCCCGCGCCGTTGGGTTGCACGGGCGCGACCGCACCCCGATCGCCGGGAAGAGAAGCCGGTTGCACCCGGGGGATGCCGTTCGCGTGCGGGGCGGAAGCCGCGCTCTCTTGTACCGCCTTTTCCTGGACCTGGCGTTTGAGTGCGTCTAAGTCGCCGCTCTGACGGTCCAGTGCGGCCCGATACTCTTCCAGCAGGCGCTCCTGCGCCTTCATGCGCTGTTTCTGCTCTGTCAGAGATTGTTCGAGTTGGCTGATTTCATTGTCATATTGCCGCAACTCCGAAGCGAGCGCAGTTTTGATAACGTAGATTTGAATAACAACGAAAGAGAGCAAAAAAAGAATATTTCGATGATAAGACACGGAAATATTGTTCATTTGTGCCTCCCTGCTTCACCGCAAGTATGGCCAAATTAACCTTAAATTACAAACAACGCGCGTTTGAATGTATGATAAAATAATCGCACGTTGCGAAATAGTAACGCAAAGATCGGTTAAGAGAACTTACCCAGATATACACGCGTTATTGGAATACCGCCCGCGGGTATCGTGGGTACGACTGATAGTTGTTTGAAAAATGACGTGGTCTGCGGCTAAGATCACAACTGACAGGTGGTGCGCCAGCCCGCTCTGAGGGCGGCGCAGAGGCGGGAGGAGGTAGCGATCTCGGTGCATCGGGACGGGCGCGCTACGATCGGTCCGGTCGGTGTCGCTTCGGGTTTGCCGCACGCACGCGCGGCATCTCTCGCTCGCGAAGAGCTGAAACATCTTATACCTGAGAAACTTGCCGATATCCTGCTTGGAATCGTGGCGCGTCATCCGGACCTCATCGAAGAGGTCGCCGATGACGTGCTTCGCGCGCGAAAGAGCTCGCCGGCTGTCGAAGCCGAGGACGATCCCGTGATGGTCGGCGCCTGCCCGGCGATGAAGGCGGTGTTCGACCGCATCCGCCGGTTTGCGAAGGTCGATGCGCCGGTGTTGATCAGCGGCGAGAGCGGCACCGGGAAGGAGCTCGCCGCGAAAGCGATTCATGAACGCTCGTTCTTCGGCAAGGGACCGTTCATTGCGATCAATTGCGGCGGTCTTCCCGAGAACCTCGTCGCGTCCGAGCTTTTCGGATACGAGCGGGGAGCATTCACCGGCGCGACGGAAAGGCGCATCGGGCGCATCGAAGCCGCCGACGGGGGGACGCTGTTCCTCGACGAGATCGGCGACATGCCGCTGTCCTTGCAGCCGCAGCTTCTCCGATTCCTGCAGGACATGACTTTCCGCCGGGTGGGCGGCAAGGAGCTGATCCACGTGCGTCTGCGCGTCGTGACGGCGACGAACGTCAATCTCGAGCAGGCGATACGCGGCGGCTTCTTCCGCAAGGACCTGTATTTCCGGCTCAATGTCCTCCGGCTGGAGCTGCCGGCGTTGCGGGAGCGTCAGGGCGACATGGATGTGCTCGTGCGCTATGTGCTGCGCCGCGTCAGCGAAGAGCACGGGGTGACATGCCCGCGCTTGTCCGATTCCGTGCTGCATCTCCTGCAATCTTACGATTGGCCCGGAAACGTGCGCGAGCTGATCAGCGCAATGCGCCGCGCCGTCATCCTGTGCGACGGCACGGCGCTGGAGGCGAAGGACTTCGCATTTCTGCGCCGGGACGATCTGACGATCCGGCCGGCCGGCGAGGGCGCCCTCGTTGGCCGTCCCATGCTTCGCCAGCGGAAGCCGTCGGTCGACGAGCTGCGGCGCGCCCTGGCTGCGAACGCGAACAACGTGACGCGAACGGCGCGGCAGTTCGGCGTCTCGCGCGTTACGATCTACACTTGGCTCAAGAACCGGGCCGACGTCCGCTACGGGCGGGACCGCCCGCTGCCCTCATAACAGGCGAAGCAACTTGCGATTGCTGGCATACTCGGTGCAATCGCAAATCTTTCGCCCGGAGGGACCATGCATATCGGCGTCTTCATGTTCGCGACCGACTACGCAATCGGGATCGGGGAGCTTGCCCGCGCGCTGGAGGAGCGGGGCTTCGAATCGCTCTTCGTGCCGGAACACACGCATATTCCGACCAGCCGCAAAACGCCGTTCCGCGGCGGATCGGAACTGCCGAAAGAGTACCTGCACACCTACGACCCGTTCGTGGCGCTTTCCTTCGCTGCCGCGGCAACCAAGAAGCTGCGGCTCGGCACCGGCATCTGCCTCGTCGCCCAGCGCGATCCGATCGTCACCGCGAAATGCGTCGCAAGCCTCGACCGGCTGTCCGGCGGCCGTTTCGTCTTCGGCATCGGCGGCGGCTGGAATGTCGACGAGATGGAGAACCACGGCGCGCGCTACGAAACGCGCTTCAAGCTGCTGCGGGAGCGCGTGCTCGCCATGAAGGCCTTGTGGACCGAGGAGGAGGCTGCGTTCCGCGGGGACATGGTGCGCTTCGATCCTGTGTGGTCCTACCCGAAGCCCGCGCAAAGGCCGCACCCGCCCGTCATACTCGGCGGGGAAAGCCGGCACACGGTGCGCCGGGTGGTGGAGTTCTGCGACGGCTGGTTTCCCCGCGCCGGCGCCGGTTTCGAGCCCGCCGAAGGCATGTCCCGGCTGCGTCAGGCGGCGGCGGAACATGGGCGGGACATGGCGTCCCTGTCCGTCACGGTCTTCCGGGCGCCCGCCGACAAGGCTGCCCTCGCCGGTTACGCCGAGGCGGGAATCACGCGCGGGCTGTTGGCGCTTCCCTCGGCCGGCCGAGATGAGGTGCTGCGGTTGCTGGATCGCTACACGCCGCTGATTTCGTGAGCGATTTCCGCCGCCGAAGGTGGTGCTGGGCATGAGTGCGTTTCAACCTACCCGGCGTGAGCACGAGCGCGAATTTCTTGCACCCGTTGAATAATCTCGTTGGCGCAATTGCGGAAGCGTGTTTAAGCTAGCGGCGCTACCAACTGCTGAAGGGGGCTTGCGACTATCTAACGGAATGCCCGACAGGCCGGCCGTTCTCGGCGTAGTCCGAGGAAAAGAAGCCGCCGGGGCGAATTGGGAGGCATGACGGCTGGCTGTGTTTCGTTGACCCTCGAAGGTCCTTGAAGCAAAGCCCCAAGCAGCCGTTTCGAGCTGCCAGCCGTCCGCCTGCAAAACAGGGAGGAGATGGTTATGCTCATTGGTCGTCTATTCGGTTGCGTGCTGACCGCGGCGATAGCGCTGGTGGTCTCATTCGGCTTTGCCAACGATGCGGAAGCGCAAAAGCGCGTCCGTTGGAAGATGCAAAGCGCCTTCGGCGGACAGCTTCCGCATCTCGGTACGTCCGGCGTGCGTTACTCCAAGAACGTCTCGCGTCTTTCCGCCGGCAAGTTCGACATCAAGTTCTATGAGCCGGGCGCCCTGGTGCCGGCACTCGAATGCTTCGACGCGGCCGCGGCCGGATCGGTCGATGCCTGCTGGACGACGCCGGGCTATCACACCGGCAAGTATCCGGCGCTCGCCTTCTTCACGGCGGTTCCTTTCGGTCCGCAGTTCGGCGAGTTCATGGCCTGGAAATGGTTCGGCGGCGGACAGGAGCTGCGGGCGGAAATCTACGCCAAGCATAACCTGATCTCCTTCGACAACTTCTGCATCGGTCCCGAGACATCGGGCTGGTTCCGGGAAAAGCTGACCTCGCTCGACGATCTCAAAGGGCTGAAGATGCGTTTCTTCGGCCTCGGGGCAAAGGTCATGCAGAAGATGGGCGTGTCGACGCAGTTGCTCGCCGGTGCGGATATCTATCCGGCGCTGGAGCGCGGCGTGATCGATGCGACGGAGTTCTCGATGCCGACGATCGACATCAAGCTCGGCTTCTATCAGATCGCCAAGAACAACTACTACCCGGGCTGGCATCAGCAGGTCTCCTGTAGCGAGATCCTGATCAACAAGGGAAAGTTCGATGAGCTGCCGGACGAATACAAGGCGATGGTCGAGATAGCGGCCGGCGAAAGCATCACCCATACCTATGCGGAAACCGAGGCGAAGAACTTCGAGGCTATGGCGGAGATGCTCTCCAAGTACGGCGTAACCAATCACCGTTGGGACGACGGCGTACTCAAGGCGCTGGAGAAGGCGTGGCTCGAGGTGGTCGAGGAAGAGTCGGCCAAGGACCCGCTCTTCAAGAAGGTGGCGGATAGCTACTTCACGTTCCGCGCAAACTACAAGAAGTGGGGAGATGCGCAGTATCTGAAGCCGACGTACCAGTGACGGACCGAGCATGATCTGTCCGATTCCGTAACACCGGCGGCCTGCCGGACCGGCTCGTCCGGCTCGGCAGGCCCGGCAACTGGGATGTGACGCCGATGAGCACTGTCGATCAGTTAGCCAGAATTCGTGCGCGCTTGAACGGCTGGACGTGGCTGGTGATGCTGCCGCCGGTCCTGCTGGCGGCGATCTTTTTCTACATCATCAGCCTTTCGCCCGAAGCGCGGGAAGCGTTGCTCTTCACGGTTCAGGAATACCTGCCGATCTTCATGTTCCTGACATTGGCGGTGCTCTTGTTCTCCGGCTATCCCGTCGCCTTCGTCCTTGGCGGCATCGCCATCAATTTCGGCCTTATCGGCTACGCGCTTGGGATGTTCTCCCTCATCGAGTTCTTCAATTTCCTGCCGCGCATATGGGGGCAGGCGGCCGAGAATCTCGTTCTCGTGTCGGTGCCGGCATTCGTCTTCATGGGCATCATGATGGAGCGCAGCGGCATAGCGCAGGATCTGCTCTATTGCGTGCAGGTGCTGCTGCGGCGGGTTCCCGGCGCGCTCGCGCTCGCCGTAACCATCATGGGGACGATCCTGGCGGCGATGACCGGCATCATCGGCGCCTCGGTCACGATGATGACCGCTCTAGCGCTGCCGACGATGCTGCGGCAGAACTACAGCCCCGCTCTTGCCTGCGGCACAATCGCCGCGTCCGGCACCCTCGGCATTCTCATTCCGCCCAGCATCATGCTGATCATCATGGCGGACCTGCTGGCGATTTCCGTCGGCAACCTTTTCATGGCCGCGCTCATGCCGGGCCTGGCGCTGGCCGGGCTGTACCTCATCTTCGTCGTGGTGGTCGCCGCGATCAAGCCGTCGGCCGCGCCCCCGCTGTCGCGGGAGCTGCTGTATGTCCCGCGCAACGAGATGTTGCCGCTGATCGTCAAAAGCTTCCTGCCGCCGGTCTTCCTGATCTCGCTGATCAAATGCTCCATCCTGCTCGGCTGGGCGACGCCCAGCGAGGCAGGGGCGGTGGGCGCCTTCGGTGCGGCCATCCTGGCCATTGTCGCCGGCAGGTTGAATATGAGCTCGCTGAACACGGTGTGCCAGACCACCGCGCGAACGGTGGCGATGATCTTCTTCATCATCCTGAGCGCGACCTGTTTCGCCTACGTCTACCGCTCGCTCGGCGGCGACGACATCGTCGAGCACCTGATCGCGCAGGCCGGGCTCGATTCCTGGGGCCTGCTTTTCCTGATCATGGCAGTGGTGTTCTTCCTGGGGTTCTTCCTGGACTGGATCGAGATCACGCTGATCGTGCTGCCGGTATTCGCGCCGATGGTGGCGGGCCTCGATTTTGGCGATCACCTTCCCAAGGAGGATGTGGTCTTCTGGTTCGCGATCCTCGTCGCGGTCAATCTGCAGACCTCCTTTCTCACGCCGCCATTCGGGTTCGCGCTCTTCTACTTGAAGGGGATCGCGCCGAAGGAAGTGAAGATCCAGAGCATCTACCTGGGCATCATTCCTTTTGTCCTGCTCCAGCTTACCGCGCTGATCATCGTCATTTCCTACCCGAATCTGGCGCTGTGGCTGATGCATAACGTCTACGATTAGGGGGACGAGATGACGATCGAAAACGCAAGATCGACGATCGGCGAATCTTCCGCCCGGCGACTGGCTCAGGCGAGCGACGCGCTCCGCCGCTTCGTCGACTTCTTCGGCCGGTGGGGCGCGCTCCTCATCGTGCCGCTGGTCGCGGTGACGATGCTCGACGTCACCATCCGCAAGATGGTCTGGATTCAGCTCTGGCTGATCGCGAACGTCAGCTCGATCTTCGAATCGACCTTGCTGCAGGAGCTCGAATGGCACTTTCACACCGCGCTGTTCGCGCTCGTGCTTGGCTATGGCAGCATCCACAACAGCCACGTCCGCGTCGATCTCGTCCGCGAGAGGCTGCCTTGGCGAAAGAAGGCATGGCTCGAGTTTCTCGGCTGCAGCCTGTTCATGATTCCCTATTGCCTGGTGGTGATCTATTTCGCGATCTACTTCACTTACGAGTCCTATAAGATCGGGGAGATTTCGGCTTCCACCATCGGCTTGTCGCACCGCTGGATCATCAAGAGCATCCTGACCTTCGGCCTGATTGTCGCCGCCCTGGCCGGCTTCGCGATCTGGATTCAGGCCGTCCTCGTGCTGTTCGGGCCGCGCGAGTTGCGGTTCCCGTTGATGACGCTGGAATGGCCGGAGGAAGAGGGAACGCGGATCGAGGGCAAGGAGCGGATCGTTCTCGACGACACGGAGCCGCCGAAGGCCGCCGGCGCGCCGCACGGGTAGCGCAATGAGCTGGTTCGATTACATCCGCAAATATGTGTGGAGCGAGGAGAAGACGCCCTATCTCGTGCCGGTCGGAATGCTGAGCCGGACGCAGGCGCGGAACGAGCTGTTCAGCTTTTCGGTCCTGATGGCGGCTTTCTTCTTCGTCATCGGGCTTCTGGCCTTGCTCGGCTTCGGATCGCTTGCCGGGGCGCCGGCCGTCGCGGGTTATTCCTTCGTCCTATGCAGCAGCGCGATCGCGCTCGGCGCGACGCGCCACCGCGCCGCCGCGGTGATCTGCGCGACGGCGCCGCCGGTTTTTCTGGCCTACCTGATCGTTTACGGCTTCCCGCCGGCGCTGCACATGCCGGACAAGCTGCTGATCGGCGCGGTAACGCTGCTGCTCGGCCTCTACGGCTTCAGAGTCGTCGCCATCGCCAAAGCCTATCCGGGGCTGCGTCCGGACTGAGGGGCGGCGCCGTTACTTCCGTTTCGCGTCGTCGCGCAATGCCGCGTCGGGAAATTCGCGAAAGACATCGCGGGCGTACGGCGACAGGAAGACGTAGCCGATCGCGGTGGCGGTTCCCAGTATCATGGCCCAGGCCGCCCAGCCGAAATTCCCAGGGCCGAAGCCGATCTGGCGGCCGAGAAGAACCAGATAGCCCACCGCCGAAACCAGCAGCAGATAAGGTCCGAGCCGCCAGGCGATCCGCGCAGGCCGTCCGCTGTTGGGATGCCGGGCGAGCATGGCAAGGAAGACCAGCAGCGCCGGGATGTCCGACAGCATATAGACCGGGTCGAACAGGCCGCCGAAGGCATCGTTGATCGCGATATGCGTGCGGCTGAAAGCGATGCCCAGGAACAGGAAAGTCAGGATATGCCGCGAAAGGAACAGCACCGACGCGGCGATCGGCAGGTTCACCTTGACGACGTGGAACCGATTGTAGCGGTCGTAGGGGTACTTGTAGCGATGCATGCGCAACGCGTCTCCGCTCGTCGCGATCGAGGCGCGACTTTATGCAGTATCCGCCGAGATTGTCTACTTGTGGCGGCCGCATCGCTTTTTGCCTGCGGCCCGGCCCGTGGCCTATTCTCCAGGGCATCGGGGAAATGCAGCCAGAGAGGCAGGAGATGATGACCCTTCGCCCATTGCCCGGGCCGTTCGGCGCGGAAATCACCGGCCTGGATCTCGCGGTCGCGCCGGATGAAGCCATCTTCGGGCGGATCGTCGACGCCTTGCACGAATACGCGGTCGTCTGCATTCGCGACCAGCGGTTTGCGCCGCCGCAGCACATCGATTTCAGCCGGCGCTTCGGCGAGCTTGAGGTGCACGTGCAGTCGAGCTTCAATTTGCAGGGGTTTCCCGAGATCTATTGCATCTCCAATTGCCTCGATGCCGGCGGCAAGCCGCTCGGTCTGGCGGAAGCGGGCCGGGTCTGGCACACCGACCTTTCCTACATGGCCGAGCCGAGCCGCTGCTCGCTGCTGCACGCCCTCGAGGTGCCGCAGGACGGCGAGGGCCGGCCGCTGGGCGACACGATGTTCGCCAATGCGCGGATGGCTTATGCCGCGCTACCGGCGCCGGCCAAGGCGCGGCTGGCGGGCCTCGAGGCCGTGCACAGCTACCGGCAGGTCTACGAGAAGATCGTCGCGAAAAGCAAGCCGGGCCGCCAGGGCCTGAAGCCGCTGAGCGAGGAGCAGAAGCGCAAGGTGCCGCCGGCCACGCACCCGCTCGTCATCGCGCATCCCTATACCGGCGCGCCTATCCTGTTCTGCAACGACGGCATCACCGAGAGCATCCTCGGGCTGCCGGAGGGGGAGGGTCCGGCGCTGCTGGCCGAGCTTTGCGCCCATGTGACGAAGCCGGCCTTCGTCTACCGGCATAAGTGGCAGGCCGGCGACTTGCTGATCTGGGACAACATCCAGACGCAGCACCTGGCGGTCGACGACTACTGGTTGCCGCAGCGTCGCCGCATGCAGCGGACGACCGTGAAAGGGCGCGCTCCGGAAGCAGTGCGGGCGGCCTGACCGTCCGGGCCCGCCTACCGCGCCGGACCATTTTCGCGTATATCGGTGCGATGACGGATACCCCGGATTCCCCGTTCAGCGGCAGCTACGCCGGGGCGCGCGATCGCTTCCGGGCGGCATGCGGCGCGGCGGGCATCCCCGTGAAGAGTTACGAGAACCCCCGGCGCGGCCCGGAGGGCGAGGCGCTCGCGATGGATGCGGCCTGGTTCGGGCCGCAGGATGCTTCCCGGGCGCTCGTCACGATCTCCGCGACGCACGGGGCGGAGGGCTTTTGCGGCTCGGCCGTGCAGCTCGATTGGATCGCCCGAAGAGGGCGTTCGCTGCAGGGCGGCGATCTCGCCGTGCTGCATCTCCACGCGCTCAATCCGCATGGGTTCGCATGGCTCCGCCGGGTGAACGAGGACGGGGTCGACCTGAACCGCAATTTCGTCGATTTCGCGGCGCCGCTGCCGGCCAATCCCGGCTATGACGAGCTGCACGCGGCCCTGCTGCCCGCGAGCTTAGATCCGTCCGCTCTCGCGGCAGCGGAAGCGGTTATCGAGGCCTACCGCGTCCGGCACGGGCAGCGGGCGCTGGAGATGGCGGTCTCCTCGGGCCAGTACACGCAGCCTGCCGGCCTGTTCTACGGCGGCGCAGCGCCGGCATGGTCCCGGCGGGCGGTCGAGGCGGTCCTGACGGACTTCGGCCTGGTCCGCCGCCGGGTCGTCGCGGTGGTCGATATCCATACCGGGCTGGGGCCCTTCGGCTACGGCGAGATCATCTGCGACCATCCCGCCGGAAGCGCGGAGACTCTACGCGGCCGGCGCTGGTACGGCGCATCGATGACGGAGCCCGCGCTCGGCACGTCCACCTCGGTGGCGAAATACGGGCTGCTCGATTACGGGTGGCAGCGGGCGCTCGGGCCGGCCGTCACTTTCGTGACTCTCGAGTTCGGCACCTATCCGGTCGAAGACATGTTCCGCCAGCTTCGCCTCGACCACATCCTGCACCGCGACGGCGCGCCGGATTGGGGATCGCCGGAGACGCAGGCCGCCAAAGCGACGCTCAAGCGCCACTTCTTTCCCGACACGGCCGAGTGGCGAAGCATGGTCCTGGCGCGTGGCCGGGAGGTCCTGGGACAGGCCGAGGACGGGCTGCGCGGAGAGCCGTAGGCGGGCACCGTTCTGGTCCTCGTCAGGTCGCCGTGTCGATGCGCCGGATGAAATCCTGCAGGATCGCGATGTACAGCTTGTCCTGCAGTATCTTGTCCTCCACGCCGTGCTCGATGTTCGGGTTGTCGTTGACCTCGATGACGAGGAATCCCTTGTCCGTCTGCTTGATGTCCACGCCGTAGAGGCCGTTGCCCATCAGCGCCGCCGCGCGTGTCGCGGTTTCGACCAGCGCCTTCGGGGCCTCTTCGATGGTGAACGTCTTGTACCCGCCTTCCTGGAAGCTGCCGTCCGACCGGTGCTTCACGATCTGCCAGTGCTTGTGCGACATCTCGTATTGGCAGACATACAAAGGCTTGCCGTTCAGGACGCCGACGCGCCAGTCGAACTGCGTGTAGATGAATTCCTGCGCCAGGATCAGGCGCGAATGCTTGAGAAGCTCCGTGCCGTATTCGATCAGTTGCTGGCGATTCTCCGCCTTGCGGATGCCGCGCGAGAAAGAGCCGTCCGGAATCTTGAGCACGATCGGATAGCCCAGCCGGTGTTCCAGCAGCGGCAGCATCTCGTCGTTGAAGTCGAGCCGGTTGATCGCCTCGCTGCGCGGGGTTGGGATGCCGTGGCGGATCAACAACTCGTGCAGGAACACTTTGTTCGTGCAGCGCAGGATCGACGTCGGGTCGTCGATCACGGCGAGGCCTTCCTGCTCCGCCTTGCGCGCGAACTGGTAGGTGTAGTGGTCGATCGCGGTCGTGGTGCGGATGAACAGCGCATCGAACTCCGGTATCCGCCGGTAGTCCTTGCTGGTGATCAGCTCGACGTCGATGCGGAGCGCCTGGCCGATGCGGAGGAACCGGTCGAGCGCGGCCTTGTCGGAAGGCGGCATCGCTTCGCCCGGTTCGTACAGGACCGCCAGGTTGTAAAGGCTGGGCGGCCGGCCGCCGCTCAGCGCCTTGCGCGTGCGGGTGTAGGCGCGCAGCGCCGTCTGGAACCATCCGCTCAGCTCCTCGGGAAGCTGATGCAGGCCCATCGGCACGATTTCGGTGATGCGCCATTGGCTCTTCTTCTCGATCTGCAGCCTGACGATCGGATAACGGAATATGTCGAAGCACTGCGACGCGAGCCGCTTGAACCGCCCGTCGTCCGCCTGGCCGAAGAGGACGATGATCGTGAAGGCCTTGTCGGGCGGCAAGGTGAGACGCCGGATCGTCCGGCGCAGGATATCGTCCAGCTCCGGCACGTCGTGTGTATACAGCGACTTGCGCGACAGGCTGAGAACGTCGGCGACGGTCGGCATCGGGATCTGGCCGCGCGCCTCGGCAAGCAGCGAACAGTAGTAGCCGGCGCTGAGGTAACCGTACCGCCGGCAAAGGTTCACCACGCGGCCGCCACGGGGAAGGGCGGCGCCGCTCGTGAGGAACTCGTCGACGGCCATCAACTTGAGACCTTCCTCCGAGCCTTTCCAGTCCGAGAGGCGGTCCACGACGATCGTATAGCGCGACATTAAAGGGTAGCGTCCTTTCTCTTCGGATAAACAATGAGGGATGCGAAATGTTTGCGGCGGCCGAGGCGCATCATGCGGTCGAGCTCCTGCGGCACGATCGGAATGCCGATGCAGTCCGTCTCGGTTCTGTCTTCTTCGGGATCGACGAAGGGATCGTTGATGTAGATGAAGCGGTCGTCGAACGAGGTGATCTTGATCCAGTGCGGCACCTTTTCGCCGGTCAGCCGGTAGGAACTGATCAAGGCGACCGGAATGCCGTCCCGCTTCAGGCGCTCCTTGATGTCCTTTGCCGTCAACGGGCGGCGTCGAATCAGGACGCCGGCCTGGGCGAGCTCCCGCACGAACTGCTGTTCGACGAGCCGGATGACCTCCTTCTTCTCCTCGCTACGGACGGAATTGACGAAAATCTCGGTTTCGTTGCTCACCGATACCTCGATCTCGAAGCCGCGGCGCATAGCCGCCAGCGCCAGCCCCAGCGCGCCGCATCCGCCAAGCCCGGATGTCATGAACACGGTCGTCGACTCGCGCCAAAGCTGGATTTCCAGGGACCGGTCGGCCTTCATTTCGGGATCGTGCGCCTTCATCGCCATCAGCAGGCAGGCGGGCCCGCAGGTGAAATCCAGCGTCTGCCGGTAGTAGGGCGCGTGCTCGGGGTCCGGCGCCAGATGGGGCGCCAGGTCCTTTTCCATCCGCAGGGCGTTCGCATGGTCCTCGTAGTAATCGAGAACGACGGCGAACTTGTCGTAGCCGAGACTGCGGTACAGCCGCTGCGCCGCCTTGTTGGCCTGATTGACCTCGAGGCGCATGCGCGTCGCACCCTCGGCGAGAGCGCGCTGTTCGGCATAGAGAAGGAGCGCGCCGGCGATGCCTTGCTTGCGGTATTTCGACGCTACCGCCATGGAATAGAGCCGCGCGAGCGAGGTGTTGCGGTGATACAGCACGATGCAATACCCGCGCAGCACGCCGTCCTCCTCATCGAGGAAAACATCGGCGTTTCCACGGATCAGGAAGTGCCGGAAGCTCCGCGGCGACAGGAGATCGGTCTCGAAACAGCGTTCTTCGAGCTCCACCAGCGCCGGAACGTCTGACAGCTCGGCGTCTCGGATCATGATGGCGGGACGGCCGGTTCGACTGCGACGGCGTTGACGAGGCTACCGGTCAACGAAGCAAGCTCCGACACCTTGGACTCATCGGTCCTGGTCATGTTGGGCGGGATGCCCGTATCTGATTAACGCGATTGATGGAGGCGGGCAACCGGATGCCGCGAAGGGTCGAGATCCCGAAAACCGCCACGGCGCGCGCGTTCGGGGCAAGCGCTTCATATTCCACCCATATAGCGCAGTTTGGTTAATGGCGCGTTACCGTGTCCACCCAACGCGCCAGCCCGGCGAGGTCGGCGTCCCGGTCGCGGTAGCCCAGCACTTGCAGGCCGATGGGCAGGCCGGACACCGCGAGTCGCGGGAGCGTGAAGCAGGGCGCCGCGGTAAGGGTCCAGAATACCTGAAAGCCCCGGCTGCCGGTATGCTCCAGCCCGATCGGCGCCGGCCCCGACGCCGTGAGCGTCACGAACCCGTCGGCCCGGCCCGTCATGCCGGCGATCTGCCGCCTGATGGCCTCCTGCTTTTCGAGCGCGCCGGTGAATTGCGCGGTGTCGATGCGGCGGGACGCTTCGACCCGTTCCTCGGCGGACTTGCTGAGCTTGCCGGGATGGCGCTTGGCGTATTCGAGGAATGGCCAGCGGCGCTCGAAGGTGGAGACGATGCGGGCGGTCTCGGCCACGCCCTTCAGCATCGTTTCCAGCTTCTCGACTTCAGGCGTGTTCCGGCGATCGAGGATTTTCGCGCCGTTTTTCGCGAGCTTGCCGATCGCCGCCTCGAAGGCGCTCCGCGTCGCGTCGTCGGTTTCGCTCCAGGCGTCGGTCTCCAGCCGGATCAGCCGGGCAGGGGCGCGCGCGGGCGGCAAATCCTGCGGGCCCTGCAGGCCGGGATGGGGCGGCGTGCCGCCGGCCACGGCCGAGATGTGGCGGGCGACGAGCCAGGCGTCGGCGAGGCTTCCCGCGATCGTGCCCAGCGTGTCGTGGCTGGCGGACAGCGGATGGATGCCGCCGATGTTGAGCGCGGCATGGCTCGGCTTGAAGCCGTAGACGCCGCAGTAGGCGGCGGGGCGCACGATCGAGCCCGCGGTCTGGGTGCCGAGGGCGACGGGCGTCATGCCGGCCGCGACGGCGGCGGCCGAGCCGCTCGACGATCCGCCCGGGGTGCGACCGTGGTCGAACGGGTTGCGGGTCGGGCCCGCCGCGGCCATGGCGAACTCGGTGGTCACCGTCTTGCCCAGGATCACGGCCCCGTTCTCGCGCAGCGCATGGACGCTGGCGGCGTCGCGGCCTGAGCACCAGTCCTTGAAGATCGGGCTGTTCATCTGGGTCGGCATGTCGGCCGTCTCGATGATGTCCTTGATCGCCACGGGGCAGCCGTCGACCGGCGACATCGGGCGTCCCTGACGATAGCGCTGGGTGGCCGCGTCGGCGGCGGCGCGCGGGCCGGCCGGGTCGAACCAGACGAAGGCGCGGATCTCGGGCTCATACGCCGCGATGCGCTCGAGACAGCGTTCGAGGAATTCGCGCGGCGTCTCGCTGCCGTCGCGCATGCGGCCCACGGCGTCCGCAAAGCAGGGCAGGGTATTGCCCGTCGGGTCGAAGGTCAGCGGCTTGGGCATGGAATGCAGTCCGGTGGAGGAAGCCTCGTCCGAGAGCAGACAATGCGTTAGGCTCGCTGTCAAACGAATGCATTCATAGGGAGACGGCGATGGCGAAGAAGATCGTGCTCAATCCCGGCTGGCCGCGGGCGAAAAATCCGGGCTTCGCGCAGGGGACGCAGGTTGGCGACACGATTTATGTCGCCGGGCAGGTGGCGCAGGATCCGGACGGCAAGCTGGTCGGCCCCGGCGACATGACCCGGCAGACGCGGCAGGTATTCGCGAACATCGAGGCGGTGCTCGCCGTCGCCGACGCGACGATGGACGACGTCACGAAGATCACCGCCTACCTCACCGACATGGGCAAGTATGGCGAATACAACGCGGTGCGCGCGGAGGTCTTCCCCAAAGGGCAGATGGCGAGCGCGACCGTGGCGTCGCCCACCCTGGTGCGGAGCGACTTCCTGGTCGAGGTCGAGGCGATTGCGGTCGTTGGCTGCGGCCGCTGAGGCGGGTCAGGCGCCGATCACGACCTCGTCTCCGTCGACCGTGAAGCGGTGCGGGAAATCCTCCGACACCCATTCCATGAAATCGACGGCGTCCTGGAAACGCGGGTCGCCGCCCTTCAGCACTTCGGGGCGGAGTTGCGGGTCGATCAGCACCGGCAGGAAGGAGGCCCGCTTGACGCCGCCGCGTCCCAGCACCGCCTTGGCGATCAGGCTGCGCTTGGCGTCGGAGCCGTAGGGGAGGCGGGGATAATCCGGGTCGAGCTCGACGCTGTACTCGCGCTCGAACGCCCTGGCAGCATCCGGCGCCTTCTCGGTTCCCGACATGATGAAGTTGCTGAGGCTGTAGAGGCAGACCTTGCCGTCATACACGCCGATCGCCTTCGGCACATGCGCGTGATGGCCGAGGATCAGGTCGGCGCCGGCCGCGAAGGCAGCCTTGGCGGCGATCGGCTGGTAGTCCGCGATCATGCGCGGGATGAAATGTATGCCCCAGTGCAGCGAGACGACGACGATGTTCGCCTGTCTCTTCGCCTGGGCGATGTCCTGCGCCATCGCCTCCAGGTCTTCCTCGTAAGGCATGGTCACGACCATCGGCGGCACGCCGGCCTGGTAGTCGAATGAGCGGTAATAGGTGTGCGCCCGCAGCGGCGCGACGCCTGTCTTCTTGTGCCCGGCGGCGTAGCCTTCGCGCAGGATCGAGCAATAGGCGAGGAAGGCGACCTTGACCCCATCGCGCTCGAGGATGGCGGGTTGCCTCGCTTCCTCCAGGTTGCGCCCGCCGCCGACCGTCGCGATGCCCTTGCCGCGCAGCAGCGCGATGGTGTCGATCAGGGCGTCGCCGCCCCAATCCATCGCATGGTTGCTTGCCACCGACACCACGTCGAAGCCGCAGTCGCCGAAGATCGAGGCCATTTGCGGCTTGCACCGGCTGTGGCCGCCGCCGGAATGGATTTGCAGGCTGCCGCGCTCGGAATAGACACGCTCGCACTGGCCGAAGCGGATGTCGCCGCCGGCCAGCGTGGCGCGGGCAAGCGCGCCGTAGCCGTCCATGGGCTCGTGAATAGGCCCTACGTCGCCGACGCCCAGCAGGACGACGCCATCTTTCGCCATGTTCAAATCCCTTGCGCTCAGCGAGGGGGCCACGAATACCGTGCCCCCTGGAATTCTGGCATAATCCCGGATCGAGCGCCAAAATCGGGTGAATGGGAGGGGCGACCGGATAGCCGATGCGATGCACTCGATCCTTTATGACGGTTCTGTTATGCGCTAGGTTCGTCCGCCTTCCACGAAAGCGCGGCCGGCCGATGCCCGCCGCCGGGATCCCTTGATGCCATCAGCCGTGCCGCTACGTTCGGCCGCGACACCATGACCACGCCGACGGCCGGGGACGCGCTTCTGTCGCCGCGCCGGCGTTTTCTCGTAGCTCTGGCGATCATGCCGGCGGGCGCGATGCAGGCGACCGATACCTTCGCCACCAGCATCGCCATGCCGACGATGATGGGCTCGCTGTCCGCGACGATCACCGAGATCTCGTGGGTCATCACAGCCTATCTCGTGGCTTCGGCGATGTTCACGCCGCTCTACGCCTGGATGAGCCGCAGGGTCGGCCGCAAGCGGCTGTTCATCTTCGTGATCGGCGGCTTCATGGTCGCATCGCTGTTGGTCGCTCAGTCGCAAACCCTGTACCAGCTCGTCGCTTTCCGCTTCGTGCAAGGGTTTTTCGGGGCAGGCCTCAATCCGCTGACCTTCCAGATGGTGCTCGCCACCTTCCCGAAGAGCCATCATGGCCCCGCCTTCGGCTGGTTGCAGACCGGCCGGATGAGCGCGGTGATCGTGGGCCCCGTGGTCGGGGGCTTTCTGACGGAGTATGTCGACTGGCGCGCCGTCTATCTGATGAACATTCCGCTCGGTGCGTTGGCGCTTTTCATGATTCTCCGTGTCGTGCCGAAAGACGAGCCGGAGCAGCCGAAGCAGTTCGATTTCTTCGGCTTCTTCATGCTCAGCATCGCCATCGCCAGCATGCAGCTCATGCTCGACCAGGGCCAGAAGCGGGATTGGTTCGAGTCGGAGACAATCGTAATCTTCGCCATGGTCGCGGCCTCCTCTTTCTACATCTTTGCAATACATTGCACGACGAGCTTGCGGCCGTATCTCAACCCGTTGGTGTTCCGGAACCGTGAATTCGTCATTGGCCTGGTGATCGATTTTTTTATCAGCTTCATCTTCTTTGGGTTCATGGCGCTGCTGCCGCAGATACTGCAGCGCCAGATGGGCTTCCCCGTTCTGGAAACCGGCTTCGTCCTGATGTACCGCGGGGTCGGCACTATGGTGGCGTCGCTGTTGTCGGGTTTCCTGATGCTGCGGTTCCAGGCGCGTCCCTTGATTGCGATCGGGATCGTCGCCATTACGGCCTCGAACTGGGTTCTCGCCAGCATCACGCCGGACACCGACACCACGCCCATCATCATTGCCATCCTGATGCAGGGGTTCGGCATCGGCTTCATGTCGACACCGACCGAGGCAGCGGCCTTCAATACGCTGCCGGCGTCGCTGCGTCCGGACGCGGCGAGTGTCATGACTGCGATCCGCCGTATCGCCGCCGGCATCGGCGTTTCGATCCTGATCGCCCAACTCGTCGCCAACACGCAGACCGCACGGTCAGCGATGATGGAGAATATCAGCCACTACAGCGAGGTATTTCGAAACTTCCCGATGCCGGAAAGCTGGAATCCGGATAATCTACAGGGCATGCTGAGCCTGGAACGCGTCGTCAACAAGCAGGCGGAATTCATGGCCTACCTGTACGACTTCGAGCTCATGGCCTTCCTCACGATTTTCGCCCTACCGTTGCTGCTATTCATGCGGACGCGGAAATTGGACGAGGACTAGGCGCATGCTTGAAACCCAATCCGTCAGGCTCGACGCGATCTATGTGCCGGTGAAGCTCAAGAAGACGCTCGACGCCGCGAAGGTGGATGCGTTGGCCGAAAGCATTCTGGAAAAGGGGCAGGAGGTTCCGATCCAGATCCGCCGCGACAAGGACCGCTACGTGCTGGTGACCGGCCTGCACCGGCTGGAAGCCGTCCGCGCGCTGGGCGAGACGAAGATCGACGCCATCATCGTGACCGCGCGCAAGTTCTGACGGAGTGCCGCCATGCCTTTTCGCGTCGCCTTTCTCAACCTGGAGCAGGATCACAAGCGCTGGGAGCAGCGGCGGAGCCTGATCGTTGACGAACTGGCGGCTTTGAACCCCGACATCTTCGCGATGAACGAAGTCTGCATCCCGAAACAGACCGGCCGCTGGCTGCAGCAGGAAGCCTCGCGCGCGACCGGCAAGCGCTTTGCCCTCGTGCAGCAGAGCAAGACCAATACCGGCTCGCGCGTCGAGGGCGAGGGCGTGCTGACCCGCTTCCCGATCCTGGAGACGGCGAACCTGGACTACCAGACGCTCGACTACGTGGCCCTGGTGGCGCGGATGGAGATCGAGGGCCGGCTGCTCGACGTCTACGTGACGCATCTCTACCGCTCGCGCGGCGACGAATCCTTGCGGGAATTTCAGGTGCAGCAGCTTCTGGAGTGGATCGACTCGCGGGACGGCGCGGACGCGCAGATCGTCTGCGGCGATTTCAACGCGCCGCCGGACCGGCCCTCCGCGAAGCGCATGGCGGAGAGCTTCCGCCCGACCCAGGGCGCGCCGACAGCCTTCACCCCGCTGGCGGACGAACGGGGCGGCATCTCGCATCCCTATTGGGAGCGCTTCGACCGCAGCATAGACTACATCTGGGTGCGCGGGCCGCTGGAGTGCACGGCGAGCGCCGTCGGCTTCGACAAGCCTCATCCAGGCGACGCGACGCTCTGGCCGTCCGACCACGCGGGCGTCTGGGCCGACCTGCGATGGGCATGAGGCCGGAGCGTCCTTGACCGCGAGCGCCCTCTATCGCTGGTTCGACGAGACGGTCCTCGATCTCGGGCGGCAGTTTCGCTTTTCTTATCTGCCACCGCTCATGGTCTACCTCGCCTATGGCGTGTCCGGGCTGACCTCGGTCGTCGGCGCGTTCTTCATCAAGGACTATCTCGGCCTCTCGGCGGCGTTCCTCGCCGGCCTCGCCTTCTGGGCCGGCATACCGTGGGCGCTCAAGATGCCGCTCGGCCATCTGGTCGATTTGATTTGGCGGTGGAAGGCGCTGCTGGTCTTTCTCGGCGCGGCGCTGATCGCATCCAGCCTCGCCATCATGTACGGCCTGATCGCGCACACCGACGCGATGCGCACGGTGATGCGCGTCGACGCCTGGTATGTGCTGAGCGTGCTGCTGTCGCCGACCGGCTTCGCGCTCCAGGATGTGGTGGCCGACGCCATGACGGTGGAAGCGGTACCGCTGGCCGACGCCAAGGGCAACCGCTTTTCGGATGCGCAGATCAAGCGCATGCATACGACGATGCAGACGCTCGGGCGCTTCGCGCTGATCGGCGGGCTGGTGCTCGTCGCCGCCGTGAACATCACGCTGTTCCAGGGCGTGGCGGCGATGTCGCCGGCGGAAACGGCCGCCATCTACGCCGAGATATACCTGCTGGCGATGATCATTCCCGCGATCTCCGTCGCGGGCGTATTGCTGGGCGGCGTATCGCTCCGGTATCGCGCGCGGCGCCTGCGGCGGCAGGGCTTCGATGCCGCGGCCATCGAGGGCATGCTGTTCCAGCCCGTCGAGGACACCAAGCCGAACTGGTGGATCTTCGGCGGCAGCCTCGTCTTCGTCGCCTTCACCCTGACGATGGGGCTGGGCGAGGCGCCCTATGCCCAGGAAATCATCTTCGCCGGCTCGATGGGCATCGTCGGCTTCCTGATGTACCGGCTGATCCTCGAGCTCGACCCTTCGTTGCGGCTGGCCCTGGTCGGCACGGCGGTGATCATCTTCGTCTACCGGGCGATGCCCCTGCCGGGGCCCGGCCAGACCTGGTTCGAGATCGACGTGCTCGGCTTCGACCAGCAGTTCCTTTCGGTGCTGTCGCTGATCACCTCGCTGCTGGCGCTTGCCGGGATGCTGATTCTGCGGCCGCTGATGGCGAGCCGGTCGATCGCCTTTATTGTGGGCCTGCTCACCGTCGCGTCCGGCATCCTCTCGCTGCCGAACATCGGGCTCTATTACGGGCTGCAGGACTGGACCGCGCCGCTGACGGGCGGCATCGTCGACGCCCGATTCATCGCAATCCTCGACACCGCGATCGAATCGCCGCTGTCGCAGATCGCCATGATCCCGATGCTGGCATGGATCGCCCAGAATGCGCCCGCGCATCTCAAGGCGACGTTCTTCGCCGTCATGGCGTCCTTCGTCAATCTGGCGCTGTCCGCGAACAACCTCGGCACGAAATACGTGAACGAGATATTCCTGGTGACCCGCGAAGTGCGCGACCGCGACACCGGCGCGGTGAAGGTCGCCGCCGACTACGGGGAGCTCGGCTGGCTGCTCATCACGATTGCCGTCATCGAGCTATGCGTGCCGCTCTTGGTGATCCTGATCGTTCAAAGGTCCCGGCTGCGGACGGAACAGTAGAGACGGCACCAATGCTCTACCCGAACGAAATCCAATTGTCCGCGCCATAAATCAAGTAGGCATCGACGCACGAGCCATTCCAGCGATAGCGCAGATGCCGCGCTTGAATGGGAATGGTGACGACGTCCGGCCAAAAGGCCGCGATCGCCTCGCCTGCGGGAAATCGAACGCTGGGATAGACGACGCCGTTACTTTCTTCGCCGTTGCGAAGACGGCGCGCGAGCGCTTGTCCGGGCGCATAGTCGTCCGGGTCGAGGGCGTCCGCGAAACCATCGTCATTGCGGATGTCGTGCATCGCGCGATCGATCATGCCGACCAGCTCGCGATAGTCGGCTTGAACCGGCTCTTCCGACGTCGCACGCATGAAGCGCTCGAAATGATAGATCGTCTCGTGCAACGCGACCTCGAACCGGTTCCCTGCGTAATAGACGCCATAGCTCCCGTCGCTGAACCGGCTCGGCCGGGCGCGGGAGACATGACAGAAAGGCGCCATGATCCAGCTTGCGCCGGCGCCGGATACGCGCCTTTCGACGGGCACCAGTTGGATTGCGCCGAGCGCGTCGCGCACGCGCGGATTGGTCTTTGCCTCCGCGTTCGCGATCAGCTCCCAGTCGGCGGGGGCGGCCACGTCTTCGAACAGGTTTACCGGCGGGTAGATCGAGCGGATAAGGCGGTAGGTGCGATCCCAGCGGACCTGGGTGACCGCCGGTATCACCAGCCGCCCACTTCCGCGTCGAGATAGAACCGGACCGTCGCAAGGTCGACGATCTCGCCAGAAAGCATGCGCTCCAGCGCCGATTGTCCGGCGAAGGCTCTGTTGGCCTTGCGCATCCATGCGTAGCCGCGTTCGGGCTCGCGGAACATGTAGCGCAGCCCCTTGTGGATTCCCATCAGCATGGAAAGCCGTTGCCGCGTGTCGTGCGGCACCCGGGACAGGTCCGCAGCGCCGGATTTCCAGCGGGCAAAGGTGCGGGCGGCGGGCTGTCCCAGCAGGATCCGCGCTTCCCGGTCGCTGAGCGCCCAACGGTCCGCCAAATTGAAGAAGGCGCGGAGCATCGCCCCGGTCTCTTCATCGGTGATCGCCGTCGATTTCGGCCGCCTTTCCGGTTCATGCAAGGTCACGGGCATCGGGCCGCCTCCGTATATGCCATATGGCATTATATATCTACTTTACGCCATATGGCAATGGCGGACCGAATTTATACTTTCCGCGCGATCTCCAAAAGCTTCTCCGCCGAGCGCAGCCAGTCTTCCGCGTGGCGCTGGCGCGGCTGGAACATGAGGTGCTGGACGCCGAGATCGCGGAAGCCGGCGACGTGGCGGCGCATCATGTCGGCTTCGTCCTCCAGCGCGTCCCAGTGCAGGCGAAGCGACAGCGCGAAGCTTTCCTCCGGCCGCACTTTGCGCAGGCGGGCGATGGTCGGCGCGACTTGCTCGGGGGTCGTGTGGCTGCCGTGCCAGCCGTCGCCGAGCCTGACGGCGCGGTCGAGCGCCGCGTCCGATTTGCCGCCGACCCATATCGGGATGGCGTGGCCCGGGTGGGGCAGGGTGCGCATCGCCTTGAACTTGGCGGGCACGTGCGCGCCTTCAAGATTGACCGGATCTTCCGTCCAGCAGGCGCGCAGCATGCGGATCGTCTCGTCCGAGCGCGCGCCGCGCTCCTTGAAGGGCACGCCTAGCGCGTCGAACTCCGCCTCCAGCCAGCCGACCGCCGCGCCGACGGTGACGCGCCCGCCGCTCATCAGGTCGAGCGTCGCCAGCATCTTCGCGAGCACCAGCGGATGGCGCATCGGCAGCACCAGGACAGAGGTGCCGAGCCCGATCCGCGTCGTCGCGGCGGCGGCCCAGGTCAGGCTGATCAGCGGCTCGTAGATATAGGCCGTGGGCGGGTAGGGCGCGTCGACCGGGATCGCCAGGTGATCGCTCACCCAGATGTCGTCATAGCCCTGCTGCTCCGCCTCGACCGCGGCCTTGCGGATCGTGTCCGGACCCGCGGCACGGCCGAACTGCGGCAGATGGATACCGAATTTCATGGCTTTCGTGTCCTCCCTTGTCCTTTATTATCGAATACGGCCCTTTGGAATCGGTGCGGCCATTACCTGACGGTCCGGCTCCCTGACCTCACTCATGCCGCCCGCGCCCGCGTAACTTTGGAGAGCGCGTCGTACAGTATTCCCATCGCGCGATCGACTTCGGCATCGGTGGCCGTCATCGGCGGAACCAGCCGGATCACGTTCTTCAGCTTGCGCACGCCGCGTAGCTGGAAGATCAGACCGGCGCTCAGGCAGTGCTCGAAGACGGCTTGCGCCTGCTTGTTCGCCGGAGCCTTGCTCCTGCGGTCCGTTACCAGCTCGATGCCGAGCAGGACGCCGCGCCCGCGAACGTCGCCGATTAGCTCGAACTCCTTGGCCATCCGTTTCAGGGCGCGCCTGATCCTCCGTTCGATGTGCGCGGCGCGGCCGGACAGGTCTTCGTCGACGACGATGTCGAGGCTTTCCTCACCCGCGGCGCACGCCAATGGATCGGTCGCGTGACTGCGGGTGGCGAAGTATCCGTTTTTGACCGCAGCCTCGGCGACGGGGGCTGTAGAGCAGACGGCGCTGATCGGAAAGCCGCCGCCGAAATGCTTGGAAATGGTGATGATGTCGGGAGTCACGCCTTCCTCGTGCTGGAAACCGAACAACTTTCCCGTCTTTCCGAGACCGGTCTGCGATTCGTCTAGGATCAGCAGCATCCCGCGTGCATCGCAGGCCTTGCGGATCGCCTCGTAGTAGCCGGGCGGCGGGACGATCACGCCGCCCGCGCTGAGGACGGGCTCGCCGATGAACGCTGCAGGTTGGCTCGTGAAATTGGCGTCCGCCATTTCAAGGCTGGTCGTCAGGCACTGAAGCTTGCAACCCGGGAACTTGAGGTTGAGCGGACACCGGTAGCAATAGGGCGTTAGAATCGACTGCGTGGCGGGCGCGACGATGCTGTGATTGCGGCGGTCCCAATTGAAGGTGACGGAGCGCGTCAGGTAGGACGTCGAGCCATGCAGCGCAGCGTGAAAGCCGATTACGTCGAGCCCGCCGGTTGCCTTTCGGGCAAGGTCGATCGCGGCCTCGATGGCGTCGCTGCCACTGACCAGGAACAACGACTTCGACAGCGGCTTCGGCAGCAGCCTGCCGAGCCGCTCGTGCAGCCGGAGCCGCGGAACATTCAGCATCGTATTGGAGGCGTGCATCATTACCTTCATCGTCTTTTCGATCGCCGCGACGATGCGGGGATGCTGATGGCCGAGAGCGGCCGCCATCTGGCCCGATTGAAAGTCCAGGTACTCCTTCCCGTTGGTGTCGACGACGATACTGCCCTTCGAACGGGCGAGAATCGGCCGCCGCTCCAGCCCTCCCATGTAGCTGCCGCCTTCGGTCGGAAACATCCACTTTTCGACGATCGATCGCACGCGCTTGGCGTCCATGGCATCCTCCCTTTCCGCTTTTCGGAAAGCGTAGCGGATCGCGGCAGAATGCGAAATGCAATGCGGCAAGGTCAGGGTCGCTGCCCTGACGGGCCGAGCGCTATTTAGAACGGCCGGTCGCCTTCGACCGTAACCCGGTGCATGGCGCGTCGCATGCCCTGGAAGTCGTCGATCGCGTAGTGCGCGGTGCAGCGGTTGTCCCAGAAGGCGAGCGAGCCCTTGCGCCAGCGCAGCCGGCAGGTGAATTCCGGCCGCGCCGCATGTTGCGCCAGGAACTTCAGGATCGGCGCCGCCTCTTCGTCCTTCATGTCCTTGATGCCGGCCATGTGAAGCTCGCTGAAGTAGAGCGACTTCCGGCCGGTTTCCGGATGCGTCCGCACCAGCGGATGCTCGACCCGGCCCGGCTCGAACTGCTGGGATACCGCCATCGACAGGACGCCGTCCTTGAACCGCTGGGCATTCGGTCCGTAGGTGCGCGCGTTGCTGTACAGGCCGGTCAGCTTGGCCAGCATCTTCTGCATGCCATCCGAAAGCGCCTCGTAGGCGAGGTGGAGGTTGGTGAACATCGTGTCGCCGCCGTAGGGCGGCACCTCGAGCGCGTAGAGCATCGTTCCGTAGGCCGGCTTCTCGGTATAGCTGAGATCGGTATGCCAGCCGTTGCCGAAGTGATGGGCGTCCTCCGGCTCCTTGACGATGGCGAACACGTCGGGCGCGTCCGGCAGCGGCTTCACGTAGGGATGGCGGTTGAGCGGTCCGAAGCGGCGGCCGAATGCGGCCTGACTCTGCGGCGTCAGCGCCTGATCGTGGAAGAAAAGCACGTGATGCGCCAGGAACGCGCGGTGGATCTCGTCGAAGGTCTGGTTGTCCAGGTCCTTCGCCAGGTCCGCCCCCGCGATTTCGGCGCCGAGCGAGCCTGCAAGGGGCCGAACCTCGATGCGCTCGAACGCGATATCCGCCATTGGCCTGCCTTTCCTGCCGCCTGACTCTCGAAGCCAATATTTAGCAAATACCACGGGCCAGGGCCACCCGGCCGGGCGGCAGTTGACCTGGTACATGCCGCGCCGTTTTTGATTTTCCGGCGTCGAAGCCCTATATGTCACCGGGACTGCAGTCGGCAGCGGCACGGTATTTCAGAAAATTTCAGGAATAGCAACGGTATGCATGGCGGCCCGTTCGACGAAGACCATGAGTTGATGCAACGGCGCCGCGATTGGCGCGCCCGGCGCGAGGCGATGGAGGCGCAGCCGTCCGGCAAGCGCTGGCGCGGGCAGATGCGGAGCTATCTCTATCGGACGGCGCGGCGCACCCATGACGTGCTGCGGCCGACGCGGCCCGTCCGCTGGGGCGCCGAGCGGGCGCTGAGGCTCGGTCTCACCGAGCTTACGGCCTCGTTTCCCGATCTGCCGGCGGCATTCGACGGATACCGCATCCTGCATCTGACCGACCTGCATCTCGACAATATCGACGGGACGGCGGAAGCCGTGGCGGAGCGCGTCGCCGCGGTGGAAAGCGACCTTTGTGTCATCACCGGCGACATCCGCGACAACATCCATGCGCCGATGGGGCCGCTGATGAAGCGCCTCGGCCATGTCGTCTCGGCGGTCAGGGCGCGGGACGGGACGATCGGCGTTCTCGGCAACCATGACAGCGCCGCCATGGTGCCGCCGATGGAAGATCTCGGCATCCGCGTGCTGCTGAACGAGACGATTAGCTATGCCCGCGGCGGAGAGGCGCTGCATGTGACGGGCGTCGATGACGTCCACCGCTTTCACACCGAGGACGCCAGGGTCGCGCTGGAATCCGCGCCCGAAGGGTTCTGCATCGCGCTCGTCCATTCGCCGGAGGTCGCCCACGTCGCCGCCGCGCGCCACCGGCTCTACCTGACCGGACACACGCATGGCGGCCAGATCTGCCTGCCCGGCGGCCGGCCCATTGCGATGGGGATGAAGGCCAACCGCCACCTGGCGCGCGGCGCCTGGCAACACGGCGACATGGTGGGATACACCAGCCGCGGCCTCGGCGCCTGCGTCCTGCCGTTCCGCACCTTCTGCCCCGGCGAGGTCGTGAGCGTGACGTTGCGCAAAGGGCCGGCGCTGGTCGTGGGCGGCGGACGCAAGCCTCGCTCCTGAGGTTCCGCCGAACCGTCTGAAATCACCGGTTTTTTTGATCCGCATGGCGGCGCGCCCGGCCGCGCGGGGAACCCGCGCGCCGATTCGTTCGTTCATCGATCACTTTTGGACAACTTCTCGTTCCGCGCGGCAACAGGCCATCAAGGGGAGGTCCGGCCGGTAACGGCGGGCGACCCTAGAGGAGCGTTTGAGAATGATAACGAAGAAAGCGAACGGCGCGCGTGCGTCGAGAATTTGCGGCGTGGCCGGCGCGTTGCTTGCGGCGGGCGCGCTCGCGGCTTGCGGGCCGATCCATTCCGCCGGCCCGGAGCAGGTCTATGCCAACAATCCCAGCGTGACCTACACGTACAGCAACGACCAGGAACTGCTGATGGCCGGCGATCGGGCGTCTGCGTTCTGCGGCCAGTATCAGGCGCGATCCTTGCGATCGGGCACCATCACGAGCAACCCGGACGGCACGAGCTCGGTGGTTTTCGAGTGCGTGCCGCTCGCCTCGGCGCCTGCGCCGGCGGTGGCGATGGCGGCGCCAGCGGCCCCGGCCGCCACGCCGATGACCTACAGCTACAGCACGTCGCAGGAGCTGTTGCAGGCGTCTCAGAATGCCGAATCCTATTGCATGCGGTTGGGCAAACGGTCGAGCGCGACGGTGACCACGAATCCGAACGGCTCGAAAGCCGCCAGCTTCCACTGCGTGCCCTGACGCGGGAAGCTACGCGGCGTTTCCACGCGCCGCGATAACCTGCTGTAACAGGCGCGAAGCGTCGGCAGCCTCATCGGCCTTCCAAATTCGGTCGGCGAGGCGGCCGGCGCCTTCGCTCGAGACCCCGGCAAGACCGGCGTTGTGTGCGAACTTGCGCCGCAGTTCCGCGTCGGTCACCGGGTCGTCGGGATGGCCCTTGGCATTGTCGACCGCAATCTGCCGCATGCCGAAGCGCCCTGTCGCCGTCAGCACGCAGCCGCCGATGTCGCGGTCCGGCGCGGCGTCGGCGGGCGCACAGCGGATGCGGCCGATCCAGGACGCGACATCGGGGGAGGGCGGAATCTCGCTCACCAGATGCCCGGGAAGCACCTCGCCATGCGCCAAGGCGACGGCGACGCACCAGTAGATGCTGAACTGCGCGTCGAGCCGTTTTTTCGGATGCATGCGCGCCTCATGCGTCTTGCCGACGACGTCGAACGCCTGCGGATTGACGCGAAGGTCGATCGTCGTGCCGCCGTCCAACGCGCCGCCGATCTCGCGACGTAAATCGAGCGCCGCCGTGATCGCGGGGTGCGTGAGGCGGCAGGACGGATAGGGCTTGAAGGACAGCCTGGCGATTTCCGGCGTCGCGCCAAGCACGGCATCGAAGCGCTGCGGATCGAGCTTGCCGTGAAGATAGACCCGGCTCAAGCCGTCCTCGCCGAGGAAGGGATGGGCGACCCCGGCAAGGCCGTTCCGCGCCATCAGGGCGGCGAGCAGGCCATTGCTGGCCGCGATGGCGGGCTGGAGGTGCTTGGTCTCCGCGCCTTCCCGCGTCGACTGATGGTTGCCCGATGTCAGCGTGTAGGCAGCGCCGAGCGCGCTCCGCAGGACGTCCGGATCGTCGGACAGTATTCGCGCAGCCGCTGCCGCTGCGCCGAAATGACCGAGGAGAGCGCTATAGATCCAGCCGCCCTGCACCAGGTTGAGGCCGGTCGCGATGCCGAGGCGGCACGACACCTCGATGCCGAGCACGATCGCTTCCATCAGCCGCTTCCCGCCGACGCCGCCTTCGATCTCGCACGCCGCAAGCGCCGCCGGCACGACCGCCGCGCCCGCGTGCAGCACAGCGTCGTCATGGGTGTCGTCCAGCTCCAGCGCATGCGTGAAATAGCCGTTGATCAGGGCCGCCGCCGCGGGCGCACGCCGCGTGCCGTCGACGGCGCTGCAGTTTCCTGCACCCGCCCATAGCGCGGTCGCCTCGAGCCAGGGCGGCATGCCGAGGACGGCGTAGCCGGCGGCCATGTCGCCCAGGATGTCGAGCAGCTCGCGCCTGGCGGCGTTTTGTATGGACGGTGACAGCCGCGGCCATGCGATCTGCTCCGAGAGCGCGACGATACTTTCTACGATGATGTCGGAACCGGCCATCCGGGGCATCGCTTCAGCCATCGATACCGTTCCTCCTCTCGATCGTGACGACGCCGCCCGCCGGGTCGACGTACAGCAGGTCGCCGGTCCGGACGGCTTGCGTGATGTCGCCCTCGAACCGGTCCATGAGGGGCAGATTGGCGAAGGCGGCTCCTTGCGCCATGACCGGGTTCGCGTCGTTCAGCAGCAAGGCGAGCGGCGCTTTCTCCATCGTGACCATGTCGCGCAGCATCCACGCGGAAGCCACGCCGCCCTTCGCAGCATTGAGGACGAGAATCCGGCCGACATAGCTCTCGCCGAAGAGCTTGTGCGACGGGCGCGAGAACACGCCCCGGTCGCGGTCGAGGTCATAGCGCGTGCTGAAATCGTCCGCGGCCACGAGCGCGATCCCGCGCACCGCCGGCCCGATTCCCACATGCCCCCTGATCGCAACGCCCGCGTCCGGCCCGCTCACGGCAGCACCTTTCCGGCGACAGCGGAATCGATGCAGCGGCGGATCGACGCGGGCGTCGGCTTGTAGCCGTAGCCTTCGCAGATGTTCGCGACCTTGACGGAATGCGTCATGAGCCGCTGCCAGCCGTGGCTTTCGCGGATTTCCTTCGCGAAGGTCGCGAAGAAGTCGTGCCCGTGCACCAGCAGGCCGCCCGCGTCCGCGATGGCCTTCGCGTAGCCGATGGCCGCGGCGGCCTGCTTGACCTCGCGCGGCGCGTAGACCAGCAGCGTCGTGTCGGGGTGAACTTTCCGGCCGGCGAGCAGCTCCGCCACTTCGCCGATCTCGACGATGCCGAGCTGCGGCGTCGACAGCGCCACCACGTCCACCGCCTCGCCGACGCCGCCCCAGGAATCGAGAAAATCCCGCACGTCCTTGCGGGTGATCGTGTCGAGGGTGCCGATGCGCTGGCCTGCCGTCACGGATTGCCAGTCCGGCGCTTCCGGGGTCACGCCGATGACGTGGCACATGGCGATCGAGCCGTAGCTGGCGAGATTGAGCGCCATGTGGTTGAGCGACAGAACGGCCGGGCGCGCGGCGGCGACTTCGATCGCCGGCACCGACCAGTAGGAATTCAGCTTGCGGCCGATGATGGCGCCGACCGCCCCCCATTCGGCGACGTGCTTGGGCGTGAAGTCGAGGCGGATGGCATGCGTCGCACGGCGCGCCTGGTTGAGGTGGAAGCCATAGCGCGGCACGCGCCCGGTGAAGAAAGCGGCGAGGGTCGACGGACCCGCCTCGAAATTGCAGCGCGCGCCGACGAAGCTGTTCATGTAGATGACGGACGGCGTTCCCGAATAGCCGCAAGCCTCGCCGAAAGCGGGCGCCGTCACCGAGTGATCGTTCACATAGGCATGGGACGCCGCGATGCCGAGCCTGCCGAGCGCGGTCACGGCTTGCTCGCTTTCTCCCGCCAGGTCGCGTCCGGGCAGCAGGAAGCGGAAGGCTTCCTCGTCGAAGCCGCGGAAGTCGGCGAAGGCCGAGGCGCGCGGCTTGCGCTCGGCGGGCGGCATCTCGGCCAGCTCCTCGATGAAGCGAAGGCCGCTGTCGCCGATCGTCTCTCGGTCGGTACTGATATGGACCAGGCGAACGGGCACGAAGTCCGCCGCGTCGAAGAACTCGCCGACGCGCTGCTGATACTCGATCGCCCATTGCGCCGCCCTGCCGTGCGCGCCGTCGAGCATCGCCAATTCGAGACTGCTCAGCTTCATGCGCCGCTCTCGACCTCCTTCCGGGCCGGGTTTCTTATGGCCGGCACGCGGATTTCCCTCCGATGGACCGATCCCCGCATGATATCGGGAGTGACGCCGCAGACCTAACCGATTTGGGAGCAGGAGCTAGAACACGCCCGCTTCCAGCCCGGCCGCCATCGCCATGCCGAGCTCCTCGCAGGGCGGCACGAAGGCGTCCTGCCATTCGCCGCGCAGGATCAGCGGCTCCTGCACGGCCCGCCAGCGCAACCCGGTGACGATGGTCTCCACGCCACGGCGCGTGCCTGTGCCGTCGTTCCCGGCGCGGATGTAGAGGCAGTAGGGCATGCCCTGCGTCTTTTCGAGAATGGGATAGTAGCTGCGGTCGAAGAAGTCCTTCAGCGCGCCGCTCATGTAGCCGTGATTCTCGGTCGTTCCCAGAATGACGGCATTCGCCGCGAGCACGTCGTCCGGCCCGGCTTCGAGCGGCGGCTTGTGCACCACCTCGACGCCCTCGACCTCGGGCGCCAGCGCGCCCTTCATCACGGCATCGAGCAGCCGCCGCGTGTTCGGCGACGGCGCATGTGCGACGATGAGGAGGCGTTTGCTGGGCATCGGTCCGTGCATTCTTCGGCGATGCCGGAGCGAATGCAACCCCCCACCTAAATCCTCCCCCGCAAGGGGGGAGGACTTTGATATCACGAGTTCTTTTCCCTCCCCCCTTGCGGGGGAGGGCCAGGGTGGGGGGATTAGCCGCGCATCAGCACGATGTTGTTCCAGCCGTCGAGGCAGGCCGTCCAGCCCGGCCGGACCACTGTCGTCGAATCGTATTCCTCGACGATCAGCGGGCCGGGACGCGGCTTCCGGCCGAGCGCGGCGCGGCCCGTCACGGGGGTGTCGAGCCAGCCGTGATCCTCGCCGAAATAGGCTTTCCGGCTGCCGCCCTTCGGCCTGAAGCCGTCGCCGAGCTTGATCGCGTCCGGCAGACGGGGCGCATCGGGGACGCCGCGGCCGACGGCCTTGAGCGCGGCGAGCTGCAGGCGCTCTTCGTCCGAGCGGTAGCCGAAGACGTTCTGGTGCGCGAGCGAGAAGCTCTCCGAGATGTCCGACAGGTCGGCGCGGCCGATCGGCAGGCCTCGCACCGGCACGGCCAGGGCCGTGTTCTGCCCGATGTACTTCACCTCCGCCGAATAGGTCAGCTCCTGCCTTGCATCGCTGTAACCGTCCGCCGTCAGCAGCGCCGCCGCCTCGTCGCGCAGCGCGCCGAAGGTCCGGTTGAGGTCATCCAAGTCCAGGCTGTCGATGGGGCGGTAGTAGGCGCGGATGCATTGATGTTCGACGTCGGCGAAGATCAGGCCGAGCGCGCTGAACAGGCCGGCGGCGGGCGGGACGACGACACGCTCTATGCCGAGCGCCGTGGCGAGGCCGCAGACATGCACCCCGCCGTTGCCGCCGAAGGCGAAGATGCCGAAGCTCGCCGGGTCCAGGCCGCGTTCGGATGACACGGCGCTCAGCGCCCGCATCATCCGCGCGTTGGCGATCAGGTGGATGCCGTAGGCCGCGGCAGTCGTATCCTGGCCGAGCTTCCCGCCGATGGCGGCGACAGCGCTCTCCGCAGCGTCCCGGTCGAGCTTCAGGTCGCCGCCGACCAGGACGTCGGGGTTGAGATAGCCCAGCAACAGATTGGCGTCGGTGACCGTCGGCTCCGTGCCGCCCCGGCCGTAGCAGACCGGGCCCGGCGCGGCGCCCGCGCTGTGCGGCCCGACCTGGATGCCGCCGCCGGCGTCGATCCAGGCGATGCTGCCGCCGCCCGCGCCGACCTCGGCGATATCGATGGTGGGCGCCTGCACAACGTAGCCGCCGCCCCGGATCATGCGGTGGCCGAGTGCCGCGCCGCCGCCGACCTCCGTCTCGGGCGCCATGCCGTAATCGCCGCCGACGATGATCGCCGCCTTCGCGGTGGTGCCGCCCATGTCGAAGACGATGGCGTCGCCCAGGCCGATGCGGTCGCCGAGCCGCTTCGCACCGACGACGCCCGCCGCAGGCCCGGACTCGATGATGAAGATCGGCTTGCGCGCCGCCAGCTCGCCCGGCAGCACGCCGCCGTTGGACTGCATGATGTTGAGCGGTACGGTGATGCCGATGGTCTTGAGCCGGTCGTCGAGCCGGCGCGCGTAGCGCTCGATCACCGGGCGGATATAGGCGTTCACCACGGTCGTGCTGGTGCGCTCGTACTCCTGGATCTGCGGCACCAGCTCGCTCGACACCGTGACCGGAAGCTCGGGGTAGCGCTGCCGGAAGAGGGCGGCCGCCTGTTCCTCATGTGCGCCGTTGGCGTAGGCGTTGATGAAGCAGATCGCTACCGCGTCGACCTCGGCCGCAACGCATTTCTCCGCCACCGCAAGAACGGCGTCGCGGTCGAGCGGCGTCACTATTTCACCCGAGGCAGCGATCCGTTCCGGCACCTGAAAGCGCAGCCGCCGCTCGACCAGCGGTTCCGGCTTGCGAAAGAAGACGTCGTAGAGGCGCGGCGCGCGGTAGCGCGCGATCTCCAGCACGTCGCGGAAGCCCTCCGTCGTCACCAGCGCGACCCTGACACCCTTGCGCTCGATGATCGCGTTGGTCGCCACGGTCGTTCCGTGCGCCACCTCGGCGATGTCGGCGGGATTGATTCCCGTTTCGGCGAGGAGCCCGCGGATGCCGTCCTCGATCGCGCGGCTGTAGTCGTCGGGCGTGGAGAGGATTTTCTTGGTTTCGACCGCGCCGCTTTCGCCCAGCAGCACGATGTCGGTAAAGGTGCCGCCGATGTCGACGCCGAGCCGGTATTTCATCGCGCGCGCCCTGCATTCTGACGAAGCATGGTAGTGCGCTGCCGGTCGAGGGTGAGCGTGTCCGGGTCGACGGCGACGCCGTATTCGCGCTCGGCATGGGCGATGCTCATCTTCTCCTGCCGCACGTCTTCGGCGACGGCCGCGGGGTCGCGCTCGAAGGGGTCGCCGTAGCCGCCGGAGCCCGCCATCTCGGAGCGGAAGACCTCGCCCTTCTTCATCGGCCGCACGAACTTGGCCGGCGATTCCTCGCGCTTGCCGTCGCGGATGAAGTACGACTTCGACAGCGCGCCCGGCTTGCCGCCGAACAGGCCCCAGCAGGGATAGAGGTGCCGGTCGGCGCGCTGCTGCACCGTGGCGGTCTCGTTGAGCAGGCGATACTGGCGGACGACGCCGAGCCCGCCGCGATACTTGCCGGGACCGCCGGTGTCGGGCAGGAAGCCGTATTCCTCGATCAGCAGCGGGTTCTCCGCCTCGATCACCTCGACCGGCGTGTTCGACAGGTTGCCGAGCCAGTAGGGGCCGCCGTCCTGGCCGTCCGCGTCCGGGCCGCCGCCGCGCCCCGTCATGTTGTGGAACTCGACGTGCAGGAAGCGCCGCCGCTCGGGCGTCAGGCCGGTGACCGACAGGCCGAACTCGTTGCCGCCGGGACAGGCGGGCATGCGGCCGGGGAGCAGCATCGCGAGCGCGCCGGATACAAGCGTGCGCACGCGATAACCGCCCTGGCCGCGCGCGCCGAGCGCGGCGGGAAAGCGCGGGTTGACCCAGCTTCCCTCGGGCGCGATCACCGTGATGGGGCGGTAGAAGCCGGCGTTGTTGGGCGTGTCGGGCGGCATGACGGCGCGCAGCGCGGCATAGGTGAGGGATGCCGTGAACCAGTAGTTTGTGTGCAGCGCGCCGCCCTTCTGCGGCGAGGTGCCGGTGAAGTCGGCGACGATCTCGTCGCCCTTCACCGTGAGCTTCACGTGCAGCTTGACCGGGCCTCCGCCCACGCCGTCGTCGTCGTTGTAATCCGTGAACTCGGCTTCCCCGTCGGGCAGGTCGCGGATGCAGCTTCGCACCAGCCGCTCGGTGTAGTCGATCAGTGCGCTCATGTATTTCTTCAGCTCGATCGCGCCGTAGAGGTCGACCAGCTTCTCGATTTCCGCCGCGCCGGCATTGAGCGCGGCGATCTGCGCGCGCACGTCGCCCAGCACCGTATCGGGCACGCGGGTGTTGTGCTCGATGATGCGGAACAGCGTGTCGTTGCGCTTGCCGGCCTGATAGATCTTGCTCGGCGGGATGCGAAGCCCTTCCTCGAAGATCTCGTTGCTGTCGGCCGCCTGTCCGCCGGCGACGCGGCCCGCGAGGTCGGTATGGTGGAGGATCAGGCCGAGAAAGCAGATGCGCTCGCCATCCTTGAATACCGGCTTGAACATGAAGATGTCGTTGAGATGGCTGCCGCCGGCGTAGGGGTCGTTGTTGGCGAAGATGTCGCCCGGCGCGATGTCGTCGCCGAAATAATCGAGGCAGCCCTTGAGCGCCGGCATGGTCGCGCCGAGATGGCCCGGCAGCGCCAGCCCCTGGCCGACCATGCTGCCGTCCGCGTCGCAGATCGAGGCGGAGAAGTCCATGTTCGCCTTGACCAGGGTCGAGCGCGAGGTCCGCAGCACCGACACCATCATGTTGTCGGAGATCATGACCAGCGCGTTCTTGATGAGCTCGAGGCGGATCGGGTCGATGGGGTCGGGCACGGCGGGCGCTTCCGTCTGGTTCCGGTTCGGCCCCGAAGTATAGGTCTGGTTGCACGACGCGGCAAAAATCACGCTGCTGAGTACCAGCACCGGGTCTCGGAATGCGCAGCGCGGATACCGGCCGCGGCATGACGGTAAATATTTGAATTTAAATACAAATCGGCACTCCCCGGCTTGTCCGGGGAGTCCATCGGCGCGATCCAGCCGACCGCCGAATGGTTACCGGACGGCTCTCACTCCATGAACCAGCCGTGGCTGACCACCAGCGATTGCCCGGTCAGCGCATTGGTGGGGAAGGCGGCGAAGAGGAGGGCGATCTCGGCGACGTCCTCGACGGTCGTGAATTGCTTGTCCACCGTGCCGCCCAGCATGATCTTCTCCACCACGTCCTTCTCGGAGATGCCGAGCTCCTTCGCCTGCTCGGGGATCTGCTTCTCGACGAGCGGGGTCCTGATGAAGCCCGGACAGATGACGTTGGCGCGCACGCCGTGCTCCGCGCCTTCCTTGGAGACGACGCGGGCGAGGCCGAGCAGGCCATGCTTGGCCGTCACATAGGCTGACTTGAGCGGCGATGCCTCCTTCGAATGAACCGATCCCATGTAGATGATCGAGCCGCCGCCCTTCCTGTACATGTGGGGGATACAGGCCTTCGTGGTGAGGAACGCGCCGTCGAGGTGGATCGCGAGCATCCTCTTCCAGTCGGCGAACGGGAAATCCTCGATCTTGTAGACGATCTGGATGCCGGCGTTCGACACGAGCACGTCGATGTCGCCCCATCGCTCGGCGACCTGGGCCACGCCGTCGTTGACGGCCTTCTCGCTGGTGACGTCCATGGCGATGCCGATGGCTTCGCCGGGACCCGCCGCGGTCAGTTTCTTGGCGGTTTCCGTGGCGGCTTCGAGCTTGATGTCGGCAATGGCGACGCGGGCGCCCTCTTCGACGTAGCGCCGCGCGATGCATTCGCCGATGCCCTGCGCCGCGCCGGTGACGATGGCGACCTTGTCATGCATTCTCATGGTCGGGCTCCTTGATTCAAGTCTGTGGTTCAAGTCAGTCGCGCGCGTCGCGCGTCAGGTCGAAGACGGTCACGTCGTCCGTCGGCTTGCTGCGGTTCTGCCAGGCCTTGTGGCGGAAGGTCCTGCGGACGTCGTCGCCGCCGGCCTTCCAATGCTCGTCGATGGAATAACGGGAAAATTCGAAGTCCTTCGACTGGGTGAAGTAGTCCTTCCGCCGGTGGATGAGGTGGACGATGGTCACTGCCGCGTCGCAGTTCGCCGAGCGTAGCAGCTTGACGTCCGCGTCCTCGCGCAGGCTGGCGGGCAGCTTTGCCAGCAGGCGATGCGTGGCGCGCCGCAGGTTTTGATTATGGCGAGCGAAGTCGGTATTCAGCCGGGTCCGGCTGGAATAGCGGATATCCTTTTCCCGCTCGGAGACGTCGAACAGCGAGCGCGGCATCAGGCCCCGCGCGCTGAACAGGTCGACCTGGAAGACCAGCATGTCCGGGCGCGGCACCTCGTCGAGCACGAATTGCAGCGGCGTGTTCGAAACGAGGCCGCCGTCCCAGTAAAACTCTCCATCAACCTCGACCGGCGGGAAGCCGGGGGGCAAGGCCGAGCTGGCCATGATGTGCTCGGGCCGGATGTCCTGCTCTTCGTTGTCGAAATAGATGAAGTTGCCGTTGCGGATATTCACCGCCCCGACGCTCAGCCGCAGCCTTTTGGCGTTGATGAGATCGAAGTCGACAAGCTCCGTCAGCGTTCGCCGCAGCGGCGCCGTGTCGTAGAAGCTGAGGCTTTGCGCCGCGCCGAGCGGGTAGGCCCAGGCGGGCGGCATGCGCGGCTCGAAAAAGCCGGGCAGGCCGAACAGGACCGCGAAGGATGCGCTCGCGTCATTGAAGAAACTGCGAGCCTGCTCGCCCGGCCCGATTGGTCCTAGCAGAAGTTGCGACGACACCAGGTCCCAGAAAGCGCGCAGGCGCTCGACGCGCCGCTCCGGCGGGTTGCCGGCGATGATCGCCGCATTGATGGCGCCGATGGAGATGCCGGCGATCCAATCCGGCGCATGGCCGGTCCGCATCAGCTCTTCGTAGACCCCGGCCTGGTATGCGCCCAGCGCGCCGCCGCCTTGCAGCACGAGCACCGTCTCCTCGTTCTTCGAGGCGCCGCGCGGCTTCCGATTGTTGCTCATGAGATCGAGGCTCCCGAATCAAGGCCGCCCGTCCCCCCAAACTCTAGGTGGGAAGCGCCTGCGGAATCGGAAGGGGATACCCGGTCACTTGAGCGTGACTGCCGGGTGGCGAGCGCCGGTCCCTCCGTGTAGGCTCCGGTCGGAAACGAGGCGGGGTTGGACTTGAAGGCGTCGCATTGGTGGCCCGCATGGGCGATCCTAAATTTATGCGCATTCGGTGCGGGCCTTGTGCTGCCGCTCGTCACGGTCAGCCATCTCTACGTCTTCACCAGCGAGATCGTGCTCTACAGGGTTCCGCTGGTCCTGGCGGAGAACGGCGAATGGCTGCTGGCCGCGGCCGTCTTCCTTCTCGGCATCGTGTTTCCGGTCGTCAAGACGCTGGCCTATGTGGCGGCGCCCTACCGGCCGAAGCTGGCGCTGCTCGCCGGGCAGTTCGCGCCCGTCGCCTTTTTCGACATCTTCATGGTCGCGCTGCTGATTTTCGTCGCGAAGGGAGCCTTTTCCAGCGACGCCGTGACCGCCGCCGGAATCTATCCGCTGCTCGTGTTCGCCTGCTCCAGCAAGCTCATCGAATGGGCCTTCGCGCGGTCGGCTGCGGCCAGGGCGGCATGACGAACTGCCGCGCCGGCCGCAGGGCCGCACTCCGCCGCATTCAGGCCGGCGGGCGATGAATCCCGATCAAACCGCCGCCGTGCAATGGGCGCAACGCTTGGCCTTGAGCGGAATCGTCGACAGGCATTCCGGGCATTCCTTCGTCGTCGCCGGCGCCGGCTCTTCCTTCCGCTTAAATTTGTTCATGGCGCGGATCACCATGAAGATCGCAAAGGCGACGATCAAGAAATCCAGAACGGTGTTGATGAACAATCCGTAGTTGACGGTCGCCGCACCCGCTGCCTGGGCCTCTGCCAGCGAATTGAATGTTCCCTCCGAAAGGTTGATGAAAAGATTGCTGAAATCGACGTTGCCCATCAGCTTGCCGATCGGCGGCATGATGATGTCCTGCACCAGGGAGGAAATGATCTTACCGAACGCCACGCCGATGATAATGCCCACCGCCATGTCGACCACGTTGCCGCGCATCGCGAACTCTTTGAATTCCTTGAGCATTCTCAAGCCCTCCGTCCCATTGTTTCGATCTGGGCGCGTCACCTGCACCCCTGTATCCCCGAAAAGGTAGCATATGGCGCGTCGAAGCGATGCTCGATTGTGCAGACCGGGCTACCAGAATCGCGCCTGGTGTGACCGGCGCGCCGCATGGAACTGCGCCTTCCGGGCCGGCGTTTTCTCTGCAGGCATCACATTGCAGAAGGGCGCCGGATCATGGCCGGACAGCGAAACGAGGGCGACGAGGCTGAAAAGCTGAAGCGCGCGGAGCGCGCCAGGCGCAGCAAAGCCCGTTCCTGATTCGGCGGAACCTGTTACCGGCGACCGCGTTGATGTGTCGTTCGAGGGTCAGGCCGGCCCTTTCCGGCGCGTGATGAGGCACAGGAGGTTCCTATGAATGGTCGAGCGATCGCCGTCGTGCTGTTGGTGTTGGGCGTTGTGCTGCTGATATTCGGCATCAACGCGTCCGACGCGCCTGCGGATCGGATTTCCGAGGCATTTACCGGGAAGTTTACCGACTCTACGATGCTGTATCTCATCCTGGGTGCCGTCGGCATAGCCGTGGGCGCGGCTATGCTTTTTCTCGGCCGGCGCGCCTGACGACCCGCTGTTGGCGCGGTCGAGCGGACGGATGCGGAATTTTCCCGGCCGCGTCCTTTCTGTGTTAGTTCTGCTGCGACAGTAGGCCGCTAGACCGCGCACCCGTCTGCGTGTATTCCCACCGCACGTTGCAGTGGCCAGGGCGGCCACTTGCCAATCAAACTGATCGCCTGCGGGACGACGCTTGTATATCTATCTGCCGATCGCCGAGCTCGCCGAGAACATCTTCCTGCTTCTCGCGGTCGGCGGCGGGGTCGGCTTCCTCTCCGGACTGTTCGGCGTCGGCGGCGGATTCCTGCTGACGCCGCTGTTGATCTTCCTCGGCATTCCCGCACCGGTCGCCGTTGCGTCCGGCGCCAATCAGGTGCTCGGCGCCTCCGTCTCGGGCGTGCTCGTCCACTGGCGGCGCGGCAATGTCGACGTGAAGATGGGGGGCGTCCTGTTGATCGGCGCGCTGAGCGGCTCGACCGTCGGGGTCTGGCTGTTCGGTGTATTGCGCGAATACGGCCAGGTCGACCTCGTCGTGGCGCTCAGCTACGTGATTCTGCTCGGAACCATCGGCAGTTTGATGCTGATCGAGGGGCTGCGCACTTTGTTCAAGGCGCGCAAGGGCATGCCGCGGGTTCAGGATCGCGGGCCGCACCGGCATACCTGGATGCACGGCCTGCCGCTCAAGATGCGATTCTACCGCTCGCACCTCTACATCAGCGCGATCTTGCCGGTCGCGGTCGGCCTCGTCGGCGGCATCCTTTCGGCGATCATGGGCGTCGGCGGCGGATTTCTGATGGTCCCGCTGATGATCTACCTCATCGGAATGCGCACCGCCGTCGTCGTTGGCACCTCGCTGTTCATGATCATCTTCGTCACCGCCAACGTGACCTTCCTGCAGGCGCAGCGCTTCCAGACGGTCGATATCGTGCTGACCCTGCTCCTGCTGGTGGGCGGCGTCGTCGGCGCACAGCTCGGCGCCCGGCTGGCGCCGCGCATTTCCGCCGACCGGCTCCGGATGATGCTGGCGATCATGGTGCTGGCGGTCGGCGCGCGGATGCTGTGGGATCTGACCGTGGCGCCGGACGACACCTACTACATCGACCCGGCGACCCTCTGAGCGGCGGCGGTATGATATCCGCCCCAGCGCTCGCCCCAACCGGAGATGGACGATGTCGACGAAGAGCAAGCGGCATGTGCGTTACCCGATCCCGCGGTCGCGGCGGCGCTCGACGCCCGGCGCGCCGCCCGGAAGCATCGTCGTGCACGAGGACGCGCTGCCGTCGCGCATGAATGTCCTCGCCTATGGGCCGGACGACGTGGAGTCGGCCGAAGATATATCGCTGGAGGCCATTCCCGGCTTGTTGAAGCGCTGGCCGGTCGTATGGATCGACGTGACGGGGCTCGGCACGGCGGCCGTCATCGAGGGGCTTGGACGCATCTTCCGGCTGCACAGCCTGGCGCTGGAGGACGTGGTCAACGTGCATCAGCGCCCGAAGGTCGAGGATTACGAGGATTTCACGTTCATCGTCTGCAACATGCTGAACGCTGAACCGGCGCTGGCGACCGAACAATTCTCGATATTCGTCGGCGAGCGCTTCGTGCTGACGTTTCAGGAGCGGCCGGGCGATTGCTTCGGGGCGCTCCGCGAGCGCATCCGGCACGGGCGGGGCAGGCTGCGCAAGGGCGGGCCGGATTACCTGGCCTATGCGCTGATCGACACATTGGTGGATAACTATTTCGCGCCGGTCGAGCGCTACGGCGATTTGATCGAGCAGCTCGAGCTGTTGGTGGTCGAGCGGGCGAACAAGTCCGTCGTCCGGCAGATCCACGCGGCGCGACGCGATCTGTTCCTGCTGCGCAAGACGATCTGGGCGCAGCGCGAGATGCTCGCCGCCTTGAGCCGCGACGCCTATGTCGGGTTTACGGAAACGACGCAGATCTTTCTTCGGGACTGCTACGACCACACGGTGCAGTTGCTCGACATGACCGAGACCTACCGGGACTTCGCGACCAACCTGTTCGAGCTGTACCTGTCGACCGTCAGCAACCGCATGAACGAGATCATGAAGGTCCTGACGATCATCGCCACCATCTTCATGCCGCTCAGCGTCATCGCCAGCATCTTCGGCATGAATTTCAACACGGAAACGTCGCCCTGGAACATGCCGGAGCTGAACTGGTACCTGGGCTATCCCTTCGCGCTGCTTTTGATGGCGCTGGTTGCGGCCGGCATGCTTGTCATGTTCTGGCGGAAAGGCTGGCTCGGCGGCGACCGGTGAGGGAGGACGGCCGGTGTTCCGAACAGCCCCGAATCCTTGAGGAAATCGAGCAATAGCCTGTATTCCTCCGCGCGGCTCGCGTTGCGGCGCCAGGCGAGGCCGATCCGGCGCGCAGGCGCCGCCGAATTCAGGGGCCGGACGGTGACCTTCGCGCTGTCGCAAAGGCCGGCGTCGACGGCGAGCTTCGGCAGCAGCGTGACGCCGTAGCCCGCCTCCACCATGCGCGCCAGGGTGAACAGGCTCGTCGCGCCGAACTCGTCCACCCGGGCGCTCGGGAGCGAGCAGGCGGCCAGCGCGTGATCGCGCAGGCAATGGCCGTCCTCCAGCAGCAGCAGCGGGCGCCCGGCCAGGTCGTCCATGCCGGCGCGCGGCTTCGCATCCGCCGCCGTGCCCGGCTCGGTCAGCATGAGCGGATCCTCCGCGACGATCGCCGTTTCGAGCCCCGGCGCGTCATAGGGAAAGGCCATCAGGACGAGATCTAGCTCGCCCGCCCGAAGGGAATCGAGCAGCTTTGCGGTGGTTTCCTCGCGCAGCCGCAAAACGAGGTCGGGGAAGGCCCCCTTGAGCCGCGGCAGCGCGCGGGGCAGCAAGAAGGGTGCGATGGTCGGGATGATCCCGAGCCGCAGCGTCCCGGAAAGCGGCCCGGAACCGCGACGCGCCCAGTCGAGCAGCGCTTCCGCGTCGGCGACGATCCGCCGCGCGCGGGCGAGGGCGTCCTCCCCGGCGCCGGTGACGATCACGCTTCGGTTGTCGCGGTCGACAAGGCGGGCGCCCAGCGTCGATTCGAGCTCCTTTATGGCGCCGCTGAGCGTCGACTGGGTGACGCAGCAGGCGGCCGCGGCACGGCTGAAGGAGCGGTATTTGGCTAGCGCGATCAGGTATTGGAGCTGGCGCAGCGTCGGCAAAGCCGGAATCTGGCGGTCGGGCTGCGGCTGGGCTGCGTGGCTCATTATCGTTTCGACCGATGGCAGTTAACGTTATTAACAATTAGATGCATTCTAATTTATGCCTATGTTGTCTCAGGTCAACAGCATCTCGCGCTCTAACCCTCAGACCAGGAGACTTCAATGCTTTGCGTAGGCGATACCCTTCCCGAATTTTCCGTGACCGGCGTGCGTCCCGGCTTCAACAATCATGAAGAAAACGGCCAGACCGCATTCGAGACGGTCACGCCCGACAGCTTTCCGGGCAAATGGAAGGTCATCTTCTTCTATCCGAAGGACTACACCTTCGTCTGCCCGACCGAAATCGTCGAGTTCGCCGCGTTGGAGGAGGACTTCGCCGATCGCGACTGCATCGTCATGGGCGGCAGCACCGACAACGAGTTCTGCAAGCTCGCGTGGCGGCGCGACCATCCCGACCTGAGCAAGCTCAGCCAGTGGTCCTTCGCAGATACGAACGGATCGCTGGTCGACGGTCTCGGCGTCCGCTCGCCGGACGGCGTGGCGCTGCGCGCGACCTTCATCGTCGACCCGCACAACGTGATCCAGCATGTGTCGGTCAACAACCTCAATGTCGGCCGCAACCCGCGCGAGGTCCTTCGCGTGCTCGACGCGCTGCAGACGGACGAGCTCTGTCCGTGCAACCGCCAGGTCGGCGGCGTGACGCTCGCGGCGTGACGCATCGGACTGAGAACCGGCAGGAACAGGAGGACGCGATGTCCCTCGACAACATAAAACAGGCCCTTCCGGCCTATGCCAAGGATATCAAGCTGAATCTCTCCAGCGTCGTCGACGACGAGGCGTTGAGCGAGCAGCAGCGCTACGGCACGCTGGTTGCCGCCGCGCTGGCGAGCCGCAACGGCGCGGTCATCGCGGCGGTGGAGGCGGAGGCGGCAACGCGCCTCTCCGCCGAGGCGCTGAACGCGGCGAAGGCGGCCGCGGCGGTCATGGCGATGAACAACATCTACTACCGCTTCGTGCATTTGGCCTCCGCGCCCGAGTACGGCGCCATGCGAGCGGGACTCCGGATGAACGTGATCGGCAATCCCGGCGTCGACCGTGCGGACTTCGAGCTGTGGTCCCTCGCGGTATCGGCGATCAACGGTTGCGGCATGTGCATCGACGCGCATGAGAAGGAGCTGCGGAAGGCAGGCGTGCGGCCTGAGCAGGTTCAAGCGGCCGTGAAGATCGCGGCGGTCGTTCATGCCGCCGCCGCCGTACTGGACGGCGAACGGGCCGGTGCGAGCAGGCTCGACGACGCTGCCTAGAGCAACCTGCGAAAAACCGCGCCCCCTTTCGTTGGGAGGCGCGGTTTTCCGCTTGGGTGCGAGTTTGCAAGTCGCAGCATGAGGAAATTGGCGTCCTCGCCTCGTCTTATATTGCATATGATACTCATTCGCAATATAAAGGAGATGAAATCCGTGTCGAGCCAACAGCGGAGGGGCCAACACCGATGCCGGACGAAAGCCATATTTGCGAATCCCACAGCGCAGAGACGCCCATTCCCGGCGACTTGCTATTCAAGAACCTGAGATTCGCCGAACAGTTCACCGTCTGGGCGCTGCGCAAGTGGGTAGCCGCCATGCGCACCGACGATAAGGACCAGGGAGAGCTGCGCCAGGCATTTGCGCACGCGCGGATCGGCGATGCCTTCGTCGCTTTCGACTATCTCATGCGGATCGTCGCCGCCAGCGCCAAGCGGACGATCGACGTGCGTTGCGTCGGGTGCAGCATGGTGAGCCTGGACGAGACGATGGTGCTCGGCATGATCGAGGCGCGCCAGCACGGCGACGCCGTCAGCACGCATATGTATCTGGACGACTGGGTTCCCCCGGCGGCGGCGCGTATCGCGTTCCATCCCGTCGGCTTCGTCGCCGAAGCGATGGACCGCAGCGGCATTCGCCTGGCGGGCAATCGCGATCGCCACATCGGCTGCCGTTTCGATTGCGCCGTTCATTAGACGCAAGCGATCCCCGGGCAAGCCAGGTTTCCAGATTGATCTGAGTCAACGCAGGGACGCGCGCGTTCGCGTTGACTCGATGCGTTGCGGCGAGGTGCCAATCGTGGGAGGAGGCAAGCTGCGGGTTTCCTGTCAACGGGCGCGAGCAAATACGAGGTGATCCGATGACGGTCCAGAAGGATTTGGAAGGGGCGGGCGATTGTGGGCAAGGCCTGACGCGCGACGAGCTCGTCGCGCTGGTAGGCGATCTCGGCGACGCCAAGATTGCGGAGATCCTTTCGACGGGCGCCACGGCGGGCGACGTGAACGAGGCGATTGCCTGGGCGGAGGCCGAAAGCGACGTCATGGGTAAGCTCGGGAAGCGCCTGAGCGGAAGCGCAGCCCGGGTCTACGACATCCTTATGACCCGCAAGGAGATCGAGCCGGAGCGCTGAGCCTGTCGAAGGATGCGTACGCGCAATCCGGCCGCTACGCCACGCCGGCATGAACGGCGCGTTTCTTTCTCAGGAAATGCGCGATCGTGGCCGCGATGACCGAGCCGACGACGGCCAGCGCGCTGTCCTTGTGGGCGTCGAAGACGTCGCCCTGCGTCCCGAGAAAGGCCATCGCGGCATCCGAGCTCACCACGACGGCGACGATCCATTCGATGATTTCGTAGAACAGGCTGCAGGTGGAAACGACCAGCACGGCAAATATCAGCGACCAGTCGCCGCGCGGCTGCGCCTCCCGCGTGATGTACTGGTGCAGCGGATAGCACAGCAGCAGCCCGAAGCTGAAATGCACGATCCGGTCGTAGTGATTGCGCTCGATGCCGAGCAGATCGCTGATCCAGAACCCCAGCGGCGTCTCGGAATAGGTGTAGTGGGATCCCAGCGTGTGCATGCAGAAGAAAATGGTAATGAGGACGTAGCTCGCATTTGACAAAGGGCGCCGCAGGTAACTGCGGATCAGCCAGGCGACGCCGAGAAAGACCAGAAGGTTCTCCAGGAACCAGGCGAAGCGGTCGTGCGGCGCGATCGCCATGACGATCCAGAACACGACATAGAAGGCGAACAGATAGATCGGGACGGCGCTGCGCGGTTCGGCGGTCACGGCCAAGCTTGGCCGCCCCGCCGATATCGAGTGCGGATCGGTCATGGGATCATAGTACCGCGAACGGGGCGTCATAGGAATTCGTAATGCGCGCGGCTCAGGATCGTATGCTATCGGGGGCGGTGGCTGTCTGGGCGGCGTTGGCGGTGCTGCGTTCGAGCGCCGGCACGAGATTGCGCAGGAATTGCTCCGCCGAGCTCCGCCAGGAAAAGCGGAGGGCATGTTCCCGGCACGCCTTTGGCGACAGCTTCAGCGCCCCGGCGACGGCAACGGCGAGGTCGTCGGCGAGGCATCCGGCTGGCGCGGCGCCGATTACGTCGAGCGGGCCCGCAACCGGAAAGGCCGCGACCGGGACTCCGGAGGCGAGCGCCTCGAGCAGGACCAGGCCGAAGGTGTCGGTCCGGCTCGGAAAAACGAAAACGTCGCTGGCCGCATAGTGACGGGCGAGATCTTCGCCGGTCTTCACGCCGACGAAGCGGACGCTCGGGTAGCGGCGGCGCAGCAGGCGGAGCTGCGGCCCGTCGCCGACGACATACTTCGTGCCCGCGAACGGAAGCTCGAGAAAGGCCGCGATATTCTTCTCGACGGCAACGCGGCCGACATAAAGCGCGATCGGCCGCGGATCGGCGAGGAACGATTTTTCGCGCGGCCTGAACAGCGCGGTATCGACGCCGCGCGACCAGCGGACGATGTTGTCGAAGCCGTTGCGCCGCAGCTCCGCTTCGATCGATCCGGTCGAAACCATGACCCGTGCCGCGGCCGAATGAAACCTGCGCATCACCCGGTAGGTCCAGGCGGGTGGAAAGCCGGTGCGGGCCTCGATGTATTCGGGAAACTTGGTGTGATAGGCGGTGGTGAAGGCGAGGCCCCTGCGCCGGCAATAGCGCCGCGCCGCGAAGCCGAGCGGCCCCTCCGTCGAAATGTGGATGGCGTCCGGCCGGTAGGCCTCTATCAGCCGTGGCAGCTTGCGGTGGGCGTCCACGGCGAGGCGGATGTCGGGGTAAGTCGGGCAGGGGATCGTCCGGAAGCGGTGCGGGCCGATGACCGACACGTCATGGCCGAGGCAGCGGAGCTCGCCGGCCACCGTGCTGAGGGTGCGGACGACGCCGTTGATCTGCGGGAACCAGGCGTCGCTCACGATCAGGATGCGCATGACGTGTGCTGCCGCGATCGGCGCTACCCGGCCGGCAGGAGCTGCTTTGCGCGGTCCCGGCCGCGCGTGGCCTGCGGGATGGCTTCGGGGTAAAGCTGCGCCCAGTGGATCAGCTCCAGCGTGCCGTCCAGGTGCTCCACCAGCGCGGTGCAGCTTTCCACCCAGTCGCCGTCGTTGCAGTAGAGAATGCCGTCGATCTGGCGTATCTCGGCATTGTGAATGTGGCCGCAGACCACGCCATCGAGGCCGCGCTGGCGGGCGGTCGCGGCCACCGCGGCCTCGTACTGGCTGATGTATTCGACCGCGTTCTTGACCTTGTGCTTGAGATAGGCGGACAGCGACCAGTAGGGAAAGCCGAAGACCCGGCGAAGCCCGTTGAAGTGGTGATTGATCCACAGCAACAGCGTGTAGGCCCAATCCCCCAGCAGCGCGATCCATCGGGCGTAGCGCACGATCACGTCGAACTCGTCGCCATGCGTGATCAGGAAACGACGCCCGTCGACCATCTCGTGAACGCAATCGTGCGCGACGTCGATGCCGCCAAATTGAAGCCCGGCAAATTGCCGGGCTGCTTCGTCGTGATTTCCGGGAACGTAGATGACCTTCGCTCCCTTGGGCGCCGTTCGCAGCAGTTTTTGCAGGACATCGTTGTGCGTCTGCGGCCAGTACCAGGATCGCTTCAGCCGCCAGCCGTCGACGATATCGCCGATGAGGTAAAGGTTCTCGGATCGCGTATACTTCAGGAAATCGAGGAGGTACTCGGCCTTGCAGCCCCGCGTGCCGAGATGCGTGTCGGAAATCCAAATGGTGCGGTAGGTGCTGACACCGCGAATTCCGTGCATGACCAATCCCCGTTTTAATAACTGTCTATTTTATCTGGGATATAGACGCCGAATATTTAGATAACAATAGTAATGGATGTGTATTCGCCAAATATTCAAATATCCGTAACAGAACGGAAACAAAAACCGGATTTTCTTGCACTAATTTTACAGTTCCGTGATGGCCGGGCGGGCCGTCTGCTCTTCCTGAAGGCCGGTTCCCTGGCGTGTCCTCGATGCAATTCCCGCGAATCCTGATCATTCACAACCCGGTTTCGGGCCGCCGCCGTGCGGCTCTGCTCGACCAGGTCGTGGAGCGGCTGCGGCTGGCCGGATGCACCGTCGCGCTCTGCAGGACGGGAAAACGCGGCGATGCGGAACGGCTCGCGGCGGCGGCGGCGCCCGATCTCCACGACGCCGTCGCGGTCGCCGGCGGCGACGGCACCATCAACGAGGTGCTGAACGGGATGCCGCGCTCGCCCCTGCCGCTCGGGCTGATTCCCATGGGAACCGCAAACGTGCTGGCCGCCGAGCTCGGCTTGCCGCTGTCTGCGGAAGGAATCGCCCGCACGTTGCTCGAAGGCCGGCGCCGGCATATCGATCTCGGCCTCGCATCCGGCCGGCGCTTCGCGATGATGGCGGGGGTCGGCTTCGACGCCCATGTGGTGCGGGGAATCGATCCGCGGATAAAGCGCGCGGCCGGCAAGGGCGCCTACGTTTGGCAGTCGCTGGTCGAAATCGTCCGGTACCGGCCGCAGCGCTTTCTGCTCACCCTGGATGGCGTCGGGCATGCCGCAGCCTCTGCCGTCTTCGCCAACGGGCATTACTACGCCGGAAGGTTCACCTGCGCTCCGGCGGCGAGCCTGACCGACGCCTGTCTCCATGTCTGCCTGTTCAAGAGCCGGGGGCGGCTTTCGGTTGTACGCTATAGCCTGGCGCTGCTGCTTGGCTCGCTGCACCACCGGCGGGACATCGAGATCGTGCGCGCGACGCGGATCGGCATCGAGGGCGACCGCGGAGATCCCGTCCATGGCGACGGCGATATCATCGGCGGCCTGCCGTTGGAGATCGGCATGGATCCCAGGGGGATCGAGGTCATCGTGCCGGCGGCTGCGGCGCCGGGTTGATCCCGCCGGCCGCGCGACCCATCTGTAGACAGTCCACAAGAGGGGGAACACCGCCGTGACGATCCAGCTTCTCGGCATCTCGGGTAGCCTGCGCAAGGATTCTTTCAACACGGCGCTGCTGCGCGCGGCACAGGAGCTCGCGCCCGCGGGCATGTCGATCGGCGCCGCCGATATTTCGACGCTGCCGTTGTACAACGACGATGTCCGCGAAAAGGGCTATCCGGCGCCGGTGCAGGCGCTGCGCGACCAGATCAAGGCGGCCGACGCCGTGCTGATCGCCACGCCGGAATACAACTACTCGATTCCCGGCGTACTCAAGAACGCGATCGACTGGGCCTCGCGGCCGCCAGAGCAGCCGTTCGACGGGAAGATCGTCGGCATCATGGGCGCGAGCCCGGGACGGCTCGGCACTGCGCGCGCGCAGTACCATCTGCGGCAATGCTTCGTCTTTCTCAATGCCGCCGTGCTCAACAGGCCCGAAGTCATGGTCGGCGGCGCGGCGCAGGTCTTCAAGGACGGCAAGCTCGTGGACGCGCCGACACGGCAGTTCGTCGCCGATCTGCTGACGGCGCTCGCCGTTGCGGTCGGTCGGCAGAAGCTGCTGGCGCAGCACGGCTCCCGGTGAAGCAGAGGCCGATTTAGGCCCCGCATGGCCGTTCCAAGTTGCCGGCTCGTCTTGTAGTATGCCGGCGCTGTCGGCCATCGGAAGGCATTCCATGATCTCTCCGGATCGCATCGCGCACTATTTCGATACCTTTGCCGCCTTGCTGCATGGCGCGCTGTGCCACGCGGTGCTCGACCTGTCGATCATGGGCGATGCCTGATGGCGCCCTCGATTTTGCCGAAATCCGGCCCTTCCTGCGCCGCCGGCTGACCTCGCTTTTCGGGCATCGGGTGGCGGACGGTCCGTGCCCGTTCGTGTCGAGCCTGTACCGCCACCCGACCGTGGCCGAGCTCCGCGGCGCCCTGGACTTCCTCGGGCGTCATTTCCGCTTCGTCACGCTGGACGAGGTGGCCGGTCATTTCGCGCTTGGCCGTCCTCTGCCGGATTTTCCGCTCTTCCTCAGCTTCGACGACGGCTTCCGCAACATGATCGACTGCGTTGCGCCGATCCTGCGCGAGGCGGGCGTGCCGGCGACATTCTTCATCACCGCGGATGCGGTGGATAACCGGCGCCTGTTCTATGGCTTGCGCCGATCCTACCTGATCGGCCGGCTGCGGAAGGACGCTGAAAGGCAGGCCCTCTGCGAAGCGTTGCGCGAAGCGTCGGTCCACGCGCCGGAGGGGAGAAGCCTAGTCGACCGCGCCGCGCGCACGCTCGAGGTCGATTGGCAGGCGGTGCTGGCGGCGGAGCGGCCGTTCATGACCAGGGCGGCGTGCCGGTCGCTCCTGGACATGGGGTTCGGTTTGGGCGCGCATGGCGTGTCGCATGAAAGATTTGCCGAGCTGGACGAGCCGAGCCGTACCCGCGAAGTGACGGCGAGCATCGATTTCATGCAGGACGCTTTCGGGCTGGACCGCGTGGCGTTCGCCTTTCCGCATTCGCATCGGGGCGTCGACCGCGGCTGGATGAACGATCGCATCGCGGACGATGCGCGCCTGTCGATCTTCTTCGGCACCGGCGGATTCGCGCCCAACGACCGCGCCCTGGTCCACCGCGTCGGCCTGGATCGGCCGGTGCAGGACACCGGCCCTTTCGACATTGCTGAAATGATCTCAGCCGCCTACCGGCGCGCCCGTGCGAAAGACACCCCGTCGCTTCCGACGCGCTAAAGCCGGGTCGAGCTGGACGACAGGTTTACCTGGGCGGCATCCGGATTGGTCCAGTAAAGGATCCCGCCGGCGAATACGCTGATCACCGCCAGCGCCAGGACGCTCATCCAATAGGCTTTCACGGCGTGTCCTCCTACCCTTGACGACCGCTTGAGATTTTATCATGCCCCACGGCCGGGCGCTATGGTCCTTGCCCGGTGACGCGTTCGAGAAAATCGACCAGATCCTCGCGGTCCTCCGCGCTCGGCATGCGCTGCAGCGGCATTTTCGATCCCGGCGTCAGCACGTCGGGGCCGACCTCGAAAAGGCGGCTGACCGTCTCGGCGGTCCAGACGATGCCGGAGTCCTTGAGAGCGTCGGAGTAGGGATAATCGGGCAGGGCGCCGGCGCGCCGGCCGAACACGCCGTGCAGCGACGGGCCGGCCTTGTGGCCGCCGTCGGCGCTGAGGCTGTGGCAGACGGCGCATTTCCGGTACAGCACGGCGCCCCGGTCGGCGGGATCGGCGGCGACTTCCGGCTCGCTGTCGCTGCCGAGCGAGCCGAGCAGCTTGCCCGCTTCGAGGTCCCAGATGCGCACGACCTTGTCCTCGCCGGCCGACAGCAAAGTCCGGCCGTCGGCGGTGAAGGCGAGGGACCAGATGATGCCGTTGTGGGCGGGAAGGGTGCGGAACGCCTGACTTTTTCCGTTCTTCCCGAGCGCCCAGATCCGGAGGCTGCCGTCGCGTCCGCCGGATACCACATGGCTTCCGTCCGGCGAGATCGCCACGGAAAAGACCGGGCCTTGCTGACCCAGCAGGACCTGCTTTTCCATTCCCGTCTCGATATCCCAGAGGCGGACGGTCTCATCGATCGATGCGCTGGCGGCGATGCCGTCCCGGGACGACACCGCGACCCAGTTCACGCCGAAGCCGTGGCCGCTGATCACCGTCTGCTGCGCCCCGTCTTCGCGCCGCCAGACCCGCAGCGTGCCATCGTAGCTGCCGCTCAGGATCTGTTTTCCGTTGCCGGAGAAGGCGACGGTATTGACGTTGTTCTCGTGGCCGGTCAGCGTCAGCGCCGGTGTCCGCGCGTCCAGATTCCAAAGCCGCACGGTGCGGTCCCAGGAGCCGGAGAGGGCAGTGCGCCCGTCAGGAGAGATCGCGACGGCGGCGACTTTGCCCGTATGGCCGGCGAAGCGATGCACCGGCTCGGTGCGGTCCAGGTTCCAGAGGATGACCGCGTCGTCGTCGCCGCCTGAGACGGCGTGGCGGCCGTCGGGGGAAATGGCGACCGAGTTGACGCCCGCGTCATGGCCGATCAGCCGGCGAAGCGGCGTGCGCGCCGGCAAGTCCCAGACGATGATGCTGTAGTCGAAGCTGCCGGTCACGGCGCGCGTGCCGTCGGCGGATACGGCGATGCTCTTGACCGCGCCGCCATGGCCTTCAGCCGCCCGGGCCGTCTCCGGGCGGATGCAGGAGAGCGCGGCTATTGCCGTGAGGGTAAGGATAATCAGCCGGTTCGCCGCAATTCTGCGCCACGAGAAAAACGAGCAATTCTGTCGTTGCCGGGTCATGTCAGCGCGGTGACCGTTCGATGCCGGCGCGAACCGGAGCCGGCCGTTTCCTAGCGCGGCGGCTCCCGTGCCGACCACTGGCGGATGAGCCTGCCCGATGCATCGCCCCGCGTTTCGCGGGCCATCGTGGCGGGCCCCATATCTTGCTGCGGGATCAGCTCCCCCGTGGCGGGATCGACGGCAAGGGTGTTTACCTGAAAGGCGTTATTGAAGTTGCCGCCCTCGTTCATCACGGTGACGAAAAGGACCGGCTTTCCGTCCTCCTTGCCTTCGGTCGTTTTCAGGACCTTGACCCCGTAATCCTTGGCGATGCGGTCCGCGATCTGCTGCACGCTCGTCGGCTGGGCGCCAACCGGCGCCGCAGCCAGCGTGACGCCGATCCAGGCGCCGAGCCCGATCTTCCAGAGCACCGATCTAGTCGTCACCGCGCGCCTTCGCTCCTTCCTCCTCCTCGAGCCAGAGCGGATGGTGCTCCCTGGCCCAGTTGCGGTCGACCTCGCCCGTTCCCATGGCGTCGAAGGCGCCTTCCATGCCGAGCGTGCCGATATAGATATGCGCGATGATCACGGCGGTCAGCCCGAGCGCGACGAGAGCGTGCCAGATCTGCTGGTACTGCATCTCCTGCATCGGCGTCAGGTCGGCCGGCAGGCCGAAACCGAAGATATTGAGGAAGGCGAAGGTCGAGGAAAACAATGCGAGCTTGAACGGGAAGATCAGGGCGATGCCCGACAGGCTGATCGATATGCCGCCCAGCACGACCAGCCAGAACAGGATCTTCTGGCCGGCATTGAACTTCCGCGCCGGCGGGTGGCTGCCTTTGGTGAACATCCCGCCGCCCTTGGCCAGCCATGCGAGGTCGGTCCTGTCGGGAATATTCTGGCGGACCCAAAGCACCAGGATCAGCGCAATGCCGATCATGAAGGCGAAGCCGACATAGTTGTGAATGTACTTGCCGATCTCTGTGATCGTGGCGAAGGCTTCGGCGCCGATCAGCGGCTTCAGCACGTACCGTCCGTACATGGTATTGAGGCCGGTCAGCGCAAGCAGGACGAAGGTGTTCGCCGTCAGCCAGTGCGCGAAGCGCTCGAGGCCGTTGAAACGCTCGATCGTGCGGCCGCTCGGCCCGCCCTCGGTGCGAATGCGGCCGCGGAACAGGAAGAACAGCGCCAGCACGGCGATCATGCCGAAAATCGCCCAGCTCCCATAGACGGAGAGGGGACCGTTGCGGATCGCCCGCCAGTTTTCGCCCTCCGACTGGATCATGTAGCCGGCCTTCTTGTCGGCAATCGAAACCTCGCCCTGCGCGCCGCGGCGGATGGCGCGCCAGATTTCCGCATCGCTGCTGGAGCCGAGCGATCCTCCGGGGACCTCGCCGCCGGTCTGCGCCACGGCCGGCCTGTCGAGCGAAGCGGAGCCGGTCATCGCGGCGGCGACCGCGTACAGCAGCACGGCGCCAAGAAGGGCGGGAAACAGAACGGCGATGGCAGTCTTGGTCCGCGGCATCTTGCGATCCCTCGTGGTCAAAACGACTGGTGACGGGCCCGGGCACGCAACTCCTGCTCCTTGCCCTCGGACGAATTCTGGTCGGCTTCTCCGAGGTAGGTGCCCTTTTGGTAGTGAAGGATGCGGCCCTGCTCCGCCTGCCGGCAGCTCGAGACGGCGGCGACGGCCGTAAGCAACGCGACGACGGCAATGAAACGGACGAATCCGCCAATGATCCTCATGAATTCATGTCCCGTGCTCGCTATCCGCCTCATGCCCGATGCCGCTCGACGAAAGGGCGGCACGCGCCGCCCTTTCGCGGGTTTGCAGATCAGGTTCCTTTACCCTTGACCTGATAGGCGGTTCCCCACCCCCAGGCGCCGGAGCCGAAGCCGCGCGCGACGACGCGTTCGCGATAGATGTTCGAGATCACGTCGCCGTCGCCGCCGAGCAGCGCCTTCGTCGAGCACATCTCCGCGCAGAGCGGTAGCTTGCCCTCGGCGATGCGGTTGCGGCCGTACTTCTGGAACTCCTCGGCGCTGTTGTCTTCTTCCGGTCCGCCGTTGCAGAAGGTGCATTTGTCCATCTTGCCCCGGCTGCCGTAGTTGCCCGCCTGCGGATATTGCGGCGCGCCGAACGGACAGGCGTAGAAGCAGTAGCCGCAGCCGATGCACAGATCCTTGGAGTGAAGCACGACGCCGTCGTCGGTCTGATAGAAGCAGTCGACCGGACAGACGGCCATGCAGGGCGGGTCGGAGCAGTGCATGCACGCGACCGAGATCGACCGCTCGCCGGGCTTGCCGTCGTTGATCGTGACGACCCTGCGCCGGTTTACGCCCCAGGGCACTTCGTGCTCGTTCTTGCACGCGGTGACGCAGGCATTGCATTCGATGCAGCGCTCGGCGTCGCAGAGGAATTTCATTCGTGCCATGTTACGCGCTCCTTACGCTTTCTCGATGCGGCACAAGGTGGCTTTGGTCTCCTGCATCTGGGTGACCGCGTCGTAGCCGTAGGTCTGCGCCGTGTTGGTCGATTCGCCCAGGACGTAGGGATCGGCGCCTTCCGGGTACTTGCTACGCAAATCCTTGCCTTGGAAATGCCCGCCGAAATGGAACGGCATGAAAGCGACGCCCTTGCCGACCCGCTCGGTGATCATGGCCATGACCTTGACCTTGGCGCCCTCCGGACCAAAGACCCAGACCTGCTGTCCGTCCCTGACGCCCGCGTTGTTCGCATCGGTCGGATTGATTTCGACGAACATGTTCTGCTGCAGCTCCGCCAGCCACGGGTTGGACCGCGTCTCGTCGCCGCCGCCTTCGTACTCCGTCAGGCGTCCCGAGGTGAGAATGATCGGGAAATCCTTGGAGAAGTCCTTCGCCTGGATGGAGGCGTAGAGCGTCGGCACCCGCCAGAATTTCTTGTCCTTGTAAGTCGGGTAGTCCTTCACGAGGTCACGCCTGTTGGAGTAGAGCGGCTCGCGGTGCAGCGGCACCGGATCCGGGAAGTTCCACACCACCGTCCGCGCCTTGGCGTTGCCGAAGGGCGCACAGTTGTGCTTGATGGCGACCCGCTGGATGCCGCCCGACAGGTCGGTCTTCCAGTTCACCTTGTCGCCGCCGAGCTCCGTGATCGTGGCCAGCTCCTGCGGCGTCAGGTCCTTGTCCCAGCCGAGCTTCTTCAGCATCGGCATGGTGAACTCGGGATAGCCGTCCTTGATCTCCGAATCGACCGAATAGACGCCCTCGGCCAGCAGGTTCTGGCCGTCGCGCTCGACGCCGAAACGCGCCCGGAACGTCAGGCCGCCTTCCTGCACCGGCTTGTGCCAGTCGTAGAGGATCGGCGTCCCAGGATGCTTCAGTTCCGGCGTACCCCAGCACGGCCAGGGCAGGCCGTAGTATTCGCCGTCGCACGGCCCGCCGTTGGCGCGCAGCGTCGTCGGATCGAAGGTATGCTGGTTGGCCATGTGCAGCTTGAGCCGCTCCGGCGACTGTCCGGTATAGCCGATCGACCAAGCCCCCCTGTTGAACTCGCGGGTGATGTCCTCGACGAGTGGCTCGGTGCCGTTGACTTTGATTTTCTTGAACATCTCCTTTTCAAAGCCAAGTTTTTTAGCCAGCAGATAGAGGATCTCGTGGTCCGGCTTCGACTCGAAGAGCGGGGCGATGACTCTCTCGCGCCACTGCAGCGAGCGGTTCGATGCCGTCGCGGAGCCGGAAGTCTCGAGCTGCGTCGCCGCCGGCAACAGATAGACGCCATCCTTGCGGTCGTGCAACACGGCGCTGACCGTCGGATACGGGTCGATGATGACCAGCATGTCGAGCTTTTCCATCGCCTTCTTCATGTCGGCTTGGCGGGTTATCGAGTTCGGCGCATGCCCCATGTACACGACGACGCGGATGTTTGTCGGCTGATCGAGGTTCTCCTTCTTCTCGAGCACGCCGTCGTGCCAACGCGATTCCGGAATACCGGTCTCCTCCATCAGCTTCTTCGAGGTGTAGCGGCCGACGAGATAGTCGTATTCGACATCCCAGACGTGCGCCCAATGCCTGTGGGCGCCTTCCGAAAGGCCGAAATAGCCGGGCAGGCTGTCCGGCAGGGTGCCGAGGTCCGTCGCGCCCTGCACGTTGTCGTGGCCGCGGAAGATGTTGGCGCCGCCGCCGGCGACGCCGATGTTGCCGAGCGCGAGCTGAAGCGCACAATAGGCGCGGGTATTGTTGGTGCCGTTGCTGTGCTGCGTGCCGCCCATGCACCAGACCAGCGTGCCGGGACGGTTGTTGACGAGGGTGCGCGCGACGCGCTTGAGCTGCGATTCCGGAACGCCGGTGACACGCTCGACCTCCGCCGGGTTCCACTTCTTCACTTCCTGGCGGACCTGGTCCATGCCCCAGACGCGCTGGCGGATGTATTCCTTATCCTCCCAGCCGTTCTCGAAGATCTGGTAGAGGATGCCCCAGATCAGGGCGACGTCCGAGCCGGAGCGGAAGCGGACGTATTCGTCGGCATGCGCCGCCGTCCGCGTGAAGCGCGGATCGCACACGATCAGCGGCGCGTTGTTCTGCTCCTTCGCCTTCAGGATATGGAGCAGCGACACCGGATGCGCCTCGGCGGCATTGCTGCCGATGAAGAACATCGACCGCGAATTGTGCATGTCGTTGTAGCTGTTGGTCATGCAGCCGTAGCCCCAGGTATTGGCCACGCCCGCGACGGTCGTCGAGTGGCAGATGCGCGCCTGGTTGTCGTTGTTGTTGGTGCCCCAGAACGAGCAGAACTTGCGATACAGGTAGGCGCCCTCGTTGCTGTGCTTGGAGCCGCCGATGAAGTACATCGCGTCCGGGCCGGACTCCTTGCGCACCTGCAGCATCTTGTCGCCGATCTCGTTGATCGCTTGTTCCCAGCTGATCTTCTGGTACTTGCCGTCGACCAGTTTCATCGGGTACTTCAGGCGGCGCTCGCCATGCGCGTGCTCGCGTATCGCGGCGCCCTTGGCGCAATGCGCGCCGAGATTGAAGGGACTGTCGAAGCCGGGCTCCTGGCCGATCCACACCCCGTTCTGCACTTCCGCCAACACCGTGCAGCCCACGGAGCAGTGCGTGCAGACGGACTTGATCGTCTTGATCTCGCCCGTCGCCGCGGGCGTTGCGGCTTCGGCCTTCCGGACCATGCCGCCCGGCAGCGCCGCCGCGACCGCGATGCCGCCGGCAGCGAGACCCGACCGCCTTAGGAAAGCACGCCTGTCCACCGCACCGCCGGTCAATCCGGCCAACGCTGTCGACAGACGCGTGCCGTTTGCAGAGCCGTTGACCTTCTTCGTGAGCATTGGATTCTCCTCTACCTATCGGGCGCTAGAACCGGGACGAGTCGTAGTATTTCCTGACGTGCGCCGTCGCGCGGTAGCCGGCGGCGCGCTTGGCGCCGTCAGGCGCCGCCGCTACGGCCGTGCGCGGCGCACCGGCGACCGCGGCGCCGGCGGCAACGCCGCCGAGCCCGGCCAGCTTCAGGAAATCCCGACGCTTCACGGGTGCCGTTTCACTGTCCTTGTTCGTCCTCATGGGATCACCCATTCATCAGTTCAGCATTCGATGCGGCTTCGTAACCGATGGAGGCGCCGCGCCGCCCCATTCGGGAATCGGTTTCCCGCCGCGGCGGCAATGCCGTCGCGCGCGAAGCAAACTTGTGCGTGATTTGGGAGAGTAGGAGTTGGGGCTCAGGACGCGTTGTCGTCAATCGCGCGTCGCACTCGGCACGGAAGCAGTCTGCTTTCGTAATCCCGCTCGCGACATACACGGTTGCGATCGCAACCACAGTCACCAAGCCTCCCTGCTTGTTCGAAACCTTGCGCGTAATTATTCTGCTAGATTACCGCATTCCGTGTGGATGGTAAACAAAATGAATAGAAAAGAGGCACTGTAGAATTTCTTCAGGTTGAAGCTTCGTCGTCTTTTGCATTTTCATGCGTATCGTGTTCTTTCTTACTCGTCTCGGGATTGTTTGCAACGTCTGCCGGCACTGCCTCGGTCTCCTCCTCTGCATCGGCCACGATCTCCTCTTCGTCATCGACGAAGCCCCTGCCGACCTGATATGCCGTCTTGAGACTCTCCACGACGGTCGCAGCGTCGGTGTAGTCGCCGCCGTATTCGACCAGCCCGTCGAGGTTCGCGAATACCGGGTCGAGCCGCCACAGCCTGCGCAGCGCGGCAATGCGTAGCTCCTCGGGTACGCCGTCCTGCAGAAAGGCGGAGAAATCGGAGTCGATGCTCATGCTCTCGATATCCGGCAAATCCAATTTGGCGACGTCCTGCGGCGCCGCGACGCCGCCCCGGTCGTCGGGCGGCGGGGCGGTATCCTCGACGCGCGTCACACGCGCCACGGGCGCCTCGCGCTTCGTCTCGCCTTTGTGCCGCGACTTGCGCTGAGACCAGCGGCCGATGAAACCTTCGTCGCCGGTCATGGCCGTTTCGCCCGCGTCCGGCGCGATCCTGCAGCATCGCCAGGCCGGCGTCCGAAGCCCAGCTCGTTCGGGTCGAGCCGCTCGCGCTTGCGCTTCTCGAACGGCTTGTCGACGTGATGCGCATCGACGAAGGCCTGGACCCAGGCGATCACACCGTCCGGCATCGCGACGCGCTCGATGACGACCTCGCTGCTGTCGAGGTAATCCTGCGCCTCGAAGGGCGAAGCGGTGACCATGAAGGGCGCGATCTCGAAGCCGGACTCGCCGCCGTCCGTCGCGTCGCGCAGGCCGACGTAGATCGCCGGCTGGTCGCTCGAGAGGTTCGTGAGATAGGCCGCGGTCTCCGCGCGATGCAGCACGACGGGCAATGTCGCGGCGTGATAGCGGATCCAGCGGGGGCCTTTTAAGAGCGTCGTCCAGCCGTCGACCGCGGGCGCGCCCGGTATCACCGCGACCGCGCGCCAGGTATGGCTCTGCCACGGATTGTCGATCTCGCGCCGCTCGACGACGACGCCGAGCGGCAACCGCACCATCGGGTCCATCGGTCCTCCGGCCGTCATCTACACCGCCATCTCGAAGGCTGCGGTTTCGATCTCCATGAAGGCTCGGCCGAACGCACCGACCGGCTTGTAGAAGCGCGCCGACCGCGCCGCTTCGAGATCCTCGAAGAAGCGCGCCGCCCAGCTACGGACGTGGCGATCGAAAAACGCCGACTGCTCGGCCAGCGGCAGCGGGGCGCCGAACTCGCCCAGGATGAATCCGGCCATCATGTCGCAGAGCGAGGCGATGTGATCCTCCGGCTCGCTCACGCCTTCCGCACGCGCGACGCCATGCTGCGCCATATCCTGGCGCAGCCGCGCCAGCGGCTTTTCGTGAAGAAAACCGGTAAGATAGTAGGAACCGAAGGGAACCAGCTCCCCGCGGCCGATGCCGATGAACAGATCGAGGTATTCGTCGGCCACCGTTTCGCGGGTCGCGGATTTCGCCGCCTCGGCCAACGCGCCGAGCGCCGCGCCGATCGGCCCGCCGCCGCCCTCGAGCGCGCGCAGCCTGGCCAGCAGGTCCTCTTCGGGCGCACGCGCCAGCAGGCGGCTGATAAGCCGGTAGCATTGAGCGCGATGCCGATCCTCGTCGAGGAGCTCCTCCGGTTGCGCCATCCGCTGCGCCATGTCGACACCCAATTTGTTCCGCATTTAAAGATACCGCGGATGCGGCGGATTTCCATAGGGCTCTTTCCCGTCAAGGTCGAGCAACTGTAATACCGGTTTCGTTTTTGACGTTCTTGCCGCATGGTAGCCGCGAATCCGACGGTGTCGCGCGCAGAGGCGACAATCGAGAAGCGGGCGCTATGTAACTAGGGGATAAGGAGGTTGCGGCGCCGGCATTCGAGCGCCGGCAATGCACCGCATGGAACGGAAGAAGACATTCGCGCTCTGCGATTGCGAGCACAGCATGGCGCTCGACGCGGAAGCCGTGGCGAAGGCGCTCGGGCTGGAAGGCGTGCCAGCCGTCAACACGCAGCTCTGCCGCGCCCAGATCGAGAATTTTCAGGCGATGCTGGGCAAGGGCGGCCCCTTCGTGACCGTCTGTACGCAGGAAGCGCCGCTGTTCCAGGAGATGGCGTCGCAGCGCCCGGCCGCGCCCGAGGTGACCTACGCCAATATTCGGGAGCGGGCCGGCTGGTCGGATGAGGGCGGCAAGGCCACGGCGAAGATCGCCGCATTGCTGGCCGAGGCGGCGCTCGACATTCCGCCGGTCCCGACCGTCACCATGAAATCCGCGGGCGTATGCCTGGTCTACGGCCATGACGAGGCCGCGATCGAAGCCGCGCGCCAGCTCGCGGGACGCCTCGACGTCACGCTGCTGCTGACCCGGCCGGCCGAGGTGCCGCCGCCCAGGGTCATGGATGTGCCGATCTTCACGGGCACGATCGCGGCCGCGCGCGGGCATCTCGGCGCCTTCGAAATCGTCGTCAACGGCTATGCGCCGCTCCGGGTATCGTCGCGTTCGGCGCTCGGTTTCGAGGCGCCGCGGGACGATGCTGTCTCGACCTGCGATCTGATCCTGGATCTCACCGGCGGCGCGCCCCTATTTCCCGCGCCCGAGAAACGCGACGGCTATTTCCATCCCGATCCCGGGAACCCGGCCGCCGTGCAGCGTGCGCTATTCGACCTCAGCGACCTTGTCGGCGAGTTCGAGAAGCCGCGTTACGTCGCCTACGACGCCAGCATCTGCGCGCATTCGCGGAGCCGCGTGACGGGCTGCACCCGCTGCCTCGATGTCTGTCCGGCCTCGGCGATAACGCCGGACGGCGACGGCGTGAAGTTCGACCCTTTCCTCTGCGGCGGCTGCGGCGGATGCAACAGCGTGTGCCCGACCGGCGCCGCATCCTACGCGATGCCGGCAGCCAGTGCGTTGTTCGACCGGCTGCGCACCCTGCTCACCACATATTTCAAGGCGGGCGGCGAAAAGCCGGTGCTGTTCGTGCACGACACCCGCCACGGCGAGGATATGATCGCGCTGATCGCACGGCATGGCCGCGGATTGCCCGCGCGCGTCATCCCCTTTGCCGTGAACGAGATCACCCAGGTCGGCTTCGACTTCTTCGCGTCCGCCCTGGCGTATGGCGCCGAGCAGTTGCTGCTGCTGGTGCCGCCGTCGCGGCGCGGCGAACTGGACGGGCTGGCGCAACAGGCAGGTATTGCAGAGGCGCTGACGAACGGCCTCGGCTTCGGCGGCGGCCGCGTGGGCGTCGTCACCGACGTGGACCCCGACGCGGTCGAGCGCCAGCTCTGGGACCTGCCGCCGCAGCGTTCGATCGTGCCGGGGACATACATCCCGATGGGGAGCAAGCGCACGGTGACGCGTCTCGCGCTGAGCCATTTGCACAAGGTCGCACCGGCGCCGGTGGACGAGATCGCGCTGCCTCAGGGCGCGCCGTTCGGCGCCGTCGAGGTGGACGTTGCCGGCTGCACCCTCTGCCTTGCCTGCGTCAGCGCGTGCCCGACCGGCGCGTTCCGCGACAATCCGGAGAAGCCGCAGCTCCGTTTCCAGGAGGACGCCTGCATCCAGTGCGGGCTCTGCCGCAACACTTGCCCCGAGAAGGTCATAACGCTCAAGCCGCGCCTCAACTTCCGCGAGGACGCGAAGCGCGCGGCGGTGGTCAAAGAGGAGGAGCCCTTCGAATGCATCCGCTGCGGCAAGGCCTTCGGCACGCGTTCCTCGATCGAGCGCATCGTCGAAAAGCTCGGGCAGCGCCATTCGATGTTCCCGAACGCGGAAGCGGTCGACCGTATCAAGATGTGCGAGGACTGCCGGGTCATCGTGCAGTTCGAAGCCAAGGACAATCCCTTTGCGGGCGCCGCGCGGCCGAACCCCCGCACCACCGACGACTACCTGCGCGAGCGCGAGGAAATCGAAGATGCACGCCGGCGGCACCGGGAGTCGAAGGGCGGGGCGGGGGATGACGAGCTCAAGTAACGGTCCCCACGTCGCGGACGCGCGTCTACCGCACCGGGGGCAGGCCCGGCGGGCCGCCGCCGCCGCCCGACTGGGCGCGGCAGCGCGCTTCGGCGCGCTGGCGGAAAAGCGCGGCCTGCTCCGCGCCGATCGACTTGTCGGACACCATCTTTTCGATCGCGGCGGCTCCCTCCCGGAAGCAGCGGGAAAAGGGGTCGTCCCCGGCGGCTGCGGGAGCGGTTTTCGAAGCGAACAGGTCGTCGCGGTGAACATAGGCCAGCGCGCTCGCCGAAAGCGCGAAACACGCCAGCGCGGCGAGGCGGGCATAAGGTCCGTCCAGAAAGCGGCGGTTTCCCGGGCTGTTCACCTTTTCTCAGCTTTCGTATAGGGTTAGATGCGGTTCTTGCGACAACGACTTACGCGTGCATATCTACCCGTCCACTATTATGCTGGAATTCGCCGCCAGGACGAATAGATAAGTGACAAGCCCGGCGGCGGGGCAAAGGGAAAGATCGGAAGGTCATCTGAGGATGGAGCGCCAGAAGCTTATCGATCCATTTGGGCGCGGCATCAGCTATCTCCGGGTTTCCGTGACGGACCGGTGCGACTTCCGTTGCGTCTACTGCATGTCGGAAGAGATGACCTTTCTGCCGCGGGCCGAGCTTCTGACGCTGGAGGAGCTGGATCGCGTGTGCAGCGCCTTCGTCCGGCGCGGGGTCCGCAAGCTGCGTCTCACCGGCGGGGAGCCGCTCGTCCGGCGCGATATCATGTCCCTGTTCGCGAGCCTTTCCCGGCACCTGAAGGCGGGCGGCCTGGATGAGCTGACCGTGACCACCAACGGCAGCCAGCTCGGGCGTTTCGCAGGCGAGATTGCGGGTTACGGCGTGCGCCGGATCAATGTCTCGCTCGACACGCTGATGCCCGAGAAGTTCCTGGCGATCACGCGCTGGGGCAAGTACGACCAGGTGATGAAGGGGCTCGAGGCCGCCAAGGAAGCCGGTCTCAAGGTCAAAATCAACTGCGTCGCGCTCAAGGGCGTCAACGACGGCGAATTCCATGATCTCGTCGCCTGGTGCGGCGAGAACGGCTTCGACCTCACCTTTATCGAGGTGATGCCGATGGGGGATATCGGCGGCGAAACGCGGCTCGATCAGTATCTGCCGCTGTCGATGGTGCGCGCCGAGCTGAACAAGCGCTGGACGCTGGAGCCGATCGACTATTCGAGCGGCGGCCCCGCGCGCTACGTGATCTGCCGCGAAACGGGCCAGCGCATCGGCTTCATCACGCCGATGACCCATAATTTCTGCGAGTCCTGCAACCGGGTCCGCCTGACCTGCACCGGCACGCTCTACATGTGCCTGGGGCAGGAGGATGCGGCCGACCTGCGGACGCCGGTCCGCGCCAGCGAGGGCGACGAGCTCCTGATGGACGCGATCGACGAGGCCATCGGCCGCAAGCCGAAGGGCCACGACTTCGTCATCGACCGCCGCCGCAGCCTGTCGTCGGTCAGCCGCCACATGAGCACGACCGGCGGGTAGCTTTCACGGCGCGGCGGCGCGCCGCCTATTTCAGCTCGACATTGCCGTCGATGTTCACCGACAGCCCGACCTTGTCGAGGGTTAGCGTGACCTTGGCCTTGAGCGCCTCGTCGCCCTTGAGCTTGCCCGCGGCGACGGCGTCGCGCACCGCGGTTTCGATTTCGCGCTGCGAGGTCACGCCGACCTTCTTCAGGAATTTGCGGATGCTCATGTTGAAGACGTCTTCGTCCATGGATATTCTCCCTTTCGGTTTCAGGATGAGCCGGCAAGCGGCAGGTTGAACAGCAGGTTTTGCGGCTTCAGGCGAAGCGCGCCGTTGCCGTCGACCGCCATGCCGAGATAGACCGGGCGCCCCGCTATGGCGGGCCGCACCAGGCTCGGATCGGCGATCTCCATGCGGAACAGCGTCACCAGCCGCCCAAGCCGCGCTTCCTCGACCTCCAGCCCGTTGTAGAGGTCGTTGAGCAGGGCGGTGGCCACGCCGTCCAGGCCGACATGCCAAGCCCAGCGCTCGTCGCTGATCCGCTGCACCGGCTGGATGCGGGCCTCGACGCCGAGCATATGCGCGATCCAGCTTTCCAGCACGCGGCAGAGCGCGTCGAGGCCGGGCCGCGTGAAGCTGATGTCGAGCACGGTGTCGAAACGGTCCGAGCGCGCCCAGTAGAGCGCCGCGTTCTCCTCGGTCAGGACGTCGAGCTCCACCGTGCGGGCGGGCGTGTCGGCCCTTTGCAGGAGCTGGCCCAGCGCGCCCAGTCCTCCCGTCTCCGCGTACATGCCGACCGTGTCCTCGTCCGCCAGCATGATCGCGCCGTCCTGCCGCGTAAGGCGCTGGCTGCGGAACAGCAGCTCCGCCGCGCGCGGATGGAAAGGATCCTCGCAGCCGTCGAGGATGCCGCGCAGGATCGCATGGGCGAGTTGCTCGACGAACAGCGGCGGCACGCCTATCCCGCCCTGGAACAGGGAGAGATAGGCTTCCTCGATGCTGCGGTGCGCCAGCAGATGGTCGCGGAACGCCAGGACGTGATGGTAATTCTCCCGCGCATCCGGATCGGCCATCGCGGCGATCTGCGCTTCGGTTACCGGCAGGAGCGGGTCGTGGAGAAGCGCTTCATGCAGGCCGGTTTCATTTGCGCAGGATTCTTCGACGGGGCAAATCTCGGGGCGCGCGAAATAGGCGCGGAGGAAATCGCCGGTGACGGCGAGGCGGCCCTCCGCGTTGCGCGCGAGCAAATGATATCCCGAGGAAAGCCAGAAGTCGGGCATGGTTACGCGCGTCCCGTCAAATCTTCCATGTAGGCCCCGCGAGGATGTCGGCGAGGGGGCGGCGCGTTTCCTTGCCGTCTTCGGAAAAGATTGCGCCGCCGTTCGCATCGATGCCGAGAAGATTGCGCCCGGCCCACCGGCCCCCGAGTTCCAGCCCCATGTTCCTCGCGCCGTAGCCCGCTGCGCGCGCCAGCCAGGCCGCTTCGACCGGGGCGAAGCCGTCGTCCTCCCAGCGGTTCATCCACGAGAGGAAATGCCGCGCGAAACACTCCAGAAGCGCGCCGGAAGAGACATCGCCGCAGCCCTCCGTCTCCAGCGTCGTGCGGGCCGGCTGGCGCCCGGGCTCGCCGCGACGGGAAGGCGCCCTGAGACGCAACGTGAAGCCCGTGATCATCCAATCCGGCACCGCTTCGGTCCTGGACGGGTCCTGCGCAAGGAGCCGAATGCCGCCGACCGAGGCGCCGTTGACGAGAATTCTATCCGGCCAGCCAAAGGCGACCGGCACGGCCGGCGGGATCAGCGTACCCAGGGCGTCGCCAACTGCCGCCATGGTCACGTAGGCGACACGCAGCGATCGGATCAGCGATTCTTCCGGCGCCAGCACGATGGCGCAATCGACCGCGTCGTTCCGCCGCGCCCAGACGAATGTGCCGGGGTCGGCGCCGCCGGCTGCCAAGGCTGCTGCGGTCGCCAGCGCGCCACGGACATCGTCGGCGACGGCCGGCCGGTACGCCGGCGGCAGCGACAAGCTCGTGCTGAGGCTTTCCTCGCTCATTTTCCTGCGGCCGCATTGCCATCATCTTCTCGCCGATGTGCCGATATTAGCGGCCGCCGCCCGCGGGTACAGGCAAATTAAATTTCTGCGGCGGCGCGTTGCTGTCGCGGCGGGTTGGCCCATATACCTATGCCGCAATCGGCATTCAGGCGGAGTGGGGCAAAGATGCCATATGTTCCTTTAGTCGTTCTGCTGGTCCTGTTCGGCGGGCCGGCGGCGGCGGACGGCGTTGCATTCAAGCCGTCCGTGCTGCAGTCGGTCGTCTCGGTCATTCCTGTCCGTGAGCCCGGCACGCCCAAGCCGCAGCCGGGCGACGTCCGCGGCGAGGAGCGCAGCGGCAGCGGCGTCGTCATTCGCCCCGGCGGCTACATTGCCACCAACCATCATGTGGTGCTGAACGCGCGGCAGGTTTTCGTGCGTCTTGCCGACGGGCGGGAGCTGCCGGCCGAAGTCGTCGGCAGCGACGAGACGACCGACATCGCGCTGCTGAAGGTTGCGGAGGCCCTGCCGCCGCTTGCGCTGGGCAAGGAGCCGCCGCTCGGCGCCCGCGTCTGCACGGTGAGCGATCCTTTTGGAATGGGGCTGTCGGTGACCTGCGGCGTCGTGTCCGCCGTGCGCCGCACCGGCATGGGCTTCAACATGATCGAGGATTTCATCCAGACCGACGCGGTGCTCAATCCGGGCTCCTCGGGCGGCGCGCTGGTCGACGGCTCGGGCGCGCTGGTCGGGCTGGTCGCGGCGATCTTCACACGCTCCGCGGACGCCAATATCGGCGTCAATTTCGCGATCTCGACGGCCTTGCTGAGCCGGGTGGTCGACGATCTGGTGGCGCATGGCGAGGTGATACCCGCGTATGCGGGATTCCGGCTCACCGCCTTGCCGCGCGCCGAACGCCGCACCCTCGCCGGCCTTCGCATCGCCGCGGTGGAAAGCGGCGATGCGGCGGAGCGCGCCGGCTTCCGGACCGGCGACGTGATCACGGCGATTGCCGGCCGCGCGATCCGCAGCCGCAGCGATGCGCTGACGGCCATCTACCTGCATCGGCCGGGCGATCGGATCGACGTGACGGTCATGCGCGACGGACAAGGGAAGACGCTCGCGCTGGACATCCCGAAATAGGGCCGCCGCGCTTCCCTGTTGGCGCGCCGCCTCGCGGGCGCTAATAGAAGGGTGCCGGCGCCAGCGTGGCGCCGGTGGCAACACCGCGATCCATCAACACGGGCCTTCGATACGGGCCATCAACCGGGTACCGACACCATGACCGTTCAGGACCGCATGCGGCGGATCATCGCCGCCGAGGCCGCCGCGATATCCGCGATCGACATCAACGATGCCTACGAGCGCGCGCTCGAAGCGCTTTACATCTGCGAGGGCAAGGTCGTGGCGACCGGCATGGGCAAGGCCGGACTGGTCGCGCGCAAGCTCGCTGTGACGCTGTCGTCCACCGGCACGCCCGCCGTCTTCGTCCATCCGGGCGAGGCGGCGCATGGCGACCTCGGCATGATTGCGGAGGGCGACTGCATCGTCGCCTTTTCCACCAGCGGCAAGACGCGCGAGGTGATCGAGGCGCTGGAGTTGAGCCGGAACCTGGGATCGGGCACCATAATCGGCGTGACGTCGCACCCGGATTCGGATCTGCGCCGGGTCAGCGATATCGTGCTCGACATGGGGGACGTGAAGGAGCCGTGCCCGCTCGGGCTCACCCCCTCGGCGAGCACGGCGGTGATGTACGCGATCAGCGACGCGCTGGCGCTGACCCTGATGGAGCGCAAAGGCGTCACGAAGCACGAATACGGCCTGCGCCATCACGGCGGCTATCTCGGCCGCATGGCCCGGACCGACAACGAGTAGGGATCGAAAGGTGAGGGAGCATGGCACCGGAGGCACGGACTGACGCGCCCGTAAACAACTTCTCCATCTCGCGGGCGGCGGATTCGGAATTCAAGGGCGACGGGCTGCGCGCGTTCCTCGAATACCGCGACCTCGGCATCAAGGACGCGACCGGCGGCCGCTGGCGCGCCAGCGTCAGCCACTCCCTTCGCGCCATGCCGGGCGGGACCGGCCGGCACCGCCACACCCTCGACGTCCAGGTCGTCTACGTGCTGAAGGGCTGGGCCGTCTTCGAGTACGCACAGTACGGCGAGGTCCGGGTCGAGCCCGGCGACTGCATCAACCAGCCGTCCGGCATCGTCCACCAGCAGGCCGACCGCAGCGCCGACTGCTACGTGCTGGAAGTGGTGTCGCCGCTCGACTTCCCGACCTACGACGCGAAGCTCGAGCCCTTCGTCGAGCCCGACCCCTCGACCGGCCGGATTGACCGCTACAGCCTGTCCCGCGCGTCCGAGACCCCCTTCACCAGCCATCCGCTGCGCCCCTGGCTGGAGCGCCGCGACCTCGGCATCGCGCGCGCCACCGGCGGGCGGGTCAACGCCCATGTCAGCCGCTGCCGCGAGCCGATGCCGGGACCGACCGGGCTGCACAGCCACGACCTCGACTTCCAGATGGTCTACGTGCTGGCCGGGACCTGCCGCTTCGACTACGGCCCACACGGCGTGCACGACCTCGTGGCGGGCGACTGCGTCCATCAGCCGCCCGGCGTGCCGCACGACCTGCTCTCGCGCTCGGCGGATTGCCAGATCCTCGAAATCACCAGCCCGGCGGAGTTTTCCACGCAGGCGTTGTGAGGAGGCGCTTCATGGACTCGCCGATCAAGTCGGCGAGTGATGGCAAGGAATTGATTTTAATATATAATCGTCATACCCCGACTTGATCGGGGCATCCATGCCGAGACAGCGGCACAGCGAGGCGTTAGAGAAAGCCTCATGGTTCGTACCGGTATTGCGCTCGCTCTGCTTTCCGCCGTTCTGTTCGGCGCAAGTACCCCTTTCGCCAAGCTGCTCTTGAGCGCCGTCGATCCCTGGATGATGGCCGGATTGCTCTATCTCGGCGCTGGCATCGGCCTCGCGGCCGTCCATCTTTCCCGTGGCGTCCTTCGGTTTTCTGCCGTCGAAGCGCCGTTGCGCCGTTCGGACGCCCCTTGGCTTGCGCTCGTGATCCTCGCCGGTGGGATTTTGGGGCCGTTGTTGCTGATGTTCGGCCTGGCCCGCACCGACGCAGCGGGCGCTTCGCTCCTGCTCAACCTCGAAGGCTTGGCGACGATGGGGATCGCCTGGCTGATATTTCGCGAGAACGTGGACCGGCTGCTGCTGTTGGGCGCGTTTGCGATTCTGGGCGGAGCCGTCCTCCTTTCCTGGCAGGGGCAAGCAACCTTCCAGTGGGGCGCGCTGATGATTGCAGGCGCCTGCCTTTGCTGGGGAGTCGACAACAACTTGACGCGCAAGCTGTCGTCGGCCGACCCCGTACAGATCGCGATGCTCAAGGGGTTGGTTGCCGGCGCCGTCAATCTGCTTCTGGCCCTCGCGAATGGGGCGACTTTTCCTCCGGCCCCCATCCTATTGGCAGCAGGCGGAGTCGGCTTTCTGGGTTACGGCGTGAGCCTCGCATTTTTCGTGCTCGGTCTGCGCCATCTCGGCGCTGCGCGTACCGGCGCGTATTTCTCACTCGCGCCGTTCGTCGGCGCCGTGCTCGCCGTGTTCATGCTCGGCGAGCCTCTGACGGTGAAGCTGCTGATTGCGGGCGGGCTGATGGCGCTTGGCCTGTGGCTGCATCTTGCGGAACGGCACGAACACGAGCATTCGCACGAGGCGATGGAACACGATCACCGCCACCTTCATGACGAGCATCACCAGCATCAGCACGGGCCGGATGCGCCGCCCGGCGAGCCGCATACGCATTTGCACCGGCACGAGCCGATGGTGCATCGGCACCCGCACTATCCCGATCTGCATCACCGCCATCGGCACGGCAACGCGCATTGAAGCGACCCGTACTCCGCTATTGGCTATGCACTATGCGATCGCATAAACATAAACCACCCCCAGCGCCGCCGTTGCCGTCAGGGTCGGTATCATGCCCGCCTTGAAGCGGAGCATGGCGATCAGCGCGCCCGCCGTGAGGATCAGCGACGCCACGTTGAGCGTCTCCCAGACCGGGACCAGCAGCCGCAGGCCTAGGGCATGGTGCTCGGCGACCTCGGCGAAGACGACGTGCAGGCCGAACCAGACGGCCAGGTTGAGGATCACGCCCACTACCGCGGCAGTGATCGCCGACAGCGCGGCGGTCAGCAGCGCCTTGCCGCGCAGCGCCTCGATGTAGGGCGCGCCGAGGAATATCCACAGGAAGCACGGCACGAAGGTGACCCAGGTGGCGACCGCCGCGCCGATCACGCCCGCCGTCATCGGGTCGAGCGCGCCCGGATTGCGGAACGCCCCCATGAAGCCGACGAACTGCAATACCAGGATCAGCGGGCCGGGCGTCGTCTCCGCCATCCCGAGGCCGTCCAGCATCTCGCCGGGGGCGAGCCACTGGTAGGTTTCGACCGCCTGCTGCGCGACATAGGCGAGCACGGCGTAGGCGCCGCCGAAGGTGACGACCGCCATCTTGCTGAAGAACAGCCCTTCCACGACGAAGACGTGGTCTGCGCCGAACGACGCCGCGAGCGCGGCGATTGGCCCGAACCAGAGAACCAGGCCGGCCGCCAGAACGGCAGCCGCGCGCGGGAGTGACGGCCGCGTGTGGGCGAAGCGCTCTCCGTCCAGCGCATCGTCATCGCCGGCGTCGCCGTGACCGGATTTCAGCACGAAGAGATCGGGCCGGGCGCGGCCGCCAACGAAGCCGACGATCGCGGCGGCGGCGACGATGAGCGGAAAGGGCGCATCCAGAAAGAAGATCGCGACGAAGGCCGCCGCCGCGATGGAATACATCGCGTGGTTCTTGAGCGCGCGCTTGCCGATGCGAATCACGGCCTCGATGACGACGGCGAGCACCGCCGCCTTGATACCGAAGAACAGCGCCTGGACGATCGTCAGCTCGCGAAAGCCGGCGTAGAGGATGCTGAGCGCCAGGATCACCAGCGCGCCCGGCAGCACGAACAATATGCCCGCGACCAGCCCGCCCAGCGTGCGGTGCAGCAGCCAGCCGACATAGACGGCGAGCTGCTGCGCCTCCGGCCCCGGCAGCAGCATGCAGTAGTTGAGCGCGTGCAGGAAGCGCGGCTCGCTGATCCACTTCTTTTCCTCGACCAGGATGCGGTGCATCAGCGCGATCTGCCCCGCCGGCCCGCCGAAGCTGAGCAGGCCGACGCGGAGCCAGGTGCGGAATGCTTCGCCGAAGCCGACCGGCGCAACGGCCGGGCGGACGGCCGCCATGTGTGCGACGTCCGTCATGCCCGGTGCTCCGCCGCGGCGCCGGCGCCCTGCTGCCGGACCGGCCAGTTGTGCGTTTCTTCGGCGGCGAAGCGGCACCAGCCGTACAGCGCGTCGTAGAGCGTGAGGCCGCGCGCCAGCATGTCACGGTCGTCGTCGTGGATCGCCGACAGCCCGAGCGACATGGCGAGCAGTCCCGACGCCTGCGGCGCGAGGTCCAGCCGCGCCGTATCGGCGCCGCGCACGATATCCGCCAGCCGCTGCATCGCCGGATCGGCGACGCCGAAGCGGTCGAGGAAGGCGTCGAAGCTGCACGCCTCGCCGACATGGGAGAAATCGACATCGGGGATATCGAAGGGGATTGCGCCGATCTCCGCCGCCGTCGCCGCGACCCAGTCCTTCGGCACGTAGTGGATCAGCGCATCGCGGTCGATGAAACGCCGGATGAACCAGGGGCATGCGATGCGGTCGATCTTCGGCCGCTCGCGCGTCACCCACTGGCTGGGTTTCCCCTCCGAGCGGTTCGGCTGCCCCGATTTGCGGATCGTAAGGCCGCCTGCCGCGCGGTAGCCCTCGATGCCGCCGGCAAGGAAGCGGGCGTCGAGGCCGAGCGAACGGAGCAGCGCCGCCGCGGCCTGGCTCACCTGATGGCCATGAACGCAGTAGACGACGATGCGTCCGTTCGGATCGAGCTGCTTGCCCCAATCGCGCGCGGCGCGGTGGTCGCGCCACATGGCGGTGGGAAGCACGGTGGCGTCGGCGTCGTAGGCTTCGCGCCGCCGCACGTCGAAGACGATGGGAAAGCCGGGCGTGCCGACGGATTGGATCAGCGCGTCCGGGGAAATCGCGGTGTGGGAAAGCGGTATCGATGAGTCGCCCATTGCCCAAGCTCCCTGTGTGGGAAACTCGGCGATGCTTGGGCGACGATGTGCCTTGGAGCTGCCGGGAGATCGCGTTTACCCCGACGGTGGGACTCTAGTCCTGCGCGAGGCGCCGTGCAATGGGGATTTTTTTGGGGGTGCCGCAGACTTGCCGATCAAGCCGGGGAGTGACGGTGAAATATTGGTTTCAAAATAAAACCGCCATGCGCCGACTTGATCGGCGCATCCACGGAACGGCACCCCGGCCGCCTATCGTATGGCGCCCTTTTCCCGCAACGTTGCAATCTCCGACGCCGACATTTCGAGCTCATCTCGCAAGATCGCGTCGGTGTGCTCACCGAGATGCGGCGCCGCCGCGCCGGGCTCGGGCGGCGTGCCGGAAAGCTTGAACGGCGTGCCGACGGTGCGGAGCGTGCTGCCGTCCCTGTCCCGGCGCTCGACGATCATGCGGTTGGCCGTCACCTGCTCCTGCGCGAACACCTCGTCCACGGTGTGGATCGGCGCGGCGACCGCGCCGGCGGCGTCGAAGCGGGCGATCCATTCCGCGGCCGGACGCTTCTTCAGGATCGCCTCGATTTCCGCGCGCATCGCGGGACGGTTCCCGACCCGGTCGGCGTTGGAGCGGAAGCGCGGCTCCTCGGCCAGCCCGGGCGCTTCCAGCGCCGCGCAGACGCGCCGCCAGGCGCTGTCGCTGGCCGCGCCGATCAGGATGTGGCCGTCGGCGCATTGCAGCGCTTCGTAGGGGGCGAGGCGGAGGAAGCCCGAGCCCTCGCGCTGGCCGATCTGGCCCTCGGTCAGCCAGTTGGTGGCGTTGAAGGCGAGCAGGTTGAGCGCGGTCTCCATCAGCGACACGTTCACTGCCTGCCCGCCCTTGCCGCCCATGCGCGCGACCAGCGCCGTCATCGCCGCGCCGTAGGCGATCATGCCGGTGCTCATGTCGATCACGGGCGAGCCCAGGCGCACCGGCGGCCGGTCCGGGTCGCCGGTCATCGACATGAGGCCGGTGAACGCGCTGACCATCATGTCGAGCCCGGCCTTGTCCTTGAGCGGGCCTTCGCTGCCGTAGCCGGAGATCGTGACGTGGACGATGCCGGCGTTGACCGCGCGGATCGTCTCGTAATCGAGGCCGAAACCCTTGGCGCGGGCCGGCAGGAAGCTCTGAATCATGATGTCGGCGCGGGATGCCAGTCTGTGCAGCACGGCGCGCGCTTCCGGCGTCTTCAGGTTCAGCGCGATGCCGCGCTTGCCGCGGTTGACCGTGAGGAAGGTCGTGCTCTGGCCGCCGCGCTCGGGTGGGAAGCCGCGGCAGAGATCGCCTTCGGTCGATTCGACGCGAATCACGTCCGCGCCGCTGTCGGCCATGAGCTGCGCGCTGAACGGGCCGGCGAGCACCTGGCTCGCGTCGAGCACGCGTATTCCGTCGAGTGCGCCCATGCCGCTACTCCGCCGCCGCGACGGCGGGACGGTTGACCTCTGCGAGCGGCCGGCCGAGCTCCTTCTCGATCGCCGGGATGACCTCGCCGGCCCAGCGCTCCATCGATTTCAGCGACGCTCTGTGCTCGATGTCGCCGAGCTGCGGCTGGATCGCGATATGCACCGGCCTGACGCGGCGGATGATGTCGGCCATGCGGGACGCGCAGGTCTCCACGTCGCCGACCGGCAGGTTGCGCTCGATCACCTCCCAGGGCAGCTCCTCGTCATAGGCCTTCTCTTCGATCATGTAGTTGTCCACCACCGTTTCCTTGCGGCTCTTGAGGCTGACCGCAAGGCGCTGCTGGTAGCGCGCGCAGTCGGTGTAGTGCGCCGCCTCCTTCTTGTCGTCGGTGACGAAGGCGAAGCGCAGCACCGCGACGCGGAGCTTCGCCGGGTCGTGCCCGGCCTCCGTCACCACCCCGTCCATGAACTCGCGGGTTCGCGCCAACCGGTTGTTGCTGCCGAGGATGCCCGAGGTGAAGATCGTGTAGCCGCGGGCGACCGCGCGGCGGATGAAGGCCGGATCGTTGCTCGCGAACCAGATCGGCGGGTGCGGCTTCTGCACCGGGCGGATGCTGATCGCCGTCTCCGGTTGCTTGTAGAATTTGCCGTCGTAGCTGAACACGTCCTCGGTCAGGCCGCGCTCGATGAGGTCGACGATCTCCATCGTTCGCTCCTTGCTGTTGGCAAGGTCGGCGCCGAAGCGGTCGAACTCGTAGGCTTGGTAGCCCGACCCGATGCCGAGCTCGAGCCGCCCGTTCGACATCTCGTCGACCATGGCGATCTCGGCGAGGAGGCGGGCCGGCGCATAGAGCGGCGCCACTACGACCGCCGTGCCGAGGCGGATTTTCGTCGTCATCCCGGCGCAATGCGCCGCCATCATCAGCGGCGAGGGGCAGAGGCTGTAGTTGGAGAAGTGATGCTCCGCATACCAGTTGGTGCTGAAGCCGAGCTGCTCCGCCACCCGCGTCTGCTCCACCGCCTCTTTGAGGATCTGCAGCGACGGCTTGGAGCGATGGCGCTGCTGCATGACGTTGAAAATGCCGAAATCCAAGGCTCCGCCTCCGGTTGTGATCCGGGGAGCTTAACGGCGAAGAGGACCGGGTTCAAATGGGGCTGACCCTGAGGTTGACCTCATCCTGAGCCCGTCGAAGGATGAGGCGCGCCGGCAGTCGTGCCAACTCATGTTTCGACAAGCTCAACATGAGGGCGCTAGGATTGCCGTGCCGCTACGGAGGGTGAAACGCAAATGAAGAGTTCGACCGGCTCCACAGGACCCTTCGAGCCCATCGTCGGCCCCTACGCCTGGACCGCGCCGGAGATGGCGAAGCGCACGGACTGGATTCACGACTTTGCGCCCGCCGAGATCGCCGAGATCGAGGCGGCCATTGCCGCCGTAAAGCAGCGCAGACTTTCCATCCTCGACACTAGGCAGGCGGACTTCCCGGTGCCCACACTCGCGCCGGCCTTGGCCCGCATTCGCAACGATCTCGTCGACGGCTGCGGCATCAGCCTGATGCGGGGGCTGCCGGTGGGGCGGTGGTCGCGGGAGGACATCGCCATCGCCTATTGGGGGCTCGGGGCGCATCTCGGCGACGCGGTGTCGCAGAACCCGCAGGGTCACATGCTGGGGCATGTGAAGGACATCGGCGGCGACTTTCACAGCCTGACGGCGCGCACGGGCTATCAGTCGCACGCGCGGCTGCCGTTCCACACCGACGTCGGCGCGGACCTGGTCGGGCTGCTCTGCCTGCATCCTTCCAAGTCGGGCGGGGAGAGCAGCGTGACGAGCGCGAGCGCGGTGCACAACGCGATGCTGGCGCGGCGGCCGGATCTCCTGCGCGCGCTGGCGGCGCCGATCCACCGCGACCGGCGCGGCGAGACCATCGAAGGGAAAGGGCCGACCTACGAGGCGCCGGTCTTCTGCCATCACGCGGGCCACATGACCGTGACCTTCGTCCGCCGCTTCATCGAGTCCGCGCCGCGCCATCCGGGCGTGCCGCCGGTGACGCCGGCGCTGGTCGAGGCGATGGACCTGCTGGAGGCGCTGGCCGAGAGCGACGCGCTCCGCCTCGACATGGATTTCCGGGCGGGCGACATCCAGTGGATCAACAATCTCACCACCTTCCACTCCCGCACCGATTTCGAGGACTGGCCGGAGCCGCCGCGGCGGCGGCATCTGCTCCGGCTCTGGCTCAACCTGCCGAACGGCTGGCCGCTGCCGCCGTCCTATTACGAGCGCTTCGGCTCTTCCGCCGACGATGGGCGGCCGCGCGGGATGCACATGCCGGGTGTGGCGTTGAGCGCGCCGCTCGACGTGGGGTGAGGACATTCACCCATTGATCGTCATGCCGCGCTTCATGCGCGGCATCCATGCGACGGGTGCCCGCTGTCTTACGCCTGACCGATCATCGGCACCGAGCTATGGATTCCCCGGACAAGCCGGGGAATGACGGTGTTATAATAAGTTACGGGCTATTGCCACCCGGTCCGAGACGCCTTGCGCTCGACCGGGCAACCCTGCGAGAATTGGCGCAACAGGCCCGTCCGGGCCTTCCCTGCATGCCGGGATTTTCCCAAACTGAGGAGACGGCCCGTGTCCGATCAAAAGCTGCCGCTCGAAGGCTACACCGTGCTCGACCTGACCCAGGCCCGCGCCGGGCCGACGGCGGCGCGCGTGCTCGCCGACTGGGGCGCCAACGTGATCTATGTCGAGCCGCCGTCCACCTCGGGCAAGAACCGGGTGGCGCTGACCGGGCAGCGCGACGGGTTCGACTTCCAGAACCTGCACCGCAACAAGCGCAGCCTGACCATCGACATGAAGAACAAGGACGGCCACGCGCTGTTCATGAAGCTGGCGGCCAAGGCGGACGTGATCACCGAGAATTTCCGCTCCGAGGTGAAGCACCGCCTCGGCATCGACTACGAGTCGGTGAAGAAGGTCAATCCGCGGCTGGTCTACGGCAGCATCTCGGGCTTCGGCCAGACCGGCCCCTACGGCAAACGGCCGGGCGTCGACCAGATCGCCCAAGGGCTGGGCGGCCTGATGACGATCACCGGCCTTCGCGGCCAGGGCCCGGTGCGCGTCGGCATTCCGATCACCGACCTCTGCGCCGGCATGTTCCTGGCGCAAGGCATCCTGCTGGCGCTGCTCGATCGCACCAAGACCGGCAAGGGCCAGTGGGTCCACACCTCGCTGCTCGAGTCCATGACCTTCATGCTCGATTTCCAGGCGTCGCGCTGGCTGCAAAAGGGCGAGATCGCGAAACAGGCCGGCAACGACCACCCGCTCAACGTGCCGATGGGCTGCTTCGAGACGGCGGACGGGCTGATCAACATCGCGGCGTCCGGCACCATGTTCGAGCGCTTCTGCAAGGCGGCGGATTGCGAGTACCTGCTGACGAAGGCGGAATACGACGGCGTCGAGGCGCGCTCCAAGAACCGGGTGCAGCTCAACGAAGAGATCGCCGGCATCCTCAAGCAAAAGCCGTCGAACTACTGGATCGAGCTGCTGAACGACGCGGGCGTGCCCTGCGGCCCGGTCAACAACATCCAGCAGGTGTTCGACGACCCGCAGGTCCAGCATCTCCACATCGCGCACGAGGTGAAGCATCCGCGGCTCGGCAAGCTCAAGGTCGTGCGCCAGCCGGTCAATTTGTCCGACCGGCCGCAGCCCGCGACCTTCCGCTACGCCACGCCGGACGTGGGTGAGCACAGCGACACGATCCTGAAGGAGATGGGGATCGAGGCGGGCGAGATCGCCCGGCTGCGCAAGTCCGGCGCGATCTGACCTCGGCGGGGGCCGCACCGGTTCAATGCACGACCTAGACGCGGCCCTCCCGCCGCCCGGCATCATCGCCCGCATCGACGCCGGGGCGCGGCGCATCGCCACGCCCTGCGGCGGCGGGCGGATGATCTGGCGGCTCTGGGGCGAGGGGCCGCCGCTCGTCCTGCTGCACGGCAATTTCGGAAGCTGGATGCATTGGGTCCGCAACGTCGGCCCGTTGTCGCGCCGCTTCACGGTGCTCGCGCCCGATACGCCCGGCTTCGGCGAGTCCGCCATGCCGCCGGACCCGTCTACGCCGCGCGCGGTCGCCGAGGTGGTGGCGCGGGGCCTATCCGAGATCGTGCCGGACGGGGACGTCTTCCTCGCCGGCTTCTCCTACGGCGGCAGGCTGGCGAGCGAGATCGCGCTGCTGCTGGAGGACCGGGTGAGGGCGCTCGTCGTCGTCGCGCCGGGCGGACTTGGCATTGCGGATGCGCGGGCGGGCGCGCTCGCGAAGCTCAGGCCGCGCATGACGCCGGCGGAGGTCGCCGAGGTGCACCGGCAGAACCTAGCCCTGCTCATGATCTCCGATCCGGCGGCCGTCGACGACCTCGCGGTTCACATCCAGGACCTGAATACGCAGCGCGCCCGGCTCCGCCTGTCCGCCTGGACGGAGGAGGACCGGCTGTCCTCGACCGCCCGTGCGCTGGCGCGAGTGCGCGTGCCGGCAAAGGGCATCTGGGCGGGCCGCGACGCCTTCGCCGGCGGCTCGCCGCAAGACCGCATCGCGATCGTGCGGGCGCTTCACCCCGACGCGGATATCCGAACCATCGCCGGCGCCGGCCACTGGATGCAGTACGAGGCGGCGGAGCGGTTCAACGCGGTGCTGGCGGAGTTGCTCGGATAACCCCCCACCCTGACCCTCCCCCGCAAGGCTACGGCATTCACACATGTCCTCGCTCAGCTCTTGATCGGAAAAAGCGAGGCTAGTCAGCAAACTGCAAAGTCCTCCCCCCTTGCGGGGGAGGATTTAGGTGGGGGATAAGCCGCCTTTGGGGCGCCCGAATGTCTGGCGTGCGCCCACCGCCCACCCTGGCCCTCCCCCGCAAGGGGGGAGGGAAAAGAGTTGGATGACAATCGCTTGCGGCTCACATGCTAGGTACGGCCAAGTTCTAACGGATGTGTGAATCTCGTAGCCCGCAAGGGGGGAGGGGAAAAGGATTCCGCACTTCTGAAGTCCTCCCCCCTTGTGGGGGAGGATTTAGGTGGGGGGATTGCTCAATACGGCGTGTCGCCGCAGATCGTGATCTTGTGCATGCGGCGGCGGAAGCCGGTGTAGTCGTTCAGCGCGTAGTGCTGGCAGCAACGGTTGTCCCAGAGGGTCAGCGTGCCGACTTCCCAGCGCAGCCGCATCGTGAACTCCGGCCGTGTCGCATGCGAAATCAGATAGGCCTTCAGCGGATCGCTCTCCTCGTCGGTCATGCCGTGGAAACGCTCGATATGGCCGCCGACATAGAGCACCTTGCGCTTCGTCTCCGGATGGGTGCGGATGATCGGATGCGTGCTGATGGTCTGGATCTTGATGTCCTTCGGGTCGATCTGCGGCAGTTGCCCGACGCCGGCCTTGGCGCGCATCGAGCGAGTCATGCCGCTGTCATGCCGCTTGCTGTCGCCGTTGGCCACGCCCTTCACGCCCGAGAGCATCTGCTTCATGCCGTCGGACAGCGTCTCGTAGGCGAGATACAGGTTGCAGAACATCGTGTCGCCGCCGTGGGGCGGCACTTCGCGCGCGATCAGCATCGTGCCCTTGGCCGGCTGCGGCGTGTACATCTGGTCGGTGTGCCAGCGGCCGCCGTGATTGTAGGTGTCGGTCTCGCGCTTGACGATCTCGATGATGTCCGGGTAGCCGGCCATCGGCGCGTTGAACGGATGGCGGTGGATCTTGCCCCAGCGTTGCGCGAAGGCGACGTGGTGCTCCGGGGTCATGTCCTGACCGCGGACGACGATCACGTGGTTTTCCAGCCAGGCGCGGTGGATCTCGGCAAAGGTCGCGTCGTCGAGCGGCTTCGCCAGGTCGACGCCTTCGATCTCCGCCCCCAGCGCGCCGGCCATGCGGCGGACGCCGATCCGCTGGTACGGTACGGCGCTGTTCAGATCGAGTGCTGCTTCGGCCATGCGGGTCTACTCCATTGCGGAAGTGTGAATCGGCTCAGAACGGCTTGTCGCCCTTGATCGTGATGCGCAGCATGCGGCGGCGCTGTCCCGTGTAGTCGTTGATCGCGTAGTGCTGGCTGCACCGGTTGTCCCAGAGCGCGATCGAGCCGGGCTGCCAGCGGAAGCGGCAGGTGAATTCCGGCCGGCGCGCATGCTGCATCAGGTACTTGCGCAGCGGATCGCTCTCTTCCTTGGTCATGCCGTCGAAGCGGTCCGTGTGCGAGCCGATGTAGAGCGCCTTGCGGCCGGTTTCCGGATGCGTGCGGATGATCGGGTGCGCCGCGTTCATGTCTTCCTTCGGCGGGGCCACGCGGCCGGCCATGGTGTCGCCGCCGCCGTTGTAGCGCTCGGCGCGCCCTTGGCCGCCGTATTTGCGGTCGCCCATGTTGTAGGTCTTCAGCTTCGACAGCATCTGCTTCATGCCGTCCGACAGCGCGTCGTAGGCGAGGTAGAGATTGGCGAACATCGTATCGCCGCCGGCAGCGGGCGTTTCCAGCGCGTAGAGCATCGTCGCCTTCGCCGGCTCCTCGCAGAACTGCTGGTCGGTGTGCCAGCGGTTGCCGAAGTTCTTGGTCTCCGTCTCGGTCTTGACGATCTCGAAGATTTCCGGATTGTCCGCCATGCCCTTCATGTAGGGATGCAGGTGGATGTCGCCCCAGCGCTTGGCGAATCCGAGATACTGCGCCGGCGTCATGGTCTGGCCGCGGAAGAAGACGACGTTGTTCTCCAGCCAGGCGCGGTGGATCTCGGCGAAGGTCGCATCGTCCAGCTTCGCCAGGTCGACGCCGCCGATCTCGGCGCCCATCGCGCCGGCGATCCGGCTGACCGTGATCCTCTCGTAAGGAGCGGGCTCGGTGGAGTTTCGGAGCAATTGAGACATCGGTCGTCCCTCCTTTGAAGGGGTCTTCGGTTGATACTCAGAAAGGGGCTTCGTCGCCCTTGACGGTGATGCGGTGCATGACGCGGCGCTTTCCCGCGTAGTCGGCGACGGCGTAATGCATGCAGCAGCGGTTGTCCCACAGCGCCAGCGCGCCCGGCGCCTGCCAACGGAAGCGGCAGGTGAACTCCGGCCGCGTCGCATGCGCCATCAGGAAGGCGATCAGCGGCTTGCTCTCCTCGTCGGTCATGCCGGCGAAACGGCGCGACTGGTCGCCGATGAACAGCGCCTTGCGGCCGGTCTCCGGATGCATGCGGATGAGCGGATGCTCCGCGACAACCGGATTATCCTGGACCGCGTGGAGCTTCCCGCCCATGCCGGCGGCGCCGTACCATTCCGCGCGCGACTTGCCGCCGTAGCGCTGCTTGTTCTCGCCGTCGTTATAAGTCTCGAGGCCCGCCAGCATCCGCTTCATGCCGTCCGACAGCGCGTCGTAGGCGAGATAGAGGTTGGCGAACATCGTGTCGCCGCCCGCCGCCGGAAGCTCCTTCGCATACAGCATCGTCGCCTTGGCCGGGATCGGCGTGTACATCTGGTCCGAATGCCAGCGGTTGCCGAACACGGGCGTGGCGTCCTCGGTCTTCACCAGCTCGAAGATCTCCGGATGGCTGTCGAGCCCCTTCATGTAGGGGTAGAAGTGGATTCCGCCCCAGCGCTTGGCGAAGGCGAGGTATTGGTCCGGCGTGATGTCCTGGCCGCGGAAGAAGATCGCCTGGTGCTCCAGGAACGCCCGGTGGATTTCCGCGAAGGTGGCGTCGTCGAGCTTCGCCAGGTCCGCGCCCTCGATCTCCGCGCCCATGGCGCCGGCGATGCGTTTCACCGCGATGCGCTCGTAAGGCATCGGCTCGGTCGCGTTACGCAAGGCTTCGGCCATGGGCTTCCAATCCTTTTGTCGGGGACCGTATCGCTCAAAACGGGGCGTCTTCGCCCTTAATGGTGATGCGGTGCATGCGGCGGCGGTAGCCGGCGTAGTCGTTGATCGCATAGTGCTGGGCGCAGCGGTTGTCCCAGATCGCGAGCGAACCGGGCGCCCAGCGGAAGCGGCAGGTGAACTCGGGCCGGCGGCAATGCGCGCGGAGGAAGCTCAGGATCGGCTCGCTCTCCTCCGGCGTGAAGCCGTCGAGGTGCTGGGTGTGCGAGCCGAGATAGAGGCCCTTGCGGCCCGTGTCGGCGTGGGTGCGCACGAGCGGATGGACCGAGTCCGTCTGGATGTTGCCCGGATCCTTGAGCTTCATGCCCTGCGCGCCGCTGTAGCGCTCGGCGCGGTTCTTGGTCCCGCCGCCACGCTTCTTGTCGCCGGAGTTGAGCGCCTTCAGCCTGTCGAGCGTCGCCCGCATGCCGGGGGACAGGCTTTCGTAGGCGAGATACATGTTGGCGAACATCGTGTCGCCGCCCGCGGGCGGGATCTCCCGGCCCAGCAGCATGGTGCATTTCGCCGGCTTCGGCGCGAACATCTGGTCGGAATGCCAGCTACTGCCGAAGGCGTAGGTGTCGGTCTCCGTCTTGATCAGCTCCAGGATCTCGGGAATTTCGTCGAGACCCTTCATGTAGGGATGCAGATGGATGCCGCCCCAGCGCCTGGCGAAGGCGAGGAACTGTTCGGGCGTCATGTGCTGGTCGCGGAAGAAGATGACCTGGTTTTCCAGGAACGCCTGATAGATCTCGGCATAGAGGGCGTCGGTCAGCGGCTTCGTCAGATCGATTCCGGAAATCTCCGCGCCGAGCGCGCCCGAAATCCGCTGGACCGCGATCGTCTCATAAGGTCGGAAATTCCAGAGCTGAACCCCTTCCGGCATGGCGTTTCCAATGGCTGTTCTGAAGAGCTTCGATGGTGGATTTGTCCGGACCATTGTAGCAGGGACCGCCTTCGGGCTGCAAAGGAGGAAAGTAGTAGGAAACCGGTGGAAACGGGGAGGAAACTGGACAGGGGGGCGGCGGCTTGCGCTACACTCGGACGACAGGCCCAATCCCGAAAATCCGGTCGAACATGCAGTTGAACATGCACAAGGGGGTACACCATGGGAACTAACATCGACATCACCGCATCCGACGGCCATAAGTTCGCGGCCTACCGCGCCGATCCGACGGGCAAGGCGAAGGGCGCCGTCGTCGTGGTGCAGGAAGCGTTCGGCGTCAACGCGCATATCCGAGAGATGGCCGACCGCTTCGCGCAGGAAGGCTATCTCGCCATCGCGCCCGCGCTCTACGACCGCGTCGAGCGCGGCATCGACGTCGGCTACACCGGCGCCGACCGCGAGAAGGGCATCAAGACGATGCAGGCGTCGAACTTCGACAACACGATGAAGGACGTGGCGGCGACCCTCGACCTCTGCAAGCAGGCCGGCAAGGTCGGCATCACCGGCTGGTGCTGGGGCGGCAGCGTGTCATGGCTCGCGGCATGCCGGGTCGAGGGCTTCGCCTGCTCCGTGCCCTGCTACGGCGGCCGCATCCCGGACCACTACAAGGAAAAGCCGCGCTGCCCGGTGCAGTTCCATTGGGGCGAGACCGATGCGTCGATCCCGATGGAGAAGGTGCGCATGGTGGAGAAGGAGCACCCGGAGATCGAGTCCCACATCTATCCGGCGGGGCACGGCTTCACCTGCGACCACCGAGATTCCTACGACGAGAAGAGCGCGAAGCTCGCCTACAAGCGGACGATGGAATTCTTCGCGAAGCACATCGGCTGAGAACGCATCGGTTGAGGCAGCGGCGGCGGCCGGTGTCGGCCGGCCGCCGTCTTAGGAAGACCGGCGCGCGACGACACGCGCGCCGGCGGCCGGGTTCGGCCGCCGCGTTCGCCTGCCGGCAAAACAAGTACATCCTGGAGTGTGAGAAGAATCATGACCGACCATGTTCTCGTCGATATCCGCGACAACGTCGCCTGGGTCACCTTCAACCGGCCGGAAGCGCGCAACGCGATCAGCATGGAGATGCGCGAGGCGCTGGTCCGCCACTTCGCGGATTTCGAGATGGATCCATCGGTGCGCTGCGTCGTCATGCGGGGCGCGGGGGAGATTTTCCTCGCCGGCGGCGACGTCAAGGCGATGCACCAGGTGAACCGCACGATGACGCCGGAGGAGCGCTACAAGATGCGGCTGCACGGCATGCACTACACCGACTACCGGATCGAGGCGCTGCGCCGGATGCGGAAGCCGGTGATCGCCAGCGTGCACGGCGCTTGTGCGGGCGCGGGCATGTCGCTGGTCGGCGCCGCCGACCTCGCGATCGCCGCCGAGGGCACGCGATTCACCTTCGCCTTCTCGAAGATCGGGCTCAGCCCGGACGGCGGCTCGTCCTACTTCCTGCCCCGCATGATGGGCATGAAAAAGGCGTTCGAGCTGGCCTTCCTCAGCGAGCTGTTCGACGCGGAGACGGCGAAGGAGATCGGCCTGATCAATTGGGTCGTGCCGGCGGACAAGCTGGCCGAGGAGACCGAGAAGCTGGCGCTCCGCCTCGCCAACAGCGCGACCAAGGCGCTCGGCAACATCAAGGAGCTTTTCAACAAGTCGCTCGACAACACGCTGGAACAACAGCTCCGCGCCGAGACGAAGAGCTTCGCCGAGTGCGTCATGACCGAGGACCATGTCGAAGGCGTCAACGCCTTCGTCGAGAAGCGCAAGGCGACGTTCAAGGGACGGTAGCTTTACTTTTCCCTCCCCTTGCGGGCGAGGGTTATCGCATTTGAAGGTGCACGCGGCGATTGGGACAAGCGGGGTGCGTGCTTCGACAGGCTCAGCATGAGGTTTCTTCTCAATGCCACGAAGATTCTCCCTCATCCTGAGCCCGTCGAAGGACGCACGGCGCTCGTGCAAGATGCGCACATGCGATTGCCCTGCCCCGCAAGGGGGAGAACTTTAGCGCTACGGCTTCGCCCACCTGCCCGCGTCGGCCAGCGTGATGAAATCCAGCACGAGCCGGTTGAACAGGTCCGGCTCTTCCAACTGCAGAAGATGGCCGCTCATCGGCAGCATGGCGAGGCCGGCGCGGGGCAGGGTCTTCTTGAGGAACAGGCTGCCCTCGATGCAGTTGTCGTCCTGGTCGCCGACGATGACGAGCGTCGGCACCTGCATGCGGCGCAGCGCGTCCTCGATGTCGTAGTAGCTGGGCCGCTTCAGCGGCACGCCGAGCGCGGTGTAGGCCGAGCCCTTGGCGTCGTGGGCCATGAACTGCTCGCGGAACTCCGCCCAGCCGCGTGGGTCCTTCGCCTTCATCGGTAAGCGGCTCGGTTTTTCGGCCTGCTCGGCGGCGACCGCCGCCATGCCTTCCTTCAGCATCCTCCCGGCGCGCACCGTGAAGTCGCGCTCGAAGTCCGCGCGGTCCGCGCCCTTGACGCTGCCGTGGCCGGCGCCCGCGGCGACCAGCGAGCGGCAGCGCTCCGGGTTGCGGAGCCCCAGCAGGACCGCGCTGTTGCCGCCGACCGACAGGCCGCAGACATGCGCCTTGCCGATGGCGAGCGCATCCATCACGCCGATCACGTCGTCGAGCAGGATGTCCTGCGCGTAGGCATTCGGGTCTTCCGGCACGTCGGACGGCGGATAGCCGCGATAGGAGAGGGTGACGCAGCGGTAGCGGCGCGAGAAGAAGCGCATCTGCGGCTCCCAGCTTCGATGGTCGCCCGCGAACTCGTGCAGGAAGACGAGCGGCGTGCCCGAGCCCGCCTCCTCGTAGTGGATGTTCACGCCGTTGACGGCGATCTTGGGCATGGCGGTGTCCTTTGCCTGCTGGTGCCTCTAATGCGCTTTCGGCGGCGGCGGGACGGTCGCGGCGAAGGAGGGGCGCCGGGCGATCGTTTCCGCCCAGGCCGCCAGTTTCGGCCTTGCCGCCCGCCACTCCTGGCCGCAGAGCTTGGGCGCGCCGGGCCCGTTGAGCGCGCAGCCGAGCGTGATCTGCGCGATGTTGAGCGGGCCGGCCAGCACCGGATTCGCCAATTCCTGATCGAACGCAACCGCCATGCGGAGCGCGCGCGCCGCCTCATGCTCCATGATGCGCTGCGAGCGCATCTCTTCCGGGCGGTAGATGATCTCCCGGCCCCAGACCGAGAGGCCGTCGACCATGCTGCGCGCCATGGCTTCGAGCCGGCGCATCTCCAGCCCGTCCGGGCCGTCGCCGGGATGCAATGCCGGCGCGCCCGCGAGCCGGTCGAGATAGAGGCAGATCAGCGGCGAATCCTCGTAGCCCTTGCCGCCGCCGAGCTCGAGATAGGGCACGCGGCCCGATGGGTTGATGGCGTAATAGGGGCTGTCCGGAGTCCGCGTCTTGGCCTGCACGATCTCGACCCGATCTTCCAGGCCTTTTTCGATAATGACGATGCGCGCCATGCGCGCGTAGGGGGAGCCGGGGGTTATATGGAGCTTCATCGGCGTCGATTTGACCTCGGTCTGGAGCGTGCCGCAAAATAGCGGCAGGCGGCGCGTGTTCCGTGCGCCGGTCACCACACAATAGAGCAGGAACGAACCGTCGGGAAACCGCGGCGGATCGGGAGGATGCGATGGGATTGGAAGTTCGTCAGGTCGGGCCGGGTTTCGCCGCGGAGATCGGCGGCATCCGGCTTTCGGGCGCGCTGAGCGACGCCGAGATCGAGGAGCTGCGCCAGGTCTGGATGGAGAACAAGGTCGCCATCCTGCACGACCAGCATCTCTCCGACCAGGATCTGCTCGCCTTTACCACGCGCATGGGGCCGCTGTTCGTGCATGTCTGCAGCATGTTCCACTCGCCGGAATACCCGGAGATCATGTTCGTCTCCAACCTGAAGGAGGAAGGCCGTCCGCTCGGCTCGCTCGGCGACGGCGACCTCGGCTGGCATACCGACCAGTGCTATACGCCGCGGCCATGCTGGGCGACGCTGCTATACGGCATCGAGATTCCGGAAGACGGCGGCAACACGTATTTCGCCGACCTCGCGGCGGCCTACGACCGCATGCCGGCCGACCTGCGGAAAGCGGCGGAGGGCAAGCGCGTGGTCTATTCCGTTCTGGCCGAGACGGTGTCGAAGAAGTCGCCGATCACCGCCGAACAGCGGGCGCGCACGCCGGACGTGACGCAGCCGCTGATCCGCACGCATCCCTATCTCGGCCGAAAGGCGATCTACGCCAGCCCGAACCACTACGTCCAGATGGAGGGCATGCCGAAGGAAGAGGGCGACGCGCTGTTCCGCCGCCTCGCCGAATGGATCGGCCGCGACGAATTCGTCTATTCGCACCGTTGGCGGGTCGGCGACGTGGTGTTTTGGGACAACACCTCGGTCGTGCACCGGCGCGACGCCTTTCCGCCGGCGCAGCGCCGCTTCCTCAAGCGCACGGGCTTCCAACTGCCGGAAGAGCTGGCGGTGCCGTTCTAGCCGCTACTTCTTCTCCAGCGAGAATGCCTTCCCGTCGAAGAAATTGATCTTGAGCGCCGACGGGTCGACGCCGTCGAGGCAGGCGACGTTGACCGTGTACTGGTCCGGCGCGGCGCGCGGCATGTGGAACGGATAGATGCCGCAGGTCCTGCAGAAATAGTGCTTCGCCGTGCCGCTGTTCCACTGGTAGAGCGCGAGATCGTCCTTGCCCTCGAGCAATCGGAATCGCTCCGGTGGCACGCGGTGCATCAGCGCGTTCTTCTTGCTGCAGAGCGAGCAGTTGCAGCGCGTCGCCTGCGTCAGCTCCGTGTCGATCTCGAACTGGATGGCGCCGCAATGGCACGCGCCGCGATAGGTCTGCATGGCGATACTCCGCAGGTGACGGTGCTTAGTGTCGTAGCCCGGATGAAGCGTAGCGCAATCCGGGTGTGCCGTGCACGGCGCTGCGATTGCCCCGGATTTCGCTGGCGCTTCATCCGGGCTACGGCATCGTTTGTGGGGCTCACCGCCCCTTAAACACCGGCTTGCGCTTCTCGCGGAAGGAGCGGCCGCCTTCCTGCTGGTCGTCGCTGCGGCGGATCTCGAGCAAGTCGCGGCGCGCAATGCCGGCGAGCTCCGACGGCCCCTTTGGCATCACGGTGCTGCGCACGAAGCGCTTCAGCGTCTCGACCACGAGCGGCGCGCTGTCCTTCAGGATCGTGGCGTACTCCATCGCCGCCTCGACCTGCTTGCCGACCGGCACGACCTTGTTGACCATGCCGACCTCGTAGGCGCGCTTGGCGTCGATGCGCTTGCCGGTCAGCATGAACTCCATGGCGATCTTGTGCGGGATGCGGGCGGCGCAGCTCGCGATCAGCCCGCCGCAAAAGCCGAGCTGCGCTTCCGGATAGAAGAAGTTGGCATTCTCGGCCGCGACCGCGATGTCGCAGAACTGGACCAGGACGTAGGCGCCGCCGACGCAATGGCCCGCCACCGCGGCGACGATCGGCTTGTCGACCTCGACGCCGACGCCCGGCACGCATTCCCAGAGGTCCGGATCGCGGGGCGGGTCCTTGATGTCGGCGCCGACCGAGAAGGCGCGGTCGCCCGCGCCGGTCAGCACGGCGCAGCGGTCGTCGGAATCGCGATAGCGCTTCATGGCCTCGCGCAACGCCTCGACGAGGCCGTTGCTGAGCGCGTTGAGCTTGTCCGGCCGGTTGATGGTGATCAGGGCGATGCGGTCGTTGGATTCATAGGTGACCAGGTTTTCGCTCATTTTTGTCGTGCTCCTTGCTGCGTTCGTATTTTCAATCGGCGGCGGCGCTGTCGGCCTTCGCCGGGATGACGCCGTCCCGCGCCAGGCCGCCGATGGCGCCGGCGTCGTAGCCCAGCTCCGCCAGGACGGCATGGGTGTGCTCGCCGATGCGGGGCGAGTTGGCGCGGCGGTCGCCGGGCAGGGCAGGGTCCGTCCCCGGCAGGTTCGGCACCGGGATGGGGCCCAGATCGGTCTGCTGCGCCCAGGTGAGGAGGTTTTCCGCCTCGACCTGCGGATGGCGGAGAAGGTCGTCGTAGCCGTTCACGCGGGTGCACATCAGCCCGAGTGCGCTGAAACGGTCTTCCCATTCCGCGGCGGTTTCCGACAACAGCGACTCCTGGAATGCGTCGTTGATCTCGCGCGACTTCCAGATGCGCTTCTGGTGCGTGTCGTAGTCGGGGTCGTTCTTCAGGTCATCGCGGCCCAGCAGGTCGCAGACCTCCGCGAAGTGCTTCGGGCTGTTCGAGCTCAAGCTGATGAAACCCTCTTTGGTGTGGAACACGCCGACCGGCACGCCGACCGACGGCGGCTGCTTACCCTGCGTGTGCTGGCGGATGAACTGGCCCGCCTGCACGGAAATCGCCGCTTGCAGCATGTTGATCCGCACGTGCCGGCCGCCGGCGCCCATGGCGCGCGCATAGAGGGCGGTAGCGACCGACTGATAGGCGTAGATGCCGGTGATGTAGTCGATGATCGCCGTGCCGACGCCGAGCGGCACGCCGTCGCGGTCGCGGGTGATCGATTGCAGCCCGGAGAAGCCCTGCATGATCTGGTCGGTGACGGGGCGCTCGGCGAGCGGCCCCTTGGCGCCGAAGCCCGAGACCGAAAGGTAGATGACGGTCGGGTTCTCCTTCGCCACGGCCTCGTAGCCGAGGCCGAGCCGGTCGATCACGCCGAGCCGGAAGTTCTGCGTCACGACGTCGGCGCCGCGGGCGAGGCGGTGCGCAATCTCCAGCCCCTTGGGGTGCTTCAGGTCGATGGCGATGCTGCGCTTGCCGCGGTTCATCGCCAGCGACTGGGCGGAATGGTCGCCCTTGATGCGGCCACCCATGTTGCGGATCCAGTCCCCGCCGAGACCCTCGATCTTGACGACGTCGGCGCCGTATTGCGCCAGCATCATGCCGCAGTAGGGCGCCGAAATGCCCTGCGCGATATCGCAGACCTTGAGGCCGGCAAAGGGGCGTTCATGCGTCATGGGAAGTTCTCCGGGCAGTCGCAGCGGTTTCGAGGGGAAACTACGCCGGGCCGGCCGAAAGCGCAAAGACGGCCCCCATCCCGCGGGCGCGGCATGGGGGCGCAGGGTCGGCGTCAGTCGCCCTTGATCAGCGCGACGGCTTGCTTGACGAAGGGCGGCAGGTCGCGCTCGTGGAGCGTGTCGACCGATACGACGACGCTCATGCCGGCGCGCAGCGGCGGCCCGGATTCGGGGTCGATCACATCGAGGCGAACCGGTATGCGCTGCACGACCTTCACCCAGTTGCCGGTGGCGTTCTGCGGCGGCAGGATGGAGAATTCCGCGCCGGTGGCGGGAGCGATGCTGGCGACGCGGGCCTTCCACTTTGCGTCCGGATAGGCGTCCACGGTGACCGTCGCCGTCTGCCCTTCCTTCACATAGGTCAGCTCCGTCTCTTTCAGGTTGGCCTCGACCCAGATTTCCTTCCAGCCGACGATGCTGAATACCGGGCGGCCGGTCGTGACGTATTCGCCGACCTGGAGGTCGTTCTTGGTGATGATGCCGTCTGCCGGTGCGCGTATCACCGTGCGGGAGAGATTTAGTTTCGCGTCCTGCAGGCGCGTCATCGCAGCGACCACTTCCGGGTTGCGGTCGGTTTCCACGTCGGGCGAGCCGCCGAGCCGTTGCAATATCCGGCCCAGCTCGGAGCGAACGCTGTCGGCGCGGTTCCGTGCGGCTTCCAGATTTCGGCCCGCGCTGTCGAACCGGTCCGAACTGACCATCCCCCGTTTCAGAAGGGCGCGGCGGTCGTCGAATTGTTCCTGGAAGAAGGCGACTGCTTGCTGCACGTCCTTGTACTCGGATGCCTTGTCTCGATACAGCACCCGCATCGACTCGATTTCGTTGCGACTGGAGTGCAACTGGGCCTCTGACTGCTCCAGGGCGATCTGGAACGGCTCGCGGTCGATCTCGAACAGGATATCGCCCAGTTTGATGATCTGGTTCTCCTGCACGTTCACCTTGGTGACGCGGCCGGAGATATCGGTGCTGATGGCGATCTTGTCAGCCTTGATGTAGGCGTTCTCGCTCGTCACGTAGCGTCCGCCGATCGCATAGTAATAGGCGCCGACGAGCGCCAGGATCAGCGGCCCGATGATGAGCAGTCCGTAGCGGATGAACCCCGGGCGTCTCATTCGTGAGAACAGCACACGGATATTGTAGCTAAGTTTAGCCGACATTGGCTTTCTTGGCCTTGCTGCTGGTTGCGTTTCCAAAATCGTCGGCCAGGCCAGCCGGCCCGGCGCCGCCATTCATGGTCGTCAGGTTGTCTTTCATCGCGAGAAGGGATTCGACCAGTCGATCCCTGTCTACCTTCGAAAAGCCCGTCAATGCAAATTCGCGCACTTCGCTCGAAAGGTCGGTCAGCGTGTCGATCATCGGGCGCGACTTCCCCGCGAGGTGCAGCCGCCATACCCGCCGGTCGGCCGGATCGCGCCGGCGCTCGACCCAACCGGCATCCTCGAGCCGGTCGATGTGACGTCCGAGCGTGACTGTTTCCACTTCGAGGATTTCCGCGAGCGACCGTTGTTTGATGCCCTCATATTGGCGCAGATGGCGCAGCACGCGCCACTGCGCCCGCGTCAGGCCCAGATCGCGCGCGCGCTCGTCGAAGCGCTGGCGCATGAGGCGCGAGACGTCGTTCAATAGGAATCCGAGGCTACGTTCGAGGTCGGTCTGGCCCACGCGCCAAATATAATGAGCTAGCTTATAATAAGCGAGCTGTTTTTGATCCAGCTTCTATTCGGCCTTCCGGCGGCCGCAACTGCCGGAAGGGGTATAATATGAGTGTGCGCGCATTCGCTTGCGTCCCTGTTATCCTGCCGCTATCTGTTCGGTTCAGACAAATTTGGAGGGCCGGCCATGGCGGGCGACGGCTACGCAGGCGACATAAGACCGAAAGAGGCTTGGGATATCCTGCAGAAGGATCCTGCCGCTTGCCTGATCGATGTCCGTACGGATGCCGAATGGCGCTATGTCGGCGTTCCGAAGCTCGATGCGCTGGGCAAGCCGACCCATTGCGTGTGCTGGCAGGTTTATCCCGACAACAATGTGAACGACCGCTTCGTCGAGCAGGTAAAGGACCAGGGCGTCCGGCCCGACCAGACCGTGCTGCTGCTCTGCCGCTCGGGCCAGCGCTCGAAGAATGCGGCGATCGCGCTGACCGCCGCCGGCTTCAAGTGCTGCTACAACGTCGCCGAAGGCTTCGAGGGCGATCGCGACGGCGTCGGCCATCGCGGCACGGTCGGCGGCTGGAAGGTCGCCGGCCTGCCCTGGGGCCAGGGTTGACGGCGCAACGGCTTCGACCCGCGCCCCCGAACCTCCTTGAAGTCCACCCGGCCAAATAACGCGCTCCTCCGCGCCATCGCGGCTGGATGAAAAGTCCGGATCTTCTGCCGATTCGGAGCGAGTTTTTTTTGCCGGCCCGCGCCGATAACCTCTTTCTTTCCGCTGATTCGGCGCAATCCAGACCCGGATTAACGGGTTATTAATGTAAATAAATGAAACTGATAGAGGAATAAATCGGAGCGTGGGTGGATGGGTGGTATTCACGAAGACTAGCTCTTGAGTGGAGCTTGTCATTACGGTCGTCAGTCGATAACTTCGCTAGAGTGCGAGACGAGGGGGAATTTGGCGCGGATTCTGTGGGGCGCGCCGAATGGGGAGGGAGCATGTTTACCGAACCTGTACGGTCTTCCGGACCTTCTGCATTTTTGCGACTTGTGCTGACGGCCAGCAATTCGTCTGTCAATTCCAATTGGGGCGGTTTGGGCTGTCGAGCATGGAGCCGATACGTACATATTGGTACCGCGTGCTAGCCGGTATCAGCTCGATAAAGCGGCTTTTTGACGAGCTGTTTCGGGAACGCGAATTAATCCTTCGCTCCCACGGCCGCGTCTATTTCGTGCCGCTGACACGGCGACTGCAGCTTTCCGCCGCGTCCGTCGTGCTCGTCGTCGCGTTGTGGGGCATCGGCATGACGCTGATGTCCACCATCAAGAGCGGCGTCATCCAGGTCAAGAACGACGAGATCCGCGAAGCGCGCGTCGCCTACGAAGATCTGTTCGAGGACGTGCTGCGCTACCAGAAGAAGGTCGCCGCGGTCACGTCGACTTTGCGCGAAAGCCAGGAAACCCTGTTGGCCCGGGTCGGAAGCGGCGGCGACGGCGGGAAGCCGGTGAAATCGAATGCGACGGCTAAACCCGGCGATGGCGCAGCGGGCGACAAGCCGGCGCTGCGCGAGCACCTCAGCGAAATCGACCTCAAAGTCCAGCAGATGGCGGAGACGAATGATCTTCTCGAGGGATCACTCGACAAGATCAAGACGGAGCTGAAACTTGCTGGCGACGAACGCGATCACATCATCAAGACGCGCGGCAAGCTGCGCGAGCGCATCGTGCAGCTCGAAGAGATGCTCATCAAGTCGCGCACCGACCGGGCCTATATGGAACGGCGCGTCGCGGAGCTGAACACGACGCTCACGCAGAACCAAGACGAGAAGGGCCGCGTAGCGTCGGAGCGCGATTCCCTGAAATCCCGGGTCGGCGGGCTCGAGAGCGGAGTCAAAGGCGCGAACAAGCGCGCGAAGCTGGCGGAAGTCGACCTCCAGATGGTTCTGTCGAAGCTGGAGCAGACGACGGGCGCGAACGGCGCGGCGGCGTCCCGCTCCGATGTGGCCGAGATCATCGATATCGACGGCGAGACCGTAACAGGCGACGTGGCGACCGCGGATCTGCGGCGGCGCACGGTCGCGCTGCTGCAGCGGCTGGACGATCTGCATGCGGCGCAGGGCAACGTGCTCGACCGGCTCGGCGAGCGTACCGTGAAGAATATCGAGGAAGCCGAGACCCTGATCGCGATGACCGGGTTGGAGCTCGATCAGGTGATGGACCGCGCGACGCGCACCATTGCCGGCCAGGGCGGCCCGCTGTTCGAAATCTCGAGCAGCGAGGAGCTGAACGGGTTGCCCGGCAGCGTTTCCGTCATCGACAACCAGTTGACGCGGTGGGCCGCGTTGAGGGCGCTGCTGAAACGCGTTCCGCTGATCTCGCCGGTCGATTTCTATCACATGGCGAGCAGCTACGGGCTCAGGAGCGACCCGTTCAACAATCGGAAAGCCATGCATTATGGCGTCGACCTTGCGGGCTGGGGCGGCGCCCCTGTGTTCGCGACCGCGCCGGGCAAGGTGATATTCGCCGGCCGCAAAGGCCGGTATGGAAAAATGGTAGAGATCGACCACGGTTACGGGATCCGTACGCGGTACGCTCATCTGCAAAAAGTTCTTGTCCAACGAGGCGAGGAGGTAGGGCATCGGCACGAGATCGGCCTTCTCGGAAGCACCGGTCGCAGCACTGGTCCGCACGTCCACTACGAGGTGCGGTTCGACGGGAAGCCCCTCAACCCCGACAAGTTCATCAAGGCAGGACGGTATGTTTTCAAAGGTCAGTAAATCGGAAGGCAAGAGCGCCGCGGGCGGCGTATCGGGCAGGAGCCTCTCTGTGCCGAAGCTCAACTCGGCGGGCGTAGCACCGTCGATCGTCAGCGCGAACCTGCGCGTGACGGGCGACCTGGAATCGGAAGGCGACATTCAGATCGACGGGCACGTCGAAGGTGACGTCCGCAGCAACTCGGTGACTGTCGGCGAGCACGCCGTGGTCAGCGGCGCAATCCTCGCGCAGACGGTTCATGTCGCCGGTACCGTAAAGGGCCAGATCAACGGCAAAACCGTCGAATTGACCCGCACCGCCAAGGTTACGGGCGATATCGTCCACGAAAGCCTTGCGATCGAGGCGGGAGCCTATATCCAGGGCCTCTGCCGCCACGCCGACAGCGCCGCGGCGCAGCCGGTACGGCCGGTCGAGAGCAACGGTCACGACGCTGCCGGGGCGAAAGATATGCCGCCGGCGGGCCTCGTCACGGCCCTCAACGCCAGCGGCGCGCCCAAGGAAGAAGACAAGGCCGCCAAATCGGCATTCGCCGCTTCCGCCGCGAAGGGCCAGGAGGCCATCAAGAAGGTATTCCGTTAAGCTAGGCAATCCGCTCAGCGGTTCCGGCGCCGGCCATGGATACGTGGCCGGCGTTTTCTTTTGCGCTGCCGCAAGGCCGCGCCGTCAGCCGAGGCGCGCGAGGAATGCGTCGATCGCGCCGGCCGCTTCCGGCTCCACCAGGGTCGGCACGTGTCCCACGCGCTCGATCGTCAGCCGCTCGAGCCGGGGGTGCTCGCGCGCCATCCGCTCGAATGTTTCCGGCAGCAGCACATCGCTGGCGCCGCCGCGGAGCGCCAGCACCGGATAGCGGCGGATCGAGCGGAACAGCGCCCACAGGTCCGGCAGCGGCCGCTTGTGGCGCAGCGGATCGACGATGCGGATGTCCCAGTCGTAGTGCAGCACGCCGTCCTCGCCTTCGCGCCATGTCGCTTCCGTGGCGGCGCGCCAGTCTTCCTCGGTGCGGAGCGACAGGTTGGGAAACAGCGCCTTGAAAGCGCGGGTGGCGCTTTCCCAGTCGGGCTGCGGATTGTCCTGCGACAGATAGGCTATGATGCGCCCGAGCCCGTCGCTGCCGATGTCCGGGCCCACGTCGTTCAGCACGACGCCGGCCAGCACGGTCGGCATCGCCGCGCCCATCGCACAGGCGAGCAGCCCGCCCATCGATGTGCCGATGACGGCGGCATGGCGCATCCCCGTCACCGCCAGCAGGTGGCGGATATCGTTCAGATAGGCGGCGGGCTGGTAGTTTTCGCTGTCGGCGTCGTAGCCGGAGCGGCCGCGGCCGCGGTAGTCGGGGCAGACGACCCAATGCCGCGCGCGGAGCCGAAGGGCCAGGCGATGGAAATCCTTCGAATTGCGCGCGAGGCCGGGAAGGCACAGCACCGGCACGCCGGGTGAGAGCGGATCGCCGTATTCGCGGTAGTAAAGGGAAAGCCCGTCCTGCGCCGTGTAGCGGCGCTCGCGAAACGCGGTCGGCGTCGGTTCAGGGTCCGGCAAAATCCGCTCCGTCGTCGTCGGTGGTGCTGGGCAGGCGCGGGCTGTCGCTGCGGTAGACCTGTCCGGCGGAGTCCTTGAACGGTCCCGGCTCGATCAACGCATAAGTCAGCACGAGCGGCTGGCCCTTGTCGCGGCTGCGGTAGACGGTCAGATTTTCGAGCACCCGCTGCACGTAGTTGCGCGTCTCGGCGAATGGTATCGATTCCGTCCAGTCTATCGCGTCGTAGATGCCTGGCCCCGGGTCGCCGTAACGCTGCAGCCATCGCTCGACCCGGACCGGTCCGGCATTGTAGGCGGCCAGCGCCAGGATCAGCGAGCCGTCGTAGTTGAAGAGCATATCGGCGAGATAGGCTTGGCCGAGCCGGAGGTTATACGTCGGATCGCGAGTCAGCCGGGTTTTCGAATAGGAGATGTTGAGGCGCTTGGCGACGCGGAGCGCCGTCTGCGGCATGAGCTGCATCAGCCCGCGCGCCCCGGCATGGCTGACCGCCTCGGAGTCGAACGCGCTCTCCTGGCGCACGACCGCATGCAGGATCAGGGGATCGGGGAATTCTCCGCTCGCCGCGCTCGCCGGCTCGAGCGCCGGGTAGCCGCTGGCGCTCAGCACCACGCCGTCGCGCACCGCGAGCTTCGCGATGGAGACGGCGAGGTCGTATCGGCCGATATCCTGGGCGAGGCGCGTCGCGAGGCCCCAGTCCTGAGGCGTCTTTGCCCTGGCGGCGAGCGCCAGCATGAAGGATCGCACCTCGCGGCGGCGGTCGAATTCCGCCATCAGGCGCACGGCGCGCGGCAGGTCGCGCGTTTCGAACTCGGCGATTTCCTTTTCGCCCGGCTCGGGCTCCTTCGGCAGCGCCGGCCGCTCGGCCTCGAGCAGATGGCCAGCCGCGAGCTGCCCGTAGAAATACGAGACGTGCACCGCCGCCTCGCGATACCAGCGCGTCGCCGTGTTGTGCTGCTCCTTGGCCTCGTAGGTGCGGGCGAGCCAGTAGGCGCCGCGCGACCGGCTTATAGGAAAGCTTACGTTGTCATAGAGCGCCTGGAAGTGGCGCAGCGCATCGTCCGGCCGTTTGAGCTTGCGTAGCGCAATCCATCCGGCGAGAAATTCCGCCTCGGCGAGATCAACTCCGTCGGTTTGGAAATGAGTCGATGCGAGCTTGTACGCCAGCGCCGGATCGTCTTCGTTGAGCGCCCAGCGCGCAAGGTTCTCGCGCTCGCGCCACCAATGGTCCTCGCCTCCGGCAGCCGGCAGCTTGGGATAGCGCAAGAGAAGATCGACCGCCTCCGTCATCTTCTCGGCGCGCCGGTACCATCGCACCCGCTCGTATATCAGGCCGGGATTGTCGCGCAGGGCCGGCGGCACGGCGGCGGCGGTGTTTTCCGCGCGCGGCGCGCGGCTCATCAGGGCGATGCGCGCCTCGGCAAGCTTGTGCCAATCCGCGGGCAAGTGGCGAAGTTGCCGGCGCGCCGGCGCCGCCTCGCGCTTCCATAGCATTCGCTCGAGGCGCGCGATGTCGTCCTGCTGCCGGATGTATTTTTGGAACCGCCGGCGGAAATCGTCGGCCTGGCCGTCGCCCATGTCCATCTTGGCCCAGGCGCGCCGCACGACCTTCGCCGCTTCCTCGGTCCGGCTTCTGGCTTCCAGCACGCGCGCCAGATGGAAGGCGCCGTCGGGAGACGCCGGCTGTGAGCGGGCGAACCAGGCGAGGATGCGTTCGTCCGGCAGGGCGGGGCCCATCGCCTCCTCGGCGCGTCGGCGCAGCCGGTCGGCATTCGGCCAGCCGGGGTTGGCGGCGAGGAAAGCCTCGATCTCGTCGAAAGTCGCGCCGGAATTGGCGGTGCCGAGACGCATCCATTCGACGATCTTTGCGACGATCGGGTCCGACTGCTGCTTTGCCAAGGCGACCGCGTCGGGCCAGCGCTCGGCATCCGCTGCGGCGAGCGTCTCGGCGACTTTTGCGCGCGCCTCCTTCGACGCCTTCTGGGCGTGCGCGGGCGCAATGCCGGACACGAGCATGCAGGCCAGGAGGTAGGCCAGGAGGCAGGCCAGCCGGCAAGCCAGCCGGGATGGGGCCTTCCGGTCGAAAATGCGTAGCAGGATCGGCCGCCGAGCTGTGAGCATTGTTTCCCACGGGTAACCGCGGCCGGATAGTAGAGCATGGCCACAAGGGATTGAAGCAAATCCGGGAAGAGCATGCTTCCGCTTGCCGGTTTCTGGGCTTCTCAGTATGGTGAACCGCAGAAACCTAGGGCTCAGCGGAGGAAACCCGATGTTCCATGGTTCGTTCACGGCGCTCATCACCCCGTTCAAGAACGGCGGGGTCGACGAAAAAGGATTCCAGGCCTTCGTTGAATGGCAGGTCGCCGAAGGATCGGACGGCGTCGTGCCGGTCGGCACGACCGGCGAGTCGCCGACGCTGAGCCACGAGGAACACAAGCGCGTCGTCGAGCTGTGCGTCGAAGCCGCGGCCGGCCGCATTCCGGTGATCGCCGGCGCGGGGTCGAACAGCACCGCGGAGGCCGTGGAGCTGGTCAAGCACGCCGAAGAGGCGGGCGCGGACGGCGCGCTGGTCGTCGCACCCTATTACAACAAGCCGTCGCAGGAGGGGCTGTTCCAGCACTTCAAGGCGGTGGCCGGAGCGGCGGACATTCCGATCGTCGTCTACAATATTCCCGGCCGCTCGGTCGTCGACATCAGCGTCGATACGATGGCGCGGCTGGCGAAAATCCCCAATATCGTCGGGGTCAAGGATGCGACATGCGACCTGGCGCGCCCGCTGCGCACGCGAATTACCGCGGGCAAGGAATTCTGCCAGCTTTCGGGCGAGGACGTGACCGTCGCGGCGTTCCTGGCACAGGGCGGGGAGGGATGCATCTCCGTCACCTCGAACGTCGCGCCGAAGCTGTGCGCCGAGCTGCACGCGGCATGGCGCGGGCACGATTTCGACACCTTCAACAGGATCCGCGACCGCCTGACGCCCTTGCACGACGCGATGTTCTGCGAGCCGAGCCCGGCGCCCGCGAAGTTCGGCGCCAGCTTGCTCGGCAAAAGCTCGCCCGACGTTCGCCTGCCGCTGGTCAATCTGACCGCGGCCGGGCAGGCGCGGGTGCGCGACGCAATGGTGCATTGCGGACTGATCAACTGACGCGCATATAGCTCGTTTCATGGCCGACGACACGAATAGCACCCCGCCGGTGGCGCAAAACCGGCGGGCGCGCCGCGACTACTTCATCGAAGAGACCCTCGAAGCCGGCATCGCGCTGATGGGCACGGAGGTCAAGTCGCTGCGCGGCGGCAAGGTGAGCCTGGCCGAAGCCTATGCCGGGCCTAAGGACGGCGACCTCTACCTGCTCAACTGCACCATCGACGTATACCCGAACTCGCGGCACTTCAATCACGAGCCGCGGCGCCCCCGCAAGCTGCTGGTGCACCGGCGCGAGCGCGACCGCCTGCTCGGCGCGGTGAAGCGCGAAGGCGTGACGCTGGTTCCGCTCAAGATCTATTTCAACGCCCGCGGCCGCGCCAAGCTGCAGCTCGGCCTCGCCAAGGGCCGCAAGAAGCACGACAAGCGCGAGCTCGAGAAATCGCGCGACTGGCAGCGCCAGAAGGCGCGGGTGATGCGGGATCGGAGCTGAAGTACCGCCGTTCACGTTCGTTTGATCGAGCGGCGAAGGTGCGGGAAGCTCATGCTTCGCAAGTTTAAAATAAGGATCTGTATTAAATATCAATGTCTTATTCCTCATCCTGAGCCTGTCGAAGGATGAGGTTGGCAGGGTCGGCCGGCCCCGCTTGCCCTCTGGACGCCGCGCCGGGCTTTACCCGATCATTTCCCGTTCCCCATTGATCCATCATGCGAAGGTGCGGACATGAGTGCCTTGAATCGCAGAAGCTTCCTCGCCGGCGGCGTCGGTCTCGTCGCGGCCGGGCCGGCGCTGGCCCAACATATGGGACATGACCCGGCGCACGGCCCTCTCTATGAGCGGCTGAAGACGCCGGGACGGATCGAGGTTCCCGAAACCGCCGCCGCGCAGCGCTATCTCGACAGCCCGGCGCCGAAGGCCGAGAACCAGGGACGCTGGGCGGCGCGCGCGCCGCTGCCCCTGCCGCGCAGCGAGATGGCCTGGGCGACGGTGCTGGACGAGCGGATGCACCTTGTCGGCGGTTACGGCGAGCAGCGGGTGGACCGCCCCTATCATCAGGTCTACGACCCCGCCGCCGACCGCTGGAGCGACGCGCCGCCGCTGCCGCGCGGGGCGAACCATGTCGGCGTCGCCGTGCTGGACGGCAGGCTCTACGCCATCGGCGGCCACACCGAGCAGAACCGCAAGCCGCACAACGAATGCTTCGTCTATGCCGGAGCCGGGAAGGCATGGTCGCGCATCGCGCCGCTGCCGCGTTCGGCCGGCGCGATCGCCTGCGTCGCCTTCGAAGGACGCATCCATGCGGTGGGCGGCGCGATCGGCGACACCGGCCCGGAAAAGAACTCGGTCGACTGGCACCTGTCATACGATCCGAAGGCGGACCGCTGGACCGGGCACGCGCCGCTGCCAACCGGGCGCGACCACACCGGCATCGTCGCCGCCGGCGGGCGCATCCACGTGCTGGGCGGCCGGGTCGACAACTTCCACACCAACTCCAACCTGCACCACAGCTACGAAACGAAGGAAGACAAATGGCGCTTCCGCAATCCGCTGCCGACAGCGCGATCCGGCCATGGCGCCGTGGTCTACCGCGGTCGGATCTTCTGCATGGGCGGGGAAGGGACGAACCGGGTGTTCGGCCAGAACGAAGCCTACGACCTCGCCGCCGACCGTTGGCAGGCCTACGCGCCGATGATGACGCCGCGTCACGGCCTGGGCGCCGTCGCCGTCGGCGATGCGATCTATGTCGCCGGCGGCGGTCCGGTGATGGGCGGCGGCGTGCAGAGCGCGGTGCACGAGTCCTTCACCCTGGGGTGAGGCGCCGGACACGGCAATAACTGCTATCGCGGAAATCTATTTCCCGAGGTTGCCGCATCCACCTTAGGCTGTCGCCCATGACGGTGGATAGGTCGATCGCATCTGGCGGCAAGTACGGCATGTGGCGGCCGGTGGTGTCCGCCTTGTGCGCCGTGCTGATCGGCATCGGCCTCGGGCGGTTCGCCTATACGCCGCTGATACCGGCGCTGGTTGCCGAGGGGTGGTTCAGGCCGTCCGGCGCCGCCTATCTCGGCGCGGCCAATCTCGCGGGATATCTCGCCGGCGCGCTGTCCGCGCGATGGCTGGCGCGGCGCATGCCGCTGGCGTTCGTGCTGCGCGCCGCGTTGCTGGCCGCGACCGCCGCCTTCTTCGCCTGCGCCTTTCCCGCCAGCTTCGCGTGGTTTTTCGTCTGGCGCTTCGCTGCCGGCTGGACGGGCGGCGTGCTGATGGCGCTGGGCGCGTCTGCCGCCGTGGCCGCGGCGCCGGTTGCGCGACGCGGTCTCGCGGGTGGTGTGGTCTTCACCGGCGTCGGTCTCGGCATCGCGCTCTCCGGCACGCTGGTGCCGCTGCTGCTGCGCGAGGGGTTGACGGCGACGTGGCTTGCCCTCGGGTTACTTTCGCTCATCCTGACGGCAATCGCATGGAACGGCTGGCCGACAATGCATGTGGCCGCGCAGGGCGGCGGCCGGATGGCTGTCCCCACGCCGCAAGCGACGCTGCGCTGGGCGTTGTTTGCCCTGTTCGCGGTTTATGCGCTCAATGCGGCGGGATCGGTGCCGCATATGATCTTCCTCGTCGATTTCGTGGCGCGTGGGCTGGGGCAGGGCATCGAAGTCGGCGCTCGCTACTGGGTGCTCTTCGGATTGGGCGCATTGGTCGGGTCATTGGTGGCGGGACGGCTTGCGGATCGGATCGGCTTCGCCCTGTCCCTACGCGTGGCGCTGCTGGTGCAAGGGGCGGCGGTGGCGCTGCTGACGGCGACGACATCGGGCGCGGCGCTCGCGGTCTCGAGCATTGCCGTCGGCATGTTCGTTCCCGGCGTCGTGCCGCTGGTGCTGGGGCGGGTACAGGAGCTGGTCGGGCATGACATCGACGCTCAGCGCGCCGCCTGGAGCCTCGCCACGGCGGCCTTCGCATTGGGCCAGGCCGGAGCCGGGTATGGCTTTTCGCTGCTTTTCGCCAGCCGCGGCTATGCGCTGATGTTCGATATCGCGGTCGCGGTTTTCGCGCTGGCGCTGCTCGTCGACCTCGCCGCCGCAGCGGCCATCCGGCTCAAGCCGCGCCGAGGCGCGCCCTGACGCCCTCGAACACGGCGTGAAACATCGCCTCGGTGAGGCGGCCCGTGTTCGTGTTGTAGCGCGAGCAGTGATAGCTGTCCGCCAGCATGACGCCGCCGGGCAGGACATGCTGCGCGCCGTGCCCGAACTTCACGTGGCTTTGGCGCAGGCCCAGCGCGGCGAGAACGGCGCCGTGCGCCACGACGCCGAGCGCGACGACGATCTCGAGCCGGGGCATCGACGCGATCTCGGCGGCGAGGAATTTTCGGCAGCTCGCGATTTCCTTGCCGACCGGCTTGTTCGCAGGCGGCACGCAGCGCACCGCGTTGGTGATGCGGCAGTCCGTCAGGGCGAGGCCGTCATCGGCGTGGGCGCCGTAGGGGCCATGCGCAAAGCCGTAGCGCAGCAGCGTCGGATACAGCAAGGCGCCGGCATAGTCGCCGGTGAACGGGCGCCCGGTCTGGTTCGCCCCCTTCAGCCCGGGCGCCAGGCCGACGATCAGAAGCCGCGCCGCGGCCGGCCCGAAGCTCGGCACCGGTCCGTTGTGAAACGAGGGGAAAGTCTTGCGGTTGCCCTGGCGGAAATCCACCAGTCTCGGGCAGAGCGGGCAGTCGTTGCCCGGCATCACCCGGCGCGGCCCGGCATCCGCCCCCGAGCCCTTTGCCCGGAGCATTGCGGAGCCCGATCAGGCGCGTTCGACGATGGCCTCGTCATATTCCTCGTCGTAATCGTCCTCGCGGGCTTGATTGGCGGTGCGCGGATAGCTCCGCTCGCTATGCGACCGGGAGATGTCCTCGGCCAGGTCCTGCAACTCGATGAAGCAGTCGGCCTGACGCCGCAGCTCGTCCGCCACCATCGAAGGTTGCGTTCGAACGGTACTTACCACGCTGACGCGAACGCCCTTGCGCTGCACCGCGTCGACCAGACGGCGGAAATCGCCGTCGCCCGAGAAGATGACGATATGATCGAGATGCGGCGCGATCTCCATGACGTCGATGGCGAGCTCGATATCCATGTCGCCCTTGATCTTGCGGCGGCCCTGGGCGTCGGTGAACTCCTTGGTCGGCTTCGTCACCATGGTGTAGCCGTTGTAGTCGAGCCAGTCGACGAGCGGGCGGATCGGCGAGTAGTCCTGGTCCTCGATCAGCGCCGTATAGTAGTAAGCGCGGATCAAATGGCCGCTGTTCGCAAAAAGATCGAGCAACTTCTTATAATCTATGTCGAATCCGAGCGCCCGTGCGGCAGCATACAAATTCGACCCATCGATAAAAAGTCCGAGCTTCTCGTTCTTATAAATGTTTCTTAGCATTTCCCACACGACTCCAAGTATTTGCTTGTTATTCGTTGAGCGCCCTACGACACGGGGATGTCCGATGGGGACCAGTTCATGCAGTGGTTTACTAATTAGGTCGACGCCATCAGGAACGCAAGCGTTTGCTGTCTCGCGGGCACAGAAGCGGGCGGCCGCCCGAACCCGCGGCCAGGGTCGAAAACCCTTGAAATGTCTAGCGTTCCGCACATATAGTCTGTGCCCTTGTTCGCATGCTGCCCTATTATTGGAATTTGCGAAGAATTATAGCCGCTTATCAGAAACATTTGTGTGAAGGTCCATGGCCCGCGTAACCGTTGAAGATTGTGTCGAGAAGGTTCCCAACCGGTTCGAGCTCGTGATGCTGGCCGCTCAGCGCAGCCGCGATATTTCCGCCGGGGCGGAGATCACCGTAGACCGCGACAACGACAAGAATCCCGTCGTCGCGCTCCGCGAGATCGCCGAGGAGACGGTGGACCATGAAAAGCTGACCGACGCGCTCGTCCGCAGCCTGCAGAAGGTTCCGGAGATCGACGAGCCCGAGGAAGAAGAGCCGATGGAAATGATGGCCGCGGCGCTCAGCTCCATCCAGGAGGGCGAAGAGCTGCCGTCGGGCATGAGCATCCGCTCGTCCGACTCCGACGACGACGAGGAGGAGGCCGGCGCCCGTTCCCCGCGCTACGACGACGTCGACGGCGAGTCCGAATTGGAATGACCCGGCGCCGGCGCCAGCATCGGAGCGCCGATGCATCATGCCCGTAGGGGTGCCCCGGCATGATGCGGCAATACGAGCTGGTCGAACGGGTTAAAAGCTACGACCCCGCCGCGGACGAAGAGGCGCTGAACCGCGCCTATGTATTTTCCATGAAGGCGCACGGCAACCAGCAGCGCGCCTCGGGCGATTCCTATTTCTCCCACCCTGTGGAAGTGGCCGGCATTCTTTCGGAAAAGAAGCTGGACAGCGCCTCGATCGTCACCGGGCTGCTGCACGACACGGTGGAGGACACCGTCGCGACGATGGCCGACATCGAGGGCCAGTTCGGCGGCGAGGTCGCGCGGCTGGTCGACGGCGTGACCAAGCTGTCGCAGCTCGATCTCGTCTCGGACCGCAGCATGCAGGCGGAGAATTTCCGCAAGCTCGTGCTCGCCATGTCGCAGGATATTCGCGTCCTGATCGTCAAGCTGGCCGACCGGCTGCACAATATGCGGACGCTGAATTTCATCCGCAGCGCGGACAAGCGCCGCCGCATCGCACGCGAGACGATGGATATCTACGTGCCGCTGGCGGAGCGCATCGGCATCCGCGACTGGAAGGAAGAGCTCGAGGATCTTGCCTTCGCCGAGCTCAACCCCGACGCGCGCAGCTCGATCCTGAGCCGGCTGGACTTTTTGCGGAAGCGCGGCGGCGACATCGTCGGCCGCGTGCTCGAAGAGCTGCGCGGCACCTTCGAGCGCAACGGCGTCAAGGCCGACGTCTCCGGCCGGGAAAAGCGCCCGCCGTCGATCTGGCGCAAGATGCAGCGCAACAACGTCGGCTTCGAGCAGCTCTCCGATATCATGGCCTTCCGCGTGCTGGTGGATACCGAAGAGGAATGCTACCGCGCGCTCGGCGTGATCCACAGCAACTACCGCGTCGTTCCCGGCCGCTTCAAGGACTACATCTCGCTGCCGAAGCCGAACGGCTACCGGTCGCTGCACACCTCGGTCATGGGCCCTTTCAAGGAGCGCATCGAGGTGCAGATTCGCACCTGGGAGATGCACGACGTGGCCGAGCTCGGCGTGGCCGCGCATTGGCAGCACAAGCAGGGCATTCCGACGGACAAGCGGACCGAGGGCATGCAGTACCGCTGGCTTCGCGAGCTGCTGGAGATCCTCGACCATGCCGGCGGCGCGGAGGAGTTCCTCGAGCACACCAAGCTCGAAATGTATGCCGACCAGGTGTTCTGCTTCACGCCGAAGGGCGAGCTGCAGGCGCTTCCGGCGGGCTCGACCGCCGTCGATTTCGCCTACGCGGTGCACACCGACATCGGCAATACCTGTGTCGGCGCAAAGGTCAACGGCCGCATCGTCCCGCTCCGCACCGAGCTGCGCAACGGCGACCAGGTCGAGATCATCACGTCGAAGGCGCAGACGCCGTCGCCGACCTGGGAGAGCTTCGTCGTCACCGGCAAGGCGCGCGCCTGCATCCGGCGCTTCGTGCGCGGCCAGCAGCGGCGCGAATACACCCAGCTCGGGCGCGAGATCGTCGAGAAGGTCTTCCGCGAGGAAGGCTACGAGTTCACCCTGAAGGCGATCGAAGGGGTGGTGAAGAACTTTCACTGCCGCACGCCCGACGACCTGTTCGCGGAGGTGGGCGAGGGAAATTCGACCGGCACGGAGGTCCTCCACGCCGTCTTTCCCGGCAGCAAGAAGCGCGGCTGGCGCGAGCGCATGGCGCTCAGGCCGCGCCGCAAGGGCAAGAAGAGGCCGGTCGCGATCAAGGGCCTGACCCCGGGCATGGCGGTGCATATCGCCGGCTGCTGCCATCCGATCCCAGGCGACCGCATCGTTGGCATTCAGACCACCGGCAAGGGCGTCACGATCCACACCATCGACTGCGAGACGCTGGAAAGCTTCACCGACATGCCGGAACGCTGGGTCGACCTCGCGTGGGACGTGGAGGACGAGGAAGCGCGGCTGCACAACGCCCGCATCAAGGTGATCGTCGCCAACGAGCCGGGCAGTCTCGGCGTGCTGTCCACCGTCGTCGGGCGCGAAGGCGGCAATATCAGCAACCTGAAGATCATGGACCGTTCCGCCGATTTCTTCGAAATGCTGATCGATATCGAGGTCGGCGACATAAAGCAGCTTACCGATATCATCGCCGCGCTGCGCGCGACGTCGGTGATCAATTCGGTCGAGCGCGCGCATGTATGACCTGACGGGGACCAAGGCGGAACCATGGGCTCTCATCTCAGACTGGGCGTGAACATCGATCATGTGGCGACCGTGCGAAACGCCCGCGGCATCGCCCATCCGGATCCCGTTCGCGCGGCGCTGATCGCAGTCGGAGCGGGGGCGGACGGCATCACCGCGCACTTGCGCGAAGACCGCCGGCACATCGTCGACGACGACATCGCGCGGCTGATGGCGGTGCTGGACAAGCCGCTCAACTTCGAGATGGCCGCGACCGGCGAGATGGTGGCGATCGCGCTGCGACACCGTCCGCACGCCGCCTGCATCGTGCCCGAGAAGCGGCAGGAGCTGACGACCGAGGGCGGGCTCGACGCCGCCGGCGCGCACAACCATCTGAAGCCGATCGTGGCCGAGCTGACGAAGGCGGGCATCCGCGTGTCGCTGTTCGTCGACCCGGACCCGAAGCAGCTCGACGCCGCCGTTTCCGTCGGCGCGCCCGTGGTCGAGCTGCACACCGGGCGCTACTGCGAGGTGGAAGGCGGAGAGCGGCGTTCCGAGCTGGCGCGCATCGCTGCGGCGGCGGCCCATGCGGCGAAAGTCGGCCTCGAATGCCATGCGGGCCACGGGCTGAACTTCGACACCGTCGGGCCGGTCGCCGCGGTTCCCAACCTCGTCGAGCTCAACATCGGGCATTTCCTCGTCGGCGAGGCGATCTTCAACGGGCTCGCCGACGCCGTCCGCCGCATGCGCGCGCTGATGGATGCGGCGCGCGCCGGGGCGTCCGAATGATCATCGGCATCGGCAGCGATCTGATCGACATCCGCCGCGTCGAACGCACGCTGGGGCGGTTTCCCGGCCGCTTCGAAGAGCGCTGCTTCACCGCCGTCGAGCGCGCCAAATCCGACAAGCGCCGCCGCCGCGCGGACAGCTACGCCAAGCGCTTCGCCGCCAAGGAGGCGTGCGCGAAGGCGCTCGGCACGGGCTTCCGCCGCGGCGTGTTCTGGAGCGACATGGGCGTCGTGAACCTCGCGTCCGGCAGGCCGACGATGGAGCTGACGGGCGGCGCCCGCCGGCAGCTCGACGCCATCACGCCTCCGGGCATGCGGGCGCAGATCGACCTCAGCATTACCGACGAGTACCCGCTGGCCCAGGCGACCGTGATCATTTCGGCCGTGCCGGCGGGGTGACCGGCGCTCGATTTCATCCTCGAATTCCGGTGCATTTCAGGCTGCCGTTCAGCACCTGGGCGCGCGCCATCGCGGTGCGGGCGCGGTTCTGGATGTAGTCGGTCGGGTCGATGGGCGACCATTTCCGCGGGCTCGGCAGGATCGAGGCGAGCAGGCCCGCCTGCCACGGCGTCAGCGCGTTCGCCGGGCGCTTGAAATAGGCTTGCGACGCCGCTTCCGCGCCATAGATGCCGGGCCCCCATTCAACGACGTTGAGATAGATCTCGATGATGCGCCGCTTGCCGAGAACTGCCTCGATCATATAGGTCATCGGCGCCTCGATCGCCTTGCGCAGGAAATTCTGGTCGGGCCAGAGGAACAGGTTCTTCGCGGTCTGCATCGAGATCGTGCTCGCGCCGCGCAGCGGCGCGCCGTGGAGGTGCTCGGAAACCGCGTCGCTGACGGAATCCCAATCGATCCCGCCATGGGCGCAGAAGCGGGAATCCTCCAGGCCGATGACGGATCGGACGAGATGCGGGGAAATCCGCGACAGCGGCGTCCATTGCTTGCGTATCCCTTCGCCCTCGAAGAGGCGTATCACCATGAGCGGGGTGAGCGGCGGTGGCGCAGCGCGGTAGAGCGCCGCGAGAAGGACCGGCGCGGCGAGCAGCGCCAGGATCGCGATCGCCGCCGTCCGCCGCACGCGTTGCCAGAGGCCCCGCCGGCTGCGCCGCGGCGGCTTCCGGCGCGTGATTCTGTCTTCCGCTCTAGGGATGATCTTCGCCACAGGCGGCCGCCCTCACGTGCCGCGGCCAACTGCCGCGCCCCTGTCCCATGCCCGGCCCAGTCTTCCGGGGTGACGTGGGCCGCCGCATACTCTAAGGTGGACATGCCGATTTTTCATGGACTTGGCCACCTTATGGCGACAGCGGGCGGGCGGCAAGCCGCCGCCGGCGCGACTTGACATCGGTGACCGGGCCGCACATATGTGCGCCTCCAATCGCAGCAACAGGTTAGGCCTGAATGGCACCGAACGACGCGGGAAAAGGACAGAGCGCCGAAGATACCGCGTCGCGTACGGGTGGGGCGGATCGCAAGGCCGGGAAGCCGGCCGGCAGCGTCGTCGAGACCTTGCGCACCATCGTCTATGCGGTGCTCATCGCGCTCTTCGTCCGCACCGTCGCCTATGAGCCCTTCAACATTCCGTCGGGCTCGATGATTCCGACCCTGCTGGTCGGCGACTACCTGTTCGTCTCGAAGTTTTCCTATGGTTACAGCCGCTATTCGCTGCCCTTCGGCCTGCCGCTGGTGAGCGGCCGCGTGCTGGCCGATGCGCCGAAGCGCGGCGACGTGGCCGTGTTCAAGCTGCCGGCCGACAACAGCACCGACTACATCAAGCGGGTGATCGGCCTGCCGGGCGACCGGATCCAGATGATCGACGGCATTCTCCACATCAACGGCAAGGCGATCGAGCGGCATCGGATCGAGGATTATGTCCTTCATTCGCAATTCGGCACCGTTCAGCGCGTTCCGCAATTCGTAGAGACCCTTCCCAACGGCCGCTCCTACCGGATCATCGAAACCGACCACAATATGGGGTCGATGGACAATACCCGCGAGTATCAGGTGCCCGACGGGCATTTCTTCATGATGGGCGACAACAGGGACAACTCGCTGGACAGCCGGGCGACCGACCATGTCGGCTTCGTGCCGTTCGTGAACTACGTCGGGCGGGCCGAGATCCTGTTCTTCTCCACCGACCAGTCGGCCCGCATCTGGGAGATCTGGAAATGGCCCTTCGCCATCCGCTATGCCCGCATCTTCCGCGGCATCGATTGAGCCCGCTGCGCGGCCGCAAGGGCGCGGCCGGCAGAGCGTAACCGCCGTGACCGGCCTTCCCGAAGCGTTTCTCGGCCACCATTTTTCGGATCCGTCCCTGCTGGAGGAGGCGTTGACCCACCGCAGCGTCGAAGCGGCGGGCCGGCAGGATTACGAGCGCCTCGAATTCCTCGGTGACCGCGTCCTCGGCCTCGTCGTCACCGAGATGCTGATGAACAGCTTTCCTGCCGAGCGCGAGGGATCGCTCGCCAGGCGGCTCGCTGCGCTGGTGCGTCAGGAGACCTTGGCCGCGGTATCGCGTGAGATCGGTCTGGGCGCGCACCTGCGCCTCAGCCGCGGCGAGGCCGACGGCGGCGGCCGCGAGAACGAGGCGATCCTGGCCGACGTCTGCGAGGCGGTCATCGCGGCGATCTACCGCGACGGCGGCCTGGAGGCGGCGCGGCGCTTCATCGAGCGGCATTGGCAGCAGCGCGTCGTCGCCGCGGATTCGCCGCCGCAGGACGCCAAGACCGCGCTGCAGGAATGGGCCCAGGGCCGGGGGCTCGGGCTGCCCGGCTATGTCGTCGTCGCCCGCTCGGGCCCCGACCACGCGCCGGCCTTCACCGTTCGCGTGGAAATCGCCGGCGGCCCGTCGGCCGAGGGGCAGGGACCCTCGAAGCGGGTGGCCGAGCAGGCCGCGGCGCGCCGCGCGCTGGAGTCGTTGCCGCTATGAGCGGCGGCGTCCCCGACACCCGCTTCGGCTTCGTCGCCATCCTGGGCGCGCCCAATGTCGGCAAGTCCACCCTGGTGAACCGCTTCGTCGGCGCCAAGGTCACCATCGTCTCGCCCAAGGTGCAGACCACCCGCTCGCGCATGCTCGGCATCGCCATCCAAGGGCAGAGCCAGATCGTGTTCGTCGACACCCCCGGCATCTTCGCGCCGCGCAAGCGCCTCGACCGGGCGATGGTGGCGGCGGCCTGGAAGGGCGCGGCGGACGCCGACCTGATGTGCCTGCTGGTGGATTGCGCACGCGGCTTCGACGAGGACACGCGGCGGATCGCCGCCGAGCTGGCGACGCTGGAACGCGGCGCCGTCCTCGTGCTCAACAAGATCGACCGGGTGAAGCGGGAGTCGCTGCTGGCGCTCAGCGCCGCGCTGAACGCCGCGGGCAAGTTCCAGGAGACCTTCATGGTCTCCGCGCTGAACGGCGACGGCGTCGGCGACCTGCTCGCCTATTTCGCCCGCATGGCGCCGCCCGGCGTCTGGCATTTCCCGGAGGACCAGATCTCCGACCTGCCGCAACGCCTGCTCGCGGCCGAGGTGACGCGCGAGAAGCTCTATCTCGAAACCCATCAGGAGCTGCCCTACGCGCTGACGGTCGTGACCGACGCCTGGGAGCAGTTTCGCGACGGCAGCGTCAAGGTCACCCAGACGATCTTCGTCGAGCGCGAGAGCCAGCGCGCGATCGTGCTGGGCAAGGGCGGCCAGATGATCAAGCGCATCGGCGCCGCCGCCCGCGAGGACGTGGCCGCCTTGCTGGGCTGCAAGGTCCATCTCTTCCTGCACGTGAAGGTGCGCGAGAAATGGTCCGAGCAGCGCGAGCACTACGCAATGTGGGGGCTGGACTACGACGCGTGACGGACAGGTTTTGGTTTCCGCGCCAAGGCCACCCCCCACCTAAATCCTCCCCCGCAAGGGGGGGAGGACTTTCTTCAACTTGGCCCTCCCCCCTTGCGGGGGAGGGTTGGGTGGGTGGATCGATCATGGAATGGAGCGACCAGGGCATCGTGCTTTCGGCCCGCCGGCATGGCGAGTCGTCCGCGATACTGTCGCTGCTGACCGAGGGGCACGGCCGTCATGCCGGGCTGGTGCGGGGCGGGGCGTCGCGCCGGCAGCGCGGCATCCTGCAGCCCGGAAACCTGGTGACGGTCGCCTGGCGGGCGCGGCTGGAGGAGCATCTCGGCGGCTTCACCGTCGAGCTGCTGCGCAACCCGAGCGCGGCATGGCTCGACGATCCGGCGCGCATCGCGGCCCTGTCCTCGGCCTGCACCATCGCCGACCAGACGCTGCCCGAGCGCGAGCCCGGCGAAAGCGTCTTCAACGGATTGGCGCGGCTTCTTGACGCCATGGACGAGCCCGGCTGGCAGGCCGCCTATGTCGAATGGGAGCTGGCGCTGCTGGGGGAGCTCGGCTTCGGGCTCGACCTGTCTGCCTGCGCCGCGACCGGCAGCAACGACGCGCTGGCCTACGTCTCGCCGCGCAGCGGGCGCGCGGTGTCGATCTCGGCCGGCGAGCCCTATCGCGAGAAGCTGCTGCAACTGCCGGGCTTCCTGATCGGCGGCGCGCCGGTTGGGCCGGGAGACATCGCGGCCGGGCTGGCGCTGACGGGATTTTTTCTCGACCGCCACCTGTTCGCGCCGCACCAGCGGCGGCTGCCCGACCCGCGCGGCCGGCTGGTCGAGCGGATCAGGCGGGCCGATGCAGGGGAGCCCGCCGTTCCCTGAGCGCCTGCCGGATGATCAGCGTCGCGGAGTGCAGGAACAGCGACGCCATCGCGGCGGCGACGACCAGATCGGGCCAGGCCGTGCCGGTCCAGGCCACCGCGCCGGCGGCGGCGATCACCGCGACGTTGCCGATCGCATCGTTCCGGCTGCACAGCCAGACCGAGCGCACGTTGGCGTCGCCGTTGCGGTAGCGGAGCAGCAGCAGCACGCTCGCCAGGTTCGCGGCCAGCGCCAGCGCGCCGACCCCGGTCATCACGGCGGCATCGGGCATGCCCAGCACCAGCGTGCGGTAGAGGGTGAGGCCGAGAATGCCGATGCCCATCGCGGCCAACGACACGCCCTTGGCGAGCGCCACGCCGGCGCGGAGCCGCGCCGATCGCCCGATCGCGTAGAGGCTGATGCCGTAAGTGAGCGTGTCGGCGAGGAAATCCAGCGCGTCCGCCTGCAGCGCCATCGACTGCGCGAAGGCGCCGGCGGCAAGCTCGGTCGCGAACATGGCCGCGTTGATCGCGACGACGGCCCAGAGCGCCCGGCGGTAGGCGGGCGACTGGCCCTCGAAGGTCTCGCCGTGGTCGTGATGGCAGTGTCCGGCCATTGGAGTCCCCTTGTTTCGTCAGGATGCAGCCTAATATCTATAGCGGCTAGAGGTTCAAGGGAAAAATCGCATGAGCCGGCTCTACCTCCTCATCCTGAGATTGTCGAAGGATGAGTACGCTCCGACAGTGGGGCAGCTCATGCTTCGACAGGCTCAGCATGAGGGAGATGCTTGTGAAACAAAGGTTTAATGGCGACGATGGCCCGCTCTCGATCGGCGTGCTGGCGCGCGAAACCGGCTGCAAGGTCCCGACCATCCGCTACTACGAGCAGGTCGGCCTGATGCCGCCGCCGATCCGCAGCGCCGGCAACCAGCGGCGCTACGGCCCTGCGCATATCGCGCGGCTGGGATTCATCCGCCATGGGCGCGAGCTGGGCTTTCCGCTCGACCGCATCCGCGACATCCTGGCGCTCGGCGACAGGCCCGACCGCTCCTGCGCCGAGGTCGACCGCATCGCCCGCGATCATCTCGCCGCGGTCGAGGCGCGCATCGCCCGGCTGTCGGCGCTCAAGGGCGAGCTGGAGCGGATGGTGAAGCAATGCGGCAGCGGCAAGGTCGCCGACTGCCGCGTGATCGAGGTGCTGGCCGACTACACGCACGACCATTGCCTCGGCGACGGCCACGGCGCGCCGGAAGCCGCTGCTTGACTACGCCACAAACTGTTGCGTCCCGCCGGGCAGATGATATCAATATCTCGCTTTCAATAGACGGGGGCGCCGAAACGATCCATGGTTGAGCCGAAAAAGACCGCGGGAGAAATCCGGCCCGTGCCGCTGGCCGATGCGCTGGGCGAGCGGTATCTCTCCTACGCGCTGTCGACGATCATGGCGCGCTCGCTGCCGGACGTGCGCGACGGGCTCAAGCCGGTGCACCGGCGGCTGCTCTACGCGATGCGCGAGCTGCATCTCAACCCGGCATCCGGCTTCAAGAAATGCGCACGCATCGTCGGCGACGTCATGGGCAAGTATCACCCGCACGGCGACGCCGCGATCTACGATGCGATGGTGCGCCTGGCGCAGGATTTCGCGGTGCGCTACCCGCTGGTCGACGGGCAGGGTAATTTCGGCAACGTGGACGGCGATAATGCGGCGGCGATGCGCTACACGGAGGCGCGGCTGACCGAGACCGCGCAGCGCCTGCTGGAAGGCATCGACGAGGACGCGGTCGATTTCCGCCCGACCTACGACGGCGAGGGCGAGGAGCCGATCGTGCTCCCGGCGAACTTCCCGAACCTGCTCGCCAACGGCGCGGCCGGCATCGCGGTCGGCATGGCGACCAGCATTCCGCCGCACAATGTCGCGGAGATCTGCGACGCGCTGCTGCACCTCATCAAGGCGCCGAACGCCACCATCGCCAAGCTGATCGACTTCATGCCCGGTCCCGACTTCCCGACCGGCGGCGTCTTGTGCGAGAGCCGCGAGACCGTCATCGAAGCCTACAAGACGGGGCGTGGCAGCTTCCGGGTGCGCGCGAAATACGAGATCGAGAAGATCAAGGGCGGCGGCTATCAGATCGTCATCACCGGCGTGCCCTACCAGGTGCAGAAGGCGAAGCTGGTCGAGCGGATCGCCGAGCTGATGCATAACCGCAAGCTCACGATGCTCGAGGACGTCCACGACGAATCGACGACGGAAGTGCGGCTGGTGCTGGAGCCGAAGAGCCGCAATGTCGATCCCGAGCTGCTGATGGAGAGCCTGTTCCGGCAGACCGACCTCGAGACGCGCATCTCGCTGAACATGAACGTGCTCGACGGCGGGCTGGTGCCGCGGGTGATGGACCTGCGCGAGGTGCTGCGGGCCTTCCTCGACCACCGCCACGACGTGCTGGTGCGCCGCACGAAGCACCGCCTCGGCAAGATCGAGCAGCGGCTGGAGATTCTCGACGGGCTGCTGATCGCCTATCTCAATCTCGACGAGGTGATCCGCATCATCCGCGAGGAGGACGATCCCAAGGCGGATTTGATCAAGGCGTTCAAGCTCACCGACGCGCAGGCGGAAGCCATCCTCAACATGCGGCTGCGCCATTTGCGCAAGCTGGAGGAGATGGAGATCCGCAACGAGCACGCGGAGCTGACGCAGGAGCGGAAGGACCTCAACAAGCTGTTGAAGGACGAAGATCTGCGCTGGAAGCGCATCGCCGGCGAGATCGGCGACATCCGCAAGGCCTACGGCAAGGACACGGAGCTCGGCCGCCGCCGCACGGAGCTGGGCGAGGCGCCGTCCGCCGTGGTCATTCCGTTGGAAGCGATGATCGAGCGCGAGCCTGTCACCGTGATCTGCTCCGACAAGGGCTGGATCCGCGCCGCCAAGGGGCATCTCCCGGACATCGCCGACATCAAGTACAAGGAAGGCGACCGCCAGCGCTTCGCCTTCCACGCGCAGACGACCGACAAGCTCATCATCTTCGCGACCAACGGGCGCTTCTACACGATCGGCGTCGACAAGCTTCCGGGCGGGCGCGGCTTCGGCGAGCCTCTGAGCCTGATGATCGAGCTCGGCAACGAGCACGGCGTGGTCGCGCTGACCGTGCACGACCCCGAGCGCAAGCTGCTGGTCGCGTCGAGCGACGGGCGCGGCTTCATCGTGGCGGAGAAGGACGTGGCGGCGCAGACCCGCGCCGGCAAGCAGGTGCTGAACGTCAGCGGCGACGTCGAGGCGACCGTGTGCTCGCCGGTGGTGGGCGATTCCGTCGCCGTCGTGGGCGAGAACCGGAAGATGCTGATCTTCCCGCTGGACGAGCTGCCCGAGATGACGCGCGGCCGCGGCGTCATGCTGCAGCGCTACAACGCGCGTGGGCTGGCGGACGCCGTCACCTACGACAGCAGGGAAGGCCTCGCCTGGCGCATCGGCGACCGCACCCGCGTCGAGACGGACCTCAAGGACTGGATCGGCAAGCGCGCCCAGGCCGGCCGCAAGGTGCCGCGCGGCTTCCCCTCGAACACGCGCTTCAGCAAGTAGCGCCTGTCTTTTTCCCTCTCCCCCTGCGGGGCAGGGGAATCGCATTTGAGGGTACTTGCGGCGATTGGGACAAGCGGGGTGCGTGCTTCGACAGGCTCAGCATGAGGTTTCTTCTCAATGCCACGAAGATTCTCCCTCATCCTGAGCCTGTCGAAGGACGCACGGCATTCGTGCAAGTCCCTTCAAATGCGATTGCCCTTCCCCGCAAGGGGGAGGGCTATGATTTTCTGTAATTGCCTTAGTTTACCGTATCCGCCGCCAGCCGTCGGCGCTGAAGGCTTCGAGCGGGCGGAAGCGGCCCTTGTAGGCCATCTTCGGGCTGTCTTCGATCCAGAAGCCGAGATAGACGTAGGGTAGGCCGAGCCGCCGCGCTTCCGCGACCATCCACAGCACAACATGGCTGCCGAGGCTGCGCCGGGGCACGCCGGGCTCGTAGAAGCTGTAGACCGCCGACAGCCCGTCGGCGAGGCGGTCCATCAGGCATCCCGCCACGAGGTGCTGCACGCTGTCGCGGAATTCCACGAGGTCGGTCTGCACCGGGCTGGAGACGACCATGGTGGCGTAGTCGCGGCGGTTCATCCGCGCCATGTCGCCGTCGCTGTGGCGGCTGCGCAGATAGCGCTGAAAGAGCTGGTACTGCTCGTCGGTGATGCGCTTGCCGGTGCATTCCACACTGAGATCCGCATTCGCCCGCATGACGCGCTGCCAGCTCTTGGTCATCTCGAACCCGTCCACCGCGATCCGTACCGGCACGCAGGCCGAGCAGCCGCGGCAGGCCGGGCGGTAGGCGATGTGGTGGCTGCGGCGGAAGCCCCCGGCGGAAAGCTGCTCGAATACCTCCTGCACCCCGCTGCCGGACAGCTCGGTGAAAAGCTGCTGCTCGACGCGCCCCGGCAGGTACGGGCACGGCATCGGTCCCGACCGGTAGAAGGTCAGCACGGGCTGGGGCGGGCGTTGCAGCGTCATGTGGCGTGATGTCTCGGAGCCATGTCTTTCCATGATGCAGGAGGACGCGGGCGCAGGCAATGCATACCGACGGGTGAGGAGAGGGCCGGTCTGGTGGGTGAAGGCTGGGGGGTGGCTCGTCGATACGCCTTGGTGTATGTGGAGCCGATGGAGCACACTCCCAAGCCCGTTTCGGACAAGGCGCGGCGCGACGCGGCGGCCTTGGTGCGGAAGGGCAATGCGCTGATCGGGCGGCAGGCCTTCGTCGAGGCGGCGAACGCCTTCCGCCGCGCGCTCGATCTCGTCCCGGCGCATGACGAGGCTGGCTTCAATCTCGGCGCCGCGCTCGCCGAAGCCCGGCGGACCGCCGAGGCGGAAGCGGCGTTCCGCCGCCTGATCGCGGCCAAGCCCGATATCGCAGCGGCGCACGCCAGGCTGGCGGCGGCGCTCGAGGCGCACCGGATCGCCCGCTTCGAGCCCGGGATGCGCCTTGTCCCGGCCGGCGCGCTGGACCGGGCGCTGACCGACTACCGCCGCGCGGTCGATGCCGTGCCGATGCTCTATGGCTGCCACAACGCGCTGGGCGAGCTGTTCATGGCGGAGGGACGGCTCGGCGAAGCGGAGGCGGCCTTCGCGGCGGCGGAGCGCTATCCTTCGGACCTGCCCGATGCGCTGCTCGACCTCGGCGCCACCATGCGCCACCCCGGAAACCTGGCCGACGCCCTGGCGATGCACCGCAAGGCGTTGGCGCTGTTTCCCGACCACGAATACATGACCGAGGACGACTACCTCGCCACCGACCTGACCTTCACCAAGGACGAGATCCTGCTGCCGGACGGCTTCGAGGTGATGATGGAGTGGGAGCGGCCGATCATGGAGCGCGCGGCCGAGATCGTCTGCCACAACCGGGGCGACGTGCTAAACGTCGGCTTCGGCATGGCGATCATCGATACCGCGATCCAGAAGCAGGGCGTCGCCACGCACACCATAATCGAGGCGCATCCGCAGGTGATCGAGCGGGCACGGCGCTGGGCGGCGGACAAGAAGGGCGTCCGCATCGTTCCCTCGGTCTGGCAGAAGGCGCTGGACGACCTGCCGCCACTCGACGGAATCTACTTCGATACGCTGATGCCGCCGATGATCCCCTTCCTGCTGCGCGTGCCGGGCCTGCTCAAGCCGGGCGGCGTGTTCCTCTATTTCCAGTTCATGGTGCAGTTCGAGAATCTCGAGGCGATGATCGGCAAGGGCCTGTCGCTCGGCATCGAGATGCACCCCTTCGACGACATTCCCGGCAACGCCTACTACCGCCTGAACGAGAAGACGCCGGACGGGCGCTACGCCGCGCCGATGTTCATTTACCAGAAGCCGCTGTGACAGTTTTCTTGCGATCACAAGGTGTTGGCTTCAAATCTGGCCTTGCGGATTTTATCTGCTCACGCCGTCTCATTTCGGTCTGGTGGCGGCGTAGGCTCATTCGGCCACTTGGCGAACCCGGCACGGCGGCATATTTGGGCCATTGGTATGAAGATCGTGACCAATCCGATGATGCCCAAAACAATATCGAGCTCGCTGCTATCTGAATGCGGCTCTATTGGCGGAAAAGCAGGGGCGTGCTGCCCCACGCACTACGAACATCCTCCGTCGAACGCGATTGTCCGACGGCGGTCTCTCACACCCGTCGCGCGCGCCGCTGAGACGGCGCTGCGCTCGACCGTTCGACTATTGCGTGACCGGCTGCGTGGCCGCTGCGTCGGTCGTGGACGCGTCGGCTACCGGAACTTCCATCGCAGCCAACTTGTCCGAACAGAGCTCCGCCGCGTCGTCGAGCGGCTCTTCCATGCCAGCCAGCGTGACCCAGCCGCCGTCTTCGAGCATGTCGGAACGCGCCCAGGAATTGGTCTCCTTCAACTTGGCGAGATCTGCTGCGAAGTCATTGCTGGTGGTGAAGTTCTCGACGCAAACGCTTGCGACCAGTTTCGCGCGCGCCTCGTCGGCGGCAGTTTCGGCCATTTCCGTGGCTGTGTTTCCCGTCACCCAGCCCCCGAACGTGAAACCAACGATCATCGTCAGCACGGCGCAACCCACGCATGACCAGAACCAAAGGGTCTTGGACGGCTTGAAGGCGCCGAAGCGCTGCTTGAAGGCCTTCTCTTGCGCCATCTTTAAGCTCCTTCCGTCACTGCTCCCGATCCATCCACCGTTGCCGATTCTGCCGGTGCTGGCTATTACATATGTTAAGTTGCGCGACTCATTGTTGAAGTTGTTGCTATCTACCCCCCGCAGTGCGGGCACAGCCCCTCGATCTCGATCATCGGCCGGCGGACGGTGAAGCCGGCGACGCGCGCCGCGGCGATGACGCCGCGCTCCACCTTGCGGTCGGCGATCTCGGCGATGCGGTCGCAGCGGGTGCAGATCAGGAACTGCGCGCCGTGGACCCCATCCGGGTGGCTGCAGGCGATGAAGGCGTTGCGGCTGTGCAGCTTGTGCACCAGTCCGTTTTCCGCGAGGAAGTCCAGCGCGCGGTAGACGACGGACGACGCCCGCTTGCGGTCGCCCCAATCCATGCTCTCGATGATGTCGTAGGCGCCGGCCGCGCTATGGCGGCGCAGCAGGATCTCCAGCACCTGGCGCCGGTCCGGCGTGAACCGGGCGGCGTTCTCCTGACAGATGCGCTCCGCCGCTTCCAGCCCCGCGTCGATGCAGGCGCGGTGATCGTGCTTCGGATCGGGGAAGTGCGCGACGTCGATATCCATGGCTGTCGGATTCCACTTGATGAACTGTTGTAACAGTGCATTATTGCGGGCGCGAGATCAACCCTGCGCGAGGGCCCTTCGATGCGTACGTTCATACTAGCCGCCGCCGCTCTTATTGTCTCCCTTTCGGGGCCGGCCGGCGCCGAGGTGCAGGTCGTGGCATCCATCGTGCCGGTCCATTCGCTGGTCGCCGTGGTGATGGACGGCGCCGGCAAGCCGCACCTGCTGGTGCCGGGGAAAGCCTCACCGCATACCTTCGCGATGCGGCCGTCGGACGCGCGCCGGCTGGAGCAGGCCCAGGCGGTGTTCTGGATCGGGCCGATGCTCGAGAGCTTTCTCGACCGGCCGCTCGAGGCGCTCGCGCGCGATGCGCAGGTGGTCGCGCTGGCCGGCGCCGAGGGGGTCCGGACGCTGCCGTTCCGCGAGGGCGGACCGTGGGAGGCGCATGCGCATGGGGGCGAAGCGGGGACGCATGGCAGCCACGATCACGCGCATGAAGTGATCGATGGGCATATCTGGCTCGACCCGCGGAACGCGGCCGCCATGACGAAGGCGATCGCGCGGGTGCTGGGCCAATTGGACCCGGCGAACAAGGGCCGGTACGAGGCGAATGCCGCCCGCGCCGTCGCGCGGATCGAGACGCTCGACAAACAGATCGCGGACACGCTGTCGCCCGTGAAGGGCAAGCCCTACATCGTTTTCCACGATGCCTATCAGTACTTCGAGGCGCGCTACGGCCTGACGCCGGCCGGCTCGATTACCGTGAGCCCCGAGATCAGCCCCGGGGCGAAGCGCCTTGTCGAGATCCGCGCCCGGGTCGCGCAGGATCGCGCGATCTGCGTGTTCTCGGAGCCGCAATTCGAGCCGCGCCTCATCGCCACGCTGATCCAGGGCACGCAGGCGAAGACGGCGGCGCTGGATCCCGAGGGCGCGCTCGTAGAACCCGGTCCCGGCGCATATTTCGACCTGATGAGAAACCTTGGGGACGATCTGACCCGCTGCCTGATCGGGCAAAAGTAGGCGGATCGGGGCGACGCGGCCGCGGGCGTTTTCCGTCTCGGATATGCACTGTTGTAACATTGCAAAATAAGGGGAGTAGCCTATGAGTCACCGTATCTTGAGCGTTGGCGCTCTCGTTGCCTGCATCGGGTCTTCGTTACTGCCCGGCAGCGCGCTGGCGCAGGAGGCGTCGCTGGAGCAGCGCTTGCGCGAGCTCGAAGGCGCCTATACCGAGCTGCTGGTCCGCGACCGGGAAAAGACCCGGGAGATGGAGCGGCTGCGGGGCGAGGTGTCGGCGCTGCGGCAAGGGAGGCGGGACGCCGCTGCGCCCGCGGCGCAGGCGCATCCTCACGAACACGGGCACGCGGGCAGCCACGACCACGCCCACGATCACGCCCACGATCGCACGCACGCCGCGACGGACGGCGGCGACGTACTCTTGGAATCCGGCGGTTTGCGCGTCTACGTCCCATCGGTCGGGCTCGATCTCGTCGGCTATCGCGACGATTCCTCGCAGGACCTCGAAGCGCGACTAGGAACCCTGCGCGGTTTCGGCCATGCGCATGGCGGTGAGGAGGAGCACGAGCACGCGCAGCTCGAGGACGGCTTCAATCTCCGGCATGCCGAGGTGGGCTTCGCCGCGGAGGCGATCGGCTTCGGCCGTGCGCAAGTGCTGATCAATGCAGGCGAAGATGGCGTCGAGCTGGAGGAGGCCTTCGTCCAGTCGGATCCGATCGCCGGAATCGCGGCGTTCAAGGCCGGCAAGTTCCGCAGCGCCTTCGGCTACTTCAATCAGTACCATTCGCCGGAATGGAAATTCGCGGACGCGCCGCTCGCGCATTTCCTGCTTTTCGGCGATCACGGCCTGGAGGGTACGGGCGTCCAGGCGGTCCTTACGCCTCCCGGCCTGCCGGTCCGTGTCGGCCTCGAGGTCTTTCAGGGGGGCGGCGAGACCATCTTCAGCCGCAACGATGCGGCCGGCAAGGTCGAGGAGCCCAGCGTGTACGTCGGCTGGGTCAAGGGCAATGTATTCGAGCAGGGGCCGAACAGCCTCGATCTCGGCTTTGCCGGCGGATTCGGCCGCCACCAGGAGGTCCACGCGGAAGAGAACGAGCAGGAGAAGCTCAAGGGCGACGCATGGTTCCTGTCGCCGGGATTCACCTTCTTCCGGCGCGGCGACGGGCCGTTTGGCGCCGGCGACGTCGCGATCAAGGGCGAATACGTTTACCGCGTGAAGGATCTCGCCAACGTCGACAACGGCGAGCCGCTCGAATCGCTGCAGGACGGCTATTACCTGGAAGCGGCCTACGGCTTCGCGCCGCGCTTCGAGGCCGGACTGCGCTGGGAACAGGCCGGGCTGATCAACGAAACAACGGAAGGCGATGCGACGGAGGATTTCGGCCGGAGCTGGCGCGCCGGCGGCTTCTTTGCCTTCAATCCCGTCCGCTGGACGAGGGTCGGCGTACAGGCCAACTACGGCTCATACGATTTCGACGACGGCCGGGCGGAAGTATTCCAGGCGCTGGGACGCGTGGTGTTCCAGTTCGGGCCGCATTTCCACTGAGACCGCGAATGCGGCGGCTCGCCGTTACGGGCCGCCGATCCGCACGGCCTCGCCGGCTCTGGCGTTGATCACCACCGTTCCCGAAAGCATGTCGTGGACATGCTGCCGCCGGTTGCTGAACGGCGCGACCAGCAGGATCAGCCCGCCGGTGAGCGGCACCAGGAACCAGAACAGCGCCGACGCGATCAGCGCGTGCAGATAGGTGGGACGGCCACCGTCCCATGCCCGCACCTGCAGGCCCAGCAGGCGCATGCCGAAGGTTGCGGACGCGCTGCCGCCGATCGTCGCGACGTCGTAGATGACGAACAGCGGTGCGGCCCAGATCAGGAAGATGACGGCGGTGAAGATGAAGAAGGTCAGTATGTTGAACAGCCAGAATACGACGACCACGGCGAACAGCAGGCAGGCGTCGACGCAGAACGCCACGCTCCGCCGCCACAGAAGGCCGTCGTAGTACTCCGGCCGGTCCAGCGGGTCCGGCGGCTCTCCGGCCCAGTCGAACGGCGCATCGATGCGCTCCGGCAGATTTGAGGGCATGGCATACTCCCGGCAAGGTCACGCCGCCAGTATGCACATTGGGAGCGCCGACGGTATCGGCAAGAGGACCCCCACGGCTCCGGCCGCGGGGTCCGTGCGCCGGCAGGCTAGCTGCCTTTTGACGCTTTGACGGTGTTGTAGCTCGTCATCAGGTTCCGGTAGTCGGGAATGTGGTTCGAGAAGAGCGTGCCCAATCCCTCCACGTCGTTGCGCCAGTCGCGATGCAGCTCGCAGGCGAGGCCGAACCAGCTCATGAGCTGTGCGCCCGCTTCGGACATCCGGGCCCAGGCCGAGTGACGGGTAACCTCGTTGAACGTGCCGGACGCATCGGTCACCACGAATACGTCATAGCCTTCCTCGATCGCAGACAAAGCCGGAAAGGCGACGCACACTTCGGTAACGACCCCCGCGACGATAAGCTGCTTGCGCCCGGTCGCTTTGACGGCCCCGACGAAATCCTCGTTGTCCCAGGCATTGATCTGACCGGGACGCGGAATGTAGGGCGCGTCCGGGAAGGTCTGCTTGAGTTCGGGCATCAGCGGACCATTCGGGCCGTCTTCGAAACTGGTTGTCAGGATGGTCGGCAGCTTGAAGTATTTGGCCAGATCGGCGAGCGCAAGAACGTTGTTCTTGAACGGATCGGGACCGATATCGCGAACCAGCGACAGCAGGCCCGCTTGATGATCGACCAGCAGCACCGCTGCTTGGCTCTTGTCGAGACGCTTGTATTTCGTCGGCATGATTGTCTCCCTGGTTATGAAAAATGGAGCGCGGCGCCTCGGAGGCTATGGCGGGCGGCTATAGCGGGCGGCTATGGCGACATCCGGCCGAAACGGCCGTTCCTGAAATCTTCCACGGCCTGCCGAATCTCGTCCGCGGTATTCATCACGAACGGACCCTGCGCTGCGACCGGCTCGTCGATCGGCTCGCCGCTCAGCGCCAGGACCTTGGCATCGCCGTTGGCTTCGAGCGTGATCCCGCCGCCTTCCCGATCCAGCAGCACTGCCTGTGCTTCGCGGGCTATCTGGGCGCCGTTTATCAATACCGTACCGCTGAGCACGATCACCGCGAGCGTATGACCTTCGGGAAAGGTCAGCGAAACGTCTTTTCCGCCGCGCAATCGAACGTCCCAGACATTCAAAGGCGTGAAGGTGCGCGCCGGCCCGTTTGTACCCTCATGGTTGCCGGCGATGACGCGGAGCACACCCGCGGCGTTGGGCAGCGCAACCGATGGGATGTCATTTTCAAGCAGGGTCTGATAGCCCGGTTCGGTCATCTTGTCCTTGGCCGGCAGGTTCACCCAGAGCTGCGCCATTTCGAGCGTTCCGCCGGAGCGCATGAAGCCCTGCGAATGAAATTCCTCATGCAGTATGCCCGAAGCCGCCGTCATCCACTGGACGTCGCCGGGGCCGATTCGGCCGCCGTTGCCGGCGGAGTCGCGATGCTCCAATTCGCCCTGATAGACGATTGTCACCGTCTCGAACCCGCGATGCGGATGCTGCCCCACCCCGCGCGGGCGGTCCGCCGGCGTGAACTGCGCCGGCCCCGCGTAGTCCAGCATTAGAAAAGGGCTCACATGATGGCCATGGCTATGGTGCGAGAACAGCGTCCGCACTGGAAAGCCGTCACCGACCCAATGCGCATCGGGACTGCTGTGTACGCCAAGAATATTCCTCATTCGCCGTCTCCGTCCTTTGTCGTCCCAAGCACGAATGAAATTAGAACGAGAATCGCGAAAAGCACGCTCTTGCGTTTCGGCGTTCGACGACAGGACGGGAATTTTGCGAAAGCGGACCCGGCTCGGCCGGAAATATCAGAAGGGCGAGACCATCGACGGCGGGATCAGATCTTCCGCCGCCTCTTCCGGCTTCTGGCGCAGCAGCGTGACTTCGATGCGCCGGTTGGCGGCATCCTCGGGCTTCTTCGGATCGATCGGCACCTGCGAGGCGCTGCCCCGCACCGCATCGAAGCGCTTTTCGGGCGTGCCGTACAGGGCGAGCAGCCGCCGCGCCGCGTAGGCGCGCTTGATGGAGATTTCCCAGTTCGTGCCGCCCAGCGCCGTTTCGTCGTTGGGCGTCGTGTGCCCCGATACGTGCAGGTCGTTCGGCATCCGCTCGACCACGTCGGCGATCACCTTCACCAGCAGGCTGCCCTTGTCGTTGAGCTCGGTGCCGCCGCGGCTGAACAAGGGGTCTTTCTCGCTGTCCATCAATCGGATGCGAAGGCCTTCCCGGACCTCGTCGATGGCGATCGCGGCGTGCAGGTCGTTCAGCTCGGGGATCTGCTCCATGGCGCGGTGTATCGCCGTCTTGGCGGCATCGAACTGCCGCTCCTCGTCGGTGTTCCTGGGAAGGTCCTCCCGCTTGGGCGTCTTGATGACGTCCGCCGGGTCGCCCTTCGATACTTCCGCATCCTTGGTCGGCGCGTCCTGCGTCCGGATCGTCACCATGTCCGACGCCGTCTGGCCGGGAATTCGGATCGGGCCCGGGTCGGTTGCCGAAATGCCGCCGACGAGCCCGCCGCTTCCGGTCGAGTTGCTGGTCGCGCCAACCGGCTCGAAATAATTCGATATGCCCTGCTTCTGGTCCTCGGTCGTGGCGTTGAGCAGCCACAGCAGCAGGAAGAAGGCCATCATCGCCGTCACGAAGTCGGCATAGGCGACCTTCCATGCCGAACCGCTATGCTCCGGCGCGGGGATCTTCTTCTTGAAGACAAGGACTTCGCGCTTGTTTGCCGGCGGCGCCATGCGCTCAGCCCTTCGGCTGGGAGGCGGGGCCGCCCGCTCTCAGATCGGGGTGGTCCTGGCGCATGAGCAGGATGCTGATCCGATTGTTGCGCTCCGCCTTCGGGACGCCCGGCTGGATGGGCTCGCGGTCGGCCTTGCCGACGACCCGCGAAAAGCGCGCCTTGCCGACGCCGAAAGCGAGCAGGACCAGGCGCGCGGCATCGGCGCGATTGCCGGATATCTCCCATTTGCGGGCGGCTTCGGGCTGCGATGCGTCCCAGCCGTCGGTATACCCGGTAATCAAGATCTTGTTCGGCATGCGGCCGACGATCGAGGCGATGATGGCGATCAGATGCTTGCCGCGCTCCGTCATCGCCGCGCCGTGCCCGGAGAATACGCGTACCTTGACGCGATCGAGGATCTGAATGAGCAGGCCGTCCGGGGTTTGCTCGAGCATCAAGTTGTCCTGCATCTGCGCCAGCTCCGGGCTCTCCAGCACGGCCTGACGCAAGGCGGCTATGACCTTCTTGAACTCCTGATCCTCCGCATCGTCGACGTGGCGCTGATCGATGCCGTCCGTGTAGCCGCCGCCGACGACTGCCGGCGAATCTTTCTTGCCCTCGCTCGAGCCCGTATCCTTGCTGCCGAAGGTCGGGATCGCCACGGTTATGCGCGGCGGCGATCCGGCAGACCGCAACGCGCCCTGCGCGTCCATCGCCAGGCCTTTCAGCACGCTGCCGCTTCCGGTCTGCTCCTTCGACACGCCGACCGGCTCGAAGAAGTCGGAGATGCCTTGTTTCTTGTCTTCGGTGGTGACGTTGAGCAGCCACAGCAGCAGGAAGAAGGCCATCATCGCCGTCACGAAGTCGGCGTAGGCGACTTTCCAGGCGCCGCCGTGCGGCACCTCGGGCATCCGGATCTTCTTCCGGAGAATGATCGGAGGCTCGTCCGCCGGTTCCAGCGTGTCGGACATGGGGTCGCTGCCGGCGATTTACGTGGCCGGCAGGTTCTGCGTCGCTTCCTCGATCTCGTGGAAGCTTGGCCTCGTGTGGCTCTGCAGAACCTTGCGGGCGAATTCCACCGAGACCGCCGGGGCATAGCCCTGCAAATGGGCAATCAGGCCGGCCTTGATGCAGACGAAGTAGAGATGCTCCTCCTCCTGGTTGCCCTTCAGCGCGGTGGCCATGGGGCCCACGAAGCCGTAACAGAGCAGGATCCCGAGAAACGTGCCGACCAGCGCCGCGCCGATCAGCGCGCCCAGTACCGCGGGCGGCTCGGTGATCGCCCCCATCGTCTTGATGACGCCCAGCACGGCGGCGACGATGCCGAGGCCGGGGAAGGCTTCGGCGAGCTGCTGCAGCGCGTGGCTGACCCGGTGCGCTTCCTGGTGGTGCGTGTCCAGCTCCTGGTCCATCAGCGCTTCCAGCTCGTGCGGATTATCGGTGCCGAGCGTCATCAGGCGCAGATAGTCGCAGAGGAACTCCTGGGCATGGTGGTTCGCCAGAAACCCGGGGAAACGGCTGAAAAGCTCGCTTTCATGGGGGTGATCCACATGCGATTCGAGCGTCAGCATGCCTTTGGTCTTGGCGAGCTTGAATACCTGGTACAGCAGGGACAGCAGCTCGACGTAATCTTCTTTCTTGTACTTCGCGCCCTTCATCACCGACGACAGGCCGCCGACCGTCTGGCCGAGCACGTTCTTGGGATTTGCGATAATATACGCGCCAAGGCCCGCCCCGCCGATGATGACGAGCTCGAAAGGCTGCCAGAGAACGTGCAACTTGCCGCCCAGCGCCATATAGCTGCCGACGACGCAGCCCAGGACGATGACGCTACCGATGATCAAGAACATGAAATTGATACGCTACGTGGAAATTCACCCCACGCTTGGCTAAATGAAAGTGATTAATATTGGCTTAAGCCACGGGGGGAAGGACCTTGGAGATGGGCCGGATTTTGGGTTTCAAGACATTGGAATTAAAATATTTTGACGATGCGGTTCCGGGCTGCTTGTGGGAAAGCCGCTTCGCCGGGATGGCAGGACGGCCAGCAAAAACGAGGTTTACGGTCTGTCATGGATGAGGATTGCGTGGCCATAGATCCCCGGCGTTTCCGCGAGGTATGCGGACAGTATGCGACCGGCGTGGCCGTGGTGACCGCCCGCTGCGGCGAGGGGCGGCCGACCGGCGTGACGGTCAATTCCTTCACGTCGGTTTCCCTGGACCCGCCGCTGATCCAGTTCAGCCTCGACAGGAAGGCCTCCGTCTTCCCTGTTTTCCTCGATGTCACGCATTTCGCGGTCAATGTGCTCAGCAGCGAGCAGCGCCCGTTGTCCAGCCGCTTCGCGCTCAAGAGCGACGCCTTCGAGGAGGTCGGCTACGCCGCCGGCTCGCACGGCTGCCCGGTGCTGGAGGGCTGCATCGCCAACATCGAATGCGAGAAGTTCGCCGTCTACGACGGGGGCGACCACGTCATCATCCTGGGACGCGTGAAGGAGGTGCACTGCGCGCCGGCGAACGAGCCGCTGCTGTTCTTCCGCGGCGGGTACGGCACCTTTACCTAGAGCAACCTGCGTCCTATCGGACGCAGATAAGTTGCTCTAACCTTTTAAGATAGATCAATTTACCTGCAAACAGGTGATTCCACCTGATTGCAGATTGATCTAGCGCCTATCCCGTATGTGCCGTGTCGCCGAGCCGCCAGGTGGGGAAGCCTTCTTCCTCGAGGTGGCGGATGATCTCGGCGATATGATCGGCGTCCTGGGTCTCGATCACGATGTCCACCTCGGCCTGCTTGACGGGCACGTCGAAGAACAGCCGCTGGTGGACGATCTCGACGATATTGCCGCCGCGTTCGCCGATCTGCTGCGCGACGCGCGCCAGGATGCCGGGCGTGTCGCTGATGGTGACGCGAAGCCGCGCCATTTGCCCGGTGCGCACCATGCCGCGTATCAGGACCGAGGCGAGAATGCGCGAGTCGATGTTGGCGCCGCTGACGACCAGGACGACCTTCTTCCCGGCGAAACGCTGGCGCATCGAGCAGAGCGCCGCCAGCGGCGCGGCGCCAGCGCCTTCGGCAAGCACCTTCGCCCGGACGATCATCGTCTGGACCGCGTCTTCGAGCGAGAGCTCGTCCGCCAGCACCACCTCGTCGACCAGGTCGCGCACGATCGGCAGGGTGAGCGCGCCGGGGGTCTTGATCGCGATACCCTCGGCCAGCGTCACGCCGCCGGCCGCGATCGGCTCGCTGCGCAGGCTGCTGCGCATCGAGGGATAGAGGGCGGCCTCGACGCCGACGATCTCCACCTTCCGGCCCGACGCCGCTATCGCGGTCGCAATGCCCGAAATGAGCCCGCCGCCGCCGATCGGGGCGATCAGGGCATCGAAGGAAGGCAGGTCGTCGAGGATCTCCAGCCCGACCGTGCCCTGGCCCGCGATGATGTGCCGGTCGTCGAAGGGATGGACGAAGGTCAGTTTTTCCTTGCGCATGATCTCTTCGGCATAGGGCATGCAGCCGCTCACCGAATCGCCGTGCAGCAGGACGCGCGCGCCCAGCGCCTCGGTGCGGTTGATCTTGGTGAAAGGTGTCGTCATCGGCATGACGATGGTCGCGGGGATGCCGAGGCGCCGGGCGTGGTAGGCGACGCCCTGCGCGTGGTTTCCCGCCGATACCGCGATGACGCCGCTCTGCGCCTGGCGCGGCGTCAGGCTCGCGAGCTTCACCAGCGCGCCACGGTCCTTGAACGAGCCGGTGTACTGCAGCGTCTCGAGCTTGAGATGAACCTCGGCGCCGATCAGGTCGGAGAGCGGGCCGGAATATACCGTCGGCGTGCGGACCACCGCGCCTTCGATGATGCGTGCGGCGTCGCGGATGCTGTCGATGGTTACCGTCATGCTGCGCCTGCCTTGCCCTGTCGCGGTTCGCCGGCCAGCTTACACCGCCGGGACCGGGGATCGACATGCCCGTCGCATGCGGTCATCGCCGGGGCTTCGGCGCGATCGTCAGGATCGATGCGGCGCGGCGCCGCGCCGCGTCCCGGTCGGTCGCGATCTCCACATGACCGCCGTCGCGCCAGCGCTGCAGCATGTCGCCGTAATGCGGCGACAGCGGGTTGCCCGACTGCCCCGTGGCGATGATGAAGCGGCTGCGGGAAAGATCGGCGAGATCGTAGACGGCCCGGAAGCCCGCGCCATGGGTGTGCGCGAAGGGGTTCGCGCCGGCTTCGGCGGTCAGGCCGCGGTTCACGGTGTCGTTGCCGCCGTCGGACTCGATCGCGAGGTCGGCGAGCCGGCCGAGCAGCGGGACATGCGTGAAGACGCGGTGGATGAAGGTTGCCTGGTGCAGCGCGCCCCAGCGCCAGCGGGCGATGTCCTTGCCCTGGCTCCCGGCGATTTCGTCGAGCGCGAGGTCCAGCGCCTGGGCGATGCGGCCGGAGCAGCTTTCCGGCTCTTGCGTCGTTATGTCGTCGCACCACTGCCGGTTCCGCGTCAGCACCGCGATGATGAATCCGGGCCGCGACCGGCCGTAGTCCTCGAATGTCGGGCCAAGCTCGTCCGCGGCGAGCGCCCGCATGAGCTGATGCACCCACGCGGCGTAGATCAGCGGCTCCGGGCGGTCGCGCCGCATCCGGTAGTCCCAGTTGCGCATCATGCGCATCGCCGCCGCCGCGCGCTCCGAACCCGGCGCTGCGGCGAGCAGCAGAGGCATCAGCCGGCGTGCCGCCGTCGACAGCGTGTCCATCTGCAGCGCCGCCGCGTCGTCGACGCTGTGCCGCTCGGCTGCCGCGAGCATCTCCTCGATCCGCACGGCGCGCCAGGATGTGTCCCAGTCATGGGTGATGTCGTAGGGATATTCGGGGCCGACCAGCCGGTTGTTGGCGTTGACGATGATTCCGGTGGCAGGATTGCGGGTCCGCGGCAGGTCGTCGAAGGGGATGAAGCCGGTCCAGTCGTGCCGCCCGTCGGCGCCGGCGACCGGCGCGAGGCCATTGCCGCTGCGGCGGACGGGGATGCGGGCGGGAGCGATCAGGCCGATGCCGCCCGCGGTGTCGGCATAGAACAGGTTCTGCTGCGGCGAATCGAAATGGCGCACGCCTTCGAGGAATGACGCCCAATCCCGCGCCGCGTTGATCGCGAACAAGGCATGGGCGGTGTCGTCCTCGGCGCGCAAGGCCGCGCTCGCCATCGCGATGACCTGGGTTCGACTCCCGTCTTCGCCGCCGCCGAGAATATCCGATACGACGGGACCGTGGCGCGTCTCGCGCACCTCGACGACGACCGGATCGCGATCCTTGACCCGGATCTCCTCCTTGCGCACCCGAAAAGGCTGCGGCCCGTCCGGCGTCATGTATCGGGCCGGGTCGCCGGGATCGATATCTTCGAGATACAGGTCCTCGACGTCGCCGCCCGTGGTCGTCATGCCCCAGGCGATGTGCCCGTTGTGCCCGAGAACCAGCAGCGGCACGCCCGGCACCGTCGCGCCGGTAAGCGACAGTCCGGGCGCCTCGATATGCGCGAGGTACCAGAGGACCGGCGCGCCGAAGCCGAGATGCGGGTCGTTGGCGAGGATCGGCTTTCCCGTGGCACTGTGGGCGCCGTCGACCACCCAGGCGTTGGACGCGTCCGTCGACGTGAGCTCCTTCGGTATCGCGCCCGCAAGGCGGTGGAGCGGCAGCGCCGCCGCGCGCACATGTTCCGACAGGGTTATCGGCGTATCCCTGTCGTCTCCCGGCCAAAGCTGGCGGAGCTGCTCGGCCGACAGCCGCCGGCTCATGCGCCAGCGCAACAGCTCGGTCTGCCAATTGCGCGATAGCTGCATCGCCATGATCTTCGCCCAGACGAGGCTGTCGGCCGGCCGCCACGCCTGCGGCTCGTGCCGCAGCAGCGCGAACTCGGGCGGCAGCGCGCCGCTATGCGTTTGCAGAAAGGCGTTCACGCCCTGCGTATAGGCGTCCAGCAGTTGGCGGTCGCCGGGGGGCAGGCGCTTCGCCTGATCCTCCGCCAGGCGATAGAGCCCGAAGGTGCGGCTGTAGCGGTCCACGCGCACCGTCGCCTCGCCGAATATCTCCGACAGCCGGCCGGCGCCCATGCGGCGCATCGTCTCCATCTGCCACAGCCGGTCCTGTGCGTGCACGTAGCCGAGGGCCAGATAGGCGTCCGCCGCGTTGCCGGCGAAGATATGCGGCACGCCGTTGGCGTCGCGCATGATCTCGACCGGCGCGCGCGCGCCGGCGATCTCGACGGTCCCGCCGGTCTCCGGCAGCGACGTCCGAAGCCACAGCCAGCCGGCGCCGCCCGCCACCGCGAGCACGCTCAGCAGCCCGCAAACGGCGGCGAGGAGGAGGCGGAAGATCCGTGTCACGCGTACCCGTGGGTCGTCTGGTCGGGGAACGTCATTGTAGGCGGAGTGCCAAGGCGAATCCCGTGACATTTTTGCCCGCGCATCGCGCTTGGAGGAAGCGGCCCGCTATGCCATGTTCCGTCCACGATGGCGCTCCGGCATTTCAGATCAACCGATGCGATGGTTTCCGTGCTTCGGCCCGGCAACCCGGTCTATTGCGTCAAGCCGGCGGCTTTGCGGGCGGCGGCGGCGCGCTTTCTCGAAGGGTTTCCCGGCCATACCCTTTACGCCGTCAAGTGCAACCCGCACCCGTTCGTCCTGCAGACGCTGCACGAGGCGGGCATCGTGCATTTCGACGGCGCGTCGATCCCCGAGATCGCGGCGGTGCGGGGGCTCGGCAACGGCACCTCGGTCTACTACATGCATCCCGTGAAGACGCGGGACGCGATTCTCACCGCCTATACCGTTTACGGCGTCCGCCATTTCGTCGTCGACCACCCGTACGAGCTGGAGAAGGTCTTTTACGAGACGAACGGCGCGAAGGATCTCGTGATCCTCGTCCGTTTCGCCACGCCGGGCGGCGTCGCCCGCTACGAGCTGTCGCAGAAGTTCGGCGCGCAGCCGAGCGTCGCCGCCGAGCTGCTGCAACAGGTGGAGCGGTCGGGCTGCAGCCGCGGCCTGGCATTTCATGTCGGCTCGCAATGCCTCAGCCCCGATGCCTACCGCCAGGGCATCGGCCTCGCCGCCGACATTGCGGGGCGGGCCGGCGTGCAGATCGACTATCTCGACGTGGGCGGCGGTTTTCCCGCGACATACGTCAATGACGTGCCGCCGCCGATGGAGGATTTCTTCGCCGCCATCCGCCGGGGCATCGACGAAACAGGATTGTCCAAGGACTGCACCCTGATGTGCGAGCCGGGGCGGGCGCTGGTCGCCTCCGGGCTGTCGCTGGTGGTGCAGGTGCAGCTTCGCAAGGAATCGTCGATCTACATCAACGACGGCATCTATCACAGCCTGTCCGAGACGGTGACCGGCGGCCTGTCGCATCCGGTGCGGACGATCCGGGTCGACGGCGCGCTGGCGGCCGACAAGCGGAACTTCCGGGTCTTCGGGCCGACCTGCGATTCCCTGGACGTGCTGCCGCAGCCGTATTTCCTGCCCGAAGACATAGACGAGGGCGACTGGATGGAGATCGATCAGGTCGGGGCCTATTCCAACGCGCTGGTCACCCGGTTCAACGGGTTCGCGCCGGACACCTTCGTCATCGTGGAGTAACGGCCCGTGGGCATGAGCCGGCATTCGTTCTTGGCCTTGGGGTCGCAGGCATTCCATCGTCTCGCCTATGTCGATTGGGGAGCGCCTCGGAATCCGCGTGTCCTTGTCTGCTATCACGGCCTGACCCGCACCGGCCGCGATTTCGATTACCTCGCCGCCGCGCTCGAGGACACCTACCGTATCGTCTGTCCCGACGTGCTCGGTCGCGGCGCCAGCGCCTGGGCCGCCGCCGCGAAGGACTATCAAACTTGGCAGTATGTCGCCGACGCGACGGCGCTGATGGCGCGGCTCGACGTGGAGACGGTCGACTGGCTGGGAACGTCATTGGGCGGCCTGATGGGGCTGTTCGCGGCCTCGTTGCCGGGCTCGCCGATCCGCCGGCTCGTCCTCAACGACATCGGCCCCTTCGTCGCAAAGGCGCCGCTCGAGAGGATCGCGTCCTATGTCGGCGGCGATCCGCGCTTCCCCGACATTGCCGCCGTCGAGCAGTATCACCGCACCGTGCATGCGCCGTTCGGCAATCTCAGCGATGCCGAGTGGCGCCACCTCGCCACGCACAATGCCCGGCCGGTGGACGGAGGCGGCTTCGCGCTCGCCTACGATCCGGCGATCGGGGCCGCGTTCCGCGCCAGCCCGATCGCCGATGTCGACTTGTGGGCCTTGTGGGACCGCATCGAATGCCCGGTGCTCGTTCTGCGCGGCGCGGAGTCGGACCTGCTGACGCGCGAGGTGGCGGAAGAGATGACGCAGCGCGGCCCGAGGGCACGACTGATCGAATTCGCGGGCTGCGGCCACGCGCCGGCGCTCATGGCCGCCGAGCAGATCGCCACGGTGCGCGATTGGCTGCTGGGGTGAGGACGGGGTTTATAAGGATACGGTGCTGTCGAAATATTCCCCTCCCCCCTCGCGGGCAGGGGAATCGCATTTGCGTACCTTGCACGAATGCCGTGCGTCCTTCGACAGGCTCAGGATGAGGGGGAATCTTCGTGGCATTGAGAAAAAACCTCATGCTGAGCCTGTCGAAGCACGCACCCCGCTTGCCCCATACGCCGCGAGCACCATCAAATGCGATTGCCCTGCCCGCAAAGGGGAAGGACTTTGGACCGCGGTCCTTCGAGGCCGCCTACCGCCCCTTCAGCAGCGTCGCCGCTTCCACCGCGAGATAGGTCAGGATACCGTCCGCTCCCGCGCGCTTGAAGGCGAGCAGCGTTTCCAGCACGGCGCGGTCGTTGTCCAGCCAGCCGTTCTGCGCCGCCGCCTTGAGCATCGCGTATTCGCCGCTCACCTGGTAGACCATGGTGGGCATGCCGAAGCTGTCCTTGATCCGCCGCACGATGTCGAGATAGGGCAGGCCCGGCTTCACCATCACCATGTCGGCGCCTTCCTGGATGTCGAGCCAGGCCTCGCGCAGCGCCTCGTCGCTGTTCGCCGGGTCCATCTGGTAGGTCCGCTTGTCGCCCTTGAGCGCGGACTGCGAGCCGATCGCGTCGCGGAACGGGCCGTAGAAGGCGGATGCGTATTTCGCGGAGTAGGCCATGATGCGCACGCCGGCGGAGCCATTATCGTCGAGCGCGCGCCGGATCGCGCCGACGCGGCCGTCCATCATGTCCGACGGCGCGATGGTGTCGCAGCCGGCCTCGGCCTGCACCAGCGCCTGACGGATCAGGACCTCGATCGTCTCGTCGTTGAGGATCTCGTCGCCCCGCATCACGCCGTCATGGCCGTGCGTCGTATAGGGGTCGAGCGCCACGTCGCACACCACCATCGTCTCGGGGACGGCGTCCTTGGCTGCGCGGATCGCCCGGCAGACCAGGTTGTCGGCATTGCAGGCCTCGCGGCCGTCCGCGGTCTTGAGCGAGGGGTCCGTGTAGGGGAACAGCGCGACGGCCGGTATGCCGAGCTTTGCCGCCTCCTCGACGGCAGCGGGGATCAGATCGACGGACAGCCGGTCGACGCCCGGCATCGATGCCACGGGTTCGCGGGCATTCGTTCCGGCGGCGACGAAAAGTGGCCAGATGAAGTCGTCCGCAGAGAGTCTGTTCTCGGCGACGAGGCGGCGCACCGCGTCCGCGCTGCGGTTGCGCCGCATGCGGACGGTCGGATAGAGGCCGGGTTCGCCCGCGGCGGAGGCTGCCGCGCCGCGCGTGTCGGGCAGGGAAAAGGGGCTGACTTTCGCCTTGCTCATGCGGCTACCTCCCGGTTTGCGCCGATTTTACGCCGGGCCCTGGGTGAAAGAAAGCGTGCAAATACCCGCCCTGCCTGTGCGAATCAGCACAGCTTTCCGGCTTACCTAATATTAACCTGCGTAAAATAGCCTAGCCTTTCACCGTTGGGTTGCGATATGCCGCAAGAAGTTGCCGCGCTGTCAGGCACCCGAATACACATCGGCTTGCCCGGAAATGTGTCCGAAGACTGCCACGACAAGATTAGGCAGATCGTCGGGTACTGGATGTCGATTCATCCGCCGGACGGGCTCCCGGGGCGGCAGCATTTCGACCCTGCGGAGATTCCGGCCCTTCTCCCCAACATCCGGCTGCTGGATGTGGTGGGCAGCCTGCCGCGGTTCCGCGTCCGCCTCATGGGCACGCAAGTGCGCGAGATCATGGGCGAGGAACAAACCGGCCGCTGGCTCGACGAGGTATTTCCCAACCTGCACGGCTCGGTGACCCATGCCGAGCTGGTCAAGACGGTGACGATGAGGAAGCCGCGTTGGCGGCGAGGGAAGCCGGCGATCGCGCTCGACAGGCTCTTCCTCGACATGGAGCGCGTCTATCTCCCCTTCGCGCGGAACGGCCGGAAGGTCGACATGGTCCTCACCTTCCATCTCGTCACCGACGGCGAAGGGACTCTTCGCTAACCGGCTTTCGCCAACGCCTGGTCGAGATCGGCGATGATGTCGTCGATGTGCTCGATGCCGACGGCAAGACGGATGTAGCCGTCGCTGACGCCGGTGGCGAGCTGTTCCTCGGGCGAAAGCTGCGAATGCGTCGTGCTGGCTGGATGGATCGCCAGCGAGCGCGCATCGCCGATGTTTGCGACGTGGTAGAACATCTGCAGCGCGTCGATGAAGGCGCGCCCGGCTTCCCGCCCGCCCTTGATCTCGAAGCCGACCATCCCGCCGAACCCGCCCTTGAGATAGGTCTCGGCGCGGCGGTTCTGCTCCTTGTCGGCATGCATGGTCGGGAAGATGACCTTG
>WHUA01000015.1 GCA_009377445.1 Alphaproteobacteria bacterium | reverse complement strand
CGTGTCGTCGCGCGCCGGTTTTCCTAAGACGGCGGCCGGCCGACACCGGCCGCCGGCGCGCGTGTCGTCGCGCGCCGGTTTTCCTAAGACGGCGGCCGGCCGACACCGGCCGCCGCTCAGTTCTGAAAGACGCAGACGGTCAGCACCATGTCGACGGTCGAGCCGTCGCGCGCGAGGGGAAGGTGGATGCGCTCGACGTGGGTGAACTGCTCGCGGCAGAACCATTGCAGCGGCCCGCGGCGCCAGACCGGCCGCTTAATCTCGATGATCTCCATCAGCGCCCGGTGAAAGCGCGAGCCGGAAAACCCCTCGAACAGCTCGTCGAGGTAGCGCCCCGTCGCGTCGCGCCCTAGGCGCTCGGAATACTGCGTCCCGATCACCCGGACCTTGAACCGCGGCGGATCCCCCTCGACCTCGAGCAACCGCAGGTGGCGGAGGAGTCCGGGGACGTCCGTCGGCTCGAAATGCTGCCGCCCCGGAAGCCCGTGGGGCGGGTGGATTTTCAGCCAGTAGGCGTAGACGTCGCGGATCTTGGGATGGCAGGACGCCGGCGGGGCGTTCGCTGCCTGCGTTTCGCCGAGCCCGGTTAGCGTCGCATGGAGCATGATCGATCGTGTCCGGTATCGTGCAGCCGTCGAATGGCTCATGCACAGGATATAATTGAATAATCGCGCAGAGCTATATTCAATACCGTGGCGTTGTCCTGCACATGGTCAACGATTGGATGTATTTGTAGCATACATATATACCATATTGTTTAAACCTATATTTATAACCCGAGCAATTTTGCCGATTTACGGCGGGCATTGCTTAAATTTTTAGCAATATTCTCTCTTTAGGATTGCGATTTTAATGTTTGGCGCCGCGTTCGAGGCGGATGGCCCCACACCCATGCGACGTTTGCCGGAGGTGGATGGCATGACCACGAAGACAGGCATTTCGAAAAGTCGCCGCGCGTTTCTTGCCGGGACCGCTGTCGGGCTCGCGGCCGGCGCCGGCGTGGGCGTCGCCGGCAGCAGGCTGGTGCCGGGCAACATTGCGGCCAACATGCCGGCCATCGTCTCGGGCCGGGAGATCGGCACGGTTTGGAAGGTTCAGACCTCCTGGCCCGGCGGCGTCGGCCTGGATATCTTCAGGGCCTGGTCGAAGAGCATCGTCGAGAAGACCGCTGGCGAATTGGCGTTCGAGCCGTACGCCGCCAACGAGCTCGTGGGCGAGTTCCAACTATTCGACGCGCTCCGCCGCGGCGAGCTGCAGGCGATGAACTCCTTCACGCAGTACTGGTCGGGGCGCATTCCCGCGACCGTCTTTCTCGCCGCCTACCCCCTCGGCCTGCGCCAGCCCCACGAATGGGACGTCTTCTTCTACGGCCTGGGCGGCCTCGAGGTTGCCCGCGAGGTGTTCTTCCGCCACGGCATGTACTATGTCGGGCCGGTGCGCCACGGCGCCAACATCATCCATTCCAAGAAGCCGATTCGCTCGATCGAGGATTTCCGCGGCCTGCGCATCCGATTGCCGGGCGGCATGGTGGCCGAGATGTTTCAGGCGGCCGGCGCCAAGACGGCGATGCTGCCGGGTACGGAGATACTGAACGCGCTGGAGCGCGACATGATCGACGCGGCCGATTTCGTGGGCCCGGCGATCAACTACGCCCTGGGATTCCAGAATGTGGCGAAATACGTCTCGATGGGACCGCCGGGCTTCATGTCGATCTACCAGCCGGTCGACTTGATGGATTTCGTCGTGACCATGGATACCTGGGCGGCGCTCTCTCCCAAGATGCGGGCGTTCATGGACGACGAAGTGCGGATCTACTCCCATCACCACCATGCCCGCATCGAGGCGGCCGATCAGGCCGCCTGGGTCAAGTTCGACGAGGCCGGCGTGGAGGTCACCCGGTTGAGCGACAAGGACGTGCGCGCCTTTACCAAGCTCGCCGTGCCCCGCTGGTTCGCCTGGGCCAACCGGGATGCGGATGCGCGGCGGGCTTTCCGGATTCAGCTCGACTACATGATGTCGGGGACGCTCGGCTATATCACGCCCGACATGATCAAAGGCTTCCGATTGGAAACCTGATGCGGTTGTCGAACGTCCGTCACAGGTCCGCAGGCGGGGTCGCGCCCCTGCGATTTCGGGCTGTCGCCGAACGGCTGATGCCGCTCGTCAGCAGCGACGGGCGGCTGTTTCTCTCCATCGGCGCGATCGTGGCGCTCGCGCTTTTCGCCAGCTTTTTTACGATCCGCGAGGCAGAGTATCGCCTGCTAAAGAGCGAGGCGACAGGCGCGGCCGTCCATTGGGCGCAATTCCTGCAATCCCGGCTGCTGTCGCTCGACGAGATCCTCGCCGCTGGGCTGGTCTCCGAACAGGACCGGCGCACCTTCGATTTCGCCAGCGCTGCGGGCGCCGTGCGCGACTACCAGGTGATCAGGCCCGACGGGGTTGTGGCGATATCCTCCTGGGCGGGCGACTTCCGCGGCGCCATCGATTCCGACACGGTCCTGTCGGTGATCCGCGAACAGCAGATCCTGGCTCAGGTCGTCGTCGACGAGCGCGCGGGGCGGCGCCTGGTAATCGGTCAGGCCTATGTGCCGCTCACCTCCGGGTCGGGCCATCGCGGCGCGCTCAAGGTCGACGTCGATATGACCCGCACGGCCGCGCACTACCGCCGGCTCGGCAACGGCGCCTTCGTCCTGCTGATCGCCCTGCTGGTGCCGCCGGGCGGCATCTGCGGCTGGCTGATCCATCGCGCCATCCGGCAACGCCGGCAAAGCGAGCTGCTGCAGCGGCAGCGCGGCCATATTCTCGAAGACCTGGCGAAGGGCGTGCGCCTCGACGACGTGCTCCGGCGCATCGCCACCTTCGCGGAGGAGCACCACAACCCCGGCCGCTGCACGATCGTGCTCATGAACCGGCAGGGCAAGCGCGTCATCGACGTGATCGCGGTCTCCGGCGAGGAAAGAGGTCCGGAAATCCTCGGCCGGGAGCCGGCCCAGATTCCAGAACCCCTGGCCTCCGTCCTGCGAGGCGATGCGGCGTCGCTGGTCGCCGAGACTGCCGCCGGCTGGATCTGGACGATGCCGTTGCGCGTCACGACCGGCGCGGTGCAGGGCAGCTTCAGCCTCAGCTTCGCGCGCAGCCAGGAAGCGCACGCGGCGGCGCTGGGGCCGGCGCACACGCTCGCTCACCTGGCGGCGCTCGCGGTCGAGCAGCGCCGCGCGGAAAATGCCCTGGCCGACCTGAGCCAGCGCCACGAGCTGATATTGAACGCGGCCGGCGACGGCATCTTCGGCGTGGACGACCACGGGCGCATCGTTTTCGCAAACCCCGCCTGCGCCCGTATGCTGGGTCGCGAAGCCGCGGAGATGATCGGCAAGGATGCGGATGCGCTCGCCGCGGCAGCGGGGGCCGGCGGCGCCAGCCCGATCGCCGCGACCCTGCAGGACGGCGAGACGCGCCACGCGGCGCAGATCCAGCTTCGGCGCAGCGACGGCAGCGCATTTTCCGCCGAGCTGATGGTGACGCCGGTGTACCGGCTGGCGTCCAACCTGCGCGCGGTCGTCGTGTTCCACGACATCAGCAATCAGATCCAGGCGCAGCAGCAGTTGCTCCACGCCAAGGAGCAGGCGGAGACGGCAAGCCGCGCCAAGTCCGGCTTCCTTGCCAACATGAGCCATGAGCTGCGCACGCCGCTCAATGCGATCATCGGCTTCTCCGAGACCATGACGAAGGAAGTTCTCGGCCCGATAAGAAACCCGCGCTACCGCGAGTATGCCGAACACATCAACCTCTCCGGCCAGCATCTGCTGGCGCTCATCAACGATCTGCTCGATCTGTCGAAGATCGAGGCAGGCAAGCTGGAGCTGGTCGAGGAGACCGTCGACTTCCGCGCGCTGTTGCGGGATTGCCGGCTGTTGCTGACCGACCTGGCGCACAGCAAGAACCTGTCGCTCGGGGAAGAGGTCGATCCCGGCCTGACGATGGTGAATTGCGACGAGCAGAAGCTGAAGCAGGTCCTCGTCAACCTGCTGTCGAATGCCGTCAAGTTCACCGGTCCGGGCGGCAGGGTGACCGTTTCCGCCAGGCGCGAGGCTGCCGATCTTCTCTACATCGCGGTGACGGATACCGGCATCGGCATCGCGCCCGAGCAGATGGCGAAGGTCATGACGCCGTTCGGTCAGGCCGACGGCGCCCACAATCGCCAGCACAAGGGGACCGGCCTCGGGCTTTCGCTCAGCAAGGCCCTCGTCGAGCTGCATGGCGGCAGGCTTACGCTGGACAGCGTGCTGGGCGAGGGCACGACGGTATCCATCCGGCTTCCCGGCCGGGCGCAGGGCCGCGCCGCTATCCGCCCGTCGGCCGTGCAGTTATGAGGTTGCCAGGGGGTCTCGGACCGGTCGAGCTGCCGACGAGCCGGAGCCTGCCGAGCTTCAGGATCGGCAGGTCCTGAAACCGGACCGCCGCCAGCCCGCCGATGGCGTCGTCACGCACCCACATGGCGCTGAGGCCGGCCGGCAGCCCCGGAACGCTTACGACATGACCGTTGCGAACGTCCTGGATGAACCGCTGGTGGTCGCGGCTTCGCATGATCGCCGTGACGCGGACGGGGCATTTCGGGAAGGGAATGATCTCGCTCATGGCACTACGCATGGAAACGGCTTCGCCCCGCCCGCGTTCCACGGATTTTGACGGCGCAGAAGAGGGATATGCCTTTGGGCGGGGCGCCGGTCAGCGCTCCTCCGTCCAGCTTTCCGAGAAGGCCAGCGCGCAGGTGCTGAACGGACGCCCCTCGCGCTGCCGCGGCCAGGGCTTGCCGGCAGCGTCGACGCCGTTCCGCGTCAGCCGCGCGCCGAGCGCGGGCACCAGCACCGTGCAAAGCCCGTAGCGCCGCCCGGGCACCGTGTTGGGCTGGGTGTGGAGGAGCAGGGGATCGCCGCACTCGTACCAGGTGAGGGTGATTTCCTCGTCGAGCGTCGAAACCGTCTCGGTCCAGAAATAATCCGGATTGCCGGACTTGCTGAACTCGGCGTCCAGCACCGGGATCGCGGTGTCCGCCGTCTCGGCGTTCAGCATGCCCTGCACCGTCGTCTGCAGCCAGCGCGCCATCGCGATGTTGTCGGAATAGATGCGCCAGCGGTTCTCGGTCAGCTCGCTCTTGAGGTAGAGCACATGGCCCGGTCCCGCGGCGCAGAAATAGATGCGCCAGAAACTGGCGGCGGTCGTGAAGTTGTCACTGTCGGTCGCGGAGAGCCGGATGAAGGGGTTCTCGCCCGTCAGGATCACGCGGTTGGGATCTGCGATGCTCATGGCCTGGAACTCCCATTGGGTGGACACGGTGGCGCGCCTTCTCGATCCTATTCTATAGCGCCGATCGCGCGGCGTGCGAAATCGGGACGGCGGGCTCTTGCGCGCCGCCGGCATTCGCTGGGATCATGGCGCGAACGGGAGAGAGGCGCGCATGACCGAAACCAGGACCGTGCTGGTGATCGGCGCGACCGGCGTCATCGGCCGGCGCACGATCCAGCATCTCGACGCGGCGGAGGGCTGGCGCGCGATCGGCGTGTCGCGGCGCAAGCCCGACTATCCGACCGGTGCGGCGCATGTCTCCGTCGACCTGATGGACAAGGCGGACTGCAAGGCGAAGCTCGGCGCGCTCGATGGCGTCACCCACATGCTCTACGCCGCCTATACCGACCGTCCGACCTGGGCGGCGCAATGCGCGCCGAACGCGCTGATGCTGGAGAACGTGCTGGACGGGATCGAGGCGGGCGGCGGCGGGCTGGAGCGCATCGTGCTGATGCAGGGCACGAAGTATTACGGCTGTCACCTCGGCCCGTTCAAGACGCCGGCGCTGGAAAGCGACCCGCGCCACATGCCGCCCAACTTCTACTTCAACCAGCAAGACCTGCTGATGCAGCGCCAGCCGGGCAGGGGCTGGAGCTGGACCTGCCTGCGTCCGCACACCGTCTGCGGCTTCGCGGTCGGCATGCCGATGAATCTCGTGGCGGTGATCGGGGTCTATGCCGCGATCTCGAAGGAGCTCGGCCTGCCGCTGCGCTTCCCCGGCAGCGAGGCCTGCTACCGCGCCGTGTTCCAGGTGACGGATGCGGACCTGCTGGCGCGCGCCACCTTGTGGGCGGCGGCATCGCCCGCGGCGGAGAACGAGGCGTTCAACATCACCAACGGCGACTTCTTCCGCTGGCAGCATCTCTGGCCGGGTTTCGCGGCATATTTCGGCATGGACTATGCGCCGCCGCAGGCGATACGGCTCGCCGACTTCATGGCGGACAAGGAGCCGCTGTGGCGCGAGATGGTGCAGAAATACGACCTGATGGAGACGCCCTTCGCCCAGGCGGCGCATTGGCCGTTCGGCGACTACATCTTCAACCAGCATTGGGACATCATGTCGGACACGCTGAAGGCGCGTCAGGCGGGCTTCCCCGACTGCGAGCCGAGCGCGCCGATGTTCCTGCGCCTCTTCGCCGAGCTGCGCGAGCGCCGGTTCATTCCGTGAAGGCAGGATTTTCCGCCGCGCCTCACTTCGCCCCGAACACCTTCTGCAGCAGCGCGGTGCTCCGCTCCACCGGGTTGTCGCGAATGGCGGCCTCCTCCTTGCCGAGGTAGAGAAAGATGCCGTCCATGCCCTTCTCGACGACATAGCTGGTGAGGTTCGCCTTCGCGTCCGGCACCATGGGGATATTGCGGTACTGGCCCATGACGTTGTCGTAGGATTTGACCGCGCCGACCTCGGCCAGGCTCTGGCTGACCACGGGCGTCATCTCGGCGGCGAGCGGCTTGCTCATCTTCGACTGGAAGTACCGCGTCGCCGCGTCTTTCGGGCCGTCGTAAATTTTCCGCGCGTCGTCGATCGACATCTCGGAGATCGCGTCGACGAACAGCTTGCGCGCCTTCGGCGCCGCCGCCTCGGCGGCCCGGTTGAGCTTCAACTCGAGGTCGTCGAGCATGCCCGACATGCCGGCCGCGTTGAGCGCGGACTGCACCGATTTCAGCGAGCCCGGCAGGGGCAGATGGATCGACGGATCCTTGTTGTAGCCGTCGGCCTTGCCGACCTGGGAAACCACGCGCTCGGAGCCGACGCGCAGCGCTTCCTTGAGGCCGCTGGCGATGTCGCTCGTCGAGAGCCCGCTTCCCGCTCCCGGCCGCGCCGAGCCGGACGAGCCGCCCAGCATGTCCTGGCCTTTTTTCAGCATGTCGCCGAGCTGGGCCGTGGCGGGCGCGCCGGAGAGGAGCGCGAGGAGCGCGGCGGCGGCGATGGCTCGGAATGAAAACGCGAGATTTTTCATAGGGGCTGACGATCCGTCCGTGAAAGCGATATCGCCCATCTTGGAACTTGCGCCGCACGGTTACAAGCGCCGGGCGCAGGAGGAGGCCGCATACCCCATCGGCGCAAAGCTACGGGGTGCAATCGGAGTCGGTTTTTGCCGCAAGCTGCGGTATTAATGCTGTGCGCCGGCGGGCTGCGAGGCCGCGCCGGGGCGGGGGTAGCGGGATAATCACGACGGACTGTTGCAAAGGACAATGCGCATCTTCATCGCGGGACAGAAGGCATTCGGAGAGCAGGTCTACAAGCTGTGCGCCGCGCGCGGGCACGAGATCGCGGGCGTCAGCGCGCCGCCCTTCGCCGGGGACGGCGACAAGCCGGACCGGCTGCGCGCGGCGGCGGAAAAGGACGGCGCGCCCTGGATCGAGGCGGGCAAGCTGAACGCGGCGGCGCTGCCGGATGGGGTCGACCTGATCTGCGCGGCCCACAGCCATGATTTCATCGGCCGCAAGACGCGGGAGCGCGCGCGGCTCGGCGCGATCGGCTATCACCCGAGCCTGCTGCCGCTGCACCGCGGGCGCGATGCGATCGTGTGGACGCTGCACATGGGCGAGAAGGTGACCGGCGGCACGATCTACTGGATGAACGACATCATGGATGGCGGCGACATCGCCGCGCAGGAGCACATCTTCGTGCCGCCCGGCGCGACAGCGGGCGACCTGTGGCGCGACCAGCTCTTTCCGCTCGGGCTCAAGCTCTACGAGCGGGTGCTGTCGGACCTCGAGCGCGGCATCATCGTCCGCCAGCCGCAGAACCACGATCTCGCCACCTGGGAGCCGTCCTGGGACCGGCCGCCGCTGAAACGGCCCGATCCGGAGGGGTAGGGGGCCCGTCCCCTATTCCCGTCCCCTATTCCGGCAGCACGATCGCGCCGTCCTCGGTGAGCGGAAACATCGGGTTCCAGGCGACTTCCCAGAGGAAGCCGTCCGGGTCGGCGAAGAAGCCCACATAGCCGCCCCAGAAAATCTCGTAGGCCGGCTTCACGAGCGTGCCGCCCGCCGGGACCGCCTCGGCCAGCACGGCGTCGACCTCGTCCCGCGTGCGGGTATTGTAGGCGAGGGAGAAGCCGGAAAAGCCCGAGCCTTCCGGCGGCATGTCCGCATCCTTGGCGAGCGCGTCGCGCGGATAGAGCGACAGGACGATGCCGCCCGCCTGGAAGAAGGCGACGCCTTCCGCCTTCCGAACCGACCGCTCCCAGCCGAGCCGTTCGTAAAATGCGACGCTGTGGGAAAGATCCTTCACGCCGAGGGTGATCAGGGTCATTCGCTGTTCCATGACGGCAGCGTACCCGCCGGTCGGGATATCGGTGAAATCAATTTTTCGCCACGGGCTACAGATGGGCTGCGGACGGGCTGCAGATGGGCTGCAGAATGAAATTTTATCGTGCAGCCGGCGAAAAGATCGCGATGATGGAAAGGGTTCCACTGCACGGGTTGTCGAAATGCTGTACTTCGAGCTTATCCTGATCGGTCTGATGATCGTGGTGAACGGCTTGCTCTCCATGTCCGAGCTGGCCGTCGTCTCGTCACGGAACTCCCGGCTCACCTACATGGCGGAGAGGGGAAACCGCGGCGCGCGCGTCGCGTTGCGGCTGGTCGGCGACCCGAGCCGGTTCCTGTCGACGGTACAGGTCGGGATCACCCTGGTCGGCGTTCTCGCCGGCGCGTTCGGCGGCGCCACCATTGCCGACAAGCTCGGCGACTGGCTCGACGGGTTCCCGGCCGTGGCGCCGCACGGCGACGCCATCGGCATCGCCGCGGTCGTCGTCGCCATCACCTATCTGTCGATCGTCTTCGGCGAGCTGGTGCCGAAGCGGATCGCACTGGCGGATCCGGAGCGGGTGGCGTCGGCCGTCGCGCGCCCGATGCGCCTGCTGTCGCGCTCCATGGCGCCGGTCGTCTGGCTGCTCAAGATCTCGACCGAGCTCGTCCTCAGGCTGTTCGGCCTGTCGCAGGTCCGGGACGCGGCGATCACCGAGGATGAAGTGAAATCCCTCATCGCCGAGGGGACGCGCGCCGGAATCTTCGTGCCGCAGGAGCGCGAGATGATCGAGGCCGTGCTCCGCCTTGCCGATCGGAACGTCCGGGTCATCATGACTCCGCGAACAGAGGTCGTCTGGCTCGACGTCGACGCCGGGCGGGAGGAGATCGGCCGTGTCGTCGCCGAGCATAGCTTCTCGCGCATTCTCGTCTGCGAAGGCTCGATCGACCGCGCGGTCGGCGCGGTTCACATGAAAGTCTTGCTCGACGCCACGCTCAAGGGCGCGCCTCTCCGCCTGAAATCGCTGATGGCGCCGGTGCTGAGCGTTCCCAACCAGACCCCGGTCTTCAAGCTACTCGACCTGTCCCGCCGCGAAAGAATCCATATGGCGGTCGTGGTCGACCAATACCGCACGACCCAAGGGATCGTGACGCTCACCGACGTGCTGGAGTCGATCGCGGGTGAATTTCCGGAGCGGGGCGAGAGCTACGAATCGCCTATCGTGCTGCGCGACGACGGCAGCCTGCTGGTCGACGGCGGGCTGCCGGTCGACGAGCTGGAGGATCGCCTGCGGTTCCCGGGGCTCCGCGAGGAGACCCGCTTCGATACGGTTGCGGGCTTCGTCATGCAGCAGCTCGGCCATGTACCGGAGGCGGGCGAGAGCTTCACCTACCGCAACGCGCGGTTCGAGGTCGTGGACATGGACGGCCGCCGGGTGGACAAGGTGCTGATTCGATTCGACGACCCCGTGGCGTAGATCGCGCTACCGCACGTCGACCGGCTCGTAGGCTTCGCGGGTCAGCCAGGAATACGCCGCCTCGTAGGAATCGAAGCGCCGGACCTGGCCCCAGCCGTGTTGCGGATCGATCAGCGCGCAGCCGGCGCCGTCCGCTTGCAGCACCAGCAGGTTGTCGGCGGCGGTGTCGGCGCCGAGCCAAAACTCGAGCCTGGGATGAGAGACAGGTGCGGCCGAGGCCGCGTGCAGGGGATCGAATGGCTTTTCGCCGGGGGCCGCGCCGTCGGGTGTCATCGGATTCATCCGGGCGGGAATTCAGCAGGACGCCGGGTGCGGGCCTTCGAGCTTCGCGCAGATCTGTTGGAGCAGGTAGTTGAAGCCATGCTCCTCCAAGACTGTCTTGTATTCGGAGCGCGTCGCCGAAAGCTTCGAGATGCCTTGCACGGAAACGTCGAATATCCTCAGCCGGTCGTTCTCGCGGAACAGGCGCCAGTTCATGTTCAGCGGCGACTTGGACGGCACCCGCACCCGGGTGATGACCGAGACGCCCTCAGGCTCATGCTCCACGGAGCGGATGATGCGAATCTCCGCGTTGGAGTATTTGACGAGCTGGCGCTTGAAGTTCTCGACGATGAAATACCGGAAGATGTTCATGAACTTCTTCTGGTCGTCGCTGGTGATCTCGGACCAGTGGTTGCGCAGCACGTATTTCGCGATTCGGTCCATGTCGAGCTCGTCGACGATGGTCGTCTTCAGGAAGTCGTCCACCGATTTGGCGGTGAGGTGGCCATTTTGCAGCAAGGGCTCGAGCTTTTCGGCGATCGAGCGGACGTAGGCCTCGGCGTCGCTCGCCTGGGCGGCGGGCGCGAGAAACAGGACCCAGACGAATGCCGCGGCGGCAATCGCCTGCCGAATCGTCGCCGCCCTACGAGCGGACAAACGGGTTGCCATGACGCCCCTCATAACTGCGCGTTGCCGGCGTCTTCGCGCCGCTCGATTCGAGAGTGACGGCAATTCGTTAAGGATCGGTTAAGCAATGCCCTAAACGGTTGTGTCATATGGTAAATGGAAGTTAGCCATGCCGCCGCTTGGGTGAATGCAATAAGAATAATATCGATAATAATTAAAGGGGTAAGATAAATATCACATTTTAAAATTAAGAATGTATGTATAATACATTGTTATAAAAATATTTTATTACTTTGTAACCTGTGTGAGGTCGCGCTTGGTCTGCACGACGAACACGCCGTCGGGCTGGAACGTGCCGATTCGGTCTTCGGTTACCGCGTCGCGCAGCACCACGGGCTTCGGCGCCTCGCCCAGCACGAGGGTCTGGTAGACCATTGCGGCGCGGGCGTATTTCGCCAGGCCTTCCGGTCCGACATCGTACAACGGTCCGCCGATGTAATGGGTGATGGCGGCATCGTCGATCTCGATGCGGCTGAGCGCGCCGACCTTCGCCAGCCGCTGCAGCCCGGATTTGTAGCTGCTGGTGAATGCGCTGATTTCCGCTTCGTTGGCGCCGATGGCGCGGCCGATGGTGAGCTGGTTCTGGATGAGGTAGGGGGCGGCGAGGATGGTGACGGCAAGCGAGAAGAGCGAGGCGAGCCCGAGCGTCTTGAGCCTGTTCGGCTCATCCGTCCGGCTCCGGAAGACGGCGATCCAGCCGGCGACCATCCCGACGCCCGCTGCGATCGAGAAGACGGCGGCCAGAACGGCATAGGCGAGGAACGTCACCTCCGGCGCACGCGCGACGGGCAGCATGCCGCTGGGGAGGCCGTAGAGCATGAGGGTCTGGAGCGCCGCCACGTAGAGCAGCCCGCTGAGGAAGAAGGCGCTGAGTCCGAACGCGGCGGCCGGGCTGCGGCCGAGCCGGGCGGCGATCCGGCGCGCCGCAAACGTGGCGGCCGTTGCGCCGGCGAGTCCCAGGACGACGGTCAGAATATCCATTCAGCGTCCCCTTTCCATACCATCAAGTAGTTGAAAGAATAGAAAAATTATGATGGACGATGACGCCGTACATGAAGACGACCAGAAGGGCGACCGTGGCCGTGAAGCGGTTGTACAGCAGGTAATAAACGAGGAACCCGGCCAGCAGGTGGATCAGCAGCTTCGGCAGGTGCCACCACTGGTCGAGATACTCCATCCATAGCGAGATGATGGGATTGAGCTCGACCCCGCCCGCTCGAAGAACAAGATTGGTGGAGACCACGTCCAGGATGCCCAGCACGACGATCATCGTCCCAATGAACGCTGCGAGGTACCTGATCGATCCCGGCCTCGTTGGGGCCTTCTCCATACCTCGCTCCTTGGCTTGCGGCGGTTCGCCCGCGGTTCGTTCGTCCGGTCTTCTCCGCCGGCGACAATGCGAGTATGGGAACGTCCCGGAACTCCGTAAAATGCGATATGTATTTAGTAAAAAAGCCGTACTCGGCGCCGTACCGATGGCCGTCGTGACTAGCTCCAAAGGACGAGAGCCGGGGAAGGCGGGCGCGGGATAACGCCGCCTGCGAATGCAGGCGCCGGCGCCGGGAGAGCTGCCTTCGCAGTAGCCGCTTTCCTTTGCAGGCGCCGCTTCGCCGGATTGCGGCGGCGCATGCAGCGTCCGGCCCGTGCGCGCGTCGAGACTCGGAACAGATTCAATTTTTTGTTGTGGCGATATGACCCTTCGATATGGCGTTCCGCGCCCGGTGCGGCCCCGCCGCCCTGCCGCGGCGCCGGAGCGGGCCGGCGGGGCAAATGCTGCCATTCGGGGCCATGGGAGGCCGTGGCGGCAACGAAATCGAGGGAGCAGGGGAAACGCGGCGCGCGAAGTGTTGACCTTCGCGGCGCTGGCTGTTCTCATTCGTTAACGGAAACCGGGTGGGCGATTTCCGGCTTCGAAAGCGGGGATTCCTATCGCGCTCTTTACAATCGTTAATTTATGCGGTGCTTTGGGATCAAGGCAGCATTAAGACATTCACGCCCATGCGGGCAGCGTCTGACGGGCAGGGAAAGGCAAATGCGGGTCATTGCTATTGCGTCGCAGAAGGGCGGGTCGGGCAAGACCACCCTGGCGGGTCACCTTGCCGTTCAGGCGGAGCGGTCGGGCAACGGCTCGGTCGCGATGATCGACACCGACCCGCAGGGCAGCCTCGCCGATTGGTGGAATGAGCGGGAGCAGCCGACGCCGGTTTTCGTGCATACGTCGACGCCGCGCCTGGAGCAGGATATCGAGCAGCTTCGAAGCCTCGGCATCGACTTGCTTTTCATCGATACGCCGCCCGCGATCACGGCCACGATTTCCGATGTGGTCCGCGTTTCCGACCTCGTGGTCATCCCGACGCGGCCCAGTCCGCACGACCTGCGTTCCGTCGGCCGCACGGTCGAGCTCGTCGAGGCGCTGAGCAAGCCGCTGGTGTTCGTGGTGAACGGCGCGACCCAGCGCGCCCGCATCACCTCGGAGGCGGCGATCGCGCTCTCGCAGCACGGCACGCTTGCGCCGTCGATCATTCATCAACGCGTCGATTTCGCGGCCAGCATGATCGACGGCCGGACGGTCATGGAGCTCGATTCCTTATCCCGTTCGGCGAAGGAAATTACTAAACTCTGGGACTATCTCAAGACTCGGATGGAGCGTAATATGCGGTCTCCATCTATCGGCACGGGCGGTACCTCCATGTCGGCGGCCGGTACCTCCGAATTGGATAGGGTTCACGGGCAGGATACGAATTGACGACGAAGAAGAGTAAACCGGCATCGCTCACCAGCTCTCTCCTGGCGCGGAAGGGGGAAGCGGAACCTGCGGCCGCGCCGTATTCGATTCCGGAGTCCGGGCGCCAGAGGCCGGCGGAATCCATGGCGGCCAAGGGCAATGGGAATGGCAACGGCAGCGACCTGAGCGACCTCGGCCATGCGTTGTCCGGAATGACGAAGCTGCCCTCCAACGCGGCCGCGGCCACGCCGGAGCCCAAAACCGTCGCGGCCGAGAACGGCGCGCAGTCCGGGACCGTCAGGCCCGCCGAGCATTCCTTGCCGCGCGTGGTCCCGTCGACCGTGCAGGCGCCAGGGCAAGCGCCAGTGCAAACGTCGGCGCAAACGCCGGCACAAACGCCAGGGCAAGCGCCGGCACAACCCGCGGCACCGCCGTCCGTCCCGCCCCGCAGCGCCGGTCCCGTGCCGGTAGCCGCCGGGGAAGACGTTGCCGACATCGCGGCGGCCAGGCAATCGGCCGCCGCCGAACCGGTCGCCGAAGCGGCGGCTCCCTCCGGCGATCGCCCATCCGGCGGGCCGATCGGCAACGGCGCGGCAAACGGCGGAACGCCGAAACGCGACGGCTCCGGCGGCGCCGGGTCAGACGGCGGCGAGGCGGAACAGGAGGCTGCGCGCGACGCGCGGCTGCTGCGCTTCGTCTATGTCATGGCCGCCCTGACCGGCATCGTCGCCATCGTCCTTTATGCCGGCGGCTGGCTGCGCGAAGGACCGAATCAGCGCGCCCCTGAAGAGGTCGTCGCATCCGCTCCGGCGCAGCCTTCCCCGGCGACGGACGCCGCGCCGGCGCCGGATGTGAGCAGATCCCCGATACCGGAAACGTCGGGCGCCACGCAGGCGATTCCGCCCGCGCCGCCCGTGGTCTCGCCGTCCGTGACGGAGAGCAAGCCGGGCGCGCCGGATACCCCGCTCACGACCGGCGGGCCCGCGAAGCCGCAGCCGGAAGCCCTCCCGTCGATGCCATCCGGGACGGAACCGGGACAGGGCGCCACGACGGGCGGGCTTGGCTTGCCGCCCGCCGCCGTACCGACGATCCCGGCGCCGTCCGCGGCTCAATCGGGCGTGGCGGCAAAGGATGCCGCTGAGCCGGGCGCGCCGCCGGCCGCAAGCAGCGATGCAGGCAACGCGGCCGTGACGGCGGCCCCCATCACGCCGGGCGCCAGCGTTTCGGCCTCGCCGAAGACCGTCACGCCGGACGAGTCGGCCGCCGGCAAGGCGGTGCGCGACGTGCCCAATCTGCGCGTATTGGCGCCGGCGCTCGTCAAGCCGGAGCCGGTCGAAAGCGCGCCGCCGCCTGCCGCGTCGACCGTGCCCGAGCCGGGCAACGTGCCGGTCATGACCGTGCCGAAGCCGACGCAAACCGCATCCGTGCCTAAAGTGGCGCCGGTCAAGCCGAAAGCTTCGGCGGCAAGCGGCGGTTTCCTGGTCCAGCTCGCGTCGGTCAGCTCCGAGAAGCTGGCGGAGCGCGAATGGGCACGCCTGCAGAAGGCGTTCCCCGATATATTCGGCAGCCGCCCGCTGACGGTCGAAAAGAAGGAGATCGCCGGGCGCGGGACGTTCTATCGCGTCCAGACCGGCGGTTATTCGACCCTCGATGAGGCGCGTTCCGTCTGCAGCGGCCTGAAGGAGAAGAAACAGGCCTGCTTGCCGGTCAATCGCTGAGCGCCAGCCGTCGATTGCCCCAGCCGTCGATTGCCCCAGCCGTCGATTGCCGATGGCGCCCGCCGCCGCGACGGGCGCTATTTGGCGACCACGAAACAGTCCTGGCCGCTTTCGAGCAGTGCGCCGCAGATCGCGTAGGCCTGCGTCGTGTCGTCGAAGGCGCCGGCCCGCAGGCCTTCGTACGCGCCGAAATCGCCGAGATCCATGCGTATCAGCAGAGGCTGCAGCTTGCGCAGAGCCGCATGCCGGCTCGACAGCCGCGACCATTTCGAGCGCAGCCGCTCCGTGTTGCCGACCGGCAGCGCCGCGAGCTGAATCCGGTACAGCGTCGCAACCGGCTGTAGAAGCGCGAAGGGAGCACGGCTGGCCGCAGCGGCGAGAGCCGACGCTGCGCCGTTGGCCGGCACGGAGCCGTTCGCGCGCGGCGGCGGAGTCTTGTCCGCGTGGCTGGCAAGACTGAATCCGAACTGGGCGGCGCTTGCGATCGTCTTCGGCGTGGCCTGCATCATCGCCGTCCGGAGCCTGGCCGCGGCGAGCTGCTCTGCCGACATCTGTTTTCGGAGGTAATCGCGGTTGATCGATGCAAGCATGCGGGCGAGCCGAAACTCGGGTTCCGGCTGGCTCGCGACCAGGTCGAACCAGGAATAGGAGCGCACGATATTGGCCTTCACGCCATGACCGCGGGCGAGGAGGAGGCCGAGGCCGATCCGCGACTTGGGATCGCCCTCGAGCGCGGACGGGAGCGCCAGTTTGAAGGCGCTCGCGAATTCGCCGCGGAGATAGGCATCGAGCGCAGACTGGTAGTCCGCGAGGCTCCGCGCGCACGGCAGCGCCGCGAAGGCGATTGCCGACAGCGCCGGCAAGGTCGCGAAAAGCGCAAGGCGTCTGCTGGTCATCACGGGTACCCCTCGTCGTCCCGAGGAATCCTGAGGGAGGAAGCGATAACAAACGGCGCGGCTGGAACTTGGTTCCAGTAGCCGTATACCGCATGCGCTCAGGCCGAGGCCGCCGCTTCCGCAGCAGCGTCCAGATCCGGAGCGGCGTCGCGGGCATGTCGAAGGCGGAAACGCCTGCCTGCCGCAGCGCATCCATGATCGCGTTGGCGACGGCCGGGATGGCGCCGATGGTGCCGGACTCCCCGGCGCCCTTGACGCCGAGGACGTTGGTCCGGCATGGGACCGGATGGTAGGCGAAGCCGAAGGAGGGCAGGTCTTTCGCGCGCGGCAGCGCGTAATCCATGAAGGATCCGGACAGCAACTGGCCGGCGTCGTCGTAGAGGCAATGCTCGCCGAGCGCCTGGCCCGCGCCCTGGGCGACGCCGCCGTGCATCTGGCCGTCGACGATCATCGGGTTGATGACGCGTCCCACGTCGTCGACGCCGATATAGCGCTGCAGGCGCACCGCGCCGGTTTCCGGGTCGATCTCCACTTCGCAGACGTGGCAGCCGTTGGGAAAGGTGGGCGCGCCGGCTTCGTAGTCGAGATCGGTGTCGAGGCTGTGCGGCACGCCGTCCGGCCACGCGCCGCCACCGGCGCCCGCGGCCACTTCCTGCAGTGTCAGGGCGCGGTCGGTCCCGGCGATGCGGAAGCGGCCGCCTTCATAGGCGACGTCCCGGACCGATGCCTCCAGCATGTGCGCCGCGATCGCCTTGCCGGTCTCGATCGCCTGGTCGCAGGCCGCCATCATCGCGCCGCCGCACACCGCCATCGAGCGCGAGCCCGTCGTCTGGCCGCCCGGCGGCACGCGGTCGCTGTCGCCTTCGACGATGCGCACCTGCGCGCACGGGATGCCGAGCCGCTCGGCCACCACCTGGGCGAAGCTGGTGAAATGCCCTTGGCCCTGGCTCTGCGCGGCGCTGTACACGGTGACGATGCCGTCGGCGCCGAAGCGCAGCCGCGCGGATTCCGACAGCCGCGCGCCGGCATGCTCGATGAAGCAGGCGACGCCGATGCCGCGCAGCAGTCCCGCCCGCGCCGCATCGGCGCGGCGCCGGGCGAAGCCATTCCAGTCGGCGAGGTCGAGCGCGGCGTCGAGGATCGGTTCGAATTCGCCGCTGTCGTAGGTCTGCGCCACCGGCGTGCGGTAGGGCATGGCGGCAGGCCGGATCAGGTTTCGCCGCCGCAGCTCGATGCGGTCGATGCCGAGTTCCGCCGCCGCCTGATCGACGATGCGCTCGATGATGTAGCTCGCCTCCGGCCGTCCCGCGCCGCGATACGGCCCGATCGGCGCGGTGTTGGTGAAGACGCATCTGACGCCGAGGTGGATGGCCGGCGTGCCGTAGACCCCGGCCATGCACCACGCCATGTTGCGCGTCGCGATGCCGAGCCCGGCGGCGGAGAGATAGGCCCCCATGTTGGCGAGCGCCTCGACCCTCATCGCCATGAAACGGTAGTCGCCGTCGAGCGCCAGCGCCGCGTCGATCACGCCGTCGCGCGCCTGGTTGTCGGTGAGGAAGCTTTCGCTGCGCGTCGCCGTCCACTTCACCGGCCGGCCGAGCGTGCGCGCGGCGTGCAGCAGGGCCGGGTATTCCGGGTAGGGCTGCGTCTTCATGCCGAAGCCGCCGCCGACGTCGCCGGATACGACGCGGAGCTTGTCGGGCTCAACGCGAAGGATCGCCGTCGCCAGCGTGTCGCGCATGCCGCCGACGCCCTGCGAGCCGGCCGTCAGCGTGTAGCGGCCGGTCGCCGCGTCGAACTCGGCCAGCGCGGCGCGCGGCTCCATCGTGCAGACGGCGAGGCGGTTGTTCAGCACGCGGAGCCGCACCACGTGCCGCGCCGCGGCGAAGGCGGCGTCCACGGCCGCGGCGTCGCCCGCTTCGTAGTCGAGCGCGACGTTGCTAGGTGTTTCGGTCCACAGGACCGGCGCGCCCGCGGCGACGGCATCCTCAACGCCGGTCACGGCCGGAAGCGTTCGATAGTCGACGGCGATGCGCTCCGCCGCGTCCATCGCCAGCGCCTCGCTTTCCGCGACGACCAGCGCGACCGGCTCGCCGGCATGGCGCACGCGGCCCTGCGCCAGCACAGGGCGCGGCGGCTTGACGGCTTCGCTGCCGTTGCGGCCGGCCGGCGGCGGCGCGCAGGGGATGGAGCCGAGCGCCCGCATGTCCGCCTCGGTGAAGACGCCGAGCACGCCCGGCATCGCGCGCGCGGCGGCGGTATCGACGGCGGCGATTTCCGCATGCGCGTGCGGCGTGCGAAGGAAGACGCCGTATGCCTGGCCCGGAGAATTTGCATCGACGGAGAAGCGGCCGCGCCCGGTCAACAGGTGCACGTCCTCGACGCGCCCAGGCGCTTGCGCCTCGCCGTAGCGGAGGGTCGATTCGGTCATGTCGGTCATGGCGCTTTCCCGCATGTGGTGCGTGAACGGCTGTCCGACTCGATCCTATCGTCTGGTTGCGGAGGCGCAAAGAAATCGCGGCGGGGGCGGGGAAGGGGGGGGGCGCCGCGGCGCTATCGAATGGCCGGAGCGCCTTTCGCGCCGGGATACGCGCTGACCAGGGTGAGCGCCCGGTTGCGGTAGGCGTCGAGCGCTTCCTTCGCCTTTGCCGCCTGTCCCGCCTTGGCGAGCGTGCCGACCGCCGTCATGTCCTCGATCAGCCGGCCGGCGATGGCGGCCACGTCCGGCCGGTCGGGCCGGCGCGGCTTGCCGGTCCTGGGATTGCGGTTGTCGAACCGCTTGGCGATAAGCGCCAGGTCGAAATTGACGGTGTCGACCACCAGCGCGATCGCCGGCAGGTCGCGCGTGTCGATCGCCCGGTCGAGCACGCCCACATAGGCGCCGATCTCGCTCATCTCGCTCTGGCGCGTCACCGGCTCGAACGGATCGGCGCCGTCGCCGACCGAATCGAGATAGGCGGCGAGGTCCGATTTGTCGCGCGGCGCGAGGCCGAGCGCGAACGCGCGATCGAAATGGTCGACCACGCCGGCGAAGCCCTGATAGCGCCCGTCGTGGAAATAGGGCGCGGTGAAGCGGCTGTTGAGCAGCGTCGGCGTATCGAAGACGCCGCCGGAGCCGACGTCGTGGCGGCTGCCGTCCGTGAACAGCGCGCCGGGCACATGGCAGCTCGCGCAGGACTTGCCGTCCATGGCGGCGAAGGGCTTCCTGAACAGCGTCTCGCCCCGCTTGGCCGCAGCGCCGGCGGCGCCGGTCAGCCGGCCGAGACTGTCGATCTTCGGGTTCGGCAGGAGCTCGAACTGGTCCATGTAGGCGACCAGCGCGTCGAGGATGCGCGGCGCAGGCTCGTCGCCCGCGAACTCGTTGACGATGACGTGGCGGGCGAACTCGCGCAGCGAGGCGATCCTGCCGTCGCGGCCGTATGGCGCCGTCAGGCGGACGCCGCGGAGGCTCGGTATGTCCGTGTGGTTGGCGACGCCGTCGTCCTGCGCCGGATTGAAGAAATCGGTCGTGGGATCGAGCCCGCCATGGCGGGCGGAGACGCCGGGAATGAAGAAGTGCGGATTGATGTCGCCCTGGCGGTGGCAGGCGTTGCAGGACAGGCCGGCCGCGCGGGCCTTCTCGCCGAACAACAGGGGCGAGCTGAACGCCGTGTTGCCGAGCGCGACCATGTAGGACTGGCGGCCGCCGCCGGCTTCCGCCCGCAGGATCTGGCGCGGCTGTTCCTCGGCTTGCAGGCCGAGGTCCGCGCCGGCCGGCGGCGCGGCCTGCCGGACGTCGGCCGCAAGAGTAGCCGCGGCCGCGGTTACCGCCGCGCGATTGAGGGTCTGATCGGACTGCAGGGTCAGCAGCAGCGTTCCGCCCCAGACCACGTCGAGCTCATTGGCCGCCATCTGCGCGGCCAACTCCGCCGGCGCGCCCAGCAGCACGGCGACGAGCGCGCACGCGATGACGAGGCCGGCACAAAGCATCTCCCTCATTTTTCGTTCCTTCTGCTCGCGATGGCCGTCCGTTCGGCGGCGGCGCGGCGGGTCAGCCCGGGTGAGGCGCCTTGGCGTGGACGGCGGCGCCTCTCACCCGGTCGGCGGCGGAGCGCACGCTGGCGACGCTCCGGCTCGGGCGGGAAGGGGCGGCGAGCGCCGGAAAGGCCGTCAGGGTGAAGGCGGTTTCCTTGGCGATGGAAGAGGACCGCTCTCCGAGCGCGCTCCCGTATTTCTTGACGGCGTTGTCCGCATAGCGCGCGAAGCCCATCGCGTCGTGATACTCGAGCGTGTTCACGATCTTGCCCTTGTCGAGGGATTCGCCGAGATCGCCGGCCGCGGCATCCACCAGCAGCGCGATGCCGAGGGTGAGGAAGTCGGGCGATTTCATCAGGTCGCCGGGGATCGTGTTGCGCAGGCCGTCCAGCTTCACCAGGACATTGTTGAAGGCGCTGGCGGTTTCGGGGGCGTTCGGCGCGTCCTTGGCGCGTTGCTCGAGATCGTTGAGGTCCGCTTCGAACTCGGGATGCTTGCGCTCGGCGAAGATCGGCTTCAGGTAGTCGTATATCTCGCGCACCGGATGCCCGAAATGGGGCAGTGCGGCATCCTGCATCTTGGCGTCGAGCAAGGCCTTGCCGATAAGCAGATGGCCTTCCATCAGCCCCAGCTTCTCGAACAGGTCGAGGTTGTCCTCGACATCGACCGATCCGGTGGTGGCGTCGGCCAACTGGGGAATGGCCAGGCGGTCGAGCATCGCCGTCCGTACGGACAGCCGGTTGAGCTTGCCGTCGCTGCTGCGGCAGATCGACGGCATGGTTTCGGCGGCGGCGGCATTGACCAGCGAGGCTTGGGGGAGGGCGTCCGGAAACGCGGCAAAAAGCGCGATGGCTGCGGCGATCGATGCGCACGCGGTGGAAAAGTGCGACATTTGGCACCTTTTGATTGCGAATGATTTTCAATTATACTAACGATCACATGTTGAAAATGCAAGTCAGTCGCAGTATTTGCATCGGGTCATTAGGTCCGGAAGAAAGGATGCGGCGTGAGGGAAGGCGCCGCTTGAAAACGATGATCGATCGACGCCGCCTGATACTCGCGCTGGCCTTTCTGCTTCCGGTCTGCGTCGGTTTGCCGCAAGGCGCGTCGGCGGACGAGCCCTTCGAAGTCCGCATCGTCATCCGCGATCATCGCTTCGAGCCGGCGACTTCGGAGGTTCCGGCCAATCGCGCGCTCAAGCTGATCGTGACGAACGCGGACAGCACGCCGGAGGAGTTCGAGAGCATCGGCCTCAAGATCGAGCGGGTGATCGCCGGCGGCAAGACCGCGGAGTTCACCGTCAGGCCCTTGCGCAAGAATCGGAACTACAAGTTCTTCGGCGAGTTTCACGCCGCCACCGCGCAAGGCCGGCTGGTGGTGAAATGATCCAGATCGGCATCGTCGTCTTTCGCGAGACGCTCGAGGTCGCCCTGGTCGCGGCGCTGCTGCTCGCGGCCACCCGCGGCATCCCCGGCCGCACCGCCTGGTTTCTGGCCGGCCTCGCCGGAGGGGCCGCCGGAGCCGGTGTCGTCGCCCTGTTCGCCGAGGCGATCACCGAGGCGTTCGCCGGGCGCGGCCAGGATCTGTTCAACGCGATCGTGTTGTCGGTCACGGTGGCGATGGTCGCCTGGACCATCGCGTGGATGCGCAAGCATGGCGCGACGCTGGCGGCGGAGGCCCGGGAGGTCGGCGGACGTATCCGCGCCGGCCGGGCGACGCTCTACCTGCTCGCGGTCACCATGGCGATCGCGGTGCTGCGCGACGGCTCGGAACTGGTCGTGTTCCTGTCGGCGCTGAGCCTGTCGGGCCAGATGACCGCGCCCGGCATCGCCGGCGGCTTCCTTGCCGGCGGCGCCGCGGGATCGGTGATCGGCGCGCTGATCTACTACGGCGTCCTGCGCGCCGGCATCAAATCGGTCTTCCAGCTTGCGACCGTCCTTCTCGCGCTGCTCGGCGCGGGGCTGAGCGCGCAGGCGGCAGGCTTCTTCGTTTCCGCGGGCTGGCTGCCCGCGCTGTCCGACCCGATCTGGGACACGTATTTCCTGCTGCCGGACGATTCCGCCGCCGGCCAGGTGGCGCACGCGCTGTTCGGCTACATCTCGCAACCGAGCGGCATTCAGGTCGCTGCCTACGCCATTGCGCTCGCCGCCATCTGCTGGCTCGGCCTCCGGGCCCCGGAGGCATCTGCCGCGGAGCGCCGGCCCGCGGCGTAGGCCGTATCTCCGGCCCGCGGCGTAAGCCGCATCTTCGACGCGCTGCGTTCTAGGGCTTTCCCGTCCGGGGCGACTCTGCCATAAAACCGGCGGCGAGCGGGCGCTCGTCTCCTCCGCAATGCCGTTCGGCGCAACCGGTCGAAATTATGGGCGACGCGACACAGGGAAGTCTCTTTTCGAACGATTTCCTGCGGGAGTCGATCGTTCGGCTCGAGGACTGGCCATCGCTCGACGATTCGCACCTCGCGGCGCTCGATGACCAGCTTCGTGCCGTTTTCGACGGATTCCCCATCGCGCAGACGCCGAACGAGAGTCAGACCGAAGACGATCTGATCTGGCCGGTTCTCGAGTGCCTCGGATGGACCGCGACGCTGCGCCAGCAGAACCTCGCGCCGAAGGGCAGGGAGGACGTGCCGGACGGCCTGTTGTTCGCGGACGATGCGGCCAAGCTGCGGGCGAACGGTTTCCCGCAGGGTTGGAAGCGGTACGAATTCGGGCTGGCGGTGGTCGAGTCCAAGCGGTGGCTGCGCCCTCTGGATCGCCGTTCGGGCAAGCGGGGCGAGGAGACGGCGCCCTCCACCCAGATGCTGCGGTATCTGCGCCGCGCGGACGATCTCACGAGCGGCAGGCTCCGCTGGGGCATCCTCACCAACGGCGCCCGGTGGAGGCTCTATTACCAGGGCGCGCGCTCGGTCTCCGAGCAGTTCTTCGAGATCGATCTCGCGGCGGTCCTCGACATTTCCGGCCACAACGAGGGCCTGTTCGCGCTTTCTCCCGAAGACCGGCTCCATTGGCTGAAGGTCTTCGCGCTCGTTTTCCGGCGCGAGGCCTTTCTCCCGAGCCCCAGCGACGAGCGCACCTTTCATCAGCGCGCCCTGCAGGAAGGGAAATTCTACGAAGAGCGCGTTGCCGCCAGCCTGTCGAACCTGGTCTTCGGTCAGGTCTTTCCGGAACTCGCCCGGGCGATTGCCGCCGCCGCGCCCGAAGCGCCGCTGCAAGAGGTGCGGGAAGCGGCATTGATCCTTCTTTACCGGCTGCTGTTCATCCTCTACGCCGAAGACCGCGACCTGCTTCCGGTCCGCGACGCGCGCTATGACGAATACGGCCTCCGCCGGCGCGTGCGGGGCGACGTCGGCAATCGCAAGGACCGCAACGACGTTTTTTCCGCGACGGCGGCCCGCTACTGGTCCGCGATCGACGACCTCTGCCGGGCGATCGACGGGGGCGATGCGTCGATAGGCCTGCCACCCTACAACGGCGGCCTGTTCGACGCGGAGGTCACGCCGCTCCTCGCGCATATCCGCCTCGGCGACCAGGTCATGGCCGATGTCGTCGATGCGCTCTCCTTCGAGGAGACGGACGACGGGCGCCGCTATATCAATTACCGCGATCTCAGCGTCCAGCAGCTCGGCTCGATCTACGAGCGGTTGCTCGAGCATGAGGTCGTGCGCGACGGCGGCGAGATCGTCGTTCGGCCCAATCCCTTCGCCCGGAAGGCGTCGGGCAGCTATTACACGCCGGACGACCTGGTCGGATTGATCCTGAAGGAGACGATAGAGCCTCTCGTCCAAGACCGTATCGATATCTTTACGGACAAGGCCGCCGAGCTTGCCCGCAGCGGCGTCGACGAAGGCCGCAGGGTCGGCAAGCTCAAGCTGCTCGACCCGGCCGAAAAGCTGCTGGAATTGAAGATCTGCGACCCGGCGATGGGGTCGGGGCACTTCCTGGTGAGCCTCGTGGATTACCTGTCCGACCAGGTGATCGCGGCCATGGCCGAGGCGGAGGCCATCGTGGAGTCGGGCGACTATGTCTCGCCGCTCTCGGAACGGATCGAGCGAATCCGCCTGACCATCCTGTCGAACGCCGAGGCGCGCGGCTGGACGATCGACGAAGAGCAGCTCGACGACCGGCACATCATCCGCCGCATGATCCTGAAGCGTTGCGTCTACGGCGTGGACAAGAACCCCATGGCGGTCGAGCTGGCCAAGGTCGCGCTGTGGCTGCACACCTTCACCGTCGGCGCGCCGCTGGGTTTCCTGGATCACCACCTGCGCTGCGGCGACAGCCTGTTCGGGTCGTGGGTGCGGAAAGGGATCGACCGCGCCACGGCCTGGGGTGGGGCGCTTCTGCTGCACGGGCCGATGACGCGCGCGACGCGGGCGGCGACGCAAATGCAGATCATCGAGGGCTGACGGACGCGGAAATCGCCGAGGCGCACCGCTCCGCCGACATATTCGCCGAAGTGCAGGACATGACGGCGCCCCTCAATGCGTTTCTCGCCCTGATCCACGCTTTCGACTGGCTCGATATCAAGGCGGAAGCCGACAAGGCGGCGGTCCGCGCCTTCTTCGACGGCCAGTTCGGCGACCCGATCCAGATCGCCCTCGGCGGGATCGAGATGCAGAACGGCCGGGACGAGGCGGTGCGGTTTGCCGCGCTGTTCGCCGAGGCGCAGCGTCTCGTGCGTGAAGAGCGGTTCCTGAACTGGCAGGTGACGTTTCCGGGCGTCTGGTCGAAATGGGAATCGGGGGCGCTGTCGGGCGGGTTCGATGCGGTGATCGGCAACCCGCCCTGGGACCGCATGAAGCTGCAACAGGTCGAATGGTTCGCCGCCCGCAGGCGGGAGATCGCGCTGGCGCAGCGTGCTTCCGACCGCAAGCGCATGATTGCCGCGCTGGCGGAAGCGAACGATCCGCTCGCCGACGACTTCGCCCTGGCGAGCGGGCGCGCCGAAACCGCGGTGCGGGTCGCCCGCGGCGGTGGCGACTATCCGCTTCTCTCGGGGGGCGACCTGAATATCTATTCGCTCTTCGTCGAGCGGGCGATGACGCTGGTGAGGCCGGACGGGATGGTCGGGCTTCTCACGCCGTCCGGCATAGCGTCGGACAAGACCGCTGCGCCGTTCTTCAAGGGCGTGGCGACAGGAGGGCGCTTGAAGGCGCTCTACGATTTCGAGAATCGCCGGACGAGGTTCAACGCCGACCCGTTCTTTCCGGACGTCGATAGCCGTTTCAAGTTCTGCGCCCTGGTCGCGAGCCCGTCGCCTATGGCCGACGCGGCGAGATGCGCTTTCTTTCTCCAGGACGTTTCCGAGCTTGCCGATCCGGAGCGCTGCTTCGACCTGACCGCGGAGGATTTTGCGCGCGTGAATCCGAACACGGGTACTGCGCCGATCTTTCGCACGCTCCGCGATGCCGCGCTCACCACTGCGATCTACGGGCGTTTGCCGGTCCTCGTCGACCGCTCAGACGGCGGCGAGAAGAAGACCTGGCCGGTAAGCTATGTTCGCATGTTCGATATGACCAACGACTCGCACTTGTTTCGGACCCGGCAGGAGCTGGAGGAACGGGAAGGGGCCTATCCGATCGGCGGCAATCGTTTCAAAAGCGCGAGCGGGGAATGGGTGCCACTATACGTTGGCCGGATGATCCATCAGTTTGACCATCGTGCTGCGTCCATAGACGTGAATGCCGACAATCTCCACAACGCGGCCCTTAGCAAAGATGTGAGCGTTGAACAAAAAGCCGATCCTAATTTCCTTCCGACTCCGCAGTATTGGGTGCCATCGGCAGAAGTGCGGTTTCCAAACGATGTTGGATGGGCAATGGCATTTCGGGACATTGCCCGGGCGACGGACGCCAGAACGATGATTTCTGCGGCGGTGCCGCGCGTTGGATTGGGAAATACGGCGCCCATCGTCCTTTCCGACGAAACGCCGCCGCAAAGAACGCAGAGTTCGCTTCTACTCGGAAATTTTGATGCCATCGTGTTCGACTATATTGCTCGCCAGAAGGCCCAGAGCACTCATTTGAATTGGTACATTGTCGAACAATTGCCCGTTGTCCCGCCTGAGCAGTACGATTCGGCCCGCTTCGGCCCCAAGACGGCCGGCGAGATCGTCCGCGAGGCCGTTCTGGAGCTTACCTATACCGCGCACGACATGGCGCCGTTCGCCGCCGACATGGGCTACGTCGATCGATCGGGAAAGGTAAAGCCGCCCTTCGTCTGGGACGAGGAGCGCCGCCTGCATCTTCGCGCCAAGCTGGATGCCGTCTTCTTCCACCTTTACGGCGTGACCAACCGCGACGACGTGCGCTACGTCTACTCGACCTTTCCCATCGTCGAGCGCGAGGAGACGGCGCGCTACGGGAAATACCGCTCGCGGGACCTATGCCTGGCCTACATGAGCGCGCTGGCGGCGGGCGATCCGGACGCCGAGATTCGGATGTAGCCGGCCCGGTGCGGATGGACTCGCGGACTTGTTCCGCGAGTCCATGCGCACCGGCGTATCCGCCCGATCGTTGCTGAACCGGACAGCAGTGCACTTGTTCACGGACGGGGCTCGGAGCCGCGACGGCTTCGCGTCTTGGGAACCGCTCACGTCACCCGGCGGCTCGGCTGGTCGTCGGGGAAGCCTTCGATGTCGCCGAGCGGCTTTTCGTCGCGCGGGACCACCGGCGGGGACTGGACGTAGGCGGTGAGCAGCCGCGCCACTTGCATCAGCGCGTCGAGGTGCACGCGCTCGTAGCCGTGGCTGGCGTCGACGCCGAAGGTGATGAGCGCGGTGCGGATGTCGTTGCCGGCCTCGATGGCGGAAGCCACGTCGCAGCGGTAGTAGCGGAAAACGTCGCGCTGGTGGCCGATGCCGTGTTCCCGCGCCAGCCGCAGCAGGTGCTGCGTCAGGTGCCAGTCGAACGGGCCGGTCTGGTCGCCCATGGCGATGGTGACGCCGAACTCGGACGAGTTCTGGCCTGGCGCGACGGTGCCGTTGTCGACCGCGACCATCTCCGCCACGTCGCCGTGCAGCACCGCCGACGCGCCGGAGCCGACCTCCTCGGAGATCGTGAACAGGAAATGGCAGTCGACGGGAAGCGCCGGCTTCGCATCCAGGATGGCGTCGAGCGCGGCGACCATCGCGGCCACGCCCGCCTTGTCGTCGAGGTGGCGCGAATTGATGTAGCCGTTGGGAAGGAACTCCGGCTGCGGGTCGATCGCGACGATGTCGCCGACGTTGAAGCCGGCGGCAATCAGCTCGGCCTCGTTCGCGACGCGCTCGTCGACGCGCAGCTCCACATGCCGCCAGGAGACCGGCAGCGCGTCGATCTCCTTGTTGAAGGTGTGGCCGGACGCCTTGAGCGGCAGGATGGTGCCGCGCCTGGTCCCGTCGTCGCCGATGACGGTGACGCGGGCGCCCTCGGCGAAACGCGACGACCAGGTGCCGATCGGCACCAGCTCCAGCCGGCCGTTCTCCTTCAGCCGCTTCACCTGCGCGCCGAGGGTGTCCACATGGGCGACGACCGCGCGGTCCGGGCTCGGCTGGCGGCCAGGGAGGTTGACGCGCATCGCGCCCCGCCGCGTGAGCTCGTAGTCCACGCCGCGCGCGGAGAACCGCTCCGCCAGGTAACGCACGATCGCGTCGGTATGGCCGGCCGGGCTCGGGATGCTGAGCAGGTCTTTCAAAGTCGAGACGAGATTTTCCTTCAGCACCGGCAGCGGCGCGAGGGCTTTCGGGGGACGCGCGGTCGATGGCGAGGGCGGCATGACTTATCGGACGGTTTGCGGGAACAGCAGGTCGACGAAGCGTTCCGCCGTCGGCTGCGGCTCGTGGTTGGCGAGGCCCGGGCGCTCGTTGGCCTCGATGATCACGTATTCCGGGCTCCCGGGCGCGCGGACGATCAGGTCGAGGCCGACCACCGGAATATCGAGCGCGCGGGCGGCGCGGATGCTGGCGTCGGCGATCGCCGGGTGGAGCTGGCCGGTGACGTCGTGCATGGTGCCGCCGGTGTGCAGGTTCGCCGTGCGGCGGACGGCGACGCTCTTGCCCTCGTCGAGCACCGCGTCCATCGACAGGCCGGCGTCCCGGACGCAGCGCTCGGTCTCGCCGTCGAGGGGAATGCGGCTCTCGCCGCCGGTCGCCGCCGCGCGCCTGCGGCTCTGCACGTCGATTAGCTCGACCACCGTCGATCGGCCGTTTCCCTTGACCTCGGCCGGCCGGCGGACGGCGCCGGCGACGACCCGGCCGCCGATGACGATCACCCTGAGATCGTCGCCGGGGCAGAATTGCTCGAGCAGCACCCGCTCGCAATGCGCCTCGGCGGCGGCGATGGCGCGCGCCATCGCCTCCCGGTCGCGGATATCCACGCCGATGCCGTGGCCCTGCTCGCCGCGTGCCGGCTTCACGACGATGCTGCCGTGCCTGGCGAGGAAGGCTTCGTTCTCGTCGGCCGCCGCGGCTTCGATCTGGTCCGGCAGGGCCAGGTCCTCCTTCTGCAGGATGCGGCGGGTCAGCGCCTTGTCGTCGCAGCGGCTCATCGCCACCGCCGAGGTCAGCTCCGACAGCGACTCGCGGCAGGCGATGGTGCGCCCGCCCAGCGACAGGCGGAACAGCGCGCCCGCCTCGTCTTCGATCTCGACGCCGATGCCGCGGCGCCGCGCCTCGTCGACGATGATGCGGGCGTAGGGGTTGAGCTTCGCTTCCGGCTCCGGCGCGATGTAGAGCTTCTCGTTGATCGGGTTCTTGTGCTTCACGGCGAACACCGGCACGCGCTGGAAGCCGAGCGCCTCGTAGAGGCCGATGGCGGCGCTGTTGGTGTGCATGACGCTGAGGTCGAGGAAGCTGCGCCCGCGCGTCTGGTAGTGCTCGGCAAGCTGGCGCACGAGCGCTTCGCCGACGCCCGGTGGCGCCGCCTGCGGATCGACCGCGAGCGACCACAGGCTGGACCCGTCCTCCGGGTCCTTGAAGGCGCGCGTGTGGTCGAGGCCCATCACCGTTCCGACAACGGCATCCGATTCTTCGTCGATGGCGACCAGGAGCGTGAAGGTCCGGGAATTGTGCGTCTTCAGCAGGAACTCGGCCGGGATCTGCACCATGCCGACCCGGGCGAGGATGCTGTTGACCGCGTCGGCGTCTTCCTTTCGCCGCAGCCGGCGGATGTAGAAGCCGCGCGCGCTGTCCTTCTTGTGGCGGTAATGCGCCAGCCAGAGCCGGTAGGTATGCGACGGGTCGAGGAAGAGCTGCTGCGGCGCGGCGGCCAGGATCACATGCGGGTCCTGGACGTAGAAGGCGATGTTGCGCTCCTTGCGGTCCTCGTCGGCGACGGCGGCGGCGAGGCTCGGCGCGTCGCCGAAGGTGTGCGCGAGGATCAGCTTGCCCCAGCCGCAATGCACGATCGCATCCCGCTTCGGCGCCTTGCCGTGCGCTTCCGCGGGAAGGAGGCGGCGGTGGCGGACGCGCGCGCTGCCGGCGCGGCGGGCCGCCGCCGATTTCGCCGTATTGGCCTTCGCCGGATCAGACGCCATGGGCCTGCATCCACATTTCGAGCAGGGCGACCTGCCAGAGCTTCGAGCCGCGCAGCGGCGTGTAGTGCGATTCCGGATCGTCCAGCAGCCGCTCGACGTAGCTTCGGTTGAACAGGCCGCGCTCGGACGCCTGCCGGGATGCGAGCACGCTCCGCACCATGTCGAGAACGTCGCCGCGAATGTGCTTCAGCGCGGGTACCGGAAAATAGCCCTTGGGCCGGTCGATCACTTCGCCCGGAACGATCTTCCGCGCGGCTTCCTTGAGCACGTATTTGCCGCCGTTACCGACCTTGAGCTCGGCGGGCACGCAGGCGGCCAGCTCGACCAGGTCGTGGTCGAGGAAGGGAACGCGCGCCTCCAGGCCCCAGGCCATCGTCATGTTGTCGACGCGCTTGACCGGGTCGTCGGCCAGCATGACCGTGGTGTCGAGGCGGAGCGCCTTGTCCACGGCGCGCTCCGCGCCGGGGGCGGCGAAGCGCTCGGCGACGTAGGCGCCGGCCCAATCCTCGCCGCAGAATTCGGGCGCGACCGCCGATACGTATTCCGCATGATCGCGGTCCCGGAACAGGCGGCAGTAGTCGCCGACCGCGTCGCCGGAATCAAGCATCGGCGGGTACCAGTGGTAGCCGCCGAACACTTCGTCCGCGCCTTGGCCCGACTGCACGACCTTGACGTGCTTCGACACTTCTTCCGCCAGGAGATAGAAGCCGATGTTGTCGTGGCTCACCATCGGCTCGGACATCGCGGCGACGCATCCGGGCAGCGCCGGAAGAAGGCGCTGCGCGCTGTCGACGCGGATCTTGTGGTGGCGGGTCGCGAACGTCTCGGCGACGATGTCGGAATATTCGAACTCGTCGCCGCGCTCGTTGCCGACCGTCTCGAAGCCGACGGAAAAGGTTTCGAGCGCGTCCTGGCCTTCCTCGCGCAGCAGGCCGACGATCAGGCTCGAATCCACGCCGCCCGACAGCAGCACGCCGACCGGCACGTCCGCCACCAGCCGCCTGCGCACGGCGGTGCGCAGGGCGTCGAGGATGCGCTCCTGCCATTCTTCGGCCTGAAGCGCGGCATCGGCGGCGTCGCAGCCATGCTCCACATGCCAGTAGCGGCGCTGCGTGCGCGTCCCGCCGGCGGCGATGCGGAGCACCGTCGCGGGGGGCAGCTTGCGAACGCCCTGGAGGATGGTGTGCGGGGGCGGGACGACGGCATGGAAATTCATGTAGAAGTTCAGCGCCACCGGGTCGATGCGCGTGTCGATGCCGCCGCCGGCCAGCAGCGCAGGCAGCGACGAGGCGAAGCGCAGCCGCTCCGCACCTTCGGCGTAGTAGAGCGGCTTGATGCCGAGCCGGTCGCGGGCGAGGGTGACGGCCCGCGTGTCGCGCTCCCAAATGGCGAAGGCGAACATGCCCGAGAGCCGCTCGACGCAGTCCGCGCCCCAGGCGTGAAAGGCCTTGAGGATCGTCTCGGTGTCGCCGTCGGAGAAGAAGCGGTAGCCGAGGCCTTCGAGCTCGCGGCGCAGGTCCCGGTAATTATAGATGCAGCCGTTGAAGACGATGGCGAGGCCCAGCTCCGGGTCCACCATCGGCTGCTGCGACCGCTCGGAAAGGTCGACGATCCGGAGCCGGCGATGGCCGAAAGCGACATTGGCCTGGGCGAACAGCCCGGCGCCGTCCGGCCCGCGCGGGGCCATCGCCTCGGTCATCCGCGCGACGGCGGCGCTGTCCGGGCCCACAGGGCCGTACTGGGGGCCGTACTGGGGGCCGTACCGGGGGCCGTACCGGATTTCGCCCGCGATTCCGCACATCTTTGCCGGTCCTCTTGTTTCCTGGGGGAAGCGTCGTTGTATTGGTCGAACGGGCGGGACGGCCAAACGTTCCGCCCGTTCGGCCAATACATTGCCGCAATTCCCGGAATCCGCCGGAACGTCCGATTGAAACGCCGCCGGCTTTACTTAGGCCTGTCTTGACTACTCGCGCCTGATTTTGTCCCGATTGGGACAGTATTGACAAAATCATGGCACGTACTCAGAGTCGATTCGGTCGAACATTGGCTCGGGCATTTTCGATTATTGATTGCGCGCGCTGCGGCGGCGCAAAGCGGGATTTACGCCAGGCCGGTGAACGGCGAGGGGAACGCGGCGGAACACGGTGCAGCCGACGGCATGCACCGGTTCCGCCGCAAATTTTTTGCGCCGGGAGATCGCCCTCTGGACGGCCTCAGGCCTGCTCGACCTCACGCTCGATGGCGTCGCCGAACGCCTTCTGCGCTTCCTGCAGGTCGTACTTCGCCTGCAAGGTCAGCCAGAGATCCGGCCCGGTGCCGAGGCACCGGCCGAGGCGAAGCGCGGTCTCCGGAGAGACGGCTCGCCGCCCGTTGATGATTTCGGTAACGCGGTTCGCCGGGACTCGCATCTTCAGCGCCAAAGCGTTGGCGCTCATCTCCCGCGCTTCGAGCTCGCGGGCAAGGATGCGGCCGGGATGTACACGGCGGATCATGTCTGTCTCCTTAATGGTAGTCGGTAATCTCCACGTCGTGGGCATCCCCGTCCTCGAAGCGGAAGACGAGCCGCCACGGGCCGTTGATCGTGATCGCCCATTGCCCCTTGCGGTTGCCCTTCAACGGATGAAGGCCGACGCTGCGGAGCGGGCTGATTTCGCGTAACGACGAGATCGCGTCGAGCACGTTCAGCAGTTCGTCCGCGCGTTCCTCGTCAAGGCCTGAAAACTTGGACTTGCCCTGTTCGGCGAAGCGGCGGGTGGCGCTGCTTTTCCACGACTTGATCATACGTGCAATATAATACGTGACACGTAGTATGTCAAGCGTGGTGGTGCTTTCGACAAGCTCAGCATGGGGGACGTTATGGTGTTGGAACGATAAAACAGACCTCGTCCTGAGCTTCCTCATCCCGAGCTTGTCGAGGGACGAAGGACGAGTACGCTCGATACCGATCCCCGGCTCACCCGTACCGCACCACCCGCTGCTCGATGGCGCCGAAGATCGACGCGCCCGTTGCGGCCATCATTTCGATGCGCACCTTGTCCCCGAACTGCAGGAACGGGGTGCGCGGCGCGCCGTGCTCGATCGTCTCGATCGCGCGTACTTCGGCGAGGCAGGAGGAGCCGGCCCGGCGGTCCTTGTTCGACACCGTGCCCGATCCGACGATCGTCCCCGCGCCGAGCCGGCGGGTGCGCGCGGCGTGCGCGATCAGCTCGGGAAAGCCGAACACCATGTCGACGCCCGCATTGGGCCGGCCGATCTCGCGCCCGTTGACGTGGCTGACCAGGGGACGGCGCAGCCGCGCGCCGTCCCAGGCTTCGCCGAGCGCATCCGGCGTCACCGCGACGGGCGAGTAGGCGCTGGCCGGCTTGCTCTGGTAGAAGCCGAAGCCCTTGGCGACTTCGCCGGGCACGAGGTTGCGCAGGCTGACGTCGTTGCACAGCATGATCAGCTTGATGTGCCGGAAGGCTTCCGCCTGCGTCACGCCCATCGGCACGTCGTCCAGCACCACGGCGACCTCCGCCTCGAAATCGATGCCCCAGCCGGCGTCGGCCAGCGCGATGTCGTCGTGCGGCCCGAGAAGCGGGTCCGACAGGCCCTGATACATCAGCGGATCGGACCAGAAGCCGGGCGGCATCTCGGCGCCGCGCGCCCGGCGCGCCAGCTCCACGTGATTGACGAAGGCCGAGCCGTCCGCGAACTGGTAGGCGCGCGGCAGCGGCGCGGCGCAGTCCGAAGCGTCGAACGGTTCGGCGCCGGCCGCTTCGCCCAGTTCCAGCCGGTTGCCGACGCCGCGCAGCAAGGGCTCGGTAGCGGCCCAGTCGTCGAGCGCGGCCTGCAAGGTCGGCGCGATGCCGCGCGGACAGACGCAGCGCTCGAGCGCGTTGTCCACGACGACGAGCGTGCCGTCGCGTCCGCCTTGCCGCAGCGTGGCGAGCTTCATGGCCGATCACTCCGCCGCCTTGGCGCGCTCCGGGCGCCAGGAGTTGACGTAGTCGCCGTTCTCCACGCCGGCCGGCAGGTCGCTCACGGCCAATGCGTCGCGCGCATCCAGCATGACCGCATACTCGTCGGTCGCCGCCTTGCGCGCCTTCAGCATCCCTTGCAGCGCCTTCGGGTGCGGGCCATGGGTGAAGCCGCAGGGGTGGAAGGTCACCATTCCAGGGGCGATGCCGTCGCGGCTGAAGAAGTCGCCGCGGTGATAGAAGATCACCTCGTCGTAGTCGTCGTTGTTGTGGAAAAAAGGGACCTTGAGCGCGCCGGGGTCGCTTTCGATCGGCCGCGGCACGAAGGTGCAGACGACGAAGCGGTCGGCGGCGAAGGTGGTATGCACCGAGGGCGGCAAATGGTAGCGCGGGCTGACGATCGGGCGGATGTCCGCGACGTTCAGGCGGACGGGCGCGAGATCACCGTGCCATCCCACCGCGTCGAGCGGGTTATACGGGTATGTCACCGTCGAGACCGCGTTGCCGCGCTTGATCTCGACCTGCCATACCTCCTCCTTGCCGTCCGGGGTCTGCTGCGCGCGGAAGGCGTCGTCGATCACGGGCGTGTCGAGGACGGCGGGATCGAAGATGGCGTGCGGCCCGGCCATGCCGCGGTCCGGCAGCCCGTACCCGCCGTTGGTCGCCTCGATCAGCAGAACGTCGGCGTCGCCGTCGAAGGCAGTGCGCCACATCGTGCCGCGCGGGATGACGACGTAGTCGCCCGCCCGGATCGTCAGATGGCCGTAGTCGCAGTAGAACGCGCCGGTGCCCGCATGGACGAACAGGAGGTCGTCACCGTCCGCGTTGCGGGCGAGCGCCGGCATGCTGCCGCCCGTGCGCCAGAAGCGATAGCGGAGATGGGCGTTGTGCAGCACTGTCGCGGCGCTCCACGGGTTTCCCGCCGCGCGGCCGATCCGGTTCAGGTCGAAGGCGCGCGGCCGGAGCGGGCCCTGCCAGTCGATCCAGCCGGTCGGTGGGCGCCGGTGATACATCTGGCTCGCCGCGCCATAGAAGCCGTCGCGCCCCAGCTCGCGCTCGTAGGTTCCCTCGGGAAGGTCGGCATGGGCCTGGCGCGAGGTGACGCCTTCGCTGCGGGGAAGGGGGATGGAACGGCGCATGGTCTGCCTCCCGGTCCTGGTTGATCAGGGTATGAGGATGTCGCTGGGGAGCACGGCCTCCGGCGCGAGGTCGGGCCGCTCCCGCAGCGCGACGTAATACGGCGTGAAATCCGGCCGCGTCGCGTCGAAGAGCTGCTGGAAATCGTCGATCGCGAAGTAGACGGCCTGAAGGTCGTCGATGCGGTAATCCGTCTGCATGACGCGCAGAAGATCGAACGCGATGCGGTTCGGCTCCGGGCTCTCCAGGCAGTAGACCGACTCCGCGCGCGACGAGGCGATGCCGGAGCCGTAGATACGGAGGCCGTCGCCGCCGCGGATCAGCCCGAACTCCACCGTGTACCAGTAGAGCCGCGCGAGATAGGGAAGGGCGCCTTGGCGCAGCGCCTTCAGCCCGCCCTGCCCGTAGGCGCGCATGTAGTCGGCGAAGACCGGGTTCATCAGCATCGGGACGTGGCCGAAGAAGTCGTGGAAGACGTCCGGCTCCTCCAGGTAGTCCATCTGCTCGGGCGCGCGGATCCAGTTCGTCACGGGAAAGCGGCGGTTGGCAAGGTGCCAGAAGAACACGTCGTCCGGCACCAGCCCGGCGACCGCGGCGATACGCCAGCCCGTCGCCTTGTCCAGGAGGTCCGACGCCCGCTCGAAATCGGGAATGCCATCCGCGGCTGCGCCGGTCGCCGCGAGGCCGTCGAGGAACTCCATGCAGGCGCGGCCGCGGAGCAGGGCCGACTGGCGCTCGAACAGCGCCCGCCAGATCGCGTGCTCCGCCGCGCCGTAGCGCTCCCACCACTGGCCGATGACGAAGTCCTCGGCCGGGCGGCTGTCGGGGGTCAGTATGGTTCCGTCCATGTTCCATGACGCTCCATAATCCTTCTCCGCCGGAGGGGCGGAGAAGGTGGCGCGCTTTGCGCGCCGGGCCTTCGCCTCGCCGAAGAGGCTTCGGCCTCGCAGGCGGGTGAGGTGGGGACGCCGAAGCGCCGGGTTCGTTGTGGTGCCAACCCCCACCTCTCCCTGACCCTCTCCGCCCCACAGGGGCGGAGAGGGTCTTTGTATTGCTCTCCCTCACGCCTTCAACCCGCCGCGGCGGATCTGGTCCTGCTCCATCGCCTCGAACAGCGCCTGGAAGTTGCCTTCGCCGAAGCCCTGGTCGCCCTTGCGCTGGATGATCTCGAAGAAGATCGGGCCGATCACCGTGCGGGTGAAGATCTGCAGCAGCCTGCCGCCGTCCGGCACCGGCGCGCCGTCGATCAGGATCGCATCCTCCTTCAGTCGCGCGAGGTCCTCGCCATGCTCCGGCAGCCGCGCGTCGACCGCCTCGTAGTAGCTGTCGGGCAGCGGGTCCATGAAGGCGATGCCGCGGCGGCGCAGCGCCTCCACCGTCGCATGGATGTCGTCCGTCGCGAGCGCGATGTGCTGTATGCCTTCGCCGTGGTAGGCGGCGAGGTATTCCTCGATCTGCGACCGGTCGTCCGCCGATTCGTTGATCGGGATGCGGATCTTGCCGCATGGGCTGGTCATGGCGCGGCTGCGCAGCCCGGTCAGCTTGCCCTCGATGTCGAAGTAGCGGATCTGGCGGAAATTGAAGAGCTTCTCGTAGAAGCTCGACCACACGTCCATCCGGCCGCGATAGACGTTGTGCGTCAGGTGGTCGACTGTGGTCAGCCCGACGCCGGCCGGCCGCCGCAGGGTAGCCCTGCCGGTTGGGACGAAATCGACATCATAGATCGACTGCTCGGCATAGCGGTCGACGAGATAGATAAGGCTGTCGCCGATCCCCTTGATCGCGGGAATGTTGAGCTCCATCGGGCCGACGCGGCCATGGTGCGGCCGGGCGCCGAGCGAGAGCACATGCTCATAGGCGTCGGCCGCATTCCTGACGCGAAAGGCGATGGCGCAGACGGAAGGGCCGTGCACGCGCGCGAAGGACTGGGCGAAGCTGTCGGGCTCGGCGTTGACGATGAAGTTCACGCCGTTCTGACGGAACAGCGTGACGTCCTTCGCGCGGTGGCGGGCCACCGCCTCGAAGCCCATGCTCTCGAACAGGGCGGCGAGCCGGGCCGGCTCCTCCGCGGTGTACTCGACGAACTCGAAGCCGTCCGTTCCCGTGGGATTGCTCCACGGCGCGGGCGGGGAAGGGGGAAGTATCGTCGCCATGATCACCTCGCAATGCGTGGTTCTCGGCCGGTGCCCCCTCCTTCTCTATTAGATATATGTATACGCCTTCCGGGACCGCAAGCGTAGGAAATAGGGGTGAAGTATTTGCCAACGGCTCGGCGAGTTGAGATAACGGTCCGGCAACGAGAGTCCGCATCATGAGCAAAGCAACCCCCGTCACCTCCACCTTCGACGCCGTCCCGGTTCTGGCCGCGCATCGCTTCGACGAGGCGGCGCTCGGCCGCTACATGGAGCGCCATGTCGAGGGCTACAGGCCGCCGCTCCAGGTCAGCCAGTTCCAGGGCGGCATGTCGAACCCGACCTTCCTGCTGACCGACGGGGCGGGGAAGCGCTACGTGCTGCGGAAGAAGCCGCCGGGCAAGCTGCTGCCGTCCGCGCATGCGGTCGACCGCGAGTTCAAGGTGACGTCGGCGCTCAACAGGACGGACGTGCCGGTCGCGCGCGCCTACGCGCTGTGCGAGGACGAGAGCGTCATCGGCCAGGCTTTCTACATCATGGAATTCCTGGAGGGCCGTGTATTCCGCGACGTGGCGCTGCCGAACTCGCCGCCGGCCGAGCGGCGCGCCATCTACGACGCGATGAATGACGCGCTGGCGAAGCTGCACAACGTCGACTACGCGGCGGTGGGCCTGGGCGACTACGGCCGGGTCGGCGGCTACATCGCGCGCCAGGTCAAGCGCTGGTCGCAGCAGTACGAAGCGAGCAAGACCGACGACCTGCCCGCGATGGATAAGTTGATGGCCTGGCTGCCGGAGAACATTCCCGACGACAGCCTGACCACCATCGCGCATGGCGACTTTCGGCTCGAGAACCTGATCTTCCACCCGGCCGAGCCGCGCGTTCTCGCGGTGGTGGACTGGGAGCTCGGCACGCTCGGCAACCCGCTGTCGGACCTCGCCTACAATTGCCTACCGTACCATTTCGGCGACCCGCGCTGGGGCGACATCATCGGGCTGGACTACGACGCGGTCGGCATTCCGTCCGAGGAGGCCTATGTCGCGACCTACTGCAAGCGTACCGGGCGCGGCGCGATCGACGACTGGACCTTTTATCTCGTGCTGTCGATGTTCCGCTTCGCCGCGATCATCCAGGGCGTCTACTACCGCGGCGTCCAGGGCAACGCCCCGACCCCGGAAGCGCTCAACCGCAAGGACAAGCCGCGGCAGTTGGCGGATATTGCATGGGGGCTGGTGGAGAGGGCGGGGCGGTAGGGAGCGTTCGCGCACCAAAAGGAAATCCGGCGCCCCCAAAAAGAAAATCGTCATTCGCCGGCTTGACCGGCGAATCCATGGCAGGATGTTCTATTCAGGCGCACCCACCGCCTTGTTCTTCTCGATCGCCGCTGATCTGTATGAGCCTCTGCTGTAGTGCCTTGGATTCGCCGGTCAAGCCGGCGAATGACGACTATTTATTTGTAAGCCGCCCTCCAGACCCCTAATCCGACTCCTTCGCCCGCGGCGTCCAGTTCGTCTGCCGCCGCAGCTCCAGCCTGGCGATCTGCTGGCGGTGGACTTCGTCGGGGCCGTCGGCGAAGCGGAGCGCGCGCATGCGGGCGTACATGTAGGCGAGCGGGAATTCCTGGCTCATCGAGCCGCCGCCGTGGAGCTGCATCGCGTCGTCGATCACCTTGAGCGCCATGTTGGGCGCGGCGACCTTGATCATCGCGATTTCCTGGCGCGCCGCCTTGTTGCCGACCGTGTCCATCATGTAGGCGGCCTTGAGCACGAGCAGGCGGTTCATCTCGATGTCGATGCGCGCCTGGGCGATGCGCTCCTGCGTCACGCCGCGCTCGGCGAGCTTCTTGCCCCAGGTGGTGCGCTCGGTCGAGCGCTTGCACATCAGCTCGAGCGCGCGCTCGGCGACGCCGATGATGCGCATGCAGTGGTGGATGCGGCCCGGCCCGAGGCGGCCTTGCGCGATCTCGAAGCCGCGGCCTTCGCCGAGCAGGATGTTCTCGGCCGGCACGCGGACGTTATCGAACACCACCTCGCCGTGGCCGTGCGGCGCGTCGTCGAAGCCCATCACCTTGAGCATGCGCAGGATCTTGACGCCCTTGGCGTCGCGCGGCACCAGGATCATCGACTGCTGCCGGTAAGTCTCGGCCTTCGGGTCGGTCTTGCCCATGACGATCAGCAGCTTGCAGCGCGGGTCGCCGATGCCGGACGTCCACCATTTCTGGCCGTTGATGATGTAATCCTCGCCGTCGCGGCGGATGCTGGTCTCGATGTTGGTGGCGTCGGAGGAGGCGACCTTGGGCTCGGTCATGGCGAAGGCGGAGCGGATCTTGCCGTCGAGCAGCGGCTCCAGCCACTCGCGCTTCTGCACGCTGGTGCCGTAGCGCTCGATCGTCTCCATGTTGCCGGTGTCGGGGGCGGAGCAGTTGAACACCTCGGGCGCCCAGTTGATGCGGCCCATCGCCTCGCAGAGCGGCGCGTATTCGAGGTTGGTGAGCCCGGCGCCGCGCTCGCTCTCGGGCAGGAACAGGTTCCAGAGGCCGGCCGCCTTGGCCTTCGCCTTCAACTCCTCCAGGATCGGCACCGGCTTCCAGCGGGTGTCGCCTTCGTCGAGCTGCTGGTAGTAGGTCGCCTCGTTCGGATAGACATGTGCCTCCATGAACGCTTCGATCTCGGCTCTCAGCTTCTTCGTGCGTTCGGAATATTCGAAGTCCATCGCGTCAGCTCCCAAGCGTTCCATTGCCTTTCCTTGGTTTGACAGCAGCGGAGGGCGCGTGTCAAACCTCGAAGGAAAGCCGCCGGGGAGGCACGATCAAAATGATCATCAAAGACGTCCGTATCACGCTCCTGCGGGCGCCCTATGTGGAGCAACTGCTGGTTCAGCGCGGCTACGACCGCCAGCGCGAGATCCTCGCCGTGGAGATCGAGACCAAGTCCGGCCTCGTGGGCCTCGGCTACCAGCTCTATCTTCGGCAAGGTTTCCGGACGACGAAGGGTTGCCTCGAGGAGGTGCTGATCCCGCGCATCATGGGCCGCGACGCGACCGCGGTCGAGGTGATCTGGCGCGACCTGTTCCTGTCGACCCAGGCGGACGGGCGCGGCGGCGCGCCGATCCTCGGCCTGTCGGCGATCGACGTGGCGCTGTGGGACCTCGTCGGGCAGAAGGCGAAGATGCCGCTGCACCGTATCTGGGGCCACTTTCGCGACAAGGTGCCGTCTTACGGCTCGGGCGTGTGGCGCGGCCTCGGCGGCGACGGCATGGTCGAGAAGGCGAAGCGCCTGAAGAAGGCCGGGTTCACGGCGATCAAGATGCAGGTCGGCCACGCCTGGACCGATGCGGAGGACGTGGACAATGTGCGCCGCGTGCGCGAGGCGGTCGGGCCGGACGTCGACGTGATGGTCGACGTCAACATGGCCTGGACCGCGGACAAGGCGATCCTGATGGGCCGGCGGCTGCAGGAATTCGATGTCTACTGGCTGGAGGAGCCGGTGGTGCCGGACGATTTCGCGGGCTATTTTCGCGTCGCCGACGCGCTCGACACCCGCATCGTCGGCGGCGAGAGCCATTTCACCCGTTTCGGTTTGAAGCCCTTCTTCGAGAACCCGAAAATCCCGATCCTGCAGCCGGACGTGGTGCGGGGCGGCCTGACCGACCTCCGCAAGACCGCCGCCATCGCCGACACCTGGGGCATGCAGATCGCGCCGCACCTCTATCCCGAGCTGATGATCCAGCTCATGGCGTCGATCCCGAACGGCCTCATCATCGAGGATATGGGATTGCTGGAGGATATCTGGGTCGACCCCGTCAAGACGGTGAAGGGCATGATCGCCGCACCCGAGCGGCCGGGCCACGGCCTGAAGATCAAGCCGGACTTCATCAAGGAATACGCGGTCGGGTAGAGGCTACTGCTTCGGCGTGAATTGAATGAATATCGCGCCGGTTCCCTCGTCCCGGTTGGTCCGCCGCGCCGCCTCTATCCGGAACCTGCCCCTTTGATTTATGGTGTGCGACGCAGTGCAACCCCTCGACTGGTCGCGGGTGCCCATGGCCGAGCCCAAGGTTACGATCGCCGTCATCGTGTCGGGCTCGCTCGAGGGGGTGGAGCGCGCCGTTCGCTCGGCGCTGGCGCAGAGTTACCGGAACCTCGAAATCCTGATCTGCGACGGGCTGGCCACCCAGGACACGACGGCGCTCGGCGCGCGCCTGGCCGAAAGCGACCTCCGCGTCAGGGTCGTTCGCAGGCGCCAGAAGGTCGGCGTCATAGAGACCTGCACCATGGCCTGGAACGCGGCGCAGGGCGACTATTTCGTCTGGCTCGACGACGGGAGCCGGCTCGACGCGCGCTATGTCGAGCTGGGCGTCGGTTTTCTCGAGCACAATGCGTCGCACGTCCTCGTGCATGGCGCTGCCGCCTGGCGCGACGAGGCGGGCGAACAGGTCGTCGGCATGCCCGCATCCGTCGCCTATGAAGATCCTGTGCGCCGCGTCGAGCTGCTTCTGACCACGATGCCGGGCGGGGAGGCTTGGCACGGCCTGCACCGCCGCCGTGCGCTCGAGGGGATAGCGCTGTGCAGCGGCCTGGGATTCTACTACGCGTGGCTCTCGTCGGTGGCGTGGCGGGGCAAGATCGCGGCCTCGCCGGAAATGATGCTCTATCGCGACGCCCCGCTCGACGCTGCCGATGCGAGCGAGGAGGTCGTGCGCCTCGGCGGCGGAAGCTTCCAGGCCACGGACCGGTGGCTGACGGTCGCGGCGCTGCTGTTCTGCAATATCGCCTTCTTCGATCAGGCGATGGGGGAACTGCCGTTCCTCGAGCGGGTGCGTCTTGCCGCGACCGCAGCGGATGCCGTCGCCAACCGCCGCAAGGTGCTCGACGAGGGGATGCTGATCTCCTTTGCGGCGCGGCTGTTCCCGAGCGCGCACATCCTCGATCATTTCCGCGACATGCGCACCGCGCTGGCCGACGCCGTGATGCGCCTGCCGACGCTGTCGAGCACCGACCCCTTCGCGCAAAATCTGGTCGGGACGATCAATGTCCTGTGCCGCATGCGGATCGGCAACATCCCGATGACCAAAGACGACCGCGACATCATCCGTCAACTCGAGTTCATGTGGGACCGCGACAAGCATGCGGGCGCGCAGAACAAGGTCGCGATCGTCTCGGCGATGTATTTGTAGCAGTGTAGCGCCGGGCTACGGTTGATGCGTGCCCTCAGCGTGCCGCCGATGCGCCCGCGATCTTGCCGAAGACCGAGCCGTTCATCAGCCCGGTGCCGCCGGCGTAGTTGAAATAGAACAGGCCGCCGACCAGCTCGCCCGCGGCGTAGAGGCCGGGGATGGGCTGCAGGTCGGTGTCGACTACCTGGCCGTCGTTGTTGATGCGCAGCCCGCCGAATGTGAAGGTCACGCCGCAGGTGATGGCGTATGCCTCGTATGGCGGCTTGTCGAGCTTGTTGGCCCAGTTCGTCTTCGGCACGGCGAGGCCCTTCGTGCCGCGGCCGTCGAGCACCGCCGGGTTGAAGCGCACGTCGTCCATCACCGCCGCGTTGTAGTCCTTCACCGTCTTCACGAACTCGGCGGCGTTGACGCCTTCCAGCTTCTTCGCGAGGCCTTCGATCGTGTCGTCCGTGACCTTGGTCATCTGCTTGATGCGGTACTCGTCGCGCAGCAGGTGGACGACCTTCTGGTCGAAGATCTGCCAGGCGAACTGGCCCGGCTGGGTGAGGATGACCTTGCCGTATTTGGCATAGGTGTAGTTGCGGAAATCCGCGCCTTCGTCGACGAAGCGCTTGCCGGTGGAATTGACCATGATGCCGAGCGGGTAGCTGTGCTTCTGGAAGTTGTCGCCGACCGCGAGGTCGCCGAACTCCGGCGCGTTGAGGTCCCAGCCGACGGCATGGCAGCCCGACCAGTTGCCGTAGGGCATCGCCCCGATGTCGAGCGCCATCTTGATGCCTTCGCCCATGTTGTGGCGGGTGCCGCGCACTTTCACCAGGTCCCAGCCGGGGCCGAGATAGCGTGTGCGCCAGTCGGAGTTGGACTCGAAGCCGCCGGAAGCGAGGACCACCGACTTGGCGTGGATTTCGGTGACCTTGCCCTTGTGCTTGACCTTCACGCCGTAGACCTTCTGCTCGTCGTAGAGCAATCCGGTCACGCGGTGCTCGAACTTGATCGGAATTCCGAGGGCGCGGACGATCTTCGATTCCATTTCCCAGAGGCCCGGCCCGCCGCCCCAGAATTCGAGCGCGAGCCCGCCCCAGAACTTCATCTTGCCGTCGACCTTGAACGCCTGCCGCCCATACATCGGCATGAAGCGGATGCCTTTGGAGTGCATCCACTTGGTGGTCTCGAAGCTCTTGGTCACGAGGATCTCGCACAGCTCCGGATCGGTGCGGTATTGCGTGACCCGGAACATGTCGTCGAAGAACTGATCGGTGGTGTAGGTGCCGAAATCGTTGTTGGCTTTCTCGTCGTCGGTCAGCTCCACCAACGTCATGATGTCCTGGAGGCCGTTGTGCGCGAAGCGCAGCGCACCCGCCGTGTAGCGGCTGTTGCCGCCGGCTTCCTCTTCCGGCGCGCGCTCCAGGATGACGACCTTCGCCCCGTTCTCCTGGGCGGCCATCGCCGCGCACATGGCGGCATTGCCGGCGCCGACAACGACGACATCGTAGTTTTCGCTGCTCATCTGGCTCTCCCTAGTCTCAAATCTTCCGAGGTGACTGCTGGCATGACGGGGCATTGCCGGCGCCGGTCCAGTCTATACGCTCCTGCCCGGTGAAGGCGACGGGAAGCGGTCTTCGCCCTGGGGCGCCGTCGATGTATTTCTTTGTATACAATCCAGCGATCGATACGGTCAACTGCGGCCCGGCGCGATGATCTGGATCACACCGCGGCGGCGGCTTTGCCATGCATCTGGCGCAGCCGGGCGTGCTGGGCGCCGCGCATATGCGCCCGCATCGCCGTGTCCGCTGCTGCCGGGTCGCGGCCGGCGATCGCGCTCACGACCACCCGGTGCTCGGCCACGGCGGCTTCGATCCGCCCCGACACGGAGTAGGTCGTCTCGCCCAGCAGGGCCATGGAATCCCGCAGCCCGTTCAGGGACCGCAGCAGGTAGCGGTTGTGCGCGGCGGCATAGATGGCGTTGTGGAACGACACGTTGTGGGCGGCCAGCACGCGGCTGTCGGCGTCGAGCGCCGCTTCGCGGGCGACGATGTCCTCGAGCGCGGCAATCTCGGCCTCGGTGGCATGCTGCGCGGCGAGGGACGCGGCGGTGCCTTCCAGCACTTCGCGCATCCGGTACAATTCCATCACCGCGCCGTGGTCGAGCTCGGTCACCGTCATTCCCCGGTGCGGGGCGAAGGTGATCAGGCCGTCGCGCTCCAGCCGGCGGAAGGCCTCGCGCACCGGGGTCCGGCTCATGTCGAGCCAGGCGGAGACGTCGACCTCGCGGAGCCGCTGGCCGGGCTTCAGAAGGCCGTCCATCACGGCGGTTCGCAACAGGTCGTATGCCGCTTCGCTGCGGGAGGCGTATTGCCGGGCGCTGCGGCTTCGGAGCGCGGCGACGCGCTGCCCGATCGTATCGATCATTTCCCGGCCTTGACGTTGCGGATACGCGTTGATTTCTGCACATGTGTATACATTTGTACAGTTATATCCGCGAGCGCCGCCCCAGCGCCGCCAGTGGCCTCGCCGGCTCGCTGGACTCGCCCACACGCGACGGCTAAGACTCGGGCGATGGGAGGCGCAGCCCGTTTCCGCACTGAAACGTCCCGAACGGACATTGGAAACCTGCACCGGCCCGGTGGATGAGGGGGCGTATGAAGGTTCTGCATGTCATCTCCGGCCTGCAGACCGGTGGGGCCGAGCGAATGCTTGCGAATCTATGCATCGCGAGCCGGCGCGCCGGAGGCTCGCCGGTGGTCGTGGCGCTATGTCCGGGCGGCTCGCAATACGAGCGGCTGCGCGAGGCGGGCGTCCCGGTCTTCACCCTGGGAATGAAACGGGGCGTGCCCAGCGTCGGCGGCCTGACCCGGCTCGCGCGGCTGCTTCACGGCGAGAAGCCGGAGGTGGTGCAGAGCTGGATGTACAACGCCGATCTCTATGCGCTGCTGGCCCTGTGGCTGTCCGGCCGCCGTCGCCTGACACGCATCTATTGGGGCGTGCGGTGCAGCGACATGGATCTGCGGCGGTATGGCATCGTCTTCCGCCTCACCGTCCGCTTGTGCGCCCTGCTGTCCCGGTCCACCGACGGCATCGTCGTCAATTCGCGGGCGGGCGCGCACATCCATCGCCGCCTCGGTTATCCCGCCAGGCGCATGACCGTCATCGACAACGGCTTCGACACCGATAAATTCCGGCCGGACGCCAAACAGCGCCGCGCCATGCGCCGGGCGCTCGGCCTGGCGGACAATGCGTTCGTCGTCGGCTGCGTCACCCGGCTGGACGACATGAAGGACTTTCCGACGTTGAGCGCGGCGCTCGAACGGCTCGACGGGGTGACCTGCATCGCCGTGGGCAAGGACACGGAAGCGGTGGGCGACGCAAAGGGCCTGATTGCGCTCGGCGAGCGGGACGACGTGCCCCGGTTGCTCAACGGCTTCGATTTGCTGGTGAACTCCTCTGCCTTCGGCGAAGGGTTTTCGAATGCGATCGGCGAGGCGATGGCCACGGGTGTCCCCGTCGTCGCCACCGACGTCGGCGACGCGCGGCGCATCCTGGGCGATGCCGGGCGCATCGTGCCGCCCCGCAACCCCGCGGCGCTGGCGCGGGCGGTGACCGATCTGCGCAACGACCCCGAGGCGCGACAGGCGATGGGCCGGGCGGCCCGACGGCGCATCGAACAGCATTTCAGCTTGCGGCACAGTCTCGACGCTTTCGAAACGCTCTACCGCGTGCCGGGCAAGGGCGGCAGCGGCCAGCTCCCGGCGAGCGCGCTGGCGCAACGGGAATTGGAATGAGCCTGCCGCCGCAGCGGCCCTTCGTCCTGCTCGATGACAGTCTCACGCCGAATGGCCGTTGCCGCCTCTTCCGCGATGCCGTCCGCGTCGTCCGCTGCGACGACCCCGCCGCCGTTCCCGCATCGATCGCGGCCATGGAGAGTGCGCTCCGCGACGGGTATCACCTCGCGGGTTTTCTCAGCTACGAGCTCGGCTATCTGGCGGAGCCGAAGCTCGCGGCGGCGTTGCCGGCCGCGCGATGCCAGCCGCTCCTCTGGTTCGGCGTCTTCCGCGCCTGCGACGCGCTATCGTCGGGCGAGGTGGAGCGGCTGCTTGCCGAGGAGGCGCCCGCCGCGCCCCTCGATCTGCGCGCCACGCTCGACCGCGAAAGCTATCTGCCGAAGCTCCACCGGGTGAAGGCGTACATCGCCGCCGGCGACGTCTACCAGGTGAACCTGACATTCAAGCACCGCTTCCACTGCGGCGGCGATCCGATTGCCCTGTATGGCGAATTGCGGCGCCATCAGAGGGTTCGGCACGGCGCCCTCATCGCGGCGGAGGATTTTCACGTCCTGTCCTTCTCGCCGGAGCAATTCCTGCGCTGCCGCGACGGGATTGCGGAGATGCGGCCCATGAAGGGCACGATGGCGCGGGGCCGCACGCCGGAAGAGGATGCGGACCACGTCGCCTTTCTCCGTGCGGACGAAAAGTCGCGCGCCGAAAACCTGATGATCCTCGACCTGATGCGGAACGATCTCGGGCGCGTCGCCGAGATCGGCTCGGTCGCCGTGACCGACATGTTCACGGTCGAGACCTACCGCACGCTGCACCAGATGACGTCCGGCGTGCGGGCGCGCCTCAAGCCGGGCATCGGCATCCCCGCGCTGCTGCGGCATGTCTTTCCGTGCGGCTCGGTCACCGGCGCGCCCAAGATCCGCGCCATGGAGATCATCCGCGAATTGGAGGACGAACCGCGCGGCGTGTACACCGGCGCGATCGGCGCATTCGGGCCGGACGGCTCGGTCGATCTCAACGTCGCCATCCGCACGCTCCATATCGCCGCCGGCGGGGCCGGGGAGATGGGCATCGGCAGCGGCATCGTGCACGATTCCGACGGTCCGGCGGAATACAACGAATGCCTGCTGAAGGCTGCCTTCGCGGCCGCCGGCGAAGAGCCGTTCGAGCTGATCGAGACGATCCGGTGGGAGCGCGGGCGCGGCTACTGGCTGCTGGACGGGCACATGCAGCGGCTGGCGGCCTCGGCGGCGTATTTCGGCTACCCGCACGACGAGGCCGCGGCGCGCGCGGCGCTTGCCGGCGAAGCCGCCGCCTTCGACGCGCCGCTGCAGCGCGTGAGGCTCACCCTCGACGAGGACGGGCGGCTCCGCATCGCCGCCGTTGCGATCGCCCCCACGGCCGCGGTCATGCGCTATGCAATTGCTCGCGAGCGCACCGCGAGCGCCGACCGATTCCTGTTTCACAAGACGACGCGGCGCCGGTTCTACGACGGCACGCGCGAGCGGCTGGCAGCGGAGACCGGCTGCGACGAGGCGCTGTTCCTGAACGAACGGGACGAGCTGACCGAGGGCAGCTTCACCAACCTGTTCGTCGAGCGCGGCGGCCGGCTTTTGACTCCCCCGGTCGGCTGCGGCCTGCTGAACGGCACGCTGCGCCGCGCGCTGTTCGCTGACCCGGCGCGCAAGGTCGAAGAGGCGGTCCTGCGGCTCGAGGATCTGCAAACGGCCGATCGCATCTTCCTCGGCAATTCCGTCCGCGGCCTGGTTCGCGCGGTGGCGGTGGCATTCACACCGGCGAGCACTCATCCTTCGACAGGCTCAGGATGAGGTCTATTTTATTGATTTAGCAAAACTATTCCCCTCATGCTGAGCTTCCTCATCCCGAGCTCGTCGAGGGACGAAGCATGAGCCGGCACGATTGTCGGGCCGTCAGGGTCTGCTGCCCGACACCCGCGCGAAAAGCCAGAGCACGGCTGCGGTGCCCAGGCCCCAGGCGCCGTTCAGGATCAGGCCGCGCGTCATGGCGTCGATCTTCCAGCCGCCCGCGATCGGCGTGCCCTTGATCGGCGCGACGATGAACCAGTAGACCAGCGACGGCGCCAGTGCGCCGAACAGCAGCGCCGCCAGCCAGTATTTCGCGCCGCGCGGAAAATATTGCTCGACCAGAACGAAGACGATTCCCCATACGCCGCCCCAGAATGCGAGCGACCAAAACCGCGGCAGGCCGAACGGCGGGATCGGCTGCACCGGATAGGGCGGGTTCGCGATGAACCCGATCGCATACAGAAAGGCATACATGCCTTGATGGAACACGAGCACCGCCAGGAACCCGGCGGCAAAGCCGAGCGCCAGCCTCGCGGGGGAGGGGCGGATGCGAACGGACGAACGAAGCGGGGCCTCGGCCATGATCGATGTCCTTCCGAAGTTTGCCGGCCGATGTTTGCCGGCAACGGATGGCGCGAGCGTCCCACGAGGCGGGCAAGATTCGGTATTCACAGTTGCGTGATCGGTTCGCATCGCCGGCGCCGCCGCGCCGGTCCCGAGTCTTATATCATCACGGCCGTTTGTCTGGTTTAATGGCGCCATAGCGCGTTGCAGGGGAGATCTCGCGAATACCAACCGGACGGGAGCCCTATCCGATGGCGGCAAATCAATTTCCCATGTTCGATTTCGAAGCTTTGCTCAAGCAATTCAATGTGCCCAACGTCGATGCGCAGGCCATCATGGAGGCGCAGCAGAAGAATATCGAGGCGCTGGTCGCCGCGAACCAGAAGATCGCCGAGAACATGCAGAAGATCGCGGAGCGCGAGCAGCAGATCGTTCAGGCCGCGCTCAGCAACTGGAGCGCCGCCGCGGGCGACATCGGCGCCGGGGGCGATATTGTCGATCGGTCGGCGCGCGGGACGGAAGCGGCGATCAAGGCGATCGAGGACGGGATACGGAACGTGCGGAGCTTCGCCGAGCTCGTCGCCCAGTCGCAGGCGGAGAGCATGGAAATCCTCAACAAGCGGATGGACGAAGGTATCAAGGAGCTGCGGCAGCAGGTGACGAAGGCGGCCGGACGCTCCGCGAAATCCAAGAAATAAGGGAGGGCTCTCCGATGGAAGAGACTCTCGATCTCGTTTGCGCAAGCTGCAGCGGAATCACGCGGAAGCCGTTCGACTGGCTGCAGCAGCATTCGGAATGCCGTTGCGACAAATGCGGCGTCACCATCGCCATCGGCACGAACAAGCAATGGGGCGAGTGGAAGCGCCTGTGGAACGCCGCGCACCACGACGGCCCGCCGCGGCGGCGGCTGCCGTGAAGAGCATGCTTCCCTAATACCGGGCCGCCTCATGCTTCGACAGGCTCAGCATGAGGATCTGATTTGTGGATCAACGATATAGACCTCATCCTGAGCTTGTCGAAGGATGAGTGCTCTCCAGCGTTCGCGGCGCTGACGAGGTTCTGCCCTCACCACCCCATCGCGCGGGACATGCGGCGCGGGTCGGCGCCGCCGGTCAGCTTTTTCGCTTCGCGGTCGTGGACGATGGTGCAGACCGCCCCGGCCGCGCGGGTGATCTCGGGCCACCATTCGACCTTGTGACCCTTCGTAGCGAGCGCGTCGCCGGCCGACTGGTCGATCCGGTTCTCGATCTTCAGCACGCCCGGGTCCGCCTCGTGCGGCGCGAAGGAACTGGGGTGGCTGTAGGTCGCGAAGCGGGGCGCCTCGATCGCCGTCTGCGGGTCCATGCCGAACTGATGGATGTTGAGGAAGACCTGCAGCATCGCCTGGCACTGCACGTCGCCGCCGGGGGTGCCGAAAGGCATCGTCATCTTGCCGTCGATCATGGCGAGCGCCGGGTTCGGCGTGAGGCGCGGGCGCTTGCCCGGCGCGATCGCCGAAGCGTGGCCTTCGACCGCCCAGTTCTGCGAGCCGCGGCTGGACGCGATTAGGCCCAGCCCCGGAATGATCGGCGACGCGCCGCAGCTATCCGAGGGCGTGGTCGAGAAGGTGTTGCCCTTGGCGTCGATCGCGCAGGCATAGGAGGTGTCGTGGCCGAGGTATTCCGGCGCCTTCGGCGGCGTCAGCGCCTTGGCGGCGACGGCTTCGAAGCCGGGAATCGCGCCGTGCGGCGGCATGTCCGGCCACGCTTCGTCGCGCCGGATCATCTCCTGCCGGCCGCGGTTGTAGTCCTTCGACAGCAGCGTCTCGAGCGGCACGTCGATGTAGCGCGGGTCGCCGTAGAAGCGCTCGCGGTCGGCGAAGGAGAGCTTGATCGCCTCCGACAGCGTGTGGATGTAGTCGACCGAGTTGTGGCCCATCTGCTTGAGGTCGTAGCTCTCCAGCAGCGCCATCATCTGCAGCAGCACCGGCCCCTGGCACCAGACGCCGCAGGTGTACACGTCGATGCCCCAGTAGCGGCGCTTGACCGGCGGCTCGATGCCGACTTTGAAGTTGCGGAGGTCTTCCTCCGTGATGAAGCCGCCCTGCTCGCGGTGGAACTTGGCGATGGCCTTGGCGATGTCACCCTCGTAGAAGGCGGCGCGCGCCGCGTCGAGCCCGGCCTCGCGGCCCTTCTTCGCCGCCGCCGTCTCCTGGTCGACCATGTATTGCAGCGTGCGGGCGAGGTCGGCCTGCACGAAATTGTCGCCGACTGCCGGAATGCGGCCGTTCGGCAGCATCACCGACATGTTCGACGGGAAGCGGCTGTAACCCTCCTGCGCCTTTTCGATCGTGCCGCGGTAGGTCGGATGCATCGGGAAGCCGTCCCGCGCGTAGCGGATGGCGGCGTGCGCGACCTCGCCGAAGCTCTTGGTGCCGAAATGCTTGAGCGCGGTGAGCCAGGCGTCCGGCGCGGCCGGCATGACCGAGCGGCGGACGCCCGCCGGGACGGTGCCGTTGTGCTCGCGGAGGAAGATCTCGAGTTTCGCCGCCTTCGGCCACCAGCCGAGGCCGCTGACCGTCACCACCTCGTTCTTCTCGGCGAGGTAGATGATCATCGGCGCGACGCCGCCGCAGTTGACGATGTCGCTCTGCACGACGGCGAGCGCCATGCCCGCCGCCACGCCCGCGTCCACCGCATTGCCGCCCGCTTCCAGGATGTTGAAGCCGGCCTGGGTGGCGAGATAGTGGCCGGCCGAGACCATGTAGCGGGTTCCCAGCATCGTCGGTTGATAGGGCATGGCTTCCTCCAAGAAGCAGGGTGGGCGGCGTCGTTCGAGTTTAGCGTCAATTCTCCGCGCGGGAAAAGGGCGCCCGGGATCAGCCGGCCGGCGCCACCGTCAGGCCGTTCGCCTTGTGCTTTTCGATGAAGCGCGCGATCAGGCCGGACGCCTTGGCGTCCTCGACGACCTCGCGAAGATAGGCGACGGCGGCCTCGTTCTCCTTGAGGGTGCCGACCGCCTGCTGGACCGAGGAGAACTGGCCGGAGAGGATGCGCATGCCGGGGTTCTTCTCGACGTCCTTCATGAGGCCGTTCCGGAGGCCGGCGAAGGCGTCGATGTTCTCGCCGGCGAAGCGCTCTTTCGCTTGCTCGCCGGTTTCGGTCAGGACGAGCTTGGCGTTCTTGATGTTCCGTTCGAGCCAGAGCCCGTAGGCGCTGCCGCCGCGGGTGATGATGCTGACGCCCTCGCGATCGGCCTCGGCGCAGGATTTGAGCGGCGAGTCCTTGCGCACCATGTAGGTCGCCTCGATCTCGGCATAGGCCGCGGTGAAGCCCATCTTCAATTCGCGCTGCGGCTCCGCGCCGACCAGGCCGATGTCCCATGCGTTGCTGCCCGCCGCGTCGACCAGCTTGTCCGGCGAGGGGAAGGGCACCAGCTTGACGGGCACGCCGAGGCGCTTGGCGATTTCCCGCGCGAGGTCCGGCGAGACGCCGTCCGGGTCGCCGGACGGGGTCTTGCCCGTCACCAGCAGGAAGTTGGACATGTTGATCCCGGCGCGAAGCGTGCCGGTCGGGGCGAGCTGGGAAATGACTTCCTTGCTTGGCATGGCGGATACCTCCTGCGGATGTGCGTTTCTGGTGTCTTGAGGAAAGAAGGCGGATTCGGTCCTTATCTTTTATCGGTATTCGCCGCCGTTGTCAGCTTTGGGCCAGCAGCCATCCGCCGAGCGCGGTGAGGACGACGACGAGCCAGGGCGGCCACTTCCAGAAGGCGAGGAGCGTGAAGGCCACGAGCGCCAGGGCGAAATCCATCGGCCCGGCGATGGCGCCGGTCCAGACGGGATTATAGAGCGCGGCCAGCAGCAGCCCGACGACGACCGCGTTGACGCCGACCAGCGCCGAGCGGATCCGCCTGACCCGCCGCAGCTCTTCCCAGAACGGCAGGGCGCCGACGGTCAGCAGGAATGACGGCAGGAAGATCGCGATGAGGCAGATCAGCGCGCCGAGCCAGCCGTTCGGAGGCGTCTGCGACACCGTGCCGAGATAGGCCGAGAAGGTGAAGAGCGGCCCAGGCACCGCCTGCGCCGCGCCGTAGCCGGCGAGGAAGGCATCGTTGCCGACCCAGCCCGGCGGCACGACTTCCGACTGGATCAGCGGCAGCACCACATGCCCGCCGCCGAACACCAGCGATCCGGTGCGGTAGAAGCTGTCGAACATCGCGAGCGCGTGGCCGGGATAGGCCGCCGCGAGCACCGGCAGCCCGAACAAAAGCGCGAAGAACAGGACGAGCGCGGCGGCGCCGGCGGTCCGGCCAACCGGCACGTTCATCGCGACATGGCCGCCGTCGCGGTCGTCCTCGAGGAAGAACAAGCCGATCAGAGCGCCGGCGGCGATCGCGCCGATCTGCCCGATGGATGTCGGCCAAAGCAAGAAGACGAGCGCAGCGGCGACGGCCATCGTCGCGCGCGGCGCATCGGGGCAGAGATTCTTCGCCATGCCCCAGACGGCGAGCGCGACCACCGCGACCGCGACGACCTTGAGGCCGTGCAGCAATCCGGTGTCGAGATACTCGCTATAGGTCGTGACGCCGAAGCCGAACAGGACGAGCGCGAGGGCCGAGGGCAGCGTAAAGCCGATCCAGGCGGCGATCGCGCCCGGCAGCCCACCCATCGTCAGGCCGACGCCGATGCCGACCTTGCTGCTCGCCGCGCCGGGCGTGAACTGGCAGAGCGCGACGAGGTCGGCATAGGCCCGGTCGTCCAGCCACTTGCGCCGGTTGACGAACTCCTCGCGGAAGTAGCCGAGATGGGCGACGGGCCCGCCGAAGGAGGTGAGCCCGAGCCGAAGGAAGACGAGGAAGATCGCAGCGACCGAAGGGCGGTCGGCCGGCAAGGCGCGGTCCGTCATGGCGATGGGCCTCTATTTTCGGAATACGATATCGGGTTGAATTGAGTTCCGCAAACACCCCCCACCCTGACCCTCCCCCGCAAGGGGGGAGGGAAAAATTGAGCGCATTCAAAGTCCTCCCCCCCTTGCGGGGGAGGACTTAGGTGGGGGGTGCCCGCCGGTCCTCGATACATTCGCCCGCGCGCTTCGCCTCGTCCTCCTGGCCGGGCTCGCGGGTCGTTTCCTGCAGCGCCGCAGCTTCCCAATCGCGCAGCGACGGGAGCGCGAGCAGGCGTTGCGCGTAGGGCGCGGCGGCGCCATCGAGCGCGAGGGCATAGGTCTGCACGCGGAAGGCGACCGGTGCGAAGAATGCGTCGGCCGCGGTGAAGGTCTCGCCGGCGAGGAACGGGCCTCCGAAGCGGCCGAGGCCCTCGTTCCACAGCTCGGCGATCCGGGCGACGTCGCGCGCCAAAGCCGGCGGCGTGTCGCGCAGGCGGACGCGGATGCCGACACTCATCGTGCAGACGTCGCGCAGCGCGGCGAAGCCGGCGTGCATCTCGGCCGCGGCGCAGCGCGCCCAGGCGCGCGCCGCCGGATCTTCGGGCCAGATCCCCTTATGGCGCTCGGCGAGGTATTCGGCGATGGCGAGCGATTCCCACACGCTCGTGTCGCCGTCCACCAGGCACGGCACGCGGCCGTTCGGCGAGAATTTGCGATAGGCGTCCCAGTTCGATCCTTCGCTGAGGAGAACCCGTCGCTCCTCGAACGGAATCGCGCGCTCGCGCATCAGCGCCCAGGGACGCAGCGACCAGGACGAGTAGTTCTTGTTGGCGATGTAGAGCTCGTACATGGACCGGCCTTTTTGTTGCGTCGCACTGGTCGGAGAGGAGTCAGCATGCAGCACGCCTGATTCAACGTCCGTTCACAGCCGATTTGCCGCAAGTCACTTTCCGCCCGATCTCAGATACTTCACGAGCGCGAGGATCCCGAGCACCAGCACGACGAGGGCTAAGAGGCCCAGCAGGGTCATACCGCCCATCATCCATCCCATGCCGTCCATATGCATGTCTTCCCCCAGGAATACCGCCAAGCGTCGCTGTGCGCCTGACAGTCGCAGACTCGTGATCCGCCTTGCACTTCGCAATCGCTATGATCATATTCGCATGATGATGGGACGCAGACCATCGCGCAGATTGCTTGCCTTGCTCCTCGGGGTCCTGGTGGCCTTGGGCATGAGCCTCTCTGCGGTTCAGGCGAGCGGTATGGCGGTGAAGATGACCATCGCATCCGATATGAGCGGATCGGGACAAGGCGGCTGTGGCGGCTGTACCGACGACGGCGGCGCCCAAGCGGGAATGTGTCATCCGGCCTGTACTGTTGCTCCGGTCGCGGTACTGCCGTCGGGACCGGTCGTCGTTACCGCTCAGGTGCCCCGGTTGCCGCCATCCTCCGACTTGGTCTCGTCCGGCAGGGTATCCTCACCAGACCCGTCGCCTCCCAGAGCCGGCTAAATCACACGGTCCGTCGTCAGCGTCTCCTGGCTTGACGAGCCGTTTGTGCATTTGCGCGGATGATCCGCCGCTCGCATTCAAGCGGCGGCCTTCCGAAAATCTCTGACCAAGGGAGAAGGGTCCATCCATGACCGTTCAGTCACGTACTTCCGTATCGCGAAGGACATTCGTCTTGGCGAGTGCCGCCGTGTTGGCGGGCCCGGCCTTCTCCGCCTTTCCGGCGCGCGCCTCCGCCGCACGGGAATACCGGCTCGCCGCGGCCCCCGGACGCGTTCCGCTCGTCGGGGGCGATCATCCGGAAACCGCCGTCTGGGCCTACAACGGCGCGGTGCCGGGCCCCGAGATCCGCGCGCGGCAGGGCGAGCGGCTGCGGGTCGTGGTCGAGAACGGCTTGAAGGAGGAGACGACCGTCCACTGGCACGGAATCCGTGTGCCGAACGCCATGGACGGGGTGCCGCACCTCACCCAGAAGCCGATCGCCCCCGGCGCCAGCTTCACCTACGAATTCGACCTCCCCGATGCCGGCACCTACTGGTACCACCCGCACCAGCGCAGCTTCGAGCAGGTGGGCCGCGGCCTCTATGGCCCCTTGATCGTGGAGGAGCGCGAGCCGATCGCCGTCGACCGCGAGTTCTTCTGGGTGCTCGACGACTGGCGGCTGCTGCCGGACGCGCAGATCAGCGGCGATTTCGGCAACATGATGGACATGAGCCACAACGGCCGCATCGGCAATATGGCGACCGTCAACGGGTGCGTCCGGGACAGCTTCGAAGTCCGCAGCGGAGAGCGGATCAGGCTGCGCCTGATCAATGCGGCGAACGCCCGGACGTTCGCTCTCGACTTCGCGGGGCATGCGCCCCGCGTCATCGCGCTCGACGGCCAGCCGGTCGAGCCGCACGCGCCGGCCGGCGGACGGATCGTCCTCGGCGCCGCCATGCGCGCCGATGTCGTGATCGACATGACGGGAAAGCCCGGCGAGCGGTTCAGCGTCAAGGACACCTTTTACCGCGGTCTCGAGTACCGGTTGCTCGACTTGGTCTATGCGGCGGAGCCGCTGCGGGATAGGCCGCCGGACGATCCGATCGCGCTGGCGCCCAACACCATGCCGGAGCCCGATGTCGGCGCCGCCGAACGCCATGAGGTGGTCTTCGGCGGCGGCATGATGGGCAACATGGCGACGGCCATGATGGACGGCCATCGCACCGGCATGCGCGACATGATGCAGCACGGAATGGCGTGGGCGATAAACGGTGTCGTGGCGACCGGCCATACGCTGGAGCCGTTCCTCACGCTAAGGCGTGGCAGCTCGCATGTACTGGCGCTGCACAACGATACGGCGTGGCATCATCCGATCCATCTGCACGGCCATTCCTTCCGCGTGATCAGTCGTAACGGCGAGCCGACGCGCTATCGCGAATGGCAGGACACCGTCCTGCTGAACCCGCGCGATCGTGCCGAGATCGCCTTCGTCGCCGACAATCCCGGCGACTGGATGTTTCACTGCCACATCCTGGAGCACCAGGCGGCCGGAATGATGGCCGTCATTCGTGTGACCTAAGTTTGGAGTAGCGACGATGCCTATGTTGAGAACCTTGCTCTTGAGCCTCTTTCTCGTCTTGCCGATGCCGATCTCCGCGGCCGGGCAAACACAGGTGACGCTGTACAAGAATCCGGAATGCGGCTGCTGCGAAGGCCATGCTGCCTATCTGCGCGAACACGGCTATGCCGTCACGGTGCAGCCGACGCACGACCTTTCCCTGATCAAGCGGAAATACGGCGTGCCGGACGAGCTCGCCGGCTGCCACACGATGATCGTCGGTCCTTACGTCGTGGAAGGGCACGTGCCGGCGCGGACGATCGAGCGGCTGCTTAGGGAGCGCCCGGCCATCCGCGGCGTGTCGCTTCCCGGCATGCCGGCCGGCTCGCCCGGAATGTCGGGTAAGAAGACGGAGCCGTTCGTGATCTACGAGATTTCCGACGGCCCGCTGAAGGTCTACGCGATCGAGTGAAGGGCGTGTGCGCCCGCTACTTTGCCTCGTTCAGCGCCTTCTCGAAGACCTCGAAAGGCTGGCTGCCGGTGATCTTCTTGTCGCCGACGAGGAAGGTCGGCGTCGACCGGATCTCGTATTGCTTTTCCGCGTCGAGCTGCCGCTGCCGCAGGCCGGCGAAGAGCTCCTTGTTGTCGACGCATTGGTCGAAATCGTCCTGCGTCATGCCGCCGAGCTTGGCGATGCGCGCGAGCGCTTCCCGCGGGTTGGGGCTGTGCGACCACATTTCCTGGTTCGTGAACAGCACCGAGACGTACTGGAAATAGCGCGCGGGCGGCGCGCAGCGCGCCGTCATCGCCGCCGCGAAGGCGGATGAGTCGAAAGGGAAGTCACGGAAGATCAGCTTCACCTTTCCGGTGTCGATGAACCGCTCCTTGATCTTCGGCAGCGTGTTCTTGTGGAAGTCGGCGCAATGGTGGCAAGCGAGCGAGGCGTATTCGATCATCGTCACGGGCGCTTTCGGGTCGCCCATGACCCGGTCCTCCAGCGCCTCGGCCGTCGACAGCGGCTCCGCCGCCGCCGCGAGCGGGGCGAACAAAAGGCAAAGGACGACAAGCTTCTTTCGGAGAAGGCTCACGGGCGCTACCTGTTTCAGTTGCAGGAGATTTCTTCGACGATGCAGTCGCTGGCGGCCTTGCCGTCGGCGTTGACCACCGCCAGCGCGGACAAGGCGTCCGCTTCGTGCCGTCCCCACACCTCCAGCGCGTCGTCCCAGAACATCGGGCGGCGGAAGCGCACGGTCATGCGGAGGCGCTCGGGCGGGGCGGGGCGGCAGAGCGCCGCCATCATGAAATGCACCGCCATCAGCCCGGCGGCGATGGGCGCGCGGAAGCCGAAACCGCGCGCCGTCTCGGGATCGGAATGGATAAGGTTGTCCGCCTCGATGCTGTAGGCGGCGACTTGCTCCGGCACGAGCCGGTGGCGGGCGAGCAAGACCTTTCCCGCGCGCGGGTCCTCGGGCGGGCGGGGCTTCGAGCCGGCCTCGCGCGCGGCCCCGATCTTGGGGTCGAGCACGAGCGAGCTGCGCCGCGTCGACAGCGGGATGCTGCCGTCCGGGCGGACGAAGTCGAAGCGGCTCTCCTCGATCTCGCCGCGCCGGTCGGGGATGACGGCCTCGACCTCGCCCCGGACGACGAGCGGCTCGCCCAGCAGCACCGGCGCGCGCAAGTCGAAGGCCTGGCTCATATGGACACGGCCGTTGATCGAGATGCCGGCGCGCAATGCCGACATGACCGCGGCATAGGCGAGTTGGGTAATATCGATGCGGTCGCCGTGGAGCGCCGGGTCGAGGCCGCAGCAGGCGAGCTTCTCCGCCTGCTGCGTCCGCGTGACGACGCATTCCCATTCGGGGAATTTCAGGCCGGGCTGGAACTGCGCCGTCGCGCTCATGCGGATTCCTTCTCAGTCCATCTGCGCCGGGACGGGGGCGGCGACCGGGATCTCCATCAGGTCCTCGCCCCAGATCAGGTTGCCCTTGTAGACGCTTTTCATCTCGGCGATCAGGCTTTCGCGCACCCCCGGCACGTCGAGCTGCAGCAGCATGTGGCTCATGACGAGGTTGCGGACGCCCGTCTTCGCGCCGAGCTGCGCCAGCTCCATATGGCCCATGCAGCCCTTGGCATAGGCCTCGGACGGCTCGGTCCCGGTGATGTGCTGGCACATGTGCACGAGCACGTCCGCGCCGGCCGCCAGCTTCTCCATCGCCGTGCTCGGCCCGCTGTCGCCGGAATAGACGAAGGAGCCCGCCGCCGTGTCGAGCCGGTAGCCGTAGCAGACGAGATAGGGCTGGACGTGCGGCACGCTCGCCACCGTCAGCGTCCAGCCGTTCTCGTCCACCACGTCGCCGCTGCGCAGCTCGCGGAGGATGGGCGCGGGGCGGGCGCGCTCGCCCTGGCCGCCGCGGTTGCGGTAGACGTCCATGCTGAGCGGGTGGTTGGTGCGGGCGATAAGGTCGGGGCCGAACACGCCGTCGTCGTCGATCAGCAGCCGCGTCATGCGCGAGAGGCCGGGCGGTCCCCAGACCTTCATCTCGGGGATCTTCCCGCCGCCCTGGTCCCAGCGCGTGATGAGCAGGCGCGGGTAGTCCATGCAATGGTCGTAGTGCAGGTGGCTGCAGACGAAATGCGTGACGTCGGTCGCCGTGTAACCGGCTTCGAGCAGCCGGTGATGGCTGCCGGCGCCGTGGTCGAACACGATCACGTCCTGGCCGGTCTCGACCACATAGCCGGAGCACATGCGTTTCAGCGAAGGCGTCGGCGTGCCGGTGCCGAGAAGGGTGATGCGCATGGTTCAGGTCCCGTCGCACCTCATTTTTCGACAGGCTCAAGATGAGGTACCCTGTAAAGCTCGATGACAGCCTCATGCTGAGCCTGTCGAAGCATGAGGCGGACTCTGGAGGAGCATAGGCGGATCGGTCCGGGCTGTCATGCCGCGTGGTGTCCGGGCTATCATCGGCGGATCGCCACCCGATCCGAGGTTCCCCACCCATGACGACACGCCCCTTCGAGATGGTCCCGCTTCCGGCGGGGCGCAGCACCGCGAAGCCGCGACACACCGGGCTCACCATGATGATGGACTGGGGCCTGCCCATGCAGCATCTGCAGGACACGCTCGACCTCGCCGCGCCCTATATCGACCTCGGCAAGATCGTGGCGGGGACGGCGCGGCTCTACGACGTGGAGACCTTCCGCCGCAAGCTGGCGCTCTACAAGAGCTACGACGTGAAGCCGTTCCTCGGCGGCCAGTTCCTCGAATACGTCTTCGCGACGCAGGGCTGGAAATCGGTGCAGCCCTATTGCGAGGAGGCGAAGCGCCACGGCGTCGAAGCCATCGAGGTCTCCGACAACTGCGTGCCGCTGAACGACCAGGAGCGCCACCGCATGATCCGCCTCGCCATCGACTGCGGCCTGGAGGTGCATGGCGAGGTCGGCTCGAAGACCGGCAAGCAGGAGGGCGCGGAGCTGATCGCCCAGGCCAAGGTGTGCTTCGAGGCCGGCTGCGAGCTGGTGCTGGTCGAGGCGGCCGAGCTCATGGAGGCCGGCGAGATCAAGCAGGGCCTGCTGGCCGAGCTGCGCGACGGCCTCGACATCTCGAAGGTGCTGTTCGAGCTGACCGGCTACTGGATCAAGGGCACGACCGTGAACGACGTCTTCGAGCTGCAGAAGGCCTTCGTGCTCGAATTCGGCCCGGACGTGAACATCGCGAACGTCCAGCCCGACGTTGTGATCGGCCTCGAAGCGCTGCGCTGCGGGTTGAGCGTGGTGGGGCCGGAGCGGAGCGACGAGGCGGCGGAGTGATCTCGCACTTCGTCACCCGGAGCGCCTCATCCTTCGACAAGCTCAGGATGAGGATTTCTTTTTAGATCAATAATATATCCCTCATGCTGAGCCTGTCGAAGCATGAGTGCGAAGAACCTACGACCTACCCCCGCGCATAGATCCAAGGAAACCGCTCGCGGTCCTTCTTCTGGAACGCGTCGATCTCGGCCACCCGCGTCATCGTCAGCTCGATCTGGTCGCGGCCTTTCAACAGCCCGTCGCGGCGGATCGCGTCGAGCGTGAACGGGATCGTCCTGCCGCTCGGCGTGGTGACGACCATGTTCTCCAGGTCCACTTTCACGCGGCCGGCGCCCTGGCTCTCTTCGATCTCGGCGGCCATCGCCTCGATCTCCTTCAGCGGCAGCATGACCGGCAGCATGCCGTTCTGGAAGCAGTTGTTGTAGAAGATTTGCCCGAAGCTCGGCGCGATCACGCAGCGGATGCCGAAATCCCACAGCGCCCAGACGGCATGCTCGCGCGAGCTGCCGCAGGCGAAGTTGTCGGCGGCGAGGACGATCTTGGACTCGCGGTAGGGCTGCTTGTTGAGGACGAAATCGGGATTCTCGTTGCCCTCCAGGTCGTAGCGCCAGGACTCGAAGGCGTAGGGCCCGAGCTTGCCGCGCGGCAGGTCGCGCAACCGCTCGACGCGGATGATGACGTCGGTGTTGACGTTCTGGCGCATGAGCGGCGCGGCGCTGGCTTCCATTACGGTGAACTTGTCCATGTCGTCTCTCCCGTCGGCTCAGAGGTCGCGCACGTCGGCGATGCAGCCGGCAACCGCCGCGGCGGCGGCCATCGCCGGGCTCGCGAGATGGGTGCGCGCGCCGGGTCCCTGGCGGCCGACGAAGTTGCGGTTCGAGGTCGAGACGCTGCGCTTGCCCGGCGGCACGCGGTCGCCGTTGAAGGCGAGGCACATCGAGCAGCCCGGCTCGCGCCACTGGAAGCCCGCCTCCTTGAAGATGCGGTCGAGGCCTTCCGCCTCGGCCTGGCGCTTCACGTTCTCCGAGCCGGGCACGACCCAGGCGGTCACGCTGCCGGCGACCTTGCGGCCCTTGGCAACGGCGGCGGCGGCACGGAGGTCGGAGAGCCGGCTGTTGGTGCAGGAGCCGATGAACACCCAATCGACCGGCGTGCCGGCGATCGGCTGCCCAGCCTGAAGCCCCATGTAGTCGAGCGAGGCTTCCCAGGAGCCGCGCCGGTCCGGATCGTCGAGCGAGGCCGGGTCGGGAATGCGCTGGTCGACCGCGATGACGTTCTCGGGGCTGGTGCCCCAGGTGATCTGCGGCGCGACCTCGGCCATGTCGATCTCGACCTCGGCATCGAAGACGGCGCCGGGATCGGTCGGCAGCGTGCGCCAGTCGGCGACCGCGCGGTCCCACATCGCGCCCGTGGGCGCGAGCGGCCGGCCCTCGAGATAGGCGAAAGTCGTCTCGTCCGGCGCGACCATGCCGACTTTCGCGCCGAGCTCGATCGACAGGTTGCATAGGGTGAGGCGGCCTTCGATGTCGAGGTCGCGCACCGCGCTGCCGGCGTATTCGACGGCGTAGCCGGTGCCGCCCGCCGTGCCGATCCTGCCGATCAGGTAGAGGATCATGTCCTTGGGCTCGACGCCGGGATGGCGCTCGCCCTCGAAGCTCGCGCGCATGCGGAGCGGCTTCCGCTGCACGATGGTCTGCGTCGCCAGCACGTGGCCGACCTCGGTCGCGCCGATGCCGAAGGCGATCGCGCCCATGCCGCCATGCGTGCAGGTGTGGCTGTCGCCGCAGGTGAGCAGGGTGCCCGGCAGCGTGTAGCCCATCTCCGGCCCGATGACGTGCACGATGCCCTGGCCCGGCTCGCCCACGTCGTAGAGCGTGACGCCGGCCTTCTTCGACTCCTCGCGCATGATGTCGAGCCGGCCGGAGAAGGCGCTCTTGCTGTCCTTCGTGCGTCCGGGCTCGGTCGTGACCGCGTGGTCGAGCGTGCCGAGGTTGAGCTCCGGATTGCGCACCTTGTAGCCGCGTTCCCGGATCAGGCGCAGCGGCCCGCCGCCGCCGTCGTGCATGAGGTTGCGGCTGACATGCAGCAGCGCATAGCCGCCGCCGAGGTCGGCCACGACATGCCGGTTCCAGATCTTGTCGAAGAGCGTTTCCTGCGCCATCGGTTCGGCCTCTTAGGTTCGGTCTGCGCCGTTTTGCGGAAAGCCTAACACGGTATAGGGGGGCGTGCTAAAGCGTGCCGGGCGGAGGCGGCTGGTGCTGAGAAATCATACAGTCACACCAAAGACTTCCACTCCTTAACCGCATCTTAACCGCAGCTTGGGAAACATGCCGGCTGTGGGGTTAGCCTGGAGGGACTTGGGAATGCAGGAGCCGCCGGTCTTTCATTTCGGGGAAGGGTCGCCCGAGATGATCGCTTACAAGCTCATGCTCGACATCATGAAGGTCGAGAATCGCACGATTTCCAGCAGCGCGACCGCGGGGCCGCATACGCCGGCCGACCGGCACTATCTGCTGAACACCTATCACGAATGCCTGCTGGCGGTTCGCGGCAAGCGGATCGTCGCCTCCGCGCGCTAGATCAATCTGCAATCAGGTGGAATCACCTGATTGCAGATAAGTTGCTCTAGGTCATGGGGAAGAGCGGGAGCCCGGCGGGACGCCCTAAACCGGCGTCCTGACCGGCTTTCCCGCGAAGTGCAGCCGCAGGTTCTCGACCACCAGATCGTCCATCGCGCGCCGCGTCGCCGACGTGGCGCTGCTCTGGTGCGGCTGCAGCACGACGTTGTCCATGGTCATCAACGCCGCCGGCACCTGCGGCTCCTTGGCGAAGACGTCGAGCGCCGCGCCGGCGATGCGCTTTTCCTTCAGCGCCGCGACCAGGGCTTCTTCGTCAACCACCGAGCCGCGCGCGATGTTGATCAGGAAGCCCTCCGGCCCGATCGCGTTCAGCACTTCTGAATTGACGAGATGGTGCGTCTCCGGCCCGCCCGGACAGGTGAGGAGGAGAAAGTCGCTGTTCTTCGCCAGCTTCACCGCGTCGTCGTAGTAGTCGTACGGCGCATCCTTCTGCTTGCGGCGGCCGTAATAGGCGATTGTCATGTCGAAGGCTTCGGCGCGCTTCGCCGCCGCCTTGCCGATACGGCCCAGCCCGACGATGCCGAGCCGGCTGCCGTTCACCCGCGTGGCGAGCGCGAGGTTGCCGAGCTTCGGCCAGTTGCCGGCGCGCACGTAGCGGTCGCCCTCGGCGACGCGGCGCGCGACCGCGAGGATCAATGCCATGGCGAGGTCGGCGCAGCAGTCGGTCAGCACGTCCGGGGTGTTGGTCACGACGATGTCGCGCTGCTTCGCCGCCGCCGCGTCGACCCGGTCGTAGCCGACGCCCCAGTTGGCGATCAACTCGACCTTGGGTGTCGCGTCCATCAGCGCCGCATCCGCGCCGCCGGCCGAAGCGAAGGAGATGTAGCCGCGCACCTTGCCGCCGACCTCCTTCAGCATCCCCGGCTTGTCCTTGGCGCGGTAATAGTCGTGCAGGACGAAGTTGTCTTTCAGCGCCTCCGTTACGCGGGGCGGGAGCGGGGAGACCAGCAGGAGTTCAGGCTTCATGGGTGGGGCGCCTCAGAAATGCGAGGTTGTAATTCTTCGTATTGAATACTGCGACGTGCGCCGGAGCAACGGGGAATGCGGAGGCTGGAGCGTACTCATCCTTCGTCCCTCGACAGGCTCGGGATGAGGAGGCTCAGGATGAGGTCTATCTTATTGATCTATAATATATAGATCCTCATGCTGAGCCTGTCGAAGCATGAGCGGCTCGGCCCCTCCGTTTCCCCTCAATGCACCTCCGGCTCCGGCATTGCCTCGGCTGAGCGCAGGAAGTCGAAGTCGCAGCCCTTGTCCGCCTGCTCGATGTGCTGGGTGAACATCCAGCCGTAACCCCTAGGATAATGGGGCTTCGGCGCTTTCCATCTTTTGCGGCGCTCGGCCAGCTCCGCCTCGCTTACCTTGAGGTCGAGGGTGCGGCCGAAGATGTCGAGCTCGATCATGTCGCCGTCCTGCACCAGCGCCAACGGCCCGCCGACGAACGCTTCCGGCGCGACGTGCAGGACGCAGGTGCCGTAGGAGGTGCCGCTCATGCGCGCATCCGAGATGCGCACCATGTCGCGCACGCCCTGCTGCAGCAGCTTCTTCGGGATAGGCAGCATGCCCCATTCCGGCATGCCGGGGCCGCCGACCGGGCCGGCGTTCTTCATCACCAGGACGGAGTCGGCGGTTACGTTGAGGCTCTCGTCGTCGATGCGCTTCAGCAGGTCCATATGGCTGTCGAACACGACGGCCGGGCCGGCATGCTTGTGGAAGCGCGGATCGGCGGCGGTGTGCTTGATGACCGCGCCGCCGGGCGCGAGATTGCCGCGCAGGACGACGAGGCCGCCCTCGTCGGAGAGCGGCTTGCTCAGCGGGCGGATGACCTCGTCGTTGAAGACTTCCGCGCCGTCCAGGTTCTCGCCCAGCGTCTTGCCGTTGGCGGTGACGCAGTCGAGGTGCAGGTGGTCGCGCAGCCGGTTGAGCAGGCCGCGCAGCCCGCCCGCGTAGTAGAAATCCTCCATCAGGAAGCGGCCGGACGGGCGCAGGTCGGCCAGCACCGGCGTGGTGCGCGACAGCTTGTCGAGCAGCTCGAGGTCGATCTCATGGCCGTTGCGCGCGGCGATGGCGAGGATGTGGATCGCCGCATTGGTCGAGCCGCCCAGGGTCATCACCGTGACGATGGCGTTCTCGATCGCCTTCAGGCTCATGATGTCGCGCGGCTTCAGGTCCTGCCACACCATCTCGACGATGCGCCGGCCGCTCGCCGTCGCCATGCGCGGGTGGTTGGAATCCGCGGCCGGGATGGAGGCCGCGCCGGGCATGGTCATGCCGAGCGCCTCGGCCACCGAAGTCATCGTGGACGCCGTGCCCATGGTCATGCAGTGGCCGGGCGAGCGGGCGATGCCGCCCTCGATCTCCTCCCAATCGTCCTGGGTGATCGTGCCGGCGCGCAGCTCGGCCCAGTATTTCCAGGTGTCGGTGCCGGAGCCCAGCGTGTTGCCGTGCCAGTTGCCGCGCAGCATCGGTCCGGCGGGCAGGAACACGGCGGGGATGTTCATGCTCGCCGCTGCCATCAGGAGCGCGGGCGTGGTCTTGTCGCAACCGCCCATCAGCACGGCACCGTCCATCGGGTGGCTGCGCAGCAGCTCCTCGGACTCCATGGCCAGCATGTTGCGGTAGAGCATGGTCGACGGCTTGACGAAGGGCTCGGACAGCGACATCGCCGGCAGCTCGACCGGGAAGCCGCCCGCCTGCCAGACGCCGCGCTTGACCTCCTCGGCGCGCTGCTTGAAGTGCGAATGGCACTGGTTGATCTCGCTCCACGTATTGATCACGGCGATCACCGGCTTGCCGGCGAAATCCTCCTTGGCATAGCCCATCTGCTTGGTGCGCGAGCGGTGCCCGAAGCCGTGCAGGTCGTTGACCCCGTACCACTGGTAGCTGCGCAGTTCTTCCGGCTTCTTGCGTTTTCCCGAGCGCGCCATGGTTCCTCCCGTGAGCGAAAGCTGTTCCGGATTTTCGTGATTGTCGTGCGGCGGGTCAACGGTAGGCGCGGCGTTCGGGCGGTGTCAACGAGGAGGGTGGGAAGCGTGCGCCGTTGCCACCCGGCGGTGCGCCGCCTAGGATCGGGACGGGGCTGAAAGGGCGGTTTTCCGCTCTCCGGCATCGGAGACATGCACAGGCAGGACAAGGGATCGAAGGCAATGGCAATGGTCGAAGGGAAGGTCGTCGTCGTCACCGGCGCGGGGCGCGGCATCGGGCGCGGCTTTGCGCTGCTCATGGCGGCGCACGGGGCGAAGGTGGTGATCAACGACATCGGCGGCTCGGTCGAGGGCGAGGGGGCGGACAAGGGACCGGCCAACGAGGTCGCCGAGATGATCCGCGCCAAGGGCGGCGAGGCGGTGGTCAACACCGACAGCGTGTCCGATCCCAAATCCGCCGCGCGCATCGTCGAGAACGCGCTCGACAGCTTCGGCCGGATCGATGCCGTGGTGAACAATGCCGGCATCCTGCGCGACGGCATCTTCCACAAGATGACCGACGAGATGTGGCACGGCGTCATCGACGTGCATCTGAACGGCAGTTTCTACGTCAGCCGCGCCGCCGCGCCGCACTTCCGCAAGCAGAGCAGCGGCTGCTACGTCCACATGACTTCGACCTCGGGCCTGGTCGGCAACGTGGGACAGGCGAACTATTCGGCGGCGAAGCTCGGCATCATGGGGCTGTCCAAGTCGATCGCGCTCGACATGGCGCGCTTCCGCGTGCGGTCGAACTGTATCTCGCCCTTCGCCTGGAGCCGCATGATCGGCTCGATCCCCGTCAACACGCCCGAAGCGCAGGCGCGGGTCGAGAAGCTGAAGCAGATGACGCCCGAGAAGATCGCGCCGATGGCGGTCTACCTGTGCAGCCACGCGGCGGACAAGGCGAATGTCTCGGGCCAGATTTTCGGCGTGCGCAACAACGAGATCTTCCTGTTCAGCCAGCCGCGGCCGCTCCGCGCCGTGCAGCGCAACGACGGCTGGACGCCGGAGATGATCGCCGAACAGGCGATCCCGGCCTTCCAGTCGCATATGTACCCGCTCGAGGTGTCGGCCGATGTGTTTAGCTGGGACCCGGTGTAGGGCTGGGGCTTAGCGGCAGATCCCAGATGGTCGTCGCACCCCGGCTTGACCGCAGGGGAATCGCATTTGAGAGTGCTCGCGGCGATTGGGGCAAGCGGGGTGCGTGCTTCGACAGGCTCAGCATGAGGTTTTTTCTCAATGCCACGAAGATTTCCCCTCATCCTGAGCTTGTCGAAGGACGCACGGCATTCGTGCAAGATGCGCAAAGGCGATTGCCCCGGCTTGACCGGGATGCCCATGGCACGTCGCCCCGGTCTGGGATTCGCCGATCAAGTCGGCGAATGACGGCTTTTCTTTGGTTTCCGCCAGTCAATCAAGCCGACGCTCACGCCGCCAATAGCTGCCGGTAGACGAAGGGCAGCACGCCGCCGTGGCGGTAGTACTCGACCTCGCCGGCGGTATCGAGCCGGCAGAGGAGCGGCAGCACCGCCGTCGATCCATCGGCGCGCGTGATCCGCAGCGTCAGTTGCGCGCGCGGGGCGAGGCCAGCGGCGATGCCCTCGACGGCGATCGTTTCGCTGCCGTCCAGGCGCAGCGCGCCGCGGTTGCCGCCCTCGGCGAACTGGAGCGGCAGCACGCCGAGCCCGATCAGGTTGGAGCGGTGGATGCGCTCGAAGCTCTCCGCGATGACGGCGCGGACGCCGAGCAGCGCCGTCGCCTTTGCCGCCCAGTCGCGCGAGGAGCCGGAGCCGTACTCCTTGCCGCCGAAGATGAGCAGCGGCACGCCGTCCGCGCGGTAGCACTCGGCCGCGTCGAAGATCGTCATGACGTCGCCGGACGGCATGTGCTTCGTCCAGCCGCCTTCCGTGCCCGACGCCAGCTCGTTGCGGAGACGGATGTTCGCGAAGCCGCCGCGCACCATGATCTCGTGGTTGCCGCGCCGCGCGCCGTAAGAGTTGAAGTCGAAGCGCGCGACCTGGCGCTCCGTCAGCCAGGTGCCGGCGGGGCTATCCGGCTTGATCGCGCCCGAGGGCGAGATGTGGTCGGTCGTGATCGAATCGCCGAGCACCGCCAGCGCGCGCGCTCCGGATAAATCATGCGCCGCGGGCGCCGCCTTGCCGATGCCGTCGAAATAGGGAGGACGGCGGAGATAGGTGCTGCTGGCGCTCCAGCGGTAGAGCGCGCCTTCGGGCGCGGCGAGCGCCTTCCATTCGGCGTCGCCGTCGAAGACTGCGCCGTAGCGCTTGCGGAACATCTCCGGGTTGACGGTCGTGGACACGGCGGCAGCGATCTCGGCATTGCTGGGCCAGATATCGCGGAGGTAGACCGGCTCGCCGCTCTCGTCCTCGCCGAGCGGCTCGCTGGTCAGGTCGTGCGTCACCGTGCCCGCGATCGCGTAGGCGACCACCAGCGGCGGCGAGGCGAGATAGCCCGCGCGCACCTGCGGATGGATGCGGCCCTCGAAGTTGCGGTTGCCCGAGAGCACGGCCGCGCCGACGAGATTGCCCGCATCGACGGCATCCGAGACGGGACCGGGCAGCGGCCCTGAGAAGCCGCCGCAGGTCGTGCAGCCGTAGCCGACGAGCTGGAAGCCGAGCGCGTCGAGCGCGGGCGTCAGCCCGGCGGCGTCGAGATAGTCGGTCACCACCTGCGAGCCCGGCGCGAGCGAGGTCTTTACCCAGGGCTTGGCCTTGAGGCCCTTCGCCGCGGCCTTCTGCGCCAGCAGGCCGGCCGCCAGCATCACGGATGGGTTGGACGTGTTGGTGCAGCTTGTGATCGCCGCGATGACCACGTCGCCATCGTCGAGCGTGTGGTCCATGCCGGCGACGGCAACGCCTCGCTTTTCCGTATCTTTTACGCCGAACAGCTTCGGCAGGTCGCGCTTGAAGGACTCCGCCACCGCGCCGAGCGCGACACGGTCCTGCGGGCGGCGTGGCCCGGCGAGGCTCGGCTCGACCGCGCCGAGGTCGACGGAAAGCCGTTCCGAAAAATCCGGGGTCGCGGTGGAGGCGTCGCGCCACAGCGTCTGCGCCTTGGCATACGCCTCGACCAGGGCGACGCGCGATGCATCCCGTCCGGTGAAGCGCAGATAATCGAGGGTGACAGCATCGATCGGGAAGTAGACGCAGGTCGCGCCGTACTCCGGCGCCATGTTGGAGATCGTCGCCCGGTCGGCGAGCGCCAGCGCATCGAGACCCGCGCCGTGGAACTCAACGAATTTGCCGACGACGCCATGCTGGCGCAGCCGCTGGGCGATGGTCAGCACCAGATCGGTCGCCGTCGCGCCCTCGGGCATGATGCCGGTCAACTCGACGCCGACCACGGGCGGCACGAGCATGGAGATCGGCTGGCCCAGCATCGCCGCCTGGGCCTCGATGCCGCCGACGCCCCAGCCGACGACGCCCAGGCTGTTGACCATCGGCGTATGGCTGTCGATCCCCACTACCGTATCCGGGAAAGCGACCATGTCCTTGCCATGTCTCCGCGTGGTCACGACGTCGGCGAGGTATTCGATGTTGACCTGGTGGACGATGCCGGCGCCCGGCGGCACGACGCGGAAATTGTCGAAGGCGGCCTGGCACCAGCGGAAGAACTCGTAGCGCTCGCGGTTGCGCTTGTACTCGATCTCGACGTTCTTCCTCTCGGCGTCGGCGCTCGCGAAGGCCTCGATCGTGAGCGAGTGGTCGATGACGAGGTCGACCGGGATCAGCGGATTGACGGCCGCGGGATCGCCGCCCGCGGCCTTGACTGCGTCGCGCATTGCGGCGAGGTCGGCCATCGCCGCGCCCGCCAGCAGGTCCTGCATCAGCACGCGGCCGGGGCGAAAGGCAATCTCCTCGGGCCTGCCCGCGGTGAGCGCGCGGATACTGTCCCCGGTCACGGTGGTCCCGTCGAGATGCCGCAGCAGATTCTCCAGAAGCACCTTGAGCGAGTAGGGCAGGCGCGACAGGTCGCCGGCGCCGGCCTTTTCGGCCTTAGGCAGGCTGTAGTAGAGGTATTTCTTGCCGCCGACGGAAAGCGTGTCTCTGGCGTCGATGCCGGTGCTGGTCATGCTGTCCCTTCCGATGGCCGTTTCGGCCTTGCGCGGCGGATACTTGCCGATCCTTGTTCGTCAGTAAAATTAATTAATATGCGTAATTGAGAAGAGAATATTTTCGTAGCCCGGATGGAGCGCAGCGCAATCCGGGGGGTGGCGGCGGGAACTTTCCCGGATTACGCTGCGCGCCATCCGGGCTACACGCAGCGGAGGAGAATAAGCGATGCCGAAGACGATAACCGGCGGCTGCGCCTGCGGCGCGATCCGCTACGAGTGTACCGAAGAGCCCATCGTGTCCGCCCATTGCCAATGCCGCGGCTGCCAGCATTTCAGCGGGACCGGGCATATGTCCATCTTGCTCGTTCCCGCAGATGCCGTGACGGTGACCGGCGACCCGAAATTCTATGAGAGCCCGGCGGACAGCGGCAGTACGACGCGTCGCGGCTTCTGCCGGAACTGCGGCTCTCCCGTGATCGGGAAGAGCAGCGGTATGGCGGATGTCGTCTTCCTGCCGGCGGGCAGCCTCGACGACCCGAGCCAGTTCGAGCCCGCGGTCGCGGTCTTCACCGAGCGCGGCCACGCCTGGGACCACCTCGATTCCGGCCTGATGAAGTTCCCGGCCATGCCGCCGGCGATGCCGGGCGAATAGGCGCCGCCGGTCAATTCCCTTTCGCCAATCCATCTTCGCTTGGAGTACGCTTCGCGGACGCAACGGGATAACGCGAAACGGGGGAGGAGAGGCCATGCCGGACGATGCCGTGCTGATCGCCAAGGAACGGCAGAAGCTGATGGAGTTGCTGGACACCGACGGCGGCGAGTTCGAGGTGCCGAGCCGGAGGCTCAACGAGAACCTGTTGATCGCGACCTGGAATATCCAACAGTTCTCCAACAACAAGACGGCGCGCGCCCTGCAGTATATCGCGGACATCTGCGAGCGCTTCGATATCATCGCGTTGCAGGAGGTGAAGACGGACCTGACCGGCCTCGCGCGCCTGATGGACCTGCTGCCGGGAAATTACAACATCCTCGTGTCCGACCCGACGGGCAACAGCGAGCGCTTCGCGTTTCTCTATGACAAGCGGTCGGTGATCAGCACCGGGCTCGCCTGCGAGATCGGCTTCAACGTACCCGCGGATACGCATACCGGCTTCCAGCTTCATCGTATGCCGTACTGCGCGTCCTTCAAGGCGGGGCGGTTCGACTTCGTCCTGGTCAGCGCGCACATTTATTTCGGCAAGACGGCTGCCGAAAAGGCGTTCCGCAAAGAGGAGATACGCCAGCTCGTCGAGTTCATCCACAAGCGCTCGAAGACCGCGCGAACGAAGGTATTCGATCGCGACTTTTTCGTCGTTGGCGATTTCAATATCGAGGAGGCGGGCGACGCGTTCTTCAACGCGCTCAAGTCGAAGGGCTTCATGATGCCGACGGCCATGGACGCCTTGATGACCAACTTCGCCCGCAACAAGACCTTCGACAAGATCGCCTGGGTGAACCGGAGCTCGTTCGAGTTCACCGGCAAGTTCAATGTCATCCCCTTCGGCAAGGCGCTGTTCCAGGACAAGAGCCCGAAGGGCGGCAAGAAGGAGATCAGCGATCACCTGCCGCTCTGGGCGGAGTTCGAGATCAACAAGCTGACCCAGGAGCTGGACCAGATCATCCGGTCGGGCGGCGACTGATCCTCTTCGTCACACGGTCAGGATCACTGCGTCCAGCGCGGCGACGCCTTCGCCCTCCGGCAGCACGACGACGGGGTTGATGTCGATACTGGCCAGCACGTCGCGGTTCGCGGCGGCGAAGACCGAGAGATTGGCCAGCGCCTTCGCCAGCGCCGCCTGGTCGCACTTCTTCCGGCCGCGCGCGCCGTCGAGCAAGGGAAAGCCTTTGATCGAGCGAATCATCTCCAGCGCCTCCGCCTCGTCGAAGGGGGCGAGGCGGAAGGTCACGTCCTTCATGATCTCGGTGAAGATGCCGCCGAGGCCGAACATGACGATCGGCCCGAAGACCGGGTCGCGCTGCACGCCGAGGATCGCCTCGACGCCGCCCGATATCATCTTTCCGACCAGCACGCCGTCGATCTTCGCCTTGGGATAGGCCGCCGTGCAGGCGGAGAGGATGGCGTCGTAGGCACGGCGCACGGCGTCGTCGTTCGCGAGATTGAGCTTCACGCCGCCCGCATCCGACTTGTGCAGGATATCGGCCGAGACGATCTTGAGCACGACCGGGTAGCCGATTTCCGCCGCGGCCTTCACGGCGTCGTCGGCGCTCGCCGCCAGCCGTTCCGGCAAGGCGGGAACGCCGGCCTTCGCCAGCAGCGCCTTCGCCTCGATCTCGTTGTACGGCCGGCGCTGGAGGCAGGGCGCCTTCGCGACCACCGGCGTTGTGCGCCGTCCCCGCGCGAAGCCGCGGCCGATCTCGAGCGTCGCGGCGATCGTCTGCATGGCTTTCGCGGGATCGTCGAGCAGCAGGAAGCCGGCTTCCTCGAAGCGGCGGCGGTTCTTCTCCGGCCCGATCACCGAGAGCGCGAAGATGCGGTCCGGAAACGCCTTGCGGACCGGCAGCAGGGCGTCCAGCACCTTCTGCGACATCCGCTCGGAGTACAGCAGCGAGCTGAAGAAGCCGATGACCGCGTCGTAGCCGCCGTCGCGGAAGATCGCGTCGAAGTTCTTCGTCACGACGCTGAAGTCGTTATAGACCTGCGCGGTGAAATCGACCGGGTTGCGCGTCCCGGCGAAGGGCACCAGCTCCTTGAGGTAGACCTGCGTCTTCTCGGGCAGCGGCGCCAGGTCGAGCCCGGCTTCCTCGCCGGCGTCCGCCATCATGACGCCCGCGCCGCCGGAGATCGTGGCGACCGCCACCTTGTTGCCGCCGGGCAGCTTGCCCGACCGGCGCATGCCGCTCAGCATGTAGGCGATGTCGATCAGCTCGGACGGCGTCTGCGCGCGGAACGCGTTGTAGCGCTCGAACACGGCGTCGTAGACCTTGTCCGCGCCGGTCAGCGACGCTGTGTGCGAGGCCGCCGCCTCGGTGCCGACTTCGGAGCGACCGACCTTCTGGATGACCACCGGCTTGCCGCGCTCGTAGGCGAGCGCCAGCGCCTGGATGAATTGCTCGCCGTCCTTGCAGCCTTCCATGTAGCAGGCCAGCACCTCGGTCTCGTCGTCCATCGCGAGGTAGGCGAGGCTCTCGGCGACCGTGATGTCGACCTCGTTGCCGGTCGTGATGCAGGCGCTGTAGCCGAGCCCGCGCTCGCGGCCGAGCACGAAGCAGTGGCTGCCGAACGCGCCGCTCTGGCTCACCAGCCCGACGTTGCCGACGCGCGGCTGGCCGTGGTCGATGCTGGTGCTGAAGGTCGCATAGAGCTTCGTGCGCGCGTTGAAATAGCCGAGGCAGTTGGGGCCGAGGATGCGCATGCCGGATTCGCGCGCGATATCGGCGAGCCGGCGCTGCATGCGGCGGCCTTCCTCGCCGACCTCGGAGAAGCCCGAGGTGAAGGTGCAGAGCGCCTTGACGCCTTTCTTCGCCGCGGCCTCGGCCGTCTCGATCGCGAGCTTCGCGGGCACCGACATGATCGCCATGTCCACGGGCCCGTCGATCTCGGCCAGCGACTTGTAGGACGGCATGCCCTGCACGGTGTCGCGCGTCGGATTGACCGCGTACACCTTGCCGGCGAAGCCGTAATCGCGGAGGTAGCGCAGCGGCACGCCGCCGATCTTGGTGGGGTCGTCGGATGCGCCCAGCACCGCGACGGCGCGCGGCTCGAGCATGGGTCGAAGCGTCTTGGCGGACGCGATGATGTCGGTCATGGCAGGCGGCAGGCTCTTCCTGGTGAGTTCGGCTCCCGGTCCGCACGTCGCTCCGGCTTGTGTTTGCCGTTTGCCGGCGAGCGAGAGATGTAGGGTAGCATGCGGCGGCATGTCGGTGGAAATGGCAACGACGGAGGACGAGGTCCACATCCTCTCCTTCAGCGCCAACCTCTCCCTCATGCTGAGCTTGTCGAAGCACGAGTGGCTCGGCGGCCGGTGCGTACTCGTCCTTCGACAGGCTCAGGACGAGGGCACTGTCTCTCCTCCCGCACCAAACCTCCCGAGCTACTCCGCCGCCTTCGGGATCTTCGCGTCCGGGCGGCCCATGCTGAAGACGCTGTCGACCACGGTGTAGTCCATGTAGCCGAGGCGGGCGACGGGGCGGAACTTCAGCACGTCGACGAGGCCGTTCACGATCACCTCGTCCTTGATGTGGATGCCGACGACATGGCCGAAGACGACGCCGTGGCTCTGGAACTTCTGCTCGCTCTCGAACACCACCGTCTTGAGGTATTTGCATTCGAGATGCGCCGGCGCCTCCTTGACGCGGGGCGGCTTGACCTTGACCGACGGCTCGGGCGTCAGCCCGGCGAGCTTGAACTCGTCGACGCCGCGCGCGACATGCGCGGACGTCATGTTCATCGGGTCCTTCAGCGCCTCGGAGACGATGTTGCAGACGAACTCGCCGGTCTCCTCGGCGTTGCGCCAGGAATGCTTCATCGGGTCGTCCGCCAGGCCGCTCGCCGCGAACATCACGATGCAGGGGTTGTAGCAGACCGCGTTGAAGAAGCTGTAGGGCGCCAGGTTGACGTTACCCTGCTTGTCGACCGTGCTGATCCAGCCGATCGGCCGCGGTGCGACCAGCGCCTTGAACGGATCGTGCGGCAGGCCGTGCGAGCGCTTTACGTCCGGATCGTAGAACATGGGTCTCTCCCTATCGTGATGCTTGCATGATCAATACGGATTTTCGAGGGCGTGGCAACTGTGGCGGCCCAAGCGATCGTCTCATATCCCTCGCGGAGGATGAAGCCGCGTGTCGAGCGCAAACGGCTCTTGCGACCGGAGGGTATACGCCCCGGCTGTGCGCGAAACGCCGAAAATCAGATTCCAGCTATGTGAAGAAACCGCGCTGGGGATCGCAATGAATTCATGTGCTGCAAGCAAGCCGTCTCCGAACTCCTGCTGGCCGGCGCCGGGAATTCCTGGACGCAGCCAGTTAAGGTTCGGCAACGATGCAGGGTCCACGACCTGAATGCTGGCGGGCTCGGCGACGGTCATCGACGTCAAAACATGCGGAACGGTATCCAGCGCCCGGAAGCCCTTGTGCACCGCAACTTCGAGGATGGCCGTCGCCGGGTCGATCGAGCAATAAACGGCCCGAACGCCCCGGCTGTTCCAGCGGCCGCCAAACCGGAAGGCGCCTTCGCCGCTGTCCCAGGCCGCGGAATAGACCGCCTGATCCAGCCGCCAGGCCACGAGCTCGCGGCCGCCGAGCGGCGCCGGCAGCGGCGTCATACGTAGACGCCGTACTCGAGCCGCCGCAGGAAGGTCTCGACCAGCTCCACACCGGCTGGCGTCTCCAGGAGGTCGATAGGACGCCGTTGCTCGAGGCCAATAGCGGGCTGCTCGAGCCACTGCTCCGCTTCTTCCTGCGATCCGAACACTGTCGTCGCCAGGGCGAGGATCTCGGCGAATTTCCAGGTTCGCCCGCTTTGCTCCTTGTTCAGCGGCTTTGCCGGCGCGTCCCTGTGTCGCTGAAAGGTGCGCAAGCTCATCCCCACCGCTTTTTCGAGCGAGGCTGTCTTGTGTAGGATCACGAGCCTGCCGATGAGGTGACTCAGCGCCTGTCCGGGCAGGCCCCGCAATAGCATCTCATGAGCGTCGAGCGTATTCCGTGGCACGCGGTGGAGCACACGCCTGCCACCGAGCAGTGCCGTCACGCGTTCCAGTTCCATTGCTTCGGACGTAGATGCCTTATTCTCAGCTACGTTTGCCATAGGGCGACCTCCGACATCTGTCGTAAATAATATGACAGGTGTCGCCGCACGTTTCAAGCCCAGAAGTATCATCAACCTACGCCGCCTCCACCACCGCGACACCATACTCGGCCCCCGCATCCTCCAGCCAGCGCCAGAGGTAGTCGGCGTAGGAGCGCGCGACATAGATCTCGAAGACGTCCGCCGCCGTCCGGTGCAGGGTCACCTCCGCCTTGGCCAGCAGGCTGCGCGCGACCTTGCCCGGCGGGAAGACGCTGTCGTGGGTATCCAGGCCGCAGCCCTTCGCCAGGACGTCACGGGCGGCCGGCCCGGCCAGCCGGACGATGCAGTAGGCGTCGCTCACGTCGGTGACGGTGACGAAGTGGCCGCGGAAGGCGGTCACCAGCCGGTCGCGCAGGTCGTCGCTGCCGCTGACGAGCAGCCACTCCTCCGGGCCGAGCCACAGCGCGCCGAGCGTGCCGCGCCGGGCGCTCTCCATCGGCTGGACCGGCAGCCCACAGCCGGCGTGCTGGGAAAGGATCGTCCGCACTTCGGGCGTCGCCTGGGCGCGCATGTTGATGCATACGCGGAACGGCATTTCCGTCAGGCGCACGCCCGCGTCGCGCGTCTCCTCCACGGCGCAGGCGGCGAGGCGGCGATGCGCGAGAGCGCCCTGCGCGGGGAGGCCGTCAGCCATGGAGTCGCACTCCCTTCGGGTCGTAGAACGCCGGATCGACCACGGTGGCGGCCGAGCTGCCGCAATCTTCCCGCGGCACGAAGACCTGCCTGCCGAGCTGGCCGCGCCCGCCGCGCAAAAGCGCAAGCGCGATCGAACGCCCGAGCGTCGGGCTGTAATAGCTCGAGGTCACATGACCCTGCGCCTGCAAAGGCGGCTTCCCTGGTTGTTCCGCGACGATGTGGGCGCCTTCCGGCAGGACGTCGTCCGGGTCCTCGGTCAGCAGGCCGACGAGCTGCTTGCGGTCGGGCTTCGTCATGTCGGCCCGGCTCAGCGAGCGCTTCCCGAGGAAGTCCTTCCGCGTCGAGATCGCGCGCTCCATGCCGAGGTCGAGCGGCGTCACCGTGCCGTCGGTTTCCTGCCCGACCATGATGTAGCCCTTTTCGGCGCGCAGCACGTGCATCGCTTCGGTCCCGAACGGCATGACGCCGAACCGCTCGCCCGCCGTCAGCAGGGCGCGCCACAGCGTCAGGCCATGGCGCGCCTTCACGTTGATCTCGTAAGACAGCTCGCCGGTGTAGCTGACCCGGAACACGCGCGCGGGAATTCCCGCCACCACGCCTTCGCGCACCGACATGTGCGGGAAGGCGGCGTTGCCCATGTCGATACCCAGGTCGATGCCGGCGGCGAGCGCCGCCAGCAGGCGGCGCGCGTTGGGGCCGGCCACCGCGACGGTCGCGTAGTGCTCGGTTACGACCGTGCAGCGCGCGCGCATGGCGGGCCACTCCGTCTGCAGCCACTCCTCCAGCCAGGCGGAGACCCGCTCCGCGTTGCCCGAGGTCGTGTGCATGAGGAAATGCTCCTCGCCGAGCCGCGCGGTCACGCCGTCGTCCAGCACCATGCCGTCCTCGCGGCACATCACGCCGTAGCGGCAGCGCCCGACGCCGAGCCGCGCCCAGTCGTTGGTATAGATCCAGTCGAGCAGGGCGGCGGCGTCCGGGCCCTTGATGTCGATCTTGCCGAGGGTGGAGGCGTCCAGGATGCCGACGCTGTTGCGGACGGCGAGCACCTCGCGCCGCACGGCTTGTTCCTTGGTCTCGCTCCTGCGCGGGTAATAGAAGGGACGCTTCCATTGCCCGACATCTTCGAACGCCGCGCCCGCGTCTTCGTGCCAGCGCTGCATCGGCGTGCGGCGCAGCGGTGCGTACAGCTCGCCGATGTCGCGCCCCGCCAGCGCGCCGAATGTCACGGGCGTGTAGGGCGGACGGAACGTGGTGGCGCCGACGTCCGGGATCGCCAGCGCGAGCTGGTCGGCGAGCAGGCCGAGCGCGTTCAGGCTCGACGTCTTGCCCTGATCCGTCCCCATTCCCGTCGTCGTGTAGCGCTTCGTGTGCTCGACGGAGGCGTAGCCTTCGCGCGCCGCGAGGCCGATGTCCGCCGCCGTCACGTCGTTCTGGAAGTCGACGAAGTGCTTCGGGCCCTGGCCGACCGGGCGGATCGACGGGACCGGATTGATCATGCGGACGGGGCCGGGCTTCGCCTGGGTCGCCGCGGGCAGCGGCCTCTGCTCGTCTTCCGCGGTGAAGCCCGCATCGGCGGCGGCGGCCTTGCCCGCGTCGAATCCCTCGAGGAAGCAGCGGTGGAGGTCGAAGCTGCCGTTGCACGCGCCGGCGGAGCGCGTCGCCTGCACCGCGCGGCCCGGCACGAAGGCGGCGAGGACCTCGTCATATTCCAGCGCTCCCCTGGACTGTGAGAACAGGTGAACGGCCGGGCTCCAGCCTCCCGACATGGCGATGGCGTCGCAGGCGATCTCGCGCGCGCCGCCTGCAACTTCGTTGCCGTCCGCGTTGAGCGCCATGACCGTCGCGGACTTGAGCCGCAGCCGTCCCTTGGTGCCGGCGACGGCGTAACCGCGCAGCACCTCGATCTTCAGCTCGTCCATGCGCCAGGCGGCGGGATGCTGCGAGGCGGCGGGGCGAAGGTCGACGACGGCGGCCACGTCGCCGCCTGCCGCCGCCAGGTCGACCGCCAGCGGATAGGCGCTGTCGTTATTCGTGAAGATCAGCACGCGGCTGCCGGCGCGGACCCCGTAGCGGTTGAGGTAGCTGCGCGCCGCGCCCGCCAGCATGATCCCCGGCCGGTCGTTGTCGGCGAAGACGAGCGGCCGCTCGTGCGATCCTGCCGCCAGCACCACCTGTTTCGCCCGCACCTTCCAGAGGCGCTGGCGCGGCGTGCCGGCGGTCGGCGCCGGCAGGTGGTCGGCGACGCGCTCGGCGATGCCGAGGTGGTTGTGATCGTAATAGCCGAACACGGTCGCGCGCGGCAGCAGCCGGACTTCGGGCATGGCGGACAGCTCGGCCACCGCGTCCGCCGCCCAATCCGCCGCGGATGCGCCGCCGAGCTTTCCCGTTTCGCCGAGCAGCGTGCCGCCGAATTCGCTCTGCTCGTCGGCGAGGATGACGCGCGCGCCGGTCTGCCCCGCCGCCAGCGCCGCCGAAAGCCCGGCCGGCCCGCCGCCGACGATCAGCACGTCGCAATGCGCGTGCCTTTTGTCGTAGAGATCGGGATCGGGCGCGTCGGGCGCGCGGCCCATGCCGGCGGCGCGGCGGATGCGGCGCTCGTACCATTGCCACATCCGCTTCGGGCGCATGAAGGTCTTGTAGTAGAAGCCGGCGGGCAGCAGGCGCGAGAACAGGTTGGCCGCCGCGCCGGCATCGAACCGCAGGCTCGGCCAGTTGTTCTGGCTGTAGGCCGCGAGACCCTCGTACAGCTCGACCTGCGTCGCGCGCGTGTTCGGCAGGGCCCGCGCGCCGTCGCCGACGCGGACCAGCGCGTTGGGCTCCTCCGCGCCCGCGGAAAAGATGCCGCGGGGGCGGTGGTATTTGAAGCTGCGCGCGACCAGGCGCACGCCGTTCGCCAGCAGCGCGGAGGCCAGCGTGTCCCCGGCGAATCCCGCATAAGTCTTGCCGTCGAAGGTGAAGCCGATCGGCTTGCTGCGGTCGATGCGGCCGCCCTCGCCGGTGCGGAAGGATCGCGTCATCGCCGGCCCGTCGGCGTGGGCTCGCCGATTCTGTAGGTCGCGACGATTTCGTGCGTCGCCGTGTCGCGCAGCGCATTGAACCAACGTCCGCAGCCGTGGCTGTGGCGCCAGCGCTCGGCGTGGCGGCCCTTCGGATTGGTCCGCATGAAGACGTAGTCCGCCCAGTCCCCGTCGCTGAGCGTCCAGGAATTCTCCGGCCGCGCGATATGCGCCTCGCCGCCGTAGGCGAACTCGCTCTCGTCGCGCGGGCCGCAGAAGGGGCAAGGGATGCGCAACATCTCGGTCGCCCTCCCTAATGCGCCACGGCGGCGGCGAGGTTTTCGTCGATCAGCGCGCCGGAGGCGAACCGGTCGAGCCGGAAGGGCGCCGCGATCGGGTGCGGCTCGTCCTCCGCGATCGTATGCGCGAAGACATGGCCCGACCCCGGCGTCGCCTTGAAGCCGCCGGTGCCCCAGCCGCAGTTGAAATAGAGCCCCCCGACCGGCGTCTTGGTGATCAGCGGGCTGGCATCCGGGCAGATGTCGACGATGCCGGCCCAGCTCCGCATCATGCGCAAGCGGCTGAAGATCGGGTAGAGCTCGACCAGCGCCGCCGCCTGTTCCTCGATGATGCGGAGCGCGCCGCGCTGGGCGTAGGAGTTGAAGGCGTCGATCCCCGCGCCGACCACCAGTTCGCCCTTGTCGGACTGGCTGACGTAGACATGCACCGCGTTCGACATGGTGACCGTGTGCAGCACCGGCTTGACAGGCTCCGACACCAGCGCCTGCAGGGGGTGGCTCTCGATCGGCAGGCGCAGTCCCGCCATCGCCGCGAGCACGGAGGAATGGCCGGCGGCGACGCAGGCGACCTTGCGCGCGCGGATGTAGCCCAGGCTCGTCTCGACGCCTTCGATCCGGCCGTTTGCAATGCGGAAGCCCGTCACCTCGCAGTTCTGGACGATATCGACGCCGCGCGCGTCCGCCGCCCGCGCGTAGCCCCAGGCGACCGCGTCATGGCGCGCGGTGCCGGCTTCGCGCTGCAGGCTGCCGCCCAGCACCGGATAGCGCGACGCCGGCGAGATATTGAGGATCGGGCAGAACGCCTGGCACTGCGCCGGCGTCAGGAATTCCAGCGCGACGCCGTTCAGCCGGTTGGCATGGTGGCGGCGCGAAAATTCCTTCAGCTCGTGCTCGGTATGGGCGAGGGTGAGCACGCCGCGGCGGCTGTACATGACGTTGTAGTTCAGCTCCTGGCTCAGCCCGTCCCACAGCTTCAGCGCATGGCCGTAGAGCGCCGTGCTCTCGTCCTGCAGGTAGTTGGCGCGGATGATGGTCGTGTTGCGCCCGGTGTTGCCGCCGCCGATCCAACCGCGTTCCAGCACCGCGACGCGGGTAATGCCATGCTCCTTGGCGAGATAGTAGGCGGCGGCGAGTCCGTGCCCGCCGCCGCCGACGATGACGACGTCGTACTCCGGCTGCGGCTGCGGGCTGCGCCACGCGCGCTCCCAGCCCGTGTGGTAATCGATCGCGTTCCGGATCAGGCTGAAGATCGAGTATTTCTGCACGGAACGGCGGACCTGCGGTTGTGGCGACGGGCGGATGCGCGCGAGGCGCCAGCTTAATCGCCGGGCACCCGCGGTACAACGGGAAGCGCGCCGCCGATTGTCTTCTCGCCGCCGCTTCCTATAGTGCTGACTCGACCACCGACCGACGACGGAAGCCATGACCGACATTTTCGCCGCCTTGCGCCAGGATCCGAGCCGGATTGCGGACGCCTGCATCACCGACGCCTATTTCCCGGAGCTGCCGGGGCATCAGACGGGGAAAGTGCGCGAGTCCTACGATCTTCCGGACGGACGGCGCGTCATGGTGGCGACCGACCGGCAGTCCGCCTTCGACGTGGTGCTGGCCGCCGTGCCCTTCAAAGGCCAGGTGCTGACGCAGACGGCGCGCTTCTGGTTCGACGCCACCGCCGATATCTGCCCGAACCACGTAATCGACTACATCGATCCCAACGTCATCGTGGCTCGGCGGCTGGACATGCTGCCGGTCGAGACGGTGGTGCGCGATTACATCACCGGTTCCACGGACACCGCGATCTGGCCGATGTACCAGCGCGGCGGCCGGTGCCTGTACGGCATCGATTTCCCGGACGGCTTGGTCAAGAACCAGAAGCTGCCGCGGACGATCCTGACGCCGACCACCAAAGCGGCCCAGGGCGCGCACGACGCGCCGATCACCCCGGCCGAGATCGTCGAGCGGGGCCTGATCAGCCAGGCGCAATGGGACGAGCTCGCGCGGGTCAGCCTCGCGCTGTTCGCCCGCGGGCGCGAGGTCGCGGCGAAGAACGGCCTGATCCTGGTCGATACGAAATACGAGTTCGGCGTCGACGGCGATGGCCGCATCACGCTCGCCGACGAGGTGCACACGCCCGACTCGAGCCGGTATTGGCGGGCGGACAGCTATGCCGCGCGGCTTGCCGCGGGCGCGGAGCCGGAAAGCCTCGACAAGGAGTTCCTCCGCCTCTGGATCGCGGCCCGCTGCGACCCCTACAAGGACACGATCCCCGAGATCCCGCCCGGCACGCTGCTGGAATTCAGCGGCAAGTACATCGCGCTGTTCGAGCAGGTGACCGGCAGGCGCTTCGATCCCCCGCCGCTCGACCGTCCCGTGCGCGAGAGGGTGGCGGCGAGCCTGAAGAAGGCGTTTCCGGGGTATTTCGGGTAGCGGGAGTTGACCCCCCACCCCGACCCTCCCCCGCAAGGGGGGAGGGAGAAATATAGAAGTGGCAACATCTTAAGTCCTCCCCCCTTGCGGGGGAGGATTTAGGTGGGGGGTACTACGCGTGCGCCGCTGCCGGCTCGGCAGGCGCCGACCGCAACGCCGCATCGCCCATCCCCGCCGCCTCGCGTGCATTCACCACGCGCGCTTGCGCGGTCTCGATGATCATGCGCAGCAGGTCGGCGTAGCGATAGTCGGCGAATTCGGCCATCAGGTTCATCTTGCCGTCCCAGCACCAGCCGGGGTTGGGGTTGACCTCGAGCAGCTTGATGTCGCCGTTGGCGTCGGCGCGGAAGTCGAAGCGCGCGTAGTCGCGGCAGCCGAGCCGCTCGAATAGCTGGAGCGACCAGTCCACCATGCGCCGCTGGTTGTCCTCGTCCACCTGCGCCTCGCGGTACTTGATCTGCGTCCAGTAGGGCGAGGCCGGGTCCCATTTGGATTCGTAGGAGAGGATCCGCGGCAGGCCGGAGTCGAGCCTGCTGTAGTCGACCTCGAGCGCCGGCAGGACGGTGAAGCCCAGGCCCGGATTGCCGATGACGGCGATGCTGTATTCCGCGCCGGTGAGGTATTCCTGGATCAGCAGCGACCGGCCGGGCAGCAGCTCCCGCATGCGCTGGATGTAGGCGACCGCGTCTTCCGCCGTATGGGCGACGGCGTCCTTGGTGATGCCGATGCTCGAATCGCCGCAGTTCGGCTTGATCAGCGCGGGAAAGATCGACGGGATCGTCGCGGCGTGGTCGTCGCGGTTGAAGAAGGTCTCCTGCGGCACGGGAATGTCGAGCGAGGCCGCAACGGCGCGCACCAGAGACTTATCGTAGCACAGGCCGAGGCAGCTCGGCCCGGCGCCGGTGTAGTCGATGCCGAAGATCTCGAGGGCCGCCGGGACGTGCAGCTCCATGAACGCGTTGTTGTTGAGCCCCTCGTCGCACAGGTTGAGCACGAAGGCCGGCGGATCGGCGCGCAGGTCGGTCAGCAGCGAGGCGTGGTTGTCGAGGAACTTGAATTTATACGCCGGCAACTCGTCGAGCGCGGTCCGCAGGCGGCGGATCGTCTCGAAATCCTCCTCGTTGAACTGGCCGTTCATCTTGACCGAGTCCGGCAGATGCGGGTCGCCCAACAGCACCGTGACTTCCGGGAAGGGCGCCGCCCGCTTCGCCGCGGGCTTCGTCTGGCGCGGCGCCTGCGAGGTGAGGAAGATCCGCTGCGCCATCATGCCGAGGTCGTGGTTGCGCTCCGACTGCGCCTCCAGCGTGTCGTGCAGCCGGACGCTGGTGAAGCCCGCGCTTTCGAGGAGCTGCTTGATGCGGTCCGGCGAGTAGAGGCGCTCGGCGTAGAACTGGTCGGCGATGATGCCGCGCTCGGCATGGATCACGACTTCGCGGCAGATCAGCCGCGCCTGGTCGTGCGACAGCGAGCGCTCGCGGCAGACGAGATGGCTCTGGTCGATCCATTCCCAGGAGCGCGGCTCGTAGTTCTTGCGCACCCAGTCGCCGTCCGCGAGGTCGAGCGCGAAGGTGCCGCCGGTCTTGAGCGCCCGGCTGACCTGGGCGAGGACCATCAGGTCGTCCTCCTCGGTGTCGAAATAGCCGAAGGAGTTGCCCATGATGAAGACGCAGTGGAAGCTGTCGGGCGGCAGGCGGAATTTCCGCGCGTCGCCTTCGTGGAAGGTGACGGGCAGGCCGGCCTGCCGCGCCCGCCGGCGGGCGAGGCGGATCAGGTAGCGCGAGCGGTCGACGCCGGTGACGTGCCGGAAGCCGCGCCGCGCCAGCTCCAGGCCGTGGCGGCCCTGGCCGCAGCAGAGGTCGAGCAGCCGGTCGTTCGGCGTGATTCCCGTGCTCTGAATCAGCAGGTCGACCTCGCGCGTCGTGTTGCGCGCGTCCTCGACCACGTCGCCGTCGGTCTTCAGGTAGATGGCGTTGAACAGGTTGCGCCACCACTCGGCCGGAAGATGCCGCTCCAGGTCCGGAATGGGCCCGACGGTGCGCGGCTGCGACGGCGGACGGCTGTCCTTGCCGCGCTTGTCCTGTGGAGCCGGATGGGTGGAGCCGTTGCTTGCGGCGGCGCCGTTGCGGCGCTGCTTTCCGTTGCTGCTGGAGGTGACCAATTTCGTCCCCCTCTGCCGGGCCCCGTGGGGCCGCGTTGCCAAAAAAAACGCAGCGAGCCGTTGCGGAGTTTCGCGAACATGGGATCGTTGCCCGGCGCCGTCAAGATCGATTCGCCGCCTTATTTTCTCGGCGGTGCAAGAAAGGCCTTTACCGCGCCGGCCCGCCTGCTGTTTGATCCCTGCTGTTTGATCCCCGGCGCGCGCGGGCGCGGGATTCTCCGGTATGGCGGGGTGGGCATGAGCGGATCGTCGGCGCACCGGCCGGCGGCGTTGCCGCTGCGCCTTTCGGCCTTCTATTTCAGCCATTTCGTCCTGATCGGAATCGCGCTGCCCTATTGGCCGGTCTGGCTGCAGGGCAGGGGGCTGGGCGCCGTCGAGATCGCCGTCATCCTTTCGGTCGGGCGCTGGATCAGCGCCGGCACGACGCCGGCCATCGCGCAGCTCGCCGACCGGCGCGGCGAGCTGAAGATCCTGCTGATGGTCCTCGCGGCCGGTGTTCTGGCCTGCTACACCGCCAACCACTTCGCGCATAGCTTCTGGCCGCTGCTCGCCATCGCCGCCTGCACCGCGGTGTGCATGAGCGCGATGATGCCCGTCATCGAAAGCCTCACCATGCTGCACGCGGCGCGCGGCCAGGTCGACTACGGCCGCGTCCGGGTGTGGGGATCGATCTCCTTCATTCTCGCCACCCTCGCGGGCGGCGAGATCCTGGGCGCGTGGCATGCGGATGCGATCCTCTGGGCCATCGTCGCGAGCAGCGCCGTCACGATCCTCGCCGCGGCCTGCCTGCCGGACACGCGGTCCGAGCTGGCGGCGCGGCGGCGCGGCGCGTTCCTCCAGCTCGCCCGCCATCGCGTCATGCTGCTGTTCCTGGCCGCGGTGGGGTTCCTCGCCGGCAGCCATGCGGCACTCTACGCCTTCGGGACCATCCATTGGCGTGCGGCCGGCATCGGCGACCGCGTCATTGGCATGCTGTGGGCCGAGGGTGTGATCGCGGAGATCCTGCTATTTTTGGTGGGCGGCGCGTTCATGCGCCGCGTCCGGCCGTCCGACGCGCTGCTGCTCGCCGCCGCGGGCGGCGTCGTGCGCTGGATCGTGCTCGCGCTCAGCACCGATCCCTGGGCGCTGTTCGCCGTCCAGTGGCTGCACGCGCTCACCTTCGGCGCGGCGCATCTCGGCGGCATGGCGTTCGTCGCGCGCGCCGCGCCGGCCGGCTTCTCCGCGACCGTGCAGAGCCTCTACGCGGCGCTCGGCATGGGGGCCGCCAGCGCGCTTGCGATCCTGCTCGTCGGGCCGGTTTACGCCGCATTCGGCGGCGGCGCCTTTTATTTCATGGCCGCGCTGTCGCTGCTCGGCGGCGTGGCCGCCCTGATGCTGCGCCGGGGCTGGGACGGGCGGCGGATCGAGCTGCCTACTTCAGGGTCTTGAGGTAGGCGATGATGTCGGCGCGGTCCTGCGCCTTCGGCGTCTTGCGCGTCATCGGCGACCTCCTCGTCTGGCCGGCGATCTTCGATATGTAGCGGGTCGGGTCTGCGAGATAGCCGTCGAGGCCCGCTTCGTCCCAGGCGAACGGCGCCTTCTCGCAAGCCGCCTTGTAGTTGCTCGAGAAACGCTGCTTCTCGGCCGTGCCGCATTTGCGGCCGACCACGCCGAACATCGACGGGCCGATCATCTTCTGCCCCGCCTTGACGGAATGGCAGGTCTTGCACTGCGCCGTGCCGAAGAATAGCTTCTGGCCGTTTTCGGCGTTGCCGTCCGCGGCGAGAGCAGGGCCCGTCGCGATCAGCACGGCGAGGCCGGCGGCCAATGCGAGGCTGTCGATGCGCAACGTCATTCCGCTCTCCTTTGTCAGCGCCCGCCCGCGGCGTTATCCCCCCAAGCGTTACCCCCCCAGGCGTTATCCCCCATGCGGCGGGCGCAGGCCAGCGCCAATGCCGCCGGCCCGCTGCGGCGGACCGCCGCAGAGTTGCCTGCATGTTTCGCCAGCGGATAGATTGAGCTTCCGCCCCGGCTCGAGAGCCGCTTCAGGAAAGGTAGGAAAAGTCCATGGACTATCAGGATATCCTGTTCGAGGAGAAGAACCGCGTCGCGACGATCACCCTGAACCGCCCGGACCGCTACAACGCGTTGCGGGCGCCGACTTACGACGAGCTGCTCGATGCGATTCAGCGCGGCGGCTGGAATCGCGACAACTGCGCCATCGTGCTGACCGGCGCGGGCGAGCGCGCCTTCTGCACCGGCGGCGACCAGCAGGACAAGGCATCCGGGGCGCGCCAGGGGCGGGGCACGGTCAAGGTGCCGATCGAGCAGATCCACGCGGCGATCCGCGACGTGCCGGTGCCGGTCATCGCGAAGGTGCGCGGCTTCGCCATCGGCGGCGGCAACGTGCTGGCGACGCTCTGCGACATCACCATCGCCGCGGAGAACGCGGTGTTTGGCCAGGTCGGGCCGAAGGTCGGCTCCGTCGATCCCGGCTTCGGCACGGCGTATCTCGCGCGCATCGTCGGCGAGAAGAAGGCGCGGGAGATGTGGTATTTCTGCCGCCGCTACTCGGCGCGCGAAGCGGAGGCGATGGGCCTGGTCAACAAGGTCGTGCCGAACGACCAGCTCGATGCCGAGGTCGACGCCTGGTGCGCCGAGCTGACGGAGCGCAGCCCGACGGCGATCGCCATCGCCAAGCGCAGCTTCAACGCCGACACCGACCATATCCGCGGCATCGGCTCGCTCGGCTTCGAGGCGCTGGCGCTGTTCTACGGCACGGAGGAATCCTGGGAAGGGCGCAATGCCTTCCGCGAAAAGCGTAAGCCGGATTTCGCGAAGAAGCGGGTGCGGTAGGGGGGGAGCGTACTCATCCTTCGACAGGCTCAGGATGAGGAGCAACATGTTGATCCATTTCACAGTCCCTCATGCTGAGCCTGTCGAAGCATGAGCGGCTCGGTCTACGCGTGCCTCCGCGTCGTCAGCCGGTAGATCAGCATGCCCACGAGCATGGCGCCGAGGAACAGGAACGCCTTGCGCTGTCCCGAGATCAGCGCCGTGATCGCCGGCGCCGGGCAGAGGCCGGCCAGCCCCCAGCCCGCGCCGAACAGCACCGAGCCCGCCACGAGCGCGGCGTCGATCTCGCGCCGCGCCGGCAGCTTGAACGCGTCGGCGAGCAGCGGCGCCGGCCGTCCCTGCGCGATGCGGAACGCGGCGAAGAAGACCGCCAGCGCGGCGGCCATGACGATGGCGAGGCTGGGGTCCCAGGCGCCCGTGACATCGAGGAAGGCAAGCACCTTCGCCGGGTTGGTCATCTGCGAGACGGCCAGCCCGAGTCCGAACAGGATTCCGGCGGCGAGGGCGGAGAGCGCCAACGGCATCACGCTGCTCCCATCATGTGGCGCGTCATGAAGACGGTGCTCATCGCGCTGGCCACGAACAGCGCCGTCGCGACGATCGACCGCGGAGACAGCCGGCCGACGCCACAGATGCCGTGGCCGCTGGTGCAGCCGTGGCAGAGCTGGGTGCCGTAGCCGACCATCAGGCCGGCGGCCGCGACCGTGCCGGCCGTCGCATCGAACTGCACGATGAAATTATCCGGTGCGAAGAATGCATACGCGCCGGCGCCGGCCAGCAGCCCGGCGACGAAGCAGGCGCGCCACAGTTGATCGTCGAGCGACGGCTTCAGCATGCCGCTGACGATTCCGCTGACGCCTGCCATCCGCCCGCCGACGAGCAGCAGTACCGCCGCCCCGAGGCCGATCATCAGGCCGCCTGCAAGCGCGGACAGGGGTGTGAAATTCTCCACGCCGTTCTCCTTCGGTTAGCGCAGGCCAGACTACAACACGCCGGAGCCCAGCGGCTATAGCCGCCGCACGGCGGAGACTTTCTGCTTCTCGGCCTCTTCGATGTAGCGCACGACCTCGGCGAACGGCGCGGACGCTACCGCCATGTCGCGGGCGTTCGCGTGGAGGAACCGCTCCGGCGCGACGAAAATGCCGACATGGCCTTTCCAGAAGACCAGATCGCCGCGGCGCAGCGCCGAGATATCGCCGCCGAACGCCACCGGCTCGCCGACCGTCGCCTCCTGCATGTCGCTGTCGCGCAGCGCCGCCACGTCGCAGCGGGCGAGGGCGAGCTGGACCAGCGCGGAGCAATCGAGCCCCAGGCTCGACTTTCCGCCCCAGACATAGGGCGCACCGGTCAGCCGCTCGGCGACCGCGACGGGGTCGCTTTCGAAGACGCCGCGCTCAGCGAGATGCTGGACCGGTACCCAGCCGCCGGTCGCAAGCTCCGCATAGCGGCCCTTGGTTCCCGTCACCGAAATGTCGGCGCACATCGGCAGGGTGCCGATGCTCGGCGCGCGGATGACGGGTTCGGGATAGAGGCAGGTGTGTATCGCGGACACCGTGTGCGTCGGCGGGCGGAGATCGGCGTCGAGCGCCGCGCTGTCGGTATAGCCGACATAGCCGTCGGTCTCGCTCTGCACCCAGGCGATGCCGTCCATTTCCTCGAACACGCGCACACGCTCGCCCAGCAGCAGCTCCGAGACGAGTTGCGTGCCGGGCGCCGGTACCTTCCTCAAGGGGGCGATTCCTTGCGCCACGCGCCGGACGGCGCCCTCGACGAAACGCGCCGCGGTCACCTTGCTCTTCAGCCGGGCGTCGGCGAGATCGTCGCGGCAGGCGTTGAGGCGGCGGTCGAGGTCGGGCATCGCTGGGCTCTCCGAAGGATGCATCGCGCGTTTTCATCCTTCGACAAGCTCAGGATGAGGTTGATGCCGTTGATCTACAACGTAAACCCTCATGCTGAGCTTGTCGAAGCATGAGTTGGCACGGCCCCGAAATGCAGCCGCAATGGACCCTGTGCTAAAGTCGATCCACAAGCCCCAGAGCATCGGATGGAAACCCCATGAAAATAAAAAGCTACGAAGTGGCCGCGCTGAATGTCCCGGAAACCGACCCGCTCGCGAATATGGAGGAGGAGAAGGGCCGCACGCGCCCGGTCGTCATCCTGCGCTTGCGCACCGACAGCGGGATCGAAGGCATCGGCGTGACCTTCTACGGCGGCAAGATGACCGGCAGCCTGCGCGTCGCGGTCGGGGAGCTCGCCGCGCTCACGGTGGGCGAGGACCCGCTCAGGATCGAGAAGATCGTGGCGAAACTGCGCGCCGCCGCCGATTCCAGCGGGCCGGGCGGCATCTTCACGCTGGCGCTCTCGGCCATCGACATCGCGCTGTGGGACATCAAGGGCAAGGCGCTGGAGCAGCCATTGTGGAAGCTGCTGGGCGGCCACCGCGACCGCGTGCCGACCTACGCGTCGGGCTCGCTCCGCCGCGGGCTGACGCACGACCAGGCGCAGGAGGCGGCGCATACCCTGGTGAAGAAGGGCTTCAAGCAGATGAAGACCCAGATGGGCCTGCCCGGCAATCCGCCGCCCGCCGAGGAGGTGCGCCGCGTGCGCGTGGTGCGGGAAGCGATCGGCCCGGACATCGCGCTGATGTGCGACATCAACCAGCGCTGGCGGCCCGAGCAGGCGATCGACATCGGCAGCCGCTGCGAGGATGTCGGCCTGTTCTGGCTGGAGGACGTGACGACGGCGGACGATTATCAGGGGCTCGCCCGCGTCACCGCCGCGCTGAAGACGCCCATCGCCGGCGGCGAGTATGTCTGGGGCATCGTGCCCTTCCGCCACATGATCGAGGCGCGCTCCGTCGACATCGTCATGGTCGACATCGCGCGGGTCGGCGGCGTGAGCCAGTGGATGAAGGTCGCCGGCATGGCGGAGGCGTTCAACTTGCCGATCGTCAGCCACGTGATGCCGGAGATCCTGGTGCATGTCGTCGCCGCTTGCCCGAACGGTCTGACGGTGGAGTACATGCCGTGGATGATCGCGCTCTACGAGGAGACGCCGGCGATCGAGAACGGTGAGCTCGTGCTGCCGGACAAGCCGGGGCTCGGGCTCAAGTTCGACGAGAAGGCGATCGCCGCGTTCAAGGCGTGAGGCGGAGGATAAGCCCATGAGCTTCGAGATACGCCCGCTTTCGGATGCGCTCGGCGCCGAGATCGTCGGCCTCGACGTTTCCCGGCCGCTGGACGATGCGACCTTCGCCAGAGTCCATCGCGCCCATCTGGATCATCTGGTCCTCGTCTTCCGCGGCCAGCGGCTGACGCCGCAGCAGCATATCGATTTCTCCAAGCGCTTCGGCCCGCTCGACGCGCATCCCTCCCAGGGCGGCGCGCACCTTGCGGGCTTTCCCGATATCTTGGTCGTCTCCACCAAGCGGGAGAACGGCAAGGACGTGGGCGTGCGCAATGCTGGCCCGACATGGCATTCGGACCTGGCCTACAGGGATCGGCCGGCGCTCGGCTCGATGCTGTATGCGCTGGAGCTTCCCGACAGCGGGGGCGATACGGGATTCGCCAACATGGCGATGGCCTACGATGCGCTGCCCCGGCGGCTGAAGGATGCGGCCGGGGAGAAGCGCGCGCTCTTCAGCTCGACGCGGAACACGTCGCTGCACGCCCTTCATCCGGTCTTTCGCACGCATCCCGAGACGGGACGGAAATCGATCTTCGTCAATCCCCAGCTCACCGCCGGGATCGACGGCATGGACGCGCCGTCGTCGTCGAGCCTGCTGGCCGAGATCTACGCGCACTGCCGGCAGCCCGAGTTCGTCTATTGGCACAAGTGGCGGCCGGGCGATCTCACCTTCTGGGACAACCGCTGCGTCCTGCACATCGCCGACCACACCCGCCTCGACGACCCGGCCTATATCCGGCACATGCACCGGACCACGATCGCGGGCGACGTGCCGTTCTAGCTGCGCAAAGGGGGTATCGCAATGCGTTCCGCTCTCAAATACGTGACGGCAGCTCTGCTCGTGCTCTTCGTTGCACATGCGAGCGCGGATGACGGGAAGCGTGCTGCCGTCCCAGGTGGCGGGCTCATCGCGGCGGCGGTGCCGGATGCGCTGCCCCTGGCCGCGCGAGATGCGAGCGGCGGCCTCGTCGGCTTCGATATCGAGGTCGCGAAGGAAATCGCCAAGCGGCTTGGACGCCCGCTCGCGTTCGCGACACCCGGCTGGAACGCCATCCTCGCGGGCGATTGGAAGGGCAAGTGGGATTTTTCCGTCAGCAACATTACGCCGACGGAGGAACGCAGCCGCCGCCTCGATTTCCCATCCGTGTACCGGTTCGAGGCGGTCATCGTCGTCGTCCGCAAGGACGACAAGTCCGTTTCGATGCCGGCAGACGTGTCGAGAAAACGCGTCGGCGTCGCGCAGGGCACGACATTCGAGCATTACCTGAGACGCGACCTCACGATATATGCGGGCGACGACGTGCCCGACTACCTCATTGCCGAACCGGCAATCCGGCTGTTCGCGAGCAAGGGGGAGGCGTTGAACGCGCTGGCGCGCGGCGACGGCGCCGCGCTCGATGCGGTCGTGACGTCGTATTCCACGGCGCAGACCGCGATCGACAAGGGTCTGGCGCTGAGGATCGTGCCGGGCTTTCTCTTCTGGGAGCCTGTCGCCGTTGCAGTCGAGAAGGGGAACGGCGCTCTCGCACGGAGGATCGTAGAGGCGATCGAGGCGATGACGGCGGACGGCACGCTCGGCGCCCTGTCGACGAAGTGGTTCGGCCTCGACATGACGACGCCAATCGCGCCGTAGCAACGAATCGTGCAGGAACGGCGCGGTACAGTCGCGCGCGTGCGCGCGTGCTGCGCGTAAATCCGTAAGCGCCGCATCATTGACATTCGCCGCGGCGCGCGCGTGGTTCGCGACCGGCGGCAGCGCGGTTTGCCCGTCCGGCCAGATGCCGCTACTGTTGGAGCAACCCACCGCTGGCCGATGTCGCGTGAGGGATAGTCCGTTCCGTCAGACGGTAACGGGCTGCGGCTTCCGGCCAACAAGAATATTCCAGGAGGAACCACCGATGTCCGTTTTAAAGAATTTATTGCGCTCGACGGCGCGGATTGCGGCGGCCGCCGCATTGGGCGCCTGCCTCTGCACGGCAGCGCTGTCGCCGGCTGCGGCGGCGGAGCGTCCGAGCTACTATCCTGCCGACTACGCCAAGATGGTAGAGGCCTCCAAGAAAGAAGGCGGGCTTCTGATCTATTCGATCATGGCCGAATATAACTGGCGGCCGGTGATCGAGGATTTCAACAAGCTTTATCCCTGGATCAAGGTCAGCACGCTCGACCTTAACAGCAACGAGGTCTTCACCCGCTACTACGCGGAGAAGAGCTCGGGCGCGAAGACCACGGACCTGATCGTCTCGGCCACGGTCGACGGTTGGCTGGAGTTCATCCGCAAAGGCGAGGTGATGGACTACAAGTCGGTGGAATCGGACAAGGTCCCCGCATGGTCCAAGCCGACGCCCGGCTTCTATACCGTTTCGACCGACCCCAACATCATCGTCTACAACAAGCTGGTGGTGCCGGAGGACAAGCGGCCCAAGGGCATCCAGCACCTGGCGAAGCTGGTCAAGGAGAACCCGGCGCTGTTCAAGAACGGGCTCGCGACCTACAACGTGCCGCTGTCGACGTATGGCCAGGCCATCTACGACGTCTATCTGAATCGGAACGGAGACAAGGGCTGGGCGGCGCTCGAGGTTCTCGGGCCGCAGACCCGCCTCGAAATGTCGGCCGGGCCGATGCTCGCGAAGCTGGCCAGCGGCGAGTACAAGGTCTCGTACTTCGCCGGCGGCGTGGTCGTTTTCCCGAAGATGAAGGACGCGATGACGTCCAAGGTGATGGGCTGGAGCTTCATCGATGACGGCACGCCGCTGTTCATGCGGATGATGGCCATCCCGAAGGCGGCGCCGAACGTGAACTCGGCGAAGCTCATGCTGGACTTCATTTTGTCCCATGCTGGCCAGGCGGCATTCGGCCGCGGCGGCCTGACGCCTTACCGCTCGGACGTGAAGCCCGAAGAAGTGGCGTTCTTCACCTATGATTCGATCAAGGAGAAGGTCGGCGAGGAGAACCTCCTGCTGATTACCTACGACGCCGAACGGCTGAAGGGGTACCCGGCATTGATCGACCACTTCAAGAAAGCCTACCCGGCGAAATAAGGTGTTCCGTCTTGCGTTCCGGCGGCCTCCCGTCCGATCCTGTTCGGGAAAGCCGCCGGACGCCTGAGACAGCGTCCGGAGCAGAAGCAGCATGACCATTCAAAGCGAGGCGCCAAGATTGCCGGCGGCGACCGTTCCGCAGTTCGACCGGAACCTCGCCATCCAATGGGGCATCACGGCCATCACCGGCCTGCTCGTCCTGCTGCCGCTGCTGCCGGTCTTCTATCAGGCATTTCTCGACCGTCCGCTCTACGATAGCGACGCCGCGCTCACCGCTGCCAATTTCGGGCGCCTGTTCACGGCCGAGTTCGGCCACGTGATCGGCAACACGGTCTGGTTCGCGATCGGCACAACGGTTATTGCGCAAGTGGTCGGCATCGTCGGGGCGATCCTGGTCGGGCGCACCGACTTGCCCTTCCGGACCGCGTTCGGCGAACTGCTGCTGTGGCCGCTTTTCCTCTCGCACCTCGTGATGGCCTTCGGCTGGTTCACGATGTACGGGCCATCCGGCTATGTGACGCTGGTGGTCCAGAGCATTATCGGCGTCACGCCGTGGAATCTCTATACCGTCACCGGAATGGCGGTGGTCGGCGGCGTGGCGCAGGCGCCGCTCGCCTATCTCTACTGCATCGCATCCGCCAGCGCGGCGGATCCGAACCTGGAGAACGCCGCCCGCAGCGCCGGGGCGAGTCCCTGGACCGTGCTGCGCACGGTCACGCTGCCGCTGATGCGGCCGGCGATCATCTACGGCACGATCATGAACGCTGTAATTGCGATAGAGATGCTGTCGATCCCGCTGGTGTTCGGCGGCCCGGTGCAGATCGAGCTGTTCACCACATATCTCTACCACCAGGTATTCATGAGCGCGACGCCGGACTATTCCCTGGTCGCCGCGGCGTCCTTCTTCCTGCTGGTCATCGTCATGCTACTGATGGCATTGCAAGGGATGCTGATGCGGAACGCCGGCCGCTTCGTTACCGTTGGCGGCAAGGCATCGCGGCCCGGCCGCTTTCCGCTCGGCCCATGGCGGTGGGTCGCGTTCGGCGCGCTGCTTTTCTATGTGATCTTCGGCGTCGTCGTGGTGGTGGGCGGGCTCGTGCTGCGGTCCATGACGGTGCTGCTGACGCCGCTGATGCCGATCTGGGACCTGTTCACCTGGGGCAACTACCAGATGATCGCCGGTTACGAGGTCTATGTCCGCTCGATCAAGAATACGATCCTGATTTCAGTTATCGGCGGCATCCTCGGCACGGTGCTGATCACCTTCATCGCCCTGGTCGCGACGCGGTCCGAATTTCGCTTCAAGCGCCAGCTCGAGTATCTCGCGATCTCGCCGCGGGCCATTCCCGGCATCATCGCCGGAATCGGCATCTTCTATGCGATGAGCTATTTCCCGCCGCTGGGCTGGCTGCGCAACACGATCTGGCTGCTGGTCATCGCCTACATCATGCGCTATCTGCCGACCGGATTCGGCGCGATCGCGCCGGCCCTGTCGCAGATCAGCGCCGACCTCGACCGCAGCGCACGCACCGTCGGGGCCGACTGGTGGCGGACCTCGCGCTCCATCCTGCTCAGCCTGCTGAAGCCGGCGATGTTCTCCTGCTTCGCGCTGCTTTTCATCCATTTCCTGAAGGAATATGTCACCGCGGTGTTCCTGTTCGCGCCCGGCAGCGAGGTCATCGGCACGACGATGCTGCAGTTCTGGATTCAGGGCGACAACGGCCCGGTTTCGGCGCTCGCCACCATCCAGATTCTGATCACCGTCATATTCGTCTACGTCGCCCGCAAGGCGCTGGGAGTACGCATCTATGGCTGAGCTTCGGGTCGAGGGATTGGTGAAGACGTTCGGGGAGGTCCGCGCCGTCGACGATGTCAGCTTCCGCGTCGCGGACGGCGAGTTCCTGACCCTGCTGGGGCCGAGCGGCTGCGGCAAGTCGACGACGCTGGCCGCCATCGCCGGGCTCGACAGGCCGGACCAGGGCCTGATTGCGCTCGGCGGCAACGTGTTCTTCGACGGTACCAAGCGCCGGTTCGTGCCGCCGGAGGGCCGCGAGATCGGGCTCGTGTTCCAGTCCTATGCGCTCTGGCCGCATATGACGGTGTGGAACAACCTCGATTTCCCGCTCAAGCTGCGCAAGATTCCCAGGGCCGAGCGCGCCAAGCGCATCGAGGAGGTGCTGGCGCTGGTCGAGATGTCGGAATATGGGGCGCGATACCCGCACGCCTTGTCGGGCGGGCAGCAGCAGCGGGTGGCGCTCGCGCGCACTCTCGTCTACCGGCCGAGCCTGCTGCTGCTCGACGAGCCGCTGTCCAACCTGGACGCCAAGCTGCGCGAACGGGCGCGGACATGGCTGCGGCACCTCCAGAACCAGGTCGGCGTGACCACGGTCTACGTCACCCACGACCAGAGCGAGGCGCTGGCGCTCAGCGACCGCGTCGCGGTGATGAACCAGGGCAAGATCGTGCAGCTCGCCGATCCCCACACGATCTACGAGCATCCGGCCGATCCGTTCGTGGCCGACTTCATCGGCAGCAGCAATTTCTTCCGCGGTACGGTGACCGGTATCGCCAACGGCTCGGTGCGGATCGCGATCGGCGACGGCCAGCCGCTGGTCGCCGCGTCGCCGCTGCGGCTCAGGGACGGCAGCAAGGTCACGGTCTCGGTGCGGCCGGAGAAGATCTACCTCAGCGATTCGCCCCAGGCGAACGGCAGCGACGCAACGAATGTGTTCCCGGTGCGGATCGAGGAGCGCACCTATCTGGGCGCGCATCACACTGTCCTTGTCCGGGTCGGCAACGATTCCTTCCGCGTCGACTGCGATACGCTTCCGGCCGGCGAGACGGCCTTTGCGCACATCCCGCCGGAATCCTGCATCGTCTTCCAGGCGCAGACGGATCGGTGAGGATGCGGGCCAGAGGCTAGATTTTCCGTTGCGATAGACGGCTCCGCGCCTTTGCCAGACACTTGCTGTCCGGTTGGCGTTTCGCGTGGCCGCGGAGAAAGGCGGATCGTCTGGCGTGTGCAGCATCTGACCGTCCCAGAACGCGAAACCGATGCGGTTTCGGCACCCGTCCGTGGATTGCCGCAACAAGTGCGGCAATGACGATAAGTATTTGGTTATAAACAATATCGTCACTCGCGGACTTGTTCCGCGAGTCCATGTGCGCCGATCTGGCGGTCCGCTGAACGCTCAACCGGACAGCAGTGTGCCGGCGACAGCGGTGTCGCCGCGAAGACATCTAAATTCGTTAACCATTCCAGCGATTTGCATACAGTCGCCGCGCTTAAATGTTTTATTATTGGTTTACGCTCAATTATTGCGCAATCGGGGCGAATGCCGGGCATGGAAGAGAATTCGCATCATGGCCGCCGGAACTGTGGATGAAAAACGAATTCAAGCCGCCGTACGGCGGCTTCCGGTGCTGCCGGACCGCAAGGCGGAGCTCAATCGCGCCGTGACCGGATTGCTGTACGTCATCCAGAGCGCCGCGCCGAAGGACGACGACGGGTCGCCGCCCGAACAGCCCGAACAAGGCCCCGCTCAGGAAGTGGACGAGGAGCGCCTGGTGGCGGCGAAGGAGCTGCGCGAGACGCAGTGGCTCTTCCATGACCTCAAGGAGGAGTGGGCGAAGCTGTCCGTTACGGCACGGGACGCCCTGAGTAAGCGCGTCCGCGCGGCGGGAATGTCCATTGCCGAGCCCGACGACCTGATCGACCGGCTTGCCCAGGTCGCCGAGTCCATGGCGGCCGCCGCGGATGACCTCGAACAACCGGACCGCCCCGTGCCGGCGGCTGCCGCCCCGAAGGCGGAGGATCCGCCGCTGCTGATCGCCCAGCATGCGGCGCGAATGTACACGCGCCTCACCGGCAAGAAGCCGCCGAAGCCAAAGCCCAAGGACGAAAACCCGCGCGGCCCGTTCTTTTGGCTCCTCGAAGACGTCTTCGCCGCCGCAGGGATTCTCGCAAGCGCGGATCAATACGCCAAGATCGTCGCGCGGGGCCGACCCGGAGGCTAACGGCCCTGATAGCGGGGGTCGCGTTCCTCGACGAATGCGCGGGGTCCCTCTTTCGCGTCGTCGGTTTGCCCGACGATCCAGCGTAACGCGCCGCCCAGCCGCATCGACTGCTCGAAGGTTTCGTCCATCGCCGCCAGCGCCACTTCCTTTGCCGCCCGAACGGCAAGCGGCGCGTGGCCGGCAATGCGCGTGGCGATCTTCATGGCCGTCTCCATGAGGTCTTCGGCGGGCACCATCCGGCTCACGATACCCGCCCGCAACGCGGTCTCCGCATCGATGCGGTCGCCGGTGAGGATGAGCTCCATCGCGATCGATTGCGGAATGCTCCTGGCCAGGCGCTGCGGGCCGCCGCCGCCGGGGAAGAAACCGCGCGTGATCTCCGGAAGGCCGAACTGCGCCTCGGGCGTGCAAATCCTGATATCGCAGACGAGCGCGAGTTCCATGCCCCCCGCCAGGCAGTAGCCGTCGATCGCCGCGATCAGCGGCTTTTCGAACTTCATCGTCGACCATTGCGCGGAAAGATCCGCTTCGATCACCGAGGCCGGCGCATTGTCGTGGCGCCGGCCGCCGCCGCCGGACGCGCGCTCCTTGAGATCGGCCCCGGCGCTGAACGTTCCTCCCGCTCCGGTCAGGATCGCTGCGCGAACGTCCCCGTCTTCCCGGACCCGCTGCAGGCAATCCATGAGGGTGCGGCGCATTTCCTGGTTTATGGCATTGCGCTGAGCCGGACGATTCAGCGTGATGACGGCCACGTGGCCCTCGCGCTCGAACAACAGGGTATCGCTGCCCACACGCTTTCTCCTCTTCATTGAGTTCAGGGCCGTGGACACGGCAGGTGCGCGCGTTGCCCTCCCGCGCCCAGGGCCAGACTATCGAATTGATTCGGGCGCTGTCTAATTCGAGGCGCTTGCGATCAACGCGATCGTTGCCCGCGCTGGCTCCGCGCCTCCGCCAGCACGCAAAGTATCTCGAACATCATCGTCGCGCCGACGATGGCGGTGTTGCCGCTGGGATCGAAGGGCGGGGAGACCTCGACCACGTCGCCGCCGATCTCACCGACGAAGAATTCGATCAGGCGACCGGCATTAACCACGTAGTCGGGCGCGTAGAGGATGCGGCGCGCCTTGAGCGCCGCGCCTGCGTCGAGTTTTGGGATCGTCCGGTTGTAGAAGATCGCGCGGAGGGCGCAGGAAGCGAACACGTCCGCCTGCGCGGCGTGGATTTCGCTGGGCTCGATCGGCGTCGCGCTGCCCCTACCGCCCGCGCCCTAGCATCCGCTAACACACACACCGAAGTTCGCTGTTGGCATGGCTGGTTCTGACCCTGAACTGAGCCTCTCGTTAGTACGGTTCCAGTCATGTAAGGGATTACTTTCAACACGGTTTATATCGATTTTCCCCTGTTTTCTACCAATTGCGATAAGTTCTATGGCATAACGCCAGCACATCCTCGGGCTTGTGAAAGTCTGGTGGAACTACTCACTCCTGGTGTATTGGGGGCGTTGGTGCTTCAGACACGGAAGATCGGAGCGAAACACTACTACGAGTATCTGCCGGACCTGAATCACCGCTGCGGCGATATCTGGTCGGGCTTGCCGACCCATGGTCTGCTTGGGTCCTCGCCTAGTCAGGGACTGGTCATTACGCCAGCCTGTGACCTAGCCAATCGGAAGGCGGAGACGATAATCTATCTGCCTATCATTCCGATGAGGGCCTACTTCTGCACCTTAGGTCTTGTGCCTGAAATCAAAGACCGCCTCGTTGGCTTGTTTCAAGCGGGGAGATTGGACCCTGTCATAGATTGGGGTCATGGACGGTATCGACCTCCCGGTATGCCAGAGATCGATCGCGCTGCTATGGCGATAGCCACTCACCTAAAAGCTAAGCAACGAGGGCAGAAGGAAGTCGCGGCACTAACCCGCGCAACCGATGGGCTATCATTAATTCGACAGATTGCGCGTGGACGGGCCGAACAAGCTAACGCCAACCATCTGTCGAGCCTCTTCGGCAGCGATTGGGATAAGTTGAAGAATGCCATAATTACAAACTCGTACCGCACTGACCTTCATTTTTTGCCGAAGGATGAGCAAGAAAGTGGATTCTCGGGCCTTTCTGCGCATTCTGTAGTGCTTTTCCGCTACCCTTTGACGGCTCCCATAGAGGTACTTGATCTCGCACAAAACACACCTGAGGATTCTTGGGAGACGGCTTGCTCCGCGCTCGGTAAGGTGTATCCGATTGCTGACGCTTTTCGTAAGGAGCGGCCAGTGAAAGTGCTTTCTGTGAAAAGCGAGTTCCTGGCGGACCTACTGAACCGGTACTGTGCAATTTATAGTCGCTTGGGTTCCCCAGATTTCACTGACCAGTCCGTCTTGCGAATCAGTCAAGAGGTTGATAAATAATGCGATATGTCGCGATTCCACAACGGACTTGCGCTTGGCTCCTAACGCACAAGGGTATATCGACTGCTTTGGCCTCGGTTCTGCTAGAAGAGGACCTGAAGCCGTTTCGTTCTGGCGAATTCGCGCACGGTTCCATGCGCCTCGTCGGATCTACAGACGGTCGACTGCTAGCGGTTTGGAACCGGGAGCACCTCTCAGGCACTGGTTCTGAGGAGTGGGTAATATTCCGACTAGAAGCTCCACGTGGCCTTCTCGGCATGCCTATAATCGGGCAGCAAGTTTTTGAACGCATTATCTACGTAGCTAATCAACGCCTCTTAGGTCTAATGCTGGATGGCGAGTTAATCCATAGAACGTGGCCCAATGGGGCCCACACCTGTTTGGCAGGGCGTGGTAATGAAGCCAGGCAATTCTCTATAAGCTACGCCGAGGCCGGTGGTACGGGCACTATTGGCACTCGGGCTGTCATGCTTATTGGACCGGAGCATGACTTCGATGCCCTTACTGGGGCAATGGCCGAAGAGTCTAGGCACCTTGGCCGACTAGTGGACCTTGCGAATTCACTCATTGATACCGCTCGACGGCGACCTCTCATTGATGCCCCAACGTTCCAGACGCTTCGCTCTGCCTTGGCTCCGGCACCAGCTGACCACGGTGGCCTTCAGAATGTAAGCGTCTCAACCGAATACCGTCCTTCGACGGGTGGTGTTAGTCCATACGAAACCATACACTGGACCTATGATCAGTGGGTCGAAAGCGGCCAGTTGAACGAGGTGCAAAGACGCGTTTTGGAGGCGGACGCGCTGCTACGACATCCCGTTCGGATCATCGGTCCGGCCGGCTCGGGCAAAACGCTGCTCATGCAGCTTCTGGCGATCCGATACCTAAGGTCGGCGGAAACCGACTGTCGTTCAGCCAAGATTTTGTACGTCGTACATAACGCCCCGATGGCGGCAGCTGTGATAGATCGGTTGCGTGTTCTCGGAGCTGAAGATTACCTAACGTCCAATAAGCGATCTATCAATGTCACTACGCTCGCAGAATATGGTCGACAAATGATCGGTGTTGCGGACTCGTCGGTAATCGATAGGGATGCTCACAAAACTAAGCTATTTCAGCGCGACCAGATCAAAGAAGCACTCAATGAATCCATAACTGCGCATGCTAAAATCGTGGCGGGCAGCAAGCTGCTATCGCAGATATCAACAAACGAATCTCTGCGGATATTATTTTCTGAATTGCTTATGGCTGAGATATCTACAGTCATCAAAGGGCGCGGTTTGGTTACGGACGAGAAGCGGTACGTAAGCGCTGAAGCACCGTTCAGCAGGTTGCATGGCATCATGACCACGGAAGAACGACGTTTCGCGTTTGATGTGTTCAAGCGTTACCACCAAGTAGTATTTGAGCAGTATGAGATGCTAGACTCTGACGATGTCGCGATTTCCCTTTTGGGACGCTTGCGAACTCCACTCTGGGATCTTCGGAGAAAATCTGAGGGGTTTGATTTTATCTTTGTCGATGAGGCACAATTGTTCAATGAAAACGAGAGAAGGGTGTTTGCCTATTTAGGAAAGGGCACGGCTGCACATGTACCCATAGCGCTTGCCCTTGATGAAGCACAGGAGCCATTTGGATTTAGTGCTGCCGGCTTAGCTACGCTCGGCATTGAAAACATCGAGAATGAAACATTACCTTCTAATCATCGCTCGACGAGGAAGATAGTCGACCTCGCATTTTTTGTTATACAGCGAACAACGGATCTGTTTGGGACAGATTTTCCTGAGTTCGCAGCTGATGACGTAGAAGGTACGCTTGCCCGTGAAGACGGGAGTGTTCCACTCCTTATCAGATGCAATGAAAAAGCGCATAGCTTCAGCCGTTTCATCTTGAAGGCCGTACAGAAACTGCGAGCACGGAATGTGCGTCAAATTTCAGTTATTTGTCATGCTGAGATTTACTGGGAAGCCCTTCGGTCGGAACTTGAACAATCCCAGCTACCGCTCCACGTGATTACACAAAGGGGCGAGAAGTTATCTCCTGATCAACCTCTAGTCGTTCTGAGCCGCCCTTCGTTTGTAGGCGGTCAGGAGTTTGATGCCGTAATCTTGGTAGGTTTGGAACAAGGGGTAATGCCACCGCGCGTGGTCGATAACCCTCCATTATCCGCTGCTCTCGAACAGCAAACACTCCGAGAAATGTATCTCGCTATTTCCCGAGCGAAGTATAGCGTCGTGGTGGCGTCAAATCGTGAGGCTACCCCGAATTCTATCATTATCGACGCACTGAAAAAGGGACTGATCTCAGAAGGTGAAATCGAGAATTGAAGTTGGGGGAAAACCGCCGCGCCTGCCCGCCTAACTTGAATGCGACGAGAAGTGGTTAGCGTTGAAATGTGGATCGGTATCTTGCCCGCACCTTGCCTCCGCCAACACGCACAAGATCTCGAACATCATTGTCGCGCCGACGATGGCGGTGTTGCCGCTGGGGTCGGAGGGCGGGGCGACCTCGACCACGTCGCCGCCGATCAGGTCGAGGCCCTGGAGGCCGCGGATCATGCGCTGCGCCTCGTGCGTCGTGAAGCCGCCGATCTCAGCCGCACGGTGTCAGGACACGGCGCGGCGCCTCGGCTTGCGTACCTGCTCGACCGCCGTCTCGACCGCCATCTCGCGCACCAGCACGTTGGCGAACTGCCACGGATCGGTCGGGTCGATGTCCTCGGGGAACAGCGGCTCCGTCCGGCCGGTCAGCGGCGTCCAGTCGGTGTAGACGCCGACTACCGGGCCGAGATAGGGACGCTGGATCTCCAGGCAGCGCCGGAAGTCCAGCTCGTCGGCCTCGACGATGCCGGCCGCCGGATTCTCCAGCGCCCAGACCATGCCGGCGAGCACGGCCGAGGTCACCTGCAGGCCGGTCGCGTTCTGGCAGGGCGCCAGCGCGCGCGTCTCCTCGATCGAGAGCTGCGAGCCATACCAATAGGCGTTGCGCTCGTGGCCGTAGAGCAGGACGCCGAGCTCGTCGATGCCGTCGACGATCTCCGCCTCGTCGAGGATGGACCAGCGCTCCTGGGCCCGCCATTGCCGCCCGGCCAGCTCGTGCAGCGACAGCACCGCGTCGTCGCACGGGTGGTAGGCGTAGTGGCAGGTCGGGCGGTAGGCCACCCGGCCGGCGCGGCGCAGCGTGAAGTAGTCGGCGATCGAGATCGACTCGTTGTGCGTCACCAGGAATCCGAGCTGGCTCTCCGCCGTCGGCGTCCACGAGCGCACGCGCGTGCCTGCGCCCGGGCGCGCCAGGTAGATCGCGGCGCCACAGCCGCCCGCATGCCGCCGGCCTTCCGGCGGCAGCGCCTTCTCATGCGTACCCCAACCGAGCTCGGATGGCTGCAGCCCTTCTGCGATGAAGCCCTCGACCGACCAAGTGTTGACGAAGACGCCGCGCGGCTTCGGATTCCGGGCGCGCTGGGTGTCGCGCTCGGCGATGTGGATACCCTTGACGCCGAGGCGCTGCATCAGCGTCGCCCAGCCCTCGCGGTCTGCGGGGATCTCGACGGGAAGGTTGCGGTCGGCGGCGAGGTTCAGCACGGCCTGCTTGACGAACCAGGACACCATGCCCGGGTTCGCGCCGCAGCAGCTTATCGCCGTCGGTCCGCCCGGGCGCCGGCGGCGCAGCTCGAGCACGCTCTCGCGAAGCGCATAGTTCGAGCGCTCGGCCATGCTGAGCCGCGGGTCGGCGTAGTAGCCGATCCAGGGCTCGGCCACCGTGTCGATGTAGAGCGCATTCGCTTCCTTGCAGACCTCCATCATCGCCGTCGAGGAGACATCGACCGAGAGGTTGACCATGAAGGCCTGGCCGGGGCCGCTCTCGAGCAGCGGCAGCAGCAGGTCGCGATGGTTCTCCCGCGTCACCGCGGCCTTGACGAAGCGTGCGCCGGCAGCCTCGACGAGGTTGCGGTCGGTGTCCCGCGGGTCGATCACGGTGATGCGCGACGGGTCGCAGGCGAAATGGCGCAGGAGCAGCGGCAGCGTGCCGCGGCCGATCGAGCCGAAGCCGATCATGACGATGGGGCCGTCGATGCGGGCGTGGATGGGCCAGTCGGTCATGGGCTGGATCTCCTTCCGTTAAGCGGCTTTGGCGCTTGCGCGCCGCGGGGTTGACGGACGCGGCGTCAGCCGTCGAAGAATCCTCGCAGTCTCCACGGCGCCATTAGCAATTACGGCGCCATGGGCGTCTTGCAGCGCGCCCGGTACGAGCTCGAGCCCAAGGAAGCGCGCGCGCTCCACGGGGCCGGGCAGGACGAGCCGTTCGGTCAGCGCCTGCCGGAAGCCGAAACGCCCGTAGTAAGGCGCGTCGCCGACCAGCAGGACGGCAGCGTGCCCCAGGCGCGCGGCTTCGGCGAGACCCCGGCGCATCAGCACGGCGCCCCAGCCTTCGCTTTGCCATTTCGGCTCCACCGCGATCGGCCCGAGCAGCAGCGCCGGGCCGGCCGACCCGGCGGCGATGTGCCAGAGCCGGAGCGTGCCGACCAGCCTTGATCCGTCAAGCAGCGCGAAGGCGAGTCCTTCGGCCGGCCGCCGGCCGCGCCGCAGCAGCTCGCTCGTCTTGAGGTGGCGGCTCGGGCCGAAGCAGCGGTCGAGCAGCCGCTCGCGCGCCGGAACGTGCTCCGGCGCCTCAGGCAGCAAGCGCATCATCGTCGTGGCCTCCCACGATATAGGTCGGCAGCGGCGCGAAGCCGTTGAACGCCACCGACGCATAGGTCGCGGTGTAGGCGCCCGCCGCCTCGATCAGCAGCTCGTCGCCGATCTCCAGCGACAGCGGGAGCGGGTAGGGCGTTTTTTCGTACAGCACGTCCATCGAGTCGCAGGTCGGGCCGGCGATGATGCAGGGCGCCGTCTCCGTGCCGTCATGCGGCGTGCGGATCGGGTAGCGGATCGACTCGTCCATCGTCTCGGCGAGGCCGCCGAACTTGCCGACGTCGAGATAGACCCAGCGCGTCGGGTCGTCATCCGACTTGCGCGAGATCAGCACGACCTCGGTCTTGATCGCGCCTGCGTCGCCCACCATGCCGCGCCCCGGCTCGATGATCGTCGCCGGCAGGCGGTTGCCGAAATGCTTCGTCATCGCGCCGTGGATCGCCTTGGCGTAGGCGCGGGTCGACGGCACGTCCTTGAGGTAGCGGGTCGGGAAGCCGCCGCCGAGGTTGAGCATGGCGAGGCTGATGTTCTTTTCGGCAAGCGTGCGGAACACCTGCTTGGCGTCGCCGACCGCCTTGTCCCAGGCCTTGAGGTCGCATTGCTGCGAGCCGACGTGGAAGGAGAGGCCGTAGGCGTTGAGGCCGAGCGCGTGCGCGCGCTCCAGCACCTTGACCGCCATGTCGGTGCGGCAGCCGAATTTGCGCGACAGCGGCCACTCCGCGCCCTTGCCGTCGGTCAGCACGCGGCAGAACACGCGGGCGCCTGGCGCCTGGCGGGCGATCTTCTCCACCTCCTCGACGCAGTCGACGGCGAACAGGTCGACGCCGAGCGCGTGCGCGCGGGCGATGTCGCGCTCCTTCTTGATCGTGTTGCCGTAGGAGATGCGCTCCGGCGTGGCGCCGGCGGCAAGCGCCATCTCGATCTCCGGCACCGAGGCGGTGTCGAAGCTGCAGCCGAGCGAGGCGAGGAGCTTCAGGATCTCCGGCGCCGGGTTCGCCTTGACGGCGTAATAGATGCCGGTCGCGGGAAAGGCGTCCGCGAGTCGGAGGAAGTTCCGCTCGACGATGTCGAGGTCGACGACGAGGCAGGGCCCGTCCGGGCGTCGGGCGGCGAGGAAGTCGAGGATGCGCTTCGTGGTCATGCGCGTGTCTCCCGTTCAGCAGACGGCAATGCCGGTTCCGGTTCGGGCGGGAGGGCGCGATGGAGACGCCTTGTCCCGCTCGGGGCCAGAGCCCGGCGTTACCGGGTCCGCCGCAAAAAGGCGCGAGGACCCGAGGTTTTGCTGCCTTTGCTTGGAACGGGAGGCCCGCTCCGCACGTGGGGCAATGAGGGTGTGCCTCTTCAGTGTCGCCGGTATTTGGACAACCGGACTGAGACCAAAAAAGCCCGCACCGTCGTTGCTTTGAGACGCCTATCCCCGGGAGCGGGGATCTGTGCCGGCGTCCGCTGGCACGTGCGAATTAGGGCGAGGTGTAACTAGGGCTTCTGGCTGCGGATTTCAATAAAAAAATTATGGTTAGCGGAGATTCATTTTTGGGGCGGCGGGCTACCGTTTGCGACGGCTCCGCGCGTCCGCCAGCACGCACAGGATCTCGAACATCATCGTCGCGCCGACGATGGCGGTATTGCCGCTGGGGTCGAAGGGCGGGGCGACCTCGACCACGTCACCGCCGATCAGGTCGAGGCCCTGGAGGCCGCGGATCATGCGCTGCGCCTCGTGCGTGGTGAAGCCGCCGATCTCGGGCGTGCCGGTGCCGGGCGCGTAGACCGGGTCCAGGCCGTCCACGTCGAAGCTGACGTAGGTGGGGCCGTCGCCCGCGACGCGGCGCGCCTCGGCGATCACGGCGTCGATGCCGAGGCCGTAGAATTCCTCGATGGTGATAATCCGCATTCCGGCATCGCGCGCGAAGTCGAGGTCGTGCGCGTCGTAGAGCGAGCCGCGGATGCCGATCTGCACCGTGCGCTTCGGGTCGAGCAGCCCTTCCTCGACGGCGCGGCGGAACGGCGTGCCGTGGGTGTAGCGCTCGCCGCCGAAATAGCTGTCCTGCGTGTCGCTGTGCGCGTCGAAATGCACCATGCCGACGGGGCGGCGCGCGGCGATGGCGCGGAGGATGGGCAGCGTCACGAGGTGGTCGCCGCCCGCGCTCAGCGGCACGGCGCCCGCGGACGCGATGCGCTCGTAGAATGTCCGGATGCGGTCCAGCGAGTCCGGCACGCTGATCGGGTTGACCGGCGCGTCGCCCACGTCCGCGACGCGGCAGAGCGAAAACGGCGCGATGCCGCTCGCATGGTTGATGCGGCGGATCAGGCTCGACATGTTGCGGATCTCGCGCGGGCCGTGGCGCGCGCCCGCGCGGTTGGTCGTGCCGCCGTCCCACGGTACGCCCGCCAGCGCGATGTCGATCTTGGAAAAGTCGTGCTCGACCGGGAGGCGCATGAAGGTCGCGACGCCCGCGAAGCGCGGCATCGTGTCGAGGTCGGGCGGCTGCGGGTTGTCGGTCATCGCGTTTCCCTTACGGGCTGGGGGCTATCGCATTTGCAGGCGCTGCATAGATGCCGTGCGTCCTTCGACAAGCTCAGGATGAGGTAGAATCTTCATGGCATTGAGAAAAAACCTCATGCTGAGCTTGTCGAAGCACGCACTGTGCTTATCCCAATCGGCCCTTCTCAGGGCAGGCCGCATCATGCCGCCGCGCGGCGTTTTTCGCCACCGCGGAAGCGCTCCTCGGCGATGCGGTCGGCGACCGTGTCGGTCGGCGCGCCTTCCTTGGCCGCGCGCTCGAACACGGCGAGCGCGGTGTCGTAGATTTTCGCGGTGCGCGTCAGGACCGCCTTCTCGTCGCCGTTCTCGCCGAGGTAGACGTCGATCAGCCCGCCGGCGTTGATCACGTAGTCGGGCGCATAGAGCACGCCCTGCGCCTTCAGCGCCGCACCGTGGCGCGGCTCGGCGAGCTGGTTGTTGGCCGAGCCGGCGACGATCGGCGCGCCGAGCTCCGGGATCGTCCGGTCGTTGAGGATCGCGCCGAGCGCGCAGGGAGCGAACACGTCGGCCTTCGCGCGATGAATCGCGTCGGGCGACACCGGGGTCGCGCCGAATTCGCGGATCGCGCGGTCGACCGCCGCCGCGTCTATGTCGGCGACGACGAGATGCGCGCCCGCATCGGCGAGGTAGCGGCAGAGCCGCCGCCCGACGTTGCCGAGCCCCTGCACGGCCACCGTCAGCCCGCGCAGGTCGTCTCTGCCGCGCGTGAAGGCGAGGGCGGCCTGGATGCCCATCAGCACGCCGAAGGCGGTCGCGGGGGAGGGGTCGCCGCTCGACGCCGAGAAGCCGTGCGCGTAGCGCGTCTCCTTCCGCAGCACGTCCATGTCGGCGACGGTCGTGCCCACGTCCTCGGCCGTGTGGTAGCGCCCGCCGAGCGAGTCGACGAACCGGCCCATGGCGCGGAGCAGCGCCTCGCTCTTGCCGGTCCTGGGATCGCCGATGATGACGGACTTGCCGCCGCCGTAGGGCAGGCCCGTGATCGCCGCCTTGTAGGTCATGCCGCGCGAGAGCCTGAGCGCGTCGCGCAGCGCCGCGTCCTCGTCGGCATAGGGCCACATGCGGCAGCCGCCGAGCGCGGGCCCCAGATTCGTGTCGTGAATGGCGATGATGGCGCGGAGCCCGCTGTCCGGGTCGGCGCTAAAGGCGACCAGCTCATGGTTGTCGAATTCAGGCGAAGCGAATACAGGCATGATAGATCTCCTGCCGAGATGCCCTCGCGATCCCCCGTGGACCCAGTATTCCGCGGCTTGCGCGGTCATTGAATAAGCCGAAATGGCTACTCCTGATATTGGACGTAAATACAGGATTTTAAGGCGTTTTTTGCTGCGTTCTCGACGCCGGTTTTGTCACGAACTTGCGTTCTGGAAGCGCGGAAGGAACGCAAATTGCGGGGCATGGCCGGTTGGCGTCCGGCCGGCGGAGCCGCTATACTGGCCCCGAACCAAGCAGAGGAACGCATGTCCGTCGAGACGATCCGCGTATTCTGGCGCCCTGGGTGAACGAGCTGCCTGCGCACGAAAGAGTTTCTTTCGTCCCAAAAAATCGAACATGAATCCGTAAACGTCGAGGGCAACCCGGCGGGCATGGAATTGCTGCATTCGCTCGGCGCGCATTCGGTGCCGGTCGTCTCCAAGGGCGACAAGTTTACCTACGCCCAGTCGCTGACCGACGTGGTCGACTTCCTCGGCCTGGACGTGACGGTCGGCCCGCAGCTCACCATGCCGGAGCTGGTCGACAAGTTGGAGATCGTGCTCGCGGCGGCCGAGCGCCTGTGGCTGCAGTTCCCCAACGACCGGCTCGGCGAGAAGCTGCCGAACCGCGACCGCGCTTTCCGCGTGCTTGGTCATCACATCTTCCGCATCCCGGAAGCCTTCGTGGAAGTGACGGAGGGCGACCCGCTGACCTACCAGAAGTATTCCGAGCGGCCGCCCGAGAGCATGCAAACGGTCGAGCAGATCACCGCCTATGGGCGCGACGTGCGCGACCGCTTCCGCACGTGGTGGCTCAAAGTGGAGGACGTGACCGGCGACCAGCGCGTGCCGACCTATTACGGCGACCAGCCGATCCTGGAGGTGCTGGAGCGCACCACCTGGCACGCCGCCCAGCATGTCCGCCAGACCGCCATGATCCTGGAGCAGATGGGCGTCGCGCCCGACCGCCCGCTCACCGCCGAAGACCTCGCCGGCCTGCCCGTGCCGGAAAAGGTCTGGGACGACGAGCCGGGGGCGACGGCGAGCTGAGCTTACCCCCCCCCCCCCCCCCACCCCCCCCCCCCAAGGGGGGGGGGCTAAGGCAGGGAGCCAAAAAAAAAATCCCCCCCCCTCCCCGGGGGGGGGTGGGGGGGGGG
>WHUA01000030.1 GCA_009377445.1 Alphaproteobacteria bacterium | reverse complement strand
GTGTTCGTGGATCCGTCCCCGCCCTGACGTGCGTCGCCGGTAACGGCGGGGTTCGAAGCATCAGGGGAAAAGCCCAAGGGGCCCCGCTTCATCCGGGGGGTTACAGGCGAGGGGAAGGCCGGACGGGTGAGCGCAAGCGAATTCTGGCTCTCCTGCACTGAGTGTCGGTCATTGATTGGTCGTGCTGTCGTGCGGGAGTTGTAATTCGACGGGGCCGCAGCACAGCATGACTATGGCGGCGACGGCGTTGGCGGAGTGGAACCCGAACGCGCGGCGGGTGATCGCTCGGACGCGCCGATTCAAGCCTTCGGTGCGGCCGTTGTTGATGCCGAGCTCGAGGGCGGCGAGGATGCCGGCGCGATGGGTGCGGATGGTGCGGCCCAGCTTGACGAACGGCTCCAGGCGGCTGCGTTGCGCCCAGGCGAGGAAGCGGTCGAGCAGCCGGGCGGCCTCGCGCGGGTCGAGGTCGGGGTCGAAGATCGCGCGTAGCGCTTCCTTGCCCTGGTGGGCGCGCCACACCTTCCCGCCGGCGCGGCGGATGGCGGCGGGCTGGTCGGCCTGGCTGTCGGTGAGGTCTTGGGGCGTTTGAGCAGCGCCCAGCGGGCGTGCTTGAACCGGCGGGCGTCGTCGGGCCGGCGCGGTCGCGCAGCTCGTTCCAGTAGGCGCGGCGCACCACGTCGAGGGCCTTGTTGACGTTGAGGACGACGTGGTTGGGTGGGGCCGGGGCGCGGTGCCGCCGTTTCCGGCGGTCCGTTTCCCCGGCCCTCCCGCCGAACCGGTTACGTGGAATTCGATGTTATCCCGAACTCGGAATAGCGTGGAGACGCGCACGCCGGGTTGTATGTCCAAGACGCGATTATGTTGAACAGCCGCTACGCCAGCAGCGTCTCCCCTGCTCAGGGCGGCTCGGGCTGGAGAGATGTTCAACATAATCAGAGCCCGTCGAGGAACGCGAGGAGCGCATCGGAGGGTCGGTATCTGCCGGGCTTCGCGCCCAGCGGAGCGGTTCGTGCGATCGCTTGCTCCTTGAGCGCTTGGTCGGCGTGCTCGTAGATGTGGGTGGTCTGGGTGCTCTCGTGGCCGAGCCACAGCGCGATCGTGGCGATGTCGATGCCCTTGGCGCGGAGCAGCATCGCGTTGGTGTGCCGCAGGGTGTGGGGGGTGACAGTTTTGGCCTGAAGCGACGGGCAGTCGGCGGCGGCGACGTGCTTTGCGACGATCACGCCGACCGTGTAGCGGCTGAGCG
>WHUA01000018.1 GCA_009377445.1 Alphaproteobacteria bacterium | reverse complement strand
GACGCGGACATAAAAGAGATGACAGTTCTGGCGTCTCTTTTCCGAAAGGCGGAGGACGGCGCGGCATAGGTTTGCCCCCGCCGGCCGCACCGGCTAGGCTGGCACGGTTAAACCATCACCTCGCCCCGCCTCGCGCGGGGCTTTTTCTTTGCCCTGGCCTTATTGGAGATAAAGGCGCAAGGTGTGACCATCGCCAGTAATATAATCGGACACTGGCGGCTGTGAGACAGAGATTAAAACAAGGTCCAGCGCTTGCCTCTAATCTCGGCAAAGAATAGCGCTGGACTATCTTTTTCTCTGCTTTCTGCCAATCCGACAGCGATCAACTAGCTGCGTTCGAAGCCGGCCAGCGCGCTCAGCGCCGCTCGATAGTGCTTTGAAGGTCATAGCGGCACTTAGCTCAGCCTCTGAGCCGGTTTTCACTTCTTCACTTTTTCTAGAAGTAGGAGGAATCCTCCTCCTACCTTTGCCCAAGGGAGGCACATGTGAACAAACAAGAACAGGAAGACAGAATTGCCATCAGAAGAGCAAAAGCGAATAGGCGGGAGCTCCTGAAATCAAGAGGAAAGCTCCTAGGCGGAGGTTTTGTTGCCGGCGTATTGTTAACCCTCATACTGGGATTCTCGACCGGCAATTTCATTACCCCATCTAATGCGGAACGGATGACCAGGGAAGCGGCGAACGACGCACAGACGGCCGCGCTCGTTCCGTACTGCGTGGCAAGATTTAACGAGAGCCCGGATGCGCAAAAGAATTTGGCCGCTCTGCTAAAGACCTCCAAGTGGATGCGCGACCAGTTCATCAGGGACGGCAAATGGTCCGGCGATGGAGCCAGCTCCCAAATCAATGACGCCTGTGCCAAAAAGCTCGTGACGGAAGCGACAGCGACATCGGCAAAAGGGACGTAAGAAGGTCCAGACCAAGAACAGTTTCTTCAAGTCGCCTTACGAGGCGGCTTTCTTTTTTTTATAGCGGCGTGCTCTGTCCGATCTTCCATTGCCGATAAGCGCTTGACGAGATCGGCCCACGGCATGTGAAGTGTGAAACGTCCGCACATGCACTAAGTGTATATCATGGATCAAATAGCCATCGATCGTTCGGCCAAGCTGATCATCGGTCAGTACGGCGCGGATGCTCGAGCACGAGCGGCGACGAAGAGCGACGCAATGGTAGCGCGCGGCGATCTTGCCGGCGCTGCGGTGTGGAGCGCGGTATTGCGGGCAATAGTAGAAATTCAGGTGTGCGACGGGCGGACGAAGCACTAAGGCAAGGCCCTCTCCTGCCATCATACCGGGCACACCATGAGATTGACCCGCCCCGCTCCGACGGGGCTTTCTTTTTGGACATTGTGTGGACATGGGAAAACGGCCGCGACAACCCACCGCGGCGAGACGGATAGCGCCGGCATCGCGATCAAGTGTCCGGCGGTGTTTCCGGCGGTTTGGCGCTTTCGGACTCTGGTGGTGGTAAAGCGGTCGCTCGTTTTCGGAAGAGGGTAACAATGCACCAGGCACCGCCGGCCACCAGGACGCAGGCGAAGGCGCGGGCCAGAAACACGGCGGCGTGGTCGACGATGAAGCCGTCTTGCTCTGCTGTTCGGGCGATGATCGCCTCGGCGATCATGGCCCAGATAAGCGCCAGCACCGCAACGAGACCGACATTCCGGACAAGTAAGCCTGCCAGCACCGGACCTGCGACAGTAAGCAGATCCCGCATGGAGTCGATGATGTGGCCAAAGAAGATCATGGCATGTGAAGGGTGAAGCGACCGCACATGGTATGACCTTACACATGGACCAGAAAGACATCTACCGATCGGCGAATCTGCTGATTGACGAATACGGCTCCGACGCTGCGGCGCATGCCGGTCGACACATACAAGAAATGATCGGGCGCGGCGACATGCAAGGTGCCGGTGTGTGGCGCCGCGTGCTGCGCGCCATCGGCGACCTGCAAGGCTCGGGCGGCAGCATGCCCCCGTTCCCTTCCAACTGCCCCGGCTCCCGTCGGGGTTTTTCTTGTTCGTGGTGGGCGGTGACGGGCTCGAACCGCCGACATCTTGCGTGTAAAGCAAGCGCTCTACCAACTGAGCTAACCGCCCTTGTTACACGATTTGTTACATTCGCTGCCCTGCCCTGAGCGATTTCTTATTATTTTCAATGTGTTAGAAAATTAATTCCCTCGGTGTAAACGAGGTGCTCTACCAGCTGAGCTAATCGCCCATTGCGCCGTTTCTCACGGCATCCGGCGCTCGACCGGGATTATCCAGCAAGCGCTATCCGGCGAGTGATACCCGGGTTCCGCGGCGAAAGGCAAGATCCCGGCGCGCGGCTGTCCTGCGAAAATCAAAACCGGCCGCGCGAAACCTCGGCGGCCGGTTTTGGTGGCGACCATACAAGGATTAGTTGATCGCGTCCTTCAGGCCCTTGCCAGCCTTGAACTTAGGCTGCTTGGAGGCCGGGATCTGAATCTGCTCACCGGTCCGGGGATTGCGCCCCACCGATGCCTTGCGGTTTGAAACGCTGAAAGTGCCGAAGCCGACCAGCCGGACTTCCGAGCCTTTCTTCAGCGCCTTCATGATGGAATCGAACACCGAATCGACGGCGCGAGTCGCATCCGATTTAGAAAGACCTGAATCATCGGCGACGGAAGCAACAAGATCATTCTTGTTCAAGGTAAAGCCCCCCTCTAAAGGCCAGGGAAATGTTGACAGGAAAGTTAATATTTCAGGCGAAAGCAGGGGGAGTGTATATGCCTCATTTGCTGGCCGTCAACGCCGGAACCCAAGGAATCTCGGCATTTCTCCACAAATGATGCATATCCGCACGCTTGTTCGGCGATTGCCGTTCAGGCGTGCGGATGCAAGTCTCAGTGGGTGGTCACGCCGCTCAAATCGCCCTCGGGCTTCTTCGGCTTGACCGCCTCGACCTGGGTCCCTTCCGGATCCCATTCGATCGGTTTCACGGGCTCGGCCAGCGCCCTCTTGAGCGCCTCGTCCACCGTGCCGACCGGCACGATGTCCAGGTTCTTCTTGACGTTGTTCGGTATCTCTTCGAGGTCCTTCACGTTCTCCTCCGGGATCAGCACCGTCTTGATGCCGCCGCGCAGCGCCGCGAGAAGCTTCTCCTTGAGTCCGCCGATCGGCAGAATTCTGCCGCGGAGCGTCATTTCGCCCGTCATCGCGACGTCCTTGCGGACCGGTATTCCGGTCAGCACCGACACGATCGAGGTGATCATCGCGACACCCGCCGACGGGCCATCCTTCGGCGTCGCGCCTTCCGGCACGTGCACGTGGATATCCGTCTTCTCGAACATCGTCGGCTTGATGCCGAAGGACGGCGCGCGGCTCTTGACGTAGCTTTCAGCCGCCTGCACCGACTCCTGCATCACGTCGCCGAGCTTTCCGGTGCGGATTATCCGCCCCTTGCCCGGCAGCCTGGCCGATTCGATGGTCAGCAGCTCGCCGCCGACCTCGGTCCAGGCGAGCCCGGTCACCACGCCGACCAGATCGTCTTCCTCGGCCATGCCATAGCGGAATTTCCGCACGCCGGCGAATTTCTCGAGGTTCTTGCCCGTGATCTTCACCTGCTTGGTCTCGGACGCCATCAGGATTTCCTTGATGGCCTTCCGCGTCAGGTTCGCGATCTCGCGCTCGAGATTGCGGACGCCCGCCTCGCGCGTGTAGTAGCGGATCAGGTCGCGCAGTGCCTCGTCGGTGATCGACCACTCCGACGCCTTCAGGCCGTTCTCCTTCATCTGCTTGCTGATGAGGTGGCGTTTGGCGATTTCGACCTTCTCGTCCTCGGTATAGCCCGGGATGCGGATGATCTCCATGCGGTCCATCAGCGGCTGCGGCATGCGCAGCGTGTTGGCCGTGGTCACGAACATCACGTCGCTGAGGTCGTAGTCGACCTCGAGATAGTGGTCGTTGAACGAGTAGTTCTGCTCCGGGTCCAGCACCTCCAGCAGCGCGGACGACGGATCGCCCCGCCAGTCGGCGCCGAGCTTGTCCACCTCGTCGAGCAGGAACAGCGGGTTCGACGACTTGGCCTTCTTCATGCCCTGGATGACCTTGCCGGGCATCGAGCCGATATAGGTGCGGCGGTGGCCGCGGATCTCGGCCTCGTCACGCACGCCGCCGAGCGACATGCGCACGAACTTGCGGCCGGTGGCGCGCGCCATCGACTTGCCGAGCGAGGTCTTGCCGACGCCCGGAGGGCCGACGAGGCAGAGGATCGGCCCTTTCACCTTGCGCATGCGGTGCTGCACGGCGAGATATTCGATCAGCCGGTCCTTGACCTTTTCCAGCCCGTAGTGGTCCTCGTCCAGGACGCGCAGCGCCTCCTTCAGGTCGCGCTTGACCTTGGTCCGCTTCTTCCATGGAATGCTGAGCATCCAGTCGAGATAGTTGCGCACCACGGTGGCTTCCGCCGACATCGGGCTCATCGAGCGGAGCTTCTTCATCTCCGCCTGCGCCTTTTCGCGCGCTTCCTTCGACAGCTTGGTCTTCTTGATGCGCTCCTCGATCTCGGCGAGCTCGTCCTTGCCGTCCTCGGTCTCGCCAAGCTCCTTCTGGATCGCCTTGAGCTGTTCGTTCAGGTAGTACTCGCGCTGCGTCTTCTCCATCTGGCGCTTGACGCGGTTGCGGATGCGCTTCTCCACCTGCATCACGCCGATCTCGCCTTCCATGAAGGAATAGACGCGCTCCAGCCGCTCGCCGACCTTCTCGACCTCAAGCAGCGCCTGCTTGTCGGCGATCTTCAAGGTGAGGTGCTGGGCGACGGTGTCGGCCAGCTTGCCCGGCTCGTCGATCTGGTTGACCGAGATCAGTACTTCCGGCGGCACCTTCTTGTTGAGCTTGATGTACTGCTCGAATTCGGCGACGACCGCCCGGCTCAGCGCTTCGAGCTCCTGGGCGTTTTCGGTGTCGTCTTCGATCAGCACGGCCTCGGCCTGGAAGAAGTCCGCATTGTCGACGAACTTCTCGAGGCGGGCGCGCTGATTGCCCTCGACCAGCACCTTGACGGTCCCGTCGGGCAGCTTGAGAAGCTGCAGCACCGTGGCCACCGTGCCCATCATGTAGATGTCGCTGGGCTGAGGATCGTCCTGTGCGGCGTTCTTCTGGGTGACGAGCAGGATCTGCTTGTCGTCCGACATGACGTCTTCGAGCGCCCGCACCGATTTCTCGCGGCCGACGAACAGCGGCACGATCATGTGCGGGAACACCACGATGTCGCGCAATGGCAGAACCGGATAAACTTGGCCACGGGTTACGTCAGACATGTATTTTCATCCGCACTTGGTTTGCCAAACGGCGGGGCTGGATAACAGAACCGTGACAATAGATGGCGTTGATTCCCCGGGCGATCAAGCCCGCTGGGCCCAACTCAGGCACTTTGGCCTGTGTCCTCGCGCCGATCCGCATAGATATGAAGGGGTTTCGCACGCCCCTCGGCCACCTCGCGGTTGATCACGATCTCCTCGACGCCCTCGAGACCGGGCAGCTCGTACATCGAGTCGAGGAGGATCGCCTCCATGATCGACCGCAGGCCACGGGCGCCCGTCTTGCGGAGTATCGCCTTCTGGGCGATGGCGCGCAGCGCGTCGTCGGCGAAATCGAGCTGCACACCCTCCATCTCGAACAGCCGCTGATACTGCTTGACCAGCGCGTTGCGCGGCCGCGACAGGATCTCGCACAGCGCTTCCTCGTCGAGGTCCGTCAAGGTGGCCAGTACGGGAAGACGCCCGACGAACTCGGGAATGAGCCCGAACTTCAGAAGATCTTCGGGCTCCACCTGCTGCAGGATCTCGCCGATCTGGCGATCCTCCGGCCCGCGCACGTCGGCGCCGAAGCCGATCGACGAGCCCTTGCCGCGCTGCGAGATGATCTTCTCGAGGCCGGCGAAGGCGCCGCCGCAGATGAACAGGATGTTCGTGGTGTCGACCTGGAGGAACTCCTGCTGCGGATGCTTGCGGCCGCCCTGCGGCGGAACGCTCGCGACGGTTCCTTCCATGATCTTCAGCAAGGCCTGCTGCACGCCCTCGCCCGACACGTCGCGGGTTATCGACGGGTTGTCGGATTTGCGGCTGATCTTGTCGACCTCGTCGATGTAGACGATGCCGCGCTGCGCGCGCTCGACGTTATAGTCGGCCGACTGCAGCAGCTTGAGAATGATGTTCTCCACGTCCTCGCCGACATAGCCGGCTTCGGTCAGCGTCGTGGCGTCGGCCATGGTGAAGGGCACGTCGAGGATGCGCGCCAGGGTCTGGGCAAGCAGCGTCTTGCCGCAGCCGGTCGGGCCGATCAGCAGGATGTTCGACTTGGCCAGCTCGACGTCGTTGTTCTTGCCGCCATGCGCCAGCCGCTTGTAGTGGTTGTGCACGGCCACGGAAAGAACGCGCTTCGCGTGCACCTGACCGATCACATAGTCATCGAGAACCTTGCGTATCTCCCGCGGCGTCGGCACCCCGTCGCGCGACTTGGAGATCGTCGCCTTGTGGTCCTCCTTGATGATGTCCATGCACAGCTCGACGCATTCGTCGCAGATGAACACGGTCGGACCGGCAATGAGCTTGCGCACCTCATGCTGGCTCTTTCCGCAGAACGAGCAGTACAGGGTGTTCTTGGAATCGCCGGAGCCAGTTTTGTTCATTCGTCAAACTTCCTTCCGGTGCGCGCGCCCCCCTCAATTTACCCAATTGGGTCAAGGCGGGACAATGGAAAAACTGTCACACGTAGATTGAGAAACAATTAAAGCTTAATAAACCATACTTAAGGATAGCATGAGCGGCTACATTTGGTAGGCTCCGACCCCCCTCGCAAGAGCCGGCCCCGCCCTTTTTCATCGGCCTTCGGTCGTCTCCCCGCCGCCGACCGCCAGCGCCGCCGGCCGCTGGGCGACCACCTGGTCGATCAGGCCGAAAGTCTTCGCCTCGTCCGGCGAGAGGAACTTGTCGCGCTCCAGCGCGTCCTCGACCACCTTGATGTCCTGGCCGGTGTGATGAACGTAGATATCGTTCAGCCGCGCCCGAAGCATCAGTATCTCCCGGGCATGGATCTCGATATCCGACGCCTGGCCCTGGAAGCCGCCGGACGGCTGATGCACCATGATACGGCTGTTGGGCAGGGAGTAGCGCTTGCCCTCGGCGCCGGCGCACAGCAGCAGCGAGCCCATCGAGGCCGCCTGCCCGATGCACACGGTCGACACGTCGCAGCGGATGTACTGCATCGTGTCGTAGATCGACAGCCCCGAGGTGACGACGCCGCCCGGCGAATTGATGTAGAAGGAGATGTCCTTGTTCGGGTTCTCCGACTCCAGGAACAGGAGCTGCGCGTTGATCAGGCTCGCCACCATGTCGTGCACGGGGCCGGTGAGGAAGATGATCCGTTCCTTCAGCAGCCGCGAATAGATGTCGTAGGCGCGCTCGCCCCGGTTCGTCTGCTCGACCACCATCGGAACGAGCGTGTTCATGTAGGTATCGATCGGATGGCTCATCTTTCGCATGTCCCAGAAGTTGATATCGTGCCCGTTCGCCCGGCGCCGGCGCATCGCGCCGTCACTCTTTCGCCTTTGCGGATTTGGCCTTCGCCTTCGGCTTCGCTTTGGGCTTGTCCTTGTCCGGCGCCTTATCCGGCGCCTTGCCCGGCGCGGCAGCCTTCTTCGCGGCCGACTTCTTGGCCTTGCCGGCCTTGGCTGTCGCCGCTGTCGCCGCTGTCGCGCCCTCCTCGCCGGCGTCCGGGTCGCGAAGGAGCTCTTCGGCGCTCACCTCACGTTCCTTCACGTCCGCCATCTCGATGATGAAGTCGACGACCTTCTCCTCGAAAATAGGTGCGCGGAGGCTCGCCATCAAGTTCTCGTTGTTGCGATAGGCCTCGATGATCCGCCGCTCGTGGCCGGGAAAGTTCTGGGCCTGGCGGATCAGCGCCCGGTTCACCTCTTCGGGCGTGACCTCGATGTTGTTGCGCTGGCCCACGGCGGCGAGCAGCAGCCCGAGGCGGACGCGCCGCGCCGCGATGCCGTGGAATTCCTCGCGGACCTCTTCCTCGCTCTTCTTCTCGTCCTCGGGGTCGAGCTCCTGGTTCTTGCGCGCGCTCTCGTACTGGTTCCAGATCGAATCGAACTCGGCGTCGAGCATGCCCTGCGGCGCCTCGAAATCATGCACCGCGTCGAGCTTGTCGAGAAGCTGGCGCTTGACGCGGTCGCGCGCCACCGCGGCGTATTCGCCCTCGAGGCGCTGGCGCATCTGCTTCTTCAGATCGGCGACCGTCTCGAGCCCCACCTGCTTGGCGAACTCGTCGTCGATCGTGGCGGGAACCTTCTCGCGGATCTCCTTCACGTCGACCTCGAAGACCGCGTCCTTCCCGGCGAGCCCGGGGTTGCCGTAATTCTCGGGGAACGCGACCTCGACCTTCACATGGTCCCCGGCAGCGGCGCCGGCGAGCTGGCTTTCGAAGCCGGGGATGAAGCGGCCAGCTCCCAGCTCCAGGTGGTAGTCCTTCGCCGCGCCGCCCTCGAACGCCTCGCCGCCGACGGAGCCTTCGAAGTCGATCACGACGACGTCGCCTTCCTTCGATTTCCGCGGCTTCGCGACCGGCTCGGTCTTGCCGAAGTTCTCCGCCATGCGCAGCAGCGACTCGTCGACCTCCTTGTCCTCGATCCTGGCCTTGAGGCGCTCCAGCTCGACCGTCTTGAAGTCGACCGGCTCGATCACCGGCAGGACGTCGAGCTCGATCTTGAATTCCAGGTCCTTGCCTTCCTCGAAGGTCGTAACCTCGATCTTGGGCTGCATCGCCGGCTGGATTTCGCGGTCGGCCAGCGCCTTGGACGCATTCTCGGCGACCGCCGCCTGCAACACCTCGCCCTTCACGGCGTCGCCGTAGCGCTGCCGGATCAGCTTCACAGGCACCTTACCGGGCCGGAACCCGGGGATGTTGACCTGGCCCACCAGCTCCTGCAGCCGCGATTCCACGCGCTGCTGGATATCCGATGCCGGCACGGTGATCGCATAGGCGCGACTCAATCCTTCGTTCTTCGTTTCGGTGACCTGCATGACGTCGACCCACTCTTTCGGGGTTTTGCTGATTGATTCAATTGGCCTTCCTGGCCATCTCCTGGTCGCGGCCGCCCATTCCGCCGTTCCTGGCCGCCATTCCTAGCCGCTAACCGGGTCACGATCGCCGGCGATGGTGCGGGCGGAGGGACTTGAACCCCCACGGATTGCTCCACGGGTACCTAAAACCCGCGCGTCTACCAATTTCGCCACGCCCGCCCGCGGAGGCCCTTCGCACGAAGGCGCCCTTGTATAAGTAGCGCGACTGGCACGGTCAAGCTGGCCAGCGGGCTTACGGCCAGGCCCCTGGCCGGAGAGCACTCATCCTTCGTCCCTCGACAGGCTCGGGATGAGGAGGCTCAGCATGAGGGTAACCGGCTGTTGTCAAACATAAGTCCTCATCCTGAGCGTGTCGAAGGACGAGTGCTCTCAGCGGCCGGGACAACCCTCGAACGCTACCGCCCGCCGCGCTCGCGATAGGTGTCGGTGAAGGTCGAGAGCGACAGTATCCGCGGCCCGTCCTTGAAGACCGCCGCCCGGCTCGGCCTCTCGACGTTGATCTCGTAGCGGACATGCGGGATCTGCTGTCCGTCCATCACGACCGACAGCACCTTCGCCGTTTCGATGCTCCTGTCGGGCTTGACCCGCCGGAACGACATGCCGCGGCGGATATACTCCATGTCCCTGCCGCGCTTGATGAAGACGCTCGCGCGCTCGCGCCCTCGAAATCCGACGAACGCCGCCTGACTCCGCCCTTTCAGGTGGATCTCCAAAGCCAATACACTGCCCCCCCGGCTCAGCTCCTGTGATCGTCGAAGGCCGATGCATTGCCGGCCTTTCGCTTCATGCTTGCGATCGATTCGGAGAATCGATGCGCTAGCTTTTTAGCAAACGAGTCACCGCAGAGGAAGCGGTAACGCCGCCCTCGCCGGTGTAGCGCTCGTGATTTTCTTCGATGCGGCCGAGCTCGTAAAGATAGTTCACCATCAGCCCGGCGGAGGCCTGCATGCCACGCTGGCTCGTGTCGCCAAGCCAGTTGATGCGCTCGACCCGCGCGCCGTTGGTCAGATGGAAATGCGCGACCGGATCGAGCGCGCGGTCGCCGCGGCCCTTCTCGTTCACCAGATAGCGCGCGCACAGGCGCACGAGCGGCGGCTGCAGCGCGTCGGCAAGCGCGGGCTCGCTGCGCCAATCCGGATTCCCGAGCGCAAGGCGCAGCGACTCGATATCGTTGCCGATCTTCGTCGCCTCGGCGAGCTTGCGCGCCTCGGCGGGGAGCAGCAACGCCTCGCCGGCGTCGAGCCTGGAGTCGAGCCAGCGCCGGAAGCCCGGTATCGGCGACAGCGTGGCGAAGGTCCTGAGGCCGGGCAGCTCGCCCGCCAGCAGATCGCCCACGCGCTTGATCAGGAAGCCGCCGAAGCTGATGCCGGCCAGGCCGCGCTGCGCGTTCGAGATCGAATAGAAGATCGCCGTGTCGGCGTTGTGCGCCGGATCGACCAGCGGCGCCGCTTCGTCCAGCAGGACGGCGACGTTGTCGGCCATGCCGTCGACCAGCGCGACCTCGACGAAGATCAACGGCTCGTCCGGCATGCGCGGATGGAAGAAGGCGAAGCAACGGCGGTCCGAATCGAGCCGGTTCTTGAGGTCCTCCCAGCTCCGGATTTCGTGCACCGCTTCGTAGTTGATGAGCTTTTCCAGCAGCGCCGCCGGCGCGCCCCAGGTGATGCGGCGCAGCTCGAGGAAGCCGACGTCGAACCATGTCGAAAGCAGGCGCCTGAGATCGTCGTCCAGCGCGGCGAGCGTGCCGTCCTTCCGCGCATGCTTCATCAGCTCAGCGCGCAGGTCGACGAGGAACTTCACGCCCTGCGGCAGCGCGTTGAACTGCATCAGCAGTCGGTTGCGCGGCGGCTCGAGCGCCACGCGCAGCATGGCTTCCGCCTGCGGCCGCTGTTCGGGCGCACTCTCCAGCAATGCCTTCACCGCACCGTCGACCTGCTTGCGGTCCGCATCGAAGGCGCCCGCCAGGAGACGCAGGAATCGTTCGCGGCCCAGCGCGTCGAGGCCGAGATAGGTCTGGCCCAGCGCGGCGGCGCGGCCGCGCGCCGAGACTTCGCCGCCGCGGCCGTCGAGGCAGGCGCGCATCTGGTCGCGCAGGCGGCGGATGTCGCCGTCGGCGGACAGCGACGCGTCGACCGTGCCCGTCACCGTGTCGGACAGGTCGCGCCACAGGTTGACGATCCGCACGACCGTCCGGTCGAAGAACGAGCCCTGCGCGCGCACCGCCGGCACGGTCGGGCCGGTCTTCGTCTTTGAATCGGTAGATGCCATGGTGCTGCCTATTTCACCTCCAAACGCAGCGCACGCAAGACCGAAGGCAGGCGGCCGGGAAGATCTTCCGCGATCAGCCCGGGGCCGACCTCCTGCGCAGCGGCGCCATGCAGCCACGCGGCGGCGCAGGCGGCGTCGAACATCTCCATCCCCTGCGCGGCGAGCCCGACCGCAAATCCCGCCAGCACGTCGCCGGCGCCGGCGGTGGCGAGCTCGGGCGGCGCGTTCCCGTTCACCACCGCGCGGCCGTCCGGCGCGGCGATCACGGTGTCGGCGCCCTTGAGCAGCACGACCGCGCCGGAGCGCCGCGCCGCTTCCCGCGCGCGGGCGATCTTGTCGCCCGCCGCGTCGAACAGGCGCCGGAACTCTCCCTCGTGCGGCGTCAGCAGGCACGGTCCGGCAATGGACGAGAACAGCAGATCCCGCGTTTCCTCGAAGACCGTCAGCGCGTCGGCGTCCAGCACGACCGCCTTGCGCGCCCGAAGCGCCGCCAGCGCCTGCTCCCGCGTCATGGGGGAGACGCCGTTGCCGGGCCCGATCAGGCAGGCGGTAACCCGCGGATCCTCGATCAATTCGGCGTAGCTCGAGGTATCGCGGATGCCGCGGACGATGGCGCCCTCGAGCGCGACCTTGTAGACGACCGCGTTGTCCACGGGCGCCGCGACCGACACCATGCCTGCGCCGACCCGCTGCGCGCCCCGCGCGGCGAGCCGGGCCGCGCCGGTCATCTGCGGGCCGCCGCTGATCACGGCATGGCCGCGGCTGTATTTGTGCTGGTCGAGGCGCGGCCAGGGAAAATCCGCCGCCCAAAGCGCGCTCGCATTCGCCGCCTGCTGCGGCGCGATGGCGTCCAGCACGCTGGCGGGGATGCCGATATCGACCAGCCGGATGTCGCCGCACCGGATGCGTCCCGGCAGCAGCGCATGGCCCGGCTTGCGGCGGAAGAACGTCACGGTCGTCCGGGCATAGGGCGCGATGCCCATGATCGCCCCGGTGTCGCCGTGCACGCCGCTCGGCACGTCGACCGCGATGCAGGGCCGATCGCCGATCGCGGCGATGGTATCGCGCGCCACGCCCTCGATTTCCCGCGCGAGGCCCGCGCCGAACAGGGCGTCGACGACGACCTCCGCCCCCTCCAGGACCGCCGGCGACAACGCCTCGACGCCGCCGTCCCAGCGCTCGGCGTTGAGCTTGGCGGCGCCCCGCAGCGCGGCGCGGTCGCCCAGCAGCGCGAGGCGGACCGGCCAGCCGGCCTGCTTCAGATGCCGCGCGGCGACGAAGCCGTCGCCGCCGTTGTTGCCCGGGCCGCAAAGGACCGCGACCGGCCGGGGCCGGCCGAGAGCGGCCACCGCTTCGGTGACGCCTTTGCCGGCCGCTTCCATCAGCGTTTCGCCCGGGATGCCGCCCGCCGCGGCAGCCTTGTCCGCCGCGTACATCTCGGCGACGGTCAGGAGGGCGTGTTTGCGGAAGGATGCGCTGTCCACCGGTGCCTCTCTATGCACGCCGCGACGCTTCGCTCTGGTCGATGAGCGCGAGCGTGTTGGAATGGTACTCCCGCCGGTAGAGCACGAGAACAAGCAAGGTCGTCGAAACGATCAGAGCGGCCGGATGGATGAAGGAGGCCGCCAGCGCGGCGGCGAAGTAATAGCCGCGCAGGCCGCGATTGAAATGGCGCGCCGCCAGCGTCGCGATGCGGGCGATGCAGGCGCTGCGCCGGATGCAATCCTCGTCGGTCGCGCTCGCCGGCGCCATCGCGCCGACCTGGATCGCGCAATAGGTGAGCTGCCGGATCGACCAGGTGAACTTGAAGAAGGTGTAGACGAAGACCACCGTGAGCGCGATCAGGCGCAGCTCCCACTGCAGCGGCGTCAGTTGGGAGATGAGCGGCACGCCCGAGACCGCGCCGACGGTCTTCTCCGCCGCGCCGAGGACGGTGACGAGGCCGGCCAGGATCAGCATCGAGGTCGACGCGAAGAAGGACGACGTGCGGGTCAGGTTGCGCACGATCGCGATATCGACCATGCGGTTGTCGCGCGCGACCATCTGGCGCATCCAGTGCTCGCGCTGGCGCTCCATGGCGCCCACGAGCCCGTTGCCCTTGCGGGACGTGCGGTCGGAATACAGCGTGTAGCCGATCCAGCACGATATGAACCAGGCGAAGGCGAACAGCTCCATTTGCGCAGCTTGCGGCACGGATACTCCGGCGGGGCCTCCCCGCATCATGAAAGCACGGCGACGGCGAACCGACCACTACCTATCGGAAACCGGCTTTATTTTCCATTAACTAAGCCGGTTCGCGAAAGATCGGGACCTGCGGCAAAGTTGTCCTGGCGCGCCGGAACGCGGTCTTCCATACATAGCGGAACCATGAGAACCGACGAATTCGAATTCGACCTGCCGCAGAGCCTGATTGCCCAAGAGCCTGCCACGCCACGGGATTCCGCGCGGCTGCTGGAAGTTGGCGATGGCCTCGCCGACCGCCTGGTCGCGGCGCTGCCGGGCCTGCTGGCGCCGGGCGACCTGCTGGTGATGAACGACACGCGCGTCATCCCGGCGCGGCTGCGCGGCCGGCGCGGCGCGGCGTCGGTCGAAGTCACGCTGCATCGCCGCCTGCCCGGCGGGCAATGGCGCGCCTTCGCCAGGCCCGCGCGGCGCCTGAAACCCGGCGACCGCATCGACTTCGGCCCCGGATTCTACGCCGACGTCACGGAAAAGCTCGAAGCGGGCGAAATCGCCGTCGCCCCCAACCTCGCCGGGGACGCATTCCAGCGTGCGCTCCGCGATCATGGCCAGGTGCCCCTGCCCCCCTACATCAAGCGCGCACAGGGCCCGCATGCGGAAGACGGCGAGCGCTACCAGACGATCTACGCGCGCCGCGACGGCGCCGTCGCGGCGCCGACGGCGGGCCTCCATTTCACGGACCGGCTGTTCGCCGCGCTCGATGCCAGGGGCGTCCGGCGCGCGACCGTGACGCTGCATGTCGGCGCCGGCACCTTCCTTCCCGTCACCGCGGCGATGGCGGGCGATCACCGCATGCATCCGGAATGGGGCATTGTCCCGCCGGAAGCCGCCGCCGCGGTGAACGCCGCGCGCGCGGCCGGAAACCGTGTCGTCGCGGTCGGGTCGACGTCGCTCCGCCTGCTCGAAAGCGCCGCCGCGCCCGGCGGCATGGTCTCGCCCTTCGAGGGGGAGACGAGCCTGTTCATTTTGCCCGGGTACCGGTTTCGCGTGCCGGACATGCTGCTGACCAACTTCCACCTGCCGCGCTCGACCCTGTTCATGCTGGTCGGCGCCTTCGCCGGGCTGGAGCGCATGAAGGCCGCCTACGCGCATGCGATCCGCGAGGGATATAGATTTTATTCCTATGGAGACGCCTGCCTCCTCCACCGTCAGGAGGGGCTGTGAATGCTTTCGACTCACGCTACTTTTATCTATTGTCCATTCGATACCGCAGGATATTCATGGCCGACGCGCGCTACGAGCAACTGACGCTGCTTGGCAAGACAAGCCCGATCCCCGCCTCGCCCGCCGAAGCGGCGCTGGAAACGGTCGCCAACCCGCACCCCGGCACGGCCTACCTCGTGCGCTTCGCCTGCCCGGAGTTCACCACGCTCTGCCCGGTGACGGGCCAGCCGGATTTCGCGCATCTCGTCATCGACTACGTGCCGGCGAAGCTGCTGGTGGAGAGCAAGTCGCTGAAGCTCTTTCTCGCCGCCTTCCGCAACCACAGCGGCTTCCACGAGGGCTGCACCGTGGCGATCGCCAAGCGGCTGGAGCAGGCGCTGACGCCCGCCTGGCTCCGCATCGGCGGCTACTGGTACCCGCGCGGCGGCATGCCGATCGACGTGTTCTACCAGTCGGGCCAACCGCCGGAGGGCCTTTGGCTGCCGGACCAGGGCGTCCAGCCCTACCGCGGCCGTGGCTGAGGCTGAGGCGCCATGGAACGCGACCGCGACGCCATCAGGGACGCCATTAGAGACCGGGCGCTGAGCCTGGGATTCGACGCGGTCGGCTTTGCCGAGGCGTCGCTCGGAAGCCAGGCCGGATCGGATCTCGCCGAATACCTCGCCCGCGGCTACCACGGCGACATGGGCTGGCTCGCCGCCGGCGCCAAGCGCCGCGCCGCGCCGGACGTCCTGTGGCCGGAAGCGCGCAGCGTTATCGCCGTGGCGGCCAACTACGCGCCGCACGAGAACCCGCTCGACGCCTATCCGCGGATGCGCCGCAGCGGCCGGGGCACGATCTCTGCTTATGCCCGGAACCGCGACTACCACGACGTGATGAAGAAGCGGCTCAGGGCGCTCGCCCGCTGGATCCATGAAGACCTCGGCGCCGGGGTGAAGCTGTTCGTCGACACCGCTCCGGTGATGGAAAAGCCGCTCGCCCAGCGCGCCGGCCTCGGCTGGCAGGGCAAGCACACCAACCTGGTATCGCGCAGCTTCGGCTCCTGGCTGTTCCTGGGCGAGGTCTATACCGACCTGGCGCTCGCGCCGGACGAGGCCGTCGCCGACCATTGCGGCTCCTGCCGCAAATGCCAGGACGTCTGTCCCACCAACGCCTTCCCCGAGCCCTACAAGCTCGACGCCCGGCGCTGCGTCTCCTACCTCACGATCGAGCACAAGGGCCACATCGACCCCGAGCTCCGCGAAGGCATCGGCCACCGCATCTACGGCTGCGACGACTGCCTTGCGGTCTGCCCATGGAACAAGTTCGCGACGCCGACGCTCGACCCGGATTTCCTGCCCCGGCTCGAGCTGACAGCGCCCCGCCTGACCGACCTGGCCGCGCTCGACGACGCCGGCTTCCGCAAGGTCTTCTCCGGCTCCGCAATCAAGCGCATCGGGCGCGACCGCTTCGTCCGCAACGTGCTGATCGCCATGGGCAACAGCGGCGACGCGCGCCTCGCCCCCGCGGCGGAGCGCCTGCTCGGCGACGCCGCGCCGGTCGTCCGCGCCATGGCCGTCTGGGCGCTGTCGCGCCTCCTGCCCGGCAACCGCTTCGCCGCCCTCCGCGCCCGCCGACTGCCCCTGGAGCCCGACCCCGATGTCGCCGGCGAATGGACGCAGTTAGAGCCGGCCGAGCGGCGGATGGCGGGATAATAGACTGAAATTAAATAATAATCGTCACACCCCGGCTTGACCGGGGTGTCCACGGCGCGGTCTTGGTCACGACGCGCCCGTTAGAAGCTCAGCAGCGTCCCGGATGCGCGGCTTGGAGCTTTTCCTCGGGATTTTCCTTGTATTTCGCAAGCCAGTCGCGGGCGTTGCGCAGGCTCGCGGCGTCCTTGCCGAGCGGGCCGCCGCCGGACAGCGGGAACAGGCCGAAGGGCGTGTTGTAGAGCTTGCTCAGGCGCTCCATGAGCGCGAACTCGCTGCTCGTCACGAAATCGGCGCTGAGCCTGTGCTTGCCGAAATCGAGCAGGCTGCCGGACTTGCCGGTGCCCCATGCCTCGGCGCTGTCCTGCCGCCACAGCACGATGAGCGTGCTGTCGATGCCGACGATGCTGGCGCCGTCCAGCGCGACCATGTGCAGCTCGGACCAGCCGTTCTTCGACGGAACGACGTTATAGGGTTTTGTGGTCATGCGAACCGCCGCGGCGCTTTCGAGGCGGATTCCGGGGTCGGCAAGCGCGGCGAGCTGGTCGCCCGGCCGGTGCTTGACGGCCGTGGCGGCCTTGCCGGCCGGCGCCGCCGCGACATCCAGGCCGAGATCGAGCGCCGCATGCTCGGAAAAGGCCGCCTCGCCGAAGCGGGTCGCGGTCTGCGAGCGCAGATGGTCGCGCATGATGCGGAAGGCGACGGGGAAGACGAACACCGCGCGGCGGACCGCTCCGTCCTTCCGGGCCATGAAGCGCTCGCGGTAGACGCGGATGCCGTGCGAGGCCTCCTCCCGGTCGAGCCGCTGCTCGAAGTATCCGGCGCAGACCCAGATATGGCCGGGCGATTTCGCCTGCGCCTGGGCTTGCGACTGGGCTTGCGGCTGGGCCCATGCGGCAGGCGCGAGCAGCGCGGCGCTTAAAATCGAGAACGTGAAGATCAGTGAATAACGCATTGGCGCAACCGGCTTTTCCTGGACAGGTCAGCAGGCGGCAACGGGCTGCCGCCGCACCGTCATGGTAGCGCCGAGAGTGTTAGGAAATATTTAACCGTCGAAGCGCCTGACGGCGAGCACGGCGTTGAGGCCGCCGAAGGCGAAGGAATTGGATATCGCGGCCCGGATCTTCCGCTCGCGCGGCTGGTTCGGCACGTAGTCGAGATCGCATGCCGGGTCGCGCTCGGTGAAGTTCGCGGTCGGCGGCACGACGCTGTCGCGGATGGCGAGCGCCGTAACGACCAATTCCAGCGCGCCCGCCCCGCCAAGAGCATGGCCGAATACGGACTTGCTGGACGACACCGCGAGCTTTTCCGCCACGCCGTTGCCGAGCGCCATGCGGAGCGCCCGCGTCTCGGTGACGTCGTTCGCCGCCGTCCCGGTGCCGTGCGCGTTGACGTAGTCGATGTCCTCCGCGTTTAGGCGCGCGTCCTTCAGCGCTCCGGTCATCGCCCGCGCCGCGCCGTTGGCGTCCGGCAAGGTGATGTCCATGGCGTCCGAGCTCATGCCGAAGCCGCAAAGCTCGGCGTAGATCCTGGCGCCGCGCGCCTTGGCCCGCTCCAGCGTCTCGAGCACGACGACCGCCGCCCCCTCGCCCAGCGTCATCCCCGTCCGGCCCTTCGAGAAGGGACGGCAGGTATCGGTCGCCATGACGCGGATCGCCTCCCAGCCCTTCATGGTGCCGAGCGCGATGCAGGCTTCCGTGCCGCCGGTCACCGCGGTGTGGACCATGCCGCTCCGCACCATGTGGTAGGCTTGGCCGATCGCGTGCGTCGACGACGAGCAGGCGCTGGCGACGGCGAAGGCCGGCCCCTTGATGCCGTGCTCCATGCAGACATGGCTGCAGGCGGCATTCAGCATCAGGCGCGGAATCGTGAACGGGTGCACGCCTTTGCGGCCCTGCGCATAGATCCGGTAATAGCTCTCGTCGAGCGTCTGCTGGCCGCCGACGCCGGAGCCGATCAGGCAGGCCGTCCGCTCGCCGTCCTCGCCCTCGAAGGTGACGCCCGCGTCCTCGATCGCCTCGCGCGACGCCATCACGGCGAGCTGGCTGAAGCGGTCGAGCAGGGCGAGCTGCTTTGGGAGGAAGTGATCTTTAGGCTCGAAGTCCTTGATTTCAGCGCCGATCTTGATGTGCAGATCGCTGGTGTCGATGATCGTCAGCGGGCCGATGACCGAGCGGCCCTCGCGCACCGTCTCCCAGAACGCGGGCACGGCCTTGCCGGCCGCGCTGAAGACGCCAAGCCCGGTTATTACGACTCTGTTCATGCGATCCGTGTGTCCAGGGGTGGGGCTTTCATCCAGCCCGGCGCTCAGGCCGGCTTGCCTTCGTCGATCAATTTCTGGACCGCATCGATCACGTCGCCGACCGTCTCGAATTCCAGTTCCTGGTCGTTGGCGTTATAAGGAACGTGGATGTCGAACTTCTCCTCGACGGCGAAGATGATCTCGACCACATCCAGCGATTCGATCTCGAGGTCGGTGAGTTTCGCGTCCCGCTTCAGCTTCACCCGATCGACGGCCGACTTCTCGGCGATGATGTCGTATACATCGCTCTCGACACTCGACATATTCCTCTCCACTCCGGCGGCCATCATACGGTATTGCGGGATAGCACGCTTCGTTAGCCTTTTTTCTTACCGGATTCAATAGCGGTGAGCCGCGTCTTGAGCCGGCCGACCTCGTCGAAGAGGCCCTTCAGGCGCCGGGTGTACATATAGATCTCCGCCGCCTTGCTGCGCGCGACGGCGGGCGTCCCGATCGCCACCATGCGGGACGGCAGGTTGGTGCCGACGGCGGAGCGCGCCCCGACCACCACGTCGTCGCCGATTGTCAGGTGGTCGCCGACCCCGACCTGCCCGGCCAGGACGACGCGGCTGCCGATGCGCGTGCTGCCGGCGATGCCGGCCTGGCCGCAGATCATGCAGTTCTCGCCGATCTCGACATTGTGGCCGATCATGACGAGGTCGTCGATCTTGGTGCAGTTGCCGATGCGCGTGGCGCTGATGGTGCCGCGGTCGATCGAGGTGCAGGCGCCGATCTCGACATCGTCGCCAATAATCACCGTGCCGATCGAATTGATCCGCGTCAGCACGACGTTCTGCGCCGTGACGGAATCGCTGGCGCCGCTGCGCGCCTCCTCCGCCGCGCCCGCATCGGGCGTGACGAAGCTGAACCCGTCCGCGCCGATGCTGGCGTTCTGGTGGATGATGGCGCGCGCGCCGATCTCCACGCGCTCGCCAATGCGCGCGCCCGCATGCAGCAGGCTGTCCGGGCCGATGCGCGCGCCGGCGCCGACCGTGACGTGCGACATCAGCACCGTCCCCGCCGCCACGACGGCGCCGCTCGCCACATAGGCGAACGGCCCGATTCGCACGTCCTTGGCCACCTCGGCGTCCGGCTCGACGACGGCGCTCGGATGGATGCCTTCAGGCGCGTGCACCGGCATATCGAACAGGCGCGTCACCCCGGCCATCGCGTAGCGCGGGCGCTTGACCAGGATGTAGCCGTCCAGCCGCCCGTCCGGAATCGCGGCGCCCTCGGCGAGGACCGCCGCGCGCGCCTTGCAGCCGTTCAATGCCTCGGCCAGCCGCTTATCCATGGCCAGCGCGAGATCGGCCGCGGACTCGGCCTCCGCCGGATGCACCGCGCGCACGATCTCGATCGACCCGTCGCCGACCAGTTCGCCGCCCAGCGCCTCCGCGACTTCGCTGAGTTTCATTCCTTGCTCCCGGTGCCATGCCGCCTGAGCCGCAGCCGGCCTGGGCGCTTGCCTACACCGTCCATCCCAGGCAAACAAGGGGCAGATTGTCCACACTTTGGACGCGGAACGCCGGGAGGAGACACGAGATGCTGGACATCGATCGCCGCGACGGCGCCGTCACCCTCCTGCTCAACCGGCCGGAGCGGAAGAACGCGTTCGACCTGGCGCTGACCCGCCGGCTCGCCGACACGCTGGAGCAGGAATCGCGCGATCCCGCCTGCCGCGTCCTGGTGATCAAGGGCGCGGGCGATATCTTCAGCGCGGGCCGCGACCTGCGCTCGGCAGGCGACGACCTGAAGGACGACGCCTTCGCGGTCGACGACGCCTGGGTGCGGGTATTCCATGCACTGCACCGCAGTTCCGTGCCGTCGGTCGCGGTGGTGCGCGGCTGGGCGGTGGCCGGGGGCTTTACGCTGGCGATGGGCTGCGACTTCGTGCTCGCCGAGCGGTCGGCGCAGTTCGGCGCCTTCGAGATGCGCCACGGCTTTCCCGCCTCGGTCTGCACGCCGATCCTGTCGCGCCTCGTGGGGCCCAGGCTCGGGCTCGAATTCGCCATGTTCGGCGAGGCGATCCCCGCCGAACGCCTGTTCGCCGCCGGGCTGATCAACCGCCTGGCCGAGGATGCAGCGGCGCTCGCCGCGATCGAGGCCGACTTCGTCGGCAAGCTGGCGGCGCTCGACCCGCGCGCGGTGAAGCTGACGCGCGACACCTTCCGCGCGGCGGAGACGATGCCGCTCGACAACGCGCTCGACATGGGCCGGCAGCTCAATCAGATGCTGGCCGCGCTCGGCCGCTTCCAGGCGGCCGGCGCGAAGTCGGGCAAGCCGAAGGGCTGAGAGGCTTACGCCGCTTCAGCGTCCGCCGCGGCGGACGGCCTGCGGAAGCTTTCGGAACGCCTTGAGCGGCCATTCGAGCCGCTTGCGCAGGATCCGGCGCTCGGCGCCCGGCAGGGCCGCGACCCGCGGCAGCGCCGGAGGCTTGCCGGCTGGCGATTCCGTCGATTCCGGCAGTCTAAGGTCAGTCGTCATGATCCACCTACCGGCATCATCTTGGTGCATTCGGCCCGGCGCAGCCTACCCCGCGATAGCAGTACCCCTTAGATGTTAGACGCCTCGGCAATGCCGGAATTCCCTGCCCAAACGCAGTGGCGGACGGATCGAACACCATGATCCGCACGTTAATGGGAACGATGGACGACGCAAACACCGTTGCAAAGGTCCCGCCGGCTTCCGGGTTCACGCTGCGCGCGGCACAGCCGGAGGACTTCGACTTCGCCTGGACGCTCTACCGCGGCCTCATGGAGGCGCTGTCGCAGGAGCTCGGCCTGTGGCACGAGACCGCGCAGCGCGCCATGATCCGCAGCGCGGTGAACGGCGGCGAGGTTAGCATCATCCTGGCCGAGGAGCGGCCCGTCGGCTGGCTGCAGCTCCAGGACGCCGAAGACGCGATCTATATTCACCAGCTCTACATCGATGCGGACTACCAGAGCCGGGGTATCGGCACGGAGCTTCTTTCGGAGATCGTCGATCGGGCGCGCCGGCAGTCGAAGCCCGTACACCTCTGGGTGATGCGGAACAACGAGCGCGCGCGGCAGCTTTACGAGCGCCTCGGGTTTCTGGCGGTGGACGAAGACCGGGTGAAGTTTCACCTCGTGTGGGAGTGTGGCAAGGCTTGACGACCGAGCGCCTCATGCTTCGACAAGCTCAGCATGAGGTCTACTACTTTGAAATCACAAAAAACCTCGTGGCTGCCGCCGCATCCGGCCGCGCTTTGTCTCCGGACGGCCACCCGTGCTATTCGATAGGAGGGCGACCGCCCATTCCTTCCCCGCCACGCTTACGGATGAGCCCACATGAAAGACGCGACAAAGAAGCTCTGCGACCGCATCGTCGGGATCACCCACAAGGACCTGACGCCGGACGCCATCCAGCGCGCCCGCCAGCTCTTCCTCGACGGCCTCGCCGTGGCGGTGGCCGGCACGATCCAGGAGGAGCCGCCTTCGATCCTCGCTGCGCACGCCAAGGAGATGGGCGGCATCGAGGCTTCGACCGTGATCGGCTTCGGCTTCAAGACCAGCCCGGTGCAGGCGACCTACGTCAACGGCTCTTCGATGCACGTGCTCGACTTCGAGCCGATGTGGAGCCCGGCCAACCACCAGCTATCGACCAGCCTGCCGGGCATCCTGGCGCTGGCGGAATACCGCGACATCGACGGGCGCGAGGCCGCGACCGCGCTGGTCAAAGGCATCGAGATGATGGGCTGGCTGCGCGAAGGATCGGGCCAGTACGACGCGAAGGCGATGCGCTTCCATCCGCCGGGGCTGGTCGGGCCGATGGGCTCCGCCGTCGCCGCCGGGCACATGCTGGGGTTGACGCCGGATCAGCTTCGCGCGGCGATCGGCATGGCGGCGTCGCGCTGCGGCAGCTTGCTCGCCAACGCCGGCACGATGACCAAGTCGACGCATTGCGGCCTCGCCTGCTCGCTCGGCGTGGACACGGCGATGCTCGCGGCGCGCGGTTTCGGCGCGCATATGGAAATTCTCGAGACGCCGCGCGGCTACGTCGACATGATGTTCGGCGGCAAGTTCAACTACGAGATGGTCGAGAAGTTCGGCCCGCCCTTCCGCGTCGTCACGCCGAGCTACGCCATCAAGATGTTCCCGAGCCAGTTCGGCACGCATTTCGTGATCACCGCCGGCCTGGAGCTGCACAAGAAGATCGGCGACCCGAAGCGCATCAGGAAGATCCGCCTCACCACGCCGAACATGCCCTATATCGACCGCGCCAAGCCGCTGACCGGCCTCGCCGGCAAGTTTAGCTGGCAGTACACCACTGTCTGCGCGCTGCTCGACGGCAACGTGACGATGAGCACCTTCGAGGACGAGCACCGCTTCAGCCCCGCCGTCGAGGCGATGCTGGACAAGGTCGAGCTCAACATGGTCGACGACATCCCCGCGCGCTTCGAGGAGCTCTACGTCATCATGGAGGTCGAGCTGGACGACGGCACGAAGGTCAGCCACCGCTGCAACGGCCCGCGCGGCAAGTGGGGCACGCCGCCGATCCCGCCGGAAGAGCACATGGTGAAGGTGCGCGACTGCCTGTCGACCCGGCTCGAGGAGCGCGACCGCGAGCGCCTGATCGAGCTCGGCGGCAGCTTCGAGCAACTCGCCGTGAAGGACCTGCGCGAGGTGATGAAGATCGTGAGCTGCGGGAAGTGAGGGTGCCGGTCTCAGGCATGGACACGCCGGTCAAGCCGGCGTGTGACGCTACTATTTGAAACAACACAGATCGTCATTCGCCGACTTGATCGGCGAATCCAGGCACAGGCTTAACGGACCGCTCGTTGCAGCACAGCAACGTCCCCCGCCGTCCACGCCCGGAACTCCTCGACCAGCAGCGCCTTCAGCGTCTCGGCGGCGGGCGACAGCGTCGCGGCGCGGCGCTCGACGACGACGATGATGCGGCTGAGCGCGGGCTCGACCAGCGGACGGTAGACCAGCCCGCCATCGCCCAGCGCCTGCATCGCCATGCCGGGGATGACGCCGACGCCGAGTCCCGCCTCGACGAAGGACAGCGCGGTCGAGAGATGCTGCACCTCGTAGCGCCAAGCCGCGGCGCTGCGGCTTCTCGGAAGCTGCGTATAGACCAGCCGGCTGGTGCCGCTCCGCTGCCCCAGCATCACCACCGGCATGTCGACCAGCGCCTGCCATGGCACCGGGCCGCCCCCGGCGAGCGCGTGGTCGCGGCGGCAAGCGAGCACGAAGCGGTCTTCCATCACCGTCGTCATGACGAGGTCGTCGTCGGGCTGGTCCGTCCGCATGTCGATGGCGATCTCCGCCTCGCCGCGCCGCACGTGCTCGGCGATGTTCTGCTCGGACTCGTCCAGCACGCGGATGCGCACGTTGGGATGGCGCTCGCCGAAGACCCGCAAGACCCGCGGCAAGAGGTAGGAGGCCACCGTCATCAGGCAGCCGATCGTCACCCGGCCGCCGCGGATGTCGATCACGTCCTGGATGTCGGAGACGGATTGCTCGAACTGCGCCAACAGCCGCCGCGCGGCCGGCAGGAAGTTCTGGCCGATGGCGGTCGGCGCCACGGTGCGGGTCGTCCGGTCGATCAGCCGCGCGCCCAGCGCGTCCTCGAGCTTCTTCAGGCGCTGGGTCAGCGCCGACTGGGTCAGGTGCAGCTCCCGTGCCGCCTTCACGAAGCTGCCGAGCTCGACGACCTTGACGAAGACGTCGATCTCCTTGAGGCCGAATTTCGTGCGCATGGCCAATTCACCAAACTTAAGAATTCTGCATATTTTTGAATTTCACTTCAGAATAACCCTGCGGCAGTATCGCGACAATAGGTGCGGTGCGCCCGATTGGCGCCCGCCGAAGGCCTGGATGTACACTGACGTTCAGCGTCTTCGACGGCCCGCCGCGGCCGGCCAACGGCAAATCCGAGAACCCCGGGAGGAATGCAATGCCAGATTTCGACGTGATCGTTGTGGGCGCGGGAAACGCGGCGCTCGCCGCGGCCGTCTCCGCACGCGAAAACGGCGCCGACAAGGTCGTCGTCCTGGAAGCCGCGCACAAAGGCATGCGCGGCGGCAACACGCATTGGAGCGGCGGCATCCTGCGCTTCGCCTTCGACAACCCGCGCGACATCGAGCCGCTGCTGCCCGGCGTCGAGAAGGACTACCTGAATTTCTATCAAGGCGTACAGCCCTATACCCAGGCGGACTTCATGGCCGACCTGATGCGCGTGACGGCCGGCCGCACCGATCCGGAGCTGTCCAAGGTCCTGGTGTCGAATTCCAAGGACGCGGTGTTCTGGGCGCATGACTCCGGCAAAGTGCCGATGGAGCCCGCGCGAACGATCGCCGGCGTCGAGGTCAACGGCGTCGTGATCTGGCCCAAGGGCGCGATCGTCCGCGCCGAGCACGAAGGCGTCGGCCTGTCGGCGAGCTGGTTCAAGGCGGCCGAGCGCGAGGGAGTCGAGATCCGCTACGAAGCCTCGGGCCGCGACCTGATCCAGGACAAGAAGGGCCGCGTGGTCGGCGTCACGGTTCAGGAAAAGGGCAAGCTGCACGAGATCACGGCGAACGCGGTGATCCTCGCCTGCGGCGGATTCGAGGCGAACGCCCAGTGGCGCGCGCAATATCTCGGCCGCCCCTGGGACCACGCCAAGGTGCGCGGCACGCGCTACAACCAGGGCGACGGGCTCAGGATGGCGATGGCCATCGGCGCCATGCCCTGCGGCCAGTGGAGCGGCCGCCATTCGACGCCGATCGACGCCGACTGGGGCGATTTTGCGGACCGCAAGCTGACCGACAAGTCGAACCGCCTGACCTATCTCTACGGCGTCATGATCAACCGCAACGGCAAGCGCTTCGTCGACGAGGGCGAGGACACCCAGTTCTACACCTACGCCAAGTTCGGCGCGGCGATCCTCAACGAGCCGGGCGGCATGGCCTACCAGATCTTCGATCAGAAGACGATCCACCTGATGGAGCCGCGCTACGACTACGCGGTGAAGCCGCTCAAGGCCGACACGCTGGAAAAGCTGGTCGAGCAGATGGATATCGACAACAAGAAGCAGGCGCTGCAGACGCTGATCGAGTACAACAAGGCGGCGGCGGACGACGACGACTTCGACCCGTCGAAGAAGGACGGCGTCTCGACCAAGGGGCTCAACCCGGAGAAGTCGAACTGGGGCATCCGCCTCGACAAGCCGCCCTTCCATGCCTTCTCGGCGACCGGCGGCATCACCTTCACCTTCGGCGGGCTCAAGATCAACGAGAACGCCCAGGTGATGGGCACCGACTGGCGCGTCATCCCCGGCCTCTACACCTGCGGCGAGATGGTCGGCAACCTGTTCCACTACAACTACCCGGCCGGCACCGGCCTCGTCTCCGGCCAAGTCTTCGGCCGCATCGCCGGGCGGAATGCGGCGCAGGAGAAGGCGTAGATTGAGCCTAACGACCCCCCACCCCAACCCTCCCCCGCAAGGGGGGAGGGAGACATTGAGGAGACCTCCCCCACAAGGGGGGAGGACTTGATTTCTTAGCCCTCCCCCCTTGCGGGGGAGGGTTGGGTGGGGGGTAAGCTACAGGTCACCAAAATACCCACGGCGAAGGAAGAAACACATGAAGCAACGTCGTATCCCGGCAGCGTTCATGCGCGGCGGCACCAGCAACGCGATCGTCTTCAAGCAGGAGGACCTGCCCGACCGCGCGCTGTGGGACGATCTCTTCCTCGCCGCGATGGGAACGCCCGACCTGAACGGCCGGCAGCTCAACGGCATGGGCGGCGGCATCTCCTCGCTCTCCAAGGTCTGCATCGTCGGCGCGCCGTCGCGCCCCGACGCCGACATCGACTACACCTTCGCGCAGATCGGCGTGCAGAAGGCGACCGTCGGCTACGGCGCAAACTGCGGCAACATGTCGGCCGCCATGGGCCCCTTCGCCATCGACGAGGGCATCATCAAGGCCGAAGGCGCCGACGCCATGGTGCGCATCCACAACACCAACACCAAGAAGATCATCCACGCGCATTTCCCGATGGACGAGGGCTATGCCGCGGTCGACGGCGACTACGAGCTGCGGGGCGTCGCCGGCACGGGTGCGCCGGTGCGCCTCGAGTTCCGCGATCCCGGCGGCGCCGGCACCGGCAAGCTGCTGCCGTCGGGCCAGGTGCTCGATCAGCTTGACGTGCCCGGCCTCGGCCGGATCGAGGTGTCGATGGTGGATGCCGGCAACCCGGTCGTTTTCGTCGAGGCGGCGACGCTCGGCGTCGAAGGCACCGAGCTGCCCGCCGACATCGACGCGGACGCGGCGCTGATGGCCAAGCTCGACCTGATCCGCCGCCACGCCGCCGTGCGCATGGGCCTCGCCGAGACGCCGGAGACGGCGTCCGCCGTCGTGCCCTTCGTCGGCTTCATCGCGCCCGCGAAGGACTCGCTGACCATCTCGGGCGACCGCCTTACCGCCGACCAGGGAGACTTGACCGCGCGCATCCTGTCCTCGGGCAACACGCACCGGGCGCTGCCGCTGACCTGCTCGATCTGCACAACGGTGGCGAGCCGCATCGAAGGCACGCTGGTTCACCGCCACGCGCGGCCGACCGGCAACCCGAAGGACGACCTCAACATCCTGCAGCCCTCGGGCATCATCACCGTCGCCTCGAACGTCTTCATGAAAGGCAACGAGTGGTTCGCGGAATACGGCGCCACCTACCGCACCCAGCGACGCCTGTTCGACGGCTTCGTCTACGTGCCGGCCTCGCGCGTGCCCGCGTTGACGTCGGACGGAAAGGTCGCCGCCTAGGAGGTCATCCGGCCAAAATAAAAGGCCCCTGACGGGGCCTTGTGAGGTGATGCGGAAAGCGCCGGTTCATCCGGCTTGTATTTGTCTCATGTCGGCCTGCTGCGCCCTGTCGGGACTGGTCGCGCGCGCCGACCCATTCATTAATCCACCATATATTCCTGCAACCGAACAAGGGACCGTTGTGCTTACGGTGCGCATTTCCCGTCCCGTTCGATGGGGCGCAGTTTACACAACCTGTCGCCATTTGCAAGCGCTTGAAAATAAATGGTTTCGGTTGCGCCGGCGGCGATTGAATACAATTGTGTACAAAAACAGGGAGATAGGCGCCGTCCGGACCGAGGCGGCGACGCGTGCAAATTACTGTCAGCGTAGGCTATTCGGCCTGCGCTCCGGACCCGGCTTCCGGCATGAGCGGCGCCGGATGCGCTTCGGCCTCCTGGACCGCCCCCGGCGGCCGTTGCGCGATCGGCGCGCCGCCCGGCAGCATGCGCTTGCGCGGCGCCGGCGGCAGGCCGCGAAGGCAAGCATTCGCCGCCGGATCCGTGGCGAGCCCGGCGAAGAACCGGCGGATCGGATAGAGCGCCGCATCGCTCAATCCCGCTGCCGGAGCCGGCTGCAACGCCAAGACCGGGGCTGCGAAGGAGCCACCGACGGAAACCGGCTGCGCTACGAGCAGCGTTCCGCCGCGCGCCTCCGGCGTGAATTGCAGCGCCAGACGGCCTGCGGCGAGATCGACCGTGCCCTCGCCCTTGAGACGGGCATCCTCCGTCACGAGGACGAAGCCGGCGGCGGTTGCCACCCCGCCCTCCACGATCATCCGGCCGGCGGCGCATTCGACCGCCACGTCCTGGCGTCCCTCCCGGACGATCAGCCCGGCCAGTCCGCCCAGGCCGGCGGCCGATATTTCGAACGGCGCCGTATAAGGCTCGAGCGCGAGCCGCCCCTCGCCCATCGCCACCAGGGCCTCGCCTTGCAATGCAGCCAGCATCTTCTCGGGCGGTCCCGCGACCGTGGCCAGGTTCGCGGCGACCGACGCGACGCCGCCCAAGGCCTTGATCGCGCCAAGCCGCTGCAGGGCCGGGCCGACCGCCAGCGCAGGCGCCTTCAGCGAAAGCGAAAGCAGCGGCGGGATCGACTTGCCGGCGACGCGGAAGCTTCCTTGCAGATCGCCGGCCGCGAGCCGCGCCCGCAACGGCTCGGCCACCAGGTCGCCGTCCTTCAGGACGACGTGCGCCGCGGCATCCTGCAGCAGGAGCGGCCCGGCCTGCAACGTATCCGACTGCAGGTTCGCCGTGCCGTCTACCGCCGTGAGCACCCCGCTGCTCACGAGAGCTTCGAGGAGGCCCGCTTCGCTCGACAGCGTGGCGGCCCGCGCATCCGCCGGTCCCGCGATAAGGCGCGTAATGTCGATTCCCGTCGCCGTCAGATCCGCCGCGATGACGGGGCGCGCTTGGGAAAAATCGACGCTGAAGCTGCCGGCGGCCGACTGATCGCCGATCGCGAGCTCGATGGCCGACACGTCCAGCCGCGCATGGCGGTAGTGCAGATCCGCATCCAGCGACACGGGCGTCTCTCGCGGCAGCGCCAGTCCCAGCATCGCCGCGAGGCCGTCGAGGGCGGCGGCCTTGCCGGCAATGTGCAGCGTGGCGCCGGGGCCGGCGCGCGGATCGCCGACCGTGCCCTCCACGAACAGCCCCGCGCCGGCGGCCTCGAGCACGAGCCTGATCTCGGTCGCGTTGCCGTCATGCGACGCGACGGCGGCGTATGCGCCCACGACGCCGCGCAGCCGGATCGGAAGCGCGTTCCAGTCGCCGGCGAACGTCATTTTCAACGGAGCATGCGGCCCGCCGCCCTCCACGGACGCCGAGGACACGGATACGACCTTGATGTCGCCCGTCGCACCGTCGCGATAGGTCAGCCGCCCGCCGGCGATGTCGACGCGGCCGATCGCCAGCGCTGCGAGCATCGAGGACGGCGCCGGGCCCGACGGCGCGCGGCCGCTCAGGACCGGGAGCGGTCCGCCCGCGAGCACCCAGTTGACCTTGCCGTAAGCGTCGGTCTCGAACCAGAGATCGGGTTGCACCAGCCTGAGCCGGCTTATCCTGAGCTCGCCCTTCAGCAGCGGCAGGAGGGCGATGTCGGCTTCCACCCGCTCGATATCGGCGAAGGCCGGGCGCGTGCCCCAGGGCGCATTGGCGATGGCGACGGCCGAAAGCGTAAAGCGCGGGACCGGGAGGAGCGCCAGCCGCAACGGGCCGTCGACCGCGACCTCCCGTCCGGTGGCCTGGCGCAATTCCGCGACGAGCTGCGGCCGCAGGCGGTCAAAGTCGACGGTCCGCAGATAGGCGACGCCCGCCGAGCCAAGCGCGACGACCGCGAGGATGCCGATGATGCCCCGTCTCAATACATGCCTCATGCTATCCTCAGGCGCATTCTGACCGGGAAATAAGGCCGAATTGCAGCGGCCCGGAAGTCCACATTATTCAAGGAAATCAATGATTCGGCGCTTAGTGGGAAAGCAGCGCCACAACCTCGTCGTCGGTCGGAAACCGGCCTGATTTCGTCTTCGAATAGACGAGCGAGCCATCGATGGCGATGTCGAACACCCCCGCCCCGCCCTTCACCAGTTCCACCTCGGCCGGCGCCTTCGCCAGGAACAGATCCCGCGCACGGCGGGCTCGCGGCTCGTAGTTTCAGGCGCTGCAGTATTCGATGCGGATTTTCATGATCTCAATCCAAAGTCTCCCGCCGGTGCTTCGGCGTTGTGCAGGCCCCAACAAAGTCGGTATCGTCGGACGCCGGTTCAAGACGTTCAAGGATCGACAGCATAACCGGCACTCGTTAACCGCCTGTTTACGCCAGGCCCGCACGCCAGGCCCGCACTTAAGGAGCCGCAAATGACCGTATCGTTAGCCCAAGCATCCACCGTCGTCGACGCAGCCATCGCCGCGGGACGCACAGCCGGGTTGAATCCCCTGACCGTCGTCGTGCTGGATGCGGGCGGACATATGATGGCGGCCAAGCGCGAAGACAGGTCCGGCATCCTCCGCGTCGAGGTCGCGACGGGCAAGGCGTATGCCGCGCTGGGCATGGGCGTGCCGACCCGCCTGCTGCGCGACCGCCTCGCCGACCGGCCGAACTTCGTGAGCGGCCTGTCCGCGGCATCGGACGGCCGCTTCATCGCCGTCCCGGGCGGCGTGCTGATCCGCAACAAGGACGGCGCCATCCTCGGCGCGGTCGGCATCAGCGGCGACGCCTCGGACAAGGACGAGTATTGCGCCATCGAGGGCGTCAAGGCTGCGAAGCTGGCGCCCGACCCGGCGGAGCCTAACCCCAACTGGCGCGACGCGGCGCTCTGAGGCCGCCATGCGCATCGTCTATCACCTGCCGAACGACGACCTGACGAAAGCCAGGGACGCCGCGGTCGCGTGCGAGGAAGCCGGCTTCGATGGTGTCGTCGCGCTGGAGAACGCGCACGGGCCGATCCCGCCGCTCGCCGTCGCCGCGCTGGCGACGCAACGCATCCAGATCGGCACCGGCGTCGCCATCGCCTTCCCGCGCAGCCCGACGATCATGGCGCACGCGGCATGGGACCTGAACAAGGCCTCGAACGGGCGCTTCTATCTCGGCCTCGGCTCGCAGGTGCGCGGCCACAACGAGCGGCGCTACGGCATTCCGTGGACGCCGCCCGCGCCGCGCATGCGCGACTACATCGGCGCGGTGCGCGCGGTATGGCGCGCCTGGGAGACGGAAGAGCCGATCGACTATCACAGCGCGCATTACACGCTGACGCTGACGACGCCGAATTTTTCGCCGCGCCCGCTGGGGCTGCCGCGCATCCCGATCGCGATGTCGGCGGTCGGCCCGGCGATGCTGAAGGTCGCGGGCGAAGTCGCGGACGGCGCGCGGCTGCATCCGTTCAGCACGCGCCGCTATCTCGCGGAAGTCTCGCTCGCGCGCATCCAGGCCGGCCTCGACATCCACGAGCGCCAGCGCCGGGCGTTCGAGGTCGTCGCCGGCAGCTTCATCGCCACCGGCGCGAACGAGGCGGAGGTCGCGAAAATGCGCGAATACATCCGCTTCCGCGTCGCTTTCTACTGCTCGACGCGCGCCTACTGGCACGTTCTCGAACTGCACGGCATGGAGGAGCTCGGGCTGAAGCTGCGCGAATTCCCGAAGCAGGGCCGGTGGAGCGAGATGGCGGCGGAAATCTCCGACGACACGCTGGAGCTGTTCGCCACCGTCGCGGCTTACGACACGCTGGCGCAGAAGATCGAACAGCGCTACGGCGGCCTCGCCGACACGCTCTCGCTCTTCATCCCGCCGCACACCGACCCGCTGCCGCTCAAGGACGTGATGCAGGACATCCGCCGCATCCCGACGCCGTTCGAGGGGTATGAGGTGGGGTGGTAGGGGATGTTGGAGCGTACTCATGCTTCGACAGGCTCAGCATGAGGTCAATGTTTTGATTTAGCTGTATGTTTTCCCTCATGCTGAGCGTGTCGAAGGATGAGGGCCGCCCCGCTCTCGCCTTCCCTCCTCGCACCTGTATACTTCTCAGAAGAACGACCGCAGCCCCAGGGAGCCACCATGCCCAAATTCTGCAAGGCCGAGCGCGACGGCCACGTGCTGATCGTCACCATCGACAGGCCGGAGCGCATGAATGCGCTGCACTCGCCGGCGCATTACGAGATGCACGCGATCTTCGACGATTTCGAGAAGGACCCCGACCTCTGGGTCGCCATCCTGACCGGCGCCGGCGACCGCGCCTTCAGCGCCGGCAACGACCTGAAATGGCAGGCCGAGGGCGGCACGCGGGATAGGCCCGAGACGGGCTTCGGCGGCATCACCTTCCGCTTCGACCGCACCAAGCCGCTGATCGCCGCGGTCAACGGCATCGCCATGGGCGGCGGATTCGAGCTGGCGCTCGCGGCCGACATCATCGTTGCGGCCGAGAACGCGGTCTTCGCGCTGCCCGAGCCGCTGGTCGGGCTGGCGGCGATGGCCGGCGGCCTCGTCCGCCTGCCGCGCCAAATCCCGATGAAGCAGGCGATGGGCATGATCCTGACCGGCCGCCGCGTTCCCGCCGAGGAAGGCTACCGCCTCGGCTTCGTCACCGAGGTCGTGCCCGAGGGCAAGGCGCTCGCCGCCGCCAAGCGCTGGGCCGCCGACATCGAGAAATGCTCGCCCCTCTCGATCCGCGCCAGCATCGAGGTGGTCCGCGACGGCATGCGCCACGCCTCCGTCGCCGACGCGATCAACACGGACTATCCGGCAATCACGCGCATGCGCGATAGCGAGGATTTCGTGGAAGGGCCGAAGGCGTTCGCGGAGAAGCGGAAGCCGAATTGGAAGGGGCGGTGAAATCAGTCCACACCACGGCAAAATCGATCATGGCGACGGCCGCACTAAGGAATTTCCGGTGGCGGCCAGATCTGGCTGTCGTGCAGGAGACGCAGGATGACGACCTTGGAATTCTCAATTCGATAGATTGCGATATACGGCGTCCCGGCGATCAAGAGTTCGCGCGTGCCTTCCACCCGGCCGCGTGGCGCGATCTCGGGAAAGTTCGCCAACCGCACAGTAGCATCGGCAATGGCATCGCCGAGGCGTACTGCCGCTGCCGGGTTCCGTTCGGCGATGTAAGCTAGTTGGCTCTCGCGATTGCGTCGCGCTTCATGGAGCCACTCGACCTTCACGCCTTCTTAACGCGGGCGCGCGCCATCAGCTCGGCCCGTTGCTGCCGCCAACTCGATTGCACTTCCTCGTCAGAGTAGCGAAGAACCGATGGATCATCCGCTTCGCGCAAGCCTTGTTCGACTTCGCTGCGAAACCAGGCATCATATTCGTGCCGTTCCTGTTGCCGGCGAACGGCATCGCGCATCAGTACGCGAAGCAGTTGCGCTGCCGTGCGGTCTTGCCCCTTCGCGATCTCGGAAAAGGCCGATTTGAGTTCTTCGTCGACGCGAAAGGTGAAAGTCGCCTCTGCCATTGCCGCAGACTCCGACCGTGTGTTACATGCGATGTACATCGTAACATACGGTGCAAAAACCGCAAGAATTCCTGCCCTCGACAACCTAAGCTACTGACCTTGAAGAAAAAAGCGGATACATCTTCCAGGTTGCGTTCACATTGGCTATTGTTGCAGAAGAAATTTCCTCGGAGCCAGTAATTGGGCGTAACAATTAAATCACTCGGCATCGACCAGCTTGGGCTGGAGGAGCGCCTGACTCTGGTCGAGGAGATTTGGGACAGCATTGCCGCAGACAGCAGCGCCGTGCCGCTGACGGACGCGCAACGCGCCGAACTCGAACGCCGGTATGCCGAGGACGAAGCAAATCCCGATGACGTTATCTCCTGGGAAAAAGTGAAAGCATTCACCCTGTCACGCCTCGGCAAGTGACGTTCCGCCCATTCTTCCGCAAGGCGGCGAGACGAGAATTCGACGAAGCGGCAACGTGGTATGAGAGCCAACGGCCGGGCTTAGGTCGAGAGTTCGTACTTGCAGTGGCCCATGCTGTTTCGTCCGCATGCGACACGCCGCAACGGTTCCCGTCGACGCTTCGGGATATTCGCTGCATCCGGATACGCCGATTCCCATACTCTGTTTTCTTTCGCGCCCGGTCCGACCGCCTCATCGTAATCGCAGTATTTCACGCGCGACGCGATCCCGCGATCTGGCGAGAACGGCGCTAAACCGATCTACCATCACCCTCTTCCCTCGACAACCCGCCCCTCCCCGCCTACAAAGCCTCCTCGCCCCGGCCACCGTACTTGCCGGTCCAGACATCGTCCTGAAACATTGGCCGCGTAACCATCGCCCCCGTCATGCATTCCGTTCCCTCCGTCATCTCGATCCGGAACCTGTCGAAGACCTACGCCTCGGGCTACAAGGCGCTCAAGAACATCGATCTTGAGATACGTCGCGGCGAGATATTCGCGCTTCTCGGCCCCAACGGCGCGGGGAAGACGACGCTGATCAGCATCGTCTGCGGCATCGTCAACCCGAGCGAGGGGACGGTGACGGCGGACGGCTTCGACATCGTCAAGGAGTACCGGGAGGCGCGGTCGCGCATCGGGCTCGTGCCGCAGGAGCTGGCGACGGACACCTTCGAGACCGTCTGGGCCACCACGAGCTTCAGCCGCGGTCTGTTCGGCAAGCCGGCAAACCCGGCGCATATCGAGAAGGTGCTGCGGGATCTGTCCCTTTGGGACCGGAAGGACAGCAAGATCATGACGCTGTCCGGCGGCATGAAGCGCCGCGTGCTGATCGCCAAGGCGCTGTCGCACGAGCCGCAGATCCTGTTCCTCGACGAGCCGACCGCCGGCGTCGACGTCGAGCTGCGCCAGGACATGTGGCGGCTGGTGCGCGGGCTGCGCGACACCGGCGTCACCGTCATCCTGACCACGCACTACATCGAGGAGGCGGAGGAGATGGCCGATCGCGTCGGCGTCATCAGCAAGGGAGAGCTGATCCTGGTCGAGGAGAAGGCCGAGCTGATGCGGAAGCTCGGCAAGAAGCAGCTCACACTGCAGCTCCAGAATCCGCTCGGCGAAATTCCGGGCGCGCTTGCGAAGCACCAGCTCGAGCTCCACGACGGCGGCTGCGAGCTGGTCTATACCTACGACACGCGGGGCGAGCGCACCGGCATCACGGCGCTGCTGCAGGACCTGAACGCGGCAGGCATCCGCTTCCGCGACCTGCAGACCAGCCAGAGCTCGCTCGAGGAAATCTTCGTCAGGCTGGTCAGCGATCGGAACGGGAGCGCAAGATAGAGTGAGCGAGCGCACATGAACCTCCACGCCGCCGCCGCGATCTACCGCTTCGAGATGGCGCGCACCGGGCGCACGCTGCTGCAGAGCATCGTCTCGCCGGTGATCTCGACCTCGCTCTATTTCGTGGTGTTCGGCGCGGCGATCGGCACGCGCATCACCGAGATCGGGGGCGTCAGCTACGGCGCGTTCATCGTGCCGGGCCTGATCATGCTGTCGCTGCTGATGCAGAGCATCTCCAACGCCTCCTTCGCGATCTACTTCCCGAAGTTCACGGGCACGATCTTCGAGCTGCTGTCGGCGCCGATCTCGTTTTTCGAGGTCGTGCTGAGCTATGTCGGCGCGGCGGCGACCAAGTCGATCGTCCTCGGCCTGATCATCCTCGCGACCTCCTGGCTGTTCGTGCCGATGCGGATCGACCACCCGGTCTGGATGCTGGTCTTCCTCGTGCTCACGGCGGTGACGTTCAGCCTGTTCGGCTTCATCATCGGCATCTGGGCCGACGGCTTCGAGAAGCTCCAGGTCATCCCGCTGCTGATCGTGACGCCGCTGACCTTCCTCGGCGGCACCTTCTACTCGATCGAGATGCTGCCGCCGATCTGGCAGAAGATCACGCTGCTCAACCCGGTGGTCTACCTGGTGAGCGGCTTCCGCTGGAGCTTCTACGGCATCGCCGACGTGAGCGTCGAGGTCAGCCTCGCCATGACGCTGGCCTTCCTCGCGGGATGCGTGGCGGCGGTGGGCTGGATATTCAAGACCGGGTATCGGTTGAAGAGTTAGATTAGTGCACTTGGTGCATTGACATAGTGCATTACGTGCACTATTTTTCCTCCACATGCCGACGTTGGTCGTACTGCCGAAATGCAAGATACAAGTCTATGCGGGCGACCATGCGCCGCCGCATTTCAAGATTTATGGACCGGGATCGAACGCAAATGTCGCCATCGAAACGCTTGAAGTCATCGCCGGCAAAGCGGACCGCAAAGCCCTTCGGGAAGCGCTCGACTGGGCGTCCCGGCCGCAAAACCGCGCCCTCCTCCGCGCGACGTGGAACAGGCTCAACGAGCTCGGCTGAGCGGATGGGGCTTCCCCTGCTCCGCTCGATCCGGGTGCTCAACCTTTATCGGATCGCGACCGTCTGGCAGGACGGTCGCAAATCCGAGGTCGACCTGGCGCCGCAGATTCTCCGCTACGCGATTTATCGGCCGCTGCGCGAAAACCTGGAGGCGTTCAAGAAGGCGGAGATCCTCGACGACGGCGTAGCGGTTGGCTGGCCGGACCACGACGTCGACATATCCGCCGACTCGATTGCAGCGCTCGGCCGCGCGCAAACAATGACAGGGGCGGAGTTCCGCGACCGTCTCAAGCGGCTCGGCCTCAGTTTCGACGCGGCGGCGGTCACCTTCGACATCAGCCGGCGGCAGATCGCCTACTATTCCGCCGGCGCCAAGCCGGTCCCGCGCCATGTCGTCCTGGCGCTGCGCGGCTTCGAAGCGGAATTGGGCGGCGTTCGATAGAGCGGTGTTAGTGCAACTTCCGGATGGAAGACGTATGTCGCCGACTGCAATTAAGCGGCAACCTCGACGTAGTTGACCCGGCTCGACGGCACAGGAATCGGCGCCCCATCCTCCCGAAGCCCTTCGAGATGAAACTCGATCGCCTCGCGAATCGCCTGCTCCGCCTCCTCGAGGGTTGCCCCCGTCGCGACGCAACCGGGCAGGTCGGGGACATAGGCCGAAAAATTGCTTCCCGCGTTCTCAATTACGATAGCGTACCGCATTCGACTCACCTTCACTTCCTCAAGCCAGCTTGCTTCAAGATACTGTTGAGGGTGCCGGGAGCCAAGGTGTCATTCGGTTTGCCTGCCACGGTTACCCGTCCGGACTTTGTCCGATGCTTTAACTGGCGGTGGCTGCCGCGAATGGCAACCTCGTACCAGCCATCGTTGTGGAGCATTCTCATAATTTCCCGCACCTTCATCGGCGCACCATACAGATACGGCCATTCCCGCGCCACCGATGGATAGCCTTGCCCCATCGCGATATTCGTCCTAAACCCAAACCTTCCTTCGAAAACCTTCACTACCGAGGCTCCCCCACCATGCACTGGACCCCGCGCCGCGAACGGTTCCGCGCCCTTCTGGCAGGCAAAGCCTGCGTCAATCCCGGATCGGTCTTCGACCCGATGTCGGCGCGGATCGCCGAGGACCTGGGCTACCCGGTCGGCATCCTCGCGGGATCGGTCGCCTCGCTGGCGGCGCTGGGGGCGCCGGACCTGATCGTGCTGACCCTGACCGAGCTGGCGGAGCAGTGCCTTCGCATCGGCCGCGCGGGCAACCTGCCACTGCTCGTCGACGCCGACCACGGATTCGGCAACGCGCTCAACGTCCGGCGCACGGTGGAGGAGCTCGAGACGGCGGGCGTCGCGGCGCTTTCGATCGAGGATACCGAGCTGCCGCAGCCCTTCGGCGCGGGCGGCAAGGCGCGGCTCATAAGTATCGAGGAAGGCGTCGGCAAGATGCGGGCGGCCCTCGACGCGCGACAGGACCCGTCGCTGGTCATCGCGGGCCGCACCAGCGCCGCCGGCATGACCGGGATCGAGGACGCGATCGCCCGCGCCGTCGCCTATGAGAAGGCCGGCGTCGACGCGCTGTTCATGGTCGGCATCCGGAGCCGCGACGAGCTCGCCGCACTGCACGCCGCGGTCACGCTGCCGATCATCCTCGCGCATGGCGGCGAGGCGCTGTCGGACCTCGATTACCTCGCCGGCCAGGGCGTGCGCGTCCGCCTGCAACCGCACCTGCCGATCCAGGCGGCGGTGCAAGCCGTCTACGCCACGATGAAGGCGCTCCGCGACGGCGCGTCGCCGGGCGACATCGAGGGCGCCGCGTCCGGCGAGCTGATGAAGCAGGTCACCCGCGACGCCGACTACCGGGGCTGGATGAAGGCTTTTCTCGGCTGAGGCTGTCTTCCGCCTCCTGCACGCAGAGCGCCCAGATGCGCTTGAACGGCGCCTGGGTCCGGATCAGCTCGGCCTCGATCTCGGCCATCGCCTCGTCGGTGAGGTACTCGACCTCGCCCATCGCGGCGGTGACCCAGGTGCGGTGCGCGTTCTCCTCAAGGATGTAGGCGACCGCCGTCATCTCCTCGACCGTCGCGCCGGTGACGACGATGCCGTGCGCCTTCATCAGCGCCGCGCGGTGGGAGGCCAGCGTCTCCGCCAGCGCCGCGCCGCGCGCCACGTCGAGGATCAGGCGCGAGTCCGGATGGATCGGCACGCCGTCGCGGAAGATCGAGGCCATGAAGTAGGTCGGCTTGAGCGGCACCGACGACATGCTGAAGCTGGTCGGGTAGAGGCAGTGAAAATGCGCCACGCTGCCGACGTCGGGCCGCACCTTGTAGACCTCGAGATGGATCGGCAGCTCGCCCGGCAACCGGACGTCGCTGCCGTACTGCTTGCCGTCGAGGTCGATCAGCACGAGCTCCTCCGGCGAGGAACGCTTCGTCAGGTCGTGCGGCGTGACCAAGATGCGCTCGGGATCATCCGTCCGCGCGCTGATATGCCCGAACCCGTCGACGAAGCCGCGGTTGTAGAAGAAGCGCCAGGCGGTGTTGAGCTTCTCGCGGAGGATGTCGTTCGGGTCGGTCATAATGGTGCTCCCGCGGCTTGTCCGTCCTGAAGTCCTCCCCCCTTGCGGGGGAGGATTTAGGTGGGGGGTGCGCTGCCCATTGCCGACGGTGCGAAGCCCCCCACCCTAACCCTCCCCCGCAAGGGGGGAGGGAAAAGTCTTGCCCTCACGCCGTCGTCCCACCGTCCACCGACAGCGCGGCCCCCGTCACGTAGGACGCCTCATCCGACACCAGAAACAGCGCGGCATTGGCGATTTCCTCGGGCTGGGCGCGGCGGCGCATGGGGACGTCGGAGCCGCGGTTCTGGAGGAGCGCGTCGATGTCCTTGCCCTTCATCTCGTCCTGGTCCGGGCGGGCGGTGAAGGCGCGCAGCATCGGCGTCTCGGTCGTGCCGGGGCAGACCGCATTCACGCGGATGTTCTCGGGCGCGAGGCGCTTGGCCAGCGACTTGGCGAAGCCGATCACGCCGAACTTCGCCATCGAATAGATCGGGCTCTTCAGCGAGCCGCGGATGCCGGAGGTCGACGCGGTGTAGAGCAGGCTGCCGCCGCCGCGCTTCCGGATCAGCGGGATCGCCACGTCGGTCGCCACCACCAGCGTGCGCAGGTTGAGGATGATCGCGAGGTCGAAGTCGGCCATGTCGACGCCTTCCACCCGCGACGGCCCCGGATGGCCGACATGGTTCCAGACGAAATCGAGGCCGCCGAAGGCGTCCGCCGTCTCCTGGACCATGCGCCGGCTCTCGCTGTCCTTGGTCAGGTCGGCGACGATGCCCTTGGCCTCGCCGCCGGCCTGGGTGATCTGGTTCACCACGCGCTCGACGCCCGCAGCGTCGACATCGACCACGCCGACCTTGGCGCCCTCCTCCGCGAAGCGCAGCGCGCCCGCGCGCCCCATGCCCGATGCCGCCGCCGTGACGATGCCGATCTTTCCTTCCAAGCGCATGCGCGTGCTCCCTATTGCCGATGCCTTCGCTGCGCTCAGTATACCCGGAGGCTCCGCCGGCGCGAGTCTGCGCCGCTCACTCGAACTCGAAGCTCCACATGCCGTGCGGCGAACGCGACGCGAAGCCTTCGCCGGCCGAAGAGGCCGTGTCGCTGCCCGAAGCGACGAAATCCATGGCTGCGCGGCTGACGAGGCTGTCGAGCTGACCGGAGCCCAGCGCCACCGTGCCGAAGCCGGCGACGACGAGGATCAGAAGCAGGTTACGAAGCGGGTGGGTGGACATCTGTCGTCTCCTTCTATCTCGAACCGATGTGTTCCTGAGAGGAACTATCGGTGAAACGAAGGAGGCCGATCGTGCGATTTCGCACAGTGCGGGATACCCCCCACCCCGACCCTCCCCCGCAAGGGGGGAGGGCGAAATATTGGAAAGGCAATGACTTAAGTCCTCCCCCCTTGTGGGGGAGGATTTAGGTGGGGGGTAAAGCTCACCCCTCCTCGTCCAGCCCCTGGCGGGCGTCCTCGACCAGTTTGGCCAGGCGGGCGGCGTCGGTGACGACCAGGGCGCCCCGGCGGCGGCTGAGCAGGCCGTCGCGCTCGAGCTGCTTCAGCTCGCGCGCCACCGCCTCGCGGCGGGTGTTTATCCGGTCGGCGATCTCCTGGTGGATGGGCGGCGGCGAGATGACCGCCTCGTTGGCCCCGGCCGACGCCGGGCGGGCGAGCCGCAGCAGCTCGACATAAACCCGGTGGCGGACGTCGAGGGTCCGCAGCTCGTTGATGCGCTCCGAAAGGTAGCGGATCTGCCGCACCGCGTGCTCGAGCAGGTGGAAGCAGACCGAGGCATGGCGCATGGCGAGGTCGCGAAACACCGGGGCGGGCATCTTCGCGACCGTGGCGTTGGTCCGCGCGATCACGCTGGCCGAGCGGCCCGCGCCGTCGATCGCCGCCATCTCGCCGAAATAGCCGCCCGCGTCGATGTCGCGGAACACTGTGTTCCGCCCCTGGATCGAGGAGATGTAGACCCGGACGGCGCCGGTGGAGACGAAATAGACGTCCGCAGTATCGTCCTGGTGGCTGAGGATCTCCGCCCCCGCGTCGAAGCGCCGCCAGATGCACTGCGTGTTCAAGCGATCGACCTCGGCGGCGTCAAGCTCGCGGAATGCGTCGCAACGCGCCAAGGTTTCCTGATGCCTGTGCAGCGCCATTCGCGGGACCACGCCATCGGTTTCGGGCAAGCCACGGATGCTCGAACGAAGCGCATCGCCGCGTCAACGGAAAACAGGCGGCCCGGCTACTCCCCCGGCTACTCCGTCGTCTTGCCGTCGAAATGCTCGTGCGATGCGTCGGCCTCGGCCTTGGTGCGGTGGACAGTGCCGTCCTTATGCTCGGGCGGGCCGTAGACGGTGTAGAGCTTGAGCGGCTCCTTGCCGGTGTTGATGACGTTGTGCAGCGCGCCCGCCGGCACGATGACGGCGAAGTCGTCCTCGACCGGATGGCGCTTGCCGTCGATCACGATGGTCCCCTCGCCGTCCTCGATGCGGAAGAACTGGTCGCGGTCGTCGTGCGTCTCCTCGCCGATCTCCTCGCCCGGCTTCAGGGTCATCACGACGAGCTGCAGGTTCGCGCCGGTGTAGAGGACGCGGCGGAAGCTCTCGTTGCGCTTGGTCGCCTTCTCGATGTCGTCGACGTAGCCCTTCATCGGGTCCTCCGTTGCGGTTGAGCGGACGATTTGGCGAGGCGAATTCAACGCGCGGACGGCGCCGGGGTTCCCGGCAGGCCCTTCGTTCTCGTTGCCCTGCGCGGAAATCCGGCTAAACTCCCGCATCTTCCGGCGCACACGGCTTCGATGACCTCTCCTCAGACGCTCCTGATCTCGCTGACGCTGCTGAGCGCGCTCGCGCGGCCGGTCCTGATGCGCGGCCGGCCGGTCCCGACCGCCGCGCCGGCCTGCGTCATGGCGATCGGCATCTTCGGCCTGGCGGCGATGCCGCATATCCCGGCCCTGTCGCGGGACTTCAGCGCGCCGCTCGCCATCGTCCTGCTGGTCCTCTGGGGCCACATCGCCGCCTCCTTCGCCACCGCGGCCGTGACGGGCCGCCTCGGCCGGCATGTGGGCTTGCCCGTCGACCGCTTCGCGGTCGGCACCTGGGTCGCCGGGACGGCGGTGCTGGCGCGCATGATCGCGCTGGCGCTGCCCGACTGGAAAATCCTGGCGGAGGTGCTCGCCGCCGCCGACGGCGCGCTCTGGCTGTGGTTCATGGCCTTGGCGCTGAGCGGCTATCGCGCCATCGTCGCGGCAGGCGGCGACCATCGGGCGAACGGCCTCGTCCTGCTCACCACGGTGAGCACGCAATCCCTCGTGATACTGGCATTCGGCCTGTTTCCCGGATGGCCGGCGCTGAAGTGGATCGCCCTGCCGCTGGTCCTGCTCGGCTACGCCCTCTACGCCTTTGGCGCGACGCTGATCCTCCGGCGTTACCGGAGCCAGAAAGGCTGGCGCCTCGCCGACGACTGGGAGAACCCGAACTGCATCCTGCACGGCGCGATGTCGATCACCGGCCTCGCCGCGGTGACGAGCGGCGCCCTCCCCTTCGCCGTCTGCTACGCCACCTGGCTCTACGCCGCAGCCATGTTCCTCCTGGTCGAGACGGCGGAGATCGCGCGCCTGCTGCAGCGCCGGCGGCTCTACGGCTGGCGGCGCGGCGTCGGCGTCTACAACGTCACGCAGTGGTCGCGGAACTTCACCTTCGGCATGTTCTACGCCTTCACGCTGGCCTTCGCCGAGACGTTCGAGGCCGCCGCGCTCCCGCCCGCCCTCGCCGCGGCGCAGGGCGCCGTGCTCGCGTGGGGGCCGTATGTCGTGCTCGGCCTGCTGGTGGCGGAACTTGCGCTGCTGGCGCCTGCGATCGGAAGGCGGACGGGAAGGACGGAGTAGCCTGCTATACCCCTCGCGGGCAGATGGCGATATCATCGGAATCGACGCACATCGAATTCCAACCGCCAAGGGGCCGGCGATGACCGAATACAAGAAGCCACTTCCCCAACCGACGCCCGAGACGCAGCACTTCTGGGACGGCTGCCGCGCGGAAAAGCTGCTGCTGCAGCGCTGCAAGGAGACCGGCAAGGCCTATTTCCCGCCGCGGCCGTTCAGCCCCTTCACCGGGTCGCGCGACGTCGAGGTCTTCGAGGCCTCCGGCAAGGCGACGCTCTACAGCTACGTCATCAACCACCGGCCGGCGCGGGGCTTCGAGGACGACGCGCCCTACGCCATCGCCGTCGTCCAGCTCCCCGAGGGGGTGCGCATGATGACCAACATCGTCGGCTGCGCGCAGACGCCCGAGGCGTTGCAGCTCGACATGCCGCTGGAGGTCGTGTTCGAGAAGGCGACGGACACGATCAGCCTGCCGAAATTCCGCCCCGCCAAAAGCTGACGCACAGGAACGCCCGCCATGAAGCCACATTCCGTCGCCATCGTCGGCGCCGCCGAGACCACCCAGCTCGGCAAGATCCCCGACATGTCCAACATCCAGTTGCATGCCGACGCGGCGCTGAACGCCATGGCCGATGCCGGGCTGAAGCCGAAAGACATCGACGGCGTCGCCTGCTGCCGCGAAGAGCCGACCGAGATGGCCTACTATCTCGGGATCACGCCGAAATGGGTCGACGGCACGGCGGTCGGCGGCACCTCCTTCCTGATCCACGTGCGCCACGCGGCGGCGGCCATCGCATCGGGGCTGTGCAGCACCGTGCTCATCACGCACGGCGAGTCCGGCCGCTCCAACGTGGGCCGGGCGCGCCCGTCGGTGCATCCGGGCACGCTGAACGGGCAGTTCGAGCAGCCCTATGGCGTGATGGGGCCGCCGACGATGTTCACCATCCCGGTGCTGCGCTACATGAAGGAGTACAACGTCCCTGTCGAGAAGATCGCGATGGTGCCGGTCGTGCAGCGCGAATGGGCGGCGAAGAACCCGCGCGCCGCGTTCCGCGACCCGATCACGGTCGACGATGTGCTGAACAGCCGGATGGTCGCCTGGCCGTTCCGGCTGCTGATGTGCTGCCTCGTGACCGACGGCGGCGGCGCGCTGATCCTGACCTCGGCCGACCGCGCCCGGGATTTCCCGAAGAAGCCGGTGTACATCCTGGGGACAGGCGAGAGCGTGGAAAGCCGCCTCGTCAGCCAGCTCGAGAGCTACACCAGCTCGCGTGCCTTCCGCGTCTCGTCGAAGCTCGCCTTCGAATCCTCCGGCGTGAAGCACAGCGAGATCGACCACCTCATGATCTACGACGCCTTCGCCCACCTGCCGATCTGGGGGCTGGAGGATCTCGGCTTCTGCGGCCGCGGCGAGGCGCCCGACTTCATCGCCGGGCGCAACACGGCGCCGGGCGGAAAGCTGCCGCTCAACACGAACGGCGGCGGGCTGAGCTATACCCACACCGGCATGTACGGCATGTTCGCGCTGCAGGAAAGCGTGCGCCAGATGCGGGGCGAGGCCCCGGCACAGGTGAAGAACGCGCAGATCGGCCTGTGCCAGGGCGTCGGCGGCATGTTCGCGGCGGCGGGCACGATCGTCTTCACCAACCAGGACCCGTGAAGCCGCGGAACGTCAAGCCGTCATTCGGGCTTGATGCCGGCGTCCTGCACGACCTTCCGCCAGCGCGCGATATCCTCCTTGATCAGGGTGGCGAGACCCTCCGGCGTGCTGCCGGCCACCGACTGGCCGACCGCCTCGATCTTGGTCCTGACGCTCTCCATCGCGAGCGCCTTTTCGATCGCCGCGTGCAGCTTGTCGATCACGGGCTTGGGCGTGCCCGCGGGCGCCAGGATGCTCGTCCACGACGTGACGATGAAGCCGGGATAACCGGCCTCCTCCATGGTCGGCAGGTCGGGCAGCGAGCGCGAACGCTTCGGCCCGGTCGAGGCGAGCGCCGTCAGCGTGCCCGCCTTCACCTTAGGCAGCGACGAGGGGAAGCTGGCGAACAGAACCTGGGTTTCATTGGCCATCACAGATTTCGACGCCGGACCGCCGCCGCGATAGGCGATATGCACCATATCGATCCCCGCACGCTTCTTCAGCATCTCCGCTCCAAGATGCAACGGCGTGCCCTTGCCGCCCGACGCATAGTTCAGCTTGCCCGGCTCGGCCTTCGCCTTCGCAACCAGCTCTGCGACGGTTTTGACCTTCAGCGACGGGTTTACCACCAGCATGTATTCCGACGTCGAAAGCGTCGAGATCGGCGCGAGATCCTTCTGCACGTCCGCCGGCATCACCTTGTAGAGGCTCGGGTTCACGGTGAGCGAGGAGCCGAATCCCAGCAGCAGCGTGTAGCCGTCGGGGGCCGCCTTGGCGACCGTATCGAGCGCGATATTGCCGGCGGCGCCCGGCTTGTTCTCGACGACGATCTGCTGCCCGAGCAGTCCCGTCATGGCGTCGCCGACGATCCGGGCCGCGGCATCGGTGCCGCCGCCCGGCGCAAACGGCACCACCAGGCGGATGGCCTTCTCCGGATAGGCCGCGAAGGCCGTTCCCGCCGCGAGGATCAAAATTGCGGCCGCGAACGCGAAACCGACGCCGGCCGCTCGACAGATCTTGTTGGACATCTCTTGCCTCCAGTCTTGTTGTTGTACTTCGCCGGCGGGAAACGGCAGTTCCCGGCCGCCCTGTTCTTCTAGTGCTCTCCTTCTGAAACGGCTGCCGCACGTTTATCGCGAATCGCCGGCACCACCAGCAGCGCAAGGAGAATCGCTGCGAATACCAGCAGGCCGAGGCTGATCGGCTGCGTCACGAAGATCGATGGATCGCCGCGCGAAAGCACCATGCTGCGCCGCAGGTTCTCTTCCATCATCGGCCCCAGCACGAAACCGAGCAGAAGCGGCGCCGGCTCGCACTCCAGCTTGACGAGCACGTAGCCTGCGACGCCGGAGACGGCCATGAAGACGACGTCCAGGTAGCTGAAGGCGAGCGTGTACACGCCGACGCAACACAGCACCACGATGGACGGGTAGAGCAGCCGGTATGGAACCCTCAGCATCCGTACCCAGATCCCGATCAAGGGAAGGTTGAGGATGACGAGCATGAGATTGCCGATCCACATGCTGACGACCAGGCCCCAGAAGAGATCGGGGTGGCTCGTCATCACGCGCGGTCCCGGATCGATCCCGTAGATCGTCAGCGCCCCCAGCACCAGCGCCATGGTTCCGCTGCCCGGAATGCCGAGCGTCAGCGTCGGAATGAAGGCGGTCTGAGCCGCTGCGTTGTTTGCCGCTTCCGGCGCCGCCACGCCTTCGATCGCCCCTGTGCCGAAGCGGGAGGGATCGCGGGCGAACCGCTTTTCCATGGCATAGGCGAGAAAGGAGCTTATGGTCGTCCCCGCGCCCGGCAGAATGCCGAGGAAGGAGCCGATCCCGGTGCCCCGCAGGACCGCGCGCCAGGAATCGGCGATGTCCCTGCGCGACGGCATAAGGTTCCGGACTTTGCCGGTGAAAACCTCGCGCGCCGTGCCCTGCTCGAGATTGGCGACGATCTCGGCGATTCCGAACATACCCATGGCGATCACGACGAAGCTGAGGCCGTCGCTCAGCTCCGGGACGCCGAAGGTAAGCCTGTAGAGTCCGGAATTGACGTCCGTCCCGATGGTGCCGAGCACCAGGCCGAGAACGACCATCGCCATCGACTTGAGCATCGAGCCGTGCGCCAGCGCCGCCGCCGTGAGCAGCCCCACGAGCATCAAGGAAAAATATTCGGGCGACCCGAATGACAGCGCCCAGCCGGCGAGCGGCGGCGCGAACAGCGCGATGAGCGCGGTCGCCACCGTGCCCGCGAAGAAAGAGCTGAGCGCGGCGATCGCAAGCGCCGGGCCCGCTCGTCCCTGCTTGGCCATGGCGTGACCGTCGAGGCAGGTCACGACGGACGAAGACTCGCCGGGCAGGTTGACCAGGATCGCGGTCGTGGAGCCGCCGTAGCTGGCGCCGTAATAGATTCCGGCGAGCATGATGAGCGCCGACGTCGGCTCGAGGTTGAAGGTGATCGGCAACAGCATGCTTATCGTCACCAGCGGTCCCAGCCCCGGCAGGACGCCGATGAACGATCCCAGCGTCACCCCGAGCAGGCAGTACAAAAGGTGGCTCGCCGTCAGCGCGACCCCGAAGCCGAGCGCGAGGTTGTCGAAGAACGCCATCACCAGCTCCAGAGCGTGAACGGCAGGCCGAGCCCGAGATGGAAGATGAGCACGCTCGCAGCCGCGAGGATCGCGGCGAGCACCGCCACTTCACGCCACCTGAATTCGTGCCCGCCGAGACAGCTCGCCAGCACGGTCGCGACGATCGCCGGCACGAGCCCGAAGCGTTCCAGCATCAATGCAAAGACGAGAATGCTCAACGTCACCAGCAGCAGCGGGCGGAGCCGGACCGGCGGCAGCGGCGCCGGGTCGCCGGTCCAGAGCGCGCGTCCACCGATGGCCGCGCCGAGCACGACGAGAATGCCGCCGAGCAGCACGGGAAAATACCCGGGGCCCATGCGCATGGCCGACCCGATAGGGTATCCGCTGGCCACGAACACGACGACCGCCCCGATCGCCATGAACAGCAGCCCCGCACAAAGATCCTTCTGGTTCCTCAATCTCACGCACCCATCCTCCGCCGCCCGCGCGTGTGGCGGGAGACGTTCCGTCGTGTGGACGGATCGAGCCGTTGCGGACCCGTCCGATGAGCAAGCGCGTCCTGGGACGAGCGAGCCCACCCGATATTGATGATCCGGCCGCCGCTTACGGCCTTCGGATCGCTTAGAGATGGATGATCTGCCGTGAGATCGTTCTGCGCGAGCTTACAACCGGCACTGCGGACAAGCAAACATCGCCGCCGGGAGCATGAGCGGGCGCTCAATCGTCGAAGCCGTAGAGCTTGCCTGGGTTATCGGCGAGAATCATCTTGCGCACCGCTTCGTCCGGAACCCAGTCGAGCAGCGGGTCGAGAAAATCGGCGCTGTCCGCTTCGCCCTCGAAGGGCAGGCCCGGATGGGGCCAGTTGAGAGCCCAGAGAATCCGGTCCGGCCGGGCGCCGACCAGGATGCGGATACGTTCCGCGGCGTCTTCGTAATCCGGATGGCTCGCCCGGCTCGAATAATAGACGCCGGATATCTTCACCCAGACGCGGCCGGTTTCCATCAGCTTGACCATGGCCTTGAACTCCGCGCCATCGGCCCCCTCCGCCGCCGGCGTACGGCCGAGATGGTCGAAGATGAGCGGCACCGGCAAATTCGACAAATGAGCCGCGGCGTCGGCGATCCAGCGCTTGCGGCTGTCCTGGACCTGCAGCACCCAGCCGAACGGCGCGATCATGCGGGCGAGGTCGCCGGCGATCTCCGGCGACAGCTCGTCGCCGTTATGCGATATCCGGATCCCCCTGATCCCGCCTTCGTGGAGGCGGCGCAGCTCCGCCTTCGTCGCGTCGGGCGTAACCACCGCGGTGCCGCGGGCGCGCTTCTGGCCGATAGCGGCAATGGCGTCGAGCGTGCACCGGTTGTCGATACCGTAGAGCGACGGCTGAACGATGACCGAGCGTTCGATGCCGAGCCGGTCCAGCATCGCGATGTAGACATCGACCGGCGCGAAGCGCGGCTCCCGCCCGTCCATATGCGGATATTCATCGCGCGGGCCGTAGACATGCGAATGGGTGTCGCATGTCCTGGGCTGAGTCCGGAGCCGGGGCTTCCGGCCTTCGTCCTTGGCTAGATCGATCGCCAGCATTCTTCCTCGCCCACCTTTCGCCGCTCTTGCGTTGCGGACGAATCTATCCGGCGGGCGCGATCCTAGCAATCCGGCGCGGTTTGCAAGAAGGGCTGCCGCTCCGTACTATCGATCAATTCTTGCGCCAAGTTCGCGGTCCGGGGGATGACGCTCGCGCTCAACACGGTGCAAACTCTGCTCGCGGCGTGCTTGCTGCTCGCTGCAGGCGCAGCGCTTAACCGCATCGTCCCCGTACTCGCGCGGTACAACATTCCGGAACCCATCACCGGTGGGATTCTGTTCGCGCTTCTTACCTTGGCTCTGGCAGCCGGCGATATCACCATCACCTTCGATCCGACCTTGCGCGGGCCGTTCCTGCTCGCGTTCTTCGCCACGATCGGGCTCAGCGCCGACCTCGCGATGCTCAAGCAGGGTGGGCCGCGGCTCGTGCGCTTCCTCCTCGTCGCCGCCCCGTTCGTCGCCGTGCAGAACGTCCTCGGCATCGCCGTGTCGAGGGGGCTGGACCTGCATCCCCTGATGGGGCTGATCGGCGGATCGCTGACGCTCGTCGGCGGCCCCGGCACCGGCGCGGCCTACGCGCAGCGCTTCGCGGAGGTCAACAATATCCGCAGTGTCATGGAGATCACCATGGCAAGCGCCACATTCGGCCTCGTGATCGGCGGCATCATCGGGGGGCCGGTGGCGCAGTATCTCATTCGCGGGCACAAATTGGCCGTGCCATCGCATTCGGGGCCTGACGATGCCGCCACATCCGAAAGCTTGGCAGCAAGCGCGCCGGACCTTCTGTGGACCATCGGGCTGATCGCGATCTGCCTCGTGGCCGGCCAGGCGATCGCCCAGCTCGTCAACCTCGGGCCGGTCACGCTCCCCGATTTCCTGTGGTGCCTGTTCGTCGGAATTTTCCTGCGCAACGTGGGGCCGCGGCTGGGCCTGGTCCGCATCAACCAGCCCATGATCGATGCGGCCGGAACCGTGCTCCTGTCGTTGTTCCTCGCCATGACCATGATGGCGCTGCGGCTGTGGGAGCTGGCGGGGCTGGCGGGGCCGCTGGCCGTCCTGCTCCTTGCCCAGACCGTGCTCATGGTGATCTACGCCGTCTATGTCTCGTTCCCGGCGATGGGGCGGACTTACGAATCGGCGGTGATCGCGGGCGGACTGTGCGGGTTCGCGATGGGCGCGACCGCAACCGCGATCGCCAACATGCAAGCCGTGACGCGGCGCTACGGCCCGGCGCCCGAGGCGTTCCTGATCGTGCCCCTGACCGGCGCGTTCTTCATCGACGTGGTCAACGCCATCATCCTGACCGGATACCTGTCGCTGCCATGGTTCGCGCTATGAGGAATAGCGCCGTCCGGATACTCGTCCTGGCATTGGCGTGGATGCTTTCGGCCTGCGGCGAATCGCCGGACCAGGACAGGCTCGCCGGCGATTTGCGCCGCCGCGTCGCCGAAGATTTCCAGCGCGGCCTGCTGGAGCTTACGCGCATCGACCGGCAAGGCAGCGCCGCTACCGCCGCCGAGGGCCCATACGAGCGCAAAGTGATCTATTTCAAGGCGTCGGTGAAGCTTGCCCGCGATTTCGATTTCGGCGGCTGGGATCAGCCAAATGCCGCCGCGCTGGCTGCATTGCTCGGCGCCGGACCGCGTGGGATCGCCGGACTGAGGCCGGGCGGCAATCTTGCGGGCGACGAGTTGCGCGCCTTCGGCTCCGCGGATTACGAGCGGCGCGACGGAGCGTTCGTCCTGCTGCCGCCGCACGGCTTCGCGCCGCAGGCGGCCGTGGCCGTCGCGGGCAGCCCCGTCCCGCGCGGCAGGGCCGAGACGCTGCTCGAAGCGATCCGGGTCGCGCTCGGCGCCGCGCCGATGGACACGAACCCGACCGGCAAGGCGATCGTCGAGGAGGAGCTCGCGGCCGCCCACCTGAATATCCAGGCTCGCTTCGCCAGGGTGCGCGACGGCGTGGCCATCGCGTCCGGCCCGGCAAGCGGCGAATACTGGCGCATCGCCGAGGCCCTGACCGAGACCAAGGCCAAAGTGCCGGTGCGGAATCTCGTCACCGACGGCAGCGTCGAAAACCTGCGGCTGTTGCGGGCGGGTTCGGTAAACATTGCCATCGCCCAAGCCGACGTGGCCCTGGCGGCCGCACTCGGCACGGAACCGTTCGCAGCGGAGGGGCCGAACCAATCCCTGCGCGCGTTGGCCGCCCTCTATCCGGAAAGCGTGCACGTCGTCGTGCGAGCGGATTCGCCTGCGATGGCGCTGCGCGACCTCGGCGGGAAGCGTATCGGCGCCGGCCGCGACGGTTCCGGCGCACGGCGCAATGCGCTCGACATACTGACCGCCGCCGGAGCGATGCAGGGCACGACACTGGTCGCAGGCGACCTGAGAGACCTACTGGCGGATCTGCGCTCAGGAAAGATCGACGCGGTCATGCATACGATCGGCGCGCCCGCCAACGAGCTGCTGAGCGCGTTCTCGGCATCGCCGCTCCGTTTCCTGCCCGTTCCGGACAGCGTGCTTTCGCAACTCGCGGGCGCCGGCCGAGCCTATCGCCGGGGCGCGATTCCGGCGCGCAGCTATGCCGGCCAGGAGGATGCCGTTGCGACCGTCGTGGTTCCGGCCGTCCTCATGGCGGACACGCGATCGACCGGCTCCGAGGTGAGAAATATGCTCGACGTATTGTTCGCGACCGATTTCGTGCGGGCAGGCAGCCTGCATGGCGCGATGATCTCGCCAAAGACGGCGCCGGACGCCGCGGGCCTTCCCTTCCACGCAGGAGCATTGGAGTATTATGCCTCCGGCCGGCCGGCGGCGCGCAAATAGATTTCCGGCGTCGCAAGTATATCTGAGCAAAAACGGACGGCCCGACACGCGGGCAAAGGGTCCGGGACATCGATCTCGCGGGTGTAGACTTGACCCCGCCGAATCAACTACATTGCGCCGGCGGGTCCATTTCTGGTCATTCCTTTGTTCGACACGACGCACCACTGTTCGTCTGCGCTCATCCGAAGCAACGCCATTCTTCTCCAATCGGGCCGATTGGACCGCAGTCCGGCGATCGTCGGGTTTTTATGTGCCGCAGAATGGAGCACGGCCCGTTGATTCTGCGCAGGGCGCTCATATCGATCGGCATCGTCTCTCTGATCTGCGCCGTTCTCGGCGTCTACGCGAACGTGATCGCAATCCGAGCCGACAAGCCCTGGTCGCATGATTTCTCCAAGTTCTATGTCTCGGCCCAATCGCTCCGTTCGGGCGCCGATATTTACCTGGAGGTGCCGATGGATCACTTCGGCCCTCTCCCGGCGGAAATCGAATTCGAGCAAGAGTATCTTCATCCGAATCTCAACATGCCCGTCGTCGCGCTTCTCTTCTGGCCCTTCAGCCTGGGCAGCGTCGCGGCCGGCATGACGGCGTGGACTATCCTCTCCATCGGCTTGGTCCTGGCGTCGGCCGCGCTCCTCGGCAACCAGCTCGCCACGTCGCACGGCCTGTCTCCGTTCGATCGCTGGGCGGTTTCGGGTCTTCTGGCATTTTTCATGTTCTTGCACTTCCCGACCTTGGCGGGCCTGTCGCTCGGGCAGCTCGGCCAGCTTCTGCTGCTGGTCCTGTGCGGCGCATGGCTGGCCGCCCGCCGGGGGGACGACCGGCTGGCTGGGGCGCTGTTGGGCATCGCCCTCGCCATGAAACCGTTCACCGGCGTCTTCCTGCTGATGCTGCCATGGCTGGGCCGCTGGCGCCTGTTGGGATGGTATGCCGGAACATTTGCAGCGCTTACGCTACTCGGCGCCGTGACGGCAGGCCCAGGGTCATATCTCAGCTTTCTGTCGGCGTTGCAGCAGGTAGATTGGTATGCGTACGGCTGGAATGCATCGCTGATGGCGCCGCTTTCGATCCTTCTCGGCGGCGGCGACATACCGGGCTGGCTCGACTATCCCCGGCTCGCGAAGCCGATCTCGGTCGCCATTGCGGCCTTGATGTATACTGTGCTCGTCGCTGGGATCAGGAGGGTCGGGGATCCGAAGAGACGGCTGGATCTTGCCGTTGCGGGCGCCATCCCGCTCATGCTGCTCGCCTCGCCGCTGGGATGGCTCTACTACTTTCCCCTGATGTGGATTACCGCGGCCGCTGCCGTCGAAGCGGTGCGCCCCCTGTCTTCGCGCTGGGTCTGGTGGCTGTCGGCGGTCTTCGTCTTGATCCTCTCCGGGCTGCCCTATCCGTTCGTCACCAGCCGCGACGCCGGCGAATCCCTGGAAACCCTGCTCGCCACATCTGCCGATACGATGGCGCTGCTGATCGCCTTCGGCTTCGTGCTCGCCGTGGCGTGGCGCGTCAGCGCGCCGCGGCCGGCCGCCGCCGCGTGAGGCCCAGCAGCATCGCGAGCCGGATATCAGCAACCACGCCGCATCCGGAAGCGGCACGGGCGCTACCTCCGTGGTCGATACGAAGGCTCGGGCGAGTGCGGTTATGGAAAAGAGGTTAGCGGGACCGCCGCTAACCTCTTCGAATTTGGGGTGGCATACCGGACTTGAACCGGCGACCCCCAGATCCACAATCTGGTGCTCTAACCACCTGAGCTAATGCCACCATAGGGGTTCGGAGGGCCTGATTTAGTCCCGCCCGCCCGGCCCGTCAAGCATGGAACCGGGGCATGGAGCCGGGGCATGGAGCCGGAGCATCGCCCGCGCCGGCCCTGCTATTCGATGAGAATACGCGCCTGTCTGCTCTCCAGCCCGAGCACGACGGCGTCGCCGACGCCGAAGGGCGGCTGACCGGCCTGATGCGTCTCGTCCACCAACAGCGTGTGCTCGCCTGTGCGCACCGAATAACGGATCACGCTGCCCAGGAACTCGCGGTGCTCGACATTGCCGGACAGCGCCACGAACCCACCCCGCTCCGGCGCGCGCCCAGCCGCGATGCGGAGGCTCTGGGGCCGGACCATCGCCGTGCAACCGCGCGTCGCGCCGCCGGCCGCTCCTTCTACGGGAAAGCTGAGGCCGTCGGCCGCCGTGAATACCGCCTTGCCGCCGATCTCGCGCAGATCGCCGTCGATCAGGTTTGCCGTTCCCAGGAAATTCGCGACGAAACGGTTGGACGGCTCGTCGTAGAGCTGCATCGGCGAGCCCACCTGCTGGATCACGCCTTCGTCCAATACGGCGATACGGTCCGAAATGGTGTTAGCTTCTTCCTGGTCGTGCGTGACGAAGATCGTCGTCAAGGAGAGCTTGCGCTGAAGCCCCAGTATCTCGCGGCGCATTTCGACCCGCAGATTTGCATCCAGGTTCGAGAGCGGCTCGTCCAGAAGCAGCACGCGAGGCTCGACGACGATTGTCCGGGCCAATGCGACGCGCTGCTGCTGCCCGCCCGAAAGCTGGGACGGGCGCCGGTCGGCGTAGCTCAGCAAGCCGACCAGGTCGAGGGCCCGGTCGACACGGTCGCCTATCTCCCTGGCCGGCGCCTTGCGCTCTTCGAGCCCGAAGGCGACATTGCTGCGCACCGTCATGTGCGGCCACAATGCATAGGATTGAAACACCATGCCGACATGGCGCTGCCACGGCGGCAAATGCGTCACGTCGTCGGCGCCGATCAGGATCTTGCCGTCGGGCTCCGGGCCGAACCCGGCGATGGCGCGCAGCAATGTCGATTTACCCGACCCCGAGGGACCGAGAAACGTGAACAGCTCGCCGGGCTCTATATGGAGCCCTATTCCCTTCAGGACCGCTGTGCTGCCAAAGGACAGGTTGAGATCCTCGATGGTGACGCCAACCGCGCCTGCGCCCGATGCCATTCCTATACTCCTACCGCGATCGCCAACTCGGGCGCCCGTTCCGACTCCTTGCGCGCGATGATTCGATGCGACACGTATGTGGCGATACCCACGATGACGACGGCGACGATACCGAGCGCGGCGCCCGGTCCGCGCCCTGCGGCCGATTGCATGTACTGGTATATGCCGAAGGCGAGCGGCGCGTCCGATTCCGCCGATACCAGCATAATGGTGGCGGAAAGCTCGACCGCGGCGGTGGCAAAGCTGGTGACGAAGCCGGCGACGATCCCTCCCGACATCAGCGGCACGACGATCCGGATCACGGTGCGCCGCTTGCTGGCGCCGAGGCTCTCGGCGGCTTCCTCGAGCATCACGCTGACCTGCTGCAGCGCGGCCACGCAGGCGCGAAGCGCGTAGGGCAGCCGACGTATCGCCAAGGCAATCACGATAATGACCCACCACGACGCCAGCGGCTTGTCGATGATCGGAACATTGAAATCATAGAACGTCCGGAGATAGCCGATGCCGAGCACGACGCCCGGAATCGCCAGTGCGCCCATGGCGATATAGTCGAGCCACTGCCGCCCGATCAGCTTGGTTCGCCAGACAACGTAAGCGATGGCGGTCCCGAGAACCACGTCGATGGCGGCGGCCAGCCCGGCATAGAGCAGCGTATTTGTGATGTACTCGGAGGACGTCGAGAAGACCCGCATGTAGTGGTCGATCGTGTAGGCGTCGGGCAGCACGCTGAAGGACCAGATCGTGCCGAGCGACAGGATGAAGAGCCCGAAATGCGGCGACAGCACCAGCAGCAGGATGAGGACGATCACCGCGTAACAGCCGATCTTCTCCCAGAACCGCAAATCTCGCTTCGCCAGGCCGCCGCCGCCCTTCTGGACCGTGGCATAGTCCTTGCCGCGGAGCGCCAGCGCGGAGGTCCATAGCGCCAGAAGGGAGAACGCCACCAGTATGACCGAAATGACATACCCCATGGGGTCGGAGATCCCGATGTTGGAGATTCGCAAATAGGCCTGGGGCGCGAGCATGTTGTTGACGTTCAGCAACAGCGGCGTGCCGAGATCGTCGAACACCTTGAGGAAGACCAGCGAAGCGCCGGCGACGTACCCCGGCATGGCGAGCGGGAACACGATGCGGCGAAAGAGACGGACGCCGCTTGCGCCCAGGTTCTGGGCCGACTCCTCCATCGCGCGGTCGATGTTGTTCAGCGCCGCCGACAGATTGATGAGTATGAACGGGAAATAGTGAATGCTTTCGACCAGGATCACGCCGTTCAGTCCCCGCATCAGCGGGATCGTGACGCCGAACCAGTCGTTCAGCAGCAGATTCAGCGAGCCGTTTTCACCGAACAGCAGCAGCATTGCGACGGCGCCGACAAAAGGCGGCATGATCAGCGGAACGATGCCGAGCGTCTGGATCGCGATCGCACCGGCGAAATTGAACCGCGTGGTGAAATAGGCGAGCGGCAGCGCGAAGGCGGACGACAGCGCCACCGACATGATCGCAACGTAGAGGGAGTTAAAGAACGACTCCTGAAAGAGCGACGTTCGAAAGAAATCGATGAAGTTGATGAGGGTCAGCGCGCCCGTATGCGGGTGCTGAAATGCAACGTAAACGACCTTCACGACCGGGACGACGAGGAAAACCAGGAGCAGCAGCCCGATAGCGATGGCAACGCCCGCCGGTCCCCAATGGCCACGCGCAATCGCCTTCAACTTCCCCCTCCCCTCGTGTCGCCGGTTGTGGAACGCAGCGGGGTCCGGCGCGAACCGGCGCCGGACCCCGGCCAGGAATGCTTTCAGAGCATCGAGGCGGCTTTTTCAGCCAGCTCCCTTGCCTTTGCGTAGTTGGCTTTGACCTCGCTGTCCCACTGTTGCTCGATCTCGGCCTGACGCCCCTCGACCTTGGTGCTGGCCTTCTTCCGTTTGGTCTTGAAGATTGCGTTGAAATCCTTGTCGGTGGCTTTCGCTTCGTCGATCGGCATCTTGGCGACCAGCGCCTTGGCCTCCTTGATCAGCTTCTCGGCTTGGGCATTTCCCTTGCCGGACAACGCCTGTTCCGCCGATTGGATCGCCCTCGTGGCGGCCTGCAGATCCTCGAGACGATACGTGATCATGACGTCGAACAACGAATTTACGACGTTGTACCGGTCCTTCGACAGATCCAGATCGAACTTTACCGCCGCCCCGATCGAAGAGTCCTTGAACGGATTGGGAAAGCCTTTCGGAGCCTTGGCATAGGTGGCCGGATTGACCGGCAGGCGCATGATCTTCGGGTCCAGAAGAACTTCCTGCCCATCCGGCGACAGCAGGAACTCGATGAACGCCGCCGCCGCTTTCGGGTGCGGCGCATTCTTGACGATGGCGATGTTGGCAGGCACCAGCGTCGTCACCGGCGGATACAGGAACTCGACCGGGAAACCCGAAGCCTTCGACGAAAAGCCGAAGAAGTCGATCACGATGCCGAGGCCGAACTGTCCCGAATTGACGCCGTCCGGAACGCCGAAGCTGCGCTCCGTCACCGTCTTGAAGTTACCGGCAATCGCTTTCCAGAGGGCCCAGCCTTCGTCCCAGCCCTTGCCCTGAAGCACGGTTTCCACCGTCAGATGAGTCGTGCCGGAACGCGACGCCGCGCTTATGCCGACATGACCGTGATAGATAGGCTTGGCCAGATCGGCCCACGTGGCCGGAACCGGCAGATTCTTTGCCTTCATGTAGCGCGTGTTCCACATGATCCCGTAGCCGGAGGCGGCAAAACCCTTGTAGTAGCCGTCCGGGTCGTTGATCGGAAAGGCGCCGACCTTCTCGGGGATCCCTTTGACCTTGGTCTCGTACTTCTGCAGGAGGCTGCTGCCCTTCAGCACCTCGAAGGCGTCCGGGGACGAGGCCCAGAACATGTCCGACGCATTGTTGCCGGCCGTCTCCTGCAGGTACTTGATTCCGGCGACCGTCTGCTTTTTCAACATTTCGATCTGGACGCCCGGATGCTTGGCTTCGAACGCCTTCTTTACGGTATCCGTCGTATCCGGGGGATAGGATGTGACGATGACGAGCTTGTCCTCCATGGCCCCCGCCTGGATCGGCAGCCCCAGAAGTGCGGCCGCCAACACCGCCCCGGCGACGAGCGCACGGCTTTGCATATGTTTGAGCATGACGACGGTTCCTCCCCTGTGAGTAAGATCAGGAACTGTAGCAAAAGCGGCGTGGATGAAGGCAATATTCGCCGTCCGCCGTCACGGCTCATTTGTCCCTCGCCGCCCGCTTGATCTAAACGCGCCGCCGTGCACCATAGGCGCGCGACGACGACAAACCGGAACGACGGGGAACACGGCCGTGCTGCAGCTCGCCTCCAACCTGAAACGCCTCGGCACCGAAACCGCTTTCGAGGTGCTGGCGCGGGCCGCCGCGCTGGAGGCCCAGGGCAAGTCGATCATCAACCTCGGCATCGGCCAGCCCGACTTCAAGACGCCGCCGCACATCGTCGAAGCCGCCATCAAGGCGCTGCGCGACGGCCATCACGGCTACACGCCGGCGAACGGCATCCTGCCGCTCCGCGAGGCGGTCGCCGCCGACCTGCACCGCCGCCACGGGGTCGAGGTCGACCCGGACAACGTGGTCGTCGTCCCCGGCGGCAAGGTCACCATGTTCTTCGCCATCCTGATGTTCGGCGAGCCGGGCGCGGAAATCATGTACCCCGACCCGGGCTTCCCGATCTACAAGTCGGTGATCGACTATAGCGGCGCCAAGGCGGTGCCGATCGTGCTCCGCGAGGACAAGGAGTTCGCCTTCAGCGCCGCGGAGGTGCTGGCCCAGATCGGGCCGCGCACCCGCCTCATCATCATCAACAGCCCGGCCAATCCCACCGGCGGCACGGTGCCGCGCGCCGAGTGGGACAAGCTCGCCGAGGGCCTCGCCCGCCACCCCGGCGTGGCGATCCTGTCTGACGAGATCTACAGCCAGATGCTCTATGGCGGGCGCGAGCATGTCAGCCTGCTGCAATACCCGCAGCTCCGCGACCGCGTCATCATGCTGGACGGCTGGTCGAAGACCTACGCCATGACAGGCTGGCGGCTCGGCTTCGCGGTCTGGCCGGAGAAGCTCGCCGCCACCGCGACGCGGCTCGCCGTCAACTGCCACTCCTGCGTCAACGCGCCGACCCAGTTCGCCGGCATGGCCGCCCTCACCGGGCCGCAGGACATGGTCGGGACGATGGTCTCCGCCTTCGACGAGCGGCGGCGCGTCATCGTCTCCGAGCTCAACCAGATCCCGGGCTTCCGCTGCGTCGATCCCGGCGGCGCCTTCTACGCCTTCCCCAACATCGAGGGCACCGGCAAAACGGCCCGCGACCTGCAGAACCTGCTGCTCGAGGAGGCCGGCGTCGCCACCGTGGCCGGCACCGCCTTCGGCGACTACGGCGAAGGCTATATCCGCTTCTCCTACGCCAACAGCGTGGAGAACATCCGCGAGGCGGTGAAGCGCATCAAGAACTGCCTTTGATTTAGGCGATTGCCTTTAATTTAATCATTCACCCCAACGGCAGGCCCGATCCGGTTATGGAAAGACGCGAGAAATCAATCTATTGTTTGCAGATTCGCCCGTGGCACGCGGCGTGCTTATTGTAAAGCCAGCGCGCGTAGAGATGCGGCAAGGCCGGGCGCCATCCGCCACGGACGCCGCGCCCGAGGAGGAATTGAGGGACAACCCACGCCGATGAAAAAGATCGAAGCCATCATCAAGCCATTCAAGCTGGACGAAGTGAAGGAAGCCCTGCAAGACGTTGGCATTCAAGGCATAACGGTGACGGAAGCGAAGGGATTCGGGCGTCAGAAAGGGCATACGGAGCTCTATCGCGGCGCCGAGTACGTCGTCGATTTCCTGCCGAAGGTGAAGATCGAGGTCGTGCTCGACGATGCGCTCGCGGAGCGGGCGATCGAGGCGATCCAGAACGCGGCCCGCACCGGCCGCATCGGCGACGGCAAGATCTTCATCTCGCAGATCGACGAAGCCATCCGCATCCGCACCGGCGAGAGGGGACCTGACGCCGTGTAGACAGCGCGACAACCACCATTCGGCCGCCGCCCGCCGGGCCCGGCCTCCCGACCAGATCAACCGGACGGCGGGCGCGAATGCCCGCCCGAACCACTCATAAACGACACGGAACTCCAAGGAGCAAGGGAACATGTCGGACGTCGAAAAAGCATTGAAAATCATCAAGGACAACGACGTGAAATACGTCGACTTCCGATTTACCGACCCGCGCGGCAAGTGGCACCACACCGCGCAGCATATTTCCACCATCGAAGCGGACACCTTCAAGGACGGCATCATGTTCGACGGCTCGTCAATCGCCGGGTGGAAGGCGATTAACGAGTCCGACATGATCCTCATGCCGGACGCAGCGACCGCGGTCATGGACCCGTTCGCCGAGCAGCCGAGCATGATCCTGTTCTGCTCGATCGTCGAGCCCTCGACCGGGCAGCCCTACTCGCGCGACCCGCGGTCCACGGCGCAGAAGGCGGAAGCCTATCTGGAATCCACCGGGATCGGCGACACCGCCTACTTCGGCCCGGAAGCCGAATTCTTCGTCTTCGACGACGTGCGCTTCCAGGTCGAACAGAACCACACCTTCTACGCGGTGAATTCGATCGAAGGCCCCTACAACTCCGGCGCCGAGCTCGGCGCCAGCAATCCGGGCCACCGGCCGCGTGCAAAGGGCGGTTACTTCCCGGTCCCGCCGGTCGATCATGAGTCCGACCTGCGCGCCGAGATGGTGACGACCATGGTCGAGATGGGCCTCGACATGGAGAAGCACCATCACGAGGTCGCCCCCTCGCAGCACGAGCTCGGCATCAAGTTCGGCACGCTGGTGCGCAGCGCCGACAACATGCAGATCTACAAGTACGTCGTGCACATGGTTGCGCACCGCTACGGCAAGACCGCGACCTTCATGCCGAAGCCGGTGTACGGCGACAACGGCTCGGGCATGCATACCCACCAGTCGATCTGGAAGGCCGGCAAGCCGACCTTCGCCGGCTCGGGCTACGCCGACCTGTCGGAAACCGCGCTGTTCTACATCGGCGGCATCATCAAGCACGCCAAGGCGATCAACGCCTTCACCAACCCGCTGACGAACAGCTACAAGCGGTTGATCCCCGGCTTCGAGGCGCCGGTGCTGCTCGCCTACTCGGCGCGCAATCGCTCGGCGTCCTGCCGCATCCCCTACGTCGCCACGCCGAACGGCAAGCGCGTCGAGGTGCGCTTCCCCGATCCGGGCCAGAACGCCTATCTCGGCTTCGCGGCGATGCTGATGGCCGGCATCGACGGCATCCAGAACCGCATCCATCCCGGCGACGCGATGGACAAGGACCTGTACGACCTGCCGCCGGAAGAGCTCGCCGGCGTGCCGACGGTCTGCGGCTCGCTGCGCGAGGCGCTGCAGGCGCTCGACGCCGACCGCGAGTTCCTGATGAAGGGCGACGTCATGAGCACCGACCTGATCGACGGCTATCTCGCGCTCAAGTGGGAAGAGGTCTACGCCTTCGAGCACGCGCCGCACCCGATCGAGTACCAGATGTACTACAGCGTCTGACGACCGCGCATTCTCTCCACGCGGAACGTGGCCGGGGCCGTGCACCATCGCACGGCCCCGGTTTCGTTTGGGTGGGCGTAAATATGTGAATTCATATCTTGCACGAATGCCGTGCGTCCTTCGACAAGCTCAGGATGAGGGGGAATCTTCGTGGCATTGAGAAAAAACCTCGTGCTGAGCCTGTCGAAGCACGCACCCCGCTTGCCCCATACGCCGCGAGCGCCCTCAAATGCGATTGCCCCCGCTCGTCCGGGGAGTCCATGCGTACCGGCATGTGAACCAGCGCCAGGCCCCGCCTCGCGCACTTTTTAACGGACATTCGGGCCACAATTTCGTAAAGTCGCGCCCATGCCTCCATTCCCCCGTCACCTGGGCCGCGCTACGGCATCGCCCGGTCGCGTCCGCACCCTCGCCTGCGTCGCGCTTCTGGTCGTGGTAGGCGGCTGCGCGCGTGCGGAAGACAACCGCGGCAGCGCCGGGCTGGTGCCGCAGCTCACCGTGCCCGCGCCGCCGAATGAGCGGGGCCTCGACGTCGAGCAGGTCTACTATTCGCAGTTCCGCCTGATCGCCAAGGCGACGCGGGCGCTCGAAGAACAGCGGCCCGGCGTCACGGATATCTATTTCGTGGGCTTCGCCGGCGACGCCCACCAGGACGTCTTCCTGCGCGAGATCCGCAGCGTCCGCACGCTGTTCGACGACCGCTTCGACACGCGCGGGCGCTCGATCACGCTGGTCAACAACCGGGCGACGGTCGCGCGCGAGCCGCTCGCCAGCACCCACAACCTGCTCGCCGCGCTGGACCAGGTTTCCGCCCGCATGGACCCGGACGAGGACGTGCTGTTCCTCTACCTCACCTCGCACGGCACGCCCGGCGTGCTGGACGTGAAGTTCGATCCGCTGCGCCTGAACGACCTGACCGCCGTGAGCCTGCGGAAGATGCTCGACGAGACCGGCATCAAGTGGCGGGTCATCGTCGTCTCCGCCTGCTATTCCGGCAGCTTCATCGCACCGCTGAAGACCGATACGTCGCTGATCGTAACGGCGGCGCGCGCCGACCGCGTCTCCTTCGGCTGCAGCCACGAGAATGACTTCACCTATTTCGGGCGCGCCTATTTCAACGAGGCGCTGCGGCGGACCTACTCCTTCGTCGACGCCCATGCCGAGGCGAGCAAGACGGTCGACCGCTGGGAATCTGCCGAGGAGCTCAAGCCCTCGCTGCCGCAGATCCACGTCGGCGCGGCGATCCGCCCGAAGCTGGCGGAGATCGAGCAGCACCTCCGCCGGGTCAACGGCACGCCGGCGCTACAGCCCCGGCCCTGAGCGGGCGCCGCGCCTCAGGCCGGGTCGACCGGCCGCGGCCGCCCATCCTCCCCGATCGCGACGTAGGTGAAGGTTCCTTCCGTGACGTGGAGCGTTTCGCCGTCGCCGCGCTCGACCCAGGCATGGACATGCACGGTGAGCGAGGTGCGGCCGACCCGCTCGACTGCGGCGTAACAGCTCACCACGTCGCCCACGAGCACCGGCTTGTGGAACACCATCGAATCGAGCGCCACCGTCGCCGTGCGGCCCCGCGCCCGCCAGCGCGACACGATGCCGCCGGCCAGGTCCATCTGCGACAGCAGCCACCCGCCGAAGATGTCGCCCGCCGGGTTGGTGTCCGCCGGCATCGCCACCGTGCGCAGCGCTGGCGCACCGCGCGGTTTATCCACAGCACCGCTCACGAGATACTCCAATAAAACGGCAACAGAACCGCAAGATGTCGTATGCGTTTCTCTTGTTTTCTACTGTATCATGCTTGCAGCGCGCCGCGGCAGCCCTATAATCCGCGCCATGTCAGAAGACCTTTTCTCGTCGAATCCCAAGCGCAAGTCCGGCAGCTACTCGGCCAAGGACATCGAAGTCCTCGAAGGGCTGGAGCCGGTCCGCCGCCGCCCCGGCATGTATATCGGCGGCACGGACGAGCGCGCGCTGCACCACCTCGCCGCCGAAGTCCTCGACAACGCGATGGACGAGGCGGTCGAGGGCCATGCCAGCCGGATCGAGGTCGATCTCGGCGCCGACGGCTTCGTCACGGTGCGCGACAACGGCCGCGGCATCCCGGTCGATCCGCACCCGAAGTTCAAGAACAAGTCAGCGCTCGAAGTCATTATGACCACGCTGCATTCGGGCGGGAAGTTCTCGGGCAAGAACTACGCGACCTCGGGCGGCCTGCACGGCGTCGGCCTTTCGGTCGTCAACGCGCTGTCGGACGAGCTGGTCGTCGAGGTGGCGCGCGACCGCCGCCAGTTCCAGCAGAGCTATTCCCGCGGCAAGCCCAAGGGCAAGCTCAAGGACATGGGCGAGGTCAGCAACCGCCGCGGCACGACGATCCGCTTTCACCCCGACCCCGAGATCTTCGGCGACAAGCTGACGTTCCGTCCGGCGCAGCTCTACCGCATGGTGCGCTCGAAGGCCTATCTCTTCCGCGGCGTCGAAATCCGCTGGAGCTGCGATCCCGAGCTGATCAAGGCGGGCGACGACACGCCGGCGAAGGACCAGCTTCATTTCCCGGGCGGGCTCAAGGACTATCTCGGCTTCACGATGAACGCACGCCCGACGGTGACGCCCGACGCCTTCGCCGGCCGGGTCGCCGCCGCAGACAATATGGGCCAGGCGGAATGGGCGATCTGCTGGCCGCAGGACGAGGAAGGCTTCGTCAGCACCTACTGCAACACCATCCCGACGCCGCAGGGCGGCAGCCACGAGGCGGCGCTGCGCGCGGCGCTGGCGCGCGGGCTGCGCAACTACGCGGAGATGTCCGGCAACAAGAAGGCCGGCCAGATCACCGCCGAGGACGTGGTCGGCGGCGCCTGCGTCATGCTGTCGGTGTTCATCCACGACCCGCAGTTCCAGGGCCAGACCAAGGAACGGCTGACCTCGCCCCAGGCGACCAAGCTGGTCGAGGGCCCGCTGCGCGATCACTTCGAGCTCTGGCTGAGCGGCGATCCCGCCAGCGCCAACGACCTGCTGGAGCGCGTGCTGGAGCGCGCCGAAGAGCGCCAGCGCCGCCGCTCGAGCAAGGACCTCGCCCGCAAGAGCGCGACCCGCAAGCTGCGCCTGCCCGGCAAGCTCGCCGACTGCAGCAAGGGATCGTCGGAAGGCACCGAGATCTTCCTGGTCGAGGGCGATTCCGCCGGCGGCTCGGCCAAGCAGGCGCGCGACCGGGCGACCCAGGCGGTCCTGCCCTTGCGCGGCAAGATCCTCAACGTCGCCAGCGCATCCGCCGACAAGCTCAACGGCAACCAGGAAATCGCCGACCTGATCCAGGCGCTGGGCTGCGGCCGGCGCAGCGATTACGACGGCAACAAGCTGCGCTACGACCGCGTCATCATCATGACCGACGCCGACGTCGATGGCGCGCATATCGCGGCGTTGCTGATGACCTTCTTCTATCGCGAGATGACGGGACTCGTGCTGGACGGGCGGCTCTACCTCGCCATGCCGCCGCTCTACCGCCTGACCCAGGGCAGCACCACCGTCTACGCCCGCGACGACGCGCACAAGGAAGAGCTTACCCGGACGGTGCTGAAGAGCCGCGCCAAGATCGAGATCAGCCGATTCAAGGGGCTGGGCGAGATGCCGCCGGCGCAGCTCAAGGTAACGACGATGAGCCCGCTGACCCGCACGCTGCTGCAGGTCAAGCTGCCCGATGCCGACGACAAGGAGCGCACACGCGACACCGCCCGCCTGGTCGAAGGCCTGATGGGCAAGAAGCCCGAGAAGCGCTTCGAGTACATCCAGGAGAACGCGCAGTTCGTGCGGGATCTGGACGTTTAGGGCGGGCGCCCTACCCCACCCACCGCATCGCGCCGTCCCAGACGATCAGCTTGAGCGCGAGCGCGATCAGCACCGTCTTGAAGACGATCATGAACAGCGGCTCCGAGATGCGGCCCAGCACATGCTTGCCGAGCCAGGTGCCGACCAGGACGGACGGCACCATCGCCAGGATCGCCGGGCCGTAGGCGGCGAAGCTGAAGCCGACGAGGACGAAGCCGATCAGCTTGAACAGGTTGGTCAGCACGCCGTAGAAGCCGAGCGTGCCGACATAGGCTTCCTTGGTAAGCTCCTTGCGGATGATCAGCACGCCGACGACCGGCGCCACCACGCCGACGATCATGTTCAGCACGCCGACGACGAAGCCCATCGGCGCGAACGCCCAGAGCGGCAGGTCTTTGCCGCGCAGCCGCCCGATCTGGCGCGTGAACAGCGTGACGATGATGAAGCAGCCGATCAGGATCTGCACCGTCTCCTTCGACATGCCCTGGAACAGCCAGAGGCCAACCGCGATCCCCGCCGGGACCAGCAGCGCGAAGCGCCAGATCAGGTGCCAGGCGAGATCGCGCCGGAACAGCCAGGTCCGCCAGGCATTGGAGACGAACTGGACCGCGCCGTGCACCGGGATCGCCGCGGCCGGCGGCATGAACTGCAGCAGGATGGCGATCAGGATCGTGCCGCCGCCGGAACCGACGACGGAGGTCATGGCCGAGGTGCAGAGGGCGGCGGCGCTCAGGAAGGCGATGTCGAGCGGTGTCATGCGGGAGGAGGCCCTAAGAGGAGGAAGTATGGCGGCCGGAGATTAGCGGATATCGCCTTGTCTGTTTTCTTGAAGAATGCCAATTTTTTAGCGATTCTGGCCAAATGACCATCGACGCTCCCCTTCGCGCGCTTTATTCGGACGTCCCGCGCACGGTCGTCGTGCTCGTCAGCGAATACCCGCCGGGCCATGCGACCGGACTGCACCGTCATGGGCGGGGACAGCTCGTCTTCGCGGTGTCGGGCGTGATGTCCGTCACCGGCCCGGCCGGAAGCTGGACGGTGCCGCCCGAGCGCGCGGTGTGGATCCCGCCCGGCGTCGCCCACGCGGTCGAGACCCGGGGCGGCGTCAGCATGCGCTCGGTCTACGTGTCGGGCGAACGCTGCGCCGGCCTGCCCTCCCGCCCGTCGGTCGTGATGGTCTCGCCGTTGCTGCGGGCGCTCATCGTGGAGGCGGCGAAGCTGCCGGCCCTTTACGACGAAGCGGGCGCGGACGGGCGCCTGATCGGCGTGCTGCTCGACCGGATCGGCGATACCGAGATCAAGCCTCTGCACCTGCCCGAGCTTGCCGACCCGCGCGCCGCGAAGGTCGCCGCCGCATTGAAGAGAGAGCCGGGAAGCAAACGGACGCTCGGGGAATGGGGACGCTACGGCGGCGCCAGCGCCCGCACGCTCGCCCGCCTCTTCATCCAGGATACCGGACTCACATTCGGCCAGTGGCGGGCGCGGCTGCGCCTGCAGCAGGCGCTGCTGCTGCTGGCCGAGGGCAGCTCGGTGACGGCGGTGGCGCTCGAGCTCGGCTACGAGAGCGTGGGCAGCTTCGTCGCGATGTTCCGCCAGGCGCTCGGGGTGACGCCCCGGCGCTATTTCCGCGCGCCGGAAATGGTCCGGCCCGACTGAACCATCGCGCCGGAGAGGCGCATCAGCCGCTCGATGCGATCCTTGGTGTGCGGGTGGGTGCGCAACGCGGTCGGCAGCTCGACGCCGCCCGCGTCGCCGAGCATGCGCTTCAGCGTCCAGCGGCTGGCGCGCTCGATCTTCTGCAGCGCGTAAGCAAGCGCCACGGGGTCGTGGGTGATGCGGACCGACTCCTCGTCCGCCGCATACTCGCGCCGCCGCATCAGGGCGAGCTGAAGCAGCGTCGCCGAGGTCGGCGCAAGCGCCAGGAACCAGACGACGCCCGACGACATCGCGCCCGCCGGCAGAACCAAGCCGCCGAACAGCGCCGTCAGCAGGCCGAAGGTCGCGACGAAGGACGTGATCCGGCCCAGGATGTCCGCCACGCGCATCAGCCCGATATCGTCGGCGGCGATATGCGCGATCTCGTGCGCCAGCACGGCGCGAAGCTCGCGCTCGCTGAGGATCGAGCAGGCGGCGGCGGACAGCGCGACCGCGGAGCGCTTGCCGTTGCCGGACGAGAAGACGACCGGCGCTTCGGTCTTCACCGCATGCAGCTTCGGCGCCGCTTCCAGGCCGAAGCGGCGGGCGAGCTGCTCAAGGTCGTGATAAGGCGCGGGCGCCTGCCATGCGGTCAAGGGAATCGCGTGGCCGATCTTCATCGCCAGCTCCGGCGGCACCTGCGGCGCGATCAGGAACAGCGCCAGGACGCCCAGCAGCACGCCCGCCATGCCCGGCGCGCCGGCGACGATCCAACCGCAGACCGCGAGGATAACGGCCATCGCGAGCAGCGGCAGGACATTGGGAACGTAACGCATGCCAATCAGCCATGCCGAAATTGCGCGAACCGTATCCGATAGCGCGAGAAGATGGCGGATTTGCGACGGAAATTTTTCGGGAAGATGACCTTAGGCGCTCTGGGTTCTTGCAACGCTCACAGGCCGCCGCCCATGTTGCCGTCGCCGCCCCCGGAATCGAAACCGCCCGCATCCAGGCCGCCAAGGCCGGCGCCGCCGTCCATGCCGTGCGCGTAGGCGCCGTCCGCCATGGCCGCGGCGTTGCTGTCGAGACCAATCCACACGGCGTTGAACAGCATCATGCCGGCGAGAAAGCGCGAGGTTGCGACGGCCGTGTCTTCCCCCTCCTCCGCCTTGCGGGCGAGCAGCAGGCGGCGGCCGCGCCGGTAGGCATCGAAGAACAGTGCGGCCAGAAGCAGGAATGGAACGCTCGACCAGGCGGCGGCGGGCGTCGGCGGCAGCGCCAGGAACAGCGCCACGATGATTGCCAGCAGGATGAAAATTCTGAGCACCGGATCCACCTCGCGGCTGGGTTCGACGGGCTGCCCCATGCTGCCCCCGCCGCCACGACAAGTCAAACCAGATTGCGCTAAACTGGCGCGAGAGCGCTGGCAGCGGCATCCAGACACCAACCACAGACACCAATCCAAGGACGGAAAGCGAGCAGATCCATGACAGACCGCAACAGGGAACTCGAAGGCAAAGTGGCCATCGTGACCGGAAGTTCGCGCAACATCGGCCGCGCGATCGCCGAGGAGCTGGCGCGCGCGGGCGCCGCCGTGACGATCAACGCCAAATCCGCCGGCGAGCTGTGCGAAGAAGTGGCCCAGGGGATCCGCAAGGCCGGCGGCAAAGCGATCGCCTGCCGCGCCGACATCACCGACGCGGCGGAGGTGAAGCGCATGGTCGACGCCACGGCGGAGGCATTCGGCGGGGTCGACGTCCTGATCAACAACGCCGCGATCCGCACCAAGGTGAATTTCCCCGAGCTGACATTCGAGGACTGGGTCAAGCTGCGCGCGGTCGCGCTCGACGGCGCCTTGCTCCTGTCGATCGCCTGCGTGCCCTACATGATGAAGCGCGACGGCGGGTCGATCGTCGGCATCAGCGGCCAGAACGCCTATAAGGGCGGGGCCGGCGGGGCGCATAAGTCGGCGGTGAAGACCGGCATGGCCGGCATGATCCGCGGCATGGCGAGCGACCTCGGCCGGTACGGCATCACCGCGAACGTCGCGGTCGTCGGCCCGTTCGACACCGACCGCGCGAGCGGCAGCGGCAACCTGCAGCTCAACGACCCGAACCCGAAGATCCCGATGGGCCGCCGCGGCGTGCCGCAGGACATGGCCGACCTCGTCCGCTTCCTGGTCGGCCCCTACTCACGCTTCATCACCGGCCAGACGATCCACGTCAACGGCGGCGCGCTGATGCCGTCGTAAAGCGGCGGGCGCTTATCCCCCTCCTGAGGGTGCTCGCGGCGATTGGGACAAGCGGGGTGCGTGCTTCGACAGGCTCAGCATGAGGTTCTTTCCTCAATGCCACGAAGATTTTCCCTCATCCTGAGCCTGTCGAAGGACGCACGGCATTCGTGCAAGATACGCAAATGCGATTGGCCTGCCCGCAAAGGGGGGTAGCCGCCTCACCGGTCGTAGATCATCCAGTCGCGCAGCAGGGCGGTTACCGCCTGGGGGCGCTCCATGGTGGTGAGGTGGCCGCTGTCCTCGACGATGGCGAGACGCGCCTTCGGGATCGCTTCGGCGATCTCGACGTGGCGCTCGACCGGCGTCATCACGTCCCCGCGGCCGGACAGGACGAGCGTTGGAACCTTGATCGAGGACAAATGCGGCCGGCTGTCGGCCCGTCCCATGATCGCATTCTGCTGGCGCAGGAATGCGTCCTTGCCGACACGCTGGGTCATTTCCATGATCGCATCGGTCAGGGTTCCGTCGAGAAGCCGGTCCGGGTGGATGAACTGCGGCAGCAGCCGCGGCGCCACGCCTTTGAACTCGCCGATCTCGGCCAGCTTGATGAGGTCGAGCCGCCGCTGGCGGCGCTCCTCGGTGTCGGGCGTCGCCGCGGTGTCGAGCAGCGCCAGCCGGGCGACGCGCTCCGGCGCCTGGCGCATGATCTCGAAAGCGACGTAGCCCCCCATGGAAAGCCCGGCCAGGGCGAACCGCTGCGGCGCGCCTTGCAGGATCGTGCGCGCCATGCCGGCGATCGTGTCGTCGCTCCGCGTGTCGCCCACGTGGCAGTCGGCGATGTCCTCCATGTGCCCGATCTGATGCGCCCACAGCGCCGCATCGCACAGCAGCCCCGGAACGAAAACCAGATGGGGCCTGTCGCTCATCTCATGCCCTCGACGCGCGGCTCGGCAGGCCGGCCGGCGTCCCTGAGCCAGGCGCCGACCACCCGCTCCGTCGTCACGATCTCGGCCCCTTCCTGCGCCATGCGGTGCAGCGCCGTCTCATGGTCCAGGCGCGACCGGCTTGCCGTGGCGTCCGATGCGACAAAGACGTGGTATCCCGCCGCGACGAGGTCGATGGCCGTCTGGCCGAGGCAGACATGCGCCTCCATCCCGGCCAGCACCAGGTCCGGCCTGTCGACGGCGCGGATGCGCTGGCGCACCGACGGCTCGGCAAAACACGAGAACAGGATCTTCTCCATAACTGCATCCGCAGGCACGAGATCCGCGATCGCCTCCGCCGTGTGCCCGATGCCCCGCGGGTAGTGTTCCGAAACCAGGATCGGCACGCCCGCCGCCCGGGCCGCATGGAGCAGCTCCCGGCACCTGGCCGCGACCGGCGACGGGTCGTACATGGCCGGCAAAAGCCGAGCCTGTACGTCGATCACCAGTAGACAGCAGTCTTCGCGCTTGATAAGCATGACCCGAGCCTCAATATAACGTTCGCTACGTTAACGTGTGGCAGGCCTCTCAGCAACGAGTCCACGTCCTATTCAGCGTTCGCCACGCATCATGGGCGTTGACCAGCGCATCTTTGTGATACGCTGCTGCCAGGACTATTTACCAGCTTTTAACCATGGCGTGGCAGACTAGCGGAATTCATGCTTTTCAAAGATCTAGGCCTATCGGACGAAATACTCCGCGCGATCACCGACGCGGGATATGAAACGCCGACCCCCATCCAGGAGCAGGCGGTTCCCTACGTCCTGATGAACCGGGATTTGCTCGGCTGCGCCCAGACCGGGACCGGCAAGACCGCGTCCTTCGTGCTCCCCATGCTCGACATTCTCTCGCACGGGCGGGCCCGGGCGCGGATGCCGCGCTCGCTGATCCTGGAGCCGACCCGGGAACTGGCCGCCCAGGTGGCCGAGAACTTCAAGACCTACGGCAAATACCAGAAGCTCTCGATGGCGCTGCTGATCGGCGGCGTCTCCTTCGACGACCAGGAGAAGGCGCTGGACCGCGGCGTCGACGTGCTGGTCGCCACGCCGGGGCGCCTGATCGACCACTACGAGCGCGGCCGGATCCTGATGTCCGACGTGAAGATCCTGGTGATCGACGAGGCGGACCGGATGCTCGACATGGGCTTCATCCCCGACGTCGAGCGTATCGTGAAGCTGTTGCCGCGCTTGCGCCAGACCCTCATGTTCTCCGCCACCATGCCGCGCGAGATTCGCGGCCTTGCCGAGAAATTCCTGATGAACCCGAAGGAGATCTCGGTGAGCCCGCCCTCCACGACGGCGGAAACGGTGGCCCAGGCGCTGGTCATCGTCGACGCCCGCGACAAGCGCGAGGCGCTGCGCAAGCTGCTCAACGACGAGCAGCCGTCGAACGCGCTGATCTTCTGCAACCGCAAGCGCGACGTCGGCATCCTGCATCGCTCGCTCAGCCGGCACGGCTTCGAAGTGGGCGCGCTGCACGGCGACATGGACCAGTTCAGCCGCACGGCGACGCTCGAATCCTTCAAGAAGGGCGAGATCAAGTATCTCGTCTGTTCCGACGTGGCGGCGCGCGGGCTGGATATCGTGGGCATGAGCCACGTCTTCAATTTCGACGTTCCGATCAATTCGGAAGACTACGTGCACCGCATCGGGCGCACGGGCCGCGCCGGCAAGTCCGGCCGCGCGATCTCGCTGGCGACCGAGGACGATGCGCGCTATGTCGCCGCCATCCAGAAGATGATGGGCAAGCCGATACCACGCATCGAGCTGGACGGCCTGACCCGCGCGAACGTGGAGATCACCGAAGAATCCGGCCGCAAGCGCCGCCGCCGGCCCAGCCGCCGCGGCGCCGAGAAAGAGGAGCGTCAATCCTCGCCCGCCGCCCCGCACCCCGCGCCGCCCGCGCAGGAGCGGAGCAAGCCGGCGCAGGAGCGCCGACCCCCCAGGCCTCAGGCCGCAAGACCGGAGCCGCGCCAGCCCCGGCCCGAGGCCAAGACCCAACCCAAGACCCAGCCCAAGGCCGAGCCCGCCAAGCCGTCGCGCGGCTTCGGCGACGACACTCCCGCCTTCCTGCTGCGCCCCGTCAAGGTCACCTGACGCCCGACAAGTCCCGCGCGACTCATCCTTCGACAAGCTCAGGATGAGGGCATTATATTGATTCAAAACACAAATCCTCATGCTGAGCTTGTCGAAGCATGAGTTTCCGGCGTGATATCTACTAGTAGATAATCGAACCCCCGCCCTACGCCGCCGCCCGCGACGTCTCGCCCGCCACCGCGGGCAGCGTGACGCGCACCAGCAGCCCGCCGCCGTCCCGGTCATGCAGCGTGATGTCGCCGCCGTGCCGGCGGACGATGCTGCGCGCCACGGACAGCCCCAGGCCGTTGCCGCCGGTCTCGCGGCTGCGCGATCCCTCGAGCCGGAAGAACGGCGCGAAGACCTGCTCGCGCATGGCCGCCGGAATGCCGGGGCCGCGGTCGGCGATCTCGACCGTCACCGCCCCCTCGCTTCCCGCGGCGGACACGTCGGCCTCGCCGCCGTATTTCAAGGCGTTGCCGATGAGGTTCGCGAAGGCGCGGCGCATCGCCACCGGCTGCGACCAGTAGGCGAGGCGTGGCGGCCCTTCGTAAGCGACCCTGCCGCCGGCGTCCGCGAGGTCGTCGCACAGGCTCTGCAGCAGCGAGGACAGGTCAACCGAGGTCCGAGCCTCCTCCGCGGTGTCGTCGCGGGCGAAGGACAGGCTGGCGTCGAGCATGGCCAGCATTTCGTCGATGTCGGCGACCGCCTTGTCGCGCTGCTGCGGCTCGTCGATGAATTCCGCCCGCAGCTTGAGCCGTGTCAGCACGGTCCTGAGATCATGCGAGATCGCCGCCAGCATCATCGTCCGGTCGTCGATCAGCCGGCGAAGCCGGTCCTGCATCTGGTTGAAGGCGCGCGCCGCCTTGCGCAGCTCGCGCGAACCGTGCTCGGGCAGCGGCGACGAGCGCAGGTCCACGCCGAGCCGGTCGGCGGCTTCCGCGAAATGCGCCAGCGGCCGGGTGACGCGATGCGCCGCCCAGATCGCGAAGAACAGGATGACCAGCGCGGATACGCCGATCACCGCGATCATGTGGGTCTCGCGCGGCAGCCGGTTCTCCCTGAGCGGGACGCGGAACACCAGCCAGTTGGTATCCGGCAGCTCGACGCCGACCACCAGGAAACGCCGATGGCGCCGCGGCCCCTCGTCGTCATCGCCGCCGGGGCCGCCGGGGCCGCCGGGGCCACGCGCTCGCTCCGCCTGCTGCTCGTGTTCGCCGATCAGGATCGGCCGCTCGCCGAGCGACAGGAGCTGGCGGCGCAGGAGCGTGTCCAGATTGGCGAACTCCGGAGACACGTCCGGCGACATTTGCGGCGCATCCGCGCGGATCGTCGCGCGGAACCATGGGCTGCGGAGCGCGCGCAGCAGCATCGGCCGCTGGTTTTCCGGAGTGCCTTCGATCAGCTCGACCACGGAAAAGATCCGGTCGGCCACGACCACGGCAATGTCGCGCCGCGCCTCCGCCTGGCTGTAGAAGTAGAAGGCGGCTCCGGCGGCGCCCAGCAGGATGACGACGGCGACCAGAATGATCGACAGCCGGCCGGTCAGCCCGACCGAATGCTTGCGCTTCATGACCGCGTCACCTCGCAGGCGAGCACGTAGCCGCCACCGCGCACCGTCTTGATGATCTGCGGCTCCTTCGGGTCCGGCTCCAGCTTCCGGCGGAGCCGGCTGATCTGCACGTCGACGCTGCGGTCGAAGGGCGCGGCGTCCCGCCCGCGCGTGAGGTCGAGGAGCTGGTCGCGGCTCAGTACCCGGCCCGGCCGCTCGACGATGGCGGCCAGCAGGTCGTATTCGCCCGCGGTGAGCGGCACCAGCGTGCCATCCGGCGCGCGCAGCTCGCGCTTGGCGAGGTCGAGCGACCAGCCTTCGAAGACGCGGAGGCCGCCGTTTTCCTCCTGCGGCTCCGGCGCCTCGCCGCCGGTGCGGCGCAGGACCGCCCGGATGCGGGCGAGCAGCTCCCGCGGGTTGAAGGGCTTCGGCAGGTAGTCGTCGGCCCCCATCTCGAGCCCGACGATGCGGTCGGTCTCCTCGCCCATCGCCGTCAGCATGATAATCGGCAGCGACGATGTCCCCCGCACCCGGCGGCAGAGCGTGAGCCCGTCCTCGCCGGGCAGCATCAGGTCGAGCACGACCAGGTCGAAACGGCCGTCCTCCAGCACCTGCATCATCTCGCGCCCGTCCGCGGCGTCCGTCACCCGGAAGCCGTGCTTGCGCAGAAGCTGGGCCACGAGGCTGCGGATCTCGCGGTCGTCGTCGACCACCAGGATATGCGGCGATTTCGGCATGGGCCGGATTATAGGGGCAGGAATCCGGCCGGATGCCAGCTTTTTTGTAACCGAATGTTACAGCCAGGCGGCCCGCAACAAAGCCTTACACTTTGCCTCAATCGCGTCATCGTATGGCGGGTCCGGTACGGTATATCGGAGGGCATAGCGGCAATGCGCCGCGAGGCCACCAAGACTGAGGAGATCCGAAATGACCCGTATGAAAGCCCTTCTCGCCGGCAGCGCCGTCGCAGCCATGACCGCGCTTTCGGTTGCAGCCGTCTCCGCCGCGCCCGGGCAAGCCCCGAGCGGCGACGAAGCGGCGGCCGCCCGCTCCGCCCACAGCCATATGCACAAGGCGCGCGGCGAAGGCCACGGCTGGCGCGGCCGGCACGACTGCAGCGCGCGGGCCGGCGGCTACATGGAGCGCCAGGTCAACGTCATCGAAGGGCTGATGGCGTTCACGCCGGAACAGAAGACCGCCTGGTCCGAGCTCAAGACGGCGATGGACGCCGGCAAGGAGACGATCAAGAAGTCCTGCGAGGCGCGCAAGGACCAGGAGAAACCGAAGAACGCGGTCGAGCGTTTCAATCGTTTCGAGACGGCGATGTCGTCCCGGCTCGAGGTCATGCGCTCGGTGAAGCCGTCCTTCGAGAAGTTTTATGCCACACTGAGCGAGAAGCAGCAGAAGGCCGTCGACGGCCTGTTTACCCGGAGCCACCGCGGCCACCGGGGCCATCGCGGCTAAGCGACAACCCCTCCGCTGCCGGACGGCCAAACGCGGCCGTCCGGCAGCGGCAACGGAAGGAAAGTCGAGGAGACAGTTCCATGCGCACCACCTTCAGCAAGCGCCTCGTCGCTTCCGGCCTGATCGCGGCCATCGGTGCGAATCTGGTCGCAATGGGCCCGGCCTTTGCCGGCCCCGACCGGGACAGGAATTTCAAGCGCGAAGATTCGCGGCGCGGCGACGCCCGCAGCCACGATCATCATCGCCGCAGCCGTCACGACGACAACCGCGGACATGAGCGCAAGGCCGATCGCGGCCCGTCGCACGACCGCCGCTCCGCCGTAAAGGTGGTGGAGAAGCACAAGAACGTGCACCGCAATGTCGAGCATCGCCGACCGGCCGTGAAGATCGTGCAAAAACCGGTCGTCGTGCATCGCGAGATCCGCTATGCGCCCGCCGTCAAGGTCGTGAACAAGCCCGTGGTCGTGCACCGCGAAGTCGTGCGCCGCAGCCCCGTGGTACGGACAGACTATCACCGGCACAACGTGCACTACGGCCCGCCGGCCCGCGTGATCGTCGTGCCGGAGCGCCGCCGCTATCGCAACGTGTGGGTCACGCGCCACTACGGCCACCGCTACCACGGCTACGGCCACTACCGTCACGACAATGACGCTTACCAGTGGCTCGCCTTCACCGCGATCAGCGTCGCCCTGATCGGCGCGCTGTCCGAGGCGCAGCAGCGGAGCTACGAGGACGCGCAGATCCGCGCGGCCGCCGCCCCGATCGGCCAGGCCATCTACTGGAACGACGCCGGCGCCGCCGGCAGCGTGACCGCCGTGCGCGAGGGCACGAGCAGCCAGAACCGCTATTGCCGCGAGTTCCAGCAGACCGTGACGGTCGGCGGCAACAGCGAGCAGGCCTACGGCACCGCGTGCCGCCAGCCCGACGGCGCCTGGGAGATCGTCCAGCAGCCTAATTTCTGAGTCGTCGGTGCCCGCTGTCAGCCATCCAGCGGACACCACTGCGCCCCGCCCCTCTCTCCCCAGAGACCACCTAGGCGGGGCGCTTCTTTTTTTGCGTGATGCGGACGCTCAGGCTGTCGGATCGAGGGTGTGTGAGGGGAAAAAGCGCCTCACCCGTTTCGACGAAGATTACGCAGGGTCGTTACGGGTGAGGATTGCGTGTGGACAGTTCCAAATGCCCGGGGGTTCTTTCCCCCGTGGCGACGACGTTATTCAGGTCAGGCGGTCGGCGACCGCTTCCGCATCGTCGACAGGGAGAACATCCCCATCAACGCGGAGACGAGCAGCCACATGGCCGGCGGCAACGGCACTTGCGAAACCGCCGCCGTCGCGAGATTCGTCTCCATCAGGTATGCGCCGTTGAAGCCCCCCGGAATGATCCCGCTGACCAGGAGCGTGTAAGCGCCCGTGGCAAGGCTGGCGAACGACAACGGCACGAAGAACTCGGCGCCGCTGCCGTTAGGGACGGCGAACGAACCGAGGCTCGTCAGTCCAGGACCGAACAGCTCGAACGACAGGTCCTCGACATCGAAGCCGGGAATGAAGTCGAGTGCGAAGCCCTTGCCCTCCATATCGACCGGACCGGTAAGGGCGAACGAATAGTGATCTTGGAAAACCGCCCCCTCCGGATTGGGCGGGGCCACCACGATACCCCGGCCGACGGTCAGGGTGGATCCGGCCTGGCACCCGCCGGGACAGGTCAGCGCCCCGGCAGTACTCACGTCGGTAGGAAGTGCCCACGCCTGTCCGAACGAAATAAAGACAGCCGTGAGCGAGCCAACAATGACCCTCCACATTGATTACCTCACTCTTGTTGTATTATACGAACGAGGTAATCCTCGCGCCACTACACGGCAAAAAAGTGGCAGGATCTTGACCACATTATAGATTCATAAACTATTCATGGAATCGTTATGCACACTACTTGCGCACAGCAAGTATATTTTCTGTTCTTGTGCAGTAATTCCTATGCGGGGCGTGCCGAGGCGCTCTAACGATCTGCCTTCTCTGCGATCACCGGCATGTCGAGCACGATATCGGAATAGAGAACGCGCGGCGCCACGCTGCCGCCCACTCCTTTTTTCAGGCGCACGAGCCCGTGGCGCTCCATCGTCTTGAGTGTCCTCGAGAGATTCGGCTTTGCTCTGCCGGATAGCGCCGCCAACTCGGTGAGTGACCCCGGCTCCGTCTTCGCGATCAGCTCGAGAAGCGCCCGGTTGCGGTCCGAAAGAACCTTGGCGACGCTTTCAATGGACGTGAACCATACCTTCGGCTCGCCGCGTTTGCGCCGATACTCGCCCTTGGCGATCGCGATGCTGCGCGCCTTCATCTCGTCATAGGATGAAATCCCTATTCTGAGCGTCGTCATGGGTCCACTCCCTTCTCTTTCAGCACCTCCCCGTCAAGGTCCAGCAATGTGTCCAGGCTATTGTCACGTTGCGTTTTCGCCATTTTGCCACAAGGGTTATCATATACTGATAACTGAATAAAGCTCGCGAGTCTCAGCGCTGTCAGCATATGCATCTGAACCGCGCCGGGTTTGCCGGAGTCTCCAACTCTTGAGAGGATGGAGCGATGGGAAGTCAGGGAGCACGGGGACATTATTCACCGGAAGTGCGCGCGCGGGCCGTGCGGATGGTGGTGGAGCATGCGGGCGAGTACGGCT
>WHUA01000005.1 GCA_009377445.1 Alphaproteobacteria bacterium | reverse complement strand
GCCGGTATCGGGGCCGGTATCGGGGCCGGTATCGGGGCCGGTATCGGGGCCGGTATCGGGGCCGGTATCGGGGGCGGTATCGGCGGCGGTATCGGCTACGGCGGGGACGGGTGCTACAGTCCCTCTCGGCGCCGGGTCTTGAGCCGTTGGCGCTGCCCGTCACGTGCCCAGGGGATTTGCCGGCCTAAATGCGCGTTCGAGAACAAGACAACGCGGCTCCTGTCAGGAAGCCGGCGGGTGAGCAGCGGGAGTCGTCCTGTATCGCGGTGGCGGGCCTCCGGCGATGAAGGTGTTGTTCATAACAGCGATCTCGCAATCGGCGAGTCACAGGAACCTCAATCACTTCCAGCACGTCCATCATCTCAGCCGGAAGGCGGATTTTTCCATTCTTGGCGCAAAGGGATCGGCCTTTGCCGCCGCCCGTCCCGGAACGCCCGTGTTCCGCGGCCGCCTGCCGGGCAAGCTCGGCGTCATGCTTGAAGGCATAGGATTCCTGCTGGCGGGCAGGGCGAAGGACTACGACATCGTGCTGACCGACCCCTCGCTACTCGGCATCCTTGGGTGGTTGTTCAAGCACGGGGGCACGCGGCGCTGGGTCGTGGACGTCTGGGATATTCCCGGGCGCTACGCGCAGGGCAGGCATTGGCTCAACGGCATCCGCCGCGGCGCGGCGCGCTGGATTCTGCGCCGCATCTACCGCGCGGCCGACCTGTTCGTCGTATCGATCCTGCCGGAATTCGAGCTTGCCGCCTTCCGCATTCCGGCAGACAAGATGCTGCGGTGCAAGAACGCGATCTGGCTCGAGGATATGTTGCCGCCTTCGGATGCCGAGAGTCCCGAATTGACGGTTCTCTGCATGCGGTCCGTCCATACGAAGCCGATGGGGCTGGACACGCTCGCCGCCGCCTACGCGGAGATCGCCGACGAGATGCCGGGTATCGGCCTCGTTCTGATCGGGCGCATCCCCGAGCATGTCGAAGGGCAGGTGACGCCGCTCCGCAACCGTCCGGGCGTCCGCCGCATCGAGCACCTGGAACACGACGCGCTGCAGCGCGCGATCGCCGCATCGACCGTCTGCGTCATTCCCTTCCATGACGTCGACGACCTGCGCCAGACCTATCCGGTGAAGGTCCTGGAGTACATGGCGCTCGGCAAGCCGATCGTTGCGTCGGGTATCGCCGGCATGCGGCAGATGATCGCCGACGGGCAGTCCGGGCTGCTGTATAAGCCGGGCGATGCGAAGGATCTGGCGGCGAAGCTGCGCCTCGTCTGCGGCGACCCGGCTTTGCGCCGGCGCCTGTCGGCGAACGCACGGCGCGCCGCCGAAGCGTTCGATTGCAACATTAAGAACGAAACCATTCGAAAGGCTATGGAGAAGCTCTTATGATCGACGGGCAGGCGATCGAGCCGACCCTACCCGCGGTCGAGGCGGACATGGAGCGCCACCGCTCATGATAGCGCGCGCCCGACGCTTCTTCTCTCTTGCCCTGCGTTTCAAAGGAATGGTCGACAGGGAACGCAAGTCGAAATCGGGACTCGGCCTGTTGAAGCGATGGTCGGCGTGGCGCCGCGGGTTCGTCTCGGAATCCCTGATGATCTACGAGATGAACAAGCGGCCCGGGGCGTACCTGTCCGACTACGCCCGGCACGTGAGAACGCCCGACATAAACGAGAGGTTCAAGTCCGTCCTCGATAACAAGTTCATTTTCTCCAGGATGTTCGGCGCCGACGTGCTCCGCACGCCGCAGGTGTACTTCTGGCTGGATAGAGGCAAGACGTTCGCGTTTCGCGACAGCAGGGTCGTCAAAACGGAGGCGGCCGACGTCATAATGCTGTGCCGGGAAAGGTCGCGCCTGATCGTCAAATCCGTCGACGGAGGCGGCGGGGCGAATGTTTTCGCAATCGAGGTAAAGGACGGCCAGGCGCTCATAAACCACCGCAAGGTGGAGATCGCCGATCTGGAGCGCCTGCTCGCAAGCCGAACGAACGCCATCGCGATCGAATTCGCCGAGCAGCACCGCTATGCGCGGGATATCTTTCCGCTGGCGACCAATACCGTGCGCGTTCTCACGATGTGGGATTACGACGCCGGCTGTCCCTTCATCGCCGCGGCCGTGCATCGCTTCGGGCGGACGCCGACCATTCCGGTCGACAACTGGTCGCGCGGCGGCTTGAGCGTCGCCATCGACCTGGAGCGCGGCTGCCTCGGCAGGGGGATCATGCACCCGTCGACGGGCGACCGCGAATGGCATTCGGCCCATCCCGAGACCGGCCAGCAGATCGAAGGCGTCGCCATTCCCGGTTGGGGGAGCATATGCACGAAAATTCTGCATGCGGCGGGCACGGCCCCGTTCCTTCCGTACATCGGTTGGGACGTCGTCGTTACCGAAGACGGGTTTGTCGTGCTTGAGGGCAACAACTTTTCGGACGTCAATCTGCTCCAGGTTCACCAGCCGCTGCTGGGAGATCCGCGTGTCAGGAAGTTCTACGAATATCACGGCGTCATCTGACGTCTTTTCTCTGGCCATCTCGTAAGGTTTCGAACTGTGACTGAATCGCTCAAGGTCTGGCTCGTTCAAGACATCGTCGCTCCCTACCGGATCAGGCTGTTCGAAACGATCGCGCGGACGCCGGGCATCGACTTTCGCCTGATTATCCTGGCGCCGCGGTCGCGGGTTAAGCCGCAATGGGTCTACTCGGCGGAGACGTTGCCGTTCCCCGCGGAGCTCGTGCCCGGCTTGCATTTGTTCTTCGGATACTCGAAGCGGTTCAGCCTGAATCCGCGCCTGTTCCTGCGCATGATGGCGGAGCGTCCGGACGTCGTGATCTGCGCCGGCTATTCCTTCGCCACGATCCAGGCTTTTCTCTACAAGCTGCTGACGGGGAAGCAATACGTCATCTGGATGGAAGGCACGGAGACCACGGAGGGGACGCGGAAGCCGCGCTTCCTGCGCCGCTTGCAGCGCATGCCGCTTACCCGGATGGCGGGCGCGCTGGTCGATGCCGGCACAGAATCGCATCAATATCTCAAGTCCCTGCTGCGGAAGGATAAGCATCCGCCCTTCTTCCGCTCCTTCAACGCCGTCGACAACGACTACATCAGCTCGGAGGCCCGGCGCTTCACGTCGAACAAGGAGGAATTCGCCGCCTTCAAGAACAGGTTCGCGCCGAAGAACATCCTGTTCGTCGGCCAGTTGATCGAGCGCAAGGGCGTTCCGCAGCTTCTCGAAGCCTACCGGATCGTCCGGGAGCGGAGCGGCGGACCGGTCGGGTTGATCATGCTCGGCAGCGGGCCGCTGCTCGACCTCGTCCAGGCGATCAAGGAAAAGCAAGGCCTGGAGCATCTCTATATCGAGGGATTCATCCAACAGGACGTATACCCCCGCTATCTGGCGGTGGCGGACCTCCTCCTGCTGCCCAGCCTGCACGACCCGAACCCCCTGGTGGTGTTCGAGGCCCTGGCGGCAGGCAAGCCGATCGTGCTTTCGGAGCGCGCGGGCAATGCCGCCGATTTCGTGGACGAGGGACGGAACGGCTACGTCGTCGATCCCTTGAATATCGAGGACATGGCCGAGAAGGCGCTGTCCATTCTGAATAGCCCGCCCGAGGCGCTGGACGCGATGGCGCGGCGCTCGCATGAGCTGGTCAAGATCGCCAATTACGACGACTCGGCGAAGGGTTTCGTCGATGCGGCGCGCTGCGCCGCCGCCGGAGCGAAGCATTCATGACCAAGCCCGCGGTGATACTGGTCGGGCCGCTTCCGCCGCCCGTCCACGGCGTGACGATCTCGACGCAGCGCCTGCTGAGATCGTCGCTCAGGGAAAAGCTCGACCTGCGTCATCTCGACACCTCGGACCACCGGCCGATGGAAACGGTGGGCGCGCTCGATCTCCGCAACGTGGCGCTCGGGCTGGCGAGCTATTGGAGCCTCCTGAAGCTGTGCCTGGCGAAGCGGCCAGCGGCCGTCTATGTCCCGATCTCCCAGACCGCGCTCGGCTTCCTCCGGGATTCGGTTTATCTCCTGCTGCCCCGGCTGCTGTTCGGCGCGGCCATCGTCGTCCACCTGCGGGGCGGGCATTTCGGCCGGTTCTATGCGGGCAGCAACGCCCTCATGCGGTGGTACATCGACGCGACGATGCGCTGCGTCCAGCGGGTCATCGTCCTCGGCGGCGTCTTCAAGCCGATCTTCGCCGTCTGGATGGACGACGACAGGATCGACGTGGTTCCAAACGGCACGGACCTCGTCATCGACGGCGTCGCGGAGAAGCTGGATGCGCCGAACCGGGGCGCGCTGACGGTCACATACCTGAGCAACCTGGTGCCGACCAAGGGCATCGAGGAATTCGTCAGGATGGCCTGCGATATCCTGCGGACGGAGGGGGACGTCGTGTTCCTCGTTGCCGGCGACTGGCTGGCGCGCGGCACTGCCGAAGAACAGAACGTCGCGCGGCTGCTCGACCAGTCCGGCCTCGGCGACAAGATCCGCTTCCTCGGCGAAGTCCGGGGCGACGCGAAGGCGGCGCTGCTGCTGCGCAGCGACATCTACGTCCTGCCCACCTACTACCCGTTCGAAGGCCAGCCCAATGCGATCATCGAGGCGATGGCGGCCGGCTGCGCCGTGGTCTCGACCGACCACGCCGCCATACCGGAGACCGTGGTCGACGGCGAAACCGGCATCATCGTCCCACCGCGCGACGTCGACGCGCTGACCGCGGCGGTCCGGCGGCTCTGCCGCGACCGGGATGCGCTGTGGGCGATGGCCAAGGCGTCCTATGCCCGCTACCGAGAGGGTTACACCGGCGCGCAAAGCTCGGATAGAGTGGGCGCGAGTATCCTCCGGGCGATAGCACCCGCCGATGTATATTAAGGTCAAGAAACGCGTGTTCGAGCTGCCGCCGCCGATCGCCGCGGCGGGGGAAACGCTCGTCCGCGTGACGACCTACGCGCCGATCAAGGTGCCGCCGCGCGCGCGGGAGAGCCGCTTCGCCTTCGAGCACCAGGTCGCCAAGCTCCTCTTCTTCCTGTGGCGCGAGGGAATCAAGCTCACCGTCAACAAGGTGCGGGCGTCCTTCCTGCAGCGGGCGGTCGGCCGCGAGCGGCAGGTGATCTTCGCGGTCGGCCGGCTGGTGAACGGCGACGTGCCGGTCGTCGCGATCGGGCCGCAGGACTGCCCCTATGCCGATATACAGAGCTTTCCCGCCGATCTGGTCTTCGCGCTTGCGCCGGGGCAGGACGCGGCGGCGCTCCATGCGCGCGCGCACGACAGCCTGACGGGCGACCCCGACCGCCTCGCGGGGCTGTTCCACTATTCGCCTTACTCGGGCCTGCCGGTGGGAATTACCTTCGACGCGCTTGTCCGCGCCGGCGACGGGCCGGGGGCTGCGGGCGGCGAGAAGCCGGGAAGCTTTCAGGAGATTATCTTCCCCGACGCCGCTTCAGCTTCTGCGCGCCAAGCCGCGGCGGGGCGCAACGAAGTCTTCCTGGTCGGCGCGGGCGCCTATGCCTGCGCCTACATACTGCCGGTCCTGTCGGGGCTGCCGCTCGACACTATCGTCGACTTGAACCCGGCTCTCGCCGCGATCGTGTCGGACCGCTTCAAATTTCGGCATCGCGACACCGCCGCCGAGCGCGCCTTCGAGCGCCTGATCGGCGCCGTCGATCCGATCGTCGTCCTGGCGGGCTATCACTCGACCCACGCGGAGCACGCCGCCATGGCGGTCGCGGCGAACCCGAATGCGCGCGTCCTGATCGAGAAGCCGCCGGCGCTCGACATGGCGCAGGCCGCACGGCTCGTCGCGCTCAGGCGGGCAGGGGCGCACGTCGAGATCGGATACAACCGGCGTTTCGCGCCCATGACGCTTGCCGCGCGGCGTGAAATCGCAGGCGCGGAAGGACCGCTCAGCATAACCTGCATCGTGAAGGAACTGCGGATACCCGACAGCCATTGGTACTATTGGCCGAGCCAGGGCACGCGGATACTCGGCAACGTCGGCCATTGGGTGGATCTTGGCGTCAGCCTCATCGACGCCGATCCCGTATCGCTGGTCGTCGCGTCGGCGGAACGGAGCGTCGCGGGAGACGAGATCAGCATGACTGTCCTGTTCGATGACGGATCGCGGCTGACGGTCATCGCTACGAAGCTCGGCAACGGGCTGCGGGGGGTCCAGGAATCGATCGATATCCGGCGCGGCGACGTCACCGTTCGCATCGACGATTTCATGTCGATGACGACGGAGCGCGCCGGGCGGCGAAAGGTGTGGCGGCGCCGGCTGCGCGACAAAGGGCATGTCGCGATGTACCGGGCTTTCGTGGAGGATGTTGCGGCCGGCCGGCGGCCGTTATATTCAGATCGCGCGCTCATGGCGACGACGCATATCCTGGTCGCGGCAGCCGACGCGGCGAAGCGGCACCGGCATGGCAGCGTGATCGAGCTCGAGAAGATGACCGCCGATGGGTAACCTCATCGCCGTAGCGATTTTCCTCTGCCTCGGACTGGCGTCCGCCGCCATGTTCGTCATTTATCCCGGCCAGATTTTCGTCTGGTACCTGCTGATCAAGCCCATCGTCGACGGCTTTTTGGAGCAGGGCGCGACCATCGGCGGCGCGACGCTGAGCTTCAGCTATCTGCCGTCGCTCATCATGCCGGGGCTCTTCTTCGTCCTGTCGGCGTTCCACGCCAACCGATTCCGGCATTTGCCTTTCAAAGGCATCATCATTCTTTACATGCTGCTGAATGTGGGCGCGTATTTCAAGGAGGGACATTTCGACGTCGGGGCGACAGGATTCTATATCCGCGTGGTCTTCCCGATCTTTCTCTATTTCGGCGTGCCTCTTTTCGTCGACAGCCGCGAGGCGCTCGAACGGATGGTCAAGCTTGCGGCGATTTCCGGCATTTTCCCATGCGTAATGATCTTTCTGCAGAAGCTCGGCTTCATCAGGTTCAACCGGGATGCGGAGCGGCTGGGCGAGGAGATCTACGAGCGCGCTACGGGCGGCTATGCGGATTCATTTTCCGTCGCCTTGCCGATCATTATCTCGATGTTCTTTCTGCTCCAGATCATTCAGAGCAACAAGGACAATGGAAAATCGCAAATAGTGTACGAAGGCCTGCTGGCTGCCTATCTGTTCAGCCTGGTATTCACGTTCCACAGGATGACATACATCGTCGTCGTGATTGTCCTGGCCATGTGGGTATATCTCAATCGGCGCATCAACTATGCCTTCGTGATCGGCGGCGCCGCAATTTTCTTTCTCGGAACGCTGCAGGCATTCGTGCCGAGCTTCCTGGGCGACATAGACCTGTTCCGGGAGGCAGACCCGAACATGTACGTTGGCCCGGATCAAGGGATCGCGCTCGAGGGGTCGGCGCTGCACGGCCGCGGCTGGCTGTGGACGATGTTCATGAACGAGTATTTCAGCAGACCGTTCGTAGACCAGATGTTCGGCATACGGCTGCCCGGACGGGCGCCGCACAACGATTACATCCGTGTGCTGTTTACCGTCGGCGCATTCGGGCTCGGCGTTTATATGCTCTTACTCACGCTGATCGGGGCCCGCATGCTGGTGATCCTGCGGCACTTCACCAAATCCGGCGATATATTCCTCAAGAATCTGAGCCAGTCCGCTCTGTTCATGTTCGTGTTCTATATGCTCAGCGGAATGACGCTCACCATTTCGACGCTGTCCACCATGTCTTGGTATTTCTGGATTTTGTTCGGGGTAGTCGCCTATCAGCACAGCCTCTACCGCACCCAGCAGCGGGAAGTCCTGCGAGAGGCGATGGCGCGCGGCTGAGAGGCCGTGCGCGGATCTCAGCCGTGATCGAGCTGCCGCCGCTTCTCCGACTGTTCCCACATGGCAGCCGTTTCGATGATCGCGTCGAGCGCCGTAAACCTGGGCTTCCATGACAGCAGGCGCATTGCGAGGCCGGGATCGGCGACCAGGACGGTGGGATCGCCCGGCCGCCTCGGTCCCTCGGCCGTCGGCACCTTCCGGCCGAGCACGCGCGCGGTCGCCGTCAGCACCTCGCGGACGGAGTAGCCGTTGCCGACGCCCAGGTTGGCCGTCGCCGGCGCGCCGCCGTCCAGCAGATGGCGGAGCGCGGCGACATGCGCCTCGGCAAGGTCGGTCACGTGAATGTAGTCGCGGATCGGCGTCCCGTCGGGGGTATCGTAGTCGCTGCCGAACACGGTAAGCGGCGTTCCGGCGCCGAAGGCGGCGCGCAGCGCGAGCGGAATCAGGTGCGTTTCGGGATCATGGCATTCGCCGAGCTCGCCGTCGGGGTCGGCGCCGGCGGCATTGAAATAGCGCAGCGCGACCGATTTCAGCCCATGGGCGGCGCCGAAATCGCGCAGGAGCTGCTCCACGAACAGCTTGCTGTGCGCATAGGGATTGATCGGGGCGAGGCGGTGGTCTTCGGCGATCGGGGTCGACTGCGGATTGCCGTACACCGCCGCGGTGCTGGAAAAGACCAGCCGATCGACGCCCGCGTCGCGCATCGCGTGCAGCAGCGAAAGCGTGCCGGCCGTGTTGTTGAGATAGAACTTGCCGGGATTTTCGACCGACTCTCCGGCCGCGATGTAGGCGGCGAAGTGCATGACCGCCTCCGGCTTGTGCTGGCGGATCACCGCCGACAGCCGTTCCGCGTCGAGCGTGTTGCCCTGTTCCAGCGGTCCCCAGCGGACGAAATCCCGGAAGCCGTGCTCGAGGCTGTCGTAGACGATGGGCTCATGCCCGGCGCGGGCAAGCGCCTTGCACGCATGGCTGCCGATGTAGCCGGCGCCGCCGGTGACGAGAACTCGAGCCATTCCAGGCGCAATCCTTTCCTGCTGCTGTTGCCGCCGCTGTCAAACCGCTTGGACGTCCCCATATAAGTTTATAGAAAATAAGGTTTTTCTAAGGCAGGCTCGATTGTAAGGTTGACCGCGCCTGAATTCCAGGGAGAATGCCGGATGCTGGACGCGGCTGACGCTTCGGACCACAGCTTTCGCTTGCTGAGAAGAATGACGCAAAGTCGAAGACGCATCATCGAGGCCGGGGCGATCCAGGCTGTTTGCCGTCATTGCGGGACGCCCGCATGACCCGGCCATGCGCCACCGCCGGCAGACTGGTATATGGGCGGCGCCAATGCCGGACATGAGCGACGCGCGCCCGCGCGTCGAGCCGGCGCGGCGCGCCGGGGGCAACGCCGGGTCCTGGTTCCTCACCTTCATCCTGGCGATCGCCGGCCTGGGCATCGTGTTCTGGGACGGCTTGGTCTTCATGGCCGAGCACTGGGACACGGAAGAGTACAGCCACGGCTCGCTCATTCCGATCATCGCAGCCTTCCTGGTCTGGCAGCAGAAGGACGCGCTGCAGGCCGCGGTCCAGCCGGACGGGCGGCGGGCCGGTGCGGCGGTTGGCGTCGGGGTCGTCCTGTTCGGCCTGTTCGCGGGGCTGCTCGGCGAGCTGAGCACTGTCTACCTCATTCTCCAGTACGGATTCCTCGTCACCATCTATGGCGCCGCGCTGTCGCTCGTCGGTTGGCGCGGTCTTCGCCTGATCTGGGCGCCGCTGCTGTATCTCGTCTTCATGGTGCCGCTGCCGAGCTTCCTCTATGTCAACCTGTCGGCCGAGCTGCAGCTCATTTCCTCGCAGATCGGCGTGGCCGTCATCCGGCTGTTCGGCATTCCCGTTTTCCTGGAAGGCAACGTCATCGACCTCGGCATCTACAAGCTGCAGGTGGTCGAGGCATGCAGCGGTCTGCGCTACCTGTTCCCGCTGATGAGCTTCGGGTACCTCTGCGCCTACCTGTACCGGGGGCCGCTGTGGCACCGCGGGCTGCTGTTCGCCGCGACGATCCCGATCACCATTTTCATGAACAGCATCCGGATCGGCGTCATCGGCATCCTGGTGGACCGCTGGGGCATCGAGCAGGCCGAAGGCGCATTGCATCTGTTCGAAGGCTGGGTCGTCTTCATGGTCTGCGTTGCGATCCTGTTCGCGGGGATCGTGATCCTCAACCGGTTCAGCCGGGAGCGCAGGCCGCTGGCCGAGATGTTCCGGATCGACCTGCCGGATCTGCGGAACGGTTGGGTGCCTCGGCTGGGGCGCGCGCCCGGCCGCGCCTGGATCGTAAGCGCCCTGCTGCTGGCGACGGCGGGGGCAGCGAGCCTCTTTCTCGCCGACCGCAGCAATCTGCTGCCGCCGCGCGAGGAGCTTTCCGCGTTTCCCCTGCGCGTCGGCGACTGGCACGGCCAGCGCCGTACCATCGAGCCTCCGGTCCTCCGCACGCTCAAGCTGACCGATTACGCGCTCATGGATTTCATCAATTCGAAGGGCAGAGGCGGGGTCAATTACTACGTCGCGTACTATGAGTCGCAACGGAAGGGCGAGGCGGTGCACTCGCCGCGGTCCTGCATACCGGGCGACGGCTGGCAGATCGAATATCTGGGGAAAACCGCCGTCGACGGCGTGACGACCGGGAGCGGCAAGCTGATCGTGAACCGGGTCGTGATCGCCAAGGGCGAGACCCGTCAGGTCGTCTACTATTGGTTCGCGCAGCGCGGCCGGCATTTGACGAACGAGTATCTCGTCAAGTGGTACCTCTTCTGGGATGGGCTTACGCGCAACCGCACCGACGGCGCCCTCGTGCGGCTCGTGACCCCGCTCGGGCGGAACGAGCCGGAATCCGCGGCGGACGGGCGCCTTGGCGACTTCCTCCGCGATACTTTTCCAATTCTCAACGAATACGTGCCGGACTGACGCTTTGGCCCGAAGGATGCATTTTACCGGTCACAGAACTCTGATATTACAACGGTACCGGGATGGGCGGGCGACGGGCGCGGAAGCGCTTCACGCGCATAAGGCTGCGTGGGTGGACAAGCGTCCGGCGACAATGGGATTCGCGCAGCTTGCCTCAGGTGCGGCGCGCCGAACGGCAGGCCTTGAGGTTCCGACCGGCATCCGATGATTCTGGCATTCAGCTTTATCAGCGCCCTGTTCGTCACGATGGTCTTGGTGCCGCCGCTCATGCGTCTGGCCGCGCCGATGCGGCTGCTCGACGTTCCCGACGCACGCAAGATCCACACCGAGCTCGTGCCGCGCTGCGGCGGCCTGGCGATCGCTTCGGGCATCCTGCTGCCGGTCGTGATGTGGCTGCCCAAGGACGAGGCGATGTCCGCGGTCCTGTCCGGCGCATTGGTCATTTTTCTGTTCGGCCTGTGGGACGACATCAAGGACCTCGACTACCGCGTCAAGCTGACAGGGCAGATACTGGCGCTCTCGGTGGCGATCAACGGCGGCGTGGTTCTCTCCCACTATCCGTTGGCGGGGCTCGACCCGGTGCCGTACTGGCTGGCCTATCCCGCGACGGCGGTCATCGTGCTGGGCGTGACCAATGCGATCAACCTGACCGACGGCCTGGACGGGCTGGCGGCCGGCTGCACGCTGCTGACGCTGGCGATGATCGCCTTCCTCGCCTATCAGGCGGACAGCATGCCGGTGCTGCTTCTCGCGCTCACGGTCATGGGCGGGATCCTGGGTTTTCTCCGCTACAATACCCATCCGGCGATCGTCTTCCTCGGCGACGCCGGCAGCCAGTTTCTCGGCTTCATCACGGCCGCGCTGACCATCTTCCTCGTCGAGCGGGTGAACACCGCGCTAAGCCCGGCGCTGCCCCTGTTGCTGCTCGGCCTGCCGATCCTCGACACGCTATGGGTCATAACCCTGCGCCTGGCGTCGGGACGCTCGCCGTTCAGTCCGGATCGCCTGCACATTCACCATCAACTGCTGGATCTCGGTTTCAGGCAATACGAGGCGGTCTCGCTTATCTACCTGCTGCACGGCGGCCTGATCTGCGCGGGCTTCTATCTGCGCTATGCGTCCGACGTCCTGGTCGTCTCGGTGTATGCGGCATTCTGTCTCGTCGTCGCCGGCGCGATCGGCTTCGCCAAATCGACCGGCTGGACGTTGCACCACGCCCCGGAAGTCGAGAACGCGGACCTCGGCAAGCGCAGTTCCTGGCTGCGCAGGCTTCGGTGGCTGCCGGACGCCGTGACGCATGTCCTGGCGCTCTCGATCGTGACCTTCCTGATTGCCGGCGCCTTTCTCGTGGGGATGCTGCAGCGCGACTTCGTCGTCGTCGCCGCGGCTTCCGTCTGCGGCCTTGTCGCGGGCAGCATTCTCCTGCGGGGCGGCCAGCGATGGCTCAGCCGTGCCGGAGTCTACATGTCGAGCGTCATGATCGTGTTCATGCTTGCGGAGCGGCCGGACACGCTCTGGATCAACGACATGACGATCAACGGCCTGCTCATCGTCATGTCGATCGTTCTGGTGATCGGGATACGGATCGGCCGTCACGACCTGTTCCGCGTGACGCCCCAGGATCTGCTGATCGTGTTTTTTGCCTTAGTGGTGCCAAATTTAACGTCCAACTTTATCGCCCAATATCCGGTAGGAGAGATCCTCTTCCGGCTGCTGGTGTTGTTCTACGTGACGGAGTTTCTTCTCAACAAAGACAGCCGCCGCCACTACGCCGAAGAGCGAGCAAAAGAACAATCCTTATACGTCAACCGTTTGTTGAGGTACTCTGCACTCGTATGCCTGCTCATCCTCGTCCTGAACGGCGAACGGCTGGCGCAATGACCGCCAAAGGTAACTTCTTGGAATGGGGGAAATTTCTTGATACTATTCGCGCGAAACTTGAGGTATTAAGCGAATATTAACATGCGCTACCGTGGCATATTGAAGAATTTCAGTTTGGCGTTTTTGTTGAGTACTGCGCAAGCGCACGCGGTACAGATCGGCCTGTCCGGCGACAACATCGACCGCTACTTCCGTATTCTCGAACATTACGTCCTGCCCTTGATGGTCGTTTCGACCATCGTGCTCTTCTGCGGCTATGTCGCGAGCCGGATATATCATCGAACGGTCGCGCGGACCCAGAACGGGATCGAGGACGAAGCCCCGCTCGACGACACCGTGGCATCGCCTTATGACGGAACGGCGGCATTCCTTCGCGAATTGCGGGCGACGCCGCCGATCGAGGACCCCGAGCCCAAGCGCGAGCCGAAAGCGCGCGCGCAGCACCCGCTGCTCCGGAAGCGCGCGGCGAATGCCGCCGCGGCACTGCGTGCGCGGCCGGCCACCGAGCCTCCCCCAGCCCCCGTGGAGCCGGCGCCATCGACAAATGCGCTGCGTTTCAATCTGTCCAACCGGCTGGCGGATCGGCCGCAGCCGGAACGGACACCCGAACCCAGGCTCGATTCCAGTCTCGAGTCCAGGCACGAATCCGGGCACGAATCCAGGCACGAATCCAGATCCGAGCCAAAAATCGAGACACCGCCGCTGTTCGACCCGCCCGGCATGTTCGAGCCCGATGCAGCGCCGCGGTTACGGGAAACGCGGGCGCCCGCGCCGGCGTACGACGATGGTGGCGACGATGGTGGCGAAGAGGCGCCGCAGCGGACGGCTGCCGAGGATACCCGCACAGTGGATACCCGCCCGGCCGCGGGCGGCCGGCGCAGCCGTCGCGACCTGCTGGCCGGCGGCGCCCTCCGGGCAGGGCGGGATGACGATGAAACGGCGGAGCGGGCGAGCGACCGCGAGCCGGAGCGCACGAAGCTCGATCCGCCGCCGATCGCGGCGACGTCGAACTGGTGGCAAGATTCCGAGGATGCGCCTCGATCCGAGCCGCCCGAGGCGGTCGTGCAGGCGCTGAAGATGGGCGCGCCGCCGCCGGGCCCCGATATGGAGGCGGCGAAAGCCCGGGCCGGCGAGATCGGCGACAGCCTGGATTACGCCGCGAGCGTTCTGCAGCAGGCGGCCACGCTCCTGGCGGAACGGATGCAGATCAAGAAGGGGCTCGAGCGGGACGAGGTGCGCGCCATGCGCGTCACCGGATTCGCGCCGCCGCCGGGCGTCGAGGAAGAGCTGAGAAAGCTCGGCGGCGACGTTGCGCAGGAAGTCGCGTCGGCGTGCGGCGCCGTGGCGAGCTTCGACAACGTCCTGCACCGGCTGGAGCAGATGGCGGAGGCGGAGCCGCTGGACGAAGGCTGGAACGACCTGCTCCGCACCCGCATATCGGACACGCTCTACGCGGTGGGCCAGGTTCGCAAGACACTCGGCGGATATCGTCCGGCGCCGAAGAAGCCGGGCCGGTCTCCGGACAACCGCAACCGCCCGGGCGGCGCGTCCGGCGGAGGGCCCGATCGACCGGTGCCGGTCGGGCGCAGGCAGGTGTAATTGCGCGGCAAACGGGCCTGCGGCGCATGCCGTGCCGCCGCAACGGCGACGTGACACGGGCTATACCCGTCAGGAGTAAACCAAAATATACGGCCTAACCGGCAGATATTCCGCCAACGGCGGGTTCAAGAAATATACTCTCCGCGGTTGGCCGAACTTTTCGTGGAGTGTGGGACACCATATGACGTCGGCATCGACTGTTTCCCGGACGACAGCAACTCGAAGTCACACTGCCGGCGCCGGAAGGCGTTGCCGGCTCGCGCCGCGTGCGCTGCTCGCGCTGCTGCTTCCGCTTGCGTTGCTCGCTTGCGACGGCGCCGAAGAGCGCGAAGCCGCATACTTCAATCGCGGCAAGGCGCTGTACGAAACGGGCGACTACAGCAAGGCGGCGCTCGAGCTGAAGAATGCGCGCCAGATCAATCCGCTCAATTTCGAAGCGCTCTATTATCTCGGCCTGATTGCCGAGAAACAGGGAAATTTCCGCGACGCCTTCAACGCCTATCAGGCCGTGCTCGAGCAGAAGCCGGCGCATGTCGGCGCCAACCTGCATATCGGCCGCATTCACCTGATGTCGGGCGACGTCGACAAGGCGAAGGCGGAAGCCGCGAAGGCGCTCGAGGCCGAGCCGGAGAATATCGAAGCCAGGGCCTTGCGAGGCGCCGCCTACCTGCGCGAAGGACGGCTGGCGGAAGCGCGGGCCGACGCGCTTTTCACGCTGAGCAAGGATCGGACGAATGTCGCCGCAACGTCGGTGCTCGTCGGCGTCCTGGAGAAAGAGGACAAGACCGCGGATGCGATAGCCCTTCTGAAAAAGACCACCGCCGGCAATCCTAAAGAAACCGCGCTGCGTCTCCTGCTGATCGAGCTGTACCGGCGGCAGAAGGATGTGGTCGGAATCGAAACGGTTTATCGCGAGCTCTTCGCGACCGAACCCAAGAACCTCTCGTATCGCACGGACCTGGCGCGATTTCTTGTCGCTTTCGGGGAGAAAGACAAGGCCGAGACGCTGCTGCGCGAGACGGTCGCGACGCTCGCCGAAGACGAAAACGCGAAACTCGTGCTGATCGATTTTCTCGCCAACCAGCGCAGCGTCGAGCAGGCGGAAGGCGCGTTGAAGGCATTCATCAAGGAACGCCCCGAGAACGCCGAGCTGAAATTCGGCTTGGCCCAGCTCTACGTCAAGCATGCGCAGCACGACAAGGCGGAGGCCGTGCTGCGCGAGATAGAGTCCGGATCGAAAGTCAAATCGGCCGGCATCCGCGCGCGGACGACGCTGGCCCGGCTGCGGCTGATGAAGGGCGATGCGGAAGCGGCGAGCGCTCTCGTGAAGCAGGTGCTGGCGGAAGACTCGGCCAACGCCGATGCGCTCGTCACCCGGGCCCGGCTGCTGCTGCGCGACGGGAAGCGCGATCAGGCGATCGCCGACCTGCGGCATGTGCTGCGCGACAATCCCGGAAACACCGAGGCGCTGGGCCTCGTTGCCGAAGCGCATCTTCGCGGCGGCGACCTCGACCTCGCAGCCGAGAATCTTCGGCTGCTGCTGGCGAGCGATCCGCGGAACGACGAAGCCCGCCTCATGCTGGCGCGCATACACATACGCCAGCGGAACCACGACAGGGCGATCTCGCTGGTCGATCAGGTGCTGGAGCGGTCGCCGCAGGCCGTCGACGCGCTCCGCCTGCGCGAAGAGATCCTCCTTGCCCAGCGGAAGCTGGAGCCGGCGATGGAAACGGCGAAACGCCTTTTGAAGATCGAAGGGGAAAAATCGCGCGGCTATGTTTCCATCGGCCGCGTGTACCAGGCGGAAGGCAAGCATGTCGAGGCGCTGGACGCCTTCCGCAAAGGCTATGCGGAAGACCGCACGTCGACGCTGGCGCTTACCGGGATCGTGCAGTCGCATCTCGCCCTGAAGCAGGCGGACGAAGCCGTGCTCCTGCTGAATGGGCTGATCAAGGAATCGCCCCAGAACGTGTATGCCTACAATCTGCTGGGCGAGGTCTACGCCACCGAAAAGGCGGCTCCGAAGGCCGAGCAGGCGTTTCTGCAGGCGGCAAAGCTTCGCCAGGACTGGACGCTTCCGTATCTCAATCTCAGCCGGCTGATGCTGGCGGAGAAGAAGCCCGACCGCGCGGTCGCCGTGCTCAAGAGCGGCCTCGAGCATGCCCCGGGCGACGCGACCCTGCAGCTTACGCTCGCGTCGGCGCAGCAGGCGGTGAAGGATATCGACGGCGCGATCGCTACATATTGCAGCGTCCTCGAAGGCAATCCGAGGATGGACATCGCCGCCAACAACCTCGCCGCGCTGATCGCGGACTACAAGTACGAGGACCAGCAGGACCTCGACAGCGCCTTGCAGCTCGCGCAGCGGTTCCAGAACTCGCAGAACCCGTTCTACCTCGACACGCTCGGCTGGCTGAACTACCGCAAGGGCGACTACGGCCTCGCCGTGGTCTTCCTCGCCAGGGCAATCGAGGCGCGGCCGGAAAACCCGCATGTGAACTTCCATCTGGGCATGGCCCATTACAAGGCCGGAAACCAGACGGAAGCCCGCCGCTATCTCGAGAAGGCGATCAAGCTGGCGGAGGGAGACACGGAAATCGTCGGCGAGGCCAAGAGCGCGTTGCAGGCCCTGTAGCGCGGAGGGCAATCGCATTTGAGGGTGCGCATGGCGATTGGGACAAGCGGGGTGCGTGCTTCGACAGGCTCAGCATGAGGTTTCTTCTCAATGCCACGAAGATTGCCCCTCATCCTGAGCCCCCTCATCCCGAGCTTGTCGAGGGACGAAGGACGCACGGCATTCGTGCAAGATACGCAAATGCGATTACCCTTCTTTAGCGGGGGCGTAGGGGGCGTTCAGGCGCGGGAAGCGGAAAACGCCATGCCGGCGAGGCGCGCCGCCGCATAGCCCGCGAGGATGCCCAGGCCGTTTACGGCGAAATCGACGATGTCCGCCGACCGGCCGGGCACATATATCTGGCCGATCTCGAGCACGCCGCCGAGCGCCGCCACGGCGGCCAGAATCGTCCCCGTCCGCGCGCGATAGCCCAGGATGCCGAGCAACGCGATCTCGGCATAGGCGATGAAGTGGCCGATCTTGTCCGACAGATCGACGTCCGGCAGATCGTCGCCGGGCAGCAGCGACAGCACGACAATGGCGAGAATGCTGATCGCGAAGCCGGCGCGGCCGAGCTTCCGGAGCGTTCTGCCGTTCCGCGTAAGAAATTCGGTTAGCGGGCCGTGGCTCATGGGTCTCCTGTGATGCGCGGAAAGCACGAAGGGAGGGTAGTATTCAGCAAAATGTGGCAAGTTCGTGGGCGAGCCGCGGCGGTCAACTGGACCATTCGGCGATATTCTCTTCCTGGCCGATCATCGCGAGGCCGTGGGCGATCGAAGTGAGCTCGCCCCCAGCCGCGATCAGCCCGGCGCCGAAGCGGCCGGCAAATATCCGGCGGATCGCAGGGATCAGCGACGAGCCGCCGGTAAGAAAGACGCGGTCGATATCCTTGGGCGACACGCCTGCCGAGGCGAGCGCCCGGTCTACGACCGCTTCGATCCGGGCAAGGTCTTCGGCGATCCAGCTTTCGAGCGCCGCGCGCGTGACGTCCGCTTCGATCTCCAGGCCGCCGCCGGCGAAGTGGAAATGCGCGCGCTCCTCGCTCGACAGCGTGCGCTTCAGCCGGCCGACCGCATCGTAGAGAGGATAGCCCAGCTCGTTTTCGATCACCGCGATCATGCGATCGATCGCGGCGGGATCGAGCGCGCCGGTCCGCAGCCGGGCAAGCTCATCCATGGTGCGGCGATTGCGCATGAGCGCCAGCCGCGACCAGTCGCCGAAGTCGGCGAAGTAGCTGCGGGGAATTTCGAGCGTCTTGCCGAAGGACCTGTAGGCGCCGCCCTTGCCCAGCATCGGCAGGACCAGCCGGTCGAGGATGCGATAGTCGAAGCGGTCGCCGGCGATGCCGATGCCCGCCGTCCCGAGCGGAATGCAGCGCCGGGCCGAGCCGGGCTCCGCCACCTGGACGATCGAGAAATCGCTCGTGCCGCCGCCGAAATCGGCGACCAGGATGGTCGCGGGGCGGGTCAGGCGGGCGGCATAGCTGAACGCCGCGCCGAGCGGCTCGTAGACGTAATGGATCTCGGCGCCGAAGCCCTCGAACATGCGGTCGTAACGCTCGCGGGCGAGGGCGGGGTCGGGATGCGCCCCGGCATATTGCACCGGCCGCCCGACGACGATGCGCCGAGGACGGCTGTCCAGCCGCCCGCCGGAATGGGCGACGAGCTTCTCCAGGAACAGGCGTCCCAGGTCCTCGAACCGCAAGCGCCGGTCGAAGATGGACGCATGCTCGAAATTGCCGCTAGCCGCGACCGACTTGAACGACTGGATGAAGCGGCTGTCCTTCGGGAAGGCCAGATATTCGGCGATGGCCCAGGGACCGGCTTCCGCCGAGAGGCCGCCGTGCGCATCCTCGTTGCGCCAGAAGCAGAGCGCCGAGCGGAACACCGCGCCCGTCGCCCGTTCCCCTGCGAATTCGACGAGCTCCGGCGCAGCCCCGGCGCCGGCCAGCGCCGCGACGCTGTTCGTGGTGCCGAAATCGAGCCCCAACGCCCGGCCGGCGTCGCCTGTGCGCATCGTGATCTCCCTGTGGCTGGCAGGTCGGTGGCGGGTCGTTGCGGACTGGAACGCAGGTCGTAGACTCCCTGCATTCCGGCCGCTGGCGGTGGGATAGCGCAACACGACGAACTGGAAGGAGCTTGGCGCCGTCACCAGGCGTGCGCCGTCGCGGAGCGGTACGTCCTAGAATTTAAGCTTGATCGGCGCTTCCTTGCTCTTGGTGGCCAAATGGCCCATCGCAGATTTCTGATCGACAAGCGTTGTCATCACGCCCTTCTTGCTTTTGAGAACATGAAGGACCGGACCGCAGGAGGCGTAGCGCTCGGGCTTGACGGCTTCATACGTCGCGAGGTCCAACGCGCTGGCGATGACCTGCTGAAAGGACTGGTCGGTACGCGCCGCTCCTTCGATCAGCTTCAAGTTCCTCAGCGAGAGAATTCCAGTCCCCGACGCGCTGCATCCGCTCGGTTTGCCCCAGACCCAATTTCCGTTCTTGGCAACCGCAGGCTTGCCATATTTTTGCAGCAACGCCGCTTCGAGATCGCCGGCATCGATGTTTTGGCCGATCATCGAGTGGCGCCGCATGGCGACGACGGTGCCCGTGGTTGTCAGCGGCTCGAAATAGACCAGGATAACCTCGGAAAGATCGGCGGCGACATAAGCTTTCATCGCTTGATAAGGAGTCGACCTCTTGGTTTCCGCTCGCTCGCGGCCGTAGATCCAGCCGACAGCCATGTGGGCGCGCACCGTTTCTTCCGCGGCGGCGGGCGACATGCCTAGACGCAGCCCGACGACATCCAATGCCGCCGGCGCTGGCGGAGCAGGCGACGCGGAGGCGGACTTCGCCGAAGCCGGCGCCTGCGGACGGGCTTCGGCCTTGGGAAAGGCCTCTGCCGGGAATTTGCCGATGGTCGCGCCGTCCGGCCCGACGATCGAGACGAATATCAGCTTTCCATAAAGCGCGGCACGGAACTTGCCGCTTTCGGCCCCGGTCGGCGCGAAGGTGACATGCGCAATCACGCTGCCTTTCTGTCCTGCAACTCCATTCAACAGAATTTCCGCCGCGCGACGGGCCATGGGGATGCCGTCGATCTCCACCCACCGGTCGAGGGCAATGTCCATTTCCTCGGGCCGGAACCCGAAATGCGCACCGCCAAGTATGATAGCTGCAAGCGCGGGCACCGGTCCTGATTCTTTGGCCGCCAGGTTTTCCTTGACCTTATAGGCGGCGAGATTTCCGGCTTTTTGCGGCAGGCCGGCCGAGGGTTGATAGGCGGCCGCCGTATTGGACGGCACACCGTTGACGAGGCGGAGATCAGGCTTCAGCAGGTCGAACAAGCCGGGTCGCACGCGGGGGCGGCCATAACAGCAGTTGGCCACCAGCTTTCCGGTCTTGTCGTCATAACTGAGCCCAAAGAGAGCGTGCTTCGCCACCAGCACGGCCGGCGCCGCCTTGGCGCGGGCGGCTAGATTGGCTTTCAGTACGGGGGCAAGCTCCGCGCTCGCCATTTCGGGATTGCGATCCTTGACTTGCGCGGCCGTGAAGACGGGATCCGCTCCGTGCGGTAGAGGCGCCCGCGAAAAGTGGTGCGACTGGGCGACGCGGATCTGATGGGCGGTCAACTTGTTCCATACCTCATCGCTGAATAGCCCGGGCCTGTCGCGAAGCGCATTCAGCATGACGAGGTAATAGCTCATCGGGGCAGCGCCGCCCGATTGCGCCGTTGCGTGCGGGGCCGGGGCCGAAGAGCTCCCGATGGCCGCGCCGCGGGGGACGACGGTTGTCGCCTTGTCCGCGCAAACGCGAGCGATCTCTTCGCCCGTCGCGGGTTTGACGGCTTTGCTCGCATAAACCCGCATTATTATGCACACACGTGCAGTGGATGCCTTTGCCTGTTGATCCGATGCGCGCGGATAGGCCGCCTTCTCCCACGCTCCACCCTTTTCCTTCTGCACGTAGACGGTCCATCGATTGTCAGACAACGCAGCGGAAGAAAGGAACAAGGCGGCGACCGCCATCAAACCCCCTAAAACTCGCATGCGTCTCTCCCCTATTTTTTTGCGGTGTCGAGGCAGACAATATGGTGTGCGCGAAAGGCTGCCGGAACGAAGTCACTATAGTTGACGAAGTGGAGATATGGACACACACCATAATGGCCGAGGACTTGTCGCTGGCTCAGGGCAAGGAAAAAGAAAGCCGGACGCGGCAGGTGTGGGGAGATGGACGTTAACTATTGATATTTAACGATAAATTGGAGGCCCGGGCCGGAATCGAACCGACATAAAAGGATTTGCAGTCCTCTGCATAACCACTCTGCCACCGGGCCGCGGCGGCCGACAGGCGGTGGTATACGGGGCGGCCCACGGCCGGTCAAGCAGCGGGCGAGGGCGGGCCAGCCGCGGATTGTTTTCACAGACCGCCGGGGATATAACCCTCGCGTCGATTGCGCCGGGCGGCGTCCCGGCCGCGGGCGCCATTGATCGGGGAGTACGGGTTGCCATGGACTTCGCCAAAGCGAGACGCAACATGGTGGAAAGCCAGCTTCGCACCAACCGCGTCATCGAGCCGGCGATCGTCACGGCGATGGGGTCGGTTCCCCGCGAGCGCTTCCTTCCCGATGCCCTGGCCGCCGTCGCCTACATCGACGAGGACCTGCCGCTCGGCGGCGGCCGTTTCCTGATGGAGCCCATGATATTCGGCCGGATGCTGCAGGAGGCGATGCCCGGACCGGAAGACGCCGTCCTCCTGATCGGATGCGGAACCGGATACTCGGCCGCGGTCCTGGCCAAGCTGTGCGGCGCGGTCATCGCGCTCGAGCGCGACTCGGGTGCGGCCGCGAAAGCCCAGGCGCTGCTGTCCGGGCACGGCGCGGACAATGTCGTCGTCGTCGAAGGGCCGCTGGAAAAAGGCTGGCCGGACGAAGCGCCCTACCAGCTCGTCCTGTTCGACGGCGCCGTCGGCGAGGTGCCGCAGGCCGTCATTGACCAGCTTGCGGAAAACGGCAGAATTGTCGCTGTGATATCAAATGGAGAAGGGCCCGGCCGCGCGACGCTCATCGAGCGCCGGGGCGGCGTCGTCTCCCGGAGAACGCTGTTCGACGCGAACACCCCCGTTCTGCCGGAGTTCGTTAAATCCGCAGGTTTTGTGTTTTAGGGCTGTCCGCCGTCAACATTTTGTGGTCTTATTTTTGATGATGCGATCCTGGGGGATCCGTTGCACATTGCCGCTCATGCCGCGACCGTCCGATGGGGTAGGATGGTTGGCGTCTTGCCGGTCGCGGTTCAAGTAGCGGTTTTCCAGGTCGGGTCGGGTGGCGCCTTTGCGTTCCTGGATGATCGCAAGCAGGGTGGCGCACGGCTGGATCGAGATGGCCACGCGCAATCGGCGAAACGGGAATATTGGCGTTCGAACTTGTTAGAAGGTTGAAGGTGACAAAAGAACTTGGGGAGCGGGGAGCGCGGACGGTGTTGCCGGATGGGCTGCCGAATGGGTTGCCGGGTGGGCGATTGTCGCGCGCGATGCTGTTCACGACCGTAGCCGGCTGCGCTTTGGCGATTTGCCTGAGCGCCGCGCGAGCGGAGACGCTGATGGAAGCGATGACCCTCGCCTATCAGAACAATCCGACGCTGCAGGCGCAGCGCGCGAGCCTGCGGGCAACGGACGAAGGTGTCCCGCAGGCGCTGGCGGGCTGGCGGCCCTTCGTCGAGATCGTCGGCGATGGCGGCTACCTGGCCGAGAGCGGCGACGGCATCGACGGCACGGACAGCGGCGGGACGTACAGCGGGGGCCTCCGCGTCACGCAGAATATCTATGCCGGCGGCGGCACGGTCGCGGACGTCAACCGCGCGGAAGACACGGTGCGCGCCGAGCGGGCCCGCCTTTCTTCGATCGAGCAGACCGTGCTTCTGAATGCCGTCCAGGCCTACATGAACGTCGTCCGGGACGAGGCCGTGCTGCGCCTCAACTTGAACAACGAGCGCGTCCTGGGACGCCAGTTGGAGGCGACGCGCGACCGCTTCAACGTGGGCGAGGTGACGCGAACCGACGTTTCGCAGGCCGAAGCGCGCGTGTCCAGCGCGACCGCGGACCGAATCCAGGCCGAAGGCGACGTGCAGATCAGCCGCGGAATCTACGAACAGATCATCGGCAAGCTGCCGGACGCCGTGCAGAAGCCGGAGGCGGTCGTGGACCTGCCGAACTCGCGCCAGGAAAGCGTGCAGGTCGCGCTGGAGGGCAATCCCGATGTCCTCGCCGCCTTGTACGACGAGCGCGCGTCCGTCTCCAACGTCAAAGTGACGACGAGCGACCTGCTGCCGCGGGTCGACGTCGTGGGCCAGGGCGGCAGAATCGGCAACGAGGTCGGCTCCAGCACCACCCGCGACAGCGCCAGCATCATCGCGCAATTGACCGTGCCGCTCTATCAGCGCGGCTTCGCGACCAGCCGCGTGCGCGAGGCGAAGCAGGTGGTGGGCCGCAACCGCATGCGCCTGATCGAAGCGCGGCGCGGCGCGACGGAAGACGCCAACAATGCCTGGGAAACGCTGGTGACGGCGCGCGCCCGCATCCGTTCCTTCACCGCGGCGGTGCGGGCCAACCGCATCGCCCTCGAAGGCGTGCGCCAGGAAGCGCTGGTCGGGTCCCGCACCGTGCTCGACGTGTTGGATGCGGAGCAGGAGCTGCTCGACTCGCAGGTCAACCTGGTCCGCGCGGAGCGCGACGAAACCGTCGCCCAGTACCAGTTGAAGTCGGCGATCGGCCGGCTGACGGCCCAGTCGATGAGTCTCAACACCGAGTATTACGATCCGAACCGGCATTACGACAAGGTGCGCGACAAGCTCTGGGGGCTGGGCGGAGATCTGGACAAGCCTGGCGCTCAACCGCCGGAAACCAAGTGAATCTGGGGTGCGGGGCCTGCCGTTACGAATGACTGGTTGCAATGAAGCGAGATGAGCGAACAGTTGGGATGAGCAGATAATGAGCGAGGCAGGAAAGCAGCAAGAGCCCTCCATGGAGGAGATCCTTGCGTCCATCCGGAAGATAATTTCCGAGGACAGCGACGACGACGCCGCGCCTCAGGCACAGGCTGTGCCGGAGCCCGAGCCCGAGGAGGAAGAGCCGCTCGAGCTCACCGACGAGGTTCAGCCGGCGGACGAGCACGAGCTCGAAGTGCTGGATGCCGAACCGGAGCCCGAGCCGGAACCCGAACCTGAGCCGGAACCCGAGCCGGAACCCGAGCCGGAGCCGGAACCCGAGCCGATGCGCGCCTTCGTGCCGGAGCCGCAACCGCCGCGCGCGCCGGAACCCGCCGCCCTCGCACAGGCCGACAGCATTATCTCCACGTCCACGGCCGCGGCCGGCATCTCCTCCTTCGGCCAGCTTGCGCGGTCGGTCAAATCGGGCAGGCCCGGCATCACGGTCGAGCAGCTCGCCGAGGAATTGATGCGGCCGATGCTCCGCCAATGGCTTGACGAAAACCTTCCCGATATGGTCGAACGTCTCGTCCGACGCGAGATCGAGCGTATGGCCCGGGCAGGGGACGAAGACTGAGGCATTCCCGCCGGGCCGGACGGATTCCTGCCTTGGCCTGAACGTGAGGGAAATGCCGATTCTGGAGAAGACCTTTCGGCCCGACGAGGTCGAAGCCCGACATTACGAGCGTTGGGAAAGCAGTGGGGCGTTCGTCTGCGGCACCCCCGCAGATGGCAAGCCCTATTCGATCGTCATCCCGCCGCCGAACGTCACGGGCAGTCTGCATATGGGGCACGCCCTCAACAACACGCTGCAGGACATTCTCGTCCGCTTCGAGCGGATGCGCGGCCGCGACGTGCTGTGGCAGCCGGGCACCGATCATGCGGGCATCGCCACGCAGATGGTGGTCGAGCGCCAGCTCGCCGAGCAGGGCAACGTCTCCCGGCGCGAGATGGGCCGCGACGCCTTCATCGAGCGCGTCTGGGCGTGGAAAGACGAGTCCGGCGGCACGATCACCCGCCAGCTCCGCCGGCTTGGCGCGTCCTGCGACTGGAGCCGCGAGCGCTTCACCATGGACGAGGGGCTGAGCAAGGCGGTCCTGACCGTCTTCGTGCGGCTGTACAAGGAAGGGCTGGTCTACAAGGACAAGCGGCTCGTCAACTGGGACCCGAAGCTGGAGACGGCGATCTCGGACCTCGAGGTCGAGCAGCGCGAGACCAAGGGCCACCTCTGGTATTTCAAGTACCCGGTCGAGGGCCAGCCGGGCCGCTTCCTCACTGTCGCCACGACCCGCCCCGAGACGATGCTCGGCGATACCGCGGTCGCCGTGAACCCGGAGGACGAGCGCTACCGCGACCTCGTCGGCAAGCACTGCATCCTGCCGCTGGTCGGCCGCCGCATCCCGATCGTCGCCGATGCCTATGCCGATCCGGAGCAGGGCTCCGGCGCGGTCAAGATCACCCCGGCGCACGACTTCAACGACTTCGAGGTCGGCAAGCGGCACGGCCTGCCGATGATCAACATCCTCGACGTGTCCGGCCGCCTCAACGACGAGGTCCCGGAAGCATACCGCGGCCTCGACCGCTTCGAGGCGCGGAAGCGCGTGGTGGCGGATATCGAAGCCGCCGGCCTGCTGGAAAAGATCGACGACCATCTCCACACGGTGCCCTATGGCGACCGTGGCGGCGTGCCGATCGAGCCTTATCTCACCGACCAGTGGTTCGTGAACGCGGCGGTGCTGGCCGAGCCCGCGATCCGCGCGGTGGAGGAGGGGCGCACCCGCTTCGTGCCGGAGAACTGGTCGAAGACCTATTTCGAATGGATGCGCAACATCCAGCCCTGGTGCGTGTCGCGCCAGCTCTGGTGGGGCCATCAGATCCCAGCGTGGTATGGGCCGGACGGCGAGATCTTCGTCGCGATGAGCGAGGCGGAGGCGCAGGCGGCGGCGGACAGGCATTACGGCAAGCGGACGGATCTCGTGCGCGATCCGGACGTGCTCGACACCTGGTTCTCATCCGGGCTCTGGCCGTTCTCCACGCTCGGCTGGCCGGACGAGACGCCTGAGCTCGCCCGCTACTACCCGACCGACGTGCTGGTCACCGGCTTCGACATCATCTTCTTCTGGGTAGCGCGGATGATGATGATGGGGCTGCACTTTATGGACGACGCGCCGTTCCATACCGTCTACGTCCACGCCCTGGTCCGCGACGAGAAGGGCCAGAAGATGTCGAAGTCGAAGGGCAACGTCATCGACCCGCTCGACCTGATCGGCAAGTACGGCGCGGACGCGCTGCGCTTCACGCTCTCGTCGCTGGCGGCGCCGGGCCGCGACATCCGGCTCGCCGAAAGCCGCGTCGAGGGCTCGCGCAACTTCGCGACCAAGCTTTGGAACGCCGCACGGTTCTGCGAGATGAACGGCTGCGTCTCGCTGCCGGGCTTCGATCCGGCTTCGCCGAAGGAGCCGGTCAACCGCTGGATCGTGGGCGAGGTGGCGCGCTGCGCCGCGGCCGTCACCGGCCGGCTGGAGGCCTATCGCTTCAACGAGGCGTCGCAGGCGCTCTACCAGTTCGTCTGGGGCGCCTACTGCGACTGGTATCTCGAGTTCTGCAAGCCGTTCCTGATGGGCGGCGACGCGGCGGCGAAGGCCGAGACGCAGGCGACCGCCGGCTGGGCGCTCGACCAGATCCTCCTGCTGCTGCACCCCTTCATGCCCTTCGTGACCGAGGAGCTGTGGGGCAACACGGCCGAGAGCCGCCCAGCAATGCTGATCCGCTCGCCCTGGCCGTCCTATGCCCCCGGGCTGATCGACGCCGGCGCCGACCGGCAGATGGACTGGGCGGTGCGGCTGATCACCGGCGTGCGCTCGGTGCGTTCGGAGATGAACGTGCCGCCGGCGGCCGAGATTCCCATGGTGATCACAGGCCTCGGCGCGGAGGGCAAGGCCTGGCTCGCGGCGCACGAGACGCTGATCCGCCGCCTCGCGCGCCTCAAGGACATCCGCGTCGGCGGCGAGATCCCCAAGGGCGCGGTGCAACTCGTGCTGGACGAGGCGACAGTGGCGCTCCCGATCGCCGAGGTCATCGACATCGCGCAAGAGAAGCAGCGCCTGCAGAAGGAGATCGCCAAGACCGAGGGCGAGATCCAGAAGCTGCAGAAGAAGCTCTCGAACCAGCAGTTTCTCGCGAAGGCCCCCGAGGCCGTGGTCGACGAGCAACGCGAGCGCCTCGCCGAGGAAGAAAGCGCCCGCGCGAAGCTGGACGCGGCGCTGAAGCGGCTTTCCGCGGTGGGTTGAGGGGCTGAGCGTACTCATCCTTCGTCCCTCGACAAGCTCGGGATGAGGAGGCTCAGGATGAGGTGTAAGGCAATGTTCGATATGATAGAAATCCTCATGCTGAGCTTGTCGAAGCATGAGCTTCCGGCACGTCGCTTACCCAGATGAACGCCTTCGTCTACATCCTCCGCTGCCGCGACGGCCGCTACTATGTCGGCACCACACGCGGCAGTCTCGAGCACCGTGTCGCCGAGCATAACGCCGGAACCTTCGGCGGATTCACGAAATCCCGGCGGCCGGTGGATCTGGTGTATAGCGAGAGCTTCGACAGGATCAGCGATGCCATTGCATCGGAGCGGCGGCTTAAGGGCTGGAGCAGGGCGAAGAAGGAAGCACTGATTGCCGGCGATTACGACAAGCTCAGTCGACTTTCGCGGAGCAGGTCGGAGCGTACTCATCCTTCGACAGGCTCAGGATGAGGTCTATATTGTTGTTTTATGTTAATAATATCCTCATGCTGAGCTTGTCGAAGCATGAGGGCGCTGGGTGCCGCCATGGCAAAGCTCACACGCGTTCTTCTACCCCTCCTCCTCTCCGCCTGCGTAAGCCGGGAGCCGGCGTATGTGCAGGAGGTCAGCTTCTGGGCGCTCGGGTGGCATTTCACCGGGACGCAGAACCGCATCCAGCCGGCTATCCCGCCCGTCCTCGAGTTCCTGCGCGAGCGCTATCCCGGCGTGCGCGAAGCGGAAGTTACGGCAGAACTCGGGAGAGAATTCCGCGCAGCCGTGCTCGACGCCCCGGCGCGGCTGCAGGCGCACCTCGACAGCCGCTTCGTCGGCGCGTTCACGGTGACGGGGCTGCGTTGCGCCGCCGCGAGCTTCCCCATAAGGGATCACGGCAAGACGGTCGCCGCCTTCGTCGTGCTCGACGCGGCGCTGCTGTCCCGGCCACCCGACGAATGGCACCCTTGCCCGCCCGTGCCGCAGGTGAAGGGGCCGGGCAGGGTGGAGGCGCTGCGGGCGCTGCTCTCGGCCCTGATGGACGCCGCCGCCCGGCCGAATTAACAGTTTATTACCCAACCGCCGGTAGCCTTCCGCGGTATTGGTGGCTTGCCGGGATGCCGATGCTGCACGGATACAACGGATGGCGGGGCTGGCTGGTCCTGGCGGCGCTGGTGCCGCTCGCCTTCATCGTCACCTATGCGACGGAGCCCGCGGCGCTGCGGGCGAGTTATTGGGGCGACGACTGGCGCGGCCGGCCGCTGGCGGAGCGGATCCATATCCTTCCCGGGGATGCGGCCGCCTCGCTGCGCGACGCGATCGGCGACGGCGAATTCGAAAGCAAGCTCGCCCCGGCGCGCGATGCGGAATACGTGCTGCGGGACCTCCGCGCCGCGGTCGCGCGCTATCCCGAGGTCCTGCACCGCATGGCCGGCGAGCATCTTATCGGCGTGTTCCTGGTGGAAGGGCTGGCGGATGGCGAGAACGAGACCAACCTCGGCATGGCGCTGGAAGTCTCCGGGATGTGGCGCCAGCATGTCGGCACCATCATCCTGATCGACCGCGACGAGACGGACATGCGCGCCAACCAGGCGATGTCCGGGATGGAATACATGCCGCCCCGCGACTATGGGGACGTCAGCGTGGAATCGCGGCTGGCGCGGCGCGGCGAAGACGACCGCATCACGACCCTGAGCTACGTGCTGCTGCACGAGCTCGGCCATCTGATCGACTACCAGCGCGGCATCACGCCCGAGCGCTTCAACTACGGTGCGGCGCGCGAAGGCTGCGGCTTCACCTGCATTTCATGGGTGCGTCCCGGGCAGCACCGCCATTCCCGGCGGATCGACACGGCGATGCGAAGCATCGGCGCCGGCCAGTACGAGGAGTATGTGAAGGCGCTGCCGGACACCTTCCGCGACCTGGCCGACAGCGACTTTCCCTCGCTCTACGCCACCACCATGCCCGAAGAGGACTTCGCCGAGAGCTTCGCCCAGTACGTCCATACGATGATGATGGGCCAGCCGTGGGAGCTGATCCTGCGGGTCGACGGCACGATAAAGGGCAGGCTCCAATCCTGCTTCCTCGACAGGCGCTGCCCCCTCAAGAAGGCCTATTTCGACGCCCTGCTGGCGGAGGATGGCCGTTGACGCCGTATCCCCGCCCTTGGCTTGCGCCGCCCGCCGATTAAAGATACAGCAGCACGGGACACGTCTTTCAGGAGAAGTGAGATGGCCGTCGATAAATCGAGGCTGCCGAGCCGTTACGTTTCAGTCGGGCCGGCGAGCGCGCCGCACCGTTCCTACTACTACGCCATGGGCATGACGGACGAGGAGATCGCCCAGCCCTTCGTCGGCGTCGCCACCTGCTGGAACGAGGCCGCGCCCTGCAACATCGCGCTGAGCCGGCAGGCCCAGGCGGTCAAGCTCGGCGTCAAGTCGATGAAGGGCACGCCGCGCGAGTTCACGACCATCACGGTCACGGACGGCATCGCCATGGGTCATCAGGGCATGAAGAGCTCGCTCGCCAGCCGCGACCTGATCGCCGATTCCGTCGAGCTGACCATGCGCGGGCACTGCTACGACGCGCTCGTCGGCCTCGCCGGCTGCGACAAGTCGCTGCCCGGCATGATGATGGCGATGGTGCGGCTCAACGTGCCGTCGGTCTTCATGTATGGCGGCTCGATCCTGCCCGGCCGCTTCAAGGGCAAGGACGTGACCGTGCAGGACGTGTTCGAGGCCGTCGGCGCGCACAGCGCCGGCAACATGTCGGACGAGGACCTGCACCTTCTGGAATGTGTCGCGTGCCCGTCCTCGGGCTCCTGCGGCGGCCAGTTCACGGCCAACACGATGGCCTGCGTGTCCGAGGCGATCGGGCTCGCGCTGCCCGGCTCGGCCGGCGCACCCGCGCCCTACGATTCCCGCGACGCCTATGCCGAGGCGTCCGGCGAGACGGTGATGCGATTGATCGAGAAGAACCTCCGCCCCCGCGACATCGTGACGAAGAAGGCGCTGATCAACGCCGCCCGCATCGTCGCCGCGTCCGGCGGCTCGACCAACGGCGCGCTGCACCTGCCGGCGATCGCGCATGAATGCGGCATCGACTTCGACTTGTTCGACGTGGCCGACATCTTCAAGGACACGCCCTATATCGCCGACCTCAAGCCCGGCGGCCGCTACGTCGCCAAGGACATGTTCGAGATCGGCGGCGTGCCGGTGCTGATGAAGGCGCTGCTAGAAGGCGGCTATTTCGACGGGAGCTGCCTCTCCGTGACCGGCCGGACGCTCGGCGAGGAGCTGGAGCGCGTGAAGTTTCCCACGGACCAGGATGTCATCCGTCCGGTCAGCAAGCCGATCACCAAGACCGGCGGCGTGGTCGGCCTCAAGGGCAATCTCGCACCCGACGGCGCCATCGTGAAGGTGGCCGGGCTGGAGAAGCTTACGTTCACCGGCGCCGCCCGCGTCTTCGACTGCGAGGAGGACGCCTTCGAATGCGTCGAGCTGCGCCAGTACGAGGCGGGCGACGTGTTCGTCATCCGTTACGAAGGGCCGAAGGGCGGCCCCGGCATGCGCGAGATGCTGGCGACCACCTCGGCGATCTACGGCCAGGGCATGGGCGACAAGGTGGCGTTGATCACCGACGGGCGCTTCTCGGGCGCCACGCGCGGCTTCTGCATCGGCCACATCGGGCCTGAGGCAGCGGTCGGCGGGCCGATCGCGCTGCTGAAGGATGGCGACAAGATCACCATCGACGCGGTGGAGGGCATCCTCGCGGTCGACCTCGACGACGCCGAGCTCGAGAAGCGCCGCAAGGCCTGGAAGCCGCGCGAGACCGACTACCGCTCCGGCGCGCTCTGGAAATACGCCCAGACCGTCGGCAACGCCCGCAACGGCGCCGTGACGCATCCTGGCGGCAAGGCGGAGTCGCACGTGTTCGCGGATATTTGAGGGGGCGGGGGCGGTGCGTACTCATCCTTCGACAGGCTCAGGATGAGGTCTACTGCCTTGATCTAAAGCTCAAAACCATCCTCATGCTGAGCTTGTCGAAGCATGAAGACGCTCGGTCCCCGCTACTCCCTCAACTCCACCCAAACCGGCGTGTGGTCGGACGCCTTTTCCTTGCCGCGGGGCTTGCGGTCGATCTCGCAGGCGACCAACCGGTCGGCGGCCCGCGGCGACAGCAGGAAATGGTCGATGCGCAGGCCTTCGTCGCGCGACCAGCGCCCCGCCTGATAGTCCCAGAAGGTGTAGGCGATCTCGTTGTGCAGCGCGCGCCAGGCCTCGGTCAGGCCGAGGTTGATCATCGCGCGGAACTGCGCCCGCGTCTCCGGCCGGCATAGCGCGTCGTCGGCCCAGGCCTTCGGGTCGTACACGTCCTTGTCCGTCGGGCAGCAGTTGTAGTCGCCGCCGAGCGCGAGCGGCATCTCCGCCGGCAGCAGGGTGCGGCGGATATGCGTGCGCAGCCGCTCCATCCAGGCGAGCTTGTAGGGGAATTTCTCGGTATCCGTTGGATTGCCGTTCGGCAGGTAGATGCTGGCGACCCGGACACCCTTCACCGTTCCCTCGATGTAGCGCGCGTGGTCGTCGCCGTCGCCGCCGGGCAGGCCGCATACCACGTCCCCGATCGGATAGCGCGACAGGATGGCGACGCCGTTGTAGGTCTTCTGGCCGTGCAGCGCGGTCTGATATCCGAGCGCATGGATCTCCAGCAGGGGGAACTTGTCGTCCTCGCACTTCGTCTCCTGCAGCAGCGCGACATCCGGCTTCGCCTCCTCGAGCCATTCGAGGACGCGCGGCAGCCGCGCTTTGACGGAGTTGACGTTGAAGGTGGCGATCTTCATGCGAGCGTTGCCCCGGGAGCTGGGAATGGGTGCGGCGACGCCCCGGATGTTGGCATAACCGCGCCTCGATTACACCGGGCTTCGGGCGTTAATTTCTCCTTAATGCATGCCTACCTATGGTTCCGCGGAACCGGAGGAAACGCCATGCGTGGGCTTGCAATCCTATCGCTCTGCCTGATGCTCGCCGGCTGCGCCGGCATGGATGCCGCGGAATGCCAGACCGCCGACTGGCGGGCCATCGGTTATGAGGACGGCGTCCAGGGACGCAGCCCGGCCTATTTCGGCACCCGGCGGAAGGACTGCGCCGAGCACGGCGTCGCGGCCGGCTTCGATGCCTACACCGTCGGCCGGGCCGACGGGCTGGCGCATTTCTGCCGGCCGCTGAACGGCTATCACCTGGGCACGCAAGGCTATCAGTATTCCGGCATCTGCCCCTCCGGCCAGGAGAGCGCCTTCATCGCCGCGCACGCCGACGGCTTCGGCCTCTACGAGCGCCACGCGGCGCTGCGCAGCATCCGGAACCGCCTGGACCACAGCAAGCGGCGCGAGCGGACCGTGGAGCGGCTGCTGGCGGACAAGACCGTGCGGGTGATCGGGCCCGGCCTCGCGGCCGCCGCGCGCGCGACGCTCGCCATAGACCTCAAGCAACTCGCCGAGGAGAAGACGGAGCTGCGCCATTCGATCGCCCGGCTCGGGCGCGAGGAAATCGCCGCGGCGCGCGACTACGACGCCTATCGCCAGCATATCGAGACGCGCGGCCTTCGTTAGCTTAAATTCATAAAAAATCAATAATAATAAAAATATTTGAATTTTACTTTAGAATAGCATCGAGGCTAAAACTCCCGCCGTCCACCTGACGGGAGCAAGCGAATGACCGATTACGATGTCGTTGTTGTCGGCGCCGGGAACGCGGCGCTGAGCGCGGCCATGGCCGCCCGCGAGAACGGCGCCAATGTCCTGATCCTGGAGAAGGCGTCGGAGGAAGAGAAGGGCGGCAACTCCTACTTCACCGCCGGCGGATTCCGCTTCTGCCACACCGGCGTCGACGACGTCGCGAAGGACGTGCTGACCGACCTGTCGGAGGCCGAGCGCTCGCAGATCGTGCTGCCGGTCCATGACCGCGACGTCTTCTACGAAACTTTGATGAAGGTCACCCGCCACCAGGCCGACGAGGACATGGCGTGGCGGCTGATCGACGGTTCGCGCCCGGCGATGGTCTGGCTGCGCAGCCACGGCATCCGCTTCATCCCGATGTTCGGCCGGCAGTCCTTCCTGGTCGAGGGCAAGCATCACTTCTACGGCGGCGTGAACATCGAGGCCGTCGGCGGCGGCGCCGGGCTGGTCGAGGCCGAGCTGCAGCGCGTCGCCAGGATCGGCTGCGAGATCCGCTATTCGACCGGCGCGTCGCGCCTGATCCAGGACCGGAAGCGGCGCATCACCGGGCTCGAGGTCCGCGGGCCGAACGGCTACGAGGAGATCGCGGCCAAGGCGGTCGTCCTCGCCTGCGGCGGCTTCGAATCGAATCCCGAGATGCGCGTCTGCTACCTCGGGCCGGGCTGGGACCTATGCCGCGTGCGCGGCACGCGCCACAACACGGGCGACGGCATCCGCATGGCCATCGACATCGGCGCCAGGCCCTACGGCAACTGGTCGGGCTGCCACTCGGTCGGCTGGGACTACTCCGCGCCGCCCTACGGCGACCGGGAAGTCCTCGACAACTTCCAGAAGCATTCCTACCCGTGGGGCATCATGGTCAACCTGCACGGCAAGCGCTTCGTGGACGAGGGCGAGGACCTGCGCAACCACACCTACGTGAAGTTCGGCCGCGAGATCATGAGCCAGCCCTTCCGCACCGCGATCCAGATCTTCGACCAGAAGACCATCCCGCTGCTGCGCGACGAGTACCGCATCCGCCAGGTGACCAAGGTGAAGGCCGATACCATCGAGGAGCTGGCCGCCGGGCTCGAGATCGATCCGCCGACCTTGAAGGCGACCATCGACCAATTCAACGCCGCCTGCCGGCCGGGCAAGTTCAACCCGGCGATCCTCGACGGCGTCACGACCGAGGGCCTTACGCCCAACAAGACCAACTGGGCGCTGCCGATCGACAAGCCGCCCTTCGAGGCCTACGTGACCACGACCGGCATCACCTTCACCTTCGGCGGGCTCAGGATCGACGACAAGGGAGAGGTGCAGGACCTGAGCGACCGCTCCATCCCCGGCCTCTACGCGGCGGGCGAGCTGGTCGGCGGCCTGTTCTTCGAGAACTATCCTGGCGGCAGCGGCCTGATGGCCGGCACCGTCTTCGGCAAGCTCGCCGGCGAGAGCGCGGCGGCGTATTCGCGGAAGAACGGGTAGGGTTGCCTTAAAGTTCTCCCCCCTTGCAGCGAGGACAATCGCATTTGAAGGATGCTCGCGGCGATTGGGACAAGCGGGGTGCGTGCTTCGACAAGCTCAGCATGAGGCTTTTCTCAATGCCAAGAAGACTCACCCTCATCCTGAGCCAGTCGAAGGACGCACGGCGCTCATGCAAGATACGCAAATGCGATTGCGCATCTCCGATTTACTCGGCCGGCTCAAACCGCGAAAGACGACCCGCAGCCGCAAGACGAAGTGGCGTTCGGGTTCTTGACCTGGAAGGAGGCGCCGATGAGGTCCTCGACGAAGTCGAGCTCCGCCCCGGCGAGCAGGTCGAGCGACACGTCGTCGACCACCACAGTCACGCCGTTGGCCTCGAACACGTGGTCGTCGGCGGTCTTGTCGGAATCGAAGCCGAAGCCGTACTGGTAGCCGGAGCAGCCCCCGCCTGAGACGGTCACCCGCAGCATGGAGCCGCTGGGCTCGCCCTCCAGCAGCTTCGCGATTCGGCGGGAAGCGCTCTCGCTGACCGCGAACTGGCGGCCGGCGCTGCTCTTTTCCATTGCGAAGACGTCGCTCATGCGGTGTTCCTGAATCCCTCGGAGTCGCCGGTATTCTAGGGGGTTAGATAGGGTTTTGCCAGTTTTTGTCAATGGCCGGGATACGCAGCCGGCCGGAAGCCGCTGGGGCCGTTGCGTTTCTCCGCCGGCCTCTATAGTTTTCGCGCCATGGCTTCCGACCGCGCGCCGTACGCCAGCGATCCCATGGCAAGCCGTGGCCGCCTCCACGGCGAGCCCGAGAGCGAGACTCGGACCTGCTTCCAGCGCGACCGCGACCGCATCATCCATTCCACGGCGCTGCGTCGCCTGATGCACAAGACCCAGGTCTTCGTGTCGCCGGAAGGCGACCATTTCCGCACCCGGCTGACCCACAGCCTGGAGGTGGCGCAGATCGCGCGCGGGCTGGCGCGCAGCATGAGCCTCGACCACGACCTTGCGGAGGCGCTGGCGCTGGCGCACGACTTCGGCCATCCGCCGTTCGGCCATGCGGGGGAAGAAGCGCTCGACGCGGCGATGAAGCCCTTCGGCGGCTTCGACCACAACGACCAGACGCTGCGCGTCGTCGTTTACCTGGAGCAGCGCTACGCGGCCTTCGACGGGCTGAACCTGACCTGGGAGACGTTGGAGGGGCTGGTCAAGCACAACGGCCCGCTGACCGGGCGCAAGGCGAAGAAGAAGCCGCTGCCACGCACCATCGCCGACTACATCGGCAAGCACGACCTGGAGCTCGACAGCTTCGCCGGCCCGGAGGCGCAGGTGGCCGCAATCGCCGACGACATCGCCTACGACAACCACGACGTCGACGACGGCCTCAGGGCGAAGCTCTTCACCATGGAGACGCTCGCCGCCGCGGTGCCGCACATCGCCGAGATCTACGAGGCGGTGGCGCGCCAGTATCCGCGAATCGAGCCGGGCCGGCTGATCCAGGAAGTCGTGCGGCGGCAGATCGACGCCATGGTCAACGACGTCCTGGCCGAGACGCGCCGCCGCATCCGCGAGGCCGATCCGGTTTCCGCCGCCGCCGTGCGCGCGCTCGGCCAGCCGGTCGTTGCGTTCTCTCCCGCGATGGTCCAAAAGGACCGCGCGATTAAGAGCTTCCTGTTCGAGAACATGTACCGTCATCCGTCCGTCACCAAGGAGACCGGGGCCGCCCGCGAAATCGTCCGTGACCTGTTCGAGGGCTTCATGGGCGCGCCCGGCCTGCTGCCCGAGCAGTGGCGCCGCCTGACGGACGGGCCCGGGACGCTCGCGACGGCGCGCGTGGCCGCTGACTACATCGCCGGCATGACCGACCGCTATGCCGAACGGGCGCACCGTCACATGAAGGCCGGGAAGGCGCCGGCCGAATGAACCTCTTTCGCGACATGCGCGGCCGGATCCTCGAGCTTCTCCAGGGTCTCGCTGCCGACGGCACGCTGCCCGCAGGGCTGGAGACGGTGCGCGTGGCGGTGGAGCCGCCGCGCGACGCATCGCATGGCGACATGGCCGTCAACGCGGCGATGATCCTCGCCAAGGACGCCGGCATGAAGCCGCGCGACCTTGCGGCGCTGCTGGCGGACAGGATCCGGACGCTTCCCGGCGTCGCCACGGCGGAGATCGCCGGGCCGGGCTTCATCAACCTCCGCCTCGACCGCGCGGTCTGGCTCGACTGCCTCTCGGCCATCCTCGCCGAAGGCGAAGGCTTCGGCCGGTCGGACATGGGCGGGCGTGGGGGCAGGGGCGCGCGCGTCAACGTGGAGTACGTCTCCGCCAATCCGACGGGCCCGCTGCATATCGGACACGCGCGGGGCACGGTGTTCGGCGACGTGCTGGCGTCCCTGCTGGCCGCCGCGGGCTACGACGTGTGCCGCGAGTACTACATCAACGATGCCGGCGCTCAGGTCGACATCCTGGCGCGCTCGGCCTTCCTTCGCTACCGCGAGGCGCTGGGCGACGACATCGGCGCGATCCCGGAGGGGCTGTATCCCGGCGACTACCTGAAGGCTGTGGGCAGCGCCATCGCCGCCGAGGACGGGGCGCGCTGGCGCGATGCCGGCGAGGCGGAATGGCTGCCGGCGATCCGCAGCAAGGCGGTCGCGGCGATGATGGATCTCGTCCGCGCGGACCTGGCCGCGCTCGGCGTGCGGCACGACGTGTTCACCTCCGAGCGCGCCCTGGTCGACGCCGGCAAGGTGGGCGAGGCGCTCGCCGAGCTGGAATCGCGCGGCCTGATCTATACCGGCATCCTGGAGCCGCCCAAGGGCAAGGCGCCCGACGACTGGGAGCCGCGGCCGCAAACCCTGTTCCGGGCCAGCCAGTTCGGAGACGATGTTGATCGCCCGCTGAAGAAATCGGACGGAAGCTGGACCTATTTCGCGAGCGACATCGCCTATCACTGGGACAAGTACAAGCGCGGCTTCGCCATCCAGATCGACGTTTGGGGCGCCGACCACGGCGGCTACGTCAAGCGGATGCAGGCGGCGACGAAGGCGATCACCGGCGGCAAGGCGGCGCTCGACGTGAAGATCTGCCAGATCGTCCGCATCATGGACCAGGGCGAGCCGGTGAAGATGTCGAAGCGCGCCGGCACCTTCGTGACGCTCCGCGACCTCGTCGACGAGGTGGGGAAGGACGTGGTCCGCTTCATCATGCTGACGCGCAAGAACGACGCGGGGCTGGACTTCGACCTGACGGCGGTGACCGAGCAGTCGCGCGACAACCCGGTGTTCTACGTCCAGTACGCCCATGCCCGCTGCCATTCCGTGATGCGCATGGCCCGGACGGCGATGCCGGGGCTGGATATCTCCCCGGAATCGCTGCGCGCCGCTAATTTCGCGCGCTTGACGGATGAATCCGAGCTTGGTCTGATCAGGGCCATGGGGAACTGGCCGCGCACGGTGGAATCGGCCGCGGAAGCGCACGAGCCGCACCGCCTCGCGTTCTACATGTATGACTTGGCGTCCGAATTCCATGCCCTGTGGACGAAGGGCAAGGAGGACGCGACCCTGCGGTTCATTATCGAGGACGATCCGGAGCTGACCACGGCCCGCCTGGCGCTGGTGCGCGGCGTGCAGACGGTGATCGCCGCGGGGCTCGGCATATTCGGTGTCCACCCGGTGGAGGAATTGCGATGATCGGTCGCCGCGACCCGATGCGGGATGACTTGACCGCGCTCGACGAGCTGGAGCGCGACGTTCACCGGCCGGTCCGCCGACCGGCCTCGCTTATCGTGCCCATCCTCATCATGATGATCGTCATGACCGGCGGCGTTACGATCGCCTGGTATTCCTACAATGCGGGCGTGAAGGAGGGCAGCGAAGGCTCCGCGCCGCTGCTCAAGCCGGCCGGCCCGATGAAGGTCGCGCCCGACAGCCCCGGCGGCGCCAAGATCCCGCACCAGGGGATGACCGTCTATCAGTCGCTCAACGATATAAGCGAGCAGAACCCCGTCGAGCGGATCCTGCCGCCGCCGGAGCGCCCCATGACGCCCCCGGCTCCTGCAGTGGCGCCGGCAGCAGCGCCGGCAGCCGCCGGTCCGGGCGAGAACTCGCGCGTGCGGTCGGCCGATACGGTCCCCGACGGCCCGGCCCCGGCGGCGACGCCGGGCGTGTCCGCGCCGATCGGACAGCCGGTTCCGGCCGGCCAATCGGCCCGTTCCCTGGTGCCGCCGCCGACGATCCCCGCCCCGTCGAAGGAGCTTCAGCCGGCGCTCCGGCAACCGAAATCCGCGGGCGCGCCGCCGGCGGAGGCGCGGGCCGCCGACGCCAAGCCGGTCGATAAGCCGGTCGCGCGCGCGGAGCCGGCGCAGCAGGTCGCGTCCATTCCCACGGGCGCCTATCGAATCCAGCTCGGCTCAGTGTCCACCGAAGGGCAGGCGACCGGTTTCTGGTCCGTGCAGCGGGAAAAGAACGGCGATCTGCTGGGCCAGCTCGCCCTGAACGTCGAGAAGGCCACCATCAGCGGAAAGACCTATTACCGCATCCAGGCCGGGCCGCTGAAGGATTCGGCCAGCGCACGGACGCTGTGCGACCAGCTCAAGCGCCGCCAGATCGGGTGTATCATTGTCAATCCCAAGAACTAGCCGCGCCCCGCTCGCGGCATTCTTCGGATCGGCCGGCACGACGCTCTCGCAGAAGGAGCGCGCGTTCTTCCGGGCAAGCGACCCCGCGGGCTACATCCTGTTCCGCCGCAACATCGAGTCCGCGGGCCAGATCGAAGCGCTGGTTGCCGATTTCCGCGATTGCGTCGGCCGGGCGGACGCGCCGGTCCTGATCGACCAGGAAGGCGGGCGCGTGGCGCGGTTGCCGTCGCCGCCCTGGCGCAAGGCGCCGCCCGTGGCTGTGTTCGGCCGCATCGCGGAGGCGGATGCCGCGCGGGGCGAGCGCGCGGCGCGCCTCAACGCCTTGCTGATTGGCGCGGAGCTGCGGGCGCTCGGCATCAACGTGGACTGCGCCCCGGTGCTCGACCTGCGCGTCGCGGGGGCGCACGATATCATCGGCGATCGCGCCTTCTCGGAAGACCCGGCGATGATCGCACGGCTCGGCCGCGCTTCCTGCGAAGGCTTCCTCGAAGCGGGGGTGGTTCCGGTCGTCAAGCATATCCCCGGCCACGGCCGCGCGCATGCGGACAGCCACGAGAGCCTGCCCGTGGTGGAAACGCCGCTCGACCTCCTGCGCCAGTCCGATTTCGCGCCGTTCAAGGCGCTGTCCGACATGCCGATGGCGATGACCGCGCATATCGTCTACGCCGCCGTGGACGCCGCGCGGCCGGCGACTACGTCGCCCTCGCTCATCCGATCGGTCATCCGCGGCGAGCTCGGCTTCGGCGGGCTGCTGATGAGCGACGATATCTGCATGAAGGCGCTGGCCGGCAGCCTGCCAGAACGCACCGCCGCCGTGATCGCCGCAGGCTGCGACGTGGTCCTGCACTGCAACGGCGATCTCCCCGAGATGGAGGCGGTCGCAGCCGCTGCCCCGCCCTTGTCCGAGTCGGGGTCGAAGCGCCTGTTGGACGCCCTTCGGCTAGTCTCCGGGCGGCCTGCCCCGGACGTCGAGAGTGCGCGCCGCGAACTCGACGATATTCTCGATATTAAAATAGCTTAAGCATCGATACTTAATATTTTTTCGGAATTTGAACTGGGGCGGCCCGGCACTAAGTCGATGGGATCGGGGTTTGCCCTACCTTATGATGCGCCGCCATGACGATTGAGCCGCCCGCACAGGACGCGACGCCGTTTTTCGAGGAAGACGCCCGGCCGCAGCACGACGGCGGGGAGGGCGGAAGCCTGCTCCTCGACCTCGACGGATTCGAAGGACCGATCGACGTGCTGCTGGCGCTCGCGCGCGATCAGAAGGTCGACCTGACCAAGATCTCGATCCTGCAGCTTGCGAACCAGTACCTGACCTTCATCGAGCAGGCCCGCGAGCTGCGCCTGGAGCTGGCGGCGGACTATCTGGTCATGGCCGCGTGGCTCGCCTACCTCAAATCGCGCCTGCTGCTGCCCTCCACCGAGGCCGACGGCGAGCAGCTTTCGGCGGCGGAGATGGCCGAGCGGCTCGCCTTCCAGCTCCAGCGGCTGGAGGCGATGCGCAATCTGGGCCGGGCGCTGCTCGAGCGGCCGCGGCTGAACCGCGACTTCTTCAGCCGGGGCGCGCCCGAGCCGCTCGACATCGTCAACACGCCGGTCTACGAGCTGTCGCTCTACGAGCTTCTCAAGGCCTATGGCGACTTCAAGAGCCGCGACAACATCACCGCGCTCAGGATCGATCCGAGCGAGCTGTATTCGATGGAAACGGCGATCGAGCGGCTGCGCGGCCTGGTCGGCGATGTGCCGGACTGGACCGTGCTGTCCGCATTCCTGCCGAAAGGGCTGCGCGGCGGCCTCGTGACGCGCTCGGCACTGGCGGCGACCTTCGCCGCGAGCCTCGAGCTCGCCAAGGCGGGCAAGCTGATGCTGCAGCAATCCGCGTGCTTCGCGCCGCTCTATATCCGCTCCGCGGACCGCAACGATCAACCGGACAGCCAGACGGGATAACCGGGAATGGACCATTTTCTGCAACTCCGCATTCTCGAAGCCATGCTGTTCGCCGCCGCCGAGCCGGTCGACGAGAAGGCCCTGCGCGACCGCATGCCCGACGGCGCGGACGTCAAGGCGTTGCTCGAAGAGCTGCGCGGCATCTACGCCAACCGCGGCGTCCACCTGCTGCCCATCGGCAAGGGCTGGGCGTTCCGCACGGCCGAGGACCTCGCGCCCTACCTGCGGATCGAGAACGTGGTGGCGCGGCGGATGTCCCGCGCCGCGGTCGAGACCCTGGCCATCATCGCCTACCACCAGCCGATCACCCGGGCCGAGATCGAAGAGATGCGCGGCGTCGCGCTCAGCCGGGGGACGCTGGACCTGCTGCTGGAAGTGGGCTGGATACGCCCGCGCGGTCGGCGGCGGACCCCCGGCCGTCCCGTCACCTGGGGCACGTCGGAATCATTCCTCGACCATTTCGGCCTCGAAGGCGCGGACGCGCTGCCCGGCGTTGACGAGCTTCGGGCCGCCGGCCTGCTCGACCGCAAGCCCGGCTTCGGGCCGCTGAGCGCGCTTCGGGAGCACGCGGAGGAGGACGAGGAAGACGAGGCCGAGCTGACGGAAGACGAAGAGACGGTTGTCGAATCCGAGCTGGAGGACCTTGCGGACGAAGCCATGGCGGAGGAGCCGTCCGACCCGGAGGAGGGCGCCGGCGAGGACGATGCGGACGACGAAGACGAGCTGTCCGAAGCCCGATTGCGCCGCTTGCCCCGCATCGCGCGCTCGCATGGCGGGGAGTGACCCGGCGCGCTGCGGCGTATCGGACATTGCTTGGGCGAGGTTCCGGGATTATCAGTTAGTGCATGGTCCATCGCCCAGCCTATGACGCGGCCGGCGCCGCCGCGCTCGAAATACAGGGATTGTCGCACGGATTCGGCAAGGTCGCGGCCGTGGACGGTTTCAGCCTGCGCGTCGTGCCGGGCGAGGTCGTGTGCCTGCTCGGCCCATCCGGCTGCGGCAAGACCACGTTGTTGCGCCTCGTCGCCGGGCTGGAGCGGGTCCAGAAGGGCAGCATCGCGATCGCCGGCACGGCGGTCGCCACGCCCGGCCGGGACCTGCCGCCGGAGGACCGCAACGTCGGGCTCGTGTTCCAGGATTACGCGCTGTTTCCCCACCTCACGGTGGCCGAGAACGTCGGATTCGGGCTGATCGGCGGCAGCGATGCGGAGCGCAAGATGCGCATCGCCGAGGTTCTCGATCGCGCCGGGCTGACCGAGTTCGCGCGCCGCTATCCGCACGCGCTTTCGGGTGGACAGCAGCAGCGCGTCGCGCTGGCCCGGGCGCTCGCGCCGAAGCCGCCCCTGATCCTGCTCGACGAGCCGTTTTCCGGGCTGGACGCGCGGCTGCGCGACCAGGTCCGCGATCGGACGCTGCATCTCCTGAAGCAGAGCGGCCAGACGACGCTCATGGTCACGCACGATGCCGAGGAGGCGATGTTCATGGCTGATCGGATCGCCGTGATGCGCGCCGGACGGAACATCCAGACCGACCGTCCCGACAATCTCTATTATCACCCGGCCAACGCTTTCGTGACCGAGTTCTTCAGCGACGTGAACCGGCTGAAGGGCGTCGTCCATGCCGGCGTCGTGCAGACGCCGTTCGGCCGGCTCGACGCCGCCGGGCTTGCCGACGGGACGGACGCGCAGATCCTGATACGGCCGGAAGCGCTGAAGCTCAGCCCCGCCGACGGGCGCCCGATGGCCGAGGACGCCGCGGAAGCGCGCGTGCTCGCCGCCCGCATGCTCGGCCGGACAAGTCTCGTGCATCTCTGCACCTGTCGGCAGAGCGGCGACGAACTACATCTTCATGCCCGGGTACCGGGCCGCTTCCTGCCGACGGAGGAGACGGTCCTGCGCGTCGGGCTGGACCGGGCGCAAGCCTTCGTCTTCGCCGCCGGCCAGGATTGAGCGGCGCCGGCCGGCGGGCGCACGCGGAGAGCGGCGTTGCGACCCGGCTGCGCTTCTGTAATGATCGCGCCGATTTGGGAAGCCCGCCCCGGCAATAGGAGGCAACAGGATGGGTAGTTTCAGTATATGGCATTGGCTGATCGTCCTGGCCGTTGTCCTGATTCTGTTCGGGGGCGGCGGCAAGCTGTCGCGCCTCATGGGCGATTTCGGCAAAGGGCTGAAATCGTTCAAGAAACAGGTGAAGGACGACGGTAGTGGCGACGACGAAGACACCAGAACGATCCAAGGCAGTGCCGAGATGCGCCAGGCCGACCCGGCGCACGCCGAGAAGGACAAGGCTGCCAAAGGGTAGCATCATCGCAATCGCCGTTCCGGTTAGATAGGGCAGGCGCGCGGCCGTGTTCGACATTGGCTGGCAGGAGCTATTCATTATCGGGCTCGTCACGATCATCGTGATCGGGCCTAAGGATCTGCCGCGCGTGCTGCGGGCGGTGACGCTGGGCATGCGCAAGGTCCGCAGCATGGCCCGCGACTTCCAGGACGGCATCGACGAGCTGGCGCGCGAAGCGGAGCTGCAGGAGCTGCGCAAGGAGATCGAAAAGGCGTCGTCCGCCGACCTGGAGCAGGAGCTGCAGAGCATCGCCGATCCGGCGCGGGAGGTGGAGCAGTCGATGCGCGACATCGGCCGCTCGCTCGACGAGCCGGCGCCCGAGCCGGCGCCCGAGCCGGCGCCCGAGCCGGCGCCCGAGCCGGCGCCAACGTCATTGCCCCCGAAACCGGAGCCGGCGCGCGAGAAGCCGGCCGGAGAAAGCGGCGCAGGCGACAAGAAGCCGGGCGGCGGCGAATGAGCAACGACGTCGACGAGACGAAGATGCCGCTGCTCGACCACCTGGTCGAGCTGCGGCGCAGGCTGATCTACAGCGTCGTCTCGTTCTTCATCTGCTTCATTGTCTCGTTCCATTTCGCCGACCCGATCTTCAATTTCCTGGTCGAGCCGCTGGCGGAGCTGTGGAAGGGGCAGGAGTCGCGCCGCCTCATCTTCACCGCGCTGCACGAGAAGTTCTTCACCGACGTCAAGGTCGCCATCTTCACCGGGGCTTTCATCGCCTTTCCGCTGATCTCCAATCAGATCTGGCTGTTCGTCGCGCCCGGCCTCTACAAGAACGAGAAGCGCGCCTTCCTTCCCTTCCTGGTCGCGACGCCGGTGCTGTTCCTGATGGGGGCGGCCTTCGTCTACTACCTGATCCTGCCGGTCGCCTGGAAGTTCTTCGCGGGATTCGAGCAGCCGGCGACGCCCGGAATCCTCCCCATCGAGCTCGAGCCGAAGGTCGACCAGTATCTCTCGCTGGTCATGCGGCTGATCTTCGCGTTCGGCATCAGCTTCGAGCTGCCGGTGCTGCTGACCCTGCTCGCGCGGGCCGGGCTGGCGACCAGCCAGGGGATGCGCGAGAAGCGGCGCTATGCGATCGTCTCGGCCTTCATCGCCGCGGCCGTGCTCACGCCGCCGGACCCGCTCAGCCAGATCGGCCTCGCGATACCGATCATCCTGCTCTACGAGATCTCCATCTGGTGCGCGCGCCTGGTCGAGCGCGGCCGGGAGAAGCGCGAGCGGGAGGATGACATTTAGCCTCCGTCTCCCTATAAAGCTGCCAGTTTTCCAATTCCAGCAGCCCGGACCCGTCGGACATGCACGACCTGCGATTTATCCGAGAACAGCCTGACGCTTTCGACGAAGGGCTGCGCCGGCGCGGCCTGCAGCCGATGGCGCCGCACATTCTCGACCTGGATGCGAAGCGGCGCGCGGCGCAGACGGCGATGCAGGAGATGCAGCAGCGGCGCAACGAGGCGTCGAAGGAGATCGGCGCCGCCAAGAAGAGCGGCGGGGACGCCACCGGCCTGATGGCCGAGGTGCAGGCGTTGAAGGACCGTATGGCGGCGGCCGAGGAGGCGGAGCGCGGTTTCGCCGCGACGCTGAAGGAGATCCTCGAAACGCTGCCGAATCTTCCCGCCGCGGATGTGCCCGACGGCGCGGACGAGCGGGCGAACCGCGAGGAGCGCCGGGTCGCCGCGCCACGCAACTTCGATTTCGAGGCCAAGGAGCATTTCGAGATCGGCGAGGCGCTCGGCCTGATGGACTTCGAGACGGCGGCGAAGCTATCCGGATCGCGCTTCGTCGTGCTCAAGGGCGCGCTCGCGCGGCTGGAGCGGGCGATCGCCAATTTCATGCTGACGCTCCACACCGAGACCTTCGGCTATACCGAGGTCGCGCCGCCGCTGCTCGTTCGTTCGGAGACGCTGTACGGCACCGGCCAATTGCCGAAATTCGCCGACGATCTCTATCGTACCGGCGAAGACTACTGGCTCATCCCGACCGCCGAGGTGCCGCTGACGGGCATGGCCGCGGATACCGTGCTGGAAGCGGCCGCGCTGCCGGTCCGGGTGACGGCCTGGACGCCTTGCTTCCGCTCGGAGGCGGGCGCGGCGGGCAAGGACACGCGCGGCATGCTGCGCCAGCACCAGTTCAGCAAGGTCGAGCTGGTCAGCGTCACCCATCCCGACCAGTCCGACGCCGAGCTGGCGCGCATGACGGGCTGCGCAGAGGAGGTGCTGAAGCGCCTCGGCCTGCCTTACCGGGTGGTGACCCTCTGCACCGGCGACATGGGCTTCGGCGCGCGCAAGACCCATGACATCGAGGTCTGGCTGCCGGGGCAGGGCGCCTATCGCGAGATTTCGAGCTGCTCGAGCTGCGGCGATTTCCAGGCGCGGCGCATGAATGCGCGCTTCCGCACGCCGGGCGAGAAGGGCACCCGCTTCGTCCACACCCTCAACGGCTCCGGCCTCGCGGTCGGGCGCACGCTGATCGCCATCCTGGAGAACGGCCAGCAGGCCGACGGCTCCGTCGCCATACCCGAAGCGCTCAGGCCCTTCATGGGCGGACTAGAGCGCATCGCCAAGGGCGTCTGAGCGGAAAGGGGACGGCGATGGACCTTTCCGGCGCCCGCATCCTGGTCGTCAACGACGACGGCATCAATGCGCCGGGACTCAAGGTGCTCGAGCGCATTGCCCGCAGCCTCAGCCGCGACGTCTGGGTCTTCGCGCCCGAAACGGAACAGAGCGGCACCAGCCATGCCTTCACGCTCACCGGCGCGATCCGGGTGCAGCGCATGGGGCGCCGCCGCTTTTCCGTGTCCGGCAGCCCCACCGATTGCGTGCTGCTGGCGGTGAGCGAGTTCCTCGACGACCGGCGGCCCGATCTCGTGCTGTCGGGCGTCAACCGGGGCGCCAACCTCGCGGAAGACGTGATCTATTCGGGCACGGTCGCCGGCGCCATGGAAGGCGCGCTGCTCGGCATCCGCGCCGTCGCGCTCAGCCAGGTCTCCGGCGTCGAGCGCCAGATCCGCTGGAACGCGGCCGAAACCCACGGGGCGGACGTCATCCGCGCGCTGGTTGCCGAGGACTGGTCGCGCGACGTCTTCATGAACGTGAATTTTCCGGCTTGCGCCGCGGACGAGGTGACGGGGACGAAAATCGTGCGCCAGGGGCGGCGCAGCGCCGGCTACGACATCCACAGGATGCCGCCGATGCGCGGGCGCGAATACTACATGATCGGCGAGTCCCAGCCCGGCAACGACGCGCGGCGCGGCGACTGCGACTACAAAGCCGTCGCGCGCAACGCGATCGCCGTCACACCGTTGCACGTCGATCTCACCCACCACGGATCGTTAGCGACTATTCGCTCAGATTTTGCTAAAAAGAAATCGAGAGACTAGATATATTGATCAAGTAATGGGCAAGTTGGGCAGAGCGTTGACACCGCCGACCCAGAAGATACGTTTAATTCTCGATCTGCGCCGTGCCGGAATTACCGACACGGCAATCCTATCTGCGTTCGAGAATGTTCCGCGAGAACTGTTCGTGCCGGAGGCGTTTCTCGACAAGGCATGGGAAGATACCCCGCTGCCGATCGGCCACGGCCAGACGATCAGCCAGCCGACCGTCGTCGCCAGGATGATCCGGGCGCTCGGGCCGGACCGCTCGCTCAAGGTGCTGGAGGTCGGCTGCGGATCGGGCTACCAGACCGCCGTGCTGTCCCGCCTGTTCCGGCGCGTCTACGCCGTGGAGCGCCAGGCGGTGCTGCTGCGGACCGCGATCGCGCGCCTCGCCGAGCTGCGCCGCCACAACGTGACGACCAAGCCGGGAGACGGCAGCCTGGGCTGGCCCGAGCAGGCGCCGTTCGACCGTATCCTCGTCGCAGCTGCGGCGGAGGATCTTCCGCCGACCCTGTGGGAGCAGCTCGCGCCGGGCGGAATCATGGTTTGCCCGATCGGCGAGGCGCATGACGAGCAGCGGCTCGTCCGCTTCGTGCGCCGGGGTGCGCTTTGCGATACCACCGATCTCGGCCCTGTCCGCTTCGTCCCGCTGGTGGGCGGCAAGGTCGGCGGCAAGACCGGCGGCAAGACTGGGCGCCCGCTGCAAAGGGCGGCCGGCTGATGGCGGCGGGCATGATGCAAAGGGTGCTGCGCAAGTCGGGCGCGATGCTGTTCCTTGCCGTCCTGTGCCAAGGCTGCACCCCGCCCGCCAAGGTCGTCCTCTACGAGGAGCGCCAGCAAATGAGCCGCGGGGTGCGGGATGTCCACCCGCCGGTGCCACGCGCGAAGCCCAGGGCGAGCGTGCCCGCGCCGGTGAAACGCGGCGCCGTGGAGACGATGGCGCTGGCGCCGCCCGGAAACGGCGGCGGGCGGGTTGGCGAACGCGTGCAGATCGCCGCCCATCCCGCTCCCCATCCTGGTGCCCCAGGCGCGAAACCAGGCGCGAAACCGGGCGCGACGGCGGCGCGCAGCTACGACAAGACGGCCGATGCCTCCTCGCAGTATCGCCGGATGCCGGAAAACGGCGTCCACGTGGTGACGCCCAAGGAGACGGTCTATGCGCTGTCCCGGCTTTACGGCGTGCCGGTGCGCAGCCTCCTGGTCCTCAACAAGCTCGACCCGCCTTATCTGCTGCATACCGGCCAGAAGGTCCGAATCCCGGCGCAGCGGACGCACTTGGTCGCCCAGGGCGAAACGGTCTATGCGATCTCGCGGCGCTACGACGTGTCGCTGGCCGAGCTGGTGCGGCTGAACGAGATCGGCAAGCCCTTCACGATCGTGACCGGCCAGACGCTGCTGCTCCCCGACGAGCAACGCACGGCGGTCGCGACCGCAGCGCCGGAGATGGAGGCGAGCGGCGATGCCGACTACGCGCCCGATGCGCGCCAGCAGCAGGACGAGCCGCCGCCGCCGGTCAAGCGTGTCGTCCTGCCGCCGTCGACCAACATCCCACGCCCCAGCGAACTGAGCGGCGACGGCTTCCTCTGGCCGCTCGACGGCAAAGTGCTGTCGGGCTTCGGGCCGAAGGGGAAAGGGCTGCAGAACGACGGCATCAATATCCTGGCGCCCAAGGGAACGCCCATCAAGTCGGCGCAGAACGGGGTGGTGGCCTATCGCGGCAACGAGCTGCGCGGCTTCGGCAACCTCATCCTGATCAAGCACGCCAAGGGGTATATGACCGCCTACGCGCATGCCAGCGAGATCCTGGTCAAGCGCGGCGCCAAGGTGAAGCGCGGCCAGGTCATCGCCCGCGTCGGCAATACGGGAAGCGTCGGCGACCCGCAGCTCCATTTCGAGATCCGCCGCGGCCGCAAGCCGGTCGACCCGATGCGCCATCTCAACCGCAACCGCGCCGCCTCGCTGGAGAGCGCTCCCGCCCGCCCGAAGGGTTGACGTGCCGGCCCTTAGCGCGTGACAGGCGCGCTTAGAGTGCTATATTGCGCTTGCAACTCATTCCTAACTAACATAATCACAAATTTCGGCGATTGCAGGATCCGACGATGGACAGTTTCACGCGGTTGTTTGTTTACGTTTCATGCCTGCTCGCGGCGCCGGCCGCCGCGCTGGCGCAGGCCGCCGCGCCGGAAACCGCTCCAGCCGCCGCGCCCAGCGTTCCGGGCGTTCCGGGCGTTCCGGGCGTTCCAGACGCCGCTGCTCCGGCCGCCGTCCCACCCGTTGCGCCAAGCGTTCCTAGCGTTCCCGACGCCGCTGTTCCGGCCGCCGCCCCGGATGCGCTGCAAGGCGCCGACGCGGCCGCCTCCGGCCTGCCCCAGTTCGCCCACGGCCTGGACGCCGCCGATTACACGCCCATGGGCATGTTCCTGGCTGCGGACGTCGTGGTGAAGGCGGTCATCATCAGCCTGATTCTCGCCTCGCTCGTCACCTGGACCGTGCTGCTGGCGAAAAGCCTGGAGCTGCATACCGCCATGCGCCGCCAGCGGCAGGCGCTGAAGGCGCTCGGCGATGCGCGGTCGCTCGACGCCGCCGCGCGCTGCGCCGGCAAGAGCGTCCTGACCGCGACGCTCATCCGGTCGGCGGAAGCGGAGCTCGAGCTGTCGGCGGATTCGCTCGACGACCGCGACGGGCTTAAGGAGCGGGTGGCCTCCCGCCTGGACCGCATCGAGATGGCGGCCGGCCGCCGGATCACGCTGGGGGTCGGCCTGCTCGCGACCATCGGCGCGACGGCCCCCTTCGTCGGGCTCTTCGGGACCGTGTGGGGCATCATGAACAGCTTCATCGGCATCGCCAACGCGCAGACGACCAACCTGGCCGTCGTCGCGCCCGGCATCGCCGAAGCGCTGCTGGCCACGGCCATCGGTCTCGTCGTCGCCATTCCGGCCGTCGTCTTCTACAACCATTTCGCCCGCCGGATATCCGCCTACAAGGCGATGGTCGCCGACACCTCGGCCGCGGTATTGCGCATCGTCTCGCGCGACCTCAGCCGCGCCGCCGCCGCCTCGGGCGGCCTCATGCGCCGCGAAGCCGCGGAATAGCGCAATGGCGTTCAGCAGCCGCCACCGGGAAGACGACCTCGCCGAGAACCACGAGATCAACGTCACGCCGTTCATCGACGTGATGCTCGTCCTGCTGGTCGTCTTCATGATCGCCGCGCCCTTGGCGACGGTCGATATCGCGGTCGATCTTCCCGGCTCCAACGCCAAGCCGCAGCCCCGCCCGGAAAAACCGATCTTTCTCACCGTGAAATCGGATTTGTCGCTCGCCCTCGGCGAGCAGATTGTCGACCGCGGCGCGCTCGCCGCGGCGCTCGACCGGGCGTCCGGCAACGACAAGGAACAGCGGGTATTCGTCCGCGCGGACCGCAGCATCGACTACGGCGACCTGATGGACGCGATGAATGCGCTGCGCGCCGCGGGCTATCTCAAGATCGTGCTGGTCGGGCTGGAGGCCGGCCGAGAGCCCGGCCAGAAGTAAAGATCCTTTCCCGCTTGCCTCTGCGCAGCATTGGCGGGTAGAGACAGCATCCACAAGATCGGGAAAGGCGGATGCTGGAAAAAATCTACCGCTGGACGATGGAGAAGGCGGGGCACCGGCACGCCGTCTGGTGGCTTTCGGCGATTTCCTTCATCGAAAGCTCGGTCTTTCCCATCCCGCCCGACGTATTGCTGATTCCCATGGTCCTGGCCGCGCCGAGCCGCTGGTTCTACCTGGCGGCGATGTGCACGCTTTCGTCCGTGGCGGGCGGCTATCTCGGCTACGCCATCGGCTACTACGCCATGGAGACAATCGGCTACCCGATCCTGGCCGCGTTCCACCTGGTCGAGAAATTCCACGCCTTCAAGCCGCTGGTAGACGAGTACGGCGTCTGGGTGATCATCGTCAAGGGCGCGACGCCGATCCCCTACAAGCTGGTCACGATCGCCGCCGGCGCCTTCGATTTCGACCTGCTGCAATTCAGCTTCGCGTCCCTCATCGCGCGCGGCATGCGCTTCTTCCTGGTGGCGGCGCTGCTCTACAAGTTCGGGCCGCCGATCCAGAGGTTCGTCGAGAAACGCCTCAAGCTGGCAATGCTCGCCGCCGTGATCCTCGTCCTGGCGGGCTTCGCCGTGCTGCGATAGAGCAACCTGCGTCCTATCGGACGCAGATAAGTTGCTCTAACTTTTTAAGATAGATCAATTTACCTGCAATCAGGTGATTCCACCTGATTGCAGATTGATCTAATGCTATCGGGACCGGTACGGCGTGGCGGCGGCCAGCATCGCCGGCAGGACGAACAGCGTGCACAGGAGCGCATAGAACAGCGAGATCGTGAGCAGGATGCCCATGTCGGCGGTGCCGGGATGGCTGGACAGCGCCAGGCTTCCGAAGGCGCAAACGGTGGTCAGCGCGCTGAACAGGATGGCGCGGGCGGTGCTCGATTGCAGTGGGTGGGTGATGCCGCCGCGCCAGTTGACGACGAAGTAGATGTCGAAGGCGACGCCGATGCCGAGCAGCAGCGGCAGCGTGATGATGTTGGCGAAATTGATCGGCAGGCCGCCGGCAACGCTGGTGATGACGGTGAGCAGCGCGGCCAGTCCCAGCGGCGCCAGGACCAGCGCCACGTCCAGCCAGCGGCCCAAGGCGAACCGCAGCAGAAGGGTGATGAAGACGAAGGCCAGCGTCCCCGCCGTCATAAAGGCGGTCACCACCGTGTTGCCCGCTTCCTGGATCGAGACGGGCGTGCCGACGGGAGCGGGCGCCACGGTGCGCACCGCGTCGACGAAGCGGCTCAGGACCGCGTTGGAACGGCCGTCGCCTTCGGGATAGGCAGTGACCTTGTAGCGCCCGTCGGCGGCGACCCAGTCCCGCTTGAGATCGGCCGGCAGCGACGTCAGGCTCACCGGCTCCGCTTGCAGCGCCAGGCGAAGGTCGTCCATCCGTTTGGGAAAATCGGCCATCAGGTTCTGCCGGAGCAGGGGCAGCGCCTCGGCGCCCTCGGCGACGGCCGATTTCAGCGCGGCGGCGAGCCGCAGCAGCGAATGATCCGGCGCCTGGCCGGCCGCCGCCTTCTCCAGCTTCTCGATGCAGAGACGCATGGCGGCGAGCGCGTCGGCGTCGGCGTTCGGCCCCGCCGACGGCTCGGCCGAAAGCGAGGGCAGCAGCACGAGCTTGGCATCGGCCAGGATGTCCAGTTTCTCCCGCTGCTTGGCCGGCACGAAGCTCGCCAGGGTCATCACCCGGTCGACCTCCGGCAAGGCGTCGAGCCGCGCCGCCATGCTCTTGGCAGCGGCTGCATCGGGCACCAGAACGTCGACGGAATTGGGCGAGGTGAGGGGGTCGTCCATCAGGTCCCGCAGCGTGGAGACCGACTCCGTGCTCGGGTCCTTCAGGTGCAGGGGATTGAAATCGAAGGTGAGGCTCGGCAACAGCGCGAGCCCGATGACCGCGACGGCGGCTGCGGCCGCCAGCACGCCGTACCGCCGCCGCACGAGGAAGCGGTCGATCGGCGCAGCCCAGGCATAGCCGATCGGCTCCTGCTCGCCGCCGGGCTTGAGCAGCGTCAGCAGCGCCGGCAGCAGCGTGAAGTTGAGGAAGAGCGCGATACCCATGCCGACGCCGGCTATCAGGCCGAGCTCCGAAACGCCCCGGTAATCGGTCGGCAGGAAGGAGAAGAACCCGGCCATCAACGCCAGCGTCGCAAGCGTGAGGCCGCCCGCGACATGGCCGGCGCTGCTGCTCAGCGCCGTTCTCAGGTCATCGACCCGGTGGCGCTCGCTGCGGTAAAGCACGGCGTACTGGATGCCGAAATCCACCGCGATGCCGACGAACAGCACGGCAAACGCCACCGAGATCAAGTTGAGCGTGCCGACCGCCAGGGCGGCGAACCCGGCGGTCAGCACCAATCCGACCAGGAGCGTGATCTGGTTCGCCAGGACCAGGCGCCAGGAACGAAGCGCCAGGTAGAGGATCGCGCAGACCAGCAGGAACGCGCCGATGGTCGCCGCGCCGGTGCCTTCTGCGACCGTGCTGAACTCTTCGTCGTTCAGCGCCACCGAGCCCGTCTGGCGCACGCGGAAGCCGTTCTCGAGCGTCAGGCCGAGCGCCGCCGCCTCCTCGCGCACCGCGGCGCGCGCCTGCGCTCCCGGCTCGAGGGCGCCGAAATCGCGTATCGGCTCGGCCAGCACGAAGCTGCGGCCTGATTCGCCGGCGCCGCGCCCTGTCAGCAGGGCCTGCCACGAAATCGGCTCCGGCCGGCCGGCGACGGCCGCCTCCACGGCTTCGGCAACCGGCTCCAAAGGCTTTTCCAGCATGCTGAGATCGGCGCGACCCTCGGCGATGCCGTCGAGGGCCATGCCGAGCGTGCCGAACAGGCCGCGCAGCGTGGGGTCGGCCGCGAGGCTGCCGATCATCGGCTGCATCTCGATGAGCTGGTCGGTGAGGTCCGCCAATTCCTCCGGCGGCAGGAACAAGAGTCCGTTCTTGCGAAAATACGGCCGTTCGCCGGGGGTCTGCACGGCGACGAAGAGATCGCGCCGCGCCTTGAGCCGCGCCGCGAGCGCCGATGCGGCGTCGCCGGCCGCCTCCGCGGTCGGGGCGTCGATGACGATGGACAGGTCGAGATCGCGCGGAAAGGCCTTGTCGTAGTCGATCTGCGCCTGACGCCACGGCAGATCAGGCGACATCATCTTCGCGGTATCGGTGTCGATGCTGAGATTTCCGGCGGCATACACGCCGGCGAGGGAGGCCGCTGCGACGCAGGCTATGACCACCAGGAGCGCGTGGCGGTAGCAGCGCTCCACCCAGCGCCGCAAGAAAGCCCGCAGGGAAGGAGCATGGCGGGCGACCACGCGTCGCCGGGAGTTTCGATGGTCTTCAGGCACTTATCGGTTCCTGCTGCGCGGCGTCATCAGGCGAGAACGCAGACTCCGCCGCACCGGTCATGAGCCTTGCGGATCATGCAATATCGGCTTCGCTCCGGCCTTTCGCAACAACTGGGATCGCTCGAACAGGAGGATTGCGACGAGGGACAGCCCCAAGGGTATGAGCAGATAGAACAGCCGGAAGACGAGAAGGGCGGCCAGGACCGATGCCGGATCGATCTCGGGCAGTCCGGTGAGGAACAGGACCTCCAGGACGCCGAGGCCGCCCGGCGCGTGCGACAGGAGGGCGACCGAGAACGAGGCGAGAAAGATCCCGAGCACGATCAGGAAACCCGGATTGCCCGCCTCCGGCAATGCGAAGTAGATGATGCTCGCCGCGCCGATCAGTTCCATGGGCCCGACGACGAGTTGCTTGGCGATGATCGGCAGCCGCGGATAGTGGATGCGGAAGCTGCTGCCGATCCGCAGCGGCGGGAAACGCAGCCAGCCGCCCAGCACGTAGAAGAAGACGAAAGCCAGCATGACGACGGCGGCGACCGAGGGAAGGCTGAGCGGAAGGTGCATGAAGAATCGCTCGCCGATCTCGGGCGCGATCAGGAGGACGCAGCCGCCCAGGAATACCGTGCCGAGCATGAAGGTGAACGAGCACAGCGCGACCAGGACGCCCACTTCCGCACCGCTCAAGCCCTGCGAGGTGTAGGCCCGGTAGCGCACCACCGCGCCCGACAGCACCGAGGCTCCGATATTGTGCGCGAGCGCATAGGCCGTGAACGAGCACACCGTGATGAACAGCCACGGCAGCGGCTTTCCCAGATGCATGAGGGCGATGCGGTCGTATCCCGCGAGCGCGGCATAGGCGACAACGGCGCCGCCGGCGGCGAGCGCCCAGTGCAGCCCCGAGATCGCCTGCAGGCTGTCGGTCACGTCGACAAGCGAAAGCCCGCGCAGATCGCGATAGAGCAGCCAGACGCAGAACCCGACCGCGCAAAGCCCGATAGCCGGCCAGATATATGACTTTACTTTCATGCGGGATGTCAGCCGATGCTCGCTGGCGGAATGTTTGGCCCGATAGCTCTGGTTCACCATGCCCGCCGCGGTCGAACGCTAACGCTTCCGGCGTGCGCGGTTTTGTCCGAGGTGGCCATCAACCGTCTTCCTTTCACGCATTCAAGGAAAGAGCGGTGAATTCTGTATCAGGCATGGGACGCAAAATCAAACCGGCCGTGGTGACGAATTCATTACAAGATAGGTCCGCGCCTCTACCCGTCCAGGCGTTGCCCGAGGCGGCCGGCGAGGTCCTGGATGTACTGCCACGCGACGCGGCCCGAGCGCGCGCCGCGGGTGACTGACCACTCCCTCGCTTCCGCTTTCCAGTCGATCTTGTCCGCCTTCAGCCCGAAGTAGCGGATGTAGCCTTGGATCATCGCGAAATAGGTGTCCTGGTCGCAATTGTGGAAGCCGAGCCAGAGGCCGAAGCGGTCGGAGAGGGACACCTTCTCCTCGACCGCCTCGGACGGATTGATCGCGGTCGACCGCTCGTTCTCCATCATGTCGCGCGGCAGCAGGTGGCGGCGGTTGGAGGTGGCGTAGAACAGCACGTTTTCGGGCCGCCCCTCGATGCCGCCTTCGAGCACGGCCTTCAGCGATTTGTAGCTCGCGTCGTGGCCGTCGAAGGAAAGGTCGTCGCAGAAGACGATACAGCGGCGCCGGGTGCTGCGGAGGGACCCCAGCAACTGCGGCAGGCTGGGGACGTCCTCCCGATGAATTTCGATGAGCACGAGGCCGCGTCCCTTCTCGCCGCCGACCGCGGCGTGCACCGCCTTGACGAGCGAGCTCTTGCCGGTCCCGCGCGCGCCCCACAGCAGCGCGTTGTTGGCCGGCAGGCCGTCGGCGAAGCGGCGGGTATTTTCCAGCAATATGGCGACCTGCCGCTCGATGCCCTTGAGCAGCGACAGGTCCACGCGGTTGACCGTTTCGACCGGCTCGAGCGACGCCTTCTCCGCGCGCCAGACGAAGGCGCCGGCGGCATCGAAATCGGGCTCCGCACGGCCGGCCGGCGCCAGCCGCTCGAGCGCGCCGGCAATCCGCGCCAGCAGTTTTTCGGTCTTGTCGTTCTCGCTCATGGCATCGATATTCCGGAGAGGTCCTTCCGCTGCGACCGGCCCTCGAGCCGAGGGAGCCTCGGCGGGGAACCTACCATACGGCGCAAGCGGGTCAATCGTCCGCCCGGCTAGGCAATGCGGCGATTTTGCCGGCATACTGGTCATTAGGGACGGTTGAGTTTACGGTGCGCGCGGTTATAGTCCGCGACCGGCGCGGATGCGCAACTTGGGAGAGCTGGATGTTTATTTCGACTGCATGGGCACAAGGCGTCGGGGGTGGGGACACGCTGGGTTTCATTCTCCCGATGGCGCTGATTTTCGCCGTTTTCTACTTCCTGCTGATCCGGCCGCAGCAGAAGAAGGCCAAGCAGCACCGCGAGATGCTGGGCGGCATTCGCCGCGGCGACAAGATAGTCACCGGCGGCGGCATCTACGGCACCGTGACCAAGGTGATCAACGACAGCGAGGTCGTCGTCCAGATCGCCGAGGCGGTCAAGGTTCGCGTCGTGCGCGGGACCATCACCGATGTCCTGTCGAAGACCGAGCCTGCCCCGAGAAGCGATAAAGCCGAAAAAAGCGACAAGAGCGACAAGAGCGAAAAATCCTCCGGCGGCGTCTCGGCCAGCTAATCGCGACGCCTGACCGCAACGCATGGAAATCACGCCGGAGATCCCTCAGGGCCGCCAAGTCATCGAAAGCTACGGCCCGGGGCGCTTCCGCATTTCCGGCGTATCGCATGGCGGCTCCGTGCTGGTGTTTCCCGAGCGCACGGTCGCTTGGCCTGTGGTCGCGTGGCCAGTCGGGGCGATGGCGGAGCTGTCGCTCGAAGCCTTCGCCGATGTGCTTGCCGCCGACCCCGCCGTCGAGATCCTGCTCATCGGCTGCGGCCCGCGCCTGATGCCGCTCCCGGGCGCGCTGCGAAGCGCGCTCCGCGCCCAGGGCATAGGCTGCGACGTCATGGACACCGGCGCCGCGTGCCGGACGTTCAACGTCCTGATGGCCGAAGCGCGCCGCGTCGCCGCCGCCTTGATCGCGCTCTGAGCCATTCCGATCATCCCCTCTCCGCCCACGGGCGGAGAGGGTGGCGCGCGAAGCGCGCCGGGTGAGGTGGCGCTCACGCTTTTTGCCGTGCCGCCCCCACCTCACCCCGACCCTCTCCGCCCCGGGGGGCGGAGAGGGAGGAGCAGCCAGGCTCGCCTCAGCCCTCCCCGAGATTCTTGTTCGCGAAGTCCCAGTTCACCAGCTTGTCGAGGAAGGTCTGGATATAGCTGGGGCGGGCGTTCTGGTAGTCGAGATAGTAGGCGTGCTCCCACACATCCATGGTGAGGATCGCCGTCTGGCCGTGCGCCAGCGGCAGGTCGGCGTTGGCCGTCTTGGTCACCTTCAGCTTGCCGCCGTCGAGCACGAGCCAAGCCCAGCCGCTGCCGAACTGCGTCGCGCCGGCATTCTTGAATTCCTCGGCGAACTTGTCGAAGCCGCCGAAATCGGCGTGGATCTTATCCGCGACCTTGCCGGTGGGCTTGCCGCCGCCGCCGGGCTTCATCGAATGCCAGTAGAAGGTGTGGTTCCAAACCTGGGCGGCGTTGTTGAAGATGCCCGCCTTGTCGGCCTTTCCGGCGGTCGCCTTGACGATCTCTTCCAGGCTCTTGCCCGCGAGCGGGCTGTCTTTGATCAAGTTGTTGAGGTTGGTGACGTAAACCTGGTGGTGCTTGCCGTAGTGGAAGGAAAGGGTGTTGGCGGAGATATGGGGTTCGAGCGCGTTCTGCTCGTATGGCAACGGAGGAAGTTCGATAGTCATTACGACTCCTTGGAAGTTCGTATTGGAACAAAGATGGCGCGCCGCCCGCCCGCGGCGCGGACGGTCGGCTGCCTGACCTATCAAAAAGATTGGGCCGAGCCCGTTGGGGCCCGGCCCTGATGAGGATGTTCGTCTCTCAGGGTGGGTCCCTGAGGTTAACCTAGTGCCGCTCTTCGCGACTTTCCAGGATGGATCCTAGGATGTGGCGAAGAGGTTTTGCGCGGACACCATGGCGAACAGCATCGGTATCGAGAGAAGCGTGTTGATGCGCGAGGTCAGCCCCGCCGTGCGGCCGGCAGCGGCCTTCGCCGCGGCGTCCGCCGGCACGATGCCCAGTATCTTCTTCTGGTTCGGCCAGATGATGAACCAGACGTTGAACCACATGATAATGCCGAGCCACATGCCGATGCCGATCATCGTATGGCCGAGCACTTTCGAGGTCGCGCCGAGCGTGATCGCATCGACCAGATAGCCGTTGAGCATGGCGAGAATAAGGCCGGTGACGATCGTCGCCATCGCGCCCCAGCGGAACCAGAACAGCGCCGCCGGCGCGATGAACTTGGTGATCGCCGGCTTCTGCTCGTCCGGAATCTTGGGCATGCTCGGCGTCTGCACGAAGTTGAAATACCACAGCATGCCGATCCACATGATTCCGCTCAGGACGTGGAACCAGCGGAACAGGAACTTCCAGAAAGCGGTGTTTTCGTACTCCTGCGTCGCGTAAATGATGAACAATATGACCGCGAGCACGAACCCGGCCACGATCGTCTTCGTCAAGTTCTGTAGTATGGCAGCCATCCGTTGCCTCTCCCCCATGAGACTGATACTGCGACACTATAGCACACGCGGTAGACAGGTATAAAACACTTGGCGTTGTGACGTGGCGTTCGGAAGGCAAGGCATTGGCGAATCGAGAGGAAGAGCTGTCCTACTGCGGCGCGGAAGTGCACCGGCACGACCCGGATCGCTTCCTCGCCGCCCTCTATGCGCGGCCGGCGCGGCGCGAGTCGCTGCTGACGCTGTATGCATTCAACATCGAGATCGCGAAGGTCCGGGAAAGCGTCAGCGAGCCGATGCTGGGCGAGATTCGCCTGCAGTGGTGGCGGGAAGCGCTCGAGGAGGCCTACGCCGGCGGGCCGGTGCGCCGCCACGCGGTTTCGGAGCCGCTGGCGGAACTCGTCCGCACACGGGGCCTCACGCGCGCGCATTTCGACCGCCTCATCGATGCCCGCGCATTCGATCTCTACGACGAGCCGCCGAAGACCACGGACGACCTGATCGGCTATGCCGAGTCGACGTCGTCGACGCTGGTATGGCTGGCGCTCGAAGCGCTCGGCGCCGCGCATCCGGCGGCGATGGCGGCGGGACGGGCCGTCGGGATCGCCTGGGCGCTCGTCGGCCTGCTGCGCGCGATGCCGCACCATCTGCGCCAGGGACGGATCTACCTGCCGCAGGACCTCGAAGCGGAGTTTGCCGTCGACCGGCGCGCCCTGTCCGAGCTGAAGCCCACGCCGCAGCTCGCCGCCGCGGTGCGGGCGCTTGCCGGACGCGCCCGAGGCTATCTCGCCGAAGCGCGGACGCTCCGCCGCGAAGTGCCGCCGGACGCGTTGCCCGCGCTGCTGCCTGCGGTGCTGGCGGACGGCCATCTCCGCCGGCTGGCGCGCGCCGGCTTCGACGTGTTCGATGCACGCCTTGGCCAGCGCCCCGGGCTGCTGACGGCGCGGCTGGCCTTGCATGCGACGATGAGGCGATACTGACGCCCGCTTAGGGAGGGATCACATGAACCTGTTCGACCTGTCCGGAAAAGTCGCCGTCGTGACCGGCGGCAACGGCGGCATCGGCCTCGCCATGGCGCAGGGAATGGCGGAGGCCGGGGCGGCGATCATGGTCGCCGGGCGCGACCGCAAGAAGAGCGCCGCCGCGGTCGACGCGCTGAAGAGCCTCGGCGCGGAGGCTGACCAGTCCGAGCTCGACGTGACCGACGAGAAGGCCTGCAAGGCGCTGATGCAGACCGCGGCGAAACGCTTCGGGCGGCTCGACATCCTGGTCAACAACGCCGGCATGAGCATCCGCAAGCGGCCGGAGCAGTACGTGCTGTCGGAATGGATGACGATAATGCAGACCAACCTGACCAGCGCCTTCATGTGCTGCCAGGCGGCCTATCCGCACATGCGCACGGCCGGCGGCGGCAAGATCATCAACATCGGCTCGATGTATTCGCTGTTCGGCGCCCCGCTCGGCACGCCCTACGCCGCGAGCAAGGGCGGCATCGTCCAGCTAACCAGAAGCCTCGCCGCCGCCTGGGCCAAGGAGAACATCCAGGTCAACGCCGTGCTGCCCGGCTGGATCGATACCGCGCTGACCCGCCAGGCGCGGATCGACATGCCCGACCTCGACGACCGCGTCCACGCCCGCACGCCGATGGGCCGCTGGGGCGAGCCCGGAGACCACAAGGGCGTCGCCGTGTTCCTCGCCAGCGCGGCGTCGAATTTCGTCAGCGGCGCGTCGATCCCGGTCGATGGGGGGTATTCGATCAGCGGGTAGATTTCGCGTGGTCCGGAATAACGGGGCAACTCATGCTTCGACAGGCTCAGCATGAGGGGAAAATTGTGCCAGAATAAAGTACTTAGATCCTCATGCTGAGCCTGTCGAAGCATGAGGCCGCGCCGCCGCCGCCCTCACTCCGCAGCTTCCCGCGCCCCCAGCCAACCAGCCAGGTCGGCCAGCGCGCGGACGCTCTGGGCGCGCTTGCGTTCGCGGCCGCGGGGGCCGCGCTTGCCGGAAGCCGGGGCATCCAAAGGCGGGAACAGGCCGAAGTTCACGTTCATCGGCTGGAAGCTCTCGGCGACGGCGCCGCCGGTGATGTGGGCGAGGAGCGCGCCCAGCGCCGTGGTTGCCGGCGGCGGCGAGATCGCCAGATCGAGCCTTTCGGCGGCAGCGAAGCGCCCGGCGAGCAGCCCGATGGCGGCGGACTCGATATAGCCCTCGACCCCGGTGATCTGCCCGGCGAAGCGGAGTCGCGGCTCCCGCACGAGGCGGAGCGCGCCGTCCAGCAGCCGGGGGCTGTTGAGGAAGGTGTTGCGGTGGATGCCGCCGAGCCGGGCGAAGCGCGCATTCTCCAGCCCCGGTATGGTGCGGAACAGGCGCGTCTGATCGCCGTATTTCAGCTTCGTCTGGAAGCCCACCATGTTGTAGAGGGTGCCGAGCGCGTTGTCCTGGCGGAGCTGCACGACGGCGTGCGGGCGGACGGGCGAATGCGGGTCGGTCAGCCCTACCGGCTTCATCGGGCCGTAGCGCAGCGTCTCCACGCCGCGCTCCGCCATCACTTCGATCGGCAGGCAGCCCTCGAAATAGGGCGTGATGCCTTCCCATTCATGGAACTCGATCTTCTCCGCCGCCCGAAGTTCGGCAATAAAGGTCTCGTACTGCGCCCGGTCGAGCGCGCAGTTGATGTAGTCGGCGCCCGATCCTTTGTCGTAGCGCGATTGCTTCCACGCCTTCGACATGTCGACGGAGTCGAGATAGAGGATCGGCGCGATGGCGTCGAAAAAGGCGAGCGCGTCCTCGCCGGTCAGATCGCGGATCGCGGCGCTCAGCGAATCCGAGGTGAGGGGCCCCGTCGCGACGATGACCGAATCCCAATCCCGCGGCGGCCGGTTTCGTCCGGCCGCCGTCTTCAGAAGACTGGCGCGCGACGACACGCGCGCCAGCGGCAGTCCCGCGATCTCGCCCCGCTCGATCGTCACGAGCGGATCGGCGGTAAGCGCTTGCGTGACGGCATCGCTGAAGCGGTCGCGGTCGACGGCGAGCGCGCCGCCCGCCGGCAGGCGCGTCCGGTCGCCGCATTGCAGGATCAGCGAGCCGGCCCGCCGCATCTCCTCGTGGAGCAGGCCGACGGCATTGTATTCGGCATCGTCGGAGCGGAAGGAGTTGGAGCAGACCAGCTCCGCCAGCCCGTCTGTGCGATGCGCGTCGGTCGTCGCATGCGGCCGCATCTCGTGCAGCACGGCGGGGACGCCGGCCCGCGCGATCTGCCACGCGGCCTCGCAGCCGGCCAGCCCGCCGCCGATGACGTGGACCGGTCTCACGCGCCGGTCTCTCCGCCGGGCCAGTCCGCGAAGGGAAACGGCATGTCCTCGGTGTTGTAGGTCAGGAACTGCGCGACCTGCTGGAGGAAGGTCGCGAGATTGGCGCCGAAGCGGGTCAGCCGCTCGTTGGCGTCGCCGGAAAACAGCTTGAACAGGAACTGCACCGCGGCGACCGCGAACAGCACCATCTCCGACACGTAGAAGATGACCGCGAACAACAGCATGAAGACAAGACGGACCCATGTGCTGCGCGATTTCACATGCTGCGACACGTCGTCGGCCGGCGACGGTTCGTTATCCGATTGATAGCTCATCGCGTTGCCCCATTTTCGATCCCCGTTTCACCCGTTGCTACTATGTAGCAACCGCGGCGGCAACAGTACACGGGGCGTTCGCGGCGGGCGCGCCGATTGACTCGCCTCGGCGGTGGTGAAACTCTGTCCGTATCGAGAGTGCGTCGGCTCAACGTCGCGGGAAGGGCTACGACCCATGCACAGACTCTCTTTCCTGTTCGCCATCGCGATTTCCCTGTCAGCCGGCGCTGCCCAGGCGGCGCCGCAGATCCTCGGCCTGGTCGCGACCGGGCCCGAGCCGACGGTGCTGCATTGCAGCGACGGCGTCTGTAGCGCCCGGTTCACCAGCTTCTGCCTGCAAGCGGACCGGGACGCGCCGCTGCTCGGCACGGAATACCTGATCGCGGACGAGCGCTCGCTGCAACTCGTCGTGAGGGGCATGGACGGGCGCGTCACGTCGGTCCCGGCCGAAGGCGCCACCATCCAGAGCGTGAACAACTACACCGCGGTCCAGATCAACGTCCCGGAAGCCCAGATCCGGGCGCTCGGCGGCGCCACGGCGGCCCTGTCGGTCGCGCCGTTGGCCACGCTGGTGCCGAAGGCCATTCCGGGCGACCCGCGGCCGCAGTCGGAAGAGGATATCGCGCTCGCCAGCGGCGATCACCGGAAGATCGGCGAGGACCATGTGGACCGCGGCGGCGCGACCGCCGATGCGGCGAGCACGCTGATGACGATGATAAATTCGCTCGATCCCGACGTGGCCGGACAACAGCGCCGGCGCGATGTCGCGGCCGAAACCGACGTGATTAAAGGCGTATTGGCCGAACGGGGCGTTCCCGTCGACGACAAGGAGCTGCTGCGGGAGCGCGTCGATCTCTGCGCCGGGCTGGTTGCGAACGCCTGGTACCGCGACGGCATGCCCACCTGCCTGCAGACCTATCACGACAACTACGTCAGCACCCTGACCGGGCGATACTGGGATGCGGTAGGGACGGGGTATTAGGCGGGTTTCCTGGAACGTCGGCGCGGGCTCACCCTTCGTCCCTCGACAAGCTCGGGATGAGGAGGCTCAGGGTGAGGTTTAATATATTGATCTAAAATAGAAATCCTCATGCTGAGCTTCCTCATCCCGAGCTTGTCGAGGGACGAAGCATGAGCTTCCGACGCGGCCTCGTCGTCGCTCCGGGCTTCTCCGGCCTCTTCGCCTGCGCTATCTTTCCGGCCCATAGGACAATTCCGGCTCGGATCCAGTGACCTCTAACGCCGAAAATACCTTGACCGCCGTCTACCGGGTGCGCGAGAGCGCCGCCGCCATCGCCGCGCGCGCCAAGGGCATCGCGCTCGAGCAAAGCATCGAGATGCCGGACGAGTTCGTGTCCGACGCCTTCGTGCGCGACAGCATTGTCGGCCGCGTCGAAGATATCCGCGACCTGGGGCAGGGGGAGTACGACGTCCGCATCGCGCTCGCCGTCGCCACCACCGGACCGGAGCCGGGCCAGTTCATGAACATGCTGTTCGGCAACACGTCCATCCACGAGGACGTGCGGCTCGTCGAGGTGGAAATTCCGGCGGCGGTGGCCGACGGCTTCGGCGGCCCAAATCACGGCTCGGCCGGCCTGCGCGCCCGCGTCGGCGCGGCATCGCGGGCCATGACCTGCTCGGCGCTCAAGCCGCAAGGCCTGCGCGTCGCCGATCTGGCGAGCCTCGCCGCGCGTTTCGCGGCGGGTGGGATCGATTTCGTCAAGGACGATCATGGCCTTGCCGACCAGTCTTACAGTCCCTTCTCGGAGCGGGTGCGGGCCTGTGCAATCGCCGTCGCCGAAACCAACGCGGCAACCGGCGGCAATACCCGCTACGTGCCGAGCCTCTCGGGCAACCTCGACCAGTTGCGGACCCAGGCCGATGCGGCCTTGCGGGCGGGCGTCGACACTGTCCTGATCGCGCCGATGGTGGTCGGCATGCCGTCCTTCCGCAGCCTCGCGTCCGAGCTTCCGGACCTGGCGTTCATGGCGCATCCCGCGCTCGCCGGCGCGCTGCGCATCGCGCCGCCGGTGCTGCTCGGCAAGCTCTTCCGGCTGTTCGGCGCGGACGCCACCATTTTTCCCAATCACGGCGGGCGCTTCGGCTACACCCGGGAAACCTGCCTCGATCTCGCCCGCGCCGCCCGCTCGCCCTGGCACGGCCTGAAGGGCTGCGTCCCCGTGCCGGCAGGCGGCATGACCACCGACCGGGCGCCGGAAATGCTGGACTTCTATGGCGCGGACACCATCTTGCTGATCGGCGGCAACCTGCTCGCGGCGGGCGACGCGCTCACGGCGAAAACCGCCGAATTCGTGGCGACGGTGAAGGGACATGGCTGATTTGGATACCGCTGCGTTGTTCCGCGCCTTCCGGGAAGGCTTCCGGTGGGAGGGCGTGTCCCACATGCCCTACAAGGAAGAGGGCAGCGCGCCCTTCAAGGCGATCTCGCGCCAGATCCTGTTCGAAGATCCGAACCAGGCTTGCCAGCTCCGCTATTTCGAGATGGCGCCGGACGGCTATTCGACCTTGGAGCGCCATGAGCACATGCACGCGGTGATGATCCTCCGCGGGCACGGGCATTGCCTTCTCGGCACGGAAGTCCGCGAGGTGAAGCAGTTCGACCTGGTGACCATCCCGGCCTGGACGCTCCACCAGTTCCGCGCCACGCGGGGCGAGCCGATGGGCTTCCTCTGCATGGTCAACAGCGACCGCGACAAGCCGCAGCTTCCCGACGCCGCCGAGGTCGAGGCGCTGCGCCGCGATCCCAAGGTGGCGGCGTTCCTGGACGGGAAGCCGGAGCCTGGACTCGCCGGTCAAGCCGGCGAGTGACGATTCTTGTTTGAGTTAAAAGCATCACAGAAAGTCGTCACTCGCCGGCTTGACCGGCGAGTCCATGGGCGAATCCGTCAGCGGCGCCCTCACGCGCTCTTCCGCGTGCGCCTCTTCGCGAAGTAAGGCTGCAGGTAGCGGCCGGTGTGGCTGCGGGCGGCCTTGGCGACTTCCTCCGGCGTGCCGGTGGCGACGATCTCGCCGCCGCCGTCGCCGCCTTCCGGGCCGAGGTCGATCACGTGGTCGGCCGTCTTGACGACTTCCAGGTTGTGCTCGATCACGACCACCGTATTGCCCTGCTCGACGAGGGCCTGGAGCACCTCCAGCAGCTTGCGCACGTCCTCGAAGTGCAGTCCCGTGGTGGGCTCGTCGAGGATGTAGAGCGTGCGGCCGGTCGCGCGCCGCGACAGCTCCTTCGCCAGCTTGACGCGCTGCGCCTCGCCGCCCGACAGCGTCGTCGCCTGCTGCCCGACATGGATGTAGCCGAGGCCGACGCGCTCCAGCGTCTCCAGCTTGTCGCGGATCGCCGGCACCGCCTTGAAGAACTCGGCGCCTTCCTCGACCGTCATCTCGAGAACGTCGGCGATCGACTTGTCCTTGAACTTGATTTCCAGAGTCTCGCGGTTGTAGCGCTTGCCCTTGCAGACATCGCACTGCACGTAAACATCGGGCAGGAAGTGCATCTCGATCTTGATGACGCCGTCGCCCTGGCACGCCTCGCAGCGGCCGCCCTTGACGTTGAAGGAGAAGCGCCCCGGCGCGTAGCCGCGCGTCTTGGCTTCGGGCAGGCCGGCGAACCACTCGCGGATCGGCGTGAAGGCGCCGGTGTAGGTGGCCGGGTTCGAGCGCGGCGTGCGGCCGATCGGCGACTGGTCGATGTCGATCACCTTGTCGAGGAACTCCAGTCCCTTGATGCGGTCGTGCTCGCCCGGATGGTCGCGGGCGTTGTGCAGCCGCCGCGCCAGCGCGCGGTACAATGTCTCGACGACGAAGGTCGATTTGCCGCTGCCCGACACGCCGGTGACGCAGACGAAGGCGCCGAGCGGGATCGAAACGTCGATGCTCTTCAGGTTGTTGGCGCGCGCGCCGGCCACCTCGACCACCTGGCCCGGATGGCCGCGGCGGCGCTCCGCCGGCATCTCGATCTGCCGGAAGCCTGTCAGGTACTGGCCGGTCAGGCTGTCGGGCGACTGCATGACCGTTTCCGGCGTGCCGTGCGCGACGAGATGGCCGCCGTGGATGCCCGCGCCGGGGCCGAGGTCGACGAGGTAATCGGCCTCGCGCATCGCTTCCTCGTCATGCTCGACGACGATGACGCTGTTGCCGAGATCGCGGAGCCGCTTCAGGGTATCGAGCAGCCGGTTGTTGTCGCGCGGATGCAGCCCGATCGACGGCTCGTCCAGCACGTAGAGCACGCCGACGAGGCCGGAGCCGATCTGGGACGCGAGGCGGATGCGCTGGCTCTCGCCGCCGGACAGGGTGCCTGACGCGCGGTCGAGCGTCAGGTAGTTGAGGCCCACGTCGACCAGGAATCCCAGCCGGTCGTTGATCTCCTTCAGGATGCGGCGGGCGATCTCGAGCTGCTTGTCGCTCAGCGTCTCGTTGAGGCCGAGGAACCAGTTCCGCGCGTCGGTGATCGACATGCGCGAGACGAGGCCGATATGCAGGCCGTCGATCTTCACCGCCAGCGCCTCCGGCTTCAGGCGGAAGCCGTCGCAGACGGTGCAGGGATAGACGTTCTGGTAGCGCTCCAGCTCCTCGCGCACCCAGGCGGAGTCCGTCTCGCGCCAGCGCCGCTGCATGTTCGGCAAGACGCCCTCGAAGGGCTTCTTGGTGCGGTAGCTGCGCAGCCCGTCGTCGTATTCCATCGTCACCGGCGCGTCGCCGGTGCCGAACAGGATGGCGTTGCGCGCCTCTTCGGGCAGGTCGCGGAAAGGCGTCCGCATGCCGATGCCGAAGTGCTTGGCGAGGCTCTCCAGCGTCTGGCGGTAATAGGGCGAGGTGCTGTTCGCCCACGGCCGGATCGCGCCGTCGGCCAGGCTCTTGCCTTCGTCCGGGACGGTCAGCGCCGGATCGAAGTGCAGCGTCGTGCCGAGGCCGTCGCAGGCCGGGCAGGCGCCGAACGGGTTGTTGAAAGAGAAGAGCCGCGGCTCGATCTCGTCGATCGTGAAGCCGGAGACGGGACAGGCGAAGCGCGCGGAGAAGATCGTCCGCCCGCCGCCCGAGGCCTCCTCGGCGATGGCGAGGCCGTCGGCCAGCTCCAACGCCGTCTCGAAGGAATCGGCGAGCCGGGTAGCGATGTCGCTGCGCACGATCAGCCGGTCCACCACGACCTCGATGTCGTGCTTCTTGTTCTTGTCGAGGGTGGGCGCGGACTCGAGCTCGTGCAGCTCGCCGTCTACCTTGACGCGCTGGAAGCCGCGCTTGCGGAGGTCGGCGAACTCGCGCTTGTACTCGCCCTTGCGGCCGCGCGCGATCGGCGCCAGCAGGTAGAGCCGCGTGCCCTCCGGCATGGCCAGGACGCGGTCGACCATCTGGCTCACCGTCTGGCTTTCGATCGGCAGGCCCGTGGCGGGCGAATAGGGGATGCCGACCCGCGCGAACATAAGGCGCATGTAGTCGTAGATCTCGGTCACCGTGCCCACGGTGGATCGCGGGTTGCGGCTCGTCGTCTTCTGCTCGATCGAGATCGCCGGCGACAGCCCTTCGATCGTGTCGACGTCGGGCTTCTGCATCAGCTCGAGGAACTGGCGCGCGTAGGCCGACAGGCTCTCGACGTAACGGCGCTGCCCTTCGGCGTAGATCGTGTCGAAGGCGAGCGACGACTTCCCCGATCCGGAAAGCCCGGTGATGACGATGAGCCGGTCGCGCGGCAAGTCGATGTCGATGTTCTTGAGATTATGCTCGCGCGCGCCGCGAATGATGATCGTGTCGGGCATGGATGGCTATGAGATCGAGATGGAACGGCCGGGAATAGGCATACCGAAATATAGGCCGCTCAAGCCCGGATAGCGAGGCCGTTGGCGGCGGAAATTTGCGTGCGGACGGCCGGTCGAGCGGCTATGATGCGCGGCGCAGGCGAGCACGCATCAACGGAAACAATCAATTCGGATAGGTCTATGGCAGGGAGTGTCAACAAAGTCATTCTGATCGGGAATCTCGGACGCGACCCCGAGATCCGCAGCATGCAAAACGGCGGAAAAGTCTGCAACCTGTCGATCGCGACGTCGGAACGGTGGCGCGACCGCGGCAGCGGCGAGCAGCAGGAACGCACCGAATGGCATCGCGTGGTGATCTTCGACGACCGTCTCGTCGACGTGGCCGAGCGCTATCTCCGCAAGGGCGCGAAGGTCTATCTCGAAGGCGAGCTGCAGACCCGCAAGTGGCAGGACCAGGGCGGCCAGGATCGCTACAGCACCGAAGTCGTGCTCCGCAAGTTCCGCGGGCAGCTCACGATGCTCGACAGCAGAGGCGGCGGCGAGGGCGGGCAATACGGCGGCGGCGACAGCGGGCCGTATGGCGGCGGTGGCGGCGGCGGGCCGTCCGACGGGCCGTCCGGTGGGCCACCGCCCAACGATCTCGACGACGATATTCCGTTCTGAACGCCTCTCCGGGCGCGGCAGCCGGGCAGCTAAGCGCAAGTTGCGCTCGTCCGCTTATGGCACTAGGGTAAGGCGCGCGGCGTGAGGTGATACAGAGGCGAGGGTAGCCGCCGCACTTCATACCCTGGATCTGCCCCTGGATCTGCATTGAGGAGGTCTGAGAAGAAAATGAAACGTCTCGTAATTTTGGCATCGGTCTTGGCCCTGGGATTCCTGGGCGCCTGCGCCAGCATGGAGTCCGCCGAGAAGAAAGCTGAAGCGACACCGGCTGCGAAACCGGCGGAGAAGAAGAAACTGCCGCCGTCGGGCAGCCCCTTCACCGTCTATTTCAAGAATAACTCTCCGGATATGACCGAGAAGTCGCACAGCGATTTCTTTGACATTCTCCAGAAAGTCGGGACCTACAAGGTGAAAGAAGTCACCGTGCGGATCTACTCCGACCTCACCGGCAGCCCGGCCTACAACAAGAAGCTCGCCGAGAAGCGCGGCGCCTATTTCCAGGAAGCGCTTAAGGACGCCGGCGCCAAGAAGATCAACATCGACGCCATCGGCGCCGAGGATCCGGTCGTCGACAAGAAGGGCAAGGTCGACGCCAACCGGCGCGCGGTCATCATCTTCGCGAAGGACAAGAAGTAAGTCGCCGCTCTCCGAACATTCACGTCCGCATGGAAGAGGGGCCGGTCGCGGCCCCTTTTTCTTTGCCTCCTGCTCCGAGGTCCCCGACCGATCGCCCGAAAAACTGACGCATTGGTGGTATAATTCGTCATACGGGTATCCCCGTATTGCGTATAAGCGGTTACTCCACTACCGTTTTCTTGTGGAGGGGTATGTCGCCGCCTGCCGTCGATCGAGGATGGAAGCGGCGCAGTGTCATGTTCGGCGCCGCCGGCGCCGACAGAGCATGGAGGTACCTGTCACATGAATTCGATTTGCAATGTTTCGACGCTCGCCGCGTGCGCCATCGGCGTGCTTTTCCTGGGCGCTTGTTCGAGCACGCGCGACGTCAGCGAAGCGGCCGCGATCCAGCCGACCGGCTCCAGCTTCACGCAGAACCTGCACAAGGATTATGTCGCCCTGGCCGAATCGGAGCTGGAGCAAGGCGACCGCGGCTCCGCCCGGCATTACGCCACGAAGGCGAAGGAAGCGGCGACGGGGACGTCGATCGCTCCCGACGAGGTGAAGTCCCGCAGAATCGGGGCGCCTGAGGACAAGACCCTGACCGAAGCCCGCGGGCGTCTCGTTTCCGCGCTCGGCAGCGCCGAGGCCACGAAGAAGCCGGAGACGGCGGCGAAGGCGCAAACCATGTTCGATTGCTGGATGGAACAGCAGGAAGAGGGCTGGCAGTACGACGATATCGCCGCCTGCCGCAACGGCTTCGATACCGCCATGGCGGCGCTGGCTCCCGAAAAAATGGCGGCCAAGGCCCCGGAGCAGCAGGTCGTCCACTTCAAGTTCGACTCCACCGAGTTGACCCCGCAGTCGCAGAGCCAGATGGCGGGGATCGTCCGCGACGTGAAGCTGGAGAAGCCCCAGACCGTGCAGGTCATCAGCTATACCGACCTCTCCGGCGACAAGTCCTACAATGCCAAGCTGGCCGAGATGCGCGGAAAGAGCATCGAAGACACGCTAAAGGATGCCGGCGCCGAAGTGGTCAGGGTGGATGCGCGGGGGCCGGTCGAGCCGGTCGTCGACACCTCCAAGCCGAACCAGGAGAACAGGCGAGCCGTCATTATTTTCAATTAGAACAAAGTTTTGCCTGGGAAAGACTGCTACTGAACGGCTAATACAGGGGGCGGCGCCATGCTGCCCCCTGTGCCGTTCCGGAGTGCCGTTCCGGAATGCCGCTCCGGCGAGCCGTTCCAGGGGGCGCTTCCGGGCGCTCGCAGCCGGCTACACTCCAAGGGAGCAAGCGATCATGGAAGAGAAGCTTTCCGAAATCGTCAATGAAGTCACCGCCGCGGCCGCGACCTATGGCCTGGACGTATTGGGCGCGATCACCATTCTCGTCCTCGGCCTGATGTTCGCCGGCTGGGCGCAGCAGGCGACGCTTTCGGCGCTCTCCCGGATCACGCGCCTCGATACGACGCTGCGCGTGTTCTTCGCCAGCATCGTGCGATATTTCATCGTGATCATCGTCGTCCTGGCGGTGCTGAACCGCTTCGGCGTTCAGACGGCGAGCCTGATCGCGGTCCTGGGCGCGGCCGGCCTCGCCATCGGCCTCGCGATGCAGGGCACCCTCAGCAACGTCGCCGCCGGCGTCATGCTGCTGATCTTCCGGCCGTTCAAGGTCGGCGACTACATCGATGCCGGCGGGCAGGCCGGAACCGTGCAGGAGCTCGGCCTTTTTCTGACCGAGATGAACACGCCGGACAACATACGGATAAGCGTCCCCAACGCCGCCATCTGGGGCTCCGCCATCAAGAACTACAGCATCAACCGGACGCGCCGCATCGACCTCGTCGTCGGGATCTCCTACGAGGACGACATCGACCGGGCGATTGCGTCGCTCGGCGCCGTCATCGGCGCGGACGAGCGTATCCACAGCAGCCCAGCGCCCCTGATCGCCGTATCGGAGCTGGCCGACAGCGCGGTCAACCTGACGGTCCAGGCGTGGTGCGACACCTCGGGCTACGGCACGGCGAAGTTCGCCCTCACCAAGGCCATCAAGGAGCGGCTGGACGCCGACGGCATCACCATTCCTTACCCCCAGCGCCAGGTCCGCATGGCGCAAGCCTGAGCGGGGACGAGGGCGGGGCCGGGGCCGGACCCGGGCCGGACCCGTTAACAATGTGTTAACCCGCCCCAGGGTCTACTCCGCCAAGCGCCGCCCGCCGGCAATCCCGGGGGCGGCGGCCCAAGTCGAGGAGGAAGCCCATGAAAATCAAAGCACTGGTCGCTGCCACCGGCATGCTGGCGCTGCTCGGCGCCTGCGACACGATGTCGGAATACGGCGGCAAGGTATCGGACTCTATGTCGGAATTCGGCAGCACGGTGAAGAGCGCGTTCAGCTCCGACCAGGCCGCCGATCAGAAGTACGTCGTCTATTTCAAGTCCAACTCCACGGCCCTGACGGAAACCTCGGAAAGCACCCTGTCCCAGGCGCTCAGCGCGATCCAGCAGGACAAGGTGGGCAAGGCCCGGGTTGTCGCCTACACCGACAGCCGCGGCAGCCCACGCTACAATCAGCAGCTCTCGATGCGCCGCGCCGAATCGATCAAGCAAAAGCTGTCGACCGCGGGCGTCGGCTCCGTCGAAGTTGCCGGGGCAGGCGAGGCGCAGGACAGCGATGCCGCCACCGGCGAGAACGCGCGCCGTGCCGAGATCTATTTGATGAAATAGGTTTTTTTTGACCGATCGGGGCCGGAGGGACGGCTTTACCGTCCTTCCGGTTTCCCCGCGGCCGCAGCCCCCGGCGGCCGGACCCGGCGCATTGTTCCAAGCGGCCGCGTCTGCTACATTCCGCACTGCAATATGGCCGTTTCGGCCGGCAGCTCCTGGGAATGACCCCTAGCTTTTTTCGGATCGATCAGACGCCTTGAGCATGACGCCTAGCGGCGAGAAGCCGTTCGACATCACCCAGATCACCATCGAGGAGGAGATGAAGCGCTCCTACCTCGATTACGCGATGAGCGTAATCGTCAGCCGGGCGCTTCCCGATGTCCGCGACGGCCTCAAGCCGGTGCATCGCCGCATCCTCTTCTCGATGCACGAGAACGGCTACGATTCGACCAAGCCCTACCGCAAGTCGGCGCGCATCGTCGGCGACGTCATGGGCAAATACCACCCGCACGGCGACCAGGCGATCTACGACGCCATGGTGCGGATGGCGCAGGACTTCTCCATGCGGCTCATGCTGATCGACGGCCAGGGCAACTTCGGCTCGATGGACGGCGATCCCGCGGCGGCCATGCGCTATACCGAGGCCCGCCTCGCCAAGGCCGCCGAATCGCTGATCGACGACATCGACAAGGAAACCGTCGACTTCCAGGCGAACTACGACGAATCGTCGAAAGAGCCGATGGTCCTGCCGGCGCGCTTCCCGAACCTGCTGGTCAACGGCGCGGGCGGCATCGCGGTCGGCATGGCGACCAACATTCCGCCGCACAATCTGGGCGAGGTGATCGACGCCTGCCTGGCCTATCTCGACAACCCGGACATCTCCGTCGAGGAGCTGATCGAGATCGTCCCCGGGCCGGATTTCCCGACCGGCGCGCTGATCCTCGGCCGCGCCGGCATCCGCGCGGCCTACCACACCGGCCGCGGCTCCGTCGTCATGCGCGGCCGCACGCATTTCGAGACGCTCGCCAGGGAGCGCGAGGCGATCGTCGTCACCGAGATCCCCTATCAGGTAAACAAGGCGCGCATGCTGGAGCGCATCGCCGAGCTGGTGCGCGACAAGACGATCGACGGGATTTCCGACCTCAGGGACGAGTCCGACCGCGACGGCGTGCGCGTCGTGGTCGAGCTGAAGCGGGACGCCATGGCCGACGTCGTCCTGGCGCAGCTCTACCGCTTCTCGCCGCTGCAGACGAGCTTCGGCGTCAACATGCTGGCGCTCAACGGCGGCCGGCCCGAGATGATGACCCTCCGGGACATCATCGTCGCGTTCCTCCGCTTCCGCGAGGAGGTGGTGACCCGGCGGACGATCTTCGAGCTGCGCAAATCGCGCGAGCGGGCGCACATCTTGGCCGGCCTGCTGGTCGCCATCAACAATATCGACCAGGTGATCGAGCTGATCCGCCGGGCCGCCGACCCTGCGACCGCGCGCCAGCAATTGATGGAGCGCGATTGGCCGGCCGAAGAAGTGGCGCCCTTCATCCGGCTGATCGACGACCCCGGCCATCAGGTGATCGACGGCAAATACCGGCTGTCCGAGCCGCAGGCGCGCGCCATCCTGGATCTGCGCCTGCAGCGCCTGACCGGGATGGAGCGCGAAAAGCTGGTCGCCGAGACCAAGGAGATCGCGGACAAGATCGAAGGCTTCCTCGCCATCCTGCAATCGCGCGACAAGCTGCTGGGCGTGATCCGCGGCGAGCTGGCCGAGATGCGGGAGGCCTATGCCGACGACCGCCGCACGACGATCGAGGACCTCGAGTTCGAGCAGGACATCGAGGACCTGATCCAGCGCGAGGACATGGTCGTCACGGTCACCTACAGCGGCTACATCAAGCGGGTGCCGCTCTCCACCTACCGGGCGCAGCGGCGGGGCGGCAAGGGCCGCGCCGGGATGAGCACGCGGGAAGGCGACTTCGTCAGCCGCGTCTTCGTGACATCCACGCACACGCGCGTGCTCTTCTTCTCAACCCGCGGCATCGTCTACGAGCTCAAGGTCTACAAGCTGCCGCTCGGCAGCCCCCAGGCGCGCGGCAAGGCGATGGTGAACCTGCTGCCGCTGGCGGACGGCGAGACCATCTCCACCGTCATGATGCTGCCCGAGGACGAGAGCGAAGCCGCCGACAGCTTCGTCATGTTCGCCACCTCCGGCGGCGACGTGCGCCGCAACCGGCTGAGCGACTTCGTCAACATCAAGGCGAACGGCAAGATCGCCATGAAGCTGCAGGACGACGAGCGCCTGGTCAACGTGCGCATCTGCACCGAGAGCCAGGACGTGCTGCTGGCCACCAAGCACGGCATGTGCATCCGCTTTCCGGTGACCGACGTGCGCGTCTTCGAAGGCCGCACGTCGACCGGCGTTCGCGGCGTCCGCCTCGGCAAGGGCGACGTGGTCATTTCCATGTCGATGCTGGAGCATGCCGAGATCGACGTCGAGCAGCGCGACGTCTACCTGCGCATCGCCTCGGCGATGCGCCGCTCCGGCGAAAACGGCGAAGCCGAGAACGGCGAGCCGCGCGAATTGCCGACCATGCCGCAGGATCAGTTCGACGCGTTCGCGGCGGGCGAGCAGTTCATCCTGGTCGTCACCGAGAACGGCTTCGGCAAGCGCAGCTCGGCCTACGAGTACCGGATCACGGGCCGGGGCGGGAAAGGGATCCGCAATATCGAGGTGACCGAGCGCAACGGCGCCGTCGTCGCGGCCTTCCCGATCGACCGGACCGACCAGCTCATGCTGGTGACGAACGGCGGGCAGTTGATTCGCTGTCCGGTGGACGATATCCGTATTGCGGGGCGCCTGACGCAGGGAGTGACGTTGCTCCGCGTCGGCGAAGAGGAGAGGGTGGTCTCGGTCGCGCGGCTCAGGGAAGACGGCGACGGGCCGGATGACGACGGGCCGGCCGACACCGGGCCAAGCGACGGTGAGCAGGGGACCTGAATCGGGGAATCAGCGAATATGACGAGTGCAAGCATCGGGCTGTATCCGGGGACATTCGACCCGATCACGAATGGCCATCTCGACATCATAAAGCGGGCGGCGACCCACATGGTCGATACCCTGATCGTGGCGGTGGCCCGCAATATCGGCAAGGGCCCGATGTTCAGCGTGGACGAGCGCGTCCAGATGGTCCAGGACGAGATCGCCGCGAACGGCGCGCTCAGGGCGAAGATCGTGGTCAAGCCGTTCGACAACCTGCTGGTCGAGTTCGCCCGCGACAACAAGGCGGATGTCATCATCCGCGGCCTCAGGGCGGTTTCAGACTTCGAGTACGAGTTCCAGATGGCGTCGATGAACCGCTACCTCGACGCCGAGATCGAGACCGTCTTCCTGATGGCCTCGGACCGCAACCACTTCATCTCCTCGCGCTTCGTCAAGGAGATCGCGATGCTCGGCGGCAACATCAAGCCGTTCGTCCCCGCGCGCATCGCGGAGATCGTCGCAGGCAAATTCCCCCGCTGATAACCGTTGGTTAACCAATGTGGCGCTAGAGTACCGCCATGGCCGGCCCACCGCCTGCCATATGTCGTGGCACGGCGGAGAGACCGGGATTGGGTCGCTTTCTTCTATCCCTGATTTGCGGCGTCGTCGCCGTCGCGGCCACGATGGCGGCCACGATGCCGGCCGGGCGCGCGTTCGACCAGGACGCGCCGGTGCCGCTGACTCCCGAATTCATCCGCTTCTTCGACAAGCTTGCGCTGACCGAGGACTACGGGCCGTTCAACAACCGCCCACCCTGGGTGCGGAAGTGGGCCGGACCGGTAAAGGTCGTGCTCGACGAGCGGGCGGAGACCCTTCGCGCCGAGATCGAGGATCTGCTGGCGCGGATCACGCGTTGGACCGATCTTCCCTTCACCGTGATGCCGCCGGGCGCCTCGGCCGTGCCGGACGCCTGGAACGTCATCAACGTGAAGCTGCTTTCGCGCGTGACCTTCCAGCGGCTGTACAAGACCCGCGACGTCGTCTGCCAGACCGAGACGCATGGCCTCGGCGGCTTGCTGCAGGTCGGCTACATGGTGCTGAGCGAGGGCTTCACCGACTGCCTCAAGCATGAATTCATGCACGCGCTCGGCTTCGACAGCCACTGGTATCCCAAGACGAGGAGCGAGATCCGCTCGGTACTGGCCTACCGGGATTCGTCCGCCCGCGCGGACGACTACAGCCCGTGGGACATCATGGCGATCCGGATCCTCTACGACCGGCGTATCCGTGCCGGCATGAACCGCGAGAAAAGCCTGTCCATCGCCCATGAAGTGATCCGCGGACGGCCGCAGAGCGCCGCGCTTCCGGTGCAGGCCGCAAGCGGCTCCGCCTTCCGCTAGAGCAACCTGCGTCCTGTCGGACGCAGATAAGTTGCTCTAGCTTTTAAACTAGATCAATTTTTCTGCAATCAGGTGATTCCACCTGATTGCAGATTGATCTAGCGGCCGGGGATAGCCCGGGCGACGCTGCCGCAAAAACGCCCAACTATCGGTTTCTACTCACTAAGTCGATAGGTTATGCTGCGATGCGGTATAAACGGTCGCGACCGGAAACGGGAGAGGAACGACGCATGAGCGATCGGGTCGATGCCGGCGGCCTTCTGGTCGCCAAGCCGCTTTACGATTTCATCGGCGGCGAGGCGATCCCCGGCACTGGCGTGGCCCCGGCGCGGTTCTGGGAGGCGCTGGCCGCGCTGGTCGGCGAGCTCGGGCCGCAGATCCGTGCGCTGCTTGCCGAGCGCGACCGGTTGCAGAAGGAGATCGACGCCTGGCATCGCGGCCAATCCAAGCGGCCGGCCGACCAGTCGGTGGATCTGCGCGCCTACCGGGAATTCCTCGCCGGCATCGGCTATCTCGTCGCGGAAGGCAAGCCGTTCACGATCGCCACCACCGGTGTAGACCGGGAGATATCGACCATCGCCGGCCCACAGCTCGTGGTTCCGCTGACCAACGCCCGCTACGCCCTGAACGCCGCGAATGCGCGCTGGGGCAGCCTATACGACGCGCTCTACGGCACCGATGCCATCCCGGCGGCGCCGGGCGAGGGCGGAAACGGCTACGATCCGGGGCGGGGCGCGAAGGTGGTGGCCTTCGCGCGCGGCTTCCTGGACGAGGCCGCGCCGCTCGCGGGCGGGTCGCACAGGGACGCCACGCGGTACGCGGTCGAGGGCGGGAAGCTCGTGGTAACGCTGTCGGGCGGCAAGGGGAGCGGCCTCGCCGATCCCGGCCAATTCGCCGGCTATCAAGGCGAGCCGGCCGCGCCCGGGACGCTGCTGCTCCGCAATCACGGCATCCATTTCGAGATCCGCATCGACCGCGCGCACGCCATCGGCAAGGACGACAGGGCCGGGATCGCGGACGTCATCCTCGAATCCGCCATCACCACGATCATGGACTGCGAGGATTCCGTCGCCACGGTCGACGCCGAGGACAAGGTGCTGGCCTATCGCAACTGGCTCGGCCTGATGACGGGCGGCCTCACGGCGCGCTTCGAGAAGGACGGCAGGCCGGTGGACCGCAGCCTGGAGCCGGACCGCCGGTACACGGCCCCGGACGGCGGCATGCTCACGCTTCCGGGGCGGAGCCTGATGCTGGTGCGCAACGTCGGCCACCACATGACCTGCGACGCGGTGCTCGACAAGGACGGCAACGCCGCGCCGGAGGGCATCCTCGACGCCATGGTCACCGCGCTCATCGCGATGCACGACCTGAAGGGCGCCGGCGACCGGCGCAACAGCCGCGCCGGGTCCATCTACATCGTCAAGCCGAAGATGCACGGCCCGGCCGAGGTCGCCTTCGCCGACGCGCTGTTCGCACGCGTCGAGGACGCGCTCGGCCTCCCGCGGTGCACGCTCAAGATGGGCATCATGGACGAAGAGCGCCGCACCACGGTCAACCTGAAAGAATGCATCCGGGCCGCCGCAAGCCGCGTGGTCTTCATCAACACCGGCTTCCTCGACCGCACCGGGGACGAGATGCACACCTCGATGGAAGCTGGCCCGATGATCCGCAAGGGCGACATGAAGGCCGCCCCCTGGATCCAGGCCTACGAGGACTGGAACGTCGATATCGGCCTCGAATGCGGCCTGAAGGGCAGGGCGCAGATCGGCAAGGGCATGTGGGCCATGCCGGACAAGATGGCCGCCATGATGGCCGCCAAGATCGCCCACCCCAAGGCCGGCGCGAACACCGCCTGGGTCCCGTCGCCGACCGCGGCGACGCTGCACGCCATCCATTATCACCAGGTGGACGTGGCGGCGCGGCAGGCGGAGCTCGCCGGGCGCAAGCGCGCGGGCCTCGACGCCATCCTCTTCATTCCCGTCGCGGAGCGCCCGAACTGGCCGGCGGCGGCGATTCAGCAGGAACTGGACAACAACGCCCAGGGCATCCTCGGCTACGTGGTCCGCTGGGTCGACCAGGGCGTCGGCTGCTCGAAGGTGCCCGACATCGACGATATCGGCCTGATGGAGGACCGGGCGACACTGCGCATCTCCAGCCAGCACATCGCCAACTGGCTGCATCACGGCGTCTGCGGCAAGGACCAGGTGATGGCGACCATGAAGCGCATGGCGGCCGTGGTGGACAAGCAGAACGCCGGCGACCCCGCCTACCGCCCGATGGCGCCCGATTTCGACGCCAGCGTCGCCTTCAAGGCGGCCTGCGACCTCGTCTTCCTGGGACGCGCCCAGCCGAACGGCTATACCGAGCTCATCCTGACCAGCCGGCGGCAGGAGGCGAAGCGGGCGTCCTCCCTCCACCGTCATTCGCCGACTTGATCGGCGAATCCAGGCTCGATGCCAGGCATGGACTCCCCGGTCAAGCCGGGAAGTGACGATTTATTATTTTGATTCAAACGGTTACGCCTCATCAACGCATCCGTCGCAGCCGCCCCTACAGCATCCCGATCATCGTGCCGGTCATGCAGTTGGCGATGGTTCCGGCGATCAGGGACTTCAGGCTGAGCTGGACGATCTCGCTGCGCCGGCCGGGCACCATGGTGATCAGGCCGCCGATCATGATGCCGAGGCCGCCGAAATTAGCGAAGCCGCACAGCGCGTAGGTCATCATCAGGCGGGCCCGGTCGGTGAGCGCGTCTTCCGGCAGCGCCGCCAGCTTGGTATAGGCGATCAGCTCGTTCAGGATCAGTTTGACGCCGAGGAGCTGGCCGGCGATTTGCGCCTGCGCCCAATCGCCGACCCCCATGAGCCACGCGACCGGCGCGAACAGCCAGCCGAACACCCTTTCGAGCGTGACCGGCGTCTCGCCGATATAGGGCAGGAAGTCGAGCAGGTGGTTCGTGAGGCTGACGAAGGCGACCGCGACGATCAGCATGGCGACGATGTTCACGACCAGCCGGGCGCCGTCCACCGTGCCGTGGGTGATCGCCTCCAGCGCGCTCGACGGGCGGCTGTCGGCGTCGATGCTGCCGAGCGGCACGTCGTCGCCGGTCGGCGGACCGGTATCGGGGATCATGATGCGGGAGACGAGGATGGCGACGGGCACGTTGATGATCGAGGCGACGAGGAGCTGGCCGATCGCATCCGGCACGACCGGCTCGATGATGACGGCGAACAGCAGCATCACGGTGCCGGCGATGGTGGCCATGCCGCAGGTCATCACCGCGAACAGCTCGCCCCGGCCGAGCCGCCCGAGATAGGGGCGGATGAGGAGCGGGGCCTCGACCATGCCGAGGAACACGTTGGCGCCGGCCGCGACGCCGAGCGGGCCGCCGACCCCAAGCGACTTCCGCAGCAGCCAGGCCAGGCCGCGGACGACCAGCGGCAGGATGCGCCAGTGGAAAAGAAGGGCGGACAGCGCGCTCATAACGATCACCAGCGGCAACGCCCGGAAGGCGAAGACGTAGGCGGCGCCGGCGTTGGCCGTCTCGAAGGGCAGCTCCCCGCCGCCGAGGAAGCCGAATACGAAGGTGGTTCCGGCCGCCGTCGCGTCCTGCAGCGCCCAGACGGCGCCGTTCAGGATCAGGAACACCTCTTTGAAGAAGACGAATTTGAGCAGCAGGACGGCGGCGCAGAACTGAAGCGTCAGGCCGACGGCGACCAGCTTCGCCTGCTGTCGCCACGGAACCCCGGTCCGGTTTTCCGACAGCAGCCACGCAATCGCGACGAAGCCAAAAAGCCCTAGCAATCCCCTGAGGACGAATTCCATCCGTATCCCACCCCGCGCCGGAAAGGGATATAGGGAATCCCTTTACCTATCGTTAAATCACTCGGCGGCGGCGCGTTTTCATCCTTCGACAGGCTCAGGATGAGGATGGTATTTTCTCATTACAGATCAATGATATACCCCCATGCTGAGCTTCCTCATCCCGAGCTTGTCGAGGGACGAAGCATGAGTTGGCACGCACTCGAAGGCCGCTTCAATAAAGCGACAGCTTCTCGATCCGGTCCAAGTCGTTGATGACCCGCCAGCGGCCGCCGCCGGATTCGACCTTGCGCTGCCAATCCGTCAGCCGGTTGAGGTACTCGCGCGGGTCCATGTTGTCGCTGCGCAGCTTGGTGACGTTGAGGGCGATCACCTCGAAGCCGTCGAGCGGCAGCGAGATGTCCCGCATGTAGCCTTTCTGCAGGTCCTCCGCGAGGTCGGAGAAGATGACGATGACCTTCTTCCCGGTATTCTTCTCGTTGAGGTACTCGGACGCCTGCAGGATGCCCCCGGTGATGTCGGTGTAGCGCGCCGGCTTCACCATCTTGACGAACTGGCCGACGGTGTCGCGGAACTGCCGCTTCTCCTTGTTGGCCATGCTGGGGCGGTCGTCGAAGGTGACCTTGGCGACGATGTCCTTCTCGCTGAAGCTGCCCGTGTCGATGCGGGCGACGGCGAAGGAATCGCCCGGATCGAGGCGGGTCAGCATCGCGTTGATGATCTGCTGCGCCTTGCGGAGCTCATCCGTGTAGGTGCCGGAGGTGTCCATCAGCATGTAGACGCCGCGGTTCTGCGCCACCGGCTCGTCGCAGGCCGCGAGGCCGAGCGGCGCCAGCACCGCCAAAATGAGTCCCAAGCGCTTCATCAGAGCACCTCTCTTGCGGAGAATGCGGCGGGCTCGTCGCGGCCGGTCAGGCCGTGCGCCTTGACGCGCCGTTCGAGCCACAGCGGCAGGAAGATCACCATGTCGTAGATGTCCACCAGGACGGAGCCCATATGGGACATGACGCCGCCGAGCATGCGGAGCCCGACCGCGAGCGCGCGCAGCAGGCCCGCGCCGACGATGCCCAGCACCGTGCGCAGCGAGTGGACGAAGGTTTCCAGCGGGATCGCGACGAAGACCAGCGCGAAGGGCAGGATAAAGCCCATGCCCATCTGCGCCGCCGTGGTGATCCACATGAAGCCAGAGGTGAAGACCGCGCCCTTGTCGCCGCGCAGCACCGCGCTCGTCGCCAGCTCGTCCTGCAGCAGGATCTCGCGCAGGTAGGCGAGGCCGGCCTCGACGCTGGCGAGACACAGCAGGATCGCGAAGGTGATCCAGATCATGCGGACGCGCATCACGTCGGGCAACGCGCTGATGACCGGGAACAGCCGCGTGATGCGGAGCGATTCCATGAGGAACAGCCCCATGGAGATCTCCACCATGATGATGACGAGGGCGGCGATGTCGGAGATCTTGAAGGTGCCGATCCAGTTGTTGCCGCCCACCATCTCGGCCATCGGCCGGGCGATCAGGTGGAAGTTGATCACGGCGCCGCCGATGGCGATCGTCAGCACCAGGACGGAGACGAAGAACTGCACCAGCGAGGAGGACGACAGCATTCGCGCCGCCCGGTCGGAGTTCTGCAGGATGTTCTCGTACTCGTCCATCTGGCGGTCGATGACCTTGGCGCGGTGCAGCAGGCTGCCCACGTTCTTGTCCATCTGCGCCAGGCTCTGCCCCAGCTTGCGCCAGTGCGGCAGCATGTTCTTCAGGTGCTGGTGGCGGTTGCGGGTCGCGGTGCGGTATTCCTCGCGCGCCTTGTCCTGCGCCTCGACCAGCGCTTCGCGGATCTTGTCGAGGATGTTCGCGACCATCGGGTCGCCCTTCGACGGAATGGCGGCCACCGCCTCCACCGCATGCGCCCAGCCCGGCGGGGTGGGCGGCACGTCGGTGCTCTGCGCGTGGTCCTCCTCGATGCGCTTGAGCTGCTCGTGCGCATGCCGCTGCAGGGTCGGGCACTCGGCGAGATCCCGGTTGACGGCCGCCTGCATGCGCTCGAACTCGCGCTCGATGATGTGCTCGGAGGCCTCGCGCCCGGCCGCGAGCAGGACCTCGCGGTTGCGCTCGCCGAGCCGGCTCTCCGCCCGGAACACCGAAACCGACGCCATGCGCAGCGCGGCGTGCAAGACGCGGCAGAGCGACTGGATGGCGCCGTGCGAAGGCGCGCGTGTCAGGTAGAGCGCCACGACGGTCAGCAGGACGACGGTGATCCAGGTCATGACAGAACCCGGACCGCCGGAAAATATATCGTACGACGGCATAGCATTTCCCCCTCCAGGACCGGAAATGGAGGCGCCGGGGCGGCGGCTGCCGCCTCGGGACGCCGGACTATCCGATCCACCTCCAGATTTCTCTCACCAGATTCTTGATCTTGTTTTGATAATAAATCGTTAATCAGTGCTAATTAACGGTTAACGGTAGTGTCGACTTCACACGGGAGGTGATGTAGAAACATGTATTTATCGTATTTATTTAAGCTATTTCTTCAAGTATTCATGTAATTATCGTCTCAATACTTCGCGGCAAGAATAAGGCAGCATCGTGGCATGTCCGGGATGAATCGTTTATTTTTATAACTAACAGAAAAAACACGATAATTTATAATTTCGCGGTTAACGTCCGTGGAAATTTGGGACATTAATTACTTGGGCGGAAGCTGCAACCCGTTCCGCGTCGTTATTGGCCCATAGATGGATGCCACGGACTGATCCCCGGAACGAGTCCGGGGAGTGGCATGACGTAAACATTTGAATTTAAATGAAATCGTCACTCCCCGGCTTGTCCGGGGAGTCCATGCGCACGCGGCGGCGTGCAGCCGGACGGGTATTTATGCCATCATGGGTGGAAGCAACGATTAAGACAGGGGGAGCTCTCATGGCGATGCTCATCGTCAATCTGGACAAGCACATCGGCAACGCCGCGGCGTGGCGCGATGCCTTCAGGAAGCAGCTTCCCGATCTGGAAGTCCGCCTATGGCCAGAAGCCGGGGAGGCGGCGGAGATCGAGTATCTCGCCTTCATGCGCCCCGATTTCGGCGTTCTCCCGGAATTTCCGAACCTCAAGGCCATGTTCTCGCGCTCGGCCGGCGTCGATGGCTTCGTCGGCCATCCGAAACTGCCGAAAGCGCCGATCGGCAAGCTGGAGCCTTCCGGCGGCGACCCGATGATGACCGAGTATGTCGTCATGCACGTCCTGCGCTTCCACCGCGACATGCCCGCCTATCAGGCGCGCCAGGCGAGGCGGGAGTGGCTCCGCGTGCCGATCGTGCGGCCAGAGGAGCGGCGCATCGGCTTTCTCGGCTACGGCATGATGGCGAAGGCGCCGGCGCTGGTCCTGAAATCGCTGGAGTTCAAGGTCTCAGCCTGGACCCGGACGCCCAAGCCGGATGCCGAGATCCCGGTCTTCCACGGGCCGGACCAGCTCGAGCCTTTCCTCGCCCAGACCGACATTGCGGTCTGCCTGCTGCCGCTCACCCGGGAGACGGAGGGCATCCTCTGCGCCCGGACCTTCGCGATGATGCCGAAGGGCGCCATGGTGGTGAACGTCGGGCGCGGCAAGCATGTGGTGTATGACGACCTGATCGCCGCCCTCGATTCTGGGCAGCTCTCCTACGCCGCGCTCGACGCGCTCTGGCCCGAGCCGCTGCCGCCGGAGAGCCCGCTATGGCTGCACCCCAAGATCACCATCCTGCCGCACGTGGCGCGCCGCCCGAACGTGGCCCAGCTCGTGACCGAGATCGCCGCCAACATCCGCCGCCTCGAGAAGGGCCAGCCGCTGCTGCAGCCAATCGATCTGACGATGGGGTATTGAGCGGGCGCTCAGGCCGGCCGCGATACCTTGCGGATCCGGTTGTTCTCCGTGTCGCCGATGTAGAGCGATCCGTCCGGCCCGACGGCGACGCCGTGCGGACGGGCGAGGGACGATTGCGCCGCCGGGACGCCGTCGCCCGAAAAGCCGTGCGTGCCGTTTCCGGCAACGGTGCTCACCCGGTCCTCCCGCCAGTCGATGAAGCGGATGACATGGTTCTCCGTGTCCACGATCAGCGCGTTGCCGTCGCCGTCCAGCGTCATTTCCTTGGGCCGGTCGAAGACCGCCGCGGCCGCCCGGCCGCCGTCGCCGCCATAGCCTTTCTCGCCGGTGCTTGCGGCGGTGGAGATCGTGCCGTCCGGCGCGACCAGCCGGACCGAGCTGCCCTGGCGCTCGAGTATGTAGACCCCGTTGTCCACTGACCGGGGCGCGACGGCGCGGGCGCCGAAGACGGCCGCGGCAAGGGCCGGCCCGCCGTCGCCGTCATGCGCGGCCATGCCGGTACCGGCAAAGGTGGCGATCGCGCCGCCGGCCATATCGACGACCCGCACCCGGTTGTCTGCGACGTCGGCGATGAACAGCCGCTGCCCGTCGCGCGAAAAGGCGAGCGCGTTCGGCTCGGCCATCCCGGCGCGGCTTGCCGGCCCGCCGTCGCCGGAAAATCCCTTCGCGCCGTTGCCGGCGAAGGTCGTGACGATCCCGGATTCGCCGTCGATCCGCCGCACCGCGGCGTTGAGCCGGTCGGCGACATAGATGGCGCCGCCGCGGTCGATCGCCAGCCCGTATGGCTGATCGAAGCGCGCTTCGCGCGCCGGCCCGCCGTCGCCCGAATAGCCCGCTTCGCCGGTGCCGGCTACGGTTTCGATAATCCCAGACCGTGCGTCCACGCGGCGGATGCAGTGATTGAAGGTATCCGAAAAGACGAGATTGCCCGCGGCGTCGAAGACGACGTCGAACGGATTGTTCAGCGTCGCATCCGCCGCCGGGCCGCCGTCGCCCGCATAGCCTGCGTTGCCGTTTCCTACGGCCGTCGTCATGATCCAGCCGGCGTATTTGGAATCATCCATAGGCGCAATCCTCCACGCGATCGGCCGCTGCCGGACGACAAGGCAAATCGACACCGGCACCATGTGACGCCAGTGTCATCCGCACCAATGCCCGAACGCAAGTCGCTGCAAAGTCCTCCGCGCAAGGCAGGGCTATTGCATATGATCAATACGCCCAAGGCGTACCCTCTCCGCCGGAGTGGCGGAGAGGGTGGCGTGCGAAGCGCGCCGGGTGAGGTGTCGATCGCGCTGTTTGCCGTGCCAACCCCCACCTCACCCTAACCCTCTCCGCCCCCACGGGGCGGAGAGGGAAATACCATCCGTCAGCCGTCGATCGGCAGCCCGAGCGCCATGCGTCCGGCGAGCCGCCGCTGCGCCGGCTCCGGCAGCGGGTGGAAGCGGGCGCCCTGGATGTCGCGGAACAGGCGTTCGAGCCCGAGCGCGCGGAAATAGCTTGCCCCGCCCGCGAGGTCGAGCGCGAGGTCCACCGTCTTGATCGCGCTGCGGGAGACCAGCGTGCGATGCACGAAGATGGCGTTCGTGGTCTCGGCCGAGGGCTGCGCCGTCTCGGTGAAGGCCACCATGCTGGCAAGCGCGACCCGCGTCGCGGCGAGCTCCGTGTCGAGCGCGCCGGCCGTCTCGACGGACACCCGGTCGGGCCGCTTCCTGGCCGCCGCGACGGCGATGTCGCGGGCCGCCTCGGCGACGCCGGCGTAGACCGAATAGACCAGCGGGATCGCCACCATCGAGATGATGTGCATCAGCGGATGCCAGGGGCCGGACTCGCGCCGGAGGGCGATTGCCGCGTCGGGCACGAACACATTGTCGAGCACCACATCGTGCGATGCGGTGCCGCGCATGCCGAGCGTATCCCAGTTGGCCGCGATTGACACGCCCTCGGCGGTCATCGGGATGCCGAACTGGAGGACGGTCGGGCCATTCGGCGTCTCTTCGATCGCGCCCGTCATGAACAGGTTCGCGGACGGGGCGCCGCTGGCGAATATCTTCCGCGCGTCGATGCGATAGCCGCCGTCCACCTTGACGGCGCGGCCCGAGCCGGCCAGCCAGTCCGATCCGCCCGAGGAAAGGAGCTGGATACGCTCGGCGGCGATGCGCTTGAGCAAGCCGTCCACCGGCGCCTTCTGGTGCTTCCACCGCCAGGCGGCGGCCGCCGTCACATGGGTATGCATGGCGAAGGCGAGCGCGGTGGAGCCGCAATATTGCGCGAGCTCGCGCAGCATGTCCGAGAGCTCGGCGCGCGTGAGGCCGGCGCCGCCGAATTCGGCAGGAACGGCAAGCTCGAAGAACCCGCGCTCGCGCAGGGCCGCCAGATTGGCGCCGGCGTACTCGCCAGCCGCGTCGCAGCGGCGGCCTTCTTCGGCGAGTTTCGGGCCGATCTCAGCGAGGGTCCTTCGCCAACCGGCTTCCGAAGATTGTAATATATGCAATGCTCGAACGGTCATGGGAAACCTCCTCCGGCGCGTGTATTATGTGGCGGCAACGGCGCGTGCCAGACGTATTCCGTTGCCGTGGCGCGAAGATATCCGTCCGTTGCGAGTAGACAATGACCGGAACACCGGGATCGTTTGCCGATTCACCGTTTCGCGCTGCCGCTTCGCCGGCGCAGGACGTTCTGTCCGACGTCCTGCGCGCGGTGCGCCTGACGGGCGCGGTATTCCTCAGCGCCCGCTTTACCGAGCCGTTCGGCGTCGTGTCGCCGAGCAGCTACAACGCCGGCCTGCCGATGGCCCATCTGCGTCATATCAGCATCTTTCACCTGATCGCAGCCGGAAGCTGCATGGTCGAAATGGCCAGCGGCGACCGCCGCCGGGTCGTCGCGGGCGATATCCTGCTGCTTCCCTTCTCCGGAGAGCACAGGTTCTGGAGCGGCGACGGGCCGGCCATGGTGCCCGCGTCGGAGGTCATCCGCAAAGGCCCGCTCGACGGCGTCTGGGCGGTGGACCACGGCGGCGGCGGCGCCGAGACGAAGATGGTCTGCGGCTTCATCGAATCGTCGGAATTCCTTTTCGCGCCGCTGTTCCGGGCGTTGCCGGAGCTGCTCGTCGAGCATACCGGCGAGCAGAAGGTCGGGGCCCTGATCGCATCCACGGTGCGTGAGGTCCTCTCGCTTGTCGAAACCGCGGCGCCGGGGTCGCAGATGATGCTCGGCCGCTTGATGGAGATGCTGTTCGTGGAGGTGCTGCGCCGGCACGCCGGGCGGACTCCCGGCAACGGCACCGGCCTGCTCGCCGCCCTGAACGAGCCGATCGTGGGCCGCGCGTTGCAGTCCATCCATATGGACCCGGCGCGCAAATGGACCGCCGCGGACCTCGCGCGCGAAGCCGGGACGTCGCGCACCGTCCTCGCCGAACGCTTCAACGCGCTGCTGGGACGGCCGCCGATCGACTACGTGATGAGCTGGCGCATCCAGCTCGCCGCCGACCGGCTGCGCAACGGCCGCGACACCATCGCCGCGGTCGCCGCCGAGGTCGGCTACGAATCCGAGGCGGCCTTCAACCGCGCCTTCAAGCGCGTGACCGGCATCAGCCCCGGCCGCTGGCGCGAAGGCGCCGGCGACAGCCCGGCGCTCATGCCGATCGCGCTCAACCGGCCGATCATCGGCGACAGCGCGTGAGCGGAGTGGGGGCGATGAACAAGCGGGGACATGCGATACGCTCCGCCGCCACCGCCGATGCGGCCGCCATGCAGGCCATCTACGCGCCGATCGTGGAAACGACGGCGATCTCGTTCGAAGAGATTCCGCCGACCGTCGAGGAGATGGCGGAGCGTGTCGAGACGACCCTGCGATCCTATCCCTATCTCGTGGCTGAAAATGGCGGGCGCGTGGTCGGCTTCGCGTATGCCAGCCAGCATCGGGCCCGCGCGGCCTATCGCCGGTCCGTCGACGTCACGGTCTATGTCGCCGAACATGCGCGCGGCGCCGGCGTGGGGCGGGCGCTCTATGGCGATTTGCTGCCGATGCTTGCCGAACGCGGCTTCCATGCGGCCTTCGGCGGCATCGCCCTTCCGAACCCGGGAAGCGTCGCTCTTCACGAAGCTATGGGCTTCGAGCATGTCGGCGTCTATCGGGAGGTCGGGTTCAAGCTCGGCCGGTGGCATGATGTCGGCTGGTGGCAGCGATTGCTGACATGAGCCGCCCCGGTTTGCCACCGAGCGCCCCGGCGGCTACCCTGATCTCGGCGAATGTCGGTTATGGGAGTCCATCCGATGCTGCAAATTAAAGCCATGGGCCAGCACACCGGCGGCGAGGTTACCGGCGTCGACGTGAAGAAGCTCGATGACGAAGGGTTCGCGCCGATCTACGGGGCCTGGCTGAAATACGGCGTCACCGTGGTGCGCGATCAGGAACTCGAGATCGAGGATTTCCTGCGCTACAGCCGGCGCTACGGCCTCGTCGTCCCGCATCCGTCCAAGTCCACCCGGCATCCGGACTATCCGGAACTCACCGTGCTGGGCATCAACAAGTTCGGCGCCGACGGCAAGCTGAACAAGGATATCTACAAGCGCGGCGCGAACGGCTTCCACACCGACGGCGCCTACGACAAGGTGCCGTTCAAAGCGACGCAGCTTTATGCTCTGGCGGTGCCCAGCACCGGCGGCAATACGCATTTCTCCAGCATGTACGTGGCCTACGACGCGCTGCCGGAGCGGCTGAAGTCGCTGCTGGAGGGGCGCAAGGGCGCCTACACCTACGGCGGCCGCAGGAAGCTCCAGGCATTGCTGAACGAGGAAGACCGCGACTGGAAGCCGGTGTTCCACCCGATGATCCGGGTCCACTCGGAAACCAGGCAGAAGTCGCTGTACTTCGATCCCGGCAAGATCCTCTACATCGAGGGGCTGGAGCAGCAGCAGAGCGACGATCTCATCGACGACCTCACCGAACGGATGATCCAGCCGGGCGCCGAGTACAGCCACCAATGGCGGGTCGGCGACATCGTGATCTGGGACAACCGGTGCATGGTGCACAAGGCGGCCGGCGATTACCCGCCGGATCAGGACCGCATCCACTGGCGCGTGTCGATCAAGGAGCCGGCGGCGGCGAGCAGCGCCGCCGCGGAGTGAAGCGCACACAAGGCTGAGGTTCGCCCGATGGCCGAGACGACCCGTCACGATGCCTGGCAGGCCGGCGACAGCTACGACGCCTATATGGGGCGCTGGAGCCGGCAGGTCGCGCCGCGCTTTCTCGACTGGCTCGGCGCGCCGGACGGGCTGGACTGGCTGGAGCTCGGCTGCGGCACCGGCGCGCTGTCCGCCGCCATCCTGGCGCGCTGCAACCCTCGCAGCCTGACCGCCATCGACCCGTCCGAAGGATTCGTCGCGACGGCCCGCGCGAACGTGCCGGATGGGCGCGCCGCGTTCCGGGTGGGAGACGCCCAGGCCCTGGACCTGGAAACGGCCAGCCGGGATGTGGTCGCCTCCGCGCTGATGCTGAATTTCGTGCCGGACAAGGAAAAGGCGCTGGCCGAGATGAAGCGGGTGGCGCGCCCCGGCGGAAGGATCGGCTTCTATGTCTGGGACTATCCCGGCGGCGGCATCGAGTTCATGCGCGCCTTCTGGAACGCCGCGACGGCGCTCGATCCCGCCGCGCGCGACCTCACGGAGGACAGGCGCTTTCCCTTCTGCACGCCGGATGGCCTGACGGATTTGGCGGCGCGCGCCGGCCTGGCGGCGGCCGAGTGCGCGCCGATCGAGGCGCCGACGGTGTTCCGGGACTTCGACGATTATTGGCGCCCCTTCACCTTGGGCGCGGGGCCTGCGCCCGGCTACTGCACGAGCCTCGATCCCGAGGCCCGGCAGCGCTTGAAGGAGAAGCTGCACGATACGCTGCCCCGCCGCGCGGACGGCGCGATCGCCCTGAAGGCGCGGGCGTGGGCGGTGAAGGCGGCGGTCGCTTGACGTAATAACCAATACCGTCGCTCCGCGGACAAGCCGCGGCATGACGGTAAATATACAAATCCAAACATAAATCGTCACTCCGCGGTTTATCCGCGGAGTCCATGCGCGTGTTGCATCAATGCTGTGCGTCCTTCGACAAGCTCAGGATAAGGAGAAATCTTCATGGCATTGAGAAAAGCCTCATGCTGAGCTTCCTCATCCCGAGCTTGTCGAGGGACGAAGCACGCACCCCGCTTATCCCAAGCTACCTGTGAGCGCCCTGCGCCTTCAAATGTGTCGTCCTCATCCCAACCGGTAAACACGCGCCGCCGTATCATGATACAGCTTGGCCTTCTCGCCGGCCGAATAGCGCTCGGTGATGCGCTTGAACGCGTTCCACAGCACCGGGTAGCTGCAACTCACCTTGTCGACCGGGAAGTTGGACTCGAACATGCAGCGGTCCGCGCCGAAATTCTCGATGGCGGTCTCGTAATAGCGCCGCGTCGCGTCGCACAGCTCCCGGCTCGTCGGGGGCTGCGGTTTTTCGTGCCAGCCGAAGCCGGCGTACTCCATGTTGATGCCGCCGAGCTTCATGACGATGTTCGGGCAGGCCGCCAGGGCGGCGATGCTGCGCTTCCATTCCGCGAAGATCTCGTCCCGCCGGCCGGCATAGGAGCCGACGCCCGCGACGCCGCCGAGATGGTTCAGCACCATCGTCGTGCCGGGAAACGCGCGGGCGAGATCGACGAAGTCCGGAAGCTGCGGGTGCCGGCAGACGCCTTCGAAGATCAGTCCGAGCGGCGCGATCTCGGCGAAGCCTTCGCGGAATTTCGCATCGAGATACAGCCCCGGCCCGGTCACGCCGCGCGCCCGGTCGACCAGCGGGTCCGCGTCCCACGCGCCATTGCGGCGGATGCCGCGGAAGCGGGCAGGGGCGGCGGCGATCAGGGCCTCCAGCACGCCCTTCACCCGCGATCCGAGCTGCAGGTTCGCGTGGCCGACGATGCCCGCCGCGATCTTCGTCCCGCCGTACAGGCCGGACGCCGCCATGGCGGCGATGCCGTTGACGAACTCGACCTCGCCGACGGGCTTCATCTCCTCCGGCCCGCCGTCGCGGTACATGGCGCGGCATTCGACGAAGACCGACGTGACGATGTTGTGGCCGCTCCGCAGGTCCTTCTGGATCTCCTCCATCAGGTAGCGCCGCTCGACGCGCCCCTCGCGATGGTCCCAGAGGTGATGGTGCGTGTCGCATATGGGGAGATCCGGCTCGATGATGTCTTCCCGGACCTGCGCCAGCCATTCGTCGTTCGTCGCCATGTTTGTCGCCTTCGCATTTGCGTGTGTTGCATCAATACTGTGCGTCCTTCGACAAGCTCAGGATGAGGGGGAATCTTAATGCCATTGAGAAGAATCCTCATGCTGAGCCTGTCGAAGCACGCACCCCGCTTATCCCAAGCTACCTGTGAGCGCGATGCGCCTTCAAATGCGTTTGTCGCCCTCACCCCAACCGGTAAACCCGCGCCGCCGTGTCATGATACAGCTCGGCCTTCTCGCCGGCCGAATAGCCTTCGGTGACGCGCTTGAACGAATTCCACAGCACGTTATAGCTGCAGCTTATCTTGTCGACGGGAAAGTTGGATTCGAACATGCAGCGGCCGGGGCCGAACAGCTCGATGGCGGTCTCGTAGTAGCGCCGCGTCGCGTCGCACAGCTCGCGGCTCGTCGGCGGCTTCGGCCGCTCGTGCCAGCCGAAGCCGGTGTAGTCCATCGCAAGGCCGCCGAGCTTGACGGCGACGTTCGGGCACGCCGCCAGATCGGCCATGCTCTTGCGCCATGCCGCGAAGATCTCCTCCCGCCGGCCCGCATAGGCGCCGATGCCGGCGAGGCCGCCGAGGTGGTTCAGGATCATCGTCGTGCCCGGAAATGCGCGCGCGAGGTCGGCGCAGTCCGCAAGCTGGTGGAAGCGGGAGGTGAGGTCGAAGCTCAGGCCGAGCGCATCCAGCTCGGCGAAGCCTTCTCGGAACGTCGCATCGAGATAGAAGCCCGGCCCCTTGGCCCGCGCGATGCGCGGGTCCGGGTCCCAGGCGCCGGTGCAGCGGATGCCGCGGAGGCGGCCGGGGGCGGCGGAGATCTCCGCCTCCAGCACGGCCCTGACCCGCGACCCGGCGGCGAGGTCCGCGTAGCCTACGATCCCCGCCGCGACGCGCGTCTGCCCGTACAGCCCCGACGCCGCCATCGCCGCGAGGCCGTTCGCGAACTCTACCTCGCCGACATACTTCATCTCCTCCGGTCCATCGGCGCGGAACATGGCGAGATGCTCGATGAACACGGTGGAGACGATGGTGTGGCCGCTCTGCACGTCCCGCAGGATCTCGTCCAGCAGGTAGCGCCGCTCGACCCGCCCCTCGCGGTGGTCCCAGAGGTGATGATGCGGGTCGCAGATGGGGAGGGCAGGGTCGATGGTGTCTTCCCGGACCTGCGCCAGCCAGTCGTCGTTGATCGCCATGTTTGTCGCCTTCGCATTTGCGTGTGTTGCATCAATACTGTGCGTCCTTCGACAAGCTCAGGATGAGGGGGAATCTTCGTGGCATTGAGAAAACCCTCATGCTGAGCTTGTCGAAGCACGCACCCCGCTTATCCCAGGCTACCTGTGAGCACCATGCGTTTCAAATGCGCTTGCCGTCCTCACGCCAGCCGGTAAACCCTTGCCGCCGCGACCACCGCAACGGGTAAAATCGCGGCGCGATTACGCGTTCGCGGGCGAAGCTGATAGGATGAGTCCGGGCGCCGGTCGACGGCGAGATCAACCTCATGGACGGGAGTCTTCCGATGGAAAATGCACCCGCGTTGCACGGCATCAAAGTCCTCGACCTGACGCAGTTCGAGGCCGGGCCGTCCTGCACCGAGGCCCTCGCCTGGTTCGGGGCCGATGTCGTCAAGGTCGAGGAGCCGAAGCGCGGCGAGCCGGGCCGCTGGGGCTTCTCCGACCGGCCGGACGCCGACGCGCACTACTTCATCTATTACAACCTCAACAAGCGCAGCATCACCTGCAACCTGAAGTCCGACGAGGGCAAGGCGCTGCTGACGCGGCTGATCGGCAAGGTCGACGTGGTGATCGAGAACATGGCGCCCGGCACCTTCGCGCGGCTCGGCTTCGACTATGCCCGGCTCAGCGAGATCAACCCACGCGTCATCTTCGCCCAGGTCAAGGGCTTCTCGCCCGACAGCCCGCAGGCGAATTATCTCGCGTTCGACATGATCGCGCAGGCGACCGGCGGGACGATGGCGGTCAACGGGATGCCCGACGGCCCGCCGATCAAGCCGGGCGCCACCATCGGCGACACCGGGACGGGCATGCTGTGCTGCATGGGCATCCTCGCCGCGCTGTTCCAGCGCAACACAACCGGGCGCGGCCAGCACATCCAGATCGCCATGCGCGACGCGATGCTGAACTACTGCCGCACGCCGATGAGCCGGCAGGCGGCGCGCAAGGAAGGCGTCCTGCCGCGCGCCGGCAACACCATCCTCGGCACCTCGCCGGGCGGCCTCTATCCCTGCAAGCCCGGTGGGCCGGACGACCACTGCTACATCTTCGCTTCGCGCGGCAACGAGGAGCACTGGCGCCGGCTGGCGCGCGTGATCGGCCGCGAGGACCTGCTCCAGGACCCGCGGCTGAAGGACGGCCAGTCGCGCTACGAGAACCGCACCGTGGTGGACGAGGCGATCTCCGCCTGGACCCGCCAGCACGCCAAGGAGGAGGTGATGGAGCGGATCGCCGGGGCGGGCGTGCCCTGCGGCGCGGTCTTCAACACGCTGGAGCTGCTGCAGGACGAGGACCTGCTTGCCCGTGGGATCATGAACAAGATCCAGCACCCGGTGCGCGGCGAGGTCACCGTCACGGGCTTCCCGATCAAGATGTCCGACAGCTTCGTTCCGGTGAAGCCGTCGCCGCTGCACGGCGCCGACAACGAAGCGATCTACGGCGCCTGGCTCGGCTATTCGCCGGAGGAGGTGAAGAAGCTGCGGGCGCGGGAGGTGATCTGAGGGGCGGGGGATATTCGGCCCTCCACGTCGGCGCGCATGGACTCGCGGAACAAGTCCGCGAGTGACGAATTTGTTTATCATCAAATATTTACGTCATTGCCGGACTTGTTCCGGCAATCCACGGACGGGCGCCGAAGCCGCATCGGTTCCGCGTCATGGAAAACCTAGACCGGCCTCGTCCCGACGACGACCGTCCGGTTGAGGACGCGCGGGTGGGCCGCGATCTCGTAGTTGGCGAGCGCCCGGTGGTGTAGCGCGCGATTGTCCCACATCACCACGTCGCCTTTTTCCCAGCGATGCGTGTAGAGAAACTCGGGCTTCCCGATATGCCGCGTCAACTCGGCGATCAGCGCCTTGCTCTCGCTCTCCGGCAGGCCGGCGACGTGCGAGACGTGCACGCCGATGTAAAGCGACTTCCGCCCCGTCTCCGGATGCGTGCGCACGAGCGGATGCGTCACCGGCGGGCGCTCGCGCCGCTGCGCCGCGGTCGCGGGCGAGGTGCCGGAGTTGATCCGGCTCGCGACCCAGTCGTGCACGGCCTGAAGCCCGTCGAGCCGCGCCTGCGTCGCCGGCGGCAGCGCGGCCCAGGCGAGATGCGCGTTCGAGAACTGCGTCTCGCCGCCCTCGGGCGTCACCTCGAGCGCGTGCAGGATCGTCACGAAGGACGGGACGGCGTGATAGGACTTGTCCGTGTGCCAGAACCAGTTGAGCTTCGCCACGTCCATGTTGACGACGTTGCGCTCGGCGTCGAGGTTGGTCAGCGTGTGGACGAGCGGAAAGGTCGAGCCGTCGGACAGCTTGCCGATATGGCCTTCAAGCTCCCCGAACTGCGCGCTGAAGGCGGCTTGCTGAGATTTCGAGAGGGACTGGTCGCGGAAGACGAGGACGGGGGAGTCGCAGAGCGCGCGGCGAATGGCGGCGATGGTGGCGGAGGGCAGGGAGCGGGAGAGGTTGAGGCCGGGAATCTCCGCTGCACCGGTGGAGGAGAGGGCGGTGAGAGAGAGCGGAGCAGGGGATGGGTCTGCCACTTCTTCGGTATCGAGAGCCCGTATGCTGTTCATTTCGCACCACCCTTCGTGTGGAGCGCCGTATCACATGCCGTCCGATGGGCGCGCCTGATGCCGAGTATTAGATCAAAGGATGTACTCTAAGCTCGCACCCTGACTACTTTAGTTTACGCGGGGCTGTATGTGGCAGGCTTGCCGGAATCGATCCAGTTCCTCATTTCATCGACCCGTTCCCGGGTCGGCAAATTCATAGCGTCGCGTTCCGAGTGGCCTTCGGAAATCTTCTTCTCGGTCATCCACCCCTGGAAAGTGGCATAGTCTGAGACAAGCCTCGAAGGCCCGGGAGCTTTGATATTACTCTCTACGCGAAAAAAATTTCGCACCTTCTCGATTATGACCTCAAAATTGCAACGATGGAATTCGCAGTCTTGTCCAGCGATGTCGGAAAGCGATTGCTTAAGATCGTACGGCTCCTCTTCAAAAACGAGGAACTTTTTCTCATGAAAGGGCGCCATGCCGCAACGCCGGAACCCGAGATCAATGCCAAACTCGAATGGCATGTTCATTCTGAAATATTCGCCGTTCCGTGCCGCCTTGCAACGGGATAGATCGTGTATTGAAAACTTCGACTCCCGGATCATGCCGAATATTTTTTCAAGGCGGTTCTCGCCTGCTTCAAGCCGCTCATTGGCCAACCGGGGTGAAAACCCAAAATAAACGATGCAGAAAACTGCCGCCTCCAATAGAGGGGCATATTGGTCATCGAAGGGACAGTTTATGAATACGGATTGCTCGAAGTCGGCGCCGGGCACCAATTAACCCTTTGGAGGGTGCGGGTCACGGCCGAACGAGCTGCGCTCACGAATCCTCCCATCGCGCCCGTGAATGTATAGCTCCGTACCCTCTCGTCGTGCAGTCTCGCGGGCCTTGTCAACCGCTTCCCTTTGAGTTGTGAAGACATTGCTTGCGCGTTTCGCTCCCGCGCTTCGCACGCTCCACTTTCTGCCGCTGGGGACGACATGCTGACTTTTCTTCGACATTCCATTCCTCCGTACCAACGCGACATCTAGTATATAAGTAATTTTCCCATACTGGATAGGGGCAAATTCTACCGATGGTTCCGTTTTTGCCTCCCTAGGCGACTATCCGTCTCACTTAACCATAGAAACGCATCCCCCTACCTCCCAAACCTCCCCATCACCGTCTCCCCCCACTCCCGCATGAACCGCTCCTTATCCGCGAAATGCACGCTCATCCAGAAATGCGTGGCGCCGGCCTCCGCCGCCGTCTCGATCTTCCGTATGCAGTCCTCCACCGTCCCGGCGATGGCGAAGCGGTCGGCGAGGTAGTCGACGAGGCCCAGCTCCTCGATCATCTTCACGTTGTCGCTGCCCGGCATCTGGTGCTGGTCGAAGCGGTAGCGCTTCTTCGCCTCGCGCACCTTGTCGACGAACTGGCCGGGGATGTGCTTGCCCTCGGTGGTGAAGCGGGCGAGGTGCTTGGCGCCGGACGCGATCGAATGCTTGATGCGGTCCACCGCCTCCGCCTTGTCGCGGCCGACGCTGACCCAGGGGAACCAGGTCTTGTCGATCTTCGCGTAGTCGCGCCCTGCGCGCTCGGCGCCGCGGCGGATGCAGGCGAGGGAGTCCTCGATCACCTCCGGCAGCAGGCCGGTCTGGATGATCACGCCGTCGGCGATCTCGCCGGCCAGCTCCAGCGTCTTCGGGCCGGAGGCCGCGACGTAGAGCGGCACGCCGACCGGGCCCCAGGTGAATTTCGTCGTCTCGCCCTGGTACTGCGCCTGGCCTTCGGTCAGCATGCCGCGGACGGCCTGCACATACTCCCGCATCTCCGCCATGCGGGCGGGGCGGACGCCGGCGTTGTGCACCGAGCTGTCGCCGCTGCCGATGCCGAGCACGGCGCGGCCGGGCGCGATCTCCTGCAAGGTCGCCGCGCCGGAGGCGGCGATGGCCGGGTGCCGCGTCATCGGGTTGATGACGCGCGGGCCGAACTTCACCCGCTTCGTCTCCTGCGCGCAGAGCGCGGCGGCGAGGAAGGCCTCGCGGTAGAGCGACTGCGAATCGCCGACGCCGATCGTGTCGAAGCCGGATTCTTCGGCCGTCCGGCACCAGGAGAGGAACTCGGGCAGCGCGTTCGGCAGGAGCGTGACCCCGAAGCCGACGCGGCGGTCGTCCGGTCTCAGCATGGCGGTTTTTCTCCTTGTCATGTCTCGCACAAACTCATCTCCCTCCCCCGCAAGGCAGGGCAATCGCATTTACGTATCTTGCACGAATGCCGTGCGTCCTTCGACAAGCTCAGGATGAGGGAGAATCTTCGTGGCATTGAGAAGAAACCTCATGCTGAGCCTGTCGAAGCACGCACACCGCTTGTCCCGATCGCCGCAAGGGGGGAGGACTTCAAATCGTGCCGACCGGCACCCATAGCCTACACTGTGGCGACGGGGGAGGCGGGGGAGCCGACGGCGCCCGGCAGGCGGAGCGGCGGCGCGGTCAGCAGGAAGCGCGCGCGGTTGTTCGCGCGCAGCCACTCGGCGAGCGGCGTCAGGTACCACAGCTCGCCCAGATGCACGCCGAGCTTGAACAGGCAGTGCTCGTGCAGCGGCAGCGCCGGGCCCTTGCCGGCCAGCCGCGGGTCCGCGCCCAGGCTGGACGAGCGCTCGACCGCAAGGTTGTCCGAGATCAGCGCGACGAGGCCCGTGTCCGTCACCCAGTTCAGCAGCTTCGCATCGTGCCCGTCGAGCACGGCGCAGAGCGTGCGGATGGACGGGTCCGGCTTCCGCTTCATGTCCATGATGCGCTGGCCGAGGCCGGTGTGCAGGCACACCATGTCGCCTTCGCCGGCCTCCACCTTGTCCGCCTGCATGATGCGCATCAGCGCGTCGTAGCCGACCGCCTGCCGCTCGTCGCCTAGGTGGTGGCGCAGGTCGATCATCACGCCGCGGCCCTGCATGCCGGTCTCGGCCATGCGGTCCACCGTCAGCGCGCCCGCGCCGACCTCGCCGTGCAGCGGCTTGCCGGTCTTCTCGTCCACCACCTTGTAGCCGTTGTAGTAGACCTTCTCCGGCTTGCCGTCGCCGTCGGCGTCGAACATCGAGCCCTTGTGGGCGAAGGCGTCCCACTGCGTCGAGTACTGGCTGTAGAGCGTCACCGCCTCGTCGCAGCTCACGTCGGTGAAGCGCGGATCGACCATCGCGCTCTCGACGTCGAAATAGACGTGGTCGCCGCGCATCACGGGATGGAACTTCGGCGGGAAGCGCTGCGCGTTGAGCACGTTGCCGCCGGGATAGTCGAGCGGCAGGCTGAGGCAGAACACCTTGCCCACGCGCACCTCCGCCATCGCCTTGAGCCGGCGCTCGGGCGTGACGAGGTTCATGCGGCCGAGCTGGTCGTCCGGGCCGAAATCGCCCCAGTTCGAGCCTTCCGGCCGGTTCTTCCAACGCTTCGGCATGATGTAATTCCTAGCTTGTTAAACGTGCAGTCGATGCATGGATGCCACGGACAAGCCGTGGCATGACGTAATTATATGAATTAAAAATAGAAATCGTCACACCGCGGCTTGTCCGCGGTGTCCATGGCGCCGGCGTGTCCAATCGAGCTCTGCTCATCACCCTCCTGCTCACACCGTCGCCACCGGCGTCGCGGGCGATCCGACCGCGCCCGGCATGCGGAGCGGCGGGCCGGTGAAGAGGAAGCGCGAGCGGCCGTTCTCGCGCAGCCAGCGGGCGAGGGGGCCGACGTTGAACATCTCGCCGAGATGCACGCCGAGCCGGAACAGGCAGTGGTCGTGCAGCGGCAGCAGCGGGCCGGGCTCGGTCTGGTTGGCGATGCCGCCCCATTCGTATTCCACGGCGCGGTTGTCGCTGACCAGGATCGCCGCGCCGCTGTCCGTGAGCCACTTGAGCACCTTCGCGTCGCGGCCGTTCAGCGCCGCGCCGGAGTTGAACATCACCTTGGGGTCGGGATCGCCCGCGAACTCGATCAGCATGTCGCTCCAGCCGGTGTGGAAGACGACGATGTCGCCTTTCTCCACCGCGACCTTGTCGGCCTCCAGGATCCGCATCAGGTCGTCGTAGCCGACCGCCTTGTGCTGGCGGCCGTAATGGGCGTGGAAGTCGATCAGCACGCCGCGGCCCTGGACGCAGGACTCCGCCATGTGCTCGATGCCGAGGTTGGCCGCGCCGACCTCGCCCTGCGTCGGCTTTCCCGTCTTCTCGTCGACCACGCGCCAGCCGTTGTAGAAGCACACCGCCTTCCGGCCGTCGCCGAACAGGTCGAACTCCGCGCCGTAATGCGCCAGCGCGTCCCACTGCGTCGAATACTGGCTGTGCAGCAGCATCGCGTCGTCGCAGGTGGCGCTGGTGCTGATCGGGTTGAACGCGCTCATCGCCTGGCAGAACGCGACCTTGCCTTCGCGGAAGACCGGCTTCAGCTCCGGCGGATGGCGGCGCGGGTTGAGCGCGGTGCCGCCCGGCAGGTCGAGCGGCAAGCTGAGGCAGAAGTTGAGCCCTTCCTTCACCTCCGCGACGCCCTGCAGCACCTTCTCGCGCGTCAGCAGGTTGAGGCGGCCGCGCTGATCGTCGGCGCCGAAGTCGCCCCAGGTCGATCCTTCCGGGCGCTGGGTCCAGCGTTTTCCCACGGCATGTTCCTCCCTATCGATGTGCTACAGTGAAGCGCGTAGGGGCGCGGAGATCAAGGAGGGGGAACATGACGGCCAGGCCGTTCAATGCGTCTGCGAAACGGCCGGCCGGACTGTGCGCGACGCTGCTGCTTCTCGCCTGCATGGGCGAGGCAAAGGCGGCCGACGCCGTGCTGGCGGCGCTTGCCTGCGAGCCGTTGACGAAAGGCGCGGCGTTCAAGCTGTCGCCGGCCGACGATTCGCCGCTCTACCTCGCGATCGACGGGCGCATCAGGCAGGCCGTCGGGCGCGCCGGCCACCCGATCCAGGATAATGCGGCGCTCGAGCTTTATTACAGCGCCGTCGAATCGATCGTCGAGGTGCGGGGGCGGGGGCCGAACTTTGGCCGCCTCGAGGTGCGGACCGTCAACCGCGAGGCTCGCGCGCAGCTTCTCGCGAATGTCTGGTCCAACCGCAAGGACAGCCTCATCGGCGGGCGCAAGACCAAGGACGGAGTCATCGTCTCGAATCATCTCATCATGTCGCTCGAGCTGAACCGCGAGGACAACGGCCGCTGCGTATGGCGGGGCGAAGGGGCGGTCGACCTGGAAGGGACCACCGCGGAACAGGTCGCCAAAGGCCTCGCCGACGCCATCGCCGCCAACCTGGGAAAGACCGTCGACAAGGCGACCACGCGGCTGCCGTGATCCCGCTCGAGAAACCCTCTCCGCCGGAGGGGCGGAGAGGGTGGCGCGCGAAGCGCGCCGGGTGAGGTGTCGATCGCGCTGTGCGCCGAGCCACCCCCACCTCTCCCTGGCCCTCTCCGCCCCGAGGGGCGGAGAGGGAAAATCTAACTACTTCCCGAGTATGCCCTTCAGCCCTTCCTGGACGCCGCCGGTGCCCTGCTTGAGCGTGTCGGTGACGCCGCCCATCCTGGCGCCGAGCTCCTTGCCGAGCGCGTCCTTGATCGCGCCGACGTCGAGCTTGCCGACCGCGGTCGTCGCGGACTTGCCGATCGCGGCGATCACCTGCTCGGCGACCTGCGCCGGTGTCGCGCCGCCGCCGCTCTTGCCGATGTCCTTGAGATGGATCGTCGGCAGGCTGGCGCCGGTCGTCTTCCCTTGCAGGAAGTCGGCGCTGACGTCGACCTTCCCGTCGCGGACATAGAGGTTCTCGATGATGACCTTTTTTCCGCCCTCGGATGAGGACGAGGAGGACGCGGACGAGCCGCCGCCCGCGAGCTTCTCGACGTTCTTCTGGATCGTGCCGATGTTGCTGCCGCCGCCGGCGAACTCGTAGGTGACATGCGGCGCGGCGATGACGACTTCCTTGATCACGATCGTGTCGGACGTGACGGTCGACGGATCGACCTTGACGCTGATCTCGCCGAGCTGGAACGCGGAGTCCGTCTTGAACCCGGACGGGTTGCCGACGACGAGGCCACGCAGCGCGAGCGCGCCTTCGGTCACCTTGCCGGCGTCCACGTCTTTCAACGTGACCTTAACCTGCGTGGTCCTGCTGCCGGCTTCCTCGACCGCGGTCTTGATGAGCGAGCCGAGGTTTTGCCAGACATAGAACAGCCCGCCGGCGATGATGAGCACGACGACGGCCAAGCCGATCAATATTTTTTTCATCGAAGATTCCCATATGTCGTTGCGAAATCATGTGTCATTGCGAAATCAGGCAGGTCCTGCCCCATCGGGCTATACTATCGGGTAGGAAGCTCAACCGCACGCGGTAACGCCGACGGAGGAAAGGGGCAGGGTGGAGGGCAGGCTCAGCGCCGCGTCGAGGCGGGCGCCGGCAGGCGGTCGGTCTGTATGGCCTGGTCGGGGAGGAGAGGCCGGGTGGCTCCAGGTTGGGTGGCTAGCGTGTCGGCATGGCGCGGCGCCATCGTGACGGTGACGACGGAGCCGAACAGCATTGCCGGCTTGATCTGCACCGTCGCCGCCCGCTGTCCCTGGACGAAGGTCAGCACGCTCGTCTCGCCCATGATGCTGGCGACGGGCTGCCAGCCGAAGCTCCGCATATGCTGCGCATAATAGGCGAACAGCTTCGGCATCGTCGGATCGGCCTTGAGCACCAGCCGGCCGGTCCATTCCTTCTCGTTGCTGAGGATAAGCGAGCGGTCGTTGTCGAGCGACGAGCCGGCGGGAATGGGAATGTCGCGAATCGGCTCGAACTTCGCGGTTTCAGCGTCCGCCGATCCCTTCGGCGACTGGATCAGCGACTGGTTGGAGCAGCCGGACGCCAGGAGCGCGGCGGCCATGGCGAGGACGGTCCGCAATGACGGAATGGGGCTCGGGCGCACGCGACCTCTGCGAGCATATTGTGGGTCTCGGACCCTATATCGCAATATGTTGATAGTGTCTATGTTGGAGTTCGCCGCTGCGCCGGGCGGCAGGACGGGCGGCAGGACAGAAAAAAAGCCCCGCTCGCGTTGGCGGGCGGGGCTTAGTCCTCCAATCCCAGGGAGGAGGGAGGGAACATCGTGCTTAGCGCTTCGACCGAAAGAGGCGCCCGATCGTGCGGACTACGGCGCGGGCGCGCTCTTCATTGGCGCGGCGCACCAGCGCATCGAGCTGCGCGCGGGTCGGTAGCGCACCGCTCGGAAGCGGCGCATGATGGGAAATCTCGCGATTGTAGGGCATTGTGGCAACTCCTCTATTCCGTATTTAGATATTCTAATTTCGAACCGTTGTACCGGTCTTGCCCTGTCTTTGATCTCGCCTGGTAATAATTTGGTAACGTTTTGTGTTTGCTAGGTTGCACTGCACAAAATAAGGATGATGACCGACATAGACAAGCGATAATTTTTCAATGTAACATTGAGATAATCTAAAGTGAGAAAGGCCGTTGATGCAGACTAGGCTACCCCCCTTGAACTCCTTGCGGGCCTTCGAGGCGTCCGCCCGGCATCGCAGCTTCACGCGCGCGGCGGAGGAAATGAACGTAACGCCGGCAGCAATAAGCCATCAGATCAAAGGCTTGGAGGAAACCCTCGGCGCCCGGCTGTTCAGGCGCGCCAAGGGGACGCTGATGCTGACGGAGGAGGGGCAGCGCCTCCTTCCCGGCGTGCGCAAGGGCTTCGCGGCGTTTGCGGAGGCGATGGAAAATTTTGCGCTCTATCACCAAACCGGCCCGCTCAACGTGGCGCTCACGCCGTCCTTCGCGGCCAAATGGCTGATACCCCGCATCGAGCATTTCAATGCCCGCCATCCCGAGATCGACATCCGCATCACCACCACGATGGAGCTGATCGACTACGAGCGGGAAGGCGTGGATATCGGCGTGCGCTTCGGGCGCGGCGGCTACACCGACTTGGTGACCAAGCTGCTGCTCGCCTCGGAGGTCACGCCGGTGTGCAGCCCGCAGCTTCTCAAGGGCGGCAAGCCGATGGAGAAACCGGCGGATCTGGCGCGCTTCACCCTGCTGCACGACGAGAGCCCGTTGCTGGACGAGACGCATCCGAACTGGGCGATGTGGCTCAAGGCAGCCAACGCCGACAACGTCGACGCCAGCCACGGGCTGCACTTCGACAATGCCAGCGCCTGCATCAACGCCGCGATCGAAGGGGTGGGGGTGGCGCTCGCGCGCACCGCGCTGATCGGCAACGACATCGCCGCGGGCCTGCTGGTGAAGCTGTTCGAGCTCAGCCTGCCGTCGCACCTGGGCTACTACGTCGTCTATCCGAAGCGCAGCGAAAAGCTGCCCAAAGTCATGATCTTCCGAGACTGGCTGTTCGAAGAGGTGCGCGCCCAGCCCGCGCCGTGAGACGGGCGGGCCGGGATTTTTGCCCGCCGCCCATTCGTCGTATAAACAGCGCCAAACAATCGCAATGGATTTGAGATGAGCGCACGCGCCAAGACCGTTCTCCCGCCGCCGCCCGCCTTCGCCGACGTGGCGCGCAGCGTGGACGACGCCATCACCTCGCGCCGCTCGGTGCGCGCTTTCCTGCCGGACCCGGTGCCGCAAGCGCTGGTCGAGCGTATCCTGGATGTGGCGGCGCGGGCGCCGAGCGGCACGAACATGCAGCCCTGGCGGGTTTATGTCTGCGCCGGCGAGGCGAAGGAGAAGCTGTCGCGGGCTATCCTCGATTCCTACGAATCGGGAGAAAAGAGCCATAAACGGACCTGGAAATACTACCCGGACGAATTTTTCGACCCCTATCTGAGCCGCCGACGCGCCGTCGGCTGGGGCCTGTACAACCTGCTCGGCATCGCCAAGGGCGAGACCGAGAAGATGAAGATCCAGCGGGGCGAGAACTACAAATTCTTCGGCGCGCCCGTCGGCATGATCTTCACCATCGACAGCCGGCTCGAGATCGGAAGCTGGCTCGACTACGGCATGTTCATCGGCAACGTCATGACGAGCGCCCGCGGCCACGGCCTGCATAGTTGCCCGCAGGCGGCCTTCGCCGATTACCATGCCATCATCCGCCAACACCTCGGCATTCCCGAAAGCGAGACGGTGATATGCGGCCTGTCGCTCGGCTACGAGGACACGTCGGCGGTGGCCAACAGGCTCCGCACCGACCGCGCACCGCTGGCGGACTTCGTGCGATTCACCGGCTTCGAGAGCTGACCGGCCGCGCGGTGGAATCCTTCTGCGCGGCCTGGGCCCGCCGGTAGTCGCCGAACAGGCCGAGCAGCGTCGCCACGTCCGGATTCAGCGAATCCCAGAGCGCCAGCCCGCCCGGCGCGTGCTTCAGCATGTAGGCGCGGAAATCGGCACAGTAGCGATACTCCATCTGCCGGCGGAACAACACGACCGTGCGCGCCTTCTTCGCGGCGCCCAGGTCCTGATAAGCCTGTTCCTGGTAGAGCGAAGCCTCGCATTCCAGATCCAGCACGCGCCCCGACGCGATCCGGCCCTGGAGATGCTGAATGCCGTGACCGGCCAGTTCGTGGACGATGACCGCCGCAAGCTCTTCCGCCGGCCATTTGACGCCGAACTGGTTGATGACGACGGTGAATTCGAGCCCTTCCGCGCCGAGCCCGCGGCTTTTCAGGAACGCCGGCAGGAACAGCGCGACCGTCTGCGCGTTCGGGCGGTTCCGGTCGCGGAACTCGTTGGGGTAATAGATCAGCGTCACCCGCCCCGCCGCTTCGAGGCGGTCCATCGCCGCGGCGCTGGCCGGCGACCGCTGGCGGATCAGATCGAGCGCGCCTGCGATCCGGTCGAGCGCCGCTTCGGGCGGCAAGACCGAGACATCGAAGCGGGCGCCCGCGTCCGGCGCGAGGGCGAGCAGGCGCACGCCGTCGCGCATCCGCTCGAGCGGCGGCATGTCCGCGCCAGCGGCGGGCGCGCCGAAAGCGGCAGCGACGGCGATCGAAAGCATCAGCAAGGATTGGCGCAGGCGCATCCGCGCAACCTATCCGATGCGCGTTAACGCGGAGTTGAAGGGCGGGCGCTGCATTGTGCAGCGTCCGGCCTGTATACTGAGCCCGGCAACCAGGGAGATCGCCTCATGACGGACCAGGAAACCGCCTTGATCGTGGGCAGCGGGCGCGGCTTGAGCGCGTCTCTCGCGCGGCTCTTCGCCGCCGAGGGCATGCGCGTCGTGCTGGCCGCCCGCAACGTCGACAAGCTCGCCCCGCTGCTGAAAGAGACCGGCGGCAGGGCCTATTCCTGCGACGCCAGCGACCCCGGGGCCGTGGCGGCGCTGTTCCAGAAGACCGCCGCCGAGGTCGCCGCGCCCGGCATCGTCGTCTACAACGCAAGCAACCGCGGGGGCAGGGGGCCGGTCGAGGAGCTCGACCCGGAGGCGGTGCGCCAGGCCATCCTGGTCACCTGCTACGGCGGCTTCCTGGTCGGCCAGGCGGCGGCCAGGAGCATGATCCCGCGCGGCGCCGGCACGATCCTCTTCACCGGCGCATCGGCCAGCTACAAGGGCTATGCCAAGTCCTCGTCCTTCGCGATGGGCAAGTTCGGGCTGCGCGGCCTCGCGCAGAGCATGGCGCGCGAGCTGGCGCCGCGGAACATCCATGTCGCGCATTTTCCGATCGACGGCGGCATTCGCCAGGGATCGGACGACCCGCGTGCCGGCAAGCGCCCCGACGACGGCCTGCTCGACCCGGACGCGATCGCCCAGACCTATCTCCACGTGCACCGCCAGCACCGCAGCGCCTGGAGCTGGGAAATCGAGCTGCGGCCCTGGTCGGAGAATTTTTGAGTTCCGCCAAGCTCATGCTTCGACAGGCTCAGCATGAGGTTCTTTATTCTAAAACAAACATGTAGACCTCATGCTGAGCCTGTCGAAGCATGAGTACGAAGAATGCCCGGCGCCGTCAGGTCAGGCTCGCCATCACCCGGCCGAGGAAGGCGCCGATCTTCTTCTGGTCGATCCAGCGGATCACGGCGGCGATCTCCAGCGCCTGATCGATCCAGACGACGTTCGAGCCGGCGCCGACGGCGAAGAAGCTGCTTTCGGGCGCCTCCGGGTATTGCGCCTGCCCGGTGTTGAGCCACCACAGCAGGCCATACTGCGAAAACACGTCGCAAGGGGCGCGGATGGCGGCGATCCAGGAGGCGGGCAGGACGGCCTTGCCGTTCCAGTCGCCGTTCCGCCGGACCAGCTCGGCGAGCCGTATCTGATCGGCGGTGGCGATCCATATGCCGCCGCCCCAATGCGAGCCGCCGGGAACGGCCTGCAGCCTTTGCCCGGCGACGTCGATCCAGGAGTTGCGGTAGCCGTGCCACTCCCATTCGCCGGAGCAGCCGATCGGATCCATGATCCGTTCCTTCAGGACATCCTCGAGCGGCCGGCCGAAGACCTGCATCAGCGAAAGCGACAGCCGATTCACCCTGACGTCGTTGTATTCCCAGAAGCTGCCGGGTTTCCCCAGGTCGCGATGCGTGCCCTTCCGCGAATTGTCGCTGCCGGCGCCGACCTGCCGGTTGCGGTCGACGAGGTCGGGCTTGCTCCACAGCTCGCCCTCCCATTCGCTGGTCTGGGTGAGCAGGTGGCGCCAGGTGATGCCGCGGTTCTGCGGCGCGTCGAAGCCGTCGTCGGCAGCCCTGACGGCATCGTCGCGGACCGGATCGTCGAGGCTCCGGATCAAGCCATCCTGCACCGCGAGCCCGGCGAGGAGCGCCAGGTAGCTCTTCGCCACGCTGAAGATCATGTCGGCCCGGTGGATGTCGCCCCAGCTCCCGAGCACCCGGCCACGGCGGAGGATTATGCCGTTCGGCCCGGTGCGCGGCCGGGTCGGGCCGAGAATTTCGTTCCAGGGCGGCGGCTCGGCGCTTCCCGACGCCGCCAGTCCCTTGCTAAGGTCGCGGGGCCACCCGGTTTCGGCTTCGTCGCGCGCAAAAGCGATCGCATCGGCGAGCTTCGCCGGATCGAACCCGTCCGCAACGCTGTCGGCCATGTCGAACCCGGGCAATTCCGGCTCGCGATTGCCCATCGCACCGCCTCCCCACAAGACGCCACCCCGGCGTTGGGTCAGTGTAGCGGCAGTCGCCACCCAAGTAAAAGTTGTACCGCGCGAAGCCTACAAACCAGGAGCGAATTACATGAATACGAGATCGGATTCCGCCGCTTCCCTCGTTTTGCTCGATTACGACGATCGCGGCGCCGACGGGCGGATCGCCCGGGTGACGTTCAACAACCCGGAAAAGCGCAATGCCCTCGGCCTCGCCGGCAAAGAGCGCTTCATCGAGATCATGACGCAGCTCAAGCATGACGAGAGCCTGCGCGCGGTCGTCCTCACCGGCGCGGGCGACCGATCCTTCGTCGGCGGGACGAACCTGGCGGAAATGGCGAATTTCGACCTGACGCAGGCGGAGGCTTCGGCGACGAAGACGCACCGCGCCTGCGATGCGGTCCGCAGCTTCCCGGCGCCGGTCATCGCGCGCATCAACGGCTATTGCTTCGGCTCGGGGATGGAGATCGCAGCCTGCGCGGACATGCGGGCCGGCGCCTCGCATGCCAAATTCGGCATGCCCGAGACCCGCTTCGGAATCCCGTCCGGCATGGAGGCTTCCGTGCTGCCCAAGCTGATCGGCTGGGGCAAGGCCGCCGAGCTGGTGCTGACCGGCGACCACATCGACGCCGAGGAGGCCTACCGCATCGGCTACCTGCAGAAGCTCGTTCCCTACGACCGGCTCGACGAGGCCGTTGAGGGTTGGGTCGCGTCGCTGCTCGCCTGCGGTCCCCGCGCGGTCCGCATCCAGAAGCGCCTGATCCTCGACTGGGACCGCATGTCGGTCGTCGACGGCGCGCGGGCAGGCATCCAGGCCTATGTCGATTCCTACCGCAGCGACGAGCCGCGCCGCATGATGACCGCCTTCGTGAACCGCAAGAAGGGGTGAGGGAGACGCGGATCGGCGGAAAGCCGCGCTACGACTTGAACGGCACCACGTGGCAGTAAGCGCCTTCGGCCTTGAGCGCGTCGCACAGCTTCCTGGCTTCCGCTTTCGAGGCCGGCCCGGCGAGGAGGCGGTACATGATGCCCTTGGGCGAGCCGAGATCGACGGCGTGGACGGCGTAGCTCGTGGTCTTCCCCAGCGCCGCGGATTTCCGGTCGTAGATCGGCCAGGCCCGTTCCGCGCCGTCGCGCGTCGAGAAGGATCCGATGTGCGCGCCATAGCGCTCCGAAGCGGCGGGGGGCGTTGCCGCAGGCTCCGCTTTCGGCAGCGCCGGCGGGACGACCACCGTGGGCGGATGCAGCGCCAGCATCGTGCGCTGGGACGCCGCCTCGCCGTTCTGCACCTCGTCGGCGCTGCGCGAGCGGTCGCTCGGCGCCGCGAGGCCGACGGGCGGGTTGGCGCTGGCGACGCGCTCGGGCCGCACCCGCGGCAATCCCGCCACGTCCTGCGACCAGTTCGCGATCGCCGCCGCGGACCATCCGCCGGGCAGCGATTCGACGCGCGGGGCGGTGACGCGGCCACCGCTGCCGGGCTCGAACGCCAGGAGATTGCGCGTGGTTTCCCTTCCCTCGGGCGTGGTGACCACCAGGGAGACGGCATTGTTCAACGCCGGCGCATAGTAGGTGTGCAGCTTGTGCCCGTCGCTGCGGCGGCAATAGACCGGCACGGCGGCGAACGGCCCCGCCGGCACCTGGACGAGACGCGGATTGCCCGCGTAACAGTTCCACACGAAAAGCGCGTGCCCGCTTTCGCCCTTAACCTGGACCGAAGTTTTGAAAGTGAGCTTGTTTCCAGCCTTTAGCGGGAACAAGCCACCACTCCACTCGAGAATTCTCCTGCTACCTTCGGATTCATTGCCTTTTTTCCAGGCGATCGGCGGCAGCAAGGGGTCGAACATCGTGACGCGCGTCTCCCCGAGCGAGCTTTCCCATGTGACGAGGCCATCCTGGACGCTGGCGATCGTCCATTCCTCGCGCGGGTTGTCGTAGATATAGCGGTCGCCCTTGGCGTAGGTCGGCAGTTCGGCCGGCGGAAGTTGCGTGGGCAAGGCCTCCGTGCGCTCATGCTTCACCGGTTCGGACGGTGGCGACGAGCACGCGGAAAGCGCCATGACGAGCAGGATCGGCGAAAGCCGCCGAAAACGCATTCCCAAGACCTCCCTCGTGGCGTGCGGGCTGTGGCGCGCGGGCTGTGGCGCGCGGGCTGTGGCGGGCGGACGTGCAGGCCAAGCCGCGCAGCGCGTCCTTTGCCGCCATCCCCCCTGCGGATCAGCCGAAGCCTATGTAGACACATTCTTGCTGTGGCGAAAAGATGATTTGCGCCGCTAAGAGATTAAGAAATCGCCTTAATAAGTCTTAACGCAAGGATTTTCCGATTTCATTCGGCCGGCCCTGTCCACGCGCCCGTTGGCGGCGCCGCCGGGAACCGGCGGGGTTTCGGGACGTTGGGTCATGGAAAAGCCGTGAATCGCAGATAATTTCTGCCGAGGTGACGGCCGTCACAGCGCGCCCGTTAAGGATTCGGTAACTATGTTGGGCACATAGGGAGGGAATTCGAACTCATGCTCGTCAAGCCGGATGTCAACCTCATCGCCAGGCTGCTGATCCTTCAGCACGGCCGCGACTGCCGCGATCTCGCGGAGAAGAAAGCCGACGAGCTGGTCGCTGCCGGCGACGCGCGCGGTCTCGCCTATTGGCGCCGCGTGCTGGATGCCATCGAGCAGGAGCTTACCCCCTCCGTCAGCGCCGTGCGCCACTGACCGGCCACTGACCGGCGCCTGCGCCGGCAGCGAAGTGGGAATACTCCCTGGTAATAAGAAGTAATTCTTGTATCGGGCCTCAAGTAATCTCTGCGGCTTCCGCATACTATACTTCCGATCTATCTCCCCTTAAAAAAGTATTAATCCAGAATTAAGCTGAAATTTGTCGAGAATTAATACTAGTTTCAATCTTACGAATAAGTGGCGCATTTTGGGGATATACGAAATGGATGCGGTAAGGATCTATCTGGTGGGGGGATCGAAGCTCTTCCGGCATGGGCTGCGCAGCTACCTGGGCGGCGACGGGCTGAGCGTCGTGGGCGAGATCGACGACTACCTGGACCTCGCGGCGGCGCTCGACGGCAAGGAAGCGCCCGACCTGATCCTTTACGCCAAGCCCGGCAGCGATGTCGATCCGGCGGAAGCGGTCGAGGCGATCCGCGACGACTTGCCGGATATTCCGGTCCTGGTCATGGCGGAGACGCTGATCGCCGCGGAATTCAACGCCTGCCTCAACGTCGGCGTATCGGGATACCTGCTGAGCGACATCTCCCGGGAAGCGCTCCTGCACTCGATCCGGCTCATACTGCTGGGCGAGAAGGTGTTCGCCACCGAGCTCGCCAAAGTCTGGCTGAGCGGCGGCCTGGAGAAGCGCCTGCACTGCGCCAAGAAGCTCGACCACAGCCTGACGGCGCGGGAAAGCGAGATACTGGGCTGCCTGCTGGAGGGCGAATCCAACAAATCGATCGCCCGCCGGCTCGAGATCACGGAATCCACCGTCAAGATTCACATGAAGTCGCTGCTGCGGAAAATAAACGTGCAAAACCGCACGCAGGCGGCGATTTGGGCCATGGAGTCCGGATTTTCGGGCGCCGGTGCGGCCGGTTGATTATCAAAAAGACGATTTCGAAGACAAACTTCCCGTGTGAGTTTTCCTAAAATAAGTTTCTTTTCCATAGGCCCGGCGGATTGCCAACCCGCCGGGCCTTTTTAATTGCGGAGCCGGCTACCGGCGCGCCCGGCCATCCGCACCACCTGCCTTTGCAGCCACCCGTTAGGCAGAAAACGTAATTAACCAGAGGGCTTTATTCGTCTTTCTTCTTTTTGTTCACAAACCGGCGCGGGAACTGCCAGGGAACTGCAAAGGTGGTTGATCCGTTGCACGGACAAAACGAAAGCGGGCGGCGGCGCATTAATAAATTCTCCACCCAGCCATGAAATAGAAGGGGTCAGAGTCGATAGGAACCTTCGGACACCCGGCAGAATGCCGTCCATGCTCTCAGACCCTCAGATGATCGCGGTGCTATCCTTCGGGCTCGTCGGCGGGATACTGACCGCCGGCGGCACGTACTTCCTGGCGGCGCGCTGGCGGAAGCGGGCGGCTCTCCCATACTGCCTGTCCGCATTCGTCTTCTATGCCCTCGTTTCCATCGCCACCTTCCAGTACGGCGTCCTCAATTCCGAGCTGGGACCGGAGGTCGCCTCCGGCTGGCTTCTGACGGTGCTGATCCTGGGGCAGGCGGCCGTGACCTCGATCGGCGTGGCGATCTTCGCCACGCTGGTCTTCGGCGGCTACCTGTTCCTGATGGGGGAGCTGGATTACCCGGTCAGCAGGGTCAAGGCCTATGCCGGCTGCGCCTTCTTCTGCCTGTTCTTTTCCATGTTCCTCAACCCGATCGAGGCCGCCCGCGAGGACAGCAGCGCGGCCGGGAGATCGCTCTATCAGGCGGCGCTGACGAACGGCTCGCCCGAGGTCGTGGACGCGGCGCGCCGGGAGTCCGAGCGGACGCTTGCGGCGCTGCGCGTGATCGGCGCTCTGGCGCGCATCGACGTCACCGACACCGCTTTGATTCACCATGTGAAAGGGCAGTTCATCGACCTCCCCAAGGCCGAGGTCGAGGAGTACATGCGCGCGGCGCTGGTCTACTACGTCCTCGTCGAAGGCGGAAATCCGAAGCGGGTAGTCCTGCGGGAAATCGGCAGCGACCGGCAAATCGCCCTGCGGGAGCCGAACGGCGTGTTCCGCCGCCGCGTTGCCGCGCCCGCCGCGGCCGGCGATATTCCCCCGGGCGGATGATCCCGCGCTGGAGCAACCTGCGTCCTATCGGACGCAGATAAGTTGCTCTAACTTTTTAAGATAGATCAATTTACCTTCAATCAGGTGTTTCCACCTGATTGCAAATTGATCTGGCGGCAAATCCTTCCTGACTCTGGCGTTGGATTGAGATATCGCTATTCTAATTCCGCGAGCGACGCCGCGCGCCCTTCGCCGGCCCGGCATTTCCCGAAATTATCGGCAAGAGGAATCCCGCGCATGGATTATGTGACATTCGGCAGGACCGGGCTGAAGGTGAGCGCCGCCGGGCTCGGCTGCGGCGGCAACAGCCGCCTGGGGCAGGGGCAGGGCAAGAGCGAGGCGGACTCCATCGCCATCGTCCGCAAGGCGATCGATCTCGGGGTCAACCTGATCGATACGGCGGCGAACTACGGCACCGAGGGCATCGTCGGCAAGGCGCTGAAGGGGATACCGCGCGACAAGGTCGTCGTCGCGACCAAGGCGACGATCCGCGACGGCGGCAACATGTGCACCGCCGATCAGGTCGTCGCCAGCCTGGATAACTCCCTTCGCCTGCTGCAGACCGATTTCATCGATGTCTTTCAGCTCCACGCGGTGCCGCCCGGACGCTACGACCGGGTGATGCAGGAACTGGTTCCGGCGCTGCTGCGCGAGAAGGAGAAGGGCAAGTTCCGCCATCTCGGCCTCACCGAAACCTCGCCGCAGGATCACAAGCACGAGACGATGCAGCGCGTCGCCAAGGACCCGGTCTGGGAATCCGTCATGCTCGGCTTTCACATGATGCACCAGAACGCGCGGCAGGTGGTTTTTCCCGACTCCATCGCCAACGGCACCGGCACGCTGCTGATGTTCGTCGTCCGCAATATCTTCAGCCAGCCCGACTATCTGCGCAGCACGGTGAAGGAACTGGTCGAAGACGGCAAGCTGCCGGCGGAAATGGCGAAATCCGACAACCCGCTGGGTTTCCTGATCCACGAGGGCGGCGCCAGCAGCCTGACCGACGCCGCCTACCGCTTCGTCCGCCACGAGCCGGGCGTGCATGTCGTGCTGTTCGGTACCGGCAACCCGGCGCATGTCGAGACCAACATCGCCTCGATCCTGAAGCCGGCGCTGCCGAAGGCGGACGCGGAAAAGCTCGCGAAACTGTTCGGCCACCTCGAAGGGGTCGGCCTGGACCTGCCCGATCACAGCGCGCGACGCTGAGCCGGGCGGCCTGCGCGCAAAAAAAGGGCCGCCGCGCGGCCCAAGTGGGGAGGAAACTCAAGGAACGGGCATAGGCCGAAGCCTCAGGGGGTGTTGAGCCAGGAATCCACATCCTTGCGCACGTCGTCCTTCGCCTTGCCGTAGCGCTCCTGGATCCTGCCTTCGAGCTGGTCGCGGTTTCCTTCGATCACGTCCAGATCGTCGTCGGTGAGCTTGCCCCACTTCTCCTTGACCTTGCCTCTGAACTGTTTCCAGTTCCCCTCGACGCGGTTCCAGTCCATGGATCTACTCCTGTAAGTGGCGCTCTGTGCGCATCTGATTCACCAACGCGGCGCCGTTCGGGGTGTTCCTATGGCGCGGCCCGAAAACAGCGCCCGGAAATAGCGCCGGAAATAGCGATGGACAAAGCCAAAGGGCGCCGCGCGAACGCGACGCCCCCATTGGCGAACGGCCAAAGCTTGGTGCGTTACTTCAGGCCGCTGCCGCTCTTGCTTTCGCTGCGGACCCAGTTGCCGCTTTCCTTCTTGTATTCCGGCAGCGTCTTCAGCTCTTCCTTCGTCATGGTCGAAAGGAAGCCCTTCTGGTCCGTGCCCTGCTTGAGCTCGGCGATGTCGAGGGACACGTTCTTCGTGCCCATGCCCAGGAACCCGCCGACGCCGACGATGGCCTTGCTGACCTGGTTGTTCGTATCGACGACCAGATCCTCGATCTCGCCGATCGAATCGCCGGACGCGTTCAGCACATCGGCGCCGATAAGCTGGTCGGCCGTAAAGCCGCCGGCAATGGACGCGCCGGCCAGGGTGTCCTTGTTCTCGCTGTAGGACTTATAGGTCGCGCTGTCCATGCTGCTTGAGCTGCCCATGCTTCCCGTGGCGCCCGAGCTGCTCCCCGAAGTGCCGGGCATAGTCTCCGTCGACCGGCGCTGCTGCATCGCCGGATCCTTTTGCATGGTGCCTTCCTTCTGGATGGCGCCCGCGCCCGGGCTGGCCGGATCCTTCGCGCTCGGCGAGGTGGTGGTCTGCGCCGACGCCAGCGAGGCCGCGCCAAACAGGAGGGCCATGGTGGAAACGCTGGTAATGAGATACTTCCGCATGATCGATGTCCTCTCGGCAATTTCTATTCAACCCGGCCCGGAAGAACGTCTTCCGTGTAGCCGCAGTCACCAAACGAACAGCAGCGGCGGGCCGGAGTTCCGAGAAGAATTCGCGGCCGCGGAATGGGCGCCCCGGAATCTGGAAAATACATCCTGCGAAATCAATCCGTTATGAAACGCCGCGGAACACCACGCCGCACCCGGCCGTTGATTGCGTACTCAGAATCAACGGGAGAGTGAAAATGCCGATCTTGCTCTGGTTTCTCGGCGTGCCGCTCAGCATCGTGCTCTTGCTGATGCTGTTCGGCGTGATCAGCTTCTGACGAAATGCCCGGCGGAAAAGTCAGGGGCGGCGGTTGGGCGAGGGGCGGACGGCGCCATAGAGCTTGACCGCACCCAGCACGTCCCCGGCCTGGAGGCCGGGCGTCTCTTCGCTGTAGCGGTAGCCCATGAGCTGCCCCGTGCTGCCGGGATGGTCCAATCCGATGGCGTGGCCGATCTCATGCGCCGCGATCTGGCGGAAGGAGAGGGTGGCTTTGTCGCCGTCCAGGCTGGTTTCCCAAGGGAGCCGCGGATTGAAGCAGATGCTCGCCTTGGTGATTGCGGCGATGCGGCCGTCGCCGTTTGCCGCGTGCCACACGTTGGCGAAGGCGATGCCGGACGGCTCCGCCTGCGCGCCGATGAGGATATCGGCCTGCGCGGGATCGTCGACATGCGTGAACCGCAGGTTCGCCACCTTCTCCCACTCGTCGAAGGCGATGCGGATCTCGTTCCGGAACGCCGTTTCCGCGATCTTCGAGCGCGCGAGCATCGGCGCCACCGGCGTCATCGCCTTGCAGTTGATCGCGTTCGGGAATTTGCTTGCCTCGCGAACGAAGCCGTATTTGAGGCTCGCGCCCGCGCCGAAGCTCGACTCGCCCCATTTTACCGGATGGCCGTCGAGGACGAGAAGGCGATAGGCCGCAGCGAAGCCACTCGACGCGCACAATCCTATCAGTACAAACGCAAGCAGAAACGCTCGCATGTGTCCTCCGCCACTCGTCCCGATCTTGCGATCGGCCTAGTTAGTCCCTAGTCGGTCTTTATTTAGCCGGGCATCCCTTAACGGGATGCTAAAACAAAACCCGTCTTCTGCGGGCCCGGCATTCTGTCGTGTATTTTGTCGGCCGATAATATTTATCGACAATATATAGCGCAAACTGTTTCGGGCGATAGGGCGGTCTCAATTTCCGCGCATCCGATCCTCGAGCAATGCCCTGTTGACCAGGGTTTTCGCGCAGGCCTCGGCCGCCTCAGCCCCCTTGACGCGGAAATGGCGTGCGAAGAATTCGCGATGATCGGCGTGCTCGTGAAAATGATGCGGCGTGAGGACCACGGAAAGCACCGGCACCTCGGTGTCGAGCTGCACGCGCATCAGGCCGTCGAGTACCGTGCGCGCCACGAAGTCGTGGCGGTAGATGCCGCCGTCCACGATCAGGCCGATGCCGACGATCGCGGCGTAGCGGCCGGTCTTGGCAAGCAGCTTCGCCTGCAGGGGAATTTCCAGGCTGCCCGGCACCTCGAAATGGTCGATGGCGGTGGCGCCGATGCCGTGCGCGCGGATCTCCTGCATGAAGGCGGCGCGGGCGTTCTCGACGATGTCGCGATGCCAGCACGCCTGGATCACGGCGATCCGCTTGCCCTCCGGCAGCGGCAGGGGCGGCGACACGGCGCCGGCGGAGTCGATGCGTGGGGAATGCTGATTCATGGCAATACCTCGTCGTTTCGTTACCAGAATCAGGGCTTCAGGGGAGCGGAGGGCACAGCGCCGAAGGCGCGGCTCAGGCCCGGCAGCATCCCGTTCTCTTCCATCCGGACTGTGACCGTCGGCTCCGGCTTCGCACCGGATCTGCTGACCCCGCCGCCATGCGTCTTGTCGGGCGCGGCGGGCGCTCGCGGGCTCATGCGCTTCTTGCATTTACCGCCGGTGGGGAATTCCACCCCGCCCTGAGAACGTCTGCCGCGTTGCGGGCTCTCCGCGCGGCGGCGTGCGCAGTATAGAACGGCGAAGCCAACGCTGGCGACTCCGATTGGCGTTGCGCCGCCGCGGGCGTTACCATCCTGAACCGGCGGCAACGACACAGGAGGGATGCCCCAATGCCAAGAAACAACAAGTGGCTGGACCAGGTGATGGAAGAGGCGCTCGAGCCCGACCTGCCGATCTGCGATCCGCATCACCACCTGTGGGACCTGCGCCCCGACGCGATCGAGACGCGCTACCTGTTGGAGAACATCCTGGAGGACACGAACGGCGGCCACAACATCGTCTCCACCGTCTTCATCGAATGCCACGCGATGTACAAGGCGGACGGGCCCGAGGCGATGAAGCCGGTCGGCGAGGTCGAGTTCGTCAACGGCATCACGGCGATGAGCGCATCGGGACTCTACGGCAAGACGCGGGTTGCCGCCGGCATCATCGGCCACGCGGACCTGACGCGGGGCGCCGCAGCGGGCGAGGTGCTGGACGCGCTGAAGGCCGCCGGCAACGGCCGCTTCCGGGGCATCCGCCACGCGGTGGCGTGGGACGCCGATCCGGCGATCCGCAACCACCGCACCAATCCGCCGGAACACCGCTACATGGACAAGAAGTTCCGCGAAGGCTTCGCCCAGCTAGGCAAGCGCAAGATGACCTTCGAGGGCTGGTGCTACATGAAGCAGATCGGCGAACTGGCGGACCTCGCGCGCGCGTATCCGGACACGACGATCATCCTGAACCATTTCGGCGGCCCGCTCGGCCAGGGCTCTTACGAAGGCAAGCAGAAGGAAGTGCTCGACTACTGGCGCAAGGAAATCGCCGAGCTGGCCAAGTGCCGGAACGTCGTGGCGAAGCTCGGCGGCCTGAACATGGACATCAACGGCTTCCACTGGCACGAGCAGAAGAAGCCGCCAACCAGCCAGGAACTGATCGACGCGACGCGGCCCTTCTTCGACTACACCATCGAGAAGTTCGGCGCCGACCGCTGCATGTTCGAGTCCAACTTCCCGGTCGACAAGCTGAGCTGCAGCTACAACGTCGTCTGGAACTCCTTCAAGCGCCTGACCAAGGACTACTCGAAGAGCGACAAGGCGAAGCTGTATCACGACACCGCGGCGCGGGTGTACAGCCTCGGGAAGTAGGGGGCGGAGCGGGGAACCTCATGCTTCGACAAGCTCAGCATGAGGTTCTTCATTTTAAATCAAATCTTTATGCCTCATCCTGAGCCTGTCGAAGGATGAGGTGCTCTCGGTGACGCCACATCACCCGGCGCGCGCCGGTAGTGATAGCGGAAGCGCTCCGTCCCGAGGCCGAGGCCGCGGTAGAGCGCGACGGCGGGGGCGTTCGCCGCTTCCACCTGCAGGCATACGCCCTTGGCGCCCTGCGCCTCGGCCCAGTCGAACATCGCCGCCATGAGCCGCCGGGAATAGCCGAGCTTGTCGAGGGACGAAGGACGAGCGCTCCCGGCATCGATCGCCATATTGCGCCCAAGCCGAAGCGCGTATACTCGTTCCGATAGAGCAATTGAAAGAGACCCGACCATGGCCGAGTTCCTCCGTTACCGCCTGCTGACCGGTCCGGACGACAAGAGCTTCTGCGAGCGGGTGTCCGCGGCGCTCGACGAGGGCTACGTCCTGCACGGCTCGCCCGCGATCGCATTCAACGGCGAGCGTTGCATCGTGGCTCAGGCCGTCGTCATCGAGCCGAGCCATCACCGCCGCCGCCGCGGGGACGACAGCGAGTAATACAAAGGACACGAGAGAATGACCGGCAAAATGGATGGATTGGAATTCGCGGCCGAGCACGACGCGCCGATCCCCTATCTCCACCGGATCGGCACCTATTACCAGACGCTCGGCTACGGCAAGCCCTACCGCTGGGCGCAGTACGCGGACGTTCCCTTCACGCCGCTCCGTAAGCCCCTTTCCGAGTGCCGCATCTCGCTGGTGACGACGGCGGCGCCCTACCAGCCCGACAAGGGCGACCAGGGGCCGGGCGCGCCCTACAACGCCGCCGCCAAGTTTTACCGCGTCTACGCGATGAGCATCGAGGGCGAGCCCGACCTGCGCATCTCGCATGTCGGCATCGACCGCAAGCACACGACGGCGGAAGACGTCGACACCTGGTTCCCGTTGAAGCAGCTCAAGCGCCTCGCCGCCGCGGGGCGCATCGGCTCGGTCGCGCCGCGCTTCATCGGCGCCCCGACCAACCGTAGCCAGAAGACGACGATCGAGCAGGACTGCGTCGATATCCTGGCCCGCGTCCGCGAGGACGGGAGCGACGCCGCCGTGCTCGCCGCCAATTGTCCGGTATGCCACCAGACCGTGAGTCTGGCCGCGCGGCATCTCGAGGCGAACGGCATCCCGACGGTGGTCATGGGCTGCGCCAAGGACATCGTCGAGCATGTCGGCGTGCCGCGCTTCCTGTTCAGCGACTTCCCGCTGGGCAACGCCGCCGGCAGGCCGAAGGACGTGGCGTCGCAGGCTTTCACGATGGAGCTCGCGCTCGAGGTGCTGGAGACCGCGCCCGGGCCGCGCACGACCGTGCAGTCGCCGCTGCGCTGGAGCGACAGTCCCGACTGGAAGCTCGATTTCAGCAACGTCGAGCGGCTGTCGGCGGAGGAGATCGCGCGCCGCAAGGCGGAGTTCGACGCCAACAAGGAGGTCGCGAAGTCGCGGCGGGTGGATGAGGGCCTTGCGGTGAAGGCGGCGGAGTAGGGGCGGCGAGTAGGGACGTAGTCGAGGCACCGAGCGACTCATGCTTCGACAAGCTCAGCATGAGGTTAATTTGTTTGGAACAATAGCTTAGCCCTCATCCTGAGCCTGTCGAAGGATGAGGCGGCTCGCTCCAAGCCACGAAGGAGGCACCGTGACCGCACTCCCCCTTTCCGGCGTCCGCGTCCTCGATATCGGCTCGCTGATCGCGGGGCCGTTCGGGGCGACCATGCTGGGCGATTTCGGCGCCGAGGTGATCAAGGTGGAGCAGCCGGGATCGGGCGACGCGCTGCGCGGCACGCCGCAGAACGGCAAGGCCGTGCGCTCGCCCAACTGGCTGGTCGAGGGGCGCAACAAGAAATGCGTCACGCTCAACCTGCGTGTCGCGGCGGGGCAGGCGATCCTGCGCGAGCTGGTGCGCCGGGCCGACGTCCTGTTCGAGAACTTCACGCCCGGCACGATGGAGAAATGGAATCTCGGCTGGGAAGCGCTGCGCGCCATCAACCCGCGCCTGATCATGGTGCGAGTCTCCGGCTACGGCCAGACGGGTCCTTACGCGAAGCGCGCCGGCTACGACCGCATCGCGCTCGGCTTCTCCGGCTACATGTACCCGACCGGCTTTCCCGACCGCTACCCGGTGCGCCCGGCCTTTCCGACCGCGGACTACAACACCGGCACCTTCGGCGCGCTGGCGGCGATGTTCGCGCTCTACCAGCGCGACGCGCAAGGCGGCGAAGGGCAGATGATCGACCTCGCGCTCTACGAGCCGACTTTCCGGATCACCGCCGACATGCTGACCAAATTCGCCAAGACCGGCGAGATCCGCGAGCGCATCGGCAACCGCAATCCCACCTTTGCGCCCGCCGGCACCTTCCGGACGCGCGACGGCCGCTACGTGCAGATCGCCGCCGGCGGCGACAAAGTATGGCAGCGCCTCACCGAGGCGATGGACCGGCCCGAGCTCGCGGCCGACGCGCGCTACGCGAAGAGCCGGGGCCGCATCGAGCGCGCGGACGAGCTGGAGCAATTGCTGGCGGACTGGATCGCGGGCCGGGATTTCGCCGACATCGAAGCGCGGCTGGTCGCGGGCAACGTCCCCTTCGGCGGCATTTACACCGCCGCCGACATCGCAACCGACCCGCACTACGCGGCGCGGGCCAACATTGCCGCCATCCCCGACGACGAGGAGGGCGAGGTCGTCATGCCGGCCGTCATCCCCAAGCTCACCGGCACGCCTGGCCGGATCACGCATGCAGGCCCGGCGATCGGCAAGCACAACGCCGAGATCTACGGCGGCCTGCTCGGGAAGTCGGAAGCCGAGATAGCTGCGCTGGCGGCGGAGGGTGTAATCTAGCCGCTACTCCGTTTCCTGGCTTCGACCTTTCACGATTCGGCGCCACCTTCGCCTCATCCTGAGCCTGTCGAAGGATGAGTACGCTCCGGGCACCGAGCCGCTCATGCTTCGACAGGCTCAGCATGAGGGCAATGACGAGTTGATCAAGAATGACCCAGATCACGCGCCGGAGTGTCCTCAAGCAGTCGGCCGCGCTTTCGGTTCTTCCGCTGCTCGGCTCCGCCCGTTCCCACGCGGCGCCTTCCAACCCGCTGTTCACGCTCGGCGTGGCGTCGGGCGATCCGCTGCCGGACAGCGTCATGATCTGGACGCGCCTCGCGCCCGATCCGCTGAACGGCGGCGGCATGCCGGCCCAGAACGTTCCCGTTCGCTGGGAGGTGGCGGAGGACGAGGCAATGCGCCGGATCGTGCAGCGCGGCGAATGGACCGCGCGGCCGGACACGGCGCACACGATCCGCCGCGAAGTCGGCGGTCTCGAGCCCGGGCGGCACTACTGGTACCGCTTCAACGCGCTCGGCAAGGAAAGCGCCATCGGCCGCACGCGCACGGCGCCGGCCGCGGCGGAACCGGTCGAGCGGCTGCACCTTGCGGTGGCCTGCTGCCAGAACTATCAGCACGGCTACTACACCGCGCACCGGCATCTGGCGGCGGAGGACCTCGACCTCGTGCTGTTCGTCGGCGACTATATCTATGAGGACGGAATCAAAAAGGATCTGGCGCGCCGGCACAACGCCGCCGAGGCGGCGACGCTCGAGGCGTATCGCAACCGCTACGCCCTCTACAAGCTCGACCCCGACCTGCAGGCCGCGCACGCCGCCTTCCCCTGGGCCGCCGTCCCGGACGACCATGAGGTGGACAACGACTACGCCGGCGAGCATGAGGAGACGGGCGCCGCCGGCCGCACGAACTTCCTCGCGCGCCGGGCCGCCGCCTACCAGGCCTATTACGAGCACCTGCCGTTCCGCCCGGCGGCGCGGCCGCTCGGGGCGGCCATGCGCCTCCACCGGACGCTGCGCTTCGGCAGCCTCGCGACGGTGCACCTGCTCGACACGCGCCAGCACCGCACGCCGCAGCCCTGCGGGCGGAAATGGTCCGAGCGCTGCGCGGCGGCGCACGATCCCGGAGCGACGATGCTGGGCGAGGCGCAGGAGGCGTGGCTATACGAAAAATTCGCCGGGCCGGCGCCGCAGTGGACCGTGCTGGCGCAGCAAGTGCCGATCATGCAGCGCCGGCGCCCGCGGGACGACGGCCCGGACCTCTACCACACGGACAAATGGGACGGCTACCTCGCGGCGCGCGACCGGCTGTTCGCCGCGGTCGGGAAGCACGACCTGCAGGGCCTCGTCGCGCTGTCGGGCGACGTCCACAACAACTGGGCCGGCACCTTGAAGGCGAATTTCGACGACCCGGCCTCCGGCATCCTCGGCAGCGAGTTCGTCGCGACGTCGATCGCGTCGAACGGCGACGGCGAGGATTCGAAAAAGAGCCAGCGCCGCATCGTCGACGCGAACCCGCATATCGCTTTCTACAACGGCCAGCGCGGCTACCTGCGCTGCGTCGTCAGCCCCGAGGCGTGGCGCACCGATTTCCGCGTCGTGCCCTATGTATCCAGGCCGGGCGCGCCGGTCAGTACGCGCGCCAGCTTCGTCGTCGAGCGCGGCTCGCGGCGGCTGGTGGCGGGGTGAGAATTGTCGTCAGGCGGCAAACCATTGTGCCTCATGCTGAGCTTGTCGAAGCATGAGCTGCCCCGGTCGTCGGAGCGTACTCATGCTTCGACAAGCTCAGCATGAGGACGAAATTTGCGATCGCGGGATAGAATAGCTTCCCGCCTCGACCTACCCCCGCCCGATGAACGGCATCTTCGTCGCCATCACCGTAATGAACTGCACGTTCGCGTCGAGCGGCAGGGAATCCATGTAGACCACGGCCTGGCCGACGTGATCCACGTCCATCCGCGGCTCTACCATCGTCGTGCCGTTGGCCTGGGGCACGCCGTTCGTCATGCGCTCGGTCATCGGGGTGGCGGCGTTGCCGATGTCGATCTGGCCGCAGGCGATGTCGTATTTCCGCCCGTCGAGCGAGGTCGAGCGCGTCAGCCCGGTGATCGCGTGCTTGGTCGAGGTGTAGGGTGCGGAGCCGGGGCGCGGCACATGCGCCGAGATCGAGCCGTTGTTGACGATGCGCCCGCCCATCGGCTTCTGGTCCTTCATGATGCGGATCGCTTCCTGGGTGCAGAGGAACGGCCCGGTCAGGTTGGTGTCCACCACGCGCTGCCACTGGTGCAGCGTAAGCTCCTCGATCGAGGTCGAGGGCGTGCCGGTGCCCGCGTTGTTGAACAGCAGGTCGAGGCGGCCGAATTTCTCCCTCACGGTGGCGAACAGCGCGGCGATCGACTTGGCGTCGGTGACGTCGGTCGGGACGGGGAGGGCGCGCGACCCGTCTTTTCCCGCGAGGCCGGCGGTCTCCTCGAGCGCTTCCTTGCGGCGGCCTGCCAGCGCGACCGAATAACCTACCTCGAGCAGCGCGAGCGAGACTGAGCGGCCGATGCCGCTTCCCGCTCCGGTGACGACGGCGAATTTCGTGCGTGAGCTCATTGTCGCGAATCTCCTGCGGCTATCTTCTTTTGTGACGGTGCTAGTCGGCTGCGGCGGGGCGGTGGCCCACCGAATCCTCGTATTTCGCGAGCTCCGTCTCGCCCATGAAGCGGCGCTCCAGCTCCATGACCTCGTTGAAGCCGGCGAAGGTATGGAAATCGCCGAGCGGATGGTCGGTGAACTTGTCGTTGAAGCGCTTCTCGGCGAGCGGGCCTTCGTCGCGCATCGCAACGGCCAGATCGTAGACCGTCATCATGGTGGCCCGCATGGTCGCGCCGGGCGAGATCGCGATCGCGATGCCGAGCTTGTCGAGCTCTTCCTGGCTGAAGCGCGGCGACAGGCCCGTCTGGTTATAGAATACCGGCCCCTTCACCTCGGCGCAGATGCGCTTGACCTCGTCCACGCTGGTCGGGCCCTCGACGAAGGCCATGTCGGCGCCGGCCGCGAGGTAGGCGTTCGCGCGCTTGATCGCCTCGTCCAGGCTCCCGCCATGCGCGCCGCGCGCGTCGGTCCGCGCGACCAGCAGGAAGTCCGGGTCGATCTCCTTGCGGGCGTAGTCGGCGGCGCGGTACTTGCCGACCGCTTCCTCGATCGGGATCACCTGGCGGCCGGCGACGTGGCCGCAGCGTTTGGGAATGATCTGGTCCTCGATGTGAATTCCCGCGACGCCGGTCTGGATGTACTCCTTCACCGTGCGGATGACGTTGATCGCGTTGCCGTAGCCGTTGTCGGCGTCGGCGATGACCGGCGCCTCGACCGCGTTCGAGATGTAGCGGGCGTTAAGGTGCATCTCGCTCATGGATGCGAGCCCCGCGTCCGGCATGCCGAGCAGCGACAGCGAGGTTCCATAGCCGGTCATGTAGATGGCCGGGAAGCCGACCTTGTCGAGGATCTTCGCGCTGAGCGCGTTGTAGCAGCCCGGCACGAAGAGCGCCTTTCCCGATTTCAGCAGTTGACGCAGGCGGGTTGTCTTCTTCATGGCGGCTCCTCCGGGATATGCGTTGGATTTCGTCCGAGGAGATACCGAGACGCCGGTCAGGTCAAGTCGCAGACGGCGCGCCGCAGGATGGTGTTGCCGCCGCCGACCGGGCCTGGGTAGGATCGCCGCATGACGAAGCCGCTTTCCGTTTTGCGCCATGCGTGCCTTGCGGCCGCAGGCGCGCTCATCCTCTCGGCATTGTCCGCCACGCCCGCAGCGGCGGCGGATACAAAGGTCGTCACCCTGTCGGTGCGCGGCGGAAAGGCGCAGCAACGCATTCTCCTCGTCCGTCCGGACGGGCCGCCGAAGGCGAGCGTGGTGCTCTACCCGGGCGGCGCCGGAGACATAAGAATCAGGGACGACGGCAGCATCCGGTTCAAGGGCAATTTCCTCGTCCGTACCCGCCAGCACTTCGCCGCCGAGGGCTTTCTGGTCGCGGTGGCCGACCGCCCGTCGGACTGGGCGGGGGCCGACGAGGACCTCTTCCGCCTCACGCCGGCGCATGCCGAAGATGCCGCCGCGATCGCCGGGGTGCTCCGCCAGGAGGCCAACGTGCCGGTCTGGTTCATCGGCACCAGCCGCGGCTCGATATCGGCCGCCAACATCGCGTCCCGGCTGGGGGGCGACAAGATCGCCGGCGTGGTGCTGACCTCTTCCGTGGTCCATCCCGGCAACAAAGCGAAAAGCACCGTCACGGACGCCGATCTCGCCGGGGTCGCCGTTCCGGTCCTCATTCTCGGCCACGGCGGCGACGATTGCCCGGCGACGCAATGGCCGGATCAGGAGGCGCTCGTGGGACGCTTCAAAAGCTCTCCCTCGGTGGAGGCGATCAGGATCGACGGCGGCCATCCCGGCAACCTGTCCGAGCCCTGCGGCCCGTTCAGCCGCCACGGATTTATCGACCAGGAACAAGCCGTCGTGCAGCGGATCGCCGCCTGGATCCGCGCCCACACCCGGTGAACGGCAGCGGCCGGCGCTACTCCAGCTCTTTGTACGTGTCGATCGTTTGGACGCCGCTTTCGCGGGCGCCTTTGCGCAACAGCCGGGCGAGGGCGTAGACGAGCGACGCGGAGAGGGCCAGCAGGCCCAGATATCCCCACCACGCGACCGGCTTCCCGACGCTCTGGAACAGCCATCCCACGCAGACGGTGATGAAGACCGCCAGCCCCGCCGCGCCAAGCAACATTCGTCTTTGCACAGGCATCGCCGCCTGCCCGGTCCGATGGGTTGCGCTACAGGGTTTCATACTACCACCAATTGGCGAGAATGGCCAAATGGCGGGCGATTGGATATCCGCTTCCGGAACGAAATCGGGGCCGCATTGGGGGATGCGGCCCCGGAGGGGATTTCTTAGAGATGTACTGGCCGACGATCCGTAACGCGGAAGGGGCCGGACCGTCCAATCACGACGCTTCACGAAATCCGGAACGGCGATGCCGCCGTGTCCATCCGGGCGCAAAAACGGTCGAACCCGGAAGGGCTATCGACGGGCGAAAAACGCCGTGTTTCTTTGGGCTTGGAGATGCGCCGAACCGCCATCTCGACGCCACGGGGAGCCGGCAATGAAGCTGAAGCACGACATCGATATCGACGGCCTGACCTTCGACTGCGAATGCCCGAAATGCGGGCATGAGAGTCAGCGGACCGCATCCTTCATCCGCCAGTACAGCCAATACTGCTGCCCGAGCTGCAGCGCCGTGGTGCCGATCGTCGACAGGCGCGAAATACTGCAGGCGCTCGCGATCGGGGAGAAGGTCATCGAGCTCGCCCAGGAGATCCGCAAGCCGAAGCCGGCCCCTTAGTGGCATTATAAGCGGCGTTAACTATGTTTTAATTCCTAGCGGCTACGATAGGGTCGTTAGATGACGCACCATCTTCGACCCTCCGCTCAGCCCCGCACCTCTCCCTGCGGGGCTTTTTTTGTGCAAGGCAGGCGGGCCGCGGCCTTTGCTTTCGGACGCCATTCGCAGCATAGTTGGCGCTGGCCGCATGAGGATGACATGGACAGCAAAGACTTGGCGGCGGAAATGTCGCTGCTGCTCGACGAGATGGAAGGCGAGCAAGGCGACCGGCACGAGATCTATCTCCGGGTGCGCCAGCTCCTGAGCAACCTTCGGGCGGTCGGCATGCCCGCCCCGGATGACCTGCTCCGCCTCGAGCGGGAGCTGGAGGAGTCGTTCAAGGAGGAGGGGTAGAGACGGCTGTCCGGTTCGGGTTACGCACGGCCGCTGCGACGCCGGCACCCGTCCGTGGATTGCCGCAACAAGTGCGGCAATGACGGTAAGTGTTTGGTTATAAATAAAATCGTCACTCGCGGACTTGTTCCGCGAGTCCATGCGCACCGGCGTATCCGCCCAATCACTCTCCAATCCGCCGCTTGAGCCAGCCGAGCAGGAAATCCGCGACTTCGTGGTTGTTGGATTCGCACATGATCATGTGGCCGTTGCCGGGAAGGCCCACGTCTTCCAGCCGCACGAAATCGTTCTCGACGCCGGCCTGGGTCAAGTACTTGCTCGTCGCATGGTCGTAGGCGGCGTGGTAGGACGCCTCCGCCGCGAGGATGAGGATCGGAATGCCGGCGAGATTCGGCAGGCGCCGCGCGGGCGCCGCCTGGATGTAGCAGCGCACATGCTCGGGGCTCGGCGGCGCGTCTTCCAGCCGCCGCTCGATCTCTTCCGGCGACTTTACCGGCGGGTCGTAGGTGAGGGGAATGCGCGCGATGCCCCATTTCCGCGACGGTTTCGCGCCGAAGGCGAACCACTCGGGCGCACCCTTGAAATCGACGTCGAAGAAAGGCGGCCCGTTCGGCTCGATGGCGAGGATCGCCTTGACCAGCTTGGGCCGGGCGTCGGCGATGAGCCAGCCGAAGGAGCCGGACTGCGAATGCACCATCATGATGGCCGGGCCGATGCGGTCGAGCAGGGCGGCGCCGGCTTTCTGGTTCATGCGCTCCGTCTCGTCGGGGTCGGCGAATGATTCGACCTGCGACGCGAAGAACTGGTCGAACGCCGGATCGTCCTTTTGCCCGGTGCCTGGCCACTGCGTATGGCGCTCGGCCTGCGGCCATAGCTTGGCGGTCTCCGGCGCGGTGAAGCGCTGCTCGACGGGGATGTTGCCGCCGGGCCGCCGCGCATAGTCGCCGTAGAAGCTCGGGCTCTGCCCGGACCGGCCGCGCGCCGGCTGGTCGGCGACGTAGACCGTGTAGCCGGCGCGCAGGAAATCATGCGCCCAGCCGCGCCGCCCGTCCGGCGTTCCCGTGAAGTTGTTCCCGGTCTGGCCGGCGCCGTGGATCATCACCACGGGATAGGGCTTGGTCTGCTTCGCCGGCACGAAGCGCTCCACATACATCGCGCCGTGCAGCATATGGCCGCCGTCGCGTCCGACATATTCCCCGCCCGCATAGAACCAACCGTGGTCGGCGAGCGGGATGGGCTCCAGGTCGGTCGGGTGCTTCTTGTTTTTTGCCATCATTCTTCTCCAATTCTTATTCGACGCGGCACCGTTTCACGCTTCGTTCGTCCAGTTGCAGCCCGTGGCCGGCGCCTTCCGCCGGGCGCAGCACGCCGTCGACGGGCGCCGGCATGTTGGCGAGGATCTCGGTCGAGCGCGGCATGTACTCGACCTTGTGGCCGTTCGGCACCGCGGCCAGCAGATGCACATGCACCTCCGGCACGACATGGCCGCAGATGGGCAGGCGGAAGAAATCCGCCAGCGCCGCGATCTTGCGCCAGGGCGTGATGCCGCCGACGCGGAACAGGTCGAGGATGGCGATATCCAGCGCGCGGGCCTCGAAGGTGCGGCGGAACTGGGTGAGGGTATAGAGGTTCTCGCCGCCGGTCACCGGAATGTCGAGCCGCGCGGCCAGCGACGCCAGCCCCTCGATGTCGTCGTGATAGAGCGGGTCCTCGAGCCAGGTGATTCCGGCTTCTTCGAGCGCCGGACCCAGGAGGGCGGCCGTCGGGTAGTCCCAGCTCTGCGTCCCGTCCACCATGACGTCGACGCCCGGACCGGCCCCCTGTTGGGCGGCGCGCACGCGCCCGGCCTGCATCTCGCGGTCGGGCGCCGCGCCGAGCCTGAGCTTGATGGCGGTATGGCCGGCCTTGGCATGCGCCGCCGCCGATTCCTCGAGCTCCGCCAGGCCGAGGCTGTACCACAGCCGGTCGCTCGCATAGGCCGGCAAGCTGTCGCGGTAACCGCCGAGGAGCCGCCAGAGCGGCTGGCTCTGCGCCTTGCCCGCGGCATCCCACAGCGCGATGTCGAGCGGCGCCAGCGCCCAGTGCTGCAGCCCGCCGGGCCCGATCCAGTCCGACAGCTTCGCGAGCTTGCGCCATGCCGCCTCGGGCTCCAGCACGCTGCAGCCGATCAGATGCTCGCCCAGCTCCGAGGCCGCCTGCGCGATGGCGCGCACCAGGTCGCCGCGCTGCTTCACCACGTAGCCGATGCCCTCGATGCCGTCCGCCGTGCGGACCCGCGCGAGGACGTGCCAGTTGGCGACGACCTTGCGGCCGCCCGCCTGGTAGCCGTGCTCGAGCGGGACCTCGAGAATCTCCACGCCGACGTCGGTTATCTTCATGAGGGTGCCTTTGCGCGCCGCGCCGCCCGACCGGCGACGGGGAAGGTTAGCAGAAGCGGCAAACCGCGCCAAAAGACGCTCCGCGGCAGTTGCGCTCGACCGGGTTTCGGGTGGATGTTGACGCCAACACGAGAGGGCGCCAGCCCTCATTCCCGCCGGAGATTTCGACAATGAAGATCACGATTCTCGATGACTACCACGACACGCTGCGGACTTTGCCCTGCTTCAAGATGCTGGAGGGGCACGACGTCACGATCTGGAACGACCACGTGCAGGATGTCGACGCGCTGGCGAAACGGCTCGCCGATACCGAGGCGCTGGTCCTGTTCCGCGAGCGCACCAAGATCCGGACTCCGCTGCTCGAACGCCTGCCGAAGCTGAAGCTGATCAGCCAGCGCAGCGTCTTTCCGCATATCGACATCGACACCTGCACACGGCTTGGCGTCATCGTGTCCTCCAACCAGCATGCGGGCCAGCCGTCCTACGGCACGTCCGAGCTGACCTGGACGCTCATCCTGGGCGCGATGCGCCGCCTGCCGCAGCAGGTCGCGTCGATGAAGGCGGGCAAGTGGCAGTCGGACCTCGGCTCCTCGCTGCACGACAAGACGCTCGGCATCTACGGCTACGGCCGGATCGGCAAGGTCGTCGCCAGCTACGGCGTGGCGTTCAAGATGAACATTCTCGTCTGGGCGCGCGAGGAGTCGCGGGCACGGGCGCGGGCGGACGGCTACGAGACGGCCGCGAGCAAGGAAGAGTTCTTCGAGCGCTGCGACGTGCTGTCGCTCCATATGCGCCTGTACGAGCCGACGCGCGGCATCGTCAAGGCGGCCGACCGCGCGCGCATGAAGCCGACCGCGCTGCTCGTCAACACCAGCCGCGCGCCGCTGATCGAGAAGGGCGCGCTGGAAGCGGCGCTCCGCGCCGGGCGCCCCGGCTTCGCTGCGGTCGACGTCTACGAGGACGAGCCCGTGACCGACCCCGACTATCCGCTGCTGAAGATGGACAACGTCCTGTGCACGCCGCACATCGGCTATGTCACGCGCGACGAGTACCAGATCCAGTTCAGCGACATCTTCGGCCAGATCCTGGCCTATCAGGCGGGAAAGCCCGTCAACGTGGTCAACCCGGACGCCTTGAAACGCCGCTGATCCGCTCGACCGTACTGAGGGAATATCGGCGTATCAGGCCTTCTGCTGCGGTGTCAGGTCGAAGGAGACGCCGAGTTCGTCATGGCTGCGGTACTTCACCTCGCAGACCAGGCTGAGGTCGTATTCGACCTGCAGCAGGAACTTGTCCGGAACCGCATTGGCGTCCGCCGGCCGCAGCCGCGCGCCCGTCTGCGAGATGTCCGAGATGAAGCAGCGCATGCCCTTGCTGTCGTCGCCATGCAGGATGCGCGTGCGCCGCAGGGTCTTGATGCGGCCATTGCGACGGCGCTCATCGCGCTCGCCCTTGAGCATGGAGATGAGGTCGTCCAACCTGTTCAATGGGGCTGCCATGAGCCGAGAATAGCAGCCCGAATCTTGCCAATTCTTTAACGATGCGGCGGCGTTTGGGTGTGGGAGCGTACTCATGCTTCGACAAGCTCAGCATGAGGGAAATATTAGAGATAAAACAAAGAAATAACCCTCATGCTGAGCCTGTCGAAGCATGAGTTGGCATGGTGCCCGCTACCCCTGTAAACACCGCTCGATGCGCCGGACGAAATGCGCGAAGGGCGGCGTCTCGACGATGCTCATCCTTCGCTCCTTTGCCGCCCGCAGGCCCAATTTGACACGCGCTATTTGGTAAGTGAAATTAAATAATCTTGGCCATTACTTAGAACATCCATGAAAGTCGGCATCGACGACATCCGCGGGTTCCTCGCGATCTCGGAAGCGGGCGGCTTCAAGCCGGCCGCCGACCGCCTCGGCATCACCTCGTCGGCGCTCACGCAGCGCATCCAGAAGCTGGAAGACTATCTCGGCGTGCGCCTGTTCGACCGGTCGACCCGCAGCGTCGCGCCGACGGAGCTAGGCCGGCTGTTCCTGCCGGAGGCGCAGCGCATATTGCATGAGTTCGAAAGCTCCATCTCGCGCATCCAGGACGTCGTGGCCCAGCGGAAAGGGCAGGTTAGCATCGCCTGCCTTCTCAGCATCGCCAGCGGCCTGCTGCCGAATATCCTCACGCGCTTCCGGCGGGAGATCCCCGGCGTCCGCGTGCGCGTGCTGGACGACACCGCGCTGCGGGTCGCGGACCACCTGCGCCTCGGGCGGGCGGAGTTCGGCATCGACATGTGGCACCGCGACGATCCGGAGTTCGACTTCGAGGCGATCGTGACCGAGCCCTACGTCGTGGCCTGCCCGCGGGAGCACGAGCTGGCGCGCGCCCGAAGCGTCACCTGGGAGCGACTGGCCAGCTCGACCTATGTGGCTTTCGGCCTCGACAGCGGCATCGGGCGGCAACTCGCCATGTCGCAGCGCCTGTCCGGCGAGCCTTACGAGGTGCAGCACCTTGGGACCTTGCTCGGTCTGGTCCAGGTGGGCTTCGGCGTCGGGGTCGTGCCCTATTCGGCGATCCACGGCCACCCGTCGCTGGTGCACCGGGCGCTCCACAAGCCGAAGATCACCCGCACCATCGGCATCGTCCGGCGCAAGCGAAGCTCGCTGTCGCCCGCGGCGGAGAGCCTTCGCCGCATCGCCGTCGAGACGATCACCGCCGCCTACAAGAGCCTGCCCGAAGCGGCCATGCCCCCGGCGCGGCACGGCCTGAGCGGTGCGGCATGAAGCCGCGCAACAGGACCACGGGGGCGCGCCTCCGCATCGTGCTCGAGCCCGAGATCGCGCTCGGTCCCGGCAAGGCCGACCTGCTGGAAGAGATCGAGCAGACCGGCTCCATCGCCGCCGCCGGCCGCGCCATGGGCATGAGCTACAAGCGCGCCTGGAGCCTCATCGAAGAGATGAACGTGGATTTCGGAACGCCCCTGGTCCACACCACGAAGGGCGGCAAGAGCTACGGCGGCGCCGGGCTGACGCCGACCGGCAAGAAGGTTCTGACGCTCTATCGCCGCATGGAAGACAAGGCCGGCGACGCGATCAGGGGCGAGTTGAAGGCGCTCCGCAAGCTTCTCCCCGATATAGCTGACTGAAAATATCGCTTGCCGCCGCGCGGCTCGCGAACTAGATTCGTTATGTACGGTTAAACATATCGAATGCAAATCCCCGCCGACGAGAATTCCGCTGGGGGCTGCGTTGGGCTTCTACCTGCCATCCATCTCGCACCGTCGCTCCTCCGGCTCGGAACTCGTCACTCGCGTGCAAAGGAACCCCGCAATGAACGCATATCCCGAACTGCAGCTTTGCATCGGCGGCGCCTGGAAGAGCGCCGAGGGCCAGCCGACGCTCAACCCGGCCGACGAGAGCGTGCTCGGCACTGTGCCGCACGCCACGGCCGGGGATCTCGACGCAGCACTCGACGCGGCGAAGGCGGGCTTCGAGATCTGGCGCAAGACGTCGCCTGCGAAACGGGCCGCGATCATCGTCGAGGCCGCCCGCCTGCTCCGCGAGCGCGTGGACGAGATAGCCTTCGCCATCACGCTGGAGCAAGGCAAGCCGCTCGCGCAGTCGAAGCAGGAGATCCTGCGCGGCTGCGAGATCATCGAGTGGGACGCCAACGAAGGCAGGCGCCTGTACGGCCGCATCATCCCGAGCGAGCCCGGCATGCGCCACAGCGTGCTGCGCCAGCCGATTGGCGTCGTCGCCGCCTTCTCGCCCTGGAACTTCCCCTTGAGCTCTCCCGTCCGAAAAGTCGCAGGCGCGCTCTCGGCCGGATGCTCCATCGTACTCAAGGCCTCCGAAGAGACGCCGGCCGGCGCCGTGCACCTTGTCCGCGCGTTTCACGATGCCGGTCTTCCGCCGGGCATCTTGAATCTCGTATTCGGCGTGCCGTCCGAAATTTCCGGGTACCTGATTCCACGACCGGAGGTTCGCCTGGTCACGTTCACCGGGTCGATCCCGGTCGGCAAGCAGCTCGCCGGGCTCGCGGCGCAGCACATGAAACCCGCGATCATGGAGCTCGGCGGCCACGCGCCCGTCATCGTCTGCGACGACGTGGATCCCGCCGGCGCGGGGACGCTGTCCGCCGTCGCGAAATCCCGGAACGCGGGGCAGGTCTGCGTATCCCCGACGCGGTTCTTCGTCCACGAAGCCATCTTCGAGCCGTTCGCCGCGGCGTTCGCGAAACGCGCGGCCGCAATCAAGGTCGGCGACGGCCGTGACCCGTCGAGCGACATGGGGCCGCTTGCAAATCACCGGCGGCTGGAGGCGATGGAAGCCTTCGTCGCCGACGCCAAGCAAAAGGGCGCGCGCGTGCTCGCCGGCGGCAGCCGCATCGGCAACCGCGGGTACTACTTCCCGCTGACGGTGCTCGCCGAAGTTTCGGACGATGCCCGCGTCATGTACGAGGAACCCTTCGGGCCGCTGGCCGTCATCAACCCCGTGCGCGACATCGACGAGGCTATCGACAAGGCGAACGCCCTGCCTTACGGCCTTGCCGGATATGCGTTCACGAATTCGGCCCGCAACGTGGACCGGCTGGCCGAAGGCGTGGAGGTCGGCAATCTCTCGATCAATCACTTCGTGGCGTCGAGCGCCGAGACACCGTTCGGCGGCGTCAAGGAAAGCGGCTACGGCCGCGAGGGCGGTACGGAGGGGCTCGAATGCTACAGCGTCGTGAAGAACGTATCGCACAAGCAATTGGATTTCACATCGTGAATTGGCAAGGCCGGTGCGCATGGACTCCCCGGACAAGCCGGGGAGTGACGGTTTCTTTATTACTTCATATACTTAACGTCATGCCGCGGCTTGTCCGCGGCATCCATGCACGGTCATGGATCGCGGCAGCCGCCGTTGTCGCGCTGGTACTCGCGTCGGCCGCCGCCCGGGCGGGCGAGGCGAAGATTGCCGTCGCGGCCAACTTCACCGACGCCGTCAAGGAGATCGGCACGCTCTTCGAGAAATCGACAGGGCATAAGGCCGTCTTCAGCTTCGGCTCGACCGGACAGCTCTACACCCAGATCAGCCAGGGCGCGCCTTTCGAGGTCTTCCTCGCGGCCGATCAAGCGCGGCCGAAAAAAGCGGTCGACGAAGGATTTGCGGTCGGGGATACCCTGTTCACCTACGCGACCGGCAAGATCGTCCTGATCAGCAAGGACAAGGACCGCGTCAAGGGAGAGGCGACGCTGAAGGACGGCAACTTCACGAAGATCGCGATCGCGAACCCGGCGACCGCTCCCTACGGCGCCGCCGCCGTCGCGGCGATGAAGTCGCTCGGCGTCTACGACAAGATCAGCGCGAAGATCGTCCAGGGCAACAACATCTCCCAGACCTACCAGTTCGTGGAGACCGGCAACGCCGAGATCGGCTTCGTCGCGCTCTCCCAGGTCATTAACAAGAAAATGGGATCGCGCTGGATCGTCCCGGCGAACCTCTACCCGGCGATCGCCCAGGACGCGGTGCTGCTCAAGACGGGGGCGGACAACGAGGCGGCACGCGCCTTCGTCGCCTTCCTCAAAGGAAAGGAAGCGCGGGCGGTCAAGGAGAAGTATGGTTACGGCGCAATCGACTGACAATGGCGCGTGCCCATGCTCGATTTCGATGAGCTCTGGTCTCCGATCCGGCTGACGCTCGAGCTGGCGGCGATCTCGACCGTGGCGCTGCTCTTCGTCGGCACGCCCATCGCCTGGTGGCTGGCGCGTTCGAAAGCGCGCTGGAAGGAGGCGGTCGCCACCGTCGTGGCGCTGCCTCTCGTGCTGCCGCCGACGGTGATGGGCTTCTACCTGCTGATCGCCCTTGGCCCGAACGGGCCGGGCGGCTGGCTGGCCGGGCTGTTCGGCGGCCGGTCGCTCGCCTTCACCTTCGAGAGCCTGGTGATCGGCTCCGTCTTCTATTCCATGCCGTTCGTCGTGCAGCCGATCCGGAACGCATTCGAGGCGTTCGGCGACCGCCCGCTCGAAGTCGCCGCGACACTGCGCGCCTCGCCCTGGGATGCCTTCTGGTCGGTCGCCGTGCCGCTCGCCCGGCCGGGTTTCCTCACCGGCGCGGTGCTGGGATTCGCGCACACCGTCGGCGAATTCGGCGTGGTATTGATGATCGGCGGCAACATTCCGGGCGAGACGAAGGTGCTTTCGGTCGCGATCTACGACTATGTCGAGACTCTGCAATGGACCCAGGCCCACATCCTGGCCGGCGGCATGCTCGTCTTCTCCTTCGCCGTCATACTGTCGATGATGCTGATCGAGAAGCGGATCGGACGCCCCGGCCTATGAGGGGGGACGAGGCGACGATCAGCGCCGCCTTCGCGGGCACGCTCGGCGCCTTCTCGCTCGATGTCGCCTTCGATGCGCCGATGCGGGGCGTCACCGCCTTGTTCGGCCCGTCGGGATGCGGCAAGACGACGATCCTTCGCTGCATGGCCGGGCTGCAGCGGTTGTCCGGCAGGCTGACGGTGGGCGGCGATACCTGGCAGGACGACGCCGCTCGGAAATTCCGCAAGCCGCACGAGCGGTCGGTCGGCTATGTCTTCCAGGAAGCGAGCCTGTTCCCGCATCTCTCCGTCCGCCGGAATCTGCTCTATGGCGCCCGGCGCAGCGAAAGGACGGACAAGGCGGGAGCGCTCGAATTCGCCGACATCGTGGGCCTGTTGGGCATCGGCCACCTGCTCGACCGCGCGCCGGTCGCGCTGTCGGGCGGCGAGCGCCAGCGCGTCGCCGTCGGCCGCGCGCTGCTGTCGCAGCCGCGCCTGCTATTGATGGACGAGCCGCTTGCCGCACTCGACCGTATCGCCAAGGACGAAATCCTTCCCTATTTCGAGGCGCTGCACGAGAAGCTGTCTATCCCGATCGTCTATGTGAGTCACGATCTCGCCGAGGTCGAGCGCCTGGCGGACATGCTGGTGCTGCTCGACGGCGGGCGCGTGCTGGCTGCCGGTCCGTTATCCGACCTCGAGGCCGATCCGGCCTTGCCGCTGCTGCGCATGTCCGAGGCCGCCGTGACCCTCGAAGGACGGATAACGGCGATAGACGAGGCCTACGCGCTCACCAGCCTGTCGGTTCCCGGCGGAACGCTGATCCTGCCCGGCCGGCGCGGCGGCGCGGGAAGCTACCGGCGGCTCCGCATCCGCGCGTCCGATGTCAGCTTTGCCCGGACCCGGCCCTTGGATTCGACGATCCTCAATTGCTTGCCGGCGCGGATCCTTTCCGTGAGCCGCCAGAATGGCGACGACGCCCAGGTGAACGTGGTGGCGGGCCTCGGGGAAGATGGCGCCGGCGCTCGGATCGTTGGCCGCATCACGCGCAAGTCCCAAGAAGCCCTGGCATTGGTCCCCGGCGTCACGATCTTCGCCCAGATCAAGAGCGTCGCTCTCATCGCATCGGGAGCCTGACGACGGTATCGGGCTGCAAGCAGACATTGTCCGGCGCCGTTTCGATTTCCCGCCGGTCCGGCCTTTTCGCCGCCGCGCCCTGTCCCTCGCACGGTAAAGCCGGTCGTGGGACGAGGGTGCGGAATTCATTCATAAACTTTGCTTTTTTCTCCCACGAAGTCGTTCCGATCCGCGGCCGATGGAGGTCCGGCCGCGCCCCCGGACGCATGCGCCGTTAACGCATTGTTAAGGGGGGCGGGCGCTTGATTGGCGCGGGTGGCGCCGGCCATGGAGATGTGCTGTGGCAGCATTGAGAAAAGCGTTACGGGTCATTCGCGACACCGGCGGCGCGACGGCGATCGAATACGGGCTGATCGCGGCGCTGGTGTCCATCGCCTTCATCATCGCCTTGATGTCGTTGGGAACCTCGGTCGACGACCTCTTCGCCTACGTGGCCGGGATTCTGGCCGACGTCGCAGCCTCCGTGTCGGGTAGCTGACGCCTTCAGGACGGGGCGACGGCGCGGCTCAGGAGCCGGACGATCAGCAGGCCGACCAGGTAGAGGAATGCCGGCGGCGTGAGGAGCAGCATCATCAGCGGCCACAGGCTCGATCCCATGGCCAGAGCCGCCAGCGTGTAGAGCGCCAGCGGGATCATGACCACCAACGGCAATCCGGCGGCGACGCGCCATCCGCCGGAATACCGGAACACCATGAAAATCTGGAGGCAGACGTAAGCGGGGATCGACGCCGCCGCCAACGCCACGAGAAACGATCCGAGGCCGCCCGATCCATCCGTCGTGGTCATGGCGCTGGACGTCATCGCCTGCTGCCGGTCGTTGAGCTCCGCCGCCCAGGCTGCCCGCTCATGCCGGGGCGCGCCGGCCGCCCATTCCGCCGCGACCGGATAGGATAGGCTGCGCAGGGGCTTCCACGCGGCGTCCTTCGCGCCGATGCGCACCTCGTCGATGCGGGCCGGCCCGAAGTAGGAGATCCACACCAGCGCCTCGTGCTTGCCGGCGGGATAGACAGGCGCCGGATTGTACGCCACGCCCTCGGTCACGGCCGTCTCGCCGCTGAAACCCTCCGCCCGAAACCGGAGCGGGACGGGGCTGTCGTAGGATATCCTGAGATAGAGCGTATCGCGCGGCGCGAGCCGGCCGCCGGACGCCGGGTCCGCCGCGCTGACGCGAATCCGGATCGTGGGCTCCTCTGCCGCCGAAAGCGGGCCGGCAGCTAGCAGCGCAAGCAAGGACAGGAAGGCGCAGGCGAGACGAAACACGGCGGATATCCCGTTTACCGGTGAGCCCGGGATACTGGCCGGACTTCCTGAAGAAATCCTTTCCGCCGCGGCCCGCGCGTTTCCCGCCCGCCCGGCGAGGCGCTATGCTTCCCTGCGAGAACCAGCAAGCGGAGCACCGGATGGACCTCACGCTCTTCGTCAGCCCCGAACACCGCCAGGACGAGGATTTCACCCGCCGCTTCGCCGAGCATGCGGAGCAGGTGAGGGCGGCGCGCGCCGCCGGCTTCGACGGCGTCGCCATCGGCAACCACCTGTCCTACAGCTCCTCGGCCTGGTTCCCGCCGATGGAAACGCTGATGCGGCTGGCTGCCGAGGCGGACGGCATGACGCTCGCGACCTGCATGCTGGTCCTGCCGATGTACCACCCGCTGCACGTGGCGCAGCAGGCGGCGCTGCTCGACATCGTGACCGGCGGCCGCTTCACGCTTGGCGTCGCCCAGGGGTGGCAGGAGGAGGAGTTCCGGGTGCTCGGCATCGACTTCCGCGAGCGGCTCGGCCGCTTCCGCGAATCGGTGACGCTGATGCAGCGCCTGTGGACCGGGGAAGCCGTCGACTTCGCGGGCAAGTATTTCACGGCGGACAAGCTGACGCTTTCGCTCAAGCCGGTGCGGAAACCGCGCCCGCCGATGTGGTACGGCGGCAGCGTCGCCAAGGCGGTCGAGCGCGCGGCGCATCTGGCGGACACCAGCCTCGGCGATAGCTGGGTCGCGTCATCGCATCTTACCGAGACGGTCATCACCGAGCAGGCGGGCGTGTTCCGCAAGACGCTGGCGGCGCTGGGCAAGCCGATGCCGCGCGAGTTCCCGCTGCTCCGCAACCTCGTCGTCGCGCCAGACCGCGCGACGGCGCTCCGCGAAGCCGGGCCTTTCATCGCCGACAGCTATCGCATCTTCGGCCAATGGGGCCTGTTCACCAACGTCGTCGGCTCGGGCAAGCAGCAGCTCGATTTCGAGGAGCTGATCGCCGGCCGCGTCATCATCGGCTCGCCCGAGGAATGCGCCGAAGAGCTGATCCGCCTCGCGCGCACGACCGGCTTCACCCGGCTGATCGCGCGCATCCAGTGGCACGGCATGGACCAGCGGATCACGCTCCGCACCATCGAGCTGCTGGCGTCGAAGGTGAAGCCCCTGGTCGAAAAGGCGCTGGCGTAGCCACGCGAAAGAATCGGTGATTCAGCTAGCCGATTTTTAACCTGTTTTGCCGATGATCCCGCGCCATGACCAGGAATATGACCAGGGATCGCAGCGAGATTCATAAACAGTTCACGATTGTCGACGGCGCCTATCGCGCCGGCGACTTCGCCGCGCTGAAGGCCGCGCTGGGCGACCCTGCCGATTTCCCGAACTGCTTGCAGCCGCACGACCTCGGCGTCGGCGACTACCCGATGGAATACGCGATCTATTGGGGGCCGCTGCACTTCATCATCGCGCTGATCGAGGCCGGGGCGGACGTGAACTATCCCGACCGGTCAGGCTTTCCGTCTTTGATCGCCGCACTGTCGTCCGACCGCCCGAACCGGCTCGCCGTGCTGACCTTGCTGCTCGACAACGGGGCCGACACCGGCCAGCGCGGCATCAACGACTGGACGCCGCTGCACTACGCGGTCGTCCAGCGCGACCTGCCCGCCGTCGAGCTGCTGCTGGAATACGGCGCCGACCCGTCGCTCAGGACCCGGATCGACGATTGCACGACCCCGCTCGAAGACGCGGTGTCGACCGGATTCGCGGACGCGGCGGCGCTGATGCGGTACAAAGACCGTCATTCGCCGACTTGATCGGCGAATCCACGCACGGATCGTCACCTCGCCATGGACAACCCGGTCGAGCCGGGTTGTGACGAGAGAAGGGGAAGACGCATGTTCCCTTACCGCCGCCCTTTGAAGATCGAGCCCAATATCCCGCGGATCACTTCGCGGCCCAGCGTGCGGCCGACTTCGCGCATGACCACCTCGACCGTCGAGAGACGGTTGGAGGGGCGGCGCGGTTTTTCCGCCTGCTGGCGCGACGAAGTGCGCGACGGCTCCGGCGCGGGAGCCGGCGCCGCCTGCGCCGTCTTCTCCGTGCGCTGTATCAACGTTTCGTAGGCGGACTCCCGGTCGAGCGCCTTGTCGTAGCGTCCGCGGACGGGGCTGGCGTCAATCGCCGCCTTGCGCTCCGCATCGCTCGCCGGTCCCATGCGCGAGCAGGGCGGGCGGATCAGAACGCGCTCGACCATCGAGGGAGCGCCCTTGCCCTCCAGCGTGGAGACGAGCGCCTCGCCGACGCCGAGATCCGTCAGCGCGGTTTCGACGTTGAGCTTCGGATTGCGCCGGAACGTCTCCGCAGTGGCCTTGAGCACCTTCTGGTCCTTCGGCGTGAAGGCGCGAAGCGCGTGCTGCACGCGATTGCCGAGCTGGCCCAGCACGTCTTCGGGAATGTCCATCGGGTTCTGCGAGATGAAGTAGATGCCGACGCCCTTGGAGCGGATCAACCGCACCACCTGCTCGACCTTGTCGAGCAGCGCCTTCGGCGCATCCTCGAACAAAAGATGCGCCTCGTCGAAGAAGAAGACGAGGTGGGGCTTCTCCGGATCGCCGACCTCGGGCAGCTCCTCGAACAATTCGCTGAGCAGCCAGAGCAGGAAGGTCGCGTAGAGTCTCGGGTTCATCATCAGGCGGTCTGCCGCCAGGACGTTCACGAAACCGCGCCCGTCGCGGCCGGTGCGCATCAGGTCGCGCAGGTCGAGCGCGGGCTCGCCGAAGAAGCTCTCGCCGCCCTGCTGCTCGAGAGTCAGCAGGCTGCGCTGAATCGCGCCGACCGAGGCAGTGTTGACGTTGCCGTAGCGGACCGCGAACTTCTCCCGGTTCTCGCCGACATATTGCAGCAGCGCGCGCAGGTCCTTGAGGTCGAGCAGCAGCAGCCCCTCGTCGTCGGCGGCCTGGAAAACGATGCTGAGCGTGCCTTCCTGGGCGTCGGTCAGGTCGAGCAGGCGCGACAGCAGCAGCGGGCCCATTTCCGAGATGGTGGTGCGGATCGGGTGCCCCTTCTCGCCGAACAGGTCCCAGAAGACGACCGGGACGCTGCGCGGCTTGTAACCGTCGAGGCCGATCTCCTTCGCCCGCGCGTCCAGCTTGGGGTTTGCGGCGCCCTCGACGCACATCCCGGACAGGTCGCCCTTGACGTCGGAGAGAACGACCGGCACGCCGGCATCGGCGAATCCCTCCGCCAGGATCTGCAGCGTGACGGTCTTGCCGGTGCCGGTCGCGCCCGCGATCAGGCCGTGGCGATTGGCGAGCCGCAGCGTCATGTAGGCAGGCTTCTCGCCCGCGCCGATGAAGAGCTTTTCCGCGTCGGAACCGGTCATGGCAGGCTGATCCTTCTCCCTGAAATCAGATCGGAGACACTATACGCCAAATCGGACGGGCGAGTTCCCCATCATTCTCCCGGCGCTGCGGCCGGCAGGAAGCGCAGGCGCGACAGCCGGCGGAGCCGCCAGGTCAGTAGCGCCGCCGCGCAGAAGAGCGCGCAGACGAAGCCGAGCCACAGGCCGGCGCCCTGCATCCCCATGGGGAAAGCGAAGGCAAGCGCGCAGCCGAGGCCGACGGCCCAATAGCTCACGGCGGCCAGCATCATCGGCACCGCGGTATCGTTGACGCCGCGCAGCGCGCCGGCCGCGACCGCCTGCATGCCGTCCGCCATCTGGAAAAAGGCGGCATAGAACAGGAAGGTGGCCGCCAGCGTCAGGACGGCGGCGCTGTCCGCCCGCGCCGGGTCGAGGAAGGCCGAGGCGAAGACATGCGGCACGGCGAGCACGATCACGCTCATCATCGACATGAAGGCCAGCGTCACCGCGAAGGCGATCCAGCCGGCCCGATAGGCCGCGACGGCATCGCCGCGGCCCGCCGCCTGGCCGACCCGCACGGTCGCCGCCTGGGCGAGTCCCATCGGCACCATGAAGGTGATGTGGGGAAGCTGCATCGCGATCATATGCGCGGCGATGACGGTCGCGCCGAACTGCCCGGCGACGAAGAGCGCGCCGATGAAGAAGCCGCCTTCCAGCAGCATCGTTCCGGCGATCGGCAGGCCGACGCGGAAGATCCGGCGGAACTGGAACCAGTCGGGCCGCCAGAACCGAACCAGGATGGTGTAGCGCCTGAACGGCCGCCGGGTGACCGCGATCGCCAGCAGGACCAGGAACATCAGCAGGTTCACGACCGAGGTGGCAATCCCGGCGCCGACAAGCTCGAGGCGGGGCAGGCCGAAATGCCCGAAGATCAGGCCGTAGCCCAGCAGCGCGTTCAGCGGCACCCCGGCCAGCATCACCCAGAGCGCCACGGCCGGCCGGTTCAGCGCCGACACGAAGTTGCGCAGCACCGCGAAGGCGATCGACGGCGGCAGGGCCCACATCAGCGCGCTCATGTAGTCGTGCGCCGGAGACAACGTCTCCTCGGGCTGCCCCATCAAGCGCAGGATGTCGGCCGTGTATCGGAACGCCACCAGGGCCGGCACGGTCAGCAGGACGGTGACCCACAGCCCCTGGCGCACGACGCGGCGCACGATCCGCGGCTTGTGCGCGCCGAACGCCTGCGCGCTCAGGCCGGCGGTGGCCATGGTCACGCCGAAGCAAACGACATAACCGAGAAAGAAGATCATCAGCGAAAGCGACGCGCCCGCCAGCGGGGTCGCCCCGAGGCGGCCGATCAAGGCGATGTCGGTCGTCATCATCGCAATCCAGGCAAGCTGGGTCAGCACGATGGGCGCGGCGAGGCGCAGCATTTCGCGCAGCTCCCGGCGCCAAAGAGCCAGCCGGAGCGCACGCTTCGCCGCCTGTCCTGCGCCGGCGTCCTGCATATCCTTTCCTCGCTTCTGCAAAACAAAAAAAGGCGGACCCGCAGATCCGCCTTTGAGCGCTTGGCGGAGGGTTATAGTGCGGACGGGCGGGAATGAGAAGCCGGAAAGGCGGCGAGGACGGGCGGGCGGATCGGTGCGGTGGATTCGCCGGTCGAGCCGGCGAATGACGTTTTTCTTTTACTGGCCCTAACGCCCCAAAAAGGACCGTCACAACCCGGCTCGACCCGCCTGCGCGGCCGTAGCCGCTTCGGCGCGGCGAAGGCCCGGGTTGTCCATGCGGCGCTGCCGTGGATTCGCCGATCAAGTCGGCGAATGACGTAATTTGTTGTCTTAACGGCTGTGCAGAAATGATCTCCCTTCGACAGGAACGTCCCCGCCGCGATAGCATCTCGCAGCGAACCAGGGAGCACGCCATGCCCAAGCGCAAATCCGCCTTCGGCCCCTTCACCACGACGGTCGTCGGATCGATGCCGAAGCCGCTCTGGATGCTGAAGCGCGATCCGCGCTCGGTCGCCGTCCACGATCACGGCTCGGAGGTCGAGTGGGCCTTCGACGGCCAGATGCTGAGGAACGCCCAGGACGACGCCACCCGCGTCATGCTGCAGACGCAGGAGCAGGCCGGCATCGACATCGTCAGCGACGGCGAGCAGCGGCGCGAGTACTACATCACCTACGTGACGCGCGCGCTCGACGGCCTCGACTACAAGAACCTGGCCGAGAAGAAGATCCGCAGCGGCCGCGTCGGCCATGTCGGGCGCTGCATCGGCCCGATCAGGCGCGCGCGGCCGATCCTGGAGGACGACGTCCGCTTCCTCGCCGCTGAATCGCCGAAGCCTTTCAAGATCACGCTGCCGGGCCCGCTCACGGTCGCGGATTCGACCGTCGACACGTTCTACGGCAGCGATCGGGACTACGTCTTCGCCGTCGCCGAGGCGCTGAACGAGGAGGCCCGCGCGCTCGAAGCGCTGGGCGTCGCGGTGATCCAGTTCGACGAGCCGGTCTACAGCCGCCAGCCGGACCGGGCGGTGGAGCTGGGCATTCCCGCGCTCGACCGCGCGGCGGAGGGGCTGACGAAGGCGAAGGCCGCCGTGCATGTCTGCTACGGCTATCCGCACAAGGGCGTGAATCGCGAGCGGAAGGAAAGCTATCCGACGATCATCGCGGCGCTGGAAAAGTCGAAGATCGACATCCTGTCGCTCGAGTTCGAGGTGTCGAAGATCGATCCCAAGGTGCTGCGGCTCTGCCCGTCGAAGGCCGTGATGTTCGGCTGCATCGACGTCGGCCACGACGAGAACGCCGGGCGGATCGAGACTCCGGAGCATGTCTGCGCCAAGCTCCTGGCCGCCGCCGAGCACCTGCCGCCGGAACAGATCATGGCCGCGCCGGACTGCGGCCTGGTCAAGATCGACGTGCCCACGGCGCGCGCCAAGCTCCAGGCGATGGCAGCCGGCGCGCGCTTGGCGCGCGCCGCTCTTCCGTAGACGGCGGCCGGCCGACACCGGCCGCCGGCGCCAAGCTGGCGCGGGCGAGGGTGTAAGCGTTACAACCGCGCGGCGCTGAAGGTATCGCACGCCTGCATGACGCCCTTGTCCAGGCCCGTCCTGAACCAGCGCACCCGCTGCTCGGAGCTGCCGTGGGTGAAGCTTTCCGGCGTGATGTGACCCTGGGCCTGCTTCTGCAGCCGGTCGTCGCCGATGGCGGTGGCCGCGTTCAAGGCCTCTTCGACGTCGCCTTGCTCCAGGATCTGCCGCGCCTTGTCCGCATGATGCGCCCAGACGCCGGCGAAGCAGTCGGCCTGCAGCTCCTGGCGCACGGAAAGGGCATTACCTTCCGCCTCGCTCACGCGCTGGCGCATTGAGATCACCTGTTGCGATATCCCGAGCAGGGTCTGGACGTGATGGCCGACCTCGTGAGCGATGACGTAGGCCTGGGCGAAATCGCCGGGCGCGCCGAAGCGGCTCCGCAAATCGCGGAAAAAGCTCAGGTCGATGTAGACCTTCTGGTCGCCCGGACAATAGAAGGGACCCACCGCCGCCTGCGCGAAGCCGCAGGCCGACTGCACCACGCCGCTGAACAGGACGAGCTTCGGGAGGCGGTATTCCTTGTTCCCGTTGCGGAAGATGTCGCGCCAGGTGTCCTCGGTGTCGGCGAGCACCACGGAGACGAACTGGCTCATCTCGTCGGATTGCCCGGTGGGCTGTCCCGGCTGGCCCGTTTGGCCCGTTTGGCCCTGGCGCTGCTCGGGAGCGACCTGGGTCGGGCCGCCCAGCTGCGTCAGGAGCAACGTGGGATCCACGCCGAACAGCAGCGCCAGCACGACGACCACCACCAGCCCCATGCCGCCGAGGCCGCCGCGCGACACCCGCATCCTGCCGCCGCCGAGCCCGCCGCCCATACCGCTGCCGCGGCGGTCTTCGACGTTCTCGCTCCGTCTCCCCATTCTCCAGCGCATCTCGAATACCTCCACGCGCACCAACGCGCGCAACATTGCCGGGTTGCAAGTGTAACAGAGGAAACGCCCCCGGGCGTCAGCCGAGAAGCGACAGCGCGAAATATATCGCCGCCCCCAGCAGGGCCGAGGCCGGCACGGTGATGACCCAGGCGGCGAGGATCGTCACGAAATGGGCGCGGCGGACGAGCTTTCGCGGCGCCGGCGTCTCGTCGTCCCCCTCGTCGTCGTCCTTCGGCCGCGAGCCTTCCGGCAACTGCTTCGCGATGTAGGCGCGGCGGCGCGGGCTGTGCCGGGTGTAGAATTCGCGGAAGAAGCCGACGCCGAACACCGCGCCGACGGCGATATGCGTCGAGCTCACCGGCAATCCCAGCGCCGAGGCGACGATGACGGTGATCGCCGCCGACAGCGCCACGCAATAGGCGCGCATCGGGTTCATCTTGGTGATCTGCTCGCCCACCATGCGCACCAGCCGCGGGCCGAACAGGAACAGCCCGAGCGAGATGCCCGCCGCGCCGATCAGCATCACCCAGAGCGGGATCGACACCTCGGCGGCGACGTCGCTCGACGCGGCGCTGTGATAGATCGCCGCCAGCGGCCCCACCGCGTTCGCCACGTCGTTCGCCCCGTGCGCGAAGGAGAGCAGCGCCGCCGAGCATATCAGCGGCGGGTGGAACAGCACGCGGAGCGACTGGTTGCGGTTCTCCAATCCCTCGGCGCGCCGCGCGACCCAGGGCCTCAGGATGGCGTAGGTTGCGGCGAAGATCGCGACGCCGAGCGCCAGGATGGTCCAGACGCCCGGCCGCCAGACATTGTCGAGCCCCTTCATCACCAGATAGCAGGCGAAGGACGAAGCCATGATCGCGAGCAGGGCAGGGACCCAGCGCTTGGCGGCGGCGATCTTGTCGTCCCGGTAGATGATGTTGATCTTGATGAAGGCGAGAAAGGCCGCGGCGACGACACCGCCGAGCACGGGCGAGATCACCCAGCTCGCCGCGATCGCGCCCATCGTCTGCCAATCGACGACGCCCACGCCCGCCGCGGCGATGCCGCTGCCCACCACGCCGCCGACGATGGCGTGCGTCGTGGACACCGGCGCGTTGAGATAGGTGGCGAGATTGACCCAGAGCGCCGCCGACAGCAGCGCCGCCATCATCGCCCAGACGAATGTCTGCGTGTCCGCGACGCGCGCCGGGTCGATGATGCCCTTCGAGATCGTCTCGACCACGTCGCCGCCGGCGATCAGCGCGCCCGCCGCCTCGAAGACCGCGGCGATCGCCAGCGCGCCGGCCATCGTCAGCGCCCGCGCGCCGACGGCGGGCGCGACGTTGTTGGCGACATCGTTCGCGCCGATGTTGAGCGCCATGTAGCCGCCCAGCACGGCGGCGATGACGAGAAACAGCGGGTTCGGCAGCGCGCCGATCCAGAGCGCGGCGAACCCGCCGCTCAGCAAGAGGAACACCAGCCCCAGGCCGAGCGCCGCCAGCCGGTGCGCGGCGGGGCGCGCCGCCGCCTCGACGCTCTCGAACCGGCTCAGGTCCTTGTCGAGGGATTTCTTGACCAGAGGGTGCGGCGGGGCGCCATCGGGCTGCTCGGTCGTCGTCATGCGCTATCGGGTTCCGGCAGAAGGACCATGGCGTCGGCTGCGCGCAGCTTATGACAATTTTGTGACGCGCCGAAACCCTAATGTCGCCGCTCAGCTTCCCTTCGCGTCCGGCGGCTCGATCGGGATGGCGACGTCGAAGCGGGTCTCGCCGGGGCGGGAGGCGACGGATATCGTGCCGCAGTGGCGGGCGACGACGATGCGCTGGGCGATGTCGAGGCCGAGGCCGGTGCCTTTGCCGGCGGGCCTGGTGGTGAAGAAGGGATCGAAGATGCGCGAGCGGATCGCATCGGGGATGCCCGGCCCGTCGTCGGTCACCGTGACCACGGCGTAGCCGCCTTCGCGCCGCGTCGCGATCGTGATCTTGCCGGATTTCTCCAGGGCGTCGAGCGCGTTGACGAGCAGGTTGGTCCAGACCTGGTTCAGCTCGCTGCCGTAGGCCGTGACGGCGGGAAGGGATGCGTCGTAGCGCCGCTCCACCGCGATGCCCGCGGGCCAGCGGTGCTTCAGGATGGTCAGCGTGTCCTCGATGCCCTGGTGGATGTCGACCTGCTGCTGCGCCTCGCGGTCCATGTAGGAATAGGACTTCACCGCCCCGACGAGCGCGGAGATGCGCCGGCAGGCGTTGGCGGCCTCGCCGAGCAGGGCGTCGAGATCGATGCTTCCGGCGAGCCGCGCGACGCTGCCGGCGAAAGCGTCGGCATCGCCCGGGCGCACGAGCCGCGCGAGCGGCGCGAGGTCCTGCAGCGTGAGGCCCGCCCCGGCCAGGATCGGCGCGAGATCGTGGGCATCGGCGGCGCCATGTTCCGTCAGCCACTCCGCAAGCAGCTCCTCCGCGTCGGCGGCGTCCAGGGCATTGACCGGCGGGGCAGCGGCGCGCGCGGCGACATCGTCGAGCAGGCGGCCGATCAGCGCGCCGGTCTCGCTCGCGGCGGAAGGCCGGGTCAGCGCGCCGGCGCGGCTTTTCGCGCGGGCGAGCGCGCGCACGGCCGCCGCGGCCGGATTGTTCAGCTCGTGCGCGAGGCCCGCCGCGAGTGTTCCGAGCGAAGCCATCTTCTCAAGGTCGCGGACGATGCTCTCGGTCTCCGTGGTGCGGTCGACCATCGAGCGGAAGATCGTCCGCGCGAAGGTCGTGCAGCAGCCCAGCAGCTCGAAGAACACCGCTTCCCGCAAGCGGACGAGGCGGCAGGCGGTGTGCGCGCGGCAGGTGACCGTGACCGGATAGCCGGTGAGGGTGGATATTTCGCCGAGGAAGGTCGGCGCGGCGCGGCGGCCGGCGATGGACTCCTGCGCCCCCTGTTCACGCACCAGGAGAAGCTCGCCCTCCAAGATAATGAAAAACCCGCACCCTTGCTCGCCCTGCCGCAACAACGTATCGCCCGGCGCGAGCGCGACCTCGTCCGCGTGTTGCGACAGCCAGTCGAACCGATCGTCCGCCAATCCTTGCAACAACGCCACGCTGCGAAGCTGCTCGGCGGGCATCATGGCGACGGTCCGATCTCGTCACAAAAGTCCTCCCCCCTTGCGGAGCAAAGGAAACGCATTTGGGAATACCCTCTCCGCCGGAGGGGCGGAGAGGGAATATGGCGGTGACAGCGGCGCAGCCCGCTCACAGCGTCTCCAGGTGCGCGTGGACGAAGCTCACCGTGATCGAGCCTTCGCCGACCGCGGCGGCGACGCGCTTGACCGAGCCTTGTCGCACGTCGCCCGCAGCGAATACGCCGGGCACGCTCGTCTCGGTGATGAAGGGGTCGCGCTCCAACTGCCACACGCCGCGCCGCTCGCTTCCCTGCAGATCGCGGCCGGTGACGATGTAGCCGCGCGCGTCGCGCACCACCGTCTCGCCGAGCCAATCGGTGCGCGGCTCCGCGCCGATGAAGACGAACAGGCCATGGGCGGGCCGGGTCTCCTCCGTGCCGGCCCGGTTGTCGCGGAGCGTGAGGGACTCCAGCGCCGATGCGCCCGCGACGCGCGCGACCTCGGTATGCGGCATCACGGCGATATTCGCGGACTGCCCGATCCGCTCGATCAGATAATGCGACATGGAGGCGGTCAGGTCCCTGCCGCGGATGAGAATCGTCACCGACCGCGCGTATACGGCAAGGAAGATCGCCGCCTGGCCCGCGGAATTGCCGCCGCCGATGATGTAGACGTCCTGGTCCTTGCAGGCGGACGCTTCGGTCATCGCCGCGCCGTAGAACACGCCCGCGCCTTCGAGCGCGGTCGCGCCCGGCACGTCGAGACGGCGGTACTGCACGCCGCTGGCGATGATCAGCGCGTGGCTGCTGATCTCGCTGCCGTCGGAGAGCTTGACGAAGCGGTAGGGGCCTTCGACGCGAAGCCCGGTCGCCTGGCGCGCGACCAGGAACTCCGCGCCGAGCCGCTGCGCCTGCGTCAGCGCGCGCCGCGACAGGTCGGAGCCGCTGAGCCCGTTGGGGAAGCCGAGGTAGTTTTCGATGCGGGAGCTCGTTCCGGCCTGGCCGCCGGGCGCCTCGCTCTCCACCACCAGGGTGCGCAAGCCTTCCGAGGCGCCGTAGACCGCGGCGGCGAGGCCGGCGGGCCCGCCGCCGACGACCACGAGGTCGTAGAAGGGTGTCCCGGCCGCCCGCTGCCCGCCGCAGAGATCGGCAAGCTCGCCGATGCCGGGACGGACGAGTTGCCTCCCGTCGGGCAGGACGACCAGCGGCAGCGTATCGCCGCCACCGGCGAGCGCCAGCAGCGCCTGCGCCTCGGCGTCGCGCTCCACGTCGAGGCGGCGGTAGGGAATGTGATTGCGCGCCAGGAAGTCGCGGATCTCGAAGCCCCGCTTGGACCAGCGGTGATCGACCACGGTGACGCCCTCGAACGGCGGGCGGAAGCAGGCGCGCCAGTCGAGCAGCAGGTCGTCGAGCGCGGGATAGAGAAGCTGGCCCGGCGGCTCCCAGGGCTTCATCAGGTAATAGTCGAGCTGCACCTCGTTGATCGCGCGGATCGCCACGTCCTTGTCGGCGTAGGCGGTGAGCAGCACGCGCTTCGCCGTGGGAAACAGCGGCGCGGCCTCGGCGAGGAACTCGATGCCCGTCATGTCCGGCATGCGCTGGTCGGCGAGGAACAGCGCCAGCGGCTGGTTGCGGAGCTTCAGCGTGCGCACGACCTCCAGTGCCTCCGCGCCTGAGGCCGCGGAGAGAATCCGGTAATCGCGGTTGAAATGCTCCCGCAGGTCGCGCGCCACCGCGCGCAGAACGTCGGGATCGTCATCGACCGCCACTATCGCCGGCTTCGCCATCCTTCGCCCGCTTTCGCCATGCCGCCGCGGGAAGAAGATGGCGGCTGGCCCGGCCACGGTCAACAGAGGAACTGCGGCCGGCGCTTGCATTCGCGCCCGGTTGGCGGCAACGTCTCGGCGGGAACTCGGTGGACGAAAGGGCCAGCATGTACGTCAGATGGCTGCGCTTGAGCACCGGCCTGATCCTGGCCACCTATATCATCCTCCACCTGCTGAACCTGGCGCTCGGCCTGCTGTCGATCGGCGCCATGGAGGGGTTCCGCAAGGCGGTGACGGAGATCTGGTACCACCCTGTCGGCGGCATCCTGCTCTATTTCTCCTTCCTCACGCATTTCCTGCTGGCGCTCTGGTCGCTCTACCGGCGCAGCAACCTCCGGCTCAAGGCGTGGGAGGCGATGCAGCTCACGCTCGGCCTCCTGATCCTGCCGCTCGCCGCCAGCCACATCATCGGCATCCGCCTCCGCGCCGAGCTGTTTCACGTCGAGGTCACCTATCCGCAGGTCGTCGCCAAGTATTGGCTGGAGCCGTGGCTCGGCTGGAAGCAGGTGATCCTGGTGCTCGTCATCTGGCTGCACATGACGATCGGGCTGCATTACTGGCTGCGTCTGAAGGCCTGGTATCCGAAGGCGCTGCCCGTCCTCTACCTCGCGGCGGCGCTGCTGCCCGTGCTGGCGCTCTTGGGCCTAGCCCGCACCGGCCTCACCATCGCGCCCGAGCTGGCCTCGCCCGAATGGGTCGCGCGGCTGTTCGCGCCCTACATGCCGCAGCAGGAAGCCGTGCTCAAGCCGATCGAGCATTGGTCGCTCGCCGTCATGGCGGGCATGCTGCTCGCCACCTTGGCGGCGCGCGAGATCCGGCGCGCCGTCCGCAACCGCTACGGCAGCTTCCGCATGTCGCTGGAATCGGGGCGGCGCGTCATCGCGCCGGTCGGCCTGACGATGCTGGAGGCGATCCGCGCGGCCGGCATTCCGCATGCCTCCGTCTGCGGCGGGAGCGGGCGCTGCACGACCTGCCGGGTCCGCGTGAACGCCGGCCTGGACGCGCTGCCGCTGCCGAACGACACCGAGCGGCGCGCGCTGTCGCGGATCGAGGCGCCGCGCAACGTGCGGCTCGCCTGCCAGACGCGGCCGCGGCGCGATCTCGCGGTCATGCCGCTGCTGCCGCCCAGCGCCTCGGCGCAGGTGGCGCGCCGGCTCGGCGCGGTGCAGGGGCACGAGCAGACCGTGACGGTGATGTTCCTGGACCTCCGCGGCTCGACCGCGCTCGGCGAGCGGATGCTGCCCTACGACGCGGTGTTCGTGCTCAACCGATTCTTCGCCGAGATGTCGGCGGCGCTCAAGGAAACCAACGGCCACTACGCGCAGTTCAACGGCGACGGCCTGATGGCGCTGTACGGCCTGGAACGCGGCGTCGAGGCGGGCTGCCGCGATGCGCTGGCCGGCGCCGCGGCGATGTTCCGGCGGCTGGCGGCGCTGAACGAAAGCCTCGAAGCCGAGATGGGGCAGGCGCTCCAGATGGGCATCGGCATCCACACCGGCGAGGCGATCGTCGGCACGATGGGACCGCCCGACGCGCCGACCCTGACCGCGGTCGGCGACACCGTGAATGTCGCGGCGCGGCTGGAGTCGGAAACCAAGACCTTCGGCTGCCGCATCGTCGTCTCCGAGACCACGGCGGCGGGAAGCGGCTACGATTTCGCGCGCTTCCCCCGCCACACCGCCGAGCTGCGCGGCCGCACCGAGCCGCTGCCCGTCTTCGCCGTCGACGACGCGGACGCGTTGACGATGCAGCCGGCTTAAATCGGAGAGATACCCCACCTAAGTCCACCCCCGCGAGGGCAGGGCAATCGCATTTGAGGGTGCTCGCGGCGATTGGGACAAGCGGGGTGCGTGCTTCGACAGGCTCAGCATGAGGTTCTTTTCTCAATGCCAAGAAGATTCTCCCTCATCCTGAGCCCGTCGAAGGACGCACGGCATTCGTGCAAGATGCGCACATGCGATTCCCCTCCTTCGCAAAGGAGGGCTAGGGTGGGGGGTGCATCCGATCGAACTCATGCTGTAGAGTCGGGGAAACACCGAACAGGGAGGAGCGCCCATGCGCGGCATCGTCTTTACCGGAAACCGAAAGCTCGAGCTGATGGAGTTCCCGGATCCCACGCCCGGACCGCGCGAGGTCGTGCTCGAGATCAAGGCGTCCGGCATGTGCGGCAGCGACCTGCACCGCTATCGCGCGGCGCCCGGCGGCAGCGATGCCGGCGGCGTCAAGCGCAGCGCTTCCCCGACGATCGCCGGCCACGAGCCGTGCGGCGTCGTCGCGGCGATCGGCAGCGGCGTCACCGAGAAGGAAGCCCGCATCGGCCAGCGCGTGATGGATCATCACTACGCCGGCTGCGGTACCTGCAAGCACTGCGCGAGCGGCTGGGCGCAGATGTGCCTCGAGGGTACGACGGTGTACGGCTCGGGCGGCCACGGCGCGCATGCGAAATACATGAAGGTCCCGGTTTCGACCCTGGTGCCGCTGCCGGACGCGCTCTCCTTCGAGGTGGGCGCCGCGATCTCCTGCGGCACCGGCACGGCCTACGGCGCGCTCCGGCGGCTCGACCTCCGCGGCGACGAGACGATCGCGATCTTCGGTCAGGGGCCGGTCGGGCTATCTGCGACGCAGCTCGCCGTCGCCATGGGCGCGCGCGTCATCGCGCTCGACATCTCGCCCGAGCGGCGCGAGATGGCGCAGCAGTTCGGCGCGGATGTCGTGCTCAACCCGCTGAGCAACGATCCCGTCAGCGCCATCCGCGAGCTGACGCACGGCGAGGGCGCGCACAAGACGCTGGACTGTTCCTCCAACCCCGAAGCGCGGGCTTCGGCGGTGCGCGCGGCGCGCACCTGGGGCACGGCGTGCTTCGTCGGCGAGGGCGGCAACGTCACGCTCGAGGTGAGCCCCGACATGCTGCGCCGGCAGATCACGCTGATCGCATCCTGGACGTTTTCCAAGAACGGGCAGGCGGACTGCGCCGAGTTCGTGGCGGACCGCAAGATTCCAGTGGAGAAGCTGTTCACGGACCGATGGAAACTGGAACAGGCCGAGGAGGCCTACAAGCTGTTCGACACGCAGACCACGGGGAAGGGCGTCTTCCTGATGTGAGGCGCTACTTTCGCGCCGACGGCGCGTAAACCGGCGACAGGTAGGTCCGCGCGACCGTGGGGTTGTCGAAACGGATAAAATCCTCGACCCGTTGCGTCTCGGACTCGCAGCGGTCGAGCGACGTGTAGGCGACGAGCCGGGTGTCGAGGCCGACCCATTCGCCGGCCATGCGGCGGGACGCCATTTCACGCAATGGGGCGCAAGCGGCGTGAAGCTCGTTTTCGGCGGCGTAGATCTTGTCGACCTTCGCCGGGCTTTGCGCCTCGGCCTCCATGACCATCGTGGCCAGCGCGGAAGCCGCCTGGTTCTGGCGGGTGTAGACCTGCTCGCCGGAACTGCTGCAGGCCGCGACGGCGCCGAGGAGGACGGTCGCGAACGTAGAGCGGGAAACGGCGTTCAAGGCTGTGCGTGGCATCGCTACTCTCCAACGCGCGGGACTCTCTGCCGGTTCCTTTAACATTTGCTTAACCAGGATCGAAAGTCATCCGCCGAAAGTACGAATTCGCCGATCAAAAAGGTCTAGTTCAAACGCGCTAGGAGAGTCCAGCGGTAATGCGGTCCGCCGAAGCGGCTCCGCCGGGCGGCGGCGAAATGGACCTTTCGCCGTGCCGTATCATGCGGCAAGCATTCCCGCGGATTCATGGGAGTTGGGGCACCATGCAGAACGAATTCCTAAACGTGCTGAACCAGCCTGTCGGCTTTCCGGTGCCGGACTGGCGCGGCGCGGCGCGGCCGCCGCGCAGCCCGATATCGGGCCGCTATTGCCGAATCGAGCCGCTGGACCCCGACGCGCATGCCGGCCCGCTGTTCGAGGCGCTGTCGCAAGACGGGGAAGGCCGCCTCTGGACCTATCTTTCCGTGGGCCCGTTCGACAGCCTGGACGCCTATAAGGCTTCGCTGCTGGCGCATTCCATGGGCGACGATCCGCTGTGCTACGCCATCGTCGACGGGCGGGCGGAAGCCGCCGTCGGCACCGCCAGCTATCTCCGCATCGATCCGCGCGCCGGGTCGATCGAGGTCGGGTCCATCACCTACTCGCCGCGCCTGCAGCGGAGCGCCGTGGCGACGGAAGCGATGTACATGATGATGCGCCGGGTCTTCGAGGAGCTCGGCTACCGCCGCTACGAATGGAAGTGCAACGCGCTGAACGCCGCGTCCCGGCGCGCCGCCGAACGGCTCGGCTTCACCTATGAAGGCCTGTTCCGGCAGGCCACGGTGACGAAAGGACGGAACCGGGACACGGCATGGTTCTCCATCGTCGACAGCGAATGGCCGGCGCTGAAGCGTGGCTTCGAGGGGTGGCTCGACCCGGTCAATTTCGACGGCGAGGGACGGCAGCGGCAGCCGCTCGGCGCGCTGATCGCGGCGGCGCGGGATAAATAGATCGCGCGCTACTTGTGTTTCTGGAAGCACGCCTTTCCGGCGTTCACCCAGCAGCAGTCGTATTTATAGGTGTTGCCCTTGAGCTGCATCCGCCCGGCCTCCGCATGGACCGCGGTCTTGCACCGGCTGATGCCGCGCACCTGCCCGAGATACTTATGCTCGGCCACGTCCTTCCCGTAAAAGAGGTGCACGTTGTAAGTGTTGCTCTCGTTCGGCTTCTGCTCTTCCTCGCCGCATGCGGAGAGCGCCAGCAGCGCAGCCAGCGCAAGAAGCGCCATTCTATGGCGTGCGGCATCGGATCGCTTGGAGTCGCTCACGGATACCCTAACTCGGTAGCGGCAGGTCGCCGCTAAACTCCGCAGCGTCCGGCACGGAGTCAACTCATTCCCGGCGATTTGTCAGCACGGCGGCCTAATACGGCACGCTTCCCTTGAGCACCGTGCGGTGCAGGAGACGGCGGTGCTTCGTCATGTCGAAGTCGCGCATGCCGCGGTGCACGAGGCAGCGGTTGTCCCACATGACGAGGTCGCCCTTGCGCCACTGATGGGTGTAGACGCGGTGCGGCTGGGTCGCATAGTCGAGTAGCTGGTAGAGCAGCGCCCGGCCTTCGCCGTAGGGCAGTTCGACGATGTGCGAGGTGTGGTGGCCGATGTAGAGCAGCTTCCGCCCGGTGACCGGATGGGTGCGGACGATCGGATGGGTGACCGGCGGCCGCTCGCGCTTTTCCTCCTCCGTCGCCGTCCGGCTGAACGTGTTGGTGCGGCTGACCTCCCAGCTATGCTCCGCGTGGAGATTGGCGATGCGGTCCTTCATATGCTGCGGCAAGGCTTCGTAGCCGGCATACATGTTGGCGAACTGGGTGCTGCCGCCGGACGGCGGTATCTCGATCGCATGCAGCAGCGTCGCGAGCGACGGCACCTCGTGATAGGACTTGTCGGTGTGCCAGAAGAAGTTGCCCTGGGTGTAAGGGCTGTCGGTCGGCCTGCCGTCCTTGTCGAGGTTGGAGACCGTGTGCACGAGAGGCGATTTGCCGCCTTCCCAGGTCCGCACGACATGGCCTTCCAGCTCGCCGAAGCGCGCGGTGAAGTCGTATTGCTGCTCCTTGGTCAGCGCCTGGTCGCGGAAGCAGATGACGTGATGGGCGACCAGCGCGTCCATGATCGCATCCCGCGTCACGTCGTCGAAGGGCTGCGCCAGGTCGATGCCGGTGATCTCCGCCGCCATCAGCTCCGACAGCTTGCGGATCTCGAAGGGCTTGCCCCGGCCGGCACGCGCGGGCCGCGCCTGTCCGGTAGTCGTCGCTGCACTCTCCATGATCGCATCCTCCATTCAGCCGCCCGAGTTTAGGGCAGGGGCGCCGGCGCGGTCAAAGCGGGCGCGCCGGCGTTGCGCGGCAAACTAACCCGTGATGGCGGCGGCGTCTCGTGCCAGAATTGGCGCCGGTTTCAGCGAAAAAATCCCGCAAGGAGAGGAACATGGCGCCACGCATCGGATACCTGCTGCCGACCCGCGAGTCGATCATGGAGGGCAGGCCCGACGCCGCGCCGCTGCTGGGGCTCGCCGAACGGGCGGAAAAGCTCGGCTACGATTCGGTCTGGGTCGGCGATTCGCTGCTGGCCCGCCCAAGGCACGAGCCCATCACCTTGCTCGCCGGCGTCGCCGGACGGACGAAGCGCGTCGCCCTCGGCACCGCGGTGCTTCTGCCGGCGCTGCGCAACCCGGTGCTGCTGGCCCACCAGGTCGCCACGCTCGACCAGGTGAGCCAGGGCCGCGTCATCCTCGGCATCGGCATCGCCAGCGACGTTCCCAACATCCGCGCCGAGTTCCGCTCTGCGGGCGTGCCGTTCGAGAAGCGGGTCGGCACGCTGATGGAGGGCATGCGGCTCTGCAAGGCGCTATGGAGCGGCGAGCCGGTCGACTGGGACGGCCGCTGGCATGTGGAGAAAGGGGTCATCGGGCCGACGCCGCACCGCCCGGGCGGCCCGCTCATCTGGGGCGGCGGCTCGGTGCCGGCGGCGCTGGAACGGGCGGGGCGGCATTTCGACGGCTGGTTCCCGACCGGCCCCGACGCCAAGCGCTGGGGCGAGCAGTGGCGCGAGGTGCAGGGCATCGCGCGCGCTGCGGGCCGCAAGCCGGGCGCGGTCGAGGGCGCCATCTACCTGACGCTCGCGGTCGACGAGGACGCGGCGAAGGCGGACCGGCGGATCGGCGATTTCCTGTCGCAGTACTATGGCCAACGCCCCGACGTGCTGAAGAAGCGCCAGGCCTGCTTCGCGGGTTCGGCGGCTGCGGCGGCGGAATGGCTCCAGGGCTATGCGGCCGAGGGCGCCACCCATCTGGTGCTGCGCTTCGCGGGCGATCACGAGCGGCATCTCGAGACTTTTGCCAAGATCCGCAAGGATCTCGGGTGGGAATAGCCGGATCGGGCTCTAATGTTCGGCACGGTTGCCGGTCGCAGCATGGATGCCGCGGATGAACCGCGGCATGACGGTAACAGTATGAAACTAAAAAAGATCGTCACACCGCGGTTTATCCGCGGTGTCCATGGCGCCACCGCATCCAATCGAGCTCCGTTTAACCGGACAGCACTGGCGCCAGCCCGCGAATGACGATTTCGTTGGAACATTATTCCGAAGATTCCATCTCCACGGCGGCGGGCTTCGTCTATAGTCCGGCGCATGTGGGGAGATACGAAGAAACCGCCAGCCGGCCGGCCCGGCTTGAAGCGTGGCGTCCTGTTGCGCGGCATCGTCGTCATCCTGACGGTCGCCGCGTTCGCGGCTGTTCTTCGCGAAGCGGATTTCGCCTTCGGGCCGGATGAGCTCAAAGGCTGGGTGGACCATAAGATCCTCGGTCACGGCGCCGCCGGGATGCTGATGTTCGTCGTCGCCGGGGCCGTCTTTACGGGGCTCGGTCTGTCGCGCCAGATCCTCGCCTTCGTGGCCGGTTACGCCTTCGGCATCGCGACCGGCACGGGGCTGGCGCTGGCCGGGGAAGTCGGCGGCGTGATGCTGGCGTTCTTCTATGCGCGGTTCCTCGGGCGCGGCTTCGTGGCCCGCAAGTTCCCGCGGCGCATCCGGCAGGTCGACGATTTCCTCAAGGCGAGCCCGTTCCTGATGACGCTCGCCGTCCGCCTGCTGCCGGTCAGCAACAACCTGGCTGTTAACCTCGTCGCCGGCGTCTCCAGCGTGCCGCTGGTTCCGTTCTTCGCCGCGTCGGCGGTCGGCCACACGCCCCAGACGCTGGTGTTCGCCATGATCGGCAGCGGCCTGACCGACGGCCTGATCGTGAAATCCGCCCTCGCCGTGACTCTGTTCGTCGCGTCGGTATGGATCGGCGTGTATCTCTACCGCGAATACCGCCGCGGCAAGACGTTCGGTCCCGAGATCGACGAAGCGCTCGAGGACTCCGCCGCCGGCGCGATCTCCAACAGCCCGACGCGTCCAAGCCCGCAATGACCGATGCAGCGCTGACGCGGGCGCCGCGCCCGGCCCCATTTGCGCAGCGCCTGATGACGCGGCGCGGGTTCTTCCTGTTCCTGTCAGCCGTGACGCTGACGCTGTGGCTGATCCGGTCGCTGGCGTTTCCGGGCACGGGCGGCGACGACGGCGAGCAGCTCGTTTTCGCGCAGTATCCCGCGATCGGCTATTTCCCCCGCAATCCGCCGCTGTACACGTGGCTCGTCATCGCCGCGGAGCAGGTCTTCGGCGTCTCGGTGCTGGCCGTCGCGGCCGTCAAGTTCCTGTCCGTCTGGGGGAGCTGCGCCGCGCTGTTCGCCGCCGGGCGCATTCTCTTTCGCGACGACCGCTACGCCGCGCTGGCCGGGCTCTCGCCGTTGGCGATGTATCTCGTGTTCTGGGATTCGGTCACCGGCCTAACCGATTCGGCGCTGGCGATGCTGCTTTGCGCGCTCACCTTCCTCATCTTCCTCAAGCTCCGCGCCAGCCCGCATCCCGGCTGGTACCTGGCGCTCGGCGTCTCCGCCGGGCTGGGCCTCCTGTCGAAGTACGGTTATGGGATCTTCCTGCTGTCGCTGATCGCCGCGGCGTGCTTCGACGCAACCGCCCGCCGGCGCCTTCTCCGGGTCGAGAGCCTCCTTGCGGTTGCCGCCATGGCGGCGCTGATCACGCCCTACGGCCTCTGGTTCGCCGGCCACACGAATGAGACGATGGCGACCGACACCAGGGTCGGCTTCTTCGACGGCATGCGGTACCTCGCCGGGGCCACGGCGGGCGCGCTCGCACCGCTGTGGCTGTTGCTGCCGCTGTTCTTCCCGCGCGCCTTCCGGCGCATCGCCGACCCGCTGGAAGACCGCGCGGCGCTGCGGCGCATGATCGGCATCCAGCTCGTCGCCGCGCTCGTGCTGCTGGCCGTCGTCGTCGCGGCCTCGGGGTTGAAGGCGCGCGGCTATTACATGTTCGTGCTCATTTTGCTGCCGCTGTATTTCTTCGCCCGGGTCCAGGCGGGCGCGTGGCGCGGTCGAGCCACGGAAGGATTCGTCCTGTCGGTCGCCGCGATCGCAGCCGGGGCGACGGCGGCGCTGGCGGCGAAGGCCTATTTCGAGCCGCTCTGGTGCACGCAGTGCGAGCGCCAGCTTCCCTACGACGCGTGGAGCGACCAGATCAAGGCCGCCGGGTTCGAGCATGGAACCATCGTCGCCGACTGGTGGCCCTATCCGCTCGATGGCAATTTCAAGGTCCGCTTCCCGGAATCCCGCGTCGTCACGGTCAAGCATCCGCTCGCGATTCCGCCCGCCGCCGCCGTTCCGGGAAGCTGCCTCCTGCTCTGGGGCAGCCCGGAGCGCCGAAACGACGTAACCGTCTTCGCCAACGCCAGGCTCGGGGCGGGCATCGGCGCAACCGCGGAAGCAGGCGCAGCGGCGGCGCCCATTCGATTTACCGGCGGCAAGCGCACGGTTTCGCTCTATTATCTTTTGCTGAAGGACGGCGCGGGAATGTGCCGGTGAGCGGGACAACGCCGCGCCTATGAAGACAACCTGATGTGCGGAATCTGTGGAATTGTCGCGTTCGGCGACCCGGCGCCGGATCGGGAGCGCCGCGCCGCCGTCGACGCCATGATCGTGGCGCTGCGCCACCGCGGCCCCGATGCGCGCGGCCACGGCGGCGACCGGCAGGCCCGGCTCGGCATCGCCCGGCTGGCGATCCGCGGCATGACGAACGGGGACCAGCCCGTCATCGACGCGGCAAGCGGCGTCGTCGTCGTGTGCAACGGCGAGATCGACAACCACGAAGAGCTGAGAGTTTGGCTGAGAGCGCACGGCCGTGAGACGCCCGAGGGCGCCGACGTCGCCGTCCTGCCCGGGCTCTATCTCGAGCTGGGCGCGTCCTTCGTCGAACGGGTGGCGGGGGCCTTCGCCATCGCGATATGGGATCCGCGCAGCGGCACGCTGCTGCTGGCGCGCGACCGGGCAGGGGAGCGCTCGCTCTTCTACCGGCTCTCGGACGGCGGGGTGGCGTTCGCGTCCGAGCTGGCCGCCTTCGCCGCCGCCGGGGACGGCATGGCGCTCGACGCGGCGGCGCTGCGCCAGTTCCTCCGATCCGGCTACTTCGTCGGCGGCGGAACGCCGGTCGGCGACATCGGCCAGGTCGGGCCCGCGGAGATACTGACCATCGACGCGAGCGGGCTGACGCGGCGCCAGTACTGGCGCTGGATGCCGAAAGTCAGCCACGACATGGACACTTCCGAAGCGGCCTTCGATGCGATCTTCAGGCAGGCGGTCGCCCGGCAGAGCGATGTCGACGTCGACCACGGCATCTTCCTCAGCGGCGGAGTGGACTCGTCGCTCATCGCCGCCGTCGCCTCGGCCATCCGCCCGGGAAAGGCGCTCAAAGCCTACACGCTGCGCTTCGCGGAGGATTCCTTCGACGAAGGAAACTGGGCGGGCCTGGTCGCCGGCACGCTCGGCCTGGAGACGATCCCGGTCGATGTCGCGCCCGAAGCCTTCCCGGAAGCGCTGGCCGACCTGATCGAGCATTGCGGCGAGCCGCTGGCCGATCCGGCCTGGATCCCGACGGCGCTGCTCGCGCGGCGCGCGTCGCGGAACGTCAAGGTCGCCCTGGTGGGCGAAGGCGCGGACGAGCTGTTCGGCGGCTACCCGACCTATACCGGCGCGCTCGCGGCCCGGCATTACCGCCGCGTCCCCGGCCCGTTGCGGGCAGCCTTCAGGCAGGCCGTCCGGATGTGGCCGGTGAGCGACAAGAAGGTCGCGGTGTCCTATCTCGTCAAGCGCTTCGTCGAAGCGGCCGAGCTCGATCCCCTGAGCCGCCACCGCGCATGGACGGCGTCGATTTCCGCGCCGGTCCTCCGCCGCCTCGGTCTCGACCCGGCGCCGGACCGGCCGCCGGAGGAACTGCTGGAAGGCGACGGCCTGCTCGACGCGCTGCAACGCCACGATTTCGAGATGCCGCTGGCCGAAGGGCTGCTTACCAAGGCGGACCGGGCCGGCATGCGCTGGGGGTTGGAAACGCGGGCGCCCTTCCTCGACGCCGCGGTCATGGAGTTCGCGGCGGCCCTGCCGGAGAAGGAGCGCGCCAGCGGGCTGGGCACGAAGATTTTCCTCAAGCGCTATGCCGAACGGTATCTGCCGAAGCCGGTCATATACCGCCGCAAGCGCGGCCTTTCGGTGCCGTTGAACCGGTGGCTGCGCGGCCCGCTGCAAAGCTGGGCGCAGGGCAGGCTGGCGTCGCCGGCGCTGGCCGAGCTCGGCGTCGACGTTGCCGCCGCCGCCGAATTGCTGGCGGAGCATTGCGCCGGCCGGGCCGACCACGCCCGGGCGCTATGGACGCTGATCGTCGCCGCCGAATGGCTGTCCTGGCGGGCCCGCTGCGCGAACAGCGCCGCCGCCGCGCGCGGGAGCCAGCTCGCCGCGCGGATTTGATCGGGCACGGCCAGCCTTCCGACCCCGCCTTCCGACCCATGCCAATCGTATTAAGCCTCGTGCGCAATCCACGGGCGATTTACAGATTTATTTTTCCATGAAAACGATTTAATAACCTTTGAGAGGTCACTATCCGGCCTCGACGCATGGTACGGATAGACAAAGATAAAATCCCGAGACATACCCGGTTTCCTGGCATTCCCGCCCACCCTACGTCCCGTTCTCAAGACGCAATCGCACGAGATGTTCCGATGACGTTCAGACTAACAACGGTCTTTCTTTTTCTCCTTCTGATTACGGCATGCGCGGTCCCTAATCCGCCCGCCGTAAAACAGGAGGGGACGGCAAGCACCGACGTGCAAGTCAAAGCCCAGCAGGCGGTCATTCCAACGCCTGTGAAGCGGCTCAAACGCAAGATCGCGGTCGGACGCTTCTCCAACGAAACGATCTACGGCAGGTCGCTGCTGCGGGACGCCCACGGCGACCCGTTGGGTAAGCAGGCGTTAGACATCCTTTCAAGCCAGCTCGTGGCGACCGGACGTTTTCTCGTTTTCGAGCGTCCGGATTTGAACAAGATCGAGCAGGAGCAAGTGCGGGCCGGCGGCGGCAATCTCGTCGGCGTGGACGCGCTCGTGCTGGGCTCGGTGACCGAGTTCGCACGGTCGACGTCCGGTCAAAGCGGCTTTCTGAGCTCCACCAAGAAGCAACTCGCGCGCGCCAAAGTGGATATCCGACTCGCCGACGTTCACACAGGGCTGCTCTTCTTTTCGACCTCGGGGTCCGGCGAAGCCACGACGGAGTCCGGCGAAGTCGCCGGATTCGGATCAAGGGCGGCCTACGATGCGACGCTGAACGACAAGGCCTTGAACGCGGCCATCAGCGAAACCGTCAATCAACTGGTAACGAAGCTCGAGGAGCGGCCATGGCGGACCGCCATCCTGAAGACCTCCGGCAACACCGTATTCATCAGCGGCGGCAGCCGCCAGGGCCTCAAGATCGGCGACGAACTCGCGCTGATGGTCGAGGGCGAGCGCGTCAGGAGCCCGCAGACCGGAATGGTCATCACGCTGCCGGGGCAGGAAATCGGCCGGATCCGCGTCGAATCGTTTTTCGGGTCAGATGAGACCAACGAAGGATCGGTCGCGCGGATCGTTCAGGGGTCCCTGGGCAAGACGCCCGCCAAGCAAATCTTTGTTGTGGAGCCCAAGTCATGAAGCTTGGACTTATTCATAAAGCGGCGTGCCTGGCGCTGGCCCTGCTCGCTGCGTCCTGTTCGTACCCCTCCAGCCGCACCGATATTCCCGACGAGCGGCCGTCGCTGGCATTCAAAGGCGCGCCCGAAGGCTCCGTTGTCTTCGTGGATGGGCTCCACATGGGGCTCGCGCCCGAGTTCAATGGCACGGACCGCGTGCTGCTCGTGGAGCCTGGAAACCACGTCATCGAGGTCCGAAGCGGAAACCAAGTGCTCCTGTCGCGCCGCGTCTTCCTCAGCGGACAGGCAACCAGGACCTTCGTCATCCAATGACCGGATTCGCGACATTGTTCAGGACGACCGTCCTGAGCGCGGTGATGCTGACGGTGGGCGCCTGCGTCCAGGACCGTCTCTACACCTGGAACGACTATGAGGGCGATCTCTACGGCTACTACAAGGACCCGGAGAAGCTCTCGGCGCTGATGGCGGCGTTGCAGACTACGATCGCCGAGAACGAAAAGGCCGCCGAGGCGGGCGGGACAGGCGGCGGCAAGCGGGCGATCCGCATGCCGCCGGGCCTCTATGCGGAATACGGCTATCTCCTGCTGTTGTCGAACAGGCAGCAGGAGGCGAAGGAATACTTTCAAAAGGAAAAGGATACCTGGCCCGAATCGAGCACGCTGATGGACAGGATGCTGGCCGTGGCGGCCAATCAGCCCCTCAAAGCGCCGGCTGTCCCGGCCGGGCAAGCAAGCGCCGGGAGATGAGCATGGCGAAGAAATGGCTGACGGCCGTAGCGGCCCTGCTTCTGACGACTTCCTGCGCGCAGATGCCGAAGAAGGACTATTCGGCATTTTATGCGGAACGCCCGCGCTCCATCCTGATCGTGCCCGTGGTGAACAACACCGTGGACGTCGATGCGCCCCGGTACTTTCTCGCGACCGTGACCGTTCCCCTGGCCGAGCGGGGCTACTACACCTTTCCGGTAAATCTGGTCCTCGGCGTGATGAACGAAGAAGGATTGTCGGACGCCAACCTCGTTCACGGCGCAGATCCGACGGTACTGGGCGCGATGTTCGGCGCAGACGCGATTCTCTACATATCCATCGAGCATTGGGAAACCGTGTACATCGTCCTGTCGGCGACGACGACGGTCTCCTTCAAATACGTCATCAAGAGCGGGCGAACGGGCGAGACGCTTTGGCAGGACCAGTCGACGGTTCAATACACGCCGGGGGCCAATTCCGGCGGTGGTATCGCCGGCCTTGTGGCAATGGCGGTTGCGGCGGCAATCCAGAAGGTGGCGCCGAACTACATGCCGCTCGCCAAGCAGGCGAACCTGCAGGCGCTCTGGCTGCCGGGCAAGGGATTGCCCGCCGGTCCCTACCGCGGCGATTACGGCAGCGACGCCGAGGTTTTCCCTGGAAGCGGAGCGGCGATCGCAGCCTCGGCGGCACGGCCGGTGCCGGACGAGACAAAGCCCTAGGCGGCTTCCGCAAGCCCGGTGGCGCGCGGAACGATCCCGCCGGCCACCGGCTCGACGACCGCACGCTTGAAAACCGCGCTCGCGCCGGGTGAGGGCATCGATGTTGTCCGGGACCGCCGGAGCATCGAGCGCTCGATTTCCGACTACACGAAAATGATGGGCCCGGCGGACGGCACCCGGCACGCCGCATCGAAAAATTCAGGTCGCTGTCCGTCGTGAGCGGCGATTGCAGCCAGGGAGTCGTCCGCGCGGCGCTGACCCTGGGCGGACAACGCCTTACCGACCGCGACCAGGTTCATGATTCCTCGTCACGCGAACGGCCAAAGGCCTCAAAGTCGTCGAATGCAGGAACTGCTGAGGACGGCATTCTCCGAGGCCGGACCGCCGGCATTTGAGCCGCACCGTCCGACCGCGTAAGATTCCCTCCAGCGTTCACGATGGAGAGACCGCCGCCATGGTCGAAGTTCGCCCCCTCGGTACGAAGATCGGCGCCGAAGTCGGCGGCGTCGACCTGGGCGCGCTCGGCGACGCCGAATTCGCGCGCATCTACGACGCCTTCCTCGAGCACATCGTCCTCGTGTTCCCGGACCAGGAGCTCGGCATGGAGGGCTTTCTCGATCACGGCCGGCGTTACGGGCCGCTGCGCCCGCACATCGTGCGCAAGAGCCGCCACCCGCAATTCCCCGAGCTCATGATGCTGGACAGCAAGATCGAGGACACGAAGGTCGGCGTGCAGGCGAAGCCGGCGGCGAACCTCGTCAAGCGCGGCGCCGTCTGGCACACCGATACCTCCTACGACTACGTCACGGCCAAGGCGACGCAGCTCTATTCCCAGCTCATCCCGAGCCGCGGCGGCGACACGCTGTTCGCCAATGCCTATGCGGTCTACGACGCGCTGCCGCAACGCCTGAAGCAGCGCATCGAAGGGCGGAAGGCGGCCTACAAATACGGCGGCCGGCTGAAGCGCGAAGTGCAGCTCCTGGAGGAGGAGGACCGCATCCGCCCGCCCGCGGTCCACCCGCTCGTGCGCATCCATCCGGAAACCGGGCGGAAGGCGGTCTACTTCAATCCGGGCCAGGTGATGGAGATCGCCGGCCTCGACGCGGCGGAAGGCGACGCCCTGATCGACGAGTTGAAGGGCTACATGGAATCGCCCGACGGCGACTACCGGCACAAGTGGCGGGTCGGCGACCTGGTCATCTGGGACAACCGCTGCACCATCCATGCCGCGACCGGCGATTACCCGCCGAGCGAGCGCCGCAGCCTGTGGCGCGCGACGATGATGGAGCGGGGCTGGGAAAGCGCCGACGCAGCGGCGCGGGCGGCGCTGCGCTGAGGAGCATTACCGGGCTCCTGCGCATACTCATCCTTCGACAAGCTCAGGATGAGGGGCAATATATTGACTTGAAACACAGATCCTCATGCTGAGCCTCCTCATCCCGAGCTTGTCGAGGGACGAAGCATGAGCTTCAGGCACGACGTCTCACGCGCGCTCCCGCAGCTCTGCCGCCAATGCCCGCGCCCGTGCGGCCTGCTCCGTCGCGAACTGGGCGCAGCAGCCGGTGTAGGCGACGGGGTCGAGGAGGGCGGCGATCTGGTCTTCGTTCAGGTGCTTCCGGACATGCGCGTCGGCCGCCAGAAGCGCGCGGAACGACTTGTCGCCGGTCGCCGCCGCCATCGCCGACTCGTAGATCACGTCGTGCGCCGTCTGCCGGCCGATATGCGCGCCGAGCGAAAGCATCAGCGCTTCCGCCATGATCAGCCCGCCGGAGAGGTCGAGGTTGCGCCGCATCCGCTCGGGGAACACCTGGATGCCCTCCATCAGCATGCGGATGCGCTCCAGGATGTCGCCGGTCTGCTCGCAGGCCTGCTGCACGGCGCTTTGCAGCATCAGGTGGGTCGTGCGGTCGGCTTCGTGCTCGGTCATCATCGCCTCCATGGCGAGCGGCACGAGCGCGCGCACCGCCGCCGCGGCAGCGATGATGTCCTGCGACAGCTTCGGATTGCGCTTCTGCGGCATGGTGCTGCTGCCGACGGTTCCCGGCGGCACCGGCTCCTCCACCTCGCCGAACTCCTCCTTCATCAGCGTGTAGATCTCGCGCGCGATCTTGCTGCAGGTCGCCGCCATGAGGCCGAGCAGGGCGACGTACTCCGCCTGGTGGTCGCCGATCGTGCGCGACGGCACCGCCATCGCGCCCATATCCAGGTGCTTCGCCATGCGGCGCTGGATCTCGGGGCCCTTTTCGCCGAAGGACGCCATCGTGCCGGCGCCGCCACCCAGCATGGCGACGAACAGGCGCGGCTCCGCGCCCCGCAGCCGCTCCACATGGCGGCTCATCTCGTCGATCCACACGGCGACCTTCATGCCGAAGGTGGCGGGCACCGCATGCTGGCCGTGCGTGCGCCCCGGCAGCGCCATGTCCCGCGTGCGCTCGGCGAGGTCCGCCATGGCGGCGAGGATCGCCGCGAGCTGGCCGAAGAAGATGCCCTGGACGCGGCGGAGCTGCAGCAGGTCGCCCGTCTGCAGAATGTTCTGCGTCGTGGCGCCCCAGTGGACGTAGCCGCCGGCATCGCCATCGCAGATGCGCGACAGCTCCCATACCACCGGCACCAGCGGGTGCCCCGTGCGGCGCAGCCCCTCGACGATCCGGTCGCGGTCGAGCAGCTCGACCTTCGCCTTGGCGACGATCTCCTTGGCCGCCGCTTCCGGGATGACGCCGAGCTCGGCCTCGGCCTTCGCCAGGGCGGCCTCCACGTCGAGCCAGGATTGCCAGCCCGCATCTTGCGTGAACAGGTCGCGGATGCCGGGATCGTGGACGCGGAGGGAGGTCGGATTCTTATCCATGGAGAGGCCTGCCGGTGCTGTTGTTCGACGAATCGCAGAGACTAGCACGCGCCGCCGAAACGCCGAAAACCGGCGGTCACCTGCCGGTCAGGTCGCGCCAAGCCCGGCGTGCGGACTGCCACGTCGCGGTCCGCCGCAGCCGCGCCATGACCTTCCAGGTCCACACGCGGAGCCGCCGGTAATAGGGCCTGATCCAGGGCAGGTCGAAGGTGAGAACGAACAGCCCGAGCGGGATCATCCAAAAGCCGAGCACGGGGAGGAACCCGAGGAGGCCGCAGAGCACGAGGAGAATGCCGGCCGCGATCCGCAGGGGCTTGGGCATCCTGTGCAGCCACCGGCTCAGGCGGCTGGACGTCTCGTCCGGGGCGGCCGGCGCGCCGCGATCTCGCCGCTTCTCCACGCCTAGCCCTGCGCTTCCTGGGCGTCGGCCCCGGGGTCGTCCCGGGCCGCCAGGAACTCGCTCAAGGCGCCCAGGCCGTCGACATGATCGGCGAAGACCTTGACCGTCACGAGCATCGGCACCGCCATGAAGGCCCCCATCAGCCCCCAGACCCAGCTCCAGAACGCCACCGCGACGAAGACCGCGACGACATTGAGCTCGAGCCGGCGTCCGACCAGCAGCGGGGAGAGGAATTGCCCTTCGACCAGCGTGATTCCCGCGAAGGCCAAGGGCGGCCAAACGGCGGCGGAAATCGTATCGAAGGACACGATGCTGGCGACGGTTACCAGGGCAAGGCCGGTAAACGCGCCAATGTAGGGTATGAAGTTGAACACCGCCGCCATCATTCCCCACAGGCCGGGATTGGGCAGTCCCGTCGCGTACATGGCAAGCGTGACGGCGACGCCGAGCCCGGCATTGATCAGCGTGACCGTCAGCAGGTAGCGCGATATCTCCCGCTCGACGTCGCGCGCGATCTTCACGCCGCGTATCTTGTCGCCGAAGGTCGGAAGGGACTTTACCAGCTTCTCGTAGAACATGTCGCCCGAAGCGAGGAGAAACAGGAGCAGGATGCAAGTCACCCCGATCTGCGTCGCCACGCTCGGCAATCCGGTCGCGGCGCGCGTAAGAAGGCCCGGCTCCTCCACGACCACCTTCTGCGCCGACACGTCCTGCTGCTTCGTCATCTGCTCGACCTCGCCGGACGCCTCGATGACCTTTTGGATCGGGCCCCTCAGGCTTGCGAAGCGTCTCTGGACCTCCGATGCGATCGACGGCGCGTCCTGCACCCACTTGGTCAGCGGTCCGCTCAGGCCGTAGACGCTGGCGCCGAGGCCGGACAGGGCGACGATGACGAGCAGCAGTGCGCTGAGAGCTTCGGGAATGCCGCGCCGCCGCAGCCCCCGCACGATCGGGCTCAGGACCAGCGCCAGCAGGAATGCCAGCGAGACGGGAAGGAAGAAATCCTTGGCGACGTAGATCAGGCCGATGGCAAGGATGAGGAATATCCCGATGATCGCGGCCTTGATGACCTTGTCGATCGGTTCGGCCGGGGGTTCGAGCGGAGTCGGGATCTCGGGATCTTGCGATGTGGGGAATGCCGGCGATGAATCGGTGGCCATTCCGGCCTCCCTTGGCCGTCCGCTACGCCTCCGTACGGGTGCGGACGGCCCAACCCCAAGGCTCAGGCGACGTCTCCGGTGGCACGGGCAACGCCGGAGACGTCGATGTCTGAGGAATTACGGTTGAACTTTCTTGCCGGCGCCCGAAATCGCTTCGCCGGACTTCTCCATGTTCTGGCCCGTATCTTTCTTCACGCCGCGCCAGGTGTCGCCGCAGCCGGCGAGGGCGGTCGCAAAAGACGCGATAAACAGCGAAATGATCAAGCGGCGTGGGGTAGTCATGAGGTGCCTCTCTCAGAATGTTGCGGCCAAATTCGGATCTTCCCGCTTGTGAACGGCTGGCCGGTCCCGCGGTTCCATTCCCCGAACGGATTCACGCTGACGTCGTACCGGACGGCGATTTGCACGCGCATGCCTCGACGCCCTAATCTTGATCACAGCAACCGGCGTTCCCCCGGAACGGTGCCGGTTTTTTTTTGGGAGGATGTCAAATGAGAAGTGCCTTCAATATACGCCGCTTGGCGGGAACGCTGCTTGTTTCCGCCGCGGCATTCGGGCTGGCGGCGAATGCCGCCGGCGCAGCGGACTTCACCGGCAAGCGTATCACCATTCTCGTCCCGTTCAGCGCAGGCGGCGGCACCGATAGCTGGACGCGCATGATGGTGCCGTACCTGGAGAAAACGCTGCCCGGCAAGCCGACGGTCATTGTCATGAACAAGCCCGGCGCCGGCGGCATTGCGGGCACGAACTATTTCAACGACCGGGCGGGCAGTGACGGCACGATGATCTACGCGCTGTCCATTTCCGTTGCCATGAACTACGCGTTCAAGGACCCGCGCATCAAGTTCAGGCTCGAGGACTTTCATCCGGTGTTGAGCTCGCCGCGCGGCAGCACTTACTACGTCCGCAAGGAGCTCGGCATCCACGAGGTAAAGGACCTCAAGGGCAAGGTCTTGAAGCTGCAGAGCCTTCCGCCGGAGAAGCTGATGTTCGGCGGCCGCACGCCGACCTCGGTCGACATGACCTACCGGGTCTCGCTCAGCCTGCTCGGCATCGAGGTGAACAGCGTCTGGGGCCTCGGCGGCACCGGCCCGATGGCCCTCGGCTTCGAGCGCGGCGAGTTCACGATCAGCGGCGAGAACACGCTCGCTTTCATGAATACCCGCAAGCACATGATCGACAACGGAATCGCGCAGGCGATCTTCACGTCCGGCAACTATGACGACAACGGGAAGTACACGCGCGACCCCGCGCGGCCGGATCTCCCGACCATCGTCGAGGCGTATGAGGCGGTGTACGGCAAGAAGCCGTCCGGTCCGGCGTTCGACGCATTCGAGTCGCTGGCCAAGCTCGGCATCGTCATGAACAAGACGCTGCTGTTGCATCCGAGCACGCCGAAGGACGTGGTCGAGGCATGGCGCACCGCCGTTCGGGAGATGCTCAAGGACGAGGACTTCCTGAAGATCGCAAAGGACGAGCTCGGGCCGTATCCGCAGATCGTCGGCGAGCCGATTCGCGAGATCATGACGAAGGCGCTGAATATCAATCCCGAAGCGCACAAGTGGCTGGCGAAATACGTCAAGACCCGTTACGACGTCGACCTCGCGCCGAAGTAGACGGGAAACTTTCCTCATTACCGATTCCCCTCTCCCCTTGCGGGGAGAGGGGAACGATATTTATTTGATTATAATAACTATTCGTCACTCGCGGACTTGTTCCGCGAGTCCATGCGCGCCGGCTTATCCGCTCAATCGTTGCTAAACCGGACAGCAGTGCGGGGAGGAGACGCGGACTCTCGCCTAAGCTTCGGCATTCGCAGAGCGATACGAGTTCTTCTCTTCCTGCCCGCGCCATGACAATCTGCGCCCGAGCGATCTCTGGGGTGATTGGGGCGTGTCGGAACAGCATGCCTTTGCGCATTCGAGCCCCGCGTGGAGGATGTCTTGTCCGCCTTTTTGCGCCCTGTCATGTTCGTCCTGGGGCTGCTCATCACGGCCATGGGCGTGGCGATGCTGCCGCCGCTTGCCGCGAATCTCGCCGCGGATAGCCAGAACTGGCGCGCTTTCGCGGTATCCTTCGCGGTATCGGTTTTCATCGGGCTGCTGCTCGTCTCGGTCACGCTGGGCGTGAAAATTCGCCTGAGCGTCCGCCAGGGCTTCCTGCTCACGTCGTTGAGCTGGTTCGCGCTCTCGGCGATCGGGGCGCTGCCCTTCGCCTTTTCCAATCTCGGATTGACCGCCGCGGATGTTTTTTTCGAGAGCGTCTCCGGATTGACGACCACGGGCTCCACGGTGATCGTCGGCCTCGACCGCATGCCGCCCGGCGTCCTCCTGTGGCGGGCGATGCTTCAGGGCGTGGGCGGCGGCGGCATTATCGTCATGACCATCGCCATATTGCCGTATCTCGGCGTCGGCGGCATGCAGCTTTTCCGCACCGAAAGCTCGGACCGCTCCGACAAGATCTTTCCTCGCGCCGCGCAGATCGCGAGCGCGACGACGGTGGCATACCTGGTTCTTACGGCCGTATGCGCGCTGCTGTATTACTTCAGCGGCATGAGCGGTTTCGAGGCCGTGACGCATGCGATGACGACTTTGTCGACCGGGGGCTATTCCACTTCGGACTCCTCGTTTGCACAGTTCCCGAACCCCGCGACGCACTGGATCGCGGTCGTCTTCATGACGCTCGGCGCCCTGCCTTTCGTCGTATACATTCAGATGGCTTACGGTCGCCCGCTCGCCTTTTGGCGGGACAGCCAGACCCGGCGCTTCCTGGTCGCCTTGACGATCGCGGTCCTGATGATGACCGCATGGGTCTGGATCACGCGGAACGTGGGGATCGCCGATGCGCTGCGGCTGTCGGCATTCAACGTCGTCTCCGTGGTCTCCACCACCGGCTTCGCGAGTACGGATTACGGGCAGTGGGGCGGTTTCGCCATCATGATGTTCCTGTTCCTTACCTTCGCCGGCGGCTGCACGGGCTCCACCGCCGGCGGCATCAAGATGCTGCGCTTCGAGCTGCTTTTCGCCTTCGTCCATAACCAGATACTCAGGCTTTGCCGGCCGCGCGGCGTCTTTCCCATGACCTACCGCGGCCGGCCCCTGGAGCAGGAGGTGCTGCGCTCCGCCATGACGTTCTTCTTTCTTTTCATGGCGAGCTTCGTGGTGCTGGCGACCGCGCTCGCCGCGGTTGGATTGGACAGCCTGACGGCGATCAGCGGCGCCGCCACGGCGCTCGCCAACGTGGGTCCGGGGCTCGGCGAGATCATCGGGCCGGTCGGGACGTTCGCCCCGCTGCCGGACTCGGCCAAATGGCTCCTGAGTCTCGGCATGTTGCTGGGACGGCTCGAGATGCTGACGTTGCTCGTCCTGCTGGTGCCGGCATTCTGGACGCGGTGAGGATGGGCGTCGCCGCGAAAAATTGGCCGATGGGCGGCTTCTGTGGCAACCTTGCCGCAAGCGCGGCGAACGGCCCCCCAGGGCGCCACCGGGGCGCCACCGATGGAGATGTTGTTGTGCGAATCCTGGCAGTCCTCTTGTCGACAGCGCTGCTGGCGGCCTGCGCCGGCGACCGCGCGGACCGCGGGCTGGGGCCGAGCTGCGCGGCCGGATTGGATGCGGCGAACCACGATCTCGGCGCCGCGAAGGCGGCGGGGCTCGCCGAATCGGTGAATTGGGGCAAGGCGGCGAGCCTGATCAGCGCCGCCAAAATCCAGCAGCAATTCAGCGAATATCAGAACTGCGTGGTGAAGACCAAGGAAGCCCGGCGGCTATTGGGCGAAATTCCGCGCCGCTGAGGGCGCGCCGGCCCGGCAATCTTCCGGGAACCAGCCGGGAACCAGCCGGGGGGCGGCCCGTTCATCTTTCGGGCAGCCATGTTCCCTATCCCATTCCCGTGTCTGCCCGCTGCGCTAACGACGGCGCTACAGCCGTTCGCGTCTCCGGCCGACGGAAGAAATTCCGTCGCCGGGGACGCCAGCGCCGGTCCTCGTACACATGCCGACAGGCTGGAGGCGACATGCAGGACGACCCGCGATTGAGCGTAACCGACTCGGTTCTTTACGAGTCCCTGGGGGAAAGCCTCGGGCTGAAGGACTGGTGCAGGCTCCTGGGCCTGGGCAAAGCGCAAGACGCCGCCGATCCGAAGCGGCAGCCGGCCTGCGTTCGGCGACAGGCGCGGAACAGGAGCTAGCGAGGTCAGGCCTCTTGCCCGTTGCGCCAATAGCGCGCCCGGAATGTCTTCCGGGCCACGCTGGCGACACACTGCATCCGCTCGAAAATATCGAGCGTGCCGGTGCGCAGAGCCGCGCGCGTGTATCCCTTGAACAGCTCGAGGTAGGGGAAGGCCTTCGGCGCGGCCGTGTCCATGAAGGCGAGGCGCTCTTCGGCGGTCATCTGCGCGGACATTGCCGAATGGCAGCGCTTCATGAACAGCGGCTTCTTCGCGTGATAGAACTTGCCCAGTAGCGCCATCTCCGCGAGGAACACCTTGTCGGATCCGTAATAGCTCCGCATGAGGGTCACCCGGTTGGTGGCGTCGCGGCGGATCAGGCCGTACATCGCCGTGCACCAGACGATCCGGTGGAGAACGTCGTCGAACCGCTCGCTCGGCAGGTCCGACTGGGCGATGTCAACCGGCTCGCGGGCGTAGCGCTTGCCGTTGCGGTCGAAATAGCACTGGCGGAAGATGTCGAAAGTCAGCGGCTTGCCCTGCGCGTCGATCAAGGGGCCGTCGGCATGGGCGAGCACGACCGCCGGATCGCGATCGAGCGCCGCGACGCATTCCGCCAGGTATGCCGGCGCATAAAGGTCGTCATGCGCGGCCCATTTGAAATAGGGAGCCTGCGACAGCTCCAGCACCCGATTGTGGTTGGGGCCGGCGCCGATATTGCGGTCCTGCCGGACATAGCGGATGCGCGCGTCCCGGGCGGCGTAGGCCCGGCATATCTCCTGCGTCCGGTCGGTCGAGGCATTGTCGGATATCAGCAGCTCGAAATCCCCGAAACTCTGCCGCAGCAGGCTGTCCAGGGCTTCCGCCAGATAGTTCTCGCCGTTGTAGACCGGGATACCGATTGAAACGCGTGGCTGCTTCGTCATCGCTCGCTTCCTCGGGTACAAGAGTCTTGCTTCCGTCATATAACGGGTTCGTGATCGGTTCATACCCCACAAAAGGACTATCCACTAAGCCTTAGTGATTATTCCAATACCTGAAATATCCGTGAGGTCGAAATGCCTGCGTCCGGGAAGGCCTGACGGAGGAATTGAGTCATCTATTTATCCGATCGTATTTTTCGACAATTTAACGAAAATTTAGCGCTTCGCTGTTACCGTCGTCACACCCAAGAGACGTACTGTGAACCAAGGGCCCCGCTTCGGCGGGGTCTTTGCCACGGGCTATCGTGGGCCATCTTGCGCATCGGGCCGGCGCCGCCCGATTGTCGAACGCCGGATTGTCGAACGCCGTCAGGCATGAAAGACTTTCGTAGGCCCTGGGATAACCGTATCCCCCGTAGGACGAAGCAAATCCGATCGATACTGACGTCATGGCTCGCGAAGCGGCCCGTTGTCTTATGGGCTGTGGTGCTCATGCCGATCATCGCGGCCGCCGCTTGCCGATATGACGGCGCTCCGGCGATCACCGCCGCGACGCCGGTCGAAATCGATGGTGTCGGCCCCATCAGGATCGGAATGCCGCTCGCGGACGCAAGACGCTTGCTCGGCGAAGACCTCGCCGTTTCGGAGAGCGTCGCCGGCTCGACCTGCGCCTACGCGACGCCGAAGTCGGGGCCGGGCGGATTGTCCTTCATGCTGAACGATCGGGTCATCGTTCGCATCGACGTGACGGGCGGCCCCATGAGGACGAAGCGCGGCATTGCGGTCGGCAGCGCCGAAGCGCAGGTGCTGGAAGCATATGCGCATTCGACCGAGGTGATGCCGCACAAGTATGACGCAGAGGGACACTATGTCGTCGTGAAGAGCCCCGGCGGCGAGCGTCGCAATCTGCGCTACGTGTTCGAGACCTCCCGCGGCGTCGTCACGAAATTCAGGGCCGGCGCGCTTCCCGCCGTCGGCTACGTCGAAGGTTGTTCATAGGCTCGCGGATCGCGCGGGACGCGGCTTTGCCCGAAATGATGGTCAGTGCGCTCACCATCCAGCCGGATGTCCGTGCTTGGCTCGCGAAGTTCGTCAAGGTACGCTACGACATCGACCTCGCGCCGAAATAGCGCGTCCAGTCTTCGCTGACAGTACCGCCGCCTTGCCTGTTGGCACGGCCACCCTTTCCATTGCTCGGGTAAACCGCCGGATGAAGAATCCTCCGCATACGCTTTCGGTAACGGCCGCGGCCGACGCCATCGCGAAAGGCAAGCTCACCGCCGAGGCGCTCGTCGCGAGCTGCCTGGAGCGGATCGTCGCGCGCGAGCCCGAGGTGCAGGCGTTCGTCCGCTACGACGCGGACGCCGCGCTTGCCGAAGCGCGCCGGCTCGACCAGGGGCCGCCTTCGGGGCCGCTCCACGGCATTCCGGTCGGGATCAAGGACATCATCGATACCGCGGACATGCCGACCGAATGCAACTCCCCGATCTACAAGGGACATCGCCCGGCGCAGGACGCGGCGTGCGTCGCCCGGCTGAGGCAGGCCGGGGCCATCGTGCTGGGCAAGACGGTGACGACGGAGTTCGCGTCGAGCGTTCCCGGCCCTACGCGCCATCCGCGGGATCCGGAGCGGACGCCCGGCGGCTCATCCAGCGGGTCGGCGGCGGCCGTCGGCGACCGGATGCTACCGCTCGCGATCGGCACGCAGACCGGCGGCTCGGTCATCCGCCCGGCGGCTTTCAACGGGGTGATCGGCTACAAGCCGGCGTGGGGGCTCTACGATGCGGCGGGCGTGAAGCCGCTTGCCCCCGCGCTGGATACCGTGGGCTTCATGGTGCGGAGCCTGGACGACATCCCCATCGTCTCCGCCGTCCTGGCCGGCCGCGCGCCTCCCAAGCCCGCCGACGCCGGCAAGCCGAAATTCGCCGTGGTGCGGACGGCGCAGTGGCACCTGGCCGGACCGGAGACGCACAAGATAATGGAGATCACGGCTTCGCGTCTGGCCGCCGCCGGCGCCACGGTGCGGAGGGTGGAACTGCCGGACCCGTTCGGCCGCCTCGAGGCCTTGCAGCGCGTCATGATGGCGGAGGGCGCTGCCGGCGCCTTTCGGCACGAGTGGGCCGACCACCGTGCATTGCTGAGCGACCGGTTCCAGAAGCTCGTCCGCCGCGGCCTCGAAACGCCGGCGGCCGAGCGCGCGGACGCGAATGCGACGGTCGAGCGCTGCCGGCTCCAGCTCCCGGCGCTTTTCGAGGCGGGCGAGATCATCCTGACCCCGAGCGCGCCGGGCGAGGCCCCGGTCGGGCTCCAGTCGACGGGCAACTCGGTCTTCAACCGGGCCTGGACGGCGCTCCGCGTTCCCTGCCTGACGATCCCGGCCGGCGACGGGCCGAACGGCATGCCGCTCGGCGTGCAGCTCGTCGATCCTCATGGCGGAGAGGAAACGCTGCTCGGCGTTGCAGCCTGGACCGCGCGCGCCCTCGGCTTAGAGCTCTTCGGGTAGACCGGGCGCCCCGAATCTCCGCGTTCGCCGAGTTTGCCGCCGCTCTCGCCTATGGGCCGCCGCGAGCGGCATCCAAGTCCGGTTGCAGCCGCTGCACGAGACGATCGCCGCGCCAAAGCTCCATGGGCTGCCCGCGTGCGTAGCGACCCGCCAGCATGACGGCCTGATCGTCGGATATGCTTTCGAAGATTGCGACGTCGCAGATGTGGCTAGTCCGGTCGATGAAATAAAGGCGGTATTCCATGTGCGCCCCCACGAACCCTATTGCGGGCGAAAGCGGGGTATTATTTTTTGCGACTCCCTGTCTCTCGGTCGTCGGCGCCCACCGTCGATGCCGACGATGGAGGTAGTGTGCACCTCCTTTTTGCAAAAAGCGAATCGATTACAAAAAAGAGCCCCGCGCGAGGCGGGGCCGAGGCATCAAGTTGAGGTAGTCTTAGCGATACAATTCCACCGCGCGCCACCGGCCCGGTAAACCTGTCTTTAGGACTAGACTTAAGTGGTAGATGGGATGCGGCCGCCGGAACATGACAAGCCCGCCGTGGGAGGGGGATCCGAGGCGGGCTTGTTTCGACTGACGGTGTGGATGATTACCAGCAGTAGCTAACAGCCTACAATTTTCCCGCGATTTGTCTCTAGTCCTGAAGATCTAGATCGAAGGACTGAGACAACGCGCGGCAGGCTCGCTGGCCGCCATTTGCGCGCCGGCCAAGGAACATCGCCCGCGGAAATCGCGTTAGGGACGAGCACACAATGAATGCATGGAGGTTATCCGTGGCCAAAGACGCAATTCAGCTTCTCAAGGACGGCTGGCGAGCGCCGCGTCCCGGGATGCGCTAGTATGTAATGAGATCCGGCGGCTCGACGTCGAGCGCCTGCGCCAGCCGCACAAGAAGGCTGCGGCTGGGGTGGCGCGCCTTTCGCTCGATCTGCGAAATATAGGCGGCGTTGGTGCCGGCCTTTTCGCCGAGCGTCGCTTGGTCCAGTCCGCGATATTCGCGGTAGACCTTGACCGGGTGCTCGCCAAGTACGATGCGCCGGACCACCTCGGCCGGAACGGTTTCGCCCGCCGCCGCCTTGGCCGCGTCATAGGCGGCTACATCGGCGGCGTCCTCGTCCAGCGTTTCAAGAATGCCCGGCAGCGCGCCGGTTTCCTCGATGACGGCCTGCAACGCGGCGCCGACTTCCTCCAGCGCCCGGTCAAGCGTGGGCGGATCGCGGCGCAGCAACTCCATCTGACGGATTATCCTTACCAGCGCCAGGTCGCGCTCCTCGTTCGTCAGCGTGCGGTCCATAGCCGGAGCCCCTTCTCAGCGCGCTTCTCGATGCGAATTTCGAGCATGACCAAGATATAGCAATTTGCTTGATTATAATCAAGCAAAACGCTTCATTCGAACGTAGCGCCACGTATGTGCTTGGTAGTGTCAGGTGCAAATAACAAGAACGAAACTGGAGTAGACGAACCGCTCCTTTCTCTCCGTTGCGGGCGTTCAAACGGAGGATGCCACCGGCTCGATATCGAACGCGACGCTGATCCGCCGGGCGGTATCGGGAAACGGCACGGTGCGATGGTAGATGTAGGAGGGGAACAGAAGCAGCAGCCCCTCCTGCGGACAGATGCGGCGAAAATCTCCTTCCCGCGACGAGGCGGGGAAATGGTCGGGCGGACACCCGAATTCGATCCAACCCGGCTGGTCCGGATGCTCTCTCTTCACGGTCTCGGGTAGCTGAAGATAGTACACGCCGCTCAACCAGCCGGTCGGATGGATATGCGCCGACTGATGACCCTGGCTCTCGAGAATCGTCGCCCACGCTTCCATGCGCCATTGGCCGGGCGCGGCCGCAACGAAGGGGTGATCGTCCCCACGGGGCATCGCTGCGCGATATCGTTCGACCGCATCGCCGATAATCGACTCCAGTCGAGCTATCGGGCCTTTCGGCTCCACGAGAAGGTCATCGCTGGTTGCACCCCGATGACACGAATAAGCAGGAAAATCGAAACTGAGCGTCGGATGCCCGGTGATGTGATCGACAAGCGCCCGATTGAATGCCGCGAGGGACGGGAAACCGGACGGCGGCTCGACCCTCTCCACGTGAAGGAAACGATCGAGACCCAGCAACGCCTCCGCGCCGTGCGCATCGCCGAGAGCCTGCAGAGCGACCGCCTTGAAGGCGAGCGCCCCACTGTCGCTCGGCCGCAGCGCGAGACATCGCTCGCATGCGGCGAGCGCCGCGTCCGGCCGGTCGCAATCGAGTTCGGCGCCGGCGATCGCAGTGAGGATCTCCGGGCTGTCGGGCTGCAGCGCGGCGGCTTTCCGAAACGACGCCACGGCGTGTTCGTGAGTGCCAAGCCCTTCATGGGCGCGACCCAGGTTGAACCAGGCGGCCGCCTTACCGGGCTCCAGGCCGATCAGGCGCGTGTAGGCATCGATGGCGTCGTCGAATCGCCAAGTCTGAAGGTAAAGCTTCCCCAACCGATCCAGCAGATCCGATTCTTCCGGTCGCGCGAGGGACGCGCGGCGCAACGTCCCGATGGCGTCATCGTATCGACCGAGCTCCGTCTGCACGGCCCCGAGTTCGCCGAGCAGAGTCATGTTGGCCGGGTCCAATTGTGCGGAACGCTCCAATGCCTCCACAGCCTCGCGACGCCTGCCGGTCTGGTAGCAGAGAACGCCGAACAGCCGCCAAACGGGCGCCGACTGGGGGTACCGGGCGAGGCATTCGCGATATAGCCGCTCGGCTTCCGCCAAGCGACCGCGTTGATGATGATCCTGGGCCAAGACCGCGAGGTCTTCCACCTAATCCTCCAACTGCTGTACGCCCTTTTGTTTGCGAGGCGGGAGCCTGTCGCAAAACCCTTTCACACGCTCAACGCGCGGAGATGGACTTTGGATCCAGGCTGTGATTCGGGTGGTCTTCGGAGGCGGGAAACGACTGGAATTGTACCGTCAGTATTTGCTTTGGAAGGTGGTGAGCCCGACAGGATTCGAACCTGCGACCTACTGATTACAATGTATAGGGAATCCTGCAATGATCCTAATCATCACCGGGTGACAACCCAGTGAATGCAGCCATTCCATCCTGCGTTGCGATAAATGCCCGCTAGTCAATACTTCGCCCGGCGTTGCGTGGGCGCGCCAACGGAAACATCGGGCCCGAGTCGTGAAGATGACATGACACCCAATGCCCTGGCTGTATCTTTCTCAACTCGGGCACTTCCGTTTTGCAACGATCCATCGCGTAGGGACAACGCGTGTGGAAGTGGCATCCGGGTGGCGGCGTGACCGGGCTGGGTACGTCGCCTGTCAGGATGATCCGTTCGCGCCGCTTTGCCTTGGGGTCCGGAATGGGAACAGCGGCCAACAGCGCCTCGGTGTAGGGGTGGAGCGGCATTTCGAACAGGGATTGCCTGTCGGTCAGTTCCACGATTTTGCCTAAGTACATCACCGCGATGCGATGACTGATGTGTTCGACGACCGCCAAATCATGCGCAATGAAAAGATAGGAAAGATTGTATTCGTCCTGCAATTCCATGAGCAGGTTGATGACCTGGGCCTGGATGGATACGTCCAGGGCCGATACGGGCTCGTCCCCGACGATCAGGCTTGGGCTCAATGCCAAAGCCCGCGCAATGCCAATGCGCTGACGTTGGCCGCCGGAAAATTCGTGAGGGTAGGAGGCCATCTGATGCGGGCGCAAACCCACGCGCTCGAACAACGCCGCCACACGCTCCTCCTTCTCTTTCCCCAAGGCGACATTGTGAATCGTAAGCGGTTCGCCCACGATGTTCCCGGCGGACATGCGTGGATTGAGCGACGAGTAAGGATCCTGGTAGATTATCTGCATCTCGCGCCGCAGCGGGCGCATGCTGTCCGGATCGAGACCGGTGATCTCCTTGCCGCGCAGCTTGATTGTTCCGGCAGTCGGCTCGATCAGCTTGAGCACCGTCTTTCCGGCGGTGGTCTTGCCACAACCGCTCTCACCGACCATTCCAAGCGTCTCGCCCGGATCGATGTGAAAGGATATTCCGTCAACGGCATAGACGTGGCCCACTGTACGCGAGAACACTCCCCTGCGGATCGGGAAGTGTTTCCTGAGCCCGTCGACCTCGAGCAACGGTTGGGGTCGGCCTTCGGCGGAGCGCTGCGCAGCCTTAGTCATCATTCAGTATTCCCGAGCAACCGATCGGTATGCCAGCACGCCGCCCAATGACGTGGGCGCTTCTCCTCGAGCGGTGGGCTTTCCTCATGGCAATGATCCGTGGCGTACGCGCAACGCGGCGCGAATGTACATCCCATCGGCAAATTGAAGAGGGATGGAACCATCCCCGCGATCTCAGAGAGAGGCGCACGTTTCCCGTCGGCCTTGGCGGCCAGACCCAGGCGCGGGATGGAACCGAGCAAACCTTTCGTATACGGATGACAGGGTTGTGCGAACAGGTCGTCCACGCTGGCCTCCTCCACTTTCCGTCCCGCATACATCACCACGACCCGCGAGGCGGTCTCGGCAATGACTCCCATGTCATGAGTTATCAGGACGATCGCGGTGCCGAGTTTGTCTTGCAGCTCCCGCATCAAATCCAAAATCTGGGCCTGGATCGTGACGTCGAGGGCGGTGCTGGGCTCGTCAGCGATAAGGATTTTGGGATTGCAACACAATGCCATCGCGATCATGACCCGCTGGCGCATGCCACCGGACAGTTGATGGGGATACTCATGCGCACGCGACGGCGCTTCCGGTATATGCACCAGACGCAACATCTCGACGGCCTTGTCCATCGCGTCCCGCTTGGACAGCCCCTGATGCAGGATAATGGACTCGCTGATCTGGTGACCCACGGTCAGCACCGGATTCAGCGAGGTCATGGGCTCCTGGAAGATCATGGAGATATCATTGCCTCGAATCGACTGCATTTCGTGTTCGGTCAGTTCCAGCAGGTTGGCGCCCTCGAATCGTATTGCGCCACCGACAATTCTTCCCGGAGGATCGGCGACAAGTCGCAGGATGGACAGTGCCGTTACGCTTTTCCCGCAGCCGGACTCGCCGACGACGCCGACGGTCTCGCTGCGGCGAACCGAATACGAGACACCGTCGACCGCTCGAACCACACCGTCGCGGGTGAAGAAATACGTCCGAAGATCGTCGATCTCCAGCACCGTCTCAGCTTGGCCCGAGACGGGAAGGGACGTGTCGTCAATGGCGGCTTTCAACTCTTTCACTTCGATACTCATAGGTTACCGGCCGCCATCGCATTCTCCGGTTACGTCTGACTTGTGCTGCCGCGCATCTTGGCGTCGGTCATATCACGGATGGCGTCACCCAAGAGATTAAGGCCAAACACGACGAGGCAGATCGCCAAGCCTGGGAAGAAGGCGATCCAGGGTGCGCGCTGCAGGCTCGCCGTGGCCGCCGTGATCATGCCGCCCCAGGAAGGCTCGTCGGGCGGCGAGCCCAGCCCCAGAAAGCTCAACGAGGCCTCGACCACGATGGCATAGGCCACGTTCACGGTGAACAGCACAATGTAGGTGCCGAGACAGTTGGGCATCAGATGCCGAAAGACCACGCGCGTGGTCGTGGATCCCACGGCGCGCGCCGACTCGACGTAGGTCAGTTCCTTCAGGCTCAGTACCGACGAGCGCATCGTACGAGCCGCTGAGGGCGACAGGAGGACCACGAGGGTGATGATCACGTTGTTAACCGACTGGCCGAGCATAGCCATCAAGGCCAGCGCCAGAATGATCGGCGGGAATCCCATCAACACATCGACGATACGCTGCGTGATCACATCGATGGCGCCGCCCAGACGCACGCCGATATCGACAAGATCCACCGCGACATGAAGGCGACGCCGTTCCGGGCGAACCGGCTCCTGGCGCTGCTGTCGAAGATGTTCTCTCTCAGCATCCGGTGGGGCTGGCGTGCCGACAACGCGGCAGCCGCGACGCCCGGTCAACCGCCTGGCGTGTCACGATGGAGCCGCGCAAAGGGCAGCCGCCGACCAACGATTGGCAGCATTGGACCCCGCCAGAAAAACAATCGACGGGTACCGGAGCGGTACCACAACGGGTACCGGAGCGGTACCAAAGCTGCAATCCGGGTACCGGAGCGGTACCTGTTCAGGCCGAATCCGGGTACCGGAGCGGTACCACTTCTAAGACGAAGTCTTCTTACCAGGGCGGGAGCCCTGCCAACGCCGCGATGACGGGGCCGCCGGAAGACGACGGCGACTGGCCGCCGGTCAGCCTCGTCCTGGATCACTTCGCCTGCTTTGCCGCCTGACATGACCTCCGCCGCCGCCCTCCGCAAACGTCGACAGCGCGAACGCGAACGCGAGGGCGGCTACCGGGTATCGATCGTGGTGGACTTCGATCTAGTCGACGCGCTCGAAACATGCGGCTTCGCGCCTGCCGGTATCGACAGCGGCGAGGACGCCGAGGCGGCGGTGACAAAGTTCCTGGCATGGTGGGAGCGCCGCGTCGACCGCCTCAATGCTAGGGGTGTCACGCGTGACAGGGTGCGCCCGGACGGTGGTGTAAATTGCGTCATCAACAGGAAGGGAACAAATGTCCGAAACCGTCGTAGCTGAATTTTCCGCCCTGGCTGGCCGCGATCCCGCCGACCGCCTGCCCCCGGAAGCTGCCGAGAAGTTGCAGGTGCTTCGCGACGCCCGCGAACAGGCCGGCACGCTGGTGCGCGCCGAATCCACTCGGGTGCACGAAGCTCGGCAGGAATGGCAGCGCGCACGGTCTCACGTGGTCGAGCTTGAAAAAGCATATGCGGCCGGCTCGATGATGCGCACCACGCGAATTCGCGAGCCGCGCGGCGACGGGCTGGACGACCTCGAATTGCACCCGAAAGAACGCGTCCTTGTCGAGAAAATATCGATCGATCCGGACCACCAGCGCCTCGCCGTGGAACGCTCAAAGGTCAACCGCTTGAAGGCCGCCCTCGACCGCCGGCAAGCGGAACTGGCGCGACAGCAAGAGGCCATGAACACGTTGGGTGCGCTGCTGAACGCGTGTGAGGAATATCTCCGCCGCCTGCCACGCCGCGCCGTGGTTGAACTGGACGATGGCGGCTCGACGAAAGCACCCAAGGGCGATGTGGCCGCAGCCGTCGAACATGCACGCGAGACCCTCCGCTCCATACTCGAGGAAATCATCGACGTCGTCAGCGCGCCCCGCCCATCGTCCGAGGTGAAGGCCGCGCTGGCCCAGCGCATCGCCACCATGGGCCGCGCGCCTGGGGTCGACAGTTTCATGACCGGCAGCGGGGGCATCGACCTCCCGACGAAGCGAGTGCAGAACCTCTCGGCGATTATGTCGGACGGCAGCGCTGGCGTGTGCGCCGGCTCGATAGACGACACCGCCGGGCTGCTGTTCTGGCTTTGCCGGGGCCAGCTCACCGAGCGACTCAATGACCTGGTGGACGAGATCGTGGAAGACGACTGCGCCCTTTCCACCGAGGAACGCGCCGAACGTCTCGCCGGCTTGAAAGCCCGTGCCTTGGAAGTCCAGCGGAACGAAGTCGCCCTTTTGGAAATGGCGAGCGCGACCGGCGCCGCGATGCTGCCGCGCCCGGACACCGACCCGCGAGCTTACCTCGGCTTGAGCGGCGACTTGCCGGAACCCAAGGCTTAACCGAGAAGGAGTTAATTTCACATGACTGGAGCAATCGCACGAATGGTGGCCCAGCGCCTCGCGGCAGAAGCGCAGAAGCCGCTCGAATTAACCGAGGAAGAGCGCGCCGCCGAGGCCGACCGCCAGAACGAATTGCGCCGTCAGGAAGGCATCTCCGAAGGGCCGCCCTTGCCGCAGCCGAAGCCGGCCGTGGCCGCGTCATGGGCAAAAGCCATCGCTGCTGTAATGGCAGGCGAGCGCTAATGAACACCGCCGGCGCGTCCTCACGATCCAATGTGATCCGCGACGGCGGCGGGGCCGGGTTGCGTAGCTTCTCCGCTCGCACGGGATACCCGGTGCCGCGGGCTCGGGCTCTGCTGCGCCTACGCCCGCATTACCAACACCATCAAGGCGTTAGGGCCCCTGGCCCTAGCTCAACCGGGGGTTATTCGCAAGCGTTTCGCATGTCTAGGGACAGAATTTTGAACTGCATTTCCGTTTCTTTTCAACGGGTAAGAGCATGAAGGTCAACGAAGTTACCCTATCTGCAACGGACCTTGGCACGGTTCTCGGCATCAGCGGTCGCCGCGTTGCGCAGCTTCACCAGGAGGGCACCTTCCCGAAGGCCGCCCGCGGCGAATTCCCGCTGGTCGCCTGCACCCGCGCGTATCTTGCCTCAATCGAACGGGACAACGACCCGGAGGATCCACGCGCCGCTTCCTCGAACGCGTGCGAGCTCGAGATGATGGCGGCCTGGACGCTGCGGCCCGCGTCAAGGAGGCGGAAATCGACCTCGGCCTTGCAATATCGCGGCATGAGGAAGCGCAGACGGATCGTGCGACGTGAAGGCCTGGCGCTGGATCAAGGCCCGCTGGCAGCGCGCCGTCCTGGCGCTGGTGCTGCTGTTGCCCCGCTAAGGAGAATCGAATGCACCCCTTTCTCATGTTGTCCGCCCGCTGGGCCATCGGCGCCGACCGGCAGCAATGGATTATTTACCGCCACCGTGCCCATGCGGCGCGGGGAGGACAGTGGCAAGCCCTGTCCTACATCGGGAGCACCAAGGCCGTCCTCCTGCGCTGTCTCCGCGAACACGAGGCCGTCATCGGGCCGGCAGTCCAGACCGCGCTCGACACCCTGCCCGAAACCTTCATGGAATGGCGGCTGCGGCGCGGGGAGAGGGCCATCGCGGCGTAGGGCCGCATCCCGGCAGCCGGGAAGCCGCTTAGGCCGCTCGGCCGGCGTCGTTGCCGGTGCCCAAGCGCTACGGATTCGGCGAGCCGCTGGTACAGCCAGCGTGAGTGAATATACTGGCCAAATCACAACCATAAGCGAGAGGGAGACCACGATGCCGCTCGTTCGCGTACTTGATGTTGATGCCTCAGGGGATACGACAGGACTCGGCGATTTCAACTTCGACATCCTGCCCCGCAAGGGAGAGACGATTGTCCTTTCTCAGCGCGAGACGGTGGAGGTCGTCGGCGTGGAGCACCATTTTTTCGATGCTACCAAAGTGCCTGAAATCCGTATGGTAGTCCGCTTCGTAACGAAATAACGCAGACACTGCGTTTTTTCTCGCCGTAGACCGGCTAGCTGCACTGAGGGCCGCTTCACCGCGCCCGCCGCCTCAGCGCTGCTGTAGCAAGCGTGCACGGGCTTCAGTGGGGTGACGGACCGGTCACCCCGTGGCAATAAAACGGCGTTGCAGACCACCGACGCCGTTTCCCGCTGCCTTCCGAACCGGACCGTTGGAGACCCGCGACGGTCCGCACTGCCGAACGCAGGTAGATCATTTGATCTACCTTCTCCGAGCGCGGCCGGACCGAAGGATCAATTGATCCACCCTCCGCCGGTTGCATCGGCCTTGCATTTCTTCGCGATGGGGCGTTGAATAAAAGAACCCGCAGGAATACCCCTGCGGGCGCGGCGACAAGGTGGTGGAACACCCTGCCGCCGCTGACCATCACCACGACCGGGTTAGCGGTGTGGCAACGGCTACAATCTCAATATCGCATTTGAAGCGGGCAACCAAGCCGCTGACCCGGTTCCTTTCGCATGAGGGGAACCGAAAATGCCGACGATCGACGATATGCTGGAATCCTGGTGGAGCCAGCTCAACACACTCCCGAAATCCTCGAAAGACAACGCCATCGCCGCAGCGCTCAAGGAACGCGCGGAGGATTTATGCTGGCAGATAGCGGCGCATCATGCCATCGGGCTGCCCGGCCTGACGGTGAAGCTCCGCCTGATCGACCGGGACGCCCGCGGCGGCGGCGGAGGATGGACGCCCGTCAACATCCGTACATCCCTCGAAAGCCTGCAACGGATGCAGGAGCCGGCAGAAGCCGTGGCGGCGTGTCATGCTGGGTGATTACGGGTTGCCCCTGCTGACGTTCGCCGCGGTGCTGCTGCTGACGTTCATCCGCCGCGATGACGGCTCACCGGCCGGTGTGGTGGTCGACTTCCCGGCCTCCAGGACCGACCTGCGCCGCGTCGCGCCGGCCGTGGCCAAGCTGGACGATGCGTGCGAGCGGTCCCGCGTGCGGCTGGCCCGCTTGGGCGTGGACGTGGACAGGCTACCCGTCGACATAGAGCCATTGGAAGTAGTCGCTGCGGTGCATCGGGAACTGCTAACGTGGTGCGCAGTCCGCCATCGGGGAGGTGCCGATGAGCGCCGGATGGGGAGGCACAGTCATGAGCGCTGAGATCATCACCTTGCCACGCTCCTTAGCGGATGCACTCGTGGCACGATACGGCAGGGGCCGAGCCTCCGACGCCCGGATTCGAGAATGCTTCAACCTACTGCGGCAAGCGGCAGTGGACAACGGGCACCCCGACCCGGATAGCGCCGCCTTAAGCGCCTGTACCGACATGTTTGATGGGCTGCGTGACCGGCTCGACCGCGAGGGCGGCGCGGCGTAGGTTTGCCCCCGCTGGCCGTGGCGGTTAGCCTGTAGCTGTTGCGAAATCCCCACTCGCCCCGCCTCGTGCGGGGCTTTTTCTTGCCCAATTTGCCCACGCCGGCCGCAGCGGCTATTGTGGCCGCTCGTCTATTCTCAGAAATCCTCGCCCCGGTTCCGGCCGGGGCTTTTCTTTGCCCGCAGATCCTCGCCCGAAGACCGCGCGGGCGGCCGCGCGACAGGGGCGGCCGTATGCGGTAGCATGATTGCATGCAAGGCAGAGACTTATACCGGCGCGCGAAACTCCTGATTGACGAGTACGGGGCGGGCGCCGCCGCGCACGCCGGAATGCAGGCTGATTTGATGCTCGAGCATGGGGACATGGAGGCGTTCGCGCAGTGGAAGCGTCTCGGCCGCGTGATCCTCGAAATCAGGGCAATGGAGGGACGCACCGAGCATTAGAAGCGATCGGAACCCCCGTCATCGCTACCCCGTTCTTCTCCTGGCGGTCCACAGCCTTCCTAGGGCGCCCTTGGGCCGCTGGGGCCCGGCTGGTGGTCAATGCCGACGCTGGCCGGGCTTTCCACCATGGGCCGTCCTTCGGGACTAGATCGTCTGATGTAGAGACAGCGTCCGCCGAGCCGCTAAGCTAATGCGATAAGCACTCTGGTCGTTCGGCAGGCCCGCCCGGTAGCCCCCCTCCCGGGCGGGTTTGCTGTGTCGGCTGCCAATTGCCGCCGACTCGCTGCGCCGCTAGGATCCGCCAGTCTACTCGTTCAGGCATTCGGGAATTTCGCAATGAAGGCGGCACTGATTTTCATCTTAGTCATAGCCGGAGCTAGTAGCGCCTCCCATGCTCAGATGAAGGCGGAAGATCTGTTACGGGAATGCCAAGCTCGTGGACACGCCAACGAACTCGGGCAATTTGTTTGCACGGGATATTTTCTTGGTGCGTTGGATACATGGACGATGGCCAGCTTTCTGGCGAAGCGGCAATTCTACTGTCCGCCAAAAGATGGGATTTCCGCAGAACAGGCGATCCGGATTTACGAGAAGTGGATTTCCGAACACCCAGCCGACATGCACCAGCCGGCGCGATTAGCGACGTTCCTCGCAATGCGAGAAGCATTCCCCTGTGCAAGTAGCGAATAGAGGCGAACTGACGCTCCGGCCCGCCCTATTTCTTTGCCAACTTCTCCGTGAGGTATTTACATTCCCGCGCGTCCGCTTCCCATAACGGGTCACCACTCCAGGCATGGCCGGTGCTTGCGTAGGACATCTCAAACCGCTCTAGGTACAGATCTGCGATATTGCGGGTGTCTCTGAGGGTCACCTGCGTTACGTGATCCGTGCTTCCCATCTTGCTTTCGACCCGACCTAGAATCGCGAGAGACAGCAATCCTTTGAGGATCTGGTCGACTTTGGCGATGTATTCTTTCCCCAAACGCTGCTTGCCACCCCATTCTGCATTCGCCTGATAGAATGCAGCGCAGCGAACCAGCAGGTAGTCAGGATTGGGGCCAGATTTCATTACCTGTGATAACGGCGTGAGGCCGTCTGCGCTCGCCGGCGGGGCGATGGCACCAATCAAAAATACGATTACGAAAATGCGCGGCATAGCCTACCTCCGGGCAATTGCCCACAAGTTACCAGCCCCGCCCTAACCAGCGGGGTTTTCTTTTTGTGTCCGGCCCAAAACGGACACAGACCGGACACAGAAAACCGACATATCCGCGAGGCGCCACGCTCGCCTTGTAAGATTTTGTTTTCTTGGGGATTTTTGGTGAGCCCGACAGGATTCGAACCTGTGACCTACTGATTAAAAGTCAGTTGCTCTACCAACTGAGCTACGGGCCCAACCGTGGCGGATCGGCGTGCCGGGGCCGCCGAGCGGAGAGGAAAGGGGCGGACACCCCCCAGTCCCGGCTGCGGCGGAACATAGGGGCGGCATCCGCCCCGGTCAACCATCCTGTCCCGCCGTCCTGTGTCTTGGGATTTCCGGTCGCCGCGGAGTTATAATGCCGCGATGGACGGCACCTGGGACTACGATTCCACCATCCTGGCGCTGCGCGATCCGGGGCTGGCCGACGACTGCTTCCGGCTCGCGCCAAGTTACGGGCCCCCAGCGTTGTGCGCGGAGATGGCGCGGCTCGCCTATTGCGCCGACCTCGACCGGGTGAGCGTGGCGCTCCGCCGCGCCGGCTTCGCCAGCCCGTCCTGGTTCCGCGGCGCCGGGACCGACGCCTTCCTCGCGCGCAGCCGGGACCAGGCCGTGCTCGCCTTCCGCGGCGCCGGAGGGCCGCGGCTGCAGCCGCTGATCGATCCCGCCCGCCTGCAGCGCCAGTTCCAGCAGAGCGGGCTCGACTGGCAGGAGACGCTGCGCCGCCTGTTCGCCGGCGGCGTGCCGGACATGCAGGAGGCGATGGACCGCCTGCTGCACGAAAGCAGGGACCTGCTGACGGACCTGGACGCCACGCCGCAGGGCTGGCCCGGCGGCGGCAAGGTCCAGCGCGGCTTCGCCGGTGCGCTCGACCGCGTCTGGCCGCAGATCGAGGGGCAGCTCGAAGCGCTCGGCCTGCCGGTGCTCTACACCGGCCACGGCCTCGGCGGCGCCCTGGCGGCGCTGGCGGCGAGCCGGCGGCCGCCCGAGACGCTCTACACCTTCGGCGCGCCCCCGGCCGGCGACAAGGCTTTCGGGGCGACGTTGAGCGCGACGGTGGCCTATCGCTACGTCAACTGCTGCGACGCGGTCGCGCATCTTCCGGCAGCGGCCTACCAGCCGGTAGGCAAGCTGCGCTACATCGATTCCAACGGGCGAATGCGCGACGCCGGGGAGGACGAGGCGGCCCGCGCCAAGGCCCGCAGCGCGCATTTCCAGAAGACGCTCGGCCAATGGGACAAGGTCTGGATCCGCGATCTCGCCGACCATGCGCCGGTCAATTACGTGAAGGCGCTGCTGGCCGCGCAATAGCGCCGCGCCTCAGCTCCCGCGGAACTGCTCGATCATGTCTTCGAGGCGCTCGACGTCGAGAATGACGAGCTTGTCGTCGTCGCGCTTGACGATGTTGGTGCGCGACAGGTCGCCGAGGACGCGGGCGACCGTCTCGCGCGTCGTGGACACGCGGCTCGCGATGTCGCCGTGAATCGGAATCGGCCGGATGGTGGCCGAGTTGTCGTCACGGATGCCCGGCTTGGCCAGCCGCAGCAGCTCCGCGTAGACGCGGTTGTTCGCGCCGAGCGTGCTGAGATCCATGATCCGGTCGGTCGAGGCGCGGATGATATGCGCCATGTGGACCATCATGCGCGTGGCGACTTCCGGATGCTCCTGCAGCAGCTCGCGGAAGGTCTCGTGCGTCAGCGACGCCACCGTCGTCGGCTCCACCGCGACGACGTTCGCCGACCGCGGCTGGCTGTCGAGGGCGGCGAGCTCGCCAAAATGGCTGCCGGCGATGAGGTCGTCGAAGGTCACCTCGCGCCCGGACATCGAATAGTTCACGATCCGAACCTTGCCCGAGACGATGAAATAGACCTCGCGGCTCTCCGCCTGCCGGTCGATGATCAGCTCCTGCCTGCCGAACCGCTTCCAGCCGCAGCGCTTCTCCAGCCGCGCGATGTCCGCAGCCTCGAGATCGCAGAAAATATCGACATTGGCGAGCGTTTCGGTCGTTGCCGTACCCACCCCGGATGCCCCTCTTTTCGTCGACCGCGGTATCCCACTGCCCACGGCACAAGCTCCTCTGTTACCATGCCTATGCTTAATTGTAGCTTAACAACTTATCTCGTGGAAAAAAGCAGTTAAGCCCGCCGCGCCAGCGCCGCATTCTCGATGCGCAGACGCCATGCCAGCACGGCGAGGTTGGCAAGGGAAAAGGCCAGCGCGATCTCCCAGGCGCCGAAGGCGAGCGGCAGCAGGGCCACTTCCAGCACGACCACGACATAGTTCGGATGCCTGATCCAGCGGTAGGGACCGCGCTTCACCAGCGGCGCCGCGGGCATGTCGATGACGCGCGTCGTCCAATAGCGGCCGAGGGTCGAAATGACCCAGACCCGCCCCGCCTGCACCAGGAGATAGGCCGCGAGCAGGGGCCAATAGACCGGCGCGTCCGCCGGAATGAGAAAGGCGATCGCGGCGAGCCAGCCGGCGTGGACCGCGATCAGCACGGGGTAGTGACCCGCGCCGATCTCGCGGCCGCCTTCGGCGAACAGCCGGCGCGCGTTGCGCCGCGAAAGCCATAGCTCGCCCAGCCGTTGCAGCCCGACGAGCAGGGCGGCCCACTGCGCCGGCGTCACGTCCCGTTCTCGATCAGCAGGAAGCCCGCGGTGAAGCCGGGACCGAGCGCGCCTGCGAGGAGCCGCCCGCTCATTCCTTCCGCCAACGCCCTCTCCATCACGAACAGCACCGTCGCCGCCGACATGTTTCCGAAGTCATGCAATACTCCCCGTGCGTGAATCAAGGCGCCGCGCCGCAGTTCCAGGCAGTCTTCCAGCGCGTCCAGCACCTTCATCCCGCCGGGATGAAAAAGCCATCCGTCAATGTCGCTCGCGCGCAGCCCGCACCCGGCGAGGAAGGCGTCGATACGCGGCCGCAGGTCGTTGCGGACGAGGGCGGGAATGTCGCGGCTGAACAGGACTCCAAGGCCGTCTTCCTCCACATGCCAGCCCATCACGTCGAGCGAGCCGGGCCAGGTATGCTCGCCCCAGCGCATCAGGGCCGGTCCTTGGAAGACGGCGGCCGGCCGACACCGGCCGCCGGCGCGCGTGTCGTCGCGCGCCGGTCCTTGGAAGACGGCGGCCGGCTGACACCGGCCGCCGGCGCAGGCGACGAGCGCCGCCGCCGCACCGTCGCCGAACAGGGCGGACCCGATGATGTTGCTTTTCGACCGGTCGCCCGGCCGGAAGGTCAGGCAGCACAGCTCGACCACCAGGAACAGCCAGGTCTCCGCCGGCTCCGCCCGGACCATGGCGGCGGCGCGCGCCAGGCCGAGCACGCCGCCCGCGCAGCCGAGGCCGAAGATCGGCAGCCGCTTGACGTCGCGGCGGAAGGGCATGCGCTCCATCAGCAGGGCATCGAGGGTCGGGGTGACGACGCCGGTGGTCGATGCGACGACGATGCCGTCCACCGCGGCCGGCCGGAGACCCGCCTGGTCGAGGCAGCGCTGCGCCGCCTCCTCCAGGAGGTCGAGCGCGCCGTCCCTGTAGGCGCGCGTCCGCTCCCGCCATCCCTTCTGCTGGGTGAGCCATTCGACCGGCATGCTCGCATAACGGGTCGCGATCCCCGCATTGCCATAGACCGGAAGAAGACGATCGAAGTCGGCGCCGCGGCCGGCGAAGACGCGCCGGCTGACCGCCTCCGCCTCGGCCTGGGTGATGCGGTGCGGCGGCACCGCCGTCGCGAGCGAGACGAGCCGCGGCGGGTCAGGGCTGCTGGTGCGCGATGGGCTCATCCGGGCGGCGTGCCGTTTCATGGGGTGCGCGGCTCGAGGGGTGCGCGGCTCGAGGGTTGCGCGACAGGCCGTAAACGCATCCCACCCGGCGTCGATCCAGCCGCCCACGAAAAGCTGATCGGGAGAGGCCGGCACGCACGGCGGAGCCGCGATTCTCAGCGGCTGTTAACGCTTTCGGGGCGAATACCCATTTATATTTGCATTCTTTCGCCCCGGTCACATATTACCGGTCACATATTATCTGAGGCGAATGCCCGGAATTTCACCCGCAAAGGCTTAGACGACACATTCATGAGTGAACTGCAGAACGACCCGGCATTCGATCCGCAGGAAGCCCGCCCGTACGGCGTACCGGCTTCTGGCACCGGATCCGCGCCTATTTCCTGGCAGGCGTCCTGATCACGTCGCCCATCGTGATCACGCTCGCCCTGGCCCTGTGGCTGGTCAATTTCGTCGACAGCCATATCGTTCCCCTGATTCCCGAGCAATGGAATCCGGACACCTATCTGCGCGAGCTGTTCGGCTTCAAGATCAGCATCCCCGGCATCGGCGTCGTCATCCTGTTCGTCGTCATCACGCTGATCGGCTGGGTCACCGCCAGCTACCTCGGCCGGATCTTCGTCCGCATCGGCGAGAACATCGTCGCGCGCATGCCGGTCGTGAGCGGCATCTACGGCGCGGTGAAGCAGATCATGGAGACGATCTTCCGCAACCAGTCGCAGGCTTTCCGCCGCGCCGTGCTCGTAGAGTATCCGCGCCGCGGCCTGTGGACGGTCGCCTTCGTGACCGGCAAGGCGGAGGGCGAGGTGAGGAGCCTGATCGACGAGGACCTCATCAACATCTACGTGCCGACGACGCCGAACCCGACCTCGGGCTTCCTGCTGTTCGTGCCGAAGAGCGACGTGGTCTACCTCGACATGACGGTCGAGGAAGCGTTCAAGCTCGTGATTTCGGGCGGGCTGGTTACGCCCCCGGACCGCCGCCCCGAGGGACAGCAGAACATTCCTCCGGGCGACAAGATCGAGCCGCCCGCCAAGGTCGCTAACCTGAGCGGAGGTTGAGCACGGCGCTGTCGCGCTCGAACAGGTAGAGCATCGTCCTGAGCGCCTGGCCGCGCGGGCCGGTGAGCTCGGGATCGCGCGCAAGGATGAGCTTCACATCGTCGCGCGCGATCGCCAGCAGATCGCCGTGGACGGACAGGTCGGCGAGCCGGAATTCCGGCATCCCGCTCTGCCGCGTGCCGAGGATTTCGCCGCCGCCGCGCAAGCGCAGGTCTTCCTCCGCGATCCGGAACCCGTCCTCGCTCTCGCGCAGGATCTGCAGCCGCGCCTTCGCCGTTTCGGTGAGCGGCGGCGCGTAGAGCAGCAGGCAGGAGGAGGGACGGACGCCGCGCCCGATCCGCCCGCGCAACTGGTGAAGCTGCGCCAGGCCGAAGCGCTCGGCGTGCTCGATCACCATGATGGTCGCGTCCGGCACGTCGACGCCCACCTCGATCACGGTCGTCGCCACCAGGATTCGCGCGGAACCTTCGGCAAAGCGCAGCATGGCCTGGTCCTTGCCGGCGCCCTTCATGCGGCCGTGCACCAGCTCGACGCTATCGCCGAAGCGCCGCTTCAGGTCGGCGAAGCGAGCCTCCGCGTCGGCAAGGTCGCTCACCTCGGACTCCTCGACCAGCGGGCACACCCAATACACCTTGGCGCCGGTCGGCAGCGCCCGCTCGATCGCGGCGATGACTTCCTCGATGCGCGCGACGGGCAGCGTGCGGGTGGCGATCGGCTTCCGGCCGGCTGGCTTCTCCGTCAGGCGCGACGACTCCATGTCGCCGAAGCTGGTCAGCAACAGGGTGCGCGGTATCGGCGTCGCGGTCATGACGAGCGTGTCGATGCCGCGGCCCTTCGACGCGAGGGTGAGGCGCTGATGCACGCCGAAGCGGTGCTGCTCGTCGATCACGGCGAGCATCAGGTCGTGGAACGCGACGTCCTTCTGGAACAGCGCATGCGTGCCGACGACGATGGGAACCGAGCCGTCGGCGAGGCCGGCGAGAACCTCCTTGCGCACCGCCCCCTTGTCGCGGCCCGTCAGCACCGCGGCCTTCAAGCCGGCCGCCTTCAGCAAGGGATCGATGGTCGCGAAGTGCTGTCGCGCGAGAATTTCCGTCGGCGCCATCAGCGCCGCCTGGCCGCCGCATTCGACAGCCTTCAGCATCGCGAGCAGGGCCACCACCGTCTTGCCGCTGCCGACGTCACCCTGCAGCAGCCGCAGCATGCGCGCGTTGCCGGCCATGTCCTCGTCGATCTCGGCCAGCGCCTGGTGCTGCGATCCCGTGAGCCGGAAGGGGAGCGCGGCGGCGACCTTCTGCTGCAGCCTGCCGTCGCCCTTGATCGAGCGCCCCGGCAGCTTCCGCATGCGCGCCCGCACGATGCCGAGCGCGAGCTGGTTGGCGAGCAGCTCGTCATAGGCAAGGCGTGCGCGATGCGGGTGCGTCGGCTCCAGGTCCTTGCGGCCGGCGGGAAAATGCACCGCCCGGAGCGCGTCCCGCCACGGCGCCCAGCCGCGCTGCCTGAGGAAGGCGGGGTCCAGCCACTCGGCAAGTTCGGGCGTGCGGTCGAGCGCTTCGCGGACTGCCTTGCCCAGCGTCTTCAGCGTCAGGCCGGCGGTGAGCCCGTAGACCGGCTCGATCTTCGGCATCTTCTCGGCTTCGGCATCGGTCAGGATGTAATCGGGGTGCGTCATCTGCCGCTTGCCCTGCCACTCCTCGACGATTCCGCTGACGATGCGGCTTTGGCCCTCGGGCAGAGCGCGCGTCAGGTAGTCGGCGTGGGCGTGAAAGAAGATCAGCGTGAGAAAGCCGCTTTCATCCGAGCAGCGGATGCGGTAGGGGCGCCGACCCTGTCCCGGCATGTGCCTGTCCACGGCGACGCGGAGCGTCACGATCGTTCCCGCGGGCGCATCCGCGACCGCGGGCGAAAGGCTGCGGTCGATGACATCGCGCGGCAGATGCCAGAGCAGGTGGACGACGGCCGCCCCCGCGACCTTCTCGACCAGCTTCGCCAGCCGCGGCCCGATACCCGGCAGCGACGTCGCCTGTGCGAACAGCGGGTTCAGGATATCGGGGCGCAAGGTCCGGCTCGCTGCTGATGTGGGTCTTGGCGAATTTAATGGAGATTTGTTCCCGCGGACACCGTTATGGCTCTGTGGCGCGACACGACGAATACCGAGCGTACTCATCCTTCGACAGGCTCAGGATGAGGGGTAATGAGTTGATCTATAATAGATAACCTCATGCTGAGCTTGTCGAAGCATGAGTACGCTCGAACCTCCGCATGGCTCACCCCTTCTTGATCTCGTTCCCCTCCTTGTCGAAGAAGACGGTGAGGGACAGGATCATGTCGACCGTCTTGCCGTCCCGCGCCAGAGGCAGGCGGACGCGCTCCAGCTCGCGGTACTCCTTATAAGGGCGCATGCGGGACGGGCTGCGGCGCCAGCTCGGCTCTTGGGTTTCCACGACGTCGATGAAGACCGTCGGGTCGAAATCCGGCAGCGTCTCGTCGAACCATTTCCCGGTATTGTCTTCGCCTGCGTATTCGACGATCGCCGTGCCGATCAGCCGGAAGCGGAAGCGGTAGGGATCCCTGGAGACGTCGATCAGCCAGACATTGGGCAGCAACTGCGGAATATCGATGGGATCGAGATGCTGGCGGCCCGGCAAAACGCCCGCGTCCGGGTGCTTCGAGTTCCAATACGCGGCGATCTGCCGGATCTTGGGATGGCAGTTTTCCGGAATCGCCAGGCTATCGGATGAGCGCCGTTTCTCGTTCATCGTCCTGGATGGGCATCTGGGCCACCGTGGCCTGGAATAGTATGTCGCAACCTAGTGCGAAGTGCGGACCGGTTCAACCGGCGGCAAAATCGGGCGCCCGCAGCCTAATGACGATTTACCTCCGGCCCGCATCGTCCTATATGCTGCATGGGACGCCCCGATGACGATGAACCCCAGCGAAATCCGCCAAATCCGCCTGAAGCGCTTGAAGTTCCGAAGCTGGCATCGAGGCACCCAGGAAATGGATCTGCTGCTGGGCCGCTTCGCGGACGCCTGGCTGGAGACGCTTAGCGACAGTGACCTCGACATTTACGAAATCCTCCTCGAACAAGCCGACCAGGATCTCTATGCCTGGATCGCGGGTGAACGGCCATGGCCGACCTCTTTGAACCATCCGTTGACCCAGCGGCTGACGGCCGCGGCGGCGGGCGGAGCCCTGTCCGGCTGACCGCGCTCTGGCGCGAGATGCGCTCGCCGGGGCGGCATGCCATCGGCGGCGCGCCCGAAGGCTATGACGCCCGCATCCTGGCGGCCGGGCTCGCCGCGCTCGGCCGGCCGGTCATCCATGTCTGCCGCGACGACGCGCGGCTCTCGCGGCTCCGCTCGGCGCTGCAATTCTTCGCGCCGGATACGCCGGTCCTGGCGTTGCCGGCCTGGGACTGCGTGCCCTACGACCGGGTGTCGCCGAACGCCGAGCTGGTGGCGCGCCGCCTCGATACCCTGACTTCACTAGCGGGCGGCCGGGAGAGGCCGGTCCTGCTGCTTACCACCGTCAGCGCGGCATTGCAGCGCGTGCCACCGGCGCGCGCCTTTCGCGGCGCGGCGATCGAGATGAGGCCGGGCTCGCAAGCGCCGCAGGGCGAGCTGCTCGCCTATTTCGCCCGCAACGGCTACCGGCGGGCCGGCACCGTGCGCGAGCCCGGCGAATTTGCGATCAGGGGCGGCATCGTCGACGTCTTCCCGCCCGGCGCCGAAGCGCCGCTCCGGCTCGACTTCTTCGGCGACGAGCTGGAAACGATCCGCCGCTTCGACGCGGTAAGCCAGCGAACGATCGGCGAGGAAACGCACCTCCACCTCATTCCGGTCAGCGAGGTCATCCTCGACGAGCCGACCATCGCCAGGTTCCGCGACCGCTACCGCGCCGCCTTCGGCGCCGTGCGCCCGAACGACCAGCTCTACGAGGCCGTCAGCGCCGGAACCCGCCATCCCGGAATCGAGCACTGGCTGCCCCTGTTCTGGGACGAGCTGGCGACCGTGTTCGATTACCTGCCGGACGCGGCGGTGACGCTTGACCATCAGATGGAGGCCGCGGTCACGGCGCGGCTCGACCTAATCGCGGACTACCACGACGCCCGGGTGGAGATGCTGCCGTCGTCCGAGCGCGACCGGAGCCGCGAGGGCCCGGTCTACCATCCGGTCGAGCCGAAGACGCTGTTCCTCGACCGCAAGGAATGGCGCGCCGTGCTGAGCCGCCGCCTCGCGGTGGACCTGACGCCCTTCAAGCTGCCGGACCACGACGCGGCTTCCTTCGACGCCGAGGGAACGGCGCCGCCGGACCTCGCCGCCGCCCGGGCGAAGCCGGATAGTAACCCCTTCGACGCGGTCAGGGACCTCGCGCGAAGCGAGACGGAGCGCCGCCTGATCGTCGCCGCCCATAGCGCCGGGTCGCGCGACCGGCTCGGTCATATGCTGAGCGAACACGGGCTGAGCGAAGCCGAGACCGTCGAATCCTGGGCGCAGGCGACCGGCAGCAGGCCCGGCGTCACGGCGCTGGCGGTGATCGACATGGACCACGGCTTCACCGCGCCGGATTGCGTCGTCGTCAGCGAGCAGGACATCCTGGGCGAGCGCCTGGCGCGCGCGACGAAAAGGCGCCGCCGCGCCGATCAGTTCATCTCCGAGATATCCAGCCTCAACACCGGCGACCTTGTCGTCCACATGGATCACGGCATCGGGCGGTACGAGGGGCTGGAGACGCTCACCGTCGGCGGCGCGCCGCACGACTGCCTGCGCATCAGCTACGCCGCCGACGACCGGCTCTATGTCCCGGTCGAGAATATCGACGTGCTGTCGCGCTATGGATCGGAAGACGCCGCCGCCCAGCTCGACCGGCTCGGCGCGCAGGCCTGGCAGGCGCGCAAGGCGCGGGTGAAGGAGCGCATCCGCGAGATCGCCGACCATCTTCTCAAAGTCGCCGCCGAGCGCGTCACCCGCGAGGGCGAGGCGATGCAGACGACACCCGGCGCGTTCGAGGAGTTCTGCTCGCGCTTCGGCTGGTCCGAAACCGAGGACCAGCAGCAGGCGATCGACGAGGTCATCCGCGACCTCGACTCCGGCCGGCCGATGGACCGCCTCGTCTGCGGCGATGTCGGCTTCGGCAAGACCGAGGTCGCGCTGCGGGCGGCCTTCGTCGCCGCGATGAGCGGCGCGCAGGTCGCCCTGGTCGTGCCGACGACGCTGCTGGCGCATCAGCATTTCCTTACCTTCAAGGAGCGCTTCGCCGGGATGCCGCTCCGCATCGAGCAGATCTCGCGTCTCGTTCCCGCCGCCAAGGCGGCCGTCATCCGCGACGGGCTCGCCGACGGCTCCGTCAACATCGTGATCGGCACGCATGCGCTGCTCGCCAAATCGATTAAGTTCTCGCATCTCGGCCTGCTCATCGTCGACGAAGAGCAGCATTTCGGCGTCGCCCAGAAGGAGCGCCTGAAGCAGCTCAAGGCGAACGTGCATGTGCTGACGCTGACGGCGACGCCTATCCCGCGGACCCTGCAGATGGCGCTGGCGGGCGTGCGCGAGCTCAGCATCATCGCGACGCCGCCGGTCGACCGGCTGGCCGTCCGCACCTTCGTGCTGCCCTACGACCCGGTCATCGTGCGCGAGGCGATCCGGCGGGAAATCTATCGCGGCGGACAGATATTCTATGTCTGCCCGCGCATCGCCGATATCGATCGCGTCCACGAACGGCTGCGGAAGCTCGTGCAAGATGCGAAGATCGCGGTCGCGCATGGCCGCTTGCCGACGCAGGCCCTGGAGAAGGTCATCACCGACTTCACCGAGGGGCGATACGAAATCCTGCTGTCGACGAACATCATCGAGGCCGGCCTCGACATACCGCGGGCGAACACGATGATCGTGCACCGCGCCGACCGCTTCGGCCTGGCGCAGCTTTACCAGCTTCGCGGCCGGGTCGGGCGGTCGAAGACGCGGGCATACGCCTATCTCACGCTGCCGCCGGGCCAGGCGATCGGCGAGTCGGCCTCGAAGCGGCTCTCGGTCATGCAGGCGCTGGATACCCTCGGCGCGGGCTTCACGCTCGCCAGCCACGACCTCGACATCCGCGGCGCGGGCAACCTGCTGGGCGAAGAGCAGTCCGGCCACATCAAGGAAGTCGGCGTCGAGCTGTACCAGCAGCTCCTCGAGGAAGCGATCACGCAGATCCGCGAGGGATCGCCGGACGGAACGAAGGACGCGAAGTGGTCGCCGCAGATCTCCGTCGGCATCTCCGTGCTGATCCCGGAACGCTACGTGGCCGACCTCTCGGTCCGGCTCGGCCTCTACCGGCGGCTGTCGCGGCTGGAGACGCGCGAGGACATCGACGGTTTCGCGGCGGAGCTCATCGACCGCTTCGGCGCGCTGCCGGACGAGGTGACGAACCTGCTGAAGATCATCGAGATAAAGCAGAACTGCCACGCGGCGGGGATCGAGCGCATCGAGGCCGGCCCCAAGGGCGCCGTCATCGCCTTCCGCGAGAACAAGTTCGCCAACCCCGAGGGCCTGATCGGCTTCATCCAGAAAGAGGCGAAGTCGGTGAAGCTTCGCCCCGACCATAGCCTCCTGATCCTGCGCAACTGGGAGCTGTCGCGCGACCGCCTCCCCGGCGTGACGGAGCTGGCCGCGAGGCTGGCGCGCATCGCCGCGGGCGGGGCCAAAGCTTAGAAGCCTCAGTCATATCATCTTCTTTTTCCCTCCCCCCTTGCGGGGGAGGGTTGGGGTGGGGGTCTTTCGACGTACGGAGCGCAAAGCAGATTTATACAGGCTCCGTAACAGGCCCACCCCCCACCTAAATCCTCCCCCGCAAGGGGGGAGGACTTCAGAATGTGCCGTCTTCGCCCGCGCGCTACCCCGCAACGGCGCGGGATCTGGATGCGGTGACCATGTCGAACAGGGAATAGAAGGCCTCGGGCTCCTGCGCGCCGGAGAGCGCGTAACGGCGGTCGACGATGAAGCAGGGCACGCCCTCGATCCCGAACTGGCGGGCGCGCATGTCCTCGCCGCGGACCGCGTCGACACCTTCGTCGGTCGCGAGGAACGCCGCGGCGGCGCGCCGGTCGAGGCCGGCTTCGCCCGCAAGGTCCGCCAGCACGCCGGTATCGCCGATATCCCGGCCGTCGACGAAGTAGGCGCGGAACAGCGCGTCGATCACGGCGTCGCCCCCCGCCACGTCGCCCCCCGCGTCGCGCTCGGCGTAGCGGATGAGGCGGTGCGCATCGACGGTGTTCGGCGTGACGGCGATCCGGTCGAAGCGAAAGTTGATTCCCTCCACCGCGCCGACCTGGCCGATGGTGCCGTAGAGACGCCCGGCTTCCGCCGCATTGCCGAATTTTCCGGCCAGATAGGCTTGGCGCTCCATGCCGCCCGCCGGCATCGCCGGGTTCAACTGGAAGGCCCGCCAGCGGATCGTCGGCCGCATGCCGGGCCGCGCCTCGAGGGCGCGCTGCAGCCGGCGTTTTCCGATGAAGCACCAGGGACAGATGGGGTCGGAGAAGATGTCTATGTGCAAGGGCAGGCTCCTCGGTCGCCCGGGCCTCCGCGTCCCGGGCTTCCCGGGCTTCCCGGCTAGGACAACACCTTTTTCACGGCGGTCTCCAGTCCGTCCGCGATCTCGCGGCCGAGCGGGCCGCCGTCGCCGTGGATGCCGTTCCGCAGGACCGCCTTCAGCGCCTCGACGTGGACGCCGACGACGTCGAAGCACGCTTCGTCGCACTCTGTCAAACCTTCGATGAAACGGCAAAGCGACGAACCGACGCGGGTGATGAGCGGGAAATCGAAGGTGCCGGCCTGTCCGCGCAGGTCATGCGCCACCTCGAAGATCGCCTTCGCGATCTCGAAGCGCCGCGCCGGGTCCGCGAGCCCTTCCGCGTACAGGTCGCAGATCTTCTCGACGTCCTTGGCCAGCAGCTCCGCGAATTGAGGGGCGAGGCTCGCCACGGCTTCCTTGGCGCGCGCCAGCATCTCCGGGCTGATCGGGCCGCTGCCGCTCACCTTCGGGCGAAGGCGGTTCGGCGGGTTGACGATTTGCGCTTTCTGCGTGTCCGTGACGGTCACCACATCCGATGATTTAAGTCATCGTCCTTTCCACAAACAATAGTTCCGCCGACATTCGATCCCGGCGATTTCGTGCAATGCACGCTCTATTGCTCGCGGGGGTCGCAACATCTGCCGGAGGCATAGATATCCCGAGAGTTAACCTGCGATCAACATCGAATTCGTTGCAAAATGGGCGGCACGGAGCGCCGCCTTGACCTGCGCCCGAATGCGAAGAACCATACAGACGGGCGCGGCGCAATGGGAGAGCAGGTGAGCGTGAAACCGTCGGCTTACGACACGCATCTCGATCGGGTCGAGGCGAACTACCAGCCGCTGACGCCGCTGACCTTCCTCAAGCGGTCGGCGTTGGTCTACCCGGACAAGACCGCCATCATTCACGGCGACCGGCTGTTCACCTACCGGCAGTTCTACGAGCGGGCCAGGCGGCTGGCGAGCGCGCTGTCGCGGCGCGGCGTCGGCAAGGGCGACACCGTGTCGGTCATGGCCGCAAATGTCCCCGCCCTGCTGGAGGCGCATTACGGCGTGCCGATGACGGGGGCGGTGCTCAACGCGCTCAATGTCCGGCTCGATGCGGCCAACATCGCCTTCATCCTCGAGCACGCGGAATGCAAGGTGCTGCTGACCGACCGCGGCTTCTCGCCGGTCATGCGCGAGGCCCTGTCGCTGACCAGGGCGCGCCCGCTGGTCGTCGACATCGAAGATCCGGCCGCCGAGGGCGACCTGCTGGGCGAGACCGAGTATGAGAGCTTCATCGCCGCGGGCGATCCCGGCTTCGACTGGCGCTATCCCGCCGATGAGTGGGACGCGCTGGCGCTCAACTACACCTCGGGCACCACGGGCAACCCGAAGGGCGTCGTCTTCAATCACCGAGGCGCGTATCTCAACGCCGTCGGCGCGGTGCTCAGCTTCGGCTTCCACCCGGGCAGCGTCTACCTCTGGACGCTGCCGATGTTCCACTGCAACGGCTGGACGAATACCTGGTCGCTGTCGATCGTCGGCGGCACGCATGTCTGCCTCCGCCAGGTCGACCCGGCGCAGATCTTCCCGCTAATCGAGCGGCACAAGGTGACGCATATGAGCGGCGCGCCGGTCGTGCTCAACATGATGATCCACGCGCCGGAGGCGGTGAAGCGCCGCTTCTCGCACGGCCCGGTCGATATCGCGACGGGTGGAGCCGCGCCGCCGAGCGCCGTCATCGCCGGCATGCAGAAGATGGGCTTCCGCGTGAAGCACCTCTACGGCCTGACCGAATCTTACGGCCCTTCCACCGAATGCGTGTGGCAGGAGGATTGGGACGGCCTCGGCTTCGACGAGCAGGTCGCGAAGGTCGCGCGCCAGGGCGTCAACGTGGTGACGATGCACGACCAGCGCGTCGTCGATCCCGACACCATGGAAGACGTGCCCGCGGACGCCGAGACGGTGGGCGAGATCGTGCTGCGCGGCAACACCGTCATGAAGGGCTATCTGAAGAACGGCGAGGCGACGGCCGAAGCCTTCCGGGGCGGCTACTTTCACACCGGCGACCTGGCCGTGCTGCATCCCGACGGCTACGCGGAGATCAAGGACCGGGCCAAAGACATCATCATCTCGGGCGGCGAAAACATTTCCAGCCTCGAGGTGGAGGAAGTGCTCTACCGCCACCCGCAGATCATGGAAGCCGCCGTGGTCGCCATGCCGCACGACAGGTGGGGGGAGACGCCCTGCGCCTTCGTGACGCCCAAGCCCAAGGCGGAGGGGCTGTCCGAAGCCGGCGTGATCGCCTATTGTCGGAAGTCCATCGCCCACTACAAATGCCCGACGCGGGTCGTGTTCGGGCCGCTGCCGAAGACCTCCACAGGCAAGATACAGAAATTCGTGCTCCGCGACCGCGCGAAGGAGATTTCATGAGCGACGCAGTCCTGCAAGGCCGGACGGCGCTGGTCACCGGCGCGTCGAGCGGGCTCGGCCGCCATTTCGCGCTGACGCTGGCGCGCGCCGGTGCCGACGTGGCGATCGCGGCGCGCCGCATGGAAATGCTGGAGACGCTGGCCGGCGAGGTGGCGAAGACCGGCCGCAAGGCCGTGCCGATCCAGCTCGACGTGACCGATGCGGGCAGCGTCGGGGCCGCGGCCGATCGGGCGGCGGCCGCGCTCGGCTCGCTCGACATCCTGATCAACAACTCCGGGGTCGCGCCGGGCGATGCCGCCATCGACGTGGACGAGGCGACCTGGGACCGCTGCCTCGACACCAACCTGAAAGGCGCCTGGCTGATGGCGCAGGAGAGCGCGCGCCATATGATCCGGGGCGGGAAGGGCGGCGTCATCGTCAACATCGCCTCCATCCTGTCGGTCCGCGTGCAGAAGGGCACCGCGCCCTACGCCATTTCCAAGGCCGGGCTGCTGCAGATGACCAAGGCGCTCGCGCTGGAATGGGCGCGCTACGGCATCCGGGTCAACGCGCTTGCGCCCGGCTACATCGAGACGGACATCAGCCGCGCCTTCCTCCAGTCGGAGCCCGGCCAGCGCATGATGAAGAGCATCCCGCAGCGCCGCTTCGGGCAAACGGAAGATCTCGACGGCGCGCTGCTGTTCTTCGCAAGCGACGCGTCGCAATACGTGACGGGCATCTTCCTGCCGGTCGACGGCGGGCATACCTTGGCGCTGGCGTGATGACGATGCTGTACCAACAAGTTCAGAAAATACCCTCTCCGCCCTCGGGGGCGGAGAGGGCCAGGGTGAGGTGGGGGGAGAGGTCAGAGCACGCTGTTAGAGAGATTTCTCAACAATGTTGCGGCGAGGCTTTCGCAGCTACCCCACCTCACCCGGCGCGCTTCGCGCGCCACCCTCTCCGCCCCGCCGGCGGAGAGGGTTGTTTCGCCCGTTCGGAAAACTGAACCAACAACCACACAGGAGAAACGTGCCATGATCGTCGACAAGCGCATCTACACCCTAAAGCCGGCCAGCGTTCCGGCCTACATGAAGATCTACGAGGAGTACGGCCTCAAGACGCAGACGAAGCATCTCGGCAAGCCGGTCGGCTGGTTCTTCGCGGAGGTCGGCGCGCTCAACCGCATCACCCATATCTGGGCGTTCGATGACCTGGCCGACCGCACCAAGAAGCGGGCTGCGATGCAATCCGACCCCGATTGGCACACCTATTTGAAGCACATGCGTGAAGCGGGGCTGCTGCTGGCCCAGGAGAACGAGATCCTGGTCGGCGCGCCGTGGTCTCCCGATCCGCGCAAGTAGACGAAGGACAGGCGAGATGGACTTCACCCTCAGCCCCAAGGTCGAGGAAATGCGCCTCAGGATCCGCCGCTTCGTCGAAGAGGAGATCCTGCCGCTCGAAGCCGATCCGGCGAATTACGACGCGCACGAGAATATCGCGCACGCCCCGCTGGAGCGGCTGAAGGCGAAGGCCAAGGGGGAAGGGCTGTGGTCCCTCTCGCTGCCGGAGGAATGGGGCGGTCTCGGCTTCACCATGGCCGAGATCGCGCCCTGCTACGAGGAGATGAACCGCTCCATCTTCGGCCCGGTCTGCTTCAACGCGTCCGCGCCGGACGACGGCAACATGCGCGTGCTGAGCCAGGTCGCGCGGCCCGACCAGAAGGAGAAGTGGCTCAGGCCCATCGCCGACGGCGCGATCCGCTCTTCCTTCATCATGACGGAGCCGCATCCGGGCTCGGGCTCGGACCCGTCGATGATGCGGACGAAGGCGGAGAAGAAGGGCGGCAAGTGGATCGTCAACGGCCACAAGTGGTTCATCACCGGGGCCGAGGCGGCGACCCACTTCATCCTGATGGCGCGCACCTCGGACGATCCACGGCGCGGCCTGACAGCCTTCCTCTATCACAAGGATTCGCCCGGCTGGCGCATCACGCGCCGCATCCCGATCATGGGGCCGGAGGAGCACGGCGGGCACTGCGAGCTCGCCTTCGAGGACATGGAGATCCCCGACGAGGACCGGCTGATGGAGGTCGGCGACGGCCTCAAGCTGACGCAGATCCGGCTCGGCCCGGCGCGGCTCACGCATTGCATGCGCTGGCTCGGCCTCGCCAAGCGGGCGATGGAGATCGCGACCGAGTATGTCGGGCGGCGCGAGGGCTTCGGCATCAAGCTCGCCGAGCGCGAGAGCGTGCAGTGGCTGCTCGGCGAGGCCGCGATGGACATCGAGGTCGGCCGCATGCTGACCATGCGCGCCGCCTGGACGCTCGACCAGGGCGACTACGCCCGCAAGGAAGTGTCGATGGCCAAGATCCAGGTCGCCGACACGCTGCACAAGGCGGTGGACACCGCGATCCAGCTCAACGGCGCGCGCGGCTATTCCAAGGACACAGTCCTAGAATGGATCTACCGCTACGCCCGCCAGGCGCGCCTGGTCGACGGCGCATCCGAAGTCCACAAGATGGTCCTCGCCCGCAACCTGATGAAGGAAGGCAACGACTTCTGGCGCTGGGGATGACGGAAAAGGGGACAGAGCCCTATTTCGGAATCGCGCGAGCCCCGTCCTTCGACAAGCTCAGGACGAGGTTTAACATTTTGATCTATCGCAACTGTCTCCCTCATGCCGAGCCTCCTCATCCCGAGCTTGTCGAGGGACGAAGCATGAGCATTCGAGGTATAGAAATAGGGCTCTGTCCCCTTTATGCCTGCTGGTCGCCGCAGGTCTTGTCATCGGCCAACAATGGTTTATCCAATTCGGCGCCTTTTTGCCTCTTCTATAGCTTGCAACCGTTCGCACCATGACTTCTTTAAGTGACGAGCAGGGAAAAGGGGACAGAGCCCTATTTTGCCCCTATCGGCTATTCCATCAGCGTGAACCCGCCGCCGTTGCGCACCGTCATCGTCTTGCGGACGCGAAGCCAGTTGAGCGTCTCGGCGGCTTCCGCCCACGCTTTCGAGCCGGGGATCTCCGGCGATTCCAGCTCGTAGATCGCGAGGTAGCGCGGCACGGCGCCGGCGCCGGGAGCGTTGAGCTTGTAGCGCCGGCCGCTGATCACGCCCGGCACGGCGGTGAGGCGCGGGATGTGCTCGGCGTCGTAGAGGCGGTTGAACTCGGCCTCGTCCTCGGGGGCGACGTCGATCTGGGCGATGTAGATGTATTTCGTGGGCACGGGTCGGTACTCCCTCTTCTGCGGAAAAGGGGACAGAGCCCTATTTCGGAAATCGGGCTCTGTCCCCTTTTCATGGCTCACATCTTGCGGAAGACGCCGCGGCGGCGGGCGGTGATGTGGGGGCGGACGGTCATCCAGCCGGGGGTGGTCGCGGCCTTCTGCCATTCGGCGGATTCCGGGATGTCCGCGCGCTCGATCTCATAGATCGCGAGATAGCGGAGCTGGTCTTCCGCGTTGCGCTCCAGCTCGTAGCGCCGGCCCGAGACGACGCCCTCGACCTTCAGCAGGTTCGGCACGTGCTCGCCGTCGTAGAGCTCGTTGAACTCCTTCACGTACTTCTCGTTCACGTCGAGCTGGACAACCAGGATGTAGTTCGCCATGGGTCGGTCCTTCCTCCGGTTCGGGTTTAGATTTGTGCGAGGGGCGGCATCTGCCGCTCTGCGCGCGCCTCGTTGATGTGGTCCAGTATGCGGCGCTCGAGTGCCGGAAGGCGATAGCCGATCGCCCGCTCGAGCCGCGTCCCGTCCATCTTCTTCACGGTCTGATAGGATACCGCGTCATCGGCGAAGCGGATATCCGCGCCGGGAACGTAGAAGCGCACGATATCGGCGGCTTCCTGCAGGGTGGCGGGCGTGCTCAATCCGGCATAGACCGGCAGCTCCAAATTTTCCGCGAAACAAATCCGCACCATGCACTCCGCCACGTCGTCGACGTAGACCACCGGCGCAAGCTGGCCCGCGGCCACGTCCGACACGGCGGGCTCGCCCACGGCAGCGGCGGAGATGACGCGCGACATGGCGCTGCTCCGCCCGGTCACGCGGCCGTGGCCGAACACCATCGCGATGCGGATGCCGCGCGTGTCGAGGCCGAAGTTGCGCGTGTAAGCCTTCGCCGTCTCCTCGTTGATCAGCTTGGCGTAGCCGTAGAGGCTGTAGGGATAGCGCTCGGACTCCTCGGTCACGTGGGCGTCGCCGTATTTCGCCTGGTCGCCGTAGGTCGACATGGAGGTGGCGTAGCAGACGCGCTTGACGCCGCTGTGGCGCGCCGCCTCGAACACGTTCGTCGCGCCGGTGATGTTGACGGCGAAGCCGATCGCCGGCTCGCGCTCGGTCAGCGGCACCAGCACCGCCGCCATGTGAATGACACGCTCGACCGCATGCTCCCGCATCAGCGCGAGCAGGCGGTCGTAATCGCGGATGTCGCCGGCCGCCCGCCGCAGCTTCGGATTGTCCCGCTCGCCGTCCAGCCGCGGCTGATCCGCCGAGGCGTCGAGCGACACCGCCGTCTCGCCGCGCGCCAGCAGGCGCTTCACGATGCGCGAACCGATCAGGCCGCCCCCGCCGGTCACCAGCACGGTCATGCCGTCCTCCCTACCGCTTTATTCTTGGGAGGAAGTATAGCGCGCGGGTGAGCCGCTTCGGAAATCCCGGCAAAAGACCGTCCGACAGCGTGCCGTGGACCGCCCGGTCAAGCCGGGCGGTGACGGTAATTAATTGATATAGTTAGATTAATAACAAAACGATCAATCCCGCCCTCATCCTTTCGGGCTACCCCCATGTGACGGCAGTCACAGGCGGGTAGGGGTAGCCCTGCCGTCCGCGGCTTCATCTCCTTCGGCCCACCACGGAAGCGGCGTTGTCGCTCCCGGATGGCTGGGGTTTCCTGGTCATAGCCGAACAAAACAAAGCAATCGGCATGGCCTCGGGGTGAGAGGCAAGAGGAGGTATCATGGCCAAGCTCATTGGCCGGGCAGTAGCGGCCGGGCGCAGCCTTCCCTCGATGGAATGCGCGCTCGTCTGCCTGCTGCTGGCGCTCAGCGCCCTCGGCGCGGGCGCCAATCTCGACGGCAAGGTGCGGACGGCCACGAGCGGCCTGATCGCGAGCCTTTACGGCGAGGAAGGCCGCGCGCTGCGCGGCGTGCCGATCCCGAAGGAAGCCGTCGCCCGCGTCCAGGCCGGCCAGCCCTTCACCGGCGTCCAGGCTCAGGCCGGCAGAAACCCGTAGAGCTTTCCGGCGTTCTCGCAGATCACCTTGCGCCGCGTCCCGGCGGGCAGGGTGCCAAGCTCGTTGCGGATGAAATCCTGCGAATCCGGCCACACGCCGTCCGGGTGCGGGAAGTCCGAACCCCACATGACCGTTTCCTCGCCCAGCAGATCGAGCAGGCGCACGCCGACCTTGTCGCTCTGGTAGGTCGCCTTGCATTGCCGGCGCCAGTAGTCGGACGGCTTCATTTTCAGCGTCAGGTCCTTGAACTGATCCTCCCATTCGAGGTCCATATGCTCGAGGACGTAGGGGATCCAGCCGATGCCGCTCTCGCCGATGACGACCTTCAGCTTCGGATGCGCTTCCAGCACGCCGCCGTAGAGGATCTCCATCAGCGTCCAGGACATCGCGAGCTGGAAGCCGGTGATGTGGACGGCGAAGGCGGCGCGCGCCTCGATCTTCGACATGCCGGAGAAATCCGGCCGCTTGGTGCCGATGGTGTGGAAATGCACCGGCAGGCCCGCTTCGGCGGCAGCAGCCCAGATGTCGTTCCAGGACGGATCGTGCAGCGACTTCATGTCGTGAGTCTTCGACACCTCGACGCCGCGGACGCCGCCGCGCTCGGCGACGCGCACGATCTCGTCCACCGCCGCCGCCATGTCGTGGTTCGGGATGGAGGCGATTCCGGCGAAGCGATCGGGATGCGCCTTGCAGAATCCGTCGAGCCATTCGTTGTAGACGCGCATGACCTCGGCCGCCGCCTCGGGATCGTTCAGCCGCTGCGCCGTCCCGAGGATGCCGTACAGCACCTCCGCCTGCACGCCGTCGCGGTCCTGATCCTTCAGCCGGAGATCGGGGTCGGTGAGGCGGCGGATGCCCTTCTCGCCGTCGCTGTAGAGCCCGGTTTCGGCCATGCGATCCGAGCGCTGAATTTGCCCCGGCACATACTTGCGGCCGCCCGAGCCCATGCCGTTCGCCAGGCCGAACTGCGCCCCGGCTTTGCTGACCCAGACGGGACCGTCCGGGCCGTCGGTCACGAAGGGCATTCGGTCTCTCAGGGCGGCGCGCGCATTCCTGGTGAAGAGGTCCGGCGGCAGCCAGATGAGGTCGATGTGGCAGTCCGCGGAGATGCACTCGTATTCCATGACGCGGTCCCTAGGCCGTGGCGAAAACTTGTCCGGACATATTGTCGTCCCTTTTGCGCCTATAGGCAAAACCCGCCTTCGGGTACGCTCACTGGTCTTTGCGCCTTTTTACTTTTTCTTCAGGAACTTACCACATTCTCCGGTCCCATGACCGTATCCGATGCAACTGCGGCGCCTGGACCGCGCGAGACGAGGATCGCCGTTGTGGCGTACGGCGGGTTGCTGACTTGGGTTTTGCTGCTGGCCGGCGGGATTCTGTATCTCAACGACGGCCGCTTCATCTACACGCTGGACGACCCCTACATACATTTGGCGATGAGCGAGGGCATCTATGCCGGCGGTTACGGCATCAACGATTCTCAGCCGGCCGCGGCTTCTTCATCGATTCTCTTTCCGTTCCTACTCGCTTGGGCTTCGCCATATGCCTTTCACGAGTACCTGCCGCTGGCGATCAGCCTTGCGGCCTTGGCCGGGTCGGTCCTCTGTATCCGGCGCTTCTTTGCCGAGATCGGATTCAACGCTTCGCCTGCGGGTCGCATCTGCGCAATCGCGCTGACAGCATCGATCACCATAGCGATGAACCTGATCGGCCTCGCATTCATGGGCATGGAAAATTCTCTGCAGGTGACTCTCGAGTTGCTCGCGCTCCTCGGCTTGATCCGCGCCCTTGCCCATGACCGGATCGATTGGTGGCTGCCGGCTGTCCTCGTTCTCGCGCCGATGGTTCGTTACGAAAGCACGCTTCTTTCCGGACTCGCGCTTCTGGTGCTCGCCGGAAACGGGCATTGGAAGCCGGCCATCGTCACAGGTTTGGCCATCCTTGGAGTATTCGGCATTTTTTCGCTTTACCTCACATCTCTGGGATTGCCGCCGCTGCCCAATTCCGTGATGGCTCATTCGAGGCTCGCCAATCATGCCGTTTCCGGGTCCGGGCTTGCGCCCATCTTCCTTACGGCGGCCGTGCAGTTGATCTTCAAGCTGGTCCACATGAAGGGAGTGATCTTGCTCATCATTACGGTCGGTATGGGCTGGTTCGCGCTCTGCGCCAAGCGGTTCTCCCGGCCCCGTGCAGATCGAAGGATCGCCGCAATTTGGTCCCTCGCATGCGCGGTTTATCTTCTTTCGGGTAAAACCGGCGTGACCGGACGCCACGAAACAGCGTTATTCACACTCTCGACCCTGATCATCATCTATCTGCTGCGCCGGCAGATCCTCGATGAGATCGACAAGCGGTCATTCTTCCGGCTGTCGGTCATTAGCCTTGCCTTCCTGGCTGCGGTCGGCGGAAGCTTCGTTCGCGGAAACTGGCTGGTGCCGATCGCATCGAACAACATCTATGAGCAGCAGTTTCAGATGCACCGATTGGTAACGGAGTATATTCGTGGCAGGGTTGCCGTAAACGACATCGGTTGGGTTTCGTACCGGAACAACGCTTACGTTCTCGATCTTTGGGGTCTCGCATCGACGGACGCGCTCCGGGCGCGACGCGCCGGGTACACTCCCGAATCTTTGGAGCGGCTAACGGACGAAGCGGGCGCAGAGCTCATCATGATCTATGACACGTGTTTCGAGGCTCTTCCCGCCGGTTCCTGGAAATCGATGGCCCGCCTGCACACGAGCAAGCCGGCAATTTACGCTGCCGAAAATGTCGTCTCCTTCTATGCGACCCGGAAGGCCGATACGGCCATCTTGCGGAAGAATCTCGAAGAGTTCGCAACGACGTTGCCGCGCGGCGTTACTCTCGAACTGTTCTGAAACGCCATTCGGCGTATACGCGCTGTGCTGGCCGAAGATCGTGATAACATGGGCTCACGCCTGAGGCGATGCTGCCTCGACACATCATTCTCAATGACATGAGCGACATCCCATGATCGACCTTTATTACTGGCCGACGCCGAACGGCTGGAAGATCACCATCATGCTGGAGGAGTGCGGCCTCGAATACCGCGCGATCCCGGTGGACATCCGCAGCGGCGACCAGTTCAAGCCGGAGTTCCTGGCGATCAGCCCGAACAACCGCATGCCGGCGATCGTCGACCGGCGCGATCCCGGCAATCCGGTCACGGTGTTCGAGTCGGGCGCTATCCTGAGCTATCTCGCCGAGACCACGGGCAAGTTCATGCCGCGTGAGATCAAGGCGCGCTATGCCGTTCTGCAATGGGTGTTCTGGCAGGTCGGCGGGCTGGGACCGATGGCGGGCCAGCTCAGCCATTTCGTCAACTACGCGCCGGAGCCGGTGCCCTACGCCAAGGACCGCTACGCGCGGGAGTACGACCGGCTGCTGGGCGTGCTCGACCGCCAGCTCGAAGGCCGCGAGTACATTACCGGCGAGTACACGATCGCCGACATGGCGTCCTGGCCGTGGCTCATCCCCTACAAGCGCTTCGGCCAGTCGCTCGACCACCTGCCGAACGTGGCGGCATGGCACGACCGGATGAAGTCGCGCCCCGCCGTGCGCAAGGGCGTCGACGTCGGCAAGGAATGGCGCGAATACGGCAAGCCGCATACGGAGGAATCCCGCCGCATCCTGTTCGGCCAGACGGCGCAGATCGTGCCGCCGGGCGGGAAGGGGTAGCGCGCACATCCGCGGCCGCCGTCACTTCTGACGTGGCGCGTTTATCCGGTCGTGGCGGGCGCGGATCTCGGGCGGCCAGGCCGATTTGATGTAGGCCAGCGCAGCCCAGATTTCCGCATCCGACAGCAGGCTGCCGAATTCCCGCATGTCGGTCTGGTAGCCGGGGCCGGCGACGGCCGCGGTGCCGCGCTTGGTGATGTCGAAGAGCTGGGCGTCGGGGTGGTGCCAGGTGTGGCCGCTGGCGTCATGCGGCGGCGCGGGCAGCTTGCCGTCGGGCTTGCGCCGGCGCCAGTCCGGCTGCCCCTCCAGCCCGGCGCCGTGACAGGCGGCGCAATGGTCGGCATAGACCTGCTTGCCCTGCGCGACCTGCCTCGCATCGCGCGGGTCCGCCTTCATGCCGCCGGCCGACGCGGCGGCGATTGCCGCCGATATGGCCGCCGCCGCGAGCGCAATTCCTGTCGGCTTCATGAGCAAGTCAATGTCCTTCCCGCCGCCGGAATGTCAAGATTCCGCCCGACGCCGACGCCGTTGTCCCTTGGCATTCCGGAGCCTGCTGTGACAACATCCGGCGATGACTATGATCCTGTATCGTCACATTCTTCGCGCCGCCGCGTTGGCCGCGCTCGCTGTCCTGCCGGCGCCGTCGATGGCGGCGGATGCGTCGGGAAACGCGGAGCGGGGGGCCTACGTCCTCCGGCTCGGCGGGTGCATCTCCTGCCACACGGACAGCAAGAAAAAGGGCGCGCCGCTGGCCGGCGGCGTCGCGCTGAAGTCGCCCTACGGCACCTTCTACGCGCCCAACATCACGCCGGACCGCGAGACCGGCATCGGCGGCTGGAGCACGGACGACTTCATCCGGGCGATGACCGAGGGCAAGCCGCCGCAGGGGATGCCGTACTATCCGGCCTTTCCCTACACCTCCTACACCAGGATGACGCGGCAGGACCTGATCGACCTCAAGGCCTATCTCGACACGGTGCCGCCGGTGCGCAAAGAGACGCCGGCGCATGAGATGCGGTTCCCCTACAATCTGCGCGTGGCGATGGTTCCGTGGCAATGGCTGTTCTTCAATGGTGGGACGTTCAAGCCCGATCCGAGGAAGAGCGAAGCCTGGAACCGCGGCGCCTACATCGTCACCGGGCCGGCGCATTGCGGCGAATGCCACTCGCCCCGCAACTTCTTCGGCGACGTGATCGAGGACCAGGCGATGTCGGGCAACGAGGCCGGGCCCGACGGCAAGCGCGTTCCGGGCATCACGCAGCATCCCAAGCGCGGCATCGGCGCCTGGACGAAGAAAGACATCGCCTACATGCTGAAGACCGGCAGCGCGCCGAGCGGCGACGCGGTCGGCGGTGCGATGGCCGAGGTCATCGAGAACTCCACCTCGCACTGGACCGACGCCGACCTCGACGCGGTCGCCGAGTATCTCAAGTCTCTGCCGGCGCGGTAAGGCGCGTCAGGCGACGTCCGCGTTCCGCTGGGCTGCGGCGGCGGCCCAGCCGCTCAAGCCGTACCAGTTTTCGAACTCGGCGAATGAAAGGGGCTTGCCGAAAAAATAGCCCTGGCCGATGTCGCAGCCGCTCAGGCGCAGGGCTTCCATGACTTCCGCCGTCTCGACACCCTCGGCGACGACCCGCAGGCCGAGGTCGTGCGCCATCGAGATCACCGACTTGACGATGGTGCCGTTGTTGCTGTCGTCGAGCATGCCGAAGACGAAGCTCTTGTCGATCTTGAGCTCGTCCGCCTTCAACGTCGCCAGATAGGAGAGGGAGGAGTACCCGGTCCCGAAATCGTCGATCGAGACCTTGATGCCGAGCGCGCTGAACCGGCCGATCATCTCCATCGCATGCGCCGGATTCACCAGTAGCGCGGTTTCGGTGACCTCGAGCGTCAGGCGGTCGGCGGGATAGCGCCACTTTTCGAGCGCCTCGCAAACCGCCTCGAATATCGTCTCATGATGGAGCAGGCGGGCCGACAGGTTGACGGCCACGCTCAGATCACGGCCGCATTCCCGCCACATCGCGCCGGTCTCGATCGCCTTGTCGAGGACCCATTGCGTCAGCGGCATGATCAATCCGGATTGCTCGGCGTGGCCGATGAACTCGTCGGGCGAGACGAAACCGTGCACCGGATGCTTCCAGCGGCACAGCGCCTCGACGCCGATCGCCACCGCCGCCTTCAGGTCGATCTTCGGCTGGAACGCAAGCTCGAGGCCGTCGTTCTCGATCGCCTGGCGCAGGTCGCCGGTCAGCGTCAGGTTCCGGACGCTGTGGATGTCGCCTTCCGCCCAATACCGCGCATAGCCCGAGCGTTCGCGCTTCGCGGAGTACATCGCGATGTCGGCGCGCTGGATCAGCTCCTCGGCCGTCGCGCCGTCGTAGGGGTAGATGGCGGCGCCGACGCTGCCGGTTATCTCGAGACTGATGGAGTCTACCTGGATCGGCTGTTTCAGCCGGTCGAGCACGGAGCGGCCGAACGCCTCCACTTCCGACACGCCGTCGACCGGCGACACGAAGAACACGAACTCGTCGCCGCCGAAGCGCGACAACGTCGAGCCCTGCGGCATCAGCGCGCTCAGCCGCCGCGATATCTCCTGCAGCAGCCGGTCGCCGAAATCGTGGCCCAGCGTATCGTTGACGTCCTTGAAGCCGTCGAGGTCGAGCAGGAAGACCGCGACGTTCTGTTGCGCCGTCGCCGCCGTCGCGAGGTCCGACGAGAGGTCGCGCGACAGCTTCACCCTGTTGGGAAGCCCCGTCAGCGCGTCGTGCTCCGCCTGGTGCTTCAGCAGGCGCTCCTGTTCCATCCGGAGGGTGATGTCGCTGACGAAGGCGACGAAGACGCTCTGGTCGCCGACGGCGTTCGCCGTCATCTCCACCGGGAATTCCCCGCCGTCCGCACGATTGGCAAGGTATTCGCGGCGGCCGCTTTCCGAAAGCCGCGCGAGCCCGGGGATCAGGCGGTCGAAGCGCATGCCCACCAGGTCGTTGCGCCGGTAGCCGAACATGTCCGCCGCTGCGGCGTTGCTGGTCTCGATGCGCCCGTCGCCGGCGATCGTGACGATCCCGACGGTGCTGCCGTCGACGAGGTTGCGCATCATCTCGTTCTTGCGGCGAAGATCGAGGCTCTGGAACATCAGCCGCATCGACTGCTTGTCGATCCGGTTGAACAGCGCGGCGATCAGCGAAAGGAAGACGGACAGAACCAGCGGCACGGCGTCGGCCAGCACCGCGAAACCCGATTGTATCGCGATCGAGCCGGCAAGGATGGCCGCTGCCGCCGCAAGCGCGAAAAGCGCCGCCTGCCACGCGGTCATCCTTTCGAAGGCCCACATGGAAAGACCGATCGCAAGCGCCGCCAGCAGCAGCACCGGAAGCAGCGACAGGCTCGCCAGCGCCCGGCCCTGGATGAGCGAATCCGCACCCAGTATGTGGACGAGCGGGCCGGGGATGAGGACGTGCGTCGGCACGACGAAATGATCGCCGAGCTCGGCGGCCGTCGAGCCGATGACGACCTGCTTGCCGGCCACGATGCTGCGATCGAACCGGCCATGCAGCACATCGTCGAACGAAAGCCGCGGGACGGAGTCCGGATCGATTGCGAAATCGATGGAGAAGGCGGGGGCGCTCTCCGCGGTCTCGCCGGCAAGCAACGCCGCGAGGGTGGCGTACCGGCGTCCCCCGATCTCGTCCTTCAGGTACAGGTTTCGGACGAGCCCATCCGGCGACGGATAGATGTTCATTGCCGCGAGCGCCGCGTCGGCCCGGAACGCCTTCTGCGGCAGCGCATCGACCAGCTTCGTGCCGCGTTGGAGATTCGAAGCGCGCTGCGTGAACACCGGCAGCGCGGCGCGGCCCTTCGCCCGGCTTAACGCCGCGGCGAACCGCGCGTCGTCCGCGGGAGACGCCGACGCGCTGAAGTCGACGTCGAACGCCACGCGGCTTGCGCCGGCCGCCATCAGCCGGTCGAGAACCTCCGCGTGCAAGCGCCGCGGCCAGGGCCAGACGCCGATCTTCTCGAGGCTCTGCGCGTCCATCTCGACCAGCACGATCTCGCCCGACGCCGGCCGGCTCAGGACCTGGAACTTCAGGTCGGTGAGCTGGCGCTCGGCGAAGTCGAGGCTGCCGGTGAGGTAGAGCACGGCGACCAGCCCGCAAACGGCGAGGTACGCCAAACGGTCCTTCCAACGGCCGGCGGCCGCCCGGAGGGCGTCGGTAAAGCCGCCGCTATTCAGCATGCTCATGATAGCCGCCGGCCGCCGTTTCAGCTTTTCTTGCCGCCGAGGAGGCCGCCCAGGCCGCCCAGCACGCCGCCGACCGTCCCGCCGACGCCGCCTACGACACCGCCGACGGTGCCACCGACGCCGCTCACCGTGCCGCCGACGCTGCCGACCACACCGCCGACCGTCCCGCCGACGGAGCCGCCGAGACCGCTTACCGCGCCGCCGACACCACCGGTGATGCCGCTTACCGCGCCGCCGACGCCGCTGGTGAGGCCGCCGACCGCGCCGCCGACACCGCTCACCGTGCCGCCGACGCTGCCGACCGCACCGCCGATCGCGCCGCCCAGCCCGTCGGTCAAGCCGCCGACTGCCCCGACTGCGCCGCCAACGGCCCCGCCGACGCTGCCTACCGCGCCGCCGAGGCCATCCGTCACGCCGCCGATCGCGCTGCCGACGTTGCCCGTGACGGACGATCCGATCGTCCCAACGGTTCCGGCCACGCCCTCGACGGCCGACCTGGCGCCTTCACCGGTGGAAGCGACCTGCGTGCGGACGCGGCTCCTGTCGTTCTTGAACAAGCCGTTCGACGCTTTCTCGATATCGATCGACGCGCTCTCGATCGTCTGGTTGATGCCAGGGCCGCGCGTCTGCTTCTCCTTGCCCTTCGCCGGCGTGCCGCTCTTCTCAGGCGTCACGGTGCCGGACTGCAGCTTGCTGCCCGGCTTCGACGAGATGCTGCCGGTCTGGCCGGGGTGAAGCATGAGCTTCTCCGGTCCGGAAAACGCGCCGACTTCGACAAGCCCCTCGGTCACGTGCACCGCGCTGCCATTGCCGTCGACGCTGACCGTAAATGTCGTGCCCTTGACCACGGCGACGAGGTAGGGGGTATTGACCTCGAAATGCTTGTCCGGGCGCTTGTGGACCTTGAACATCAAGGTGCCGATCTTCTGGAAGACGCTGGTCAGCATCCCGTTGCTGGCGGGCTTGATCTCGAAGCTGCTGTTGGCGGCGATCGTCTACCGACTCATCGTCGCGCGCGATGACGACCCGCGCATTGCCCGCGGTGCGAATCGAATTGCCGACCGCGACCGCTTGCCCGCCGCGAATCGGCTGCCACGCCGCGCCCGGAGCCTGGAATTCCGCATCGCCCGATACGCTGCGGACGGACCATGCCGCCGGATCCGCGGCGTTTGCGAGATTTATCATCCCGAGCGAGCAAAGAAACGCGAGAAGAAATGAGAGAGATTTCGTGCCTGAATACATCGGATGTCTGTCCTGTTGCGGCGACCAAATCCATTCGGAATATAACATTCATCCGATTTCGGATAAATACTACTTTGGTTTGACACTAATATTGGGAAAATTGTACATATAATGTGACCGTTATCACACTATTACTAAAAATATACCTAAACATTAACTTCAATATTTACGATTTATTTACTACGTTTTACTTCGATGCCATTGATTGCCTGGGGTTCCGGCCTTCCCGCGATTGAAAATTTCCGCCAGCCATCGCAGTATGGTTAAGCGCATGACAGCTCCCCTGAGATTGGCAACCGGCTCGCTCATCCCGACATGAAACATCTGACGAGAGGCTCGCCGGGCGCCTGCCGGACGCTGGCCGTCCGGTTTCTGCTGGGCGCCGCCGCCCTGGGGCTATGCGCCAATTTCGAAGCAAGCGCCCAGCAATCGCCGGATCTTTCAAACATCGACCGCCGCATCAAGGAAAGCGAGCAACGGGTGCTGCCCAAGGCGGGCCCGGCGCTGCCGCAGCTCGGGCAGCCGGCCGTTCCATCCGAAGCGGTGAACCCGTTCACCCTGAGCGGCGTCGTGATCGAAGGGGCGACCGCTCTCGATGCGGCCCGGTTCGCGCCGCTCTACGAGGAGTTCCTGACCGCAACGGTGGGAAGCAAGGAGGTCTACGAGATCCTCCAGCGCATCACGAAGCTGTACCGGGACGAAGGGTACTTCCTGACCCGCGCGGTTGCGCCGGAACAGCAGATCGTCGCCGGCGTCCTGCGCGTTCGCGTGATCGAAGGGCACATCGTGCGCTTTTCCGTGACCGGCGACGAAAGCCAGCGCGGCGTGCTCGAACGCTACGCGCAGGCGGCGCTGCACGAGCGCCCGGCGCGCCTGGACACGGTCGAGCGTTCGTTGCTGCTCATGAACGACATCCCCGGCGTCTCGGTGACCCCCAGCCTGAAGGCGGTGCGGGACGATGCGGGCGAATACGAGCTTTCGGTGGCGGTCCAGCGCAAGGCCGTGGACGCGTCCGCGCAGCTCGACAACCGCGGCACGCCTGAGGTCGGCAGGCTGCAGGGATTCCTGAGCGGCGCGGTGCACGGCGCCCTCGGCTTCGGCGAATCGCTCCAGGCGAGCTTCGTGACGGTTCCGACGCAGCCCGAAGAGCTTCTATACGGGTCCGTGTCGGCGATGGCGCCGGTCGGCGATGCCGGCACCTACGTGTCGGCGCTCGGCGCTTTTGGCGCGCTCGATCCCGGCAGCAGCAAGGCGGCGCTCGATTCGGATATCCGGATCGCGCAGTTCGTCGGCCGCATCTGGCATCCGCTGATCCGCTCGCGGCAGCAGAGCCTTTGGCTTTCCGGCAGCTTCGATGTCCGCAATTTCCGCGAGACGCAGTTCGACAGCACCGCGATCAGCGACCGGCTGCGGGTCCTGCGCGCCGCCGCGACCTACGGCCTGACCGACCGTTTCGACGGCGAGAGCCAGCTCAAGCTCGAATTGAGTCAAGGGATCGACGTCCTGGGGGCCTCGGAGGAGGGATCGAGCACGCTCTCGCGGTCGGACGGGCGAAGCGAATTCACGAAGGTGACCGGCAACGTCATCCGCCTGCAGAAGCTGACGGAGCGCATCGGCCTCCAGCTCGGTATCGGCGGCCAGTGGTCGGCGGACCCGCTGCTTTCCTATGAGGAGTTCAGTCTCGGCGGCGAACAGTTCGGCCGGGCCTACGACTATGGCGAAGTCTCGGGCGAAGACGGCATCGCCGCCAGCGGCGAGCTGCGCTACAGCGACGCGACGCAATGGCGCTGGCTGAGCGAGTACCAGGTCTACGGCTTCTACGACATCGGCGCGGTATGGAACGAGACGCCGGGCGGCGGCTCCAGCCGCGATTCGCTGACCTCGGCCGGCGCGGGGTTTCGCCTCAAGCTGACCGATCACATGCGCGCCACCTTCGAAGCCGCCAAGCCGCTGACCCGCAAGGTCCAGACCAGCGACGGCGACGACTGGCGCTTCTTCTTCTCCACCGCATTGACGTATTGAGCCCGCGGCCTCTCACGCCGCATCGTGAAAGATGATGCCGAGCGTGTGGCGCGAGCCGGTGCGGAGCCGGCTCACGCCGTGGCGCATGGTCACGCGATAGACGCCGCGCGTGCCCTGCACGGGCCGGTGACGGACCGGAAAGATAACGCCTTCGCCCTGCCGGAGCGCCACGACCTCGGCGCGCGACTGCATGCGCGGGCGCTGTTCCGTGAGGACGAATTCGCCGCCGGTGAAATCCGACTCCGGCCGCGACAGCAGGAAGGCCACCTGCAGCGGAAACACCAGGTCGCCGTACAGGTCCTGGTGCAGGCAGTTGTAGTCGCCCGCGCCATAGGCGAGGACCAGCGGCGTGGGCTTGGTCTGGCCGGCGGCGTGGCAACTTGCGAGATACGCGTCATGCTCCGGCGGGAAGCGCGCGGCGGCGCCCATCGCCTCGCTCCAGCGGTTGGCGATCGCGGCGAGCGGCGGATAAAGTGCGGTGCGCAGCGCCTCAACGAGCTTCGGCAGCGGATAGCCGAAGTATTTGTACTCGCCACGGCCGTAGCCGTGCCGCGCCATGACCACGCGGCTGCGGTACGGCGCGTCGTCGGCATAAGCGCCGGCAAGCGCGCCGCATTCCGCCGGGGTGAGGAGGGGGCCGGTCGTGGCGCAGCCGCGCGCGTCGAGATCCGCGCCGATCGCCGCCCAGTCGCACCGTGCGATGCGGCCGGCGACAGGCCCCCCGGCCGGGCTGGTCACGCCGCGGCCTCCCGGTCGAGCAGGGCGCGCTTCCGCGCGACGCCCCAGCGATAGCCCGACACGTCGCCGTTCCGCCGCACGACGCGGTGGCAGGGGATCGCGACCGCGATGGCGTTCGCCGCGCAGGCCTGCGCCACCGCCCGCACCGCCGCCGGCTTGCCGATGCGCGCCGCGATGTCGGCATAGCTCGCCGTGGAGCCGGGCGCGATGGCGCGCAGCGCATCCCAGACTTCCTGCTGGAACGCGGTCCCGCGCACGTCAAGCGGCCTGTCGAAGCCCCGCGCCGGCGCCTCGACGAAGGCGACGACATCGGCGACGAGCCGCTCGAATTTCTCATCGCCACCGGATATGCGCGCATGCGGGAAACGATCCCGAAGATCGGCTACCAACGCATCCCGATCGTCGCCGAACGTAATTGCGCAGACGCCCTTGTCCGTGGCCGCGACCAGGACCGAGCCGAGCGAGCAGGCGGCCACCGCAAAGCGGATCGCGCCTGTTTCCGTCTTCATCGAGTTCATGACGAACCTCCTTCGCTGTTGAACTATGCGACGGATAATACGGATCCAGGCAAGGCCCGCATTCCGGTTCTTGCTGTTTGCTCTCGGAGAATCGCGGATCGTCTGGCGTCTGCAGCAACCGGCCGTCCCAGGACGCGAAACCATTGCGGTTACGGCACCCGTCCGTGGATTGCCGCAACAAGTGCGGCAATGACGATATGTATTTGGTTATAAATAATATCGTCACTCGCGGACTTGTTCCGCGAGTCCATGCGCGCCGAACCTGCGACCCGCTGGATGCTCAACCGGACAGCAGTGAGCCTTATCATCCGCCGCGGTTTGCCGCGCCATGCGATGCTGCGCTACAACAGAGTCCCGACCCACCGCATAAAGGCAGCAGCGATGACCGACGCCACGACCGCCTTGCGCGATATCCTGAGCGCCGCCGGCCGGCCGCTCGGCCCCTCGGACAAATACGAGATCACCGGCAAGGACCCGGTGCTGCCGACGCATTTCCTGCTCGGCACGGCGGCCTCCGCGGCGCTCGCGGCCGTCGGCCTCGCCGCCGCCGACCTCTGGGAGCTTCGCACCGGCAGTCGGCAGAGGGTCGGCGTCGACACCCGCATCGCCTCCATCGCGCTCCGCAGCGAGCGGTATCTCCAGGTCGACGGCAAGACGGCGCACGACCTGTGGCGCAAGATCTCGGGCGTATACCAGACAAAGGACGGCCGCTGGATACAGCTTCACTGCAACTTCCCGCATCATGCCGCGGGTACGCTCGAAGTGCTCGGCTGCGAAGAGGACCGGGACGCGGTGACAAAGGCCGTCGCCGGCTGGAACGCGGCCGAGCTGGAATACACGCTGGCCGAAGCCGGCATGTGCGCCCGCATGCTGCGGAGCCCCGAGGAATGGGCCGCGCACGACCAGGCGAAGGCGCTCGCCGAGCTGCCGCTGATCGAGATCGTCAAGATCGCCGACAGCGCGCCGGAGCCGCTGCCCAAGGCCGCAAAGCCGCTGTCCGGCATACGCGGGCTCGACCTGACGCGCGTGCTCGCCGGACCGGTGAGCGGCAAGCTGCTGGCCGGCTTCGGCGCGGACATCATGCGCATCGCCGGGCCGCACCTGCCCTTTTCGCAGCCGCTGGTGATCGACACCGGTTTCGGCAAGCTGTCCGCGCACATCGACCTTCGCGACAAGGCGGGACGCGACAAGCTCCTGGCGCTGGCCCGCGAGGCCGACGTGTTCACCCAAGCCTACCGGCCGGGGACGATCGCCGCGCGCGGCTTCACGCCGGAAGCGCTCGCCGAGGCGCGGCCGGGCATCGTCTGCGTCAGCCTCTGCGCCTACAGCCATGCGGGACCATGGCGCGGCCTGCGCGGCTTCGACAGCCTGGTGCAGACGGCGAGCGGCATTTCCTACGAAGGGGGCGAAGGGAAAGGGCCGGGGCCGCTGCCGGCCCAGGCGCTCGATCACATCTCGGGATATCTCGCCGCCTTCGGGACGATGATCGCGCTCGGCCGCCGCGCCCGGGAAGGCGGAAGCTGGCTCGTCCGCCTGTCGCTGGCGCAGACCGGGCGCTGGATCGACGGGCTCGGCCGGCTCGGCACCATTGCCGACGCGCGCAAGCTGCACGACCCGAAGCTCGACGACGTGCGCGACCTGACCATGGAAACGGACAGCCCCTTCGGTCGCCTGATGCACCTCAAGCCCCCGATCGGCCTTTCCGAAACGCCGATGGGCTGGTCCCGGCCGCCGGTGCCGCTCGGCACCCACCAGCCAGCGTGGCCGGCCTGAGCAGGAGAAAGACGCAATGACGGAGAAGATCAAGGTCGGCGACCTCGTCGCCCATTTCCTCAAGGAAGTCGGCGTGACGACCGCCTTCGGCGTCATCTCGGTGCACAACATTCCGATCCTGGATGCGATCGGACGCGGCAATCTATTGCGTTTCGTGATGGCCAGGGGCGAGGCGGGGGCCGGCCACATGGCGGACGCCTATGCGCGGGCCAGCGGCGGCCTCGGCGTGCTGTTCACCAGCACCGGCCCTGGCGCGGCGAACGCCTGCGGCGCCATCGTCGAAGCGCGCTTCGCGGGCTCACCCGTGCTGCACATCACCGGCCAGACCGCGACCGGCAACATCGACCGCGGGCAGGGCACGGTGCACGACGTGGCGGACCAGCTCGGCATGCTGCGTTCCGTCTCCAAGGCCGCCTACCGCGTGCGCTCGCCGGAAATCGCGCTCGGCGTGCTGATCCAGGCGGCGACCGAGGCGCTCACCCCGCCGCGCGGACCGGTCAGCATCGAAATCCCGGTCGACATCCAGCGGGCGGAGATCGCGCGGCCGCGCGAGCTGGACGGCCTCAAGCTGCCGCTTCCGGCGCCGAAGCAGCCGGACGCCGCCATGCTGAAGAGCCTCGCCGAGATGGTCGCCCAGGCAAAGCGCCCGCTGCTGTGGACCGGCAACGGCGCGAAGCACGCGCGCGACGCGGTCATGCGCCTGATCGGTCTCGGCATCCCGCACGTGACGAGCTGGAACGGCCGCGGCGTGGTGCCGGAAGACCATCCGATGACCTTGGGCTCGCTCAACGCCACGCCCGAGGTGGTGGAGTTCTACAAGAGCGTCGATCTCCTGATCGTCGCGGGCTGCCGCTTGCGCGGGCACGAGACGGCGGACATGTCGCTGGCGTTGCCGCCGCGCCGCGTGCAGATCGACGTCGATCCGCAGGCCAAGGGCCGGACCTATTCGAGCGACCTCTTCCTCTGCGCCGACAGCGCGGTAACGCTTGGCGGCCTGGCCGACGCGCTCTCCGGCAAGATCAAGGTCGACAAAGGGCTGGCGGGGGAGTTCGCCGCGCTGAAGGAAACCGCGACCGAGAGCTACCGCCGCGCCCAGGCGCCCTATGACGGCTTCCCGGCGATATTGCGGAAGGCGATGCCGAAGGACGCGATCTGGGTGCGCGACGTGACGCTTTCCAACAGCACCTGGGGCAACCGCATCTTCCCGCTCAACGACCCGTCGCAGAACATCTACCCGGTCGGCGCGGCGATCGGGCCGGGCATGCAGCTCGGCATCGGCGCGGCGATCGGCGGCGGCGGGCGCAAGGTCGTCTGCATGTGCGGCGACGGCGGCTTCTTCCTCAACGTGACGGAGCTGTGGACCGCCGCGCAGGAGAACGCCGACATCTGCTTCCTGGTGATGAACGACAAGGGCTACGGCGTCATCCGCCACATCCAGGACGAGCTGTACGGCGGCCGGCGCTATTTCCACGATCTCAAGGGCCCGAGCCTCGAGGAACTGGCCCGCGTCGCCGGGCTGCGCTACGGCAAGGTGTCGAAGGTCTCGGACCTCGGCGACCGCGTCGCCGAGGCGCTTGCCGGGACCGGCCCGTCGCTGGTCGAGGTCGACATGGAAGCGATCGGGCCGTATCCGCCGTATTTCAAGGCGCCGCCCTACGCGCAGAAGAAATAGCGGCGCGCCCCGCCGATCACGGCAGCGATTCGATGATGCCGCGGTATTCGCGCTCGCCGAACGCCTTCAGCGTGGTCGTGCGCACGTTGCCGAGCGCGCCGATCGAGAGGGCGAACTTGGCGATCGCCTCGTCGCCCGGCGCTTCGACCAGCGCGACGAGATCGTGGCTGCCGATCGTCATGTAGACATCCTTCATCTCGGCGCCGCAACGCTTGGCCAGATCCCGGGCGGCGTCCGCCCGCTTGGGCGACTCCTTGATGTTCCGAATACCCTGATCGGTGTAGTCGAGAAGCATGATGTAGCTGGACATGCGTAACCTCCCTGGTTGAGGGAGCCCAGACCGCGGGCAATGCGCAGCCCGGGCGGTGCCTGGAACGCTACTCCCGGCATGCGCGACCGGCAAGGGGAGGCGGAGCCGCGGGGAAGGGCGTCGTCTACGGCTCGACGGCGCTACCTACCGGCGGTTGCCGCGCGCATCGGCCAGCTTCCGACGCCCCAGCACACGCAGGGTCGCATTGCGGCATGCTCGGAGCAGCGGGTAAAGCAGGCGCGCTCGCGCAGGCGACTTGAAAATCCCCGCAGTGATTCGGTTGAACAGGCCAACGTTGCTGGTCATGAGAGCCAACGCATGAATACAATCGTCGCCGTGATATATCCGGCTTCCGATCTTCAGCACCATGCCTTCATCGAGATCGAAGCCGTCAGAAATAAATTTCGACACCAGCGGTCCGCCATCGCGAGCGTCGAGCAATTTTACCGTCCCAACCGCCTCGCGAAGTCTCAAGAATCGAACGTAGGCGGAACAGAATGGACATTCTCCGTCATAGATCAGCCAAGCCTCGGCGTTCTCGTTCATGCTACAGCGCTATGTCGAACGTGGAATAATAGATGCGCTTTCGCGTCATTTCGCCATTCTCGTATCCGAGGCAGACAGCCTCGCTCTCATAGCGATACGATCGGATCAGGCGCTTATCGAGTTTCTTGAAGTCCTCGAAACCCCACGGCATCGAAAAGATATGATGCGGAAACAGGTCATAGTCCACGAACCCCTTGGCGTCCACCATCGATAGAATCTGGGTGTGGTTGCGACGCACAACCTCTTCTATATGCTCCTTTGGAACGTAGTAGGCTGCCTGCGATCGGCTCGCGTCATCCGCCCAATCGCAGGCAAGACCGCGCTGCGCGATGCCGGCGTTGCGCGTCGTTCCCCACGTCGAGGTCGGGAAGGGCCCGCGCTCCGGCCATATCATCCGATTCTGCGCCTGGGTGATCGACGAGCCGAGGAAATAATTGGAGGGGACGCGATATTCCGCGCCATCCTCGGTGACCGCATAGAGCCGCACCTGATTGACGGATGGCGTATCGAGCCAGGCGAAAGATGGCATGATATGGAAGACGAATGGCGAGCAAATCACAGCCGATATCAGCGCCGTCTTCAAGTTCCGAGGAATACGTTGGATATTCATAGCCGAGAGCGCGGCCACGATCGCGAGGTTGAGAACGATAAACTTCCAAAAGAAAATTCCGGTTGTCAGGAAGATCAGCACATGCAGGGCATCATAGGTCAGGGTGATCCACACCGCCCAGCGGATGCGGACGATCGCGATCACCGCGAGCAACTGGATCCCGATGGTAGCAAGATTGCTGAAGACCCGAACATTTGAAATGAGCTCATACGTGAAGCCGGGAAGCCACGTACTGAATGATATCGGAAGCACGCCGCTGTCCCATGCGGCCAACACCAGAATTTCGGTCGGATTGTGCAATATCCAGTGAACCGGACTGCCGCCGAGAGTCGTTTTGATCAAGCCAGCATAGAAGTAGTTGCCGAAATGCAGAGCAATCGCCAGCAGGACGAGGACATCCATCAGGCGCAGGGACGACGTCAGCGGGCTCGCATCGGCGCGCACCGCCGCTCCGCTGCCAGCGGTCGACTCAAAAGAGGACGAAACTCGGAAGAAAAGACCGAAAATCAGGTAACCGAGGATAAGAAAGGAGCCGGACTCGATAAGCGTGAAGTGATCCAGCCAATCTATCGGCAGCCCACCGAGATGCATCAACTGATGCTTCTGCCAGGGGATATACAGCAATGGCACCAGGCCGAAGCTCGGCCTGAAGAAGCCGGCAATGCCGCAAAGCGCTGCGACAACCCAAAACTGATTGAGCTCGAAACGGGCAAGCCGATCTGCGCCTATGAGGGAATCGACAATCGGGACGTGGCTTGTGACAACATAAAATAGGGCGAAGGCTATGACAGAACGGGTCAATACCCTGTATGAGGGCGTCGCCCGGGAATATGACAGGCCAGCGCCGCCGGTAACTAGGCAGAACAGCAACAGATACGGGTATACGGCGTCGCCCCCGGACAGATGCGGCCGGTACATCGTCTGACTGAACAGAAGATAGGCGAGAATTGTGGCGGTAAGGTAGACCGCCGGTAAGCTGGCTTTATCCGCAAGGGCGGGAATCAGCGGCTTTCGTCCCATTCTGCTCAGCATCCCCAAGTCCCTTCGCCTGGTGCTTCGAAACGCCAGCCACCCGCCGTCGAACTGTCTTCGGAGAAGGCGCTCTGTTCCCGCTCGCAGGAGGCTAATATTTAGTTTTTCGAGGTTAATGCTTCGTAAATTCCCGGATTCGCGCCGCGATGGGCCGCGATCAACCGCCCGGCCTCTCGCCTATGACCGTCCAGCTATAGCCGTGCCGATGATGAAGACGGATGTTCACGAATCCGCCATCGGCAAGCAGCGCTTCCGCCTGCTCCCGCGTGTAATAGCGCGCCACGGTTGGGTTGAGCTGGTCGTAAATGACGAGGTAGCGCTTCGCCCATGAAAAGCGGCCGATGACGTTGTTCATGTAGCCGCGCAGGGGCAGGGGAAAGACTCGACACAGCAGAATGTATAGAGCGAGGCAAAGGTTCAGCCCATAGCATATCGCTGCGAGGAGCGATTGCGGAAGCCTGACGGTGACCTTGCGCAGCGGCTCGACGAGCCGGAGATAGCTCTCGTTGCCTTCGCGCCCATAGAGCCAAACCAGCATCCGGCCGCCCGGCCGCAGCGCCGCATGAGCCGCGCGTACGACCGGCGCGGGATCGTAGATATGGTGCAGCACGCCGATGGAGAAGACGTAATCGAGATTTCGGCCCGCGGGAACGGCTTCGCCGGCGCCGCGCACATACTCGATGCGGTCCGCGAAGGAGGCAGTGTTCACCTTGAGCACTTCGAACGCATCTGACGGCTCGATGGCGATAACGCGGGCGGCGCCGGCCGCGACGAGCATCGCGACGATCCTGCCGGTGCCGCTGCCGATCTCGCTCACGGTCGCACCCTCCAGGGCGGAGGGATCGAGCACAGGGCCGCAGACATCCCGGAACAGCTCGAGCGAGGCGTAATAACCGTCGTTGGTGGTATACCGCGTCCATTGATCGCCGAAATCGTCGATCGTTCGCTGGGTCTGATCCGCGGCAATGTCGCTTCGCTGCATGGCCGCCCTACCTTACAGCGTCCCGCACAGGCTTCACCACGCGATAGATGTCGAAGAAGCTGCCGCGCCGGACGGGCTGCAAATACGCCGGGGCAGGATTCGCCTCGTTCGCAAACCGGATCGACACGACGTAGTCATACTGCTCCGGCCAGCCGGTCCAGTACGCCCTGACATATCGATTGATCGGGTAACCGAGCGGAAACATGCTCGACGCCGGATCGATGCCGTCTTGGAGAAGCATACGCGAAAGCGGAATCCCCGTCGGCGTGTCGAGAATCTGGACCCCCGATGCGGCCTGTATTCCGACATGGCCGGTGAACAGGTACGGCATGAACGCCGATCGCTCGATAACGGCGAGCGCCGGCAGATGCCAGAACTGCATGCCGTAAAGGGCGATCTTGCCGGGCGGCCGGTCTTCGCTGTCCTCGACGACGAGCATCCGCTTGCCGGGCTCCATGACAGCGCTCGCCTTCCGAAACTCCTCGAACTTCCGGTCGATTTCGGCCCATTCCAGCGTCACGACAGCCGTCCGTAGGCAGAACATTCCGATGGCTGCGCATGTCATGACCCTCGCCAGCCGCCACGCATCCGGCTCGATGCGCACGCCGGCGACGAGTACACAGGCAATTATCGTCGGGATTCGGAAATGCGTTCCCCATACGCTCGACAGGTATTGCGGCAATGCGAGTGTGGCCGCGGTCAACAGCAAGATCGGCAGCTTCATTTCGCTTGCGAAACCGATGGACTTGTTGGACCGGCACAGGGCGAAGACGAGCGCGAGGAATATCGCCGTCGGAATATCGATCCGCGGAATGCCCATATGCACGGGCGATATCAGCGCGATGAATCGCAAGCTCAGCGGCCCATATTCGGTAAGCGACGGCACCGGACTGCTGTTGGCAATCGTCCATTGTGCAAACAACGCGAACGGCAGAACGAACTGCGCGCCCGATATGCCCCAGGCGCCAACCATTTCGCGGCTGAGTATCTTGAAGCCCCGCACCCGCCAAAGCTCGTAGCCCAATACAAGCAAGCCATAGACCAGCAGACCAAATAAATGGCTCACATACAGTATGATTGTAATAGTCGAAAAGACCGCGATCCGGAGAAGGGGACCGCGCTCCCGAAGTCCGATCCAGGCGCTGAAGGCGAACAGACCCAGGCCAGCCGTGAACAGATAGCCTAGGAATCCCCAGAACAAGATATGGCTATAGAGCAGGAGAAAGGTCACCACGGGCCACAATCCGACCTTCCCATACAAAGTCTTCCGCAACGTCATCGTCCCGCCGAGCAGCAGCAGCAGCGTCGCCGCGATGAAGACCTTGCCGGCCATGTAGATCGACATGAACCGGGCCAGTTGCGGCACGATCAGTTCCATCGCCATGTTCGGATGCAGCTTCCAATCGGCGACGTAGTTCCCGCTCAGCTCGGGGATGTCGGCCGCATTGGCGAGAATGTGCATCCGCGCCAAATGGTTCGGATAGTCGACCAATGGGGGCACTGCGACCGTGAAAACTGGGTAGACGGCGACCGCCGCAAGCACAACGTAGAGCGCGGCAAGCATCCAGCCGCGTTTAACTTCTGCCTCCAGGCCGGAACCTGGCACAGCCAGGGTCACGCCCGATGTCGATAGGGTCTTCATCCCGTTGATTTAAGTAAAGAAGCTTGAGGAAGTCTTAACCAGTCCCTAAGCCTCCTCTAGAGCATCCGCGCTCCCGAGTTTGGCCGCCGCTAATCATCGGAGTTAATGAGATATTGACGAATTCCCGATTGAATTCAGTATCCTGCAGACAGAGTTGGGGGGAGTAGCGGCGTTGCTCGATAGCGAACGGCAAATTCTCCAATTCGAGAGGATCCACGACGACTATGTCGCGCATTATTACGACACATGGAGCATGCGATATCGGGAAGAATTTATATTCCCGTTCTTATCGAATGGCGTGGATCTAAATACAAAACGCGTTGCGGAATTGGCATGCGGCAGCGGCTATAATTCGTTGGCGCTACAGCAGCAGTTCCCGAAGGTTTCATTGTCCGGCTTCGATATTTCTCCATCGGCATGTGCCGACTACGAACGAAATACAGGGTTCCCCGCGTTTCAGCTTGACCTTACCAAGCCATTTCAAATCGAACAGAAATTCGATCTAGCCTTTGTAATTGGCGGTCTCCATCACTGTATAGCCGACCTGGATCAGACATTGCTGAACGTCGCGAAGATATTGGTTCCGGGCGGCAAATTCGTCATGCTGGAACCGAATGCCCAATTCTTTCTCGAAGCCTTGCGGGAGCTTTGGTACCGGCTCGATGACTCGTTCGACGCCGAGACCGAACATGCGTTGAATCACGATGAAATTCTAAAATCCGCCGATACCTATTTTACCTGCACCGACTTGCGATACTTTGGCGGGCCAGCCTATTTCGGCGTGCTGAACAGCATGATTCTCGGTATCCCGCTTAAAGCAAAGCCGATCATTTCTCCGGCGCTCTTCTTGATGGAGAGATACTGGAACAAAATTCCCGGCCGGCGGTTTCATAATGTCTTTCTCGGACGATGGGAACGAAACGGTCGGTCTATAGGTTTTTAGTTCCCTGCATTTCCGGCCGCGAAGGTTAGGCGACGGAACCCCTAGGTAGGTCCCGCCATCCCGCACATCACGGCGCCTTGCCCTTATGCGCCGCCGCGAAGATCGACACGCCGAACGGCAGCTTGAGCGCGGGGAGCCAGATCCGCTCGGCCGAGAACAGCGCCTGCAGCACGCCGTTCGAAAAGCCTCGCCCGCCGGCTGCCTTGTCGCCTTCGCCGCCCAGGTGAAGCAGGCGCTGGACCAGGCGGACGATGGCGATGGCCGGGAACAGGTGGGTGTTGAAATAGGAAGCGTAGGCGATCCGGAAGCGCCGGCCGAGCAGCGCCTCCAGAGCGGGCTTCGTATAGCGCCGGTGATGCTGCGCCAGCTCGTCGTGATGCGACCACAGGAAATCGAATGCCGGCACCGTGACGAGCAGCACGCCTTCCGGCGCGAGATGATCGTCGATCCATTCCAGCGCGCCGTCCTCGTCCTCGATATGCTCCAGCACGTCGAACAGGCAGATGACGTCGAAGGTATCGCGCATCGGGTCCGGGATGCCGCCGTCGTAGATGCGGATCCCGGGATAGCGCATGCGGCAGTATTCCACCGCCGGGGGATGCAGCTCCATGCCGTGAACGGTGCCGAAATCCTGCAGCATCCGCAGGTTCGATCCCGTGCTGCAACCGACCTCGAGAATCTTGCGCTTGCCGCGCCCGCCGAGGAAGCGGCTCAACAGGCGGCGCAGCAGCTTCCGGCGGGCCACCCACCACCAGTGGGTTTCGGCAAGCTCCACGTCGAGCTGATAGTGCGTGGCATGCATCCCATTCCTCCTAGATCAATTTGCAATCAGGTGGAACCACCTGATTGCAGGTAAATTGATCTATCTTAAAAAGTTAGAGCAACTTACCTGCGTCCGATCGGATGCAGGTTGCTCTAGGCGGCATCCACGACCGTCAACAGGTTGCGCGTCGTGCGCACCGTGAAGGGCAGCTTGTCCTGCGACTCGAAATACACCCGGCTTTGGATCTCCGCGAGCAGGCCGATCATCACGAACATCAGTCCGATCAGGGCGAGCATGACGACCAGCACGGGCAGCGGCGTGAGAATGAAGGACACCCCCTCGACGATCTTGAGATAGAGCGCATAGCCGCCCGCCAGCATCGCCGCCGCGAAGCTGTAGAGACCGGCGCGCCCGAAGAACTGGATCGGCCGGTCCAGGCTGCGCGCCAGGAAACGGATGACGAGCAGGTCCAGCAACACCCGCGGCGCGCGGCCGATGCCATATTTCGACTTGCCGTGCAGGCGCGGGTGATGGGCCACCGGAAGCTCGGTGACGTTGCCGCCTTCCCAGGCCGCATAGACCGGCACGAAGCGGTGCATCTCGCCGTACAGACGAACATTCTCGAGGAAGCGGCGGCGATAGGCCTTCAAGGTGCAGCCGTAGTCGTGCAGCTTCACGCCGGAAACCTTGGAGATCATCCAGTTGGCGATGCGCGACGGCAGGCGGCGGTCCATGCCTTCCTTGCGGTCGACCCGCCAGCCGGAGACGACGTCGTAGCCTTGCTCCAGCTTCTCGATCAGGCGGGGAATATCATTCGGGTCGTTCTGCAGGTCGCCGTCCATCGGCACGATGATCTCGCCGCTGCTGTAGCGGATCGCCGCCATCATCGCCGCCGTCTGGCCGTAGTTGCGGCGCAGGTGCACTACCTTCACCGTCCGGTCGAGCGCGGCGAGGGCATCCAGCACGGTGTCCGAGCCGTCCGTGCTGCCGTCGTTGACGAAGACGACCTCGTGGCTTCCGTCCAGGGCGTTGAGCACCGGGTGCAATTGCATGTGGAGCGCGTCGATGTTTTCACGCTCGTTGTAGATCGGGATGATGACGGAGACTTTCATGCGGGCCACGGCCTGAGCCGCGCATCCAACGGCGCGGACGGCCCACGGTAGGGTCGTCCCGTTTAAAAACGGTTAAAGAGGCGGAAATCAGCGGGTTTCGGCCGCCCTTCAGGCGCTTGCCAGGACCCTGCCGCCGGCTGCCGTCGGGCCGTGGCCGGCGACCGTCGTGCGATGCATGACGCGCGGCTTCATGTAGTCCCAGGGCCGGCCGCGGTGCAGCACGGCGCGGTTGTCCCACATGACGATATCCTTGTTCCGCCACCGGTGCGTGTAGACGAAGCGGTCCTGGGTCGCGTGGTCGAGAAGCCGCCCGAGCAGCGCCCGCCCTTCCTCGACCGGCATGCCCAGGATGTGGGAGGCGTGCGATCCGACGTAGAGGGCTTTCCGGCCATTCAGGGGGTTCTGCCGCACCAGCGACTGCTGCACCGGCGGCACCTCGTCCTTCATCTCCCGGGTCAGCAGCGTCGGGTCGACCTGGCTTCGCGAGTAGGCGAAGCTGTGCTCGGCGACCAGTCCCTCGATCCGCCGCTTCATGTCGTCGGTCAGGGCATCGTAGGCCGCGCGCAACGTCGCGAACTGGGTTTCGCCGCCCTCGCCGGTGACCTCGCGCCCGGACAGGATGGAGGCGAGCGCCGGCACTTTCTTGAACGAGCTGTCGGAATGCCACAGCATGTTGCAGAGGTTGCGGATCATCCGCTTGTCGTCGGGCGGGATGATCGCGCCGGTCTCCCGGTCCACGTTGGTCAGGTAGGCGAGCGGCGTGCCGCCGCCCTGCGAACCGACGAGCATCCGTTCGAGCGGGCCGAAATGCTCGCTGAAGGCGACCTGCTGCTCGTCCGTGACGTCCTGGCCGCGAAACACCAGGATGGAGTGCTCATCGAACGCCGCGCGGACCGCGCCGGCCGTCGCATCGTCCATCGGCCGGGTGAGGTCGACGCCCGACACTTCGGCGACGAACAGGGGATGCAGCTTCTCGATCGCGAGCGCCATGGCGGTTCCTCCCGGATGCGGCTCGATGGAGGGATTCTGACAAGGAGGCGGATTTTGCACAAGCCGACCGCCGCGGACCAGCCGTGGATTGCCGGAACAAGTCCGGCAATGACGTTAAATATTTGATATTAAATAATACCATCACTCGCGGACTTGTTCCGCGAGTCCATGCGAGCTGCCGTTGCGGCAGCCAAACCGCGCCTACTCGTCCGCCGCAGGATCAGGGATCCAGCCGTGCTTGACGACGTTCTGGGCTTCGGACGGCGCCGGGCGCGCGCGCTTCAGGATCGCCTCCTTGAGCTCGGGCGCCTTCCATCTGGGATGCTCGCGCAACAGCCGCGCCGCCAGGGCCGCCACGCGGGCGACGGCGTAGCTGGATCCGGACGCCCTTCCGGTATCGCCGTAGAAGGTGGTCACCTCGACGTTCTCCGCCGGAACCATGATGTCGACGGTGTTCTTGCCCCAGTTGGAGCCGGGCGCCAGGCGTCCGGCCGCCGTGCTGGACGTGACGACCAGGAAGTTCTCCAGATCGAAGATCGCCGGGTAGACCGGCTGCGCGTCGATGTCGCGCCCGTCGTTGCCGGCGGAAATGATGAACAGCATGTGCTGACGTGTGCTCACGGCCTGGAGGAACGCGTTCCAATCCTCGCGCGTGTTGCTGCCCATCGGCATCGTGACGACGACCGCGCGATTGAAATCCGCCGCCCGCACCATCTCTTCCATGCGGCTCATGTCGGGACGGGGGTAGCGGTAGGGCAGGAGCCGGATATGCGGCGCTTCCTTGAGGAGCAGGCTGGCGACCTGCGTGCCGTGCCGCAGGGGATAGAAAGGCGAGCGCGACGGGTTGCTGTCGAAGGGCCGCGAATCCATGTCCCAGAAGTCGTAGCCGAGCGACTGCCCGTTGGGCGCCCGCGCCAGATGCGCCGCGAAGCCCGGCAAGGTGTAGTTGATCCCCGCGTCGAACAGGGCGACCGTGACGCCCCGCGCATCGCGCCCGGCGGGCACCGGCGGATTGAGCGGCTCGCTGTGCGCCATGACCTCGAGATCCGGCCCGTAGATCAGAAGGCGCTCCTGCTGCTCCTCCTTGTCGTAGCGGATGCGCCGGCCGTTGGCGACCTTGCATTCGCTGTTGGCGACGACGGTCATCAGCGGCAGCAGATCCCCGCTTTCGCCGGTCTTCTTGTAGTAGTCCATCGTCACGGTCTGCACCTTTTCGTCCAGCCCCTGCTGGCGGGCGCGCAGCTCGTCGCCGCTGCGCAGCCGGTAGTTGGCGCGCCAGCCGACCGTATTGTCGCCGATCTGGATCGGCCGGACGCCGTCGACGAGAATCGCGCCCAGCCGCTGGGTCAGGCCCACCGGCCCGCCGACCGCCGGAATGCATAGCTGCTCGATCGCAAAGCGCATGAAGCCGTTCAGGTCCTTCTCCGCCGAGGGCTGCTCGCCGGCCGCCTCGGAGGCCTGAACGGGCAGCGCCAAGCCGATCGCCAAGGCAATCGCCGAGGTCGGCAGGGCACCGATAAATCGCAAGCTTATCCGCATCATGCCGTCAGCATCCGTAGGAAGTAGGGAAAGTCAATAATACCAGCGGATGCGTCGGACGCGCCCCAGCCGGCCGGTTTGCGCCCGGCCGGGCAGCGCCATAAACTCGGCTTGAATTGCGGCAAGGAAATTCCCTCAAAAGTAACCCACAGGGAAGCGAAGATATCGATGGAACTCGGCTATTTTGCAATGCCCCTGCATCCCCCGGCCCGCGACTGGCGCGAGGTCCTGGAGGAGAACCGGCAGGCGGTGATACTGGCCGACAGGCTCGGCTACGCGGAGGCCTGGATCGGCGAGCATATCACCACGACGTCCGAGCCGATCGTATCGCCGCTGCTGTTCCTCGCCACCGTCATTCCGGAGACCAAGGCCATAAGGCTCGGCACGGCGGTGGTGAACATCCCGCACCACCACCCGGCCCACCTGGCGGCCCAGGTCGCCATGTTCGACCAGTTGAGCCAGGGCCGCTGCCTGCTCGGCATCGGGCCGGGCGGCATGGCGAGCGACGCCGAGCTGTTCCATTCGACCCCGGAAAAGCGCGGCGAGATGATGCTGGAATGCATCGACATGATGACCGCGATCTGGACCCAGGACCCGCCCTATGCGCTGAAAGGGAAATACTGGGACTGCACGGTGAAGGATTTCGTCATCCCGGAATACGGCGTCGGCGCCATGGGCAAGCCTTTCCAGAAGCCGCATCCGCCCATCGCGCTCGCGCTGCGGAGCCCGCAGTCCAGCGGCACGCTGCTCTGCGCCGAGCGCGGCTGGATTCCCATCTCCGGCAACTTCATCCCGACCGCCTTCGTCAAGGGGCACTGGGACGGCTATGCCGCGGCCTGCGTCAAGGCCGGGCGCCGGCCCGACCGCAAGATCTGGCGCGTCGCGCGCAGCATCCTGGTGACCCCGGACGATCGCGAGGCGCGGGACTACGTCGCCGACCCCGAAGGCGGCATGAGCTACTATTTCCGCTACCTGCGGACGCTCGCCGCCATGCGCACCACGCCCGGCGCGCCGGACGACGCCGTCCGCGCCCAGGTCGAGATACAGGTCAACGAGGCGCTGGAAGACCAGGTAATCGTCGGCAGCCCCAACAGCGTGCTCGACCAGCTCATCGCCTTCCGCGACGAGACCGGCGACTTCGGCACCCTGCTCGCGACCGGCCACGACTGGGACAAGGCCGAGATGTGGAAACGCTCGATGGTCCTGCTGGCCGAGGATGTGATGCCGAAGCTGCGCCAGCACTGTGCGGCGGCGCCGATGGGGGAGTAAAGTCTGAGCGACTCATGCTTCGACAAGCTCAGCATGAGGTAAACAAATTATAGATCAACGATTTACCCCTCATCCTGAGCTTGTCGAAGGATGAGTGCGCGCCGCTACCCGTGCCGCCCCTGCGCCACATGCTCCGCCGCCACGAGCCCGGTGATCACCGCCTTCGACAGCCCGCCGATGTAGCCGGCCTTCGGCCCGCCCTCGGCGCCGCCCGTACACGAGCCGGCGGCGTAGAGGCCCAGGATCGGCTCGCCGGCCTCCGACAGCACGCGCGCCTGCGCGTCGATCGCGATGCCGCCCATCGTGTAGGTGATGCCGGCGCAGGCCTGGACTGCGCGGAAGGGCGCCGCCGCGATCGGCTTCGCCGTCTTGCGTGCATTGCTGCGGGGCGGGGTAAGGGCGCCGTAGCCGCCGTCGTCCACCGCGCGGTTGTGCGCGGCGACGGTTTCGGCCAGCGCATCCGCCGGAACGCCGATCTTCGCCGCCAGCGCGTCCAGCGTATCCGCCGCATGCACCGTGCCGCCCGCGCGAACGAAGGAGTCGTTGGGTGTCGGCGGAAAGCGGTTGTCCGCCCCGACCGTGCTCCAGGCCGCCTCGTCGAACACGACGGCGATGCCGCGCGGGTCGTCGAGCTTCGCCGTCTCGTTCGCCATGTAGACGCCGCCGAGGCCCTCGTCGCAGAAGCGCCGGGCGTGCGCGTCGACCAGCACGCCGGCCGCGGCGAGATGGTCCAGGATGGGGTAGGGCCAGAGCTTCTCGTTTTCGAACACCTCGCGCCCGAGCAGATGGCCGTAGAACCGGTCCATGCCGCAGAGCCGTGCCCCCATCGCCTCCGCCATGCGGATGCCGTCGCCCATGCCGGTGCCCGCGCCGCGCTGGAACAGCGCACCGGCCGTGGGCGCGATGTGCCGCGCCACCAGCTCGGCATTGCCCTGGAATCCGCCGTCGGCGATCAGCACGGCCGGTGCGGCGAAGCGCACCTCGCCGCCATTCTGCGTGCCGGCGACGCCCGCGATGCGTCCGCCGTCCCGCACGATCTCGCCCGCCGCCACGCCGCGCAGCAGGCGGCCCTGCCGCTTGGCGAGGTTCGCGGTCAGCGCGCGCAGCAGCACGTCCGGCCCGCGTCCCTTCCAGTCGAGGCCCGGCGTGCGCGGGCGGGGCGGGGCCAGCACCCAGCGCATCCACTCGTAGGGGCCGGCCTTGATGAACCTGGCGCCCTGGCCGCGCAGCCAGGCGAGCGCGCGCTCCGCCTCGTCGGCGAGCAGATGCGTCAGCGCCGCCTCGGTCAGCCCGCCGGTCGAGCGCTCGATCGCCGCGTGAATCTCCTCGGCCCCCGCCGTCATGTCCTTGAAGGCGAGATGGACGAGGCCGCCGGCCCAGCGCGAGTTGCAGGGATAGAGCTCGTCGCCGCCGCGCTCCAGCACGACCGCCCGCAGCCCCAGCTCGGCCGCGCGGTTGGCAGCCGTCAGCCCGGCGAGGCCGCCGCCGATGACGACGAGATCGTAGTCCATGCATCCCTCTATCTCGGCAGCAGCATGTCCGTGATGATGACCGTCAGCTCGACCAGCGCCTTGAACAGTAGCCCGGCCAGCGCACCCGCGACGACACCAGCCACGATCACGCCCCAGTGGGCGCCGAGTACTGCGACAGCGCAGAGCGCGGCGAGGACCGGCAGCACCGCCACGCCGATCGCGAGCGCCTTGCCGTATTTCACCAGGATCGCGATGGCGGGATAATTCTCCATGCCGCTTCCGGCTCCTTCCAATTCAGAACGGCGCGGATTATCGCCCGACGGCGGCGGCAGGGGCAAATCGCTAGACGTAGCGGTTCCGCATCTCGACTTTGCCGTGATCTTTCTGATGGAAGTAGTTGGCGCTGAAGAATTCCATGATCAGGTCGGCGTACAGCGCGGGCGGATATTTCGGCGGGTTGTCCGCGTCCGTGCAGGTCGGCGCCACCTCGATCGTGCGGTAGGCGTGCGGGCTGTGGAAATACGCCAGCGAGTACCGGTCCTGCGCGCCTTCGACGATCACGCCGTGCGGCGTCGACAGGAAGCGGTCGTTCGACATCCGCCGCATCATGTTGCCGATATTGACCAGGAAGGTGCCGGGGATGAGCGGCGGCGTGACCCACTCGCCCGACGGCAGGCGGATTGCAAGCCCGGGCACCTCCATCCGCGCGAGGATCGTCAGGAAGCTGTTGTCGGTGTGCGGCCCGGCGCCGAAATCGTTGTCCTCGATCTTCGTCGGCGGGTAATGCAGCATGCGCAGCATCGCGTGGTTCTCGTCCGCGAACAGCGGCGCGAAGTAATCTTCGTCCAGCCCGAGCGCCGCCGCGAAGGCCGGCAGCATGCACTGGCCGAGCGCGTTCACCGCGCGGAAATAGGCCATCACCCCCTCGCGGAAGCCGGGCAGGCTCTCCGGCCAATAGTTGCCCGCACGGAGCGGCGTTCCGGCGATGCGGTCGGGATGGTCCGGCGCACGGTCGTGCGTGACGAAGAAGGATTCGTTCTGGTTCGGCCGGGTCGCCTTGTGCACCGTCGAATGCGACTGCTGGCTGGCGTTTATCTCGAGATAGCCGATGTTGTAGGCGTCGAGCTTGAGCTTCCGCTTCTCGTCCAGCGGCATCGCATGGAACCGCTTCGACTGCGCGAACGCGCCGTCGATCAGCGCCTCGGGCACGCCGTGGTTCAGGATGTAGAAGAAGCCGGCCGTCTCGCAGGCCCGCCGCACCTCGCCGCCCAGCCTTGCCAGCGCGCCGGGCTCGCCCGCGAAGAAGTGGCCGAAATCGATCACCGGAATCCGCGTCACCGCCGCGTCCATGTCCGCCGGCGCGTTCTCCTTGAAGAGATGCATGGGCCGATCCTTCGCTGCGATCCGGACCCAATGAGAGTAACCAATTCCGGCGGCGTGCGGAAGCCAGCCCAATTTGCCCCGCTCCCGCGCCACCGTGTAGGTTTCGGCAGAGGAGAACGCGCCCATGTCCATAGATTTCGAAGTCGATTCCGACGGCGTCGCGCTGATCACCATGAACCGGCCGGAGCGCATGAACGCGCTCGATGCCGAGCATTACGCGGCCCTGTCGCGCTGCTGGGAGCAGGTGCGCGACGACCGCAAGATCCGCTGCGCCATCGTCACCGGCGCGGGCGAGAAGTCGTTCACTGCCGGGGCGGATCTGAAGAGCTATGTCAACCGCGACCCGGTGCTGGCCGACAACTGGCTGACCCAGAAGGACCAGCTCCTCAACCGCGGGCTCGAGGTTTGGAAGCCGGTGATCGCCGCGGTCAACGGCTACTGCATGGGCGGCGGGTTGACGCTCCTGTTCGCGACCGACATCCGCATCGCGGTCGAGGGCGCGGTGTTCGGCCTCTCCGAGGTCAAGCGCGGCCTCGTTCCCGGCAACGGCGGCACGCAGCGCGTCATGAAGCAGTTCCCCTACGCCATCGCGATGGAGATCCTGCTGACCGGCGACCGCTTCGGCACCGACCTCGCGGAGCGCTGGGGCCTGGTCAACGCCGTGGTGCCGCGCGACAAGCTGATGGCGACCGCCTACGACTACGCCCGCCGCGTGGCGGAGAATGCGCCGCTCGCGGTACAGGCGTCGAAGGAGCTGGCGATCCGCTCGCTCGACATGGATCTCGCGACCGGGCTGCGCTGGGAGTCGGCGACCAACGTCATTCTGCGCACGACGAAGGACGTGAAGGAAGGCACGAAAGCCTTTGCCGAGAAACGCAAACCGGGCTTCAAGGGAGAGTAGGGTGAGCCTCCGCGGCAAGACCGTCATTGCCGGCATCGGCCACACCAAGTTCGGCGCGCTGCCGGGCCGCTCCACCATCTCGATGAACGTCGAGGCGTGCCGCAAGGCGCTGGCGGACGCCGGCGTCGAGAAGGGCATGGTCGACGCGCTCTACGTGAAGTATCCGACCTCGGCCTACGAGAGCAAATACGGCCAGACCCTGGCCGAGGCGATGGGGCTGCGCCCGCGCATCGGCGGCGTATGGGACCAGGCGGGGGCGTCGAACGCCTCGATGATCTCCTTCGCCGCCATGGCGATCGAGGCGGGGCAGTGCGAGATCGCGCTCGTCGCCGCCTCGGACAACCCGAAATCCGGCACGCGCCAGGCCTATGAGAAGGTGCGGAACGGCGACGGCGTGGCGAGCTACGGCTGGTTCGGCATCGCCCCCGGCTACGCCATGATCGCACGCCGCCACATGGCGCAGTACGGCACGACGCACGAGCAGCTCGGCGCGGTCGCGGTCGTCTGCCGCGCCAACGGGGCGGACAATCCCAACGCGCAGCTCAGGAAGGCGATCACGCTCGACGAGTATCTCGCCTCGCGCTGGATTGCCGAGCCGCTGCGCCGCGACGACTGCTGCCTCGTCTCGGATTCCGGCGGCGCCGTGGTGGTGATGAGCGCCAGGCGCGCGAAGGAATTGAAGGTGAAGGCCCCGGTGCCGATCCTGGGCTTCGGCCAGGGCCAGACCTCGTGGGAAGTGGCCCAACGCCCGGACCTGACGGCGACCGAGGCGGTCGTCTCCGGCAAGACCGCGTTCAAGATGGCGGGGCTCGCGCCGAAGGATATCGACGTGGCGCAGATCTACGACTGCTTCACCATCACGCCGATCCTGACCTTGGAGGATTACGGCTTCTGCAAGAAAGGCGAGGGCGGTCCCTTCGTCGCGTCCGGCGCGATCGCCCGCGGCGGCGCGCTGCCGATGAACACCAGCGGCGGGCTGCTCTCGGAGACGGGCATGCCCGGCATGCAGCTCGTCATCGAGGGCGTGCGCCAGATGCGGGGCGAGGCGAACCTTCAGGTCAAGGGTGCGGAGACCTGCATCGTCAGCAACCAGGGCGGCGTCATGCACACGCATTCGACGCTGATCCTGGGCCAGCGGCTTTGAGGGGGAGCGCGCGATCATGAGCATACCGGAGCCCGAGATCACCCCGGTCAACGCGCCGCACTGGCAGGGCCTCCGCGAGGGCAGGCTGATGATCCAGCGCTGCACGAAGTGCGGCCATCACTGGATGCCGGCGCGCGAGGACTGCCCGAGCTGCCTGCACGACGGCTATGAATGGGTTCAGGCGAGCGGCAGGGGCCGGCTGGTTAGCTGGGTCGTCTACCACACCGCCTTCAACAAGGCTTTCGCCGGCCGCGTGCCGTACAGCGTGGCGGTGGTCGAGCTGGAGGAAGGCGCCCGCGCGATCACCAACATCGTCAACTGGCGGGACGGGCTGCGGGCCGACCAGCCGGTCGAGCTGGCGATCGAGGAAGAGGACGGGGTGGCGCTGGCGCGGTTCAGGGCGGTTTAGGGTTACGCCCCACCTAAATCCTCCACTGCAAGGCAGGGCAATTGCATTTCCGCATCTTGCACGAATGCCGTGCGTCCTTCGACGGGCTCAGGATGAGGGGCAATCTTTGTGGCATTGAGAAAAAACCTCATGCTGAGCCTGTCGAAGCACGCACCCCGCTTGCCCCAGGGCTTCGGTCCGCAGGCGGGTGAGGTGGGGATGCCCGCCCGGAATGCTCGGTGCAAGAATCCCCACCTCTCCCTGGCCCTCTCCGCCCCTGAGGGGCGGAGAGGGGAACGCGGGCGCTTACTTCGCCTTCGAGACGTAATCGAGAACCTTGTTGCGGAGCTCGGCGTCGGTTTCGGTGGCGAGCGCAATCTGGTTGTATTTCTCGACGGTCAGGCCTTCACCCTTCACCGCCGTGACCGCCTCGTCCTCGGCCTTCTTCTGAATCTCGGTGGTCGCCGCCGGATCCTTCGTGGTCCGCAGCTTGTCCTGCCACTTCACGCTGATGTCCTGCACCTTGACGACGGCCGACGCATAGGACTGAAGGTCCTGCTCGCTGAATTTCTGCGCCGCCGCCGCCGCCGGCGGTTCGCTGGGCGCCGCGGTCTGCGCCCGCACGCCGGTCGCGAACGCCGCGCCCACGACGATTGCCGCGCCGAGCATCAGGGCGGCGGGAATTCCCAGTGGAGTCCGAATGTTGGCAGGTTTCGTCATCAGATACCTCTCTCGGTGATTTTTTCGATAGCCAGTCGGCACAGCAAACGACAGCGCCAACCCCCGGATCGTTCCATCGCGTGCCATTGCGTGATTGTTCCCGTTCGCAGGGAACCTTTTCGCTGCTCGACCCGTCTTATCTCCCGGAGCGGAGTTTCAGCGGGCGAACGCCCGATTCGGCCAAGTCGGGGTGGCTGAGTGGGGATGGCTAGGAGGGGAGAGAGAACAGCGGAAACGGACAGCGACAGGAAACGGCGGCGATGGGACGCGATGCAGCGTGAGTGACGTGAAATGGTTGATCTCGCGCGAAATACCGCATCTCCGCCGCTATGCCAGGGCGCTGGCGCGCGACCGGGACGAGGCGGACGACCTGGTGCAGGACTGTCTCGAGCGGGCCATACGCAAGCATCATCAATGGCGCCGCCGCGGCAGCATCCGAAGCTGGCTGTTCCGCACGCTCTACCGCACGTTCATCAACGGCCAGCCGCGCCGGACGCGCGAACGCGCCCAGCTTCCGGTCGATGGGCCCTACGAAGGGATCCACGAGCGTCTCAGGGAGCCGCCGCGCCAGGAGGATCATCTGGCATGGCAGGACATGGCCGCGGCGCTCGGCCGGCTGCCCGATCAGCAGCGCGCGGCGCTCCTGCTGATCGCGCTGGAAGGGATGTCCTATGACGAGGCCGCCGACATACTCGCGGTCCCGGTGGGAACCGTGCGCTCACGCCTGTCGCGCGCGCGGGAGGCGCTGCGGACGGCAAACATACGCCCTAAGAGCTCGGTCGAGCTCCGGAGAGTGAAATGACGGAGATAGATCCGCGCATCGCGATTACCGAGATCGATCTGCTGGGATACGCCGACGGCCTGCTCGACGCCGACCCCGTGCGCAAGCGGGCGGTCGAGGCGTTCCTGCGCGCCCATCCGGCGGAGGCCGAGCGCGTGGCGGCCTACATCGAACAGAATCGCGAGATCCAGAGGCTCTACGGACCCATCATCAACGAGCCGTTGCCGGAGCGGCTGCAGGCCATCCTGCACCGCGAGCGCGGCGACGGCGCGGGCCGGGGCCATTGGCTGCGCGCCGCCGCGAGCGTCGCCATCCTGCTCGCCGCCGGGGCCGGCGGCTGGCTGATGGGCTTCGAGCAACGGCAGACGCCGTCCGTGGCGGAGAGCTTCGTGGAGCAGGCGTTGGCCAACCACCCGCAGATGCGGCAAGCCGAGCCTGCGATGCCGCACATAGACAGGGTGAGCGCGGGGGGCATCCTGGAACGGCCGCCGGAAGCGGCGCTCGAGCTCGATCCGCCCGACCTATCGGCTCTCGGCTACACGTTTCAGAACAGGCGCATCGTCGGCAGCGGCAGCAAGCAGATGGCGCAGATGACCTATGAGCGCACCGACGGCCGCCGTCTCAGCCTGTTTCTCGGCAGCCGGTGGCGACCGGCCGACCGGAAGATGGTCTTTTCCCACGATGCCGGCGTCACGATGGCGCATTGGCTCGACGGTCCGGTCATCTACGGCGTGGTCGCGGAGGGCGGCGAACCCGAGCTGGCCGCCGTCGCCGACACGATCAAGGCCGCCGCCAGACAGGCCCGGCGCGGCGCGCCCCGGATCGCGATCCAAGGCGGCGCGCACACGATCCCGCTGGACGACACGGCACTGTCCGACGACGTGGTCCAGCCGCGACTGGTGACGCCGGAGCTGACGCCGGAGCCTGCGGTCGCGGTGCCGCGAAAGCGCATCGGCCCGATCCGCGCGACGCGGTGACCTCACCGGTCCACCGTGAACGCCTTCGCCTCCTCGCGCAGGACGAACTTCTGGATCTTGCCGCTCGGCGTGCGCGGCAGCGCGTCGCGGATCACCAGCTTCTCGGGGAAATAGTGCACCGCCATGCCGTGCCCGCGGAGGTGCGCGGCCATCTCCTGGAAACTCAGCGCCGCGCCGTCGGCGAGGCCGACGAAGGCGCAGCCGCGCTCGCCGAGGCGCGCATCCGGCATCGCCACCACCGCGCATTCGCGCACGGCCGGATGGCGGTATAGCAATTCCTCCACCTCGACCACCGGGATGTTCTCGCCGCCGCGGATGATGATGTCCTTGGCGCGGCCGGTGATGCGGATATAGCCGTCCGCGTCCATGCGGGCGTAGTCGCCGGTGTCGAGCCAGCCGTCCCCGTCGACGCCGAACGCCTCCGGCCGCTTGAGGTATCCGGCGAAAAGCGAGTTGGGCCTGCATTTGAGCAAGCCCTCGACGCCGGCCGGCGCCTCCGTGCCGTCCTCGTTCACCACCTTCACGGCCGAGCCGGGAAGGGCGACCCCGTCGGTGCCGAAGATCTTCTCCGCCGCGTCCCCCGGCGCGCAGCAGGTGACGCAGCCGATCTCGGTCATGCCCCAGCCCGACAGCACATGCGCACCGAGCCGGGCGGTCGCGCGCTCGACGAGGCTGCGCGGAATCGGCGCGCCGGCGCTGAGGAAGATGCGGAAGCGCGACAGGTCGTGCTCGGCGAGCGACGGAAGGTCCGCGAGATCGGCGAGAAACGGCGTGGATGCCATGGTGAATGTCGCGCCGGTCCGCGCCATGCTGCACGCCGCTTCCGCCGGCGCCCAGATGTCGTGCAACACCGACGGCGCACCCAGCATGACCGGCAGCATCATGCCGTACATGAAGCCGGTCTGGTGCGCCAGGGGCGACGCCATCCAGATCACGTCCTCCGCGCCCATGGCGAAGCGCTGCACGATCGGCGTGAGGCAGGCGAACATGGTGTTCGCCGTATGCATGACGCCCTTCGGCTGGCCGGTCGTGCCCGAGGTATAGAGGAGCTGCGTGACGTCGTTCGCGCCGCTGCGCCGCGCCGCGAGGATATCCGGCGCATCCGCGCGCGGCGTGTCGAGGAAATGCCGCTCGAACGACTGCGCGCCGCCGCCGCCGATGTAGAAGCAGTTCTTGAGTTGCGGCAGCTCCGGCGCGATGTCGCGCATCAGCGCCGGATAGTCGAAGCCGCGGAAGCGGGCGGGCCCGACATAAAGCTTGGCCTCGGCGAAGCCCAGCATGAAGCGGAGCTCGCGCGCGCGGAAGATCGGCATCAGCGGATTGCTGATCGCGCCGGCATGGATGCAGGCGAGGTGCAGGGCCGTGAACTGCCACCAGTTGGGAAGCTGGAAGGACACCACGTCGCCCGGCGCGATGCCGAGCGCAACGAGCCCGTGTGCGATGCGCCGCGCGGCGCGGTCGAGTTCGGCGTAGGTGAGGGTGGTTGTGCTGCCCGTCTCGCTGTCGTGGGCGATGACCGCCGTGCGCGCGGGATCCCGTGCCAGCGTGGCATCGAGGTAATCGAGCGTCGTCTTGCCGGCCCAATCCCCGCGCGCTTCCATCGCGGCGATGCGTTCCGGCGGCAGGATGACCCCGAGGTCCATCGGGCGAGCTCCCTATGCCATGCGGCGGCTCACACCATCGTCAGGCCGCCGCTGACGCTGAGAACCTGGCCCGTGATGTAGCGCGCCCGGTCGCTCGCGAAGAACATAATGCCGTCCGCGATCTCCGCCGGTTGGGCGAGGCGGCGGAGCGGGATGGCGCGGATCAGCGCCGCCTGCAGCTTTTCCGGCTGGGCGCGGAAGAGCGGCGTGTCCGTCGGCCCCGGCGCGATGACGTTGGCGCGGATCTGGTAGCGCGCCATCTCGCGCGCCAGCGACTTGGTGAAGCCGATGATGCCGCCCTTGGCGCCGGAATAGACCGTCTCGCCCGAGCTGCCGACGCGGCCGGCGTCGCTCGACACGTTCACGATCGCGCCCGACTGCGCCTCGATCATCGGGTCGAGGAAGGCGCGGGTGACCCGGATGCAGCCCATCAGGTTGATGGCGATGACCTTGTCCATGAACTCGGGCGTGTTCTTGACGAAGGGCTCGCCGACGTCCCAGCCGGCGACGTTGGCGACCACGTCCGCCTTGCCGCCTTGGTCGTGCAGCGCCTTCGCGAATTCGGTGATCGACGCCGCCTTCTCCAGGTCCAGCTTGCGAAACGCCACCTTGCCCGGCAGGCCCTTCGCCTGGGCAATCGTCTCGTCCGCGCCTTTCTCGTTGATGTCGCCGAAATAGACGTTGCCGCCGGCCTTCGCGAATGCGTGCACGGTGGCCCGCCCGATGCCCGACGACCCGCCCGTCACGACGACGGTCTTCCCCGTGAAATCCATGGTTCTCTCCGTTAGCGCACTTCGAACAGGCCGGCCGCGCCCATGCCGCCGCCGATGCACATGGTGCAGACGACGCGCTTCGCGCCGCGCCGCCGGCCTTCGATCAGCGCGTGGCCGACCATGCGGGCGCCGCTCATGCCGTAGGGATGGCCGATCGAGATCGCGCCGCCGTCGACGTTGAGCAACTCGTCCGGAATGCCGAGCTTGTCGCGGCAGTACAGCACCTGCACGGCGAAGGCCTCGTTCAGCTCCCACAGGTCGATGTCGTCGATCTTGAGCCCGTGACGCTCCAGCAGGCGCGGCACGGCGTAGACCGGGCCGATGCCCATCTCGTCCGGGTCGCAGCCGGCGACGGCCAGGCCGCGGAACACGCCGAGCGGCTCGAGCCCGCGCTTCTCCGCCGTCTTGGCATCCATCAGCACGGCCGCCGACGAGCCGTCGGAAAGCTGCGACGCGTTGCCCGCCGTGATGCAGCCCTTCTCGTGCAGCACCGGCTTCAGCTTGGCGAGGTCTTCCATGCTGGTGCCGGGGCGGTTGCCCTCGTCGCGCTCCAGCGTGGCCTTTTCCTCGTGCGTCTCGCCGGTCTCGCGGTTGGCGACCAGCTTGACGCTCGGCAGGGGCACGATCTCGTCGTCGAAACGCCCGGCCTGCTGGCCCGCCGCGGTCTTGCGCTGGCTCGCCACCGCGTATTCGTCCTGCGCCTCGCGCGCGATGCCGTAGCGCTCCGCCACCGTCTCGGCGGTCTGGATCATGGTGTCGTAGAGCGCGGGCTTGTGCTCCACGATCCAGTCGTTGCGGGCGCGATACTTGTTCATATGGTCGTTCTGCACGAGGCTGATCGATTCCAGCCCGCCGCCCACCATGACCGGCACGCCGTCGACGATGACGCGCTGCGCCGCCATGGCGATCGCCTGCATGCCCGAGGAGCAGAAGCGGTTGATGGTCGACGCCGCCACCGTGACCGGCAGGCCTGCCCGGATCGCGATCTGGCGGGCGATGTTGCCGCCGGTCGCGCCCTCGGGCAGGGCGCAGCCCATCAGCACGTCCTCGACCTCGCCGGGGTCGATGCCGGCGCGCTCGACCGCATGGCGCACCGAATGCGCGCCCAGGTCGGCGCCGTGGGTATTGTTGAACGCGCCCCTGTAGGCCCTGCCGATCGGCGTGCGCGCCGTGGAGACGATGACCGCTTCCCGCATTGACTCTCTCCCGTAGCCGGGCAGCGAGCGCCGCCCGCGACTATTCTTTCATAGCGCGGCGGTGGAAGGCGAGACAAATGGGGGGAGGCAGGGACCGAGCGACTCATGTTTCGACAGGCTCAACATGAGGCCAACTATTTAGAGCAACGCTCTCTCCCTCATCCTGAGCTTGTCGAAGGATGAGTACGCGCCGGCGTTCCTACATTGCAAGGCTTAGTGCCGCGTGGCGGCGAAGTACCGGTCGAGCTCGGCAGGGAGCTGGGCGAGGGGCTTCGGCGCGAGGGTGCGCGTCTCGTCGTTCAGGGGGTAGTGCTCGAGCGCGGCGATCTTCGTCGCGGCGTCGAACTCGCCGAGCGCCATGTCGAGCAGCACGCAGGAGGTCGCGCACAGGATGTCCCAGTTGTCGTCGCGGAGATCCTCGACGAACAGCGACACGCGGAGGCGGCCGTTCTCCGGCTCGCAGTGGTACCAGATCTGGTCGCCCGAAAGCTGATGCCCCATCGCGCTGACCCGGGCCTTGACCGAGCGGCGCGGCCGGAAGGCGACGACCCGCCAGCCCGGCATCCTGGGCGCGCTGCGCACCAGCGCCAGCACATCCTGGAACAGCGGGGTCTGGCCGTCGGCGCTGATCACGAAATCGACCGTATCGCCGTCCGGCCCCCACAGCTCGAAAGCCAGCTCGGGATACAGCTTGCCGAACTCTGCGTCGATCCGGGCGACGATGCCGTCGTCGTCGAGGCCGCCGACGCCGAGCGGGGCGATGGTTTCCGCGAACCAGGCCCAGAACGGATTGCACGCGGCTTTCGATCGCGCAGAGGAAGCCTTACGCTGCTTCTGCTGCGATTTCAGAAGGGACGGCTGCGTCGCGTTCCCCATGGACCGTCGTTTCCTTATCCTGGACGCACACGGACGCCGTGGCGGCGACTGCAACGGTAGGCCGCAAAGGTGAACAAATCCTTGACGCGCGGGGGATTCGGCAGATGGCTCTCAAGCTCGACAAAACGGTGAAATTCGGCGTTACCGCGCGGCTTTCGACGCGCGGCGTGATCCGGCGGACGGTGGCGCTGCTGGAGGAGATCGGCTTCCAGTCGCTCTGGGCGGGCGATCATATCGCCTTCACCTCGCCGATCCTCGATCCCATGCTGGGGCTGAGCCAGGCGGCTGCCCTGAGCGACAGCCTGACCGTCGGCACCGCGGTCTACCTGCTGCCGCTGCGCTCCGCCGCCGCCGCAGCGAAGCTCGCCGCCAGCCTCGACCACCTGTCGGAAGGGCGCTTCATCTTCGGCGTCGGCGCCGGGGGCGAGTTCCCGCGCGAGTTCGCCGCCTGCGGCGTGCCGGTGAAGGAGCGGGGCCGGCGCATGTCAGAAGGCATCGAGGTGGTGCGCAAGCTTTGGAGCGGCCGGCCGGTGAGCCATGCCGGACGCATCTGGCGCTTCGAGGATGTGCACATGCAGCCGGGCCCGCTCACGCCGGGCGGTCCGCCGATCTGGTGCGGCGGCCGGTCGGAAGCCGCGCTCGGGCGCGCGGGCAGGCAGGGCGACGGCTGGATCTCATACGTCGTCACGCCGGAGCAGTTCGCCGCCGGCCTCGCCACCATCGATCCGGCGCGGGCGGAGGCGGGACGCGCGGCGGAGCCGTTCGGCACCGCGCATCTGCTGTTCTGCCGCATGGACGACAGCCACGACCGGGCGCTCGACGACGCCACCGCCCTGCTCAGCACGCGCTACGCGATGGATTTCCGGAAGGCGGCGCAACGCTACTGCGCGCTCGGCAATCCGGATGCCATCGCCGCGACGCTACGGAAGTTTCATGCCGCGGGCGTGCGGCATTTCATTCTCGACATGCTGGGCACGCCGGAAGAGCGCGAGGCGCAACTCCGCCGCTTCGCGAAGGAAGTACGTCCGCAGATCCGGGATATTGCCGGCGGCTAGCTTTCCCGGCGCAGGAAGGCGGAACGGATGACGTCTTTCATCGCGCCGTCCGTGACGCTGAGCGACGTCGTCTCGACGGAGGCCCGCTGCGGCCGCGCCGCCGGCCGAGCCGCGCGCCTGGGTTGAGATTTCGCCGGCTTACGATTCTTCGAAGCGGTCGGTTTCTTGGGCATAGATGTCCTTCCCCGTGACGGAATCCCTGTATGGCCCGAGTCTCCAAAGATTTGCGCTGAGGTAAAGGGGAAATTCCCCCCTTCGCCGTCATTCGCGGTCATTCGCCGGTTTAATTGCGAATCCGCGGCGGAGGAGCCCGCATCGAGCGGGCGTTTTTTCCGGACGCGCGACTCTCGTGCAATGATGAGCGATCGATTTCAAGCGCCACGACACGGGCGGAACGGCGGGAACGGCCGCGAAGGGAGGAAGCCATGCTCACGGGGAAGACCGCGCTCGTCACCGGATCGACGCGAGGACTGGGTGCAGCCGCGGCGGCGGCTTTCGCGGCCGCCGGCTGCAACGTCATGTTGAACGGCTTCGGCGAGGCCGAGGCGATCGAGCGCCAACGCGCCGCGCTCGCCGAGGAGCACGGCGTGACGGTCGGCTACCACGGCGCAGACCTGGCGAAACTCGCGGAGGTCGAAGCGCTGTTCGCCGCGGCCGAAGGCATCTCGGGCGCGGTCGACATCCTGGTCAACAACGCGGTGATCCGGCATTTCTCCTCGATCGATGCCTTCGCCCCGGCGGACTGGGACCGCGCCGTCGCCGTCAACCTCACGGCGCCCTTCCACCTGACGCGCCTCGCGCTGCCCGGCATGCGCAAGCGCGGCTGGGGGCGGATCGTCAATATATCGTCGGTGCTCGGCATCGGCGCCCGCTCGGGCCGCGTCGACTACGTCACGACCAAGACGGCGCTGCTCGGCCTGACGCGCGCCACGGCGGCGGAGACGCGGGGCGACGGCAACGTCACCTGCAACGCGATCTGCCCCGGCTCCGTCCTGACGCCGAACACCGAGATCAAGATCGCCGAGCTGGCCAAAGCGGAAGGGCTCGCGCCGGACGCCGCGCGCCGCGAATACCTCAAGAGGCGCAAGCAGCCGGGCGACTTCATCGCGCCCGCGCGCATCGCCGAGCTGATGCTGTTCCTGTGCCGCGACGAATCCCGCGACATGACCGGCGGCGCGATCCCGATCGACAGCGGCCGCTCGGCCTCGTGGCTCGAGGAGGACACGTAGAAAACGCAACCGAGACGGAGGATATCAAGATGCCCAAGTTCGAGTTCGACAAGAACGAGCGCTTCGTGAACGGACAGGCGCTGCGCCGCCGCATCCTCGGCGCGGCCTATCACGACGCCAGCTCGACCCAGGCCGAGGACGACCCGTTCATGGGGCCGCTGCGCCAGCTCAACGCCGAGTACGTCTGGAACAGCATCTGGGGCCGCCCCGGACTGCCGGAGAAGACCCGCCGGCTGATCAACATCGCCATGCTCGCCGCCGTGAACCGCCAGCCGGAGCTGCGCACCCATGTGCGGGCCGCCTTCCAGGTCGGCGGCGTCAGCAAGGACGAGATCATGGAGGTGCTGCTCCACACCACCGTCTATGCCGGCGTGCCCGCGGGCGTCGACGCCTTCCGCACCGCCAAGGCCTATTTCGACGAGGTCGAGAAGGGGAAGAAGGCCGAGGCGTAGGGGGACGCTCCCGGCCAAATTGTAACGCCCCACGCATGGATGCCGCGGACTGATCCCCGGATCATGTCCGGGGAGCGGCATGACGGTAATTTTTTAAATTTAAATATAAATCGTCACTCCGCGGCTCGACCGCGGAGTCCATGCGCACTGGCCCATGCGTCAAGAGGGAGCATGACGGCCCAGGCCGCCCACTGGTAAAATAAGCCATGTCCCCGCCCAAGAACCCGCCCGTCGCCGACATCGACGAAGACCCCAACGTCGAGGTCCGGCCCTACAGCTCGCCGCCGTGCTATGCGGCCGAGCTGGACCCGGGCTATTTCGGCCTGCCGCGGATGGATCTCGCCGGGCTCCGCGTTTTGGAACGGCGGCTCGGAGAGGCGCGCGAGGCGCTCGGCCGCGCGCTGACGGAGCTCGCGCGACGATAGAACGGACCGGCGGCGGTTTCGCGCCTCCCGCATCGTCTGTTACGATGGCCGAAATCAAGAAGCCAAATGGAGAAGACGCCCGATGACGACGGCTCCCATCACCTTCGCCTTTCAGGCCGCGCCGACGAGCGAAGATCCGGCCAAGGATCACGTGCTCTACAAGGAAGTGGTCGAGGACTGCCGCATCGGCGCCGAGCTCGGCTACGAAGCCGCGTGGTTCCTGGAGCACCACTTCAGCGACTATTACCCGACGCCGAGCCCGCTGGTCTTCATGGCGCATGTCGCCGCGGAATGCCCGGCGCTCGGCCTCGGCACCTCGGTGCTGGTGATTCCCTGGTACCACCCGCTGCGGCTGGCCGAAGAGATCTCGATGGTCAACGCGCTGACCCGGGGCACGCTGCACATCGGCATGGGGCGCGGCACGGCGAAGATGGAATACGACGCCTATGGCGTCGACATGAACGAGGCGCGCGCCCGCTTCGCGGAAACATGGCGGATCGTCGAGACGGCGATGACGGGGAAGCCGTTCACCTTCGACGGCCAGTTCACCAGGATCGGCCGCGAGATCCAGCTCCGCCCGACGCCGACCGGCAAGCCGGTCAAGTTCTACGGCGCGATCGGCAGTCCCGGCAGCGCCGGCATCATGGCCGAGCTCGGCCTGCCGCCGCTCTGCCTGGCGCAGTTTCCGGACCACCTGCTTGAGCGCATCGTCGGCACCTGGCGCCGCAAGTCCGAGGAGGCCGGCAGGCCCACGGACGCGACGATCCCGATCGCCGCCAAGCTGTTCATCGCCAAGACCGACGAAGAGGCGCGGGACCTCGCGCGCACCTACCTGCCGCGCAACTTCGCGGCCCAGGTCAAGCATTACGAGATCGACGCCAACCCCTGGGGGGACATCCCCGAATACGAGGTCTTCTCCAAGATCTTCGCCAACATGAAGCAGATGACGGACCCGGCCAATCTCGGGCCGATCATGGATCTCAACCTGGTGGGCAGCGCCGAGACGATCTCTCGCCGAGTGGAGGCGCTCGCCGCCCTCGGCTTCAACTACGTCATGGTGTCGTCGGCGACGCCGGGCGTGCCGAAAGGCATCCGGCGCGAGATGTACCGCCGCTTCGCCGGAGAGGTCGCGCCCCGCTTCGACTCCGCCTTCGGCCGCCGCACCGAGCGGCTGGCGTCGGCGGGCGACGACTGAGCGGCGGTAGCTGCCCCGTCGGAGTGTCGGAGCGTACTCGTCCTTCGCCCCGCGGCAAGCGTGTTGAACGACGATCCTCATGTTGAGCTTGTCGAAACATGAGCTTCCGGCGCGTACTCATCCTTCGACAGGCTCAGGATGAGGTCTACTTATTTGATCTATAAAACTATTACCTTAGTCCTGAGCCTCCTCATCCCGAGCTTGTCGAGGGACGAAGCATGAGTTGGCGCGGCGCCCGTGTTCCAAAACGCCCAGGGCCTCGCGGTTTTGCGCGAGGCCCTGGAGCATTGGCGGGAAGCTTTTTTCGCCTCCCGCAATTTTTCGATCAGGCGCCGGCGGCCATCCGGCGGCGGCTCATGCCGAACAGCAGCGCGATCGCCGAGAGGAACAGCCACACTGCGCCCGGCAGCGGCACCCCGGAGACGCTGACGATCAGGTTTTCGCCGGCCTGACCCGCTACCTCGCCGAAGAACAGCGTCATGTTCGGGTTCGCGGCAAGAAGCAGGTCGCTGAAGGTCCAGACCAGCTCGCCGCCGTCGCCGAAGGTGAAGAAGCCGTCCGCCTGGAAGACATTGGCGATCGAATTCGCATCGAAGCTGTCGAGCGTCGCGGTAGCGAGATCCAACGTCGTCGCATTCAACGAGCCGAAGACCGGTCCCGGATGCGGGATCGACGGCTCCTCCGCGGCATTGTCCGTTGGCCGGATCGAGCCGGCCTGGAAGGCGACCGTGCTGCCGGCGCCGAGCGGCGAGATCCGATCGCCGTTCGTGGCGAAGTTGCCGTCGAGATCGATGAAGAAGGCATCGAGATCGAAGCCGGAGAAGACGCCGTTGGCGCCGCCCACGATGGTGCCGTCATCCGTCAGCGTGATGCGGTTGACGGAGGAAAGCGCGCTCAGGCCGATATCCGCCCGGAACAGCTTGGTGTCGTCGCCTACCGTGTCGTCCGTATCGATAACGGTCAATTGCACCGTCGCAGCGCTTGCGGGCGACATGGCAGCCGCAAGGCCGATCAGGGCCACCCCGGCAATCAAAATCTTGAGATTCTTAACGCCAAACATCAGCCAGCCTCCTGCCTCATATGGGCGAGGTATGTTGCAATTTTCATTGGGTATCACGATAAGAAGTGGCCGGAGGCGCCGGTAGCCCCAAAAAAGTAGCGGCGTTAGAACATCGTGGTTAGTCCGAGGGATATTCCTATCCCTTCGGTACTCGGTCCGGATGGCGGGGGACGGCACGCCTTTCGGGCTACACCTCCGGTATAGTTGTATTCATCTGGCGAACCCGCAATCTGATCGTGCACGCGATCCGGGCGTCCAATCATGTTAACGCAACACCGCTCGTTAACGATTGAGCAACCGTGTCGCGCTAGCATTGCTGAATCAGAAGAAACAGCTCAAGGCAGGGAAAATGGCTACCACAGGCACGAATTCGGCCACGGAGCGCCGCCGCGCGGCGCGGTCGAAGACCCTCAAGACGGCCACCATCGTCTACGATCGGGGCCGGTGCACCATGACCTGCACGGTCCTGGAGATATCGCCCTCCGGCGCCAAGCTGCGCCCGCAGGATGCGATCTGGGTTCCCGAGAGCTTCGACCTCCGCCTGCCGGACGGCAACACCCGCCATTGCGATCTCGTCCGCAAGTCGCGGGCGGATATCGCGGTCCGTTTCGCCGACTGATCCCGGCGTGCCTAGGACCGGGCCTCGGACCGTGGCGCGGGCGACACAGCGCCAATAGAACAAGATCGCGCCCGCGCGATGGCGCTTGATCATCCGTCATTCTTTTCGTCTATGGTGCTCGAGCGCGGCGCCCGCTTGCGCCACGCATGAAATCTGCCAACGCGATGGAAGGAATACCCTCATGTCTATTTTGGCCGAGGCCGCACGCTGCACGCGCCTGACGGCAGCCGCTTTTTGCCTTGTCCTGGTCGCCGGCTGCGGCGAGGAGGGCGGCTCCAGCACCGCCTCCAAGCCCGCCGACTCGGAGACGGCCGGAACGCTGAGCAGGGCCAAGGACCAGGCCGTGGAAGCCGCCAAGTCCGCCGGAGAGGCCGCGAAGGAAGCCGCGATCCAGGCGGGCGAGAAGGCATCGGAACTGGGCAGCAAGGCCATCGACGCCACCAAGGAAGCCGCCACCAAGGCCGGCGCCACCCTGCAGGAAGCCGGATCGAAGGCGAAGGAGCTTTCCAAGGATGCGATCGAGAAATCGGGAGCGGTCCTGGAAGGCGCCGGCGAGAAAACCCAGGACGCCGTCAAGTAGCCGGCGCGGCGCCGTCATGAATTCGTCACTTGAGTCGCAGGCCCGATCGGCGCGATAGCTGGCACGGATCAGGCTGGGCGAGGGGACGGACGTGCGAATCGCGATCGCCACGGATGCGTGGCACCCGCAGCCGAACGGCGTCGTCCGCGTCGTCGGCACCGTGGTCGGCCGACTGCAGCGGCTGGGTCACGAGGTTCTCGTCGTCTCGCCCGACCGGTTCCGCACCGTCCCATGCCCGACATACGCCGAGCTCAGGCTGGCCTTCCTGCCGGCCCGGCTCACCGCGTCGTTGCTCGACGGCTTCGAGCCGGAGGCCATCCACATCGCGACCGAGGGGCCGATCGGGCGCGCCGCGCGGACCTATTGCCTCGCGCGGGGGCTGCCCTTCACGACCGCCTACCACTCGAAGTTTCCCGAGTTCATCAAAGCACGCACGGGGCTGCCGCTGTCCTGGCTGTACGACCGGATGCGCCGGTTCCATGCGCCGTCGCGCGCGGTCATGGTGCCCTCGCCGAACGTGCTGGACGAGTTGACGGCGCGGGGGTTCGCCGGCCTCCGCCTGTGGTCGCACGGCGTCGACACCGAGGTTTTCAAGCCGGGGCCGAAGAACGGCCTCAACGGCCGCGGCCTCGACCGCCCGATCTTCATGTATGTCGGCCGCGTCACGATCGACAAGAACCTCCCGGCCTTCCTCGATCTCGACCTGCCCGGAAGCAAGGTGATCGTCGGCAGCGGCCCGGCGCGGGACTCGCTGATGAAGCGCTATCCCGCCGTGCCGTTCCTGGTCGCCGACGGCGACGCGGCGCTGGCGCGGCTCTTCAATGCGCCCGACGTGTTCGTCTTTCCGAGCCTGACCGATACCTTCGGCCTCGTCATGCTGGAAGCGCTCGCCTGCGGCGTCCCGGTCGCGGCCTTTCCGGTCACCGGCCCGCGCGACGTGCTGGCTGGCTCGCAGGCGGGATGCCTCGATGCCGACCTGCGGAAGGCCGCGCTCGCGGCGCTCGATATCCCCGCCGAGGCCTGCCGCGCGCACGCGCTGAAATTTTCCTGGGACCGGGTGGTCGACGAATTCCTCTCCTACCTCGCCCCGATCCGGCGGACGCGGGCCGCGTAGGCGGGATTCCGGCTTGGGGCTACAATTGGCGCCGCCTCACCCTTCGACAGGCTCTGGGTGAGGGGATAGAATATTGATCTAAAATGTAAAAAAGAGCCTCATGCTGAGCTTGTCGAAGCATGAGACCGCTGCCGGGAGGGCATCGTCATGGACATCAGCTTCTACAGCGAGGACGTGAAGTTCACCCCATATTGGTGGGAGGCCGCGCCGCGGGTGGCCGCGCCGGAGGCGCTGGCGCCGGAACGCGCCGACGTCGCCATCGTCGGATCGGGTTACACGGGGCTATCCGCCGCGCTCACGCTCGCCCGCGCCGGCCGCCACGTCCTGGTGCTGGAGAAGGATGATCCCGGCTTCGGCGCCAGCTCGCGCAACGGCGGCGCGTTCGGCGCCAACCTCCGCATCTCCTTCGCCTCGATGATCGGGAAATTCGGTTTGGAGCAGGCGTCCGCGTATTACCGTGGCGCGCGCGAGGCGCTGGCCACGCTGGCATCCGTCATCACGGACGAAAAGATCGAGTGCAACTTCGCGCGGGTCGGCCGTTTCACCGGCGCGCACCGCCCGGGCGATTACGAGTCGCTGGAGCGCGACCTCGATCTGCAGCGAAAGCATCTCGGCTTCGAAGGTCACATGGTCCCGCGCGCCGAGCAGCGCCGCTTCATCGGCACCGATCACTACCACGGCGGCCGCTTCACGGCGTGGGACGGCAACCTGCATCCGGGCCTCTATCACACCGGGCTGCTGGAGCGCGTGCGCGCGGCCGGCGCCACCGTGCTCGGCCGCACGGCGGTCACGGCCATCGCGCGCGACGGCGACAGCTTCGTCGTCGCGGCCGGCGGCTCGAAGGTCCATGCCAAGCAGGTCGTGGTCGCCACCAACGGCTACGGCGGCGACCTGTCGCCCTGGCTCAAGCGCCGCCTCATCCCGCTGCAAAGCCAGATCATCGCGACCGAGCCGCTGCCGCCCGATCTCATGGCGAAGCTCATGCCCGGCGCGCGCCAGCTCGGGGACACCTGCAAGCTGCATCATTACTACCGCACCTCGCCGGACGGCCGGCGCATCCTGTTCGGCGGCCGGGCAGGGCAGCGCGAGGTCAACGACCCGCGCAGCAGCGGCACGCACTTATATAAGAGGCTGGTCGCGCTGTTCCCGGAGCTGCGCGAGGTGCGCATCACCCATAGCTGGGCCGGCTTCATCGCCTACACCTTCGACCACCTGCCGCACATGGCGCAGCAGGATGGGATCTACTACGCCGCCGGATACTGCGGCAGCGGCGTGGCGATGGCGACATATCTCGGCCGCAAGACCGCGCTCAAAGCGATCGGCTCGCCGGACGCGGCGAACCCGTTCGACACGGCGCACCCGACAAGGCCGCTCTACACCGGCCGGCCGTGGTTCATGGGCCCGATCATCTGGTACAAGGGAATGCAGGACGCGCTGCATTTGTAGCGGTGCCGGTCGGCATTTGTCCCTCCGTCCTTGCGGGGCAGGGGAATCGCATTTGAGGGTGCTCGCGGCAATTGGGACAAGCGGGGTGCGTGCTTCGACAAGCTCAGCATGAGGTTTCTTCTCAATGCCACAAAGATTCTCCCTCATCCTGAGCCCGTCGAAGGACGCACGGCGTTCGTGCAAGATACGCAAATGCGATTGCCATGCCCCGCAAGAGGGGAGGACTTTGTGGCGCGCTGTGAAAAAGGAGTGTGTCGATGAACAAGATCATCGTTCTCGGCGGCGGTAAGATCGGGGCGGCGATCGTCGAACTGCTCGGCTCCAGCGGCGATTACGACCTGATCGTCGCCGACCGCGACAAAGGGATCCTCGATCTGCTGCACCGCGACGATGTCGAGCGCCAAACGCTCGACGTGGAGGACGCCGAGGCGCTCCGCAAGCTGTTGGCCAGGGGCGACGCGGTGATCAGCGCGCTGCCGTTCTTCCTCAACGGCGGCGTCGCCGAAGCCGCGCGCGATTGCGGCCTGCATTACTTCGACCTGACCGAGGATGTCGAGACGACCCGGCGCGTGCGCGAGATCGCCAAGGGCGCCGAGCAGGTGTTCATGCCGCAATGCGGGCTCGCGCCCGGCTTCGTCTCGGTCGCCGCCAACGACGTGGCGCGCCGGTTCGAGAGCCTGGAGACGGTGCGGCTCCGCGTCGGCGCGCTGCCGCAGTATCCGACCAACGCGCTGAATTACAATCTGACCTGGAGCACGGACGGCCTGATCAACGAGTACTGCAACCCGTGCGAGGCGATCCACGAGGGCAAGCCGATCGAGGTGCTTCCGCTGCAGGGGATCGAGCAGTTCTCGCTCGACGGCATCACCTACGAGGCGTTCAACACCTCGGGCGGGCTCGGCACGCTGTGCGAGACGTTCCGCGGCAAGGCGCGCGAGGTCAACTACAAGACCGTGCGCTATCCCGGCCATTGCGAGCGCATGAAGATGCTGGTCGACGACCTCAAGCTCGGCCAGCGGCGGGAGCTGTTCAAGGACGTGCTGGAGACGGCGATCCCGATGACGCTCCAGGACGTCGTGCTGATCTTCGTCACGGTCACCGGCAAGCGGGCCGGACGCCTGACGCAGGAATCCTATGCCAGCAAGATCTACAGCCGCGAGATCAACGGCACGACCTGGAGCGCGATCCAGATCACCACATCGGCCGGCGTCTGCGCCATGGTCGACCTGATGCGCGAGAGTATCCTGCCGATGAAGGGCTTCGTCCGCCAGGAGGACGTGCCGTTCGACAAGTTCATGGCGAACCGTTTCGGCCGGTATTATGCGGAGAGGAGGCGACCTCATGGATGACGCCGCGATCTTCGAAGCGCTCGGCCTCGACGCCGCGATCCGGTCGTCGGGCAAGCTGCCGGTGCGCAGCCCGATCGATGGGCGCGAGATCGCGCACGTCGCCACCGATACCGGGAAGACGCTCGACGCGAAGATCGCCCGCGCGCATGCCGGCTTCCTCGCCTGGCGCAGCGTGCCGCCGCCGCGGCGGGGCGAGTTGATCCGCCTGCTCGGCGAGGAGCTGCGCCGGGCCAAGGAGCCGCTTGGATCGCTGGTGTCCCTCGAATCGGGCAAGATCCTCCAGGAAGGCCTCGGCGAAGTGCAGGAGATGATCGACATCTGCGACTTCGCGGTCGGGCTGTCGCGCCAGCTCTATGGCCTGACCATGGCGTCGGAGCGGCCGGGCCACCGGATGATGGAGACCTGGCATCCGCTCGGCGCGGTCGGCGTGATCAGCGCCTTCAACTTCCCCGTCGCCGTCTGGTCCTGGAACTTCGCCATCGCGCTCGTCTGCGGCGACACGGTCGTGTGGAAGCCGTCGGAGGAGACGCCGCTCTCGGCGCTCGCCTGCAAGAACATCTTCGGGCGCGCGCTCGCCCGCTTCGGCGACGCGCCGGACGGGCTGATGGAAGTCGTCGTCGGCGACCGCGAGATCGGCGAGCGGCTGGTCGCCGACCGCCGCCTGCCGCTGATCAGCGCGACCGGAAGCTGCCGCATGGGCCGCGAGGTCGGGCCCGCGGTCGCCGCGCGCCTCGGCCGCGCGCTGCTCGAGCTCGGCGGCAACAACGGGATGGTCGTGGCGCCGTCGGCGGATATCGACCTCGCGGTGCGCGCCATCCTGTTCAGCGCGGTCGGCACGGCGGGTCAGCGCTGCACGTCGCTCCGCCGCCTGATCGTGCACGAGCACGTCTACGATACGCTGCTGCCGCGGCTGAAGCAGGCCTATGCCTCGATCAAGATCGGCAATCCGCTGGAGCCGGGCGTCCTAGTGGGCCCGCTGATCGGACGCGCCGCCTACGAGCGGATGCAGGCGGCGCTGGCGCATGCGGCGGGCGAGGGCGGGATCGTCACCGGCGGCAAGCGGGTCATCGCAAAGACCTACCCCGACGGCTGGTACGTCGAGCCGGCCATCGTCGAGATGCCGGAGCAGACGGAAACGGTGCGGGAGGAGACCTTCGCGCCGATCCTCTACGTCATGAAGTACAGCGCGCTCGACGAAGCGATCGCGCTCCACAACGGCGTGCCGCAGGGCCTGTCCTCCTGCATCTTCACCAACGACCTGCGCGAGGCGGAGGCGTTCCTGTCGGCCGAGGGCAGCGACTGCGGCATCGCCAACGTCAACATCGGCCCGAGCGGGGCGGAGATCGGCGGCGCGTTCGGCGGCGAGAAAGACACCGGCGGCGGCCGCGAGTCCGGCTCCGACGCCTGGAAGGCCTACATGCGGCGCGCCACCAACACGGTCAACTATTCGCGCGAGCTGCCGCTGGCGCAGGGCATCGTGTTCGACGCGGGGTGAGGGGGCTGCATGACTGACGTGCGTCCTTCGACAGGCTCAGGATGAGGTAGATTTTTCGTGGCATTGAGAAAAGACCTCATGCTGAGCCTGTCGAAGCACGCACCACGTTTGTCCTAATCTCCTGCCATCCATCTTCCTGGGCCTATCCCGACAACGCCGCCGTCAGCGCCCGCACATCGGCCAGCGTCTCGAAATCCCGCACCAGCGTCACGATCCGCGCGGCCTTGTCGCCCAGCCATTCGGCATAGTCCGCGCATTCCCGGAACTTCTCCGTCACCTCGTCATAGCTCAACAGGTCCTGCCGCCGTCGAATATTGCCGCGGGAAGGGCAAATGGGTACTCTTCGGCCCGGTTTCATGCGGCGTGATTCGAGGACATCGTGACGAGCAGCAGCTCCGCCAAGGCACTCCTTTCCGCCCAGGACTCCGATAAGGTCTCGGTGATATCACCCGTGTACGACGAAGACCCGGCCTGATGTGCGGGATCGCGGGGTTCGTGGGGCCGGGCGACCGCGGCGACCTGGCGCGGATGACGCGGGCGCTGCTGCATCGCGGGCCGGACGGGGAGGGGCTCTATAGCGCGCCGGACATGCCCGTCCACCTCGGCCACCGGCGTCTCGCGATCGTCGATATCGCCGGGGGCTACCAGCCCATGTGGGACGGCGGCGGCGATGTCGGCGTCGTCTTCAACGGCGAGATCTACAATCACCTGGAACTGCGCCGCGAGCTGCAGGCGAAAGGCCATAAGTTCCAGACGGACCATTCGGACACGGAAGTCCTCGTCCACGGCTACAAGGAATGGGGAGAGGACCTGCCGCGGCGGCTGAACGGCATGTTTTCCTTCTGCATCTTCGACCGCCCGCGCCGCCGGCTTTTCCTGGCGCGCGACCGGTTCGGCGAAAAGCCGCTGTACTACGCCTTCAAGAACGGCTTCTTCGGCTTCGCGTCCGAGCTGTCGGCGCTGGCCGAGCACCCGGCGGTCGGCCGCACGATCGACGGCCGGGCCTTGCAGAAGCTGTTCGGCCACGGGTTCATTCCGGCGCCCAACGCCTTTCTCGAGGGCACGCGAAAGCTTCCCGGCGGCTGCTGGATGCGGGTCGACGCCGACGGCCCGGCCATGCGCGTGGAGCGGTACTGGCGTTTCGCGCTGGAGCCCGACGAAGGGCTCGGCGACGCCGACGAGCCGCGGCTGATCGAGGAGCTGCGAAGCCTGCTCGACCGCGCGGTCCAGCGCCGCATGATGAGCGACGTGCCGCTGGGCGTGTTTCTCTCGGGCGGCATCGATTCCAGCACGACCCTGATATTCGCCAGCCGCCACGAGACGGACGGCCCGATCCGGACCTTCACCATCGGATTCAACGAAGCCTCCTACGACGAATCCCCTTACGCGGAAAGCGTCGCGCGCCGCTATGGCGCGCACCATCGCGTCGACGTGATCGACGTGGACCACATGCGCGACGAGATCCGTCCCGTCCTGGCGCATCTCGACGAGCCGATGGCCGATGCCTCGATACTTCCCTGCACGCTGCTGTGCCGCTTCGCCCGCCGCCACGTCACGGTGGCGCTGTCGGGCGACGGCGGCGACGAGCTTTTCGCCGGATACGATCCGTTCAGGGCGCTCGGGCCCGCCCGGCTGTATCATTCCGTCGTGCCGAAGCCGATGCATCGCATGCTCGACGCCATGGCGGCGCGGCTGCCGGTCTCCGTCCGCAACATGAGCATCGATTTCAAGCTGAAGAAGACGCTGTCCGGACTCTCGTTCCCGCCGGAGCTTTGGAACCCGGCCTGGCTCGCGCCGCTCGATCCGCAGTCGGCGCGCGACGTGTTCGAGGAGCCGATCGCCATCGAAGACCTCTATTCGGAGGCGCTCGCGCTATGGGACGGCGGCAAGGGACTGTCGCTGCTCGACCGGACGATGGAGTTCTATACCAACCTCTACCTTCAGGACGACATCCTGACCAAGATGGATCGGGCGGCGATGAGCGCCTCTCTCGAAAGCCGCGCTATTTTCCTGGACAACGACCTGGTCGATTTCTGCCGCCGCCTGCCGTCGCGCTTCAAGTTCCGCAATGGTCAAGGCAAGTATCTCCTGCGCAAGGCCCTCGGCGGCATGCTCGACGACGCCATCCTGAATCGCCCGAAGAAGGGCTTCGGCATTCCATTGACCGAGTGGCTCCGTTCCGTGCCGGCCGAGCCGCCGCGCCGGCCCATCCCCGGCGTGCGGATGCAGGCGATCGATCGCCTTTGGGCCGAGCACCGCGCCGGGATGAAGGACAACCGGCTCCCGTTGTGGGCGTGGCTGAGCGTGCAGTACGGCCGCGGAGCATAGGCGATGGAGCAAGCGGCTTACGCAGCCGAGGCGGAAGCCGAAGCGACCCACTGGTGGTTCGTCGGCCGGCCATCTGGGTGTGTTGCCGCTGTTCGGGATGGTGCACATCGAGGCGCGTTATCTCATGGCCGTGCAGGCCGTGCCGCCGTTGGCGCTGGCGTATCTCGCGATGTCAGTATCCGCTCACCTGCGGCGGCCCAGGCAGGCGTAGACATAGGCGACGAGGTCGTCGCCGGAGACCGGCTTCTGGATCCAGCCGACGGGATCGGCCTCGTCGCCCTGGCGGCGGGTTTCGGCATCGGAATGCGCGGTGACGAAAAGCGATCGTATCCCGAAGCGGTTGCGGATTTCGCGGGCGGCGTCGATGCCGTCGCGCGGGCCGCGCAAGCGGATATCCATCAGCGCCAGGTCGGGCCGCTCAGCCTCGGCAAGCCCGATCGCTTCATCCGCGGTCGTCGCTATTCCGACGACGATGCAGCGCGCCTCCTCCAGGGCAGCCTCGGCCGAGGCCGCGAGCACCCATTCGTCCTCGACGATGAGGACGCGGATGGCGTCGAGAGCCTCGTGCTTCGTCTGCCCTCGCTCCTTGCCGGTCCGGTCGTTGGGCCGTGTGCTAGGTTGGGCGCTTAGTTGGGCGCTGGGTTGAACGCCGAGCGGAACGCGTGGCGGGACACTCCGGGAGGGCGTGGTCGGATTCAACGTCATTCGCATATCTTCGCTATCGGTTCGAGCTTGTGCAACGTCGAATCGTTCCGTGCACGAAATCATATTCAGCCGCATTTGTTAACATCTCATCGCGCTCGCGCCGGTCGTTCTTTCGAAGCAGTGGCTTAGTGCCGCCCTGAAAGGGCATCGCGGCGTGGCCAATCTTTACAATAACGCCGACTCGGGGCCGCTCGTTCCTTTCCGGGTGCGAGGGAAAGACCACCCCCGCTTGCCCGCAATTGCGGAACGGTAGATCATATCGGAATTCGCAACCGACGGATTTCGAGGGCTATCGCCATGTCCTACGATCGCATCACCGTCTCGCCGATTGCCGGTGCGCTCGGCGCCGAGATCGGGGGGGTCGACATCAGCCGCCCCATCGACAACGCCACCTTCGCCGAGATCCGGCGCGCCTGGGTTGCCAACCTGGTCATATTCTTCCGCGGCCAAACCCTCGACGACGAGGCCCTGACCGCCTTCGGCCGGCGGTTCGCGCCGCTCTTCCGCCATCCGAACCTGGTGACGGAGGGGCCCTACCCGGACATCGTGCGTATCCGCCGCATGCCCGGCGACCAGAGGATCGTCGGCGAAGACTGGCATACCGATACCACCTGCATGCGGGAGCCGCCGTGCGGCGCGGTGCTGTATGCGGTCGACGTGCCGCCCTATGGCGGAGACACGCTGTTCGCCAATCAGTACCTTGCCTACGAGACGCTGTCCGGCGGGATGAAGGAGCGGCTGTCCAACCTGACCGCCGTGCACAGCGATATCACGGTCGCGGGCCCACAGGCCGGCCGCAACAAGCACCGCTCGACCAAGGTGCGCGAAGACGCCGATTGGCGCGAGACGGTGGCCGAGCATCCCGTCGTTCGCACGCATCCGGAATCGGGGCGCAAGGCCTTGTTCGTCAACAGGTCCTACACGCAGCGCTTTTCCGGCATGACGGCGGAAGAGAGCCGGCCGCTGCTCGACTTCCTCTGGGAGCACGCGACGCGCCCGGAATTCACATGCCGCTTCCGTTGGGAGAAAGGCTCCGTCACCGTCTGGGACAATCGCTGCACCATGCACATCGCCGTCAACGACGTCTGGGAATTCCCCCGCATCATGCACCGGGTGCAAATGTCGGGCGACCGGCCGGTTTGACCTCCGCCCGGCGCCTCGACAGGACAAAAACGGCCCCGCCGAAGCGGGGCCAGTGTTCATAGGGAACATGGTGTCAACTTGGAAAGATCGGAATGAGACACCGGCGCATGAACGCCTGATTCCGCGGCTGGTTCCCGCCATCGACGGCTAATAGCCGCAGGCCGGCCTGAGCGTCCGTTTTTCGCGGCTTCACGCATTACGGGAACAAATCGCACTGAACCTGCGTTTATGCGTTATCCATGGCATCTCCCCGCCATGGACCAGACCATCTCACTTCAGACTTGGCCCCGGCTTCGCGCCGGGGCCTTTTTATTTCGCCGACGTTATTGACGAACGGCATCGAGTGGTGGCTGATTCGTATATCTCGCCATGCCCTGCGGATTCCCGCCGGACGGGGGCCCGCCCATCGAAATGCGTTGCAACGAGTCCCTTCGAATGGAAGCGACGGAAGCGAACGAGTCTGAGCTCTATCCCGAAGAAACCGTGCTGGACGAAGTCGAGGCGGTGATCGAGCTGTTCGCCATCGGGGCGAAGCGGCGGCGGGAGGAGTTTCGGAAATGGCTGGTCCGGATCGTCGAAGAAGACGAGGACAGCGCCGCCCTGGCGGTAAAGGCGCAGAGCCTCTACAGCCAGATGAAGGAGCTGAACAAGGTACGCCTGATCGACCTCGCCTGCGGCTACTGGCCCGCCGGCCCGCTGGTTTGCGGCGCCCTGCTGCACGAGGTGCTCGGCGACCGCGAGAAAATCGACATTCTCTTCGACCACGCCGGGGAGGATATCCTGCGCTGGTTCCGCCGAGTGCCGCTTGGCTCTCTCATGTCGGAAGAGGAGCGCCGCGCGCTGGGCGCGCTGCCCGCCACGATCGACGCCTATCACGAAGCGGCGCCCTCGGACGGCCGGGTGGACGGCCAGGTTCAGCTCGGCCCATACTGGATCATGCCCCAGCGCGGAGCCGCCCCGCGGCTCGCCGAGACGCCCGCCGAGACGCCCGCCGGGCAGGCGCCGGCGCGGCTGGTCAAGGCCAGGGTGCCGCGGTCGTCGGTCCTGGCCTATTACAGCGGCGCCGCCGTTCCCGCCCTGATCGTCGACTATCGCCGGGTGGCGTCGGTCGAGATCGTCGGCGGCAAGCAGCGATAACGAAGCCGCCGGTTCCGCATCAGGCCGACAGCATCCGCGACTCCGGCGCGTGCTCCCGCCGGATGGTTTCGGCGATGCGCTGCCAGAAAACCGCGCCGGCCTCGTCTTTCATGGCCTCCAAGGTGGACGCGCGGATGCATGCCTTCGAATAGGCCGCCTCGCCGTACTTCCGTACCGTTGCATCGGCGATCGTCGTCAGTTTTCCGTGCGATAGCACGAACATTTGTCTGCCTCCCAGATTGCTTTTTTATATGCCGCTTCAGATTGGCTGACGTCTGATACGTTAGAGCATGATTCTCGGAAATAGAAGCGAATCTATGCGCCCCGGCGTCCCGCCGGGCGTTGCCGGATACCCGTGCAATCCGGCGGATAAGAACATATAGTCGCCCCCTTGAAACCCACCCTGGCGCGCCGTGGAGCAGGGTGCGGGTTTTCGACGGCGAGGGGAGGGGGCCATGGCGCGATGCTGTCATTTCCCGGCAACGGCAGATGCCGTAAATACAGCGGGCCGCTGCGGCGGCGCGTCCGGCCGAACGCCCGTATCTAGGTGAACCGAACAGGTGTTAGACGTCGCAATCATCACGCTCGTCGTAGCGTCGCTACTTCTCCTCGTCGCCGCGAGCCAGCCGGTCGCGGCCCGCTATCACCTGCCGCCCACGGTCATTCTGGCCGGGCTCGGCGTCGGCTTCGGGAGCCTCGCGACCTTCCTCCTCAAGACCCCGTTGACGAATGCGTTCAACGACCTCGTGACGCCGATCGTCACCCTGCCGATTCGATCATCCGTATTCCTGTACGTCCTGTTGCCGCTGCTGCTCTTCCAGGCGACGATCACGATCCAGGCGCGCCGCATACTCGAGGATATCGCGCCGATCCTGCTGCTGGCCGTCGTCGCGGTGATCCTCGCAGCCGCCGCCGTCGGCTACAGCCTGGTATACCTGTTCCAGATCGCGCCGCACGCAGCCCTGCTGCTCGGCGCGATCGTCGCGACGACGGATCCGGCGGCCGTGGTCGCCATCTTCCGCGACATCGGGGCGCCCGCGCGGCTGACCCGGCTCGTGGAAGGCGAAGCCCTGCTCAACGACGCAGCCGCCATTGCGCTCTTCTCGCTGCTCCTTGCAGCGACCCTGTCGGGCGAGCCGCTCGACTTCACCGAAGGCGCGAAGACGTTCCTGCTCCACTTTCTCATCGGCGCGGTGGCGGGGTTCGCCGGCGGCAGGGCGGTATGCCTCGTCATGCCGCTGATGCGCGGCATCCGCGCCGCCGAAGTCACACTGACGATCGCCGCCGCCTACATCATCTACATCGTCTGCGATCTGTTCCTGCACGCCTCGGGCATCGTCGGCGTGGTCGTCGCCGGGCTGACGGTCGGCGCGACGATTCCCGCCCGAATCATGCCGGCGAACTGGCGGTATCTGGTCGACGTCTGGGACCAGATCGGCTTCTGGGCAGGCTCGCTGGTCTTCATTCTGGCCGCGATCCTGGTGCCGCGTGTCCTCGCGGACGTGACGCTCCGCGACATGCTCATGATCGGCACGGTCGTCGTCACCGCGCTCGTCGCCAGGGCCGCCGTGCTGTTCCTTCTGCTGCCGCTCCTCAGCATGTCCCGCCTCATGGCGGCGGTGAGCCTGCCCTACAACCTCACGATCCTCTGGGGCGGGCTGCGGGGCGCGGTGACGCTGGCGCTGGCGCTGGCGGTGACCGAGAACCGGTTCCTCGACGCGGAGCTGAAGCAGTTCGTCGCGGTCATCGCCACCGGTTACGTCCTGTTCACCCTGTTCGTCAAAGGGCTGACGCTCCGGCCTGTCATCCGCTGGCTGAAGCTCGACCGCCTGTCGCCGATCGACGTCGCGGTGCGCAACCAGGTGGTCGCGCTCGCGCTCGCCGATGTGGCGGACGAGGTGCGGTCGACCGCCAAGCGCTACGAGATCGAGCCCAAGGTAAGCCGCGACGTGGTGCGCGGATACGAGTCGAGGATCGCCGAGGCCGCCGGCGGCAACATCGAAGAGGTGCTGAGCGACCGCGAGCGCCTCACCTTGGGCCTGATCGCGCTCGCCACCCGCGAGAAGATACTGATCCTGGAGCACCAGGGCCGGCACACCATCGCCCTGGACGCCGTCGGCGACCTGATCCGCCATGCGGAGCGGATGATCGAAGCGGTGCGAAGCGATGGCCGGACGGGGTACAACCGGGCCGCGCGGATGACGCTGGAATACGGCGTGGCGTTCCGCGCCGCCTATTTCATTCACCAGTACATCCCGGTCGCCCGCCTGCTGAGCCGGCGTCTCGCGCGGCGGTTCGAGTCACTGCTCATGCTGAACCTGCTGCTGAGCGAGCTCGTCGGCTACATTCCGCTGCGCATAAACCCCGTTCTCGGCACGCGCATCGGCGAGATCCTCACGGAGATCGTCCGCGGCCGCCTCGCCGCGACCCGCACGTCGCTCGAGGCGCTCCGCCTGCAGTATCCGGACTATGCGGAGACGTTGGAGAAGGACTTCCTGATCCAGATCGGCGAGCAGCACGAGCTGTCGCACTACGACGACCTATGGAGCGAAGGGCTGGTCGGGCAGGAGATGCACGAGAGCCTGCGGCGGGCGGTCCTGCAGCGGGGACCGGTCGAGCCCCGCACCGCGCGGCTCGACCTGAAGCTCGACATCATCGACATGGTGCGGTCGCTGCCGATCTTCTCGCACCTGGACGAAGCGCAGATCAAGCGCCTCCGCCGCTACCTGCGCCCGCGGCTCGTGATGCCCGGCACCTACATCATCCGCAAGGACGATCCCCATCTCGGCCTTCACTTCATCGCGTCGGGCGCGGTGGCCGTGCATCGGCCGGACCACGTCATCCGCCTCGGGCCGGGCAACTTCGTCGGCGAGATGTCGCTGCTGACCGGGCTGCCGAAGTCGTCGGACGTCGTGGCGCTGTCCTTCTGCCACCTCCTGTCGCTCAGCAAGGACGACTTCCTCAAATTCCTCACCGAATACCCCAACATCCGCGCCGAGATCGAAAAGACCGCCGCCATCCGCGCCGAGGACAATCGCGTGAGCCTGATGCGGTGAGGGCGGACCTGGCGGTTCGGCGCGGCGACCGCCTCAGACGAACGCTGTGCCGACGACGCGTATGCGTCCCTGCGCCCGGCTGCGAGGCTTCGCCTTCACCGTGATCTCGACATCCTGTCCGAGCGCGGTCAGGAGGCGCATCAGGCGCTCGCTGGAGAAGTTTGAGAGGCGGCCGTTCAGAAGGGCGGAGACCTTAGGCTGGTCAATGCCCATGAGCGAAGCAGCGGCGATTTGGGTCAGACGGCGGCGTTTGATGATCTGACGGATATGGCTCGCAAGCTGCGCCTTGGTCAGCTCTTCCTCCGGTTCGGCAAAGCCCAGGTCGGCGAATACATTTCCGCTGCTCGGCGTCACCGGGATCTCGGCTTTCAGCTTCTTGACCATTGCTCGTAGTCCTCTCTCGCTCGCTTGAGTCGCCGCTCGATCAGGTCCAACTCGGCTTTCGGCGTGGCGATGCCGCGCTTGGATTTTTTCTGAAACGCATGCAATACATAGACAGCGCCAGCAAGGCGCACAGTGTAAACGGCGCGGTACGTGTCACCGTCAAAGTCGTCGACGATTTCCAACACGCCAGCGCCACCGAAACCCTTCAGCGGCTTCGCATAGGAAGCCCTCAATCCGAGCTGTGCGTCCCAAAGCGCACCGCCCACCCGTCGCCGGACCTCTTCGGGAAAGCCGGTCAGGTCTGCCTTGCTGCTGCCTACCCAGCGCACAGGCTTGGGATGGATATCGCCGGGCCGTTTCGCCATGGATCCGAATCTCCCCCAATCTATGCCTGTTCGGGCATATTTTCAAGTATTTGCAGCGAAAAAATGATGCATGGAAAAGTGGATAGGCGCTACACAATCCATTGCAGGCCGGGAACGCACAGCGGTCTTCCGCGTTCGCAATCCGAGGATTCATGGACTTTCATCTCCCCGTCACGCTTCCCCAGGCCATCGCCTTCGGCATCCTCTTCGCCATGATGGCGATGTTCGCCTGGGGCAAGCTGCGTTACGACCTCGTCGCGCTGGGCGGGTTGCTCCTGGCGGTGCTGGCCGGGATCGTGCCGTACGACAAGGCGTTCTCCGGCTTCTCCGACGACATCGTGATCATCGTCGCCAGTGCGCTGCTCGTGAGCGCCGCGGTCGAGCGCTCGGGCATAATCGAACGGCTGATCCGGCCGGTCAGTCCCTATCTGACGACGACGACGGCGCAGGTCGTCGTGCTCACCGCGACGGTGACGGTGCTCTCGGCTTTCGTGAAGAATATCGGCGCGCTCGCGATGATGATGCCGGTGGCGTTCCAGCTCGCGCGCCGGCACGAGACGCCCGCTTCCGCCGTGCTGATGCCGATGGCCTTCGGCTCGCTGCTCGGCGGCACCGTCACGCTGATCGGCACCTCGCCCAACATCATCGTCTCGCGCGTGCGCGCGGAGCTGACGGGCGAGCCGTTCGGCATGTTCGACTTCACGGCGGTCGGCCTCGGCCTCGCCGTGCCGGGCGTGATCTTCCTGAGCTTCGCCTACCGCCTCCTGCCGAGCGGGCGCAAGGGGCAGGCGTCGATGGATACGGCGTTCAATATCGAAGGCTACACCACCGAAGTCATGGTGCCGGAGGACTCCGAGATCGTCGGCAAGACGGTCGGCGACCTGATGAAGCTGGCGGAAGACGAAGTCGACGTGCTGATGATCCTGCGCGGCCATTCGCCCCGGCACGGCCCGCGCAAGAACGCAACCTTCAAGGCCGGCGACATCCTGCTGCTGGAAGGCGAGCCCGACGTGCTGGAGCGCGTCGTGGGACAGGCCAAGCTCAAGCTGGCGCGCGACGAGAAGGAGGAGAAGGAAACGCCGCACGACGACATCGGCGTCATGGAAGCGGTGATCACGGAAGGATCGCTGCTCGTCGGCCGCACGCCGGCGGCGCTGCGGCTCTACCACCGTTATCAGGTGAACCTGCTGGCCGTCAGCCGCCGCGGGGAGCGCATCAGGCGCCAGATGCGTTCCGTCGCGCTCAAGGCCGGTGACGTGCTCGTGCTGCAGGGAAACGTCAACACGATGCCCGAAGCGCTCGGCGAAATGGACTGCCTGCCGCTCGCGGCGCGGGACATGCGCCTGGGGTCGGGACGCCACAGCATCCTGCCCATCCTCGTGCTGCTCGCCGCGATGGCGCTCGCCAGCCTGAATGTCCTGCCGGTGGCGATCGCCTTCTTCGGCGCGGCGGTCGTCATGCTGATGATCCGGGCGATCGGCCTGCGCGACGCCTACGGCGCCATCGAATGGCCGATCCTCATCCTGCTCGGGGCCTTGATCCCGGTGAGCGACGCGCTGCGCACCACCGGCGGCGCCGACCTGATCGCGGGCTGGCTCGCGCGCGCGGGCGACATACTGCCGCCGGCCGGCCTGCTCGGCCTGATCATGATCGCCGCGATGGCGGTGACGCCCTTCCTCAACAACGCCGCGACCGTGCTGGTGATGGGGCCGATCGCGGCCGGCCTGGCGACCACGCTCGGCTACGGCCCGGACGCTTTCCTGATGGCGGTCGCCATCGGCGCGGCCTGCGATTTCCTGACCCCGATCGGCCACCAGTGCAACACGCTGGTCATGGGGCCCGGCGGCTACCGCTTCGGCGACTATTGGCGGCTCGGCCTGCCGCTCTCCGTCATGGTGGTGCTGGCCGGCGTGCCGCTGATCGCGTTCTTCTGGCCGTTCAAGCCGGCATAAGGGGCCGGCCTAGCCCGCATCGATCGCCTGCCCGCGCTTGGCGAGCCAGTCGTCGAGCGGCGGCACCGTCGGGTCGACCTGGCGCAGGTTGTAGTAGGGGATCGCCGGCTTGTAGGCGTCGAAGATGCGGCGCAGCTCGCCGACCGGCTCGGGATGCAGGTCGACGCGCAGGTTGACCTCCGCGAAGTCCTTCGCGCCGTAGACCAGGAGGGCGGCCGACCGCTGGCCGCCATGCTGGCCGCCGGCGTCGCGGCCGGCTTCGAGCGCGGCCATCAGCCTGTCCTCGAGCGGGCGGCCGGGATCGGCCGTGAAGCCGCCCTCGATGGCGTCCAGGACATGCTCGCCCACCAGCACGTTGCCGAGCGCGATGTGGTGCTTGCCGATGTGGTGGCCGGCGAAATCGCGGTTCCGCTCGCCGGTGCGCGCGGCGAGGAAGCCGTCGTCGTCGATGACGCCGAGCTGGCGGTACTCCGCATTCGGGTCGCCCGCGACGAGCGCCGCGACCACCGCCGGCGCCTTGTTGCCCTGCGCCAGAAGCTGCAGCGCGCGATGGCCGAGCCGCTCCTCGGCAATCGCCATGATCGCCACCGCGCCCGAGCGCGCCGCGATGTGCGGCACCCGCACCCCGACGGCAAGCGAGCGCGTCGCGGTGGCAATGCCGAGGCGGCCCGTTTCCGCGCACCGCCCCATGATCGTGAATGTCATTCTTTCCCTCCCGTTGCCGATTTGCGGGCATTTGGCGGCAGCCTCCGCGCGTGCCGGCTGGGGAGGAGCTTAGCCGAGTTCAAGGTTGCGGGCTAAGCCGTTGGCGGATAGGTGAGCGCAAAACCGCTTGGCCAACGAGGACAGCATGATAGGTTACATGTGATCATTATCAAATCATGAGTCATGGCCGCCACATCGCAGCGCAAGCCCTCACGCCACAAGGTCCGCGCGTACCGTGAGCGCCTGCGCGCGCAGGGCTTGCGGCCGATCCAGATATGGGTACCCGACGTGCGCGCGCCGGCCTTCCGTTCGGAGGCGCACCGCCAATCGCACGCGGTGGCCGCGAGCGACCATGCGGCCGACGATCAAGCCTTCATCGATGCTGCCGCCGAAGGGGGCTGCGGCGGCGGCTCAATATTGTAGTGAGCTGACGGATGGGTAGGCTAAGTGGTTGGCGGACAGGGCGGGGGTCGTCAGCCGGCCTTCCGGTGCGGTTTGGCGACAACCGCGGATTCCGGAGAGCCGTCGCCGGGCCCGCGGCGCATCACGAGGCGCTCGCGCTGCCATAGCTCCATAGGACGGCCCCGCGACCGCTCGTTGGCGAAGATGATCGCGGCCTCGTCGCCGCGTTCCTCAAAGGCCAGGAACTCGGAGATGTGGTCGCCTTGATTCAGGAAATAGAGACGGTACTCCACCCCATACTCCCTCGCACCGCCCAGCCCATCCGATTGACGATTGCGATGATGGCAAATGTTATCACCTTCGGTTAACGCGGGCTACGCTCACCGCTATATTGCTGAATCTATCAAGGGGGGAGGCTCATTATGCCAGATATTCAGTCCGACGGTGCACGCCTGTACTATGAAGCAGCGGGCATGGGAACGCCGATCGTATTTCTCCACGAATTCTCGGGCGACCTGTGGAGCTGGGAAAAGCAGATTCAGCATTTCAGCCGCCGCTACCGTTGCGTCGCTTTTAACGCCCGCGGTTATCCGCCGTCGGAGGTGCCCAAGTCCCCGTCGCGCTACTCGCACAAGCATGCGGTGGATGACGTGGCGGTGGTGATGCGTCGCCTCGAGATCGGCAAGGCGCACATGGTGGGCTGTTCGATGGGCTCGCGCACGACGTTGGATTTCGGCCTGAGGTATCCGCACATGGCGTTGTCGCTCACCATGATCGGCATTGGCAGCGGCGGCGATCCGCGCAATGCGGCGGCCTTCAAGCGCGACGCAGAGGCCCGTGCGCAGCTCTACGAAGAGGGCGGTCTTGCCGAAGTGCTGAAGCGGCTGCGCAAGGCCGACAACCGCATTCAGCTCAAACGCAAGAACCCGCGCGCATTCGAGGATTTCTGCCGCCGCTTCATGCAGCATTCGGCGCAGGGATGTGCGCACATCACGCGCCGGGTGATGGCTCGCCGGCCTTCGCTTTTCAGCATGGAGAGAGCCCTGCGCGCGATGAAGGTGCCTGCGCATGTCGTCGTCGGCGATGAAGATCCCGGCGCCCTTAGTTCGGGACTGTTCATGAAACAGGTCAGTCCGGCGGTGCGGCTGTCGGTCTTGCCGGCAACCGGCCATCTGGTGAATCTGGAAGAGCCTGATCTCTTCCACCGACTGACCGAAGATTTTTTTGCGCTCGTGGAATCGAAAAAATGGCGCCCGCGGGGCAGGTGATCGGTGTCCAATTCCAGAAACATGGCGGATGGGGTGGGAAGATCACGTTCGTCCGGCACTGACCGCGATCGTCCATAACCGCCGGATCAGTCTCGCTGAATCGAGGTCTTCATGTCTGGCGCCGTCCGCCGTCGTCCGCTACAATCCGGATTCGGGTTGTGGGTAGAACAATGGGCAGGATCGAGTTCCCGAGTGCGGCGGACGGATTTCGGAATTTCGCCGCGGGGCGAATGTTGATTGCCGCTAGATCAAGGACTTGGCTCCCCGAGTGCGGAGGATGAAATGCCGGCCGTCAACAAGCTGACCACGACCAAGATCAAGTCCCTTACGGTGCCCGGGCGTTACAGCGATGGCCGGGGGCTGTACCTCCAGGTATCGAAATGGCAGACCAAGGCGTGGCTGTTCCGCTTCACGCGCCACGGCAAGGCGCGCGAGATGGGCTTGGGACCGGTGAGCCTGCAGAGAAACGACGGCGGCGTGAGCTTGGCCGAAGCGCGGGAGGAGGCGCACCGTTGCTGCCAGCTCCTGCGCCAAGGGATCGATCCGATCGAGCACCGCAACGCGGCGCGCTCGGTTGCACGGCTCGAGGCCGCCAAGGGCATGACCTTCAAGCAATGCGCCGAGGCCCACATCGCCGCGCATAAGGCGGGTTGGCGCAACCCCAAGCACGCCGACCAATGGGAATCGACGTTGACGCGCCATGCCTATTCCGTGATCGGCGACCTGCCCGTCGCGGCGGTGGACACCGCCCTCGTCACCAAGATCCTGGAGCCAATCTGGCAGGCGAAGCCCGAGACGGCGGGGCGGGTGCGAGGCCGCATCGAGGCGGTCCTGGACTGGGCCTCGGCGCGTGGCTATCGGAGTGGTGAAAACCCGGCACGGTGGCGCGGCCATCTCGACAAGCTGCTGCCGAATCGGCGCAAGATCCGCAAAGTGAGCCACCATGCGGCCATGCCCTATGCGGACCTCCCCGCCTTCATGGCGGTGTTGCGGAACCAGGACGGCATCTCGGCCAGGGCGCTGGAATTCACGATTCTCACGGCCGCGCGCACCGGCGAGGCCATCGGCGCGACCTGGGAGGAGATCGACCTGGACGCGCTGACCTGGACCGTACCGTGGATGCGCACGAAATCCGGCCGCGAGCACCGAGTGCCGGTGAATGACAGGATCCTCCACATCCTGAAGGCGGCGCCGCGCGAGGTGGGCAATGCACACCTCTTCATCGGCGCCCGCAAGGGCCGCGGCTTGTCCAATATGGCCATGCTGGAACTGTTGCGCGGCATGGATGGTAGGGGACTGACCGTGCATGGCTTCCGCTCCAGCTTTCGTGACTGGGCCGCCGAGCAAACCAATTTTCCGCGGGAGCTGGCTGAGGCGGCGCTCGCGCATGTGGTGCGCGATCCGACCGAGGCTGCGTACCTTCGCACCGACCTGTTCGACCGCCGGCGCAAGCTGATGGATGCGTGGGCCAGGTATTGCTCGTCCATGGCGATCAAAGGCGATATTGTTCCCATTCGTGCAAAGGCATAGTACCAAGTCTCTTCCGGCCGGTTGCCAATAGAGCGGAATCGCCGACCGCTGATTGTTCGATGGTGGCGGAACTCATGAAAAAGAGTGTGATGGGGGCGGCTTGGGTTCGCCGGATTAGGTCGATGTGGGCGTCCGACCTCGCGGACGCGAAGGCGGTTTTAGAGAAGCACGGGTTTACGCAGGAGCGTGCTTTAGCCTTCGTCGAGGCCGACTCGCCGGGCACAATTACGTTCAGGACCGAGACGCCATCCGCCTTGAAAGATCCGGCGCATGAAGCTTGCCACGCCGTCCGGCTGCTCCTGCTGGACAAATACATCGAGGGCGCCGATCCCCTGGCACTTCAAATCGGTCGTCTCTGGGCGCGCGCAAACCTCGGTCTCGAATTCCCTCAGATCGCCAAAGCCATGCAGGCTTGGTGGATCAGCAAGCACAGCGGACCAGGAGGGCGCCGCAAGAATGATTTAACCCGGACGTTGCAGAGTATTATTCAAGAAATTCCGACGGCTGACTGGAAGCGCGCTGTCGATTATTTGCAAACCGACGAAGCAAGCGACCGCTATCACTCTACCCAGGACCCGACCATTCACGTCACTGCAGTAGAGCTTGATGATACGAACGGGGTCGTGACCTATCAGGATCGTGCGGGGACTACACATACTGTAAAGGCTAGCTCACTCGAACGAAAATTGCGTGGTTTGCGGCGCGGGTGACCGCGCGCATTTCGTCCGCCCCTACATGTTCCACTGGCCTCCTCACTTATCCAGAGAGGGCCGGTATGATTATTTTCCTTAGACTCAGTGAAGTATGCAAAGCGAAGGGGTGTGGAAAGTCCAGCCTCTACGAGGAAATCCAGGCAGGGCTTTTCACACCACCGGTTAAGACGGGCAAACGCGCGTCGGCGTGGCCGAGCTACGAGGTCCAAGCGCTCAACAAGGCGCGCCTCGCTGGCAAGACTGAGGCCGAAGTCAAGCAGATCGTTATCTGCCTGGTGGCTGCGCGACGCGCGATCGATGACTCAGCAATCGCGGCTGTTCTGAACAACTCGAACCACGACGCTCCGATAGAGGGCGACAACCTGGGCGATGGCGCTCGCCTCTTTACGAAGACACGAAAGCCGCAAATCCGCAAACGGCAAGGCGTCAAGGAGGATGGGTTAGAGGCTGACGGGGGGCAGCCATGAAAGACGCAGCGACGCTCGCGCAATCGCTCGACCTTCGTAAGACCGGCTCGGTTTACGTCGGTGACTGCCCCTCCTGTGGGTACAATGGGAGCTTCACAGCTCGCGATCTCGACTCGATCCTATTGATCTATTGCCACTCCTGCCGGGATCAGAAGGCCATTCTCGATACCCTGCGTGAACAGGGGTTATGGGGCGTTGCCAGTTTCGATCGCATCGCAGAACTTCCTGCAGGTGGAGCATTGTACCCCTCAAGAAGAAAGGACAACACCGCATACGCGACGCAGCTATGGGCCATGGGAAAGGCCTGTGCCGGCAGCCCGGTTGAAACCTATCTCCGTCGGCGGGGCATCACTTTGTCCGTGCCGCCTTCGCTCCGATACCTCAAGCAGCACCGACACGCGCCCAGCGCCACATTCTGGCCGGTGATGGTGGGAGCGGTGGTCGTCGAGGGCGAGCCCCCGGCTTTCGCCGGGATACACCGGACCTATAAGGGGTACCAACGTGTGGCTCGAGGCGCGGTTTGACGAGGCTGTGAGGCAAGTGCACCGGGCGCTCGGTATGTCCGATATCAAATAACGAGCAGCCCCTGAGTTGGGAAGACGATCACCCTCTTCGTGGGCGATCATGAGACCACCGTAACGGGCTACTCGCCCCGAATTAGAGAGAAATCCAATAGAATCAGACTATTTAGAGCGGCTTAAAAGCCGCGACCCGATACCGACCGAGCGAGTTCTGCACCTGCTCGGGTTCACCGAAAGCGGCGCTGGCGGGTATGAGAGAAACTGGCACAAGTTGGAGGTCAGTTGCGCCGAATGGCTTGGAAGTTGGCATTTCATCTGCTCGTGGGTCACTCCGCGCGAAATGGGGATTCCGGAGTTCCGGGTCGGCCCGTCGGTCTCCCCAGCCGGCCTTCTGGCGACACTTTACAGTCGGTGCGGGGACGCTTTCCGACGATCGGCCTTCGGTTTGCCAAAGGAGTTCGTCATTGGGAAAGAGGAGGGGGATTACCAGCGAAAAACACGAGCCTTGACGCCTCAGGCGCCGACGGTCTGGGCGGACCGGAAATTTTTGAGGTTCTGCTTCAACTACATTGGAAGCAGACTCAGCGTCTCGACAGGTGCCTACATGCTCACCTTATCAGTTTCGAACGGCCAGCTGAGGATCGACTGTGCGGCGCAGCTACTTGCGATTTGCTGCCCGGTGCGGGGCGAGTGGCTAGGAGCCTCGGAAATCGCCGCCGATGATCTTTTCGAGAGATTACCGAAACGTTTTAACCGCGAGTTCATAGCGCTTCGGCAGCAGGGCGATAGGATCATCATTGACTCCCGAATTGTCCCCTCTCGTTTCGTCGAGACGGATTGAAGAGCGGGTATTGTACTCACTCAGAGGCCCGATTGCACAGGTGGCCGGGTGTCGTGACGAAAAGCCCGAACTCTTGTTTCGGGCGAACATCGTGCTGCTGCTGCATCGTCCCAATACTAGTTCCGGACACCACTCTGCGCCGGCCCGCAGTTCCGTGAGAGGCCTCTGCGGTCCGCGGGCAGCTGTGGACCACCTCCATATTGGGGCTGACAGCCCCAGCAGGCGCCGAGGTGCTTCCGCAACGCCCTGTGACCACTGGCCAGAAGCCAGTGCAGAGTAATGGCGCTTTCGAGTATCTGCCATGACAGTCCTGGACTGAGAACGTGCTGAGGGTCGGTTCGAAGGTCCGCATTCATGAACTAACATAGTGGCCAGAAGAGCGGGGGCGTCCGCTCTTGGCCAGGACCATAATAAAGATGGTGGCCGACGTCCCCGCCAGCAGCAGCCGGCCCTCATCTCACTCGAGCTTGGCCGGCGTTGAGAATGGCTTGGTGGCATCGGCCACGAACATTACGAGCTGATCGAGATCAGTCGTGCCACTATTGAAGACTACCATCGGCATGCCGGCGCCATGCCCATTCATGGATTGCCCAGCTTCGGCATAGCTTATGCCGTGCAGGGTCTTTTGACCCAGCCGTCCGGCCAGCACGTAGAAGGCCTCGGAACCCGGATGCGAATGTGCCCGCGTCTTCGCCCCCGGGGGGCCGCCTGCATGGTTGATGCGCAGCAGATACTCGGGCGCGGTGATTGAGGGAACGGGCCCAATCTGGATGACCTTGCTTCCACCGCGCGTCGGGCTGTCCTTGGGACCAAGCGTGAAGAGCCAGACCTTGCCCGCGACTTCGGCAGCCAGTGACGTTCCCCCTGCGGCAGCCTGCGCCTGCGCGAGCGTGGGAAAGTTCTCAAGTAGCCAGTATAACGGGCCCGCCGGCAGTTGCGTGAGCCTCTTCTCGGCTACCGGCTTGATGACAAATTTCTTTTCCTCCGCTGCCATTGACGACGCCGGCAACATTCCCATCGCGCAAACCGAAAGCGCTAGAATGACGGCACAACAGGCATTGCGTATTCGTGTTTTCATCGTGTTCCTCCTCCTCGGGATTAACCGGCGACGGCCAGACATGCGGCAAGGCGCATGGAACCTTCTCTCGCGATGCAAGGAGCGGCCATACCTGACCTCGTGGATCGGCGCAGCATGGCTCCAATTGAAGACCATCCTCGTCAAAAGGCGCGTTAGGTGCGCGTCAGATTTGACGTTAATATTGCGGCAACTGCTGTCAGAAAATGCAGAATATGGTGCTGCCCGACACTATGAGGCCTCAACCGCTCAGGCACTGGCATGGACAACGGTCCGCCCTGCAAGTTCACGCTCTCGCTGCTTGGCCGCTTCGAGCTAACCGGGCCGGCAGGGAGCGTCGAATTCGCGAGCAAGAAGGCTGCGGGACTACTGGCCTTTCTTGCGTGCAAGGCGCCTGAAGGGCAGCGGCGAGACCGACTGACCGACCTCCTGTGGGGATCGCAATTCGAGACACAGGCGCGCCAGAATCTGCGCCAAGCGCTCTATGTGCTTCGGCGCATCCTGGGCGACGGCTCGATTGCCAGCAACGGTCACTACGTATCGCTGAAGACGGGGGTTGTGGATTGCGACGTTCGACGCTTTGAAGCCCTGATCCGTGAAGGCGGCCGCGACGCATTGGCGGCAGCGATAGGAGTCTACAAGGGTCACCTTCTTGTCGATATCGACGTTGCTCAAGAGACATGGAGAGACTGGCTGACAGGCGAGCGCCAGAGGCTCCAAAGACTAGCGCTCGATGCTATGGTCAGGCTTGGCGAGCTGGAATTGGCCTCGGGCAAGGCCGAGGCCGCGGTCAAGGCCGCAGATCGGGCGATTGCTGAAAACGACGTTCGCGAGGACGCGCACCGGCTACTCATAGGCGCGTTGGCCGCCAGCGGACGAAGGCCGGACGCACTCAGGCATTACGAGCATCTGGTCGCGCTTTTGAAGCATGAGTTGGACGTGGAGCCGGATGCCGACACCAAGGCGCTCATCCGCGAGTTGCGCAATCCTGCGCAGGTCGGCACGGAACTCGAGCCTGATCGACCCTCTGCTTCTCGCCCGCGGGCCCAGAGCGAGGCCCCTTCGCTGCCATTACCCGACCGCCCATCCATAGCGGTGTTACCATTCGCCAATATGAGCGGCGATCCTGATCAAGAGTACTTTGCCGATGGCATCTCCGAGGACCTGATCACTGGCCTGTCCCATATTCACTGGCTGTTCGTCATCGCCCGCAATTCGACATTCGTCTACAAGCACCGGGCGGTCGACGTGAAACAGGTCTCGCGCGAGCTTGGTGTTCGCTACGTGCTTGAAGGCAGCGTGCGCCGAACCGGCAAACACCTACGCATCAGCGCGCAGCTAATCGACGCAATGACCGGCGGCCATCACTGGGCCGAACGCTACGACCGCGAACTGGGTGACATCTTTGCCGTGCAGGACGAAATCACCCGTAGCGTCGCCGCGGCCATCGAACCGCGCCTGCTGGCTGCCGAGGGCGTTCGCGCACTATCGCGTTCCTCCGGCGATCTCGGAGCTTGGGAGCTCGTGGCGCGAGCTCAAACGCATTTTTGGCGCTTGACACGCCCGGACTATGAGAGGGCCATTGACAGCCTCGAGCAAGCCGTTGAGGCAAATCCCGAATACGCGCCTGCGCGAAGCCAGTTGGGATTTTGCCTGGTGTTTGCCGCCCACATGGGCTGGATTGGTCACGATCGAGGATTGCTTTCCGGCCGCGAACACGCCATGCGGGCTATTTCCCTCGATGATCGCGATCCCTGGGCGCATGTCGCGCTTGGCTATTGGGCCATGATGGAAAGACAAACCGAGGATTCGATCGCGGCGTTTCGCCGGGCAGTCGACCTCAATCCAAACTCTGCGGCAGCCCACTCTCATCTCAGCCGCGGCCTGGCTTTTGCGGGGCGGGATCGCGAGGCTATCGAGCATGGGGAAGAGGCAATCAGGCTCAGCCCCTTGGATCCGGAAATGGCGCTGTTCCTCGGCGCTATCGCGGTTGCTCACTACGCGGCCGGGCGAGACGCAGAAGCCGCCAAATACACGACGGAAGCCCTACGATTGCGCCCCGGTTTTCAGGGGGCACAACGCTTGCGCTGTGCGAGCCTTGCCCAGGCAGGGCGGGTCGATGAAGCCCGGTCATTTCTGGCAACCGTACGACGTGAGCAGGCCCAGCTATCGATCGATTGGATAAGAGCAAGCGTGCCCTATCAGACTCCACAGTTGATGGAGCGCTTTTTAGAGGGGATGCGTAAAGCCGGGCTAGACGAGGATTAAGGGCAGCTTAGGGGTCAGAACCGGACTCGTCCCCGGCGCAAGCTCCACAACCGTTTCCCGGGCTGAAGCGGGCGGCGGCTGTTCTCGAAAAACCCAGTGTTGATTCCATTCGCCGACCCGCACAAATCAGCGCTCTTCTCCAAACGATTTCCGATCTCGCAAATCAGTTGATTTTTGAGATCGCGGGTTATTCTGAAAGGGCGCGCGGACGATGAGACCGATGGCGCAACGCACGAGCGGTATCCCTAATGTGGCCAACGAAAGTTCGTCGATAGGAAGCCTACTTTTAGTGGTAAAGCAGCCGTCGATCCCACGATTCGCGACTGTCTCGGTTGGCCGGAACCGCCTCGCCCGAGAAGCGCCTACCTGAAATTCGAGCCAATCTGCTATCACTGAATTGCGAGTTGGAGTTGCATTTGAGCTAAGGAGGAAAGGACGGCGGGGTAGCGCTGCCCAGGGGCATGCTGGCATCGCGGGGACCAGATTGGTGTGCGGAACGCCGTTCGCGCTACACTGTACTTCCGGGAAGTAGAGGAATTTGATCCCATGAGCTATGAGTCGATCGATGTGCGCGCGCTCACCCCGTTGATCGGTGCAGAGATCTTCGGCG
>WHUA01000011.1 GCA_009377445.1 Alphaproteobacteria bacterium | reverse complement strand
GGCCGATCCCTCCCGACTGTCTGCTCGCGCCAGGCGCGACGCCGCCTTGAAGGATGAGGTCCGACGCGTATTCGAGGCGAACTTCCGCGTCTACGGCGTGCGCAAGGTGTGGCGGCAGTTGAAGCGCGAGGGCTTCGATGTCGCCCGCTGCACGGTGGCGCGTTTGATGCGGGCGATGGGTCTGGAGGGCATCATCCGCGGCAAGCCGATGCGCACCACGGTGAGCGACAAGGCCGCACCTTGCCCTCTCGATCACGTCAATCGCCAGTTCCATGCGCCAAGGCCGACTGCGCTCTGGCTCTCCGACTTCACCCGCGTCGCGACCTGGACCGGCTTCGTCTACGTGGCCTCCGTCATCGACGCCTATGCCCGCCGGATCGTGGGCTGGCGGGCAAGCAGGACGGCCCATGCCAGCTTCGTCCTCGATGCGCTGGAGCAGGCTCTCCACGAACGGCGGCCTGTGCAGGGTGGCAGGCTCATCCATCACAGCGATAGAGGCAGCCAATACGTCTCGATCAAATACACCGAGCGCCTGGCGGAGGCAGGCGTTGAACCCTCCGTGGGCAGCGTCGGTGACTCTTACGACAATGCGCTCGCCGAAACGATCAACGGTCTCTACAAGGCCGAGGTCATTCACCGGCGCGGACCGTGGCGCAGCTTCGAAGCGGTCGAGTTCGCGACCCTGGAATGGGTCGACTGGTTCAACAATCGCCGGCTGCTGGAGCCCATCGGCAACATTCCGCCGGCCGAAGCCGAGGAACGCTACTATGCCATGCTGGAAGAGCCAGCCAGGGCGGCGTGACTCAAACCAAACAGCCTCCGATCAACCCGGCGCGGTTCAATCTGTGCTGTTGCGGGGCCTGTTCATTTGTAGAATCCGTAGTCGCCCCGGTTTTCTTCCTCGACCGTGATCATGTCTTCCGCGATCGAAGCTTCGGACACAATGGGGTTGTCGGCGTCCACGGAGAAATCAAATAACACAGTGACCGTCGATTTCTCATCGACGTCAAGGTTGACGTGATCGGTCATGTAATATCGATCTGTCTCCAATTCGTAAAATCCCGTATCCAAATCCTCGTATGACACATGGGCGGAATATTCCACCGTCGCCTCCGCTTCAGCTTTCACAACACCGTCACCGACTTCGAGGGCGTACACTTCACCAATCTCCACATTTGCCACTTCGACATTCTCAACATAGCCGTGAGGATTGTATTCAGGTACGAATAAGCGATCGGGGAAGAAATTAAATACGAACTGAATTAGTTTATCTACAAGGGCTTGCGGTTTTTGATGCAGTTTCTGGACGAGCACATCGGCACGATTAATGTGATCGAGTAACGCCTCTATCTTTTCGAAGTACTGCAGCCGGTCCTCGACATCGCATACCCGCTTTAAATCGTCGTCAGGACCAACAACGTAAACCGACGTACCATGCTCTTCAGCCCACATTGAAAGTCTCTGCAGGGTGAAGGCATCGGGAAATTCGTTTTCTTCTTTTTCTTCGTTTTTGTGATATCGAAGGGTGGTGTTTTTCCGAAATATGCCTCGAAAATTTTCCCGCAATCGACTCCGGTTACTCGAAGCACCTCACATTGCGCATCGCGTAGGTAATTTTCAAATTGCCCTGACAATTTTGCCGCCAAATCGTCTACATCGGGAGGATTACGAAATACATCCATGCGCGCGTCGTCGACAGATTTAAGAACGGACAAATTGGAGGTCTTCAGAAGATCCCGAGCGGTTTTTAGATGATCGCGTATCAGCGCCGTTACTTCTGATTTGGAAACATCTGTCTGAAGAAATGTGATCCAATCCTTACGGGCAGCCTCGGCGAATGCTGTCAGGCGCTTACCGCCAAAATCAAGGTTGTTTCGGCGATATTCAGATGGATCGACAAATACACCGTACTGCGGCATTTGTGTGCTCCGGTCCCTGTCCTATGCGATCCAGGAGCCAATCCTCGGCTCCCTGCATTCTCGTTATGATAGCGCAAACTCTATTCTGCCTCTACCTTGATTTGCTCCGGCAGCAGGTTGTTAAGGAAAATCTGCTGTGCACTCAACTATCATCTGGCGGCAACTCGTCCTCCTCGTAGCTCATGACCTGCTCCCCTGATTATCCGCGTTTATAAGTTAGCCCTGTTCACGTTGTGGCCCTGTCGGGACCGGGTTGCAAACGCATGCGGTGTGAGCCCGTCAAGGCTCGTATGGGGTCGGTTGCGATTGTAGTCGATCCGCCAGCTTTCGATGATCTCGCGGGCATGGCGGTAGCTGATGAACAGATGCTCGTTCAGGCACTCGTCGCGCAGCCGGCCGTTGAATGACTCGACGAAGCCGTTCTGCATCGGCTTGCCCGGCGCGATGCAATGCCATTCGACCAGGCGCTCCTGCTGCCATCTGAGCATGGCATTGGCGGTCAGCTCGGTTCCCCCGGATCAGGTCCGGGGCAAGCTGTTGTCGGAGACCACCATGCAGGGATATCCATCACTGCGCGGCGGATGATGGCGGGCTCCTTGTTCCAGGACAGGTTGTCGTAGACCTGCTCCTGCCGGGCGTGATCCTCGGTGATGGCGAAGGCCATCAACTGGTCCAGCGTCAGGCCACCGGCGCGATAGACCAGCATCAGCTTTGGGCTGACTGCGCCGAGACGCAGCCGCTGGCGCACCACATGGGCGGTGACGCCGAACCGCGCCGCGATCTCTTCCGCGCCGAAACCCTGCTCGTCGGCCAGCCGCTTGAACGCCTCAAACTGGTCGGCGGGATGCAGGTTCTCGCGGACCACGTTCTCGGCAAGGCTGACTTCCTGCTCGTCACCGTCATTGACGATGCAGGGAACGGCATAGCTCTTGGCGATCCGCTTGCGCTTCGCCAGCAGTTTCAAGGCGGTGAGCCGCCGCCCGCCACCGCTAACGGCATACTTATCGGTTTCTGCGCCCGCCTCGTCCAGCGCGGGCCGGACGCTGAGGCTCTGCAACAGCCCGTGCGCAGCGATGCTCGCTGCCATTTCCTCGATGCCGGTCTCGCGGCCGGTGCGGCGGACGTTCTTCTCCGACGGCACCAGCTTCGACAGCGGCACGTCGCGGATGATGGTGGTGGTGTCGATGTTCGTCATAACGGTTCTCCTATGGGCTTGTGGTAACAGCGCAGCGCTGCGCTGCACCCCTGCCCGTCGGCAAGACCGGGGTAGCAAGGGCAAGGGCGGCCGGGGCGGAGGGGGATCTCCCGGCTTGCACGGAGCCGCAGGCGGAGGAAGGCTGGGGAGACCGTCCCGGCCGAGCGTCAGCGGACCCTTGCGCGCGCGAGGGCGGAGCCCTTAGGCCTGCAATAATTTACGTGGTCAGTGCGAACCACACGGATGCGCCTCCTGCAATCAGCCACGATGAGATTGAACCCGGAAGCGGGAATTCAATTCTGGCGAGACTCTAAGGTGGGTTCATGATATGTTCTTGCCGCCAATGAGGCGTTTGATATAAGAGCTGGGGGACAGATGCACACCGTTCGCTTTTTCCCAATTGGCAATGCTGACTGTTGCCTGATCGAACTCGAGAATGGTCGCCGGGCCGTATTCGACTTCGCAGACATGGGCGATCGTGATGATCCCGAGGACAAACGCTGCGATCTTGAAAAGGAACTGCGCGACTGCTTGGGTGACGACACGGAAATCGATGTCGTTGCGTTCACGCACCTCGATACCGACCATACCAAGCGGGCGACGGAGATTTTCGAACTGGATCATGCGGAAAAATATCAGGGCGGTGATCGCATCCGCATCAAGACTCTTTGGGTTCCGGCCGCAGCGGTCCTCGAGGTTGGCGTTGAAGGGCAAGCGCGCACGTTACGCGCCGAGGCGCGTCATCGCTTTATCGAGGGCAAGGGTATGCGGACAATCCCGTCCGGCGTTTCCGCTTCGCCGCCCGGCATGCTCAGCTCCATCGACTGGTTGTCATTACCGACCGTAATCGTGCCGATGCGGAAGTTCGCATAGAGTTCGCGGCCTGTTTCCTGCTCTAGATCATCCCCGTCTTCGACCGTGAAAATCTGCCGTTTGACCTTGCCGCCGCTCATGATATCGGCCTCAATCTTGGCCGTAATGGAGCCGCGCTTGTTCTCGGTCGAAATCAGCTTCACGTAGGGCTTGTTGTGGCCGCCCTCGACTTCGAGCGAGGCCACTTCGATCTGTTTCACAAGCTCGCGCTCATAGGCGTCCACGGCGTCAAGTCGATAGACCATATGGTGCTTGTCCACATGCGTCGCGGAATAGCGCAGCGTGCAAAGCGGGTTCATCGCCTCAAGCGCTTCCTTGCCGCGTCCGGTCATGCCGCCGTCCACGCTTTGCGGCTCGTCCACGATGATGATGGGATTAGTCGCACGAACAAGATCAATGGGCTTCTCGCCGCCGGTCTTCTCGCTCTCTTTGTAGAGGTTGTTCACGTCCTTCTTGTTGATCGCCCCGACCGTCACGACCATGATCTGGATGTTCGGGCTTGTGGCGAAATTGCGGACGGTGCCGGGCTTGGTCGAGTCGTATTGGAAATACTCGTAGCCCTTCGCCATCGGGTAGAGGTTCTCGAAGTGCTCGCGGGTGATCTGAAGGGTCTTGTACGTCCCTTCCTTGATCGCAACGGACGGCACGACGATCACGAACTTCGTGAAGCCGTACCGCTTGTTCAGCTCGAAGATCGTCCGCAGGTACACGTAGGTCTTGCCCGTACCGGTCTCCATTTCGACCGTGAAGTCGCCGGTGGTCAGCGATTCCGTGGGGCGAAGGCCGTTCCGGAGCTGGATGTCCCGCAGGTTCTCCAGGATTTCATCGTCCAAAAGCTCCAGCTTGTTGCCGATGCCAAGCTCACTCTCGGTTACGCCGAAAGAGCCTTGCCGGTCATCGCCGGAACGGAAAGTAACGGTGAATTCTGTACGGTTGATTTCCTGCCCTTTGAACAGGGCCGAAACCGACTCAATGGCCGCTTGCTGATAATCGAGATTGTCTTCGAAGTGCAGTTTCATCGCTCAGCCTCCGTTCTTACAGGCTGCGCACATGTACCATGCGACGGCGAATTCCTTCGCCGCTGCGAGGTCCTTGCGTTTCGTCGTCTTGCGGTATTCCTTGCCGTCAATAAAGGTCGAGCAATGCCAGCTACCGCCTTCGGCGCGGCGATAGAGACGCACCTTGTCGTCGAGTATCCTGTGTATCGTCATGCACTCTCCCTGTTGTGCTTGTTGTTGAGAGTTGCGTGGCCCGCGAACACGCGACCTGATCCTGCCGCTTCTTCGCTGATCGAAGTCTTGGCTTTTCCCGTCCGGCTGAACGGCTGCCCTCTCAGCCAGACATGGGCGGCGCGCCGCATATCGTCCGGTTCCTGACGATGGCGACAGCGGCGGCCTTCGTCCCGTCCAGGGCCATTGATGCCCCACGGGCTGGCCCTGACGGCTCTTCGAAGCTGCCTTCCGAGCCTGACGGGGTGAAAGGGCGTTAAGCCTCCGGCCTTCTGCCGGAATCGTCTTCCTGTTTATCCTGATCCCTGCGCGTCTCTCTCGCGCCGGACATTGACGAGGGACGTGTCGATCATATCCTTCAGGTGCGCCGCGTAATGCTTCTCGATCATCTCGACGCTGGTGCGGCAGTTCTTGGCGACCTGATAGATGTCGGCACCTTCAAGAAGGCGGAAACAGATATAGCTGTGACGCAGGCTGTAGGCCGTGCGGGCCTTGCCGTTGCGGTCGAATTTCAGCTTGGCGTCCGTCAGGACGCGATTGAACATCTTCTGGTATTCGCTCGGAAACAAAAGGTCGGTCGGCTCCGGCGGCGCTGTCCGGACCCCGTCCGTATCGCTCTCGTCTGAGTCCGGATCGACGGGCCGTTCCCGGTCGCGCAAACGCTCGAACGGGCGCACCGCGCCCGGCATGCTTTTGCAATAGCCGACGCCGCGCTTGCCGCGCACCTCGATTTCGAGGATGCGATCACCGCTCCACTCGTCCGTGACGATCTCCACGTCACGGAATTCCAGTTGTTTGACCTCATCGGGGCGCAGACCGGTATTCGCCATGAACAACACGAAGTCATGCAGCTGCTCGGCATGCCATTTATAGCGTTTCTTTTTCAGCTCGGCGGCGTTCTGCCGGGTCGCCTCGTAGAGCTGCTTGTACTCCTTCGGCGTGAACCACGGCCGGTGTTCCACCTTGCTTTGCCGCCGGTAGGGATCGGACGTATCGGGCAGGGTCTCCAGCCAGCCATGACGTTTCGCCGTCTTGAGAACCATGCTCAACGTGACGACTTCGTTATGGATGGTATTGCGGGCCGGTGGCTTCCACGGGCGGCCCTGCTCTTCTTCGTTCCAGTCTTCCGGTTCGGTCATCCGGTGTACGCGATATTCCTGGATCGCACCTTCCGTGATTCCGGAGAGGACCTTGTTGCCGAAATACGGCATCAGGTGGAGACGGATGCGGTCCTTGTGGCCCTGCACCCATTTGGGGCTGCGGTGTCCACGGGTGGACGCCTCATATTCCTTTTCGAACACCGTCGCGGCTTGGGCGAAGGTCTTGCCGGTCTTCAATGTACCGGCGCGCGCCTTGGCGCGTAGTTCGAGATACCAGTCTTCGGCAAACTCCTTGGCCTGGGCGAGGCTTTCTTCCTTCGTGCTGGTGCGGCGGTTCCTGCCTTCGAGAAAGGTCGAGCACTGCCAGAATCGGCTGTTTTCGCGCTTGTAGAGATTGAGTTTGCCGCCCATGAGCTTGTGAGTCGGCATGTGAAATTCCCTTACAGTGAATATGTGTCCGAATGTGTAACGAATGAGTCACTGTAAAATGCATAAAAAAAGAGGTCAAGCTTTCGCTTAACCTCTTGATTTCATTGGTTGCATTGGCAGGATTTGAACCTGCGATCTTCAGGTTATGAGCCTGACGAGCTACCGAGCTGCTCCACCCCGCGTCTGTGATCTGTGCTTGGGCCTCCGTTTTCACGGGGGTCTAATTAGGCTATGTCTCGCTGCGCTCGCCGGAGCTTTCTTAACAGTTATGAGCCTGACGAGGGACCTAGGCGATGGAAACATACCGAGTGGCCAGAGATTGAGCGGGGACTTTCATGCGCCGAAACTGCGTCGATAGGTGCCCTATAGGTGCCCTAATCCGCCGGCTCCTCCGGTGAGGGCGCGAGCGAATAAAAGATATGTTTGCAGTTCAGAGGTTTAAATGGTGGGCGCGGCAAGGATTGAACTTGCGACCCCTACGATGTCAACGTAGTGCTCTCCCGCTGAGCTACGCGCCCGCCTGCCTTACCGGCGGTTTCGGGCGCAGGAAGGTATCCGGCGCCCGGGCGATGGGGATTACCATCAAACTCGCGGGAATGGCAACCCCTTGCTGCGGCCCGGCGGCTCACTGCGGCAGGAAGGTTTCGACCCGCCTGATCAGCTCGTTGAGGTTGAAGGGCTTCGACAGAACCTGGATGCCCGTGCCGTCGAGATCGGTCGCGCCGAGCGCGTCCTGCACATAGGCGGTGACCAGCAGCACGTTCAGCCCCGGATACCGCCTGCGCGCCTGGCGCGCGAGTTCGAGGCCGTCGAGGCCGGGCATGCGGATGTCGGTCAGCAGCAGGTCGAAATGGCTCTCCTCGACCCGGCGCAGCGCCTCGGCGCCGTCGGGAACGGCCTCGACATAATAGCCGGAGCGGGAGATGGCCTGGCAGAGAAACTCGCGCATCGCCTCATCGTCCTCGACGATAAGGATTTGCGGCGTTTCGCGTGCGACCATATGCTCGGCGCTGGCAATCAAGGGCAACGCTCCTGCTTGGGTTGGGCCGTGTTTACCTGGCGACCGCAGCACGAGGCCGGCGCCGTGACGGCCACCGGATCGGCTGGCTTTCCAGTTTTATCCCTTCCCACCTTTCCAAAGGGTAAACGCGGAAAACCAACGGATTTCCCGGTCGCGGGCAACCCGCGCGGCCGGCTCGAGGGACGAGATTCTGACCGATCGAGGAGGGAAACCAAGCCATGCCCGACCTTGCTGTGCGGGGCGCCGAGCCGGGGGATTTGCCGGCGATCCAGGCGATCTACGCGCATCATGTGACGCACGGCCTCGGCTCGTTCGAGGAAACGCCGCCGAGCCTGGACGAAATGATCCGGCGCCGCCAGGCGATCGCCGAAGCGGGGCTGCCCTATCTCGTCTGCGCCGCCGGGGGCGCGGTCGCCGGGTTCGCCTACGCCGGCCTCTACCGGCCGCGGCCTGCCTACCGCTATTCGGTAGAGGATTCGGTATACGTCGCGCCCGCAAGCGTGCGCCGCGGCTGCGGCCGGCGGCTGCTCTCCGCGCTGATCGACCGCTGCACCGCACTCGGGTACCGCCAGATGCTCGCCGTCATCGGCGACCGCGACAATCACGGCTCGACCGGCCTGCATCGCAGCCTGGGTTTCCGGGAGGTGGGGCATCTGCCCGCCGTCGGGTTCAAGCACGGGCGATGGGTCGATGTCGTGGTGATGCAGCGGGCGCTCGGCGACGGCGACCGGAACAAGCCCGGCTAGGTACGGCGCGCCCGCCCCGCTGGCACGCCGCTTGCGTATGCAGGTTGGCGCAGTTGGCCTGAAGGGGAGATTCCCGCATGATTCATCGACCGGGCGCGCGGCGGGTTCCGACCGCCGCTGCCGCCGTCCTGGCGGTCGCCGCAGCCGTTGGCGCGCTGGCGGCAATTCCCGCCGCGACGCACGCCGCAATCGAGCGGCCCGGCCCGGCAAGCAAGGATTTATGCGCCGCGGCGGTCGCCGAGCAGGAATCCCGGAGCGGCATTCCGAAACGGCTTCTCACCGCGATATCCCTGATCGAATCGAGCCGGTGGGACGCCGGTTCCGGCAAGGGCGCCGCCTGGCCCTGGACGGTCACCGCGGAAGGCAAGGGACGCTTCTTTCCCACCAAGGCGGCAGCCATTGCCGCCGTCCGCCGCCTGCAGGCGCAGGGCGTCACCAGTATCGACGTCGGCTGCATGCAGGTGAACCTGCACTATCACCCGAAAGCCTTCGCATCGCTGGACGAGGCCTTCGATCCGGAACGCAACGCCGCCTACGGGGCCAAGTTTCTGACCGACCTCAAGCGGGACCACGGCTCTTGGCGGCGGGCGGTGCAGCACTATCACTCCTCGACCCCGGACCGCCGAATCCCGTATCAGCAGAAGGTGTACGCCGCCTGGCGAACCGCCGCCGCTGAGACGGACAAGCCCGGCGCGCGGACCGACCCTGCCCGCATGCGCCGGCTGGGCAAGCGGATCGAGCGCGACCACCGCGCCAAGCTCGGCGCCTTTCAGCGCCAGCAGCGTCGGGTTAAGGCCGCCGAGGCTGCGGACGAAGACGCCGGCGTACCGCAGTTCATAGCCTCCTGGCCGCCGCGCGACGCGCGGGCGCAGCTCAGGGTGCAGAGCATGGCGCGCGCCTGGGCATTCGGCGGCGCGGCCCGGCACATACGACCGTAGCGGCGTGGGAATCCGGTAGAAATCGATCGCTGCCCTGCCGTACGCACGGAGCACGCGTGCAGACCGCGGTTCAGCCCCAGAGCTGCGGCTCCGGCGGGTGGACGATGCTGCCGTCGTAGCGCAGCGCCGACGAACGGTCCCGCGCGAGCAACAGGGGACCGTCGAGATCGGCGAAGGCCGCGCCTTGCGCAACCAGCACCGCCGGCGCCATGGCCAGGGAGGTCGAAACCATGCAGCCGACCATGACGCCGAGGCCGCGGCCCAGCGCAGCGTCGCGCAGCAGAAGCGCTTCGGTCAGGCCGCCCGCTTTGTCCAGCTTGATGTTGACCGCGTCGTAGATGCCCGACAGCCGGTCGAGGTCCGCACGCGTATGGCAGGACTCGTCGGCGCAGATCGGGATCGGCCGTCCGGTTTCGGCAAGCGCCCCGTCCTGGCCGGCCGGCAGCGGCTGCTCGATCAACTGCACATGCAGTTTCCGCAGCGCCTCGGACAGCGGCGCGACCTGGTCGGGCCGCCATCCCTCGTTCGCATCGACGATCAGGCGCGACTGCGGCGCGTTTTTGCGTACGGCGGCGACACGCTCCAGGTCCTCCGCACCGGCCAGCTTGACCTTGAGGAGCGGACGGTACGCGTTCGCACGCGCTTTTGCGCCCATCATGTCCGGCGTGTCGAGACCGATGGTGTACGCCGTCTCCACCGGCCGCGGCGGGTCCAGGCCGGCAATCTCCCATACCCGCTTTCCCGCTCGCTTCGCCTCGATATCCCAGAAGGCGCAGTCGAGCGCATTGCGCGCGGCGCCCGCCGGCAGGGCGCGCTGCAGCCCTGCGTGGTCGAGCCGGCCGCTCGCGATGTCCGGGGCGAGGGCTTCGAGCGCGGCGGCGACAGCCTGCTGCGACTCGCCGTAGCGTGGGTTCGCCATGCATTCGCCGCGCCCGGCCTTGTCGCCTTCGGTAAGGGTTGCGACCACGACCTCGGTCTCGGTCCGCGAGCCCCGGGAAATCGTGAAGGCGGAGGCCAGCGGCCAGATTTCCGAGCGCACTTCGAGCCGCATCACGTCTCGTTCGCCTCCTCCGGCGGGATCGTGCCCAGGTCGTCGACGTGGCGGTCCGCATTCATGAACCACAGCAGGCCGCCCGGCAGCGCGGTGATGGCCATGCCGAGACCGAACAGCACGGACGCCGCCGCGGCCCCGCCCGCCGGCACGCCCAGCAAGCCGAAGGCCGCGACCATCGCCCCTTCACGCACGCCCCATCCCGCGACCGATACCGGCACGGTCGCCAGCAGCAGGACGGACGGCACCATGACCAGGCAATCGAGGAAGCTGACGCCGAGATCGAGGCTTTCGGCCAGCATGAAGAAGACCACGACCGAGATGAGATGGCCGATGACGGACAAAATGGTCACCGGAACCAGTATTCCCGGTGTGGCGAAGGCCCGCCGCGCCGCGCGCGACAAGGCGATGAGCCCGCGCAGGACCTTCCAACGGCGTGACCGCGGCGGCAGGTAGGCAAGCAGCAGCAACAGCAGAATTCCCGCCACCGCAACGATGAAGACTGCCGTGAAACTCAGCCTGGCCGCCATCGACTCCACGCGTTCATAGAACAGCGGCTGCGCCAGCGCAGCGAGGAGCATCAAGCTGGTCAGCCCGAGCACCCGGTCGATGATGACGCTGTTGATCGCGGCCGCGAGCGGCAGGCCGGCGCGGAACGATCGATAGATCCGCACGCCATCGCCCCCGACGGTCGACGGTAGCGCCTGATTGAAGAACAACCCCTCGAAGAACAGCCGCGCGGTCAGGCCGAAGCCGAGAATGCGGCCGAACTGCCGCATGACGATCTGCCAACGCAGGATCGACAGAAGCGACAGCAGCAGCATGAGGAGTAGCACACCCGCCGCGACGGCGGCCGAGACGCTGCGCACGCGCTGCAGGGTGTCCGCCATGTCCACGTTCCGCAGCACCAGCCAGATCAGGCCCAGCGTGACCGCGGCCTTGGCGGCAAAGAGAGCGTGCTTCAGGAAACGCGTCCTGGTCATGCGGCGTTCCCACGCGCCCTGGGCGGGCGCCTTCGTGGCGTTAGACGAGGATGTCCACGAGCCTGTCCGATGCCGGCGCGGCGCCCGCGGCCGCTTGCGGCGTTTCGAGCGCCTTTTCGACGAGGGCGAGGACGGCGCGATCCTGCTGCACGGCCAATTTCAGCGCCAGGATGTCCCCGGCCACCTGCCTCCCGAGGGTAAGTGCGGTTGCTGCAACTGCGGACATGAGGGATCGCTCCGCCTTCCGATAGTGCCTGAAACAGGAGATATCCGATGAGAGTTAACAAATCCCTTCGGTCGCCGTCACCCGTCTACACGTGCCCCGGTCTACTTGTCCACATCCGCCGCGACGCGCATCTTCAGGATCTTGTCGGGATTCTCGACCGATCCGTTCTGGGAATCGCTGCCCTTCTTGATCTTGTGGACATACTCCATCCCCTCTGTCACCCGGCCCCAGACGGTGTACTGGCGGTCGAGATGCGGCGCGGGCGCCAGCATGATGAAGAACTGGCTGTTCGCGCTGTTCGGGTTGGAGGTCCGGGCCATCGAAACGACGCCCTCGGCATGGCTGACGTCGTTGAACTCAGCCTTCAGATCGGGCTTGTCGGACCCGCCGCGGCCGGTCCCCGTCGGGTCGCCCGTCTGCGCCATGAATCCGCTGATCACCCGGTGAAAGACCACGCCGTCGTAGAAGCCCGCCCGGGCGAGTTCCTTGATGCGCTTGACGTGATTTGGCGCCTTGTCGGGATACAGCTCGATCACGACACGACCGTCCTTGAGGTCGAGATAAATCATGTTTTCTTTATCGGCTGCCGCAGCCTGATGCTGCAACAGGAAAAACGCGGCCACCGCCGCCAGCACAAAACGCAAGTTCCGCATGCCCGCTCCACGCCGGTTGGCAACAAGACGCGGCAACATACGCCATCGCCGCCGGGCGCGCACTCAGGTAAATTCACCCGGAGCATACTTTTCACAATTCATTGAACGCCGGAGCAATGCCGACCGAAGCCGCGCCCAAACGCCCCATCGAGTCGCGAACCGTGACCGTCGGCGGCGTCGACCTGCATCTGCGCATCTGCGGCGGCGGCGCGCCGCCGCTTATCCTGCTGCATGGGCTCGGCGGCGATTCGACGAGCTGGACGCTGAACCAGCGGCCGCTCGCGGCTGTCCGGCAGGTCATTGCGCTCGACCTGCCCGGGCACGGCAGGTCGGCCCGCGAGGTCGGCGACGGCACCGTCCCCTCGCTCGGCGCCCTGTTGACGCAATTGCCCGATCGCCTCGGGATCGACCGCTTCCACCTGCTTGGGCTTTCCTATGGCGCCGGCGTGGCGATGGACCTTGCCGGGCGCATCCCCGGCCGCGTCCTGTCGCTCACCGTCGTCAGCGCGACCGGCCTCGGGCCCGAAGTGAATATCGCCTTCATCCGGGGTTATCTGCGCGCCGAGACGCCGGAGGCAATGCGCCCGCATTTGGAAATGCTGTTTCACGACCCGCGCAAGATCAACGATGCGATGGTCGGTTACGCGCTCGCCGGACGGGCGGATCCGGCCTTTCGCGCCTGCGTCGGCCGGATAACGGATGCCAACTTCCTCGACGGCGGGCAGCGCTTCAACTATGCGCGGCAGATCGTGCGGCACCCCTTCCCGGTCCACCTCGTCTGGGGCCGCGAGGACCGCATCGTGCCGGTCGCGCATGCGGAGAAGCTGGAGAGCGACCTGCCGGTGCATATCATCGATGGCGTCGGACATATGCCGAACGCGGAGGCGGCGGATGCCTTCAACCGGCTGGTCGGAACGCTGCTCGCCGCGGCGGATGCACGGCCCTGACCGGCTATCCCCGCCGCCCATAGGTCGTGAATTTTTCCAGAACGACGCGCATTTCTTTTCCGGGCAGAATGACCGGCTCGCCGATCTGCAAGGCGCGCCAGTATTGCGCGGCGAGCGTTTCCACCTCGACGGCGAGCGCGAGCGCCTGCGCCAGCGTCTCGCCGACGGCGATCATGCCGTGGTTGGCGAGGAGACAGGCCTTCCGCCCGTCGAGCGCGCGGACGGCATGGTCGGCAAGCTCTTGGCTACCGAAGGTGGCGTAGGGAGCGCAGCGGATCGAGTCGCCGCCCGCCATCGCGACCATGTAGTGGAAGGCGGGAATCGCCCGGTGCAGGCAGGCGAGCGTCGTCGCGAACATGGCGTGCGTGTGCACGACCGCGCCAACCTCAGGCCGGGCCGCGAGAATGGCGCGGTGAAAGCGCCATTCGCTGGACGGCTCCCGCTGGCCGGGCGGCACCGTCCCGTCGGCTTTCATGAAGACGATGTCGCCGGGCGTCATCGCGTCGTAGGGCAGGCCGGACGGGGTGAGCAGCAGGCCGTCCTTCACCCGAAGGCCGATATTGCCCGATGTCCCCTGATTGATTCCAAGGGCGTTCATCCGCCGGCAGGCGTCGGCGATGCTGCGCCGCTCCTTGACGAAGCCGGCGCGTTTAGCGGTCATCGCCGGGCGTGCTCCGGAAACAGGGCAGCGAGGCCGTCGCGGCTTGCCCCGGCAATGCCACGCTCGGTGATCAGGCCCGTGACGAGACGGGACGGCGTCACGTCGAAGGCGTAGTTCGCGGCCGGCGAGCCCTCGGGCGTGATGGTCACGGTCTCGATCCGGCCCGACGCCGTGCGCCCGGTGATGCGGCTGACCTCTTCCGCGGCCCGCTGCTCGATCGGGATCGACGTCAGTCCGTCGTCGATCGTCCAGTCGATGGTGGGCGACGGCAGCGCCACGTAGAACGGGACGCCGTTGTCGTGCGCCGCGAGCGCCTTCAGATAGGTGCCGATCTTGTTGGCGACATCGCCGGTCGCCGTCGTCCGGTCGGTGCCGGTGATGCAGAGATCGACCATGCCGTGCTGCATGATGTGGCCGCCGACATTATCGGCGATGACCGTGTGCGGCACGCCGTGATGACCGAGCTCCCAGGCCGTGAGGCTGGCGCCCTGGTTGCGCGGCCGCGTCTCGTCGACCCAGACATGCACCGGAATGCCGGCGTCGTGCGCCTGGTAGATGGGCGAAGTCGCCGTTCCCCAGTCTACCGTCGCCAGCCAGCCGGCGTTGCAGTGGGTGAGCACGTTGACGGGCTCTCCCTGCTTCTTCGCGGCAGCGGCGCGAATCAGTGGCAGGCCATGCTCGCCTATGCGGCGGTTCATCTCGACATCCTCGTCGCAGATTTCGGCCGCCTTGGCATAAGCCGCCTCGGCGCGGGCGTTGGCGCCGAGCGGCTTCAGCGCAGCCATCATCGCATCGAGCGCCCAGCGCAGGTTGACCGCGGTCGGGCGGGTCCGCGCCAGCCTGTCGTAGGCCGCCTTCAGGGCATCGTCGGAGGGATCGTCCTGCATGGCGAGCGCCATGCCGTAGGCCGCGGTCGCCCCGATCAGCGGCGCGCCCCGCACCAGCATCGTCTCGATCGCCCGCGCTGCCTCTTCGAGCGTCGCGAGCCTGAGGGTGACGAATTCGTGCGGCAGCCGCGTCTGATCGATGATGCCGGCCGACCAGCCGTCCTCGTTGACCCAAATGCTGCGGTAGGGCTTTCCATCAATCTTCATCGCGGCGACACTCTATCGACCTTGCATGACGCTGTCATGATGTAGCGCGCCGCCGTCCTGGGATCAGTAGCCGATGGCGCGTCCGTCGGGACTCCGCGGATCGGACGCGCCGAACAGCCGCCCGCCGGATTGCATGATCGACTGCGTCGCGCCCATGGGCGGGCCGATTTCGACGCGATGGCCCATCGCCTCGAGCAGGCGGCGGGTATCCGGGCTGATCCCCTGCTCGACGCGCAGCGTGTCCGGCTGCCATTGGTGGTGGACGCGCGGCGCCGCGGTGGCGTCGGCGATGTTCATGCGATGGTCTATCGCGTTCAGCAGGATCTGCACGACGGTGGTGATGATGCGGCTGCCGCCGGGGCTGCCGGTCGCTAGAAAGAGCTTGCCGTCCTTGAGCACGATGGTCGGGCTCATGGAGCTCAGCGGGCGCTTGCCGGCGGCGACCGCGTTGGCATCGTCGCCGAGCAGGCCGAAGGCGTTCGGCACGCCCGGCTTGGCCACGAAATCGGCCATCTCGTTGTTGAGCAGGATGCCGGTGCCGGCGGCGACGATCCCGCTGCCGTAGCTCAAATTGAGGGTGTAGGTATTGGCCACGACATTGCCCTCTGCATCGGCCACCGTGAAGTGGGTCGTGTTCGGCCCCTCGAAGCGGGCGGGCTCGCCGGGCGCGATCTCGTCCGACGGCGTCGCCCGGGCCAGGTCGATCGATTTGCGCAGCGCCGCCGCATAGTTCTTCGACGTCAGGCCGGCCGACGGGACCTTCCAGAAATCCGGATCGCCCAGATGCCGCGAGCGGTCGGCATAGGCGCGCTTCGCCGCCTCGGCCAGCAGATGGATCGACGCCGCGCTGTTGGGACCGAGGGCGGCAAGGTCGTACCCCTCGAGGATGTTGAGGATCTGAATCACGTGTATCCCGCCCGAGCTGGGCGGCGGCATCGAGCGGATCTCGTAGCCGCGGTAGGTGCCGGTGACCGGCTGGCGGACGATCGCGCGATAGCCGGCGAGATCGCCGGCCGCGATCAGCCCGCCACCGGATTTCATCTCCGCGACAATGCGCTCGGCGATGGCGCCGCGATAGAAGGCGTCCGGCCCCTGCTCGCCGATCAGGCGCAGCGACGCCGCGAGATCGGCCTGGACCAGGCGGTCCCCCGCCCGCAGCGGCTGGCCGTCCGGCCGCAGGAAGATCTTCGCGCTGGCCGGCCAGCGCGCGAGGCGCTCCTCGTGCCGGGCGAGCGCCTTCGCCATGTCCTGGCTGACGACAAAGCCGTCCTCGGCGAGGCGGACCGCCGGCGCGATCAGCGCCTTCAAGGGCATGCTGCCGTATTGGCGCAGGGCGAGGGCGAGGCCCGCGACGGTGCCGGGGACGGCGACGGCCTTGTGGCTGTACCGCTCCCGCTCCTTGTCCACCTTCCCGCCGGCGCCGAGGAACATGTCCTGCGTCGCCCCGCGCGGCGCCGTTTCCCGGTAGTCGATGGCAGCGGTTCGCCCGGTTTCCGCCGCATGCACCATCATGAAGCCGCCACCGCCGAGGTTCCCCGCCCGCGGCAGCGTCACGGCGAGGGCGAAACCCATGGCCACCGCCGCATCGACCGCATTGCCGCCCCGTTGCAGGACGTCCACGCCGATCCGCGCCGCCTGGGCCTCCTGCGCCACGACCATGCCGGCCTTGCCGGCGGCTGGGTGAAGCAAGCCATGCGGCCGAACCGGGCCGTCGGCAAGAGCCGGGACCGCCAGGAGCAGCACCGACAGGTGCAGGACGTGACGTACGCGTACGAATGCCATGGCTGGCCTAGAGCGCCCCACGTACGGCCGCGGTGAAGATCGCCGCCAGCTCGTCCGCCGTTACCGGTTTCGGATTGCCCGCACGGGTGGGGTCCTCGAAAGCAAGCCTCCCCACGTCCTCGGCGCGTCCATCGTCTATGCCGATTTCTTTCAAGCTATTCGGTATGTTGATGTCCTTACGCAGTCTCAGAATGGCCATCAGTAGGCGATCGAGCTCCGGCTTCGGCAGGCCGAGGAGCTGCGCCACCGTACGCGCCTTGGCGCTGATCGCGTCCGCATTGTGCGCGAGAACGTACGGCAGCACGATGGCATTCGTCAGGCCATGATGGGTCGCGTACAGCGCGCCCACTGCGTGGCTGATCGAATGCACCGCCCCGAGACCCTTCTGGAAGGCCGCCGCGCCCATGGACGCCGCGACCATCATGTAAGCCCGCGCCTCGATATCGCCCCCGTCGGCGCAGGCCTTCGGCAGCCACGCCATCGCCAGCCGGACGCCGCCCAGCGCGACGCCGTCGGCGATCGGGTGGAAGGAGGGCGCGAAGTAAGCCTCCAGGCAGTGCGTGAGCGCATCCATGCCGGTCGCTGCCGTTAAGCCGGGCGGCAGGCCGATGGTGAGCATCGGGTCGGCGAGGACGACCCTGGGCATCATCCGCGGATGAAAGACGATGCGCTTGCGGCCGCCCGGCGCGTCCGCGATGACGGAAGCGCGCCCGACCTCCGAGCCTGTCCCGGCGGTGGTGGGAACAGCGACGACCGGCGCGATGCCGTCCGCGTCCGCGCGGCGCCAGTTGTCGCCTACATCCTCGAAATCGCGGAGCGGGCGCGACTGCCCCACCATCAATGCGACCGCCTTGGCCGCATCGATCGCGCTTCCGCCGCCGAAGGCCACGACGCCGTCATGGCGGCCCTTGCGGTAGGCTTCGACGCCTGCCGCGACGTTGGCCGCCAGCGGGTTCGGCTGGACCTCGGCGAACGTCCCGGCGCGGAGCCCTGCGGCGCCGAGCGACTCCAGCGCCTGCTGCGCCATCGGCAGCGCCGCGAGGCCGGGATCGGTGACGAAGAGCGGCGCCTCTATCCCGGCCGCCGCGCAGGCGGCGGGAAGCTCGGCGACGCGACCCGGCCCGAAGCGGATTTCCGTCGGATAGGACCACGTGCCGGTCAGCGTTTTCGGGTCGATCTGCATCTATAGTCGCCGCTGGCGGCCTAACCGCGTTCGAAGTTGCGCATGAGATCCCAGTCCGTCACGCGGCGATCGTATTCCTTCTGCTCCCACCGGCCGGTGTGGAGGTAATGCTCGACGACCTGGTCGCCGAAGGCCGCGCGCAACACCTCGGAGGCGTCCAGCGCGTCCAGCGCCTCGCGCAGGGTGACCGGCACCTGGCGGACCTCCTCCATCGCATAGAGATTGCCCCCTATCGCTGGCTCCAGCGCCAACGCCTGCTCGATGCCATGAAGCCCGGCGGCGATCGTCGCGGCAAACGCCAGGTAGGGGTTGGCGTCGGCGCCCGGGATGCGGCATTCGACGCGTATCGCCGGTCCCCGGCCGACGATGCGGAACCCGGCGGTCCGGTTGTCGCGGCTCCAGGCGGCCTTGGTGGGCGCGAAGGACCCGACCTGGAAGCGCTTGTAGGAGTTGATGTAGGGCGCGAAGAAGTAGGTCATCTCGCGGGCGAGCGTGAGCTGCCCCGCGAGGTAATGACGGAACAGCCCGGACATGCCGTCTTCCGCTGCCGGATCGTGGAACAGCGCCGCGTCGGTCTTGGCGTCCCAAAGCGACGAGTGCAGATGGCAGCTACTGCCAGCGACGTCGTTTCCCCATTTCGCCATAAAGGTGACCGCCTTGCCGTGGAGATAGGCGATCTCCTTGGCGCCGTTCTTGTAGATCGAATGCCGGTCGGCCATCTCCAGCGCCTCGGCATATTGCAGGTTGATCTCCTCCTGACCCGGCCCCCATTCGCCCTTGGAAAACTCGACCGGCACGCCCGCCGCCTCCATGCCGTTGCGGATGGCGCGGATCAGCGGCTCCTCCTTGGTCGTCTGGAAGATGTGATAGTCCTCGATATACCAGCCCGCGGTCTTGATGCCGCGATAGCGCTTCTCGCGCGCCGAATCGTAGGTCTCGTCGAAGACGTACAGCTCCAGCTCGGAGCCGATCTTGGCGACATAGCCGAGCGACCGGGCGCGCGCGATCTGCCGCTTGAGGATGCTGCGCGGCGCATGCGGCAGGTCCGCGCCATGGTGGTCGACGCAGTCGGCGATCACCAGCGCCGTCGCCTCGAGCCAGGGAATCCGCCGCAGGGTCGCCAGGTCCGGCTTCAGCGCGATATCGCCGTACCCGGTGTCCCAGGATGCGACCTGGTAGCCGGGCACCGGCTCCATGTCCATGTCGACGGTCAGCAGGTAGTCGCAGACATGCATCTCGTCGATGCACTTGTCGAGAAAGAAGCGGCCGGTCACCCGCTTGCCGATCAGCCGTCCCTGCATGTCGGGAAAGCAGACCAGCACCGTGTCGATCTCGTCCTGTTCGACATAGGCCCTGAGATCGGCGATATCGAGATTTCCGGTCATGCGATGGCTCCCCTGGACGAAGCGGCTATCCCGATTTCCGAGGCGCACTCCCTGCTTGATAGCACCTAGTCCAAAGACGGGAAAGGCAATCGCGGCTGACAAAACCTCCGGCGTTTGCGACGATGACGCCGCGGACCGGGCGGAAGGAGACCAACGGTGAGCATGCGGGGCGGCCACATCGTCGCCATCGACCAGGGCACGACCAGCACCCGCGCCATGGTCTTCGACCGTTCGCGCCGGCCCGTCGCGCGCGCCCGGCACGAGTTGCGCCAGATCTATCCCCGCCAGGGCTGGGTCGAGCACGACCCCGAGGAGATCTGGGACGCAACGGTCGAAACAGTGAAGGCGGCGATGGCCGAAGCCGGATTGGGCGCCGCCGGAGTCGCCGCAATCGGCATCGCCAACCAACGCGAAACGACCGTCCTCTGGGACCGCCGCAGCGGACGGGCGCTGCACAACGCCATCGTGTGGCAGGACCGGCGCACCGCACCGCAGTGCGACGGCCTTCGCGCGCAGGGGAAGGAGGCGCTGGTCCGGGAGCGAACGGGCCTGCTGCTCGACCCCTACTTCAGCGCCACGAAGATCGCCTGGCTGCTCGACGCAGTCCCCGGCGCCCGCGCCGCCGCGGAGCAGGGCGACCTCGCGGCCGGCACCATCGACAGCTTCCTCTTGTGGCGGCTGACCGGCGGCGCGGTGCACGCGACCGACGCGACCAACGCATCGCGCACGATGCTCTTCGACATTCACCGCCAGGCCTGGGACGACAGCTTGCTCGATCTTTTCGCCGTTCCGGGCGCGCTGCTGCCCATCGTCATGGACTGCGCCGCGGATTTCGGCACGACGGACCCGTCCCTGTTCGGCGGCGCCATTCGCATCGCCGGCATCGCCGGGGACCAGCACGCGGCGACGGTCGGCCAGGCCTGCTTCGAGCCCGGCGCCGTCAAGAGCACCTACGGCACCGGCTGCTTCGCCGTGGTCAATACCGGCAGCACGCCCATTGCGTCGCAGAACCGCCTGCTCACCACGCTTGCCTACCGCCTGGACGGGCAGCCGACCTATGCGATCGAAGGCAGCATCTTCATTGCCGGCGCGGCGGTGCAGTGGCTGCGCGACGGCCTCGGCATCATCGGGCAAGCCGCCGAATCGGAGGCGCTGGCAAAGGGCGCCAAAGCGGACAGCGCGGTCTACCTCGTGCCGGCCTTCACCGGACTCGGCGCGCCCTACTGGGACGCCGGCGCCCGGGGCGCGCTCCATGGCCTGACGCGCGACAGCGGCGCGGCGGAGATCGCCCGCGCCGCGCTCGAAGCGGTCGCCTATCAGACGCGGGACCTGTTCGAGGCCATGGCGGCCGACGGCACGGCTCCGCCCAGGACGATCCGCGTCGACGGGGGCATGACGGAGAACAACTGGTTTCTTCAGTTTCTGGCCGACACGCTCGCCATCGCGGTGGAAAGGCCGGCGGTCACCGATACCACCGCGCTCGGCGCGGCCTACCTCGCCGGCCTGCGATCGGGGCTTTACCCCTCCCCGGCCGAGATGAAGCAGGAATGGCGCGCCGAGGCGCGGTTCGAGCCGAGGATGCCGGAGCCGGAGCGGGAGCGCCGCTACGAAGGCTGGCTCGGCGCCGTCGCGCGCACGCGCAGCTAGCTCAAGACGGGCGCAGGACCGGCTGTTCGGCCGCGGCGTCGCGGTCCCGGTCGCGCAAGCGCGACGACCGCAGCTCGCCCGACTGCTCCAGGATCGGATAGGCGACGGACGTGAGGTGGCTGTTGATGCGCTTCAGGTCGCGCAGGATGTCGAGGTGCAGCGACGATGTCTCGATGCTCTCGCGCTTGCCGTCCTTGAGGCGCACATGGTGGCTGTCAGCGGCGTCGCGCTCGAGCTTCCGGAAATGCTCCTTCTCCAGCATCAGCTTACGGGCCAATTGACGGTCGCCGGAGACGAAGACGCTGGTCGCCAGCTTGAGATTGTCGTGCACGCGCTGGTGCATCGTCTCGATCTCGCGCAGCCCCTCGGCCGAGAAGTGCAGCCGGTATTTGATCTTCTTGGCGGCCAGCTCGACCAGGTTCTTGTCGATGATGTCGCCGATATGCTCGAGATTCGTGGCGAAGGCCATGATGTCGCTGCAATGGCGGCTCTCCTCCTCGCCGAGCTCGTGGCGGCTGACATCGGTGAGGTAGAGCTTGGTCTGCTCGAACAGGCGGTCGACGATGTCGTCCATGTTCGACACGGCCGAAAGATACTCCCGGTCGTCCCGCTTCAGCGTTTCCATCGATTTCCGCAGCATGTCGTTCAGCACATCAGCGATGCGCAGCGTCTCGCGCCGCGCGTTCGCGAGGGCTACCGCCGGTTCGCTGAGCGCCCCCTTGTCCAGATAGCGGGCCTGCCCTTCGTCGGCAGGCGCGGCGCTGTCGGGCAGCAAGTGCTCCAGCAGCTTCCCGATCGGCCCGACGAAACCGATGAAGAGCACCGCGAGCGCGATGTTGAACGCGGTATGGAAGTTCACGACCTGGCGCACGGGGTCGCTTTCGATCATGGCCAGGAATTCCGGCACCTGGCCCAGGAACGGCAGAAGCAGGACGCATCCCGCGATCTTGAAGAAGGCGTTGCCGATGGCCACGCGGCGCGCCGCGGGCGGCGAGCCCAGCGTCGCCGTGATCGCCGGGACGGACCCGCCGATGTTGGCGCCCAGGACCAGCGGGAAGACGAGACTGAGCGGTATCGCGCCGATCCCCGTTAGCGAACAGATCAGCAGGACCGTGGCGAGGCTGGAATGCGCGAGCCAAGTGATCACCGCCGCAACCAGGATGGCCAGCAGCGGCTCGCCGTTGAGCGCCTCCACCAGCGCCAGCACGACGGTCGACTCCCGTATCGGCTGGGTGTCGGCGACGATGAGCTGAAGCGCCAGCAGCATCAGGCCGAGCCCCACGCTCAATCGCCCGAAATCGCGCGTCCGCTTGCGGTTGCCCGACTGGAAGGCGACCATGCCGATGATGATGAGGATGGGCGAGAGCCAGGTGATCTTGAGGCTGAACAACTGCGCGATCAGCGTGGTCCCGATGTCGGCGCCGAGCATGACCGCCAGCGCCGGCGCGGATATGAGAAAGCCCCTGCCGACGAAGGACGCGGTCATCAGGCAGGTGGCGGTGCTGCTCTGCAACAGCGTCGTCACGCCGATGCCGGCCAGAAGCGCACTGAAGCGATTGGTCAGGTAGCGCCCGAGGAACAACCGGAGCTGGCCCCCGAATGCGCGTGTCATGCCGGTCCGGACCATGCGCATCGCCCAAAGCAGGAGTGCGACCGCACCGACTAAGTTTATCAGAACCAGAGTTGCGGAGATGGCCCCTTTCCTCCAAGCATAGCCGCATGAAAGCGGGCGACGGCAGAAGATATTACCGTTTTGTTACAAGGACCGGCCAGTATAGCGCAAGCGGGTCTCCCACAAACTACATTTGCAAAAGACTTACGCTGCCTGGGTGGGCCGGTTCCGACGTCGGCACGGCTATGCTAACTATTCGCCTGCCCTATCGGGGCTCGGCAGCCCGTTCTACGTAAGCGGAGATACCGGATGAGCAACGGCAGCCTCGCATTGCCCCGCGTCATAGGCCATCGTGGCGCCGCGGGCCATGCGCCGGAGAACACCCTCGCCAGCCTGCGCCGGGCGGCGGAGCTCGGCGCGCGCTGGGTTGAGTTCGACGTCGCGCTGACCCGCGAAGGCGAGCCGGTCCTGCTGCATGACAAAACCGTCGACCGCACGACGAGCGGCAAGGGCAAGCTTGCGGCGATGTCCCTCGGCGAGCTGCAGCAGCTCGACGCCGGAGCCTGGCATTCGGAAGCCATGGCGGGCGAGCGCGTGCCGACGCTGATGGAAGCCATCGCGTTGCTGCAATCGCTCGGACTCGGCGCCAATATCGAGATCAAGCCGACGCCGGGCCGCGAGGCCGAGACCGGCGCGGTCGTCGCCAAGCGCGTCGCCGCCGCCTGGCCGGTATCGCTGCCGCCGCCGCTCTTCTCCAGCTTCAAGTCCGAGGCGCTGGCCGCCGCCCGCGACGCAGCGCCGTCGATCGCGCGCGGCTACCTGTCGAGCCGGCTTGGCCGGGAATGGCAGAGGGAGGCGGCGGCGCTCGGATGCGTCTCGATCCACTGCAACCATCGAAATCTCGACCGCAGGGGGGCGGCGGAGGCCCGGCAGGCGGGCTACCTTCTCCTCGCCTATACCGTGAACGATGCGGCGCGTGGCCGCCAGTTGTTCGAGTGGGGCGTCGAAGCCGTCTTCACCGACTATCCGGACCGGCTGCTCGCCATATAGCCGGCGAAGGCCGCGCGCTCCTCCGCCGTCATGTGCAGGCCGCATTTCGTACGCCGCCACAGGATATCCTCCGGGCCGGCGGCCCATTCCTCGCGGCAGAGCCACTCCGCCTCGCGGCCGTAGAGGCCGCCGCCGAAATATTGGCCGAGGTCGGCAGCCATCAGTGCGCCGTCCAGGACCGCGCGCGCCCGCGTGCCGTGCCGGCGCGCCAGCCCTTCGAGCCAATCGCGGTCGAGGGCCGGGAAGTCGCGGATCAGGCCGTCCAGGAAGGATGCGAAAGACTCCATCTCGCCCCCCGGGAGCGGGGCCGTCCTGGTCCAGGCAGGGCCCAACCGCATGCCCGCATCGCCGAGCTTTTCCAGCGCATGCTCGGCCAGCCTCCGCGCCGTCGTGATCTTGCCGCCGAAGACGGACAGCAACGGCGCACCGCCGCCGGCCGCATCGAGCGTCAGCACATAGTCGCGCGTCACGGCGGACGGATCGCTTTCGCCATCGTCGTAGAGCGGCCGCACGCCGGCATAGCTCCACGCCACGTCCGCACGGCCGATCGGCCGGACGAGGTAGCGATTCACCGCAGCGCACAGGTAGTCGATCTCTTCGTCCGAAATCACGACCGCCTGCGGCCCATGCTCGCATGGAACGTCGGTCGTGCCGATCAGGCTGAAAGCGCCCTCATAGGGAATGATGAAGATCACGCGGCCGTCGCCGTTCTGCAGAATCATGGCGTGCGCGCCGTCGTGGATGCGCGGCACGACGATATGGCTGCCCTTGACCAGCCGGGCATGCGCCGGAGCGTTCGCGCCGGCCACCTGCCGGATGACCTGCTCGACCCAGGGGCCGGCGGCGTTGACCAGCGCGCGGGCCGCGATCTCCCGGCGCCCCGCTTCCGCGTCCAGTACGGCGCGCCAGAGGCCGCCGTCGCGCCGCGCCGAGATGCAGCGGGTGCGGGTAAGGATCTCAGCGCCGTGCCGCGCCGCGTCGACGGCCGTCAGGACGACGAAGCGCGCGTCGTCGACCCAGCAGTCGGAATAGACGAAGCCCTTCGTGAGGCACGGTTTCAGCGCCGCGCCATAGGCGCCGCCGGCGAGCGGCACGCCGCGCGACCGGGCAAGAGGCTCATGGCGCCCGCCCAGACGGTCGTAGAGCCAGAGCCCGATGCGGATCATCCAGGCCGGCCGCAGCCCCGGCACGTGCGGCAGGACGAATTCCATCGGCCGGATGATGTGCGGCGCGTTCCGCAGCAGCACGCGGCGCTCGCCGAGCGACTCGGCGACGAGCCGGAAGGCATAGTGCTCGAGATAGCGTATCCCGCCGTGGATGAGCTTGCTGCTCGCCGAGGACGTCGCCCCGGCGAGATCGCCCATCTCGCAGAGCAGGACCGACAGGCCCCGCCCGGCGGCATCGCGGGCGATCGAGGCCCCGTTGATGCCGCCGCCGATCACCAGAAGATCGTAAATTTCGCGCGTCACGCTCAATGCTCTATCGGCTTCCGGTTTACGCGGGGTAAACGCTTGCGGTTATATGCGACCTGCCGGCGCCGGGCTACGGCGCGCAACTCAAGCCGGACCCGACATGCCGACCCGAGCGACCTTTCAGCCCCTCCGCCGCTTTTCCGCCGCGGCGCGCCGCGCCGTCCGCGTCGTCTTCACCGACATCGACGACACGCTCACGAACGACGGCCGGCTCGGCGCCCGCGCCTACGGCGCGCTCGAGGCGCTGCAGCAGGCGGGCATCCTGGTCGTGCCCATCACCGGCCGCCCTGCCGGCTGGTGCGACCACATCGCCCGCATGTGGCCGGTCGACGCCGTGGTCGGCGAGAACGGCGCCTTCTATTTCCGCTACGACCGCAAGGCGCGGCGCATGACGCGCCGTTTCGACCAGCCGGACGCCGTGCGGGAGGAGAATCGCCGCCGCCTTGTCGCCGTGAAGGACCGCATCCTCGCGGGCGTGCCGGGCGCTGCCGTGGCGAGCGACCAGGCCTACCGCGAAACCGACCTGGCGATCGACTTCTGCGAGGACGTGCCGCCCCTGCCCCAGGCGGCGGTCGACCGCATCGTCGAACTGTTCGAAGAGGCCGGCGCCACCGCCAAGATCAGTTCGATCCACGTCAACGGCTGGTTCGGCTCCTTCGACAAGCTGACGATGGCGCGCCGGGTGATGGCCGAGGTCTTCGCCATCGACATCGAGCGGGAGAACCGCGCCATCGTCTTCACGGGCGACGCGCCCAACGACTCGCCGATGTTCGCCTTCTTCGAGAACTCCGTCGGCGTGGCCAACGTGGCCGACTTCCGCGACCGCCTTACAGCCGAGCCCGGCTATGTCGCGGCGGCCAGAGGAGGCGACGGATTTGCCGAGGTTGCCGACGCATTGCTGGCCGCGCGGCAGCAAGGGTAGAAGCCGGCCGGCGCTCAGATGATGGCGTGGCGTACTTTGGCGGAGACCCATTCGCTGACCACCACGGTCGCAATGATCGCAAGCAGGATGACGGAGACGCTCGTCCAGCTCAGCTCCATGATCTGCGAGTTGAGCTCGAGGCCGATACCGCCCGCACCGACGAGGCCGACGACCGTCGACTCGCGAATGTTGATATCCCAGCGGAACACCGTGATGCCGGCGAAGGCGGGCAAGATCTGCGGCACGATGCCGTAGGTCAGAGTCTGTCCCCTGCCGGCGCCGGTCGCCGTCACCGCTTCGACCTGGCTGGCGTCGATCTCCTCGATGGCCTCGTACAGCAGCTTGGCCACGAAGCCGATCGAGCGCAGCGCGATGGCGAGGATGCCGGCGAACACGCCGGGGCCGACGATCGCGACCAGGAGCAGCGCCCAGATCAGCGCATTGATCGAGCGGGAGGCGACGATGATCAGCAGGGCGATCGGACGGACGACGGCGACGCTCGGCGTCGTGTTGCGTGCCGCAAGGAACGCGACCGGCACGGCGATGACGATGGCCAGAAGGGTGCCGATGGTGGCGATGTTGATGGTGTCCCACAGCGGCTCCCACAGCTCGTTGATGTAGGACCAGTTGGGCGGCACCATCCGGACGCCGAGGTCAGCCGCCTGCCGGCCCGCGTCCGTGACGAAGAACCATATGGTCTTGTCCGAGATCAGCTTGAAGCAGTAGAGGAAAATGAATGTGCCGAAGAACCATCCGGCCCAGATGGCGAGCTGCCGGCCGCGTTCGCGGCGCTGCCAGACCCGGGTGCCGCCTTTCGCCTGCGTCGGCATCACTGCACCCAGCGCCGGACATGGCCGGACGTGTATTCGAGACCCATGACGATGGCAATGATCACGATGAGGATCGCCGCCGCGGAGTCGAACTCGTAGCGGTCGAAGGCCGTATTGAGCGTCGCGCCGATGCCGCCGCCGCCGACGATGCCGACCACCGCAGATTCGCGCAGGTTGATGTCCAGCCGGTAGAGCGAGAGGCCGATGAAGCGCGGCAGCACCTGCGGCTGGATACCGTAGTTGAGCCACTGGAACCAGCCGCCGCCGGTGGCGCGCACGGCCTCCGCCTGGGCCGCATCCATGTCCTCGATATCCTCAGCCAGCAGCTTGGCGAAAAAGCCTATCGTCGCGAGACTCAGCGTCACGACACCGGCGAACGGGCCGAAACCGAACAGCTTCACGAAAAAGATGGCGAGGATGATCTCCTGAAAGCTGCGCGATACGGCGATGACGGCGCGGCAGAAATAATAGACCGGAAGCGGTGCGATATTGCGCGCGGCGCCGAGCGCGATCGGTACCGAGATCACGATGCCGATGACGGTCGACACCGCGGTCATCCAGAGGCTCTCGAGCAAGCCGTCGAGGATATCGTCCCAGCGGGACACGAAATCGGGCGGCGCGAAGGCGAGCAGGAACTGCTTGCCCCGGGGCAATCCTTCCCAGACGCGCGACCAGTTGACCTCGGTCGTCCCGAGCGCGAAGGAGAGATAGACCGCGCCGCCAACAACGAGCCCCCAGCGCAGCAATGGATTGGCGATCAGCGGCGGCCGCTTCCAGCGGCGCCGGCCGAGCGCAACGGACACGTCCGTCATGTCAGTCCCGCCATCCGTTCGTCCGGCCGCAGCGTCTCGGCGGCAGCCGGCTCGCCCGCGTCTTCCTCCGCGGCGGCGCCTTCATCCTTCTGGATCGTCGCGGACCAGTCTTCCTCGCCGTAGATGTCCGTCAGGACTTCCGCGGTGAGGCCGTCCGCCGGTCCGTCGTAGACGACCTCGCCGAGCCGCAAGCCGACGATGCGCTGAGCGAACATTTGGGCCAGCATGACATCGTGGATATTGATGACGGCCGCCAGATCGCGCTCGGCGCAGAGCTCGCAGATCAGCCGCATGATCTGCCTCGAGGTCTTGGGATCGAGGCTGGCCGTCGGCTCGTCGACCAGCAGAAGCTGCGGATTCTGGATCAAGGCGCGGCAGATGCCGACGCGCTGGCGCTGACCGCCCGACAGCGCGTCCGCCCGCTTGTCGACCATCTGATCGAGGCCGACGCGTTCCAGCAGGCGAAATGCCTCGTCGATGTCGGATTGCGGAAACTTGCGGAGGAAGCTGCGCCAGAAGCCGACATAGCCGAGCCGGCCGGACAGCACGTTCTCCATGACCGTCAGGCGTTCGACCAGCGCATATTCCTGGAAGATCATTCCCATGCGGCGGCGGGCGCGGCGCAGTCCCGACATGCCGAGCCGGGTCAGTTCCTCGCCGCCGAGATATATCCGCCCCGAGGTCGGCTCGACGAGCCGGTTCACGCAGCGGATCAGCGTGCTCTTGCCCGCCCCGGATGGGCCGATCAGGGCCATCACCTGCCCTCTCGGCACCTCCAGGTCGACGCCCTTCAGCGCCAGATCCCCCGTCGGATACCGCTTTACCAGCCGCTCCAGGCGGAGCATCGACGCATTCGCGTCCATGACGGCGGCCTTACTTGCACTCGTATTTCACGCCGTTCGCCTTGTCGATCTTACGGATGATGTCCCAATCGTGCTTGAAGTCGATCGCAATGAACTTGTCCGCGGTCTTGAATTCCTTCTTCAGCTCGGAGCCTTCCCATTCGAAGGTAAAGAAGGCCTGCTTGATCTTGGCGACCAGCTTCGGGTGCAGGTCGTGGGCAAAGCCGTAGCCGGTTCTCGGGAACGTCGCCGACTTGTATATCGTGCGCAGCTTTTTCGGGTCGACTACCTTGCGCTCCACCATCCGATGGAGAACAGAATTCGCGATCGCGGCCGCGTCGTAGTCCTTGTTGACGACGCCGAGGATCGAATTGTCGTGTTTGCCCGAGAAAGCGGCCTTGTAGTCCTTGTCCGGCTCCAACCCGAATTCGCTCCGCAGCAGCGCGGACGGCGCCTTGTATCCGGAGTTCGACGTCTTTGCCGTGAAGGCCAGCGTCCTGCCCTTGATGTCCGCCGGCTTCTGGATATTGCTATCCGAGGCGACGATGATCTCCATCTCGTAGCCGAAGGAGCCGTCCTTCGCCGCCATCATCGCGAATGGAACGAAGCCCGCGCATGCCGCTGCGATCGGATTGCTGCCGGTGTTGAAACCGGCTACGTGCAGCCGGCCCGACCGCATCGCCTCGAGCTGCGCCGCATTGGATTGCACCGAGAAGAACACCACCTTCTTCCCCGTCACCTTGGCCATGTGCTTGATGAAGCCGTCCCACACTTTCGCGTAGACCGCGGGGTCTTCCACCGGCGTGTAGGAGAAGATGATCGTGTCGGGATTGACCCACTGCTTCTCGTCGAGCGGCAGGTCGGCGACGAGATCGCCGTTCCAGTCGCAATACTGCTTGTCGAGGGCGCCGCGCGGGCAGTCGGCGGCAACCGCCGGGGCCGGCGACAGGACCGGCGACGCGGCCAAAAGCAGCGCGACGACAATGAACGTGGCTCTGATCATCTGTGTCCTCTCCTCAGTCTTCGGCCTGTTCGGCGCGGTCGGCCGCCGGCCGTTATTGGTATGTTACAGATTCATTACGATGGAGCATAACGTCCGGACCTCGCCTGCGACATAAAAAAGCGCGGCGGGCCAAAGGTCCGCCGCGCCGCTCCGAATCGATGCCGGCGCGCTACTTGCAGCCATAGTTCACGCCGCTGGCGGCATCGATCTTGCGGATGACGGCCCAGTCGTGCTTGTGGCTGATGCCGACGAACCTGTCCACGTCCTTGAACTCCTTCTTCAGATCCGACCCCTCCCAGGGAAAGGTGAAGAAGGCCTGCCGGATCTTCGCCGCGAGAACGGGATGAAGATTGTGGGCATGGCCATATCCCGTGGTCGGGAAGGTCTCCGACTTGTAGACGGTGCGGATCTTGGCCGGGTCGACCACCTTGCGGTCGAACATCCGGTGCATCACTTCGTTGGCGATCGCCGCTGCCTCGTAGTCCTTGTTGGCGACGCCGAGGACGGAGTTGTCATGCTTGCCGGAGAAGGCGACCTTGTAGTCCTTCTCTGCCTCCAGGCCGAATTCGCTTTTCAACAGCGCCGACGGGGCCTTGAATCCCGAGTTGGACGTCTTGGCGGTGAAGGCCAGCGTCCGTCCCTTAAGGTCGGCCAGCGATTTGATCGGGCTGTCGGCCGGAACGATGATCTCCATCTCGTAGCCGAACCTGCCGTCGGCCGCCCCCATGATCGCGAAGGGCGTAAAGCCGGCGCAGGTCACGGCGACCGGATTGGCCCCCGTATTCACCCCGGCGACGTGCAGGCGGCCGGACCGCATCGCCTCCAGCTGCGCCGCGTTGGACTGAACCGGGAAGAACGCCACCTTCTTCCCCGTCACTTTGGACATGTGCTTGATGAAGCCGTCCCAGATCTTCCCGTAGACCGCCGGATCCTCGACCGGCGTATAGGCGAAGATGATGGTGTCGGGATTCGACCATTGCTTCTCGTCGAGGGGAAGGTCGGCGACCAGGTCGCCGTTCCAATCGCAATATTGCTTGTCGAGCTGTCCCCGCGGACATTCGGCCGCGGCCGCCGGTCCGGGCGAAATGAGCGACGCCGCGGACAGAAGCAGCGCGGCTATCGTCAACATCGATTTCGTCATGGGATACTCTCCTCCTGTCCACTGCACATCGGCCGTGGCGCTCTTTATCGTTATTGCGTTCGAAGCATAACCCCGAGCCCGCGGGATGCGACACAAAAAAGCGGCGGACCGCACGGCCCGCCGCAGAAACCCATGGCCAAGCGCCGGCTAGAGCAACCTGCGTCCTATCGGACGCAGATAAGTTGCTCTAACCTTTTAAGATAGATCAATTTGCCTGCAATTAGGTGATTCCACCTGATTGCAGATTGATCTAGCGGTTGGTCGGCATCGTGAACTGCGCGCCCGAACGGATACCGCTCGGCCAGCGCGCGGAAACGGTCTTCATCTTGGTGAAGAATTGCACCGACTGCGGGCCGTGCATCTGGGTGTCGCCGAATTTCGAGCGCTTGGAGCCGCCGAAGTGATGGAAGGCCATCGGCACCGGGATCGGCACGTTGACGCCGATCATGCCGACGTCCACCTGGTTGGCGAAGGCCCGCGCGGCGTCGCCGTCCTGGGTGAAAATGGCGACACCGTTGGCATACTCGTGCCCGTTGACCATCCGGACGGCATCGTTGAAATCGCGCGCCCGAGCGACGCTCAGCACGGGGCCGAAGATCTCGTCCCGATAGATCGACATGTCGGTGCTCACATGGTCGAACAGCGAGCCGCCGAGGAAGAAGCCCTTCTCATAGCCTTGCAGGGACGCGCCCCGGCCGTCGACGAGCAATTCGGCGCCTTCCTTGACGCCGTTGACGATATAGCCTTCGACGCGGCGCTTCGCCTCGGATGTGATCAACGGGCCCATGTCGGCCACCGGGTCGTTGTAGGGGCCGATGCGGAGCGCCTGCACGCGCGGCTTGAGGCGGCTGACGATCTCCTCGGCCGCCTTTTCGCCCACCGGCACGGCGACCGAGATCGCCATGCAGCGCTCGCCCGCCGAGCCGTAGCCCGCTCCCATCAGCGCATCGGCCGCCTGATCCATGTTGGCGTCGGGCATGATGATCATGTGGTTCTTGGCGCCGCAGAAGGCCTGGACGCGCTTGCTGTGCGACGTGCCGGTCCGGTAGACGTACTCGCCGACCGCGGTCGAGCCGACGAAGCTGATGGCCGGGACGTCCGGGTGGTGCAGCAGGGCGTCCACGGCCTCCTTGTCGCCGTTGACGACGTTCCAGATGCCGTCCGGCAGGCCGGCCTCCTTCCAGAGGTCGCCGAGGAACAGCGTGGCCGACGGATCGCGCTCGGACGGTTTGTTGATGAAGGCGTTGCCACAGGCCACCGCCATCGCCCCCATCCACAGCGGGATCATGATCGGGAAGTTGAAGGGCGTTATGCCGCCGACGACTCCCAGCGGCTCGCGGATAGAGAAAACGTCGATGTCGCCGCCGACGTTGGGCGAGAGCTCGCCCTTCATGAGATGCGGGATGCCGCAGGCGAACTCGATAACGTCCTGGCCCCGCTGGATCGATCCGCGGGCGTCCGCCAGCGTCTTGCCATGCTCCCGGCCGATCAGCTCGGCGAGCTTGTCCACGTTCTTCGCGACCAGCTCGCGCATCGCGAACATGACCGCGGCGCGCTTCGGCGCCGGCGTCGCGGCCCAGCCGGGGAAGGCCGCGGCGGCTGTGCGGACGGCGCGATCGACCTCTTCCGCGGACGCGAGCGGCACGCGCGAGGCGACCTCGCCGGTCGCCGGATTGTAGACGTCGCCGAACCGGCCGCTCGTGCCCGGCACGTGCGCGCCGCCGACGATATGGTGAAGGTCCTTCGGCATGTTCTTCTCCGTTCTTATCGCATGCGGGTCCGGCGCGCGCAGGCGCCGCGCCGGCCCTCCTTCCACCCCTTTTCCGGTTCTCCTTAGTTATCGAATATACTGATCGCGGCGGACCGGCAAGGCAGGCCGGCAAGGCGGGCCGGTCAGACCACGGGACCCTGGAAATAATCCTCGTCGCCGGCCCGCATCTCGATCTCGATGACCCACAGGTCGGGGTCGAAGGCGACCTGGCGCTCGATGAACTCGTCGGCTTCCGCCTCGGGAAGGAGCGCGCCGTCCTGAAGCGGCTGCCATGTCAGCTTGCCGTCCAGGTCCCTGGCCTGCGTCACGACCCGGAAGCCAGCGCCGACCCGGTGCTGCTTGACTATGACGACGCCGCGGTGCGGGTCGCCGCGGCGGACCACCACCACGGGCATTCCCTGGGAGGAGCAGCGCGCGACATGCGCGGTTACCCACAAGCCGGTGGGCAGCCGGCCGGGCATCAGGCCAGCATGCCGGACACGTATGGCGGCAGGGCGAACGCGGCGCGGTGGATGGCGGGCGTATAGTAGCGGGTATGGAGATCTGCCTTGCGGAAGCGCGCCTCCAGCAGATCCCCGTCCGCCTGGCGCAGCGACGCGTCTTCGCTGGCCCAACTGAACGCCATGAAGCCGCCGTAGAAGCTGGGCACCGCGACCTGATAGCAGCCGACGTCGGCGAAGATCTTGCGCAGCCGCGTGATCGGCTTGCGCAGCCAGTCCCGGTCGAAGAACGGAAGCGCGTTCTGCGTCACGAGCACCCCGCCCGGCGCCAGCCTCCGCGCGCAGTGCCGGTAGAAGGGCTCGCTGTAGAGAATGTTCGTTTCGCCGGTGGGATCGTTGGAATCGACCAGAATGAGGTCGTATAGATTCTTGCTGTCGGCGACGAATTCCACCCCGTCGCCGATGGTGAGCCTGAGCCGCGGATCCTCGAAGGACGCGCCGCAGACCGACCGCAGGTGCTGCTTGCTCAGCTCAACCACCGTGCCGTCGATCTCGACGAGATCGACCCGCTCGATGTCCGCGTGCTTGAACAGCTCTTCAATCGCGCCGCCGTCGCCGCCGCCGATGACCAGCACCGAGCGTACCGACCCATGCGCCAGAACGGGCACATGCGCCAGCATCTCGTGATAGATGAATTCGTCGTTCTCCGCGACCTGGGCGATTCCGTCGAACAGCAGGACGCGGCCGTAGGTCCGGTTCTCGATCAGCAGGATGTGCTGATGCTCGGTCTGCCGTTCGAACAGAACCTTCTCGACGCGGAGCTGAACCCGGAAGTCGCCGTGAACCGGATCGACTTCTTCGGCCCACTGCGTCATTCCATCCGGCCCCTCAGATGCTCGCCGACGTCCACGCGCGCCGGATCGAACGCGCGCTTGAGCACGTCGACCGCCTTATGCGGATCGGCGTCGCCGCACATGAAGACATCGAACGCCGCGAAGCCGCTCTCGGGCCATGTGTGGACGCTGATGTGCGACTCTGCGAGCACCGCCACGCCAGAGACACCGCCGTTCGGCGTGAAGTGATGCAGATGAATGTGAAGGAGGGTCGCCCCGGACGCCCGGATGCACTCGCGCAGCGTCTCCTCGATATAGCCGAGCTCATCGATACGCTGTGCGCCCCATAGATCGACGATCAAATGGGACCCGGCGCATCGCACGCCGTTGCGCTGGATGAAGTAGTCCTTGCGGGTATCGGCGAGGCCGACGGACGCATCTATCCGTTCCTCCATCGCCGGGGTGTGGTGCTTGCATTGCAGGTCGATGGAAGGATTGACATCCATCCCCAATTGGACAGCTGCTTTACGCATGGCCTGTCTCCCAATCAGCAGATGAACGGCTTTCGCCGAAAGCGCGTCATATGAGGCTTTGGACCCTGGGAATCAAGAGAAATTTTCGGTTCCGGCCATTATTTTTTCGGCTCCGTCAGGGCCCTGACCCAGGGGGGCAGGGCAAAGGCCCCGAAATGGACCTCCGGCGAATAATGCCGGGTATCCAGGCCGGCCGCCCGGAAGCGTTCCCGCAGGCGCTCGAGGGGTGTCTGGCGCAGGGTTACGTTGTCCGTCGCCCAGCCGAAAGCCATCAACCCGCCGATGTAAATCGGCACGGGCGCCACATAGCAGGAGGTGTCGCGGAAGAGCGGCCGGAGGAAGGAAATCGTCCCCGCCAGCTCCTGGCCCTGGTGGAAGGGGACGCCGTTCTGGGTCACCAGAACGCCGCCCTGGGCGAGGCACCGTTTTGCGCCGGCATAGAAGCGCTGGGTGAACAGCACCTCGGCCGGCCCCACCGGATCGGACGAATCGACGATCATGACGTCGTAGCGCTCGTCCGTCTTCTCGACGAAGTCGATGCCGTCTGCGATCACCAGGTCGAGCCGCTCGTCCTCGAAGGCGTCGTTGCAGATGAAGCGCAGGTGCTCCTTGCTGAACTCGACGACGTCGCCGTCGATCTCGACCATCGTAACCTTGGAGATGCCGCGGTGTTTCAGCACTTCCTCGAGCATGCCGCCGTCGCCGCCGCCGATGATCAAGACCTTCCGCACCGCGCCATGCGCGAGAATCGGCGGATGGGTCAGCATCTCGTGATAGATGAACTCGTCGCGTTCGGTGGTCTGGATGATGTCGTTGAGCGCCAGGACACGGCCGTAAAGCGAGTTCTCGAACAGCAGAAGCTTCTGATGCTCGCTGTTGCCTTCGTACAGAACCTTGTCGATCTCCAACTTCGTCCGATAGCCGGGATAGAGCTTTTCTTCGAACCACTTGTCCATCGGATGCTTCGGTTCCTCCATTTCAGGTCAACGCATCGTCGCACAATGCCGCCGTCCGACCGGGCGCAACCGACCGGACCCCGCCCGGCAGGACGTCAGTGCAGAGGTTTCAACGTCAGGCCCTGCGGCTGGCGCAGCGAGATTCCGCCGCGCGGCCGCTTGCGGGACGGTGGCAGACTCCGGCGCGGCAGCACCGATTCCCCCTGCGGCGCGCGGCTGAATTGCTGGCGGACGTCGACGGCAGCCGACATCTCGACCTTTTCCACCGGCCGGTAAAAACCGTCCAGCCGCGCTCCCGCCTCGATCGTCAGCCGCTCGTGGATCACCTCGCCGACTACCGTGGCGCCGCTGGCTATTCGTACATGCTTCGCCCGGATCGTTCCGGTCATCCTGCCGAAAACCACGACGGCGAAGGCGGTCGCCTGTCCGCTGACCCTGCCCTCGGCGCCGATCGTCAGTTCGGTGCATTGAATGTCGCCGTCAACTTCGCCTTCGACGTGAACGACGCCGCCGCTCACCACGTTGCCGATGATCCGCAGTCCCGTCGCAACGACCGACGGCGCTCCGTCCGGGCCGGGCGCCTTGTCGCCGCTCCGCATGATGCTTTCCTGTGCCATGCCCGCATCCCCCGTGACTGGGCATTTTTGTCGTGTTGTGTGGCGGCATGGTACTGAGTAAATCTGTCGGTCACAAGCGCCACGCCGCGCCAATTTGCCGGTGCGCGGCCACCACAAACAGATCGGCAGCAAATCGGGAGAAACGGGATGCGCATTGGATTCATCGGTCTTGGCAACATGGGGCTGCCGATGGCGGCCAACCTTGCGCGGGCTGGCCAGAAGCTGATTGTCTACGACCTCAACCGGAAGGTCGTCGACAAGTTCGTCGAGGAGTTCGGCGCCAGCCCGGCGAACGGGCTCGAAAGCGTCGCCGAGAACGCCGACATCGTCATCACCATCGTGCCCACCGGCAAGGACGTGCGGCGCATCGTCATGGGACAGGACGGCGAGCCCGGCCTCGCCGGATCCATGGCGAAGGGCAAGCTGCTGCTCGACATGAGCTCCTCCGACCCGACCGGCACCGTGGCGCTGGCCAAGGAGCTGGCGGAGCGCGGCATCGCCATGGTCGATGCGCCGGTTTCCGGCGGCGTGCGGCGCGCGACCGACGGCTCGCTCGCCATCATGGTCGGTGGCGGCAAGGGCGATGTCGACCGCTGCCGGGCGCTGCTCGACATCATGGGCGGACAGATCTTCGATTGCGGCCCCGTCGGCTCGGGCCACGCGATGAAGGCGCTCAACAACATGCTGTCGGCGGTCGGCCTCGCCGCAGCCGGCGAAGCGCTCATCATCGGCAAGCAGTTCGGCCTCGACCCCGCCGTCATGGTCGACACCATCAACCGCTCGACCGGGCGCAACAACGCGACCGAGGTGAAATTCCACCAGTTCGTGCTGAGCGGCGCCTACAACGCCGGCTTCACCAACGGGCTGATGCTGAAGGACCTGACCACGGCGCAGGATCTGGCGCGCGCGACCGGCGTCTCCGCCCCGTTCACGGCCCTGATACGCGAGGTATATGCCGCGGCGCTCGCGCAATACGGCCCGGCGTCGGACCACACCGAGGTCGTGCGCTGGCAACTCGAGTCCTCGAAGGTGAAGCTCGGGAAGAAGTAGCCGGGCGGGCTGCTATTCGGCCGCGGCGCTCGTCTGGTCTTCCTGTGCGGCGAGGTATTTCTCGACCTCGAGCGCAGCTATGCAGCCCATGCCCGCGGCGGTGACCGCCTGCCGGAAAATCTTGTCCTTGACGTCGCCCGCAGCGAAGACCCCGGCGACGTTCGTCGCCGTGCTGTCGGGCGCGGTGAGGATATAGCCCTCGGCGTCCATCTCGACCTTGCCCTTGAAGACGGCGGTGGCCGGGTCGTGGCCGATCGCAATGAACACGCCCTGGCAGGGGATCTCGCGGACCGCGCCGGTCTTTACGTTGCGGACCCGGACCCCCGTCACGCCGAGCGGATCGCTGTCGCCCAAAACCTCCTCGAGGACACTGTCCCAGACGGCCGTGACCTTGGGGTTCTTGAACAGGCGGTCCTGCATGATCTTTTCCGCCCGGAGCGTGTCGCGCCGGTGGATCAGCGTCACCTTGCTGGCGTGATGCGTCAGGTAGATCGCCTCTTCGACCGCCGTGTTGCCGCCGCCCACGATGCAGACCTCCTGGTCGCGGAAGAAGAACCCGTCGCAGGTGGCGCAGGCGGAAACGCCGAAGCCCTGGAACTTCTGCTCCGATTCGAGCCCGAGCCAGCGCGCCTGGGCGCCGGTGGCGATGATCACCGCGTCGCCGGAATAGGTGTCGCCGCCGTCGCCGGTCGCGCGGAAGGGCCGCTTCGTGAAATCCACATCCACGATCAGGTCGTTGATCATGCGGGTGCCGACATGCTCGGCCTGTTTCTGCATCTGCTCCATCAGCCAGGGGCCCTGGATCACGTCCGCGAAGCCGGGATAGTTCTCGACATCGGTGGTGATCGTCATCTGCCCGCCGGGCTGGAGGCCGGCGACGAGCATGGGCTTCAGGTTGGCGCGGGCGGCGTAGATGGCCGCCGTATAACCCGCCGGGCCGGACCCGATGATGAGAACCTTGCCGTGATGGTGCTGGCCCATGCCATAGCCTCCCGCATGATGGTGCGAACGATCCGCCGCCGGAGCAGGAGGTAATACGCCTCTGCGTCCGGATCAACCTTCAGGAATGCCTATCTGTCATTCCCAATGCAGCGGCGCCAGGTCGACCCGGGCGGCAATGCCTTGAGTCTCCTTGGAGGCGGCCGGGAATCGGGCCAGAACGAGGGGGTCGTGACCCGCGACGACATGCTGCGGCGAGTCCGCGAGCGCGTGGATCGTGCGGTAGCCCTCGAGCATATGCCCGACATTGAAGACGATCGGGAACGGGTTGGTGCGGAAAATATTGTCGTAGAAGTGCGTGGCGTCCGAGGCGAGCACCACCCAGCCTCGCTTGGTCCAGACGCGGATCACCTGAAGCCCGTCCGTATGCCCACCCACGTGATGCACCGTGATGCCGGGCGCGATCTCGCGCACGCCGCTCACGAACTCGACCCGATCGTCGTAGAGCGCGCGCACGATGTCGGTCACGTAGTCGATGGAGAAGGAGTGGCGAATCACCTGCTCGCGCATGTAGCGGCCGGTGGCGAAGCCCATCTCGCGCTCCTGCAGATAGAGCTTCGCCTTCGGGAACTGGTCCAGGTTACCGCAGTGGTCGTAGTGCATGTGGGTCAGGATGACGTGCTCGGCCTTCTCGGCGTCGATGCCGACCATCCGCAGCGCCGCCGCCGGCGTCCGCACATGCTCGCGCTTGCGTTTGGCTGCTTCTTTCGCATCGAAGCCCGTATCGACCACATAGCTCGCCTTCTTGCCGACGATGGCCCAGACGAAATAATCCATCGGCATCGGCACGTCGTGCGCATCCGAAAAGATGAAGTGCTGCGCGCGGAACGCGTCGCGCTGGGCGTATTTGACGGCATAGATCTCATAGGTTTCCAGCGCGTTGGCCATTGTTCTGGTCCTTTCCGCTCTTGAGCGCGAAGCCTTTCCCGGTCAGCATGGTAGCCGTAACCGGCGAAAATGAAAAATGGGAGCTAACCGATGTCTGACATAAAGGCGGTGGGATTCATCGGCCTCGGCGTGATGGGCGAAGCCATGTGCCGCAACCTCGTGCGCAAATGCGGCAAGCCGGTGATCGGCTTCGACCGCCGGCCGGAGCCGCTGGAACGGCTGGAGAAGGACGGCGTGAAGCGCGCCGCCTCGATCGCCGATCTAGTCCGCCAGGTCGACCTGGTGCTGATCTGCGTGCCGGGCGAGCCGGAAAGCCGCGCCGTCTGCCTCGGCAAGGACGGCGTCGTCGAGAACACCCGCGCCGGGCAGATCGTCGTCGACATGTCGACGGTGCCGCCGAGCGTCGGCCGCGACGTCGCCGCCGCCTGCGCCAGGAAATCGGTCGACTTCCTCGACGCGCCGATCGCCCGCGCCCGCTTCGCCGCGATCGACGGCACGCTCAGCATCATGGCCGGCGGCGACGCCGACGTGCTGAAGCGCGCCCATCCCTTCTTCGCCACCATGGGGACCGACATCACCCATTGCGGCGGCACCGGCACCGGGCAGGTGATGAAGCTGATGAACAACATGGTGGTCTACGAGAACCTGAACGCCATCGCCGAAGCGTACACCATCGCGAAACGCGCCGGCATGGACGGCACGCTGTTCCTGGAGACGCTGGCCAAGGGCTCGGGCGACAGCTTCGTCTGCCGCAACCACGGCCTCAAATCGATGGCCAAGGACGATCACCCGGAGAACGCCTTCCCGGTGACCTACGTGCTGAAGGATGTCGGCTACGCGGTGCAGCTCGCCGAAGAGATGGGCGTCGACGCGCGCGGCGCGAAGCTCCTCATCGAGCGCATGGAGGAAGCGAAGGCCGCCGGTTACGGCGCCAAATACGGCACCATCATCCAGCGCATGATCGACAAGTAGGACCGGCCTCTACCGCCCAACCGCGTAGCCCTGCATGCCGCGCGGATTCGCCGCCGCGCGGAACAAACCGTCGTCCTGCCGGGCGGCGGAGAGCCGGCCTTCCGACCAGTCGCCGCCGACCTCGATGCGGTGGCCGCGCCGCTGCAGCTCGGCCACCGTCTCGCGGGGAAAACGCCCCTCGACGACCAGCCGCCCGGGCGTCGCGGTGCGCGGATAGAACGACCCCGGATGGTGCTCGTTGTGGAAGGACGGCGCGTCGATCGCCTCCTGCAGGTTCATGCCGTGCGCCAGGTGCCGGATGAGGAAGATCGCCTGCCACTGGTCCTGCTGGTCGCCGCCCGGCGTGCCGAAGGACATGCAGGGCTGCCCGTCCTTGATCGCCATGGACGGCGAGAGCGTCGACCGCGGACGTTTGCCGGGCTCGAGCGTGGCGGGGCGGCCCTCCTCGAGCCAGAACATCTGCCCCCGCGAGTTCAGGCAGAAGCCCAACTCCGGAATCACCGGCGAGCTTTGCAGCCAGCCGCCGCTCGGCGTCGCCGAGACCATGTTCCCGTCCTTGTCGATGACGTCGATATGGCAGGTGTCTCCCGACGCCGGTATCTCGCGCCCGACCGTCGGCTCGCCGATTCCCGCCAGCGCGCCGGCCTTCGCCCGCGACGCGGCGACGAGGCGGTCGTAGTCGATCTCGGCGCCGTAACCCTCGATCTTGCCGGGCCGGAATTCCAGCGACGCCTTCTGTCCAACCAGCTTGCGGCGGGCGGCGTTGTACTCCTTCGACAGCAGCGTCTCCATCGGCACCTCGACGAAATCGGGATCGCCGTAGAAGACCTCGCGGTCGGCGAAGGCGAGCTTCGCGCACTCGGTGACGATGTGCACCAGCTCCGGCCCCGCCGGGTCCATTCCTTCGAGGTCGAAGCCGTCGAGCAGCGCGAGCTGCTGCAACAGCACCGGCCCCTGCGACCACGGCCCGCCCTTGAGCACCTCGACGCCCCGGAAGGCGTAGCGCAGCGGCTCGTCGTAGCTCGCGCGCCAGCGAGCCATGTCGTCGCCCGAAAGCACGCCGTAGTGCCGCTCGCCTGTGACGTCCATCGCCGCGTTCTCGCGGCAGAAGGCGTCGACCGCCTCGGCGACGAAGCCGGTGTAGAAGGCCGCCCGCGCCGCCTCGATCTGCGCCACGCGGTCGCCGCCCGCGGCCTTGGCTTCTTCCAGAATGCGCCGCCAGGTGCCGGCGATGCCTGCGTTGCCGAGCAGGCTGCCCGGCGCCGGCACGCTGCCGCCCGGCAGGTAGACCGCGGCCGAGCTCTTCCAGTGATTGCGGAACATCGTCTCGACGGTGCGGATCGTGTCGCAGACGCGCCCGACCAGCGGCGCGCCGTTCTCGGCGTAATGGATTGCCGGCGCCCACACCTCCTCCAGCGTCATCGTGCCGTAGTCGCGCAGCATCAGCATGTAGGCGTCGAAGGCGCCCGGCACCACCGTCGCCAGCAGGCCGTTGCCGGGAATGAGGTCGAGGCCGAGGCCGCGGTAATGCTCGATGGTGGCGCCGCCCGGCGCGACGCCCTGGCCGCAGATCATGCGGTAGGAATCGCTCGCCCGGTCGTAGATCAGCGCCGGCATGTCGCCGCCGGGGCCGTTGAGATGCGGCTCGGCGATGTGCAGCACGAAGCCCGCCGCGACCGCCGCGTCGAAGGCGTTGCCGCCCTTTTCCAGCATCGCCATGCCCGCCGACGACGCCAGCCAGTGCGTCGTGGCGACGACGCCGAACGTGCCGAGCAGCTCCGGGCGCGTGGTGAACATGGCGGACTCCGTGAAAGGGTGGGCAGGAAGGCCGGACTTTAGCCGCTCGGGCGCGGGGCGGCAATCGGGGGTGACCGCGCCTCATCCTCGGCACCGAGCGGTGGACAACCCGGTCGAGCCGGGTTGTGACGACTAATGGGGGAGTGCATCAATGAAGATCGTCATTCGCCGGCGTGACTGGCGAATCTCGTCCAACTTGACGATTCCCCACCTCTCGGCCAATTCTCTCCCGGTCTTTGGAGGATGGTCGCCATGAGCCTGACGTTCAATCGCGAGCTTGATTTCTTCTACGGCAAGGTTTCGGTGCTGTCGCCGACGATCCGGCGCGTCGTCGCCGAGAACCCGGGGCCCTTCACCTTCAAGGGAACGGGGACCTACATCGTCGGGCGCGGCGAGGTCGCGGTGATCGACCCCGGCCCTTACGACGAGGCGCATTTCGCGTCCCTCATGCACGCGCTGAAGGGCGAGACGGTGACCCACATCCTGGTCACCCATACCCATCGCGACCATTCGCCGGGCGTCCAGCTTCTGCAGCCCGAAACCGGCGCGCCTAGCTACGGCTACGGCCCGCATGGCGGCGACAAGGGGCTGCCCCACGTCGAGGAAGGCGGCGATTTCGAATTCAAGCCCGACGTGGTGGTTAAGGACGGCGACATCATCCGCGGCAAGAACTGGACGGTCGAGGCGGTTCACACCCCCGGCCATACCTCGAACCACCTCTGCTTCGCCTTCCGCGAGGAGAACGTGCTGTTCAGCGGCGATCACGTCATGGGCTGGTCGACCACCGTCGTGTCCCAGCCGGACGGCGACATGGGCGCCTACATGCGCTCGCTCGAAAAGCTGCACAAGCGGAACGAGAAGGCCTATTGGCCGACGCATGGCGCGGCGATCGAGGATCCGAAGTCGCATGTCGCGGGCCTGATCGCGCATCGCCGCCATCGCGAAGACCAGATCGCCGCCTGCCTCCGCGACGGCCGCAGCACGATCCCGGAAATGGTCGAGGCGATGTACATCGGCCTCGATCCGCGGCTGATCGGCGGCGCCCGGCGGTCGGTCCAGTCGCACCTCATTCACATGATCGAAACGGGACGCGCCGCCTGCGCGGGGAAACCCGAGCTCGACGCGGTCTATTCCCTGCCCCGGTGAGATCCCGGCTCGCGGTCGGCGATGGCGCGGACGCGCTTTTCCCACCGTACGGCCGAAAGGAAGATCACCAGGAACAGGCCCGCCCCCACGGCAAGCGGCCAGTACAGCCCAGCGCGGTCCGCGATCCAACCCATGACGACGGCGCCCAGCGAGGGCACGCCGCGCATGATGAGGCCGTTCAGGCTCAGCACCCGGCCGCGCAGCCGGTTGTCGACCGTGACCTGGATCATCGTGACGCAGCCGGTGCCGGTGGTCGACATGGCGAAGCCGAACAGCGCGAGGGCGATGGCGCCCACCCAGATATTCCCTGTGGCGAGCAGCAGGAACACGCTGACCACCCCTGCCAGCATGCTGTAGACCAGGTGGCGCGTCAGCCCTTCGATCTGCGTCCGCTTGGCCAATAGCAGTCCCGCCAGCAACGCGCCGACGCCCCGGGCCGATGTCAGGATGGCGAGGCCGCTCGCCCCGTGCTCGAACAGCAGCTCCGTGATCGCCGGCAGGAGCTCGTTGAGCGGACGCACCAGCAGCGACAAGGCGAGCGAATAGAGGATCAGCCGCCCGATCACCTGATGGCGCACGGTATAGCGGAAGCCCAGCAGCAGGTCGGCGAGCACCGACATGCGATGCTTCGAAACATGCTCCTTTGCCGAAATCTTCATCAAGGAGAGCGCCAGGATCGTGGCGAGGAAGCTCACCGCATTGATCGCGAACGCCCAGGCGAGGCCGAAGGCGGCGATGACGACGCCGGCGATCGCCGGCCCGATGAAGCGGGCGGTGTTGAAGATGATCGAATTTATCGCCACGGCGGAGGTCAGGTCTTCGCGGGGAACGAGGCTGTAGACCAGGGATTGCCGCGCCGGCTGGTCGAAGCCGGTGGACGCGCCGAGTATCAGCGTGAAGGCGAACAGCAGCTCGATGGTGATCAGGTCGAAGGCGACGAGAAAAAACAGCGCGATCGCCTGCAATGCCTGCACGACCTGGCAGATGCGGACCACCTTGATGCGGCTGACGCGGTCGGCCAGCACGCCGCCGAACATTCCCAGGATCACAACCGGGAACAGGTCGGCGAAAGACACCGCGGCCACCCAGAAGGCGGATTCGGTCAGCTTCCAGGCGAGCCAGCCGACCGCCAGCCGCTGGATCCAGGTGCCGGTATTGCTGACCGCATTGCCCGCCGTGTAGAGGGCGAAATTGCGGTTGCGGAAGGGACGCGCCACGGCGCTGAAATCGGCCCAGCCTTTTGCCATTCAATGACCGCTCTCGAGAAATGCCGTATCTGCCGCACCTTACCACCGGGCCGGCGGCGAAACGACAGCGATCCCCCGCCTCTCCGAACCGCGCCGGCCGCCATTGACGCCTACGGCCGGTTGACCATATCGCTTTCAGCCCCGACACTTGCAAGCCCCAAGCACCGGACGCCAGGATGAAGAAAGAATCCCCGCAAGCCATCTACCGCAAGGAATATGCGCCGCCTGCCTACCGCATCGAGACGGTCGACCTCGACGTGGCGCTCGGCGAGGAGTCGACCCGCGTCGCGAGCCGGCTGGCGATACGGGCCGCGGCCGATCGTCCGGGCCCCCTGGTGCTCGACGGCGAAGGCCTCGATCTGGTTTCCATCCGGGTGGACGGCGATATCCTGCCGGAGGCGGCCTACACCGTCGCCGAAGATTCGCTGACGATTCACAACCCGTCACGCCAATTCACGCTCGAGACCGAGGCCGACATCCGCCCGCAGGACAACACGGCGCTCGAAGGCCTCTACAAATCGCGGGGCAGCTTCTGCACCCAATGCGAGGCACAGGGATTCCGGCGCATCACCTGGTACCTCGACCGGCCGGACGTGATGGCGGCGTTCACCACGCGCATCGCCGGCGACAAGGCGCGCTACCCGGTGCTGCTGTCGAACGGCAACCCGATCGAAAGCGGCGACCTGCCCGGCGGGCGTCACTTCGCCGTCTGGCGCGATCCGTTCCCGAAACCCTGCTACCTGTTCGCGCTGGTGGCCGGCGACCTGGCCTGCGCCGAGGACCGTTTCACGACGCGCTCGGGCCGCGACGTGACGCTCCGCATCTATGTCGAGCCCGGCCGGGAAGACCGCTGCGGCCACGCGCTGGAATCGCTGAAGAAGGCGATGCGCTGGGACGAGGAAACCTTCGGCCTGGAATACGACCTCGACATCTTCATGATCGTCGCGGTCAGCGACTTCAACATGGGCGCGATGGAGAACAAGGGCCTCAACGTCTTCAACGACAAATACATCCTCGCCAATCCCGAGACCGCGACCGACGCCGACTACGGCTTCATCGAGGCGATCATCGCGCATGAATACTTCCACAACTGGACGGGCAACCGGGTCACCTGCCGCGACTGGTTCCAGCTCAGCCTGAAGGAAGGCCTCACCGTCTTCCGGGATCAGCTATTCTCCGCCGACATGCGGTCGGCCCCGGTGGAGCGGACCAAGCAGGTGCGTGCGCTGCGCGCGCGCCAGTTTCCCGAGGACGCCGGGCCGATGGCGCACCCGGTGCGCCCGGACTCCTACATCGAGATCAACAATTTCTACACCGCGACGGTCTACGAGAAGGGCGCGGAGGTCATCCGCATGATGCACACGCTGCTCGGCCGCGGCGGCTTCCGCAAGGGCATGGATCTGTACTTCCAACGGCACGACGGCCAGGCGGTCACCTGCGAGGATTTCGTCCGGGCGATGGAAGACGCGAACGCCGCCGACCTTTCGCAGTTCCGCCTCTGGTACAGCCAGTCGGGCACGCCGGAGCTGGCGGCCGAAGGCCGCTACGATCCTGCGGCCAAGACCTACGAGCTGACGGTACGCCAGACCTGCCCGCCGACGCCGGGACAACCGGAAAAGCAGGCGATGCACATTCCGCTCGCCCTTGCCTTGATCGGCGGCGCGGGGCGCGAGATGCCGCTTCGCCTCGATGGCGAGAATCCCGGGACCGGCGCAGCGGAGCGCGTCCTCGGCATCACGAAGGCAAGCCAGACGTTCCGCTTCACCGGCATCGACGAAGAGCCGGCGCCGTCGCTGCTGCGCGGCTTCTCCGCGCCCGTGAGGCTCAAGCAGGACCTGCCGGCCGAACGCCGACGGCAACTGATCGCGTACGACAGCGATCCGTTCAACCGCTGGGAGACCGCGCAGCAATACGCATCCGGCCTGCTGCTGGAGATGGTCGCGGCCGTTCAGGCCGGGAGAGAGCCGGACGCCGATGCGGCTTTCATCGACGCGCTTCGCGACGTGCTGCGGGATGCGTCGCTCGACAAGGCGCTGATCGCCGAGACCCTCGTCCTGCCGTCGGAGGATTACCTCGCGCAACATATGGCGACGGTCGACATCGACGCGATCCACGCCGCGCGGGAGTCGCTGCGCCGGGCGATCGCCGCGCGCCTGAAGGAAGATTTCCTCGCCGCCTACCACGGCAATGCCAACAATCGGCCGTACAGCCCCGATCACGCCTCGTCCGCAGGGCGGCGCCTGCGCAATGTGGCGCTCGGTTACCTCGGCGCATCGGGCAGCCGGGACGGGGTGGCGCTCGCGGTCGAACAGGCTCGCACGGCCGACAACATGACCGACTCGATCGGGGCGCTGACGGTGCTGAACGACCTCGACGATCCGGCGCGCGCCGCAGCGCTCGACGCCTTCTACGCACGCTGGAAGGACGATCCCCTGGTGATCGACAAATGGTTTACCCTGCAGGCGACGTCGTCCCTTCCCGGCACGCTACAAGCCGTCGAGGAGCTGCTCGCCCATCCGGCCTTCTCGATCAAGACGCCGAATAAAGTGCGCGCCCTGATCGGCGCATTCTGTCAAGGCAACTCGCTGCGCTTCCATGCCGCCGACGGGAAGGGATATGCCTTCCTCGCCGACCGCGTGCTGGAGCTGAACCGCCTGAACCCGCAGGTCGCGGCCCGGCTGGTCGGCGCCTTCGGCCAGTGGCGGCGCTTCGATGCGGGCCGGCAGGCGCTGATGCAGGTCGCGCTCGAACGCATCGCCGGCAGCGAGGGCCTGTCCCCGGACGTCTACGAGATCGCAACCAAGGCGCTCGGCAGAGCGTAACCTGCATCACGGCAAATTTAGCGGTTCGCGAGCCCGCGGTTGGTGTAGTACTCGGATACTTCGCCCTGCTCCGATCGGATTCCAGGATGGCCGGCATCATAGACACCGACATCTGCGTCATCGGCGGCGGCTCCGGCGGCTTGACGGTGGCGGCGGGCGCATCGCAGATGGGCGCGCGCGTTGTGCTGATCGAGAAGAGCAAGATGGGCGGCGATTGCCTCAACTACGGCTGCGTTCCCTCGAAGGCGCTGATCGCCGCGGGACATGCGGCGCACGCCATCCGCAAAAGCGGCCGCTTCGGCATCGCCGCGGCCACGCCCGAGGTCGATTTCCGCGGCGTGCACGACCATGTGCATGGCGTGATCGGCGCCATCGCGCCGAACGATTCCGTCGAGCGCTTCGAAGGGCTCGGCGTCACCGTCCTGCAGGCGGCCGCGCGCTTCACCGGAGCGCGGGAGGTAGAGGCCGGCGGCACGCGGGTGCGGGCGAAATATTTCGTCGTCGCGACCGGCTCGTCCGCGGGCGTGCCGCCGATTCCCGGGCTCGACACAGTGCCCTACCTCACCAACGAAACCGTCTTCGACCTGACCGAAGGGCCGGCGCATCTGATCGTCATCGGCGGCGGGCCGATCGGCTGCGAGCTGGCGCAGGCGCACCGCCGTCTCGGCGCGAAGGTCACGGTGCTGGAGATGTTCGCGATCCTGGGCAAGGACGACCCGGAAGTCACCGAAGTGGTGAAGCGACGGCTGCGCGCCGAGGGCATTGCGCTTCGCGAAGGCGTCAAGATCGGTCGCGTCGCGCCGGACGGCAAGGGCGTGTCAGTCGAGATCGAGCAGAACGGCGCAGTCGAGAAGATCGCAGGCAGCCATCTGCTGGTCGCCGCCGGCCGCTCGGCGAATGTCGGCGGCCTGAACCTGGAGGCAGCCGGGGTCAATTACTCCAAGAAAGGCATCGAAGTCGACGCCCGCCTCCGCAGCGCCAACAAGCGCGTCTTCGCGATCGGCGACGTCGCCGGCAGCTATCAGTTCACGCATATCGCCAACTATCATGCCGGCATCGTCATCCGGAACGCCCTGTTCTGGCTGCCCGCCAAGGTCGATTACCGCGCCGTGCCCTGGGTCACCTATACGGACCCCGAGATCGCCCATGTCGGCAGGACCGAGGCGCAGGCGAAGGCCGAATTGGGCGGCGGCATCCGCGTGCTCCGCTTCGCGCTGCACGACAGCGACCGCGCCCAGGCCGAGCGCGAGACGGAGGGGCTCATCAAGGTGGTGACGGACAAGCAGGGCCGCGTGCTGGGCGCGTCCATCGCCGCCATGCGCGCGGGCGAGCTGTTGCTGCCCTGGGTCATCGCGGTCGACCAGAAGCAGAAGATCGGCAAGCTCGCCGCCCTGATCGCGCCCTATCCCACGCTGAGCGAGGTATCGAAGCGCGTCGCCGGTAGCTACTTCGTGCCGTCGCTGTTCAGCGAGAAGACGCGGAAGCTGGTGCGGTTTTTGATGAGGTTCTGAGCGCCTAACGCGGGCCGATGCCGTAGGGCTTACCCCACACCAGCCCTTCCAGCGTCGTCGTCTTCGGGCCGTATTCGCAGCCGATCCAGCCCTTGTAGCCGAGGCTGTCGATCACGTCGAACATGAAGGGCAGGTTGACCTCGCCGTGCTGCGGCTCGTTCCGGCCGGGGACGCTGGAGAACTGGATGTGGCCGATGACGTCCCAGTTGCGGCGCAGTCCTTCCGCCAGGTTACCTTCCATGACCTGCATGTGATAGAGGTCGTACTGCATGAACACGTTATCGCTGCCGGCGGCCTCGATGATGCGCCGCGTGTGCGCGCTGCGCGTATGCAGATAGCCCGGCACGTCCTGCGTGTTGAGCGGCTCGAGCAGCAGCCGCACGCCCTTCGCCTTGGCGATCTTCGCCACCGATTTCAGGTTGGCGACGAACACCTCCTCGCAGGTTTCGGGGCGCACCCCTTCCGGCACCAGCCCCGCCATCACGTGGATCATGCCCGCGCCCAGTCCCGTTGCGTAGTCGAGCGCCTGGTCGAACGCCTTGCGGAAGTCGGCCTCGCGGCCGGGCAGCGCCGCCAGCCCGCGCTCGCCCTTGTCGGGATCGCCGGGCGAGGTGTTGAGCAGGATCATCCTCAGACCCGCATCGTCGAGCCAGCGCTTCACCTCGGCGACCGGATGGGAATAGGGCCGCAGGTATTCCACCGTGTCGAAGCCGACGTCGCGGGCGGCCCGGAAGCGTTGCGGCGCTTCGAGCTCGGTGAACATAGTGGACAGGTTTGCGGCGAATTTCGGCATCTCGGCTCCCTGGTTTCGTTGTCAGCGCCGGCGCGCTTCCCGCGCCGCATCGACGATTGCACGCGGCGCACGCACCGGCATGGCCAGAAGATGGAAGGATAGGCTCTTGCCATGACCGTCGAGATTCAGGCTGCCGTTCACCCCGCCCTGCAGCACGCCGTCGAGGACGAAGTTGAACGCCTGGATCTTCGGCAGGTCGTAGCGCACGACCTTGCCGGCGTTGCGGTGCGCGAACCACTGCGCGACGCGCTCGGCGGTGATCTCCCGGCTGAGGAAGTCCCACGCGGCAGGATCGTAAGGCACGAGGCTGATGTTGGCGCGGTCGCCCTTGTCGCCGGTCCGTGCGTGCGCGAGGTCGTGCAGTGCGACTTCGATCAGCGCATCAGACGTCATCGGCGGTCACCAGGCGGAATTTCGGATCGACGCTTTCGCGCGGGATGAGGCAGGACGCGGTGCGGACGCGCCAGCTATGCCGCCGGCGCACGCCGCCGCCGCCCGCCGGCCCGGCGCAGTAGAGCCCTTCCAGCTCGCGCGTCGCACGCTCGACGGTGCGCTCGTCGGCGGCATCGACCGCGAGGCGGAGCCGCAGGTCCCGGCACGCGCTGCCGTCCCGCGTGGCCGCGAGCCCGCCGCCGTCGCCATCATGGACGCTGACGAAGCCCATCAGGTCCGTGCGCAGCCGGCAGTCCAAGCCGAGGGCGGCGATGCGCTTCTCGACCGTCTCTTTCGCGAGCTTCGCGCGCGCGAAGGCGTTAGGCCCGGCATAGGAGATCTCCGCCTCCCCGAGCCAGCCGCCGTCGAAGCAGATCGTCGTCTTGAGCGTCGCCGGGCGCCTGTGTCCCTTCGCGCCGGTGACGCGCACGCGGTCCGGCCCTACCTCTTCGACCTCGATCTCCGTCATGTCGAGCGCCACGTCGGGCGTGAGATAGGCCGCCGGATCGTGGATCTCGTACAGCAATTGCTCGATCACCGTCCGCCGCGAGACGAGCCCGCCGGTGCCGTCCGGCTTGGTGACGACGATGCTGCCGTCGGCATGGCATTCCGCGATCGGGTAACCGACGCGGTCGAGGCCGGGCACGTCCTTCCAGCCGGGATCGGCGAAGTAGCCGCCGGTGACCTGCGCGCCGCATTCCAGCAAATGGCCTACGACCGTGCCGGCGGCGAGACGGTCCCAGTCGTCCTCGGCCCAGTCGAAGTGATGGATGAGCGGCCCGAGCGCCAGCGCCGAATCGGTCACGCGCCCGGTCACGACGACATGCGGATCGAGGGCGAGCGCCTTGGCGACCTCGCGGCCGCCCAGGTAGACGTTGGCGGAGATGATCTTGAGCGTCTCCAGGTCGGGCGCCGCCTCTTCCTCCCAGGCGCTCATCTGGATGCGCTGCAGCCGGTCGCGCAGGTCGTCGCCTTCGACGACCGCGATCCGCAGCCCGCGGATGCCCTGTTCGCGGGCGATCCGGTGGATACGCCGCGCCGCACCCATCGGATTGGCCGAGCCGAAGTTGCCGAGGATGGGAATGCCGTTCGCGACGCAAGTCCCGAGCACCGGCTCGAGCGCGTCCACCATGTGGGGCGCGTAGCCGCCTTCAGGGTCGGCGATGCGCTCGCGCTGGGCGATGGCCAGCGTCCGTTCCGCCAGCATCTCGTAGAACATGACGGCAGGCTTGCCCGACCGCACGAGGGCGTCGACCACGGCGATGCCGGCGTCGGTGTAATCCGTGGAGAAGCCGGCGCCGTTGCCGACGAGCAGGGACTCTTTCGTCATGTCGCGATGATAGATCACGCGGCGCGGTTGCGCCTAGTACTCCAGAGTTTGCCGCAGGGTCAGGACGGCTTGCCGCCCTTGATCTGGGTGCGGTGCATGAGGCGCCGCGTCGCCGGGTCGAACGAGTCACGGCGGTGCATGGCGCAGCGATTGTCCCACATCAGCACGTCGCCGACCCGCCAGCGGTGGTGCCAGGTGAGCTCCTTCCGCGTCGCATGGGCCCAGATCGCGTCGAGCAGTTTTTCCGACTCCGCCAGCGGCAGACCCATGATGTAGGCGTGGCGGCGGCGGCCGATGAACAGCGACTTGCGCCCCGTCTCCGGATGTGTGCAGACCATAGGGTGCACCGCGCCCGGGCAGGTCCGGACATCGTCCACCGGCTTCGATCCCTGGCGCAGGTAGCCGCCGCTGTTGGTGCTGGAGTCGTGCTTGATGCTGAGGCCGTCGATACGGCGGCGAATGTCCGCCGGCAAGGTGTCCAGCGCCTTGTACATATTGCAGAAGCCCGTGTCGCCGCCTGCGGGCGGCACCTCGAGCGAATAGAGCAGGCTGCCGGTCGGCGGCGCCTCCATGTAGTTCATGTCCGAATGCCAGATGGCTTCGCCGTCGCCCAAGGTGCCGATCGCCTTGCCGCCCTCCTTCACATTGGAAACGGCGAGGATCTCGGGGTGCGTCGCGCCCTGGCTGGTCTCCATCGGCGGCGCGAGATCCAGCTCGCCGAAGTTCCGGCTGAAATCGGCAAGCGCGTCATCGCTCAGGTCCTGGTCGCGGAACAGCAGCACCACATGTTCGAGCCAGGCGTCGCGGATCGCCTTCACGGCCGCCGCATCGGCCCGGGACAGGTCGATGCCGCGGATCTCCGCGCCGAGCGCGCTCGATATCGGAACGACCTCGAATTTTGCCTTGGATCGGGTCGTGCCGGATTCCGTCTGCTGCTGCATGGCCGCGTCCTCCATGGATCTAGGCGCGGGCATTATTCCACAGCTTCGCCGCAAGCGAAACGGGCCGCAGCCAATGCCGGCTGCGGCCCGTCGCGTCGTCTATCGGCCAGCCTGGATTTTAGAAGTCCATGCCGCCCATGTCCGGCGCCGCCGGCATCGCCGGCTTCTTCTCCGGCTTCTCGGCAACCATCGCCTCGGTCGTGATCAGGAGACCCGCCACCGACGCCGCGTCCTGCAGCGCCGTGCGCACCACTTTCGCCGGGTCGATGATGCCCGCCTTGATCATGTCGACATATTTACCCGACTGGGCGTCGTAGCCGAAGTTCGCGTCCTTCGACTCCAGCAGCTTGCCGGCGACCACGGCGCCGTCGGCGCCCGCGTTCTCGGCGATCTGCTTCGCCGGCGTCTGGATCGCGCGGCGCACGATCTCGATGCCGACGCGCTGGTCGTCGTTCTGCGGCTGGAGGTTCTTCAGCGCCCGCGTGGCAAAGAGCAATGCGGAGCCGCCGCCCGGAACGATGCCTTCCTCGACCGCGGCGCGGGTCGCGTTCAACGCGTCCTCGACCCGGTCCTTGCGCTCCTTCACCTCGATTTCCGTGGCACCGCCGACCCGGAGCACCGCAACGCCGCCTGCCAGCTTCGCCAGGCGCTCCTGCAGCTTCTCCTTATCGTAGTCCGAGGTCGTCTCCTCGATCTGCGCGCGGATCTGGGCGCAGCGGCCCTCGATGTCCTTGCGTTTGCCGGCGCCGTCGACGATCGTCGTGTTGTCCTTGTCGATCGACACCCGCTTCGCCTTGCCCATCATGTCGAGCGTCACGTTCTCGAGCTTGATGCCGAGCTCCTCCGACACCACCTGGCCGCCGGTCAGCACCGCGATGTCCTGGAGCATCGCCTTGCGGCGATCGCCGAAACCGGGCGCCTTCACGGCCGAAACCTTGAGGCCGCCGCGCAGCTTGTTGACCACGAGTGTGGCGAGCGCCTCGCCTTCGATGTCCTCGGCCACGATCAACAGCGGCTTGCCCGACTGCACGACCGCCTCCAGAACCGGCAGCAGCGGCTGCAGGCTCGACAGCTTCGATTCGTGCAGCAGGATCATCGGGCTGTCCAGCTCGCACACCATCTTCTCGGCGTTGGTGATGAAATACGGCGAGAGATAGCCGCGGTCGAACTGCATGCCTTCGACCACGTCGAGCTCGGTCTCCAGGCTCTTCGCCTCCTCGACCGTGATCACGCCCTCGTTGCCGACCTTCGCCATCGCCTTGGCGATGTAGTTGCCGATCTCGGTGTCGCCGTTGGCAGCTATCGCGCCGACCTGCGCGATCTCGGCATTCGAGCCGATCTTCTTCGACTGTTTCTTGATCTCCGCGACGACCCTTTCGACGGCCAGGTCGACGCCGCGCTTCAGGTCCATCGGGTTCATGCCGGCGGCCACCGCCTTCACGCCCTCGCGCACGATCGACTGCGCCAGAACCGTCGCCGTCGTCGTGCCGTCGCCGGCGATGTCGTTGGTCTTGCTCGCCACTTCGCGCACCATCTGCGCGCCCATGTTCTCGAACTTGTCCTTGAGCTCGATCTCCTTGGCGACCGTCACGCCGTCCTTGGTGATGCGCGGCGCGCCGAACGACTTGTCGAGCACCACGTTGCGGCCCTTCGGCCCAAGCGTGACCTTCACCGCGTTCGCAAGAATGTCGACGCCGCGCAGCATGCGATCCCGCGCGTCGGTCGAGAATTTTACTTCTTTCGCTGCCATATCGATGGCTCCCGTCTGTTGAGACTCAAGCGGCCTTCTTCTTCGACTTCGACTTCGTCGCAGCCCCTTCGATCACCGCCATGATGTCGCTTTCCTTCATGATCAACAGGTCCGACCCGTCGACCTTCACTTCTGTCCCCGACCACTTTCCGAAAAGAATCCGGTCGCCGACCTTGACGTCCAGAGGGACGATCTGGCCCTTCTCGTTCCGCGCGCCGCCGCCGACGGCGACGACTTCGCCCTGGGTCGGCTTCTCGGCTGCGGTATCCGGGATGATGATCCCGCCGGCCGTCTTCTGGTCTTCCTCGAGGCGGCGAACCGCGACGCGATCATGCAAAGGTCTGAATTTCATATTTGATCCTCCCGCCCGATGATGGACAAGCTGTTGAATGGACTATAAAACCGTGAGCGCGGAGCGCATCTTGGCACTCTCGGCAGGTGACTGCTAACCGACATAGTCAAGAATTGCGAACGGTTCAAGACATTCCGTCGATTCCCAACGGTTTTATTATCGAAAAGGGGCGGCAACCGCCCGGATGCGGCAATTTGGCAGGACACGATACCGGGCGGCTGGTAGTTTGGAGGGCGTCATTCCACCGCCCGTTTCCATGCCCGCATCCGCGGGCGCCTTTGATAGGCCGTGAAGCATGACAACCGCACAAAGCGTCCTCGACCTGATCGGCAACACGCCGATCGTGGAGCTCCGCCAGATCGATACCGGCCCCTGCAGCCTGTTCGTGAAGCTGGAAAATCAGAACCCGGGAGGATCCATCAAGGACCGGATCGGCCTTTCGATGATCGAGGCGGCGGAACGGGACGGACGCCTGAAGCCCGGCGGCACCATCGTCGAGGCGACCGCGGGCAACACCGGCCTCGGCCTGGCGCTCGTCGCCGGCCAGAAGGGGTACCGGCTCATCATCGTCATCCCGGACAAGATGAGCCAGGAAAAGATCTTCAATCTCAAAGCCATGGGCGCGGAGATCGTGCTCACCCGCTCGGACGTGGGCAAAGGGCACCCCGACTATTACCAGGACAAGGCGGCCGCGATCGCAGCCCGGATACCCGGTGCGCTGCACGTCAACCAGTTCGCGAATCCGGCCAATCCGCTGGCGCATGAGACCGGCACCGGCCCGGAAATCTGGTCCCAGATGGCCCACGAGGTGGACGCCGTCGTGTGCGGCGTCGGTTCGGGCGGCACGATCACCGGGCTCGCCCGCTTCTTCGAAAAGGTCAGCCCGCAGACCGAAATCGTCCTCGCCGATCCGAAAGGCTCGATCCTCGCCGACTATGTCGAGTCCGGCGAGCTGAAGACCGAAGTCGGAAGCTGGCTGGTCGAGGGCATCGGCGAGGACTTCATCCCGCCGGTCTGCGACCTGTCGCGCGTCAAGCGCGCCATCACGGTCGACGACGAGGAGAGCTTCCGTACCTCGCGGGAAGTGCTCATGAAAACCGGCATCCTGGCCGGCACCTCGTCCGGCACACTGATCGCCGCCGCGCTACGCTATTGCCGCGAGCAGACCCGCCCGCGCCGCGTCGTCACCTTCGTCTGCGACAGCGGCAACAAGTACATGTCGAAAGCCTTCAACGATTACTGGATGTTCGACCAGGGCCTGCTGAAGCGGAAGCAGCACGGCGACCTGCGCGACCTGATCAGCCGCCCCTACGAGGAAGGCGGCACGGTGACGGTACAGCCGACAGACACGCTGATGACCGCCTATTCCCGCATGAAGCTCAACGACATTTCGCAGCTTCCGGTCGTCGAGGACGGTCAGATCGTCGGCCTGATCGACGAGGCCGACATCCTGCTCGCGGTCTACGACGACCGGAACAAATTCGCCCAGCCGACAGCCGAGGCGATGACGAAACGGCTGGAGACCATCGAGGCCTCCACCGCCATCCGCGACCTGCTGCCGATCTTCGACCAGGGCCATGTGGCGATCGTCAAGGAAGGCGATCGATTCCACGGGCTGATCACCCGCATCGACCTGCTCAACTATCTCCGCCGGAGCGCTGCATGACTGACGACCGCCGGGACAACGCCGCGCCGCCGGGATTTTCCACCCAGGCGGTGCATGCCGGCCAATCGCCCGATCCCACGACCGGCGCCGTCTGGACGCCGATCTACACCTCCTCGACCTACGTTCAGCAGAGCCCGGGCGTGCACAAGGGCTATGAATACAGCCGCAGCCACAATCCCACCCGCCAGGCTTTCGAGCGCTGCATCGCCGCGCTCGAAGACGGCACGCGCGGCTATGCCTTCGCCTCCGGCATGGCCGCCACGGCGACGGTGCTGGAATGCCTCGACAGCGGCGCGCACGTCATCGCCAGCGACGACCTCTACGGCGGCACCTACCGGCTGTTCCAGCGGGTGCGGGCGCGGTCGTCGGGGCTCACCTTCAGCTTCGTCGACATGGCCGAGCGCGCCGCGCTCGAGAAGGCGATCGCGCCCGAGACCCGCATGATCTGGGTCGAGACGCCGTCCAATCCGCTGCTCAAGCTGGTCGATCTCGCCATGGTGGCCGACGTGGCGCGGGGACGGAACATCCTGACGGTCGCGGACAATACCTTCGCCACGCCGTGGATACAGAAACCGCTCGCGCTCGGCATCGACCTGGTGCTGCATTCGGCGACGAAATACATCAACGGGCATTCCGACGTGGTCGCGGGAATCGTCGTGGTCGGCGACAATCCGGCGCTCGCCGAACAGCTCACCTTCCTGCAGAACGCGATCGGCGGCATCGCCGGCCCGTTCGACAGCTACATGGCGCTGCGCGGCGTCAAGACGCTGGCGTTGCGGATGGAGCGGCACTGCGCCAGCGCCGCCCGCGTGGCGGAATGGCTGGAAGGACATCCCGCCATCGAGCGCGTCTATTACCCCGGCCTGCCGAGCCACCCGCAGCACGCCCTTGCCAAGCGGCAGATGCAGGGATTCGGCGGCATGGTGTCCGCCGTCGTCAAGGGCGGGCTGGCGCCGACCCGGCGCTTCCTGGAGCGCTGCCGCCTGTTCGCGCTCGCCGAGAGCCTGGGCGGCGTGGAAAGCCTGATCGAGCATCCGGCAATCATGACGCATGCCAGCGTGCCGGCCGATATCCGCGCCGCCCTCGGCGTCGACGACGGGCTGGTGCGGCTTTCGGTCGGCATCGAGGACATCGACGACCTGATCGGCGATCTCGAGCAGGCGCTGTCGTAAGTTTAGTCCGGGTAGTTCGAAACCTCGACCAGGTTCCCGTCCGGATCGCGGAAGTAGACCGAGGTGATCGGGCCGAGCGCGCCCGACCGCGTGCTCGGCGGCTCGACGATCTCCACCTTCTCGGCCTCGAGATGGCGCACCACCTCGGCGATCGGCGTGTCGGCGATCAGGCAGAAGTCGCCGCCGCCGATCGAGGGCGCCTTCGCGACGAGCCCCGGCCCTTGGTTACGCGGGTGCAGGTTGATCTTGTGCTGGCCGAACCGCAGCGCGGTGCGCCCTTCGCCGAAGCGAATCACCTCCATGCCGAGGACACGGCGATAGAAATCGCAGCTCGCCTCGATGTCGTTCACCTTCAGCACGAAGTGGTCGATACGCTTGATCGTCACCGTCATCTTGCTGTTCCCTGCCGTTGGCCGGCGTGGCCGCCGCGCCGGATCGGCTCCCACCAGTCGCGGTTGTCGACATACCAGCGGACCGTCTCGCGCAGCCCCTCCTCGAAACCGACCGGCGCCCGCCACCTCAGATCCCGCGCCAGTTTCCCACCGTCGAGCGCGTAGCGGAAGTCGTGGCCGGGACGATCGTCGACGAAGCGGATGAGCTGCGAATGCGGGCGATGCGGCGCATCCGGCAGAAGCTCGTCGAGCGTGGCACAGATCGCCTCGACGACGTCGATGTTGCGGCGTTCCGCCTCGCCGGTGATGTTGTAGGTTTCGCCCGGCCGCCCGCCCCGCAGGATCGCGCCGAGCGCCGCGGCGTGATCGTCGACGTGCAGCCAGTCCCGCACCTGCCGCCCTTCGCCATAGATGGGCATCGGCTCGCCGTTCAGCCCGGCCAGAATCATCGTCGGTATCAGCTTTTCGGGAAACTGGTATGGGCCGTAGTTGTTGCAGCAGTTGGTGACGATCACCGGCAGGCCGTATGTGCGATGCCAGGCGCGCGCCAGATGGTCGGCCCCCGCTTTCGTCGCGGCATAGGGCGAGCTCGGCCGGTAGGCGGCGCCTTCGTTCGCGGGCGGGCCTTCGCCGAGGTCGCCATAGACCTCGTCCGTCGAGACGTGCAGGAAGCGGAAGCCGTCGCGCCGGCCTTCCGGCAGGGCATCGCGATAACGCAGCGCCGCCTCCAGCATCGTGTACGTGCCGACGAGGTTGGTCGTCACGAAGTCGCCAGGCCGGTCGATCGACCGGTCGACGTGGGATTCGGCGGCGAGGTGCATGACGGCATCCGGCTGGTGGCGCGCGAAGATACCGGCGACCGCCGCGGCGTCGCGGATATCCGCGTGCTCGAAGGCATAGCCCGGCGCGCCCGCGATCGACGCCAGCGAGTCGAGCCGGCCCGCATAGGTGAGCGCGTCGAGATTGACGGCGGCGCATTTCTCGATGGAGACGAGCCGCCGCACCACCGCCGACCCGATGAATCCTGCCCCTCCGGTGACCAAAATCTTCATGGCATCGCAATACCACAGGGCCCCGAATAAACCCAGCGGCGTCGCGGCTCTTGCCTTTTCGCCGGGCGGGCGGCACCATCGCGCCGCGGCTTTGGGCCGCTTCGCCACGCCATTGTACCATTATTGTACCATTGCCTCGCGTCCCTGGTGGGCGCGTGCGGTACGCATCAAATCGACTGGTCATGCAAAAATTCGATCCGACGAAGAAGGGCCCGCTGGAGGGCCTGCGAATCATCGACATGTCGCGCCTCGTGGCCGGCAACATGCTGTCCTTGCAGCTCGGCGACTTCGGCGCGGAGGTGATCAAGGTGGAGGGCCCGCCCGGCGGCGACCCGCTCCGCGACTGGGTCACCAACGGCATCGAGAGCCACTGGAAGGTCTACGGCCGCAACAAGAAGAGCATCGGGCTCAACCTGCGCGAGGACGGCGCCAAGGACGTGCTGATGCGGCTGATCGAGAGCGCGGACGCGCTGATCGAGAATTTCCGCCCCGGCACGCTGGAGGAGATCGGCCTCGGCCCCGACGTGATGTTGAAGCGCAATCCGCGGCTGGTGATCGGCCGCATCTCCGGCTTCGGCCAGACCGGCCCCTACCGCGAGAAGCCCGGCTTCGGCACGCTGGTCGAGGCGATGTCCGGCTTCGCGTCGCGCAACGGCTTCCCCGACCGGCCGCCCCTGCTGCCGCCGCTGGCGCTGGCCGACATGATCGCCGGGCTTGCCGGCGGCACGGCGATGATGGTGGCGCTCTATCACCGCGACCTGAGGGGCGGCAAAGGCCAGGTGATGGACCTGTCGCTGCTGGAGCCGATCTATTCCGTCATGGGGCCGGAGGCCGCGATCTACCAGATCTCGGGCACGATTCGGGAGCGTGTGGGCAACGGCTCGAATACGGCGTCCCCGCGCAACGTCTACGTCACCAGCGACGGCGGCTTCGTCGCCATCTCGGCCTCGATGGAGGTGATGGCGCAGCGGCTGCTGCGGGCGATCGGCGTGGGCCACATGCTGGAGGACCCGCGTTATGCGACGAACGCCGCGCGGGTCGCCCACCGCGAGGAGGTGGATGCGGTGGTCGGCGGCTGGATCGGCCAGCGGACGCTCAAGGACTGCCTCGCCTTCTTCGAGAAGGAGGACATCACCGCCGCGCCGATCTACAACGCCGCCCAGATCGCCGAGGACCCGCACTTCCAGGAGCGCCAGGTCGTCGTCGAGGTGGAGGACGAGGAGCTCGGCTCGATCCCCATGCACAACGTGACGCCGCGGCTGTCCGGGACGCCGGGCGGCTTCCGCATTCCGGCCCCCTCGATCGGGCAGCACAATGCGGAGCTGCTGAAGACGCTCGGCTTCGACGGCGCCACGGTCGAGGACCTGACCAAGCGCGGCGTGCTGTGGCAACGAAAGCAACGGAAGGGAAAGTAGGGATGACGGCACCAGCCCAGGCAACGCAGGACCGCCCGGTGTGGCGCTCGCTGCTCTACGTGCCGGCGAATGTGAGAAAATACGTCGACAAGGCGCATACGCGCGGCGCCGACGCGATCCAGCTCGACCTCGAGGACAGCGTCCCCGTCGCCGAGAAGGACAACGCCCGCAAGATGGTGCAGGAGGCGGCGAAGATCGTCTCCCAGGCGGGCGCCGACGTCGTCGTCCGCATCAACCAGCCGCTCCGCATGGCGATCCGCGACCTGGAAGAGGTCGTGTCGCCGCGCATCCGCGCCGTGGTCCTGCCGAAGACGGACAGCGCGAGCCACATCCGCCTGCTCGCCGAGGTCGTCGACGGTCTGGAAGCCGAGCGCAAGATGACGCCGGGCCACACGCTGTTCATCGCGCTGGTGGAGACAGCGGACTCCTTCTTCCGCTTGAACGAGATCGCCAAGGCGCATCCGCGCATGATGGGCATCGGGCTCGGCGGCGAGGACTTCGCCACCAGCATGGGCGCCGCCCCGGACCCGGACATCATGCTCTACCCGAAGCAGCAGACGATCATCGCCGCGCGGGCGGCGGGGATCGCGCCGCTCGGCATCATCGGCACCGTCGCGGACTATTCCGACAAGGACGCCATGCGGAAGATGATCCAGAATTCGCGCCGCTTCGGCTTCGACGGCGCGTCCTGCATCCATCCCAGCATCGTGCCGATCCTGAACGAGGGCTTCCGCGCGACCGGGGAGGAAGTGGCGGCCGCGCAGCGCGTCATCCAGGGCTTCCAGTCGGCGCTGGCCGAAGGCCGCGCCTCGATCGAGGTCGACGGCAAGATGATCGACTACCCGATCGTCGAGCGCGCGGAAAAGCTGCTCGCCCGCGAAACCGCCATCCGCCGGCGGGAGGCCAGCATCGCCGCCCGATGAACGGCCGGGCCCTGCGTCGACTCAAGTTTGGGTTGACTCCGGCCCCGCGCGGCGGTTACATCCAATCTACGTGGTGATTTGGCCCGACCGGCTTGCGGCCACGGAAAAAATTCAGCTAAAAGGTCGGTGCGTCCCTGGGGAAGCCCTGACCTCTATTCGGTCGGGGCATTTTTATTCCCAGCGCCGGGCATGCGGCGCAAGGAGGACGCGATGGCTGGTTCCGGACACGCAGGAAGCCGCGAGTGGCGGCCGCAGACCAAGCTGGTGCGGGGCGGGCTCGACCGCACGCAGCACCGGGAGACGGCGGAGGCCCTCTACCTCACCTCGGGCTTCGTCTACGACCGCGCCGAAGACGCCGAGGCCGCCTTCAAGGGCGACGTGCAGCGCTACATCTACACGCGCTACGGCAACCCGACGGTGGGCGCCTTCGAGGAAAGGCTGCGGCTCCTGGAGGGCGCGGAGTTCTGCTCCGCCACGTCGAGCGGCATGTCGGCGGTCTTTACCGCGCTGACCGCGCTGCTGAAGGCCGGCGACCGTGTCGTCGCGTCGCGCGCGCTGTTCGGCTCCTGCAGCTACATCATCTCCGACTTCCTGCCGCGCTACGGCGTCGAGACGGTATTCGTCGACGGCACCGACCTGGCGCAATGGGAGAAGGCGCTGTCGAAGCCGACGCAATGCGTCTTCCTGGAAACGCCGTCCAACCCGACATTGGAGATCATCGATCTCGGGCGGGTCGCGGAGCTGACGCACGCGGCCGGCGGCAAGCTGGTGGTCGACAACGTGCTCGCGACGCCGATGCTCCAGCGCCCGCTGGAATTCGGCGCCGACATCGTCGTCTATTCAGCGACGAAGCATATCGACGGCCAGGGCCGCGCGCTCGCCGGCGCGATCCTCGGGCCGAAGAGCTATTACAAGGACAACCTGCAGCCACTTCTGCGCCACACCGGCCCGGCCTGCAGCCCGTTCAACGCCTGGATCATGCTGAAGGGGCTTGAGACGATGGACATCCGGGTCGAGCGCCATTGCCGGAATGCGCAGGAAGTCGCCGAATTCCTCGAGAAGCAGCCGGGCGTGAAACGCGTGATCTACCCCGGCCTCAAGAGCCACCCGCAATACGAGCTGGCGAAGCGGCAGATGAAGCTGCCGGGCTCCGTCCTCTCCTTCGAGATCGACGGCGGCAAGGAGCGCGCCTTCCGCATCCAGAACGCGTTCGAGATCATCGACATCTCGAACAACCTCGGCGACACGAAGAGCATCGTTACCCACCCCGCGACGACGACGCACCAGCGCCTGCCGGAGGAGGAGCGGCTGCGCCTCGGCATCACCGCCGGCCTGCTGCGCCTCTCGGTCGGGCTGGAGGACGTCGAGGACATCAAGGACGATCTGGCCGCGGCGTTACGGGCTTGACGTAGGCGGATTGCCGGCCGAAGCATGGATGCCGCGGACGAGCCGCGGCATGACGTCGCTATTTGCATTCACGCTTAAATCGTCACTCCGCGGTTTATCCGCGGAGTCCACGCGCCCGAGCCTCCATTGGCGCACCCGCTATGCCGCGATACACTCGCTGCACCGCACACGGGAGCGACGGCATGAGCAGCGATGAACTGGCCTACCTGTCGGCGAGCGATCTCGTCGAGCGCTACCGCCGGAAGGCGCTGTCGCCCGTCGAGGTGACGGAGGCCGTGCTGGCGCGGATCGAAAAGCACGACGGCGCGGTCAATGCCTTCGTCCTCACCGACCGCGCGCGGGCGCTGGCGGACGCCAGGGCGTCGGAGGCGCGCTGGGCGAAGGGCGCGCCGGCGGGGCTGGTCGACGGCGTCCCCACGACCATCAAGGATCTCGTGCTGGCGAAGGGGTGGCCGATGCGCGGCGGCAGCCTGATCACCAGCCCGGAGCCGGTCCAGGAAGACGCCCCGATCACCGCCCGGCTGCGCGAGCAGGGCGCCGTGCTGATCGGCAAGACGACGACGCCGGAGTTCGGCTGGAAGGGCGTGACCGACTCGCCGCTGACCGGCGTCACGCGCAATCCCTGGGACACCTCGCGCACGCCGGGCGGCAGCAGCGGCGGCGCCGCGGTGGCCGCCGCGCTCGGCATGGGCGCGCTGCATGTGGGCTCGGACGGCGGCGGCTCGATCCGCATCCCGGCGGCCTTCACCGGCATCTTCGGGCACAAGCCGAGCTTCGGGCGGGTCGCGCGTTATCCCAACAGCGCTTACGGCACGCTGTCGCATGCCGGGCCGATGACGCGCACCGTGACCGACGCCGCGCTGATGCTGACGGTGATTTCCCGGCCGGACGCGCGCGACTGGTTCAGCCTGCCCTTCGACGATGTCGATTACCGCGACGGCTTGGAGGACGGCGTGGCCGGCCTCCGCATCGCGTTCAGCCCGGCGCTCGGCTACGCCGAGGTAAACCCCGAGATCGCCGCCCTCGTCGCGTCGGCCGTCAAGGTGTTCGAGAAGCTCGGCGCAAAGGTCGAGCGGGCCGAACCCGGCTTCGACGATCCGGCAGACATTTTCCGGCCGCACTGGTATGCCGGCGCCGCCTATTCCGCGCGCAAATACACGGAGGCTCAGCAAAAGCTCCTCGACCCCGGATTGCGCGAGATCATCGATCAGGGGCGCACGCTCAGCCTGATCGACTACATGGACGCGGTCGACAAGCGCGCGGCGCTGGGCATGCGGATGAAGGCGTTCCACGAGACCTACGACCTGCTGCTGACGCCGACGATGCCGATCCCCGCCTTCGACGCCGGGATGGAGCTGCCGCCTGCCTCGGACGAAGAACGGTGGATGTCCTGGACGCCCTTCTCCTACCCCTTCAACCTGACGCAGCAGCCGGCGGCGACGGTGCCCTGCGGCTTCACCAAGGCGGGGCTGCCGGCCGGGCTGCAGATCGTCGGGCGGATGCACGACGACAGGACGGTGCTGCGCGCCGCCCGCGCCTTCGAGCGCGAGCGCCCGTTCGAGATGCCGCGCGCGCCGCGCGTCACGCACAAAGGCTGACCCTCGATATGGCCAAGCCGCTACGCATCGCCGTCGGCGGCTTCGCGCTTGAGTCCGTCTCCTTCCTGCCCGGCGCGGCCGGCATCGAGGATTTCGAGAAGGCCGCGTACCACGGGGACGCGGTAATCACCGGATTGCGCGGATCGCAGTCGCCGGGCGGCGGATTCATCGACGTGCTCGACGCCGAAGGCGTGGCGATCGCGCCGCTCGTCTACACCGACCTCGGCGCGGGCGGCAGCGCGTCCGACGCCGCCTTCGAGCATTACCGCGGCCTGCTGTGCGACGGGCTGCGGCGCGAGAAGGCGCGCATCGACGGCGTGTTGCTGTTCCTGCACGGCGCGATGACGACGCCGACCCGCACCGACCCGGAGCTCGAGATCGTGCAGGCGGTGCGCGGCATCGTCGGCGAGGCCATGCCGGTCTTCGTCGCCTCGGACCTGCACGCCAACGTCTCCGCCGGGTTCTGCGAGGTTGCCGACGCGCTGTTCGGCTACCACTACTCGCCGCACACCGACATGGACGAGACGGGCCGCCGCGCCGCGCGCGCCCTCGTGCGGGCGCTGCGCGGCGAAATCGAGCCGGTCACGATTATCCGCAAGCCAAACGTGATGCTGCCGAGCATCTTCACCGCGACCTCGATCCCGCCGCTCTCCGACATCGTCGCCGAGGGCTTCGCCTGGGAGCGCGATCATCCCGGCATCCTCGACATCTCGATCTTTTGCGGCTTCGCCTACGCCGACGTGCCGCAGGTGGGTTTCTCGGTCGTCGTGGTGGCCGACGGCGATGCGGCGCTCGCGGCCCGTGCCGCCGACGCGTTGGCCGATCGCATCTGGTTGAGCCGCGAGTCGCTGCTGCACGAAGACATGGTGCTCGACCTTAAGACCGGGGTCGACCGCGCCTACGCGATCTCGGCAACTGCGCCGGGACCGGTCGTGCTGCTCGAGCACGCGGACCGTCTCAACGATTCGACGCACATCCTTGCCGAGTTGATGCGCCGGGGCGGCCGCCGCGTCGCCGTTCCCTATCTGCTGGACCCACGCGCGGCCGCGATCGCCATCGAGGCCGGCGAAGGCGCCACGGTGACGCTCGCCGTCGGCGGCTGGTCGTCGGACCGCGCCGGCCCGAAGGTCGAGATCACCGGCAAGGTGCTCTACGCGGGCGACAAGTCCTACCGCGGCACCGGCGCGATGTGGAACGGCTATACCATCCGCCTCGGCCCGACGGCGCTGATCGACACGGGCGATATCGTCATCTCGCTCGTCTCGCGCTACGTCTTCGCCATCGACCTCGACCCGTTCAAGCAATTCGGCCTCGACGTGATGGACTTCGACATCGTGCTGCTGCGATCGAAGACGCATTTCCGCGCGGTCTACGAGCCCATCGCGAAGGAAATCCTCATCGTCGACACGCCGGACTGGGGCCCGGCGGACCTGACGACCTTGCCCTACCGCAATGCCCGGCCCGGCCTGTTCCCACTGGACAGATAGGGCTCCGGCGCGTTCTGATAGTCGTCAGGGTGGAAGCCGCATGCGCGCCGCCAAGAGCGCGATGCTTCCCGGAAAGGGCGCGCGATGGACAAGACTTTCAAGTTCTCCAACCGGCATGTCGACCTGATGCAGCGGGACGCGAAGACGCTGTTCGGCTGGCGCTACGACCCGCCGCTGATCTTCGAGCGCGGCAGGGGCGTCTTCATCACCGACGTCGACGGCAACGACTATTACGACCTGACCGCCGGCATGATGTGCATGGTGCTGGGGCATTCCCACCCCGAGCTGACCGAGACCATCCGCGAGCAGGCCGAACTTCTGGTGCACGAATCGTCCTGGTATTCCAACCCCTGGGCGATCGAGTTCGCGGAGCTGATCACTAGCACGCTGCCGGGCAACCTCAAGATGGTGAACTTCGCCGTCACCGGCTCGGAAGCCAACGAGATCGCCATGCGCATGGCGGTCGCGACGACGCGGAAGCACGACATCGTCTCGGTGCTGCGCGGCCTGCACGGCGGGTCGCTCGCGGCGGAATCGGTCACCAGCGTCGGCGGCGAGCGAAAGGGCGGGCTCGGCCCGTTCATGATCCCGGCGCGGTCCAACGCGATCCTGGCGCCCTTCTGCTACCGCTGCCCGGTCAACCTCACCTATCCCGGCTGCGACATCGGCTGTCTCAAGCTCAGCGAAGACATGATGGAGCACATGACCAGCAAGTCGGTCGCGGGCATCATCGCGGAGTCCATCCTGGTGCCGGGCGGCATGATCGTCCCGCCCGAGGAATGGCTGCCACGCCTCAAGCAGGTGGCGGAGGACTGGGGCTCGCTGCTCATCCTCGACGAGGCGCAGCTCGCGCCGGGGCGCACCGGCAAGCTCTGGGCCTTCGAGCATTACGACGTGCTGCCGGACATCGTCACCTTCGCCAAGGGCATGTCCGCCGGGCTCGCCATCTGCGGCACGGTGACGACGCCGGAGATCGCCGAGGCCTGCCGCGGCGACGCGGGCCTGCCCTGGTCGGGCACCTATCCGGGCGATCCATTCCCGTCGGCCGTCGCGCTCAAGAATTTGCAGATCGTGCTGCGCGATCGGCTGGCCGAGCGCGCCGACGAACTGGGCCGGAAGCTGCGCGCCCGCCTCGATCCGCTGAAGGAAAAATTCGACTGCATCGGCGACGTGCGCGGCAAGGGCCTATACCAGATGCTCGACATCGTGCAGGACCGCAAGACCAAGAAGCCGGACTACGCGATGGGCGAGCGCATCCGCTACAACGCGGTGCACGAGGGCGTCGTCACCATCTGCGTGAAGAACTACATGCGCATCGCCCCGCCGCTGATCATCACCGAGGCGGAGCTCGACGACGTGGTCGGCCGCCTGGAAACCGCAATCCAGCGCGCCGTCGACGGCTACCCGAAGGACATCGACTTCACCAAGTCGAGCTCGCTCGCCGCCTCGCGCGACATGCGACGGCCGGCGGCGGAGTGAGGAGCCCATGCAGTACGCACAAAAGCTCGATCGCTACACGCCCTATGCGCTGGCCGTCCTGCGCATCGTCACGGCGCTGATCTTCATGGAACACGGCACGCAGAAGCTGTTCGGCTTCCCCGCGCCGCCGAAATCCGGATTGCCGCCCGCATTCTCGCTCTTCTGGATCGGCGCGATCATGGAATTCGGCGGCGGCATTCTGATCCTGCTCGGCTTCATGACGCGGCCGGTCGCGTTCCTGCTCGCGGGCGAGATGGCGGTAGCGTATTGGGCGTTCCACGCACCCCGAAACTTCTATCCGGCCTTGAACGGCGGAGACGCCGCCATTCTCTATTGCTTCATCTTCCTGCTTCTGGTCGTCACCGGTCCGGGCGCCTGTAGCATCGATGGCGCGCGCAGCGCCCGGCGCTCCGCCACAGTATAATTAAAGACCGTCACTCCGCGGCTTGTCCGCGGAGCCCACGCGGCGCAATGGATTCCGCGGACAAGCCGCGGAATGACGAAATCGTCGGTTAAGCCGCCCCAAACCCCTCATACCGGCTCATCGCCGCCAGCGCGACGGCGGCGTTGCCGAGCTCGTCGAACACCGGGATGTCGACGGACATGGCGCGGTCGCGGTAGCGCTGTTTGCCGGCTTCGACATCGGGCGAGCCGCTGGAGCGCAGCACGAGCAGGAAATGCGCCTGGCCGGGGAATTTCTCCTGCACGCGCACGGCGGCGGTGATCAGGTTGTCGAGCGGGTCGATGGTGCCGCGGCCGACGAAGGCGGCGAGGTTGAGATGCATCACCACCGCATCCGGCTTCGCGTGGCTGTAGATCGCGTCGAGGATCTTCTCGGCGATGCGGCCTTCTTCCTGCTGCAAGGTGCCGACCGGCGCGTCGACCGGGTTGGCGATGCTGGTGCCGGGCGGCGGCTTGAGCGCGTTGAGTGCGCCCTGCGTCGCGGCGTCGAATGGGTCGATGTCTAGGCCCTGGCGGTAGAAGAAATCGGTCGCGAGCACGCTGGTGCCGCCGCCGTTGCCGAACAGGGCGATCTGCTTCGTTGCCCGGCCCTTGCGCGCCGTCAGCGTCTGGAAAGCGAGCAGCATGTCGAGGAACTCGTCGAGCGTATCGGCGAGTACGCAGCCGGTCTGGCGCGCCAGCGCGACCCAGGCGCGGTCGTCGCCCGCGAGCGCGCCGGTGTGCGACGCCGCCGCGGCCTGACCCTTCTGGGTCCGGCCGCCCTTGAGCACGACGACCGGCTTCTGCGCGTTGTTCCGGCGCAGCACGTCGAAGAAGCGGCGGCCGTCGCGTACGCCCTCGACATACATCCCGACTACCTTGGTCTGCGGATCGGCGAGATAGAATTCCAGCATGTCATTCGCGCCGAGGTCGGCGCTGTTGCCGATGGTGACGAGGCCGCTGAAGCGGATGCCGCGCCGGTCGCCGCGGGTAACGATGTCGGTCCCGAGGCCGCCGCTCTGCGAGATCACGCCGACAGGGCCCACCTCCGTTGGCGCCGTCTCCGGGAAGGTCACCTTGCCGCGCGGCGAGTAGAGGCCGAGGCAGTTGGGGCCGAGAACGCGGCAGCCGCCCCTCCGCGCCGCTTCCAGCAGCTCCTGCTCCAGCCCGACGCCATGCGAAATCTCGCCGAAGCCGCTGGAGATGACCTGCGCGAAGGCGACGCGGCCCTTGGCATTCTCCAGGATCTCCGGCACCCGCGCAGCGCCGACCGCGATGTAGCAGTAGTCGACCGGTTCGGGCGTCTCCGCCACCGACGGATAGGCGGGCAGGTCGTCCACCGTTGCGGCGGTGGGATGGATCGGATAGATCGCGCCGTCATAGCCGAAGCGCTTCATCCGCCCGATGAAGGTGTTGGCCATGGCGACGCTGGTGGCCGACGCGCCGACGACCGCGATCGTGCGGGGCGCGAACAAACGCTCGAAACGCTTCGCCGCGTCGCCGGTCTCGGGCACGGGCAGTGCGGGCGCTTCGCTATCGGCGGGCGACAGCACGAAGCGCGCATCGACCGCGACGGCGCCGTCCCGCGAGACGATCAGCGGGTTGACGTCCACCTCCGCCACCGCGTGGGGCAGCGACATCAGCAGGCCGTCCTTGCCGCCGAGATTCAGCAGCGTGTCGATTATCGCCTTTCGCGATACCGGCGCCCGGCCGCGCGCGCCGTCGAGCAGCTTCACGCCCCGCAGATCGTCCAGCATTTCCGCCGCGTCGCGCTCGGTGATCGGGCAGATGCGGAAGGCCACGTCCGCCAGCACCTCGACGAAGATGCCGCCGAGGCCGACCATGATGAGCGGCCCGAACTGCGGATCGCGGAACATGCCGGCGACGACTTCCTGGCCGGCCGGGGCCATCTCTTCCACGAGATAGCCGTCGACCTTGCGGCCCTTGATCCCTGGCGCAATCGCCATCGCAGAAATTGCGTCGCGAACGGCGGCGGGCGTCGCGAGGTTCACCTTCACGCCGCCCGCGTCGCTCTTGTGCAGGATCTCCGCCGACATGACCTTGGCGACGACCGGGAAGCGCAATCCGGCAACGGCCGCTTCCGTCTTGTCCGCACCGGAAACCACGACCGACTTCGGCACCGCGATGCCGCAGCCGGCCAGCAGACGCTTCCCCGTTTCCTCGTCGAGTGCGTTCCTGCCCTCGCCGCGCGCACGCGCGATCGCCGCCTCGATATCCATCTTTCCGTCCGCTGTCAGTAGCTGGTGGGCCAGGTGCGCATCAGGTGCTTGCCGACGCCGTTGGTCTTGCGAAGCCGGTACACCTCCAGCATGCGGATCAGGTAGGCGCGCGTCTCTTCCGGCCGGATGACGTCCTGCAGGCCGTAGATCGAAGCGATGTCCCAGATCTGCGTGTCCTTCTGCGTCTTGGCATAGGCGTCCTCGAAGCCTTCCTCGCCGGGCCCCACGCCGTGCACGATCTTGGTCGCGAAGCGCGGATCCATGAAGCTGATCTCCGCGGTCGGCCAGGCCACCACCTCGTCGGAATGCCGGCCGCCGCCCATCGCGACATAGGCGCGCCCGTAGCTCTTGCGCAGGATGACCGACAGCTTCGGCACGGTGACGAGCGTCGTCGCGTTCATGAAGTTCATGATCTTGCCGGGCGCGCGCCGCCGCTCCGCCTCGGTGCCGATGACGAAGCCCGGCGTATCCACCAGGGTGACGATCGGGATGTTGAAGGAATCGCACATGACGGTGAAATCGACCGACTTCTCGCAGGCATCCGTGTCGAGCGCGCCGCCCTTGTGCTGCGGGTTGTTGGCGATGATGCCCACGCTCCGGCCGTCGAGGCGGCAGAGCGCGGTCACGACCGGGCGGCCGAAGCGCGCCTTCAGCTCGAAGAAGCTGTCCTTGTCGACGATCGCCTTGACGATCTTGCGCACGTCGTAGACCTGGTTGCGCTTCGCGGGCAGGTACTTGCCGATGTTGGGCATGTCCTCGCCCGAGCCGGGCGTGACGGCGCGCACCGGCGGCGCTTCCATGTTGTGGCTCGGCATGTAGCCGAGGAAAGTCTTGACGGCGTCGAGCGCCTCTTCGTCCGTATCCACGAACATGTCGACGAGGCCGGTGGTGTCCGCGTGCAGCCGCCAGCCGCCGAGCTCCTCGAGATCGACTTCCTGGCCGATCGCCATGGAGATGAGCCGCGGGCTGGACACCGCCATCGTCGAGCCCTTGCGCATCACCGCGAAGTCCGAGCAGCAGGCGAGCCAGGCCGAGGAGCCGAAGGACGGCCCGAGCGCCGCCGCGCACCAGGGCGTGTCGCGCATGCGCTGGAACTGCGTGATGTCGGTGCCGAGCAGCGCACCCATGCCCTTGGAGCCCATGGCGTCCGGCAGCCGCGCGCCGGTGGACTCGCCGATATAGACGCAGGGCATGCCGCGGTCCGTGCCGATGCGGCGGATGTGGCCGACCTTCTTGCTGTTGGTGGCGCTGGTGGACGAGCCCATGACCGTGAAGTCGTTGACGGCGACGGCCACGTCACGGCCGTCGATCTTGGCGAAACCGGTGATCTTGCCGTCCGCCGGCGTCTTGTCGCGGTCCTCAAGGAAGACGCCCGAAGTGCCGAGCAGGCCGGTTTCGATGAAGCTGCCTTTGTCGACCAGGTAGTCGACCCGCTCGCGGGCGTTCATCATGCCGGCCTTGCGGCGGCGCTCCAGCTTCTGGGGGCCGCCCATGCCGCGCGCCTTTGCACGGCGGGCTTCCAGTTCGGCAGTCAGGCCATCGAGGTTGGTAAGGTCTTCGGCCATGGGTGATGTCCTCCGCCCCGCTGCGTGGGCTCTCTCGGCGATACGAACGAATTGGCCGCGATCTTACGCGCGGCCGGTTGGGAGTGCGACTCGCAGCGGAGCCGCAGGAAAAGCCTAGAGCAATCTGCGTCCTATCGGACGCAGATAGGTTGCTCTAACCTTTTAGCGTCCGACGAACTTGGGCTTGCGCTTCTCCATGAAGGCGGTCCGCCCTTCCACGTGGTCCTGGCTGGCGTTGCAGGCGTCGACGAGACGCTCGCACAGCGCGAGATCGCGGTCGGCCGGGTCTTTCAGGCTTTCGAGGATGCTGGTCTTCGCCGCGTGCATCGTCATCGGCGCATTGGCGGCGATGGTCAGCGCGTAGTCCCGCACATAGCCGTCCAGCTCTGGCTCGGGCACGACGCGGTCGACAAGACCCATCCCCTTGGCCTCCTCGGCCGAGAATTGGCGGGCGGTATAGAAAATCTCCTTGGCGAAGGACGGCCCGACCACGTCGACCAGCCGGCGAATGCCGTCGTAGTCGTAACCCAGGCCGAGCTTCGAGGCCGGCACGGCGAAGCGTGAATTGTCGGAGCAGATGCGGATGTCGCAGCCGAGCGCCGTCGCCACCCCGCCGCCGATGCAGTAGCCGCGGATCTTGGCGATGGTGGGCTTGGGGCAGTTGACCAGCCTGTCGCGCGCCGCCGCGGTGTGGGCGTGGTAGGCCTCCTCCGCCTCGGCGTTGGCGCGCTCGTCCTCGAACTTCGAGATGTCGGCACCGGAGACGAAGGCACGGCCGCCCGCGCCGGTCACGACGACGACGCGGACCGCCGGATTCTGCGAAAAATCGCTCATAATCTCCGCCGCCCGGGCCCACATGTCCGAGGACACGGCGTTATGGCGCGCCGGGTTGTTGAAGATCATCGTGCCGATCGGCGGCTCCGCCTCGAACAGCATCTTGTCGGTCATCGCAGCCTTCTCCATCGCGCGCTCTGCTGGTTCTGTCTTAGCTTTCTCCCGCCGCCGGGTCCAGCCCGCCCCTCAGGCGACATCCATGCCGTGGGTCTTCAGGAAGGGCTTGAACCCCGCCCGCTCCGGCAGGGAGAGCTGGCGGGTCACGTTCTCCGACCAGGGGCAATAGTCGAGCGCGCCGTATTTGGCGGTATGCCGCTGCTTCTGCGGCGTGATGGGACGATGCGCGTGCCGGCGGCGGTCGTAGGCCTCGACCTCCTTTTCCAGCGCGCTGTCGTCGTAGCGGTCTTTATGCACCACGACCGGCGGCGGCAGGCGCAGGGAGATCTGCGGCGCCGGGAACTTCGGCCAGCCGACCGCCAGGCCGGCGATCGGGAACACGCCGTCCGGCAGGCCCAATATCTCGCAAGCGCGGTCGATCTTGTTGCGGATCTGGCTGATCGGGCAGGTGCCGAGGCCGACCGACTCCGCCGCCGTAATGAAGCTCTGCATGGCGAGCGACGCGTCGACCACGCCGTTCATGAAGGTGTCCAGGTTGTCGTTCCGGTAATCGTGGCCGCGGATCGCGGCGAGCCGGCGGATGCGCCGCAGGTCGGCGCAGAAGGCCATGAAGACCGGCGCGTTGGGGGCCCAGTCCATGCCGCTGCCGAGCCCGACCAGGGCTTCGCGCACCGCCGGGTCCTTCACCACGACGATCGAATACTGCTGCAGGTCCGACTTGGTCGGCGCCGACTGGGCGCAGGCGAGCAGCACGCCCAGAAGGTCGTCGGTCACGGGCTTGTCGGTGTAGTGACGCTGCGAGCCGCGGCCGAGGATCTGCGCCAGCGTCCCCTCCGCCGGCGTGTTTCCGCCGAGATCGATCGCGATGCCGAACCGTTGGGCAACAAGCTCTTTGAGGGTGGCCATGCCGGCAGTCTCCCGAATCGCGGCGCATTCGCCTTGTTGACATCTGTATTCGCACACAAGTTACATGAACGGCAACCGGCGCCCCAAGATAAGGCGCGGACGACAAACGAGGGACGGGAACCGATCATGGCAAACCGCATTCCACTGATCCTGGGACCGGGGCTGATGAATACCCCGCGCCTTTGGGAACATCAGACCGTGCATCTGGCCGACATCGCCGATATCGGCATCGTCGACACGCGGCAGGACACCTCGCTCGCCGCCATGGCGCAGCGCATGCTGGACTCCGCGCCACCGACCTTCGCCTACGCCGGCCTGTCGATGGGCGGCTATATGGCCTTCGAGATGATGCGCATGGCCCCGGAGCGCGTCGTCAAGCTCGCCCTGCTCGACACGGCCGCGTACAACGACACGTCCGAGCGCCGCGCCGTCCGCCGGGACATGATCGCGCTCGCCGAGAAGGGCGATTTCGAGACGGTCAAGCGCAACACCATGCCTATTTTCCTGTCGCCGCAGCGGTTGCAGGACCGCGAGATCGTCGGCATCGCCACCGGCATGTGCGACGAAGTCGGACCGCAGGTTTTCGTGCAGCAGATGACCGCCATCATGCAGCGGCGCGACAGCCGCGATACGCTGCGCGACATCCGCGTTCCCACGCTGGTGATCTGCGGCCGGCAGGACCAGGGCACGCCGCTTGCGGCAAGCGAGGAGATCGCCGCCGGCATCCCCGGCTCGCGCCTCGCCGTCGTCGAGGATTGCGGCCACCTTTCGACGATCGAGCAGCCGCAGGCGGTGACGGCGCTGCTGCGCGACTGGCTGCTGTACGGCTAAACAATTAGGCCGCGATCACCTTTATCCGCTGCTTGGGCGTCAGCGGCTGCCCGGACTCCAGATCGTTGAGCAACCGGAACCATGCCTCGTTGTACTGGTCGTAAGGCAGCGTCTTGGCGAGGCCCTGGATCGTGTCGCCCGGCCGCACCGGGACGACCAGCAGGCGCAGCGCCTTGATCCGGCTCGCCTCGGCCGGCGTGAGCGTGCGGAAGCTGTAGGTCGTCTCGCGGAAGGGACGCGCGAGGCGCTGGCTTTCGCCGGCCGGCGCCAGGAACAGGAAGCGGTAGACCGAGCCGGCGTCCCGCCGGATCGCCACCGCACGGAGATCGATCTGCCCGCGCTGCTTGTCCTGGCCACGCACCCAGCCGGTCGCAGCCTCCAGCCCATTGATGGTTATGGTTTCGAGGTCGCGCAGCCGCATCTTCGTCCACTCGTTTTGCAGGTAGGACGCCATGTCGCGGCTCGACTTGATCGGCGCGGTGTCGAACAGAATGGCGGCGCCCTTGTTGTCGCGCGCCATGATCTGCGATTCGCCGTTGACCAGCCGGAAGCCCTCCGGCACGCGGAACTGGAAGCGCAGCCCCGGATGCTGGAACAGGCGGCCCCGCACGATTCCCTGCCGCGGATCGTCGCCGAACAGCATGCCGTCGATATGATCGAGATAGGCGTCGCGGCCGAGGCGCGGCGACGCGGGCCGGGCGGCCGCCGCGACTTGCATTGCCTGCTCCACCCGCTCGATGGTGCGCGGGTGGGTCGCCATGATGTTGTATTCGTCCACCGAGCCCGCCGGCAGGCCCTGCATCTGCGCTTCGACGACGCTCTGCGCCCGGAGCGTGCTGAGGAAGGTCACCATGCCGTCCGGGTCGTAGCCGGCCTTGGTCATGTAGCGAATGCCGAGGGTGTCGGCCTCCAGCTCCTGGGAGCGCGAATAGCTCTGGATCGACATCGCGGCGATCGACTGCCCGACCTGCATGATTTCCTGCGGCAGCCCGAGCACCGCGGCCCCGATCGCCCCGGCGATCAGCCCGAGCTGCGAGGCCTGCGCCGCCGTCAGGCGTTCGGCCGTATGGCGCGCGTTGACGTGGCCGATCTCATGCGCGACCACGCCTGCCAACTCCGCCTCGTTGCTGGCCAGCGACAGCAGCCCGCGCGACACGTAGACGAAGCCGCCCGTCAGCGCGAAGGCGTTGACGATCGGGGTGTTGAGGATCGTGAACTTGTAGGGAAACTGCTGGAATTCGGTGTAGTGGGACAGGTTCTTGCCGATGCCGTCGACATAGCCCTGCAGCTTTCGGTTCTCGTACTCGCCGCCGAATTCCTGGACGATCTTCGCATGCTCGTCGCGGCCGAGCTTGACGTCGTCTTCCACCGAATACATGCCGGTGAAGCTCGTCCGGCCCGTCGCCGGATTGACCGTCCCGCAACCGGGCAGCCCGGCGCACAGCGTCGCCGCCGCCATTCCCGACAGAAAACATCGACGATCGTGCGTCATGACGCTCTCGGCTTGGGCGCGCCGGCTTCGCCGAGGTCCCAGAATAAGCCCGCCATCAGTCGCAGCGCTTCGCGCGCGACCGGCACCAGCAGGTGCTCGTTCGGCGCATGCTGGCAGCAGCCGGTGTAGGAATGCGGAACCCAGATCGTCGGCAGGCCGAGGTCGTCGGCGAAGATGTCGTTCGGCAGCGTGCCGCCGAGGCTCGGCAGCACCGCCGTCTTCTTGTTGGTCGAGCGCGCCAGCGACGCCTCGCAGAACTTCGCCCAGGGGTTCTCGGGATCGAGGCGCGTCGCATTGGCGTAGGCCTGGCGCGCCTGGCTCAGCGCGACCATGGGGAATCCGTGCGCATCGAGATGGCGGCGCAGGATGTCGAGGAACTGCGATGGATCGACGCCGACGGTGAAGCGGATCTGGCAGGTCGCCCGCGCGCGCGGCGGGATCGCGTTGACCGGATTGTCCGGGTTGCCGGTGCGGAATGCCAGCACCTCGAAGCTGTTCCAGGCGTGCACCTTCTCCGCGATGGTCAGGCCCGGCTCGCCCCAATCCTCGTCGATCGCGGGCGCATCCTCGCCGCCATCGTGATCGATGTCGAACAGCGCACGCTTCACCGCATCCGGAATGCCGGGCGGCAGCAGCTCGGGGATCAGGATCTTGCCCCGCGCCGTCGTGATCGAGGCGATGGCGTGGGCGAGGATGATGCCGGGGTTCGCCAGCAGGCCGCCCCAATTGCCGGAATGCTGGCCGCCGTCGCGCAGGTTCACATCCATGTGGAAGTTGTAGGCGCCGCGCGCGCCGAGAAAGAGGGTCGGCCGGCCGACGCTCGACCGCGGCCCGTCGGACGCGATCAGCACGTCGGCGTCGAGCAGCGGCCGGTTCTCCTGGCAAAATGCGCGCAGGCCGGGCGAGCCGGTCTCCTCGCCCATCTCTATCAGGTAGCGGCAGTTGAAGCCGAGCCGACCGCGCGCTTTCAGCACGGCGCGCAGCGCGCCGATGTTGATCGAGTGCTGGCCCTTGTTGTCCGCCGTGCCGCGCCCGTAGAGCCGGTCGCCTTCGCGCGTCACCGTCCAGGGGTCGAGCCCGTCGCGCCACTCCTCGGGACGGCCCAGCACCACGTCGCCGTGGCCGTAGGTCAGCACTGTCGGCAGGCCCGCGCCTTCGATGCGCTCGGCGACCAGCATCGGCCAGCCGCCGGCATGCGGGTTCGCCATGGTGCGGCAGTCGAAGCCGAGCTCGCGCAGCGCCGGGCCGATCTCGTCGGCAAGGTAGCGGTCGATCTCCGGCCCGGCCTCCGGGTTCTGGCTTTCCGAGCGGATCGCCACGCGGCGCGCCAAGTCTCGCTCGAACCCGCCGCCGTCGAAGTAGGACAGCGCGGCGCCGATGGCTGCGTCTCTGGTCATATCATTCGGCCGCCAAGGTTTGCCGCTCGGCGAAGCGCTCGCCGCGATCCGCGCCCGCCTCGAAGGCGAGGCGCCGCGTCAGGTCGCGGATCGACTTCAGGCCGGCGAAATCGCCCAGCATCGCGAGCACCGCCGCGAAATCGTCGGGCGCGAGGAAGCCCTCGCAGCAGTCGCGGAACTTGGCTTCGAGGTCGGCCTCGTCGAAGGGATTGTGGATCGTGCCGCGCGCCCAGACGGACTCGCCCGAAAAACTGCGCCCATCCTTCAGCGCGATCGTCACCTTGTGCGGCAGGCGCGCGGTCGGGTCGGGACCTTCCGCGTTCTGCGGACAGGCATCCATCGACACGCGCGGCATGAAGGCGCGCACCTCGGGGCGGTGCACCGCGTCCGGCGTGAAGTCCGACAGCGAGACGCGGCCGTTCAGCATGGCGACCGAAATGCAGTAGTTCATCGAGAAGCGCGCCTCCATCTCCTGCCGCGGGTCGGTGTACATCAGGTTCCGCTTGTTGCCGAAGCCGACCAGCGTTTCGACCCGTTCGATGTCTTCCGCCGCGATGCCGTGCTTGGCCCGCAGCGCCAGCGCGATGTCGAGCGCCTTGTGCGCCGAACCGCAGCAGGGGTACAGCTTGGGCGCGAGGCCGAACGCCTCGACCGCGAGCGGATTGCCGAGCGTGGGCAGCACGTCCGCCCAGCCGCGCGCATTCGGCCCGCCGTAGAGTTCCTTGAAGCCGAGCTTGCCTTCGAGCGCGACGTCGCGCGCCTCCAGCCCGTTCGCCGCGAGATGCGCCGCCAGCACGGCGTTCTTCGCCGCCATGCCGGCGTGGTAGGGCTTCGCCATCGTGCCGAACTGCACCTTGGCGCCCGATGCCATGCTGACGCCGAGGCTGATCGCCGCCGCCATGCGCTCGCGGTCGAGCCCCAGAAGGCGGCCGCACGCCGCCGCCGTGCCGATGCAGCCGACCGTCGACGTGCTGTGCCAGCCCATGTCGTAGTGGTCGCGGTTCACGCCCCGGCCGACGGCGCCGTGCATTTCCAGCCCGACGATATAGGCGTCGAGGATCTGCCGGCCGCTTGCGCCGATCTCTTCGCCGAGCGCGAACAGCGCCGGTCCGAGCACCGCGGTCGCATGGGTGAATCCGGGCAGGTAGTTGTCGTCGAAATCGAGCGCGTGCGCTGCCATGCCGTTGGCGAGCGCGGCCCAGGGCGACGCCGCCTTCGCCGTCGAACCGACCACCGTCGCGGGCCCGTTTCCGTAAAGCGCGATGGTCGCGCGCACCCGCGCAGCGCCCTCGTCGCCGGCCCCGGCGACCATGCAGGCGACGATGTCGTGCATCGCATGCCGGGCGCGCTTCTGCGCCAATCCCGACGCTATTTCCGGCGTCTCCGCCGCCCACTCCGCCAGCGTCCTCGTGACGTCCATCGCCTCTGCTCCCGGTAGCTATACCCTCTGAAGGAATGGAGTATCGGGCGCGAATGGCACACGGGCAAGACAGCTCTATACCCCCCACCTAAATCCTCCCCCTCAAGGGGGGAGGACTTTGAAGTCAAAGAGTTTTCTCCCTCCCCCCTTGCGGGGGAGGGTCGGGGTGGGGGGTGCCCTACCCCGCCGTGATCGTCGGCCAGAGCTCGTCGGCGCCCTTGGATGCGATCAGCGAGCCGAGGCGGACGGCCCATTCGGACTCGCTGCCGAAATCGTCGCGCCAGGACCAGAGGCGGCGGGAGAAACGGTGCAGGATGTGCTCGATGGTGAAGCCGATCGCGCCGTGCACCTGATGCGCGATGGCCGCGCCCTCGCCGGCCGCCTCGCCGACGCGGATCTTGGCCGAGGCGATCTCGACGAACACGTGCTCGCCGAAGCCGTCGGCGCGCTGGATCGCGTCCGCCGCCGATGCGGAGACGGCGACGGCGGCGGACACCTCGCCGCCGAGCCGCGCCAGCAGGTGCTGCACCGCCTGGAACTTGCCGATCGCGCGCTCGAAGGCGACGCGCTCCTTGGCGTATTCCACCGAGATGCCGAGCATCGCTTCGAGCGCGCCGGCCATCTGGCAGGCCCGCACTGCCGCGCCCATGTGGCAGAGCGTGTCCTCGTCTATTCCGTCCGGCGCGTCCGCCACGCTGAGCGGCGCGACGCCGTCGAAGGTGATCGCATCCTTCGGCTCGTCGGCGAGCGAGCGGCCTTCTTTGATCGTGCACGCGCTGCGCTCGACCAGGGCGATCACCGTATCGTCGTCCCGGTGCGCGATGACGGCGATGTGGTCGGCGTCGCGGCCGAACGGCACCTGCGCAGCGGTCCCCGAGAGCTTGCCGTTCTTGCCGAGCTTGATGCCGCTGATGCCGCGCACCGGCGCCACGGTCATTGGCCCGGAGGGCGACGCGATGCCCGCCTGCGCGAGCAGCCAGCCCGCCAGCATCGTCTCGGCGAGCGGCAGCGCCACCGCATGATTGCCCGCGGCCCGGAGCACATCGAAGCCGTCGGAGATCTCCGCCCCGGCCCCGCCCAGCGTGTCGGGAACCCAGGTCAGGGTCAGGCCGGACTCCTCGAGTGCGGCCCACAGCGGCTTCTTCCAGCCGTCGTCCTTGGCGTTGTTCACCGTCTGCGGATCGCCGAGATCCTGGAAAATCCGGTTGGTCGTATCGACGATGATGCTGTCGCTCTCGCTCATAGTGCCCCTGTTCCTTGAATTCTCTGCAGAAGTGACAAACCGGACCGCCGCGCATAGGATGCGCCCGGTTCCCGACGCGTTCGACACGCCGCGGCCCTACAATTACAGTGTCCCCGCGGGCCGCTGCAAGCGGGACGCCCGCCACATCCAGGAGTACGCACGAAACCATGTCGAGCTCGATCCAATTCGACCCGATCCGCCTTCCCCCCGAGGCAGAGGAGCTTCGGAAGGAGGTCCGCGCCTTCCTGCGCGAGGAGATCGCGGCCGGGACCTTCGATCCGAACAGCTCGCATCTCGATAGCGCGTTCAACGTCGAGTTCAGCAAGAAGGTGGGCAAGCGCGGCTGGATCGGCATGACATGGCCGAAGAAGTACGGCGGCCAGGAGCGGAGCTTCCTGGAACGCTACGTCATCACCGAGGAATTCCGCGTCGGCGGCGCGCCGACCCGCGCGCACTTCACCGCCGACCGGCAGAGCGGCCCCGTGCTGCTGAAATACGCGCCGGAGGAGGTCAAGCAGGACATCCTGCCCCGCGTCATCCGCGGCGAATGCTATTTCTGCATCGGCATGAGCGAGCCGGACTCCGGCTCCGACCTGTTCGCCGCGAAGACACGCGCCGAGAAGGTCGACGGCGGATGGCGCATCAACGGCCGCAAGGTCTGGACCAGCAACGCGCACCGCAGCCATTACATGATCGGCCTGTTGCGCACCTCGGCCTCGACCAAGGAGAACCGCCGCCACGGCCTGACCCAGTTCCTGGTCGACCTAAAGACGCCCGGCATCACCGTGCGCCCGCTGCTGCACCTCACCGGACGGCATGAATTCAACGAGGTGATCTTCGAGGACGCGATACTTCCGGCGAACGCCGTGCTGGGCGAAATCGACGGCGCGTGGAAGCAGGCGACCAGCGAGCTCGCCTACGAGCGCAGCGGGCCCGAGCGCTTCCTCGAGACGATCTACATCCTGCCCGAACTGGTGCGCCTGCTCGGCGACAAGCCGGACGTGCGCGGCGCCGAGGGCATCGGCCGCCTGGTCGCGCAGCTTCACACGCTCCGGCGCATGTCGATCTCGGTCAACGGCATGCTCGCCGCCGGCAAGGAGCCGGTGCTGCAGGGCTCCGTCGTCAAGGACCTGGGCACCCAGTGGGAGCAGAAGCTGCCCGCGAAGGTGCGCGATCTCGCCGCCTTCTGCGAGGACGACCCGGGCAACCGCGCCGACTTCGAGGAGCTGCTCCGCTACGCGACCCTTATCGCGCCCAAGCTGACGATCCAGGGCGGTACGACGGAGATTCTCCGCGGCATCATCGCGCGGGGGCTCGGTCTGCGGTGACGGCAGGATGGGAATTTTAGATCGTCACTCCGCGGCTTGACCGCGGAGTCCATATACACGGACCAATCCGCCCGATCCGAGGTGACGCGAGCCGGAGCATGACCTGGGACGACGAAATAGACGAGATCCGCCGGAAACGCGCGCTCGCCAAGGAGCTCGGCGGCGCGGACGGCGTCGCCCGCCAGCATGCCCAGGGGCGGCTGACCGTGCGCGAGCGCATCGACGGGCTGCTCGACCCCGATAGCTTCGAGGAGATCGGCGCCGGCGCGGGTGCGGCGGAGCGCGACGCGGACGGGAAGCTCGTCTCCTTCGCGCCGGCCAACTTCGTGCTCGGCTTCGGCAGGATCGGCGGACGGCGGTGCGTCATCGGCGGGGAAGACTTCACGCTGCGCGGCGGCTCGCCCAACGAAGCGGGCTTGCGCAAGAGCGTCTATACCGAGGAGCTTGCCTGCCGCTATCGCGTGCCGCTGATCCGACTGCACGAAGGCGCGGGCGGCAGCGTCACCGGGCCGGGCGCGAAGACCGTTGCCAACCCCGTCTTTGCCGCGCCGCGCTTCCGCTCCGTCGCCCGCGCGCTCGCGACCGTGCCCGTCGTGACCGCGGCGCTCGGGCCGGTGGCGGGCCTGCCCGCCTCCCGCTTCGTCGCCTCGCATTTCTCGGTCATGTCGAAGAAGACGGCACAGGTCCTGATCGCCGGGCCGGCGGTGGTCGAGCGCGCGCTCAGGGAGAAAGTCACCAAGGAAGAGCTCGGCGGCCCGGAGGTCCAGGGCCGGAACGGCGTCGCGGACAATCTCGCCGAGGACGACGCGGACGCCTTCGACCAGATGCGCCGCTTCCTCGGCTACCTGCCGCAGAATGTGTGGGAGCTGCCGCCCGTCGCCGACAGCGGCGACGATCCTGCGCGCGCCGACGAGGCGCTCGCCGGAATCGTACCGCGCGACCGGCGGAAGATCTTCGACATGCGGAAGCTGATCGCGCATGTCGTGGACCGGGACAGCTTCTTCGAGATGACGCGCGGCTACGGCCGCGGCCAGATCACCGGCTTTGCGCGGCTCGACGGCCAGCCGGTCGGCGTAATCGGCAACGACTGCCGGTTCTACGCGGGCGCCATGTCGGCGAACGGTGCGCTGAAGGTGCGCCGCTTCGTCGAGAAGTGCGAGATCTTCCACCTGCCGATCGTCTGCTTCGTGGACGAGCCGGGCTTCATGATCGGCTCGGAATCGGAGCGGGCCGGCACCATCCGCTTCGGCACCTCGGCCGTGCTCGCCACCGCCGACTGCTCGGTGCCCTGGGCGTCGGTCATCGTGCGGAAATCCTTCGGCGTCGCCGCGGCCGCCCATTACGGGCCGGACGCCTACGTCCTGGCATGGCCGTCGGCGGAGATCGGCGCGCTGCCGGTCGAGGGCGGGGTCGCGGTCGCCTTCCGCCGCGAGATCGAGGCAGCCCCCGATCCCGATGCGCGGCGGCGCGAATTGGAAGAGATGCTGGCGCGGCGGCAGTCGCCGGCCGCACGGGCGGAATCGCTGGCGATGCACGAGCTGATCGACCCGCGCGAGACGCGCCCGATGCTTTGCCGCTGGATCGAGTGGACCCGGCCCCTGCTGCCCGGCCTGCTCGGCCCGCGCAGCTTTCCCTACCGGGCGTGACGGCGATGCAGTGGCGGATCGGGGACGTGAAGATCACCAAGGTCGTCGAGCTGGAGGCGACCGGCGGGTCGCGCTTCATCCTGCCCGACGCGACGCGGGACAACGTGCTCGGCATCGACTGGCTCCGCCCGCATTTCATGGACGCGGACGGGCGGCTGATCATGAGCATCCATGCGCTGATCGTCGAGACGCCGGAGCGGCGGATCATGGTCGATACCTGCCTCGGCAACGACAAGAGGCGGGCGATACCGGGCTGGCACATGCGGACCGGCTCGTTCCTCGACGACATCGCGGCGGCCGGCTATCCGCGCGAGTCGATCGACACAGTGCTCTGCACGCATCTGCATGTCGACCATGTCGGCTGGAACACCATGCTCGTCGATGGGAAATGGAAGCCGACTTTCCCGAACGCCCGCTACCTGATCGGGCGGAAGGAATGGGATCACTGGAGCGCCGAGGGCGCGGCGAACGCGCGCGGCGACGATCCCTTCGGCGATTCCGTCAAGCCGGTGTTCGACGCCGGGCTGGTGGATTTCATCGAGGCCGACCATGCGATTTGCCCGGAAATCCGCCTCGAGCCGACGCCGGGCCACACCCCCGGCCACGTCAGCGTCCGTATTTCATCGCGCGGTGAGGAAGCGCTGATCACCGGCGACGTAATGCACCACCCCTGCCAGATGGCGCATCCCGAATGGCCCAGCAGCGCCGACAGCGACCCCGTGCAGGCGCGCGCCACGCGGCAAGCCCTGCTCGAACGCAGCGCGGACAGGCCCCTGCTCGTGATCGGCACCCACTTCGCGACGCCGACCGCCGGGCATGTGGTGCGCGACGGCAAGGTCTACCGTTTCAAGCTTACTCGAACTCAGTGATGAAATAGCGGACCGGCTCGTCGCCCACGACCCGCGGGCGGTGGCGGTGGGCGTGACCGGCGGGGATGTGGACCATGTCGCCGGGGCCGACCTCGACCGCATGGTCGGGAAACTCGTAGCGCAACCGGCCGGACAGGATATAGGCGCTGTGACCGGTCTCGCACCAAGGCCCGTCAGTCGCGCCGCCGGGGCTGCGCTCCTGATAGCGGAGCGCCATGCCGCCGAGCATGTGTGCTTCCTTGACCTTGAGCGTCGGGCTGACCTCGGTCAGCGAAGCCGTGCTCGCGCGGAAGACGTAGGGGCTTTCCTTCGCCGCCATGGCGGTGCCTCGCCGGGGCAGCGCGCCAGGCGCCGCCCCTTCCTCGATTACATGCCGAGCTCTTTGACCGCGCCGTATTCCTCGGCCAGCTTCTTCAGCTCGGCCCAGGTCTTGTCCTCGACGTCGATGCCCGACTTGAGCTGGGCCTGGGTGCGCTGGTGCTCGATCTCGCCGGGATAGTAGATCTCGTCGACGCCCGCCGCCTTCGGGGTCGCCTTGAGATAGTTCGCGAAGTCGGTGACTTCCTGCTTGAAGGTCTCGAGGTCGCGGAAGGCATCGACCTTGAAGGCGGCCATGAACACGCCGTCGTTGTGCTTGCCGGTCGGCTCCACGCCGAAGCCGAGGCCGGTCAGGATGCCGGAGAAGACTTCGATCATGGCCGACAGGCCGTAGCCCTTGTGACCTTCCGGGCCGCCGAGCGGCAGGATGACGCCGCCCTGCTTCACCGCGTTCGGATCGGTCGTCGGGTTGCCGTTCTTGTCGAGCACCCAACCTTCGGGGATCGGCTTGCCGCGAGTCTGCGCCACCTTGAGCTTGCCCGCCGCCGCCGCCGAGGTTGCCATGTCGATGTAGAAGGGCCCCTCCAGGTTCGACGGCATGCAGATGCTGATGGGGTTGGTGCCGAGGCGCGGCTCGCGCCCGCCGAACGGCGCCACCGTCTTGGGCGAGCGGCCGGAATCGGCCGTCATCATGCCGATCAGCCCTTCCTTTCCCGCCATGATCGGATAGTCGGCGACGCGCCCGACATGGCTCTGGTGGTACACCGTGGTCGCGGCGACGCCGTTCTTTAGCGCCTTCTCGATGGTGATCTTCATCGCCCGCTCGGAGACGACGTAGCCGAAGCCCCAGTGACCGTCGATCACGGTCGTGCAGGGCGTTTCGCGGACGATCTCGAACTTCGCGCCGGGGATGATGTGCTCCTTCTTCACCCGGTCGATGTAGACGGGGATCTGGATGATGCCGTGCGAATCGTGCCCCGCCAGGTTTGCGCCGATGCTGTGACTGGCGATGATGGTGGCTTCCTCGGCGCTGGCGCCGGCGCCTTTCAGCAGCCTTGCGGCGATCTTTTCCAACTTGTCGGCGGCAATCTTGGGCATTCCGGGGCTCCTTTGTCATGAGATCGCGCCGCAGGGGCGGCGCTCGGCAACGACTGTCGTATAAGAGTTTGGGCGCCGCTATGGGTGCGCCGTCGGCGCAGCCGCCTCTCGCGGCCTCTCATGGAATGTACGACAGCAGAGCCGGGCGAAGCAACGTGGGCCGGCGCGGACGCCCGCTGCCGGCCCCCATGGTTCAGGCAGCTATTTCTTGCGCTCCTCTTCGAAGCGCTGCACCAGGCTCTTTATGATGTTGATCACTTCCGCCTCCGCCTTGGTGATGTTCCGGCCGTCGGCCACGGTGTAGAGCGTCGTGCTGACCGCGAACGCGCCGATTTCGTAGAGGCTCACCGGAAACGCCCCCAGCCGGTCGACGGCCTGGCGAACAGCCGCATTATCGGTCTGAATATTGCTCGCCTGAAGCGTGGTGCGGAAATCCAGGTTGACGTCGATTGCACACTGCGTCTCCAGCGCGCCGTAGTTTATCGCGCCTACCTCCAGAAGAACTTCGATGATGCTCGCGTCCGACTGGCGCACACCGATGGCCGACAGATCATTACGCAGATTCCGCTCGAAGTGCTCCAGGCCCTGAAATCCGCACTTCTCCGCATTCTTCGTGTATTCCACCTTCAGCTTGTTGTAGCCGGTGATTTCTTTTGCGGCGCTCGCGCCGAAGGCAGGCTGGGCGGCAAGAAACACGACCGAAGCCGCCAGCAGCTTCGCGCAAACCGTTATACGCATCATTATCTCAAACTCCTGGGTTTTCGTGGCCGGACGGAGGATATTCGTCCCATGTCTTCACCCACGCATTGACGCATCGCAAGGCGAATTGTTCCACAGCAGCTTGCATTTCCCCGGAAAGGTGGCAAAAACTGCGGCGATACCCGAGCATGGCGATAAGAACGGCGATGCGAGGCAGGAGGGAACCGCCATGACGATCAGGGACCGCATCGGCATCGACGTCGGCCGCAAGCTTTCGGTGGAGGACGCCGTCGAGTGGGCCGCCGACAACGGCGTGCGCTACATCGACTGCCAGATCGATATCGAGCCGAACGCGTTGGAAAGCTTCGACGAGGGACGCTGCGCGCCGATCCGCGAAGCCTGCAAGCGCCGCGGCATCCACCTCGGCCTGCACACGCTCTCCGCCGTCAACATCGCCGAGGTATCGCCCTTCCTGCGCGACGCCGCGGACGCCTATCTCAAGGGCTATATCGATGCGGCGCGCCGCCTCGAGGCGGAATGGATCGAAGTGCATGCGGGCTATCATTTCACCAGCGACAAGACGAGTCGCATGGAAGCGGGAATGCGGCGATTGGAGCGCGCCACCGCCTATGCCGCCGAACGCGGCGTCCAGCTCCTGCTGGAGAACCTGAACCGCGAGCCCGAGCTCGCGGAGGTCAACTACCTCGCGCACACGGTCGACGAGTGCCTCTATTACTTCGACGCGATCCCGTCGCCGGCGCTGGCATGGTCCTTCACGGTCAACCACGCGACGCTGGTGCCGGAGGGCATCGCCGGATTTCTCGAGCGCATGCCGACGCGGCGGCTCAAGGAAGTGCGGCTCGCGGACAACAACGGCGAATACGAGCTGCACATGTTTCCCGGCGACGGCATCATCGACTTCACCGACACCTTCCGGCGTATCGAGGCGACCGGCTTCTCCGGCCACTACATGTGCGCCTTCGGCGCGCTCGACGCCATGCTGCGCGGGCGAGAAGTGCTTGCCGGGATGTACGAGGATTAGCGCCGGACGAGGAGCGCCATCAGGCGCGCGCGCAGCAGTTCGGCGGCGAAACCGGCGAGCAGCCCGACCGCAGGGTTGACCGCGACGGTGGCGAGCGCCGTGACGCCGATGACCGGCCAGCAGGACGGCCGCGCATCGAACACCCGCCGCGAAATCGCCAGATCCGCGCCGGCGACGGCAAGGAAGGCGCCGACCGCCGCCATCGGGATCATGCGCAGCAGGTCCAGCGCGGCCGCGGAAAAGAAGAGTCCCAGCGCGAGAAACAGGACGCCCAGTATTACCGGCGCCAGCCCGGTCCGCGCGCCGAAGCGGTGATGCGCCGCCAACCCGCCCGCACCGTGGCACATCGGCAGCGCGCCGAACGGCGAGAGCAGCAGATTGGCGGCGCCCGACGTGACGGCGAGCCGTTTCTCGGTGACGATTTGACCGGCCTCCGGGAACAGCGAGCGCGCCAGGGCGGCGGTGACGATGATCGCATTGGTGATCGTCAAGGCAAGCTGCGGCAGAACGGATTCCCGGAACGCCGCGGCAATGTCCGCCCAGTCCGGCAGCACGAGCCCGGGCAGCGTGACCTGCATCGCTGGGTCTTGCGGCATTGCCGACAGGCCGAGGAATTGCCCGGCGCCGACCGCCAGGGCGAGCACGGCCAGCGTCGCCGGGCAGCGCGGAACCAGCATCAGGACGCAGAGCAGAGCAAGCGCGCCAAAGCCGAGCCAGGGAAGCGCGATCATCAGCTCGAGACCGAGCAGCGCCAGGGTGACGCCGAGGCCGAGCTGCAATCCGGCGACCACGGATTGCGGAATGGCCTTGGACAAGCGCTCAAGCAGTCCGGTGAAGGCCAAAACGAGCAGCACGATCCCCAGGATCACGCCGGTCGCCGCCACTGCGCCCGGCGTCAGATGCGACGTGACGATGACGGCGGAAACCGCCTTCATCGGCTGTACCGGGATCGGCAGCCGGTATATCAGGCCGGTCGCTGCATAGAACAGCCCGAAGCCCACGAACAGCCCGACCGGCGACAGGCCGCCCACGGTGATCGCCGACACGACATGGGGCACGAAGGTCCCGAGATCGCCGAAGGCGCCGGCAATATCGCCGATCCGCGATTCCTGCCGTGGCCCGCGGCCGGCAGTGCGGGGCTCGGCTAGAGGATCGGCGCGCTCTTCGTCGCTCAATGTTCTCTCCCGTTCGGCGTTTTCGCGCCACTTTAGCGCTCGCCAAGCCGCCGCTACAACGCACCCGTGTGATTGGCCCCGTAGATTTCCTACCCTGTTTTGCGTGTTGTGTTTTTTTTGCGCATCTCTTACGCTTTTTCGCATCAAAAGACATATTGGGTAGATCGTGCAGGATTTTGGCGCCGCATTCGGGCTCGCGTTCGGCCTCATTCTTTCCGGCGATGCCGATCTCGCCGAGATCGTCATGCTGTCGCTCCAGGTCAGCCTGTCCGCGGTCGCCGTTGCCTGCATGATCGGCCTGCCGATCGGCGCGGCCGCCGCCGTCTATCGTTTTCCGGGCAGGGCCGCTCTCGTCGTCTTCATGAACACGATGATGGGGCTGCCGCCGGTCGTGGCCGGCCTGCTCGTTTACCTCATGCTGTCGAACGCCGGCCCGCTCGGCGGTCTCGGATTGCTCTACACCGCGACGGCGATGATCATCGTCCAGACGGTTCTGGTCACGCCGATCATCGCCGCCCTCGCCCGCCAGTTGATCGCCGACCTGCATACGGAGTACGACGAGCAGCTTCGCTCGCTCGGGCTTCGCGGAATCCGCACGATCGCGACGCTGCTTTGGGACGGACGCTACAGCCTCCTCACCGTCGCGCTCGCCGGCTTCGGCCGGGCGGTGGCCGAGGTCGGCGCGGTGATCATCGTCGGCGGCAACATCAATCACGCGACGCGGGTGATGACCACCACCATTGCGCTGGAGACTTCGAAGGGCGATCTCGGCCTGGCGCTGGCGCTCGGGATCATCCTGATCGGCCTTTCGGTGCTGGTGAACGGCGGCGTCCTCGCATTGCGGGCAACCGCGGTGAGGTCCGCCTATGCCTGACGCCACGGCCGGCTTCGCGGAACAGGCATTGGACGTGAGGCGCCCCTCGGCAATCCTGCCGCTCGAGGCGCGCAATCTCGTCTTCGAGGCGGGCGGCCGCCGCCTGATCGACGGTATAGACCTGCGCCTGGACGCTGGTTGCCGAACCGTCGTCATGGGACCGAACGGCGCGGGGAAAAGCCTGCTGCTGCGTTTGCTGCACGGCCTGATCGAACCGAGCGCCGGCAGCGTGCTGTGGCAGGGCAAGCCTGCGGACCGGACCGTGCGGCGGCGGCAGGCGATGGTGTTTCAAAGGCCCGTGCTGCTCCGCCGGTCGGTTTCCGCCAACATGCACCATGCGCTGCGCGCGAACGGATTCTCCCGGCAGGAAGCGCGGGACCGCGCGCGGGATTGGCTCGCGTATGCCGGTCTTTCAGGCTTCGCCGACCAGCCTGCCCGCGTGCTGTCGGGCGGCGAGCAGCAGCGTCTCGCAGTCGCGCGCGCGCTCAGCCTCGGCCCCGAGGTGCTGTTTCTCGACGAGCCGACCGCGAGCCTCGACCCGGCTTCGACGCTCGGCATCGAAGAGATCATCCAGAAGGCGGCCGCGTCCGGCACCAAGATCGTCCTGATTACCCACGACATCGGCCAGGCGCGGCGGATCGCGGACGAGGTCGTCTTTCTTTATCGCGGCCGCGTCGAAGCTTTCGACCAGGCCTTGTGTTTCTTCGACGCGCCCGGCAGCGCGAAGGCGCGCGCCTTCATCGAAGGACGAATCGTCCTTTAGACATGAATGAAAACTTCGATCACGGGAGGAACGCCATGTTACGGAGACGCCTTCTTACGCTCGCCGCGATGCTCGCGCTTGCGGCCGGCCTGTCGGCCTTGTCCCCAAACGATACCGCCGCCGCGGAAAAGTTCATCATCGTGCAGTCGACGACGTCGACGCAGAATTCCGGCCTGTTCGACTTCATCCTGCCGAAATTCACGAAGAAGACGGGAATAGAGGTCCGCGTCGTCGCGGTCGGCACCGGCCAGGCGATCAAGAACGCCGCGAACGGCGACGGCGACGTGCTGCTCGTTCATGCCAAGCCGGCGGAGGAGAAGTTCGTCGCGGCCGGAGAGGGCGTGAAGCGCTTCGACGTGATGTACAACGATTTCATCATCGTCGGTCCGGAGAAGGATCCCGCGGGCGTCGCCGGCATGAAAGACGTCAAGGCGGCCCTGAAAAAGATCGCCGGGGCGCAGGCGCCCTTCGCTTCCCGCGGCGACGACAGCGGCACGCACAAGAAGGAACAATCGCTGTGGAAGGCTACCGGGGTCGACGTGGCCAAGGCGAGCGGCGGCTGGTACCGCGAGACCGGCTCCGGCATGGGCGCCACGCTCAACACCGCCGTCGGCATGGGCGCCTATGCCTTAACCGATCGCGCGACCTGGATCGCCTTCAAGAACAAAGGGAATTTCAAGATCGCCGTCGAAGGCGACAAAGATCTGTTCAATCAGTACGGCGTGATCCTGGTAAACCCGAAGAAGCACGGGAATGTGAAGGCGACCGAGGGGCAGGCCTTCATCGACTGGCTGATCGGCGCGGAAGGCCAGGCGGCCATCGCCGCCTACAAGCGGAACGGCGAACAGCTCTTCTTCCCGAACGGCCCGGGCGCGAAGCCGAGCTGATCGGCATGCGCGGGGCGTTCCCCGGCAGCGTCTGGTCACGCGCCGGGAACGTCCCGCAGCAGCAGCGGAGGACGGCAGGATGCGGTTTCTCGTGCTTGCCGCCGTGGCGGCCGTCATGACCCTGGCGAACGCACCCGCGGATGCGGGCGAGCCTCTTCGCCTTTACGCCGCCGGCAGTCTCAGGGCGGCGCTGAGCGACGTCGCGAAGGCCTACCAAGATGCCTACGGCACGCCCGTCGACACGGTGTTCGGCGCTTCGGGGCTGCTGCGTCAGCGGATCGAAAAGGGCGAGGCGGCGCATGTCTTCGCGTCGGCGAACATGCAGCATCCGCAAACCTTGATGAAGGCGGGCCGCGGCGGACCGGTTGCGCTGTTCGCGCGCAACAAGCTCTGCGCCCTGGCGCAAGCGGCGGCCGGCGTGACATCGGAGACCTTGCTGGAAAAGATGCTGCAGGGCGACGTGCGCCTCGGCACGTCGACGCCCAATGCCGACCCGTCCGGAGATTACGCATGGGAGCTGTTCGCGAAGGCCGGTAAGATCAAGCCGGGCGCGGATGCGGCATTGGACAAGAAGGCGCTCAAGCTCACGGGCGGACCGGACAGCGCCAAGGCTCCCGCCGGAAGGAACCAGTACGCATGGGTGATGGAAAGCGGCAAGGCCGATATCTTTCTGACCTATTGCACCAACGCGGTGCTCGCGCGGAAGGAAGCGGTGAGCCTGAAGACCGTAAATCTCGCCCCGGAGCTCTCGGTCGGCGCGGACTATGGCCTCATCGTCCTCGAGCATGCGCCGGCGGAAGCGTCGAGGCTGGCCCTGTTCATCCTGTCGCCTGCGGGGCAGGCGATCCTCGCATCCCACGGCTTCGATGCCGGCGCCGTTCCCGCCGAGCAATAGCGGTGGCGCTGTGGCGCTGCCTCCTTCTCCTCCTGTGCCTGGCGCCCGCGCTGGCCGAGGCGCGCATGGTGCAGGACTCGTCGGGACGGGCCGTCGAGGTTCCCGACCGGATCGAGCGCGTCTTCGCCGCGGGGCCGCCCGCTTCGATCCTCCTCTATGTGCTGAAGCCGGAAGCGCTACTCGGCTGGCCGCGCGCGATCCGGGCAGAGGAGCGCCCCTATATCGCGCCGCCCTTTCGCGATCTTCCCGAAACCGGCCGCCTGACCGGCCGCGGCGGGGAAGCTAATCTCGAAACGGTGCTGACGGCGTCGCCACATCTCATCGTCGATTTCGGCTCCATCGGCGGGACGTACAAATCCCTCGCCGACCGCGTGCAAAGCCAGACGGGAATTCCCTATATCCTGATCGACGGCCGGTTCGACAACACGCCGGCCGCACTCCGGCTTCTCGGCTCGATCCTCGGCGTCGAAGACCGGGCCGAGACGCTGGCGCGGTATGTGGAAGAAACCTTCGCGCAGCTCGGCAAAGCCCTCGCCGCCGTCCCGGAGAACGAGCGTCCGCGCGTCTACCTCGCGCGCGGTCCCGACGGGCTGGAAACCGGCCTGAAAGGATCGATCAACACCGAGATCATCGAGCGCGCCGGCGGCCGCAACGTCTTCGACACGGACGACCAGCGCAAAGGCATCGTCCGCGCTTCGCCCGAACAGCTCCTCGCCTACAACCCGGACACCATCATCACCTGGGACCGCAATTTCTACCGCAGCGTCTGGACCGGCCCGCTTTGGCGGAATGTCGCCGCCGTGCGCCGCGGGCGCGTCTATCTCAGCCCGACCGCGCCCTTCGGCTGGATCGACCGCCCGCCCTCGGTCAATCGCCTCATCGGGCTGCGCTGGCTCGCCGGCCTGTTCTATCCTCGGCAGTTTCCGGGCGACCTGCGGATGGCGACGCGGGAATTCTATCGACTATTCTACCACGTGGACCTCGATGACGAGGATCTCGAGCGGCTGATCGAATGGGCAAGCGGGAAAGCGCCTCCTTGACGGCACATCGCTCCACCGGCGCACGCTGGTGGGTGCTGCCGCTGCTCTTCGCCGTCTTGCTGGTGCTGTCGGTGTTGGCGCTTGCGGTCGGCCCCTACCCTCTCTCGCCCGGCGATGCGATTGCGATGATTTTTCGGAGCGTATCCGGCGGCGAAACCGCGGGATCGCGCGAAGGCACGGTGCTCTTCGCGATCCGGTTGCCGCGAGTAATCGCCGCCCTGACCGTCGGCGGCGCCCTCGCCGCTGCGGGCGCGGCCTATCAAGGCATGTTCCGCAACCCGCTCGTGTCGCCGGACATCCTGGGCGTGTCGTCGGGCGCCGGGCTCGGGGCGGTGCTCGGCATCTTCCTGTCGCTCCCGGTCCTCGCGATCCAAGGAATGGCGTTCCTCGGCGGCATTGCGGCCGTCAGCCTCGTCACCGCGATCGCCGCGGCCGTCCGCAATCGGGACGCACTGCTGATCCTCGTCCTGGCGGGCGTGGTCGTCGGCGCGCTCGCCGGCGCGGCGACATCGCTCCTCAAGGTCCTTGCCGATCCCTACGACCAGCTTCCGGCGATCACATTCTGGCTGCTCGGCAGCCTCGCGGCGATGCAGGCCGAGGATATCCTGGCCGCCGCGCCGCTCGTCATCGCCGCGATGCTGCCACTCGCCCTGCTGCGCTGGCGCATCAACGTCCTGGCCATGGGCGACGAGGAAGCCAAGTCGCTCGGCGTCGATGCCGGACGTCTGCGCATCGCCGTGGTCGGTTGCGCCACGCTGATGACCGCGGCGGTCGTCTCGATCTCCGGCGTGGTGGGCTGGGTCGGCCTCGTCATCCCGCACGTTGCGCGCATGATCGTCGGCCCCAACTTCGCCACCCTGCTGCCGGCGTCGATCCTGCTCGGGGCGGGCTACATGGTGATCGTCGACACCCTCGCGCGCACGATCGCGACGGTGGAGGTGCCGCTGGGCATCCTGACCGCGATCATCGGCGCGCCGGTCTTCATCTGGCTGCTGGCCCGCGGCCGCAGGAGCTGGGCATGAAGCTGGAGGCTCGCGCGCTCGCCTTCGGCTATCCGGGCAAGCCCGTCGGGCGCGGCGTCGACCTGAGCCTCGGCCCCGGCGACGTGCTGTGCCTGCTCGGGCCGAACGGCGCGGGCAAGACCACCCTGTTCAAGACGATGCTCGGGCTGCTGCCGCCGCAGGGCGGAGAGGTGCGGATCGGCGGCACGCCCCTCGGCCGGCTGAAACGGCGCGAGATCGCCCGGCGCGTCGCCTACATTCCGCAAGCGCATACGCCGCCCTTCCCCTTTGCCGTCCGCGACGTCGTGCTGATGGGCAGGACCGCCCATCTTCGGCCGTTCGAAAGTCCCGGGCGCGCAGACCGCGAGGCGGCCGGACGCGCGCTCGACCTGCTCGGCATCGGCGCGCTGGCCGACGCCGACTACACGCGGATCTCGGGCGGTCAGCGCCAGCTCGCCCTCATCGCCCGCGCACTGGCGCAGGAAACGCCCCTGTTGATCATGGACGAACCGACCGCCAGCCTCGACTTCGGCAATCAGGCGCTCGTGCTGCGGGAGGTCCGCCGCCTGGTCGGCAAGGGCTTCGGCCTCGTCATCTCGACCCACAACCCCGACCACGCCTTCGCCTGCGCGACGCGGGTGGCGCTGCTGCACGACGGCGGCGTGATGGCCGCCGGAGCGCCGGCGGACGTCCTGACGCCCGATCATATGCTGCGGATGTACGGCGTGACCGTCACCATCGAGCGGCTCGCCGACGGCCGTACCGTTTGCGCGCCCGCCCTGGGAGGCATCTGAGCCGCCTCAAGGTCCGTTGTAGTGGACCCTGCCGAAACCGCCGAGGTCGTAGCCGCCGAGCTCGGCCGCCTTCGCGCGGAATTCGGCGCCGCGGCAGAACTCGATGAAGGCCTGGAAGGCCGCATCGAAATAGGCGTGGCGGAACACGACGATGTCGTATCGCTCGCGCAGCAGCGGAACGAACCCGAGGCGGAACTGGCGCGCGACGCAGCCCAGGCCGAAGCCGGCGTCGGCCTTGCCGTCGGCCACGGCCACGGCGACGTCCGACTCGCTCCGCGCAACCGGCGCGGCGGTCTCGATCTTGCGCGCATCGATGCCTTCATTCCCGACCAGCGCGTCGAACAGGACCTGGCTGCCCGCTTCCGGCTGCCGGGGCATGAAGCGCAGGCCGGTGAGATCGCGGATGCCCGCGATCCTTTTCGGATTGCCGGCGGCGACGATGAAGCCGCGCTCGCGCCACCCCCACTCGAACATTGCGACCGGCTCCCCTGCCAGCTCGGATTCGACATGCCCCAGGTTCCAGCGCCCGCCCTCGGGCTCGTAGACATGCATCCCCGCGGCGACCGCCCGGCCCGCTTTCAGGCGCGCCAGCCCGTCCAGGCTGCCATCGAAGAACGAAGCGAGACCGCTGCGCGATTCGCGAAGCGCCCAGTCCAGCAACGGGTCGTGGCTGCCGACGAAGACCAGCGGCCGTTCCGCCGGCCGCGCCGCGGCGCCCGCGCCGCTGCTGTGCCGGGACACCCACGCCTCCACCGCGGCGCGGGGAAAGATCAGCTTGCCGGTGGCGCGGCTGCAGGGAAGCGCGCCTTCCGCGGCCAGCGCATAGACCTTGCGCTCCTTGACGCGGAGGAAGGCGGCGACTTCGCGAACGGTCAGAAATTCAGGCATTTTGTCCGGCATTGCCGGTCAATCTAGCGTAAATCGGCGACGGCCGGGAACAACAAGCTGACGGCGGGGATTGACTAGGCCGGCGATACAGGGCGAGGCTAGCATTGCCTGGAAGTAACAAGAAATCCCGCTCATCCGCCGAGGCCGGCGCGTTCGGCTGCCTGGGGCGCATCACAGGAGGAAACCATGGGACTGATCGAAAAGGATGTCATCGTCACCACGAAGCACGGCAAGATGCCCGCCTTTGCGGCCTGCCCCGACACCGAAGGCACCGTTCCGGCCATCATCTTCTACATGGACGCGCCCGGCTTCCGCACCGAGCTTTGCAACATGGCGCGCCGCATCGCCAAGCACGGCTACTACTGCATCCTTCCGGACATGTATTACCGGCTCGGCACTTGCCGCTTCGACCTGCCGCGCCGCAACGACGGCATGTCCGGCGTGATTCGCGCCGCGATGAACCATCTGACGAACGCCGACGTGGTCGACGATACCTCGGCCATTCTCGCCTGGCTCGACGCGCAGGCGGAGGTTTCCCCCGGAAAGGTCGGCTGCGTCGGCCATTGCATGAGCGGGCAATACATCACGACGGTTTCCGCCCGCTTCCCGCACCGCATGGCGGCGGCGGCTTCGCTCTACGGCGTCCGCATCGTCACCGATCAGGAGGATTCACCGCACCTGTTGCTCGACAAGGTCAGGGGCGAGCTCTACTACGCCTTCGCCGAGACCGACCAATCGGTCCCGGAGCACGTCATTCCCGCGCTGCGCACGGCGCTGGAGAAGGCCGGGACAAAGGCGACGGTCGACATCTTCAAGGGAACCCAGCACGGCTTCCAGTTCTCCGAGCGCGCCGTCTATTCGCCGGAAGCGTCCGAGCAAGCCTGGGAAAAGATCTTCAAGCTCTGGGACCGCAACCTGAAATAACGGCGGGCGGCTTTCGCGCAGTCATTTGATCGCGGCCGGAAAGGCCGAGGCCGGCCATTCCCGGGCTGCCCGTTCCGCCGCCCGGCCGTTCGCCAACGCCATATCGTCCTCGACGGCCAAAATGGCCGGTGCGCGGACGCCGCCGAACATCGGTTCGGGCAGCAGCGTCGCGAGGGTCCTGAGATAGGCTGCGAATTCCCTTGCCCCGTGCCGCCGCACCACCCACTCCACATGCACCTGCAATCCGGCGTCGTCGGCGTTGATCGCCGCGTCGACGCATTTGAGCAGGGCGACCTCGTCGGGCGTAAGGATCGGCCAGGCCGCGGTGCCGACGCGCATGCGCCGGCGGCCATAGAGCGCAAGGCTGTGAACGATCTGCAGGAAGACGATGAAGCACGGCCTGGCCTCCTTGTCGCCGCAGACTTCGACGAAGCAGGCGAGCGTGGCGGCGGCGCCGGACGGGGCGTGGCGCATCGCTTCCAGCAGCATGCGGCCCGACGGCGTCAGCCCGCTTAGCGAACGGCATTCTTCCGTGTGCGAAAACTGCATGGCGATCCGACCCCCCGGGGCGCAAGTGCTCAGCGGATACCACCAAGCCTATTGGCATCGGGCCGGGCCGTCAATGCGAATTATTCGCAATTGCAGTTTTGTGAAGCGGCGGACTGTAGCCGGTTACGCGCGGCCGAAATCGCTTGCGTAAAGCGCGTCGAGGCGCGCCAGCGTTTCCGCCGGAAGCGGCCCCATCGCGGCCGCCTGCAACGCTTCGTCGATATGGCCGAGCTCCGCGCTGCCGATCACGGCGCAGGATATGTGGGGATTCGCCAGGACGAAGCGCAGCGCGGCCTGAGCCCGCGTTCCCTGGCCGGAGCCGACCGCGGCGAACACCGCCTTGGCCTTGCGCTCTTCCTCGGCGATATCCGTGTTCGCCGTCAGCATGCTCTCGCGGCCCGTCCGCTCGTCGGTGGCGATGATGCCCGCCGCGAATATTCGGATCGCCATCACCGCGACCTCGCTGGCGCGGCAGGCATCGATAATCCCGCCGAGATTATGCCCGGTCCAGGCGGCGGGCATGACCCGGCCCGCGCTCGGATTCAGCATGTTGTAATAGACTTGGGCGGAATCGAACCGGCCGCTCCGGATCACCTCGCAGCAGGATGCCGCGTCGCCGAGCGCGGTGATGCCCATCAGGCGGATGAGGCCCTTGTCGCGCAGCCGCTCCAGGCCTTCCGCCACGCCGCCTTTCCCGAGAATCTGCGCGGCGGTCATGACCCGCCCGCACGGCTTCGGCCCGATCCGGTTGTGAAGCTGCAGCAGATCGACCGAAGAGCGGTTGAGGCGCGCGAGGCTGCTCCTGAGCCGCTCCTCGATCTGCCGGGGAATGTCGTCGAGCTTCTCGACATCGAGGCTGAACTTGGTCGAGAGGAAAGGCTTCGCGCCGGATTCCGGCAGCAGCCAGCCGAGCGCTTCCTCCGACTTGCCGTTACCATACTGCGCCGCCGTGTCGACCCAGTTGATACCGCCCGCGAAAGCGCGGCGGATTGCCTCCCGTTTCGTCGCGTCGTCCTTGTGGATCACGATGCCGCCGACCGCGCCGGCGCCGAACACGATTTCGGAGACGTCGATCCCGCTGCGGCCGAATTTCCGATGTTTCACGACATTTCTCCCGATCAATTTTTCGGAGCCACGCCTTGCGACGGGGGACGGCGGATCAGCTTCCAGATATTCGGAAGCTCGCCGACCGGCACTTCGATCAGCGCCGGTCCCTTCGCGGCGAAGGCCTCTCGCACCGCGCGGCGCAGCTCTTCTGGTGTCTTTGCGCGCAGGCCCAGCATGCCGAAGCTCTTCGCCAGCGCGACGAAATCCGGGTTGTGCAGCTCGACCGCAATATTGCGGCCGCCGAAGCTGTCTTTCTGGATACGCTTCACGTTGCCGAACGCGCCGTCGGCGAAGACGATGCAGACGACGTTGATGCCGTGCGCCACGGCGGTCGACAGCTCCTGCACGTTGAACATGAAGCCGCCGTCGCCCGAAATCACCACGACCTTCCTGTCCGGGTAGGCGACCTGCGCCCCCAATCCCGTGGGATAGGCGTAGCCGAGCGTGCCCTGGTAGCCGGGCGTGATCAGCGTGCGCGGCTGGTAGATCGGCATGTCGTACTGCGTGTAGGTGGCGAGCTGTGTCACGTCGGTGACGATGATCGCGTCTTCCGGCAGCTCGTCGCGGATCGCCTTGGCGAGGCTGTGCTGCGGCTCGAGCCCGGCCAGCCGCTTGTGCACCTCGTCCTTGAGCTGCGTCAGCTCGGCCTTGCGCGAGGGCCGCTTGCGGTTGTGCTTGGCGAGCTGCTCGGCGAGCAGGGACAGGCCGGTCCGGGCGCTCGCGACGATGCCGATATCCGCCGGTCGCGGCTTGATCGCCTGTTCCGGATCGATGTCGATGCGGACGGTCTTCACTTCTTTTTCCCGGCCCCAGGCGAGCGCGGGCGCAAGGAAGCGCGTGCCGACGACCAGCACCGCGTCGGCGCCGCCCCACAGCTCCTGCCCGCCGATCATGTTCTGCGCCAGATAATGCCGGTCGCTGACCGCGCCGCGTCCGGTTCGGCTCATCACCACGGGCGCTTCCAGAAGCTCCGCGACGCGCAGCAGCTCCTTCTCCGCCCCGAAGATGCCGCTGCCGACGAAGATGACCGGCTTCTCCGCCGCCCCCAGCAGCTTCGCCGCCGCCGCGATCGTCTTCTCGTCGGTCTCGGGCCCTTCGTTGAAGCGCTCGGGCTCGAGCAACGCGACATCCTCGCTCCGGCCCATGACGTCGGGCGCCATCTCGAAGACCGCGGGCTGATTACGCCCGGCGAGCATGGCGCGGAAGGCCTCGCGCAGCTTCTGCGGCGCTTCGGCCGGCGTCTCCGCGCGCCCGACCCACTTCACCACGCCGGCCATCGCCTGCTGCTGGTCGCGGATCTCGTGCGGGATGCCGAGTCCGAGGCCGATCTGGTAGGACGGGATCTGGCCCGTGAGGCAGAGGACCGGCGCGTTCGATCCCGCCGCCGTCGAGAGCGCCGCCCCGGTATTGAGTACGCCCGGCCCCGGCACCACGATGCAGGTTCCGACCTTGCCCGTCGCCTGCGCATAGCCCAGCGCCATATAGGCGGCGCCCTGTTCATGGCGCGTGTGGACAACGCGGACCTTGTCCTGCACCTCGTAGAGGGCGTCGAAGGTGTTGTCGAGCTGGACGCCGGGCAAGCCGAAGATCGTATCCACGCCTTGGCGCATCAAGGTCCTGACGATGGCTTGGCCGCCCGTCATCTTCGTCATTGGTTCATATCCTCCGGGAATGGGCCGGCGCCGGCCTCTGGATGTCGCTCGTTGACGTATAGTCTCCCCGCTTCCGGGAGTTTGGCAAGCGGGCGTCGCGCCGGAATGGAGGATGCGCTAGGTGTCCGCCCACATGCGCAGGAGATTGTGGTAGACAGCCGTGAGCTGGACGATGCCCTCATCGTGGGGTAGCGCGCCGCCTAGGCGCTGAATGGCGCCATCGAGATCGAACAACAGCGTCCGCTGCTGGTCGCTACGCACCATGCTCTGTATCCAGAAGAACGAGGAGACGCGCGCGCCACGGGTCACCGGCGTCACGCGATGGAGGCTGCTTGCCGGGTAGAGGACCATGTGGCCCGCCGGAAGCTTCACGGTATGGCCGCCATACGCGTCGTCAACGATGAGCTCGCCGCCGTCGTAGTCCCCCGGCGGGCTAAGGAACAAGGTCGCCGAAAGATCGGTCCGCACGCGGACGGGCGTGCCGGGGACCGTGCGGATGGCGTTGTCCACATGATTGCCGAAGGCCTGCCCGCCCCGATAGCGGTTGAAGAGCGGCGGAAATACCTTGAGCGGCAAAGCCGCGGAAATGAACAGGGCGCTATTGGAAAGGGCGCTCAGGACCAGATCGCCGGCCTGCCGGGCTGCGGGCGAATCCGCCGGGACCTGCATGTTGTCCTTCGCCACTGCCGACTGGTGGCCGGCCGTCACCCTGCCGTCGACCCATTCCGCCGCGTCGAGAACCCGCCGGCATTCCTCCACCTGGGCGGCGTTCAGGACAGCGGGAATATGGAGCATCATCCGTTGGGATCCCTGGCGCCGGGAAGGACGCAGGCGGCGCCCTTCCCGGCGCCGCGTCAGAACGTAACGTTGGTGGTGAACAGCACCGACCGGCCCGGCGCCACCAGGGCGTGCTGCCCGTTATGGGTCGAGTCGTAGTAGGTCTCGTCCGTCAGGTTGAGCGCGTTGACCCGAAAATCGATGTGGTCGTTGAATTTGTAGCCGACCGTCGCATCGAAACGCCAGTAGCTCGGCAACCATCGGGTATTCGCATTGTTTGCATAACGCCGGGCCACGTATTGAGCGCCGAAACCGCCGTCGATCTGCGGCGTGAATTGGTACACCGACCACAGGCTGAAGCTGTGCGGCGCGATGTTGGCGAATTTGTTGCCGACCTCCGCCGGGTTTTGCGAGCTTTCGATCTCACTGTCGAGGAAGGTGTATCCGCCGTAGATGCGCCATTGCTCGGTGACGTTGCCCGCCACGCCGAGCTCGACGCCGTCGACCCGCTGCTCGCCGGAGAGCACGGTCACCGTATCGCCCGGCGCCCTGGTTCGCGCGTTGGTCTTGTTCGTCCGGAATACCGCGGCACTCACAGACAGGCGTTCTTCGAAGAGATCCCATTTCGTGCCCAGCTCGAACGTCTCGGACTCCTCGGGCTTCAGTTCGTCCGTGCTTTCGCTCAGGGTCAAGCCCTCGGACGAAGGATTGATCGACGTCCCGTAGGCGAAATAGATGCTGCCGTAGGGCAACGGCTTGTAGACCCCGGCCGCCCGCCAGGTAACAGTCGAATCGAAGCGGTCGAACTTTTCGCCGGCCGCATTTTCGTAGTTCGTGTTGAAATTGTCCCAGCGCAGACCACCAACCAAGTCGAAGTATTTTCCGAGGCTCACGGTATCGAAGGCGTAGATTGCCCCGGTCAAAGTGGTCGATTCGGCCCTCGTCGCGGCCGACGTTATCGTGCCGTTGTAAGGATCGTCTGGATTGGGATCGAACAGATCCGCGTCCGTCGCGTCGTCGATGCTGCGCCCGCGGTTGGCCGAGGTTTCGCGGACCAGTTCGATGCCCGCCGTTAGGTTGTGGCCGGCCCAACCCGTATCGAACTTGCCGGTCACGTCGGTTTGATTGATCAGGATGGTGTCGAGGCTGTCGCGGCTGCGGTCGTCCCGCGTGACGGTCGTGGCGCCGGCAGTGTATTCCGGCTTCGTTACGATGAAATTCTTCGACGTTCTGCCGTAACGCGCCTGATTGATCAAGCTCCACGACTGATTGATCCGATGGGCGACCTCGGCCGTGACGAGGTCGTTGTCCACCTCGTCGACGTCGCGGTCGACCAGGCCGTAGAAATTGTCGCGGTCCACCTCGACCGGCGCGCCGGTCGCCGGGTCGAACGGGAGGCCGTAGTCCGGAATGTTGTCCTGGCTGAGGTGATAGTAGCTGAGGGTAAGCTGCGTCGGGCCGTTGAGTCCGAAGGTAATCGACGGCGCGATACCCCAACGCATCACATCCACCTCGTCGCGGCCGGCGACGTCGGCGTCGTGCACCATGCCGTTGATGCGGAAAGCGGCCCCGTCGATGCCATGCTCCGCGAGAGAATGGTTCACGTCCACGGTCGCCCGCTTCGTCAGATCGGTGCCGAGCGTGACAGCCCCGTTATACCTGTTGCCCTGAAAGGGCTGTTTGCTCACCAGGTTGATCGTGCCGCCGGTCGAGCCGCGGCCTGAGTAGGCCGACCCGGGGCCTTTCGCGATCTCGACTTGCTCGAGATTGAACGGATCGCGGAAAAACCCACCGAAGTCACGGACGCCGTCGACGAACATGTCGGTGCGGGCATCGAAGCCGCGGATGAAGGCGCGATCGCCGAGGGGGACTCCCCCCTCGCCCGCGCCCAGGCTGATGCCCGGCTGTGTGCGCAAGACTTCCGTCAGAGATGTAGCGCCCCGTTCCTGTATCACTTCTTTCGGCACGACGGTGATTGTTCGCGGGATGTCGCGCATCGGGCCCGAATACTTCGGCGACTGGACCGGGCCGGGCTTGTAACCGGGGCTGTCCGCTTCCACCGAAATGGGCGACATCTGGACCGGGCTGCCGCCACCTGTCGCCGCGGGCGGCGCTTCCTGCGCGGCGGCCAAGGTCGGGACGGCGCAGGACACCACCAGGCCCAGGGCGGTTCCGGTGAGAAGGCGTCTGTAGAGCGGCGAGCTCCCGGACCGTACGGCGCCGGGCAGAGTCGATTTCACCTTTGACATGGCAGTTTCTCCAAAGAAGAGTTGGCACCATCAACACTTCCCTGGCTGGCTGCCTGAAACCGGAACGGTTCGGGGGCGGGCTTGGTAAGCGCAGGAGTAGAAGCAACAGGTCGCGGCGGTTACTTGGTTAGGATGAGTTTGTCGTTTCGGGTCAACCTCAGCCGATATTCGGCGTTCTTGTGTACGATTATCAGCTCCCGGCTATGGCCGAGCAGGTCGTTCACGTCGATGCGCCGAACGACTGGCGCAACGGCTACGTGACAAGGCGGCTCCTTGTTCACTCAGTTCCCCTCATAACTGGAGCTTCTGGCCGTGAGCGCCCGCCCGCTTGGTTCGGGCATTCCGACGCACGGCTTGAGATATCGATATCCTTCGTAACACGGCATTCCGAATTATGCAACTGCGACTGATTTGCATAACGTGGAATGCCGCGCCCCGAACCACCGCATTCGCCCGGAGACGTTAGTCTAACTTCTCGAACAGGCCGTGGCGGCGCTTGATCATGCGCGGCCGTATCTTCGTCACCCATTCCCGCTCGTCCGACGCCGCGCGCCAGGCCGGGCCGTTGGGAATCGTCGGATCATCGACCTCGTAGACCGCCAGATAACGCGGAATCTCGTCGGAATCCGCCCCGCTCAGCTTGTAGCGGACGGCGCTCCTGACGCCCGGAACCTTCAGGAGATCGGGGATGTGCTTCTCGTCGTAGATGCGGTTGAAGTCGCTCTCGATCTCGGCCGGAATGTCGATCATCGCAATGTATATGTACGCGCTCATCGGTGCCTCCCTGCTGCGGTCGGCGATCAATGCTCGGGTGTTTCGGACGGCCTGGTGGACGCCATGGATGGCCGTTCGACGAATCCGGCTGCCCAGGCGGCAAGCCTGGGATGGCCCTCCCGGAAGTCGAACAGCCATTCCCGCCAGTCCTGATAGCCGCAGGCGACACCCACCGTGATCATCGCGAGATTCGGCAAGGCGTCCGGCGGGCACGCCAGTTCGCCCGCACGCTCCTCGATCCGGTCGAAGCAGCGGCGGATCCGGTCGCGCTGTTTCGACAGGAAACCTTCCGACTGGTTCGGGACGGGCCGAAGCCGCTCCGCACGCATGGCGACCTGCGCTTCGAGGAGCCCGTCGGCGACCGCATAGAGCGACCACATTCGCCAGGCAGCCTCGCCCGTCGGTATGAGCCGGCCACCGCCCGCGACCGCGTCCAGGTGCTGACAGATCAAGGTCGAATCGCCCAGGGAGACGCCGGCATCCGTGACCAGGGTGGGAATGCGCGCCATCGGGTTCGATTCCGCCAATCCCGGCGTGAAAGGGATTGTGCTGTAGGCCCAGACCAGGGGCCATTTTGTAGGGATGACCTCGATCCGATCCGAAATCCCGAGCTCCTGGGCGCTGACCGATACTTTGCGCGTGAACGGCGATGCCGGGGTCCAATACAGTTTCATTCCGGCGTTCCTTTCGATCTCGATCCAAGACATCGCGCAGTGTGCGCTTCAGGACGATTTCAGCACAGCGCTCCCGGTTTCGGAAATGGCCGATATCGGCGCTCAGCCCGCGACGCGATACACGGCGCCGCCGACGGCACGGCTTAACCATTGATTAAGTGCGCTCGGCCACACTCCGGAGCACCGCAGCGGACATGCCGCTGCATCCATCCGGTGCGAGTTCGCTTGGTGACAATAGCGGCGAAAATAGCAATCGGCGCGGCGGTCTTCGTCGCCATCCTCTGCGGCCAGCCGGATCTGCTGGCCGTTATCTGCCTCTACCTGTGGGCCGCGGTTGCCGTCGTGGGTGGCATCGTTCGTGTCGGCCAGCCTCCCGATGCGCATCGCCATCGTCCCGCGCCCATCGAATAGCGACGCCCCTTCTTCCCGGTCCTGTCCCGCGCCTTTCACCGCGGCGGCTTCGCGTGCATGATCGGTCCGTCCCGTTCCGGGGCAGACTTCGGACGGCAGCGATGACCGACGCATTACCCAACATCGTCCTGATATTGGCCGACAACCTCGGCTGGGGAGAGCTCGGCTGGGGAGAGCTCGGCTGCTATGGCGGCGGCGTCCTGCGAGGCGCGCCGACGCCGCGGATCGACGCCCTGGCGGCGGAGGGCCTGCGTCTCCTCAACTTCAACGTCGAGAGCGACTGCGTGCCGACGCGCGCCGCCCTCATGACCGGGCGGCAGGCGATCCGCACGGGCGCGTTCCAATCCGTGCCCGCGGGATTGCCGCAGGGTCTGACACGCTGGGAAGTCACCCTGGCGGAACTTCTGTCCGGCAGGGGCTATGCGACCGCGCATTACGGCAAGTGGCATCTCGGCGACTGCGAGGGCCGGTTTCCGAACGACCGCGGATTCGACGACTGGTACGGCATTCCCCGCACCTCGACCGAATCGCTGTTCACGGCTGCGCACAAATACGATCCCGAGGCCGTCCCCCTGCCCTACGTCATGGAAGGACGCCGCGGCGGCAAGACGCACAACGTGAAAATCTTCGACGAGGACTCCCGCCGGCGCATCGACGGCGAGATCGTCGACCGAACGGTCGCCTTCATGGAGAAAAACGCCGCGGCCGGGAAGCCTTTCTTCGCCTATGTCCCGATCACGCAGCTTCATTTTCCCAGCCTGGCGCATCCGGATTTCATGGGCCGCACCGGCCACGGCGAAATGGCGGATTCTTTGGCCGAAATGGACCACCGCGTCGGCCAGGTCATCGACGCGCTGGACCGGCTCGGAATCGCGGAGAATACGATCCTGCTGTTCGCCTCCGACAACGGGCCGGAGTTCCGCCGGCCCTGGCGCGGCACGGCGGGATACTGGCGCAGCACCTATCACACGGCGATGGAGGGGAGCCTGCGCGCGCCCTTCATGCTGCGCTGGCCGGGCAAGGCTCCCGCAGGCGGCGTCAGCAACGAAATCGTTCATGTCGCCGACATTTTTCCGACCCTGGCGCGAGTCGCCGGCGCGGAACTGCCGGCGGACCGGGCGATCGACGGCGTCGATCAGCTCGACTTCCTGCTCGGCCGGCAGCCGCGCTCGAACCGCGAGGGTTTCGTCTATTACATCAAGAACGAGATGCGTGCGGTGAAATGGCGCGACTGGAAGATGCACATGATCTGGGAGCCGGAAGTCAACGACGGGCCGGTCAAGCTCGAGTCGCCCTACCTGTTCAACCTGATCCAGGACCCGAAAGAGGAAACCAACGTCGCGGTCGAGCACGCCTGGGTGATGCCCGCGATGCGCAGGATGGTTCACGACTTTCTGCAGAGCCTGAAGAAGCATCCCGCAATCCCGCCCGGAGCGCCCGACCCATACGAGCCGCCGGTTCGCAAATAAAGAAGGGCCGCCCATAGAGGCGGCCCTTCCATTGTCTGGCCTCGGTCCTCGGTGCGGACCGATGGTAATCGCATCAGGCGGAGTGCGTCACCGCAGGAGCGACAATCCAGGTCCTGGCAACCGAAGCCCGTAGCAATCGACAATGAGACACTGGATCACCTCCTTTCCGTTTGTTGATGGGGACCACCCAATATGGCCACACCGGCGGCCGGCCACAAGAGGCAACTGCAATTACAGTACAATTCGGCCCGTAGCAAAATCACGGCAAAATCACGGCAAAATCACGCGCCGAAACCTGCGTATCGCAACCGGCGGCGTAACTCGGTTTTGGTCAAACGCGGGGTCCCTATTGCTGGTTCCGCTCCGCGCCGAATACGCGCGCCTCGCCCCTCGGGCGCGGCCTGATCCGCCCGTATAGCGCGGAGCGCAGGGCCCGGCGCCCGCGATGGATGCGGGATTTGACGGTGCCGATCGAGATATTGAGGCGATCGGCAATCTCTTCGTAGGACATACCCTCGACACCGGCCAACAGGACCGCCGTGCGCTGCCCGTCGGGAATGGACGCCAGGGCGGTGTGCATGGCTCTCAACGCAACTGCGCCGTCCTGCGGCGCCGGCCCGCCATAAGTGTTCTCCACCGTGTCCGGATCGACAGCCGGCGACGTCGCCGCCACGTGCCGTACGTTGGATACATGCACGTTGTGCATGATCGTAAACAGCCAAGCCCGCAGGTTCGTCCCCGGCTGGAACAAGTGGGACTTCATCAAAGCACGCGTCATGCTTTGCTGCAGCAGATCGTCGGCCGCTACCGGGTTATGGGCGAGCACCATGGCATAGCGTCTGAGGTTCGGAATCTGCGTTTCGATTTCCCGATAAACCTGGTTCGTCATCTTTTGCCTCGTCTCATTGAAGGTCGACGCGCGGTATGGCGGACCCCGATGCATGGACAGGCTAACCGATCCATGTAACCGCATCGTTTCGGCTCGGCGCAAAATTGGTAAGGAATATGTCCGGTTCGACATATTGCTGTTGCAATGGTTGGGGCGGGAACCAAGTACCCGCGGTCGCGTTTGGCGCGATGCAGACGGGACCGCAGGGAGACGATGGGCGACGCCAGTTCCCAGCCGCGCAAGCAATCTCATATCGTCGTCGTTGACGGGGTCCGGCGCGCGCGGGAGGACATGACGGCCTACCTCGCCCGCGAGGGCTATCGCGTCACGGCCGTCGGCACCGGATCCGAGGTCAACGCGTTGATCGCCGGCAGGCCCGACCTCGTGATCATCTGTCTGCCGTTGCCCGACATGTTGAACCTCATGCACTCGCTTCGCGGGCTGCGCGGAACGGCCACGATCGTCCTGAGCGACAAGGACGACGTCGCGGACCGGGTGGCCGGACTGGAAATCGGCGCCGACGACTACCTGCCGAAATCGCTTCATCGCCGCGAGCTTCTGGCGCGCATTCGCAGCATGCTGCGCCGGCTGCAGTTTCACGGAGATTCGCCTGTAGGAAGGAGCCGAGGCGGACCGAATACGAAGACTGTCTACCGGTTCGCAAATTGGCGGCTCGACCGGCTCGACCGGTCGCTCACGGCCGGCGGCCGCGAGGCCGACCTATCGCCGAACGAATTCGACCTCCTGATCACATTCCTGGAAAATCCGCGCCAGATCCTGAGCCGCCAGCAATTGCTCGACCTCCTGCACCGCGGCGACCCATCGGTGTTCGACCGCAGCATCGACGTCCAGATCGGCCGCTTGCGCCGCAAGATCGAGCCCAATCCGAAGCATCCCTCGCTGATCAAGACGATACGGGGCGCGGGCTACATTTTCGACGCGGATGTAAGCGCCGAATAATCCTGCCCGACGCCTATGGCAAATCGCCGCGTCGATGCGGGGCGCCATAGTCGATATCGGGGCCAAGCGGGACGATGCCGAGCGGATTGATCGTCTTATGGCTGCCGTAATAGTGGTTCTTGATATGCAGAAGGTTCACGGTCTCGGCGACGCCCGGCACCTGATACAAGTCCCGCAGGTAGCCCCATAGGCTGGGATAATCGGAAATCCGCCGCCGGTTGCATTTGAAATGGCTGTAGTAGACCGGATCGAAGCGGATGAGGGTGGTGAACAGCCGCCAGTCGGCCTCGGTGAGCCGGCTGCCGACGAGGTAACGCTGCCGGGCGAGCCGCCGCTCCAGCTCATCCAGGGTATCGAACAGCGGCACGAACGCATCTTCATACGCCGCCTGGGTGGTCGCGAAACCGGCCTTGTAGACCCCGTTGTTCACGGCATCGTAGATCACGGCATTGATCTCATCGATCTCCTGCCGCAGCGCCGCGGGGTAGAAATCGGGCGCAGGCTTCGCCCATTTGCCGAATTCGCTGTTCAGCATCCGGAGGATTTCGGAAGATTCGTTATTGACGATGGTGGCGCGCTCCTTGTCCCAAAGCACCGGCACGGTCACCCGCCCCGAATAGTCCGGCTTCGCCCGCGTATAGATCTCATGCAGGTAGGATGCGCCGAAGAGGCGGTCGCCGGTCGCGCCTGGGGCATCGCGAAACTCCCAGCCGTTCGCGCCCATATGCCAATGCACGACCGAGACCGGGATGACTTCCTCCAGTCCTTTCAGCTTCCGCATGATGAGCGTCCGATGCGCCCAAGGGCACGCCAGCGAGACGTAGAGATGGTATCGGCCGGTGTCCGCCCGGAATCCGGACGACCCGCCGGCCGTCACCGACCCGCGAAAGGCGCTCTGGTCGCGCATGAATCGGCCGCCGGATTTCCCCGTGTCGTACCATTGGTCGCGCCATACGCCGTCGATGAGTAACCCCATGGCGAGTACCTCTCCTTTCGTGCACGGACGCGCACGTTATTCCTGCCGCTTGGCCGAAGCGTCACGCCTTCGGACGATTCCGTCCAGCACATCCTCGAGCGGTCTTGGATCGATATTCAGGTCCGACAGCGCCGGCCGGCCGGGGCCGACGATATTATCGTGCCGCATCAGCTCCACTTGCGGGCCGCTCACCGGAAAACCAGGCAGGTATCGTCCGACCGCAGCCGCCAATGTCCATGCGCTGAACGGCATAGGCGGCAGCAGGCGGCGTTTCCCCAGCCGCGCGGCGATCAATTCGACGAGCTCGCGATAGAGAAAGACCCGCGGGCCGCCGAGCTCATAAACCTCCGCCCGCTCCGTGCCGCCGTCGAACAGCGATGCGGCAGCCGCGGCAACGTCGCCGACCCATACCGGCTGCAGCCTGGTCGCGCCGAGGCCGAAGAGGGGGACGACCGGAAAGAGCGATACCGCGCGCACCAACCCATTGAGAAATGCGTCGTCTGCGCCGAACATCGCGCTCGGACGAAGGATCGTCGGCCGGTCGAAGCTGGCGCGCACCGCGGCCTCTCCCTCCGCGCGGCACCGTATGTAGAGCGACGGCGATCGAGGATCGGCGCCCAACCCTGAGACGTGCACCAGGGTCGGGATGCCCGCCTCCATCGATTGAAGCGCCACGCTTCGCGCCCCTTCCACATGAACCGAGCGGAACGTGGGGCCGCCGCTTTCGGCATAGAGGCTGACCGCGTTCACGACGCCGCGCGACCCCGCGACCGCGGCCGCAACGGACGCCTTGTCCTGGACGTCGGCGCGGGTCCACTCGACAGACCCTGTCCGGGCGCCCTGCAAGGCTTCCGCGCCGCCGGTCCCTTGCGGGCGGCGCGTCGCGATCCGGACGGGGATCCCGGCGGCCGACAGCCGCTCGACCACGCGGCGGCCGAGAAATCCGCTTCCGCCGAACACGGTGACTGGCCCGTCCGCCATATGGAGTCTCATTGAATAGAGAAATCCGCGCCCAACCCGTCAGCGCCCTGCCATCGACGCGACGGCAACGATCAACGTCAGGACGCAGAACAGGCCGATCGCGGCAAATGCGCCAAAAAAAAGCATGCGCTTCATCGACGTTTTCAGCACGATCCGGCCCTGGCGCGCCTGTTCCCCGGTCAAGCTCGTCCGCTTTCGCCCGGAATCACTCATATCTGGCTCCCGCCGTCGCGTCTGGAAGACTCCTTTTGGGCAAGATTCCTCTACGCGATGAAAACGGATAACGGGTCGCAGGGTTCCATGAAATGGCTGGAACATAATCGGGCCGTAACCGTTCGCTGCTAAATCAGAGGGGAGGCTCCATGGCGGAACGGCTCAAGCGTTGGGTGATTTTTCTCGCCCTGTTCTTCGCCGCCATGGCACTCGGCCCGGCGCTCGCGCATCTGTTCGCCCTGCCAAACAAGGTGGAACTGCCCGAAGCGCAGTATTTCGTGGCGCAGAGCGTCTACCGCGGCTGGGCGCTGCTCGGCATCGTCGTATTCGGCGCACTCCTGTCGACGCTCGCGCTCTCCATCGTGCTGCGCGACGAGCGGCGGCCGATGATGTGGGCGGTCCTGGCCTTTCTCTGCATCGCCGGCGCACGCAGGCGATCTTCTGGACGTGGACCTACCCGTCGAACGCGGCGACGGACAACTGGACGACGGTGCCGCAGAACTGGGAAGCGCTGCGCTCCCAATGGGAATACTCGCACGCGGCAAGCGCCTTTCTGAACATTGCCGCGATGGTTGCGCTCATCCTGTCCGTCCTGTCGCGGAAGCGAACCGATTGACTTGGATCGGCGCCCTTCTGCGTCAATAAACGGATTTGCGGAACAGCATCGCCTCGCAGACGCAGCGGTCCTGACGATCGACGCATTTGAACTCGCCGCGATTGCACTTGTCGCGCCAATAGGACGGCAGCTTCTTCCAGAGATCGAACCCAAGGGAATGCATCATCCCGTCGACCCGCACCGCCATGGGCCCGCGCTCGAACGTGACCAAGAGCTTGTCCGCGCCCGCGCCGATCAGCGCATCGTGCGTGGCGCGCAGCAACGCAATACCGACGCCCTGACGCCGATGATCCGCCGCGACGGCGACCACGTCGATGACGCCGAGATTTCCGGCGATATCTGCATCGCGAATTACCGTCGGGACATCGGAAACGTCGGGCCCGAGATATTTGCCGAGACTGCCCTTGGGCAGAATCCGGCCATGCGCGAAGCCGAATACGGCGGCATCGTCGTCATGCGCCACGAACATGATGGAATCGAGTTGCTGCGCACGAAACCATGGCTCGGAAAAATAACCCTCGCCGAACACCGCATTTCCCAGATCGATGACCTGGCTGTGCCAGCGCGGCTCATAGCGTTCGATCCACATGGCGTCTCTCCCGCCGCCTCGGCTCCGGACGGCGCTATCTCCATCCATTCGACAGTTTCACTGGATAACACAATAGAATCCGTGCCTCGGTTTCAAGTGGGATGGCACCTTGACTCTCCTCATACCGAGGACCAGATTCTAGATGACGGTTGGCTTTCGACGGGCGCCGGAATCGGCGAGCACCCGAGAGCGATCGTCCCGAGGAGAACATCCAGCAGGAGGGTGCGTGACGCATGGAACCACCTGACTACTCAACGGGACCTCGCCTGATGACGGGGTCACGGCTTGACGGGATGAGCCAAGAGGCCTCGGCTTAAACTTCAAGCCGCCGAAAATTCGGATCTACAATTCGAGTGCGCGATGCAAGGGCCCAGCATCGCAACAGCTCAGACATTCACTCGCCATTGATGGCGAGTATAGGCAAAAGCCGAAAAAGAAACCCCGCCGTGCCGAAAGCCGGCGGGGTTTCGTCTTGCCACAAATTATTCTGCGTTCAATATCCTGCGGTCACGCCCACCGGTCCTTCGACGCCTGGAACACGTCCCACAGAAGATATTGATGATTGACGCGGCCGCCGAGATGCTGCGTCCATTTCTCGCGCACCATGGACGGGTCGAGAAGCCCTTCCGCCGCGAGGCGCCGCTCGGACATCGGGTGAACCCGAATTCACCCAACCGCCGCGCCGGCCCGGTAACGAATCCAGGCTCTCAGATGTAGCCGTTCCGGCGCAGGAAATGGACGATTTCTTCCGCCGCCGCCACCGCGCCGATCTCGGTGGTGTCCAAGGTAAACTCGGGGCTTTCGGGAGGCTCGTAGGGAGAGCTGATCCCGGTGAAATTGGGGATCGCCCCCGCCCGCGCCTTCTTGTACAGCCCCTTCGCGTCGCGCCTTTCGCATTCCGCAATCGGGGTGGAGACGTAAATCTCGATGAACTCGCCGGTTTCGAACAGGTGCCTGGCCATCTCCCTTTCGGACCGGAAAGGCGAGATGAGGGCCGCCAGCACGATCAATCCCGCATCCACGAAAAGCCTGGCCACTTCCGCCACCCGCCGCACGTTCTCGACTCTTGCTTCCGGCGTAAAGCCGAGGTCTCGATTCAAGCCGTGGCGCAGATTGTCGCCATCCAGCAGATAGGTATGCTGCCCAAGCCCGGTGAGCTGACGCTCCAAAGCGTCCGCGATGGTCGATTTTCCGGCGCCGCTCAGCCCCGTGAACCACAGCACGACGGGCTTCTGCTTCTTCAGCCTTGCGCGCGACGCCTTGTCGACCTCGATCTTTTGCCACCGGACATTGGTCGCCCGGCGCAAGGCGAAATCGATGGTGCCGGCGCCGACGGTCCGGTTACTGAAGAGGTCGATCAGGATGAAGCCGCCGCATTCGCGGCTGCGCTCGTAGGGATCGCATACCACGGGCTTCTCGGTGCTGAGAGTCACGACGCCGATTTCGTTCAGGGCCAGGGTCTTGGCCGCCTCGTGGAACAACGTGTCGACGTCAATTCGATACTTGAGCGTGGAGATCGAAGCTCTTGTCGCGCTCGCCCCGCATTTCATAAGGTACTGACGCCCGGGCATCAGCGGCTCCTCGTCCATCCACAGGATGTGCGCCGCCAACTGGTCGGCGACGATCGGCGCCTCGCCCGCAGCGATGACGTCGCCTCGACTGATATCGATCTCGTCCTCGAGCGTAAGCGTGACGGATTGGCCGGAAGCGGCGCTTTCGGCATCGCCGGCCGCGGTGACGACGCGCGCGACCTTCGTGGCCCGGCCCGACGGAAAGACGGCAACCGAGTCGCCGCGCCTGACCGCTCCCGATGCGATCCGGCCGCAAAATCCGCGGAAGTCCTGATTCGGACGGCTGACCCATTGCACCGGGAGCCGCAACGGCTGGTGTGCCGGATCGGGCGCGACGTCGATCTCTTCGAGATATTGCATGAGCGGCGGGCCCGCATACCAAGGGGTCTTGGCGCTACGATCGAAGACATTGTCGCCGTGCCGGCCGGATACGGGAATGCATTGCATGCTGTCGAACCGGAGCTGTCCGGCGATTTCATCATAGTCGCGCACGATCTCGTCGAAGCGCTCCGCGCTGAATTCGACGAGATCCATCTTGTTCACCGCCAAGACGACATGGCGGATGCCGAGCCATCTGACGATGTAGCTGTGGCGCCTTGTTTGCGTCTGCACGCCACGCCGCGCATCGACCAGGAGGACGGCCAGCGACGCCGTCGATGCGCCCGTCGCCATATTGCGCGTGTACTGCTCGTGCCCCGGCGTATCGGCAACGATGAAGCGTCTCTTGGCCGTGGCAAAATAGCGGTAGGCGACATCGATCGTGATGCTCTGTTCCCGTTCCGCCTGCAAACCGTCGACCAGCAGCGCGAAGTCGAGCCCACCCTCGCCGCTGCCGGTCGCCTTGCTGTCCGCTTCCAGCGCCCTCAATTGATCGTCGAACAGCAGTTTCGAATCGTAGAGCAGGCGGCCGATGAGCGTGCTTTTCCCGTCATCGACGCTGCCGCAGGTAAGAAAGCGCAAGGCTGGCCGCGCGTCCTGTTCGCGCAAGAAGCGCTCCAGTCCGTCCGGGACGCCCGGGTCGCGCGGGTCGCGCGGGTCGGGGCGTGACATCAGAAGTACCCCTCCTGCTTCTTCTTTTCCATCGACGCCGATTGATCGCGATCGATCACGCGTCCCTGCCGTTCGGAAACCCGGCTGGCCGTCATTTCGGCCAATACGTCCAGCAACGTCTCCGCGGTCGATTCGATCGCACCGGTCAATGGGTAGCACCCGAGGGTCCGAAACCGCACCGACCGGAGTTGCGGCTTTTCTCCCGGACGCAGAGGCAGCCGCTCATCGTCGACCATGATCAAGGTTCCGTCCCGTTCGACGACGGGCCGGCGCGCGGCGAAATACAGCGGCACCACGGGAATGCTCTCGCGAAGGATATAGTGCCAGACATCCAGCTCGGTCCAGTTCGAAAGCGGGAATATCCGCATGCTTTCGTGCGCCGCCAGCCGCGTGTTGTAAAGGCTCCAGAGCTCGGGCCTCTGGCTCTTCGGCTCCCAGCGATGGGTCGAGTTCCGATGGGAGAATATCCGCTCTTTCGCGCGCGACTTCTCCTCATCGCGGCGGGCGCCGCCGATGGCGGCATCGAACCCATGCTTGTCGATCGCCTGGCGCAGGCCCTGGGTTTTCATGATATCCGTATGCAGGGCGGAGCCATGGTCGAACGGATTGACACCCCGCGCCAGGCCCTCCGGATTGGTATGGACGATCAGGTCGAGGCCGAGCTCGCGTGCGCGCTGGTCTCGGAATGCGATCATTTCCCGGAATTTCCACGTCGTATCGACATGCAAAAGCGAAAAGGGCGGCGGCGCCGGGGCAAATGCTTTCAATGAAAGATGCAGAAGAACCGAGGAGTCCTTGCCGATCGAATACAGCAAGACCGGCTTGCTGAATTCCGCCGCGACCTCACGGAGGATGTGGATGCCTTCGGCCTCCAGGGTGTCGAGATGACTGAGCTGCATTGCTTGCGGAAAGTCCAATTCTGCTGGCCGGGTTTGCATGGCCCACCGTGGGCAGTCCGTCTTTTATTACAACGGTGGCGCGTTGGAAATCAGCCATTGCATTACAGCATACGGCCGGCCGGGGAAATTCACGAATGCCGGACGGCGGATTCGACAGCCTGGCCGTGACGATTTTCTCTGCCGATGCTCTCCGGCTAGAATGCGGCAGAGGAGTGAAATGCCATGAAATTTTCCTTTACCGATGAGCAGGAGCAGTTCCGCTCGATCCTTCGCCGTTTCCTGGAGGACAAATCCCCCGCGACCGAGGTGCGGCGCCTGATGGAGACCGACGAGGGGTGCGACCGCGAGGTCTGGCGGAGACTCAGCGGCGAGCTCGGCCTAACCGCCATCCATATTCCCGAGACCTACGGCGGACAGGGCTTCGGCTATGTCGAGCTCGGCATCGCGCTCGAGGAAATGGGGCGCGTGCTGCTGTGCGCCCCCTACTTCGCCTCGACCGTGCTCGCGGCGACGGCCATCCTCAACGCCGGCACGGAAGACCAGAAGCGCGCGCTCCTTCCCGCGATCGCCGCCGGCGACACCATCGCGACCCTCGCGATCGCCGAGGACAGCGGGCAATGGAACGACGCCGGCGTCGCGGCGACGGCGGTCCCGTCGGATGGTACCGGCTGGACGGGGTCAAAAGCTTCGTCCTGGACGGGCATACCGCCGACCTCGTCGTGGTGCTGGCCCGCGCGCCGGGCTCACGGGGCGACGAAGGCCTGTCGCTGTTCACGGTCGCGGGCGATGCGGAGGGGCTGACGCGGCGGCGGCTCGAAACGATCGATCCGACACGGAAGCTCGCGCGCATCGAGCTGCGATCCGTTCCGGGCGAGCTTCTGGGCGATGCAGGCGGCGCAGCGGCGCCGATTGCGCGGACGCTCGACCTGGCGGCCATCGCGCTCGCCAACGAGATGGTGGGCGGCGCGGAAACGCTGCGGGCCGCCGCAATCGCGTATGCGGAGATGCGCATGCAGTTCGGCCGGCCCATCGCTTCCTTCCAATCGCTGAAGCACAAGGCGGCGGACATGCTTGTCGATGTGGAGCTGGCGCGGTCGGCCGCATACTACGCCGCTGAAGCCGCGGATGAGAACGACCCGGACCTGCCGGCCCTCGCCTCGCTCGCCAAAGCGCGCGCGTCGGAGGCCTATATGCAGACGGCCATCCACGCCATCCAGATTCACGGCGGCATCGGCTTCACCTGGGACAACGACACGCATCTCTGGTTCAAGCGGGCGAAAAGCTCAGAGGTCTTCCTGGGGGATCCGGCCTATCACCGCGAGCTGCTCATGCAGCGCTGGAACGTCTGAAGGATAGGGGCAACGACATGAGCGATTTCGACGAACAGGCAATCCGCGCGGAAGCCCGCGCCTGGCTCGAAGCGAACTGGAGTCCCGACCTCGGCCTCGTGGAATGGCGCAACATGCTGGCCGACACGGGCTGGGGCATGCCGGCCTGGCCGAAGGAATGGTACGGCCGGGGTCTGCCGGCCGGGCTCGCCCCGGTCGTCGAGGAGGAATTTCAGCGCATCGGCGCGGTCGGCGTCGCCCGCATGGGTATCCGCATGCTCGCCGCCGCGACGCTGCTCGAGCATGGCAGCCGGATGCACAAGGAAAAGTTCCTGCGCCGCATCCTGACCGGCGAGGATGCCTGGTGCCAACTCTTCAGCGAGCCGGGCTGCGGCTCCGATCTCGCCGGCGCCACGACACGCGCCGAGCTCAAGGGCAACAGGTGGATCGTCAACGGCCAGAAGGTATGGACCACCAGCGCGCACCACGCGCAGTACGGCCTGCTGCTCGCGCGCACCGACTGGGATGCGCCGAAGCACAAGGGACTGAGCTATTTCGTGATCGACATCGACCAGCCCGGCGTCGAGGTCTACCCGTTGCGCCAGATGAACGGTCACGCTTCTTTCAACCAGGTCTTCCTGACCGATGCCGAGGTCGCGCCCGAGTTCATGGTGGGCGCGCTCGGCGAAGGCTGGAAGATCGCGACCACGACGCTGATGAACGAGCGCCGGAATGCGGATTCGCTCCGTCGCTACGCACAGCCCAACTTCAAGCCGGGCCGCGCCTATGCGGAGGAACGGGCTGAAATCGAAACCGTCATGGAGCCGTACAAGTGGTATCCGCAGAGGGCGGGGCGCGTCGATCTTGTGGTGGAGCGGGCGAAGGCGACGGGACGGAACGCCGACCCGACCGTCCGCCAGGAGATCGCCAAGCTGCTGATCCTCTCCAAGACGGCGGAATGGACGGCCCGCCGCGCCCGCGCCGCGCAGGCACAGGGCCGGCCGCAGGGTCCGGAAGGGTCGCTCGGCAAGCTGATCGCCAGCCATGTTGCGCGGGCGGCGGCGCATGTCCATACGCTCGTCTCGGGCGCGGACGCGATGCTGGCCGGAAAGGACGGACCGCTCGACGGCGTAATCGCCGAAATACTTCTGTCGGTTCCCGCCACGTCGATCGCGGGCGGCACGGACGAGATCCAGCGCAACATCATAGCGGAGCGCGTGCTGAAGATGCCAAAGGAGCCGCGTACCGACACCGACCGGCCGTTCCGCGAGGTGCCCCGGAACATCATATCCTGAGCGCCGCCCGGCGCCGGCATACACACGAAGGGAAGCAATCGCCGTGACCAGCAAACCCCGCGGCCCGCTCGAGGGCGTCCGCGTCATCGACCTGACGACCGTAATGCTCGGACCGTTCTGCACGCAGATCCTCGGCGAGATGGGCGCCGACGTCATCAAGATCGAGCCGCCAGGCGGCGACATAGGCCGCATGACAGGCGCGGCGAAATCGCCCGGCATGTCGTCTGCCTACATCATGAAGGGCCGCAACAAGCGGAGCGTCGTCCTCGACCTGAAGAAGCCCGAGGCACGGAAACCGCTGGAACGCCTCGTGCGCACCGCGGACGTGTTCGTGCACAACATCCGGCCCAAGGCGGCGGCGCGCATCGGCATCGATTACGAGACCATCGCCGGGTGGAAGCCGGACATCGTCTATGCCGCAGCGACGGGCTACGGCGAAGCCGGTCCCTACGTCGACAAGCCGGCCTATGACGATTTGATCCAGGGCGCGTCGGGCCTCGCCGCCCTGTCCGGCGCGGTCACGGGAACGCCGCGCTATGGCCCGAGCGTTCTGGCGGACAAGACGACAGGGCTCTACCTCACCTATTCCATCGCCATGGCGCTGTTCCACCGCGAGCGCACGGGCGAAGGCCAGCGCCTGCACGTGCCGATGTACGAGGCGTTCACCGCCTTCGTGATGAACGAGCATATGCAGGGCCGCGCCTACGAGCCGCCGGTCGGGCCGGCGGGCTACCTCCGCATGCTGACGCCACACCGCCGCCCCTTTCCCACGGCCGACGGTTATGTCTGCGTGCTGCCCTACAACGACCGGCACTGGCGGAGCTTCTTCGCGGCCGTCGGCAGGCCCGAGCTGGCCGACGACCCCCGCTTCGTCAACCAGCCCGCGCGCTCGAAGAATATCGATGCCCTGTATGGCATCGTAGCGGAGGTCATGCCGGCGCGGACCTCGGCCGAATGGCTCGCCCTGCTCGAAGGGGCCGACATCCCGGTCACGCCGATGAACACGCCGGAAGACCTGTTCGAATGCCCCCATCTTTCGAAGGTCGGCATGTTCCCGGTCGTCGATCACCCGACCGAGGGCAAGGTCCGCCATATCAAAGTTCCGGTGCATTTCTCGAAAACGCCCGGCGGCTATTACCGCCATCCCGAACGGCTCGGCGAAAGCACGGAGACCGTCCTCGCCGACGTCGGCTATGCGCCGTCGGAGATTGCAGAGCTGCAGGCGCTGGGCGCCCTGGGCAAGGCGAAGGGCAAGGCGAAGGGCGACGGCTCTTGAGTCGCCGTTCACGAAGCAAGGTGACGATGCCAGTTGGAGAGTCGATCCCCTCTGGTTACACTGAACGGCGCACGGCGCGATGAGACGCACGAGAAAGCGCCACCCAATTACAGATCAGCATGAAGCGGACAGATAGAAATCTGGCGTACGAGATAACGAGAAGCTGGAAACTCTTTCTTTCTATAATTATCCCCATAACGATACTTTCATATATCGTCTCCACGGCCTTACCGTTCCTTCGGCAGATCGAAAACTGGTCGCGCGACTTTCGGATCGTGACGCTGATGGCGCCGACATCGCAGAGCGGCGACATCGTCCTGGTCCTGATTACCGAGGAGACGCTCGCCCAGTTCCCCTACAGGTCACCCGTCGACCGGGGAATGCTCGCCGATCTGGTGCAACAGGTTCACGCCGCGGGCGCGCGCGCGACCGGAATCGATATCCTGTTCGATCAGCCGAGCGAGGCGGGCAAAGACGAGCGTCTTCTCGCCCTATTGAAATCGGCCAAAACGCCAACCGTCGTCGCCGGGGTTCTGGGCCGGGCGGACCTTACCGACAGGCAGCGGGCCTACCTGGGCGGTTTCGTCGGCGCCTTGAATCATGGTTTCGTGAACATCTCGACGGACCAGATCGACGGCGCCGTTCGACACGCGCTGACGCGGAACGAAGGCGAGAATGGCGTCCAGTCGAGTTTCAGCGCCACGATCGCCGCGATGCTCGGGGCGCCAACGCCCGAGCCGAGTTTCCAGCTCACCTATCATGTCGGCCGTGGCGAAAACATCAGTTTCCCCAGCTATCCGGCCGAATCGGTGAGGGTGCTGCCGGCGTCGTGGTTTCGCGACAAGATCGTTTTGATCGGGTCCAGCCTGCCGTTCAGCGATCGCCATCGTACGCCGTTCTCGACCGTCATCGGTTCGAAGGGCGACCTCGCGGGAATCGAAATTCACGCACATACCCTGTCGCAGATCCTGGATGGAACGCGCATCTGGCAACCTTCCGCGATCCTGGCCGTCGCCATAACGGCATTGTTGGCGACCTTCGGCGCCGTAACGGCCGTGTCGCGGGTCCCTTTCATGTTGCGCCTGTGTGCGCCTCTGGCGGCCATCGTCGGGTATGTCACGGCCGCGGGCGCGCTGTTCTACCTTAAGCTGGCGATGTTCCCCATCGTCGCGCCGGTTCTCGGATGCTTCCTGGCGGCAGCGACGGCGAACGGCGTGTTCCAGCAGAAAGAGAGGAATCTCCGGCAGTATCTCAGGAATGCGTTTGCCAAGTACGTCTCTCCGAACCTGGTCGAGCAGTTGGTCGAGAATCCGGAACCGCTGAAACTGGAGGGGGAGCGGCGGAAGCTGACATTTCTGTTTACGGACCTGGAAGGCTTTACGTCGCTGGTGGAACGGAGCGACCCGGAAGTTCTCGTCAAGCTGCTGAACCGGTACCTGGACGGAATGTGCTCCCTGGTCTTCGAGCACGGCGGCACAATCGACAAGATCGTGGGGGATGCCGTCGTCGCCTTTTTTGGCGCTCCCCTGCCGCAGGAAGATCAGCAGATGAGAGCTGTTTCCTGCGCGATGGCGATGGATCGGTTCTCCGAGCAATTCCGCAATGAAGCCGACGCGCGCCGCGTCCATTTGGGCAGGACGCGGATCGGCGTGCATTCGGGCGAGGCAACGATCGGAAATTTCGGCGGCGACGCCCTCTTCGACTATACGGCTCACGGCGATGCCGTGAACACCGCGGCGCGGCTCGAGGGCGTCAACAAGTATTTCGGGACGCGCATATGCGTAAGCGAGGACACGGCGCGCCATTGTCCGGGGCTCCGTTTCCGGCCGATCGGCAACGTCATGCTGAAGGGGAAATCCACCCCGGTGGGCGTGGCGGAACCCATATCGGCGAGCGACGTCTCGGAGGAGCTTCTTAGCAGATATCTGTATGCCTATGGCCTGCTGTCGCAGGACCCTGCGAAGGCGTTCGAAGCCTTCGCCGAATTGGCGATATCCTATCCCGATGATTCCCTGGTACGTTTCCATCTGGAACGGTTGAGACAAGGCGCCAAGGGTGTTTTAATGGCGCTGGAAGGCACATGATGCGGCGCACATGCCTGCTCTTGGTATTGCTGATCCTGTCACCCCCGATACAGGCGGCGGAGGCGACCTCGCAGGTCGTCGTCATCAAGTCGAACGCCGCACCCTTCGCTCCCGGCAAGATCATCAACGCCACCGAAACGCTCTCGCTTTCGGCGGGCGAGCGCATAACCGCGGTGGCTTCGAACGGTCAGGTAATTCAGGTCGCGGGGCCTTATTCCGGCGTGGTTCGCATGCCGCCGGTTTCCGAGAAATCCGCGTCCGTCGTCCAGACGATATCGAATCTCATGAAATCGGAGTCCGCCGATCGCGACACGCTCGCGGTGACGAGACAGTGGCGGGTCGAAAGGACACCGCAGGATCCATGGGCCGTCCAAATCGCCCTTGGGGGGCCGCATTGCGTTCTCGAAATGCAGCCGGTTTCTATATGGCGAAGCGACGCCGGGAAGGAAACATCTCTCAGGCTCAGCGGCGGTCCGGGTGGCCGTTTCGCGGACAGCAAATGGCGCGACGGCGAGAACGCCGTTCCCTGGCCTTCGAGCATAGAGATCGCGAACGGCCGGACGTATCGTGCGAAAATCGGCGGATCGGGTGAGGAAATGGTCTTCGATGTCTTCGTCGCTCCCCGCAGTCTTCCGACGAGCATCCATCGCGCCGCGTGGATAGCCGAGCACGGATGCCGCCGTCAGGCCCGGATGCTCCTCGAGAAGGCGACGAACGAGTAAGGTGGTATCAGGCTAAGGCTGATTCGTCTCCAGAAAGAGAGAGTTATCGGGTGGACAGCGTCAGCTCTTTTGCCATTCTCGGGTTCGCCGCTGCCGGCATTTCGTTCGCGGCGCAGGCCGCCGATTCGGGAAAGATCATCTACGGCGCGGGCAATTGCTTCGTTATCGAGACAGGCAACGGCAGCACGTTGTTCGAAAGGTCCGGCGGACAGGCGCCCAAGCCTGGAGAAACCGTAACCGGCGTCCTGAGCGACTTCGGCTATCAGCAGCTCTTCGATACGGGCGGCAAGGCGCTGATGGTGGGTTTTGTGCAAGAATATGCCGTCAAGAAGGCAGCGAATATAGACGCGTTCAAGAAATCCTGTCGCTAGATGCCGGCGCCTTTCGGCGCCCATGTTTTGGGGATTGTGAATTTTTGGAGCGGGGCGCTCATACCTGATCGCCGCATTTCGATAGTTTGGGGCTGGCGATCCCAAGAAGCGGATCGCTTCCATGCAGGGGGGCAGGGGTATGTGGAAGATCATTGCGATGGCGATCGTCATTGCCGGCTCGGGCGTTACATCCGCATTGGCCGATGCGACGCCGATATCGAAAGAATCGCGGGTCTATATCGTTTGGCCCAGAAACGGACAAGCCGTTTCCGGCGGAAAGCTGTGGGTGCGAATGGGCCTTAAGAATGCGGGCGTTGCGCCCGCCGGCGTGGAAAAAGTCAACACGGGCCATCATCACCTGATCGTCGACGCGCCGCTCCCGCCGCTGAACCAGGAAATCCCTGCCGACAAGAATCATCTCCACTTTGGCGCCGGCCAGACCGAAGTCCACCTCGAGCTTCCTCCGGGCACGCACACGCTTCAGCTATTGTTCGCCGATCACCAGCACGTGCCGCATAATCCGCCGGTCTATTCCGAGAAGATCACGATCGTCGTTCCCTGAGAAAGATCCGAAAGGTCCGTCGTCGGCAGGCCCGTACCAGCATTCAAAGGGGAGAAAGGACCATGCGAACCGCTTTCTTCATTTCCGCCATCGCGCTTGCGGCGCTGACCGCAATGCCGGCCGTAGGATCCGGTGCGGAGGCCGGGCAAACACCGGCGGCAAAGAACGCATACCTCTATATCGGCTGGCCCAATGACGGGGAAGTGATCCGGACCCACCGCTTCCGCGTTTGGTTCGGGCTGCGCAATGCCGGCGTCGCGCCGGCCGGCGTGGAGAAGGCGAATACCGGGCATCACCACTTGATCATCGATGCGCCGCTGCCGCCTTTCGATCAGGAAATCCCTGCGGATAAAAACTACCTGCATTTTGGCGCCGGTCAGTCCGAGGCAATCATCGAGCTCGCCCCCGGCAAGCATACGTTGCAGCTCTTGATGGGCGACCATCAGCATATTCCGCATAATCCGCCGATTTATTCGCGGAAAATTACCATAGAGGTAAAATAGCTCAGGATTCCCAGGTCTATATTTGAACGCGGGCAGCGTTTTAATACGGGGCGCGAAACGCCTTACGGTTAGCCACTTTGCTTTGATTTTCCGGCCATTCGCCTACGCCTCGAAGCGCATATCGTTGCGCAACCAATGATATAGGATATACTCGGCCCGTACGGGAGCACACGGGCGGATCGACGGGAAGGTCATGGCGGCGTGCCGCGACTGATTGATTCCCGTCGGCTTTGTATTTGCCCGTTTGCGAAAGTCCAACCTGTCGGGTGATGACGGTTGCGCATGACGTTACACACATGACGTTACACCAGAGCATCCGTAGCGAAGATTCCATAGCGCGCCAAGGTCCGGGGACACCGCACGGGATGGGCCGCCGCGTTTGCATCGTTATTGCCGCAACCATGCTTCTGCTCCTCGCCGGCTGGTTGGCGGTCCCCATACCTTCGAAAGCCTTCGCCAAGGATCTGGCCGCGCTCGGATCGGCCAAATCGGGCTCGCCTATCCAAGTCAGCCGCCGCCACGCCCTGGTCGTGGGAGCTTCACGGTACGCGGCGGGCGAACTGGCGCACGCCCTTGACGATGCGCGCGCCATGGCGCGGAAGCTGGAGTCTCTAGGCTTCCAGGTCAGGACATTGGAAGACGTTGGCAGCGGCGATCTAGGGCAGGCGCTCGATGCGCTCGGCGACCGCGCGGCCGACGGCGACCTGGTGTTCTTCTATTTCGCCGGTCACACCGTGACCGTACGCGATCAGTTGATGCTGGTGCCCATCGACGCAGAGGTGGGACTTGAAGGCGATCCCGTGCCCGGCGCAATCGCCATGGATCGCGTAATCCAGGCGCTGGACCGCACGCGGAACGACACGCCCAAGCTGGTCGTCCTGGACACGTCGCCATATCCCGTCAGGAGCCGTTATCGCGGGATACAAGTGGCGCCGCGGCCGGCCAAGGCGCCGGCGAGCTTCCTCATTGCCCATTCGAACGGCTTGACGTCCTCGGGAATTGCGGGATCCGATTTGTCCGTCTTTACGCAAGAGCTGTTGAACTTCATCGCAACGCCGGATCGGCGCGCCGAAGACGTCTTCGAAATGGTCCGCGTCGCGGTGAGCGAAGCGACGAGCCACACGCACGCGCCATGGCACAGCTCGTCCTTGCCCGATGACGTCTATCTCGCTTCCCCAGGCGGCGCGGGGCGTGCGGATGCTGCCCTCGAACCGGGCCAGGATGCGCGCCTGCTGAACCGGGGCATTCACCTGCCGACGCCGCCCGAAGCGCCTCATGCCCGATTGGAGGATCGTCCGCCGGGCGGCGGCGGCACGGCCCAAGCCTCCGGCCGGTCGGCATTCGAGGGCGAGCTCTGGAACGTCATCAAGGAAAGCGGCAACCCGGCGGACTTCGAAGCCTATCTCGAAGTGTTTCCGAACGGGCAGTACGCGAAAGAGGCGAAGCAGCGCATCTCGATACTCCGTTCGCCGCAACCGGCGAAACCGGCCCCCGCAGGCCCCGAAATCGAGCCGATGCAGGCCGAATACGATGTCGTCGTTGCGGCAAACCTCCGGGAAGGCCCCAGTCTTGCCGCATCGATCCTGGAAACGGTGCCGAAGGGCGAACGGCTACTGGTGACGGGCCGCGTCGTCGGCCAAAACTGGTACCAAGTGCGGATCGGCAACGGCGGCACCGCCTATGTTTCATCCAATTTGCTGCGCGCACGTCCGGCGGCCACGCCGAAGGAGCCGAAGGCGGCGCCGAAAGTCGCCGTGATACCGCCGCGCGAGGCTGCGCCGCCGGCCGCGGTTTCCGATGGCGAGATTCGCGACTGCCCCGAATGTCCGGTCTTGGTCCGTCTGCCGGCCGGTTCTTTCCGCATGGGATCCGAAAAGGGCGACGTCTCCGAGCAGCCGGCCCATGCCGTCCAGATCGCCAAGCCGTTTGCGCTCGGGAAATACGAAGTGACGATCGCGGAATGGAAGGCCTGCGCGGCCGCCAAAGGATGCACGTATATTCCCGACTTGAAGGACGCGCCGGACACCGCGCCTGTGCACAAGCTGAGCTGGAGGGATATCCAGCAATATCTTGCCTGGCTGAAGAAGGTTACGGGTCAGTCTTATCGTCTGCCGAGCGAGGCGGAATGGGAATACGCGGCCCGCGGCGGCAGCGAGCGCAAATACTGGTGGGGCAACCGGATGGCCGCCGGCATGGCGGATTGCAAGGCATGCGGCAGCGGCTGGAGCTTCAAGGCGCCGGCTTCCGTGACCGCGGGCAAGCCCAATTCCTTTGGCTTGCACGGCATGAGCGGCGGCGTCTGGGAGTGGACCGACGATTGCTGGAATCCGGACTACGAGCGGGCGCCGCGGGACGGGTCGGCGTCCCAACAGGGCGAGTGCAGCGCGCGCGCCCTGCGCGGCGGCTCATGGCGCAACGACGAAACCTATGCCCATTCGGCCAGCCGGCTCCGGTACGATTTTGACGTACGCTACACGACGAATGGATTTCGGGTCGCTCGCGATCTGCGGTAACGATCGCTGACGCAAGCGGCGCTGGAGAAAGATGCACAGCGGTCGTCTCGTGGAACTATCGGCGAGGTTGGCAAACCGCCCGGCTGAGCCCCGGTGGAAGGGCGGCGTGCGGCTCATCTTATGCGCTTTTTTCGCCGCCACGTTCCTGACCGCGATCGCACTGCCCGTCGCGGCCGCCGAACGGCGGGTTGCACTCGTCATCGGCAACGGCGCGTATGCGCAATCGCCGCTCCCCAACACCATCAACGACGCGCGTGCGATGACCGACGCCCTCGGCCGCCTGGGGTTCAAGGTCATTACCCGGCTCAATGCAACGCAGCAAGACATGCATCGCGCAATCATCGAATTCGGCGAGGAGATCGAGAAAGGCGGCGTCGGCCTGTTCTATTACGCCGGCCACGCGGTGCAGATCCGCGGCAAGAACTTCATGATTCCCATCAAGGCGGCAATTTCCGTCGAGGATCATGTGGAGCCCGAATCGGTGGACCTGAACAAGGTCATCGGCCGCATGGCCGGCGCGCGGAACAGCCTCAACATCGTGATCCTGGACGCCTGCCGCGACAATCCCTTCGGCGACACATTCCGGTTCTATTCCGAGGGCCTGGCGCAAACGCGTGCGCCGGCCGGCACCTACATCGCCTATGCGGCCGCGCCCGGCGAGGTGGCGGCCGACGGCACGGGAGCCAACAGCTTCTATACCGGCGCCCTGGTTCGAGAAATGCAGGAGCAAGGGATCTCGATCGAAGAGACGTTCAAGCGGGTGCGCACGGCGGTCATCAAAGACACCAAGGACCTGCAGGTTCCCTGGACCGCCTCGTCTATAACCGAGGATTTCTTCTTCAATCCCGCGCTGCCGAAGGCGGCCGAGAAGGAGAATAAAGGCGCGGACAAGGCTGTCGACCGCGAGGTCGTCTTTTGGCAATCGATCTTCAGCAGCTCCCGCCCGGAAGACTTCGACGCTTATCTGAATCAGTTTCCGTTGGGAAATTTCGCGCCTCTGGCGCGCAACCGGTTGGCCGAGCTCCGGCCTCGCAAGGATGCAGCGTCTGCGGCGGCAAATAAACAGGCGCCCGCGTTGGCTGTCCTTCGCGCCGGGACGGACCCTGCCCTGCTGAACGTGATCGACCGCGCCATGGCCGATGCCAAGGCAGATGGCGCGGACTACCTGCAGCAGATCCAGGTCGCGGTCGAAGCGTTGAACAAGATCCGGCGCCAGCAGGAGGACGTGAGCCAGAAAGCGGATACCGCGCGCGAGCAAGTTGTCGCGGCGGTGACCCTGAAGGCCGACAAGAGTTTTCAGGACGAGCTGGCAAAGGCCGAACGCCAGGCCACGGCGGCCGAGGAGGCCAAGCTGGCGGAAGCGGTCAAAGCCGCGGAGGGGGAACGCGAGAAAGCCCTGGCCGACGCGGCGAAGAATGCGGAAGCAGCCTCCACGGCCATTTATGCGAAAATGGAGAAGAAAATTGACGAGAGCCTGAAAGTCCAACTGGCCCTGGCGCAAAAGCTCGCGGAGGATAATCGCAAGCGCGACATGGCCTTGGTAAACGAACAGGCATACGAGGCCCGGCGCAAGGCGATGGCGGATGCCGAGAAGGCCGCGGAGGCCATGCGGCAACGCATGATCGAGGTCGCCCGCGACAGCGCCGACAAGCAACTGCAGGAAACGCTTTCGGACGCCAAGCGCGCGGCCGACGAAAAAACGTCGGCCGCGCTCGCCAAGGTCAAGACCGAGGCAGAGGAAAAAAAGGCGAAAGAGCTGGCAGCCCTGGAAATCCGAACCGAGGCTGAAAAGGCAAAGATCATCGCATCCGCCAAGGAGGAAGCGGCACGGAGATATGAGGCCATCGTAACCTCGGCCCGCAATCAGGCCACCGAAGAGCGCGAGCGCATCCTTGCGGATGCGAAGAAGGCCGCCGAGGCCTTGCGCCAGGCGCAGATCGCCAAGCTGGCGCCCCCACCGGCGGCGAAAGCGGCCGCCGAGAGCACGCCTGCGACGGCCGGGCTCGGGCTGGGCAAGAATGTCTCGCCCCAATTGAAGCGTGCGATCGACTCCGCCATGGCCGATGCGCGGAAGAAGGGCGAGGGACGCGAAGGACAGATGCGGGCCGCGCTGCAGGCGATAAAGGCGCATCGCGGAACCGAAACGGCCCTGGCAAAGGCCAAGAGCGCAGGCGGACGGCCTGCGGAGACCGCGCTCGACGTGGCCGACGCAAAGCCCGAGTTGAAGGAGATCATCGAAATCGCCATGAAGCGCGCCCGCGGGGAAGGCGAGAACTACCAGGGGCAGGTCCAGGCGGCACTGGACGCGGTGAAGCTCTATCGCGATCGCGAGACCCAGGGGGGAAACTCGCCCGAGGCGGACAGATCCCAGACGTCGGCGTTGCTGCTCGGCCAGTCGCAGGCGGACCCGGAGCTCCGACGCATCATCAACGAAGCCATGATGCAATCCCGCGCGAATGGAGAAGAGTATGCGGGCCAAGTCCGGGCCGCGCTCGCCGCGATCAAAGCGCATCGGGCCAAAATGGCGGGCGGCAAAAAGAAATAGCGCCTTCATGGCCGCTGCGGAGCGCGTAGCCGATGCGGCCCGGCCACGGGCGTGAACCGGTTGACAGCCCTTACACCAGCCGTGATGATCGCGCAGATTGTATTGTCCGTGTGCCAATGAGGGACGCGCGTTTCGATGTCGAGAGAAGCGTGGGCACTGATGCTGAACGGACGCGCGCGGCCGCGGCCGGTGTGCGGCATGCATCGGCGGTGCACGGTCAAGACGCCGCGCCGCAACGCGAGCAATCCCCATCGCCGCGACACCTCGACCGGAACCGCAGGCGCGCGGCTTGACGAGCCCCGATCCCGGGCGGCGTGAAGTGCCGGTCGCGAAAACGGAACGCATCCCCGGCCACGTGAAGGCTGCGCGCCGAACGCCGACCCGACGCGCCGGGCCCGGGCCGTCGCTTCACCGGCGGCTCGACCTCGAGCGCCTCATCATGGGCGCCGCGATTCTCGCCCTCTTCGTTCTCGTCCTCCTGCCGCTTTGCTCGCTTCTCTTGGGCAGCATTCGTGGCGAAGGCGGCGTCACGATCGGCCATTTTGTCGAGGCGTTGTCGAGCCGTCTCTATCTGAAGCCGCTCTACAATTCGCTCATCCTCGGCGTGCTGACGGGCCTCTTCAGCGTCCTCATCGGCCTCCCGATGGCCTGGGCGGTGAGCAGGACCAACATTCCCGGACGGCGTTTCATCCGGATGACGGCGACCCTGTCCTATCTCTCGCCGCCCTTCCTTCTCGCCATTGCCTACGTCAATTTGCTCAGCCCGAATTCCGGTCTGATCAACGTATTCCTTCGCGACGTGCTCGATGCGGACTGGTTGACGTTCAACATCTTCTCGATGGCGGGCCTGGTTCTGGTCACAGTCCCGCACACCTTTCCCTACGTCTTCCTTCTCGCGTCGAGCGCGCTGCAATCGGTCGACGCCTCCTACGAGGAAGCGGCGGAGATACTGGGCGCCGGCAAGGTGCGTACGGCGCTCCTGATCACCGCGCCGCTGGTGGCGCCGGCTATCCTCTCGGGCGCGCTGCTCGCCTTCGTGAACGCCATCGCCCTGTTCGGCTCACAGGCGATCGTCGGCCTGCCTGGGCGGATCGTGACGCTGCCGACGCGGATCTATGCGCTGTTCGACTACCCGCCCGAATATGGGCTCGCTTCGGCGCTGTCGCTGCTGTTCGTGGCGATCACCGTCGTCGCCCTCTATCTGCAGCGCTCGTTCCTCGCCCGGCGCTCCTATGTGACCCTCGGCGGCAAGGGCTCGCGCCCGCAACTCGTCGACCTCGGCTGGGCGCGCTGGGTCCTGTTCGGCGTCTGCTTCATCGTTTTCCTGGTTGCGATCGCCGCGCCCTATGCCGCTTTGCTCGCCGTCTCCGTCTCGAAATCCTGGGGCCTCGACTTCTGGAAGAGCCTCACCCTCGCCAACTACCGCTTCGTTCTGTTCCAATACGACGTGACGCAGCGCGCCATCCTGAACAGTCTGCTGCTCGCCGTCCTCGCCGCCACCCTCGTTGTCGGCATAGGCGCGGTGATCGGCTGGATCGAGCTTCGGACCAAGGTGCCCGGCCGGCGCTACCTCGATTACGTGGCGCTTATTCCGATGGGGCTGCCAGGCATCGTCATGGCCGTCGCATTGATCCAGTTCTGGCTCGCCATGCCGATCGTGCTCTACGGCACCTTGACCATCCTCCTGCTCGCCTATGCCGGCCGCTATATCCCGCTCGGGGTCCGGGCGGCGAATACCGCGCTCAGGCAGATCGATTCTTCGCTCGAGGAAAGCGCACGCATCCTCGGCGCCCGCTGGAGCACGACCATGCGCGAAGTGACCTTGCCCTTGATGCGCCCCGGCCTGTTCGCGGGCTGGCTCCTCGTCTTCGTGCCGTCGATCCAGGAGCTGAGCGCCTCGATCCTGCTGTTCAGTTCGAGCTCGATCACCCTCGCCGTAGCCGTCTACAATCTTTACGAGACGGGATACATCGAGCCGGTCGCCGCGCTCGCCATCATCAACGTGCTCATCATCGGCGCGGTCATCTGGCGCGCAAACAAGGTCGGCGGCGCCGAGATCGGGCGCGCCGGCGGAGCCCGACACGAAGGAGTTGCAAGCTGATGGCCGGCATCACGATAGAGGCTCTGTCGAAGACCTATGGCTCGCACGACACGGATGCGGCGGCGGTGGACGATCTCGACCTCGCAATCGAGGACAACCAGTTCGTGACCCTGCTCGGCCCGAGCGGCTGCGGCAAGACGACGACCTTGCGCCTGATCGCCGGCTATATCATGCCGGATGCGGGGACGATCCACGTCGACGGCAGGCTCGTCTCCTCGCCGGGGTCCGTCGTCTCGCCCGACCGGCGCGGCATGGGCATGGTGTTCCAGAACTACGCCGTCTGGCCGCACAAGACGGTATTCGAGAATGTCGCCTTCGGTCCCAAGCTGCGCAAGATCGCGGCGGCGAAGCTCCGCAGCCAGGTCGAGGACACGCTCGGCCTCGTCAATCTGACCGGCCTCGAAGGCCGCTACCCGAACGAGCTCAGCGGCGGCCAGCAGCAACGCGTGGCGCTCGCGCGCAGTCTCGTGGTCGAGCCCGAGATCCTGCTCCTCGACGAGCCTCTCAGCAACCTCGACGCCAAGCTGCGCGAGCATATGCGCCACGAACTGAAGCAGTTGCAGCGGCGCACCGGCATCACCTTCGTCTACGTGACCCACGATCAGACCGAAGCGCTGGCGCTGTCGGACCGGATCGCCGTCATGCATGCCGGCCGGCTGCAGCAATACGGCACGCCTTATGAGGTCTATGCCAAGCCGGCGAACCGCCTCGTCGCCGACTTCATGGGCCTCGTCAACCTGATGCCGGCAACGGTGGCCGCCGTGAGGGGCGAACGGGGCGTTGTCGATCTCGGCGCCGGTCTGCGCCTCGACCTCGCCCTGCCGAGCGGCATCGCGGCAGGCGAACGGGTCGAGGTCGCGATCCGTCCGGAGAATGTCCGCCTCGGGACGGAGGCCGGCGACGGCGACGCGCACGCACACGCGCACGCACGGGCGGAAATCGTCGACCGGACGTTCCTCGGCAATCTCACCGAGTACTACCTCGAGCTCGGGTCGGGCCAGACCGTGCGCGCGCAGACGCACCCGCGCCAGGAATTCGCGATCGGCGACAGGGTCGCAATTGCCGTCGATACGAGCCTGTGCAGTGTGTTCCGCAGCGAAAAGGATGCGGCGCAGGCCGCTTAGTCAATCATCGGAGTTCGGGCAATGAACGAGCGCACCGCCACCGAGACGCCGGTTCACGGCGAGGAGCTCTGGACGAACAAGGGCGGTATCCGCCTCTTCCTCTGGGAGAACGACCTGATCGAGTTCTACAAGAGGCTTCCCAACCCCGACAAGCAGTTCGCGGTCATGCCGGGCATCGCGCACGCATCGCTCCAGCAGAAGAATTTCCGGCTGGTCTATCACATACTTTCGAGCTTCTTCTCGCAACCGGAACCAGTCTACCGTGGGTGAAACCAGAAAACATTTCAGGGAGGAGAGAATGAACGGAATGAATCGCAGAAGCATCATCATCGCCGCAGCTGCATTCGGGCTTGCCGCCATCGGCGGCCCGTCCTTCGCGGCGGACAGCGTCGACATGGCAGCAGCGAAGAAGGACGGCAGGGTCGTCTGGTACACTTCGACGCCGATCAAGACGGCGCAGAAGATAGCGAATGCCTTCGAGGCCAAACACGGGGTCAAGGTCGAGCTGTTCCGCTCCGGCGGCACGGCGATCCTGCGCCGTTTCATGCAGGAGAAATCGGCCGGTCAGGTCGCCGCCGACGTCCTGACCACGTCCGACCCGGCGGCAATGTCCGAGATGGCTGCGCAGGGAACCTTCGTCCCGTTCCGGCCTGCGGGGATCGACAAGATCCCGGCCGCGCTGCAGGACCCGAAGGGGCTCTGGATCGCCCAGCGCGTCAATGCGATCACCATCTACGGCCGCACCGACATGGTGCCCGAAAACCAGATGCCGCAAACATGGAGCGCCCTTACCGACGCCAAATACAAGGGCAAGCTGGTGATGACGGATCCCTCCTTCACCTCGCTCCAGCTCGGCGTCGTGTCGATGATGTCGAAGGAGCGCGGCTGGGGATTTTATGAGAAGCTGCGCGCCAACGACACGATGGTCGTCCAGGGCAATCAGCAGGCGCTCGACATGGTCAAGCGCGGCGAACGCGCCATCGCCGCCGGCGCGTCCGTGGCGTACGCCATCAAGGCGCGCGGGGAAGGCCATCCGATCGCCATCGTTTATCCGAAGGACGGCACGTTCGTGATTGCCTCGCCGACCGCGATCGTCAAGGGCTCGCCGCACCCGAACGCCGCGAAGCTCCTGGCGGCCTACATGGTCAGCCCGGAAGCGCAGAAGATCCTTCCTGAAGGCGGCGACTACGCCGCGCGGACCGACATTGCGCCGCCGGCCGGCAGCCCACCGCTCGGGGAGATGAAGATTCTGCCGTTGGACTTCGACTACATCGTCTCGAACTCGGCGCAGGTGAAGAAAAAGTTCAACGAAGTGTTCCAGTAAGGCTGGAAGGTCTTTGGAGCCGGTTCCGCCGAGGGACCGGCTCCCGGACCGCCCGTTACGTAACGATGCGCCGGAAGCCGCGTCGAATTCCGGTGGCGCATCGAATCCAGTCCCGACCGGACCGCGCACCTCGCTAGAGACCGGAGCGCTTCCGCCCCACCCCGCTCCAGCTTCGCGAAGTTGTTACGCATCCTTCACGAAACGGACATCGATCCCGAACTAGGGTTCCGGCTCGTCAGCTTGGCTGATTTCATAGGCCGTTCCGCAACGGGCCCAAGCTCATCAATGTATCTACACGACGGTGTTTCCGCCCCCGCCATGGATGACACGCTGCCATCAGACGAAGCCGTTCGTCAGCGCCAGGAATGGATGGCTGTGCTGGCGAAAGCGAGCGCCGAAGCGATCGAAGCCTTATGGAGCGCCCTCCCGGACCGGCCGGCATGGACGCATCTTCGCCCGCCGGAAATCGGCATGGTGATGGTGCGGGCGCGGGCCGGCGGCGCCGGCCAACGGTTCAACATGGGCGAAATGACGGTGACCCGGTGCGTCGTCCGGTTGGCCGGAGGCGGCACAGGCCATGCCTACGTCGCGGGACGCGACGGTCGGCATGCCGAACTGGCGGCCCTCATCGACGCGTTGATGCAGATCCCCGCACGCCGGGACGAGGTCCGCCGCAGCGTGATCGATCCGCTCGCCGCAACGCAGGCCGAGGCACGCGCCCGCGTCGCCCGCCGGACCGCGGCCACGAAGGTCGATTTCTTCACGATGGTGCGCGGCGACTGAGGATGGAGATGCCTGTGTTCGAGATCGGTCCGATGGGTGCCGGGTTCAGCGACCCGGTGCAGCATAGCCAGGCGATCTTCCGCTGCGTCCTGGAGTCGATGGCAAGACCCGGTGTACGCAAGGATATCCCGGCCATGCCCTATGCGCCGCCGCCGCTCAATGCCGCGAGCACGGCGGTCGCGCTGACGCTGCTCGACGATTCGACGCCCGTCTGGCTCGACGGGGCAGCCGACACGTCGAAGGTTCGCGAGTTCCTCGCCTTCCATTGCGGATGTCCTATCGCGGACCGGTCCGGCGAGGCGACATTCGCCATCGTGGCCGGTCCGATGCCGAGTCTAGACCGGTTCGACTTCGGCAGCGACGAGTTTCCCGAAAACTCCACCACTGTCATCGTGCAGGTTGCCGCTCTCGAAACCGGCAGCGACATCTGTTTCGCCGGCCCCGGGATCGAGGACTTCGCCTTCATGGGCGACCCGGGATTGACGGACGGCTTCTGGCGGGAATGGTCCGACATGGGCGCCCTTTACCCATGTGGCGTCGACCTCATCCTGACCGCTCAGCATCGGATCGCCTGCATGCCGCGCAGCGTACGGCGCATCGAAGCGGGACGCACGGCGGCGACGGAAAGGAAACCCGACTGATGTATGTGGCGGTGAAGGGTGGCGAGAGGGCCATCGAGAATGCCCACAAGCTGCTGGCCGAAGAGCGGCGCGGCGACCCGGCGACCCCGGAAATCGCGTTGAGCCAGATCGACGAGCAGCTATCGCTCGCCGTCGACCGGGTGATGACGGAAGGATCGCTCTACGACCGCGCGTTGGCGGCTCTGGCGATCAAGCAGGCCCGGGGCGACCTGATCGAGGCGATATTCCTTCTGCGGGCGTACCGCACGACCCTCACGCGCTTCGGGGCCAGCGACCCGATCGACACCGCGAAGATGACCATCCGCCGGCGCATCTCGGCGACTTACAAGGATCTGCCCGGCGGCCAGGTGCTGGGGCCCACCTTCGACTACACGCATCGCCTGCTCGATTTTTCCCTCGCGGACGAGGCGGCGCCCGCTCTCGCGGCAGAGGTTCCGGCGGAACCCGGTTCCGCCATGCCCCGCGTGGCCGATCTCCTGAATCAGGAAGGGTTGATCGAGGAAGAAGCGCCAGGGGAAGACGCTGCCGTCGGCGACGTGACGCGAAACGCAATGACCCTGCCTGCCAACCGCGACGTGCGCCTGCAGCTTCTGGCGCGCGGCGACGAAGGTTTCGTGCTGGCGCTCGGCTACTCGACGCAACGGGGCTATGGCCGGAACCATCCCTTCGCCGGCGAGATACGGCTCGGCGAGGTCGCGGTCGAGTTCACGCCGCCCGAGCTCGGATTTCCCGTCACGATCGGCGAGATCACCGTGACGGAATGCCAAATGATCAATCAGTTCAAAGGTTCCGCGGAGCGCCCGCCGCAGTTCACGCGCGGCTACGGCATCTCCTTCGGCCATTGCGAGCGCAAGACGATGGCAATGGCGAACGTCGACCGGGCGCTCCGGGCGGACGACCTCGGCGAGGAGGTGACCGCGCCGGCGCAGGACGAGGAATTCGTGCTCTACCACTGCGACAACGTGGAGGCGTCAGGCTTCGTCCAGCATCTCAAGCTGCCGCATTACGTCGACTTCCAGTCCGAGCTCGACATCGTGCGCCGCTTGCGCGCGGACTTCGAAGCGCGCCGGACGGGTGAGGCGGCGGAATGAGCGGCGTCGCAAGCGCGGCCGGCGGCAAGACCCTCGCCGGCTACAACTTCGCCTATCTCGACGAGCAGACGAAGCGGATGATCCGCAGCGCGATCCTCACGGCCGTCGCCATTCCCGGCCACCAGATTCCCTTCGGCAGCCGCGAGATGCCGCTGCCCTACGGCTGGGGCACGGGGGGAATCCAGGTGACTGCCAGCATCATCGGCGCGGACGACACGTTGAAGGTGATCGACCAGGGCGCCGACGATACGACCAATGCCGTCAGCATCCGCCGTTTCTTTTCCAAGACGGCGGGCGTCCGGACGACCGAAAGCACGCGCGAGGCGACGATCATCCAGACCCGCCACCGCATTCCGGAGGCGCCGCTCGCGGAAGGGCAGATCCTGGTCTACCAGGTGCCGATTCCCGAGCCTCTGCGTTGGCTCGAGCCGCGCGAGGTCGAGACGCGGAAGATGCATGCGCTGTCGGAATACGGCCCGATGCATGTCCAGCTCTACGAGCAGATCGCCACATTCGGCCGGATCGCCGCGACCTACGACTATCCGGTCATGGTGCATGGCCGCTATCTGATGCGGCCGAGCCCGATACCGAAATTCGACAACCCAAAGATGGACCGGAACCCCGCCCTTCAGTTGTTCGGCGCCGGCCGCGAAAAACGCATCTACGCGGTCCCGCCTTACACCTCGGTCAAGAGCCTCGACTTCGACGATCATCCGTTCAGCGTCGAGAGCTGGGAACATTGCTGCGGCCTCTGCGGGGCGGGCGCCAGCTACCTCGACGAGATCGTCATCGACGACAAAGGCGGGCGCATGTTCGTCTGTTCGGATACCGATTTCTGTACCCAGCGCCAGGCGCAGGGCTTCCGCGGACCGCTCAACAGCGAGGCGGCGGAATGAGCATGCCCAGAGAAGAAAGCCTGCTCGAGGTTCGCGATCTCGGCAAATACTTCGGCAGGACGGTCGGATGCGAAAGCGTCAGCTTCGATCTCTGGCCCGGCGAAGTGCTCGGCGTGGTCGGCGAATCCGGCTCGGGCAAGTCGACGCTGCTCAAATGCCTCTCCGCACAGACCGCGCCGGACCGCGGCATCGTCCGCTATCGGCTCCGCGATGAGGACCTGTGCGACGTCCATGCGCTTTCGGAAGCGCGGCAGCGCATGCTGATGCGGACCGACTGGGGCATCGTCCATCAGAACCCGCGCGACGGGCTGCGCTTCGGCATCAGCGCCGGCGCCAACGTCGGCGAGCGGCTTATCGCCGTCGGCGCGCGGCACTACGGGAATATCCGGACCGAGGTCACCGACTGGCTGCAACGGGTCGAGATGGAGCAGTCGCGCATGGACGACCTGCCGGGAACCTTCTCCGGCGGCATGCAACAACGCCTGCAAATCGCCCGCAACCTGGTGACGCAGCCGCGGCTCGTCTTCATGGACGAGCCGACCAGCGGCCTCGACGTTTCGGTTCAGGCGCGGCTGCTCGATCTGATCCGCACTCTCGTCGGCACGCTGCGCATCGCCTGCATCGTCGTCACGCACGATCTCGGCGTGGTGCGCCTGCTCACGCACCGCCTGATGGTGATGAGGGGCGGCCGCGTCGTCGAACAGGGCCTGACCGACCAGGTTCTGGACGACCCGCAGCACCCATATACCCAGCTTCTCGTTTCATCGATCCTGCCGGTGTAGCGCCATGGAAGACCGTACGATCCTGCTGCAAGCGACCGGGCTCGCGAAGACCTTCACCCTGCACAACCAAGGCGGCATACGGCTGCCGGTCTTCGATGCCTTGGACATGGCGGTCTGCGCCGGCGATTGTCTCGCGCTCGTCGGGCCGTCGGGCGCCGGCAAGTCGTCGCTCATCCGATGCCTGTACGGCAACTATCTGCCGCAACGTGGCAGCATCCACGTGCGTCACCGCGAAGCGCTTGTCGATATCGCAGCCGTACACCCGCAAATGATCGTCGAGATACGCAGGCACACTATCGGCTTCGTCAGCCAGTTCCTGCGGGCAATCCCGCGCGTTCCGGCGATCGACGTCGTGGCCGAGCCGCTGCTTGCGCGGGGCGTGGACGCGGCGTCCGCCCGCGACGCGGCGGCGGCGGTTCTCGCACGCCTCAACATTCCGCGGCGGCTGTGGAACCTCGCGCCGGCCACATTCTCAGGCGGCGAGCAGCAGCGGGTGAACATTGCCCGATCGTTCGTCGCGGATTTTCCGGTTCTGCTGCTCGACGAACCAACGGCGTCGCTCGATCCCGACAATCGAAACGTCGTCATCGACATGATCGTCGAAGCGCGCGATCGCGGCGCCGGCGTCGTCGGCATCTTCCACGATGTGGAGGTGCGCCGTGCCGTTGCGACAGGAGAAGTTCGGATGAATGTGGAAAGAGACGCGGCATGACCATGGAACGCATCCTGAAGAACGCCCGGATCGTCCTCAAGGATGAGATGATCGAAGGAAGCGTGCTGATCCGGGACGGTCGGATTGCGGCGATCGAGGCGGGATCGCTCGCCTGCGCCGGCGAGGACATGGACGGCGATCTGCTGCTGCCGGGGCTGGTGGAGCTCCATACCGACCATATCGAGAAGCACATGAAGCCCAGGCCCGGCGTGCTCTGGAATCCGATGACGGCGTTGCTGGCGCACGATGCCCAGCTTTGCTCCGCCGGAATCACGACCGTTCTGGACGCGGTTAGGATCGGCAATGCGGAGCATCGCGATGACGACGACGTCATGGCCGTCGCGACGGCGGAGCAGATCCTCGCCTGCCGCGACAACGATGTGCTGCGCGCGGACCATCTGATCCATCTGCGCTGCGAAATCAGCGCGCCGAACGTCCGCCAACTGTTCGAGAGGCTGGCGGACCATTCGCTCATCCGGCTCGTCTCGCTGATGGACCATACGCCGGGCCAGCGCCAGTTCACCAACATCGACAAATGGCGGCAGTACTATGGCGGCAAGAGCGGCAAATCGGGCGCGGAGATCGAAGAGCTCATCGTCCGAATGCGCGCCAACGCGGAGGAGAACTCATACCGCAACCGCCGGTCCCTCGCGGCCGGCTGCGTGGCGCGCGGCCACACCCTGGCGAGCCACGACGACGCGACGGAGGAGCATGTCGAAGAGGCCATCGAGCTCGGCATGACGATCGCCGAGTTCCCGACGACGCACGAGGCGGCGGCAGCGGCCTCGGCCAAGGGCATGCGGATTGTTGCGGGTTCGCCCAATGTGGTGCGCGGCGGTTCGCATTCGGGCAACGTATCGGCCGTGGACCTCGCCAGGGACGGCCATCTCGACGCGCTGTCTTCGGACTACGTGCCGATCAGCCTGCTGCACAGCGCTTTCCTGCTGCATGAGCAGGTGCTGGAAAATCTGCCTGCGGCGGTTCGAAAGGTCTCCTCGACGCCGGCAAGCATGATAGGCCTCAGCGATCGCGGCGAGATCGCGGAAGGCCTGCGCGCGGATATCATCCAGGTTAGCGACCGGCACGACGCGCCGGTTGTCCGCCAGGTCTGGCGCGAGGGCGCGCGCGTCGCGTAGGTCGACAGAGAATGGAGCCGGACATGGAAACGTCGGAACGGGCCGTCGAGGCAATCCTCGAGATTTTCCGCGCCGAGGGTGCGCGCAACTACGGCGGGGAGCGACTTTCGCAGACGGCGCATGCCCTGCAATGCGGCCTCCTGGCGGAGAAGGCAGGCGCAAGCTCCGCCCTGGTCTCGGCGGCCTTGCTGCATGACATCGGCCACCTGGTCAATCCGCACGATGGCGCGGCCAAGCGGCGGGGAGAGGACGGCTTCCACGAAGTCATTGGGTGCGACTACCTGTCCCGATGGTTCGGCCCCACCGTCACCCACCCGATCATGTGGCACGTCGCCGCCAAGCGCTATCTTACCGCGGTCGAGCCCGGCTATTTTTCCGGCCTGTCGCAAGGGTCGGTGCGAAGCCTGGAGCTTCAGGGTGGCCCGTACACGCCCGAGCGCGCAGAAAAGTTCATCGAGCGGCCCTTCGCCAAGGACGCGGTGATGTTGCGCCGCTGGGATGAGGCGGCAAAGAATCCGCACATCGAGACTCCGCCGTTGGAGCATTTCCGTCCCCACCTCGAAGCCAGCCTAAGCGAACAGTGACCGCCCGCTACGCCATTTATTTTTCGCCGAGCCATGAGTCCGTGCTCGCCGGCTTCGGCGCCACTTGGCTTGGCCGAGACTGCATGACGGGCAGGGATCTGGAGCAGCCGCGGGTCGACGGCTTTCCGCAAGCGCGGATCGCCGAAATAACGGCGTCGGCACGGCACTACGGATTCCACGCGACCCTGAAACCGCCCTTCGCCATGGCGGAGAGCCGCACCCTCGCCCAGCTCGATCGTCGGCTGGCTCTATTTGCCCAGGACCAGGCGCCGCTGACCGGGCTGGGCTTGAAAGTCGGAACGCTCGACGGCTTCATCGCGCTGCTGCTGACGGAAGACTCCACCCGCGTGCGCAACCTGGCGGCGGCATGCGTGCGCGACTTCGACGGGTTTCGTCTGGCGCCATCGGAAAAAGAGCTGCGCCGCCGACGCGCCGCGCCGCTCAGCGCGTGGGAGGATGCCCTGCTTCGCCGCTGGGGGTATCCCTATGTCATGGAGGCCTTTCGCTTCCATATGACCTTGACGTCCCGCCTTCAACCGGAAGAGCGCGACCGGATGCTGCCGATCTTGCGGCGCATGTTCGGCCCTGTCGCCAATGCGAACTTCACGATCGACGCCGTCAGCCTGTTCTATCAGCAAAGCCGAGACCGTCCGTTCCGGCAGGTCCAGCGTTATCCGTTCGCGGGCAGCGCGCGCAGCATCGCGACGAAGGAAGCAACCGATCGGGCGAGCGGCCCGTCGTTGACGAGCGTAAGGACGTCGCCCCCCTCGACGTGAAAGGCGGCGGCGCGTTCGAGCCGGTGCATGATCTCTTCCGCGCTCTCCCGCCCGCGTTCGTTCAGCCGCTGGGCGAGGATCGGCTCCGGGACCGAGACGTGGACGATCCGAGTGTGGGAGAAACGCGTCCTGGCGGACGCAACGACGCCGCGGCTTACATTGACGATCGCCGACCGGCCATGGGCGAGGCCGTGCAGCGCCGCCGCCGGCACACCGTAGCCGTTGCCATGCGCCTCCCAGGCCAACGCGTAGAGCCCGCTCAGGGCGCGCGTACGGAACGCGTCCCAGGTCACGGGCAGGTGGCTTTCGCCGGCGGCGTCCGCAGGGCGGGTGATCTCGCGCCGCACGAACGCGAAGCTCGCATCGCCGGCGAGCGCAATCCGCGCGCCGTCCAGGATGGAGTCCTTTCCGGCTCCCGAAGGGCCGACGACCAGGACGAGACACCCGCGCCGTGGTACGGCCGCAGCCGGGGGGCGGTTTTTCACGGCCGGTACTCCCCGGCCTGGATGATGCGCAGGCGGATCAGCTTCGACAGGTGGTCGATGACCGAGACGGTGACCAGGATCATGATGATGATCAGGCAGGCTTCGTCCCAGTTGTTCACCCGGATGCGGTCGGAAAGATGGAGGCCGATGCCGCCGGCGCCGACGATGCCGAGGATCGTGGCCGAGCGCGTATTCGATTCGAAGTAATAGAGCGTTTGGCTGAGGATGACGGGGATCACCTGCGGCAGTATCCCGAAGCGTAGGACCTCCAGCGCGCTCGCGCCCGTCGCCCGCACGCCTTCCGCCTGCTTGCGGTCGATGTTCTCGATCGCCTCCGCAAACAGCTTCGCCAGCGACCCGAGGTCCGAGACGATGATCGCCAGGATCCCCGCAAACGGGCCGAGACCGACGACGTTGACGAAGACGAGCGCCCAGATCAGCGTGTCCACGCCCCTGAGGCAATCGAAGCACCGGCGCAGCGAGAAATGAATCGTAAAGCTCGAGACGACATTACGGGCACCGAGGAAACCGAGAGGCAGCGCAAGCAGGGCGGCGAACAGCGTGCCGATGAACGCCATGCCCAATGTTTCGAGGATGCCCTCGCAGAATTCCAGGAACCATCCGTTCGCCGCCGGTGGGAACATGAAGCCGAGCAGCCAGCCGAGCTTGCCCGCCCCGTTCGCCAGCCGGGTAAGATCGAAGAAACCGGTGTGCCAAAGCGCGTAGACCGTCGCGCACAGGAGCGCCAACCACGCTCCGCAGCTTCGCGCACGCTGCGCCGCGGGTGCGGAAATGATCCATGGCCATTTTTCCCGCGCCATGTCGAGTTGGGCGTCGCCCGCCAGCCTGCGGCGAATCATTGAGCGCCTCCCTGTCCGGCGATAAAGCGATGCCGTAGCTTTTCGCAGCTCACATCGATCAGCGTGACGGTCGCGACGATCATCAGGACAATGGCGCTGATGTCCGTGTAGACGAACTGACGGATGACGAACATCAGCTCCTGTCCGATGCCGCCCGCTCCGACAAAGCCGACGACGGCGGCCGACCGGACGTTGATCTCGAACCGCAGCAAGGCGTAGCTGAGGTAGTTCGGTAGCACCTGTGGGACGACGGCGAGGCGGACGATCTGGAACCAGTTGCCGCCGGCCGCGCGGACGCCGTCGACCGGGCCCATGTCGATATTCTCGTTCACTTCGGCGAAGAGCTTGCCGAGGGCGCCGGCCGAATGGACCGTGATGGCGAGCACGCCAGGCAGAGGACCGAGCCCGAACGCGAAGACGAAAATCATCGCATAGACCAGCTCCGGCACCGCACGCGCTATTTCGGTCAACCGCCGCGCGGCGAAATAGATCCAGCGGCGGGTCGCGAGATTGCGGGAGCCGGCGAAGCAAAGCGCCAGCGCGCCCCCGGTGCCGAGCAGGGTGCCGAGGAAGGCGATGACGAGCGTGTCGCCGAGCAAGGCCAGCCATTTCGGGAACGCCCAGAACCATTCCCGCAGATCGGCAGCCGCATGGCCGGCCCTCACCGTGGGTACGATGTCGGCGAGGTAGTCGAATAAGCGCGGAAAGCCGTCGAGCAAGGCCGCCGGGCTGACCTCGCCGACGACGGCCGAGAAGGCGAAAGCCGCGGCGAACAGGATCGCGAGCAGGATGTCCTTGGAACGGCGGGCGCGCCGTCGCTCGCCGCGCGCCCGTTCGAAGGCCGTCACCGGGTCCTGCGCCGTTGTGACTGACATATTTCGGTTGCCGCTGCCTGAGGATTGGGGTGTGGAGGGGCCCGGACCGCAGTCCCGGCCCTCCACTCAAGGGAAACCGGTCAGCTCGACTTGCGGTTGGCGAGGTTCGCCTTGATCATGCGCACGATCGCCTCGTAATCCGAATGCGTGACGGCGCGATAACCGCCCGCCTTGCCGTCGGTCAGCGAGTTCCAGGCGACCGGATCCGCGTCCTTCATTTTCAGCAGTGCCTGTTTCACGTCGTTCCGCATTTCCTGCGGCAGCTTGGTCGACATGGCCCAGGGGCTGGACGGGAGCAGCGGAGACTTCCAGATGACCCGCCACTGGCCCGGCTCGATCATCTTCTTGCCTTCCATGCGCGTCATGGTATTGCGGTCTTCCGAGTTGTAGGCGGTCGCGATGCCGTCGAACGTCCCGTTCAGCAGCGCGATCACGCTGTTCTCGTGACTGCCGGAGAAGGCCGTGCTGCCGAAGAACTTGTCGACGTCGATGCCGGCCTCTCCCATGAAATAGCGTGGCGCCTGATGGCCGGACGTCGAATTCGGGTCGGCGAAGGCGAGCTTTTTGCCTTTGAGGTCTTCGATGGATTTGTACGGGCTGTCCTTCTTGACGACGGCGACGGAGTAGTAGCCGAAACCCCCGCTCTTATCGAGCTCGCCGACCAGCGGCTCCACCGCGCCCTTGGTAACCTGCCAAGCCTTCGCGTAGGAGGCGGGACCGAAGCGGGCGATCTCGATCTTCCCCGCCTTGACCCCTTCGATGATGCCGGCGTAGTCCGTGGCGGAACGCCAGTTGACCTTTACGCCGAGCGTCTTCTCGAAATAGGCGAGCACCGGCTTGTAGCGCGTCACGCGATCCGCCTCGTTTTCCGAGGTGATGACGCCGACGGTCACTTCCGGATACTTCTGGCGCCAGTCGGCGGCGTGTGTGGGCAGGGCGCCGAGCGCAAGCGCCGCCACGCCGGCAAGCGCCAACGCGGTCAGGGTACGTCGTGTCGCTGTCATGAAATCCTCCTTCGGGGAAATGTCGTTGCAGGAAAGCGGTCGCCGGTGTGAAGGCAAAGACCGCTCAGGCGTTTGCCAAAGCCGCGCCGGGGAGCCTATCCAGGGCCGGCTGGTGCGGCCGTCGGATACGCACCGTCTCCAGGCCGGCATCGCTGCTTTCCTGCCCATAGATCTCGCGCGCCGAAGCGTCCGACAGGTCCCGCGGCGCACCGTCGAAGACGATACGCCCAGCCGCCATGCCGACGATCCGGTCGCAGTATTCGCGGGCAGTATCGAGGTGATGAAGATTGACGATCACAGTGATGCCGTCTTCACGGTTGATCGTCTTCAGCGCATCCATGACCTTCGCCGCGTTGCGCGGGTCGAGGGAGGCGATCGGCTCGTCCGCGAGGACGATCTCGGGCTCCTGCAGCAGGGCCCGCGCGATCGCCACCCGCTGCTGTTGTCCGCCCGACAGGGTCTCGGCGCGCTGCAGCGCCTGCGCATCCATGTCGAGGCGGTGCAGGGCGTGGATCGCCATCGCGCGCTCGGCCGGGGCGAAAGACTTCATCAACGTGGATAGCGTCGAGCGATGCCCGACGCGTCCGATCAATACGTTGGTGATGACGTCGAGGCGATTCACCAGGTTGAACTGCTGGAAGATCATCGCGCAGCGCGACCGCCACCGTCGCAGCTCCGCCCCCTTGAGGGCGGTGAGTTCCCGGCCGCCGAAGAATATCCTGCCGGCGGTCGGCTCGACGAGACGGTTCATCAGGCGCAGAAGCGTGGACTTTCCGGCGCCCGACCGGCCGATGATTCCGACGAGCTGTCCTTCGGGGATCTCCAGGCTTACGTTATCGACCGCCTTGACGGTGGCGTAGTGCTTCGCGAGACCGTCGACCTTCAGCATGCCTGTCCCCGTTGTGCTTATCGCTGACGGGACTATTGCAGGCCGGTTTGACAGCTTCGTGACCGGAACGTGAAGCTTCGTGGAACTACGTCCGAATAAGCCCCCCGTATGGGTAGGCCAGGCCCCGGAAGCAGCCCCCTACGAGAACGGCGCGTTCTTCGGTCATCGGATATCCTCCGCCTGGTCAAGGTACGCCCCGTAGCCCTCGGCTTCCATGTCGTCGCGGTGGACGAAGCGAAGCGAAGCCGAGTTGATGCAGTATCGCAGCCCGCCGCGATCCTCCGGACCGTCCGGAAAGACGTGACCGAGGTGGCTGTCGCCATGCGCCGAGCGCACCTCGGTACGGATCATGCCGTGCGTCGTGTCCCGCAATTCGCTGACGTTGGCGGGCTCGATGGGCTTGGTGAAGCTCGGCCAGCCGCATCCCGATTCATATTTGTCGGACGAAGCGAACAACGGCTCGCCCGATACGACATCGATGTAGATGCCCGGCTCCTTGTTATCCAGATATTCCCCGGTTCCGGGAAGCTCGGTGCCGCTCTGCTGCGTTACGCGATACTGCTCCGGAGAGAGCTTCGCGATGGCGTCCGGGCTCTTTTGGTAGGTTTGCATTTCCTTCTCCTTCGTCGGTCCCCTCGGCGATTTTCACTGAATTCATCGTCGTGTCGCTATTCTTAGATATTCATCATTTCGTGAGGTTACACCCCGCGGCGGCGCCGGCCGGCCTGGAATCCAATGATTGCGTCTGCGATCCCGGCGGCGTGCGTCTCAAGCGCGAAATTGCCCGGCATCGCGCATATCCTGGCGCTGGGGTCGGAACACAGAAAGCCCGCGGCTTTCGCCGGCGGGCTTGTCGAGGGAGTAAAGGTGGTTGCGGGGGCACGCAACTGGCTCTATTTGCTCTTTTGGAGGTCCGTTACCCGGAATTTAATTCGCTGAAATCGTGGGCAGTATTTGAACCTCCGACCTTCCGGCTATAAGGCGGTTGAAACGAGCTGGGGGCTCACGGTTTCCGAAAATGGGACAAAGCGGCTGCGGCACTGGGTCGGGATCGAGGCCCTCGCATGGCCGGCTTGACTGCGGTACAGGGACATCGACGGAGCACAGGGCACATCGGTGTCGATCACCCATGGAACCTTCAGACTGGCGCCGAACGCCTCCGCCGAACGCCCGTTGCCGCTCACGCCTGTTTCGTGATTGGCGAGCTCCGTCGGAGACACGCCAGGGCATCGGTCGCAGCGACGTCTGCCGCCTCGGCGCCCACCGAACGAATTGCACGGGCGCAAAGAAAAGACCGGGCCACAAGGGCCCGGCTGAGTCTCAAACAGGGAGGCTTCACGTCACAGGGACGCTCAAGCCCAGGCTCCCATGACGCGGACTTAGCCGCATCGGCGGGAGACCGGTAGATCATCGCGGCATTGCAACAATCTGCTCGTATCAGTATCCCTCACGCAGACGCATGGCTATGGCCATAAATTCAGTTCCGCCATGTGATTTTCGCATGTCTTCGGCAGGTCAGGCCACTTCAACACGCTTACGGGACTAGTATGCCGAGCGGAACGAGGCCGCCATTGAGTATTTTCCGAATCTACCGCTGCCGTTTCGCCGCCTGCTATCGATAGGTGGGACTTGAGGCTGGCGCCTTCACACTTGGCTCAATCTTTTGTCCCTCCCCAAGACACTTCAGAGCCTCGGCCTTCCCACCCCTCCCTAGCCGGGGCTCTGATTTTGCCTCTTCCTCGATTTGCGTCGGCCGCACCGGCCTTACGGGTTTCTTGGTCGCTTGGCCGACGACCTCTCTCCCGTCATTCAAGAACAGGCGACGATCCGTTCGGCGGCTCCGATGCAGCTTGGCGATCTAAAAGTCGCCATCCATCCCGCCGTCCGACATCGTCTGCGTAGCCTGCTCCGCCTTCTCGGCAACCATCGCCTCGGTGGTGATAAGCAGGCCGGCGACGGATGCCGCGCCCTGCAGCGCCAATCGTACGACCTTGCTCGGATCGATGATCCCAGCTTTCACCATGTCGACATAGTTCCCGCTCTGTGCGTCGAAGCCGTAACTGGCGTCGCCCTTCTCCATAAGCTTGCCCGCAATCACCGATGCATCCGCCCCGGCATTTGCAAAGATCTGCCTGGCTGGCGCTCGCAGCGCACGGCGCACAATTTCGATGCCGACCCTTTGGTCGTCATTTGCGGGCTTCAGCCGGCTGAGCGCTTTGCTTGCATATAGAAGCGTGACGCCACCGCCGGCGACGATACCTTCCTCGACGGCCGCGCGGGTCGCATGCATCGCGTCGTCGACACGATCCTTGCGCTCCTTCACCTCGACCTCGGTCGCGCCGCCGACACGGATGATTGCGACGCCTCCCGCTAGCTTCGCCAGCCGCTCCTGTAGCTTCTCCCTGTCGTAGTCGGATGTCGTTTCTTCGATCTGCACGCGGAGCTGCGTGCACCGGCCCTGGATGTCCTTCTTCTTGCCGGCGCCGTCGATGATCGTGGTGTTGTCCTTCTCGATACGCACCTTCTTGGCTCTGCCGAGCATATCGAGCGTGACGTTCTCGAGCTTAATTCCAAGGTCCTCGCTAATAACCTGACCGCCGGTCAGGATGGCGATATCGTCGAGCATCGCTTTGCGCCGGTCGCCGAAGCCCGGTGCCTTCACCGCAGCCACCTTAAGGCCGCCGCGGAGCTTGTTGACGACAAGCGTGGCCAGCGCCTCGCCGTCAATGTCCTCGGCGATGATGAGGATCGGCTGGCCGCTCTGCACCACCGCCTCGAGCAGGGGAAGAATTGCCTGCACCCCTGGGAGTTTCTTTTCGTGCAAGAGGATGTAGGGAGTGTCGAGTTCGGCGATCATTTTCTCGGCGTTGGTGACGAAGTAGGGTGAAATGTAGCCGCGGTCGAACTGCATTCCATCGACGATATCGAGCTCGGTCTCCAAGGATTTTGCCTCCTCGACCGTGATCACGCCTTCGTTGCCCACCTTCTGCATCGCTTTCGCGATCATCTCGCCAATCTCGCGGTCGTCATTGGCTGAAATCGTTCCGACCTGAGCAATTTCCGTGTTGGTCGAGACCTTTTTCGAGACCCTCTTGATGTCCGCAACCACTGCCTCCACGGCCATATCGATGCCGCGCTTCAGATCCATTGGGTTCATACCGGCGGCAACCGCCTTTGATCCCTCGCGCACGATCGCGTGGGCCAGCACTGTCGCCGTCGTGGTGCCGTCGCCCGCAAGATCGCTGGTCCGGGAGGCGACCTCGCGGACCATCTGCGCGCCCATGTTCTCGAACCTGTCAGAGAGCTCGATCTCCTTGGCAACCGTCACGCCGTCCTTGGTGATCCGCGGGGCTCCATAGGATTTGGAGAGGACGACGTTGCGCCCCTTTGGGCCGAGCGTCACCTTCACCGCGTTTGCGAGAATGTCGACGCCGCGCAGCATGCGATCGCGCGCGTCGGTGCTGAATTTGACTTCTTTGGCAGCCATGGTCTGGTTTCCTTGTGTTATGCAGCTGTCTTCTTCGCGGTGTCCTGCTCGATCGCGTCTCGGTTCCCGACTACTTCCCGAACAGCACGCGGTCACCGGTCTTGATGTCGAACGGGTACCGCTTGCCATCCCCGCCGCGCGCCACAGACGACGGCAAATATCTCGCCCTCCATCGGCTTTTCTTTCGCGATGTCGGAGATGATCGCGCTGCCGGAGGCCTTCACCGTCCTACCGGCCACGGCGGATCAGGGCGCGGCCTCACAACGGATGCGATTTCGTCGATGGCCTACCCGGCCGGCTTTTAAGGATTTGGCACTATCGGCTCGGGAGTGCCAGTGACCATCACATGGGGCGTCGCGCCCCTATTTACAACTCCGAAGCATTATCCCGGCCTCCGCACGCAACGGCTTGAATCCGCTCGCCACGCGCGTGAATGTGTCAAGAGAGTCCTTGCATTACGCGATGTCACTTCCCGTGTGTTGAATGTCGATAGACGGCCGGTTGGCTCGGCCTTGCGCTGACTAGATCAGCGTCGCGCTGACAATCTTCTTACCTGAAAATGCGATTTCGATTGCCCGCGATCGCGGGCAAGCAACATCTTTATTTGTGAAAGGGTTTCCTCATGACTACGGGAACCGTGAAATGGTTTAATATCCAAAAGGGTTTCGGCTTCATTGCGCCGGATGACGGGGGCAAAAACGCATTCGTTCATATCAGTGCCGTGGAGAGGTCAGGCGTCGGTGAGCTCCGTGAAGGCCAGAAAGTGGACTTCGAGCTTGTCTCCGACCATAAGAGCGGCAAGATGTCGGCCGACAACCTCAAGGTGCTGGCCTGAATGCAACGGCGGCGGACCGGGGATTCCATGAGCCCGCCGCCGGTCCGCATCGATCCGCGATGGTGCGGCACCAAGCTATCCGATGACGCCTTGCTGGTCCTGCACCTCATCGAGAGAGCGGGACCTTTCATTTCTTACCGACCGCAACGGCGGATCGGGCTCATGCAGGAGGACATCATGGCCAAGGGGCGAAGGCGCAGCAACCGCGAGATCCGCAAGCCAAAAAAGATGAAGGAACCGGCAACGGCTCCCGCCGCCTTGACCAAAGGCAAATCGGCTTCGATCGGAATTCCGAAGAAGAAGCGCTGAGACATAAGCATACCTCTCGATACGCATGCGCGGCCTAACTTCTCCGAAGGAAAGATTCGGTCATGCACTATCTTGGCGGACTTCGCGGCGCCGGCGTTGTGACATGCGGGGACGAAACGGTGGCCCGCGCCGACTATGACTTTGACGGCTTCCTGACAAAGCCCGGCGAAGTG
>WHUA01000026.1 GCA_009377445.1 Alphaproteobacteria bacterium | reverse complement strand
CCTGCGCGACGGCCTGGCAGCGCCCGGCCGCCACGAGCTGATGCAGCGTGCGGCTGCGCTCGCCCCCGACGCCGCGCAGCCGCGATTGCGCGGGCTTTGCATGGCGATCCTGGACGAGGCCGACAACGTGCTGCTGGACGAGGCGGTGACGCCGCTGGTTATTTCGGCTCCGCATGCCAACCCGGAACGGCGCGCGTTTCTTTGGCAGGCGCTGGCGCTTGCGCGCGAGCTGCGCGAGCCGGAGGACTTTACTGCCGAGCGTGCAAGCCGGCGCGCGCATCTCACCGAGTACGGGCGCGAGCGCCTGGGACTGCTCAGCGCAGGCCTCGGTGCGCCGTGGCGCATGCGCCGTCGCGCCGAAGAAGCGGTCGCCATGGCGCTCGCCGCGCTGCACCTGTACCGGCGCGACCGCGATTACGTGATCGCCGACGACCGGGTCGTCATCGTCGATCCTCATACCGGCCGCACTGCGCCCGGCCGCGCCTGGTCGCAAGGACTGCACGGCCTGATCGAGTTGAAGGAGCGCAAGCCGCTCAGCGCCGATACCCGTACGCTCGCTCAGATCACCTATCAGCGCTTCTTCCCGCGCTATCTGCGGCTCGCCGGCATGAGCGGCACGCTGCGGGAAGCGCACCGGGAGCTGCGCTCGGTCTACGGCTTGAGCGTGGTCGAGGTGCCGCTGCGGCGGCCTTCGCGCCGCCTGCGCCTGCCCGCCCGACTGTTCGGGACGGGACCGCAGCGCTGGCAGCCGCTGATCGACCGGATCCGCGAGCTGCACGCGAGCCGCCGTCCGGTGCTCATCGGCACCGGGTCGGTGGCCGATTCGGAAGCGCTCGGCTGCGCACTGGCGCAAGCCCGTATCCCGCATAGCGTGCTGAACGCGCGCCACCATCGCGAGGAGGCGGCCATCGTCGCGCGGGCGGGAAGGCCCGGCGCCGTCACCATCGCCACGCAGATGGCGGGACGTGGCACCGACGTCGTCCTGGAGCCCGGGACACGGGAGCTGGGCGGGCTGCACGTCATCGATTGCCAGGAGGCGGCGCCGCGCCGGCTCGAACGCCAGCTCGCCGGACGCTGCGCCCGCCAAGGCGATCCGGGCAGCTGCGAGCGCTGGCTGCCGCTCGACTCGAAGGCCTGGGAGAAGCCGAGCGCCTCAATTTTGCGCCGTCTGATCCGATACTTGAATCGCAATGGGACGGCCCGACGGCCACAGTGGCTGATACGGGGCTGGATTCTGGCTCATCAATGGGCCGAGGAACGACGCGGCGCGCACGCGCGCCGGCTGGTCCTGCAGCAGGACCGCGCATGGCAACGGCGCAGCTCGTTTACCTCGGCGGCGGAGTGATACGCATGGATCTCATGAAGTTGCTGCCGAGCCTGGTAGGCGTCGGAGCGCTAGCACTTTCCTCCGCAGCCTGGGCCGGCGCCCCGGTCGGCTGCCTGATCGAGCCCGAACGCGTGGCCGAAGTCGGCTCACCGGTGGTGGGTGTGATCGACGCGGTGCGCGTCGACCGGGGCGACACGGTCAGCGCCGGCCAGCCGCTCGCCGTGCTGCGCGCCGAAGTCGAGCGCGCGAATCTCGGGGTGGCCGAAGCGCGTGCGCATCTCGAAGCCGACATTGGCGCCGCCAATGCCAACCTGGTGCTCGCCCGCCAGCGTCTTGACCGCGCGCAGCAGCTGCACGCGGTCAACTTCGTTTCCCGGCAGGCGCTGGAACAGGCGAACGCCGAGCATGAAGTCGCGCTCCAGCGGCTCGCGCAAACGAAAGAGCGCTCCCAGGTCCTGGCGCGCGAGCTCGGTGTG
>WHUA01000019.1 GCA_009377445.1 Alphaproteobacteria bacterium | reverse complement strand
AGCGCGTCGATGAAGGCGCGCCCGGCTTCCCGCCCGCCCTTGATCTCGAAGCCGACCATCCCGCCGAACCCGCCCTTGAGATAGGTCTCGGCGCGGCGGTTCTGCTCCTTGTCGGCATGCATGGTCGGGAAGATGACCTTGGTCACGGCCCGGTGCTTCGCGAGATAATCGGCGACCGCCTTGGCGTTGCGGCTGTGCTCGCGGATGCGGAGCGGCAAGGTCTCCAGCCCCTGGATGAACTGAAACGCGTTGAACGGGCTCATCGCCGGGCCGAGGTCGCGCAGCAGGGTGACGCGGACCTTGATGATGTAGGCGATCGGGCCGAGCGGCTTGACGGCCTCGGTCCAGACCGCGCCGTGGTAGGAGGGGTCGGGCTGGTTGAGGCCGGGGAAGCGCTCGGCGTGCTTCGCCCAGTCGAAGTTGCCGCCGTCGACGATCAGCCCGCCGATCGAGGTGCCGTGGCCGCCGATGTATTTGGTGGTCGAATAGACGATGATCGCCGCGCCGTGCTCGAAGGGCCTGCAGAGGACCGGGGCGGCGGTGTTGTCCATGATCAGCGGCACGCCCAGCTTGCGGCCGATCTCGGCGACCTCCTTGATCGGGAAGACCTTGAGCTTCGGGTTGGGCAGGGTCTCGGCGTAGTAGAGGCGGGTCTTGGCGTCGGTCGCGCGGCGGAAGGCGTCCGGGTCGGCGGGATCGACGAAGCGGACCTCGATGCCCATGGTCTTCAGCGTGTTGTTGAACAGGTTCCAGGTGCCGCCGTAGAGGTCGGTGGCGCTGACGATGTTGTCGCCGGCCTGGGCGATGTTCTGGATGGCGAGCGCGGACGCCGCCTGGCCCGAGGCGACGGCGAGCGCGGCGGCGCCGCCTTCGAGCGCGGCGATGCGCTGCTCCAGCACGTCGGTCGTCGGGTTCATGATGCGGGTATAGATGTTGCCGAACTCTTTCAGCGCGAACAGGTTCGAGGCATGCTCGGTGTCGCGGAACTGGAAGGAGGTCGTCTGGTAGATCGGCACCGCCACCGAGCCCGTCGCGGGATCGGAACGGTAGCCGGCGTGAAGGACCTGCGTTTCCGGGTTTTTGCTGCTGACGGCCATGGCGCGTGCTCTCCTGCGTTACGCTGCGACGCGTTGATATTCTTGAGACTCTCGACACAACACGAGGGCGCGATGGGAGTCAAGACGATGCGCCTCCGCTGAAATTCCCGCTGGGGCGGCGCGCGGCGGAATGCTATCCATGCAGCAGCGAATTTTCAGGGAGGAGCGAGGAATGCTGAAGATCTGGGGCCGCGCGGACGGCTCGAACGTCATCAAGGTGATGTGGTGCCTCGGCGAGATCGGCGTCGAGTACGAGCGTATCGACTGGGGCGGCAAGTTCGGCGGCAACGACGATCCCGAATACCGCAAGAAGAACCCGAACGGCCGCCTCCCCACGCTGGAGGAGGACGACGGCTTCGTCCTCTGGGAATCCGGCGCCGTCGTGCGCTACCTGTGCTCCGTGCACAGCCTGGGCAACCTCTGCCCCGACACGCCGCGCGGCCGGGCGGACGCCGAGAAGTGGATGGACTGGAGCTCGCTGAACCTGGCGAAGTTCAACACGGTGTATCTCGATCAGTATTTCCGGCTGCCGGAGGAGAAGCGCAGCAAGGACGCCATCGCGGCGGCGGCGAAGAGCACGGCGCCGCTGTACGACATCCTCGATCGCCAGCTCGCCGGCCGGAAGTATCTTTGCGGCGACACGCTGACCATGGCGGATATTCCCGCCGGATCGCTGACGCACCGCTGGATGCAGTGGACGCCCAACCGGCCGTCGCACCCGAACGTCGAGGCTTGGTACCAGCGCATGGCGGCCCGCCCGGCCTATCAGAAGCATGTGATCGCGGTGACGCGGAAGCTGTGAGGGGGCGTCGGCTACGGGAAGTGACTCGTAACTCGCGGTCATGCAGTCTTTTTCCCTCCCCCCTTGCGGGGGAGGGTCAGGGTGGGGGGTGCACGCCAGACATCCGGACATCCCATAGGCGGCTTACCCCCCACCTAAATCCTCCCCCGCAAGGGGGGAGGACTTGGTTCGCGATCCCGCAGATTTCATTACGCCGGCAGCCGCCGGGGCGAGTATTCTCGGCAGGCGAAGCGTGGAGGCAACGGCTATTCCCGGCAGCATTTTTGCGTATATCTGGCGCTACAGCAGGAAGCAGCAGCTCGTCCTGGTGATCGGCACGCTGCTCTACATGCCGTTGCTGTATGCCTTCTTTGAGCTGCCGAAGATGATCATCAACGGCGCGCTGCAGCCGCCCGCCGGAACCTTTCCGGGCAAGGTCCTGTGGGGCATGCCGGTGAGCCAGGTCGACTACCTGATCCTGCTTTGCATGGCGCTGCTCGGGCTCATGCTGGTGACCGCGGGCCTGCGCTATGCGCTGAGCGTGCAGAAGGGCGTGCTCGGCGAGATCATGCTGCGCCGGCTGCGCTACGACCTGTTCACCCAGGTCCTGCGCTTCCCGCTGCAGCATTTTCGCCGCATCAGCGCCGGCGAAGTGGTGACGATGGCGACGGCCGAGGCGGAGCCGCTCGGCCGCTACATGGGCGTCGCGGTGGCCAATCCGGTGCTGCAGGCCGGCACGCTGGTGACGGCGATGACCTTCCTGTTCGTGCAGGACTGGATACTCGGTCTGGCCGCGATCGCGCTGTTCCCGCTCCAGGCTGCCGTCGTGCCGAAGCTGCAGCACCGCATGAACGACGAAAGCCGCCGCCGGCTCGCCAACGTCCGCCTGCTCGCCGGGCATATCTCGGAGTCGATCTCCGGCGTGCGGGAGATCCATTCCCACGACACCAGCATCTTCGAAAGGGCGCGCGCGTCCAATCGCCTCGGCGTGCTGTTCCGCATCCGCCGCCGGCTCTACAAGCTCGGCAACGCGATCATCTTCCTCAACAGCTTCTTCACTCAGCTCACGCCGTTCCTGTTCTATCTCATCGGCGGCTACCTCGTGATCATGGGCGATCTGACGCTGGGGGCGCTGGTCGCCGTGATCGGCGCGTACCGCGAAACCGTGCAGCCGTGGAACGAGCTGCTGGAGAACTACCAGCAGCTCGAGGACAGCCGGGTCAAATACGCCGCCCTGGTCGAGAATTTCGTGCCGTCCGGCCAGCGCAGGCTGCCGGAATCCGAGAGCGCCCAGGGCGGCACGTTGACGCTGGAGGGAACGATGGCCGTTGCCGGCGTCGCCCTGACCGAAGGCGACACCCGGTTGCTGGACGGCGTCTCGCTCACCGCAGCCATGCCCGGCACGCTCGCCATCGTCGGCCCGGCCGGCAGCGGCAAGGCCGAGCTCGCGCAGGTGCTGTGCGGCCTGCTGCAGCCGACCGCCGGCACGGTCCGGGTGGGGGATCGCGACGTGGGCGGCCTGACGCCGGAGGAGATCGGCTATTGTTTCGGCTATGTCGATCAGGACAGCCACGTATTCAGCGGCACCTGGCGCGACAATCTTCTCTACGGGCTGCAGCACCGGCCGGTGCGCCTGCCGCGATACGACGGCGCCAAGGCTAGGGAGCGCGAAAGCTGGGTGCGGGAAGCGCTGGCCGCCGGCAACGCGCCGATCGACCTGGAGGCGGACTGGACCGACTATGAAAGCGTCGGGCTTGCGGACCGCGCCGGGCTCGACCGGCGGATCGCGGCCGTGGTCCGGCTGGTCGGGCTCGAGGCAGACCTCATGAGCACGGGCCTGCGCTCGCTGCCTGCGGCGCCGGACAACGCCGCGCTTTTGCAGGCGCGGCGGCTCTTGCACGAGAAGCTGAAGCAGTCGGGCCACGGCGGCTCGGTCGAGGTCTTCGCCGAAGACCGTTTCACCGCGAATGCGACGCTGGGCGAGAACCTTCTGTTCGGGCGGCCGACGGACGAGACCCTCGATATCCATCACCTCGGCTCCAACCCCTTCGTCCTCGATGTCCTGAGCCGGCACGACCTGCTGGACCCGCTCGTGGAAATCGGGCGGCAGACGGCGGAAGCCGTGCTCGATATGTTTCGCGACCTGCCGGCCGACGACGAGCGCCTGGAGCGGCTGAGCCTCATCCCGCGCGCGGACAGACCTCGCTTCCAAGCGATCCTGATGCGCATGCACAGCGGCGGCGCGGCGAAGCTGCACGCCGGCGAGCGCGCGATGCTCCTGTCGCTGGTTTTCGCGCAGGCGCCCGCGCATCAGCGCTTCGGCCTGATCGACGAAGCGCTGTGCGAGAAGATCGTCGCCGCCCGCAAGACCTTCCGCGAGCGGCTTCCCGACGCTCTTCGTAGCAAGGTCGAGTTCTTCGCCGCGGATCGCGTATGCGGCGGCATTACCGTGCAGTGCAATCTGCTGTTCGGCCGGGTCGCCAAGACTCAGGACCGCGCGGCGCTGGATGAGATCATGCACGAGGCGGTCGCCGCGGCGGGACTGTCCGAGGACGTCATGGCGCTCGGCCTCGCTTCTCCCGTCGGTACCGCCGGCTCGCGCCTGTCGCCGGCGCAGCGGCAAAAGCTCGCGCTTGCGCGTTGCCTGGTGAAGCGCCCGTCGATCCTGATCGTCAACGAAGCCCTCAACGCGCTGGACCCCGAAGAGCGGAAGGATATCCTCGACCGGACGATCGACTACCTCGGCGGCCGCGGGCTCGTGTGGGTCGACCGCGAAGGGGGCGACATTCGCCGCTTCGACCAGGTCGTGACGATGCGGGCCGGCCGCGTCGTGAAATCCGAGCAGCGCGGCCATGCGGCGTTCGCCGCGGCGCGCGAGGGGGCGCCCCAGGGCGAGACGATCGACGCCGCGATGCGCATCCTGCTCGCCGCGCCGGTCCTGGAAGGGGTGGACCCGTCGACGGCGAAAATCCTCGCCTATGCCGGGGACCAGCAACGGTTTCGCGCCGGGGAGGCGGTGGTGCGCGCAGGCGATCCCGGCGAAAGCTGCTTCTTCGTTCTCCAGGGCGTCGCGGAGGTTTCCGTCGGAAGCGGCGGCGGGCGGACGGTCATCGCCGAGCTCGGGCCGGGCGAGGTCGTCGGCGAGACCGCGCTGCTGCTGGATTCGCCGCGCACGGCCACTGTGACCGCGGCAACGGAGCTGCGGATTCTCAGCCTGCCCCGCGACCTGTTCCACGACCTGCTGCGCAAAGACGACAAGTTCGGCCTCGCGATGATGCGGACGCTCGCGCGCCGGCTCGTCGAGACGACGAAGCCGCGGGACGGCGCGTCGCCGGGGCGGCAACTCGGACAACGCAAGGGAGTGGCAGGTCATGGTTGAACAGGTGCAGGCGGCGACGGCGGCAACCCGGCCGAAGGAGAAGGCGGGCGGCCGGGCGCTGGCGCTCGACGCGCTCAAGGGCGTGATCATGGTCGTCATGGCGCTCGACCACACGCGCAGCTTCCTGATGAAGTACGACGGTGTTAAGGAGATCTGGTACGCCCCCGCCACCTACAATCCGCAGATCTGGGATTTCGTCTCGCGCTACGTCTCGCACCTGGCCGCGCCCGGCTTCTTCTTCCTGATGGGCATGGGGATGGTGCTGATGGCGGAGTCGCGCCGCAAGATCGGCTGGGACGACAACAAGGTGTTTCACAGCTTCCTCAAGCGCGGCGCGATCCTGATCCTTCTGCAGTTCACGCTCGAGAACCTCGCCTGGTTCGAGCGCTCGCACAACGTCGTGCATTTCCTCTCGACCGGCGTGCTGTCCACCCTCGGCGCCTGCATGATCTTCGGCAGCTTCATGATGCGTTACCGCGCGAAGGGTGTGGCGGCGGTCAGCGTGATGGCGCTGCTTGCGACCGCCATGATCATCCAGGACCTCGATCCGGCATCGCACGACGACCAGGCGCTGCTGAGCGCCGTGCTGTTCGTCGCCGGGCGGGCAGGGGCGGTCAAGGTCAACTACCCGATCATTCCTTGGCTCGGCGTCACCGGCCTCGGCATGCTCTACGGCTGGTATTGGGCCGCCGATCGCGTGCGCGGCTATCGCACGGCGCTCTACCTCGGCCTCGTGCTGGTCGCGGCCTTCGTCGCGATGCGGAATTTTCCCGGCTTCTGGAACTACCGCATGCCGGTCGACGGCAGCGTGCAGGCCTTTCTGCAGGCAACGAAGTATCCGCCGAGCCTCTCCTGGCTGTCGCTGATGCTGGGCGCGAATTTCCTGATCGTCTGGCTGTTCTGGAAGGGCGAGGCGCTGGTGGAGCGATACGGCCAGGTGTTGCTGGCCTACGGCCGCTCGGCGCTATTCTTCTACATCGTGCACCTGCACGTCTTCGGCATTATGAGTCTGATCTTCTTCAATGGCCACACCACGATCGTCAGCATGGCCGGCGTGCTCTGGCTCATCGCCCTCGCGATCCTCTGGCCGCTTTGCACATGGTACGGCAGATTCAAGGCCGGCAAGGACGCGGATTCGATCTGGCGGCTGCTGTAGTAGTAGGGAGCGTACTCATCCTTCGACAGGCTCAGGATGAGGTCGATTTTATTGTTCGATAACAGACGTCCTCATCCTGAGCCTGTCGAAGGATGAGTACGCTCGGTCTACCCGCCTGTCGCCGACACCACGATGAACCCGCGCGTCTTGCCGGAATCCGTATCGAGCGTGTTCATCGCGTCGAACAGGTCGGCAACCGTCACCCAGACCGGCGGGAATTTGTAGCGCGCCACGTCGAGGACGAGGAAGCTGTCGCTCGGCTCGTCGTAGGCGGCGAGCGGCGAGAAATGCGCGCCCCGCGGCTGGCCGACATGGTTGCGCAGGTAATTCACGGCAATGAAATCCGTGCGCGTATCCATATTGGCCCTGGCGATGCGGCGGAACTCATCGATCGAGCTGTCGGCGGCGTGGTAGGCCTTGGTCACCGCGCCATGCGCCGCCATCACCGACGCGGCCTGCTGCAGCGTCTGGCCGATCTTCAGCGTGGTGTCGCGCGTGATGATCGCATCAACCCGGTCGTTGAAATAGTTCGCCTGTGTGAAGAACGGGTAGGGCGCGTATCTCGGGTCGACCGGCCGGTGCAGCGGCAGCGCGTTCAGGATGGTGACGCCGGTCGCGACCGAGCAGAGCGTCTGGCGCTCCTGCATGATGAAGGTCGCCATCAACGAAACATAGTCGACGCGATGAGGGCTGCGCTCGATCCGCTGGCGGCCCTCGTCCGAGATCAGCGTGACGTAGGAGCCGGTGATCCTGGCGTCTTTCTTCGCCGCCGGCGGCGCGGCCGTGGCGCAGGCGTGGAGGAACAGCGCCACGAACAGGATGGCGAAGCCGCGGCGCGTGATTTCGACGGGTGAGACGGACATAGGCTGTTGCCGCTTCTTGTTGTGCTTCGGCCTGTCATCCTGCCCAAGTCGTCCGCCGCGCGGAAGTCACTTTCGCGGGAAATTATTCCCGGCCGGCCGGGTTGCGCTCAAACGAAGGCCGGCATGACCTCCGTGGCGAACCGTTCGAGCTGTTCCAGGCAGAGCGCCGTCGGCACGCCGACGGACAGGCTCACCGATATGCGGTCGAGGCCCGGATAGGCTTTCTCGAGCGATTTGAGATGATCGACGATCTGTCCCGGCGTGCCGCACAAGACGCCGCCGGACTTGATCGCATCTTCGATGCGCGGCAGCTTGGCGGCCGGCGCGCGCTTCGGGTCGCGCATGATCTCGATCTGCTCCTCGGTCAGCGCGCGGACGAGGCGCAACTCGCCGAACATCTTCATGTTTTCTTCGTAATATTTGCCCGCCTGGCGGATGCCCTCTTCGCGGCTGTCGGCGACGAAGAAGTGGAAGCCGAAGCACAGCCGCTCGCCCAGGTCGATCTTTATCCCCTGGCGCGCATGCGCTTCCTGCCAGGCGAGGACGACGTTGCGCATCGCGCCGCCTTCGGCCGAGCCGCCCCCGACCATGCCCTGGATGCCGTGCTTCACCATGAAGTCGAGCGCCCGGGCGGATGCGCTCTGGATCGGCTGCCAGCATTCCACCGGCAGGCGGAAGGGCCGCGGCACGAGCGTCAGATCCTTGAGGTCGTAGCCGCGATAGGGCACCTCGGCCGGAATGGTGTAGTGCTTGCCCTTGTGCGAGAAGGATTCGTTGTTGAACGCCTTGAAGACGATATCGACCTGCTCTTCGAACAGCTCGCGATTGGCGGCCTGGTCGAGCAAGGGCGAGCCGAAGGTTTCGACCTCGCGCGTGTGATAGCCGCGGCCGAGGCCGAAGGTGATGCGCCCGCCCGACAGGATGTCCGCCGTCGCGTAGTCCTCGGCCAGCCGCAAGGGGTGCCACATCGGCGCGATGTTGAAGCCGCAGCCGAACTTGAGGCGCCGCGTCAGATGCGTCAGGTGGAGCGCCAACATCAGCACGTTCGGGATGCACTCGTAGCCTTCGCGCTGGAAATGATGCTCGGCCATCCAGAACGTGTCGTAGCCCAGCCTGTCCATGAGCTGCGCCATCGCCTGCGACTTGTCAAAGACCGAGGCGAGCCGCTCGTTCGAATAGAGGCGGTCGTTGACCGGGATGCCGCCGTATCCGACATCCTCCAGGTCGATATGGCCGGCGAACAGGCTGTCGAATTTCCTGATCATGCGATCACCTCTTGCTCCTGGTTCCGGGAGTCAGCGTAGACATTCGCTCTCCCTGGAGCAAACCGGCGTCCATGCGCTCCGTCGATGCGCTCCCAGGAAATTTCGCTAATTCCGTCATCCATGGCACTATGCCGCCGCGCCGAACCGCCCCGCCCGTCTTCAAATCTCAGGAGCCATCGTGAAACATCCGTCTCTGCCCCCCGAAACATGGGACATGGAGGCCGACGTGGTGGTCGTCGGCTTCGGCGCCGCCGGCTTCGCCGCGGCCGTGACCGCCTACGAGCTGGGCGCGGAGGTGCTGATCCTGGAAAAGGCGCCCGAGGGCAAGGAAGGCGGCAACACCCGCGTCGCCGGCCAAGGCTATCTCAACACCTCCTCGGCGGAGAAGGCGGCCGCCTACCTGACCGCGCTCTGCGGTCCCTACACGGTGCCGGAAACGATGATCCGCGTCTGGGCGGAGGAGATGTGCCGCAACAACGACTGGCTCGCCTCCCTCGGCGGCGACCCGCAGGAGCATCAGCATCCGCCGGTCGGCATCGAGTTTCCCGACCTGCCGGGCTCGGACTGCGTCCACAAGTTCCACGACGGCCCGACCTACGGCTATTCCTACACCTGGAAGCTGTTCGAGCGGCTGGTCAAGGAGCGGCCGATCCGCATCTCCTACGAGACGCCGGGCCGGGCGCTGATCCAGAACGGCATGACCCGGGAGATCCTCGGCGTCCGCGCCGCGCGGGGTGGCAAGTCCGTCTCGGTGAAGGCGCGCAAAGGCGTCGTCCTCACCTGCGGCGGATTCGAGAACAACCAGGAAATGATCCGCAACTACCTGCCGGGCGTCCCTTATTGCTACACCTCGGGCAGCCCCTACAACGAAGGCGACGGCATCTCGATGGCGATGGCGGTGGGCGCCGACCTCTGGCACATGAACAATTTCGCCGGCCCGTCGATGGCGCTCAAGGTTCCGGAGCACCCCACCACCTTCTCGATGCAGGCGCTGCATTACAGCAAGAAGATGCCCGGCGGCATGATCGTCGTCGGCCCGGACGGACGGCGTTTCACCGACGAGAAGTTCAAGACGCGCCACGGCAAGATCCCGGTCAACGGAAGCTGGAAGCCGCTCACCACGCCATGCCCGATGTTCATGGTGTTCGACCGCACGCTCATGACGGCGGGCCCGATCTACGACGCGCACCCGAGCCACGGCTGGACGCAGATCGTCGAGCGCTACGCGTGGAGCGAGGACAACAGCGCCGAACTGGCGAAGGGCTGGATCAAATCCGCCCGCGGCATCGAGGACCTGGCCAAAACGATCGGACTCGATCCGGCCGCGCTGTCGGAGAGCGTCGAGCGTTGGAATGGCCACTGCAAGGCGGGACAAGACCCGGATTTCGGCAGGACCCTCATGCTGGCGCCGATCAACGAGCCGCCCTTCTATGCGGTCGAGCTGTCGCCCTCGATGCTCAACACCCAGGGCGGCCCGCGGCGCAACGAGAAGGGACAGATCGTGCAGCCGGACGGCACGCCGATCCCCAGGCTCTACAGCGCGGGCGAGCTCGGCTCGATCTACAGCTATCTCTATCAGGGCACGGGCAACATCGGCGAATGCCTCGCCTTCGGCCGCATCTCGGCGCGGAACGCGGTGGCGGAGAAGGCTTGGGGGTAGCCGCCCGCGCCATGGACGCCGTGGACAAGCCCACTGCTGTCCGGTTTAGCATCTGGCGGGTGGCAAGTTCGGTGCACATGGACTCCCCGGACAAGCCGAGGAGTGACGATTTATATTTAAATTCAAATAATTACCGTCATGCCACGGCTTGTCCGTGGCATCCATGCATGGGCCGGCAACTCCACAACGAGGTTCGAGTCCCGATGCTGGTAATCAGCTCAGAATGCCAAGACAAGAGCCATTCCCCCGAGCGCTGAAACCCCTTGAACCGGACAGCAGTGGGACAAGCCACGGCATGACGTCCAAGAAATAATCGTCACTCCGCGGCTCGTCCGCGGAGTCCACGCGCGGGGCCTTAGATAACGCGATCCTTCTCCAGCTCCGCGATCTCCGCCGCGCTCAGCCCGAGCCAGTCGCGGAGCACTTCCGCGCCGTTCGCGCCCGCCTCCGGAAAGAACGCGACCTCGGCGCAGGCGTAGTCCGACAGGCGGATCGGCGCGCGGGGCAGGACGATCTCGCCCATGTCCGGATGCTGCATGCGCCTGAGCGTGCCGCGCGCATGCATGTGCGGGTCGTTGCGCACGTCTTCAAGGTTCCGGATCGGCGCCACCGGCACGCGGTTCTTCCGCATGGCCGCGAAGGCCTCGTCGCGCGACAGCTTCGCCGACCATGCCTCTATCATCGCGTTGATCTCGCTTTCGCGGGCGTGGCGTTTCTCGCGCCCGGCGTAATCCGGATTGCCCGCGAGGTCGGTGCGGCCGACGACCTCCAGGATGCGCGTCCATTGATCCTCGCTCACGCAGATCAGCGCGATCCAGCCGTCCTTGCAGCGGTAGCGTCCGTAAGGCGCGGTGTTGGCCGGGGTCTTGTCGCCGCGGCGCTCCGGCAGCGCGCCGGTGCGGTGATAGGCGGCGAAGTCGCTCGTCAGCGTGAAATACATCGCCTCGACCATGGCGACTTCGACGAGCGTGCCCTGGCCGGTCCTGTTGCGGCCGAGCAACGCCTGCAGCACGCCGGCATAGAGATGGATGCCGCCCATGATGTCGCATGGCGTGCCGCCCGCGCGCGCCGGTGGCCCGCCGGCCTCGCCGGTGATGCTCATGATGCCGCTCGCCGCCTGGATCGTGTGGTCCATGGCGAGGAGGTCGCGGTCCGGGCCGGTGAGGCCGTATCCCGTGGCCGAGCCGTAGACGAGGCGCGGGTTGATCGCCCGCATGACCTCCCAGCCGAGCCCGAGCCGGTCCATGGTGCCGGCCGCGAAATTCTCGAGCAGCACGTCCGCCTGCGCCGCCATGGATTTCAGCAGTTCCTTGCCGCGCGGATGCTTCAGGTCGAGCGTCAGGCTCTTCTTGTTCGAATTCAGCGTGGCGAAGGACAACGTCGTGTTCGCGCCGCTGCCCTGTCGCATGCGCTCGCCGCCCGGCGGCTCGACCTTGACGACATCGGCCCCCGCCATCGCCATCAGAAAGGAGGCATAGGGCCCCTGAAATATCTGCGTGAGATCGAGCACCCGAATGCCCGCGAGCGGCAGTGTCTGCATGTGTCGTTTCCGGTCCCTGGTCGATGCGCGCTGGTGCTGCCAGAGACTGTAGCAAAGAAGCGCGAAGGGGCGATAATCGCCTAGTGCGGAACGCTCAGGCCGTCGAGCCGCCTCAGGTGCGCCCAGGTGTCGCCGTTCGGAGCGTAGACGGCGACCGGTGCGCTGAAGCCGCGCACGGATAGCTCGCCCACCGCTCGAAAAGGCGCGTCGTCGAGCAATGCCACGGTCGGGCCATCGACGAGCAACTCCGTCCTGTGTTCCTTGTTGAGCGCTTCGAGGCGCGACGCGAGGTTCACCGTGTCGCCGTAGACCGTGTAGTTCTGGCGGCCGCTGCCGCCGATGCTTCCGGCGATCACCTCGCCGGTGCAGATCCCGACGCGGACGGACAGCGATTGACCGTCGAACTCCCGGCTGCGGACCGCATCGATGATGCCGTGGGCGGCCAGGAGCGCGTTGACGGCGTGCCGGCTGTCTTCGACCGGAAGATTGAAGGTCGCCAGGATGCCGTCGCCTTGAAACTGGGTCACGACCCCGCCGCGGGCCGAGATGACTCGTGCCGAGTGGTCGAAGAACGCGTTCAGGATGCCGACGATCCGCCGCGCTCCTGCCGCTTCCGATAGGCTGGTGAAGCCGGCGATGTCGAGGAACATGATCGTCGCCGTTTTCTCGACCGGTTCCAGCAGGCCGCGGTCCGCGATCAGGGCGTCGGCGATGACCTTGGGCACGTACTTGCCGAATATCTCGGAAATCTCGCGGCGTTCCTGCTCCAGCTCGAGCTGCCGGCGCACGGTGCGCCGTGCGCGCCACATCACGGTGGCGATCAGCAGGGCGACCACAAGAAACGCAATCGCTTCCTGGACGCGGCTGCCGGTGCCGATGAAGTAGGGACTGAAGAAGATCTCGGAAAAGTATTCCGTGCTGGGACTCGTCCCCATGGTCGACCAATCGTGCCGCACCGGCATGCCGCGGATGGACCAGGCGAAGGCGCCGAGCCAGCCGCAGACGCCCGACACGCCGGACCAGATCACAAGGCCCGGCGAGAAGCTGAACGCCGTAACGCCCAGGACGACGAAGTAGAAGGGGAACACCGGAATCCGGAACATCACCGCCTGCGGCACATCGACGGATGCGTAGACAGGCTGCGTCGCGACGAGGGCCGACAGCACCGCGAAATCGATGGTGACGAAGAGGTATTTGATCCAGGGCCGATCGAACCGCGATCCGATGAGCGCATGGTGCAGGACGCCGAGGGCGCCGAACGCCGCAAGGGCGGCGATGAAGGCGCCCGCGCGGGTCGGGTCTGGCGACCGCGAGGCGACAAAGTAGATCGCGAGCAGGACGAGCGCGGCCAATCGGCATTTGACCGCGATCTTCAGCCCGTTTCGCTCCGCCTCGGCGAAGGCCGTCGCTACCATTGATTGATCCACGTGCGCACGCACTCAAAACAGTAACAGTCTTCGCCAAACACATGCCATCACGATTCATCCGGTCTTCGTGAGGGCGACACGCAATGCCCGAACGCCGCCTGTCCGGCCGCTGTTTGACAGTGCCCCCACCCGGCGTAGACTCCGCCCACCGAACGAGCAGGCGGCGAGCCCATGACCTTCGACCTGAGCGAGGAGCAGCGCGCATTCCAGCAGACGGCCCGCGGCTTCGCCGCGGCGGAGATGGCGCCGCATGCCGCCGAATGGGACGAGAACGGGACCTTTCCCGTCGACGCACTGCGCAAGGCGGCGGCGCTCGGCTTCGCCGGAATCTATGTCGGCGAGGCGTTCGGCGGGTCGGCGCTCGCGCGGCGCGATGCGGCGGTAATCTTCGAGGAACTGGCGGCGGCCTGTCCGTCCACTGCCGCCTATATCTCGATCCACAACATGGCGAGCTGGATGATCGACCGCTTCGGCGATGCGGCGCAGCGCCGCCGCTGGCTGCCGAAGCTGATGACGATGGCGCATTTCGCGAGCTATTGCCTGACCGAGCCGGGGGCGGGCTCGGACGCGGCGGCGCTCGCGACGCGCGCCGTGCGCGACGGCGACCACTATGTCCTCGATGGGACGAAAGCGTTCATCTCCGGCGGGTCGGTTAGCGACGTCTACGTCTGCATGGTGCGGACGGGCGGGGCGGGGGCGGACGGCATCTCCTGCCTCGTGGTGGAGAAGGGCGCGCCGGGCCTGAGCTTCGGCAAGCGCGAGAAGAAGATGGGCTGGAACAGCCAGCCGACCGCCGCCGTGATCTTCGAGGGCTGCCGCGTGCCCGTCGCCAACCGCATCGGCAAGGAGGGCGAGGGCTTCCGCATCGCCATGAAGGGGCTCGACGGCGGCCGCCTCAACATTGCCGCCTGCTCGCTCGGCGGCGCGCGCGCCTGCCTCGAGGCCGCCCGCGCACATATGCTCGAGCGGCGGCAGTTCGGACAGCGCCTCGCCGACTTCCAGGCGCTGCAATTCCGCCTCGCCGACATGGCGACGGAGCTGGAGGCGGCGCGCCTCATGGTCCACCGCGCGGCGGCGAAGCTCGACGCGGGCGACGCGGACGCCACCGTGTTCTGCGCCATGGCGAAGCGCTTCGCGACCGATACCGGCTTCCAGGTGGCGAACGAGGCGTTGCAGCTTCATGGCGGCTACGGCTACATCCGCGACTATCCGGTCGAGCGCATCGTCCGCGACCTGCGCGTCCACCAGATACTGGAAGGCACCAACGAGGTGATGCGCGTGATCATCGCGCGGGCGCTGCTGAAGGAATGACGGACGCGCCGGAAATCCTGTTCGACGCCTCGGACGGCTTGGCCCTGGTGACGCTCAACCGGCCGGCGGCGCTGAATGCGCTGACGCTCGACATGATCCTCCGCTTCCATGCGCAGCTCGACGCCTGGGCAACAAACCCGAATGTCGAGCGGGTCGCCGTACGCGGCGCCGGGGAGAAGGGATTCTGCGCGGGCGGCGACATCCGCGCGCTCTACGACGGGCGCGGGACGGCGATCACGGCCGACTTCTTCCGCGCGGAATATCGTCTCAATCAGGCGATCTTCCACTATCCCAAGCCGTACGTCGCGCTGATGAATGGGATCACGATGGGGGGCGGCGTCGGCGTGTCGGCGCACGCGCGCCATCGGGTCGTGTGCGAAGCGACCGTCTTCGCCATGCCGGAAACCGGGATCGGGCTGTTTCCCGACGTCGGCGGCTCGCATTTCCTGCCGCGCATGCCGGGGAAGATGGGCGTGTACATCGCGCTGACCGGGGCGCGGCTCCGGGCGGCGGACTGCCTCTATGCCGGCATCGCCCACGTTTTCGTGCCGGCGGCGCGGCACGGCGCGCTGATCGATGCGCTGCGCGGCAGCAGCGATATTGAAACCGTGCTGAGCGCCTTTGCGGGCGACGCCGGAGACGCGCCGCTGGCCGAGCATCGCGCGGCGATCGACCGCTGCTTCGCTGCCGATACGGTCGAAGCGATCGTCGGAGCGCTGGAGCGTGAAGGCACGGGTTGGGCCGAGGCGACGCTCCGCGCCATGGCAGGCAAGTCGCCGACCAGCCAGAAGATCGCACTTCGCCAGATCCGCCTCGGCGCGACGCTCGGCTTCGACGATTGCATGCGCATGGAATACCGGCTCAGCCAGCACCTCACGGCGGGGCACGATTTCTTCGAAGGCGTGCGGGCCGTGGTCATCGACAAGGACCAGGCGCCGCGCTGGCGGCCGGCCCGGCTCGACGCGGTGAGCGCCGCCGCGGTCGCGGAATATTTTGCGCCCCTCGGCGCGGCGGAGCTAACCTTCGAGTAGCGCACACACGGACCTCATCCTGAGCTCGTCGAAGGATGAGGTGGCACACCGCCCGACCACGGAAGGAGAAACGACATGACCACCATCGGATTCATCGGGCTCGGCAACATGGGCGGGCCGATGGCGCGCAACCTGATCAAGGCCGGGCATTCGCTCAAGGTGTTCGATGTCGCGCCCGCGCCGGTGGCGGCTCTCGTCAAGGAGGGCGCCAAGGCGGCGAAGAGCGCGACGGACGCCGCGACGGGTGTAGAAGCGGTCGTCACCATGCTGCCCGCGGGACCGCAGGTGCACGACGTCTACCTCGGCGCGGGAAAAATCATCGCGACGGCGCCCAAGGGCACGTTGCTGATCGACTGCACCACGGCGGACGTCGCCACCATTCGCGCCGTGAATGCGGCGGCGGCGGAAGCCGGGCACGACATGATCGACGGCCCGGTCTCCGGCGGCGTCGGCGGGGCGGCGGCCGGCACGCTCACAATCATGGTCGGCGGCACGGAGCGCGCCTTTGTGCGCGCCAAGCCGATCCTGGAGGGCATGGGCAGGAACGTCATCCATGCGGGTGGCCCCGGCAACGGCCAGGCGGCGAAGCTCTGCAACAACATGATGCTGGCGATCGAGATCATCGGCGTGTGCGAGGGCTTCCTGCTGGCCGAGAAGCTCGGCCTCGACGCCCAGAAGCTCTACGACATCGCCAGCACGGCGACGAGCCAGTGCTGGGCGCTGAACAGCTATTGTCCCGTGCCGGGCCCGGTGCCGGCCTCGCCCGCCAACAACAACTACAAGGCGGGATTTACGGCGGCGATGATGCTGAAGGACCTCAAGCTGAGCCAGGAAGCCGCCCGCGACGCCGATGTGGCGACCCCGCTCGGGGCCGCGGCAACGGCGCTGTACGGCCTTTTCGCCCAGTCCGGCGGCGCGCCGGCCGACTTTTCGGGCATCATCCGCATGCTGCGCGGCGAAGGAAAAGTTGGGGATTTATTTTAAATACGCGAGTTTATTTTAAATATTTGTTAGTAATGACATACTAGAAAAGGATCAGTAAGGCATTAACTATGGACATAACGGCAGCCGTCGCCGCCCTTTTGTAGGACAAGGTGACGCACCGCAAGGATGTGAGACAGCCCGTGTTCAACGAGTATCTCGATTCCATTCATCTCATCGAGCGGCTGCACCGCCAGTTCCTCGAGGTCGTCAAGGGCGAGCTCGACCGGCTGGGCGTGCAGGACATCAACAATATTCAGGCGCTGATCCTCTACAATATCGGCAAGGACGACCTGACGGTGGGCGAGCTCACCAACCGGGGCTATTACCTCGGCTCCAACGTGTCCTACAACGTGCGCAAGATGGTCGAGAACGACTACCTCGCGCAGGAGCGCTCGACGCACGACAAGCGCTCGGTCCGCGTCCGCGCTTCGGACAAGGGGCTGCAGCTTTGGACGCGTCTCGACGACATGTTCAAGCGGCATGCCGACCGCATGGGCAGCGGCGCCATGAACGGCCACGACCTGCAACAGGCCAATGCTGTCCTGCAGCGCCTGGAGCGTTTCTGGAACAGCCCCGGCGCCTACAACAGCACGCCGGTCGCCGGCACCGCCGCCTGATCCTATTGCCGTCCCACTGCTGAATACGGTACCGCCGTGGCATCGCCGCGGCGGTTTGCCTGTTTGTTGCTTCGGTTCGCCTTGATATATGTACGCTATTAGCGTATATTAATGCATGGCGAGGGGGCGTGGATTCTCATTTGTGCTGGACGAGGAGCTGTCCGAAGGGGATCTGGTCGCACTGATCGTCACGATGCCGACAGGCAATGCCGTGCAGCTCTGGGCGGAAGTCGAGCTTACAGGAAGGACGGCGGTGCTGCGGCAGTTCGCGATTTATGGACTTGAACTGAAGCCGGGAGAGCTTGGCGGACGGATTCTCCGCGAAATGGCTCGAGCGGCAATGGAGGTATTCGATGTCGACCGTATCCGAATTGAAGAAGCGCGCCGGACGTCGGGTGCAGGTGCGGGACGAATCGTTCGGCCAATTGAATTCAGGCGGTGAGGACATCAAGTTGCTCTTGATGCCGCCCACCTCCAGGAATCTCGGCGACATGTTCGAAATTGCCCGCCTTCTTGTAAGAGCGGGCGTTTCGGTGCGTGCTGCAAAGAAGACGGTCGACGACCTTGCCGGCGGCAGGACGGCTTATGTGGAGGCGCCGTCCGTCGGGCGGTACGACGTTCTGAAAAAAAAGATGATGAGCGAAAACGTGGCGTTGCATCGGATAAGGCGGAAGTCTGTCGATGTAAAGGAGTTGCGTGCGCGACTCGGCATCAGTCAGGAAGACTTCGCCGGCCGCTTCGGTCTCGATGTTGCGACGGTGCGGAATTGGGAACAGGGCCGGACGAAACCGGACGGACCCGCCGCCATGTTGCTGCAATTGATCGATCGGGATCCGGAGAAAGTCGTGGAACTGCTCGCCTCGTAGCGGAGCCCTGACAGACGGCCGCTACCGCTCACGTCTATTCATCCAGCGCGGCGGAGAGCTTGATTTGAAGCGGCTGCGCCGCGCAGTCGCGCCTCAATCCGCCGCGTCGGCCTTCGTGCGCCACGCCCCGATCGCCGGCCGCGGCAAGCCGAGATGATCGCGCAGCGTCGCGCCGGAATATTCCTTGCGGTAGAGGCCGCGCTTCTGCAGCTCCGGCACGATGTATTTCACGAACTCCTCGAAGGAGCCCGGCTGGTGCGTCGGGCCGATGACGAAGCCGTCGCAGACCGGCGCTGTGAACCACTCCTCCATCTTGTCGGCGATCTCCTTCGGCCCGCCGACCCAGGCGTTGTTGAGCAGGCCGCGCCCGGTGATCTCCATGAAGTCGCGCACCGTCGGGTTCTTCTTGCCGCTCGCCAACACCCGGTCGCGCATGGCCTGCATGCCCTCGATGCCTTGTATCTCCGCGTCCGTGAAGGGCTCGTCCATGCCCTTGGTCGCGAAGTCGAAGTTGAGCGCTTCCGACAGCAGCGAAAGCTGGTCGATGTCGTTGCTCAGCTTGTCGTAGGCCGCCTTCTTGTCTTCGGCCTCGGATTTGCTCCCGCCGGTCATGACGTAGGCGAGCGTGGTGATCTTCATGTGGTCGGGATTGCGCCCGAGCTTGGCTGCGCCGTCCTTCAGCTCGGCATAGTTCTTCCTGGCTTCCTCGATGTTGCGGTAGTTGACGAAAATCAGCTCGCCCCAGCGCGACGCGAAGCGCTTGCCGCGGCCGCTCTGTCCCGCCTGGATGACGACCGGGTGGCCCTGCGGCGAGCGCGGCACCGTGAAAGGCCCGCGCGAGCTGAGGAACTTGCCCCTGTAGTCGATGCGCCGGACCTTGTCGGGCCGGGCGTAGAGGTTGTTGGCCTTGTCGGCGACGATGGCGTCGTCGTCCCAGCTATCCCAATGGCCGAGCACCACTTCCAGGAACTCGTCGGCGCGGTCATAGCGCGTGTCGTGCGCGATGACGCCCTCGCGGCCCATGTTGCGCGCTTCGTTGTCGTTGACCGAGGTCACGACGTTCCAGGCGGCGCGGCCGCGCGTCATCAGGTCGACCGTCTGGAACAGGCGGGCGACGTGGAAGGGCTCGTAGTAGGTCGTGGAGTAGGTGGCGCCGAGGCCGAGGTGCTTGGTCGCCGCGCCCATCGCCATCAGGCAGGTCACCGGGTCCATCTTCACGCAGCGGATGCCGTTCTGGACCGTATGGGCATGGTCGCCGGAATACATGTCGGGCATCGCCAGGCGGTCGTCGAAAAAGCCGATGTCGAACTTGCCCGCCTCCAGCACGCGGCCGATGTGCTGGTAGTAGTCCGGCGAATAGGTATCGGTGCGCGCGTCGGGATGTCGCCAGGACGACGGCAGGGTGGTGCAGTTCTGCGCCTGCAGGAAGGCAACGAAATGGATCTGTCGCATGGGCGTTTTCCCTCGGCGGATGGTGCGTGGACTTGGGTGGGGTCATGGTAGCCGCGATGCCGGCCCGCGTAAAATTGGCGCCTGGGCGGGATCGGGACGAAACCGGGACGAAATCGGGCTCTGTCCCCTTTTCGGGTTGGATTCGCACAAGCGGTCGTGGTTCGCTAGGCTGAGCTGGCAAAGGAAGGCGGGTGAAGCGCATGGGCAGGCTGGAAGGCAAGGGCGCTATCGTCACCGGGTCGAGCCGCGGGATCGGTCAGGCGATCGCGGAGCTGTTCGCGGCGGAGGGCGCGCGCGTGGTCTGCGCGGCGCGGACGCTCAACGAGGGCGACCATCAGCTCGAAGGATCGCTGAGCCGGACGGTCGAGGCGATCCGGCGCGGCGGTGGCGAGGCGCATGCGGTCGCGGCCGATATCTCCAAGGAAGAGAACTGCCTGGCCCTGGTCGAGCAGGCTCGCGCGCTGCTAGGGCCGATCGACATCCTGGTGAACAACGCGGCGCTGAACTACTACGTGCCGATCGAGCGGTACAAGGTCAATCGCTGGATCAAGGCGTTCGAGATCAACGTGCATGCGCCGTTCATCCTGTCGCAGGCTGTATTGCCGGACATGACGGGCGGGCGCGGCGGCGCGATCGTCAACATCAGCTCGGGCTCGGCGATCGGGCCGGGGCGCGGGCCTTACGAGGATCACAAGGTCCACGGCGGCACCATGTACGGCGCCAGCAAGGCGGCGCTGGAGCGCTTCACCCAGGGCTTGGCCCAGGAGGTCGCGCAGTACGGCAACATCGCGGTGACCGCGCTTGCGCCGTCGCGCACCGTGCCGACGCCCGGCACCGTCTTCCACAAGCTGATGAACGGGATGGACGACCCGCGCGGCGAGCCGCCCGGCATGATGGCGCGTGCGGCGCTGCTGCTGGCCTCCGAGCCGGCAGAGAAGGTCAACGGGCGCGTCACCTACAGCCAGCTCATCCTCGAGGAGTTCGGCTGGATCGACAATGCGGTCGGCCGCGGCGTCGAGACCGCCGGGTCCGGCTATTCGCAAATCTGAGATACGACAAGAAACGAACAGGGACCAAGGGAGATGAACTTCGACTTTTCCGACGAGCAGAATATGCTGCGGGACCAGGCCCGCCGGTTCCTCGACGACCACGCGTCGCGCAAGGCGGTACGCGCCGTCCTCGAGGACGACACGATCCCCTATGACCGGGATCTGTGGAAGGGCATGGCGGAACTCGGCTGGACCGGGGCGACGATCCCGGAGGAATACGGCGGGGCGGGGCTGTCCTACGAAGACCTCTGCGTGATCGCCGAGGAGCTTGGCCGGTCGCTCGCGCCAACGCCGATCTCGTCGTCGCTTTATCTCGCGACCGAGGCGCTCCTGCATGCCGGCAGCGAAGACCAGAAGCAGGCCTGGCTGCCGCGGCTGGCGATGGGCGAGGTCATCGGTTGCTTTGCGCTTGCCGAAGGCGTCGGCGCACCGACGCCGAAGTCGATCAAGGCCGCGGTCAAGGACGGCCAGGTCAGCGGCAGCAAGATCCCGGTGGCGGACGGCGACGTCGCGGACCTCGCGGTCGTCCTTGCGCGCGGCGACGGCGCCCTGTCGCTTTATCTGGTGGACCTGAGCGGCAAGGGCGTCAGCCGCGAGCCGGTGGAGACGATCGACCCGACCCGCTCGCACGCGCGCCTCACGTTCGACAGGGCGCCGTGCGAGCCGATCGGCAAGCAGGGCAAGGGCTGGGAGATTGCGGAAGCGGTGCTCGACCGCGCCGCCATCCTGATGGCCTTCGAGCAGGTCGGCGGCGCGCAGGCCTGCCTCGACATGGCGGCGGAGCACGCGAAGAACCGTTACGCCTTCGGCCGCCCCATCGGCTCGTTCCAGGCGATCAAGCACAAGCTCGCGGATATCTACATCGCGATCGAGCTGGCGCGCGCGAACGCGTATTACGGCGCCTGGGCGCTCACGGCGAACGGCGCGGACCTGCCCGTTGCCGCGGCTGCGGCGCGGGTGGCGGCGAGCGAGGCGTTCAATCACGCGGCCCGCGAAGGGCTCCAGACCCATGGCGGCATGGGCTTCACCTGGGAATTCGACTGCCACCTGTTCTATCGCCGGGCCAAGCTGCTATCGCTCGCGCTCGGCGGCGAGCGCCGCTGGAAGGACCGGCTGGTCGGTCAGCTCGAAAAGCGCAACCTCGCCACAGCGGAGGTCGACTGATGGACTTCAACGACACGCCGGCGGAAGCCGAATTTCGCGCCGAGGCCCGCGACTGGCTGAGCCGAAATGCCGAGAAACGCGTGCCCGGCAAGACCTTCAAGCTGCGGCGCGGGGAGGAGGGGCTGATCCCGCTCGCCCGCGAATGGGAAGCGCGCAAGTTCGACGGCGGTTTCGCCGGCATTCCGCTGCCGAAGGAATACGGCGGGCGCGGCGGCACGCGGCTGCAGCAGACCATCTACCTGCAGGAAGAAGCGAAGTTCGTCACGCCGCCGCCGGTGTTCGGCATCAGCCACGGCATGGCGGTGCCCGTCATGGTCGCCTACGCGACCGAGGCGCAGAAGCAGCGTTACGTGCCCGCGACCCTTCGCGGCGACGAGATCTGGTGCCAGCTTTTCTCCGAGCCGGGCGCGGGCTCCGACCTCGCCGGGCTTCGTACCCGCGCGGTGCGCGACGGCGACGAGTGGGTGGTCAACGGGCAGAAGATCTGGAACTCGGGCGCGCACTATGCCGACCTCGCCATCCTCGTCACGCGGAGCGACCCGACGGTCGAGAAGCACAAGGGCCTGACCTATTTCTTCGTCGACATGAAGTCGCCCGGAATCGAGGTGCGGCCGATCAAGCAGATGACCGGCTTCTCCAACTTCAATGAAGTCTTCATGACCGATCTGCGCATTCCCGACAGCCAGCGCCTGGGCGCGGTCGGCGACGGCTGGAAGGTCTCGATCACCACCCTGATGAACGAGCGCGTGGTGTCGGGCGTGCGCCCGGCGCCCGACTTCAACGACATCTTCGGCCTCGCCCGCGACCTGCAGCTCGAAGACGGCCCCGCCATCGCCGATCCGGCGGTGCGCGAGAAGCTCGCCGACTGGTACGTCCAGTCGCGCGGCATCGAGCTGATCCGATTCCGCACCATGACGGCGCTGTCGCGCGGCCAGCAGCCGGGCCCGGAGAACTCGATCTCGAAGCTCGTCGGCAGCTTCAAGCGCCAGCAGATCGCCGCCTTCGGCATGGACTTGATGGACACGGCCGGCGCGGTCATGGACAAGGAGCTGATGCCGATGCGCGCGCTCTTCCAGGATGCGTTGCTCGATTCGCCGAGCGGCCGCATCGCCGCCGGCACCGACGAGATCCTCCGCAACATCATCGGCGAGCGGGTGCTCGGCCTGCCGCGCGACGTGCGGGCCGACAAGGGCATCCCGTTCAACCAGCTCCGCGAGAACAAGGAGTGAGGGGCAGGGGATCGGCGGCGGCATCGCGTGGCGGCGTTTGGGCTCCCTAGCCCGATGAGCTAACCCGAACAGGCAAATGACGCAGCCGCGGTAGGATGCTCTAGTCAGCATCAGGGTCGGGGACATTTGAATACCCCGTTACCGCAAATATACCTTGTTCGAGCGGGACGCGCCCGCTCCAAGCGACTTTTGCGCCAAAAACCTGGTCTCGGCATGACACGGAATTTCGCGGTAGGAATCAACGCGTTGATCAGGCGCACCCTGGCGTCTCGCATGGCGTCTCGCATGGCGCCTTGCCCTGCGGAGCCGGCGGCGGACGCCGCCGGGCTGGAAAGCCTCCGCGTGTTGGCTGAGAAGCGCGCGGCGGCCGCGGAGATCATCGCCCAGGAAGCGAATGCCGTCCGTTTAAGGGCGCTTCTGGAGGCCGCCCGCGGCCAGACCGCCAACCGCAATATCCGCTCCGCGGAAGAGCGCTTTGCCGCGGCCAAGGACGAATGGGAGGCGGTGCGGCAGGTCTTGCAGGCCGAGCCCGACCCCTATGCAGAGCCGATCGACGCTACACAGCCCTCGCACGCGATGCCGCCTTCGGCGGCGGTCCCGGCCTGGCTGCCGAAGCTGGCGGAAGTCTCCCGTCGCAAGGAGCTCTTGATCGGCGGGCCATTGGTGTTTCTCGCAGGGGTTATTGCCGTCGCCGCATACCTTCATTCGGACGGCGCGGCGGCGACGGCCGCGGGTAGGCTGGCGACGCCTCCTTCGGCTTTGGCGCTCGATGCCCCGGCGATCGCCGGGCCGGAGGGCGCTGCCGGGCCCGATCCGGCTGCCGGCACGGCGCCGCAGCCGGCGGTCGCGGGTTCGGCGGCAGAAACCGTACCAAGCGCTCAAACGGTGAAGCGCGCCCAGCCGGGCAAGGTCGTGAAGAAGAAGGCAAAGCAGCAGGTCGTCGCGCCGCCGCCGCCGCGCAGCCGGCCGGAACCGGAGGAGCTCGCCTCGGGGGTCCTAGCCCCCGCCGACGAGCCCCGGGCATGGAACGCCGTCGAGTAGCGACCGCTGGCGCGCAAGCGCCGTTCCGGGCGATACTGATACTTGGCGCGGCATCGGCCCGATGCCGTGCGCCATCCATCCGAAGCCGCCATTTCATGTTCTTCGCCCAATCGCTCGCCGAACGCATCCAGGAGACCCGTTTGGAGCAGTTCTCCGGCGAGGCGATGCGTTGGGCCAAGGCGGCAATCCGCGACACGGTCGCGGTCGGAATCGCCGGCGTCGACGCGCCGGTCGCGGCGATTACGCGGCGCGTCACCGGCGCGGAGACGGAGAAGGGCGCTTGCCGGTTACTCGGAACCCGCTTCCGATGCGGTCCGGTGGCGGCGGCGCGTGCGAACGGCGCGGCGGCCCACGCGCTCGATTTTGACGATATTCATGAAACCATGATGGGGCATCCGTCCGTCGCGATCCTGCCGGCCGCGCTCGCGCTCGCCGAGGCGCGGGGAAGCACGGGAAGCGAGACGCTGCTCGCTTATCTGGTCGGTATGGAGACGGTCGGGAAGCTCGGCCGGGTACTCGGCTTCAGCCACTTCGCCCAGGGCTGGCACGCGACCGAGACGATCGGCATATTCGGCGCCGCCGCCGCCGCTAGCCGGCTGCTGGCTCTTACGACCGATCGGACGGCGACGGCCCTCGCCATCGCGGTATCGTTCGCCGCCGGCGTCCGCGCGAATTTCGGGACGATGGCGAAGCCGCTGCACGCGGGCCTCGCCGCCTCGAACGGCGTGCTCGCCGCGCTGCTGGCGCGCGACGGATTTACCGCCAGCCATCAGGCCTTCGAGCATCCGCAGGGTTTCTTCGCGCTCTACCGGCGCGATCCGGAGCCGGCCCGGGTGCAGGCGCTCGACCGATGGGCCGATCCGCCGGAGATCATCGATCCCGGCATCGCCATCAAGCTCTATCCCTGCGGCGCGCATACCCATCCCTTTATCGAGATGATCCGGCGGCTGGCGGCGGAGCACCGCCTGTCGCCCGGCATCGTGGACCGCATCGACATTCGCGCCGAGCAGAGCCGTGACGCGCACACCAACCGTCCGCGCCCGAAGAGCGGCCTCGACGCGAAGTTCAGCGTCCACTACACGGTCGCCCGCGCGCTGCTGAACGGCTGCGTGCTGCTGTCGCATTTCGACGACGCCTCGGTGGAAGAGACCGCCGTCCGCGCGGTCATGGCGAAGATCCACCCGGCGCCGCACCCGGACATGGATGCGAGCTGGGCCGACAAATACGGCGGGGAGATGACGGTGACGACGACGGACGGCCGGCAATTCCACGACCGCATCGTCCATCAGCTCGCACGCGGGCCGGAAAATCCGGTCACGGACGGCGAGCTGTGGACCAAGTTCCAGGACTGCACCCGCGCCGTCCTGCCGCAGGATCGCATCGAAGCGCTGTTCGCGGAAGTGGGGCGGCTGGAGGCGCTGGACTCGGTGGCAGGGATTGCAGCGTTGACGGTGCCCGCAGCCTAGATTGCCAATACGTGTTGGCCATGGATGCCCCGGACAAGCCGTGGCATGACGATTAAGTATTTAATTTATAGACAAAAACCGTCACTCCCCGGCTTGTCCGGGGAGTCCATGCGCACCGATATGCGGCTTGCAGGAAGCTGATCGGACAGCACGCCGCCTAAACCGGCACATCCCCGCGCACCACGGTCCGGTTCAGCACGCGGGCGTGCTTGGCCATCTCGAAATTCGCGATCGCGCGGTGGACGAGGCAGCGGTTGTCCCACATGACCATGTCGCCGGACCGCCACTGGTGGCGGTAGACGAACCGCTCCTGCGTCGCGAAGTCGAGCAGATCGGCGAGCAGCGCTTCGCCCTTTTCGACCGGCCATCCTTCGACGTGCGAGGTGTGGTTGCCGATGTATATCCCCTTGCGGCCGGTGGCGGGATGGGTGCGGACCAGCGGATGGACGACCGGCGGCGCGTCCCGCTTCTCGTCCTCGGTCGCGAGCTTGCTGCCGGATTTCTGGCGCGAGCGCTCCCAGCTATGCACGACGCGCAAGGGCTCGAGGCTCCGTTTCCGCTCCTCGGGAAGGGCATCGTAGGCGGCCTGCAAGTCGGCGAACTCGGTGTCGCCGCCCGCCGGCGGAAGCTGCACCGCGTAGAGCAGCGTCGCCAGCGACGGCCGCGCCATGTAGGACTTGTCGGTGTGCCAGGCGTAGTTGCCGATGTTCTTGATGCCGCGCGACGGGCGCTTGTTTTCGTCGAGGTTGTTGACCGGATGCACCTCCGGAATGCCTTCGCTGCGGAAATCGCGGTTGACGTGCGGCTCCAGCTCGCCGAAGCGGCGCGTGAAGGCGGCCTGCGCGGCGGCGGTCAGGGTCTGGTTGCGGAACGCCAGCACCTTGTACCGGTTCAGCGCGGCCAGGATGGAATCCCGCATCGCGTCGCCGACCGGCTGCGCGAGGTCGAGGTCCAGGATCTCGGCGGCCATCAGCCCCGACAAGGGCCTGATGTCGAAGGGCCACGCCCCCCGGTGCTCGCCTGCTGCCGCCACGTCCGTCATCGCCATTGCCGGTGTCCTTTCGCAGAAGTTCCGTATTGTAGCATCCGCCGCCGCTATCGCGTGAAGATGGCCGGCTCGCCGGGCGCGGGCGTGCCTTCGAACTTGCCGCGAGAGATCAGAGCCTCGCGCCCGCCGTTGGCGTTCACCAGCGCCGTCTGGCAGCGATAGGCTTCGTCGTCGGCCGCCTCGGGATCGACGATGCCGCGCAGAATCGCCTCGTATTCCTCGACCGTTTTCCGATGGCTCGCCTTTCCGGCGAGGTCGGCGATCTCCTCGGGATCCGATTGCAGGTCGAACAGCTCCGGCGCGTAGCCGACATAGTGGATGTATTTGTATTTTCCCTTGCGGATCATGAACGCGGCCCGGTCCGCCGCGGCCGCGTAGTATTCGCAGAAGGCGACGCGGTCGGGGTTGGCGTCCGCCGCCGCGAGGTCGCGCAGCGAGCGGCCGGGCATGCCGTATTGGCCGGCCAGTTGCTTCAATCCCGCGCCATCCAGCATCGTCGGCGCGACGTCGAGGAGCGTGACCGGCGTGGCCGAGACCTTGCGCTCCGGCACGCCAGGGCCCGCGACGATCATCGGGATGTTGGCGGATTCCTCGTACATGTTCGATTTGCCGAACAGCCGGCGCGTGCCGAGATTGTCGCCGTGGTCGGAGGTGTAGACGATCAGCGTATCGTCGCGCAGGCCGCATTCGTCGAGGCAGTCGAGCACCGTGCCGATGTTGCGGTCGAGATAGCTGATGCAGCCATAGTAGCTCGCAAGAACGACGCGCCGGCTCTCCTCGGTCACGAAGTCGTTGTAGTTGCGGTTGCGCTCCATCTTCTGGATCCACGGATGCGTCACGGCGCCGGGATCGGACAGCTTCGGCGCCGGCATGCCGGCAACCGGGTACATCTCGTAGAATTCCCGCGGCGCGATATACGGCGGATGCGGACAGACGAAGGAGACGAAGGCGACGAAGGGACTAGCGCCCGGCTTCTCCGCCCGGGCGCGCAGCCAGGCGCAGGCGCGCTCGGCGATGTCGCGGTCGTATTCGATGTAGGGGCTGTCGCCGGGACCGATGTCGGTCATGGTCTTGCTGGCCTTCATCGGCCCGGCCATCGGCCGCTTGATGCAGCTCCGGAGGTCGCCTTTGCCTTCGACGACGTGCATCGGGACGATCTGCTCCGCGAAGCCGGTGTCGTCGCGCTGGTTGCGGAAATGCAGCTTGCCGATCGAGGTCGCCGCCACGCCGTTCTCGGCCAGCATATGATGCCAGCTCTTGGTGCGGCCGTCATACGGATGCGCATTGCACCAGTGACCCGTCTTGAACACGTACTGGCCGGTGGCGATCACGGCGCGGGCGGGGACGCAGATCGCGGAGTTCGTATAGGCAGCCGTGAAGCGCGTGCCGCGCGCGGCCAGCCGGTCGATGTTGGGCGTCCTGACGAAGGGATGCCCGTAGCAGCCGGACGCCTTGCCCTGATGCTGGTCGGACATGATGTAGAGGATATTCATCGGTTTCATCGAGTTCCCCGGTTTCGGCTGGATGTCAGGCGTCCTCGAGCCGCGCGCCGTCACTATGCGCGCAGAAGCGCAGCATCGCCTCTGCGCATGTCTTCGGATGGAGGAGGTGGACCATGTGGAAGCCGGTCGGAAGGTGGATCATCTCGAAATCGGCGAGCCCCTTGCGCAGCATGTCTTCCTGCGCGTCGCTCGTGATCTGGCCGGCGGTCGGATAGAGCCCGAGGACGGGGCATTTCACCGCCGGCAGGAAGGTTGAGGCGTCGGCGCCGTTGACCAAATTCGACATGGCGACCTGCACCTCCGGGTCGCCCTTGGCGAACTCGTCGACGTACCAGTCGAAGAGGCCCGGCTCCTTGTCCGCGGGAATGCGGGTGCCGCGGGTCGTCGCCTCGACCCATTTGCGTATGCCCATCTCCTGCATCGCATCCGTGCGCGAGCCATGCCCCATCGCGTAGCGCTGTTTCATCGCCTCTTCGATGAACACGGGCGTCGCCACGAGCGTCAGCGTCCTCACGCGCGACGGATGACGCGCGGCGAGCGCGAGCCCGACGATCCCGCCCATCGATTCGCCGCAGTAGTGCACATTGTCCGCGCCCAGGTTATCGAGCAACGCCACGAGGTCGCCCACCAGCGCGTCCAGCGTGACGTCGCGGTCGAGGTCGAGCCTGCCGGTCGAGCGCCCGAGCCCCCGCATGTCGGGGCGCAGCACTTTGTAGAAGCGCGACAGGTACGGCACCCAGCGGTACCAGAACTTGCCCGACCGCCCGTTGCCGTGCTGCAGGAGGAGATACGGGCGGCTCAGCCACGGATCGGTGAAATCGTCCACCTCGTAGGCGATCGAAATCTCCGGCGTCCTCTGCAAAGTCGGCATTGCGGACGTCCGCGCGTCAACCGCCCTTGTGACTGCGATCCACCAGCTCGATCGACACGTCCTGCGGGCCGCGCAGGAAGGCGATGCGGACACCCGGACGGATCGTCGTCGGCTCCATCGTGAAGGCGGCGCCCTTGCCCTTCAGCTCGTCCGCCAGCTTGTCGATGCCGGTGACGATCAGGCCGAGATGGTCGAGGCCGAGATAGGGCGATTTGGGGGAAGCGGCAACCTTATCGGTCGGCGCCACCTGGGCTATGAACACCTTCTGGCCGCACAGATCCATGTCCACGCGCAGCTTGCCGTTCTGGGTGGAGCGGAGGACCGTCGCCCCGAACATCTTTTCGTAGAACAGCGCCGTCGCTTCCGGGTCGGGGCTTCGCAGATGAATATGATCGAATTTGAACGCGCCCATACTTTCCTCGTCGTTGCGAGTTTCCTATGCCTCCGATCCTATATGGCGGCTGCATCCGCGCCAAATCTCCGCGGCTCTCGCGGCGATTGGGACAATCGGGGTGCGCGCTTCGACAGGCTCAGCATGAGGTTTCTTCTCAATGCCACGAAGATTCTCCCTCATCCTGAGCCCGTCGAAGGACGCACGGCATTCGTGCAAGATACGCAAAGGCGATTGCCCAGCGGGGAGAAGGGGGGGATGACGCAGAAGCCCTCCCCCTCGAAAAGGGGGAGGGCTCCGCAATGCGCTCTCGTGCAACGTGTCTTGCCCGGCGTTATTTCTTGTCTTTGCCCTTGCCCTTGGTCTTCTTCATCGCCTTTTCGCCGGCCTCGCCCTTGCCTTTATCGAGGCGGTTCTTGGCATTGCTGACGCACTCGTCCTTTGCCTTCGGGTCGGCGATCTTCTTGCATTCCTGAAGCTGGGCGTTGCCTTCCTTGCCCGACTTGGCGACGGCGGCATCGGGCGCCAGGAAACCGGACCCGGCCAGGAACGCGGCGGCGACGGCGACGGTGGCGAAACCCTTGATCATCGGAATCTCCTCATGATGTGATCGAGTGCCTAGTACAGACGGTTTCCAGGGCAATCTCTTCCCGCGGATGCGCTGCGGAAAAAAGCAGCTCCGCCGCGGTTACCGTGGCGAAGCTGTTAATTCGATATCCGAACGGCGAAAAGTGACGGAGGGCAGTTTCCTCGTTCAGCTGCACATCGGCGGTTTCTGCGGCAACGTCAATATACGAGCTGATTTAGCCAGAAGGCGTTCTGGTTTTCGTTGCACTCGCTCCGGGTATACCCCTGGTCGACGCAATTCTTGTACTCCGATCTCGCCTCCTTTTTTAGGCCCTGCATCGTTCGTGCGGCATGTCTCACGCAGACGCGATGGTCCTTGCCCTCATAGGCTTGGCACTCGTCCTTAAGAGACTCGCGCACCTCTTTGCGAGGATTCTCCGCGAAAACATTCGCGGAAGAGGCCAGCATCAGGGCGGCGGCCAAGGTGGCCACTCGTACCGGTCCATTGAAAAGCATGGCAGACTCCATCATGATCATGCAGATAGTCACTATGGCCTGCCCAAACCCCTGGATATGAGCGGCGACGCGGCGTAGCGCCGACGCCTCGCTCACGGCAACAGGGTGGCCGGAATTTGTTAACGAGGCGTTAATTTGGGAAGTATCGAGCAGCGCAGGAAACGGCTAACGCGCCTTCCGGCCGATGACGTGCGCCAGGATGCCGGTGCAGACCTGCCCGATGAGCCATGCCGCGACAACCTGCGAGGTGGGCTGTCCATGGGTGAAGCCGATGACGCCGATCATGGCGACGCTCATGCCCGCCGCCGCGGCGATCCAGACGCTCGGGACGAACAGCGCCACGAGGACCGTTATCGGGGTAAGGTAGTTGAATACCGCTCCGGCAATCGTGTCGATCATACTGCCCGCCGCTTGCTGGCCACAGGAATTCCCTGATCTAGCCCCAAGCCGGTGAAGAATCCGCTAACGGAAACGGGTCACTCCGCCGCCGCTTCGGCGCCCCAGGCGGAAATGAGCGGGCTGCCCTTGACGAGCACGCGATGGAGCAGGCGCGCCTGGGTGTAATCGACCTCGGTCCGGGCGTGCATGACGCACTGGTTGTCCCACATGATGAGGTCGCCGACCTGCCAGTCGTCATGCTCCCACACGAACTTCTCCTGGGTCGCATGCGCCCACAGCTTGTCGAGCAGCGCGTCGCTCTCGGCATCCGAAAGCTCGACGATGTGGGACGACGGGCCGTCGTAGCGGCGGCCGAGGTAGAGCGCGCGCTTCCGCGTCGCGGGATGAATGCGCACCATCGGGTGCACCGGTCCGATGACTTCCTCGCGGGTCGTCGCCTTCTGGAAGGTGACGCGCACCTTGCCCGAGGTGTTGCGGCTGCGGTCGTGGCGGATGTGCTTGCCCTCGATCGCCCGCTTCAGCTCTTCCGGCAGGGTTTCGTAGGCGAGATACTGATTGCAGAAGCGCGTGTGGCCGCCGCCGTTCACCGGCACCTTGACGGCGTTCAGCAGGCTGCCCATCGGCGGCGATTCCATGTAGGAGTTGTCGGAGTGCCAGAGCAGCTCCTGGCTGCCGGAGCCTTCGGTGAACTTCTGCGGATTGCCGTCCTTGTCGAGGTTGGAGATGAGCGTGAGGCCCTCGATATTGGAGATCCGGCCCGAGGCTTCCGGTTTGTGGCCGTCCTTGACGTAGAAATTATGCGAGCCGGCGACCATGCGGCCGCCGAGCCGGTCGGCGATTTCCACCAGCCGCTCCTTTTCCAGGAACTGTCGGCGCAGCAGCAGCACCATGTGCTGCGCCCAGATGTCCTTGAGCCGCGCAAGCGCGGCGTCCGGCGCGTCCTTGCCGAGATCGAGGCCCCGAACTTCCGCACCGAGCGCTTTTCCCGTGGGAATGGCCTCGATGGCGTCGACGCGATTCACGCTCATGGATTTCTCCTGTGAAGGGCTGGTTCGAGCGATTATCGCATGAACCGGCCCGCGGGGAGAAATAGCCCGCGTTGCCAGCAGCGGGCTTTCCGGGCAGGCTCCGAAGCCGGATGTGGCGCATGGGCGCGGGGAGCGGCGTTGCGATGGCTGGACGCACCGAAGCGCAAGGCGGCTACCAGGCGCAATCGCCGCTCAAGGGCGTCTTGTGGATGGCCGTTGCGGCGTTCTTCTTCGCCGTCTCGGTCGGGCTGGTCCGGCACATCTCCGAGACGATCGACGCCTTCGAGCAGACTTTCTGGCGTCAGTTCATCGGCATGCTGATCATTCTGCCCTTCATGTGGCGGCGCGGCCTTTCCGGCCTGCGGACGCGGCAGCCCGGGACCAACCTGCTGCGCAGCCTCGTCGGCTATGCCGGCATCTCGCTGTCCTTCTATTCGGTGACGCTGATCCCGCTCGCCGACTCGCTGGCGCTGCAATTCACCCTGCCGCTCTTTACGATCATCTTCGCCATGCTGGTGCTCGGCGAGCGCGTCGGCGCACACCGCTGGACCGCGACCGCGACCGGATTCCTCGGCGCGCTGGTGATCCTCAGGCCGGGCTTCGCGGAGATCAGCTTCGGCATGGTCGTCGCACTGGGCGCGGCCGCCTTCCTCGCGATGAGCGACACGCTGGTGCGCAAGCTCTCGCGCACCGACGCGACCACGGTGATCGTGTTCTACGCCTATGCGCTGCAGGTGCCGATCGCCTTCGCGGTGTCGCTCTACGATTGGGTGACGCCGTCGCTCGCGGACTGGCCGTGGCTGCTTGCGCTCGGCGTCTGCTCCTTCATCGCGCAGTGGGGGCTGTCGCGCGCCTTCGTTCTCGCCGAGGCGAGCCTGGTGTCGCCGGTGCTGTTCCTCCGCCTGCCGATCGTCTCGGTGATCGGCTATGTGTTCTTCGCCCAGACGACGGACGCGTGGACCTGGATCGGCGCGGTGATCATCTTCGCCAGCACCTGTTACGCCGCGCGGCGCGAGGCGATGCATGGGCGGCGCAAGATTTCCGGGTTCGCGGCGCAAGAGGTAGAGTGAGGGGAAGATGATGAAGATCTGGCTTCAGAGCGGCAGCGCCTTGACGGCCGACGCCGGGACGCCGTACGGCCGGCTCTACGAGCAATCCCTGGAACGGCACCTGAAGGCGATGGCGCGGCCGGACACCGAGCTGAAGGCCTTCGGCATCGAGGGCACGCCCTTCGGCAAGGACCGCTACCACGCCTCGTTCCAGGCCGTCGTTTCCCTGATGATCAAGAGCGCGCTCCGCGCCGAGCCGCAAGGCTTCGACGCCGTCGCGGTGATCAACACTTTCGACCACGGCTATTACGAGCTGCGCGAGCTGCTCGACATCCCGGTCGTGTTCATCACCGAGAGCGCGATGTATCTCGCCTGCCAGCTTGCGCCCACTTTCAGCTTCGTCACGCACAACGTCGCGATGCAGCTCCACATCGCCGAGCTGGCGAAGCGTTACGGCGTCGCCGGCCGGATGGTTCCCGGATCGCAGCTCGGCCTGACCTACGAAGACTTTCCGAAGATGTACGACGATCCGAAGCGCTACATCGGCCTGTTTGCCGGCGCCGCCCGCGAAACCATCGCGCGCGGCGCGGCGATGCTCATGGTCGCCGGCAATCCCCTGAACATGTTCCTGATCGACCAGGGGGTGCGGGATATCGACGGCGTGCCGATCCTCGATTGCTGCACGGCGGCGGTCAAGACGGCGGAGCTGATGGCCGACCTGCATCGCCTCGGCATCCGCCGCAGCACGAAGGGCTTGTTCGAAACGCCGCCTCCGGAGGCGAAGGAGAAGATCCGGAAGCTGTTCACGTAGCGCGCCTCCACCCCCCACCTAAATCCTGCCCCACAAGGCAGGGCAATCGCATTTGCGTATCTGGCACGAATGCCGTGCGTCCTTCGACAGGCTCAGGATGAGGGAGAATCTTAGTGGCATTGAGAAAAAACCTCATGCTGAGCCTGTCGAAGCACGCACCCTCCTTGTCCCAGTCGCCGTGAGCACCCGCAAATGCGATTGCCCTGCCTTGTGGGGGAGGAGTTGGGCGGGGGTATAGGCTCGGCCTAACGAATCTGCCGCGCGATATCCGCCGCGATCAGCTTGGCGCCTGCGTTGGTGAGATGCTGGCTATCGTAATAGAGCGGCACGCCGTTGAGATGCGCGGCGCAGCGGCCCTCGATGAAGGTGTCGCAGAGAATGCGATCCGGCCTGACGCGGACGATATCGGGATGGTCGCCGAGCGCGTCGAGCATCGCGGTCGCGGGCGCGTTCCGTTTCTTCTGCACGCCGTAGTCGGTCGAGATATCGGCGGCCGGCTCGCCCGTGAGGAAGATCTGCTTCGTCGCCATCTCGGGCACCGGCCAGCCCACCTCCGGCACGGGATAGACCAGCACCACGCGCTTGCCCGCGTTCAGGAGCTCCTGCACCCCTTGGTTTATCGCGGCGACGATGCCATTGCGGCGGCCGGCGTCGCCGTCGAAGGATGCGACCGGCTCGCCGTACATCCGGTCGTCGAACGCGCCGCCCTCTCCGTTGTCGAACTTTTGCTTCACCAGATAGGCGGTCCAGCGCGGGGCGAGCACGACGGTATCGATATCGCGGCGCGCGAGGAGGAACGCTTTCACCGCCGCCGTCTGCCGGATGCAGTCGACATTCGCCGACAGGCCTGCGGTCCGCACGCCGGTGAAGGGGAGGCAGGCGTCCGCGGTGAGCTGGAGCGCGGATTTGCCGATGCGGGCGAGAGCGTCGCCGAGCGCTTCGGATTGCATCTCTGCGTGGGAATCGCCCCAGATGGCGATGCGCGGCGCCGCCGTGCGGTCGCCGAGCACGCAGGCTTCCTCCGGCGGCCGGAATCCGCTCGCGACGTTGCACGCGCCTTCGATCCGCGCTTCGTGATAGTCGATGATGTCCAGCTCCGCGAGCGCCGCGGCCGGCATGCGGTTTTCGAAGCCCTTGGCGTCGATACCCACCATGCCGATCGCCGCGAGGGACGCGCCGACCGCGGCCGCGCCGGAGAAGATCTGCAAGCGCGATAGATTCGCCCGGTTGCGGAACGGCTTCTCGACGTAGCGCCAGGTGACGTAAGCCAGGACGAAGGCGGCTGCGACCAATGTGGCCATGATCCAGGCGCCGGGGGCATGCAGGCTGCGGATGCGGGCGAAGGCGTACAGCGGCTGATGCCAGAGATAGGCGCTGTAGGAGATGAGGCCTATGCCGGCGAGCATCGGCTGGGACAGCATCCTGCCGACCAGCGTGCGCGGCGTCGCGAAGAGGACGATGAGGACCGTGCCCACGGTCGGCGCGAGGGCGTAGAGGCCGGGAAAGGGCGTGTATGGCCCGTAGGCGAATACGGCGACGGCGATCAGGAGCAGCCCGGCGAGCGCCAGAAGCTGTGCCGCGGTGTCGCTCGGCAGATGCGGCAGGCGCTTGTCCATCCAGGCGAAGGCGGCGAGAGCGCCGAGCATCAGCTCCCACGCGCGCATCTGGGAGAAGTAGAAAGCCGCGCTCGGATGGGTGCGCGAGGTGTACTCGGCGAGACCGAGCGACAGCACGGCGACGGCCGCGATGCTCAGGATCAGCCAGCGACGCCCCAGCCGCCAGAGGAGGAGGACGAAGATCGGAAAGACGACATAGAACTGCTCCTCGACCGCAAGCGACCAGGTGTGCAGCAGCGGCATGTCCTCGACCGCCGGGGCGAAATAGTCGCTTTTGCCCCAGAAGAAGATGTTGGAGCTGAAGATCGCGACGGCGAGGACGCTCTCGGCGAATGTCTCGAGCTGGTTCGAGAGCATCCAGAACCAGGCCGGGACGATGCAGGCGATCGTCACGAGGAACAGCGCGGGCAGTATCCGGCGCGCGCGGCGCTCGTAGAATCCTCTCAGCGTGAAGCGCCCGGCATTCTTCTCCGACACGATGATCGACGTGATCAGGTATCCGCTGATGACGAAGAAAACGTCGACGCCGACATATCCGCCGCGGATCCATTCGAAGCCGGCATGGAAGAGCATCACCGGGAGGACCGCGAGCGCCCTCAGCCCATCGATTTCTTTGCGGTATTCCACGTCTGTCTACCGAATGGGATGGAAGAAATCAGGATTCGGACACTGGCCTGGCCGACTCTAGTCCGGCCATGGCGGTCCCTCAGGTGGGAATTCGCGGTAGCCCTTCCTGGCAGCCGAGATTGCCGGGCCGAAAGGGCTCGGCTAGAGCAACCTGCGTCCGATCGGACGCAGATATGTTGCTCTAACCTTTTAAGATAGATCAATTTACCTGCAATCAGGTGATTCCACCTGATTGCAAATTGATCTAGGGTGGCGCGATGATGCGCGTCCTCGTCTTCCAGCACATCCCGGTCGAGCACCCCGGCATTTTCCGCGACTTTCTAACGGCCGGCGGTGGGGCCTGGGATGCGGTCGAGCTGGACGCCGGCGAGCCGATCCCGCCGTTCGATGGCTACGACGCGCTCTGGGTCATGGGCGGCCCGATGGACGTTTGGCAGGAGCGGGAGCACCCCTGGCTGGTGGCCGAGAAGCGCGCGATCCGCGAATGGGTATCGGCGGGACGGCCCTTCCTCGGCGTCTGCCTCGGTCACCAGCTATTGGCGGCGGCGATGGGCGGCCGCGTCGGCCCCGGCGAGGCGCCGGAAGTCGGTGTCATGACCGTCGAGCTTACCGATGCGGGCAGGGCAGACCCGCTGTTCCGTGGCCTGCCGAAGACGAAGACATGCCTGCAATGGCACGGCGCCGCCGTTCTGGAAGCGCCGCCCGCCGCCGAGGTCCTGGCGCGCTCGCCGGTATGCCCGATCCAGGCGATGCGCGTCGGCGCCTGCGCATACGGGTTGCAATATCACGTCGAGGCGACCAAGGACACGGTGCCCGAGTGGGGCTGCGTGCCGGAATACGAAGCTGCGCTGGAAGCGGTGCAGGGGCAGGGCGCGCTTGCCCGATTCCGCGAGGAGACGGCCCGCCATCTTCCCGGGCTGAACGCAGCCGCGCGAACGCTCTACGACAATTTCGCCGGGATCGTGGCGGGGCGCCGGCGAGCGTAGCGAAGAACGAGCGCACTCATCCTTCGACAGGCTCAGGATGAGGTTTATTTATTTGATTTATAACAACTTTCACCCTCATGCTGAGCCTGTCGAAGCATGAGCGGGCACGTCCGCAGATCGGCAGAAACGGCGGATACGCTCCAGCGCCGGCCCGGTCATCGTCGCGATCGTCTGCCGCTCCGCTTCGCCGAACGGCAGCGCCGGATGATCGGGCGCGCGGATGCGGCCGGCGAGGTCCGCGACGAACGCATCCGTCGCCGCGAGATCCGCGTGCGCGAAGATGCGGCGGAGCATCGCGGGAGGATCGCCGCAGAGCGTCTCGTAGGCGACCGGCAACACGGCCCGGCGAAGCGCGGCGTCCTTCTCGAGCCGGTCGGCAAGAAAGCCGTGCACGTCGGCCCAGTAGAGGCTCCACCCTTCGACTTCCCGGCCGCCGCGCCACAGCCGCTCCACCTCGGCGGTCACGCCGGCATTGCCGAGGTTGAGGGGCCGCCGGTCGAGGCCGAACTCGAAATGCCCGATCCGCCGCATGTAGCGCAGCGCCGCGGGGTGCCGCGTCTCGCCGGCGGAGAACAGCGTCTGCTGGCGCATCAGGGAGGCGATATGCGTTACCGGGTCGCGCACCGGCACGATGAATCGCGCATCGGGGAAAAGCCCGATCAGCGCATCCATGCGGGCGAGGTCGTAATTGCCCTTGGAGAGGTAGCGCCTGCCGTCGCGGAGCCACAGCAGCTTACGGATGTGGTCGCGAAAGAAGGCCGCGAATTCCTGTCCCAGCGCGCCGCGTTCGACGCGGTTGTCGCGGCCGGGGTCGTGGGCGTCTTTGTGGAACGCGATCCAGAGCATCTCCGCGACGGCCTCCGGGCTGTCGGGCGTAACGGCGATGCCGTCGCCATGCGCCCGCTCCATGGGCGCGCCGGCATGGGCATAGAGCCGGGCCGCGATGCGGTCCCAGATGACCGGCGCCAGTATGCCGGGATAGTCGCGATAGCGGTGCGTCGCGGTCTCGGGGTGGGCGGCTAGGCATTCCAGCAGGATCGTGGTGCCCGAACGCGCGAGGCCGCAGATGAAAATCGGTGCGCGTATCGCGATATCGCTCATCGCCCCGGACAGCCGGCGCGACTCCAGGCCGCCGAGATAGCGCCAGAGTCCGGGCCAGCGCTCGACCGCGCCGCCGATCGCGTCGACCCATGGCTCGACCCGGAAGCGGTCGAGGCGGTCGTTGGCGGGAGAATGTCGCGCGGGTTGCAAGGCAGCCTCAACGGATGCGGAAGAGAAGCTTGAGCAACAGCGAGCCGGCGAGAAGGGTGGCGACGAACAGCGATTCCCACCCCCGCATCCAGCCCGGCCCGACGGACAGGTATCGCTTCTCCGGCAGATCGATCTCGATCCGATCGATCGCGGAGCCGTCCGGCAGATAGCCCAGCGGGTTGCCGATCAGCGCGTTCCACCAGGCCCGCTTGTGAACGACGGGCACCGCCGCGCCGAGCGGCACCGACTGGAGAAGCGCGCCCCCTGCATCGCGAACCTCGACCCGTGCGGGATCGCCGGCGATGAGCCGCCCTTCGGCGGTCTTCGGCTCCACGCGCACCGCGACCTCGGCGTTCGCCTGTGGCATCTCGTAGGCATAGTGCGCGTGGAGCCAGACCATGATGCAGAGCACCGGCAAAGTCGCGATGCAGGCGGGCAGGAGCACCAGGGCGAGCCGAAGGAGCGCGAGGCGGAGGAGGCGTCCCGCCGAAGCGAGTCCGTCCGCCATCGTCGCGTGCGCGTCGTCCAGCCGGCCGCGCAGCGACCGTTCCTCGGCTGCCATCCGCGCCAGGCGGCGCTGCGGCGACAGCAGCCAATAGAGCAGCATCGAGAGGACGGCCGCCGCCGCGGCCCAGACAAGGATGCGGGCGGCCTCAGGCGCCGCGCGGGCGAGCTGAAGATCGGTCCAGGAGAGAAGGGGGGCGGGCAGGTCCAGGAGTCCCATGCGCCATGCGCCTTCGATCCGGCCGGCGCATCAGCGCCGGTGGCTCCGGCTCGTGCCGTGAAGCAGCTTCGGCTGCGGGCGTTCCAGCGCCTTGACGGTCGGCTCGGCCTGAGCGTTGCGCGTAGCCTTGCGGCGGCGCAGGCGGTTGCGCAAGGGCCAGAGCGCCAGGAACAGCAGCGAAGATACCACGGCCATGAGCAGAGCCCAGAAGGCCGCGATCACGCTGAGGCCGGCTCCGGGGCCGATGTAGGCCATTGCCGGCCCGGCGACGAGCGACAACGCCATCGCCAGGGCGGCCATGCGAAGGGGGGATACCATGGGGCCTTTCTCCTTTCTCATTTTCTCGATCGCAATGAACGGTCTAGCTGCCTGCGGAACGCCGGCGTGAAGCTCTTGTCGCGAGCGAGCCGCTCGACCCAGAAGACGATCGGCACGCGCTCGCCCCGCGGGTCGCGGACGGGGTTCACGAACTCCCACACGATGTCGCCCTTGCGCGTCACTTCGATGATCCGGCCCGCCTCCGATTCCACGATCAGGGTGTTGCCGTTGGCGAGGCGGCTTTGGCTCGACCGGGTCACGCTTTCGAGCGGCTCGCCGTCCCGGCCGGCATAGCTCCACGCGACCTGCTGGGTCTTCGGATCGAGCTCCAGCACGCGGGAGACGCCGTGTCCGCCGGGATTGCCCTCGTTGTCGAACAGGATGAGATGGCCGTTGTCGAGGAAGCGCGCAGCGTGCTGGCGCAGCCATGAGCCCGACATGGCCCAGGGAATCTCGCCGCTCTCCATGTCCGCGAGTGCGACCGTGCTGACTTCGCGCAGCGACACCAGGACCTGCCCAGGCCGGCTTTGCGGAATGCCGGGCACGGCGGCCTTCAAAACCTGAACGGAATTCGCATGAAGGTAATCGCCGTTGCTGGCATGCACGTGCCAGGGAACGAAGTGGAGGCGGCGGCCGAAGGGCGACTTGGCGAAGGCGCCGCTCAGCCAGATCTTCTCCTGCTCCTGTCCGCCGGGCGACAGCTTGACGACGAAATCGTCGATGCGCGGCGTGGCGAGATCCGGGTAGCCGGGAAGCGCGGCGTCGAGGATTTCATGCGTCAGGACGTAGATGCTGCCGTCCGCCGCGACGTCGAAATCGTGGTGCGCGTGGCCGAGATATTTCCAGATGACGTTGGAGTTCCGGTCCATCTTGACGAGGCCGTAGCCCCAGGGCGTGTCGCCGATCGCGGTGTAGAGGGCCAGCAGGTCGCCGTTCGGAAAGACGTGTGCCTTCTCGATGTAGATGAAAGGGTCGGCGCGGGGAGATTTGACCGCGGCGCTCTCGTCCCACACGCGGCTGAACGGCAGCGACCACTCGTGGGCCACGCGGCCCTTCATGTCGATCAGGAATGCCTTGTGGTCGTGGCCGGACGAATAGAGCGTCAGGCCCGGCTGGGCCCGGGCGCGGTCGTAACGCAGCACGCCGCGCTCTTCCGTTCGCGCGGGATTCCAGAACGCCGTCCGGAAGGGATCGTTGTAACCGGTGAGCTGGTTATAAAGCGCGTGGCCGCCCATGAAGGCTCTGCGCAGCGCCTCGGCCGGGTACAGCTTCTGGTACATCACGTAGCTGCCGGCGAGAAAGGCCAGGAACGCGATAGCCAGCACGGCCAATGCGTTCATCGCGCGGCCGGGGGACGCCCCGCCTGGCCGGTAGACGCCGGCGGACCGTTCGGCCTCGCTCATCCAAGCTCCCGGAAAGCGGCGTTCCCAGCCTTCGGCAACCCCATCGCAAGGATTTTTTTCTTCGTCTCGCTCATCGCTCCATGCAACAGAGTTGTTGTTGAGGCAGCGAGAAATAGACAAATTATCTCCCTGGAAGTTCCAGGGGGCTCCAAAGAATTGGGGGTGAGTCCGCCTTCCGTTAGGGCCCCCGGCGCCGCGGCAGCGGCAGCACCGTCGCCAGCGCGGCGGTAATCATCAGCAGCGCCAGTATCTCGCGCCAGCCGACTGTCTCGCCGAGAAAGATCGCGCTCGACAAGACCCCGATCAGCGGCACCGGCAGCACGGCGATCGACGCGACGGCGGTCGGAACCATGGCCAGGATCGTGAACCACGCCAGGTAGCCGAACAGCGTCGCGATGCAGACGACATAGGCGACCGACAGGACGCCGGACAGGGTGAGCTGCGCGAACGGCGCGCTGTCGTATGCCAGCGCCAGCATGCCCATCGGGATGCCTCCGATCAGGAGCTGCCATCCGATCAGGGTCAGCACCGGCGTGCGCCAGTTCCGCTTTTGCAGCACGGTGCCGATGCCCCAGCTCGCCGCCGCGCCGAGCACGGCGAGCACGCCGAGCGGCGCTTCGCCGAGGCTTTCCGCGCTCTCGCCCAGCAGGAGCAGGATCGCCGCGCCGCCGAGCGCCAGGCCGGCCGACTTCTGGCGCGTGATCGGCTCCTTCAGCATGAGCCGGGCGGCGACGATGGCGAACAGCGGCATCGTATACGCGAGCACGGCCGACCGTCCGGCCGGCAGCAGCGTCAACCCGAGGGCGGTGAAATAGAACCAGCCGGTGACGTTGAAGACGGCGGCGAGCGCGGCGGGCCGCCATTCGCGCCGGTCGAGCCAGATGGAATGGCCCTGCAGGGCGGACAGCGCCAGCACCAGCGCGCCGCCGGCCCAGGCGGTGAGGATCCGGAAGGTATAGATGGGCAGCTCGCTGACCGCGTGCTTCATGACGGGCCAGCCGAGCCCCCATGCCATCGTCAGGCCGACCAGCCAGAAGGCCGCCGCCAGCGGAAATGTCTGTCGGCTCACGGCGCGTCCGGATTGCGAGGATCGGGCATGGCGGCGCCCTGTATACAGCGTGCCCGCGCCTGGAAACAGCGCCGATCGCCGGTCCCGTGGAATTGTTGGCGCGGCCGGCGGTTGCGGCTAGGCTGATTGCGCCGGGACGCTCTTCCGGCGCAGTGGGGGCGAGGCGGCATGCGGCCGGACGAAGACGGCGTGATCGTCGAGATGATCGGCATCGGCCGCTATGTGAAGGTGACGGCCGTCGATACGCGAAGCGGGATCGAGGCCTCCATCGTCGGGGACCCGCGCCGGGGCGAGCGCGCGCTGCGCGAAGCCGCCGTACGCAAGCTCCGCTACGTCATGGCGAAAAAGACCAAGGCGTGACGCGCCGAAAAGAAGTTGGCCGGCCCCTTTTCGAGGGCCGGCCAGTGTTTGTGCCAACATGCCGCTATTTTTACGCGGCGTTTCTACGCTTGCTCCGAGTAGCTGTACGGCCTAGCCCGATCTTTTTTGCGAACGCCGAGCGTTGCCGCGAGTAGTTTGGCGCTACCATCGGATAATCCGCTGGGAGGCCCCACTTGGCACGGTATTCTTCGGGAGTCATGCCGTAGACCGTGCGCAGGTGGCGCTTCAGCATCTTCAGCTTCTTCCCATCTTCCAGGCAGACGATGTAGTCGGGCATCACCGACTTGCGGATGGCCACCGGCGCCTTCGGCGCGCGCGCACGGGTGCTCGCGACATTGCCGTCAAGCTTACTCAGCGAGCCGTATACGGTGTTGATGATGTCGGGAATCTGCGTCGCCGGCATGGTGTTGTGGCCGAGATATGCGGCAACGACGTCGGCCGTCATGCGAAGGATGTCGTCCTGCGACGGCGCTGTCTCCCCTGTGTTCCTGGTCATTTTTCGGCTGCCCTCATCGTCTTGAGTGTTGAATGATTGCGTACATAATACTTGGTGAATTGTCAAACTCCATTTGAAAGGAGTTAATATTAGTGTTCTTTTGGACTAACTAGTCCGATTCAATATTAGTATCGTCAATAAAAGTTAACGCAAAATCTGCCGAAATTAATGTTCATTAACGCAAGATAGGCTTGCTGATGCCAGCCGAGGGCTGGTTTTTGCTGCCTTTCCGGGAATTTTCTTCTTTTGCAACTCTTGCGAAGACTTGATGGCAGAAAGGCCGGTTCCCGGCGAATCGGGGACTGGCGAGACCTTGTGTCGCGCTGGATCGAGCCGCCGACATATGGTATTTCGAGGGCTGACCAGCCGGTCGTGTCCGGTCGTGCAACGTTCCGATCTCCGGGAGGCATCGCGCATGGCGTCAGAGCGGATTGCCGTCGCTGCCGATCACGCCGGCGTCGGGCTCAAGTCGCTTGTCGAAGAGACGCTGAAGGAAATGGGCTACCCGGTCCTGAATCTCGGGACCGACGGCCCGGAATCGGTGGACTATCCCGATTTTGCCGGGAAGCTGGCGGCGGCGCTGAAGGACGGCTCGGCGGGGCGCGGGGTGCTGATCTGCGGCACCGGGATCGGCATGTCGATCGCGATCAACCGCCATCGGCATATCCGGGCGGCCCGCTGCAACGACGTGACGGATGCCCGGCTGTCGCGCGAGCACAACGACGCCAACGTGCTGGTGCTGGGCGCGCGGACGATCGGCGCGGAAACGGCGAAGGATTGTCTCCGCGCCTTCCTGGCGACGGAATTCGAAGGCGGCCGGCACCAGCGCCGCATCGACAAGATGTCGTGACGAACAGAAGCACCGATTGAGACCAACAACCGTACGAGATTATTACTGCCATGCCTCAGCCAACGCCTTCGCGCCTCGATGATTTCGCGCGCTTTTTCACTGCCGACGTCTCGGAATCCGACCCTGAGCTCTTTGCGGCGATGGAGGGCGAACTCGGCCGGCAGCGAAACCAGATCGAGCTGATCGCGTCCGAGAATATCGTCAGCAAGGCGGTCTTGCAGGCGATGGGCTCGGTTCTCACGAACAAGTATGCCGAAGGCTATCCCGGCCGGCGCTATTACGGCGGCTGCGAGTTCGTGGATGTGGCGGAGCAGTTGGCGATCGACCGCGCGAAGCGGCTGTTCGGCTGCGCTTTCGCCAATGTGCAGCCGCATTCGGGCGCGCAGGCGAACGCGGCGGTCTACATGGCGCTTCTCAAGCCCGGCGATACGCTGATGGGGCTGTCGCTGGCGGCCGGCGGGCACCTCACGCACGGCGCGCCGCCGAACCAGTCGGGCAAGTGGTTCAATGCGGTGCAGTACGGCGTGCGCCGGCAGGACGCGCTGATCGACTTCGACGAGGTCGAGCGCCTGGCGCGCGAGCACAAGCCGAAGATCATCGTCGCCGGTGGATCGGCCTATCCGCGGATCCTCGATTTCGCGCGCTTCCGCCAGATCGCGGATGCGGTCGGCGCCTATTTCATGGTCGACATGGCGCATTTCGCGGGGCTGGTGGCGGGCGGCGCCCACCCGAGCCCTTTGCCGCACGCCCATATCGTCACGACGACGACGCACAAGACGCTGCGCGGCGCGCGCGGCGGCATGATCCTGTCGAACGACCAGGAGATCGGCAAGAAGATCAATTCGGCGATCTTCCCCGGCACCCAGGGCGGCCCGCTGATGCACATGATCGCCGGCAAGGCCGTGGCGCTGGGCGAGGCGCTGCGCCCGGATTTCAGGGCCTATGCGCGGGCGGTCGTCGACAATGCCAAAACGCTGGCGTCGACGCTGATGGAAGGCGGGCTCGACATCGTCTCGGGCGGCACCGACACGCATCTTCTGCTGGTCGACCTCCGGCCCAAGAAGCTGACCGGCAACGTCGCGGAGAAGGCGCTGGAGCGCGCCGGGCTGACCTGCAACAAGAACGGCATTCCGTTCGACCCCGAGAAGCCGACCGTGACGTCAGGCGTCCGCCTGGGCACGCCGGCGGGCACGACCCGCGGCTTCGGGCAGGCGGAATTCCGCCAGGTCGGCGAGATGATCGTGGAAGTGCTGAACGGCCTTTCGGCCAACGGCGAGAACAATGAGGCGGTGGAGAGCTCGGTGCGGGCGCGGGTCGAGGACCTGTGCCGGCGATTTCCGGTGTACCCGGAGGGCTGAACGCCGGACTACCAAGACGGCGGCCGGACGGCACCGGCCGCCCCCGGCGCGCGTGTCGCCGCGCGCCGGTCTACCAAAGAAGGTTGCCGGGCGACACCGGCAACCCCCGGCGCGCGTGTCGCCGCGCGCCGGTCTACCAAAGAAGGTTGCCGGGCGACACCGGCAACCTGATACGGGGAGAGCGAGCGATGCGGTGTCCGTTCTGCGGTCATAACGATACACAGGTCAAGGATTCCCGGCCGACGGAGGACAATGCCGCCATCCGGCGGCGGCGGTTCTGTCCCAACTGCGCCGCGCGGTTCACGACCTTCGAGCGGGTGCAGCTCCGCGAGCTGACGGTGATCAAGCGCACCGGGCAGCGCGAGCCGTTCGACCGCGACAAGCTGGCGCGCTCTATGACGATCTCGCTGCGCAAGCGTCCGGTAGAGCCCGAGCGGCTCGAGCAGGTCGTCAACAGCATCGTCCGGCGCCTCGAGAGCATGGGCGAGACGGAAATCAAGGCCGACGTCATCGGCGGCCTCATCATGGAAGCGCTCTATTCGCTTGACCAGGTCGCATACGTCCGGTTCGCATCCGTCTACCGCAATTTCCGCGAGGCGAAAGATTTCGAGAATTTCATCACCGACGAGCTCAGCGTCGAGGAAGACTGACCTCGACGCCGGACGCTTCATGCCGGTCGCCCTCGCGCTCGCGCGGCGCGGCCTCGGCAACGTCTGGCCGAACCCGTCCGTCGGATGCGTCATCGTCAGGGACGACGGCGGCGGTCCCGCGGTCGTGGGGCGGGGCTGGACTCAGCCGGGCGGCCGGCCGCACGCCGAGACCGAGGCGCTGGCCCGCGCCGGCGCCGCGGCGCGCGGGGCCACGGCCTTCGTCTCGCTCGAGCCCTGCAGCCATCACGGCAAGACGCCGCCTTGCACCGAAGCGCTCATCGCGGCTGGCGTCGCGCGGGTCGTCGCCGCCACCGAGGACCCCGACCCGCGCGTAAGCGGCAGCGGCCTCAAGCGCCTTGCCGATGCCGGGATCGCCGTCGAGTGCGGCGTCTTCCGGCGCGAGGCGGAAGAGCTCAACGCAGGCTACCTGATGCGGCTGCGGACCGGCCGGCCTCTGGTCTGCCTCAAGACGGCGACCACCCTCGACGGGCGGATCGCGGCCCACACCGGCGAAAGCCGCTGGATCACCGGGCCAGAGGCGCGCGACCGCGTGCATCTCATGCGCGCGCGCTACGATGCCGTCATGGTGGGTGTGGGCACGGCGACCGCGGACGATCCCGAGCTGACCTGCCGGCTGCCCGGGCCCTGGCCGCGGCAACCGGTCCGCATCGTCGTCGACGCGCGTCTCCGGCTGCCGCTCACCGCCAAGCTGGTGCGGAGCGCGCGCGAGACGCCGACCTGGATCGTCACCCGCGACGACGCGGACAGCAGGCGCGCCGAGGCGTTGCGGAACCTCGGCGTCGCACTGGTCGAGCTGCCGGCGGCGGCGAACGGCTATCCGGACCCGAAGGAGATGCTCCGCGCCTTCGGCAAGCGGGGGGTGACGCGCCTCCTGGTGGAGGGGGGCGCGACGCTCGGGGCGGCGTTGCTCCGCGCCGGGCTGATCGACCGAATCGCCTGGTTCCGCAGCGCCGGGATCATGGGCGGCGACGGCATCCCGGCGGTCGAAGGCTACGGGGTCGACCGGCTTGCCGTAATGGCGCAGTTCGAGCGCCGCGGCGTGACGCGGCTCGGCGGGGACCTGTTGGAGACGTTGTGGCGGCGGCACTAGGATCGACATTATGTTTACAGGGCTGATTACCGATCTGGGACGGGTGCGGCGCATAGACTCCGAGGCGGGCGGAGTGCGGCTCGTCATCGAGACCGCCTACGACCTGGCGGCGGTCGAGATCGGCGCTTCGATCGCCTGCTCGGGCGCCTGCCTGACGGTGGTCGAGAAGGGGGCGGACAGCTTCGCGGCCGATGTCTCGGCCGAGACGCTGGCCTGCACCACGATCGGCGGCTGGAAGGCCGGCGACCGCGTCAACCTCGAGCAGTCGCTCCGTCTCGGCGATGCCTTGGGCGGGCACCTCGTCAGCGGCCATGTGGATGCCGTGACGACCGTTCTGGAGCGCCGTCCGGACGGCGACAGCCAGCGGTTCTCGTTCCTAATCCCGCCGGGGTGTGAGAGACTTGTCGCCGCGAAGGGGTCTGTCTGCCTGGACGGGGTATCGTTGACCGTGAACGAGGTCGAGGCGGACCGGTTCGGGATCAACGTCATTCCCCATACCGCCGAAAGGACTACCTTCGGAGCGCTCGGTCCCGGGGACCGGGTCAACCTTGAGGTGGACTTGATCGCCCGATATGTTGCTCGCCTGATGCCTCGCAACTGAACGGAAGAACGGAGCCCCCCGTGGCCTCGAATCAGGACAAATTGCACTCGGTGAGCAAGCAGGCGGTGGCGCGCGCCGTCGACGACCTGGCCTTTCTGTCGCCGATCGAGGACATCATCGACGACGCCCGCAACGGCCGCATGTTCATCCTGGTCGACGACGAAGAGCGCGAGAACGAGGGCGATCTCGTCGTCCCCGCCCAGATGGCGACGCCGGACGCGATCAATTTCATGGCCAAATACGGGCGCGGCCTGATCTGCCTCGCGCTGACGGCCAAGCGGTCGGAGGAGCTCGGCCTCAAGCTGATGGGCCAGAAGAACCAGAGCCGCCACCAGACCGCCTTTACCGTGTCCATCGAAGCCCGCGAGGGCGTGACGACAGGCATCTCCGCGCCGGACCGGGCGCGGACCGTGTCCGTCGCGATCGATCCGGAGCGCGGCGCGGACGACATCGATTCGCCGGGGCACGTCTTTCCGCTCGTCGCGCGCGACGGCGGCGTGCTGGTGCGCACCGGCCATACCGAGGCCTCCGTCGACATCGCGCGCCTCGCCGGCCTCAACCCGTCCGGGGTGATCTGCGAGATCATGAACGAAGACGGCACGATGGCGCGGCTCAACGACCTGATCCCGTTCGCGCAGTTCCACGGCCTGAAGATCGGCTCGATCGCGGACCTGATCGCCTACCGCCTGCGCCACGACCGGATCGTCGAGCGCATCGCCGAGACCACGCTGCACAGCCGCTTCGGCGGCGAATTCGAGCTCTACGTATATGTCAACAAGATCGGCCGGGCGGAGCATGTCGCTCTGGTCAAGGGCGATATCACGACGCCCGGCCCGGTCATGGTCCGCATGCATGCCGCCAATCTGTTCGATGTGCTGGGCGATCTCGACAAAGGCAGGACCGGCGAGCTCGAGGCCGCGATGCAAATGATCGCGCGCGAAGGCAGGGGCGTCGTCGTGGTGATCCGCGAGCTGCATCCGACGGTCGTTTCCGAGCAGGTGGCGGTGCGCAATGCGCGGGCGCGCGGCGAGCCGGTGAAGCGGCTCCCCGAGCTGCGCGACTACGGCGTCGGTGCGCAGATACTGCTCGATCTCGGTGTCCACGAGATGGTGCTGCTGTCCAATACCAAGCGAACGATCGTGGGGCTCGACGGCTACGGCTTGAAGATCGTGCGGCAGCGGCCGATCAACGGCGAATGAGGGCCGGACGATGACCTACGCACCGCCGCACGTCATGATCGCCGAGGCGCGGTTCTATGAAGATCTCGCCGACGAGATGCTGCGCGGCGCCGAACGCGCGCTGAAGCGGGCAGGGGCGAGCTACGAGGTGTTCTCGGTCCCCGGCGCATTCGAGATCCCGGCGGCGGTGCACCAGGCGGTCCGCGCCATGGATTTCGACCCGAAGCGGCGGCGCTTCGACGGCTATGTGGCGCTCGGCTGCGTGATACGGGGCGAGACGACGCATTACGACTACGTGTGCCAGGAAAGCGCCCGCGCCCTGATGGACCTGGCGACGCGCTATGCGCTGGCGATGGGGTACGGCATCCTGACCTGCGAGAACGACGATCAGGCCTGGGCGCGCGCCGCGCTCGACCAGGGCGACAAGGGCGGGGTGGCGGCGCACGCCTGCCTGCACATGATCGGCATCAAGAACCGCCTTGGACTTTACCCGCGATGACCAGGAAAGCGCCTTCGATCGGCGGCCGGCGGCGCGCGGCGCGCGTCGCGGCGGTGCAGGCGCTCTATCAGATGGAGCTCGGCGGCGGCGATCCCGACGAGGTGATCGCCGAGTTCGTCGCCTACCGGCTGCGCGATGAAGCGAGGCAGGCGGCGATCGATCTCGAGCTGTTCGCCGATCTCGTCCGGGGCGTCACGGCGGGCAAGGCCGGGGCGGACAAATTGATCGCGGCGGCCCTCGACAAGGATCGCAGCGTCGGCCGGCTCGAGGTCGTGATGCGCGCCATCCTGCGGGCCGGCGCCTATGAGCTGATGGCGCGGGACGACATCGATGCCGCCCTGACCATCAGCGAGTATGTCGCGGTCGCCGACTCCTTCTTCCACGAGCGCGAGCCGGCGCTCGTCAACGCGGTGCTCGACCGCCTCGCCCGCAGCCTTGCCGGCGGCGGACCCTCCGCGGATGCGGCCCATGGCATCGCGCAAGACGGGTGAGTTCGAGCGCATCGCGACGTTCTTCGCGCCCTTGGCCGCCGGTTTTCCCGGCGCGCTCGGCCTTACCGACGACGCAGCCTTGATCCGCCCCGCCGAGGGATGCGAGATCGTCGTGACGACGGACACCATGGTCGCGGGCGTTCACTACGTCGGCGACGAGCCGGCGGACCTTGTGGCGCAGAAGCTGCTGCGGGTGAACCTGTCGGACCTTGCGGCAATGGGCGCGCGGCCGGTCGCCTACACGCTCAACATCGCCCTTCCATCCGCGCTGGAAGACGACTGGCTCGAACGGTTCACGGCAGGGCTGGCGGCCGACCAGCGGCGCTTCGGCATCGCATTGGCCGGCGGCGACAGCGTGTCGACCCCGGGTCCCGTGACCCTGACGATCACCGCCTTCGGCGAGGTCGCCGCGGGCGCGGCGCTCCGCCGCTCCGGCGCGCGCGCGGGCGACCTGGTTTACGTCAGCGGTACCATCGGCGATGGGGCGCTCGGCCTAAAGGTCTTGCGTGGGCATGTCGCCGGCCTCGCCCAAACGCACAAGGATTCCTTGATCGAACGATACCGCCGCCCGCAGCCGCGCACCGCCTGCGGCCCCCGGCTCGCGGGCCTGGCGCATGCGGCGATCGACGTGTCGGACGGGCTGGCCGCCGACCTCGGCCATATCGCCGAGGTATCGGGCGTCGCCGCGGTGATCGAGGCCGTCTCGGTGCCGCTGTCGACGGCGGCCGCTGCCGCGCTGGAGCTCGACCCGGACCTGCGCGACGCCATCCTCGGCGGGGGGGACGACTACGAGCTGCTGTTCGCGGCGCCGCCGGGCGCGGGCGGACGGATAGCATCGCTTGCCGCCGAGCTGGGCCTGGCATTGACCGCGATCGGCCGCATCGAAAACGGCCGGGGCGTGCGGGTCGTCGATGCCGGCGGCGCGGCGATCGCGCTTCGCGCCGCCGGCTATACGCATCGCTGAAGCGGTAGCGGCGTCCGGTCGAAGCGGCTATACCTTGCCGATGACGCAAACGGGCAGTCCGGACGCCGGCTTCCGGCCATGAAGCTGGTCATCATCCTGGTCATCGTCGTCGTACTCCTCGCAGGGGGCGGCGGCGCGGCCTACTTTTTCCGCGCCGATCTGTTCGGCGACGGCGCAACGCCAAAGGCGCCGATCGCGAAGGTCGCGGATGCGGTGTTCGTCGACCTTGAAAGCGTGACGATCGCGGTCATCCGCAACCGCCGCATCGAAAAGCATGTCGTCCTGCAGGTAAGCCTGGAGGTTCCGGGCGAAGCGCAGCGAGCGGCCGTGTCGCACGCGCTGCCGCGCCTGAAGGATGCCTTCATCAAGGATCTCTACGACTATTACGCGGTGCAGCCGCCGGGACGCGAGGGCATCAACGTCGAGGCGATCAAGAAGCGCCTGAAGTTTACAACCGACGCGGTGATGGGGCCGGGCATGGTTCGCGCCGTGCTGATCCAGGGCGCCATCGAACGCGAATCCGGCGGTGGCTGACCGCGACCGGCGGATTCGCGTGCGGCGGCGCGGAAACGGCCGCCGGGCCGAATGACGATCCGCGGTTGCCTTACGGTGCGCCATCTGGCATGTTCGCGCCGCTTTCGGCGGCCCGATAAGAGGCAATACTTATGGGGGGATCGCGCGGTCAGCCGTTAATCTCAGACTTCTCCAAAAACAAAACCGGGATCGAGAGATGCTTGTTTTTGTCATTATCTGTGGCCTGCTCGCCGTTGCCTACGGCATCTTCACCAGCCGTTCCATTCTCAGCGCCAGCGCCGGCAACGAACGCATGCAAGCGATCGCGGGCGCCATCCAGGAGGGCGCCAGCGCCTATCTCAACCGGCAATACACGACGATCGGCCTCGTTGGCATCGTCATCGCCGTCGTGCTGTATCTGCTGCTTGGCTGGCATGTCGCCGTCGGCTACCTGATCGGTGCGGTGCTGTCGGGCGCGACGGGCTACATCGGCATGTACATCTCCGTGCGCGCCAACGTCCGCACCACCGAGGCCGCGCGGCAGGGCTTGGCGGAAGGGCTTGCGATCTCCTTCAAGTCGGGAGCGGTGACGGGCATGCTCGTCGCAGGATTGGCCTTGCTCGCGGTCACCTGCTACTACGCCTTCCTGCTGAATATCGGGGCGAGCGGCCGCGGGTTGATCGATCCGCTCGTCGCGCTCGGTTTCGGCGCGTCGCTCATCTCGATCTTCGCCCGTCTCGGCGGCGGCATCTTCACCAAGGGCGCCGACGTCGGCGCCGATCTCGTCGGCAAGGTCGAGGCGGGCATTCCCGAGGACGACCCGAGAAACCCGGCGGTGATCGCGGACAACGTCGGCGACAACGTCGGCGACTGCGCCGGAATGGCCGCGGACCTGTTCGAGACCTACGTCGTGTCGGTGGTCGCCACCATGGTCCTGGCGTCGATCTTCTTCGGCGGCACGACCATTGCCGGACCGATGATGCTCTATCCCCTGGTGATCGGCGGCGTGTGCATCATCACCTCCATCATCTCGACCTTCTTCGTCCGTCTCGGGTCGAGCGGCAGCATCATGGGCGCCCTCTACAAGGGCTTCATCGTCGGCGCCGTTCTGTCGGCGATCGCGCTGTGGCCCGTGACGCAGATCCTGATCGGAATGGACACGCCGCTTACCGTCGCCGGCAAGACGTTCACCGGCATGAGCCTGTTCCTCTGCGGCATCGCCGGGCTCGTCCTGACCGGCCTGATCGTCTGGGTGACCGAATACTATACCGGGACGAACTACCGGCCGGTTCAGTCGGTGGCGAAGGCATCGACCACCGGGCACGGTACGAACGTCATTCAGGGCCTCGCCATTTCCATGGAAGCAACGGCGGTCCCGGCCTTGCTGATCTGCGCCACGATCATCGTGACCTACCTGCTGGCGGGCCTGTTCGGCATTGCCATCGCGGTGACCGCGATGCTGGCGCTCGCCGGCATCGTCGTGGCGCTCGACGCCTACGGCCCGGTCACGGACAACGCGGGCGGAATCGCCGAGATGGCGGACCTGCCGCAGGAAGTCCGCAAGACGACCGACGCCCTGGACGCCGTCGGCAACACGACGAAAGCGGTGACCAAGGGCTATGCCATCGGCTCGGCCGGACTCGGCGCGCTCGTGCTGTTCGCGGCCTATACCCAGGACCTGAGCCATTTCAGCCTGCACCCGAACGAGTATCCGTATTTCGCTGGGGTCAAGGTCGATTTCTCGCTGTCCAATCCGTACGTGATGGTGGGCCTCCTGTTCGGCGGCCTGCTTCCTTACCTGTTCGGCGCGCTCGGCATGACCGCGGTCGGCCGGTCCGCCGGCGCGGTGGTCAACGAGGTACGGCGGCAGTTCCGCGAGATCCCCGGCATCATGGAAGGCACGGGCAAGCCGGAATACGGCCGTTGCGTCGACATGCTGACGAAGGCGGCGATCAAGGAGATGATCGTTCCGTCGATGCTGCCGGTGCTGTCGCCGCTGGTGCTGTACGGCATCATCTTCCTCATCGCCGGCAAGTCCGCGGCCTTGGCGTCGTTGGGCGCGATGCTGCTGGGCGTCATCGTCACCGGGCTGTTCGTCGCCATTTCGATGACGGCGGGCGGCGGCGCCTGGGACAACGCCAAGAAGTACATCGAGGACGGCAACTACGGCGGCAAGGGCTCGGAAGCCCACAAGGCCGCGGTCACGGGCGACACGGTCGGCGATCCCTACAAGGACACCGCCGGCCCCGCCGTCAACCCGATGATCAAGATCACCAATATCGTCGCACTGCTCCTGCTGGCCATCCTGGCCCGCTGAGTCGCGCGGCGTTCGAACGAGAAAGCCCCGGAGTGGACCGCTCCGGGGCTTTTTCGTTGCGCGCGATCCCGCTGGCCGCGGGCGCCCCGGACGCTTACAGCTCCCCGCCGCCGAGCCCACCGAGCGCGCCGAGATTTCCGAGGATCTGTTCGAAGAATCCGATCTTGTTGCCGGAGGTCGGCGTCTCGCGCTCGACGATCTCCACGGCGCGCGCGTCGCCCTCGGCATATTTTTGTATGTGCTCGACGACACCCTTGTCGCTGAAGTAGATCGCGACGACCTTCTGGTCGATTATTTCCGGCTTGAAGAAGCCCCATTCTTCCGTCTGACGCCCGATGTAGTACCAGACGTGCCGGTCGAATGTGCCCTCGGTCGAGGGCGGGCCGAGCGTGCGATGCACGGTTTCGCGGTCGGTGGTGCCGACCGTGATGCTGGAAAGCTGGGTTTCGGTCAGGTAATTCCCGCGGATATCCTTGCGCGCGCCGCACGCTGCGAGCGCCACGGCAAGGGCGATGATCAAGGGTAGCCGTGCGGTCTGCATGAATGTCGTTCCCAATGGGTATCCGCCTGCGGCGCTTGTACCGTTGCAATACCGGGTCATCTACTAATATACCGGCGATGGCGGCGCAACACGCCCGGACGATTGCCGGGCGGCGTGGCCGCAACAGGGCGGAAAGAGCGATGGTGCTGGGCCTCGGCCAATTGTTTCGATCGCGGCCGGAAAAAACGGCGGGACGGCGGCTTTATGCCGCGGTGGTGGCGCAGGCGCGCCATCCCGATTTCTATGCGGACTGGGGCGTGCCCGACACGCCGACCGGGCGCTTCGACCTTATCGCGCTGCACAGCTTTCTCGTCATGCACCGGTTGAAGGGCGATGCCGCCGGCCGGCCGCCGGCCCAGGCGCTGTGCGACGCCGTGGTCGAGGATATGGATCGCAACCTGCGGGAGATGGGTACCGGCGACCTGTCGGTCGGAAAGAAGGTGAAACGCCTGATGGAGGGATTCTATGGCCGGCTCGCCGCCTATGAGGAGGCCTTGCAGTCGGGCGACGACATGCTGATATCCGTTCTCAGGCGCAACCTTTATGCCTCCGCCGCCGCGGACGATGCAGGGCCGGCCGCCTTGGCGCGCTATGTGCGGCGCGAAGCGGCGGCGCTGCAGGGCCAGCCGATGGAGCAATTGAGCGCAGGCGCGGTGAGCTTCGGGCCGCCGCCGCGCGCTGCCGAGGAGAGCGGAATATGACATCCTTCCAGACGATTCCGCCGGAGTTTTCCCGGCCGTTCGCGATCGACGATATCGAATCGAAGGGATCCTCCGTCGAGCTTGTTGCCGATGCGGAGGAGAGGCGCCGGCTCGCCGAGCGATTCGACCTGCTGTCGCTGGACCGGCTTGTCGCGCGTCTTACGGTCACCCGCGGGGCGAGCGGCATTCCGATTCGCGTGCGGGGCCGGTTGCAGGCGTCGGTGGTCCAAAGCTGCGTTCTCAGCCTCGAGCCCGTCGCCAGCGAGATCGACGACGCGGTGGAGGCGGAGTACGGGCCGGCGTCGAACGAGGGGCCGGAGGAGATTTTTCACCTCGACCAGCCCGAGCCGCCGGAGCCGCTGGAAGGCGACAGCCTGGAGCTCGGCGAGCTGGTCGCGCAGCACCTGTCCGTGGCCCTCGATCCCTACCCTAAAAAGCCGGGGGTCGAGCCCCCGGAATGGGGCAAGCCCGGGCCCGCGGAGGGGGCGGAGAAGCCCGAGAACCCCTTCTCGGTGCTTGCTTCATTACGCAAAAAGGGGTCATGAGGACTGCATTCGGCTTGCTGTTACCGCAGATATTGGCTATGTAACCGGCTTATTTTTCGCCCAAAATCGCCAGAAATTGAGAGAGGGCCTTATGGCCGTACCAAAGCGGAAGGTATCACCGTCAAGACGCAACATGCGCAGGTCGCACCACGCGCTGAAGGCCGCGTCTTACGCTGAATGCCCGAACTGCGGAGAATTGAAACGGCCTCACCATGTGTGCGAGGCTTGCGGCTATTACGACGGCCGCGAAGTTGTCGAGGCGGAGGCCGTTTAACCGCCGCCGCAGGATCGGGCAAGGGGGGCGAAGTCGATCGTGTCGGAGCGGGTTGTCATCGCGCTTGATGCCATGGGGGGCGACCGTGCCCCGGACATGGTCGTGGCAGGCGCTGCGCTGGCGCGTGAACGTATGCCGCATGTCCAATTCCTGATGTGCGGCGACGAGGACAGCCTTCGTCCCTTGCTGGCAAAGCAGCCGGCGCTTGCGGCGGTCACCACCATCCGGCATACGAAAGAGCTCATCGGCAGCAACGACAAGCCGTCGACCGCCATCAAATCCGGCCGGAACTCGAGCATGCGGCTGGCCATCGATGCGGTGTTCGAGGGCGAGGCATCCTGCGTCGTGTCGGCCGGCAACACCGGGGCGTTGATGGCGATCGCCAAATACGTCCTGAAGACGTTGCCGGGAATCGACCGGCCCGCCATAGCGACCTTCTTCCCCACGCTTCGGGGCGAATGCTGCATGCTGGACCTGGGCGCGAATGTGCAGTGCGACGCCAACAACCTTGTGCAGTTCGCGGTGATGGGCGAAGTATTCGCGCGCACGGTCCTGGGCTTCGAGCAGCCCACGATCGGGTTGCTGAATATCGGCGTGGAAGACCTGAAGGGGAATGAAGAAGTGCGCGAAGCGGCGGCGATCCTGCGCGACTCCGACCTGCCGATCGCTTTCAAGGGCTTCGTCGAGGGCGACGATATCGGCGCCGGAACGGTCGATGTGGTCGTGACGGACGGGTTCACCGGCAACGTCGCGCTGAAGACGGCGGAGGGGACGATTAATTTCTACACCAAGATGCTCAAGCAGGCCTTTGCCAGCAGTTGGATTTCGCGGCTCGGTTACCTTCTGTCGCGCGGCGCGATCAACAATCTCAGAAACAAGATGGACCCGCGGCGCTATAACGGGGCCATGCTGCTCGGCTTGAACGGTATCGTGGTGAAGAGCCACGGCGGCACCGATGCCGTCGGCTTCGCCAATGCGATAGGCGTGGCCGCGGATATGGTCGTCCATGGCTTCCAGGACAAGATCAGGGACGACTTCGAGCGTCTGAAAGGCATGGACGAGCCCGATCGAAGCGCGGCGGTCGTATAAACATGCGCCGATCAATCGTTATCGGGTGTGGGGCCTATCTCCCCGAGAAGGCCGTCAGCAACGAGGAGTTGTCGCGCCGGATCGATACGTCGGACGATTGGATCCGCCAGCGCACGGGCATACGGCAGCGGCACATCGCCGCCGACGGCGAATTCACCTCGCACCTGGCCTTGCACGCGGCGCGCGACGCGCTTGCCCGCGCCGGATGCACGGCCGGCGACATCGATGTGCTCGTGCTCGCGACGGCAACCCCCGACAACACCTTTCCGGCAACGGCCGCGCGCGTGCAGGCGGAGCTCGGCATGAAGCGCGGCGCCGCGTTCGACGTCCAGGCGGTGTGCAGCGGGTTCGTCTATGCGACGTCGATCGCGGACAACATGCTTCGCCTGGGGCAGGCGACCACGGCGCTGGTCATCGGCGCCGAAACATTCAGCCGCATCCTCGATTGGAGCGACCGGTCGACCTGCGTCCTGTTCGGGGACGGCGCGGGCGCCGTCGTCCTTCGCGCGGCGGGCGGCGGCGGCACGAACGCCGACCGCGGCATCCTGTCGACCCATCTGTTCTCCGACGGCAGCGGCTATGAAATGCTGTATGTCGACGGCGGGCCGTCCACGACGGGCAAATCCGGCCATTTGCGCATGCATGGCCGCGAGGTTTTTCGCCATGCGGTGACGCGAATGGCCGAGGCGGTCGAAATATCGCTGCAAAGTAATAACTTGTCGGCGGATGATCTCGATTGGGTTGTGCCGCATCAGGCAAATATCAGAATTATGGATAGTATGGCCAAAAGACTCGGCCTCAGCCGAGAGCAGATCGTGGTGACGGTGGACCGCCAGGCCAATACGTCGGCGGCGACGATTCCCCTCGCATTGGCCGCGGCCGACGCCGACGGCCGCCTGAAACAGGGCCAACTCGTGTCCCTGACCGCGATGGGCGGCGGCTTTACCTGGGGCTCCGTACTGCTGCGCTGGTAATTCGCGCATGCTGCGCTGCGGCGTTCTCAGTCTTCGGTTTAATGCAGCTATACCAAGCCTTTGTAATTGACTGCCGGATACTCCCGCGAGTACGTTAAGACGAGCACGTTCAAAGGGGGAGACGATGGCGGGCAAAACCTTGACTCGGGCGCAACTCACGGAAGCCGTGTATCAGGAGGTGGGCCTGTCACGGAACGAGTCTGCGGACCTGGTAGAGGCCGTGCTGGGTGAAATCTCGGGCGCCCTGACACGCGGCGATATGGTAAAGATTTCCTCGTTTGGGAGTTTTTTCGTCCGTCAGAAGGGGCAGCGCATCGGCCGCAACCCGAAGACGGGCGAGGAAGTGCCGATCCTGCCGCGCAGAGTGCTGGTTTTCCGGCCAAGTCATGTCCTCAAGAATCGAATCAATCTGGGCCTGAACAAGATCGACTCGGCCCTCAGGTCCTGAGGATGGGCCAGATGGCTGCTTCCGCATCGCGGCGAGGGATTACTGCCAAATCCGCGTCGGCTTTTCGGACCATCAGCGAGGTATCCGACGAGCTCGACGTGCCGCAGCACGTGCTTCGCTTCTGGGAAACCAGGTTCAGCCATATCAAGCCGTTGAAGCGCGGCGGCGGGCGCCGCTATTACCGCCCCGAGGACCTGGCGCTGCTGCGGCGCATCCGCGAGCTTCTCTACACCGAAGGCTACACCATCAAAGGCGTGCAGCGGCTGCTGCGTCAGAACGGCGTCAAGGCCGTGCTCGGCGGCGACGTGGAAGAGCGGCCGGAGGATCGCGAGGATGCGGGCCCGGCGATCGCCGCCTCCGCCGCGGCGGCCGCGCCCGCGACGGCGCCGCAGGCCATTGTTCCGGCGCGGCCGAATGGCGCGCTCGACGCGGAAACGCGCGAGGCGCTGAGGGCGGTGCTTGCCGAATTGACGGCCCTGCGGGACATGCTGCCGCGCGGCGGCTAGCGGCCCCCCCCCTAATCGCGCGATTGCGTGGGCCGCGCCCGGACGCTAAAAGATGTCGGCCCCGGACTGCGCAGCAGATTTGGCAGATTGGGATCGCAGGATCGAGTCGGAGCGTAGCGCAGCCTGGTAGCGCACTTCACTGGGGGTGAAGGGGTCGTGGGTTCAAATCCCGCCGCTCCGACCAATCTTTCCAAAGGGTTAGACGACTATTCTGCCTTCCGCTTGCGGCTAGTGTGACTTATGTGTGCCAAATCGGCGACCGATTCGGTTACGGCCGCGGCAATGTACGCCGCTTCTTGATCAGCGTAGAAGCGCGCCGTCGTTGCCATATCGGCATGGCCCAATGCCTGCTGCGCCGCCTTTAGCCCAAAGCGCCGGGTTACGATGCGCCCAAATTTATGGCGCAAGTCGTGAAGATTCAGGTCGGGTAGCCCAACCTTCTTCCTTGCCGTGGCAACAGTCCGGCGTATCGACAATATAGGTTTGCCCTTTTTGTCTTCATTCATGCAGGCCGTACATTCGCAGCCGATATGCGTATTACCGAATCGGAAAACCGGTCCGCGGCGCTTCTTCGGGTCGGGCTCGATTTTCTTCAACAGCTCCACCGCCGCCGGCGGCAACCAGATCGTCTGCATTTTGTCGCCTTTGACCTTGACGCGCGCATGCGGCTTATCGCTATCGAGGTCAAGCCACTGCCACCAAAGCCCAGGGCGGCCAATAACATTGCTTTTCCGGAGTCCCGTCCAAAGGTAAAGGCAAATCATCGGCGCGGCGTGATCAGCGATCGATGCAATGAATTCGTCGATCCGCGCGTCCGGCAAGTCGGTGTGGACGTGCTGGGGCTCGGCAAGGCGGTGCGCGCGAATATTGGTCTCCGCAATCGCCACCTTCATTCCGTTGATTTTCCAATGCCGCGCCATCTTGAGACAGGTGGCGAGCACCGTCAGCTCGGCGTTAATGGTGGACGGCGAAATCCGCTGGCCATGGGCGGGGCGGTGATTCTTTCGCCACTGCCCGCGCGTCTCGCCCCGCCGACGTGCCATATAATCAACCACCTCGGCGTCGCCGATATCGCTCAATAGTACGCCGCCGTGCAGAAGCGCCCCCTGACGGCGCCGCGTCAGGCTGGCGATGTGATGCCACGCCGTATCCGCGCGGCCGAGATGCTGGAAGTGGTCGGTCCAAGCCTTTGTCATGGCCTCTTGCACCGTCATCTCCGCGGTCGCGGCAAGCCCCAACAAAAGACGGTCCTGCAACTTCCGGCGGATGTTCAGGGCGATTTCATTGGCTCTGGCTTCATTGGTCTCTCCCGTCGAGCCTCGAAATCGATGACCGCCAATCGTCCAGTCCCATTGCCTGAATGGCGAATTCGGCCTTTTGCGTGTGAAGCTCTTCCTTCTCCTGGGCATTGAGGTGGTGTCCTTTTTGAACTTTCGATCGCTTTCTGCACGTCTTCGAGCAAAACATATCGACGCTTCCCTCCGGGCTTTACAACGTAGGGTAGGATACGGCCGTTAATCCACGCGCGAAGGTCGCGTGGCGTGACGTTATGGAACTGTGCCGCGGCTTCGGCCAACGTGTAAAGGCCGGGAAGATTGGGCGGATCCATAGATTGATGAACCATCGGTAGATCCCCGGCGCTTTGAAGCCTTGGCCATTTAGTTCGATAACAGAGGGCAATTCCGCACCATCCAAGCTGTTCGGCGCGGCCACTCTGCTTGTGGCTCGCCGGCCCGACAGCAGGCTCTCTATGGCTTTTTGAAGGGCACTGGGACAGCCGAGGTTGGGCCTCTGCAGCTGTCAGGACGCAGAATTTGGATTGCACAGCGGCGAGGGGCTACGCGGCCCAAAGCGGGCGAATACGGGCGCGCAGACCGGCATCCGCGGAACGGCACCCGTCTTTGGCTTTATCGTTGGATGCGTTAGATTGGCTCGAGTGCCGGTCGCTCTAGGCGATCTCTTTGCCAGTTAATCGGCGCTTCCCGTCGTGAGCACCACCAAGCCGCCTCAGCCGTCCAATCGCCTTTGCTTTGATGTGTGAAAGCCCTCGGCGTCTGATGGCGGCAAGGGCGATCAAGTGCGCTAGCCGACCTTTAGGGCTCGCCACAATTGATTAGACGGTACCCGCCTTCGGAATTGCTTTTGCCGAACGGGGCAACAGGGGCGCCAGGCAAATGCCGCTCGCGGCCTAATCGCTTTGGCCGGTCGCCGGACCAAGGCACATGTGGGAGCCTGCCGAAATAAAAAGCGCCGGAACCAGTCGGCTTCCGGCGCACCTTTGGATACTGAGCTTTTTTAGGCCTTGATGCGACAAGATGTCAAGCAAAAGCTTCCATGCTGTAAGTTCACCAAGGACTTATCCAGCTCGGCGCAGACTAACGGCGATTGGTCGATTTTGGGTCGAATTTTTCACCACGCCGCGTAAGCCGGAAGAGGCGGGTTGGCGCACCATGGATTTCTTGAAATGCAATTTATTGGCACAAATGGGGTCGACAACTGTGGGCCGTGGCTGCGGTTGGTCAGCCATCGGCGCATCACCTGCCTCATAACCTGAAGGTCGCAGGTTCAAATCCTGCCCCCGCAACCAAATCTTCAAACAGTTATAATAACTTATCCATAGACACAAAGCCTCCCCACAAGGGAGGCTTTCTCATGTCCGCACAGTGTCCGGAACATGCCCGTCGAAGAATGGAGTTTTGTTGGCTGGGCCAACTCCTCTTCCACCCTTACGCCAGTACACTTCCGTGCTTCTTCGCGGGGGGCGTTTGGCGACAAGCGGGTCAGCAAATTTAGAGAATGCTGGCCGGGCAGCCGCAGAACTTTCAAAGGCGGATGTCGCCGCTTGAGATCAGCCATGCCTACTTACATCGTCGCGTCCCTCGTCTGAAGACGGTCTGATCGAACATCGCGGCCTGCGCATCCGAGCGATTACTGTGTCGCCTACCTTGACCCGACGGCCGACGAGTTCGACGGCACAACCCGCCTTTCGAATCAGGATTGGGTTATGCGGTCAGCGGCGCAGCGCTTCGTTACACCAGACCGTGCATCCGGCCGAGATCACCAAGGTCGCGCCGGACGCTCGCTTCAAGGTCTGTGTCGCGGCCGATCACCCTGACGACCTTGGCGACCGCGAGGCGGAGGTGTCGATGCTTCCTACCAGCATGCCGCCGAGCGCGCGGCGGACGGCCTCATCGTCGAGGAGCCCTTGGCGCGGCAGCGCGCCCATCATGTCCTCTCCTAACTTGTCCGATGCGCGCGGCGGCGGGCGACTTCCTCGGACAGCCAGCCTTGTATAAAACGGCCCGCCTTCTCCCCGCGTCCGGTCTTGACGGCCGTCCCCCCGCTCATTAACCGCTTAGCCTCCCTCGACCGTTTCCCGGACCAGCCCTGGCTCCGCATCTCGATTGCTTTCCGCTGAGCACGCTGCCTGACCAGACGATTGCGCTAACCGGGGGAATTCCAGGCATTACAACAAGCTGCCGGGGATTCCGTGCGCTATAAAAGTATACACAGACTTGGCTCCCCTCCTGTCCGCTCGGGTGTCCTTGCGATGGCCTTTCTGCGAACAGCTGAGTTACGGCGACAGGGTTGTAACAATCTGCATTGCCCAACTAGGGAACCCCACAACCTAGAGGGTTACCGCGACCTGCGCGCTGCCCACTCGGTGCAACACGTTGACCGACACGTCGGCCCCAGAGCGGCGCAACAGAATGTCCAGCCGGCTAGCGCCGACGGCAATTGAGCGCAGTGTCACTTCATTAAGAAAGCTCGGTAGCCGCGGCTGCCGAAAGCGTAAGCATTCCGCACTGGAGTCAATTTCGAGGCCAAAGCATGCCTGCATCAGGGCGAAGGGCGCGGCACATGACCAGGCTTGCGGCGAGCACGCCACGGGATAGAAGGTTGGTCCCTTGCCACGGGCACGGCGGAATCCGCAAAAGAGCTCCGGCAAGCGGCGCAGGTCCATGTACGCCGCTGCATCGAAGAGGCCGGTAAACAGCCGCTCCAGGTGGTGCTTCAAGCCGTACCTTGCGAAGCCGAGGCCGACAAGCGCGTTGTCGTGCGGCCACACGGAGCCATTGTGGTAGGACATGGGATTGAATCGGGCTTCTGACGTCGCGATGGTTCGAATTCCCCAACCTGTAAAAAAGTCCCTGCCCAAAAGCTGGTCCGCCACCATCGTCGCGCGCGCGGGCGAGACGATCCCGGAGAACAAGAGCTGGCCAGCATTGGACGACCGCACCTTACACGGACGTTTACGGCCGTCGAGCGCCAAGGCGTAGGTGCCGATCTCTTCGCACCAGAACGCCGTCTCGAAGCGGGCCCTCAGTTGTTCGGCCTGCTGGTCAAGCACCGTTGCATATTCCGGGTGACCGAGGGCATCGGCAATTCGCGCAGCATGGCGCTTCGCTGCAAAGACATAGCCCTGCACCTCACAAAGGGCGATCGGTCCGTCGGCATAGGTGCCGTTGGCGTGAAAGATGGCGTCGACCGAATCTTTCCAGCCCTGGTTGACCAGCCCGGTCTTGCCTTCGCGCGCGTACTCGACAAAACCGTCGCCATCGCGATCGCCGTACGCGTCGATCCAGGCAAGGGCCGATTGAATGTTTGGCCACAGACCTGCAATCGTCTGGATGTCCCCAGTGCACTCCAGGTAAAGGCCTGCCAGCATGACGAACAGCGGCGTGCTATCGACCGAGCCGTAATAGAGGGCGAACGGAACCTCCCCCAGCCGGGCCATCTCTCCGGAACGGGCTTCGTGCAATATCTTTCCCGGATCGGCGTCAGCCTCTGGTCTCGCCTCCTTCGCCTGTGTTGCGGCGAGGAATTGCAGGGCGCCCTTGGCGATTGCCGGATCGATCCACAACATCTCGATCGCCGTAATGATCGCATCGCGCCCAAAGGCTGTGCTGAACCAAGGGATTCCGGCGTAGGGCAGTGCACCATGCTCGGTATCGGTCAAAAGCATGTACATGTCTGCCATCGCACGGCAAAGAACCTCGTTGAGGATCTCGTTGGACGTCTCTACCGATGCTGCGCGCGCCGTCGAGGACCGGAGCGCGCGCCGGGCGTGCCTGAGGCAGACGAAGAAGCTCTGGGGCTGCACCTTTATCTTTGTCCCTTCCTCGCAGGAAATCGTGAGGAATAAGGAACAGCGGCTGCCGGACGCTAGTTCGAGGCGGAAGAGGGCGCCTTCCACGTCCAAATATTCGGGCTTTGGATCGAAATGAATGATCGATCGTCTTCGGATACCGTCCAGCCCTTCATAGTCGTACACTACGTCAGACCCAGAGACGGAGGTGCGCGTCTCGCCGCGGCGCTTCCTTTCATGGCCACGAACCTCGAATATGTCGGCAAAATCCGCCCCGAAGTGGATGGCGACCTCTATCAGCTGGGGTTCCGGGGAAAAATTACGGATGCCAAATCTTTCGTAGCACGCCGCCTCCCAGAGAAATTTCGATCGAGCGATATGAATCGTGTCCCGCGGCAGGTCGAGCCGGCCACGCACGATGAAGTCCGGATTGGTCAGGTCCGCGGTGAGACCGGCGTTATTGTCCGCTACGGTCGAGCTGAGCAACAGCGGGCGACGGCCATTTATGAGGATACGCAGGTCCGATAAATAGCGTGTGTCCTTGTGATAGATGCCCTCCGGGCTGCCTTCTCCGGGGACTACGTTGCCATAGTGATCGAAGACGCCGAACGTATCGCCATGCTTCAGCGTCCGCGGCCTGCGTTCCAGGATTGAGGACATTACCGGAATGTAGAATTGAACTGCCGGGGCTAAGACTTGCGTCGACTTGTGCGGGTCGCGGGGGACGGTTTCTTTGGACATAGCCCGGTGCTTCCTTTTTCTCTGGCGGAAGAGCTGAGTCGGAAGCTCTGCCGCACCCTCGTTGGCTGTCAAACATCTTGCGACAGGAAAGTGGCAGCCCGGCGATCTCAAGCGGCATTCATTGCGAACTGTTCTCGCTCAATCAGCGACTCGTAGACCCTTAGATAATCATGGGCCATGCGCTCGACGGTGAACCGCGCCTCGAACTTGCGACGCACAGCCTTCCGGTCCAATGAGCCAACCTGTTCTATGGCGGCAACCGCCTCGTCAATGCTCTCCACAATAAAGCCGCTGATGCCGTGCTCAATAACTTCCGGCACGGATCCTTGCCGCCATGCAACAACGGGCGTGCCGCATGCCATTGCCTCGATGAGCACGAGGCCGAATGGTTCGGGCCAATCGACGGGGAAAAGCATGGCCCTCGCCCCTGCGAGAAAATCCTGCTTTTGTGCCTCCCCGATCTCGCCGACGAATTCGATGCGCGGGTCGTTGAGCATCGGGCGAATCACCTGATCAAAATAAGCTTGGTCGACTTTGTCAATCTTGGCGGCGATCTTAAGCTCAAGGTTCGCCCGCTTGGCAATCTCGATGGCTCGGTCCGGACGCTTCTCCGGGCATATGCGGCCCAGGAACGCCAAGTATCCGCCGAAACCGCGTGGTGAGAACGCATACAAATCGGGCGGAAGACCGTGGTGGATCGTAGCTGCCCATTCAGCTTGCAAGGGCGACCGCTGTGCGTCCGAGATCGACACCAAAGGCATGTCGATGAATTCCACGAACAACGACGGATATGCTGGCAAATCAAGACGGCCGTGCATAGTGGTAACGCTTGGGCGAACGATGCTCCGGGCAAGCGGGAGATGCAGATAGTCGGAATGGAAATGCAGGATGTCGAACTCGTCTGCGCGCCGCCGTACCTGTTCGAGCTGCAGTACGTGATAGGGCAACGTGTCGCCCACTTGGGCGAGCCTCAGCGCCTGAGGGCTGCACTTCACCAACTCGCCCGCGGTCTCGGAGTCGCCGCTTGCGAACAGCACCACGTCATGTCCCTGGCGCACGAGCTCTTCGGTCAGATAGGAGACGATCCGTTCGGTTCCCCCGTAGAGTTTCGGCGGCACGCTCTCGATCAATGGCGGGACTTGGGCGATTTTCATATTTTCTTACTTCCTCGACTAAACCACTTGCGGCGGTTCCGTCACATGATCAGCGGACTCATCATCAGCCCATGACCCGCAGGAGGGGCTCCCGGCGTCGCCGGCCATGCGGAAGGTGTCGGCGAACCCCTCTGCCATTCTGTCGATATTGAAAGCGTCATCGTCCAGTATCTCGTCCGGTTCGTCGGCCAGAGGCCGCTGTATCCGAGCAACTAAAGATTCGCGCAGCCGCTCTTGGGAAATCGATCCCGAAGCGAGCTCCTTGAGGGCCAAGACGGTCGGCTTGTCGCGGTCAAGCGGCACGGTAGCCTCGGCGGCCGTGCAGAGCTCTCGAGCCCGGTGGGCCCCTAGCAGGACAAGCTCAAACCGGTTCGGTATGTTTGCCAAGCAATCTTCAACGGTGATCCTGGCCACGGCTTTCTCCTGGGTTCTCTTACTCTGCCTCCACATTCGCGTTGGTCCTCCCCGGCCTCCCGTGGAGAGGTTTCATAGTGCCCACGTGGGTGGGGTGTTCAAGTAAGGTCAGATGGCCATGGCCGTCGTGCCAACAAACTCGCCGGCGTCGATTGCCCTCAGACATAGCAACGCAGCGCGCAGGGCCGGTGGAACGGGTCGTGGCCGATGATGGAGGCGGCGATGGAGGCCAAGCCGGGTTCCAACCGCAGCGGCCAATTGAAAATACAAGGGAAGATACTCCGGCCTCACCGCTGCGGTGTGATCCAATAACCATCGGCCGAAAACTGTGCGAACCGCCTTTTCGGCGCATTCCGGGCCGGAATAGCCGGGGTTATCCCGCGCGAGATCGCTTGCATGATTCGTGGCCATTTGAATACGGCCGTTCGTAACGAAAGATTGGTCTAAGGCTCCTTTCTTCATCTCAGTCCTCGCTTATCGATACTGACCTTGCCGGCGCCAGCGCGCGCCCTTGGACGGGCACAGGCGCTGACTCCGGCGATACGGAAGAGCGCTGTCAGAACGGGTCGACAGCTTTGCATTCAGGCTTCAGGTGGCCGTTCTCGCGCTGCCAACGAGCTTCTTCGCCCTCCCGACGATTGACGTCGGCGCGCCTGCGGAAATCTCGATCTTGCGCGGCCGCATCTCCTCCGGAAGCTCGCACTGGAGTTCAATCCGCAGCAAACCGTGGTCTAGGGTGGCGCCCATTACCATCATATGGTCGGCAAGTTGGAATGAACGCTCGAACGCGCTCTGATCTATTCCAAGATACAGGTACTCGCGGGGCGTGCTCGGCTCTTCCTCCGGGGTGGCAGAAATCACCAGCGTGTTTTCACGAAGTTCGACCCGAAGTTCGTCTTCTTCAAGCCCAGGCACAGCGAGCGTAATGCGGTAGCGGTTCTCGTCGGTTTTTTCGATGTTGTAGGGCGGGGTCGTTGCTACCGTGGTATCCCACCCGTCTGCCGCGTCCAGGATCCGTGCCATCCTATCAAAGCCGATGGTAGAGCGGAAAATCGGTGTGAAATCATAGCGTGTCATGGCTACACATCCTCCTTGAAGCAATATGCAGTCCACAAGAGGTCCTTCTGAGCCTTGAAGTGGCACTTCCTGAGGGCGAGTGCCAAATTCCGTCCGTCGATATATGAATGGTGAGGATCGCTTCAAGAGAGTCGGCCAAGAAAAAATTGCACCCGAAACCGACTGACCCTGGACATGACGAAAGGCCGTGAAGTCCCTGTCAAAAGTCGTATCCGCAAACCAACTGGCTTCTTTTGATTTCGGAAATGGGCTTTCGCCATGGTTATCCAAGACGTGCGACCTGCGCCTCGCTCATCGCCTGGATATCCATAACGAGCACCGACGAGAGACGCCGCGCCGGCGGCCAAAAGTTCAACCTACCCGGCGTTGTTGGGCACCATGAACATGCGGGGACTGCGCTACGTGTAAGTTGCGGCAGCTTGATTAGCTCCTCCGCTCGATCAGCAGCGCCGTCTTGCGAGCAGCAAGCCTTTGCCCGAGCTTGTAGAACGCTAGGTCCCTCTCCCGCATCTTCGGGAAAAGCTCGTTCTCCTCCTCACGAACGTGGTGCTTCACATACTCGCCGAGAACCTTGACCTTTGCATCAAACAGCTTGTCCCGCGGCGACATGCTCTCGATTTCGGCGATCAGCTGCTTGGCCGCCGCATGCTCCACCTCAGCTTCGTCTACCAACTCTGCCTGCTCCAGTAGTTTCCGGGCCATCGGATAGACGAACTCCTCCTCGATCTGAGTGTGCACCGTAAGCGCGAGGCAGATCCTGGCCGCCAATTTTGCTTTTTCGCCGTTCGATTCCAGTCTCTCAAACTGTTCGAAGAACGCTTCTGCTTCGCGGTGATCCTGCTCTAGAAGATCCATTGCATCACCTGGAACGATCTGCTCGATGGCCACCTCGCCGGCCTTTTTCGCCAGTCGGCCCACAGCCGTGGAAACACGGGGACGCGGTTGCGATCTGGTTTTGCGCCTCGTCGGGGTCGATTGCTTGCGCGAGGCGCGCGGGCTGGCTTTCGGTTTCGAAGACTTGGTTGTGGACTTTGCCGTCTTCGCCGCCCTCGATCTCGATGGCTTGGCCTTCCTAGTTCCCGTGTTTGACCTGGATGCCGCCATTCTCGTCTCCTTCTATTTTGTATACATACCGCGCGCACCCGATTCAGGCGGCGACCTTCGTCGCATAATCCGTCGACGCCTCGCCACGCTCGGTTTCGCGGACGAGCCCTGGTACAGGATGTGGCCCCTCCGTTTCCAGCCGATAATCCTCGCCGAGCTGACCTCGGGCCTTCTCAATGACCTCTTCGCTTGGGACGCCCCCTTCGTTCACGATCGCCTGGTAGGAGAAGTAACGATGATCGGAGCGGAGGTCTCCGATCGGAACGAACTCCGTGCCCTTCGCCGTCAGATCGACCTGGCTCGCGAGCACTTCGCGGACGTAGGCCTTGTTATCTTGGAATATGAGTGGTTGTTCGATAGAGGCGGGCAGAAGCTCCGCGGGATCTCTGCCCTCGATCTTGCGCATCATTTCGCAGGCAAGCCGCAGGTGCTCGATTTCCATGTTCAGATGCAGCTCATACAAAGCCTTCACACGGCGGTCAGGCTCCTGTTGCATGAAAGAATAGTAGAGCCAGCACTCATTATATTCGTGGAAGACCAGGTTGGTGAGCCAGGTGGCCGTCGGGTCAAGGATCGATTCGTAGTGACTGACATGCTGCTCCTCGATCTCGGCAATCTCCAGATACAGGCCGCGCGCAAGCTTCTCCTGCGGCCGGTTCCCGATCGTCATGTAGAAATTCATCGTCTGCTGTTCGGCCGACATGACCGTGAGAGCGTTTAGGATCGATTGCGGATCGGCTGCCAGGCTTGTCATCGGCCGGCGAATTTCATCGCGTGGGTCGCGATGCTCGAATATGGTCGGTCGGCCTGGCATGATCTCGGTGAGATCTCCGACGATCTCCTCAGCCTTTTTTCCCTCCAGCATTTCCAGGAGATTCGCATACCGGTAGAGGTGGTCGAAGTCTTCCAACAGCCCGAACTCGTACACCTGCTTCAGGTAGGCATCCGGTTCGTTCTGCGCGATCCACGCCGTCAGATCCACCGCCACCTGCTCATATCCGATGGTCACCTCCAGCGTGGATTCATCGCCGGGAATGAGCCAGTTGATGGCCTTCTGCTGTTGCGCTTCAGTCCGTCGAACAAGAGCCAGAGTTTGCTTCACTTTGGGATCAGCCGTGTTTCGCGCCATCTGATGGGAAAACATGATCGATTCCACCTCTATGCCGTTCATGACGATTCCACGGCATCGGCTGAAGGGGTGGACGTTTTCTTTGTCGTAAGGCTGGACGTTGAGCTCAGACCAATTACGAAACTGCTTTTCGATCGGAATGCCGCGCTCACTAAGCGGATTGAAAGCCATCGTCGTCTCCTGTGCGAAAATTGCTATGTCGCTCGCATTTCGGCGGAGCGTTGTCCGGTCAACTGGCCGGCTGCTGCCGCAGCGCGGCTCTTTCTCCAGTGATGAACCGGTTGACGGATCCAGCACGCCCTCCGAACCACGCCGCAATGGCTCCTAACAGGAGTGCAATCGCGCCAAAAAGTCCGCCCATGGAGGCCGCTCTGCTGGCTGCGTCCGCGGCTTCCGTCGCCCGTTGTTTCGCCTGCTCGGCCGCCTCCCGGTACCGGGTCTCGTATTCCGTTACTTGACGGCGAGCGTCATCGACACTGATGTTCTGGGCGTTTGCCAGCGCCTGGGCAGCGCGCTCGCGCGCCTGCTGTGCCTGGGACTGATCTCCAGTAACAGCTGAGCGCACGGCCGCGACAGCGGCATCGCGTATTGCTTGTGCTCCCTGGTTCCCCATTTTATCGCGAACTTGCTGCTCGATCGCGCTGAAGGGTGCGGCACCGAGCATGGGACCGGCTGCTTCGATCGCGGATTTTCCCGTGTTTCCTAAGGCGCTCAAAGTGCCCCCAAGGATGCCTCCGACGGCACTTGCAAGCAGATACAGAACGATGAGGGTGCTTACAGCCCAAGAGATAAGGCCGTTCCAGCCAGAGGTAGCAGGGTTGGGCTGGCCACTAAGCCGGCCAGCGGCATACCCTCCGAGAAACGCGGCTACGATGCCCGCTATCGTCCACCAAATAGCGGCCGTGATAGAGAATGTGCTCGCGGCGGGATTGTCTCCAGCCGCCGGATCGATGGATGCGGCGCCGATGCCTACCCCGAGCATGTTTAAGATCAACTGGCTGACCAAAGCAATTGAAGCGCCCGCCAGGACTCCGCTCCAGGAGACCTTGTTCAGAATCACGGTGTGGGTGTCGTCTAACGTATCCACTGTTGAGTCTCCCGTGCCGGCCGGGGCCCGCGCGGCAGCTCTGCTCTGTTGATTTACCATGTGTTCCTCCCATAAAGCGGCAGCGTGACCGCGGTAATTCATTGTGCTCTCGTCGACATTTGTCATGAGCGCAGAGGCCATCGCGATCGTGGCGGTCCAAGTTAGAAGGGGCTCGCAGATCAAGTGACCACGACGTCCATGTGTTGAACATCTGTGGTGCAAGTTTGTGCCGCATTTTTTCCTATCGGGATCACGAACCGCACTTCGGACTCATTTACTCTCGCGCAGGCGAGGGACAGCGCGCTAACCAGCGCGAAGCCTTCTCTGGAACCGATGACCGCTGGCTGCGTTGCTGCGCGGAGCCGGAGGAGGGTGCTATGGACGTCGCTGTAGACACGTATTCTGAGCGCGAAATCGACGTGTTTGCGGGCGAGCTGCTCAGCGAGCTTGGGCCGCGGGTTGAACCGCGCCGGGTTTGCCGGAGTCTCCAACTCTTGAGAGGATGGAGCGATGGGAAGTCAGGGAGCACGGGGACATTATTCACCGGAAGTGCGCGCGCGGGCCGTGCGGATGGTGGTGGAGCATGCGGGCGAGTACGGCT
>WHUA01000014.1 GCA_009377445.1 Alphaproteobacteria bacterium | reverse complement strand
CGGCGCCGGCGTTGTGACATGCGGGGACGAAACGGTGGCCCGCGCCGACTATGACTTTGACGGCTTCCTGACAAAGCCCGGCGAAGTGGCTGTTTCAGGTGAAATACGGATGTTGCCCAAGGCGTTGAGGGACGTATTCGGTCGCAAGAATCTCCAACTGCTGACCGATGACGGACGGCGCCTGAGCCTGCGGTTCTCCGAAAAGCGCCTACATTCAGCAAGTGATGCCGCCCATGTGGACGTCACCGGCGAACTGCCGCTCGTTTCCGAGTGGCGCCACTAATCTGACTTCGACTGGATTCTGCCAAGCGCGGACGGCCGTTTCCCGACCGGTCGGGTAATGCGTCGTGAAGGCGATGTTGCCGCGCGATGTGGCGGTGGGTGTCAGTCTCATACGAGCCAGTCTCCAAATTGGGCGGTGGCACGAATCGATGGCACAGGGAGCCGAGATTCGGTCAGAGCGGTTAACCGATGGCTCTGCGGTTGCCGATGTCAGGGATGTGACGCTAGACTGTCCCTCATACAAATTTGCGAAAAGCCAAATGCCAATCATCGACGCGCAGATACATCTCTGGCGCACGGGCGATCCGAACCCGCCCCATCGCGCCGCACCCTATCTGGTCGAGGATGCCATCCGTGGCATGGACGAAGCGGGCGTCGACGGCGCCATTCTCCATCCTCCTTTGAGCTGGGATCCGGAATCGAACGAGCAGGCGGTCGAGGCCGTGCTGGCCTACCCGAAGCGCTTTGCAATTCTCGGCAATCCCCCGCTCGACAAGCCGGACAGCCGCGCGCTCATCGCAACCTGTAAAGAGAGACCTGGCATGTTGGGTCTGCGGTTTTATTTCAACAAGCCGCACAATCGGACATGGCCAACGGACGGTACGTTGGATTGGCTCTGGCCGGCCGCAGAGAAAGCCGAATTGCCGACGGCCCTTCTCGCGGGCGACTGGCTGCCTTTGCTGGGCCAGATCGCAGACCGCCATCCGGGCTTGAAGCTGATCGTGGATCATATGGGTGCGCTCAGGGGCGCCAAGGGCGACGCGGCGTTTCCAAGCATGAAGGAACTGACCGCGCTTGCGCGTTATCCGAATGTCGCCGTCAAATTGACCGGCGGCCCGTTTTATGCGGACGACGCCTATCCGTTCAAAAGCCTCCACAAACACTACCGCGCAATGTACGACGCCTTCGGCCCCCGCCGGCTTTTTTGGGGCACGGACATCACGAAAATGCCGTGCTCCTGGCGGCAGTGCGTCACTCATTTTCAGGAAATCGATTGGATTCCGGAAGCCGACAAGAAGCTCATCATGGGCGACGCCATTTGCGACTGGATCGGTTGGAAGAGATGACGCCGGTAACCGGCCTTATCATATGGGCCTCTCGACGGCGATGACGGTGCGGGGCAGGAATCTCTTCTTGGCAAACGCCTTGCCCGAACCCGATTTGAAATAACGCTCCAGATCGCGCGCGGTCTTTCCGGTCGGAACCGCGACGTAAGATTTCGGATCGACGGGCAAAAAGGCTTTGGTTGAGGTTACCTGCCCTCGCCGGTGTGACTCGATGCGGCGCAGAAGGTCGTTTGTCGATCCGACGTAAGTGCCGCCATTGCGCAGTCCTGGAAAATACACGCACTCCATCCAGTGGGTCTCTCTAGGCTCCTGGCGGAGCTTCGGGAGACACGCCTGCGCCTAATCGCCTTCGTTTGTCAGTCCATTTGCCTGCCACCCGAAGCCGTAGGCGTAGGGTGGCGGAGGGAGCGGGATTCGAACCCGCGAGACGCTATTAACGCCTACACGCTTTCCAAGCGTGCGCCTTCAACCGCTCGGCCATCCCTCCGGCATCAAGGAGCGGGGACATTACAAAAGCATACCGGCACTAGCAAGCAGTCGGTCAGCGATTCGGCGGGCAATCGGCGGGTTCGCTCTATGGTGGCGTGGGCAGGGGGGCCGTGCTAGCGTGCGCCCGAACGATAAGCAAGACATGCCGGCAGAAGGCGGGAACGACCGGCGCATGGGTGTGCTCAGGGTAATCGGCAACGTGTTCGTGGTTCTGGCCGTGGCGGCGCTGGGCGCCGGCGTGTGGCTGTGGCTGTCGGGCGGCGACCTCGCCCAGCCGGCGGGCCAGATCTGGTACGATCTCGACAAAGCCAGCCTCAACCTGATCCAGGCGGTCATCCAGCGCTACGTCCACCCTGCCGTGTGGGATTCGGTCTTCGTGCCGTGGCTCCTGCTGCCGGGATGGCGCGCGATCGCCATCCTGGTCATCGGCTGCGGGGCGATCGGCGGCCTGCTTCTGTTCGCCGCCACGCGCCGGCCGCGGCGCACGTTCCGGCGTTAGCCCATCCCGGCCATGCGGCGCACTTCGGCGGGCGAATGGCCGGCGTTGCGCAGCGCCACGATCGTCAGGCCCCGGTCGCGCTTCGCATAGCGCCGGCCCGCGGCATCCGCCAGCAGCCTGTGGTGCGCGTAGCCCGGCTCGGGCAGGCCCATCAGCGCCTGCAGGAGGCGATGCACATGGGTCGCCGGCAGCAGGTCTTCGCCACGCGACACCAGCGTCACGCCTTGCGCCGCGTCGTCCACGACCACGGCGAGGTGATAGCTGGCGGGCACATCCTTCCGCGCCAGCACGACGTCGCCGAACGGCGTCCCGTCGACGGCGACCCGTCCGGCGTCGCGATCGGTGAAGCAGAGGGAACCGGCCGTCGCCATCGCCCGGTCCATGCGGAGCCGTTCCGCATAGGGCGCGCCGGCCTCGATACGCGCGGTCCGCTCCGCCGCGCCCAGATGGCGGCAGGTGCCGGGATAGACCGGGCCGTCCGGCCTGTGCGGCGCGTGACCGGCATCGGCGATCTCGCGCTCGATGTCCTTCCGGGTGCAGAAGCAGGGATAGAGGAGGCCGCGCGCCTCGAGCCGCCCGAGCGCCTCGGCGTAGACCGCCATGCGCTCTGACTGCCGCCAGACCGGCTCCTCCCATTCGAGCCCGAGCCAGGTTAGGTCTTCCACGATCCCCGCCTCGAACTCGGGCCGGCACCGCGCGGCGTCGATGTCCTCGATCCGCAGCAGGAAGCGTCCGCCCGCGTCCTCCGCGAGCCGCCGGGCATGGAGCGCGCTGTAGGCATGGCCGAGATGCAGCCGCCCGGTCGGGCTCGGCGCGAATCGGGTGACGACGGTCGACATGGGTTTCGACATGGGTCTGGCCGTAACGCCGCGCCTGGGCTAAGTCAATCGCCATGACGCCGGATTTCATACGCGAATCCCTCGATGCGCTCGGCAAGCGCGACGCCGACATCGCGAAGGCGCTCGGCCTGGTCGGCTATCCCGAGCCGCGCAACCGCGAGCCGGGCTTCGGCGCGCTGCTCAACATCGTCGCCGCGCAGCAGGTCTCCACGGCGTCGGCGTCGGCGATCCGCGCGCGCCTGCTCGCCGCGGTCGATCCGCTGACGCCGGAGAATTTCCTCGCCGCCAGCGACGTGACATTGCGCGCCGTCGGCTTCAGCCGCCGCAAGGTCGAATACGGCCGCGGCATCGCCGAGGCGATGCGGTCCGGCCTGCTCGATGCCGAGCGGCTGGCCGCGGCGAGCGACGACGAGGTGGTGGCCGCGCTCACCGCGCTGCGCGGGCTCGGCCGCTGGAGCGCGGAGATCTACATGCTGTTCTCCCTGCGCCGGCCCGATGTGTGGCCGGCGGAGGATCTCGCCATCCAGGAAGCGCTGCGCCGCTTGAAGGGGCTCGAGCTGAGGCCGGCCCGCGCCGCGTCGGAAATCATCGTCGAAAGCTGGCGTCCCTGGCGCGGCGTTGCGGCGCTCTTCCTCTGGCATTATTACAAGGGCGCGCCCTGACGCGGGCGGTTGCTCAGAAAGGGCGCAAAGGATGGCTGGTTTCTTCGAACTCGACGGGCCCCGCTTCGGGCCGGCCGCGGGCGGCCCGGCGCAGCAGCTCGTTATTTTGCTGCACGGGCTCGGTGCGGACGGCCAGGACCTGATCGGCATCGCGCCGCACTGGGCGCAGGTGCTGCCGAACGCGGCCTTCGTGTCGCCCAACGCGCCGTTCCCCTGCGACATGGCGCCCCACGGCTATCAGTGGTTCAGCGTCCAGGACCGCTCGCCCGAGGCGATGCTGTCGGGCGTCAGGATGGCGGCCGCGCCGCTCGACGCCTTCATCGACCGGGAGCTGGAAAGCGCCGGCCTCGATGAAAGCAGGACCGCGCTGGTCGGCTTCAGCCAGGGCACGATGATGAGCCTGTTCGTCGGCCCGCGCCGCGCGCGGCAGCTTGCCGGGATCGTCGGATTCTCCGGCCGGCTGATCGCGCCCGAGCTGCTCGCGGACGAGATCAAATCGCGCCCGCCGGTGTTGCTCGCGCACGGCACGGCGGACGAGGTCGTGCCCTACGCCTCGCTCGATCACGCCGCGAATGGGCTGCGGGCCGCCGGCATCGCAGTCGAGACGCTGAGCTGCCCTGGCATCGGCCACGGCATCGACCAGAGCGGCCTGGTGCGCGCCGCGGAGTTCCTCCACGAGGCGCTGACGGGCTGATCCCATGCCGCTGCAGAACCGCGTGACGCCGGCCGGCGACATCGTCGCGGCCGACGCGCGCGGCATGTTCATGGGCAATCGCGGCATCCTGCACGACGCGGAGAAGCGCCTCGGCCGGAGCCGCTGGAAGCACAAGGTCTGGATCGTCTGCCTGACGGAGTTCCGCGGCCGCCACCGCGCGGTGATGGCGCCGCGCCGCTACACCGAGCTATTCTTCCTCGATGAGGCGGTGGCGATCGCGGCCGGGCACCGGCCCTGCTTCGAATGCCGGCGCAGGGACTTCCATGCATGGCAGGCAGCGTGGCGCGGCGGCAATTGCGCGCCGGAACTGCCGCGCGCGGGCGAGATGGACGCGGTCCTGCATCGCGAGCGCATCGAGCCGGACACGCGGCGGCAGCGGACATGGCGCGCCCGGCTCGGCGACCTGCCGGACGGCGCTTTCATCCTGTGGCGGGATCGGCCGTGCCTCGTCGCCGGCGGCTGGCTGCGGCCGTGGACGCACGCGGGCTATGAAGCCGGACTGGTTGCGCCGCCGGCGGAGACGGTTACGGTGCTGACGCCGCCTTCTTCGGCCGGTGCATTGCGCGGCGGCTACCAGCCCGTGCTGCATCCGTCCGCACGTCCGTTACAGGGGCGTGAAGATTCTTAGCCCCTGGCTTCTCCAGCTTGTCGCGACTCCGATTTTCCGCTATCAGGATGGCGTCGTCCGGCGCGGGCCGGTATCGGAGTACCCGGCGGGAAAACGGGCGGCGCGGTGTCATCCGAGGGCGAATATCGTGCTACTTGCCATCAATGACTGTCCCGCTCTTGTGCTGAATGCCGACTTCCGGCCGCTCAGCTACTTTCCGTTGTCCCTTTGGTCCTGGCAGGAAGCGATCAAGGCGGTCGTCAGCGACCGCGTCAGCGTCGTCTCGCAATACGACCGTGTGATCCACTCGCCCTCCTTCGCGCTGAAGCTGCCGAGCGTCATCGCGCTCAAGGAATACGTCTCCCAGGAGCGCCGCCCCGCCTTCACCCGATTCAACGTGTTCCTGCGCGACCGCTTCGCCTGCCAATATTGCGGCGATGCCTTTCCCGCGCACGACCTGACCTTCGACCACGTTGTGCCGCGCTCGCGCGGCGGGCGGACGACATGGGAGAACGTGGTCTCGGCCTGCTCCCCCTGCAACTTGCGCAAAGGCGGGCGGATGCCGACGAAGGCGAGCATGCTGCCGCGGCGAACACCGCGGCAGCCGAGCGTCTGGGAGCTGCAGGAGAGCGGCCGTGGCTTCCCGCCGAACTTCCTGCACGATAGCTGGCGCGACTTTCTCTACTGGGATACGGAGCTCGATCCGTCCTGAGCGCCGTCAGAAGCGCTCGGAGATCCAGATCGCCATTCGGGAGACGGCTTTGACCGCGCCGGTGAGCAGCAGGTAAGCCGGCGCGCGCCGGGCCTCGTGCTCCATCGCCGTATCGCGATGCGCGCGCTCGTCGGCCTGGAACTCTTCGATCGTCGCTTTGAGCGCCGGCTCGCGGTCGCCGAGACGCGCGGCCTGCGCACCGTAGTGCGCGTCGATGACTTCTTCGACCGCGACCGTGCAGGCCATCGCCGCGGGCGCGCCGAGCAGCGCCGTGCCGGCGCCGAGCATGTAGCCGCCCACATGCCAAAGCGGCGCGAAGACCGTCGGACGGACCCGGCGCTCGACGATCATCCTGGCGAAGCGGTCGAGATGCGCTTCTTCCTGGTGCGCCATCTTGCGCACGGCGGCGGATGCGGTCCCGCGCGGCAGCACGGCGAGCTGCCCGGCATAGATTTGGATCGCGCCGTATTCGCCCGCGTGGTCGACGCGGATCATCCGCGCGACGTCTTCGGCGGGCGGCGGATCGCCGGGCAGATAGCGCGGACCGGGCTTCGCGGTCATCCCAGGCGCCCGCTTCGCTTCTCGCCGAGGGCTGCGGCGCCGGCGGCCAGTAGCCAGGCGCTCACGGCGAGCGACAGGATCGCGTTGTACCCCGCCATCGATACGCCGAGCAGCGTCCAGGCGGGCGCGTCGCAGCTCGCCGCCGGGCGCTCCATCATCTGTTGAAGCTCGGTGAAGGAGCCGGGGATCTGGCCGGTCGCGCCGCAGCTCGCGGGGCCCGGCCACCAATGCTGCTCGACGCCGACGTGGTAGACCGCCACGCCTGCGCCGCCGAGCAGGAGGAGCCCCGCGGCGACGATCAGCAGCATGCGCAGGTTGACCGACAGCGCCGGCAACAGCGCCACGCCGGCCAACGCGAGCGCGCCCCACCAGGGCCAGCGCTGATAGAGGCAGAGCTGGCACGGCTGCAGTCCGCCGATGTATTGCGAGGCGTAGACCGCGGCGAGCGTCAGGCCGCTGATCGCCAGCAGCGCCAGCGCCGGCGTTCTATCGGGATGTCGCAGTCCGTGGGTCACGCGGGATGCCCTTGACTGTGGAATGACCTGTATCCGGGCAACAACATGATGAAGAACACCGGCGCGGGCAAGGCCCGGGCGCGGCGCATCAATGCTTCGTGAAGGCGCGGAGCTGCTCGCGCACATCTTCGACGACCGGGCCCCATTCGCCGGCGGTGGGCTGGCGGAACAGCCGCGCCGTCGGGTACCACGGCGAATCGTCGCGGTCGAGCAGCCACCGCCAATCGGGCGCATAGGACAGCAGCAGCCAGAACGGCCGGCCCAGCGCCCCGGCGAGATGCGCGATCGCGGTGTCGACGGTGATCACCAGGTCGAGCTCGGCCATGGCCGCCGCGGTGGCGGACAGGTCGGGCGCGAGGTCGGCTATCGGCAATCCGGTGCCGAGGATCTGCTTCCGCGCCGGCCCTTCCTGCAGCGAGATCCATTCGATGCCTTCCAGGGCGAACAGCGGGCGCAGCGCTTCCAGCGGCATCGAGCGGTGGCGCGCATTCGGGTTGTTCGGATTGCCGGCCCAGACGAGGCCGATCCGGCTGCCTTTCTGCGAGGCCGGCAGCGGCGACGCCGCGCCCGGCGGCACCGAGAGATACGGCACGCTGACCGGGATGGTCTTGAGCGTCGTCCCCATCAGGTGCGGCAGGCTCATCAGCGGCGCCTGGCAGTCGTAGAAGGAGACGGCGTCGAGATTGCTCACGATCTCGACAGGGCCGTCGAGCGTCGACAGCAGGGGCGCCAGCTTCTCCGGGCAGGCGAGCACGACCTTGGCTCCGGCGCGCGCCAGCAGCGGCGCGTAGCGGCAGAACTGCAGCGTGTCGCCGAGCCCCTGTTCCGCATAGACCAGGATGGTGCGGCCGCGCGGCTTGCTGCCGTCCCAGGCCGTCCCGGTGATGTGCCTGTTGCCGAAACCGGGAATTTTGCGCCGCCACTCGTACTCCGCGAAGCCGTCCTTCAGGGCGCCGTCGAGCAGCAGCGTGATCGAGTGGTTCCAGTGGAACTCGGGGTCATCGGGATCGAGGGTGAGCGCGCTCTCGTGCGCCATCCGCGCCTCGGCCAGCAGCAGCCCGCTCTGCAGCAGGTTGCCGAGATTGCTCCACGCCCTGCCGTAGCCGGAATCGCTGGCGATGGCGCGGTTGAGCGCTTCTTCCGCCCCGTCCGAATCGCCGGCCTTGAGCAGGCTCACCGCGAGGTCGGTGCGGATGCCGGGATCGCTCGGCGCCAGCGCCGCGGCGCATTTCAGGATCGCCAGCGAATCGTCGACCTGTCCGAATTCCTGGAGCGCGACGCCCAGGTTGGTCATCGCCCCCAGGTTCGACGGCTCCAGCCGCAGCGCGGCCTCGTAGGCGGCGATCGCTTCCTTGTGCCGCCCCAGCCGCTGCAGCGCGGTGCCGAGATTGACCGCGGCAGCGGTGTTCTCCGGCTCCTTCGCGATGGCGGTGCGGTAGTGGCCGACGGCTTCGTAGAGGCGCTCGAGGCCGAGGCAGGCGTCGCCGAGCGCGGCATAGACCACGGCGGCGTCCTGTTTCTGCGCCGCCAGCGCCGGCAGCAGGTCTTCGAGCAGATCGATCGCGCGCGCGTGCTCGCCGGCTTCGGCCAGCGCGATGCCGTATTCGGCCTTGAGGTCGATGCGGAGCGGCGCCGCGGCGACGGCCCTGCGGAGGCATTCCACGGCCTCCTCGGATTCGCCGGTCATGCGGCAGGCGCTGCCGAGCAGGCCCAGGACCTGCGGGTTGTCGGGATAGGTTTGCAGCAGCGCGCGGTAGATCGCCAGCGCGGCGCTGAAATCGCCCTGCTGGTGCAGGTCGAACGCGACTTGCAGCGTCGCGTCGCCGGGCGGGCCCTCGGTGCGCATGCCGGGCGGGCCTAGCGGGTTTCCGGCCGGTCGCCGTGCGACGACTGCGGCGTGCCGGGATTGAGCGAGATGTGGGTGTGCAGCCCTTTCCACGGGTCGCCGGGCCCGGCGCGGCCGAACACCACGGTGGCGCGGCCCGGGCGCGGATAGCGGCTGCCGTCCTTGTGGAAGCCGGTCGAATCCCAGGTGACGACACCGAAGGCGAGGCAGCCGTCCTTCGACACGCCGACCCGGAGCGTGTCGAGGTTAAATTGGAACCCCTCGATGGTCGGCCAGATCGCGCGCCACTGCCGCTGCTCGAGGCCGTCCAGCCCGGACACGGTATCCATGAAGGTGCCGAAGCCGATGACGTCCTCTTCGAACAGCGTGCGCGCCGCGGTGAAGTTCACGGCGTCGACGTGGCCATGCCACGCGGCGAACCAGTCGCGAATTGCCTCGACCTCCCGCGCCGGAGCCTCATAGCCCACCATAAGGCCACTCCCCGTTAAGGCTTTGCGCCCACCAGCCAGGGCACCATACGCCGGGCGAGGCCGCAACGCGAGAGGTTAGCAGTGCGCCCGGGCGGAAGGGAGCGGACGCTTCCCGTTGACCCGCCCGAAACCCGCCGTATAGTGAGCGCCGCCGACCCTCAAGCCCCTGTGGCGGAACTGGTAGACGCGCCAGACTCAAAATCTGGTTTCCGCAAGGAAGTGGGAGTTCGAGTCTCCCCGGGGGCACCAAGTCCACCGATAAAGGCACGAAACCCGTGCCTTTTTCTTTGTCCGGGTTGTCTCTGCAACGGCTGAGAGCCTAACGGCAAAAGGCGAACATCGCTGTCACGAGGCCTGCCGTTGAATGCGAAGCGGGAGTTGATTCGGCCGGCCGAGAGGGCAGCTCTTAGCCAAAAACGGACGTCTGAAACATGCAGGCGTCGCCCTGTTACCGAAGGCGACGCTATGCAGAAACCTGATGCGGCAGGACGTCTCAAGCGGACTGGCCGGTAAGTACGGTTGGCGCCAGGACCAGACCGTAACGACCCATCACCTCGGCCAATTTCACCGGATCAGGCTTTTCCGGCGCGCTGATGGCCTCGGCGACATCTCGGAAAAATTGGGCTCCAATGTCGGGCGTGAGGATGACAAGTGCACGCGCCACACGGTCATGCGGGTTGCAGAAGCTGTGTACCGCGCCGCGGGGCGTATATCTGCCATCACCCGGTTCCAGATCGCGCACTTCACCCGCAACGGTAGTGCGCAGAGTACCTTCAAGGCAGTAAATGATTTCTTCATTGTCGCTGTGGCTGTGAGCGGGGGGCACCCGCGCCCCCGGCGGGACAACCATCTCGAACATTCCCGATGCGGCACTATTGACGGTGCCGTCCATGAGATAGCGTATTTCGAGCTGCCCAATAGTTATGACCGACTGCTTAACAAGCTGCATGGCTTTCCCTTTCTCAAGCTGCACTCGATCTGGATACCTGCCAAAGTTCCCCGGTTTTCCGCGATTGAAATGCGCACCTTATTTGGTAAAGTGACTTTACGGATATGAGTAAAGCGGCTTTACTAATATGTCAAGCGCCCGAGTAAAGAAGATTTCCGGTATCGAGAAGGCTCCCTACGTCGGCGCTCTGTTACGCCTCGCCCACCGGGAGGTGCGTGCTCGGCTGCTTCAGGCCTTAGCCGAACGTGGTCTGGGGGAAATCAACGAGGCGTATTTCAGCCTTTTCCAATACCCGCCGATAGACGGTATGCAGCCAGCCGCTCTGGCAAAGCATCTCGGGATCTCAAAACAAGCGCTCAACCATCTGCTCGGTCAACTCGAGAAGCTTGGTTATCTGGAACGCAAGCGCGAACGGGGGTATAGGCACACCACAATTCGCCTGACTGAACGAGGATGGCACGTCGTTGAGTCGAACGTCTCCACCATGAATCAGATCGAGGAAGATTGGCAACGCCAGCTTGGCAAGCAGCGGTTCGCTGACCTCAAGGCGGCTCTACGAGAGTTGTCTGGAATTCGCTGAACGATCGAGCCAAACAAATGAATTCCCGCCTCATGCGGAGAATCGCCGCCATAATCTCCGCATTTCCTGCGGAGATTATTTCTTGCCTCGCATTCACACGGCCCTCGTCGATGCGAACGCCGCGGGCAGTCATCCAGACATTGCGCGTCCGTCAGCTGATGTGCCGAAATGGTTTTGACGATCGGACCCGCGACGCCTAGACGCAGGAAGGAGATGCGAATGCCCGAAGAGCTCCTGATCCGAAACGTCCGGCCGGCAGGCGGAGGATCGGCCGACGTGTTGGTCCGCGACGGCCGGATCGCCGCGATAGGCGCAATCGAAGCGTCGGCCGGCGCCGCGGAGCTCGACGGCGGCGGTCGGTTGCTTCTTCCCGGCCTGGTCGAAGCGCATACCCATCTCGACAAGACCTTCTGGGGCATGAGCTGGCGGAAGCATGGGGCGGGTCCGCGGCTTATCGACAGGATCGAGAATGAGCGCCGCAACCGGCGCGCGCTCGATCTCGATCCGGACCGGCAATCGGGGCGGCTTGTCGCGCAGCTCCTGACCATGGGCACGACGCATGTTCGCAGCCATGTCGACGTCGACACCGAGGTCGGGCTGGCCGGGATCGAGGGCGTCATGGCCATGCGCGATCGGCTGAAGGCGATCATCGAGGTCGAGATCGTCGCCTTTCCGCAATCGGGCCTTCTGATCCGGCCCGGCACGCTCGAATTGCTCGACCGGGCGCTGGCGCTGGGCACCGAGGTGGTCGGCGGCCTCGACCCCTGCGCCGTCGATCGCGACCCGAAAGGTCATCTCGACGCCATCTTCGGTCTTGCCGGGAAATATGGCCGGCCGATCGACGTTCATCTGCACGAGCGCGGCGAGATGGGCGCTTTCTCGCTGGATCTGATCCTGGAGCGCGTCCGTGCGTTGGGCATGCAGGGCAAGGTCACCGTCAGCCACGGCTTCTGCCTCGGCATGCCCGATGCCGGCCATGCGCGTCGGCTGATCGAGGGGCTGGCGAAGGAAAGAGTCGCGGTGATGACCACGGCGTCCGCCAGCTCGCCGGTGCCGCCGGTCAAGGAATGTATAGAAGCCGGCGTCGTGGTTTGCGCCGGCTCGGACGGGATACGGGATAGCTGGAATCCTTACGGCAGAGGCGACATGCTGGAGCGCGCCATGTTGATCGGATTGCGCAACAACTTCCGCCGCGATGAGGAGATCGAGCTGGCGCTGGACGTGTGTACCTACGGCGGCGCAAAGGCGATGGGGCTCCAGGGGTACGGGCTATCCATCGGCTGCGTCGCCGATCTGCTCCTGGTCCCGGGCGAAACGCTGGCCGAAGCCGTCGTTTCGCGGTCCGCCGATCGCACTGTGATCAAGCGCGGCCGGATTGTGGCGCGGCCCGGCGCGCTTACCGAGCCTGTGGCGTAGGGTCGTCGCCGAGATAGGCAGTGGCGTCGATCTCCACCAGGCAGTCGGGAGAGCCGAGACCGTCGACGATACACGACACCCGATGCGGCGGATCATCGTCGAAGTTACTGAAGAAGACTTCGTTCATTGGCTCCCAATGCGCGCGGTCGCACACGTACACTGTGCACTTTACGACGTCCTTCAGCGTGCCGCCGGCTTCCTCGATGAGCGCCCGGATGTTGTCGATGCACTGCTGGGTCTGACGCCGCGCGTCGCCCAGGGCGAACTTGCCTTGCGAGTCCCTTCCCGTGCAGCAGACGAACATGAAGCCACCGGCGATCGTCGCCTGGGCATAGGGGAGTCTGCCCTTGAAGACGCGGTCCGAGGAAATGATGCGCTTTGGCATGATTCGAGCCTTTCTTTGCGAAGATTACTTCCTCCCCTTCACCAGCCACAACGAACAGCCCTGGATCGTCAGCGCGGCCAGCGTCGCGGCGGTAAAGGCGAAGGCGATACCGAAGGTATTGATCGTCATGCCGATGACCAGGAAGAAGCCGATGAAGCCGAACAGGCCGATCAACAGGCCCCACAGAACCTGCCGGGCGGCGAACGCGCCCTGAACGCGGTGGGCGAAGACGGCGAGCACGGCGGCGAAGACCGGGAAGGTCGCGAGCACGCCGCTGAGGCGCGGCCCCAGCGCCGGGGCGAAGGCGGTCAGCGTCACCACGATCGCCGTCGCCACCGCCATGCGGGCGGGAATGTCCCAGCGCGGCACGGCCACGGGGCGACGCTGTACCACGCCCAGAGGGATAAAGCGGGCCGAGAGCACGAGCGCGCCGATCGCGACGACGGCCAGCACGGTCAGCGGAAGCGCCACTATCTGCAACGCCGCCGCGCCGGCGGCGAAGGCGAGCGTGCCGGCGGCAAAGGCCGCGGGCCAGCCGAAGCGCTCGCCGGTCCTGGCATAGCCGACGCAGAAGCAGGCCTGCGCCGCGGTGCCGATCAGCGAGCCTGCCGCCGCCTGCTCGGCGAAGCCGGTGCCCTGCTCGACCGCGAGGAAGAACGCCACGGGCGCCGAGGTCAGCGGCAGGCCGATCAGCCAGCCGCCGACCGCCTCGCCCCAGCGCCGGCTCGCCAGGCTCGCCGCGAGGATGAGCACCGGCGTGATGACGAGCTTGAGCACCAGTATCAACGGGGCCGGGGCATCGTCCTACCCCTTCACTTCGGCGAGCGGCCGCTCGCCCTTCGACACGCGCACGACGTTGCCGAAGCCGAAATCGAGCCGGCGCGTCCAGGTGTCGATCGTCGTGCCGGCGATATGCGGCGTGACCACCACGTTCTCGCGGCCGAGCAGCGGGCTGTTCGGGGCCAGCGGCTCCTCCTCGAACACGTCGAGCCCGGCGCCGGCGATCTCGCCGGCATCGAGCGCGGCGATCAGCGCCTTCTCGTCCATCACCGGCCCGCGCGAGGTGTTGATGAAGATCGCGCTCTGCTTCATCGCCGCGAACTGCTTCGCGCCGAACAGGCCGCGCGTCGCCTTGTTGAGCGGCGTGTGCACGGTGATGACGTCCGACGTGCGGATCAGCTCGTCCAGCTCCATCCGCTTCGCGGAGAGCTGCTTCTCGACCTCGGCCGGCGCGCCCATCGGGTCGAAATACGCGACATTCGCGAGGAAGCCGCGGACGTTGCGCGCGGTCTCGCGGCCGATATGGCCGAAGCCGACGACGCCGACCTGCTTGTCGCGCAGCTCGCGCATTCGCAAGGCTTCCTGGTGGCCCAGCCACTTGCCTTCCTGCATCGTGTTGTGGTGCAGCGGCAGCTTCTTGAACACGCTCAGCATCAGCAGCACGGCGTGCTCCGCCACGGTCGGCGCGTTGGCGCCGCCGTTGTTGGCGACGGGGATGCCGAGCTCCTTGAACTTGCCGAGGTCGAGCCGGTCGAAGCCGGCGCTCAGCACCTGGAACAGCTTGACCGACTTGGCCGCCTCGAAATCCTCGAAGCCGACGCCGTAGGCGATCAGGTAGTCGGCGGAGGCGACCTGCTTCTTGCGTTCGTCGTCGGGCGTCTTCGCCTCGCACGGCGTGAAGGTGAAGCCCTTCGGCGCCTGGGCCTGGGCGTTCTTCAGGACCAGGTCGGGGATGCTGGATTTCTTGTAGAGCAGGACGATTTTCTGCGGCGCGGCCATGAAATATTCCTCTGAGACTCCGGCAATCGGGTGTTGAAGCATAAGCCCAGGTTCTCTGCCCGGCCGGAAGTGTTGGGCGGGATTTTCGGCATATTCACCGATGCCATCGCCCCGCGCAAGGCGAGCCGGTGCATGCGCCGAATCGCCTTGCAAACTACGTGAATGCAAACTGCGTGATCGATGGGGCGATGTGTGGGACACTCCCCCGCGCATGCGCGCAAGGTCGCTCCCCAACCCCGATCGGGCAATTCGATGTATGGGCTCTGGCTGCTTATCCTCTTTGCCATCCTCCCCGCTGCGGCGGGGGCGGCGCTGAGCTACGTCGTATCGCGCGAGGGGCGGCCGAGCAAAAAGGTGCTGGCCATCGGCGCCGCCGCAGGCGCGGCGGTCGGCATCGTTCTCGGCATATTGCTGGCGCGGCTCTGACGGAGACGGATGCGCCGTCTATTCCGCGCCGTCTAGTCCGCTATGCCGCCGCCCGGCGCCGCGCCGGTCCATACGTCGTTGTAGATGATGATGCCGCCCCGCTTGCCGGTGAACAGGCCCGGCCCCGTGCCGAGCGCGTCGCCGCCGACGTCGGTGCTGACGTCGTTCGCCCCTTGCCATTCCGCGCATGCGGCGGCCGTCAGCAGCGGCACGCAGGCGAGCGTCGCGAGGATCGACCTTCTGAGTCTCGTTCTCATGCCCAATGGTTTTAAGGGCCGGATTGCACCCGTCAAGGGTTTTCCGGCTACAATGGCGCCCGCAGCCGCGTGCGAGGCGGCGGCGCTTGGGATGGAGCGGAAAGCCATGAGTATCGAAGTGCGCAAGCTGGGCGATGCGCTGCTGGCCGAAGTCGTCGGCGTCGACATTTCCAAGCCGCTTCCGGAAGAAGCGCGCAAGGATGTCTACCAGGCCTTCCTCGACAACGTCGTATTGGTTTTCCGGGATCAGCCGCTGACCGCCGCCGGGATGGTTCAGTTCGCGGAGAGCTTCGGGCGCCTCGAGCCGCACATCACCAAGAAGTACAATCATCCCGAATTCGACCAGCTCATCGTGCTGACAAACCAGAACGAGAAGGGCGAGGTCGATCCGTTCGAATCGAAGCGCGGGAACAAGTGGCATACGGACATGTGCTACCGCGAGGTGCCCGCGCGGGCGACCTCGCTGCACACGCTGCAAATTCCGGACGCCGGCGGCGACACGCTGTTCGCCAACATGTATCGCGCGCTCGAGGCCATGCCGGCTTCGCTTCGCAGCCGCCTGGAAGGCCGCAAGGCGACGTTTCGCTACGGCGGGCGGGCCGCCGATGGCCAGGCCCGCTTGGAGAAGAACGAACAGCAGGCGCCGCTGGTCGCGCATCCGATCGTGAAGCCGCACACGGACACGAGGCGGCATTCGGTCTTCGTCAATCCCGCGCATACCGTCGGCGTCGTCGGCATGGACGACGGCGAAGCGCTGGAGCTGCTCGAGGAGACCTATGCGTGGTGCATGCGTCCGGAATTTCGGGCCCGGCACAAATGGCGCTTCGGCGACACCGTCATCTGGGATAACCGCTGCGCCTGGCACAAGGCGACCGGGGACAACCCGCTCAGGCAGCCGCGCCGGTTCCTGCGCGCGACCGTCGCCGACAACTGAGCCTCGGCGTTGCGCGGTCGGGCGGCATTTTAGATAAATTGTATGGAAATACCGGCCGGACAAAAGAAAGAGGCCGCGCTTGGGAGGGGCTGTGGGTGCGCGGCCTCTTGGTAACTTCGGGCGATTATAGCGATGCCGCGGCCGGCCGCAGTGACGCCCGTCACGTCCGCCGGAGGGCCGGTGCGGGCCTCAGGCCGGTTGGGACAGAAGGGGCAGGAGCTCTGTCGAGGTAGCGACCGTGTCGCAATCGCAATTGAAGCGCTTGTAGCCGGTTTCGCTTTTCTCGATGCCGAATTCGATGACGCCGTTGTGATCGAGAATGACCATGACGTCCCGGCCCGATTGTCCGGTGTAGCGCCGGATCGCCGAAGCCTTGCCGTCGTGGATGAGCCTGTTTCCCAGATCGGTGATCAGACGGATGTCGCCGTCCGAAAGCAAAGTCTTCTTATCGCCGTACGAGTCGTGGCTGGACAACGGGATGATCGTTGCCGGCATCTCAACACTCCCATAGTCGTTCTCAGGCGTTAAATTGTGTCATTGCCGGTATGTTGTCCATCCCTCAGTTAGTGAATATTGCGATGCAAAAATGATCAGCTCCAGCCTGGCTCGATATCGCGTATCCGAGCGGCCGTACCGTCGCGTAACCGGCGGCGCCGAGCGGAAAATACGCCGCGAGGGAGCGGCGCGCGAATTCGGGCGCATGCGCCGGTCCCGTCGTGCGCGTTCCGAAGTGCCGAAGAAACAGGCAGCAACAGGCAGCCGGGGACCACACATTTCGCGCAAACGTGATCTGTGCTAGCGTTGTTTCGTCATCGTCAGCCATCGCAACAGGGGAGAGATACCCGCCAATGCCAACGCTGGAAATTTTCGATCCGTCGGGCGCGACCGAGATAACGCGGCTTCATGCGCCGCGCCTTCCGTCGCTCGAGGGCAAGACGGTCGCCATGCTCTCCGACGACATGTGGCAGTCGCACCGCATGCTGCCCCTGCTGCGCGAGATGCTGGAATCGCGCGTCGCGAACATCACCGTCATTCCCGAAACCGAATTTCCGATGGGGAATTCGGCGATCGACCGCGACGAGACCGCCGACATGTTTTTGGCGAAGGGCGTCGACGCGGTGATCGTCGGCAACGCTTCCTGAGGGGCCTGCGCCACAGCATGCGGCCGTGCTGCCGCTAGAATCGAAAGCAGGGGAATCCCCACCGTTATCCTGACCCGCGAAGATTTCGTGGGTGTCGTCCGCAATGCCCATGCCGGCCTCGGTTTCGACCAGGACGCCTGCATGGTCACATTCCCGATCGATCCCTTCCTCGTCGGCGGCGACATCGCGCCCGTCGGCAAGAAGTTCGAGCATTTCGTCGCCGGCCTGACGTCATGGCGCGCCCGCGCCGACAGCACCGGCGTCTGGCAACCGCCGAAGCTGCAGATCGAGGCGAACGGCTTCGAGGCCGCCCTCGACAAGATGAACCGTCAGTTCCTCGCCAGCATGTGGGGCGACGGCCTGCCGCTGAATGCGGCGACCGAGGACCGCGTCGATTGGATACTCAAGGGCACCGACCTGCCGCGGGACTACGTCGTCGGCAAGGTCATGCCGCGCGGCGGCATCGCCACCGTGGAAACCATCGCGGTCGCGCTGGCCATGGCGGGCGGACGTCCGGAATACCTGCCGGTGCTCGTCGCCGCCATGGGGGCCATCCTCGATCCCAAGATGGACCACGACAAATGGCAGGCGACTTCGGGCAGCACCTTCCCGGTGGTCATCGTCAACGGTCCGATCGCGAAGCAGATCCGGCTCAATTCCGGCTTCGGGTTGCTCGGGCCGGACCCGCGGCATCCGGCGGGCGCAAGCATCGGGCGCGCCATCCGCCTGCTGCAGCAGAACGCCGGCGGCGCGCTGCCCGGCATCGGCACGATGGCGATGTTCGGCGGCATGCGCTACACGAACGCCGTCTTCGCCGAGGATGAGGACGGCCTGCCCGAAGGCTGGGTCCCTGTCTGCATGGACAGGTTCGGCCTGCCGCTCGGCACCAACGCCGTCACCGTCTATGTCGCGACGGGCGCGTCGAACATCATGCGACGCGGCGTCGGCAAGGAGCAGCCGGACGAGGAAGGGCTGCAAAGCCTGCATCGCGTCGCCCGCTATCTCCGGAGCCCGAGCCCGCACTACACCCACGGCTGGGCGCACGGGACGCCGGGCGGGCTTCTCATGTCGGGCGTCGTCGCCCGCCAGCTCGCCGGCCTCGGCTGGACGCAGGAGACGATCAAGGCCTTCCTGTGGGAGAACTCGAAAATCGCGGCCGCCGAGGTACGCGAGGTCGGGCTCAAGCAATGGATCCAGCAAGCCGACGACGACGAGACGATCGCCTCGGCCGGGATGGACCCGTGGCCGATCAGCCGCACGCCGGGACAGATCATCCTCGGCGTAGCCGGCGGGCATCATCCGACGCATAACTTCTGGATGCAGGCCTGGTCGCCCAACATCGCCGGCGGTGAGGTAGAGTTGCCGGCGGGCTGGGACGCTTTGATCGCGGCGGCGGACGAAGACCTCGGATCTTGCGGCGACGCCTGCACGATCTGACGGCGCCCTACTTCAAGAAGGATGCGGGGCCGGGGGAGCGATCCTCCGGCCCCAAGCTTGCCCGGTTGCGGCGCGCCGCGCACAATGCCGGGGAAGAACGGAGGAAACCGTGGCTGAAATCACAATAACCGCGAAGGACGGCGGCACGTTCAAAGCCTATCTTGCAACGCCGAAACGGACGCCCGCGCCTGCGATCGCGCTGCTGCAGGAGGTCTACGGCGTGAACCGCTTCATGAAGCGCATCGCCGACTACTGGGCGTCGCAGGGCTTCCTCGTGGCCAGCCCGGACGTCTATTGGCGCTTCGATCCGGATAATCCGCTCGACCCCGAGACGCCCGGCCACCGCGAGCTGGCGCGTGCCAAGGGCGCCAAGCTCGACGTGGACAAGGCGGTCGAGGACATCACCGCGCTCGTCGAGCATCTCCGCAGCATGCCCGAATGCACGGGTAGGGTCGGCACGTCCGGCTACTGCCTCGGCGGGAAACTGGCCTATCTGCAAGGCACCCGCGGCACAGCGGATTGCAACGTCAGTTACTACGGCGTCGGCATCGAGACGTTCCTGAACGAGGCGGGGAAGCTCCAGAACCCGCTCATGCTGCATATCGGCGAAAGCGATCCCTGGACGCAGCCCGAGGTCCGCAAGCAGCTCGACGGCGTGCTCAGCGGCTTCGCGCATGTGACGAGCTATCTATATCCGAAGACCGACCATGCTTTCGCCCGCGAAGGGGCATCGACCGACGTGCCGGCGATGCGCGAGCTCGCGAACGGGCGCACGCTCGCGTTTTTCCGCCGGCACCTCGGCTAGCGCGGGTTGTCGGCGGTGGCGAAGGCGCGGTGACGCGTGGCGGGTTCGCTCGGCGCGCTGAGAAGCGCCCGCCGCGCCGCGACGGCGAACAGCGCGGCGACGCAAATCGGACCGATCTGGACCGAGGTCGCATCGGCGAGCCCTACGGCGACCAGCGGCATAACCCAGGCGATCGCGAGGACGCCGCGCTCGTAGCTGAGCCAGCCCCGGACATAGCCGTCCATCGCCAGCAAGGCGATCGGAATGGCGAGGAGCGCGTAGTCGTAGTCGAAGAGATAGGGCGTCACCAGCAAGGCGCCGGTGACGAGCACCGCGCCGCGCAGAGCGAGCGGCGGCCTCCGCCACCATACCCAGGCGACGACGCCCGTGACGGAAAGCGCCAGCAATCCGTGCGCCGCGTAAGCGCCCCACAGGCCGACACCGGCAAGCCGCAGCGTGGCGTAGACGCTCGGCAGCTTGCTCCAGCGTATCAGGCCATCCTCGAAGACCGCGCGCGCGAGCGGGATATTGTTCCAGAAGGCGACCCACGGCTCGAAGCCAAGGAACAGGACGCTCGCCGCGGCGAAGGCGACGGTCGTGATCGCGGCGGCGGCAAATGCGCGCCAATGCCTGCCGCACAGAAGCGCGATCGGCAGCAGGACGCCGAAATGCGGCTTGAAGCTCATCAGGCCGATTAGGATGCCGGCCAGCACCGGCCGGCGCTCGAGCGTCAACAGCGCGCCGCCGAGCAGCGCCGCCGTGATGAACCCGTTCTGCCCGTGCGACAGGTTGAGGAAGGCGCCGGGAAAGGCGATCAGCAGCAGAAGCGTCTGCGGCTGCGGCGCCATCTTCCGGATGACCAGGCAATAGGCGGCGAAGGTGACTGTGACCCACAGCAGATAGGCCGCCAGGTAGGGCAGCAGGGAGAGCGGCGACACCATCAGGAGGAAGGTCGGCGGATAGTGCCAGAGGAAGATCTTTTCGCTGGCCGGCACGGCGATCTGTTCGGCGGCGACGATCTTCTCCGGGTCGAAAACGGCGGCGGGGCTGTCGTTCAGGCTCAGCCAGGAGCCGGCCCAGAAGGTGATGAAGTCGTATCCGAGCGGCTTTTCGCGCGGATCGAGCATGTTCGAGCTCATGCTCAGCCACGCAGCCGCCGCGATCACGTAGACCGTCAGGAAGATCAGCGGATAGGCGAAAAGCCGGTGGGCTGTGAAGAAGCGGCCGGCCAGAGGCGGATTGTCCGGGTTGTAGTAAGACGTCATGGATCGCGGTTGTCTGTGGACGCCTGGAGGCGTTGTACCGCCGCAGACTAGCCGTTAAAGATTTGGAAAATGTTAAGGAGTCGCCGACGACCGGATGGGCTCCCCGGGCTATACACCAAGCCGGGGAGTGACGAATTATGTTAAAAACCAAATATTTACGTCACTCCACGGCTCGTCGTGGCATCCAGGGACGGGTTTTCGAACCTCACACGTCCGAGAACGCCTTCCCGGCATTGGCCAGATCGTCGATCAGCTTCGCCGGCTTCCAGTGGCCGCCGTATTTGCCGTACCACTCGTGCAGCGTGTCGCGGACCTTCGGCACGCCCAGCGTATGGTCGGCCCAGTACATCAGGCCGCCGCGATAGCGCGGAAATCCGAAGCCGTTGATCCACATCGCGTCCACGTCGCTCGAACGGTAGGCGATGCCTTCCTCGAGGATCTTCGCCGCTTCGTTGACCGAAGACAGCAGCAGACGGTGCAGCACTTCCTCGTCGCCGATCGCGCGCCGCTTGACGCCCATCTGGCGCGAGACGCTCTGGATGATCTCGGCGACCTCGGGGTCGGGATAGGGCGTGCGATCGCCCTCCTTGTAGAGGAAATAACCGGCGCCGGATTTCTGGCCGAGGCGCCCCGCTTCGACCAGCGCGTCGGAGATCGGGTCGGCCCGGAAGTTCGCCGGGTCTTCCTTCGCCCGCCTCTGGCGCGTGGCGTAGCTGATGTCGAGCCCCGCGAGGTCGCCCACCGCGAAGGGGCCCATCGGGTAGCCGAAATCGTACATCACCTTGTCGACCTGCTCGGGCAGCGAGCCTTCCTCGACCAGCGCCATCATCTCGATCTTGAACGGGATGCGGGTGCGGTTGGCGAGGAAGCCGTCGCAGTTGCCGCAGACGCCGACGACCTTCTCCAGCCGCTTGCCGAGCTTCACGGCGGTGGCGATGGTCTCCTTGCCGGTCTTCTCGCCGCGGACGATCTCCAGCAGTTTCATCACGTTGGCGGGGCTGAAGAAATGCGTGCCCAGCACCTGCGCCGGCCGCGACGTGACGGCGGCCATCGCGTCGATGTCGAGGGTCGAGGTGTTGCTGGCGAGGACCGCATCCGCCTTCATCGCCTTGTCGAGCTTCTTGAAGATCTCCTTCTTGACGTCGAGATTCTCGAATACGGCTTCGATGACGATATCGGTATCGCCGACCTCCTCATACGAGAGCGCGGGCGTGATGAGCGCCATGCGCTTCGAGATATCGGCCGGGTCCATGCTGCCGCGCTTCGCGCTGATCTCGTAGTTGCGCTTCACCTTGGCGAGGCCCTTGTCGAGCGTCTCCTTGTCGCGCTCCAGCACCTTCACCGGAATGCCGACATTGGCGAAGCACATGGCGATGCCGCCGCCCATGGTGCCGGCGCCGATCACGGCGGCGCTGCGGATATCCTGTGCCTTGGTTTCGCGTGGCACGTCCGGCACCTTCGCCGCTTCGCGCTCGGCGTAGAAGACGTATTTAAGCGCGCCCGTCTCCTCGCCCTGGCGCAATTCGTCGAACAGCGCACGCTCGTGCGCCAGGCCTTTCTCCAGCGGCAGCGACACCGCGGCTTCCACGGCGTCGATGCAGCGGTAGGGCGCAACCTGATTGCGGGCGCGGCGCTCGATCTTCTTGCGCATGGCGTCGAACATGCCGGGGTCGGCCTTCGCCTCGGCCAGCTTGTCGGACTTATCGCCGACGCGCGGGAGCGGCCGGACGCCGGAAATCTTCTCCGCGAAGGCGACCGCAGCGCCGACCAGGTCGTTCTCCGGCACGATCTCGTCGACGATGCCGAGCGCCTTCGCCTCGGGCGCCGGCACATGGCGGCCGCTGACGATCAGCTCCATCGCCGTCTTCGGGCCGACCAGGCGCGGCAGCCGCTGCGTGCCGCCGCCGCCGGGAAGGATGCCGATCAGCACTTCGGGCAGGCCGACCTTGGCGCTCGGCACCGCGACCCGGTAATGGCAGCACAGCGCGGATTCGAGACCGCCGCCGAGTGCGAAGCCGTGGATCGCGGCCACGACCGGCTTTTCCATCCGCTCCATCTCGTCGCGCCATTTCATGGCGACAGGGCTCTTCTGCTGCCCGAGATGCTTGATGTCGGCGCCGGCGATGAAGCTTCTGCCGCCGCCGGTCAGCACCATCGCCTTGACCGCAGGGTCGCTCAGGCCCTTCAGCAGCGATTCGTAGATGCCCTCGGGCACGCCGGGGCTGAGCGCATTGACCGGCGGATTGTTGACGGTGATGACGCCGATGGCGCCGTGCTTCTTGTAGCTCACGAGTTCCGGCATGGTGCTTCCCCTGGCAAGTCTTGCGCGCATTTTCTCAGACGGCTCTTATACCACAAAGCCGCACGCTCCGTTTTGCACGTCCTGATCACCCCGCCGCCGGCATCGCCTGGAATGGCAGCTCCTTGCGATAGCGTGCGCGGAACGCTTCGATCTCGGGCTGGAACTGCTGCGTCCGCCCGACGTCGTCGAGGCCTTGAAGCAGGCATTTCTTCGGGACGGCCGGAATGTCGAAGCGATGCACGTCGCCGTCGGGCGCGGTGACCGTCTGCTTCTCGAGGTCGATGGATATCTGCGCCCCCTGCCTTTCATGAATTTGCTGGCGCAGCGCCACGCAGATCTCGTTCGGCAGGATCACCGGCAAAACGCCGTTCTTGAGGCAGTTGTTGCGGTGAATGTCGCCGAAGCTGGACGCGACGACGGCCCTGATGCCGAACGCCATCAGCGCATAGACGGCGGATTCTCGCGACGACCCGCCGCCCCAGTTGCGATCGGCGACGATGATCTGCGCCTCGCGGTAGGGCGTCTTGTTGAGCACGAATTCCCGCTTCTCGCTGCCGTCCGGATTGAATCGCTGATCGTGGAACAGGATTTTCGGATACTCCGGCGCACCGAGCGGCACCTTGTTGAAGCGCGTCGGGCAGAGCTGGTTCGTATCGATGTTCGGCTGGTCGAAGGGGGCCGCGGCTGCGGTGAGGGTCGTGAAGGGCTGCATGGTCAGGCTCCTTTCGCCAGCTTGCGGACATCGGTCAGCTTCCCGGTGATCGCGGCGGCGGCGGCCATGGCCGGGCTGACCAGATGCGTGCGCCCGCCGAGCCCCTGGCGGCCCTTGAAGTTGCGGTTGGAGGTGGATGCGCAGCGCTCGCCTGGGCGCAGCATGTCGCCGTTGATCGCGGTGCAGAGCGAGCAGCCCGGATCCCGCCACTCGAAGCCCGCCGCGGTGAAGACGCGGTCGAGCCCCTCCGCCTCGGCGTTGCGCTTGATGGTGGCCGAGCCGGGCACGATCCAGGCGGGGATCTTCGCCTTGCCTAGTTTCGCCACCTCGGCGGCGGCGCGCAGGTCCTCGATCCGGCTGTTGGTGCAGGAGCCGATGAAGACCCGGTCGATGGCGATGTCGTCGAGCGCCGCGCCGGGCTTCAGATCCATGTATTCGAGCGCGTCGGCGATCTCGGTCTTCGTCGCCGCGTCGCGGCCGGCGTCGGGGGACGGCACGCGCCCGGTGATCGGCAGCGCATGCTCCGGGTTGATGCCCCAGGTGACCATCGGGGCGACCTCGGCCCCGTCGAGCGTCACCTCGGCGTCGAAGACGGCGCCGTCGTCGCTCGGCAGCGTCTTCCAGTGCGCCAGCGCGCTGTCCCAGTCCGCGCCTTTCGGCGCGTAGGCCCGGCCGTGGACATAGGCGAAAGTCTCGTCGTCCGGCGCCACCATGCCGGCGCGGCCGCCCGCCTCGATCGACATGTTGCAGACGGTCATGCGCTGCTCCATCGTCATCGAAGTCAACGCCTCGCCCGCATACTCGATGATGTGGCCCGAGGCGCCGCCGTGCCCGATCTTGGCGATGATCGCCAGGATCACGTCCTTGGCGGCGACGCCGAAGGGCAGGCGATGGTCGACCCGGATGCGCATCGCCTTCGGCTTCCTCTGCCACAGCGTCTGGGTCACCATGATGTGGTAGATCTCGGACGCGCCCGCGCCGAAGGACAGGTTGCCGAACGCGCCGTGCGTCGCGGTGTGCGAGTCGGCGCCGACCAGGACGATCCCTGGAATGCTGACGCCCTGCTCCGGCCCGGCGACGTGCAGGATGCCCTGGTCCGGGTCGCCCATGTTGAAGTGGCGGATGCCGTATTTGCGGCAGTTGGCGGTCAGCATCTCGACCATGTTGCGGATCTTCGGGTCGCCGATCGCGCCGATCCCGTTCCGCTGATTCGTCGTGGGGACGTAGTGGTCCGAGAAGGCGAAGACCTTGTCCGGCTCGGCGGTCTTCCTGCCTTCCTTACCCATGCGGTCGAAGGTGTGGCTCGATCCTTCGTGGATCAGGCAGCGCGCCACGTAGAGCAGTGTCTCGTCCTGCTCCGCGGCGATGGCGTGACGCTGCCAAATCTTGTCGAACATGGTCTGTGCGCTCGCCATCCGGACCTCTCGTTATCGATTTGTACAGACATTGCGGGGAATAGTGCCGCCCGCCCGAAAACAGGGACGGCATCGAAGACCGCTTGCCCCGCCGTTGGCGATGACTATATTCCCGCGGCCACCTCGGTCCCAAATTTCACCTAACGAAAGTCAGTTTCAGCGCCATGGACTTGCGCAACATCGCCATAATCGCCCACGTCGACCACGGCAAGACCACGCTGGTCGACGGGCTTCTGCGCCAGAGCGGCACCTTTCGCGCCAACCAGCAGGTGGCCGAACGCGCCCTCGATTCCAACGACCTGGAGCGTGAGCGCGGTATCACGATACTGGCGAAATGCACCTCGATCCGCTGGCGCGACACCCGGATCAACATCGTCGATACGCCGGGCCACGCCGATTTCGGCGGCGAGGTGGAGCGTATCCTCAGCATGGTCGACGGCGTGGTGGTCCTGGTCGACGCCGCCGAAGGCCCCATGCCGCAAACCAAGTTCGTGCTCGGCAAGGCGCTGAAGCTGGGGCTGCGGCCGATCGTCATGATCAACAAGGTGGACAAGCCGGAACAGCGCGCGCACGACGTTCACGACGCCGTCTTCGACCTTTTCGCGGCCCTCGGCGCGACCGATCAGCAGCTCGACTTCCCGACGGTGTTCGGCTCTGGCCGGGACGGCTGGGCCTCCGAATTGCCGGAGGGGCCGAAGACCGACCTCGCGCCATTGTTCGAGCTCATCGTCCGGCACGTGCCGCCGCCGGTGGCGGACCATCACGGCGCCTTCCGCATGCTGGCGACGACGCTGGAAGCCGACCCCTATCTCGGGCGCGTGCTGACCGGCCGCATCCATGCCGGGACGGTGAAGCACAACATGCCGATCAAGGCGCTGAGCCGCGACGGCGAGTTGCGGGAAGAAGGCCGCATCACCAAGCTGCTGGCCTTCCGCGGGCTGGAGCGCGTGCCGGTGGACGAGGCGAGCGCCGGCGACATCGTCGCCGTGGCCGGGCTGTCGGAAGCCACCGTGTCGGACACCCTCTGCGATTACGACGCGGACGAGCCGATCGAGGCGCAGCCGATCGATCCGCCGACCCTCGCCATGACCTTCTCGGTCAACGACTCGCCGCTCGCGGGACAGGACGGCGACAAGCTCACCTCGCGTGTCATCCGCACCCGCCTGCTGCGCGAGGCGGAAGGCAACGTCGCCATTCGCGTGCGGGAAACCGAAGACGGCGATGCCTTCGAAGTCGCCGGCCGCGGCGAATTGCAGCTCGCCGTGCTCATCGAGCAGATGCGGCGCGAGGGGTTCGAGCTGTCGATCGGCCGGCCGCGCGTGCTCTACAAAACGGACCCTGCGACGGGCGCGCGCCTCGAGCCGATCGAAGAGGTTGTCGTCGACGTCGATGAGGAGTACTCCGGCGCGGTCGTCGAAAAGATGAGCGCGCGCAAGGCCGAGCTCATCGAGATGCGCCCCGCGGGCAGCGGCAAGCAGCGGCTCGCCTTCCTGGCGCCGTCGCGCGGACTGATCGGCTATCACGGCGAGTTCCTGACGGATACCCGCGGCACCGGTGTCATGAACCGGGTATTCCACGACTACTCGCCCTACCGGGGCAATATCGCGAGCCGGCGCAACGGCGTCCTCGTGTCGATGCAGAAGGGCAAGACGGTCGCTTATGCCCTCTGGAACCTGGAAGAGCGTGGCCCGATGTTCGTCGACCCCGGCGACATGGTCTATGCGGGCATGCTTATCGGCGAGCACAGCCGCGGCTCGGACCTCGACGTCAATCCGTTGAAGGCGAAGCAGCTCTCCAATGTCCGCGCGGCCGGCAAGGACGACGCGGTCACGCTGACGCCGCCGATCCGGATGACGCTGGAAAAGGCGATCGCCTATATCTCGGACGAGGAAGCGGTCGAAGTGACGCCCAATTACATCCGGCTTCGCAAGCGCGAGCTCGATCCGCATCTGCGCAAGCGCGCGGCGAAGCGGGCGGAGAGCGCCTGAAGCGGTGCGCGGCGCCCGCAGCTACCCGGGGGGCTACCGGGCGCAATCGACACAGGTGGCGACCGCCGGGTCGAATTCGAGCCGCGCAATCGGAATTGCCTCGCCGCAATTGAGACAATAGCCGTACTCGCCGGCCTCGATCCGGCCGAGCGCCGCGTCGATGCGCTGCAGCTCGATCTTGCGGCGGCGTTCGACATCTTGGGCCAAGGCCTGACTCTGCAATGCGTCCATGCGGGAAAGCCTGCCAAGCCGCGCCTGGTCGAGCTCGACGGGATCGCGCGCCTCCTTCGTCGCGCTCTCCCGCTCCAGGAGCTCGCCGCGGCGTTTCATCAATTGCGAGCGCACGCGCTCCCTGTCGATGTCGGTGCGGTCGACCATAATATTGCAAGTATAGCGCGATTTCGGCGAGAATCAGCACGGATAATAGCGCCCGCGCGGCGCGACGCCCTCCATGCCGTGCTTATTTCTTCTTCGGGTTCTGCCAGGCAGCGCCGCCTTCGAGCAGGCTGGCGATCTCCTGCTTCGAGAAGCCCCAGCCGGCCAAGCCTTCGCTCGTGTCGGCGCCGGGCGCGGGCGGTCCGGAGCGCACCTCGAGCGGGGTGGCGCTGAAGCGCGGCGCGGGCGCCGGCTGCACCACGCCGTCCAGCTCGATGAATGCGCCCCGCGCCTTGTTGTGCGGATGGCCCGGCGCTTCGCCGAGCGTGAGCACCGGGGCGAAGCAGACGTCCGTCCCTTCCAGCAGCTCGCACCACTCGTCCCGCGGCTTCTGCCGGAATATCCCCTCGAGCCTCTTGCGCATGGCGGGCCATTGCTCGCGATCGAGCTGGTCCGGCAGGTCTTCCTTTTTCAGTCCCAGGCGCTGCAACAGCTCGGCGTAGAACTGAGGCTCGATCGGCGCGATGCTGATGTACTTGCCGTCCTTCGTCTCGTACGCGCCGTAGTAGTGCGATCCACCGTCGACCTGGTTGCTGGCGCGCTCGTCCTTCCAGAGGCCCATTGCATGCAGGCCGTAGGCTGAGGTCGCGAGCGACGCCGCTCCGTCGACCATCGCCACGTCCAGCACCTGGCCCTTGCCCGTTCTGGCGGCGCTCAGCACGGCGCTCACGACGCCGAGCGCGAGGTAGAGCGCCCCGCCGCCGAAATCGCCGATCAGGTTGAGGGGCGGCGAGGGCGGCCCGTCCTTGGGGCCGATGGCGTGCAGCACGCCGGTCAGCGCGATGTAGTTGATGTCGTGCCCGGCCGCCATGGCGAGCGGCCCATCCTGGCCCCAGCCGGTCATCCGGCCGTAGACGATGCGGGGATTGCGCGCGAGGCAGACGTCGGGGCCGAGGCCGAGCCGCTCCATCACACCGGGGCGGAAGCCTTCGATCAGGGCATCCGCGGCCGCGACCAGCCGGAGCGCCGCCTCCTTGCCGTCGGGATGCTTCAGGTCGAGGGCGATGGACGGGCGGTTACGGTTGAGGATGTTCGAGCGGAATTTCGGCTGCGTGGGATTGATGCGGTCCACCCGCAGGACCTCGGCGCCCAGGTCGGCCAGGAGCATGGCGCACATTGGGCCGGGGCCGATGCCTGCGAATTCTACGATCTTTATGCCCGCGAGCGGTCCCATGGTTCGTCCTTTCATCGGGGTTCCCTCGATTAAGGAAACGCCGCGCGCGCGGCTCCTGTCAAACCCGGCGAAATTTCCGACGTACCGGCATTTTTCCCGGAACCCGTTGCCGGGCCGCGCGTTTTCCCTTGGCGTGCGGTGCTCGTGCCGCGCGAAAATCTTATCTGTGTGGAGGGGGAACGTGTTGCATCATAGTCAACAAGTCCATATCTGGTGGTCGAATTCGCGTCTTTTGGTTGACGGCAGAGCGGGAATTGGCGCTATTTTCGGAGAACGGACCAATTCTTTGAGGGATAACTGCATCATGCTGGCGAGGACGATAGCGATCGGGGCCATTGGCTTGGCCGCACTCATCAGCCCGCTGACGGCTTCCGCGCAAGACGCGCTCAGGGGGTTCTATCTCGGTGCCGGAGCAGGCATTAACTTCTGGCCGGAAGATTCCGACCTCGGCTCGAACGAAGCCGAGTTCGACGACTGGGATTGGACGACGGCCGGCCAGCTCGGTTATGCGTTCGGCAACGGTTTCCGCGCCGAAGGCGAGTTCGGCTACCGGCCGAACGACGTCGACAGCGTCTCCGGCGTCCCAGGCGCGTCGGGCGATTTCGAGACGATGAGCTTCATGGCCAACCTGCTGTACGATTTCCGCATCGCGAACTTCCCGCTCACGCCCTATATCGGCGCGGGTCTCGGTGCGGCGCGGGTCTCGGCGGATGGCGTGGCGCCCGCAACCGGCGTGACGATCGACGATACCTCGTATGGTTTCGCGATGCAGGGCATTCTCGGCGTCTCGTATGACATCTCCCGTAACCTCGCGCTCAAGGCGGACTACCGGCGTCTCTGGGTTCCCGACCTCGATTTCGACACGAGCGCGGGCAACAGCGTCAATTCCGATTACTCGACCAACGAGATCATGATCGGTCTCCGCTATACCTTCGGCGCCCCGGTGGCCGCGCCCGTGCCGGCGCCCGCCGCTGCTCCCGCGCCGGAGCCCGCGCCCAAGGCGGTCCAGCCGAAGGATTTCCTGGTCTTCTTCGACTTCGATTCCGCCAAGCTGACGCCCGAAGCGCAGGATATCCTCAGGTCGGCCGCCGCGTCGGCCAAGGAAAGCGGCGCCGCCCGCGTCGTCCTGACCGGCCACGCCGACCGCGCGGGTCCTGCGACCTACAACGTCGGGCTGTCGCAGCGCCGCGCCGAGGCAGCCAAGGCCGAGCTGGTTCGCTTGGGCCTCACGGCGGCGGAGATCACGACTCAGGCAAAAGGCGAAACCGATCCGCTCGTCGCCACGGCGGACGGCATCGCGGAGCCTCAGAACCGGCGGGTCGAGATCGTTATCCGCTGATCCCGGCGGCTACGCCCGGACTGAAAGAAAACCGGCCGGACCTTTGGGTCCGGCCGGTTTCATTTTGAGCCGCGGGTATCTTGCGGGCTTCTTGGGGATCGCCCGCGGGTATCAGCGCTTCTCGGTCGAAACCGCCCGAAGCCCGGCCGTCGTCGCATCGCAACCGGCGGACGCTACCTGCTGCCGGGAGGCGGGGACGGTTACCAGCTTCGTCAACGTCGCGCCTTTGACCTTGGCTTCCTGGAAGCTCGCCGTCGCTTCCGCGCAGAAATTCTCGCGGTCGGCGTTGCTGCGCGCCGAAGCCTCGTTCGCCAGGCGCGTCACGAACTGGTTGAGCTTGCTGTTGCCCGACTTGCCGTAGCGGCGGCGGAATTCCGTGCGGATCGCCTTGCCGTACTTCTGCAGGCTCGGCCGATGGGACAGCACGAATTCGTTGTAGTCGTCGCGCGCGCCGCACGACAGAGCGGCGACCATCAGATTGGTCTGGAGCCGGCGCACTTCGATCGAGATGTCGGCCTGGCTGGGCTGGCCGACGCCTGCGCATGGGGCGGCCAGCGCGGCCGTTCCCGGCGTGACGAGTGTGCCGATCAGGGCGGCTACGATCGCCCCCCGACCGAAACGGCGCTCCCTCGTCCTGTGCGCCGCCTGTATCCGGGTCTTGCTTTCCACCTGCATGAGCTCCCTCAACTGTCCTTCGTTCCGCGTTGGGCTGTCAAGCGAAGGACCCCCAGAGCGCGGATGTCGCCCACCCGGCGGAACGGTGACATCCGGCGATTAATTATCCCTGAACGAATGTGGTTAATTTAGGGCGTGGCGTTCGGGGTGCTGTCCTAACTAGACATTCAGTGTCCTAAGTTGAGGGAAAGGGTGTCCTAATTTGGCTTGGATCATCTTGCAACGAGTTGCGTTAATGATTTCGAAAGGGGTAGAAAGGTATCAATGTGATAGGCTTGACAGTCGGGGGTAATCTGTCATATTGGTAGGCTATGCGTCAGCCAAGCCCTATCCCCTTCAGGCCGAATCCAAGCGTTCTCGAAGCCAGGGTTCGCGAAATTGCCAAAGACGACGAGAACATAACGTGGGGCAACCACTGCTTTGATAGGCAAGACGAACGAGACATCACCATTCGCGACGCCCTCACTGTATTGCGCTCAGGATATCTTGACGGGGATATCGAGGCAGGAACACGGGAAGGCGAGTGGAAATGCAAAATGGTTAAGCCAATGAAAGGGCGGCGCGAGATTGGCGTCGTCGCAATAGTAATAAAAATGCGGAGCATCTTCATCAAGACTGTGGAATGGGAGGACTTACGATGAATGAAGCGCGTAGGTTCTACCGGAAAGATCATGAGATAGAGACAGAGCCGTTTCATTACGCAATGTGCGGCCTTGACGATGTGTATCTCATGAATGGATTCACCCGGAAACAAACCGCCCACGGAGAGGGCGTTACTGTCAGCGATATTAACGGCCTCCATAGGGCGATTGGGCTTACCCTAATAAAGGACCGCAAGGTACTGACCCCCAAGGAGCTGCGCTTTCTTCGCCGAGAAATGGATTACACCCAGGCAGAATTGGCGGCGAAAATTGGGCAGTCTAGCCAACAGGTGGCCCGCTGGGAAAAGGGAACATCTGAAATCCCTGGTCCCGCAGAGCGGCTGATCCGTTTTTTGTATGCGTTGTCTCTTCTACCCGCTGATAAAAGTGCAGCGCTGCTCAAAACATTAATGAAGAGCATGGATTCTCTTACAAAAACGGACGAGACCTCAACCCCGCCAATGGTCTTTGAAGAGACCGAAAAGGGCTGGAAAAGAGCGGCATAATTCCACAATGGGCCGTACATACGTGTTTGCAGAGAGCCCGCCTAATCGGCGGGCTCTTCGCTTTTCGTGATATCAGGCCAAGGCTCGGAGAGATCTCCTCGAAACTATTCTTCTAGGAGCGACTTTAGCTCGTGAGTGGGCTGTTCATCTTCATAAACCAGCTCGAAACTGTTTTCGAGAATTTGGAGCCACAGTTTCCGCTGAGCCTTAGGCCGTGTCACGCCAGCGATGGCTCTGGGCGTCACGGATCATATCTGGAGCATTGGAGAGTTGATCGAAGCGGTCACTGCTTCAATTGGTCTTGCTCCGACATCTGGTCCGGATCATGCCCCGCAAATCGGTCAGCGAGTAGGGCGCTTCCGTGTAATCGATGGTGGCGCTAAGTGACTCTGCGGACTCACTAAATTTTCTTCTCTTTACTAACCCGGTGATTCAGCTATGTTTTCCACGTCAGTTTCGGGGAGCTTTATGCAGAACACGTCACACGCCGTCATGGCACAGCGGATCGAGGGACGGGATGCACCCGATGATTTCCCAACGCCGCCCTGGGCGACCCGTGCTCTCCTAGAGCATGTTTTGAAACACGACGCATCCTTCAAGAATAAGACGTGCCTGGAGCCGGCCTGCGGCGCAGGACACATGGCGCGCGTGCTCGCAGAGTATTTCGGCGCGGTAACAAACTCAGATGCCTATGATTACGGCTACGGTCAAATCCGCGATTTTCTGACACATCCTTTCGAGATGCGCTCTGTCGATTGGGTAATCACCAACCCACCTTTCCGCCTCAGCGAGGAATTTGTCCTTCGCGCGCTCACCATTGCGAAGGAGGGCGTCGCCATCTTGGCCCGCACTGTCTTTTTGGAAAGCGTTGGCCGCTACCGCAATTTGTTTGCGCAAACGCCGCCGAGCAAATTTGCTCAGTTCACGGAGCGTGTACCGATGCTGCGCGGTCGCCTAGACCGGAAGGCGACGACGGCAACCGGATATGCGTGGCTGGTCTGGGAACTAGATGCGGCGAGCGTGACTCCACAGCTAGTGTGGATACCGCCGTGCCGCAAAAAGCTTGAGCGTAATGGCGATTATCCCGTAGAAGCATCTCGATTAATGATCGTTTAGCTACGCCTCATGCGAATCGTACCGGGCCAGGGCATCGCGAAGTTGGCTCATTCCATCTTCGGGGCTCGCTTCGCCACTCGTTAGCGCTTCGAGAGTTCTTCCAACTACAGCCCGTAGGCGCCTTCCCTTAATGCCGGGCGGGCCTTTCGGTGGAAGTTGGTCTGCTGGCGCAGCAGCGATCGATCCATGTGAGCCTTCCTGCACCTCAGCAATTCTTCCTTGGTTCACGCCAAACCACGCCGCTATATCGTGGTGGCGATCTCCGCGGCTGATCATACCCAAGACAATCGCAGCATCGCGATTGGTGAGAGAGCGTCCGCTTGGTTTACCTCTACTCATGATCCGCTCCAGATGCGCCAAAACACCACTTTAAGGCGAAAAGACCCATCTGGCGAGTCCAAGCAGAAACTGTCCTAATTCAAAAATTGAGTGTCCTATTTAGGACAGCACCGCGTGCAAGAACCGCAGAAACAGGCCATGCGGGGACGGGAAAAGTTAAAAAGAGTACTCCTTCGTCTTGAGGAACTTCATGGCCGGCCAGTCTTCCGCGGCCTTGTCCAGGTGCCAGGCGTTTCGGGCGAGGAAGACGGGCGCGCCCGTGTGGTCCTCCGCCATGCTGGATTCGTTGGCGTCCCGGAATCTCTTCAGCAGGATATGGTCGTCGGTCTCGATCCAGCGGGCGGTGTGGATCTGGGTCGCCTCGAACCGCACCGGCACCTCGTATTCGGTGCGGATGCGGTCGGCGAGGACCTCGAACTGCAACGGGCCCACGACGCCGACGATCCAATCGGAATCGAGCCGGGGCTTGAAGACGCGCGCCGCGCCTTCCTCGGCGATCTGCTGCAGCGCGCGGCCGAGATGCTTCGCCCGCAACGGGTCGAGCGGCCTGGCCTTCTGCAGCATTTCCGGGGCGAAGCTCGGAATGCCGCTGAAGAACAGGTCCTCGCCCTCGGTCAGCGTGTCGCCGATGCGGAGATTTCCGTGGTTGGGGACGCCGATGATGTCGCCGGCCCAGGCTTCCTCCGCACGCTCGCGGTCCTGGGCGAAAAAGAGCATCGGATTGTGCAGCGTCAGGATCTTGCCCGTCCGCACGTGCTTGAGCTTCATGCCGCGGCGGAAATGGCCGGAGCACAGCCGCATGAAGGCGACCCTGTCGCGATGCTTCGGATCCATGTTCGCCTGGATCTTGAAGACGAAGCCGGTCACCTTGTCTTCCTCCGGCGCCACCGTCCGCTGCACCGTCTTATACGGCCTGGGCGGCGGCGCCAGCTCCGCCAGCCCCTCGATCAGCTCGCGGACGCCGAAGTTATTGATGGCGCTGCCGAAATATACCGGGGTCAGATGCCCCTCGCGGTAGGAGGCGAGGTCGAATTCCGGGCACAGGCCACGCGCCATCTCGACCTCTTCCCGCAGCTTCCGGGCGGCGTCGGCGGGCAGCAGCGCGTCCAGCTTGGGATCGTCGATCCCCTTGCATACGGCGCCCTCGTCCGGGACCTCGGCGGTGCCTTTTGCGACCAGGCGGAGCCGGTCGTGGAACAGGTCGAAGCAGCCGAGGAAATGCCGTCCCATGCCGATTGGCCAGCTTGCGGGTGTCGTTTCCAGCGCCAGCGTCTGCTGCACCTCGTCGAGCAGGTCGAACGGTTCCTGGCCGTCGCGGTCCAGCTTGTTGATGAAGGTGATGATGGGGACGTCGCGCAGCCGGCAGACCTCGAACAGCTTGCGCGTCTGCGCCTGGATGCCCCGCGCGCTGTCGAGCACCATCACGGCGGAGTCCACCGCGGACAGCGTGCGGTAGGTATCCTCGCTGAAATCCTCATGGCCGGGCGTGTCGAGCAGGTTGAAGGTGCAGCCGCCGTGCTCGAAGGTCATCACCGAGGAAGCGACGGAAATCCCGCGCTCGCGCTCGACCTTCATCCAGTCCGACCGCGCGCGCCGCTGCTCGCCGCGCGCCTTGACGGCGCCGGCAAGCTGGATGGCGCCGCCGAACAGCAGCAGCTTCTCGGTCAGCGTGGTCTTGCCTGCGTCCGGGTGCGAGATGATCGCGAAACTGCGTCGCCGGGCGACGGGCTGCGGTAGCGTCGTCATCGATGCCTGTTGGTCGGGGTCTGAAGCGGCCGGAGCCATCGCCTACTATGAACGAGGCCCCTTGATCAATCCTTTACGGAGATGGGTTCGCCGGCCCGCAATTCCAGAGGGCGGCGATACTTACCCCTTGGACATGGCCAGCATCTTCTGGACCATGTCCTCGGTGACGTTGCCGCCGGTCAGGGTGGCCACCGTCTTGCGGGCATTGTCCACCTTGCCGCTGAGGAACGCCGCCGCCGCCACGACGCCGGCCGGCTCGCCCAGCATCTTGGTGCGGAACAGGATGGTCCGGAAGGCGTCGGCGATGTCCTGCTCGCTGATCAGGACGATCTCGTCCATGTATTCCTGCAGATGGCTGAAGGGATGCTCGCCCGGGCGCCGTGCGGACAGGCCGTCGGCCATGCTGTCCCAGTAGTCGATCGCGGTGGCCGTGCCTTTCTGCATCGAGACATAGGCGGCGTTGGCGCGCTTGGGCTGGACGCCAATTACCTTGACCTTCGGGTTCGACAGCTTGACGGCGGCGGCGACGCCGGCCGCGTGGCCGCCGCTGCTGACCGGGACCAGCACCGTTTCCACGTCCGGGCAGTCCTCGACGATCTCGAGCCCGATGCTGGCATGGCCCGGAACGATCGGCGGGTACTCCCAGTTGTCGATCGAGGTCATGCCGCGCTCGCGGGCGACGCGGTCCACGACCGACTGGCGCGCCAGGGCGTCGCTGCCGCAGAACACCACTTCCGCGCCGTATCCCTTGGTGTTCTCGACCTTATAGGGGCTGGTGGAGTCGAGCATGACGACGACGATGGGAACGCCCATCCGGCCGCCCGCATAGGCATAGGCCTGCGCGAAATTGCCGGAGGAGGTGACGACGACGCCGCGTTTCCGCTCCTCGCCGGTGAGCGAGCGGAGGACCGCGCAGGCGGCGCGGATCTTGTAGGCGCCGGTAACCTGCAGGTTCTCGCATTTTAGGAACAGCTTCTCGCGGCCCACTTCCTTCGAGTTTCGCGCCAGCGGCAGGATCGGCGTGCGGCGAACGAAGTCGGGCAGCGCGGCCCGGGCGGCCTTGATTTCGTCGAGCGTGGTAAGGCGTGTCACGGTCTTCATCCATTCCTTGATGCGGTGAGGCTGCCGCCCGATTGTGCAGCGGGCGCAGCCATGGGGTATACAGAAAAAATGGAGCGAGCGACATGCGGCTGACCGACTACGAGAAAGCGATGCTGGCCGGAGAAATGGGCGAGCCGCGGAGGCTGGCGCTCGAGCATCAGATCAAGGTGGGGCGCTTCTTCGACGCCGCCGCCATGGTCGAGATCAGCCAGGTCCACATCATGGCGGACACGGAAGCGCTGGGCGAGGCGGGTGTCGCGTTCCTCGAGCGCATCGCGGCATATCCCGAAAGCGAGCGGCGCACCGCCGTGCCCGCCGTCACCGATCCCCGCGGCGCCGACTTCAATGCCTACAAGCGGCTGAAGCAGCAGGAGGAATGGATCGGCCAGGAAGCCCGCGTCATCGCGGCGTTCCAGTCGCTCGGCGTCCTGATGACCGACACCTGCATCAACTATCAGACCGTGGTCCCGCCGGTGCTGGGCGAGCATGTGGCCTTCGGCGACACCGGGTCCAGCATCTATACCAACAGCGTGCTGGGCGCCCGGACCAACTTCGAAGGTGGTCCTTCCGCGCTGGCCGCGGCGCTCACCGGGCGGACGCCGCGCTACGGCTTTCATCTCGACGAATGCCGCCGCGGCAGCGTCCTCTACCAGCTCGAGACCCGGCCGCAGGATTGGGCCGATTGGGGCGCGGCCGGCGGAATCGTCGGCCGTGGCATGGATGCCTACTGGACCGTCCCGGTCATCGCCGGCGTCGCCGGCGCGCCGACCTCTGACGAGCTCAAGCATTTCGGGGCGGCGCTGGCGAGCTTCGGCTCGACGCCGTTGTTCCACATGGTCGGGGTCACGCCGGAAGCGGCGTCGCTCGCCGACGTGTTCGACGGGCCGCCGCCGGAGCCGATCCGCATAACGCGCGCCGACGTCGAGGCCTTCTACGATTCCTACGGCGTTGCGGACGACCGGCTCGACGTCGTCGTCTTTGCCGCGCCGCAGCTCTCGCTCTTCGAATTGCAGCGGCTCGGGCGGCTGCTCGACGGCCGCCAGGTGCACGGCGGCACGACGCTGATCGCGGCGACCTCGCCAGAAATAAAGAATGCCGCCGACCGCATGGGCATCACGGCGCAGATCGAGGATGCGGGCGGGCTCCTCCTCGAAGGCGTCTGTTTCTACCAGATGCACGCACGCGAGATCGGCGACGCCAACGGCTGGCGCCGCCTGATGAGCAATTCGGCCAAGATCGTGAACATCCTCGGCGGCTACGGCTACGAGCCGGTCCTGGCGACGATGGAGCGCTGCGTCGATTGCGCCGTCGCGGGCAGGATCGTCCGATGACCGGTCGCGTCTACAAATGCCATGCCGGAATCGGTCCCAAGGTGACCGGCCCCGCGTTGGTCGCGGCGGACAACTTCAGCGCGCGCTACGATCTCGACCGCATCGAAGGAACCTTCTCGCGGCCCAGCCACCGCCTGTTCGGCGAAAGCTATCTCGGCAGGGTTCTCGTGCTCAATGTCGCCAAGGGCGGCGTCGCCACGGCCTGGATGCTGTACGAGATGGCCGCGCGCGGAAAGGCGCCGCTGGCGCTGGTGCTGAACTATGCGAATCCGATCATGGCGCAGGGCGCGGCGCATGCGGATTTTCCGCTGGTCGACCGCTTCGGCTGCGACATCACCCAGGCGATTCGCAGCGGCGAGACCGTGACCGTCGATCCGCCGGCCGGGCTCGTGACCGTGCACGGCTGAAATACGCCACGCCGCACGGACTTTCTCATAATAGCTGTTGCTCCTGAGGGGCTTGTGCCATGGTACGCGGCATCGCTGCGGCGGTGCGACAGGGGAGTGGACAGATGCCGGGCCGGTATCGGATGGCGCTGATAACCGGGGCGACGAGCGGAATCGGCGCCGCCTTCGCCGCGGCGCTGCCGCGCGAGACGGGCCTGCTGCTGACGGGCCGCGATGCGGCGCGGCTCGAGGCTGAAGCCGGCCGGCGCGCGCTGATCGCGCTGGCGGAGACCCTGCCGATCGACCTCCTGATCAACAATGCCGGCTTCGGTGCGTTCGGCCCTTGCCTCGAGAACGACCGGGGCACCGAACTGGGCATGGTGGCGGTCAACGTGACCGCCGTCGTGGAGCTTACCCACGCCTTGCTGCCGGCGATGATCGAGCGGGCGCGCGGTCAGGGCGGCCGCGCGGGGCTCATCGTCGTGTCCAGCACGGTCGCCTTCGTGCCGATGCCGATGATGGCGACCTATGCGGCGACGAAGACATTCGAATTGAGCTTTACGGAAGCGCTCGCCGAGGAGCTTCGGGATGCGCCCGTCGACGTTCTGGTGTTCTGCCCCGGGGCGACGCGGACGGGGTTCTTCCAACGCGCCCGGATGCCGGACGGCTTTCTGCGCTACGCCGAGGAGCCGGCTGCGGTCGCGCCGAAGGCGCTCGCCGCCCTGGGGCGCCAGCGCGTACAGGTGTCGCGCGGCAGCGTCGGCCTCGCGCTGTCGACGATCGCCGTGCCGCGCCGCATCGTGGCGGCGGGCGCGAGGCGTTTCATCCAACGCATCGCCGGGCACGGGGACTCATGAAGGGGGGGACGGCGGCCGGCGCCGCGCTCTATTACGTGGCGCGCGATGTGGAACAGGCGCGCATCGCCGGAATCGACGTGGCGGTCGAGCGGCTGACGGATGCCTTCCTCAGGCATGCGCGCCAGGAGATCCTTTTTTGCTGTGCGCAGGACGATGCGTCCTTCGCCGCGTTCCGCGAGCGGGCGGTCGCCGCGGGCCGGATCGCCGAGGCGTGCGTCCATATCGCCGTGCACGCGCCGGAGCGATTGGCCGAGGCCGGCTGCCTGCTGCATCCGGATCCCAACATCGCGGCCTATACCTGGCCGCGGCGCTGGCACGACCAGCGGGGCTACAGCCTTTGCGGCGTCAGCCACACGATGTCGTCGGCAAACGTCATGGACGCGGTAGGGAATTGCCTCATCTTCCCGACGCAGGAATGGGATGCGATCATTTGCCCGTCGCGCGCGATCGCGGGGGCCATTCGCGCGCTGTGGGACGAGTGGCGCAGCTATCTGGCGGACCGCACCGGCGGGCGGCCGGGATGCCCGGTCCAGCTTCCCGTGATCCCGCTCGGCATCGACACGCAGGACTTCGCGCCCAACCGCGACCCCGCACAGCGCGCAGCGCTGCGCCAGCGCCTCGGTATTGCGGAAGACGCCTTCGTCGTCCTGTTCCACGGCCGGATCAGCTTCTATTCGAAGGCGCATCCCCTGCCGATCCTGCTCGCGGCCGAGCAGCTCGCCAACCGCATCGAGCGGCCGGTCGTCCTGCTGTTTTACGGCTATTTTCCGAGCGAGCGCTTCGCGGAGGAGTTCCACGCCCTCGTCGAGGACATCGCCTACCAGTCCACGGTGCGGGTCATCGCGAATACCGACCCCGATTACCGCGGGGGCGTCTGGGCGGCGGCCGACGTCTTCACTTCCCTGGCCGACAATATTCAGGAAAGCTTCGGGCTGACGCCGATCGAGGCGATGGCGAGCGGGCTGCCGCTGCTGGTCTCGGACTGGGACGGCTATCGCGATACGGTGACGCACGGCGCCGAAGGGCTGGTCGTGCCGACGGTGACGCCGCCGGCGGGAAGCGGGCTCGACCTGGGATACCGCTACCTGGTCGGCGACGAGACCTACGGCAGCTACATCGCCGCGGCCAGCCAGACCACAGCCGTCGACGTGGAAGCCACGGCGCAGGCGCTCGAGCTGCTGGCGACGAACGACGAGCTGCGGCTCAGGCTGGGCGCGGCCGGCGCGGCGCGAGCGGACGCCGTCTACGACTGGCGCCACATTATTCCAGCGTATGAATCGCTGTGGGAGGAACTGGCTGACCGGCGCGTCCGCGGTACCGAGAGCGCTCCGCGCGCGGCCACCCGCGCCGCTCATCCGTCGCGGCCGGACCCTTACAAGATGTTCGCCGGATTTCCGACCAGCCAGCTCACCCTCTCGGACCGGCTCGAGATCGCGGCGAATTCGGTGGACGCCATCAACGCCTTGCTGCAACACCGCATGAACATGTTCACGCCGGGCATTCTGCTGGACGGCGACCAGATCGCCGTGCTGATCCAGTCGATCAAGCGCGAGCCCGGCATGTCCGCGGCCGAGCTCGTCACGGCGCTGGCGCCGGGCGACCGGCCTCGGGTGCTGCGCACGATTGCTTGGTTGCTGAAGCTGGGGTATTTGCGCCGCCTCAATCCGACGGCCGGGGCTCCGCGCTGAGGCGAATGCGCCGCCGCTACTTGAAGCGGTAGGTGATGCGGCCCTTGGTGAGATCGTAGGGCGTCATTTCCACGGTTACCCGGTCGCCTGCGAGGACGCGAATCCGGTTCTTCCGCATCTTGCCGGAGGTGTGGGCGAGGATCTCATGCTCGTTGTCCAGCTGGACGCGGAACATCGCATTGGGCAGCACCTCGCTGACCACGCCGCTGAATTCGATAGGTTCTTCTTTTGCCACTGTCGCTCCTTCCAAAGTGGACCCGCTATATGCGCCGGTGCCCGCCAAATGGTCCAGCAGGAAGATATGGGCCTCCGGAAAAATAGCAAGAACGGCGTGCCGCCGCCAGCCGCCGCCCCCCCCCCCCGAAGTCACCGGGCCAGCGGCAGCGCCGTGCGGTACTTGACCTGTTTCAGCGCGAAGCTGGACTTGATGCTGGCGACGCCCGGAACGCGCGTCAGATGGTCCACCAGGAAGCGGTGGTAGGCGGCGAGGTCGGCCACGACGACGCGCAGCATGTAGTCCGCGTCCCCGGTCATCAGATAGCATTCCATCACCTCCGGCCAGTCCGCGACCGCGCCCTCGAACGCCTCCAGCGCCGTTTCGACCTGCCGTTCCAGGGAAACCTGGATGAACACGCTGACGGGCAATCCGATGCTGCCGGGATCGAGCAGCGTGACATAGCGGGCGATCACGCCCTTCTGTTCGAGATCCCTGACCCGGCGCCAGCAGGGCGACGGGGAAACGCCGACGAGCTCCGCCAGCTCGACGTTGCTGATGCGCGCGTTTTCCTGCAGCGCCGTCAGGATTCGACGGTCTATGTCGTCCAGGGCTGGAATTTGCATGATTCATTCTTATGTGGGTGGGATGATGGAAGTTTATTGCGCATCCGTGGCAGAAGCAGGCAATATTTGCAAGGATCGTTTCGACCCTGCGCGATATAATAACGGCGGATTTCGTCGCCTTCCCGTATCGCCTCCCGTTGGAGACCGCCGATGAGCGCGCCGTTGCGACTGGTCAGCCGCGAAAATACTCCCGTTCAGCCGCGGGAGAAGCTCCATCTCCTGTCCGAGATCGAGAAGAAGGTGCTCTGGCTGTCTTCCTGGATGATCCACAACGCGAACCACCTGCGCCCCTCGCGGGACGGGCTCAAGGTCGGCGGCCATCAGTCGTCCTGCGCCTCGGCGGTGACCCTGCTGACCGCGCTCTATATGGACGTCCTGCGGCCGGAGGACCGGGTCGCGGTCAAGCCGCACGCGAGCCCGGTCTACCACGCGCTGATGTATCTGCTCGGCAAGCAGACGCGCGAGAACCTCGAGCGCTTCCGCGGCTACGGCGGGGCGCAGGCCTATCCGTCGCGGACCAAGGACGCCGACGACGTGGATTTCTCCACCGGCTCCGTCGGCCTCGGCGTCGCGGTTACGCTGTTCGCCTCGCTGGTGCAGGACTATGCGCGGCTGCACGACCTGGTGGACGGCGACCGGCGGCGCGGCCGCTTAGTGGCGCTGATGGGCGACGCCGAGCTGGACGAAGGCAACATCTTCGAGGCGCTGCTCGAAGGCTGGAAGCACGATGTCGGAAACCTGTGGTGGGTGATCGACTACAATCGGCAGAGCCTCGACGGCGTGGTCAACGACCGGCTGTTCCAGAAGATCCAATCCTTCTTCGGCACGGTCGGCTGGAACGTGGTGACGCTGAAATTCGGCAAGCGGCTTGAAGCGGCGCGCCATGGTCCCGCGGGCGAGGCGCTCCTGCACTGGATCGACGAATGCCCGAACGACCTCTATTCCGCGCTGACCTTCAAGGGCGGCGAGGCGTGGCGCAAGCATCTCGAGGCGGAAATGCGCGGCACATCGGGCCTCGAGGAGCTGCTCGACAGTCACGACGACGTTTCCCTGCACCGTCTGATGACGAACCTCGCCGGGCACGACATGGAGAGCGTCCTCGACGCCTTCCACGCGGCGGGGGAGGACGACGGCCCGCAATGTTTCGTCGCCTATACCATCAAGGGCTACGGGCTGCCGCTCGCCGGCCATAAGGACAACCATGCAGGCCTCATGAATCCCCAGCAGATGGAGGGATTCCGGAAGGCGATGCGCATCCCGGAAGGCTCGGAATGGGAGCCCTTCGCCGGGCTCGCGGCCGAGCGGGATGCGCTTCAGGTATTTCTCCGCGAGGTGCCCTTCCGCACCGGGGCTTCGCGCCGTCTCGACGCGCCGCGTATCGAGGTGCCGGACAGCTTTCCGGCGCCGCGCGGCGAGAAGCTCTCCACCCAGCAGGCATTCGGGCAGATCCTGAACGAGCTGGCGCAGGGCAAGAGCGAGCTGGCCGCTCATGTGGTGACGACCTCGCCCGACGTCACGGTGTCGACCAATCTCGGCGCCTGGGTCAACCAGCGTGGCCTGTTCAGCCGGCGCGAGCGGCCGGACGTTTTCCGCGAGGAGAAGGTCGCTTCGGCGCAGAAATGGGTGCGCTCGCACGCGGGCCAGCATATCGAGCTCGGGATCGCCGAGAACAACCTCTTCCTGCTGCTGGCCGCGCTCGGGCTGTCGCACTCGCTCTACGGCGCGCGGCTGCTGCCGGTCGGCACGCTGTACGACCCGTTCATCAACCGGGGCCTCGATTCGCTGCTCTATGCCTGTTACCAGGACGCGCGCTTCATGGTCGTGGCGACCCCGGCCGGCGTGACGTTGTCGCCGGAGGGCGGCGCGCATCAGTCGGTCAACACGCCGTTGATCGGCATGTCGACCGACCGGCTGACCTATTTCGAGCCGGCCTATGTCGACGAGCTTGCGGCGATCATGGCGTGGGGCTTCCGTCACATGCAGGCGGAGGACGGCGGGTCTGTCTATCTCAGGCTTTCCACGCGGCCGCTCGAGCAGCCGGCACGGAAGCTGACCGCCGCGGAGCGGGCGGATGTATGTGCCGGTGGCTACTGGATCGTGCCGCCCGCGCCCGGCGCGGAGCTGGCGATCGCCTTCACCGGCGCGATCGCGCCGGAGGCCGCCGCGGCGCATGCGGCGATCCTCGAAGACATCCCCGGCGCGGGCCTGTTCGCCGTGACCTCGCCGGACCGGCTGCATGCAGGCTGGCTCGACGCGGCGCGGCGGCGGGCGGCGGGTGACACGGGCGCGCGCGCGCATGTGGAAACGATGCTCTCGGCGCTGGGGCCGCGCGCGGCGCTGGTGACGGTGCTGGACGGCCATCCCGCCACCATGTCCTGGCTGGGATCGGCCGGCGACTTCCGCGTTTCCGCCCTGGGCGTCGAGAAATTCGGGCAGTCGAGCGATATTCCCGACGCTTATCGTGTGCACGGCATCGACAGCGAGGCCATTCTGGACGCGGCGGCGGCAGCCTGCCTCGCGCGGTTGCGGTAAGCCGTGTGACCCATTCGTGGATGCCGCGGACTGATCCCCGGATCATGTCCGGGGAGCGGCATGATGGTAATTGTTTGAGATTAAATAAAAACCGTCGCTGCCCCGGCTTGACCGGGGAGTCCACTCGCGCGATCTTGCGCTTTCCGCTGACGCGCTTACCATCGCCCGGACCAATGGAGCCGACCGTGCGCCCTTTTAAAACGCTAGCCCTGCTGCCCCTGTTGCTCGTTGCCGCCTGCGCGGCGACGCCGGGTGGCGGCAGCGCCGGGCCGGCCGCTGCCCCGGCCCCGGCAGCCGGCGGCCTCGGCGCCGGCGCGACGGGCGGCGGACTGCTGGCGGCGACGGAGCCGGTGGTTCCGCCGGCCACCGGTCCCGTCCGCATGGAGGGCCGCCTGCTGGAGGGACCCTACGTCCTGCAGCTCGGCACGGAGGATGTGGAGCGCGCGCAACGCTCGGCGCTGGCCGCCTTCGAGAGCGCGCCCTCGGGCGAGACCACGATCTGGCGCAATCCCAAGAACGGTCATTGGGGCACGCTGACCCCAGTGCGGACTTACCAGGACGCCAGCGGACGCTTTTGCCGGGAGTACCGCCAGACGGTAACCATCGACGGCCAGGAGCATCAGGGCAACGGCAGCGCCTGCCGCGAGCCGGGCTCGGTCTGGCGCATCATGAGCTAGTTGCCGGCGATCGTCAGGCCGTCGACGCGCACCGTCGGCGCATTCACGCCGTAGCGGAACTCCAGGTCGTCCGCCGGCAGCATGTTGAGGAACATGTCCTTGAGGTTGCCGGCGATCGTCACCTCGCTCACCGGGTAGGCGATCTCGCCGTTCTCGATCCAGAAGCCGGATGCGCCGCGGCTGTAGTCGCCGGTGATTGCGTTGACGCCGAAGCCCATCAGCTCGTTCACGTAGAAGCCGGATTTGATGTCGGCGAGCAGCGCGTCGCGCGTCACGCCGCCGGCCGGAAGATAGAGATTGGTGGTCGACGGCGACGGCGGCCCCGATGTGCCGCGCGACGCACGGCCCGTGGTCTCGAGCCCGAGCTGCCGCGCGGACCGCAGGTCCATCACCCAGCTCTTCAGCACGCCGTCTTCGACCAGTGCGATCCGGTCGTTCGCGATGCCTTCGGCGTCGAAGGGCTTGGACGCCATGCCGCGCTTGCGGTGCGGCTCGTCGATGATTGAGAGCGCCGCGGGCAGGATGCGCTTGCCCATGCTGTCCTTGAGGAAGCTCGTGCCGCGCGCGATGGCGCTGCCGTTGATGGCGCCCGCCAGGTGACGCAGCAGGCCGTTGGAGACGCGGGGATCGAAAACGACCGGCACCTTCTGCGTGCCGACCTTGCGCGGCTTGAGCCTCTTCACCGCGCGCTCGCCGGCGGCATGTCCGACCGCAGCGGGGTCGTCGAGGTCCTCGCTGAACACGGCCGAGGAGAATTCGTAGTCGCGTTCCATCCCCGTGCCTTCGCCGGCAAGGACCGCTACGCCCACACTCTGGCGCGAGACCGCATATGCGCCGGCAAAGCCGTTCGACGCCGCGAGCGCGACCCGCGTCTGCCCCCAGCCCGCCTCCGCGCCTTCGGAATTGGTGACGCCCGCCACGGCGCGCGCGGCGTCCTCTGCCTTGCTGGCGCGCTCGATCAGCAGTTCGGGCGCGGGTTCCCGCGCGTCGCAGATCTCCAGGTCGGGGACCGGGCCGCGGAAAATCCGGTCAGGATCGGCGAGGCCGCAATAGGGGTCCTCGGGGACGGTCCTGGCCATCGCGACCGCGCGCTCGACCAGTTCGCCGAGCGCGGCCGGGCTCATGTCGGAGGACGAGACGATGGCCTGGCGCCTGCCGACGAAGACGCGGAGCCCGAGATCGCTGCCCTCGGACCGCTCCAGCTTCTCGATCTTGCCGAGGCGCTGCGCGTGCGACAGCGACACGCCGTTGACGACGATGGCGTCCGCCGCGTCGGCCCCGGCCTTGCGCGCCTTGGCGATGAGGTCCGAGAGCCGGCCAAGCATGCCTTGCTCGTCGTCGGATACGGCGGATGCGTTATGGGGCATTGAATCCTGTTCCTCTCGCTTGGCGGGACCGCCTCAGCGGAAATGCGTCATGACGGCAACGGCGACAATGACCAGCAGCAGCGCCAGCGTCAAAAGGAACTGCTTGCGGGCGCGGCGGTATCCCTCGGGCCCGACCAGGGACTGTTCGGCCGGCGCGGCCACCTTTCGCGCATGCGCCTTTCGCATGATGTAACGCGAAAGCAGGAACAATCCAACCAGCGCGATGGCGAGGATCCAGAGGTGCTCTTGCAGCAGGTCGGCCAGTGTCATGGGGAGCCACTATATGGCTGGAATCGGCATTTGTCGTGGGTGCCCGGGCCTTTGCCGCGACGAAGCGGCTTCGGCCGCGCAGGCGGGTCAAGCCCGGGCACGACGTAGTATCTGATCTCGAACACAAATCGTCACGCGCGCACTTGACGCGCGCGTCCACGAAACCTATTCCGCCTCATTGCCCGTTTCGGAATGCCCGGTTCACGGCGCAGGTCACCGCTTGCAGCGAGGCGGTTATGATATTTGCGTTTTGCCCCACGCCGTAGAGCCGCTTGCCGTCCACTTCCGCTTCGACGAAGGCGATGGCGGTAGCATCCGATCCCGCGCCGACCGAATGCTCGCTGTAGCTGTAGACCTTGATGTCCTTTCCGGTCTCGCGCTTCATCGCATCCACGAAGGCGTCGATCGGGCCGGTGCCGCGCCCCTCGATGGCGATCTCGCTGCCGTCCTTTGCCATCGTCGCGGTCAGCTTCTTCACCTCGGAGGCGTGAGTCGCCGAAATGATCTGCTGATCCACGAAGCTATACGGCCTGATGGCTGACAGGTATTCTTCCTCAAAGGCATTCCAGATGTCGCCCGGCTTCTGCTCCTTGCCGGTGCCGTCGGAGATCTCCTGCACGACGCGCGAGAACTCGATCTGCAGATTGCGCGGCATCTGGATGCCGTATTCCGTCTCCATGATATAGGCGACGCCGCCCTTGCCGGACTGGCTGTTGATGCGGATCACCGCCTCGTACTCCGCGCCGATATCGGCCGGGTCGATCGGCAGGTAGGGCACGTCCCAGTCCTTGCTGTTCGACGACTTCATCGCCGTCAGGCCCTTCTTGATGGCGTCCTGATGGCTGCCCGAGAAGGCGGTGAAGACGAGGTCGCCGGCATAGGGATGGCGCGGCTGCACCGGGAGCTGGTTGCAGTACTCCGCGGTCGCGCGCAGCTCGCGCATGTTGCGCATGTCGAGCTTCGAATCCAGCCCCTGGCTCACCATGTTCATCGCCAGGGTGATGACGTCGACGTTGCCGGTACGCTCGCCGTTGCCGAACAGCGTGCCCTCGATGCGGTCGGCGCCCGCCATCACGCCCATCTCGGCGGCGGCGACGCCGGTGCCGCGGTCGTTATGCGGGTGCAGCGACAGCACGACGCAGTCGCGCTTGCTGAAGTTCCGGTGCATCCACTCGATCTGGTCTGCATAGATGTTGGGCGTCGCGACCTCGACCGTGGCCGGCAGGTTGATGATGGTCGGGTTCTGGGGCGTCGGCTGCCAGACGTCCATCACCGCCTCGCAGACCTCGAGCGCGTAGTCGAGCTCGGTCTGGGTGAAGCTCTCGGGCGAATACTGGAAACGCACCTCGGTGCCCGGCACGGTCGGCACCAGGCTCTTGATCAGCTTGGCGCCGTCCACGGCGATCTTCTTCACGCCGTCCCGGCTCTCGCGGAAGACGACGCGGCGCTGGATGGTCGAAGTCGAATTGTAGAGGTGGACGATCGCCTTCTTCGAGCCGGCGATCGATTCGAAGGTGCGGCGGATCAGCTCGTCCCGCGACTGGGTCAGCACCTGGATGGTGACGTCCTCGGGGATCAGCTTCTCGTCGATGATCTGGCGGACGAAGGCGAAGTCCGTCTCGGACGCCGCCGGGAAGCCGACCTCGATCTCCTTGAAGCCCATGCGGCAGAGCGTCTTGAACATGCGGAGCTTGCGCTCCGGCCCCATCGGCTCGATCAGCGCCTGGTTGCCGTCGCGCAGGTCGACCGAGCACCAGACGGGGCACTTGGCGATGGTCTTCGCCGGCCACTGCCGGTCCGGCAGGTCGATCGGCTGAAAGGGCTTGTACTTCTCCACGGGCATGACGGCCATGGTCTCTACTCCTAAATTCTGCGTGCTGCGTTATAGCGTAAAAAAGGCGAACCGCGGCGCGGTTTCGGCCATCGGTGGCCGCGTCAGTCCCGACGGCCGCCGGGTAGTCGCAGCGATAGACGCAGCCCGCAAATGCGTCCGGCCGCGAAATTGCGGCTGACGGAACCGGAGCTCGGACGGACTCGATGCGGGGAACTCATGACGCGGAACCTGTTTAACCGGTTGAAAAGCCGAAACGAACGGAACGATCGCCGGCGCTTTATAGCGCCGGGCCCGTAAGTCGCAGGCTAATGAGCCGGTATGCGGTGCCGCTGATCATGGCGGGAATGTAGCGGGGGAAGGGTGGAAGAGCAAGGGGTTGAGGCGGATACACACTTCGACCGTCCCGCGCCGTTTCACATCGAGAGATTAAAGCTCACGCTGATACGCTCTTCGTCCGTCGGGCTGGGCCGGACGCTGTGCTTCAGCGAGCTACGGAATATCACCATCATGCCCTCGTGCACCGCCAGCTCCGCGACGGACTGGTTGAATGAATTGACCGCCGTCATCGGCGGCAGGAGCATGCTGTCCGCGCGGGCGGAATGGAACATGATGCCGGAACAGCCGGGCGACGCCTTCACGTAGTAGCTGCCGCTGATGATATTGTTGGGATGGTTATGGATCTCCTGACCGTCCTTTGGGCCGTAGATATTGAACCAGCAATCCATCACGCGCAGGGGAAAGTCGCGGTGGTTGATCATCAGCGCGTCGGCGAACCGCATGGCCTCATCCAGGATGATTCGGTGCAGATCCGAAAATTCTGCCTTTTGATGAAGCTGATCCGCGGTGTTCAGCGTCGTGTAAACGCTTGACGACCAGGAATCCGGCCGCCCGTTCGGCGTCGCGGCTCGAATTATCTCGATCTGCCGCAACAAGCGGCGATTGAGGCTTCGCGCAACGTCCACCTCCGTGATCTGGACGGCGGACGGAAACAACGTCTGCAGTCGACGCTCCACCGGTCTTTACTCCCTGTACTCTGCGGGCCGTTGACCGGCCCTGCTCTTCAAACCATGCCGCGTTCGGTACGTCCGGCGTCCGGGCCGCCGCTATGCACGAACCCGGTTGGCCTTATCGTGTCGGGAAAGCCTACGGTAGCCAGTTGGCGACTTCAAGTTTTTGTGATCGAAAATCACAACCAAGGAACTTACCGTGGCCGGCCACGCCGAGGCCGCTTTTCGAGGGGCTCGAGACGGCGGCAGCCGATGTGCCGCAAGCGATGTAACTGCCCTCCAGGCCGCCGGCCAGTGCGATCACGGCGACGGCGGTGCCGGCCAGCGCGACCGCGGCGAGGGCGGCGACGGCGGCGGTCAGGAGCAGCTTTTTGAGCGCGTCGGCGGACATCTTTCGTCTCCTTCGTCAGAGCAAGCGAGCACTAGCGGATGTGCCGACTATCTCTGACCTGGGAGAAGACAGGCGTGCGATTTCGCACACTCCGGGAATCCGCCGGGGGAAGCGCCGCTACCGCCAGATTTTTCTCCCGCTTTCCGGCAGCCCAAGTGCGCCCCACATCCGGTCGACCTTCTCGACCACCGTGTCGGACATCCGTATCTCCGTGCCCCACTCGCGCCGCGTCTCAGGCGGCCATTTGTTGGTGGCGTCGAGGCCGATCTTGGAGCCGAGGCCGGAGACGGGGCTCGCGAAGTCGAGGTAGTCGATGGGCGTGCCCTCGATCAAGGTGATGTCGCGCGCCGGGTCCATGCGGGTGGCGACGGCCCACATCACGTCCTTCCAGTCGCGCGCGTTTATCTCCGCGTCCACCACGATCACCCATTTCGTGTAGGTGAATTGGCGGAGGTAGGACCACACGCCCATCATCACGCGCTTGGCGTGGCCGGGATATGCCTTCCTGATCGACACGACCGCGATGCGGTAGGAGCAGCCCTCCGGCGGTAGCCAGAAATCCACGATCTCGGGGAACTGCTGCTGCATCAGCGGGATGAACACCTCGTTCAGCGCCTCGCCCAGCACGCTCGGCTCGTCCGGCGGGCGGCCCGTGAAGGTCGAGAGGTAGATCGGGTCGCGCCGCATGGTGATGGCGCTGACGCGGAATACCGGGAAGCGCTCGACCGCGTTGTAGTAGCCGGTGTGGTCGCCGTACGGCCCCTCGTCGCCGTAGTCATCGAGGCTGACATGCCCCTCGATGACGATCTCGGCCGAGGCCGGAACCTTGAGCGGTACGGTCTTGCAGTCGATCAGCTCGGTCCGCTTGCCGCGCAGGAGGCCGGCAAAATGGTATTCCGACATGGTGTCCGGCACCGGCGTCACGGCGGCGAGGATGGTCGCAGGGTCCGCGCCGATCACGGCGGCCGCCGGCAGAGGCTCCCGCTTCGCCGCCTTCCAGCGCGCATGGTGCTGCGCGCCGCCGCGATGCGCGAGCCAGCGCATGAGCGTCGTGTCGCGCCCGGTCACCTGCATGCGGTAGATGCCGAGGTTGAAATCGTCCTCGCGCCGCGCGCCCGGCCCCTTGGTCACGACCAACGGCCAGGTGATCAGCGGCGCCGGCTCGCCGGGCCAGCAGGTCTGCACCGGCAGCTTCGCGAGATCGATGTCCGCGCCCTGCCACACCACGTCCTGGCAGGCGGCGCGCGAGACCGTCTTCGGCTTCATGGTCATCGCGGTCTTGAGCAGCGGCAGCTTGTCGATGGCGTCGCGGATGCCGCCCGGCGGCTCCGGCTGGCGCAGCACGGCCAGCATCTCGCCGAGCGCGCGCAGCTCCTCCGGCTTCCGGCCCATCCCGGCGGCGACCCGGTCGACGGTGCCGAACAGGTTGACCAGCATCAGCATGGGATAGCGGCTGCCGTTCTCCGCCACGACGTTCTCGAACAGCACGGCCGGGCCCTGTTCGGCGAGCAGACGGGTCTGGATCTCGGTCATCTCCAGTATCGGCGACACGGGATGTGCGACGCGCACCAGTCGGCCGGTTCGTTCGAGATCGTCGATGAAATCGCGGAGCGAGGCGTAAGGCATGGCGGACACTAGCGCGACCGCGCGTCGCGGCAAAGCCGCTCAGCGCCTACCGCCCGCGAGCTTCGCCGCGTCGGGATGGGCGCGCAGCCGCGCCATCGCGGCGACGCCCGCTGCCGGGCCGATGGCCAGAAAAGCGAAGGCATAGCCCCAGCCGACGGCGTCGACCAGCGGCGGGAGGGCATGACGTCTATCGGCAGGGCTGTTGGGCGGCAAGAATAGCATTCTTCATCGCCGGCCCAGCCGCATTTGGAGTATACAGGGCGGCTTTCGGCATAATTTCCGCGCAACCTTCCATGTCCGACCGTATCGTCAAGCTCGCCCGCGCCCGGGACTACCCGTACCTGTTGCCCGACCGCTCCTATGTCTGGCGCGGCGGCAGCGGCAATCCGATGCAGGTAGAGCCCTTCGATCCGGCGCTGACGGCGGGACGGACGCCGGTGCTCGCGGTCGGCTCGAACCAGTCGCCGTTGCAGCTCGCGCGGAAATACGGCGTCGGCAGCGGCCACATGATCCCGGTCGAGCGCGCCCGGCTCGAGGATTTCGATATCGTCTACGCAGCGCATATCAGCAGCTACGGCGCCGTGCCCTCGATGCTGCAATGCGCACCGGGCGTCGAGGTGACGCTGTTCGTCACCTGGCTCGACGACGCCCAGCTCGAGATCATGCACGCGACGGAGGGCAACTATCATTTCGCCGAGATCGAGAATGTCAGGCTTCGCCTGGAGGGCGGCGGAGAGCGGCGCTCGGTCTGCCTCTATGTCGCGCGGCTGGGCCATTTCGTCCACGAAGGCCGGCCGGTGAGCCTGAAGGCGATGCAGGCCACGGGGCGCGTCAACGGCGTGCGCGACACGGCGGAGATGCTGCGGCTCGTGCAGCAGCGGCTGGCGCACGACGGCGACCATGACGACTTCTGCCTCCGCCTCGCCGACGATCTCGATTTCCGCCGCGCCTGCATCGGCAGGCTGGCCGAGGACTCGGTCGCCTTCGGCCATCCGTTCCGGATCGTCGGGCCGTAATCGGATCAGGATTGCCGGAAGCGCCAGACGACGGCGTTGCGCACGTCGGTGTCTTCCAGCTCCCGCGTCGTCTTCACCGCATAGCGGACGACCCAGTCGAGCCCGTCCTTCGGCAGGTAGGTGCGTCCCGGGTCGCCGAGCAGGACGGTCACGCCGTCCGCCGCAAGGCTGCGCAGCCATGCGGTGACGCGGTCGGCCAGCGGGCGCTCGTAGCAGATGTCGCCCGCCAGCACCACGTCCCACGGTCCCCTGTTCCCGATCATGTCGCCGGTTGCGACGTCCACGCTCACGCCGTTCAGCGCCGCATTCAGCGCGATCGCCGCCGACGCATAGGGATCGATGTCGGTCGCGATCACTTTCTCCGCGCCGGCTATGGCCGCGGCGATGGCTGCGAGCCCGCTGCCGCTGGCGAAATCGAGCACGGTCCGGCCGGCGACGATCTCGGGGCTGTCGAGGATATAGCGCGCCACCGCCTGGCCGCCGGCCCAGGCGAACGCCCAGTAGGGCGGCGGCACGCCCATCTCGGCCAGCTCTTCCTCGGTGGCCCGCCAGATCGGGACGATTTCGGTCGCCAGATGAAGCCGGATCTCCGGAATGAGCGGCGCGGCCTCGACAGCGGTATTGGAGCGGATGAAGGCGGCGTGCGGATCAGCCAAGATCGACCCCGCCGGCGAGGATGGCGCAGAGCAGGACGAGGCCGGCGAAGCGGTTCGCCCTGAATTTGTCGAGGCAGTCCTTCGGGTCGTCCAGGTTCACCGCGGCGGCCTGATGCGCCAGCAGCGCCGCCGCCAGCGCCAGGATCGCGAAGGACGGCCACGCCAGCCCGGCGCTCCCGAAGGCGGCGGCCAGCAGCGCCACCGCAATGCCGTAGAACGCCCAGAGCCAGGGCCGCGTGTGCCCGCCGAGCTTGAGCGCGCTCGACTTCACGCCGATCAGGGCATCGTCTTCCTTGTCCTGATGCGCATAGATCGTGTCGTAGCCGAGCGTCCAGAAGAAGCCCGCGGCGTAGAGCAGCAGGGCCGGCGTCTCCAGCCCGCCCGTCACCGCCGCCCAGCCGACCAGCGCGCCCCAATTGAAGGTGAGCCCGAGGAACGCCTGAGGCCAGTAGGTGACGCGCTTCATCAGAGGGTAGAGCGCGACCAGCAGGAGCGAGGCGATCGACAGCATGATCGCGAAGCCGTTGAAGAACAGCAGCACGGCGAGGCCGGTCAGCAGTTGGAGCGCCAGGAAGACCGCCGCCTGCGCGACGCTGACGGCGCCGCTCGGGATCGGGCGGGTCGCGGTCCGCGCGACGCGGGCGTCGTACTCGCGGTCGAGGATGTCGTTCCAGGTGCAGCCGGCGCCGCGCATGACGAAAGCGCCGGCGGCAAACAGCAGCGCGTAGACGGCGGCTTCCCACCGGCTTGAATCCGGCGCGTGAACGGCCGCGAGCGCCAGGCCCCACCAGCAGGGGATAAGCAGCAGCCATGTGCCGATCGGGCGGTCCACCCGCGCCAGCCTGAGATAGGGCTGCAATGCCCGCGGCGTGCGCCGGCCGATCCAGTCGCCGGTGGCGATATCGCTTGCGGTCTGTGTATTGCTTTGGCCGGTCATCGGCTAATCTTGCGCTTGGGGCGGCGGTTGCTCAAGCAAGCGATGGAGGGTGCAGGCATGCGCGAAGGGTCCGGACCGCGGCTCTACGTGACGGACGATCTCGACGCCGGACGCACGGTCGGCCTGGCGGCCGGGCAGGCGCACTACCTGAAGAACGTCATGCGCCTCGCGCCCGGCGCGGCGGTGGTCCTGTTCAACGGACGGGACGGGGAATGGAGCGCTCGCATCGATGCGTTCGGGCGCAATGCCTGCGCGGTATCGGTCGGTCAACGGATGCGGACCCAGGCGGTGGAGCCGGACGTCTGGTTGCTGTTCGCGCCGATCAAGCGGGCGCCGCTCGACTTCCTCGTGCAGAAGGCGGTCGAGCTCGGGGTCTCTCGGCTGCAGCCGGTCAACACCGGCCACACCGATGTCAGCCGGGTGAACACCGACAGGCTGCGCGCGAACGCCATGGAGGCGGCGGAACAGTGCGGGCGGCTGAGCCTGCCGGAAGTCGGGGACCTCGTCGCCTTCGATGCCGCGCTCGACGGCTGGCCCGGCGGCCGGCGGCTCCTGGTCTGCGCCGAAAGCGGACCGGCGCGGCCGATCGGCGATGTCCTGGCCGAAACCCGCGCTTCGGAAGGCGGCAGGGCCGCCGCGCTGATGACCGGTCCGGAAGGCGGGTTCACGACTTCGGAACTTGACGCCCTCCGAAAACTGCCTTTTGTTACGCCGGTAAGTCTCGGCCCCCGTATCCTGCGCGCGGAAACGGCGGCGCTCGCCGTGCTGGCGTGTTGGCAGTCGGTGTTGGGTGACTGGCGTTCCGTTCGGATTCAACCATCGAAAGCGACATAGATGGCAGCACCAGCCGCCTCCGGGGGCCAACCCATCACGAGCAAGCGCCAGCTCGTCGAATACCTCGAGCAGGGCTGCAAGCCGCGTACGCAATGGCGTATCGGCACCGAGCACGAGAAGTTCGCCTACAACCTGAAAGACAAGCGGTCCATCGCCTACGAGGGCAAGCCGGGAATCCGGCTCCTGCTCGAGGGGATGCAGCGCTTCGGCTGGATGCCCGTTTCCGAAGGCGGCAACGTCATCGCGCTGCGCCATGAGAACGGCGGCGCGGTAACCCTCGAGCCGGGCGGGCAGTTCGAGCTTTCCGGCGCGCAGCTCGAGAATATCCACCAGACCTGCAACGAGGTGCATACGCACCTGGCCCAGGTACACGAGATCTGCGAAGAGATCGGCGCCGGCATGCTGGGCCACGGCTTCAATCCCAAATGGTCGCGCAGCGATATTCCCTGGATGCCCAAGGGCCGCTACAAGATCATGGGCGAGTACATGCCGAAGCGCGGCTCGCTCGGACTGGACATGATGCTGCGCACCTGCACGGTGCAGGTGAACCTCGACTTCGCTTCCGAAGCCGACATGGTGAAGAAGATGCGCGTCGCGCTGGCGTTGCAGCCGGTGGCGACGGCGCTGTTCGCCAATTCGCCCTTCACCGAGGGCAAGCCCAACGGCTTTCTCAGCTATCGCAGCCATATCTGGACCGATACCGACCCCGACCGCAGCGGCATGCTGCCCTTCGTCTTCGAGGACGGATTCGGTTTCGAGCGCTGGGTGGACTACCTGTTCGACGTGCCGATGTATTTCGTCTATCGCGACGGCAATTACGTCGACGTCGCCGGCAAGTCGTTCCGCGATTTCATGGCCGGGCGGCTGCAGGGCTTCGAGGGCCAGATTCCCAACATGGGGGACTGGACCGACCATATGACGACCGTGTTCCCGGAAGTCCGGCTGAAGCGCTATATCGAGATGCGGGGCGCCGACGGCGGGCCCTGGGGGCGGCTTTGCGCGCTGCCCGCGCTGTGGGTCGGCCTCTATTACGACGACACGTCGCTCGATGCGGCCTGGGACCTGTGCAAGGGCTGGTCCGTGGAGGAGATGCAGGCCATGCGCGCCAACGTCCCGCGGCAGGGCCTCAAGGCGTCCTTCCGCGGCCGCACGGTGCAGGCCGTCGCGCGGGAGGCCGTTGCGATTGCCGCCGCCGGCCTTCGCCGCCGCGCCGTTCCCGATGTGAAGGACACCAGCGAGGAGCCTTACATCGACGAGCTCAAGGAGATCGCGGAAAGCGGGATCACGCCGGCCGAGCGCCTGCTGGACCGCTACGAGAACGTCTGGCGCGGCGATATCGACAAGCTCTACGAGGAAGAGTCCTACTGACCCCGCCGCCGCGGAAGGCTACGCCGCGGTGCCGCCGACCGTCAGCCCGTCGATCCGCATGGTGGGCTGGCCGACGCCGACCGGAACCGACTGTCCGTCCTTGCCGCAGGTGCCCACGCCGTCGTCCAGCTTCGAGTCGTTGCCGATCATCGAAACCTTCGTCAGCACGTCGGGGCCGTTGCCGATCAGTGTGGCGCCCTTCACGGGCGCGCCGACCTTGCCGTTCTCGATGAGGTAGGCCTCGGTGCAACTGAACACGAACTTGCCGCTCGTGATGTCGACCTGGCCGCCGCCGAAGTTGACGGCGTAGAGCCCCTTGTCGACCGAGGCGACGATCTCCTCCGGCGCCTTGTCGCCGCTCAGCATGTAGGTGTTGGTCATCCGCGGCATAGGCGCGTGGGCGTAGGATTCCCGCCGTCCGTTGCCGGTCGGCTCCATGCCCATCAGGCGCGCGTTCAGGCGGTCCTGCATGTATCCCACCAGGATGCCGTCCTCGATCAGCGTCGTGTTGCTGGCGCTCGTGCCTTCGTCGTCGACGGTGAGCGACCCGCGCCGCCCGGCGATGGTGCCGTCGTCGACCACGGTGACGCCGGGCGCGGCGACGCGCTGGCCGACGAGGCCGGCGAAAGCGGAGGTCTTCTTGCGATTGAAGTCGCCTTCGAGCCCGTGGCCGATCGCTTCGTGGAGCAGGACGCCCGGCCAACCTGGGCCGAGAACCACCTTCATCTCGCCGGCCGGCGCGGGAACCGACTGGAGGTTGATCAGCGCCTGGCGCAGCGCCTCGTCGACCTGCGCCTGCCAGGCCGCCGGGTCGATGAAGGCGGCGTAGCTCGTCCGGCCGCCGACGCCGTGGCTGCCGCTCTCCATGCGGTCGCCTTCCGCGCAGACGATCGAGACGTTCAGGCGGACGAGCGGGCGGACGTCGGCGACGCGGTAGCCGTCCGGCCGCAGGATCTGCACCGCCTGCCACTCGCCGGAAAGCGACGCGGAAACCTGCTTGACCCGGCTGTCCTTCCTGCGGGCGTAAGCGTCGATCTCCGCGAGCAGCTTTACCTTGCTCTCGAACGGGTTCTCGCCCAGCGGGTTCTCGTCGGTGTAGAGGCTGCGATTGGTCGGCGCCGGCGGCTCGGCGAGCATGCCCTGATGGCCGGCGCGGATCGCCTGGACCACGGCGCCGGCGCGCCGGATCGCAGGCTCGGACAGGTCGGAGGAATGCGCATATCCGGTGGCATCGCCGCTGACCGCGCGAAGGCCGAAGCCGTGCGCGGTGTCGAAGCTGGCGCTGCGGATCCGTCCGTCGTCGAAAGAAATGCTTTCGGACTGGCAATATTCGAGGAACAGCTCGCCGTCGTCCACGCCGCCGAGCGTTTCGCCGACAAGCCGCGTGACCTGATCCCGGTCGAGGCCCGCCCGCTCGAAGAAGATTTTATCGGTCGTTGCCAGTGTGCTCATCGACGGCTGTTCCTTTCTCCGACCGCGGACGTGCAGGTTTCACATCGGCGAAGCTTGCGGTCTATACTCGCCGCGCCCGTCTCAAGATATAGCCGGTGTAGCGGATATCCAGTGGATTGTCGCCTTCCTGCGGAAATGAGCACGAGTGTTTCCGGCGCGCGCCCGAGCACCCCGCGGACACTTCGCGAACACCCCGCGGGTAGGCCGGCAGCGGCGGCAATCCGCAGGATTCGGCCATTTTGCGACATAGTGTCGCTGGCCATCCAAGGCAATGAGGGCCAGTGTTATACATGCGCACGGTTTATTTTGGGGTGGTTTCCGGCTAGATCCGGGGTTATCAGTTTCATGCGCCGGCGGCCGGCCGGCGACGCAAGGGGGAAGTAAGGCGTGAAAAGTCGAATCGCAACGCTTGCGGCGTTGGCGGCGCTGTTCCTGGGCGGGCCCGCAATGGCTACGGAGCCCCACAACTGGCAGCTCGGGCTGACGGAGCCGCATTCGCCGACGGCGGTCTGGATCAACCAGTTTCACGATGCGTTGGTGATCATCATCACGGTAATCACCGTCTTTGTGCTCGGGCTCCTGCTTTACGCGAGCTGGCGCTTCCGCGAGAAGCGGAACCCCACCCCGTCCACCACGACGCACAACACGCTGATCGAGATCCTGTGGACCGTGATCCCGATCGTGATCCTCGTCGGCATCGCCATTCCGTCCTTCCGGCTGCTGTACTTCGCAGACCGCACGACGGAAGCGGACATGACCCTGAAGATCATCGGCAATCAGTGGTACTGGTCCTACGAATATCCCGACCACGGCAATTTCACTTTCGATGCGAACCTGGTTCCGGACGACAAGCTGAAGCCGGGTGAGAAGCGGTTGATGACTACCGACAATCCGGTGGTGCTGCCGGTCGGCAAGAAGATCCGGCTGCTGATGACCGCGCGCGACGTGCTGCATGCCTGGGCGATTTCGCCCCTCGGCGTGCGGCTCGACAACGTGCCGGGGCGAATCAACGAGACCTGGGTCCAGATCGATACGCCCGGGACCTATTACGGGTTCTGCTCCGAGCTGTGCGGCGCGGGCCACGCCTTCATGCCGATCATGGTGAAGGCGGTTTCGCCGGCGGAGTTCGACGCCTGGGTCGGCAAGGCGAAGCAGGCCTTCTCGACCGTCGATGCGCCGGCTGAGAAGAAGGCCGCGGCGCCGGATCCGGTCTCCGTCGCCCAAGACCGCGCGCGCAACTGACGAATTCATTGAGGACGAGCACCATGGCGAAAGGACACTCAGAAGCCCACGATCACGGCGACCACCACACGCCGACCGGCTTCAAGCGGTATCTCTATTCCACCAATCACAAGGACATCGGCACGATGTACCTTGTGTTTGCCGTCATCGCCGGGCTGATCGGCGGCGGCTTCTCCGTCATGATGCGGCTCGAGCTCATGGAGCCGGGCGTGCAGTTCCTCACGACCGCGGACGGCGGGCCGGACGGCCATCTTTGGAACATCTTCATCACGGCGCACGGCCTGATCATGGTGTTCTTCGTCGTGATGCCGGCCCTGATCGGCGGCTTCGGCAACTGGATCGTGCCGCTGATGATCGGCGCGCCGGACATGGCCTTCCCGCGGATGAACAACATCAGCTTCTGGCTGCTCGTGCCGTCTTTCGCGCTGCTGCTCGGCTCGGCCGTGATCGGCGGCGGCGCCGGCACCGGCTGGACGGTCTACCCGCCGCTGTCGAGCGATACAGGGCAGCCCGGACCGGCGGTCGATATGGTGATCTTCTCGCTGCATCTCGCCGGCGCGTCGTCGATTCTCGGCGCCATCAACTTCATCACGACGATCTTCAACATGCGCGCGCCGGGCATGACGCTGCACAAGATGCCGCTGTTCGTCTGGGCGACCCTCGTCACCGCCTTCCTGCTGCTGCTGGCGCTGCCGGTGCTGGGCGGCGCGATCACCATGCTGCTGACCGACCGCAATTTCGGCACCGTGTTCTTCAAGCCGGAAGGCGGCGGCGACCCGCTGCTGTTCCAGCATCTCTTCTGGTTCTTCGGGCACCCGGAAGTCTACATCATGATCCTGCCGGGCTTCGGCATCGTCAGCCACGTGATCTCGACCTTCTCGCGCAAGCCGGTGTTCGGCTATCTCGGCATGGCCTATGCGATGGTCGCGATCGGCTTCATCGGCTTCATCGTCTGGGCGCACCACATGTTCACCGTGGGCATGAACGTCGACACGCGCGCCTACTTCGTCGCGGCGACGATGGTCATTGCGGTGCCGACGGGCGTGAAGATATTCAGCTGGATCGCCACCATGTGGGGCGGGTCGATCCGCTTCGACACGCCGATGCTATGGGCCGTCGGCTTCATCTTCCTGTTCACGGTCGGCGGCGTGACCGGCGTCGTGCTCGCGAACGCGGGCGCCGACCTCGTGATGCACGACACCTACTACGTCGTCGCGCACTTCCACTATGTGCTGTCGCTCGGCGCGGTGTTCTCGATCTTCGCTGGCATCTACTACTGGATCGGCAAGATGTCGGGCCGCCAGTATCCCGAGTGGGCGGGGAAGCTGCATTTCTGGGCGACCTTCATCGGCGTCAACCTGGCCTTCTTCCCGCAGCATTTCCTCGGCCTGGCGGGCATGCCGCGCCGCTATATCGACTACGCGGACGCCTTCGCCGGGTGGAACTATGTCTCCTCCATCGGCGCTTTCATCTCCTTCGGGGCGACGCTGTTTTTCGTCGTCGTGTTCATTTACACGTTGAAGGCGGGCCGCCGGGTGGAGGCGAACTACTGGGGCGCGGGCGCGACGACGCTCGAATGGACGCAGTCGTCGCCGCCGCCGTTCCACACCTTTAACGAATTGCCGCAGATCAAGTGATCCGCGGCCGCTGCCGGAGTTAGCGCGTGTCCGATACCGCCTACCGCATGACCGCCAGCGCGGCCGACGAGGCTATGCCGTTCGGCGAGCTCGGCGACTACATCGCCTTGATGAAGCCGCGGGTCATGTCGCTCGTCGTGTTCACGGGGCTGGCGGGCATGCTCGTGGCGCCGGGGCATCTGCACTGGCTGCTGGCATCGGTCGCCGTGCTCTGCATCGCGGTCGGCGCGGGGGCATCGGGCGCGATCAACATGTGGTACGACCGGGACATCGACGCGGTGATGGAACGGACGCGGCTCCGGCCGCTTCCGCTCGGCCGCATCGCGCCTGAGGAGGCGTTGACCTTCGGCGTGGTCCTCGCGAGCGGCTCCGTGTTCCTGATGGGCGTCGCCGTGAATTGGACGGCTGCGGCATTGCTGGCGCTGACGGTGCTCTTCTATGTCTTCGTCTACACGATCTGGCTGAAGCGGCGCACGCCGCAGAACATCGTCATCGGCGGTGCGGCCGGCGCCTTTCCGCCGATGATCGGATGGGCCGCGGTGACCGGCGACGTCAGCCTCGAATCCTTCACGCTGTTCGCGCTGATCTTCATGTGGACGCCGCCCCACTTCTGGGCGCTGTCGCTCTACCGCTGCGGCGACTATGCGGCCGCCGGCGTGCCGATGCTGCCGGTCGTTGCCGGCAAGGCCGAAACCAAGCGACAGATGCTGATATACACGGTATTGCTGGTGCCGATCGCGATGGTGCCGACCCTGCTCGGCTTCGCCGGGTGGGTGTACGGCGGCGCCGCGCTCGTCCTCGGGCTGGCCTTCGTCGCCGCGGCGATCGCCGTCCGGCGCGACGAGACGGATCGCAGCGCCAAGCGGATGTTCGGTTTCTCGATATTCTACCTCTTCGCCCTGTTTGCATTGCTCATTGCGGACGGCGTGATCGGGTCGATGGCTTGACCACATGACGGCAACGGCAAACGAACCGATGGCGGAAGACAGACAGAACGGCGGGAAGTGCTTTCGCAGCGAGGTCCACCGCCGCCAGCGCAAGAAGAACCTCGCGCTCTGTGCGGCGCTCGTCGGTTTCGTCGTCCTCGTCTATTTCGTCGCCATCGTCCGCATGGGCGGCGGAGGGTAGCGATGCGCGAGACGCCGATCCGCAGAAATAACCGACGCTTGATGGCCGTGCTGTTCGCGGTCGTCGTCGCCATGGTGGGCGGCTCCTATGCGTCCGTCCCGCTGTACCGGCTCTTTTGCCAGGTCACCGGCTTCAACGGCACGACCAACATTGCCGACCGGCCGAGCGACAAGGTGTCGGCGCGCGTCGTTCATGTTCGCTTCGATGCCACCGTGAACGGCGTGCCTTGGGCATTCCAGCCGGTAAAGCGGGAGATCCTCACGCATGTCGGCGAGAACACGCTCGCCTTCTACCGCGCCGAGAACCATTCGAGCGAGCCGGTGACGGGAATGGCGACGTTCAATGTGACGCCGCTGAAGGCGGGTCAGTATTTCAGCAAGATCGAGTGCTTCTGCTTCACCGAGCAGCGGCTGGGTGCGGGCGAGAGCGTCGAAATGCCCGTCGCCTTCTTCGTCGATCCGGCGATCGAGAAGGATCGCAACATGGACGACGTGACGACGATTACGCTCTCCTACACCTTCTATCCCGCGCAGGAAGATCAAGACAAGGACACGCGGCCGGTAAGCCGGCTGACCCCGGATGGGACGGCCGGGGGAACGACGGGGCAACTCAACTGATTGGGCCGGCCGTCCGGACGACGGCCGGCAGCATTGGGGACGAAACATGACTGCTGAAGCGCATCACGACGAAGTCAAGCACGACTACCATCTGGTGGACCCGAGCCCGTGGCCGGTCATGGGGGCATTTGCCGCGTTCCTGCTGGCCTTCGGGACCGTCGTTTACCTGCATCCCGACATGTTCGGCGTGGGCATGACGCCGATGCTGAAGGGATTTGGGCCGTGGACCTTCGTGCCTGGGATCGTGCTTGTCCTGCTGACGATGGCGTTGTGGTGGCGCGACGTGATCCGCGAGGCGACCTTCGAAGGGCACCACACGCCCGTCGTGCAGATCGGCATGCGCTACGGCATGACGCTGTTCATCGCGTCGGAGGTCATGTTCTTCGTCGCGTTCTTCTGGGCGTTCTTCAATTCGAGCCTGTTCCCGAAGGTCGAGCCGGCGGTCTGGCCGCCGCAGGGCGTGCAGGTGCTGCCCGCCTTCGAAGTGCCTTTGATGAACACGCTCATATTGCTGCTGTCGGGCTGCACGGTGACGTGGGCGCATCATGCGCTGCGCGAGAACGACCGCAAGGGGATGCTCGCCGGCCTTGCCTTGACCATCGTTCTCGGCCTCCTGTTCACGTCGTTCCAGGCCTACGAATATATGCATGCCGCGTTCAAGTTCACCGACGGCATCTATTCCTCCACCTTCTACATGGCGACCGGCTTCCACGGCTTTCACGTGATCATCGGCACGACCTTCCTGATCGTCTGCTTCTTCCGCGCGCGGGCGGGGCACTTCAGGCCCGATCATCACTTCGGCTTCGAGGCGGCGGCATGGTACTGGCATTTCGTCGACGTGGTCTGGCTGTTCCTGTTCTGCAGCATCTACTGGTGGGGAAGCTGAAGACGCGCCGGCATGGCCGACGCAGCGCGGTTCGGCCGTGAACGGCTACCCGGCGGTTTCACCCTTTCGCGCCGGAATCCGCTGCCGGTGCCCGCGCTGCGGTAACGGCCCGCTCTACAGCGGTTTTCTCACGGTCGCGGACCGGTGCGCGGCTTGCGGCCTCGGCTTGAAGTCCGCCGACAGCGGCGACGGTCCCGCCGTCTTCATCATGTTCGTGGTGGGGCCGATCGTCGTGGCGCTGGCCTTCTGGGTCGAGTTCACCTTCTCGCCGCCCTATTGGGTGCACATGGTCCTGTGGGGGCCGGCGATCCTGGGTGGGTCGCTCGCGTTGCTCCGTCCGTTCAAGGCGACGCTGATCGCATTGCAGTACCGCCATCGCGCCGGCGATGCCGGCCAGAAGACATTCGAAGAATAGGACATGCCGTTGGCTTTCCGTCCGACCCTGTGGCCGACACTCTTCACGGTTCCCGCGCTGGCGGCGCTGGTCGCTCTCGGCACGTGGCAGCTCCAGCGCCTCGAATGGAAACAGGACCTCATCGACAAACTGCAGACCCGGTCGGTCGGCGCCCCGGTTGCGCCGCCCGCCGAGGGCGCCGACCTGGCCGCCTTCGAGTTCCAGCGGGTGCGCGTCACGGGCGCCTTCCGCCATGACCGGGAGCTCTATCTCATCGGGCGCGCTTTGAGCGGGACCCCTGGCCTCCACATCCTGGCGCCGCTGGTCCCCGACGGCGGCGGCGCGGCGATCCTGGTCGACCGCGGCTGGGTCCCCTTCGAGGGGCGCGACCCGGCGACCCGCCAGGGCGGCCAGGTGGCCGGTCCGGTCACGGTCGACGGCATCGTCCGCCTGCAGAAGAAGAAGGGCTACTTCGTTCCGGAAAACGATCCGGCGAAGAATGCCTGGTACTTCGTCGATACGGCGGCAATGTCGAATGCGGCCGGCGTCGATCTCCGCCCGCGCTATTACATCGTCTCGGACGCCGCGTCGCTGCCGGGCGGATTCCCCAAAGGCGGGCAATGGCGGCTCGACCTCCGCAACGACCACCTGGCATATGCGATAACCTGGTATGGCATGGCGATCGCATTGCTGGTGATTTACATCGTCTATCACCGCCAAAAGGCCTGACCGGAGGAGCCGTTGCCGCGCGCCGCCATTCCCAACCTGCCCGAGGCCTATAGCCGACTGGAGCGGCGATTCCACGATATCTCCGTGCTCGGCGACACGATCCGGATGCTGCATTGGGACCAGGCGACGATGATGCCGCCGCGTGGCGCGGAGGCCCGGTCCGAGCAGTTGGCGCGCCTCGAGGTAATGCGGCACGAGCGGCTCACGGCGCCGGATATGGCAGGGCTCCTGGGCGATGCCGAAGCCGGAGCCGCCGCTCTCGGGCCATGGCAGGCGGCCAATCTTCGCGAGATGCGGCGTCTCGCCGGCCATGCGGCGGGCGTGCCGGAGGATCTGGTCGCCGCGCGCAGCCGGGCAAGCTCGCTCTGCGAAGTGGTCTGGCGGGAAGCGCGGCGGAACAGCGATTTCGCCGCCGTGCGGAAAAACCTCGGGGAGGTCCTGGATCTCACGCGCGAGGCTGCGGCGGCGCTCGGCGAATCGCTCGGCTGCTCGCCATACGACGCCCTGCTGTCGGAATACGAGCCGTGCGGCAATACGGCGGCGATCGATGTGTTGTTCGCCGATCTCGCGGCCTTCCTCCCGGCCTTCCTCGACGACGTTCTGGCGCATCAGGACCGGGCCGGCGCGCCGGTGCCGCCCGAGGGCCCGTTCGACATCGAGGTCCAGCGCGCCCTCTGCCGCGAAATGGCAATGGCCGTCGGGCTCGATTTCGACAGCGCGCGGGTGGACGAAAGCGCGCATCCCTTCTCCAGCGGCGTGCCGGAGGATACCCGCATCACCGTGCGGTACCGCGAGGACGACTTCAACGACGGCCTGATGTCGGTCCTGCACGAGACGGGCCATGCCATGTACGAGCGGGGCCGTCCCGCCGACTGGCGCTACCAGCCGGTCGGCCGTGCGCGCGGAATGGTCATGCATGAAAGCCAATCCCTGCTCGTCGAGATGCAGGCTTGCCGATCGCGCGAATTCTACGAATGGGCGGCGTCGCGCCTGCGCCGGGCGTTCGGCGGCGCCGGGCCCGCCTGGGAGACGGAGAATCTTCACCGCCTGGCTATTCGCGTCGAGCCCGGCCACATCCGGGTCGATGCGGACGAGGTGACCTATCCGGCGCATGTCATATTGCGCTACCGGCTCGAGCTCGCGCTGCTTTCCGGCGGCCTCGCGCTCGCGGATCTTCCGGGCGCTTGGAACGACGGCATGCAGCGGCTGCTCGGCATCACGCCGCCGAATGACAGGCTGGGCTGTTTGCAGGATATCCACTGGTATTCCGGCTCGTGGGGATACTTCCCGACCTACACGCTGGGCGCGCTCGCGGCGGCGCAGATATTCGACGCAGCGACGACCGCCGAGCCATCGATCCTGCCCTCTCTCGCTGAGGGCGACTTCTCGCCGCTGATGGCTTGGCTCCGGCGTCAGGTCCACGAGCACGGCTCGCGGCTTTCGACCGACACGCTGCTGGCGGAGGCGACCGGCCGGCCGCTCGGCGCCGCCGCGTTCAAGGCCCATCTGCGCCGCCGCTATCTCGGCGGGTGAGGCGGGGACCGGGCTTGGCGCCCCCCGTCTCCTATGCTTGCCCGGCCTACGCTGCGAGGCTAGGGTACGAAACCTTCCTACGGGAGAGATCGCCCTTGCGCTATATAAGCACCCGCGGAAAAGCGCCCGCGCTCGCCTTCGACGACGTACTGCTCGCCGGCCTCGCGGTCGACGGCGGCCTGTACGTGCCCGAGGCGTGGCCGCGATTCAGCGCCGACGAGATGCGCTCGATGCGGGGGCTGTCCTATCCGGAGCTGGCGATGCGCGTGATGTCGCCGCTCGTCGGGGGGCGGATCGGGGAAGCCGATTTTGCCCGCCTCGTCCGGGACGCCTATGGCGACTTCGGCCACCGGGCGGTCGCGCCGCTGCGCCAGCATGACGCCAACCTGTGGGTCCAGGAGCTGTTCCACGGCCCGACGCTGGCCTTCAAGGACGTGGCGATGCAGCTCCTCGGCCGGCTGTTCGATCATGTGCTCAAGAAACGCGGCGAGCGGATCACCATCGTCGGCGCGACGTCCGGGGATACCGGCTCGGCCGCCATCGAGGCCTGTCGCGACCGCGATTCGATCGAGGTCTTCATCCTCTATCCGCACGAGCGGGTGTCCGAGGTGCAGCGCCGCCAGATGACGACGGTGGCGTCCGCGAACGTCCGCACCATCGCGATCGAAGGCACCTTCGACGATTGCCAGGACTTGCTGAAGGCGATGTTCAACGACAACGCCCTGCGCCGGGAATTGCGCCTTTCGGCGGTCAATTCGATCAACTGGGCGCGCATCATGGCCCAGATCGTCTATTATTTCCACGCGGGACTGTCGCTTGGCGCGCCCGACCGGACGGTGAGCTTCTCCGTCCCGAGCGGAAATTTCGGCAATGTCTTCGCCGGATACGCCGCGCATGCGATGGGTCTTCCTGTCGAGAGCTTCGTCGTCGCGTCGAACCGCAACGACATCCTGTACCGCTTTTTCGAGCGCAACGACATGTCCGTCGCCGAGGTCCAGCCGACCTTGTCGCCCAGCATGGACATTCAGGTTTCGAGCAATTTCGAGCGGCTGCTGTTCGATATGCTCGCCCGCGACGGCGCCGCGCTGACGCGCGCGATGACCGATTTCCGTAAGTCGGGCCGCCTGACGATCGACAATGCGCAATGGCGCAACGTGTCCGGTTTGTTCCATGGCCACCGCGTCGACGACGAGCGCACCAGGCGCGTCATCGCCGACGTGTTCGCCGAGACCGGCGAGCTGATCGATCCCCATACCGCCGTCGGCATCGACGCGGCGCGCGCGCGGCGCGGCGACGCGTCCGTTCCGATGGTCGCGCTTGCGACCGCGCATGCCGCGAAGTTCCCGGACGCGGTCGAAGCCGCAACCGGCATCCGGCCCGATCTGCCGGGCCGTCTTGCGGATCTCTACGAGCGCGAGGAGCGCATCACCGTCTTGCCGAACGATCTGGCGGCGGTCAGCGGCTTCATCCGCCAGCATGTGGGCCTGCGGGGCGCCGCATGACCAGCCGGCTCACCACGCTGAACAACGGGATCCGCGTCGTGACGCATCACATGCCGGCCGTGGAGACCGCGTCGGTCGGCGTGTGGGTCGGGGCCGGAACCCGGAACGAGACGGCGGAGGTGAACGGGGTCGCGCACCTGCTTGAGCACATGGCCTTCAAGGGGACGGAGACGCGCAGCGCTACCGACATCGCCGAGCAGATCGAAGCGGTCGGCGGTCATCTCAACGCCTATACCGGCCGCGAGAGCACGGTCTATTACGCGAAGGTGCTGAAGGAAGACGTCGACCTCGCGCTCGATCTCGTCGCCGATATTCTCCAGAACGCGACCTTCGACGAGGAGGAGCTGCGGCGCGAATGCGCCGTGGTCCTGCAGGAGATCGGGCAGGCGCACGACACGCCCGACGACCTGATCTTCGATTATTTCCAGTCCGTCGCATTTCCCGACCAGGCGCTCGGCCGTCCGGTGCTCGGCTGCCCGAAGGTCGTGAGCGGCATGTCGCGCGGGGCGATCACCGACTATATGCACAATGCGTATTCGAGCGACCGCATGGTGCTGGCCGCCGCGGGCCGGGTCGACCACGACGCGCTTGTGGAGCGGGCGCAGGCGCTGTTCGGCGGACGGTCCAGCAATGGCGGCATCGTCTGCGAACGGGCGCAATACGCCGGCGGCGATTATCGCGACGCACGCGACCTCGAGCAGCTTCATCTCGTGCTCGGTTTTGCCGGCGTTCCCTATGACGACGAAGACTTCTACGCCGCGACGGCGCTGACGACGCTGCTCGGCGGCGGCATGTCGTCGCGACTGTTCCAGGAGATCCGCGAGCGGCGCGGCCTGGTCTATTCGATTTATTCCTTCGCCTCCTACTATGCGGACAGCGGCCTGTTCGGGATCTATGCCGGAACCGGGGCCGGCGAGGCGGCCGAGCTCGTGGAAGCCATCTGCAAGGAAATCCGCCGGCTGCCGGGCTCGCTCCGGGAGACGGAGATTTGCCGTACGCGCAATCAGCTCAAGGCGGGCACGCTGATGTCGCTGGAGTCGACCGGCTCGCGCTGCGACCAGCTCGGCCAGCAGACGCTCGTCTTCGGCGCGCCCATCCCGATCGAGGAGCAGGTACGGCGGATCGAGGCGGTCGACAGCGAAGCGATCATGCGCGTCGCGAGCCGTATTTTTACCGGAACGCCCACCGTCGCGGCGGTGGGGCCATCCGAAAAGTTGCCAGCATTTTCCGACATAGCCAGTATGCTTGCTGGTTAGGCGACGTCCTTCCCGAGAGCGATGATGTTCGGGCTATTTGCCAAGCGGATGCCTTCGACCCGCATCGATGGCTCCCATGTTTACATTCGGCCACCGCGCCGCGGCGACGAGCGGCAGTGGGTGCAGCTTCGCCACGCCAGCCGGGATTTTCTCATTCCCTGGGAGCCGGCCTGGCCGTCGGATGCGGCCACGCCGGCCGCCTATCGCCGCCGGCTCCGGCGCTTCTGCGAGGATTGGCGCGTGCGCACCGGTTTCGCCTTCTTCGTGTTCGAGCAAGGCAGCGACCGGCTGCTCGGCGGCATCACGCTATCGAACGTCAGGCGGGGCGTGTCGCAAAGCGGCAGCATCGGCTACTGGATGGGCGAGCCCCATGCCGGAAAGGGCCATATGTCCGAGGCGGTCGCCCTCGTGCTGCACTTCTCCTTCGAGACGCTGGGACTCAACCGGGTCGAGGCAGCCTGCCTGCTGCACAACGAGGCCAGCCGCCGGCTGCTGGGGAAGCTCGGCTTCAAGGAAGAAGGGATCGCGCGCCGCTATCTCTGCATCAATGGCAAGTGGCAGGATCACATGACGCATGCGATCCTGCACGACGATCCGCGCCCGTCGATCGTGAAGCGGGCGACCTCGCTCTATGCGTGACCCGCGTCGCCCGAGAGTAATGAGGGATCGACGCCGATCTTGGCGATCGCGCGGGCCCACTTCGTGTCGATGGCGGAATCGAAGATCAGGCCCTCGTCCGCCGGCACGTTGAGCCAGGCATTCTGCTGGATCTCGCCGTCGAGCTGTCCCGGTCCCCAGCCGGCGTACCCGAGCGCGAGCAGGGAATTCTTCGGCCCGCGATGCGCCGCCATGTCCTTGAGGATGTCCACCGTGGCGGTCAGGCCGACCATGTCGCCGACCATGATCGTGCCCGTTTGCCCGTAGTCGGCGCTGTGCAGCACGAAGCCGCGACCGGTTTCCACCGGGCCGCCGAAATGAATCGGCAGGTTGGGCGCGGAATCCGCCGGCTCGATGTTGAGCTGCTTCAGAAGGTCGGGGAAGGTGATGCTCTCGATCTGGCGGTTCAGCACCAAGCCGACCGCGCCTTCCGCATTGTGGACGCACATGTAGATGACGCTCTTCTCGAATCGCGGGTCGCGCATGGCCGGCATGGCGATAAGAAGCTGGCCGGTCAGGTATCCGCTTTCGGGGCCGCCATGCTTGATGTCGAAAACGTCCATTGCCGTTCGCTCTCTCTGCGCGTGCGCATAGTGATGAAATAATAATAGCCCGCGCCATATTCAAACTGAATCGAAAGGCGGCATTGCGGTCGCAGGAGGGGTAGCCCTGCCCCCCAGGGCTGCCATCCGAAGGCCGGACGATCCTATTTTCCCATATATTTCAAATTAATAGGCGATATTGCAACGCCATGGCCGCTTGCGCCGGAAGGCCGGGGCATATGCCGTCGCGCCGTCCGGGGCCGCCTGCATGGCCGCGGCACTTTACGGTTGGCCTGTCCTCGTGCTTGGCTTATGTCTTCCGAGCCGGACGCAGCGCGTCCAGAACAAGCAGATTTTGCGCATGGGAGTTTGGACATGACGATCAAGGTTGGTGACAAGATTCCGTCGGCGACGCTCTATCGATTGGGCGAAAAAGGGCCGGAGGCCGTGACCACGGACCAGCTGTTCTCCGGAAAGAAGGTGGTGTTGTTCGGCCTGCCCGGCGCTTTCACGCCGACCTGTTCCGCGAAACACGTCCCGGGCTTCGTCCAGAACGCCGCTGCGCTGAAGGCGAAGGGTGTCGACACCATTGCTTGCATGTCGGTCAATGACGCTTTCGTGATGGGCGCCTGGGCGAAGGACCAGCAATCCGCCGGCAAGGTCGAAATGCTGGGTGACGGCAGCGGCGAGCTGACGAAGAAGATGGGTATCGAGCTGGACTTGACCGGCCGCGGCCTCGGCGTGCGTTCGCGGCGTTTTTCGATGCTCGTCGACGACGGCGTCGTCAAGAATCTGAACCTCGAAGAGGGTGGCGCGCTGGAAATCTCCGGCGCCGAAACCATTCTCGGCCAGATCTGATAACGGCGAGAGTTCGGACGCGGGGAGCATTCTGCTGGGGCAGAGAGGCTCCCTGCGTTATCTCTTGGGAATACCCGCGCGCGCCAGCGCGTCGGCGCGCTCGTTTTCCGGATGGCCCGCATGGCCCCGGACCCAGACCCATTCCACCCGATGGCGCTCGGCCGCGGCTTCCAGCCGCTGCCAGAGATCGACGTTCTTGACCGGCTTCTTGTCGGCTGTTTTCCAGCCTTTGACCTTCCAGGCGTGGATCCACCGGGTGATCCCGTCCCGCAGGTAGGCGCTGTCGGTATGGAGTCGCACCGTGGCCGGCCGCTTCAGCGTCTCGAGCGCGCGGATTGCGGCCATCATCTCCATGCGATTGTTGGTCGTGTCAGGCTCGCCGCCGTTCATCTCCCGTTCCTCGCCGCGCCAGCGCAGGATGGCGCCCCATCCGCCGGGCCCGGGATTTCCACTGCAGGCGCCGTCCGTGAATATCTCGATAAGTCCGTCCTGGCGCGTCGTCACAGGCCGTACGCGCCCGCGTTCTTGACCTGCTGGTGGAACTTGAGGATGCGGAGATACTCCAGCGGGTCTTTCGGGCGGACGAACGCGCCCTTCGGATGGTGCAGCCAATCGTAGAGACGGGTCAGCAGGAAGCGCATCGCGTTGCCGCGCGCCAGCAGCGGCATCGCGTCGATCTCCTCCGGCGCGAACGGCCGTGCCTTGCGGTAGGAGGAGAGCAGCAGCTTGGCCTTCGTGACGTTGAAGCTGCAGTCGCGCTCGAAGCACCAGGCGTTGAGGCAGATGCTCACGTCGTAAGCCAGGAAATCGTTGCACGCAAAATAGAAGTCGATGATCCCCGAAAGCTTCTCATGGCGAAAGAAGACGTTGTCCGGAAACAGGTCAGCGTGGCAGACGCCGCTCGGCAGATCGCGCGGCCAGTTCGCCTCGAGATAGTCGAGCTCCCCGGCAAGCACGGACGATAGTCCCGGCTTGACCCTGTCGGCGCGGTCGGCGCAGGACTGGAACAGGGGCCGCCAGGCATCGACGGAGAGGTTGTTGCGGCGGCTCATCGCGTAAGACGCGCCCGCAAGGTGGAATTTCGCCAGCGCCTCGCCGAGCGCCGCGCAGTGGAAGGGCTGGACCCGGCGTGGCCACATTCCGGCGAGGAAAGTGATGATCGCCGCGGGCCGTCCGCACAGGTTTCGCAGCGATTTGCCGTCCTTCCCGTGCAGCGGCGTCGGGCAGGGGATCTTGTTGGCCGCCAGATGCTCCATGAGGTTCAGGAAATAGGGCAGGTCCGCCGGCGCGACGCGGCGCTCGTACAGCGTCAGGATGTACTGGCCCTTCTCGGTATGAAGCAGGTAGTTGCTGTTCTCGACGCCTTCGGCGATGCCCTTGCACGACAGAACTTCGCCGATATCGTAGTCGCCCACGAACCGTTCCAGATCCTCGTCCGATACCTCTGTATAGACGGCCATCTCAGCTTCCGTTTCAGTGCCGCGGGAAAAGCCGGCGCGCGGCAGGACGGTATCCAGTGCCGAAGCAGCCGACCTTGACGGGAAGGGCATCGGGGCGCCGCCGCCGGACCTTGTCGTGCGGTAGCAGCTTGTCTAGTATCCAGCGCGCTAGGGCGTCAATGCCGCAGTTCGCGGTTGCGTGCGGACTGTCGGTCGGCGGCCCGTCCCCTGGATGTTCAGGAGGGTCCCGTCCCGATGGAAAAGCCGCTCATTGCCCAAAAGACGCCCTATGCGACGGACGTCGAGGCGGGGAAATCCTATTGGTGGTGTGCGTGCGGACGGAGCAAGGCGCAGCCGTTCTGCGACGGCAGCCATAAGGGTACCGGACTGAGCCCTGTCGAATACAAGGCGCAGCGGTCGCGGACCGTCTATTTCTGCGGCTGCAAACATACCGGCACGCCGACGATGTGCGACGGAACGCACGCATCGCTCACCTAGCGCGGGGACTTCCAGCTTGCGATCCAGCCCTCTCATTGCCGCTCTGGCGTTGCTGCCGGCATTTTCCGGTTGCGCCTTCCTCGACGAAGGCTCGCCCGATATTTGTCCGTCCACGGCAATTCTCGACGGTCCGGGCGAGCTTGTCCGCTTCGCGCCGGGCTCCGCCGCCAGCCCGGCGGATGTGCTCTTTCGCACCAAGATGAAGGCGATTTCCGGCGTCTGCGATGTCGACGAAAAGAGCGTCGACATGGAGCTGCAAATCGCGATGGAGGTTGCGCGCGGCCCGGCCAACGCCAAGGGCGAGGCGAGTTTCGTTTATTTCGTGGCGATCCTCGACAAGGATAAGAATGTCCTGACCCGGACCAAGTTTCCGATGATCGCGAAATTCCAGCGCCAGGAAAACGCGCTCGACTTCTCCGAGGCGGTCACCGTCACCATTCCGAAGAAGAAAGAGGCGCTGCCGAAGGACTACATCGTTTATATGGGCTTCGAAATGACGCCGGAAGAATTGGCCTACAACAGGAAGCGGCAGCGCGACCGCTGAAGCATCGTCCGGCCGCCCTCTCTTCGGTTGACAATTCCGGCCATCCACGTAGCTTAGGACAGTGAGTTACAGGCCCGTCGATCCCTGCGGGAGAGACCGGTGCGGTACAAACCGCGCCGGCGCCGAAGGAGCAACCGCCCCGGAATCTCTCAGGCGAAAGGACCGCAGGATAAGGGCACTCTGGAGAGCAGGCGCGCCGGCTATCGCCGGGGCGGCTCACCGAAGGGGGTAAGCCGCGGCGGGTTTCGCCGGTCCGGTGATACTCTCAGGTTCCACGACAGAGCGGGGCTCGGAAGGGGTTTTTCCCGGTTCCGAGCGTTGATGCGCGTCTGTCGGAGGAAGCCGCCTTGCCGGGTGACATCATAGTGCCGTTGAAGACCACGCCGCTTACGGAGCTCCACCGTTCGCTGGGCGCGAAGCTGGTGCCCTTCGCCGGCTATGAGATGCCCGTGCAGTTTGCCGACGGTATCCTGAAGGAGCATCTCCACACCCGCGCCGCGGCCGGCCTCTTCGACGTATCCCATATGGGCCAGGTGACGCTGCGCGGCGGCGCGGCGGCCGCGGCGCTGGAGAAGCTCGTGCCCGGCGACCTGCAGGCGCTGCGCCCGGGCCGGATGCGCTACACGATGCTGCTGAACCCGGCCGGCGGCATCCTCGACGACTTGATGGTGACGCGGTCGGACAACGGCTTGTTCGTCATCGTCAATGCCGCCTGCAAGGAAGCCGACATCGCGCATTTGCGCGCCGAACTGGCGCCGTCCATCGACATCCTGCCGCAGGTCGACCGGGCGCTGCTGGCGCTGCAGGGCCCCAAGGCGGCCGGCGCGCTGCAGCGTCACACGCAAGTCAGGCTTTCCGATCTCCGGTTCATGAGCAGCGCGACCATCGCCGTGGCGGGGACCGATTGCATGGTCTCGCGGTCCGGCTATACCGGCGAGGACGGATTCGAGATATCCGTTCCCGCCGACGCAGCCGTCGTCGTGGCGGAATCCCTGCTTGCCGATCCCGAAGTGCGCCCGATCGGGCTCGGCGCCCGGGATTCGCTGCGGCTGGAGGCGGGCCTCTGCCTCTACGGCCACGACATCGACGCGACGACCACGCCGATCGAGGCGGGCCTCGCCTGGGCCATCGGCAAGCGGCGGCGCGAGGAAGGCGGTTTCCCCGGCGATTCCGTCATCCAGCGTCAGTTCGCGGAAGGAACATCGCGGGTGCGCGTCGGCATCCGTCCGGACGGCCGCGCGCCGGTTCGCGAAGGCGCCGTTCTTACGGACAAGGACGGTGCCGCGATCGGCGTGGTGACGAGCGGCGGCTTCGGTCCCTCGGCTGGCGCGCCGGTCGCCATGGGCTATGTGGAGACGGCTCATGCCGCCGCCGGCGCCGCGCTGCATGCGAACGTGCGCGGCAAGCCTCTGCCGGCGCGTGTCGCCGATATGCCGTTTGTCGAACATCGCTATTACCGCGGCCCGGCCGCCACTCAAGGGTGAGGAGAGAACGAGCCATGAATGACCTGCGATACAGCGAGGAACATGAATGGGTGGCTGTGGGGGGCGCCGTCGCCACGGTCGGCATCAGCGATTTCGCCCAGGAGCAGTTGGGCGACGTGGTCTTCGTCGAGTTGCCCGCGGTCGGGACCGAGGTGTCGGCGGGAGAGCAGATCGCGGTGGTCGAGTCGGTAAAGGCCGCCTCCGAGGTCTTCACGCCCGTCTCGGGCGAGATCGTGGAGATAAACGCCGCGATCGTCGAAGAGCCGGCGGGCGTGAACGGTGACGCGGAAGGCGAAGGCTGGTTCTTCAAGATCAAGCTGTCGGACCCGTCCGAGCTCGACGGGCTGATGGACGCCAAGACCTACGCGGCTTTCATCAAGGAATGACGGGCAAACAGGCAGGGAGGAGCCGCCTGATGGCCGGTGGCAAGACGCTGAGCGAGCTGGAACAGAACGACGATTTCATCCACCGGCATATCGGGCCGTCGCAGGGCGACGTCGACACCATGTTGAAGGAGCTGGGCTTCGCCTCGCTCGACGCGCTGGTCGACAAGGCGGTGCCGAGGGCGATCCGCTCGAAGAAACCCCTCGATCTCCCGCCGAGTCGCAGCGAGCGCGAGGTGATCGGGGCGCTCCGTCGGATGGCGCAGCGGAATACGCCGATGCGCTCGGTCATCGGCATGGGCTATTACGACTGCTTCACGCCGCCGGTCATCCTGCGCAACGTCCTGGAAAATCCCGGCTGGTATACCGCCTACACGCCCTATCAGCCGGAGATCAGCCAGGGCCGGCTCGAGGCCCTGCTCAACTTCCAGACCATGGTCGCCGACCTGACCGGCATGGAGATGGCCAACGCCTCGCTGCTCGACGAAGCGACGGCGGCCGCCGAGGCCATGACGATGTGCCGCCGCGTCGGCAAGAGCGAGAGCAACGTCTTCTTCGTGTCGGACCGCTGTCATCCGCAGACTATCGACGTCGTGCGGACGCGCGCCGAGCCGCTCGGCATCGCGGTCGTCGTCGGCGATCATCGCGCCGGCCTGCCCGAGGGAGGCGTATTCGGGCTGCTACTGCAATACCCGGCGGCCGATGGCTCGATCGACAGCCTTGCGACGCTCGTCGACGAAGCGCATGCAGAGGGCGCGCTGGTCTGCGTCGCCGCCGATCTGCTGGCGATGCTGCTGCTGACCCCGCCGGGCGAGTGGGGCGCGGACATCGTCGTCGGCAGCGCGCAGCGGTTCGGCGTGCCGCTCGGCTTCGGCGGTCCGCATGCCGCCTATATTGCTACGCGCGATGCCTATAAACGATCCTTACCAGGCCGATTGGTCGGTGTTTCGGTCGATGCGCGGGGCCGCCCCGCAATGCGGCTCGCGCTGCAGACGCGCGAGCAGCATATCCGGCGCGAAAAGGCGACCAGCAATATCTGCACCGCGCAGGTACTGCTGGCGGTCATGGCCGGCTTCTACGCCGTCTATCACGGCCCGAACCGGCTCCGCGCCATTGCCGAGCGCGTGCACAGGCTGACGGCCATCTTTGCCGAGGGATTGAAGCGCCTGGGCACGCCGCCGGCCGGGACCCATTTCTTCGATACCCTGGCCGTCCCGGTCGCCGACGCCGCCGCCGTTCACGGCCGCGCGGTCGCCGCCGGTTTCAATCTGCGCCGGATCGACGGCCGGACGGTCGGCGTCTCGTTCGACGAAACGACGACGGCCGAAGATGTCGAGGCGCTGTGGCGCGCTGTCTCCGGACGCGGCGATGCCGGGGTCACGGTGGCCGCGCTCGACGGTACGCAGCCGTCGGCCCTGCCGCCGGCCCTGCGGCGGACATCCGCCTGCCTGACGCATCCGGTCTTCAATACCTACCGGTCCGAAACGGAAATGCTGCGCTACCTGCGGCGCCTGCAATCGCGCGACATCGCGCTCGACCGGTCGATGATCCCGCTCGGCTCCTGCACGATGAAGCTCAACGCGACGACGGAGATGCTTCCCGTCACCTGGCCCGAATTCGCCCGCCTCCATCCCTTCGCGCCGACCGATCAGGCGAAAGGCACGCTGGCGCTGATCCGCGGGCTCGAGGACATGCTGAAGCGCATCACCGGATTCGCCGCCGTCTCGCTGCAGCCGAACGCCGGTTCGCAGGGCGAGTATGCGGGCCTGCTGGTGATCCGGCACTACCATGCGTCGCGCGGCGAGGCCCGGCGCAACCTGTGCCTGATCCCCAGCTCGGCGCACGGCACCAACCCGGCGAGCGCGATCATGGCCGGCATGACCGTTGTGGTGGTGGATTGCGACGACGACGGCAACATCGACGTCGAAGACCTGCGGGCGAAGGCCGAGCGGCACGCCGAACGGCTCGCGGCGCTCATGGTGACCTACCCGTCGACCCACGGCGTGTTCGAGGAGGGCATCGTCGAGATATGCGAGATCGTGCACCGGAACGGCGGCCAAGTGTACATGGACGGCGCCAACCTGAATGCGCTGGTCGGCCTGTGCCGGCCGGGCAGCTTCGGGCCGGACGTGGCCCACCTGAACCTGCACAAGACCTTCTGCATCCCGCATGGCGGCGGCGGGCCGGGCGTCGGGCCGATCGGCGTCGCCGCCCATCTGGCGCCCTATCTGCCGGGGCATGCGGTCGTGCCGGAAGGCGGCCCGGAGGGCGTGGGAGCGGTCTCCGCCGCCCCTTGGGGCAGCGCCGGCATCCTGCCGATCTCCTGGGCCTATATCGCCCTGATGGGCGCGGAAGGGCTGACCAAGGCGACGCAGGTGGCCATCCTCAACGCGAACTACATCGCCCGGCGCCTCAGCCCCCATTACCCGGTCGTCTACACCGGGAAGCACGGCCTCGTGGCGCATGAGTGCATCATCGACGTGCGGATGTTCAAGGACAGCGCCGGCGTGTCCGTGGACGACGTGGCGAAGCGCCTGATGGATTACGGCTTCCACGCGCCGACGATGTCCTGGCCGGTCGCCGGCACCCTGATGATCGAGCCGACGGAAAGCGAGTCGCGGGCGGAGATCGACCGCTTTTGCGACGCCCTTATCGCCATCCGCGAGGAGATCCGCCGGATCGAGACGGGGGGGCTGGACCGCGAGAACAACCCGCTGGTAAACGCGCCGCACACCCTCGACGACATCGCGGGTGCGGGATGGGACAGGCCTTACGGCATCGCGGAGGCGGTGTTTCCGGTGTCTTCGCTGCGGGAGGACAAATACTGGCCGCCGGTCAACCGCATCGATCAGGTCTACGGCGACCGCAATCTGGTGTGCAGTTGCCCGCCGCCGGAAGCGTATAAGGAGGCGGCGGAATAGTACGCGCTTTTATTGAAGTTTCTGGGGGAGCTCGCCGATCGCCTTGTCGACCAGTCGGTCCGACAGGCCGCCGCGGACCTTCTCCGTGAGGATCTTTTCCGTCGCGGCGATCGCGAGGTCGACCGCGATTTCCCGGACTTCCTGGATCGCCGCCGCCTCGGCTTGGGCAATCTTCTCGATCGTCAGCGTCTCCTGGCGCTTCAGCATATCTTCCATGGCCTTCTCGGCCTCGGCGCGGTGCAGCGCCGCGTCTTCCTTGGCCTGACGGACGATGCTCTCGGCCTCCTGCGCCGCTTCGCGCTGTTTGCGCTGATAGGAGGCGAGCAGGGTCTGCGCTTCTTCCCGCAGCCGCTGGGCTTCTTCCACCTCGGTCCGGATCTGCGCGATGCGGCCGTCGAGGCCGCCGAGCAGCGCCTTCTTCACCGGCTTGAACAGCGCCGCCACGAAGATGACGAAGGCGACGGCCGTCCAGAAGGTGGGATCGTGCAGCACCGCGCTCATGTGCGCCGCTCCTGCAAGGCGGACTGGATCGCCCGGTCCGCATCGGCACCGGCCACCTCGACGCCGATCAGCCGCGCCGCGGCGCTCTGCACGACATCGAGCGTGACTTCGCGGATGTTTTCGACGGCGCGCCGTTTCTCGCCGGAGATCCTGGCCTCGGCCTCGCGCGTCTGGGCGGAAAGCCTGCGCGACAGCTCCTCATTCCGTTTGGCTCGCTCGGCTGCGAGCGCCTGCACGGCCTCGCGATGGATGTCCTGCGCCTGGACGGCCGCTCCGGCGAGCGACCTTTCGTAGGTGGCGAGCACTTCCTCGGCTTCGGTCTTGAGCGCCTGCGCCTTTTCCAGATCGCCGTCGATGCGGTTCTGCCGCGCATTCAGCACGTCGGCAATGCGCGGCAACGCGGCCTTCCAGGCGATCAGGAACAGCACCAGGAAGGTGACGAACAGCCAGAAAAGCTGCGTCGCGAAAAGCGATGGATCGAGTTGCGGCATCGGCGCCCGCTCCTACGCCCGGAAACCCGGGCTCTTGCTCAACCGAAGAGGATCAGGAACGAGATCAGCAGCGCATAGAGCGCGACTGCTTCGACGAGCGCGAAGCCGATCCACATGAAGAGCTGAACACGCGGGATCGCGCCCGGATTGCGCGCGCCCGAGGAGATCATCGAGGCGAAGATGTTGCCGATGCCGGCGCCGACGCCGCCGAGGCCGATAACCGCCAGGCCTGCGCCGATCAATTTTGCGGCTGCTACTTCCATTGTTACGTCCTTTCTTCGATCAGTCGAAAGCGATTGAAATCAAACTGCGAATGTCCAAGCCAGCCTCTGCCGGTCAGTGCAGATGCAGCGCGTCGTTGAGATAGACGCAGGTGAGGATGGCGAACACGTAGGCTTGCAGGAAGGCGATGATGATCTCTAGCCCCGTCAGCGCGACGACCATGACGAGCGGCGCCACGCCCGCGATGCCGAGCACGAAGATGAAGCCGGCGAACACCTTCATCATGGTGTGTCCGGCGGTCATGTTGGCGAACAGGCGCAGCGACAGGCTGACCGGGCGCGACAGGTAGGAGAGGATCTCGATCGGGATGATCAGCCAGGCGAGGAACCACGGCACGCCGTGCGGCAGGAAAAACCCGAAGAAATGCAGGCCATGCTTGGCCAGGCCGATGATCGTCACCCCGATGAACACCACCGCAGCCAGACCGAAGGTCACGATCAGATGGCTCGTATAGGTGAAGCTGTAAGGGATCATGCCGATCAGGTTGCCGGCGAAAATGAACATGAACAGGGTGAAGATGAAGGGGAAATAGCGCCGGCCTTCCTGGCCGACGTTGTCGCGGATCATGTTGGCGACGAATTCGTAGGAAAGCTCGGTCACGACCTGCCAGCGGCCCGGAACCAACGCGCCGCGGCGAATGCCGACGATCAGGAAAACCGAGACGGCGACGACGGCCACCGTCATCGCCAGCGCGGAGTTCGTGAACGAAACATCCACCCCGCCGATTTCCAGCGGGATGATCTTCTTGATCATGAATTGTGCGAGCGGACTGTGGCTCTCGCCGGCGCCTGCCTGTGCCATCTCTTGCCTTACCTGCTCCCCTAGTCCCCGTCAGGCGTCGTCGCGCGAGCCCTTGTTATCCCGGCGATAGCCGGCAGCATAGCCATATCCGCTCACGGCGCGGTAGACGTTGAGGAAGCCGGCCGCGCTTCCGAGAAAGAAAAACACGATCAGCATCCAGGGCTTGGTCCCCAGCCAATAGTCCAGCAGCAGACCGATACCGACGCCAACCGCCAAAGCCGCAACCAGCTCAATCCCGATCCTGAGCGCAAATCCGAGACCCGCGCCGACCGAATTCGGATCCGGTCCCTGGTCCTCGTCTGCGCTCCGGTCGGGGCGTCGCTCGTGCGCCCGGCGAAGCCTGGCGTCGAGGTCTTCCAGGGAAGGCGAAGGTTTTTCGTCGGTCATGCCCCCACCGCCCCGGAACCCGCGGACCGCCAATCGTACCGGCAGCCCCCGTTCCCGAAATCGCGCGCACGATAGTTAGCAGGGCATAGGCTGTCAAGGCGCAATGGGCCGCAGGAAAAACGCCGTGATATGAAAGGTTTCCACTTCCCGCCGTTATTCCGCCGGGGGCCGATCAGGCCGAGTCCCGGAGCGCTTCGGCGCGCCGCAGATCGACCGATACGAGCTGGCTGACGCCGCGCTCGCCCATGGTCACGCCGAACAGCCGGTCCATGCGGGCCATGGTCATGCGGTGATGGGTGACGCACAGGAAGCGCGTCTGCCCGCTGTGGGCGATTTCGTCGAGCAGCGTGCAGAACCGGTCGACGTTCGCATCGTCGAGCGGGGCGTCGACCTCGTCCAGCACGCAGATCGGCGCCGGGTTGGTGAGGAACACCGCGAACAGCAGGGAGAGCGCCGTCAGCGCCTGCTCGCCGCCCGACAGGAGCGACATGATCTGGAGCTTCTTGCCCGGCGGGCTCGCCATGATTTCCAGCCCGGCATCGAGCGGATCCTCGGCTTCGGTGAGGGCGAGATGCGCCCGGCCGCCGCCGAACAGGCGGACGAACAGCTCCTGGAAATGCTTGTTGACCGTCTCGAACGCGGCGAGCAGCCGTTCGCGGCCCTCGCGGTTGAGCGATGCGATGCCCTGGCGCAGCCGGGCGATCGCCGCGATCAGGTCTTCGCGCTCCGAGCGCATGGTGGTGATCTGTTCCTCGAGCTCGGCCAGCTCCGTCTCCGCGCGCAGGTTCACCGGGCCCATCGAGTCGCGCTGGCGGCCGAGACGCTCGATCTTCTCCTCGACCTCCGTGACGTCGGGAGGCGTCTCGCCGGCCTCGATCTGGGCGACTTCGAGAACGTCGTCCGGCGCGCAGCGCAGCCGCTCGCGGATGCGTTCGGCGACGGAGCGGCATTCGGTTTCCGCCTGCTCGAGCTGCGCTTCGCAGCGCACGCGCGTCTCGCGGGCTTCGGCAAGCGCGGCCTCGGCAGCCCTCAGCGCCTTGTCGGCGCCGGCCAGGGCGGCTTCGCCCTCGGCGAGGCGGTCGGCCGCCGCTTTTCGCGCCTGTTCCGACCGCGCGATCGTATCGAGCAGCCGGCTGCGCTGCTGTTCGATCTCGGCCGGGCGGGCGGAAAGTCGGGTCTTCTGATCCTCGGCGGATTGCCGGCGCTCGGAAAGCTGGTCGAGGCGGGACGCGGTGTTGCCGACCCGGTTCTGCCATTCCTGCAGCTCCTGGGCGACGGCTGCGAAGCGGCGCTTGCGTTCCTCGGCCTCGCGCATCGCGCGGTCGTGCGCGCTGCGGCGCTCGGCCTCGACGCCGCGCAGCTCGGCGACCACGGTGCGGAGCGTGTCGATCCGGCGGCGCGCCTCGCTGGGATCCTCCAGGCCGGCGATCGCGGCATCGGTTTCCGCGAGCTCTTTCCCGCTCTCCGTCAGGTCGGCGACGAGCTGTTCGGCGGATTCCGACAAGGTCGAGACGCGCGACTGCGTGCCGGCGGCCGCACTGGCGGCGCGGGCATGCGCGGCGCGCCCGCCGTTCAGCCGGGCGTAGGCCTCGTCCATCACCTGCCGCGCGCGGCGCTCGGCGGCGATGACGCCCTGAACGGCGCTTTCCACTTCCTGCAGGCGGCGTCCGGCGCGTTCGGCCTCGGCCTCGGCGGCGGCGCGCTCGGTGCGCAGATCGGCGAGCCGGTTGCGCTGCTGCAGCCGCTTGGCCGCCGGGGTCGGCGCGCCGGCCTGGACGGTGTAGCCGTCCCAGCGCCAGAGCCCGCCATCGCGCGAGACCAGCATCTGCCCGGGCCGGAGGCGTTCGGCGAGGTTTGTGGCGGCGGCTGCGTCGTCGAGCACGCCGATGAAGGCGAGGCAGCGCGCGAGCACATCCGGGCCGCGCACGAAGCGCGACAGCGGCGCCGCGCCGTCCGGCAGCGGCGGCGGCGAATCGATCGGCGGCAGGTTCGCCCAATGAATTTCCGCGGCGGTATCGGCGGGCGCGGTGAGGTCCTCGCCCAAGGCCGCGCCCAGGGCGGCCTCGTAGCCTGCATCGACGCGGAGCGCATCGATCAGCGGCGGGAAAAGGTCGGCCTCGCGCGGCTCCAGCATGTCGGCGAGTGTCGTTTCCTCCGCCGCGAGGCGGGCGAGCGCCGCTTCCGCTTGCTGGGCGGTGGTTCGGACGCCGGCCTCCGCCTGCCCGGCGTCCGCGCGGGCCTGCTCGGCGGCCGTCAGGTCCTGCCGGGCGCGGGCCACGGCCTCTTCGGCCGAGGCGACTTCGCGCTCCGCGTCCTGCAGCGCCCGGTCCTGGCTGATCGCGGCGGACAGGCGGTCGCGCTCCGCGCCGATCTCCTGGGCGCGGCTCTCCAGGCGCGCGATCCGCTGCTGCAGCTCGGTTTTCTTGCGGTCGAGCGCGGCGGCGCGCGACTCGGCCTTGACGACCTGCTCGGTCAGCGATTCGAGGGCCTGTACGTTCGTCTGCAGCTCGCCGCGCATCGATTCCAGCGCGGCGTGCGCGCCGGCCAGCGTCGTCTCTTCGCCTTCGCGCGCCGCCGCGATGGCGGTCTTCTCCGCTTCCAGCGCTTCGATCGCGCGGCGCGCGTCCTCGGCCAGCGTGCGCTCGCGCTCTATGTCGGCGGCGATCAGCGTCAGTTGGCGCTCGCTCTCGCCGATGCCTTCCTGGACGCGGCTTTCCTCGCTTTCCAGTTCGCGCCGCGCCATGACCAGTCGTTGCAGCTCGGCCGCCGCTTTCGCCTCGATGTCGCGCAACTCGGGCATCGCCGTGGCGGCGTCGCCCTGCTGCGTCGCCGCGGCGCCGGCGGCGGATGTGCGCTCGTTGACCGCCTGCTCGCTCTGGTGCAGGCGCTCGCGGGCCTCGTCGCGGGCCTTCGTCGCGCCGGTCCAGCGCGCGTGCAGCAGCACAGCCTCGAGCTGGCGCAATTCCTCGGACATCTTGCGGTAGCGCGTCGCCTGACGCGCCTGGCGCTGTAGGCCCTGGTACTGGCCCTCCAGCGCGCCGATGACGTCGTCGAGCCGCTCGAGGTTGGTTTCCGCCCCGCGCAGGCGAAGCTCGGCCTCGTGCCGGCGCGAATGCAGGCCGGTGATGCCCGCGGCTTCCTCGAGCAGGGTGCGGCGCTCGGTCGGCTTGGCGCCGATCAGGGCGCCGATCCGGCCCTGACTCACCATGGCGGTGGAATGCGCGCCCGTCGCAAGATCGGCGAACAGCAACTGGACGTCGCGCGCCCGGACCTCGCGGCCGTTGATCCGATAGGTCGACCCGGCGCCGCGCTCGATGCGCCGCGACACTTCGATCTCGTCGCCGTCGTTGAACTGTGCGGGCGCGCCGCGGTCCGCGTTGTCGAGGTAGAGAATGACCTCGGCGATGTTGCGCGCCGGGCGATTGGCTGTCCCGCCGAAGATGACGTCGTCCATTTCGCCGCCGCGCATCTGCTTGGCGGAGGTCTCGCCCATCACCCAGCGCAGCGCTTCGACGACGTTCGACTTGCCGCAGCCGTTCGGCCCGACGACGCCGGTCATGCCGGGCTCGATGACGACCTCGGTGGGCTCGACGAAAGACTTGAACCCCGTAACGCGAAGCTTGGTGAAATGCACGGGCTAAACGGCCACTTGTTTCGCGCGGCCGTCCGGGCCGCAGTCGATGGATCGCGCGTTGCGGCTACTGCAATGCCTTGGCGAAAGCCTTCTCGAAGACTTCGTAAGGCTGGGCCCCCGAGATCGTTTCGCCTTCACTGCTGTTGCCCTTCGCAACGATGAACGTTGGCGTGGCGTTTACATCATATTTCTGTTGCGCTTCAAGCTGGAGTTTTTTAATTCCCTCGAAAAGCGCCTGATCGCTGGTGCAGCGATCGAATTCCGCCTGGCTCAAGCCGCCGAGCTTGCCGATCCGCGCGAGCGCCGCTTTCGGGTCCTGCGCCTTCGACCAGCCGTCCTGGTTCTTGAACAGCACTTCGATGAACTGCGCCCGCCGCTCGGGCTTCGTGCAGCGCGCCATCATGGCGGCGGCATAGGCCGGGCCGCCGAGCGGGAAATCCCGGATGATCAGCTTTACCTTCCCCGTGTCGATGTAGTTTTTCTTTATTTCGGGCAAAGTCTTGGCATGAAATTCCGCGCAGTGGGGACAGCTCAGCGAGGAGTATTCGATCAGGGTGACCGGGGCGTCCTTGTTGCCGATCGGATAGTCCTTCAAAGCCTCCTCGGTCGACATCGGCTCGGCCTGTGAGCAGGCCGAAAATAGCATCGCGGCGGCGGCGGCAAGGGCGGCGAATCGGTTCACGCATCGGCTCCGTCTCTGGTCGAAGGTGCGGGAGTATAAGTGCATCATCGTGGCCCCTTCAAGGCGGCTCGGGCGCACGCCGCTTCACATCCCGGTCAACGGCCGGAAGGTCGCAACGAGCCTTGCCGGTCACCTTTTCGCCCTCGATTCGCGCGCGGCGATCGCGGCGCCGAGCCGTTCCAGACTCTCCTTCAGGCCGGGGTCGGTGACGCCGTTCAGCGCCGGGTAGCGCGCCGGGTCGAGGGGCGGCGGTGCGCCGGCCTGCTGCGCCCGCTTGGGGCCACCGCCGCGGGTGCGGGCGACACGTCCATGGACGAGCTTCAGGCGCTCGACCGCGCGGTAACCGAGGTGACCGTTGATGCGCTCGACGATCTGCGGGGCGATGTGCTGCAACTCCAGCGCGGCGCCGCCGGAGACGTTGAGATGCAGGACGCCGCCGTCGCGCCCGCCGCGCGGAAAGGCGAGCTTTACCGGCTGGCAGGTCGCCGCAAGCTCGGGCCCGACGATCACGCCCCAGTCGGAAATCAGCGCGGCGGAGGAAAATCCGTGCTTGCCGAGCGCCTGGCGCGTCAAGGCCGGCAGCAGGGCGCTGACGGCGCGCGGTCCGCCGTTCCGCCTGTCGCTATTCCCGGACGAATCGCTCATTGTCTGGGCCCGCGTTTCATGGCCCGTTTATACTACCAGTGATGACGCAAACCCACCGCTTATCGGCAAGCCTTCTCGCCTGGTACGACCGGCATCGCCGCCGCCTGCCCTGGCGGGCCGCGCCGGGCGAGACGCCCGATCCGTATCGGGTGTGGCTCAGCGAGATCATGCTGCAGCAGACGACGGTCGCCACGGTCGGTCCCTATTTTCAGCGCTTCGTCGAGCGTTGGCCGAGCGTAGACGCGCTTGCCGCGGCCGATCTGGACGACGTGCTGCACGCCTGGCAGGGGCTGGGCTATTACGCGCGGGCGCGCAATCTGCACCGCTGCGCCATCGCGGTCGCCGGGCGGCACGCCGGACAATTCCCCGACAGCGAGATCGCATTGCGCGATCTGCCGGGGATCGGCCGCTACACTGCCGCCGCCGTCGCCGCCATCGCCTTCGGGCGGCGCGCGGTCGTCGTCGACGGCAATGTCGAGCGCGTGATCGCACGCCTGTTCCGCGTCGAGGAGCCGCTGCCGGATGCGAAGCCGCTGCTCTACCGGCTGGCGGACGAGATCACGCCCGACCGGCGCGCCGGCGACCACGCGCAGGCGATGATGGACCTCGGCGCCACGGTCTGCGTCCCCCAGAAGCCGAAATGCATGCTTTGTCCCTGCTCCGATGCCTGCAGCGGGAAGGCCGTCGCCGAATCGCTGCCGCGCAAGCGGCCGAAGGCGTTGAGGCCGACGCGGCGCGGCGTCGCCTTCTGGCTGGTGCGCGACGACGGCGCCGTCCTGCTGCGGCGCCGCCCGGAGCAGGGCTTGCTCGGCGGCATGATGGAAGTGCCTTCGAGCGACTGGGACGAAGGGCCGCTGCCGGAGGTGCAGTCGGCAATGCGCCGTTCGCCGGTCGCAGCCGCAAACGTATTCGCGCTGCCAGGGCTGGTGCGCCACGGCTTCACGCATTTTCACCTCGAGCTGATCGTGGCGACGGCGCGGTCCAGCGCGGCCGCGCCGCCCGGCTGCGTCTGGTGCCTGCCCGACGCGTTCGGCGACTACGCGCTGCCGACGGTCATGAAGAAAGTCGTGCGGCACGCGCTCGCGCACTATTGAGTTTTGAGATTTAAGTGCGCTCGTCGCGCAGTTTCTGCCTCAGGATGTCGATCGGGACGGCCCGCCCTTCCACGTTCCGGCACCAGAAGGTCCAGCCGTTGCAGCTCGGCGCGTTCTGCACCGCGGCGCCGACCTGGTGGATCGAGCCGCGGTGATCGGCGGATATGATGGTGCCGTCGGCTCGGACCTTGGCGGTCCAGCGACCGCACGGGCTGACGAGGATGTCGCCCGCCGACAGCATGCCGCGCTCCACCAGCGTGCCGAACGGAATGCGCGGCTCGCGCCGCTTCGAGGGCGTTTCGAAGAGCCGCGGATCGGCGACGGCGGGAATGCGGGACAGGCGCTTCTCCGCGACCGCGGCATAGCCGGCCTCGCGCTCGATGCCGATGTAGCGGCGGCCCATCTTCTTCGCGACCGCGCCTGTCGTCCCGGTGCCGAAGAACGGGTCCAGCACCACGTCGCCGGGCTGGGTCGCGGCGAGGATCGCCCGGTAGAGCAGCGCCTCGGGCTTCTGCGTCGGGTGCGCCTTGTTGCCGTCGGCGTCCTTCAGCCGCTCCGGCCCGGTGCAGAGCGGCATGACCCAGTCGCTCCGCATCTGCAGATCGTCGTTCATCGACTTCATGGCTTCGTAGTTGAAGGTGTAGCGCGCGTCCTTCGACTTCGCGCACCAGATCAGCGTCTCATGCGCGTTGGTGAAGCGACGGCCGCGGAAATTCGGCATCGGGTTGGTCTTGACCCACACCACGTCGTTCAGCATCCAGTATCCGAGATCCTGCAGCGTCGCGCCGACGCGGAAGATGTTGTGGTAGCTGCCGATCACCCAGATCGTGCCGTCGTCCTTGAGGATGCGGCGCGCGGCGGCGAGCCAGCGCCGCGAGAAGCTGTCGTAGTCGGCGAAGCTGTCGAACTTGTCCCAGCTCTCCTCGACGCCGTCGACACGCGAATTGTTGGGGCGATGTAATTCGCCTTCGAGCTGAAGATTGTAAGGCGGATCGGCGAAGATCATATCGACCGAAGCGGCCGGCATCTTCTCCATGTTCTCAATACAGTCGCCGACGATGATTTTGTTATTCTGCGAACTATTCATGGTCCCACCCACCAATTTGAGACCAGGAGAATGTTTCACTTGACTCGCCACGTCAAATGTTTCGATGGGCCGACTACATGTTGAGTCTTATTAACAAATTACTTGCAATATATAGCGATGGGCGCGAAAGAGCGGCGATGATGCGGCGTGATTCCCAGCCGCCGGAGCGCGACGCGGTGCTGTTCGGTGCCGTATCCCGCGTTGCGCTCCCAGCCGTATCCGGGATGCTCGACGGCGAGCGCCGCCATCATCCGGTCGCGCGTCACCTTGGCGACGATCGAGGCGGCCGCGATCGAGAGGCAGAGGCCGTCGCCCTTCACGACCGTGTGCGTGGGGCAGGGAAGGCCCGGCGCGATATTTCCGTCGATCAGCGCGGAGGCCGGCGGTTCGGGCAAGGCGGCGACCGCGCGCTGCATGGCCAGCAGCGTGGCGCGAAGAATGTTGATTTGGTCGATCTCGGCCGTATCCGCGATGCCGACGCCGATCTCGGCGTATTCCCGGATCGGATCGAACAGCTCTTCCCGGGTGGGGCGCGTCAGCTTCTTGGAATCGTCGAGACGGCCGGCGAGCGCGTGGGGTATCCGCCCGGCGTCAATTATCGCCGCTACCGCGACGACCGGCCCGGCCCATGGTCCGCGGCCAGCTTCGTCCACGCCCGCGACGCGGCCTCCCAGGGAGAGCTCCAGTTCCAGGGTCGGCATCGTCGCTGCTCGCTCCCTCGGCGGTGGTCAAATCGGCGCTTTCGCTTTCTGCGCCAGAAGCCGCGGCTCTGGCAACCGCGAATTTCACCCGGACCTTCTGCGTGCTCCCGATGACGCGGCTGGCGGCAAGAAGAACGCCGGCCGTCGCTTTGCGCGTGGCCACCCATTCGCGCGAATAGACGTGCAGTAGAACATCCTTGAGCGAATCGACGGGATGCAATGCCCGTTGCTGAACCCGCCGCGCGGTGGCGAGGTAGAGCGGGCTCGAGATCAGCGACAGCACGGTGACGGCGACGATCAGGCGGTGGATCTCCGTGCCGATGATCCAGCGGTCCATCGCCGCGCCGCCCAGTACGAATGAGAACTCGCCGATCTGCGCCAGCACGGCGCTCGACAGGAAGGCGACGGGCCACCGCTCACCCATCAAATGCAGGGCGGTCGTATTCAGCGCGGTCTTGAACACCGTGATGAACAGCCAGAGCAGCACGACGACGCCGAGGTTCTCCCACAGGAAGGCGAGATCGATCAGCAGGCCGATCGACAGGAAGAACGCCATCATAAGAATGCTCTCGATCGGCTTCGCCATCTCGTAGAGAGGCTGGCGCTGCGCGCTGCTGCCGACGAGCAGGCCGGCGAGGAACGCGCCGAACGGCGGCGACAGGCCGGTGAGACCGGCCACCGCCGCGAAGCCGAAGCAGAGGCAGAGCGCCGTGACCGGCACGAGGTCGGGTTTCGTCGTGAGCAGCGACGCGAAGAACAGGTTTATCTTGCGCCGGCCGCTGAGGAACAGGATCGCGCCGGTCAGGATGGCGACCGCCGCCGCCACCTTGACGATCAGCCAATAGCTGAAGCCGCCGCCCGACATGCCGCCGATGATCAGCAGCATCGGGGCGACGGCGAGATCCTGCGCGATCAGGACGCCGACGGTGATTCGCCCCGCGCGGGTGCGCAGCTCGCCGATGTCCTCCAGCATGCGGACGGCCACGGCGGTGCTGCTGAGCGCGATGACGAAGCCGAACAGCACGGCCTGCTCGATCGGCCAGCCGAGCAGCGGCATGAGCAGGAACATCGCGCCGGCGCTGGCGCCGATCTGGATCAGCGTCGTCAGGATCGCGAGACGCCACATGCGCCGGAAGCTGCGCAGCGACAGCTCCATGCCGATAAAGAAAAGCAGCATCAGCACGCCGAGCTCGGCGAGCGTCGTCACCTGCTCGCGGTCGTGAACGAGCTGCAGGCCGGACGGCCCGAGGATCATGCCGGCGAAAATGTAGCCGATGACCGGCGGCTGCCGGACGGCCGTCATCGCCATGCCGCAGATCATCGCGGCAAGGACGACAATGGTTATTCCCGTGAGGTGAAGCGCACCTTCCATGGCCGGGACAATCTACAGTAATTGTGTCGAATTTGCGCACCCTGCGTTGTGCCGCGCCGGCCTTCCTAGAACAGTGAAAGCTGGTCGCCCGCGGCCGGCGGCGGGCGGAAGGCGGAGGCGTCGAGCGCCAGCGACCGCCGCGCCATGCCGTTGCGCTTGAGGGCGAGATTGAACCGCTGCCGGATCAGTTCGGCATAGGCCCCGGTACCCGTCATGCGGGTGCCCCATTCCGACCGGTAGGCGGCGCCGTCCCGCGTTTGGCGGATCAGCGACAGCACGTGCTTCTTCCGGTCGGGGTAATGCTGCGCCAGCCATTCCTCGAACAGCTCCTTGATCTCGAGCGGCAGGCGCAACAGGACGTAGCCGGCCGAGGCCGCCTTGGCCGCGGCGACCGCCGCGACGATGCGGTCGAGCTCCATGTCGTTGAGCGCGGGGATGATCGGCGCCACGAGCGCGCCGGTCGGCACGCCCGCCTCGTTCAGCGCCTCGATCGCTTCCAGCCGCCGCGCGGGCGTCGGCGCGCGCGGCTCCATGAGCCGCGCCAGCCGCCGGTCGAGCGTCGTGACCGAAAGGCAGACCGACGCCAAGCCACGGCTCGCCATGTCGGCCAGGATGTCGATGTCGCGCAGGACCAGCACCGACTTCGTGACGATCGAGACCGGATGGTTGAATTCCCGCAGCACCTGGAGGATGTCCCGCGTCAGGCCGATCTCGCGCTCCACCGGTTGGTAGGGGTCGGTGTTGGTGCCCATGGCGATAGTCGCCGGGCGGTAGCCGGGTTCGCGGAGCTCGCGGCGCAGCAGGGCGGCGGCATCCGGCTTGTAGAACAGCCGACTTTCGAAATCGAGGCCGGGCGACAGGCCGTAATAGGCGTGGGTCGGCCGCGCGAAGCAGTAGACGCAGCCATGCTCGCAGCCGCGATAGGGATTGATCGACCGGTCGAAGGGAATGTCCGGCGATTTGTTGTAGGTGACGATCCGGCGCGCGGTATCGATCGAAAGCGTGGTGCGCAGCGGCGGCGGCTCCTCGCCGTCGCCGGGCCAGTCGTCGTCGATCGCAAGCCGCGCCGCGGCCTCGAACCGGCCGGTCCGGCTGCTCACCGCGCCCCGCCCCTTGCGTGGCCGGTCGGCCGCGATCTCGTCCGGGAATGCTGCGTCCTCGGGGGCGTATTCCATGCAGGCATTATATAGAACAAAAAGGGAACAATCAATGCGGCGCGCATATATCCCCTTGACGTACGTAAGTCCAATCCCTATATTGAAGGTAAGGAGATTGGGACATGGCTAAAACCTTCACGATAACAGAGTTTTTCCGCCGCTTCCCGGACGACGATGCGTGCCTGGCACACCTGATGAAGGTTCGCTACGGCGACACACTGGATTGCCTGAAGTGCGGCAAGCACGGGCACTTTTCCCGCCTCAAGAAGCTGCCCGCATATTCCTGCCCGTGGTGCGGGCACCATATCCACCCAATGCAGGGAACGCCGTTCGAGCGCAGCCGCACGCCGCTCCAGAAGTGGTTCTATGCGATGTACCTGTTCACCACGACGCGGAACGGCGTGGCGGCGAAGGAGCTGCAACGCCAGCTTGGCGTGACCTACAAGACGGCATGGCGCATCGGCCACGAAATCCGCAAATACATGGCGTGGGTCGACGGCGACAGCCCGCTTGGCGGCTCCGGCATCGTAGAGGTGGATAAGGCTTACATCGGTGGCCGCCGCCGGCCGGAAGAGAAGTTCGACAACAAGACGATGGTTCTCGGCATGGTCGAGCGGGACGGCGAAATCATAACCCGCATCGTCCGCAGCCGCCGGTTTGACGAAGCCGCCAGCCATTTCGTTGCCAACGTGAAACAAGGCGCGAGGGTCGCATCCGACGAAAGCACGACCTTCATCAACATCAGCCGCCTTGGTTTCCGGCACCAGTGGGTCAACCACGCCAAGAAGGAATGGGTGCGGGGCGAGGTTCACACCAACACCATCGAAGGCTTCTGGGCTTGGCTCAAGCGCGGGATCAACGGCACGCATGTTTGGATTTCGGCCAAGCACATGCCCAAGTATCTCGGAGAATTTGAATTCCGCTTCAATCTTCGGAATTCTCCGAACCTGATGTTTGATTTCCTTTTGGCGGCGTTCCCGAGGCCATAGCGCGGAAGAGGCGGTCAAACGCCGCTTCGTCGCCCACCGTGCCCTGCTGCTCGGCAAACTCCTTCAATTTTCCGACACGGCGGGCTTCTAGCAGGGTTAGGCCTTTTACTCGCGCCATTATCGTTCCTCCGGAAACAAAAACTTAGGTTTGCGCCCCTTGCTTTCTGCAAAACGAGCGAGATCTTCGCGTCGAATTAGCGATTTCTCGTAATCCCCAATAATTGCTAACGCATTTTTCGAAGAATCGGCACGCAGTCGCCCGTCGGAGATGGCAGAAACCAACATCTGCTCAATCGCGGCGAGTTCCGGAGTTTTCTGGGTTCTGAAATGGAAGGAGTCGATAGGCTCCCGTTCGCACCAAAGGCACGCTGCCTGGGCAACGGTGAGGTGATCAGCCAAATCCCATTGATAAAAAAATGTGTTTTCTGTTCTAGCAGCAATGCTAGGAGCATCCTCAGCCTGAATAGGAGTCGGATTGCTTTGCGCAAGTTCGGGCGGGCCAAACTCAACTGCCGGCGGTGGCTCGCTGACCTCAATATGACCTACGGAATCGTACAGCGTCTCATATTCGGAATTCAGCTCTTTAATTTTCTCATTGTCTGCTTTTACTCGAACATCGGCGTACTCTTCATGTGCCCAGAACAAATTCCCGTAAGAATCAATGTCGATAAATTCCCACTTATCGCTTGAAATTCTTTCATAATAGAAAAATTGCCCATATCTTCGTTTCCTACCTATTGCTTCAAGCGCGCCATTACTCAGCCAATATTTTATCATTTCCTGAGATTTTTTGCGTAAGTCGGAAAGAGAATAGTCTGGAAACGCTCCTCGATTCTTCAGTTCGACGCAGGCTTGGGCAAGTCGAATGCAATAAGTATGAAAATCTTCGTACGCACTGATTTCGTCGTGGCTTATTTGGGCGTGGCAGAAATTTGTCACCCACCGAACCAGAGCTGAGTGTCGTTCGCTCGGAAACAGAAACTTCGGCTTCTGCTCAATCTCTAGCGCGTAGTCGATTAGTTGCTGTCGCGTAAGGTGGGTCCATCCCCAGCTCCCATTAACTTTCGTGGCGCCCTTAATCATTCCTTGATTCAGATGCTCCTTAAGACGGCGATAGGTCGGGTAAGAAGGCGTTCCTTCTGACTGCCCTTGTTCTGGCTTCATGGGTTCCAGATCATTCCAAAGCCAAGAAGCCTGCCATACGGTGAACTTCTCCAACTGATCCCATCCCTTCATCCGGGCCGGGAATTCGCGGCCACTTGTCCCGCCCGCACGTTTTAGGCGGAAGTCGCTGATCCAAAAGGCCGCTGTATAGGCAATCAACGATGTCCCTACGAATAAACACGCCAAATAGATAACGGGATCGTCAACGAGCCCATGGAGCGTCTTCATGTTCTTGCTCCATGCCTCAACATCGTCGGGCACACCAGCAAGCCCAACCAAGTTGAGGGCGTGCCCCAAGAAATGGAAAAAGAGTTGAATCGGCCCGCGACGCATACGGGAGATACTGACTCCGCGATGCTACGTACGTCAAGGGTATACATGCGATGCGGCGCGCGCCGCCTGTCAGTGACCTGTCAGTCCCTGCGGCTTCGTGCTAAATCGGTGCGGGACGGGAGGAACCGGAAGAGCTGGCGATGGCGCGAATTAGCGTAATCATTCCGACGTTGAACGCGGAGGAGCCGCTGCGGCGGTCGCTGCCGAGCCTCGCCTCGCTGTCGGCGCTCAGCATGCTGCGCCAAGTAATCTTCGCCGACGGCGGGTCCAGCGACAGGACGGCGGAGATCGCGGAGGAAGCGGGCGCCGATTTCGTGCGGGCGCCGCGCGGCCGGGGCACGCAGCTCGCCGCGGGCGCGGAGCGGGCGTCCGGCGAATGGCTGCTGTTCCTGCACGCGGATACCGTCCTCGACCCGGGTTGGGAGAGGGTGGCGCGCGCGTTCATGGACGAGCCCGGGAACGCCGGCCGCATCGGCTACTTCCGTTTCGGGCTGGACGATCCCTCGCCGGGCGCGCGGTGGCTGGAGGCGGCCGTCGCCATGCGTTGCCGGCTGCTTCGCCTGCCCTATGGCGACCAGGGCATGCTGATGTCGCGCGCGCTGTACCACCGGCTCGGCGGCTTCCGCCCGATGCCGCTCATGGAAGACGTCGATCTCGTCCGCCGCGCCGGGCGCCGGCGCATGGCGGCGCTGGCGACGCGGGCGACGACCTCGGCGCAGCGGTACCGGCGGGACGGATACCTGCTGCGGCCGTTGCGCAACTTCATATGCCTGACCCTCTACTTCCTGGGCGTGTCGCCGCGCGCGATCGCCAAGCTGTACGGTTGAGGCGCCAGCTCGTCATATTCGCCCGGTCGCCGCGGATCGGCGCCGTCAAGCGGCGGCTCGCCCGCGACATCGGCGCGGTCGCGGCCTGGCGGTTCTACTCCGCCGTCCTCACGCGGATGGTGATCCGGCTGGCGCGCGATCCGCGGTGGGATTGCATCCTGGCGACGACGGGCGGGCCGGCGCGCTGGCCGCGGCACGTCCGCCGCATCGCGCAGGGCCGGGGCGACCTCGGCGTCCGAATGGGCCGCGTGATGCGCACGCGGCCGGCGGGACCGGTCGTGATCGTCGGCACCGACATCCCCGACATCGCGCCCCGGCATATCGCGGCGGCGTTCGCCGCGCTCGGGCGGAACGACGCCGTGTTCGGACCTGCCGACGATGGCGGGTACTGGCTGATCGGCCTCCGCCGCCGCCCGGTCCTGCCGCGGCTGGAGGGCCCGGTGCGCTGGTCGAGCCGTCACGCGCTCGCCGATACGCGCCGGCTGCTCGGGCCGCGCGTGCGGACCGGAATGCTGGAGACGTTGATCGACATCGACGATGGGGAAAGCCTCGCGCGCTGGCGGCGAAGCAGGTCCCGAACGCGGGACGGGCGGTCCTATTTTTCCTGAAGGCGCGGCATCAGCTCGACGAAGTTGCAGGGCCGGAAACGGTTGTCGAGCTGGTGGACGAGTATCTCGTCCCAGGCGTCGCGGCATGCGCCCGGCGACCCGGGCAGCGCGAAGATGTATGTGCCGCGCGCGACCCCCGCGGTCGCCCGGCTTTGGATCGTCGAGGTGCCGATCTTCTGGAAGCTGATCCAGCGGAACAGCTCGCCGAACCCCGGGATATCCTTCTCGCAGACGCTCTGCACGGCTTCCGGGGTGACGTCGCGGCCGGTGACGCCGGTACCGCCGGTGGCGAGCACGGCGTCGATGTCGGGGGCGTCGATCCACGCGTTCAATTGTTTGACGATCGAGGCCGTGTCGTCCTTGACGATGGCGCGCGCCGCCAGCTTGTGGCCCGCCGCGGTCAGCCGCTCGGCCAGGGTGTCGCCCGAGCGGTCGTCGTCGTCGGTGCGCGTGTCGGAGACGGTCAGGATCGCGATGCCGACCGGGAGAAACGGACGCTTCTCATCCAACGCCACGATTGCTAGAGCCCCGCTGCCTTTCCGCCGGCTTGGGCGGTCGGCTGGTTGTCGAGCGGTGTGTAGGTCGGCCATTCGCCGGCGGCGATGGCATCGAGCGACGGCACCGGCTGACCCAGACGGTAGCGGTAGATCCACAGATTGGTCAAGACGCGCTCGACGTAATCCCGCGTCTCGAACAGGGGAATGCTCTCGATGAACAGCAGCGGGTCGCCCTGGTAGTCGGTGCGGCGGCGCCACTTGCGCAAATTGCCCGGACCCCCGTTGTAGGCGGCCACCGTGTAGAACAGGTCGCCGTTGATGCTGGGGTCCTCCAGCAGGTGCTCCATGTATTTCTGGCCGAGGGACATGTTCACCTCGGGATCGAAGAGCTGCTGGCGCTGGCTTCCGCGGAAACGCTTGCCCGCCATGAAGCTCGCCGTCTTCGGCATGAGCTGCATCAGGCCGCGCGCACCGGCGTGACTCTTGGCCCGGGTGCGGAAATTCGACTCCTGGCGCATCACGGCAAAGACCAATGCCTTGTCGATGGTGAAGCCGTTGCGCGGCTCCCAGTCCGGCATGGGAAAGAGCGCCAGGTCGTAATTCTCGTCGACGTTCTGGCTGAGGATACGGCCCGATCGCAGCGCGAGCGACGGCAGATTGTACTCGATCGCGACATTCGCAAGGGCGCGCCCGGCCTCGGGGCTCAACGTACCGGCGATGCTCTTCAGCTCGCGTTCGGCGCTTTCGCTCTGATCCGCCTGGATCAGCGCGATGGCGCGCCGGACCTTCGGCTCGCGCTTGAGCGACTCCCATGCGCGGTCGTCCATCTTGGGCCGGTTCCATTCGAACGGGGGCTCGACGCCGAGCGCGCGCGTCGCCAGCAGGCCGTAGAAGGTACGCGGATGCTTCGCCGCCAGCGTGAGGTTGTGATTCACCTGGCCCGGCTGGCCGTCCACCAGATAGGCCCTGGCGGCCCAGAATGCGGCGGCGGCGGTGGTCCATTCCGACTTCAGGTCGGACTCCGCCATGGCGCCGAAAAGCTTTGCCGCCTTGCTGTAATCGCCGATGCGCCATGCGGCCAGTCCGGCCCACCAATAGGACGCCGGAATATATTTGCCCGACCGCTCCGCGGCCGGCCCGCCGAGCTCCAACGCCTTGCGGTCTTTGCCTGCATGGAAATAGCCGCTCGCGATGTGCGCGCGGCTCTCGTCCAAGCTGACCGTATCGAACGCGCGTTGCGCCTTCGGCGAGTTGATCAAGGAGAGCGCGCGCGTCGGCTGCCCGCGATGAATGTAGATGCGGACACGGCGCTGCGTCTTGCGCACATAACGCTTGTTGGCGGCGCTCAGTGCATGAAATGACGGGCGGCCTTGGTAGGCGTCCCGCGTCCGGCTGCGGAGCCCCGGCGACTCGTGCTTGGGCCGCACGGGGTGGCGCGATCCTTTCGGACGTCGGCGCAGCGCAAGCTCGTAGATATTGTCGGCGCCGGGATGGTCGCGGTACGCATCCATCCACCCGGAAAGCTCCTTGTAGCTGGTGCGGTAGGCGGTCGGGTGCATGTAGCGCTCGTAATAAACGTGCCCGAGCAGCATCCGGTCGGACAGCTTGGCGATCCGCTTGTCCGCTTCCTTCCAGTTGGCTTTGTCCTGCAGTGCGAAGATCTCGCGGTAGAGAGCCGCGTCGGCCGGCTTGAGGACGGCGGGGAGGTCGGTCCGGCTTTTCCGGCCGGTCTCGACCACTTCCTGATCGCCGATATCGATGCCGGGGCCGGCATTCTCCTCCGCCCGCGGGTCATGTTCGCCGGGCGGCGGCGAGATCGCCTGGTCGTCGTACCAGCGCTCGTTCTCGTTCAACGCCTCGCTCGGCGAGGGGCCGTTTTCCAACGCGCCCAGATCGCTGACGGCGTGTGCGCTAATGGCGCAGGAAAAACTCAAGGCGGCGGCCAACAGGTGGGCCGCACAGGCAGTGCGCGTAATCCCCGACATTTTTGTTGAGGGGCCGAAACCCCTGCTCCCCATGTTCTAGTGGCGGAATTATTACGGCTAACGGCGTGCCGCGCAACCATTGCACAACACAATGATCGCTCTTCCTATAGCTCTTATTAGATATTCGGCAGGTGGTTAAATTTTATTTAGTAAACTCGATTAATTTCTTCTTAATGCTCAAGAAATCGGTCCAAGATTCGCGCTTCTGACCCGGAGTGCGTAGTAAATAAGCGGGATGGAATGTGGCCAGGGCGGGGATCGGGTGCGCCAGGCCAGGGGTGGAAAAATCGGACCATTTGCCGCGCAGGCGCATGATTCCGGTCTGCGTATCGAGCATGGCCTTGGCCGACGTCCCGCCGAGATAGACCAGGACTTTCGGCTGCGCGAGCTCGATATGCCGTTGAATGAACGGCAGGCAGGCGGCGATCTCCGCGGTCGTGGGGCTGCGATTGCCGGGCGGGCGCCAGAACAGGACGTTGGAGATATAGGCGCCCTCGGGGCCGTGGCCCTGCCGCGAAAGCCCGATCGCCGCGAGCATCCGGTCGAGCAATTGTCCGCTGGCGCCGACGAAGGGCTTGCCCTGGCGGTCTTCTTCCACGCCGGGCGCCTCGCCGATGAACATCACCTCGGCATCCGCGTGGCCGTCGCAAAAAACCGTGTTGGTCGCGGTGAATTTGAGCGCGCAGCCCTCGAATGCCTCGAGCCGGTCACGCAGCTCGTCGAGGGTCGCCGCCGATCCGGCGGCTTCGCGGGCATCCTGTGCGCCCTGCGCCGGGGCCAGCAGCGCCGGCGCGGCGGCGACTGCCGGCCGCACGCTCGGCGGCACGTTCGGCGGCAAGGGGGCGGCGCGGTCCGAAAGGGTTGCGGCAGCCGGTCCCGCTGGGGCAGATTGCGCCTCCGAGTACCGGTTCACCGTGCTGTCGCCGATCATTTCGTCGGCGCCCATGTCGGCGAGCCAGCGCAAGGCCTCCGACGCGCCGGGGCGACTTTGCGGATCGGTGTTGCTGTCGGCCATCGTAATGTCGCTCCGGCGGCGACTCTCTACCAAATCGGGATAGATTGCTATAGAGAACGCCCCGGAATGCCGGGACTGATTGCGGCGCCCTAGAGCAACCTGCGTCCTATCGGACGCAGATAAGTTGCTCTAACCTTTAGATAGATCAATTTATCTGCAATCAGGTGATTCCACCTGATTGCAGATTGATCTAGACGGACGGGAGAGTATGGAACGCGAATCGATGGAATACGACGTCGTGATCGTCGGCGCGGGGCCTTCGGGCCTGGCGGCGGCGATCCGGTTGAAGCAGCTTTGCGCTGAACACGGGAACGATTTCAGTGTGTGCGTGATCGAGAAGGGCTCCGAGGTCGGCGCACATATCCTTTCCGGCGCGGTCCTAGAGCCGCGGGCGCTCAACGAGCTCTTTCCGGACTGGCAGGAGAAAGGCGCGCCGGTCAACACCGCCGTCAGCGCGGAACGGTTCATGTTCCTGACCGAGACCGGCGGCATCGCGTGTCCGAATTTTTTCCTGCCGTCGCCGATGCACAACATGGGCAACTACATCGTCAGCCTCGGCAACCTGTGCCGCTGGCTTGGCGAGCAGGCGGAGGCGCTCGGCATCGAGATCTATCCGGGCTTCGCGGCCGCCGAGATTCTGTTTGACGACGCGGGCGCGGTGCGCGGCGTGGCGACCGGCGACATGGGCGTGACGCGAAGCGGCGAGCATGGCCCGAACTATCAGCCCGGCATGGAGCTGCACGCGAAATACACCTTCTTCGCCGAAGGCTGCCGCGGGCATCTCGGCAAGCGGCTGATGGAGCGCTACAAGCTGCGCGACGGGGTCGAGCCGCAATCCTACGGCATCGGGCTGAAGGAGCTGTGGGAGATCGATCCGGCGAAACACCAGCAGGGTCTCGTCGTCCATACGGCGGGCTGGCCGCTCGACAGCGAAACCTACGGCGGCTCCTTCCTCTATCATCTCGAAAACAACCTGGTTTCGGTCGGCTTCGTCGTCGGTCTCGACTACAAGAACCCGTTTCTCTCGCCCTACGAGGAGTTCCAGCGCTTCAAGACGCATCCGAAGATCCGGCCGACATTCGAAGGCGGCCGGCGCATCGCCTACGGCTCGCGGGCGCTCAACGAAGGGGGCATCCAGAGCCTGCCGAAGATGACCTTCCCGGGCGGCTTGCTGATCGGCTGCGAGGCGGGCACGCTGAACATGCCGAAGATCAAAGGCACGCACACCGCGATGAAGTCGGGAATGCTGGCGGCCGAGGCGGCATACGCGGCGCTCGCCGCGGGCGGCGCGGAGCGCGAGCTTACCGGATACCGCGCGGCGTTCGATGCATCCTGGGTGAATGAGGAGCTGGCGGCGGCGCGCAACGTGCGCCCCGCCTTCAAGTGGGGGCTTCTCCTCGCCACGCTCTACACCGGCATCGACCAGGTGTTGCTGCGCGGCAAGGCGCCGTGGACGCTCAAGCTCGGCCATGTCGACCACAAGAGCCTGCGCAAGGCGTCGGAGTCGAAACGCATCGAATATCCGAAGCCCGACGGGGTCGTCACATTCGACCGCCTGACCAACGTTTCCTTCTCGGCGACCAACCACGAGGAAGACCAGCCGATCCATCTCACGCTCAAGGATCCGAGCGTGCCGATCGAAATCAACCTCGCGGAATACGACGCGCCGGAGCAGCGCTATTGCCCGGCGGGCGTCTACGAGATCGTCCGGGAAAGCGACGGATCCAACCCGCGGCTGCAGATAAACGCGCAGAACTGCGTGCATTGTAAGACCTGCGACATCAAGGACCCGACGCAAAACATCGTCTGGGTCGTTCCGGAAGGCGGCGGCGGGCCGAATTATTCAAATATGTGAGGCAATTAGGGGTGTGTCCGGCGGCTGCGGATTGCGGCTGACGTCGCCGCCACAAGTCGGATAGAATGTCGCCGGTTCCGGCCGGCGCTCGGCCGGGGCGCAAATACATCTCGGCAATGAGGAAATCAGAACAGCACATGCCGGTTCGAGTGACATGGTGCCGCAAGGGCGCGACCCGCTTCCTCGCAATTGTCGCGGCAGGCGTCCTGGCCGCGTGTTCCCCGGAGGAATCCGGGAACGGCCGCGACGTCGCGGACGCCGGCAAGTCGGCCGTGAAAGTCGCGAGCGTCGAGGGGACGGGCTCCATCTTCGGCAACTACCTGGCCGGGCGGTTCGCGGAGAACGAGGCGGACCTAAATTTCGCCGCCAGCATGATCGAGCGCGTGCTCGAAGAAAATCCGTCCGACAAGGAGATACTTCGCCGCGCCTTCGTCCTGAACCTGGGCGCCGGCAACGGCGACCGCGCGGCGGAGCTGGGCGAGCGGCTGCTGAAGCTGGGCAGCAACGTCACGTCGGCATCGCTGCTGCTCACGGGGCGGGAGCTCAAGGCCGGCAAGCTGGACGCGGCCTTGAAGCGCGCGGACGGGCTTACGGACAACGGCCTGTCGCGTTTCTCGAAGCCGCTCGCGCGCGCCTGGATACTCGCCGCCAAGAAGCAGTATGACGAGGCGCTGAAGGCGCTCGAGCCGCTGGCCGCCGAGAAGGGCTTCTCGGCGATGCACGGAATGCATGCAGGCCTGATCGAGGAGCTGGCGGGGCGCACGGATGCCGCCGAGAAACGCTATCGCGCATTGATCGAGGACCCGAAAGAGGCGTCGGCCCGGATCGTCCGGGTGCTCGCCTCCGCCCTGCAGCGCAGCGGCAAGAAGGCCGAAGCGGAGAAGGTCATCCTCTCGAAGCTCGACGTCAACGAGGAGAGCCTCGTGCTGACCGACGACCTCGAGCGCCTCAAGAAGGGGCAGAAGCTCGACCGGATCGCCGGCACGCCGACGGAGGGCCTGGCGGAAGGACTGTTCAACCTCGCCTCCGCGCTGCCGCGCGACCGGGCGGAGAATATCGTTCTGCTGTACGCCAGGATCGCGCTCGACATGGAGCCGAAATTCGATCTGGCGCAGCTTCTCGTCGGCGACGTCATGCGCTCGCGCGAGCGGCACCAGGAAGCCATCGATGCGTATCGCAAGATAGAGCCGGATTCGCCCTACGGCTGGTCGGCGCGGCTGCGCATCGCCGACGCGCTGTACGAGATGAAGAAGCTCGACGAAGCGACCGCGTTGCTGGAGAACATGGCGAAGGAGCGGAATGACCGCATCGACGCGCTGGTCAACCTCGGCAACTACTTTCGCTACAAGGAGAAGTTCAAGGAATCGGTCGACGCCTACGATCGCGCCTTTGAGCGCCTCGGCACGCCGGACCGCAGCAACTGGGCGCTCTACTATTCGCGCGGCATCGCGCTTGAGCGGTCGAACGAGTGGGACCGCGCCGAGCAGGATTTCCTGAAGGCGCTCGAATTCGAGCCGGAGCAGCCCTACGTGCTGAATTATCTCGGCTACTCCTGGGTCGAACGCGGCAAGAACCTCGATCAGGCGCAGGCGATGATCGAGCGCGCGGTGCAGCAGCGCCAGAACGATGGCTATATCGTCGACAGCATGGGCTGGGTGCTCTATCGCCTCGGCAAATATGAAGCTGCGGTGACGCAACTCGAGCGCGCCGTGCAGCTCAGGCCGCAAGACCCCGTCATCAACGATCATCTCGGCGACGCCTATTGGCGCGTCGGCCGCCATCACGAGGCGCGCTTCCAGTGGCATCGGGCGCTCAGCTTCAAGCCGGAGGAAAAGGAAAAGTCGAAGATCGAGGTCAAGCTCGACAAGGGAATGGGCCCGGCGGAGCCTCTGGGCAGGGCGGGGTCGAACGGATGAGCGCGCCGAAATCGAAGGCCATCGCCGTCGTCGCGCCGGCGAAGGTCAATCTCTATCTGCACGTCGTCGGCCGGCGGTCGGACGGGTATCACCTGCTCGATACGCTGATGGTGTTCGCCGAGCTGGGCGACGGAGTGACGGTCGAGACGGCCGGCAAGCTGACGCTCGAGACCGACGGCCCCTTCGCTGCCAGCCTGCCGAACGACCACGACGACAATCTGGTGATGAAAGCGGCGCGCGCGCTTGCCGAGGCCGCGGGCATAAGGCCGCGGGCGCACATCCGCCTGACCAAGAATCTTCCCGTTTCGGCCGGCCTCGGCAGCGGCTCGTCGGATGCCGCCGCCACGCTGAAGGCGCTGTCGCGCTTGTGGGAGATTCCGGACGGCGCGGTCGACCTGCCCGCGCTGGCGCTGACGCTCGGCGCCGACGTGCCGGCCTGTCTCGTCGCCGAGCCGCTGTTCGTCGGCGGCATCGGCGAGGTGCTGACCCCGGCGCCGCGCCTGCCGGCGGTCGATATGCTGCTGGTCAATCCGGGCGTGCAGCTCTCGACGCCCGCCGTCTTCGGCGCCCGCCGCGGCGGCTTCAACCCGGAGGCGCGCTTCACGGAGCCGCCGCGGGACGTGCGCGAGCTGGCGGAGCTGCTGAAGGATCGCGAGAACGACCTCGCCGAGGCTGCGACCCGGCTATCGCCCGTGGTGCGCGAGATGCTGGGCGCGATCGAATCCGCGCCGGGCTGCCGCCTCGCGCGGATGTCGGGCAGCGGCGCCACTTGTTTCGGCCTGTTCGACGATGCCGAGACGGCCGGGCGCGCCAAGGACCAGCTCGAGCGCTACGACTGGTGGTGCGCGGTGACGCGGTTCGGCGGCGGCTGAGCCCGGCGTTCGGCCGGCTCGAACTTCTTGCTCGCCGGCGCATTCGCCCCTATTTTGCCGCCCGCTGCTGGGGCGTGGCCAAGCGGTAAGGCAACGGGTTTTGATCCCGTGATCCCAGGTTCGATTCCTGGCGCCCCAGCCAATTTCCGTTCCCTTGGCACGGCTTCCGAAGACGTTTGACAATAGGACAAATTTGTCCTATATAGCATCCAATGAAGGGGAGCGAGTTCTTGGCCAAGCTAAGGAGCCTCGGCAAGGCAACCGGAGTGGCCGTCAACTACGACAAGACGGCCGGCAAGGGCAGCCATGGGTGAGTCTACTACGGCACGGCGTTCACAACCATCAAAGACCTTAAGAAGGAAATCGGACCCGGGTTGTTGAACGCAATGTGCAAAAACCTCGGACTGACGAAGGATGATCTAAAGTGAAAATCGAGTACGCCGCAAAGTTCGCAGCCGACGAAGACGGCCGCATTGTGGTGACGTTCCGGGATTTTCCGGAAGCCGTTACCGATGGCGCTGATATGGACGAGGCGCGCAAAGAGGCGGTCGATTTGCTCGACTCTACGCTTATGTTCCGCATGAGGTACCGGGAAGATATTCCCGCGCCTTCAAAGTCGCATAAGGGCGAGGAACTTGTTGTTCCCGATGCATCGGTAGCAGTAAAGATCGCTCTTTATATAGCGATGCGACGTGGAAACATAACCGCTGCGGAACTCTCCCGCCGTCTTGGCGTCGACAACCGAGAAATCCAACGGATTCTGAATCCTCATCATGCGACAAAAACCGAGCGCATGGATAAAGCAATCAAGGCAACGGGCAGCCGCGCGATAATCGAGCTTCAGCCGGCATAGTAAACCCCGCTGAGGGACGGTCCATGCAAAGCGCCCCAGCCAATTTGCATAGTCCGGCCGGTTGACCATCAGGTCAAAGGGCGTAGCCGCATCACGGCCGTTCGGTGGTAGCGTTCCTTGTCGCCTTGGCTCTTCGCGCAAGGCTTCGGCGCCGTCTCGCTTCTTTGTCGGTGCACGGACCTCGGCTCCAGCGCAAGGGCGACGGCCGGCACCGGCTCTGATTCATGAGCCATCGCTCGTATTGCGACGCATTGAGGAATTCCTCAGCAGCATGCTCGTTTGACACGGCTTCGTGAAACGCGCCAGTCTTGGTTGACGCGATCAACAATCGGCCCCGAAGAGGCCGAGTTGCCGCGCACCCGGCGGGCCCGCGCAGGTGCGGGCCGGAGCGGCCGGCGAGTTGTACCAAGGGAGGACCGATCATGCGTTATTCTGCGCTTCGTTCTACGTACATCGCTGCCGCCATCGCGGTCGCACCGCTCGCCACGGCGCTCGCTCAGAGCGCCACCGCTGTCCCGAGCCTGCCCGAATCGAGCTGGAAGCCCGAACGGCCGATCGAGTTCGTCGTGCAGGCCGCCGCCGGCGGCGGCAGCGATCTGTTCGCCCGCACCGTGGCCAATATTCTGACCAAGGACGGCATCGTGAGCGTGCCCATCAACGTCGTGAACAAGCCCGGCGGCAGCGGCGCGGTGGCATACGCCTACGTGAACAGGAAGCGCGGCGACCCGCATGTCATCGCGACCGCCACGAGCTCCTACCTGACGACCCCCATCCAGGGGCACTCGCCGGTCACCTACAAGGATTTCATCAATACCGCGGTATTGTGCGTCGAGGACTATGTGGGCGTGGTTCGCACGGAGTCGCCTTACAAGACGCTCAAAGAGCTGGTCGAGGCGGCGCGGAAGAAGCCGAACGGCATCCGCATCGGCGGCAGCAGCGTCGGCTCCTCCGACAACATCATCGAGAACCGGCTGGAGAAGGCCGCCGGCATCCAGCTCAACTACATCGTGTTCAACAGCGGGGGCGAAGCGAACGCGGCGCTGCTCGGCGGCAGCGTCGATCTGGCCGGCCCGAATCCCAGCGAAGCCGCGCAGCTCATCCAGGCGGGCCGCCTGCGGCCGCTCGCGATGTTCTCGCCGGAGCGCCTCGACAACTGGCCCGACGTGCCGACCGCGCGCGAGCAGGGCTACGATGTCACCCTCGAGCAGCATCGCGGTGTGATCCTGACTGCCGGCGCGACCGCGCAGCAGTCCCTGTACTGGCAGAATGTGATGGTGAAGCTCTTCAAGTCCGACGGCTTCAAGAAGTACATGAAGGACAACGGCCTGCGTCCGCTGCTGAAAATCGGCGAGGACTCGGAGAAGTACATAGCCGAACAGGACCAGTACTACACCGAGATTCTGACGGCGCTCGGCATCGCCAAGAAGCCGTAGGGGGCCATAGTGCGACCGAGGATTCCCGGCGAGGGGTTGCGTCCATGATCCGCGCCGACATCATCGGCGGGCTCCTGATGGCGGCGGGCTTCAGCGCCGTGTTGTGGGAAGCGTCCTCCTTCCAGTACGGAACCGAATTCGCACCGGGGCCGGGCTTCGCGCCCGTCTGGTACAGCGTCATCGGGATCGCCCTCTCGTTGCTGATCGCGGGCAACGCGCTGCGGACCGCGCGGAGCCGGGCGCATCGGGCGGAGGACGACTCGATGGCGCTCGACAGAGGCGGCCTGTTCCGTGTCGGCGCGACGCTGTTCGGCCTCGCCGTAATGCTGAGCATCGTGCTCGCGCTCGGTCTCGTGCCGGCGTTGTTCGTCTTCCTGCTGTTCCTGACGCTGGGCGTGCAGCGATTGCCCTTGCCGCTCGGAGTCGGTGCGAGCGTGGGCACGGTCGTCTTCGTCTATCTGGTGTTCGTCTACTTCCTTGGCGTGCCGATCCCCAGAGGACCGTTGGGAATCTGAGCGCCGCCATGGAATTCAACGACCTGATTCTCGGCTTCTCGATCGCGCTCACCCCGTCCAATCTGCTGTTCGCCTTGTTGGGTGTCTTCCTCGGCACCGTCATCGGCGCGCTCCCCGGAATCGGCCCGTCTGCCGGAATCGCCGTGCTGCTGCCCGTGACCTTCGGCATGCCGCCGGTCACCGCGATGATCATGCTGGCCGGAATCTATTACGGCTCGATGTACGGCGGCACCATTACCTCCGTGCTGATCAACACGCCCGGAGAGTCGGCGTCGGTCATGACGACGCTCGACGGCTACCAGATGGCGCTCAAGGGGCGCGCCGGCGCGGCGCTGGGCATGGCCGCGATCGGCTCGTTCATCGCCGGCACCGCGAGCGTGGTGTTGCTCATGGTCGCCGCGCCGCCGCTCGCCGATCTCGCAGTAACCTTCGGTCCGCCCGAGTATTTCGCGCTCATGGTCCTCGGGCTCACGACACTCGCGAGCCTCACCAGCGGCTCGATGATCAAGGGCCTGTTGATGGCGGTGGTGGGTCTCATGTTCGGTACCGTCGGCATAGACCTCATGCTGGGCGCGCCGCGCTTCGTCTTCGACAACGTGAACCTGATGGACGGAATCGACTTCCTGCCGGTTGCCGTCGGGCTCTTCGCCATCGGTGAGCTGCTGTTCAATCTGTACCAGCCGGTCCGGACCGAACCCATCAAGGCGAAGCTGAGCGGGCTGTTGCCCACGCGGCAGGACTGGCGCGACTCCTACGGCGGCGTCGCCCGTGGCACGGCCATCGGCTTTTTCGTGGGCATACTGCCGGGCGCGGGTGCGACCATCGCGTCGTTCCTCGCTTATGCGACCGAGAAGCGCGTCTCCAAGCGGCCGGAGAAGTTCGGCACGGGGGTCATCGAAGGCGTTGCCGCGCCGGAGTCGGCCAACAACGCGGCATCCACCGGCGCGCTGATCCCGCTGATGGCGCTCGGCATCCCGGGGTCCGGCACGACGGCGGTGATGCTTGGCGCGCTGACCCTGTACGGCATGCAGCCGGGGCCGCTGCTGATGAGCACCCATCCGGACGTGTTCTGGGGGCTGGTCGCGAGCATGTACATCGGCAACGTGATGTTGCTCGTCCTGAATCTCCCGCTCGCGCCGGTGTTCGCGAGCATTCTGCGTATCCCGTACGAAATCCTCATTCCGGTCATCATCGGCATCGCGCTGGTCGGCGTGTACAGCGTCGAGAACAGCGTCTTCAACGTGGGTGTGACGGTCGTCTTCGGCGCGATCGGCTTCGTGATGCGCGTCTACGGCTATCCTGCGGCGCCGCTGGTGCTGGCGCTGGTGCTCGGGCCGATGCTCGAAAGGGCCTTGCGGCAGTCGTTGCAGATGTCGCTGGGAAGCCCGGAGATCTTCGTGACGCGGCCGGTGAGCGCGGTCATCCTGGCCGTCGCGCTGCTGGCGATGCTGTTCCCGCTGATCGCCTGGTTCCGCTCGCGGCGCGCCGGCTTGGCGGTCGCAGGCGATTGCTGATCGGGTAATCGACGCTGCTGATTGTCGGTGGCGGCATGATTGCTAATAACGAATTCTTGACTTTTGGCATCACATGTAAAGAGTTCGTTCCTTGTGAAGCTCACCAGGAACGAAATCGTGCCAATGGCCGCGGGGTCGGCACGTAATCGTGCCTGAAACAAGCGACCGAAGACATGAAGCGGACCACGGGCCGGTATCAACGCAGCGTCGCGGGAAACGAGGAGGTCTCCGCTTTCGTACCCTTCCCGCTGCCGCCGCGAAAGCCGCCGCTCGCCATCGATGGCCGGACGAGCGAGCGGCTCGGTGCGGCCGAACGGGCTCTGGCGCGACTTGACCTTGCCGGCGAGATGGTCCCGTCCCTCGACTGGTTCCTCTATGCGTTCGTACGCAAGGAAGCGGTGATCTCCTCCCAAATCGAAGGCACTCAGGCGACCCTCGTCGACCTGCTGACGTTCGAGGCGGAGCACGAAGCCTTGCCCAACGCCGACGTGGAGGAGGTCTGCAACTACCTCGAGGCCCTGAGCTATGCCCGAGCCGAACTCGCGGAAGAGCATGGCCTGCCTTTGTCGATGCGTCTGCTCAATGAAGCGCATCGACGGCTGATGCACGGCGCACGCGGCGCGAATAAGCAGCCCGGCGAGATAAGACGGAGCCAGAACTGGATCGGCGGCAGCCGGCCGGGGAACGCCGTCTATGTACCGCCACCGCCGCATGCCCTTTCCGATCTGCTCGGCGACCTCGAAAAATTTCTGCATGCCGATAGTGACCTTCCCCCCTTGGTCCGCACGGGTCTTGCGCATGTGCAGTTCGAGACCATCCATCCATATCTCGACGGCAATGGGCGCATAGGCCGCCTTTTCATCGCGTTGCTTATGGAGCATTGGGGACTGCTGAAAGCGCCGATGCTTTACCTCAGCCTCTTCTTCAAGCGTCGCCGCGAAGAATATTACCGGCGGCTGAACGCGGTGCGTACCGAGGGCGATTGGGAGGGGTGGACGGACTACTTCCTCGATGGCGTCGCCACGATAGCCGACGAAGCCGTCGCATCGGCGCGCGAGCTCTTCTCGGTCGTCGGCGCGGATCGCGCGCGCGTGCTCGCCCAGGACACCACGTCGGTGTCTGCCGTTCGCTTGTTCGAGCTCTTGCCGAAGCATCCGATCGTCACCGTCGCGGTCGCTATGCATCTCATCGGCACGAGCAAGCCGACGGCGACGCGCGCGATCGAAACGCTGGTCGCCGCCGGGATACTCGTCGAGACGACGGGCAGGAAGCGGGATCGCAGCTTTGCTTATCAGGCCTACATTGATCGCCTGCGGATTGGGACCGAACTCGAGCGGGTCTGATCCGGCACTATTGTGAGCCCAGCCCCCCCTGTATCGCGCTTGCCGTCCACGCCGGGGCGACGGCCTGGATGAAATCCGCCATGTGGGGACGGAGGTAAATGCCGCGGCGGAGGCTGAGCGTCAACCGGCTGTCGGGGAACAACCGCGTCACGTCTATGACGGTCAAACCCTCGGGCAGGTCGGCGGCCACCGCCATGCTGGGAACGATGCCGATGCCCAGCCCGGCCGCGATGTAGGCGATCACCACGTCCGCATCCATCGCGCTGACCACGGCGTCGATGGTAAGGCCCCGCGCCTGGAACGCGCCTTCCATGATCTGGCCGCCCCGCGCGCGGAAGCTGTAGGCGACCAGCGGATACCGCGCGATCGCGTCCAGCGTGATCCGCCTTTCCCGGATCAGCGGGTGGGCGTGCGGCAGGACCAGGCTGCGCGCGATCGTGCCGCCGGGCAGAAAAGCGAGGTCAGGGTGCTGGCGCACCGTCTCGGTGCTGACGCCGATCTCGGCTTCGCCCGCCTCGACCATGGCGAGGATCGCCTCAGGCGCCGCCTGGACCAGATGAAGCCGCACCGCCGGATGGCGTCGTGCGAACGCGCCGATGGGCGAGAGCAGCGAATAGCGGGCGTGGAGGTGACTCGTGGCCACCGTGAAATGCGCCGGCGCGCCCGACGCCTCGACTGCGATGGCGCGGATGTTCTCGACGCTCGTCAGCGCCTGCTCGGCCGTCTTCAGGATCGCGCGACCGGCGTCGGTCAGGGCCACGACCCGGTTGCGCCGGCGGATGAGCAGCGACGTGCCGAGATCCCGCTCGAGCTGCTGGAGCTGACGGCTCACGCCCGGCTGCGAGGTGTTCAGGGCGGCCGCGGCGGCGGAAATGCTGAACGACTGCCGCGCCAGCTCGCGGAGGATGCGCAATTGCGTGAGGGTCATCGGAAGCTCGTTATATTATACGATCTAAGCATAATATATTTCCTTATCATTATTAGACAGCATACTCGTATCGGATTATTTTTCCGCCGATTGCTGCCTCGGTTACAATGCCGGGAGCGCCTCAAATCCGGGAAATCCAGCCATGACCTGCAAAATCACTCCCCTGTCCGACCACACGGGCGCGGAGGCGCGCGGCGTCGACCTGTCCCGCCCGGTGGATGCCGAGACGCGGCAGCGCCTCAACCGGGCTTTCGTCGAAAGCTCCGTGCTGGTGATCCGCGGCCAGAGCCTGACGGCGAGCCAGCTTCTCGGCGGGGTGCAGCTCTTCGGCGACGTGTTCCAGCAGCACAATTCGCGCTTTGCGCTGCCCGAATGCCCGCAGATCCACTATCTTTCGAACCAGGACCGCTATCAGGACGGTTCCCGCTACATCCCCGGCGCGGGCTACCACACCGATCATTCCAACGACGCCGCGCCGCCGAAGGCGACCGTGCTGCTGGCGATCAATCTGCCCGATAAGGGGGGCGACACGCAGTATGTGAACATGCACCGGGCCTATGAGGACTTGCCGGACGAGACCAAGCGGCGGATCGATGGGCTCGAAGCGGTCCACGTCTACCAGAGCAAGTTCAGCGCGCGGAAACTGATGGACCTGCCCGCCGACCGCAAGGACAAGGTGCCGGTGTCCGTCCTGCATCCGCTCGTGCGCACGCATCCGGAAACCAAGCGGAAGTCCCTCTATCTCAACCCCATCCGCATCGAGGGCGTCGCCGGCATGCCGGAAAGCGAGGCGCTCGGCCTGCTCGACGAGCTGCTCGAGCACGCGACGCAGGAGAAATACCAGTACCGCCATCGCTGGCAGCCGGGCGACCTCGTCATGTGGGACAATCGCTGCCTGCTGCACAAGGCCAACGGCGACTACGACCACAGCCAGACCCGCTACATGTACCGGGTCATGCTCAAGGGCGACGCGCCGTTCTAGGACGTCCCGGTCCTTGAATCCTGGGCAATCCGGTATAGCGTCACTAGATCAATCTGCAATCAGGTGGAATCACCTGATTGCAGACAAATTGATCTAGCTTAATAAGTTAGAGCAACTTATCTGCGTCCGATAGGACGCAGGTTGCTCTAGCCGCATTGCAACTTCGGGAGCTTCAGGGACCCATGGCCTCGTCCAGCCGACCTTCGGCAACGCTGCACGCGGCCGCCTCCGCCTCCGCGCCGCGCGACTTCTCCCGCTTCATCCGGACCATCGGCCGAGGGCCGACGCTGTCCCGGCCCCTGACGGAGGAGGAAGCCGAGGAAGCCATGGGCATGATCCTCCGCGGCGAGGCGGGGCCGGAGCAGATCGGCGCGATGATGATCGTGCTGCGCTACCGCAAGGAGACGCCCGGCGAGCTCGCCGGCTTCGTCCGCGCGAGCCGCGCCATCATGCCCCGTCCGTCCGATGCCGGCGTCATGCTCGACTGGCCGTCCTATGCGGACCGGCACAAACAACTTCCCTATTTCGTCCTCGCGGCGCGACTCCTCGCGGACGCCGGCATTCGCATCCTGATGCACGGCCTCGCCGGCGAGGGGACGGCGACGACGCCTAAGGCGCTCGCTGCCGTCGGGATCGAGCCGAGCGCGGGCGCGGACGATGCCGCGCGCCGGCTGGACAGCGAGGGCCTGGCCTATCTGCCGCTCGAAAAATTCTGCGCGCCGCTGCTGGGCCTGTTCGCGCTTCGCCCGGTGCTCGGCCTGCGCTCGCCCGCCAATACTTTCGCCCGCATGCTGAACCCGCTCGCCGCGCGGCACCAGATGCAGGGGGTGTTCCACCCGAACTACCTCGCCGCGCATCGGGCCGCGGCGCAGAGCCTCGGCCAGCCCTTCCTCGCCGCGTTCAAGGGCGGCGGCGGCGAAGTCCAGCGCAACCCCGAGAAGCCCTGCCGCGTGGTGACGCTGGCGAACGGCGAGCCGGACGAGGAGGACTGGCCAGCGCTGGTATCCAACGAGCGCTATCCCTGGCGCGACGAGCCGCTCGACCCGGCGCTGCTGCGCGACCTGTGGACCGGCGCGCATGAAGCCGGCGCACCGGTCGCCGCCGTCACCGGCACGGCGGCCGTGGTGCTCAAGCTACTCGGCCGGGCCGGGTCCATCGATGCCGCGGACGAGGCGGCGCGCGACCTGTGGCGGAACCGGCGCAAGAAGCTCCGCTAAGGCCGCGCCTCTCCGAGACTTTGTCATTCGCTGAAATCGGCGCTTGAATGGAGCGGACAGCAACAGCTCTCCGAGGGAGGAACTCGATTTGGCCATCGACTACGCGAAGCGCGACGGGGTCGCCTACATCACGCTCAATAATCCGGCGAAGGCGAACATCATGGACAAGAAAATGTCGGATGAGATCTCGGAGGCGTGGATCGACCTATGGGAGGATCGAGAGGTCCGCTGCGCCATCGTGACCGGCGCGGGCGACCGCCACTTTTGCGGTGGGCACAATCTCGCACCCCGTCCCGACATTACCCGGGAAGAGCGCGAATATCTCCGCACCAACCGCATCTTCTGGCCGCTCGCCGGAACGGTGCACGGGCAGAGGACCGGCGTCGACGGGCGGATGGGCGACCACTATCCGCGCGTCTGGAAGCCGGTGATCGCCGCCGTCAACGGATGGGCGGCCGGGGCGGGGCTCTACATGCTGCTGGCCTCCACCGACATCCGCATCGCCAGCGCCGAGCACGCGCGGTTCAAGTATGCGCTGCTCACGCAAGGCTGGGTCGGCAACGGCCCGGGCGCCAGCCTGATGGTGAAGCAGCTCCGCTATATCGATGCGATGAAGATCCTGCTGACCGACGAACCGTTCGACGCGCAGGAGGCGCTGCGCATAGGGCTCATCAACGAAGTCGTGCCCCATGCGCAGCTCATGGAGCGCGCGGAGACGATCGCCCGCCACATCGTCACGATGCCGCCGGTCGCCGTCCGCATGATGAAGGAGTTCGTGATCCGCTTCGGCGACCTGCCGACCGACCAGGCCTGGCACGTGCAGAACCTGATGAACAACCTGCTGATCCAGGTGACGGCCGACGGCGAGGAAGGACGTCAGGCATTCAACGAGAAGCGCCCGCCGAACTTCACCGGAACGCTGCGCCGCCGGGGCGAGCCCTGGGAAGAGCCGTCCGAGGAGGACGCCAAGCGGCTCGACGACGCGTACCGCAGCGGCGAGTTCTGAGGCTCAGCCGAGGGCGCCGGACGCGCGCAGGGCGGCGATCCTTTCCTGCGGGAGATCGAGCACCTCCCGCAGGACGGCTTCCGTATCCGCGCCGAGGCCGGGCGCCGGACCTGTCCGCCTGCCGAAGCTCGCACGCCACGGCAGGCCGGGGAGCACGCCCCCGCCGTGCGTGTCCCAGAATTCGCGCGCGCGCAGATGCCCGCTTGCGACGAGGTCGCTCGAGGTCGCCAGCGCCGCCGCCGGAATACCTGCCTCGGACAGCGCGGCGGCGGTGGATTGCGGGTCCCGCGTTTCTGTCCAGCCGGTGAGCGCGGCGTCGATCGCATCACGCGCCGCCATGCGCGCGTCCCATCTCATCCCCTCCATCTGGGCCAGGGCCGGAACGATCGCCGCGAGGGCGCGCCATTCCGCGTCGCTTGTCGCGGCGATGCCGACCCAGGCGTCGTCGCCCGCGCAGCGGTAAACGCCGTGCGGCGCGTAACGGTCCGACCGGTTGCCGCGCGGTTGCGGCGGCGCGCCGAGCTGCGCCGCCAGCAGCGGCTCCGCCATCGTCCACAGCATCGCCTCGATCATCGAGAAATCGATGCGGGCGCCGCCGCCTTCGCGCCGCTGTCGCCACACCGCCGCGGTGGTGACGAAGGCGAGCATGAGCGCGCACATCGGGTCGAGCCAGGCGAGGCCGATGCGCGGCGGCACGCCGGGGTGGCGGTTCAGGCCGGCGAAGCCCGCATAGCATTGCAGCAGCGTACCGTAGGCGACCGCGCCGGCTTCCGGTCCCGTCCGCCCGAGGCCGGATGCCGAGAGATAGATCAGGTTTGGATTGAGCGCCTGCAGCTCCGCCGCGCCGAGGCCGAGCCGCTCCATCACGCCGGTCGCGAAATTCTCGATCAGCACGTCCGACCGGGCGGCGAGCGACTTGGCAATCTCGACCGCCTCCCGCTTCTTGAGGTCGAGCACGATGCCGCGCTTCGCCTGGCCGAGCACGGTGTGCAGCTCGGACGTTCGGCCCGGGTCGCCGCGGCCCGGCGCTTCGACCTTGATGACTTCTGCGCCCATGGCGGCGAGGTAGCGCGTGGTCGTCGGGCCGGCGATGACCCAGCTGAAGTCGAGAACGCGGACGCCCGACAGCGGCAGCGGACCCCGGCCGGCGTTTCCCTTCGGCCCGCGGCCGGCGTCGATGAGGTTCAGCCCGAAGGGCGGACCGGGCGCCTTGACCGCGCGTCCGCCGATCCTGAGCGGCCGGTAGTAATTGCGATGGCGGAGCTGGGGCGAGTCGAGCTGCTCCGCCGGCTCGCGCAACGGGAAGCTCGGCACATGGGCGGCCTGTGCCGTGTCGGCGATCCGTTGCTTGTCGTGCTTCCGGCTCCATCCGGACATCAGCGCGTGGAGCGCGTCCCAATTCTCGACGCGGTCGGGCTTGGTCTTGAAGCGCGGCTCGCGTCCCCAATCGGGAGAGCCCATCGCTTCGAGCCACGACGCCCACTGGCGATCCTCGCGCGGCGAGATGGCCGCATAGCCGTCCCGCGCCGGCAGGATGGTGACGGTGGCGCCGTTGCCGTCTTTGACGCGCTTGCGCGACCAGCTTTTCCCGGTGAGGCCGGCGCGCGCCAGCTCGGTCATCGCCAGCGTGGCGAGCGCCTCCTGGATCGAGACATCCACGGCTGCGCCGGCCTGGCTTGCCATTGCCGCGTGCATGCCGGCGCAGGCGGCCGCGAGCCCGCCGATAAAAGCGGACTGTCCGCCGACCGGCCGGATCGGCGGCTCCGCCGGATCGTCGACCTGGCCGGTCAGCAGCCGGGCTATCCCGCTGGCGCAGAACAGCGTCAGGTCGGTGGCGGGATCGTCCGCGCGCGGCCCGGCCTGTCCGTAGGGCGCGATGGCGATCACGGCCGCCGCAGGGTTGATCCGGCGAATACTGGCGACATCGTGCCCACGGGCGCGAAGCTCCGCCGGGCGGCCTTCGCAGACGATCAGGTCCGCTGCCGCCAGCGCCGCCGCCGGATCGGTAACGATCGTCTTCCCGTGGTTCAGATATTCGGCGAGCGGCGTCGCGGTGTCGGGATCGATGCAGGCGACATCGGCGCCGACGTCGGCGAAAAGCCGTCCGCACACCGCCGCGGCCGAGCCCCGGCCAAGCTGCACCACGCGGAAGCCCGCGAGCAACGACATGATCTAACCCCCGTTTGCGGATTCCGCGCCCCGCCGAATGATGGCATCCGGTCCCATGGGGCGCAACCGGCGGCCCTGAAAGCGGGCGCGCATTTGCCCCGGGTCGGTCCTCGGTTCATGCTTGGAGCTGGCCAGACGAAGGGAGGGAAGAATGCACAAGCGGATCGACCACATCGTGGTGCGGGTGAAGAACCTCGAGCAGAGCATGCGCGACTACGAAACCAAGCTCGGCATGAAGGCGAGCAAGGGACCCGAGGAACTGCGCCATCTTGGCATGAGGCGCGCGGTCTTCCCGATCGGCGACGCCGGTAGCTTTATCGAGCTCGCGGAGCCGTTGGGAGACGACGGGGCCATCGCCCGCTCGCTGGCGAAGCAAGGCGAAGGCCTGCACCTCGTCGCGCTGGCGGTTAGCGACCTGAAGGCGGCGGTGGCGGAGATGAAGGCGAACGGCGCCCGCCTGATCGAAGCGGGCTCCATGGTGTTCGTCCACCCGAGCGAGGGGCACGGCGTGCTCTACCAGCTCGTCGAACGGAAGTAGACGGGTCACGTTACGCACTGTTGAACAACCGTTCATCCCACCACACCGGCTCGTGCAGGCTCGTCTCTATGGAGCCGAATTCGGGGTGAGCCGGATTGATGACGACGTTTCGCTCCATGCGCGCGACGATCGACGGCGCCAGCAGGATCGCGGAGCGCCTTTCCCTGGCCCAGGCCGCGCCGAACCTGCGGGCGGCGTTCATGGATCTGTCGTCCCATCCGGGAAGTGCGTCCTTCGTGACGACTTCGTAGCTCAGGCCTCGCGGAATCGTAATCTCGATGAAATGCTGGTTGGGCGGCAACTTGCCTATCGCCGCATGGACGAGCTTCTCGAGCATGGCGGTGGAATAATGCTCGCTGGCGTAGATCACCGGTGTTTCCGGCAGATTCCAGCGTCCGGGGAACAATCTGGACCCGGTCGAGTCGAATATCGCGAACTCCCCGTCAGGGTCGCCGATCCGATAGGCCGTGAGCGTGCGGTCGAGTTTTTGCGCGGTCACGCCGCCGAGCCGAAACGCAGGCGGCCGAGGATGTTCTCGACTTCCCGGGCGCCGATCTCGGAGTCGGCGACTTCGCGCGGCGGGCGTCCGTCGAGCAGTGGGTGCGGCGTCTCGAGAAAGCGCCGGGCGTCGGCCTCATCGCCCCAGACCTCTTTGGCCACGGCCCAGACCCGTGCGAGGCGAGCGACCTTTTCGCCTTCCTCCGGCGTCAGCGGCTCTTTGGCCTTGAGCCGCCGCGAGAGCGTCGATTTTGCGACGATCATGAATTTGAACGCCGGCTCCTTCGGGGCGATAGCCTCGCTAAGCCGGTCCACGGTTCGCGCCGGAAGCCCGCGGTGGATCGCCCGGTCCAGGTCCATGTGGCTCGCGATCCGGCCGGGGATTGGGCCGATGATCGAGGTGATCTTATCGACTTCGACCAACGCTGATCTCCGCTTTTGTTCCAATTGGGACATAATATAGGCTCATATGGGCCGAACCGCAAGGCGGCGGCTGGATCGGCGCACATGGACTCCTCGGACAAGCCGGGGAGCGACGATATTATTTAAATTCATATATTTATCGTCATGCCATGCTCGCCCGTGGCCTCCATGCCGGAGCTTCCTGCGGACCCTCAACGCTTCATCGCGTCCCGATAAGCCTGGATGCGCTGCTTCAGTCCGGGGCTGCTGGCGGAGGCGGAGAGGTCGGCCATGTCTTCCGCGCGGGTATCGGGGGCCGTTGCCCGGAACAATGCCGCCGTGGCTTCCGGCGCCAGAGTGTTGGCTGCCGCCGTGGCGGCGTCGATGAAAGGCGGCCAGTCGGGCTCCTCCGCGATGTCCGTCGCGAAGCCGAGGGCGAGGGCCTCCGATGCGTCGAAGGTGCGTGTTTCGTTCTGGATCCGCCGCGCCGCGTCGACGCCGATCCTCGCGGCCAGCCGCCGCGTGCCGAGCAGGATGCCGAAGGCGAGGCCAGGCATTCGGAACTGCGTTCCGGGCGCGGCCACCCGCCGGCCGCAGGCCGCGAAAAGATCGGCGCCCGCTCCCATGGCGCGGCCCTTCGCAAGCGCCAGGGTCGGGAAGGGCAGATGGTAGAGCGCTTGCAAGGCCGTTTCGACGCGGACGAAGCGGAGCAACAGGTCGCCGTCGCTGCAGTCGTCCAAATTGCCGAGATCGAAGCCGGCGCAGAAATGCTTGCCCGCGGCGTCGAGAATCAAGAGCCGGGTTCCGTCGGTCTGCGCGGCGGCGAACGCGTCGAGCAGGGCCGCTACCATGAGCTCGTCGAGCGCGTTCGCCTTTTCCGGGCGATTGAGCGTGATACGGGTGACGCCGTCCGCCGTGCGGCGCGTCTCGACGATCGCCACCGGCTTGCCTCAGGCGAGCGCGGGCTCGCGCTTCTCCTCGGGGGCCTTCTCGAGCGCGTCGAAATACTTGTTCCCGAGAATGCTCTGGTTGTCGTAGATCGAGCCCTTGATCAGGCCCGGCCGGGCCGGCAGCGGGATGCGGACCGGCGTCTCCTTCATCCGCGGCACCAGCGTCGGCTTGCCGCGCACGATGCGGGAGTCGTACGCTTCGAGCCCGCCCTTGAGATCGTGCAGCGGCCACGCGTCGACCGCGGAATACGCGTACAGCAGGAAGCGCCGCGAACGGGACGACTGGTTATAGGCCGAGCCGTGGATCAGGCGCGCGTGATGGATGGTCACCGTACCGGCCGGCCCCATCAGCGGCACCGCCTTGGAGAAGTCGACGCCGCTCTTGTCGGGGTCCATCGCGCCGCAGAAGTACGGCCCCTCGTGGTGATCGTAGGTCGGCCCCTTGTGGCTGCCGGGGATCACCATCATCGGTCCGTTTTCTTCGTCGCAGTCGTCGAGATAGATGCCGACCGCCAGCACGGAGTCGTTGGTGTGCGGATAGAACGCCCAGTCCTGGTGCCACTCGATGGATTCGCCGATGCCGGCCGACTTCATGTTGACCTTGGTGTTGTGGATGCGGATGCCGGACGGCATCAGCGGGTCCAGCAGGTCGAGGATCGCCGGATCGGCGGCGAGCGCCTTGAAGTACTCGGAATGCTCGTGCGGCGACTTGATGCGGCGGACGCGCGGCTTCTCGGGCGTGTGGCTCGGGTCGAGGTCGAGCATGGGAATCGCTTCGGTCAGGGTCGAGGCGACAGCGACCATGCGCTCGGTCTCGGCGATCGAGGCGCCGAGGGTGTCCGCCGGTATGGCGTCGCGGATGACGACGTAACCGTGCTCGTCGTAATGGGCGAGCTCTTTCTGGGTCAGCGTGCGGGGCATGTCCTTCCTCCCGAGAAGGCGTGAGCGGTGGGGACCGGATGCGGCCTGTCTGCGCCTATGATAGCATAAACCGCGTGGCCGCAATCTCCCGCTTGCGGGGCATTGCCCGGCGCGGCAGGCATTTGACATATCGGGGCGAATATTCGACTTTTCAGGCCCCACCGGCGGCCAGACCCGGCCTGCCGGACCACCGTTTCCGGATCGGAAGGATACGCAGGAATGAGTGAAGAGCTCGCCTTCGAAGGCCTCAAGGTGTTCGACATGTCCCAGGGCGTCGCCGCGCCCTATTGCGGCATGCTGCTGGCCCAGAACGGCGCCGACGTGATCAAGATGGAGCCGCCCGCGCCCGGCGACTGGAGCCGCGCCATGGGCAAGCCCTACGAGGACCAGAGCTCCAGCTCCGTGATCCTGAACCGCGGCAAGCGCAGCGTCGCGCTCGACCTCAAAAAGCCGGAAGGGGCGGCGATCGCCAAGCGCTTGGCGCGCGATGCCGACGTCGTTCTGCAGAACTACCGCCCCGGCGTGATCGAGAGGTTCGGCCTCGATTACGAGTCCGTGCGCAAGGAGAACCCGACCGTCGTCTACCTGTCCCTGACCGGCTTCGGGCAGACCGGGCCGAAGGCGAAGCATCCGGCGACGGACTCCGTCATGCAGGCCTTCACCGGCTTCATGTCGATCAATCTCGATCCCAACGGAACGCCGCAGCGCATCGACTACTACGCCATCGACGTCATCACCGGCCTCTATTCCTTCCAGGCGGTTTCCAGCGCGCTGTACCGCCGCGCGATGAAGGGCGTCGGCAAGCACATCCAGACCAGCCTGCTGCAATCGGCCCTCGCCTTCCAGGAGGTGAAGATGGTCGAGTACCACCTCGAAGGGGGCAAGGGCGAGCCGATCGGCGCGCCGGTCGGCACCTTCCCGACGACGGATGGCCACATCTGTGTCAACGCCCGCCGCGACCCGCATTTCCAGGCGCTTTGCCGGCTGCTCGGCCGCGAGGATCTGATCGACGACCCGCGTTACGCGGACGCGCGCTCGCGCGTCGCCAACCGCGAGGACCTGCTCGTCGTGGTCCGCGCCGCCATGGCGAGCCGGCCCAAGGCGGAATGGGCGAAGGACCTGAACGCCGCGGACATCCTGAACGCGCCGGTCAACGACTACGGCGACCTGTTCGCCGAGCCGCAGGTGGAAGCCGTCGGCGCCGTGCGCTGGGTCGAGCACGCGACGGTCGGCCGCGTTCCGATGGGCGCCATCGCCGGCATTCCGCCGATGGTGACCGACAACCCGCGGTCCCATTCGCCGCATATCGGCCAGCACAGCCGCGAAGTTCTCGCCGGGCTCGGGATGAGCGGATCGGAGATCGACGCGCTGATCGACAGCGGCGCGGTCGCATCGCCCGAGATGGCGCGCGCGGCCGAATAGGCCGGACGTCCGGCGCGCCGTAGCTCACGCGAGCAGGAAAGTCAGGTCGGGTACATCCCGCCACGGCCTGTCGCCAGGGACTCGTGGAACGACGACAATGGGGATATCCGCGACGAAGCGCCTAATCGCGGCCTGCGTTTCAGCCGGCGGCACCGGGCTTTCCTCGGACTCGCTGATCACCAAGCCGGCGGGCACGACGCCTCGGCTGCGCAGCGCTTCGACCGCCGTCAGCGTATGGCTGATCGTGCCGAGGTAGCTGCCCACGACCAGCAGGCAAGGCGCGCCGGCCGCCGCCATCCAATCCAGGACCGTCTTGTCCTCGGTCAGCGGCACCATGACGCCGCCGACGCCTTCGATCAGCAGCGCCTCCTCCGGACCGTCCGCGCAGTCGCGGCAGAAGCGCAGCAGCGCGCCGTAATCCAAGCGCCGGCTCTCTCTCGCGGCCGCCATGTCGGGCGACAGGGGCGCCGCGAAGCGGAAAGGCGATACGCGGTCGATCGCCTCCGCCGAATGGCCGGCGTCGAGGCTGTCGAGCAGCAGCGCGGTATCGCTGCCGCGGTGCGTCGCGGGCGTGTAGCCGCTGACGACGGGCTTGATGGCGCGTACGGTCCTGCCGGCGCGGCGGAGCTGATGGGTAAGCGCCGCCGTCACCAGCGTCTTGCCGACGCCCGTTCCCGATCCGGTGACGAACAGGCGTTTCACGGTTCGGCGCTGGCCGGCCGGAACGGGCGCACCGCGTCGGCGAGGCGCATTATGTCTTCCTTCCGGTGCTCGGCGGTGAAGGTGAAGCGCAGCCGTGCGGTGCCGGGCGGCACCGTCGGCGGGCGGATCGCGATGACCAGGAAGCCCTGCTCGGCGAGGCTCCGGCTCGCGGCGAGCGCCGTCTCCGGCTCGCCCAGCACCAAGGGCACGATGCAGCTTTCCGGGTCCGGCAAGTTGAGCGCGCGCGTGAACAGGCGGGCGTTCTCGACCGGCCGGGCAACCAGCGCCGTGTCGGTTTCGATCAGCTCGAGTGCGGCGATGCTGGCGGCGACCGAGCCGGGCGGAAGGCCCGTCGTGTAGATGAAGCTGCGCGCGCGGGTCTTGATGAAGTCGACGACCGCCCGGCTGGCGCAGAGATAGCCGCCGTAGACGCCGACCGCTTTCGAGAGCGTGCCCATCTGCAGCGGCACCCGCGCCTTGGCGCCGCCGATGAAGCTGCTGCCTTTGCCGCCCGCGACGACGCCCAGGCCGTGCGCGTCGTCTGTCATCAGCCAGCCATCGTATTTTTCCGCCAAGGCCGCGAGCGCGGCGACCGGCGCGAGATCGCCGTCCATGCTGAACACGCCGTCGGTCAGGATCAGGCACCGGGCGTGGCCTACGCGATGCGCCGCCAGCAGCGCCTCGCAATGCGCCAGGTCGTTGTGACGGAATATTTCCAGCCGGGCGCGGCTGAGCTGCGAGCCAGCGAACAGGCAGGCGTGGCACAGATCGTCCGCGAGGATGAGGTCCTCGTCGCCGATGAGGCTCGGGATGATGCCGATATTCGTCAGGTAGCCGCTGCCGAACACCACCGCCGCTTCCGTCTCCTTGAAGCGCGCCAGCCGCGTTTCGAGCGCCGCGTAGAGCGGGTGGTTGCCGGTGACGAGCCGCGACGCGCCCGAGCCGGCGCCGTAGCGGCGTGTGGCGTCGATCGCCGCCTCGATCACCTTCGGATGATGCGACAGGTCGAGGTAGTCGTTGCAGCAGAAGGAGATCATCTCCCGCCCGTCGCGCTCGGTCACGCCGGCGGGAAAGCGGGCGGTCTCCGCGAGGGCGCGCTTCAACGAACGCGCCTCCAGGTCGGCGAGCTTGCCGCGCACGTATCGTTCCAGAGAGTCCATGCCTCTCGCGTCCATGCTGATGGGAGGGAGCGTGTCGCCCATTGTCGCCCGGGCGGAGCCGCTGTCAACGGTCGGGCGATGTTTGACTTTGGCCGGCCGCTCGCCGAATATGCCGCCGCCCCGGAAATCTTCAGTTGGACCTTGTGAGCCGATGAGCATTGCCGATCAGATCGCGGTCGCACCCGTCCGAGCCCGTCCCGCCGATGACGGCGGCCTGCGCCACGATTGGACGACCGACGAGATCGCGGCGCTGTTCGCGCTGCCGTTCAGCGATCTGCTGTTCCGGGCGCAGACGGCGCACCGCCGGCATTTCGATGCGAACCGCGTGCAGATGAGCCGGCTGCTCTCGATCAAGACGGGCGGCTGTCCCGAGGACTGCAAATACTGTCCGCAGTCGGCGCATTTCGATACCGGCCTCGACGCCGGCAAGCTGATGGCGGTGGACGCCGTGCTGGCCGAGGCGCGCAGCGCGAAGCAGGGTGGCGCCAGCCGCTTCTGCATGGGCGCCGCTTGGCGCAACCCCAAGGACCGCGATCTCGACGCGATCGTGGCGATGGTCCGGGGCGTGAAGTCGCTCGGCATGGAGACCTGCATGACGCTCGGCATGCTGACGCGCGGCCAGGCGGACCGGCTCGCGGGGGCCGGGCTCGATTACTACAACCACAACATCGACACCTCCGAAGAGTTCTACGGCGAGATCATCACCACGCGGACCTATCGCGACCGGCTCGACACGCTGGGGCACGTGCGCGACGCGGGCATGAACGTCTGCTGCGGCGGCATCGTCGGCATGGGCGAGGGCCGGCGCGATCGCGCCGGCATGCTGAAGACCTTGGCAAACATGCCGAAGCATCCGGAGAGCGTGCCGATCAACATGCTGGTCCAGGTCGAGGGCACGCCGCTCGCCGGGTCGGCCGCGCTGGACGTCCTCGAATTCGTCCGCACCATCGCGGTGGCGCGGATCGTGATGCCGAAATCCTTCGTCCGGCTGTCCGCCGGGCGCGAAGCGATGAGCGACGAGGCGCAGGCGCTGTGCTTCCTCGCCGGCGCCAACTCGGTCTTCTGCGGCGAGAAGCTGCTGACCACGGGCAATCCCGAGGCAGACCGCGACAACGCGCTGTTCGAGCGCCTCGGGGTAGAGCCCTACGAGGCGCCCTCGCCGGAATGAGCGCGCCGAAACGCCCGGGCTGGAGCGAAACCGGGTTGCGGCACATCTGGCTGCCCTATTCGCAGATGAAGACCGCGCCGCGGCCGGTCGAGGCCGTGCGCACGGAAGGTGTACGCGTTCACCTCGCCGACGGCAGGGCGCTGGTCGACGGCGTGTCGTCCTGGTGGACCGCCTGCCACGGCTACAACCACCCGCATATCCGCGAAGCCGTCGAGCGGCAGTTGGCGTGCATGCCCCACGTCATGCTGGGCGGCCTCGTCCATGAGCCGGCGCTGACCCTGGCGCGGCGGCTCGCGGCCCTGCTTCCGGGCGACCTGAACCATGTGTTCTTTTCCGAATCCGGCTCGGTCTCGGTCGAGATCGCGATGAAGATGGCGGTCCAATTCTGGCTGAACCAGGGCGCGCAGGGCCGGACGCGCTTCGTCAGCTTCCGCCACGGCTACCACGGCGACACGACGGGCGCGATGTCGGTCTGCGACCCGGATGACGGCATGCACGCGCTCTTTCGCGGCCTGCTGCCGCAACAGCATGTCGTGGATCTGCCGCGCGACGAGCCGTCGTTCGAAACCTTCGACCGGTTCCTCGGCGCCCATGCGGGCGAGGTCGCGGCGGTGATCCTCGAGCCGCTGGTGCAGGCGGCGGGCGGCATGAAGTTCCATGCCCCGGCCGTGCTCGCCCGCATCGCCGCCCTTTGCCGGCGGCACGACATTCTCTTGGTTCTCGACGAGATCGCGACCGGCTTCGGACGCACGGGCTCGCTGTTCGCCTGCGAGCAGGCGGCGGTCTGCCCGGACATCGTCACGCTGTCGAAGGCGCTTACCGGCGGCACCATGGCGCTGGCCGCGACGGTGGCGACGGACCGGGTTTACGACGGCTTCCTGTCGGACCGCTTCGATCGCGCGCTGATGCACGGCCCGACGTTCACGGGGAATCCGCTCGCCTGCGCCGCGGCGAATGCATCGCTCGACCTGTTCGAGCGCGAGCCGCGCCTTGCGCAGGCGCAGGCGATCGAGGCCAGGCTCGTGGGGGGCTTGCGGGCCTGCGCCGGGTTGCCCGGCGTCGTGGATGTGCGCTGCCAGGGCGCCATCGGCGTGGTGCAGCTCGATCGCGTGCCGGACCTGAATGCGCTACGGGGCCGGTTCGTCGAGGAAGGCGTCTGGGTCAGGCCCTTCGCCGATGTGGTCTACCTCATGCCACCGCTGGTGATCGGCGAGGATGACCTCGCCATCCTGACCGGGGCGGTGTGCCGCGTCGTGGCGGAATGGTCGCGCGCGCGCTGACGGCGGCGCGTCAGATCTCGTCGATCAGGCCGATCGCCCGGAAACGCTCGAGCGCGGCGGCTACCGGCATCTCGCCGCCATGCGCGGCGACCGCTTCGCCGGCGCTGAAGTAGTCCCGCGGCAACAGCCATTCCGCCAGCCGTGCGTCCTCGGCGGAAAGATCGTGGCCGCCGTTCGGCCGCTCCAGTCGCCAGCCGGCCCCGCGCCCGACCACCTGCGTCCGCAGCGAGCGGACCCGGAAGACCTGCGGCGGCTCGGCGGACGGCAAGGCGTAGGACGGGAAGCAGCGGGCGAAGGCGCGCAGACGCTGCTGTTTGCGAATGTTGCGCGCCAGCCCCGGCTTCAGCATGCACGCGTGCGTCTGTTCGGCCAGTTTCAGCAGGTGCGCGCGGTGCGCCTCCGGCCTGTCGAACCGCGGCAGGGTCTGGCGGAAGAACGGTTCCTGCTGGAGCGCGTCGGCGATCGCGCCGAGAAAATAGAAGCCGCTCAGGAACTCCACGCCGAATGTCAGGTGCATGGAGGCGTCGCTCGTGGCGAGCGCGTCGTGGTATTGCCCGCGCGGGATGTAGAGAACGTCGCCGGGCGTCATCCTTGCTTCCATCTGCACCGCGCCACGCGCGTTCGCGTGGAAATCGTCCGGGAAACTGTCCGAGCTGTAGCCCTCGATGTGCGCAGCCTGGTCGAACCGCCCTTCGTAGACATTCCAGACCTTCGTGCCGTCGATCTGCAGCACGAACACGTCGTGGAATTCGAAATGGCTGGCGAACCCCTGGTGACCGCTCCACGAGCAGTAGATGTTGCAGACCGCCTCGCCGTCGAACCAGCATTGCAGCGCGGCGGCGATGGCGGCGATCTCCGGCGACATCGTTTCCACGAAGTTGAGCGAAATAGCGGCCCCCTGGCGAACCAGCGCCTGAACCCGCTTGGGGTCGGGCTGGGGAACCGGCGCGCCGTCGCGGTTCTGCTGCGAAACGCAATAGTCCTCGGTCCGAACCAGCTTGCCGTCGAGCACGACTTTCAGCGTCGATGCGGACCAGAGCGTCGTCATGTTCAGCAGCACCGCCGCCTGTTCCCAAGTGAACACGCCGGCGAAGCGGCCAGCCGGGCCGGGAAGGTGCAACGGAGTCCGGTCGAAGTGGCCGTCCAGAAATTCCTCCGGCGTCATCGGCGCCAGCAGGTCGCGGAAACCTATGCGACGCGTCGCCGGGGCTTGGCTCGTCAGGATCTGGGCGTCTCGCGCCATCGGTTTCTTCGCCCGCTCCTCTGGGACCTATGCGCCGCCGCCGGATGTGTCCTCATCGGCCGGCAGCAAGCGCAGGGAGGCCGAATTCATGCAATAGCGCAAGCCCGTCGGCTTCGGCCCGTCCGGAAAGACGTGGCCGAGATGGGCGTCGCATGCGACGCACAGCACCTCGGTCCGGCGCATGAAGAACTTGCGGTCCTCCTTGGTCGCGACGGCGTCGTCGTCCGCGGGCTTATAGAAGCTGGGCCAGCCGGTGCCCGAATCGAACTTCGTCTCGGATGAAAACAGCGGATTCCCGCAGCAGATGCAGACGTAGGTGCCCTTGTCCTTGCTGTCGTGGTACTTGCCGGAAAAGGCCCGCTCCGTACCGTGTTCGCGCGTGACGTGGTACTGCTCGGGCGTCAGCATCGCCCGCCATTCCGCGTCGCTCTTCGTTACCTTGCCGGGCATCGTCACCGTCCTTGATTCCAAAGCGATTTCCACAGCCGCGCCGTCGCCGCGCCGAGACGGCCGCATTCGAGCATACCGTGCGGCAAGGTGTGGCGGAAACCGGGTTTATCAAGGGCGCATGCATCGTTAATCGATATTAACGATTATTATAATCGAAGTATTAAATCAATATATAAGTCGGAAAGTTCAGAGAATGCCAGAATTAAAGCCATGTGCTCAGGAATTGTGCGATCAGAAAAATCGATCTATACAATCTATACATTTGATATTTCTGTCTTTTTTGTGGCGAAACCGCAACAACAGTTTTGTAACTTTATGGCGGAGGACGTTTTGCCTTGGTTTGCCTAGGGATTGGGTGGTTATTCTACCGGGCGAACTGCACAGGTCCTGTTCTTAGCGGCGCAGTGTGGCAATTGCGGCGATACGGCGGGGTGGTTCGCCACGTTTCTTGGGGAGTTTGCAAGTTTATCAGTGTGGAGGTTTCCAATGACCAAGCTTAACAAGGTTCTGATGGCGTCGACCGCCATTGCCTTTGCGACCGGTTTGGCGATACCGGCGTCCGCCCAGGACCCGGCGGCGGCGCCAGGCGTCGTTTCCAGCCAGAAGAAAGTCAAGATCAGGCTGTACGGCCAGATCTCTCGCATGTTCGGCATCGTCGGCGACGGAGAGACGACCACCTTCAAGCAGGGCGAGAACGGCAACTCGTCGACCCGCATGGGCATCGACGGCCGCGGCAAGATCACCAACGACATCAGCCTGCGGACGCGGATGGAGTATGCGGTGCAGTCCGGCGACAACGACGGCGGCTCGCAGTTCGAGAACCAGGGCGGCAGCGCGAACCGCTTCACGATCCGTCATCTGGACGTGATCCTGTCGAGCAAGAAGTTCGGCGCGGTCTGGATCGGCCGTGGCGACACGGCGACGAACGGATCGTCGGAAGTAAGCCTGGCGCCTGGCATCAGCAGCGCCCATCTCGGTGGCACCTTGACCAACCTGGGCGGCTCCTACCACGTTCTGGACGATGACGAGGACCTGGCGGTGCGCGACCGGGGAGAGGTCGGGAGTTTCTTCGACAGCTTCGACGGCGCGGGCCGGCAGAACCGCATCCGCTACGACACGCCGACTTTCTTCGGCTTCAAGGCGGCCGCGAGCATCATCGACAAGCACAACTACGACGTCGCTCTTTGGTATAAAGGCAAAATCGCCGGAACGGAACTCGCGGGTGCGGCCGGCTTCTGCCACACCGAGGGTAGCGAGAGCGCGGGCGACGGCGCGTGCTGGGGCAACGGCACTACGATCAACGGCATCACGCAGTTCAACGGCTCGGTCTCCGTGCTGACGCCGATCGGGCTGGGCGCCACCTTCTCGGGCGCCCATCAGCGGCGTGAGCTCCAGGGCGCGGGCCACTCGGCCTTCAACGACACCACCTACAACCTCCAGCCGTCGATCTGGTACACGATGAAGGCGACGGAGCTGGGCGCGACGACGTTCGAGTACGCCTTCCAGTACTGTAAGGAATGCGGCGAGATGGACACCAAGGGCATGGCGCACGCGCTGAACGTGGTGCAGCGGATCGACAGCGTCGGTGGCGATTACTTCGTCACGGCTCGCTACTACGACGTCGAAGACACGGCCGGTGACGACATCGACGGGCTGTGGTTCGTCGGTGGCGGTTTCATCCAGCGCTTCTAAGAACGGATATCGGATAGCATGACGGTCCTGTTTCGTTACGTGCTCGCAGCCTTCGTCGTCCTGTCGCTCGGCATGGCGGTAAGCGCCTGCGGGGTCTGGCGGGGCAGCCAAGACGTCAGCACCGACGT